>CAXXMV010000005.1:0-30132 GCA_963662285.2 bacterium
ATTAGGAACTGATGTCATTCATCATCACCCGGAAGCTTCGGGTGAGGCATTGGGCAAGACCTCAATGAATGATTTCCATAAGATATGTGAAGTGATTGCGGGACTAGGTGATGGAGGCGTTGTGATGAATTTTGGATCCAATGTAGTCTTGCCTGAGGTGTTTCTCAAAGCGCTGACGGTAGCACGCAACCTGGAAGGTCCGATTCATAATTTCACCACAGCAAATTTCGATATGATTCAACATTACCGGCCAAATACTAATGTGGTAAAACGCCCTACAATGGGAGGAGGAGATGGCTATACATTCACGGGTCACCATGAAATAATGTTGCCGTTATTATTTATGGCGGTTTTTGAAAAAGAGTGAAGCAGAAATATCTATTGAAACACTTGATCTTAATGATTTGTTTCGAGATACTGAGACGGAGAATTTAATGTCTGACGTGAGGATTGGCTTTTGATGATAGAAAATTCTCCTTTTCAGTGAATAATATTATATTAGCATACAATATATACAAAACAGTTGATTAATAGTATTTATTGGAGACTGGTATTTAAATGATAACTTTTAAGTAATTCCGAGTACAATCTAATTATCACATCTTTGTTAATAGGTGCAGTATGGCAATCTGGCATGAAAATAAAAATGATTGTTTCGTAATTCATGTAGACGAAAACGGATCTAACAGAAGAGATAATAGACCGAATGCGCCAAGTGTTGACGGTTGCATTTCTGAGTCGGCAATACAATTCTATCCTGGAACTTAGCGCATGTTTGATGATCGATTCATATTTTATCGGTCTATTGATCAGTACTTATAGAGAAGTTAAGGAACTAGGCGGCAATTTGAAGTGCGTTGGGGTAAGCGGTCAAGTATCTCATGCTTTCGAAGTGATTCGATTAAATCAAGTCATTGATGTTTGTGAAACGATTGATGAAGCGATTGCGCTATTTGTTGAACAGGAAAAGTCTCCTTCCAAAGGAAATTGATTCTGTACAACATCCTTCATTCACAATATAAGATAACCCTGCTTAATTTAAAGGTTCTATTTCATATAAGACAATTTTGGGATTTGGATCCGCAAAAGTTTTTATGTGTTTGAGGCCTTCTCTAGAATAATCATCTGCAAGAAGAAAAATATATTCCGGCATATAGGGCAGCGTCATCCTTTCATCCACAATTAAGTACTTGACGCCCGTTTCCCGGCACCACTTTATCAAGCGCGACAGGCGTTCCTGCTCCGACAGAGAAATATCCAAGCTCGGTGTTCTTTTATGGCATCCTTCGGCATAGAAACTGACCCAGGGATTGCGATGGGTAATGCGGGTAGTCGGGGTTATAGAGAGTTTTTGCTGCATCCAGCAACCCATTTTTTTATGTTCATAGGGGAGGTCGGCAGTAAATACTTTTCTGGCCATATTGATCATGCGGGGAGTGATCAAAGGAGTCGTTAATATGGATGGAATTAAAAACCGCAGGCAGAACGAAGACAAGAATATTGCGTTTGGAGATAGATTGCAAGCAACTAAAAAACCACTCCAATGCTCCTGGCGTAGGCCAGAGCAAAAAAGGGGATGAAGGTAAGAATAAATCGTTGATCAATGTAAAAGAGAGAAAACAATATAATGGGAGAGGTGTGTAATATTAAAAAAAGCGATTTGAGATTTATAATCCTGCCACGCATAATCCAGAGCAGTATGCCAAACAAAGGAATGGTAAGCCAGCTAAAAACCAATCCATGGCGATGAAGCAATCTATTCCAATTCCATAATATCCGGTCAATCGCCTGGTGGGGATGATTGATCAAGAAGGCGCCAAGGGTATCCTTGGCCTGGTCTATGGTGAAAGATTTCCCATCATCAGAGAGGCGGGAGGCCTGCCGGGTTTCTCCCTGAGGACTGCCATCATTCATTTTCATACGGGAGAATTCGAGCAGAATGGCGGTTTTGGTGGATAATTGCCATTGACCGGTTTGGTCGGCGATTAATTTGAGGTAAGGAAACATGACGCTGATGAAGATTATCGCTGCAAGAGAGCCGCGTATTAGAGCGTGAATGGAGAAAAGGCGGGATGAATGCCATAGGGCGACTGCGATGAAAATAGCTTGTAGAGGCCAATATACGACGCCGTCAGCGCGAATCAGGTAGGCGTAACCGCCTAATGCGCCCCACAGAGACCATAGCCAGACCGGGGATTTCTTTTGAATGGCGATTTTCCATGCGCAATAAGATGAGGCAAGAACAATGAAGGTGAAGAGCGATTCAGACATTACGTAACTGGCATAGAGAAGAAAGTAGGGATGAAGAATAACTATAGTGATTGCAGATATGGTAAAGACCGGTGAAGGGCGCATCATCCAGGCCAGGCGGGCAGTGATGATAATTGATCCCATATAAGCGAGAAATGAGACCAAGTGCGCCGCGAATTCAGCGTTATGCAATACGAAATATAAAGCCGCTATAGCGAGTGGGTAGCCCGGTGGATAGAAGAGATGAGTCCCGCCGCAATAACGAAGTCCCAAGCCGCTGGCCAGGTTTTTGCCCAGGGTTGCGTAAACGGTTCCATCGGTAAAAATGAAATAGCGGCTCCAAACCGAAAAAAGTCCAAGGAAAAATCCAACCGCGACTAATAATCTAATGGTTTGAATCAACCAGTCAGGTTGGGAAGGGGCGATTTCAGTTTCTATGGAATGAGCATCGATGTTTTTCACTTAACATCCTGTTTTAAATGTTTAACATTTGCAATATCCCAAACGGGAGCGAAATTAATCCACCACTCTCCCGGATCGACTCTGAGAAAAAGTTTTGAACCAAGCATGACAGGGCTATTTAACGTCGGGAGGTCTTTTTCGGATTTCGAAACATTATAATAAAACACATTTTCACTACGGGGAACATCTCCCGTAGGTAATTTGCCATACCAATAGCATGTGAAATGGCACATGGTTCTGCTGCCGACCTCAATATCCGGCGCACTGAATTTTATGGGACATCCGATTTCTTGAATCATCATAATTGAAGACCTGAAGGGGATATCATCCAGTAGATGAAAACGGTACATATTGAATCCGGTGCGAAAGGCGCCGCTGGCTTCTGAAATAGCAACTTTACTGGTGCAACCATGAGTCGGGAACATAAAGAAACGAGTTGTGGCAAGGCGATTGTCGGCATTAAAATAATTATCCATCCCCGTGCCGGACCAGAAGGGGATCTGTTGACCGTCAGTATAGAAATACTCATCACCTTCCAGAATAAAAAATTTATCCTTCATCGGATCAGAATAAGCAATCATATTTAATCCGACAAAATTACCGCTTCCAGCAAATTCCATTAATGGATAAAGACTCCCATTGAAAAAGGGGCGTTGATTGGAGCGGACATATAAATGCAGGGGATCGTCGGTAATTTTTTTCAAATTGATATCGATATGGTATTTCAGGTTCAGATTAACAGGTTTGTCGTTGCGGTTTTTCAAAAAGATTTGCGCTTTATCCTTGAAGGGCATATAGAATTGGCTGTAGAGAGTGTTAAGTTTTTGTATATACCCAAGCGGTAATGAAAACCAATTCTGGTTGCAATCTATATTGCAGAAAAATTCCCGTAGAGTACATTGGACGCTGGGGATATTCAAACCATCCCAGTAGATCGTCATTTCGATATTATTTAAGATACTCATACTGAGATTCGGGATTTGAAATTCAAGATAATCGATAGCGGCGGGGCCGGGGAGATTGGCAATCAATTCCGTAGAATCCGGCTGTAAAGTGATGTTGGCTTCCATTTTGTCTTTGTTCATGAAGCGCTCATACCCAACGGTTTTGAAAAAATCATCGGTGCGAGACAAGGCGTCAATCAGGCGTTGATCGGGAACTTTGGGATAAGTTATTACTTTTTCGGAAGGAGGTAGTTTGAGAATATTAACCTGATATTTGAATCCGGGATCAGTTGCATCGGTCATGATGGTGCATTGTTTGGCGAATGGAAAAGGAAAGTATGATACTTGCCCGCAACTGGTATCGGTTACTGAATGGACCAGCATGGAAGCGGATTTCTTATACCAGCCAGTGAATAATTGATCGACACTTAAATCGATGCGTGGATCTTGCTCATTATCAAAGTAGAACCGCAGGCGTCCTTTGGCTTTTTCGGAGAACCAGAGGCGCGTTATGCAGCCCGGTCCTTTTTCGTCTATCAGGACGCTCCATTCCTTGTCGTCCATAGTGTATTTATTGGGATGGAAGAAATCGGCGTCTTCAGGGCCATCGACCTGATTATGGCTGGATCGCATGATGGAATAATCATAGGGCCGGGAACGCGCCCAACGCGACATATCGGCTATATTATCGACAAAATAAGCAGCGTCTTTGCCATCGATGTTATCATTTTTTATCGTTGCAACCTTAGTGGGCGTCGCTTTAACCATGTCGGGTGGAGGAGGAGACTGGCAAGCGCTATTCAAGAATAGAACGGCTAGTAACAAAAACGGTAAATAGAGATGGTTGAAATTATTCCGGCGATGAATAAATGGTTGGGTCGGTAACATTGGCTTCCTGGAATCCTTTTTTTCGTAAGAGGCAACTGTCGCAAAATCCGCAGGCTCTACCCTGCAGGTCCGGGTCGTAACAACTGTGGGTGTCGGCATAATTAACTCCAAGTGATGCACCGCGACGGATGATGTCCGCCTTGGTTAAAGAAATAAGCGGCGTATGAATTTTAATCGGTTGTCCTTCAACGCCAGTTTTGGTTCCTAAACGAGCCATCTCTTCATACTGTTTAATAAACGCATGGCGACAGTCCGGGTAACCACTATAATCAACAGCATTAACGCCGATGAAAATATCATAGCTTCGGGTTACTTCAGCAAAAGCCAAAGCATAGGATAAGAAGATGATATTACGAGCGGGGACGTATGTCACCGGGACGGCGTCAGTCATTTGATCCATTGACCTGTTTTTGGGGACATCGATAGCATCGGTCAAAGCAGACTGGCCAAAGATGCGTAAGTCGATATCAATGATGCGATGGTCTCGAATATCCATCGATTCAGCGATACGTTGAGCAGCGGTTATTTCGATATCATGCCTTTGGCCATAGCGGAAACTGAGCGCCAGGCATTGAAAACCCTGATCCAGGGCAATGGCAAGCGCTGTAGTGGAATCCAATCCACCGCTGAGCAAGACAACGGCATTTGGTTTTGTTTGAGATTTTGTGTTCATAATAATATCCGGATAATTTTATGAATTTACAGGCAGTATATTATACTAAAAATGCTGGATTGCTTATGATTATAATGTGAATTAGAAATTATTTGGTAGATCGGGAGAGGCTGCTTGTTTTCTGAAGTGGTTCTTTGATAGGTCGGTGAGGCGTGACTCATCCTATGCTTGGGCGGTTTTATTAGATCAGACGCCTCTTTGGGTGGGCGACCAGATGTATTTATGCAGCTGAATTTGCATACGGACGGAGATTTTGTCTTGTAATATCCATTGCGCCAAGTCTTGGGGATTAACTTTGTTGAACAGGGGAGAGAAAAGTATGATGCATCTACCGAAAAGATCATGCTTACGACAGATATCTACCGACCAGTAAAAATCCTTGCGGGTTCCGATGACGAATTTAATTTCATCACGCGAAGTGAGGCATTCCAGATTACTCCAAAGATTGTGGTCTGACATACGTGACGAAGGCGTTTTGATATCCATGATTTTAATGACGGATGCGGGAAGAGAGGCAATCGGTTTTGATCCATTGGTTTCAATCAAGACGGTGGAACCGAGACCGAGAATTGTTTGGCAGAGTTGCGGCGTTTCCGTTTGATCCAGAGGTTCACCGCCAGTGATTTCAACCAGGTCAACGCCTAATTCCTGGACTCTTTTGAGGATAGATTCGATAGAGATTTCCTGTCCGGAATCCTCAGTTAGAGCATAGCCGGTATCACAATCGGCGCAGCGCAGAGAGCAGCCCGCCGTTCGAATGAAGGTACAGGGAAGCCCGGCATAAGTCGATTCACCCTGGATGCTGCGAAAAATTTCCGCGATTTTCATACTAGGTCTTCCATATAAGATGCGTAGGCGTCAGGCGTTTCCCAAATCTTGACGCGGTAAAGCGACGATGCGGCATCGGGCATTACTTGCTTGATCTGATCAAAAAACCAACGGGATAGATTCTCTGAAGTCGGATTAATCTGGTCAAAAGGAGGTATGTCGTTAATATTTTTATGATCAATTATTTCGATAACTTTATCGAGCGCTGAACCAATATCAAAGAAGTCCACCAGAAGACCATCGTCATTTAGTTTTTCCGCTTGGAAAGCAAGCTCAATTTTCCAATTGTGTCCATGGATATTGGCGCATTTACCTTGATAGTCGCGCAGAAAGTGCGCAGAACAAAATTCTCTGGTTACGCAGACTTCATACATTGCTTCAATAACCGCCTATGGAGAGTTGTTAGAGACATCGCTAAAAGGATGTACTCTATTTTCTCTTCGCGACTGAGAGATGGCAAGGGGGTATGTCTATGAAAAATTTGATAGATATATTGCATTGATTCCTTTCATTGAAGAGACGCCTCCCTTAAAATGGTGCATTATGAATCGAGTAGAAATCCTAGGCGTTCAAATAGATAACCTTTCATGGGATCAGGCGTTAGAGCGCATCCGTGAGATGATGCGTAGCGGTGAACCGCATCAGGTTATCACCCCGGCCATTGAGCAGGTCATGCTGGCCCGGCGCGATGCGGAATTCCGTCGCGTGTTGGCGGACGCCGATCTGGTGGTGGCGGATGGTATGCAGGTGGTGTTTGCTTCTCGTCTGCATAAGACGCCGCTCAAAGCGAGAATAACCGGAGTTGATCTGGTTCCGGCGATTTGCAGAATCGCAGTGGAAGAGGATGCGTCGGTCTTCTTTTTCGGGGGAGAAGAAGGCATTGCGCAAGAAGCGGCTCAATGCCTGCATAAAGAGAATCCCGGTTTGAGAGTGGCGGGAACCTATTTTCCTCCATTCGGATTTGAAAAGGATGCTGAAGAAAACCGTAAAGCGATTGAAGCGATAGAAAAAGCCAAGCCGCAGGTTTTGTTTGTAGCATTAGGATGCCCCAAGCAAGAGAAATGGATACGCCAAAACCGGGATCGACTGGGCGCCTCAGTTATGATCGGCATTGGCGGGGCGTTCAATATGATCACGGGCCGGGAGAAGCGGGCGCCTCAGTGGATGCAGCAATGCGGTATGGAAGGATTATACCGCCTGTTTTTGCGCCCCAAAACCGTATGGCGACGTATTGCCATAAGCGCCCCTAATTTCTTTTTGCTATTAATTGACCTGTTTACCTATCGAATGCAAAAAAGAGCCGCCAGGTGGGCGCGTCCTGTTATATTAGGCTTGATGGACGCTTTATTGACGCCGATGGCATTTTTGTTTTCCTGTTGGTTTTATTTCCGCAGCGGTATTTTCTCCAATAATGCAGATCCATTTGCAGAACATCAATCAATAATCAATATGCCAGCATATAGCGATCTACTGCTGGCGGTTTCTTTTTTAACCTTATTTTCGTTATGGTTTTATAAACTTTATGAACAGAATAAGTATCTAAACGGCGGCGCCTTGTTGATTCGTATTTTTAAATCATCATTGACGATTGTGTTTCTTTTGATTTGCTTCCAATTTATTTTCTTTAAGGGTCTGTTTAGAGAGTTGGATTTTTCGGGATATTCGCGCGCGGTTTTCGGCTTTTTCGGTATATTTTCTTTTGTTGCTCTATATTGCTGGAGATGGTTATTCTTTCAGTTTGAACGCTG
This sequence comes from bacterium, assembly GCA_963662285.2. Taxonomy (GTDB): domain Bacteria; phylum Hinthialibacterota; class Hinthialibacteria; order Hinthialibacterales; family Hinthialibacteraceae. The sequence continues at coordinate 7,794 of CAXXMV010000005.1, forward strand.
GCTGCACCGGCATGGGATCAATCTGGATCGCATAATTCTGGTTGGTTCATTGGAAAGCGCCGCCTGTGTGGCTCAATCTTTGAGCAGCCATCCCGAATGGGGCAATCAACCTTTGGGAGCTGTTTGCCCCAATGTCATTAACACAAGTAATATAAAAATCCCACTCACCCTAGACCTCTCCCAGAGGGAGAGGGGACAAGATGGTTATCTGAATGACATTGCCATCAACCCTACCAAAATAGAGCCTAAGCAACACAATGAATTGGATTTGGGGAAAATATCTGATTTAAAACGCCTTTTACCCGCCAGGAAAGTGGATGAGGTGCTGATTGTCGACGCTAATCTGGCTATGGAAGATTTGCATGAGGTTGTTCGGTTGTGTCTTGAGTTTCACGTAAAGTTGAGCGTGATACCTTCCATCCATGAACTGCTGGGAGTCTCTTCTGAGATCAAACAGATGGGGGATTACCAGGTTATCACCGTAGCCCTGGACCAGTCGACGGGCCGTATGCTCGAATAAGAACATCATTATGAATACTACTCTAACCATAGAAGAGAGCGTACGAATTACCAGTGAAAATACGGCTGACCTTTGGAATAAAGCTTTGGCGCAGGGTGAAAGTTATTCTATGTTTCAGACGCAACGATGGTCTGAGATATTAGAATCCGTTATTCCAGGAGCAAAGCCATATCATCGGCAACTGCGTTTTTCTGATGGTAAAGAAGCTGTTTTACCACTGATAGCGCTGCCAAAGAAATTCGGCGTTTACAAGTTAGAATCTTTGCCCTGGGGAACTTACGGCGGCTTGATTGGCGAAGAACCTTTTACGATAGATCATTTGAATGCTGCGGCCTCTTCATTATTATCATTACGTTATCCAGTGTGTAACATTACGCTATCGCCTGACTCGTGTAAGGGAATTGCTAACAACAATAAAAACATGAGAGAAGCGCATACTCACCTTTTAGACCTGGAGCAAGGTTTTGATCATATCTGGTCTAATCAAGTTAAACCTCGAGAACGCGCTAAAATCAGAAACTCGCAGAAGAAAGGCGTTGTAATCTCGTGGGCGAACGATTGCAGCGCGGTGGATGCAATGAAGCAGCTTTATGAATCCGCTGTTATGCGCTGGGAGGGTGTGGAGACGATACCGCTTAATTTATTTGATGCATTGCTTGACATGGCGCCAGAGGAAGGACGCATCTGGCTGGCCCGGTATGAAGATAAAACAATCGCGGCTGATGTTGTTTTGTATGGCAAGGGAGAGGCGCAGTATTTCGCCGGAGCGAGAGATCCGGAATATTCAAATATAAATGCTCCTGTGTTTTTAATAAGTGAGATAATCAAAGATGCCTGCTTATGTGGATATAAAAATTTCAATTTCGGCGCCAGCAGCGGCTTGGAGGGAGTGCAGCGTTTCAAGGAATCCCTGGGTGGAAAAGAAACAACTTATTTCAAAGTAATATATCATCACCGATTATTAACAAAACTGGCTTATTAAATCAGTGATTCAGCATTGCTTTCAAGGGCGCCTTCTTTGGCGTTCGCTGTCAGCCAATCGGGATGATAAGTTTTTGTGCGAATCATATAAACCTTATCAATAAAATCCTGCTTTAACTTGGCGGAGGCAGGACTGCCAAGTACGCGCTTGATCTCTGAAGAAGCCATTTCATCAAAAAGCCGCGCAGAAAAGAGGATGTTGACCGGCTCATCCATAGAGTAGCGCTTAACCATAGCCGCCAAAGTGCCTTCATCTTCTGGAGCAAGGTCCAGAGATTTCATCTCGGATTCAAATTCTTTAAATTTTTTCCATTTTTTATAGCGGTAGGTGGAATAAATAGTAAGTAAAATCAACGTAACGATCCCACCTAATATGTAAACCAGAATGGTAGGATCAACATCTGAACTTTTAAAAACGTCTACAGGCAGTCCCTGGGCTATAGCAACAGGAATATTTGATAATACAGAAGGAAGAATCTCCATCCACTCATGCATTGAGTATGGCTCTCCAATAGTTGGTGAATTCCCTCAAAATCCAACCCTGGCAAGCACAAAAAAAAACATAACATATTCGGACGCTTAATATTGTAATGTCCGATATAAAGCAAACAAGCCCTGATGATTAAATCGCATTATCCATGCAATTATCCATCTATACCTAGAAGATCTCTTTGAGCTTTAATTATAGTCCTTATTCCATCATCGGCAACGGAGAGTAATTCATTTAGCTCTTTTGCATTAAATGTGTTATGTTCGGCGGATCCCTGTAATTCGACGAACTGACCGGACTCGGTTTTTACGACGTTAAAATCGACGTCTGCGACGCTATCTTCGCTATAATCCAGATCAAGGCAGACGCACCCTTCAACAATACCAACGCTAACGGCGCCAACCAGTTCGCTCATAGGAAATGAATCGATCAGTCTGTTTTTCAACATAAACTGGAGAGCGTCGTATAAAGCGACTGTGCATCCAGTAATTGATGCTGTTCGAGTACCACCGTCGGCTTGGAGGACGTCGCAATCCAGGTAGATGGTTCGTTCGCCAAGTTTAGTCAGATCGTTAACGCTGCGTAGAGAGCGACCGATAAGGCGTTGAATTTCTTGCGAGCGGCCACTGCTAGCACGTTCACGAGGGGTGCGTTTTTTGGTGGATTTAGGCAACATGGCATATTCAGCGGTAATCCAGCCTTGTCCTGATCCAATAAGAAATGGGGGGACGCGATCATCTATCGAGGCGGAACAGATGACTTTGGTTTGACCGAAACTGACAAGGCATGAACCTTCAGCATATTTTTGAAAGCCGCGTTCAAAGGATATTTCCCGCATTTGATTAACTGAACGGCCTTCGGAGCGAATAATAGTGGATTGTGACATAAAATGTTTCCTATCTGCATGAATGGCGCAATATATCAAGAATTTTAGTTTGTTTTAATAATAGTAGATTTCAAAAATTCTCCTGTATAGGAGCAAGATTGTTGAGCGACCGCTTCCGGCGTACCCTCTGCCACAATATTGCCGCCTTTATCACCGCCGCCCGGCCCCAAATCGATGATCCAGTCAGCGCATTTAATGACGTCCAGATTGTGTTCAATGACAATAACGGTATTGCCCCGGTCGACTAATTCGTCTAATACGTGGAGCAGTTTTTTGATATCTTCAAAATGGAGACCGGTGGTTGGTTCATCGAGGATGTAGAGCGTATTGCCCGTATCGCGCCGGGAAAGTTCTTTGGCCAGTTTAACGCGCTGGGCTTCGCCGCCGGATAAAGTCGGCGCCGGTTGACCCAGGTGGATGTAATCAAGGCCGACCTGGCTGAGGGTTTGCAGGATGCGGGTGATACGGGAAAAATTCTCGAACACATCCAATGCATCCTTGATGGTGAGATCCAGGACATCGGCGATGGAGAGGCCATTGTATTTAACTTGCAGGGTTTCCCGGTTGAAGCGTTTGCCACCACAGACATCGCACGTTACATACACATCGGGCAGAAAATGCATTTCGATTCTGTTGACTCCATCACCGGAGCAGGCTTCGCATCGTCCGCCGGCCACATTGAAAGAAAAACGTCCCGGTTTATAGCCGCGCATTTTCGATTCAGGCAACTGTGAGAAAAGGGTGCGGATGGGATCGAAGGCTTTGACGTAGGTCGCGGGATTGGAGCGTGGCGTGCGGCCAATGGGCTTCTGATCAATATCGATCACTTTATCGATATGTTCAGCGCCATTGATGGATTCGTGAGCGCCGGGCATAGCCTGGGCGCGGTGTAATTGGCGGCTCAACTGCTTGTAGAGTATTTCTGTGACCAAAGTGCTTTTACCCGAACCAGAGACGCCGGTTATGCAGGTGAAAACGCCTAAGGGCAGGCTTACGTTTATGTTTTTAAGATTATTCTCGCTTGCGCCAACGATATCAATTTGATAACCGGTTCCCTCGCGGCGGAAATCAGGGATAGTGATTTCTTTTCGGCCAGACAGATAGGCGCCGGTGAGGGATTCAGTACTAGCTTTTACTTTAGCCAGAGAACCGGAGACGATGATATCGCCGCCTTCTCTTCCCGCTCCAGGACCGAAGTCAACTATGGTGTCCGCCGCTTCCATCATTTCGGCGTCATGCTCAACAACCAGCACCGTGTTCCCCAGGTCGCGCAGATGGATCAGGGTATCAATCAAGCGCTTGTTATCGCGCTGGTGAAGCCCGATGCTGGGTTCGTCTAAAACATAGAGTACGCCGACTAGGGCGCTGCCGATCTGACTGGCCAGGCGGATGCGTTGCGCTTCACCACCGGAAAGCGAAGGCGCCGCCCGGCTCATGGTGAGGTAATCAAGCCCGACATTGCGCAGGAACATCAAGCGGTCATGGATTTCTTTTAATACTGATCCGGCGATTTCTTCTTGTAGAGGGGTCAATTTGACGTTTTTGAAGAAATCAAAGGCGGAAGCGATATCCAAATCGGCAATTTGAGCGATGGATTTTCCGCCGAACCGAACCGCCAGAAACTCTGGACGCAGGCGTCCTCCCTCGCAAGCATCGCATGGAACGCGGCGCATGTAGGTTTGTAGAATGTGATTGCGGAATCCTTCGGAGGTTGTTTGATGGAACCATTTTTCCAGAACCGGGATGATTCCCTTATAGGCGCCGGGCTTCTTCTTGTCGCCATAAAGCATAAGGTCTTTGGCGCGTTGAGTAAGTTTTTTCCATGGTTTAGTGATAGATATGCGATTCTGCTCTGCGAAAGTTTCCAGGTTGCTGCGTACTTTCTTGCCCCAGAAAGAATCTTTACCATTTTCGAATATATTTTTCCACGGCACGATAGCGCCGTCTATTATGGCGCTATCCTGGTCGGGAACGATCAAATCAGGATCGAGTTCCATTTTTCGCCCCAGTCCATGACATTCAGGACACATGCCTAAGGGATGGTTGAAGGAAAAATGCTGGGGGGAAAGTTCACCAATGGAGAAGCCGCATTCGGGGCAGGCATTCTGAGTGCTGAACATACGGTCGGGTTTGCCCGGCGAAGAGACCAATAATACGCCGTCGCCTTGATTGAGCGCCAGTTCAACTGAATCGGCCAGACGGGATTGGATATCCGGTTTCATAATCAGGCGGTCAATCACCAACTCAATGCTATGAGCCATTTTTTTGTTGAGAGTGATTTTGCTATCCAACTCAACAATTTCGCCATTAATGCGCGCTCGAACAAAGCCGTCTTTTCTGGCGGTTTCGAGCAGGTCTTTGTATTCGCCTTTTCTCTCGCGAACCTTGGGCGCCAGTAAGATGAAACGGGTTCCTTCAGGCAATTCACTGACCTGGTCGACGATTTGATCTAAAGATTGTGATGACAATGCTGTATCATGGATGGGGCAATGAGGCAGTCCGCACCGTGCCAGTAGTACGCGAAGGTAATCGTATATTTCAGTTACGGTTCCCACGGTTGAGCGGGGATTCTTACTAGTGCTTTTTTGCTCGATGGAAATAGCGGGCGACAGGCCGCCGATGAAATCCACTTTGGGTTTTTCCATCTGTCCGAGAAACTGCCGGGCGTAAGCGGATAGAGATTCAACATAGCGCCGCTGACCTTCTGCGTAAATTGTATCGAAGGCCAGTGATGATTTACCCGAACCGCTGACGCCGGTGAAGACGATCATTTTATCTCTGGGTAAATCAAGATCGATGTTTTTAAGATTATGTTCTTTCGCGCCGCGAATGATAATTTTTTTCATTAATTATAATTTCTTCCAGATATTGATTTCGAGCGATGACCGGAAACTCAGTTTATGTAAAGATGGTTTCGGAAACCGTAAAAACATTGGCTTTTATGAAAAGCCAATGCGATAATCAACCAACCAATTATTTCGTATTCTAATGAACATGTTTTCAATAATCTATTATGACACAAGATTATTCTTAATGAAGAGTTTGAGATTTTAATAGAGTTATTATGAAAACAAGATAGATCGAATCATAAATAGGTTTGCTATGTCCGAAACCCCCTTACTGTTTCCAATATCGGCTTTTTGCTCATGAGCATGACATTTCGACTTTGCTGTTAGATCCTGATATTTTTGCTTTTAGGGAACACGAAATTAGTGAATTTCTTGACTAAACCAATCATGTTGACTAGAATAAATGAGTAACATTTCAAGATTTCGGAAGAGGATTCACCCACCGTGAATTGAACCAATAGCGATTCTCTCATCTTCGCAGTAATAAAGAGGAGATAAATGAAAATAATAAAGTACAAGGGGGAATAGAATGTACAGTACAACTCAACAACGTATTCTCTTTATTGTGCTTCCCTACCTTGTAGAGAGAAAAGAAGCGAAGAATGCTAAAACCAGAAGTTATAAAGCCTTTCCATATGGCGTACTTTCGATTGCCACTTATTTGAAGAAATCTGCAATTAAAGAAGTAGAAATTAGAGTTATTGATTGTAACTTATATGATCAAGAGCAATATATAAAAAACATAAAACTTGCATTACTTAATTTAAAACCTGACATCGTGGGTTTGGCAATGATGTATGACAATTCGTATAAGCATCTTGAGGAAATTTCGGGAATTATAAAAGAAAACAATGAAAAAACTGTTGTAGTAGTTGGTGGAGCTGGTGCAACTTCTTCATATGATATCATAATAAATGAACAGGATAATCTTGATGGGATTTGTTATTCAGAAGGAGAAATCCCCTTTTTAAACCTTGTTAACAGCGGAAATTTTCTTGAATTTTTAGAAACTGATCTGTCGTGGATTACTAAGAATTCTTTTAAAAAAGGAAAATGCCCCCAAACATCATTTGTTCAAAACCTAGATGAAGTCATAAATCTAGATTATGATTTTATAGATATTAATAACTATCAAATGAAGGAAGGTTTTTCTCCATATAGTAAAAAAATAAAAGAGAAAAAGCAATATTTCCTAGTGACAACACGCGGTTGCCCTTATGAATGTGTTTTTTGCTCAAGTCCTAATATCCACGGTAAAAAAATTCGCTATGCAAGCATTGATAGCATAATTAAGCATATCGAATATCTTGTATCAAACTATGGCATGAATGTTTTAACAATAACTGATGATCAGTTGTTGTCTAATAAAAGACGAGCGAAGGAACTCTTTAAACAACTAGCCCAATTTAATCTACGGATTGAATGTATCAATGGTTTGTCAGTTGCGTTCATTGATGATGAAATGGCAGGTCTTATGAAATCTGCAGGAATGGACACAGCAGTATTAGCCATTGAATCAGGCTCAGATTATATACTTAAAAATATCATACATAAACCATTAAAACTTGAAATGGTAAAACCAGTTGTACAAATCCTTAGAAAGCATGGTTTTTTTATTGAAGGACTTTTTGTAATTGGATTACCTGGTGAAAGGGAAGAGCATAGAGAGGAAACGGTTAACTTTATTAGAAATGCGGAATTAGATTGGAGTGTCTTTAGTATTGCCACCCCATTGAAGGGGAGCAAACTGTATGATATTTGTATAGAGAATGGATATATACGGAAAGATTTGAAAATAGGTGAAATTGAGATAGATAAATACATTATTACTACCCCTGATTTAGATCCGAAATATATAACAAAACAGACTTATCTTATGAACTTAGATGCGAATTTTGTTAATAATCATGGAATGAAAAGGGGAAACTATGAGCAAGCTGCAAACTGTTTTCAACAGGTTATCGAGGGATATGCAAATCACGCTTTTGCATATTATTATCTCGCAAAAGCACAGGAATCTATGAATGAAAATCCTGAAATTATAAAGATGAATCTTGATGCATTTCATAAAATAATTAATGAAGATGCTACATGGAAAGAGTATGCTAAATACTTCAAATTGAATCACTAGGAATACAGCAAATATAAATAGCGCTATTTTTTCTTTTACACATTAAGTATTGGATTTTCGTTAACTGCAATCTATTCAGGAATTTTCGCTCGATTTCATCAATTGTCTTAATGTCAGTCGTGTGAAGAGATGTTTCTGTAAAATCACAAAATAGGATTCGATAAGATTAAGCCAGGAACTATTTACAGGCGTCTAATAAACCTTCAAAAGACACCTTGATTTTGTCGGGAGTTCCTGAAGCGCCTTATTATTTGTATTTAGGTTATCCACAAAAAGATGTGTAGGGCCTGTAGACCAATATTCCAATAAATAATTCTCTCAAAATTCTCGTGCAATAGTTGTTGGTTTTGAATTATATCCATTTCCGATTGTGAGGAGAACAGTATAGAGTCATTGCAATGTACAATTTCTTTTATAGCGATCCGGGATTTTTACCCAAGATTTTCCTCCCCGTTGGATTATTTGCAAAGGCCTTATTTCGTCGGGAACAGACAACATGACCACGTTTGACTGGATTTCGATAAACTGTAATGAAGGCGTTTTTTTTGCTCAAATTCAGTATCTTTACTTTAGTATCATGTTTGCCCACAAGACTTGGACAGCGCCCAAGGAAGATTCCCTCTGTATTACACCTGACCACTAACTTAACAACGGTCATGATAAAAACATTAATACGAAAGTTCAATAAAATGATTAAGTTATAGCAGTTTTAGATTTACCCTTTTTATGTTATCTTAATTTATACGTTTTACTAAAGAGTATATACACGATTATAGAACATCAATAAAAGTTTGTGCGATATGATTGATCTGATATTTTTTAAGTCCCTGTTCCCGATTACAGTAGTATTGATCGGGATAATTATGGGACGGATGCTGGAACGTCTGGATGATCGTTCGATATCTGCGGCTTGCCTGTTCGCGTTTGCTCCAGCTATGTTGTTCCGTCATGCCTCCAGCCAAATCGCTTTTTCTTATGAATTTGTATTTATCCTGTTTTTTATATTATTTCATACAACAGCCATATTTTTGATCGCTTATAAGGCTTTTCAATTTTTAGATGTTTCCCCCCGAATACACCGCTTATTTTTATTAACTACAGTTATCATTTCCATTTTTGGATTAAGGCGGATACAGCCGCTGCTGGGTGGACCAGAGGCGGTCCAAACAGTCAATATGATAATATTCTATCATATGCTGGTGGTAGCTGTGCTGGGTTTTTACCTTAGCAGAGATGACCGTAAAGATTCCGGCGGGATTTCTATGGTGTTATGTTCGCCTTTTATTTATGCGCTTGGCGCAGGATTGATTTTTGCGGTCAGCAAGATTGAGATGCCATACCTGGTTCTGGAATCAATTGACTCGCTGCATAATGTTACGATACCATTATCGCTTCTTTTACTTGGCGTTGTCTTAGGCAAGTATGTTTTCCTGGTGGAGATGGTGGATTACGCAGTTCTTATACCCGGATTAGCCATAGTGATATTCTTCCGTATGATATTGTCTCCGGCGCTGGCCATGCTGCTGGCTCCGCGGGTTATTATGGAGAATGTTGAATTGCAAAGAGCATTAATCTACTCAAGCGGAGTTCCCACCGGTCTTTTTGCGGTAGCGCTGGTCTGTTTTTATGGCAAGCAGAACGAAAAACGTTTTGTCGCCCTATGCGTTGTGCTGTCCACCGTAGTGCATTACGTCACCCTTCCGATACTGACCTTCCTGATAAACCGCTGGTTTCCGGTTGAGGGTTGAGTTTATCAAGCAATTTCGAGCCGTCTTTTTTAATGGATTACATTCGGCAAATTTAATCTTGCTGACCATTCCGACCAACCTGCATCATACCATAAGACGTTGTTGTAACCTAAGATATGCTTTAAGATAAAAAATGTTTGACTGGCTTGGTGTCCAGTACGGCAATAAACGATGACAGTAGAATCTTTATCAGGAATCAGTTCGTTATATACTTTTTGTAATTCTGGAATTGGTTTGAAATCTCCAAATGAATCAGTTACTAAAGTATCCTCTGTATAAGGTCGATTAAGAGCGTTGGGAATATGGCCGGCGCGCGCTTCGTTGGACTTTTGCCCATTATAATAATCAGCGGGTCTAGCATCAATAATTACGAATTTTTTGTTGATCGATGCTTTCAGCACATATTCCGCATTAACGGTGAATGTATCTGCGGTCGGATTATCCGGATAGACGGATGATGCTATATCGGGTAATTGATTTGTAGTGGACCTTTTTTCCGCAAACCACTTGGGATATCCACCACGAAGGAGTCCATATTTCCTATGGCCAAGTCTTTCAAAGGCCATGCCGATAAGAGTTGCATCTCGAAGACTATCTCCATAAACCAAGACAACAATATCATCAGGGCGTAATCCAATTAAAGAGAAATGACTGACCAGAACATTAGAGGGCAATAGCATAGATGAAATTCCTCTAACCACACCCCTTATGCTTTCTGCTGATAAACAGACCGATTGGGGAATATGTGCGGTATTGTAATCTTGTTGTGGACGAACATCTATAATTTTGACATTCTGACGATCAAGATTTTTTTCCAACCATTCTGTTTCAATCATTCCCGGCATAGGGAATGATTCATTATTCGCTATATCACGGTTTGTTTGAGATATGGTCTGTGTTTGATAAATAAAAAATTGCCGCCATTTAAGTATTTTGGATTTCATAAAACCGGAAACCGGTTCAGAGTGGAGAGAGGCTGGTTTTAAGCACCGATCACGAAAACCGTTGAGACCATCTGTGAGATGGAAAACATTCTTATAGCCCATCCGCGTCAGAGCATCTCGCGCCTGCGCAGGGTGAGTCATGCCATTGGAGTACAAAATAATAGTATATAAACCGTTGTATGGAGATAAGAAAGCATTCAATTCCGTAATCGGGCAAAACACTGCGCCACGGATATGAAAGGCCTGATATTCTTGTGGGGTGCGAACGTCAACGACTAAGAGGGAGGAATCTCCATTCATAAGGCGATCAGCTAAATCTTCAGGTTCAAAATGATCTTGCGCTGTTTCGATGTCTTGCAAAAGAGTTTGCTCGAAAGCGGTTGAGGAAAAGGCTGGAATCACACTATTGGCAACAGGAATATAGGCATATCCTGCAGCGGTGATAATGCATAAGAATGAAAAAATTATCAAGAAAGGTGATCTTAAGTATTGCCCTCCGTATCCTTTAATTCGCTCAATATATTCACTTCCCCAAAAAGATAGTATTGCAACAATACTGATTATGAAAACAAGGGCGGATTTTGAAAGAGAAACCGAGTCAAAAAGAAATTGGACTCCATTATCACCCCAAAGATAAAGAGATTGTATGGAAAGATATACTTCATTAAAGAATACTGAACCCAATATGGTTCCGATTAAAAAAAGTAAAGCGTCGATTTTGCCAGAGGCTAAACCGGTGGTGGCAGTTCCAGGACACCAGCCTCCCATAACAAAACCGATTCCAAATATCAATCCTCCTACTATTTGGGCGCCATAGATGCTTGGCAAGATGTATAAGGAATTGAGTTCAATCAATCCCAAACCTTCGGCATAAGCTAATCCCAGCATACCGACAATCAGAGCTGAAAACATGACTTTAAGGACGGACATGTCGCGGAAATAGAAAATACTTGACAGTTTGCGCGAGCTGCCAAATCCCGCTTGTTCCAGAAAGATGCCGAAGAATAATCCAATCAGCAATGATATCCAAAAGGCTTGAGTTGTGTCGAGAGTATTTAGGCTAAAAAATGTGTCAATCATTCCATTGCCCCCTTACGAAAAATGCCATGGCATATCCACCAACAAAAACGAACAATAAAAACAAGAGACTGCCATTGAGAAGAAGAACACCTCCACTCAGAGCCTGACCTGATGTACATCCCTGAGCAAGTCGGCTCGCAAATCCCACGAGAAAACCACCAATTAGAACGATGATAGTACGCTTAAATTTTGAACAAGATTGTCCTCTTTCAAAAAAGAGTTGGAAGCGTTTTGAAAATAGAGCTGAAATAAAACTCCCGGAAAGCACGCCGATTAACATGAAAACAAGATAATAATTTAAGGGATTATCTCCCCACTTTCCAAAATATTCCGAAGAAGATACATGGGATTCGAAGATAGAGCGTTCCAGGAAAGCGGCAAGTCGAGCAATACCACCGGAAGCGCCCAAACCAGTGCCCAATACCAAGTATGAGGCGAATAGGGTTATGCCAAGGCCTACTCCAGCGAGATAGGGATTTAAATACTTTTTATCTTTCCATTTTTCATTCATGATTAACACCCCGCACTTTTTGTTTTAGGTTTGGAAGGAGTTGTTGGTTGTGTATTAGACTGAGGTGCATTAGCCGGAGGAATATTTGCCGAAGGTAGAGATGGAATGGCATTGGAGGGTAGAGCACCCATACTTCCTAAGGGGTTATATGATTCAGATATCTCCCAGTAGGCATTAATACCCTGATACAAAACCTTGATAGAACGTTTGGTTTTTTGAGATAGTATACCTCCTACAGCCATTGATAACGAGCCATCGCGGCAAGCAATAATTAAAGGTCCCACACCAGTCAGATAGGCTGGATTATTGAGCAGAGCGGCTATGTCAACGTTTTTGGAGGAAGGTATGTTATAATCAATAAACAAATCGGCGGGTCGGATATCAACTAGATCGTAAGTGCCCGGTAAGTCTATAATTAAACGGTTCAATTCGTTCGCGCAAATCCGTTCGGGTAGAATGATTTCGCGTTGGGCAATGGAAGCAGGAGAAGGAGACGTCTCTTTTTTCGTATCGAAACCATAGACGGGGAGTCCTGAGGCGATCCATGCTTCTGTTCCACCTTTCATATTCATAGCTTGCTTAAAACCCTGCCGTTCCAATATTCCGGCGGCCATGATGGATCGATATGCAGAATTACAAACAGTCACAATTGGTTGAGTTGGATCGAGTTTAGTTGATAATTGTATGAGTCGGTTTAGAGGGAAATTGACAATTTCTCCGATTCTTAAACCCATCCATTCATTTGGAAGGCGAACATCAACAATAATGGGGGCTGTTCCAGCCTGTATTTGCTGGTGAAGGTCCAATGGAGTAACTTGGGTTGTTGATGCTATTGGTAAATTTGCTTGTTTCCATTGCTCAAAGGTAATAATATCGGCGTGATATCCAATTCGGTGTAAACGACTCAACGCTTCCCGTAGATCGTCGAGAGAGCCGCATAGAATCATTTTAGCATCCCAAGGAATAATCATGCCAACATAGGTTTCAAAACGCCCTCGCAAGCCAATATTTACAGCATGGGGAATATGGTTGAGAGCATATTCCTCAGGATTACGAACATCGACCAGGAAAAATTGAGCAGGATCAGAAATTTGCAGAGAAGGTGTTAATTCCTGGGGAAGAGGAGCCTCCCACTGTATTAGTTCCGGCCCTTGCCGATTGATCGCCGCGTTGAATTTAAAGTACTGTGGGGGATCAGAGAGACCAGAAAGAACGGTCATGACGAATTCAGACCTGTTCTTGTGTTGAAGGTAGGTATTAGAATTTTTTTCTTCACCAATAGTGGATGTTGGTTTATCGCTCAAATGAGCTCCGCAGAGAGACCCGGCGCCATGTGCGGGAAAAACCATCACAGAGTCACCCAGGGGAGCGAGCAAGTTGTTCCAGGAATCAAAAAGATTGGATGCGAGAGAAGATGCGGTTACTTTACCCTCTAATAAGTCGGGTCTTCCTACTCCACCAATAAATAGGGTATCTCCCGTAAATACAAGAAGAGGGGTTTCTTTGTTCTGGACGGAAGAAACAGTAATACAAGTCCCGTCTGGGGTGTGGCCCGGCGTTTCAAGAAATTTTAAGAAAGCGCCTCCCATCTCCAGAGTTGATCCATTTCGAACAGGAGTGAATTTATATTGCGCTTGACTTTTTTCGTTGATATAAACCGGGCAATTAGCGGCATGGCTTATTTCCATATGACCTGCGATAAAATCAGCGTGTGAATGAGTTAAAATACATCCCGCAAAGGTTAGATTTTCTTGCTTGGCATAGGAAAGATAGGCCGATATATCCCGTCCCGGATCGACGATTATGGCATCTGTACCACTAATAATTAGATAGGAGTAATGTGATAGGACAGCCAAGTTAAATTGTACAACGCTAAAATTCGGGTATTGGTAAGTATCGACGATTTCATAACCTGCTGCTTGAGATCCATGGGTTGATGATTCTGTATCTTTAATAGCAAATTTTTTTTCTGCGGCTAGAGTAAATAGACTGCAAATTAATAGAAAAAAAGATAAAGCAAGATATCGAATTCTCATCATATTACTCCTAGTTATTTTGGGGTTATACAAATATCAATTATAAAGCAATAAACTAGAAAAAGGAATTAAAAAGGATTTTATTATTCCTGTTTAACACAAACACACTTTTAAAAACCAGTTTCCATCCATCGCTTTATCTATTGAACTCTACCGATATAAACCATTCCTGCGCCTACTCAAGTACTTTGATCTTAAAGAACTAGTTTGTAGAATTGAACAAGATCATATTTGAGAACTGTTATTTTGGGATTTATAAAATTTTATGATATTAATTCTTCAATTATGTAAATGCGATTATGTGAAAGGATAAGGAAAATGGTACAGAAAAAAACTATTCAACGACGTGATTTTATGAAAAGCGTTGTTTCAGCGGGGGCGGTGTTAGGTTTGCCGGTTTATGTTCCCGCCGCCGCTCTTGGCGCTGATGGAAATGTGGCGCCAAGCGACCGCATCATTATGGGATGCATCGGAGTCGGTTCTCAAGGCTCCGGCAACATGCGCGGCTTTTTGCATTATAAAGATATACAGGTCGTCGGCGTGTGCGACGTAGACAGCAAAAACCGTAATAACGCCAAGGAGACGGTGAACAGCCGTTATGAGAACCAAGATTGCGCCGACTATGTGGATTTCCGCGAACTGATCGGCCGGGGCGACCTGGATGCAGTGTCGCTGGCCGTGCCGGATCACTGGCATGCCATCCCGGCCATAGAGTCAGCCAAAGCCGGGCTGGATATTTTTGGAGAGAAACCGCTATCGCGCTCTATCAGAGAGAGCCGGGCTATTTGCGACGCAGTCGAGCGTTATGGACGGGTATGGCAGACAGGCAGTTGGCAACGCTCTCAAACGCATTTCCTTCATGCAGCTGAACTGGCCCGTAATGAAAAAGTGGGCAAGATTCATACGGTGGAAGTCGGATTGCCTACTGGCGGTCAAACAGGCTTTAAACCTCCCCAACCTGTTCCCGAAGGATTGGATTGGGAACGTTGGCTGGGACCAGCCCCCTGGCGTCCCTATTGCGCATTCGGCGGTAACCGCTGCCACTGGGATTGGCGTTGGATACTGGATTATTCCGGCGGCCAATTGACGGATTGGTCGGGTCATCATATTGATATCGCCCATTGGGGCTTGGGATTTGACAACACCGGACCCGACGAGATAGAAGGCGTCGGACAGTATCCCAAAGACGGGCTGTATGATGCGCCTTATGCTTATAGTTTCAAATGCAAGTACGCCAATGGCGTCACTCTGAATATCAGCAACACCAACCGGGGCGGCGCCAAGTGGATTGGCGAGAACGGATGGATCTGGGTAGACCGGGGCGGTATTGACGCATCTGACAAGAGACTCTTGAAGCCTGAAGCCATCGGCCCCAATGACATCCGGCTTTACAAAAGCACCGATCATAAACAGAACTTTATTGATTGCGTAAGAAGCAGACAACTTACTATTACTCCAGTTGAAACCGCCTGCCGTTCTATCAGCGTTGGACATCTGGGCGAAATAGCCATGCTTCTAAAGCGGAAGCTGCGCTGGAATCCCGCCACGGAAGAATTTATAGGCGATGCTCAAGCCAACAGCATGTTGGGACGTTCATACCGTGAACCGTGGACTTTATAAGAACCAGGTTATAATTCTAAAAGGAGTAAAAAATGTCTTTACGAATAAAATCATATAAAACATATATTGCCATCATTATCAGCGTTTTTCTGTTCGCCAACTGTGTTTATGCAGCGCCGACCATAAAAGCCTTGATTGTTGACGGACAGAATAATCATGATTGGGCGGCCACAACGCCTGTTCTGAAAGAGATTCTTGAAGAGTGCGGCCTGTTCAAGGTTGATGTTGCAACATCGCCAGCACAGGGAAAATCGATGGAGGATTTCACTCCTGATTTTAGCCAGTATCAGGTTGTAGTGCTCAATTACACGGGCGACAGCTGGCCTAAACAAACCAATGATGCTTTTGTTGAATACGTTAAAAACGGCGGCGGCGTTGTTGTGTTCCATGCGGCGGATAACGCTTTTCCTGAATGGGTGGAATTTAATGAAATAATTGGTCTGGGTGGATGGGGCAACCGTGATGAGAAATCCGGCCCCATGATCCGCTACCGCGATGGTAAGATCATCCGCGATAATTCACCTGGCGCAGGCGGTACGCATGGTCCACAGCGCGAATACGCTGTTACAGCCCGCGACAAGGATCATCCAATTGTAAAAGGATTGCCTGACTCCTGGATGCATGCCAAGGATGAACTTTATTCCAAACTGCGCGGTCCGGCCAAAAACCTGCATGTGATTTCAACCAGTTTATCGATGTTGACCAAGGAACATGAGCCATCTTTATTTACTATTGAATATGGTAAAGGTAAAATTTTCCATACAGTTCTGGGACACGGACCTTTCGCCATGCAGTGCGTGGGCTTCGCCTTTACATTGCAGCGCGGAACGGAATGGGCGGCTACTGGTCAAGTCACGCTTAATGATATCCCCGCCAATTTCCCAACGGCGGAACATGTCAGTTACCGTCAAAAATCAGTGTCGCTTGATGAGATCAAGAATTATAAATATGGCGCAAGCCGGGCGTCATTGAATCAGTTTGAAGCCAACATCCGCAATGCAGCGCCTACTCAGTTGAAGGATATCGAAGTGCAGCTGCAAGAAGTCCTGGGTGATGCTCAAGCAACATTTTTCGGAAAGCAATTCGCCTGCCGTATGCTGCGTAGAATCGGCACGGAAGATTCCATTCCTGCTCTGCAGAAACTTTTGGCGGACGAAAAACTTTCAAACATGGCACGCTTCGCTTTGCAGGGAATTCCATCATCTGAAGTTGATGCTGTTTTACGTCAAGCATTGCAAGAACTGGATGGAGACTTAAGAATCGGAGTGATTGGCGCAATCGCTCAGCGCGGTGATGCAAGAGCCGTCGGGCAGATCGCCAAATGGCTGGAGAGCGGCAACCTTAATTTATCCCGCGCCGCGATTAAAGCGTTGGGACAGATCGGCGGCCAGAGAGCGGCCAATGCCCTGTCGAAAGCGAATGTAGCCAGTGAATTACAAGCATTACGCGATGATTCGCTTTTGCTTTGCGCGGATGGATTCGTCGAAAAAGGTAAAGCCATATACCAGAATATGACCGATGCTGATTACCCTGTAACCATTCGTTTAGCGGCCTATCGCGGGATAATCCAGCTGGATAATGGGCAGGCTCTTCCCATCATAAAATCATTACTGAAAGATAAAGAGTTAAAACTGAAACAAGCGGCGGTCGGTCCATTTTTCGCGTTGGTTCCAGGTTCAAACGCAACCCTGGCGATAATGGATGGGTTTTCTACTTATGACGATACGACCAAGTCGATGGTGTTAAAAGCCTTGGCCATGCGTGGAGATAGCAGCGTTGTTCCGGCTATTGTGGATGCCATAGGTACTGAACAAGGCGCCGTTAAAATAGCGGCCATTGAAACGCTTGGCGTTTTGGGATGCGGCGACCATGTTGAAATGCTGGCTAAAATTGCCTCTGGAGAAGGGGATATCGGCAAAGCAGCTGCGCAAAGCATTTTGACGCTTCGCGGCATTGATGTTGATCAGACAATTATTGAGTTACTCAAAAATGGAGCATCAAACATCCAAGCGGCTTTGATTAACAGCCTGATCGCCCGCAGGTCTGATGGCGCTATCAATATTCTACTGGAACGATCTTTGGATGCTGATTTGATTGTCCGTCAGGCATCCATTAGTGGTCTTAAATCAATTGCCCAAGCGCAAGACATTCCGAATATGCTCAAACTGATCCCGCAATTGGAGAATCAAAGTGACATAATATCCATTGAGGATTCAATTATAAGCGTTGCTGAACAGGTTGAAGATGCGGCTCGCATTACGCAGTATTTGCTAAGCGCCTCTGATGATGCTTCGACTAATCTTAGAGTATCGGTAATGAGGCTTCTTAGTAAATTTGGAGGCGAAAAGGCCGGGCGCGTGGTAGTTGAGGCGCTCAATAGCGATTCTGCAAAAGACGTTAGAAAAGCCGCATTTAAGGCATTGACCAATTGGCCGGACGCTTCTCCAATTGACACGCTTTTCGGTCTTTTCAAGGAATCCGATAATTCAGATCAGCGTCAAGTTGCGCTGACCGGATATCTACGGATGATTGATCTTACCAAAGATGAACCGATTGGCAAAACCATCGAACGTTATCAAGCCGCTATGGATGCAGCCTCTGACAAGTCTGAGAAAGAGTTGATTGTTAAAGCAATTTCATACCGCGCTAATGTTCCGGTTCTTGAGTTTTTAGAAAAATGCTTGAACGATCAAGACCTCCTGGCCAATGCGCTGGATGCTTATAAGAAGGTTGTAAAGCAGCTGGAAAAAAGCGATTCGGACCGCAGCGCATGGGATGTGACGGCATCACATAACAAAGGTGACGCCAAAAATGCCATTGATGGAAACCGTAATAGCCGGTGGGCTACAGGAACGCCTCAGGTGAAAGGCCAATGGTTCCAGATTGATCTGAAATCTGAGCGGGTAATTCAAGAAATCACGCTTGACGCTGCCGGTTCCAGTGGAGACTATCCCCGTGGTTATGAAGTATATTTATCTTTCAATGATAAAGAGTGGGGACAACCAGTCGCACAAGGTAAAGGCGACAAACCGTTAGTCGTTATTCCTATACCTTCCAAGAGCGCACGGTTTATCCGGATTGTTCAGACAGGCAAAGTGGATGGTTTGTACTGGTCTATCCATGACTTGAATGTAAAAGTATCTTCCAGCAAAGAGCAGTTGGAACATGCTTATGAGGTATTGAAGAAGTATGAATAAATAGGAATACCAGCAAATAATGATTAAAATTAAACCCCCGAAGCGTTTTGCGCTTCGGGGATTTTTTATCTAAAATTTTTGAACGGAAATGATAGTGGCGCACTGACCTTTGTTATATATGGGGTATCGCTAATATAAAATTATTGACCTTAAATTGGAGGCGCATGATGCATCATTGCAGATTGGTTTTTATTGTTTTACATTTATTTCTTGTTAACAACGTATTTGCACAGAACATCAATACTCCAGAGAATTTCCCGGATCAGAAATTTCGCACCGTTGTGGAAGAATTCATGAATGTCGCGCCGGGCGGGGAATTTAGCGCACAAGAAGCGGCGGCTAAAACAGGCGTTTTGAATTGTGATTATAAGTGGATAATGGATATATCCGGTATCGAGTTTTTTACGGGCATAACAGAACTGAATTGTTTTAGCAATCATTTAACCCATCTCGATGTTTCAAAAAACACGAGTCTATTATCACTTTGTTGTTATAACAATAAAATCACCGATCTTGACTTACGCTTCAATACAAATTTACAAAAACTGGATTGCGCCGTTAACCGTTTAACAAGTCTGGACCTGTCTAATAATCCACTGCTGCAATATCTGGATTGCGGAGGTAATCCACTCTCTAACCTGAATGTAAATGTAAACAATGGATTAACTTCTCTTTATTGTTACTCGAATGGATTACAAGAACTGGATATTTCGAAAAACACTAACCTCAAATTGCTTTCATGTCAGGGGAATCGATTAAAGGAATTAGATGTTTCTCTGAATGCCTCGCTGTTAACACTGAATTGTTATTCAAACTTTATTGATGATATCGATCTATCCAACAATCCAAACTTGAGCGTATTAGATTGTCATAGCAATCTAATATCGCTATTAGACGTATCCCAAAACCAAGTTTTAAGTAATATGAATTGCAGCGACAATCGATTGTCCATGCTTGATATTTCTCTTAATCCGACATTAAAAATATTGAATTTCAGCAACAATCAATTACTGAGTGTGGATGTTTCATTCAACAAAAGCCTAACCGAATTGTATTGTGATTCCAATGAGATAAACAATCTTTCACTTACTGGGAATACTGCACTTAGAAAACTCTATTGCTGCAACAATCAATTATCTGATCTCGATATTTCTGGAAACGGAAATTTGCAATGGATTGTTATAAATAACAATCAACTTACTACATTAAATCTCTCTAATCTAACCAAAATGAAAGTTTTGGAGTGTTCGAACACTCGCTTACAAAATCTGGATGTTTCTGCAATGAAATCATTGGTATATTTAGATTGCAGCGGCAATCAACTGACTCAACTTGATCTTTCGTCAAATAAGATACTCGATTGGATTTGTTGTAATAACAACCAAATTGCAAATCTAATATTACCCGTAAACCGGAATTTGTCTTATCTCGAATGCTCCAACAATCAGATTCTTGAGATCAATGTCACTTCATACCCGAATCTTTTTATGTTGAATTGCAGTAACAATCATATCGATCATTTAAATGGGATTGTGAGCAATACCGGTTTCAGATCGTTTTGCGCAGTAGATGTTCGATACAACGATCTCGATGAGGACGACTGGGAACAAGTTCTCCAATTCAGCGCAAAGATCGGTGAACCTCGTTTGTTTTTCGAACACCATGCGCTGGAATCCGGTTTCTCTTATTCGCCGCAAAATGGATACGATCCATATTATTTTGGAACGGGCGAACCATTGGTTGACGATCCTGAAACGCAATTGGGAACAGAACGCAGGATCAATTTGGAAGGGACATCCAATACCCGGGATTTGGGTGGAATTAAAACTGTCGATGGCCGTAGGATAAAAAGAGGTATTCTATTTAGATCTGATGCACTCGATCTATCCAATAGCGATCTACCGATTTTTTCGGGTATGAATATCTGTTTTGTCTGTGATTTGCGCACATCGTACCAATATTTGGAGACTCCAGATCGATATCCACTTGAGAAAAAACCTATTGTTTTATCTATCCCGATGATCGAGGAGACTATAAGCAACATTACTCCAGAAAAGAAATCTATCCAGCGTAATGAAAAATATGCTTTTAACTATACAGATTTTTATTCTGAACTGTTTCAAGACTTACTGAAGCCCGAATATCATCCTGCGCTCATCCATTGTCAGGCCGGTAAAGATCGAGCTGGTTTTACTACAGCGCTTATTTTATCCACGCTTGGCGTTCCAAGAGAAATTATTGAAAAAGATTATGCGCTCACCCTATACTATCTGAAAGATGTATATCTGGGCGCCGCCAAGGATAACCTATCCAGTGGAATCCCTTCATCATATATAACACCGAGTTTTAAGGTCGATATGCGAAAGATCATTCGAACTACGTTCGAGACAATCGATGAAACTTATGGATCGTTTGAGAATTACTTACAAGAGGGATTGGGCGTTACTCCGGAGATGCGTCAGCGTCTTCAGGATCAATTTTTGGAAACAGGGGATACCGATGTATCTGGTTGGCGTCTTCGATAGGATTTGAATATTTTCATTATAAAAAATCCCCTCATTGCTGAGGTATTTTGTTTATCTATTGTTACTACGTTTTACCAAGCGTCCACTAGAACAATGTCATTAACATAAGTTGTTTGGATATCGCCCTCACCCTAGCCCTCTCCCGGAGGGCGAGGGGACTTGTTCGCCCGATAATAAGTTGGCCGATAATATGAGTTGGCCGAAGTACTAGAAATTCATGATTTCGTTCTCTTTTTCTTTTAGAACGGAATCGATTTTATTAGTATATTTATCGGTCAGTTTCTGCACGTCATCCTGAAGTTTTTTGGATTCATCTTCAGGCAAGCCCTCTTTCTTCACGGCGGTTTTGAGCGATTCGATGCTATCGCGCCGCAGAAGGCGAATGCGGACTTTTCCTTCTTCACCGATTTTCTTGGCCATTTTAACCAAATCTTTACGGCGTTCCTCAGTCAAAGGCGGAACAGCGAGGACGAATCAGTTTTCCATCGCTGCTGGGATTGATGCCCAGTTCGGATTTCTGGATGGCTTTTTCGATATCGGGTAAGACGCTTTTATCCCAGGGTTGAATAACGATCAAACGCGCTTCGGGGATGCTGATATTAGCCATCTGCTTTAAGGGAGTTTTAGCGCCGTATGCATCAACGATAATCCCGTCTACCAGGGCGGGCGTAGCGCGTCCAGTACGAAGTTGAGCTAATTCCTTACCGATTGACTCTAGAGCATCATCCATTTCCAATTCGGCTTCTTCTAGAAAACTATCAAGCATTGTCATCCCCCGATTCTGTCGTTCCAGCGGTTACCAATGTACCTACGATTTCACC
>CAXXMV010000006.1:0-1897099 GCA_963662285.2 bacterium
GAATTATCTAAGTACTTTTTTAATTCTTCAACATCATCATCGGCTCTCAATTCTATCCATTTTTTATGCGCCTCTTTTGCAATTTCATCTTTATTTTCTTTATGTGCAGCGATAGCGCGGAACAACCAATTCAATGCACTTTTATCATTAATATTGTTCACTTCTTGACTATGATTTAACGCAAGTTTCCATTCCTTCTTTTTCAGATAAATTAAACCGATATTTCCTAGCGCATTCGCTTTATCTTTTCGATTCTCTGCTAATTCAACAGCTTTTCGCCAATCTGATTCGGCTTTTTGATATTCCTTAATAACATAAAAAAGCCTACCTCTACTAGAATGATGTTTAGAATTATTTCGAGAATAATTAATGTCAAAAGTTAATTCTCTTAAATCATCAAAGATATCATCAGTAGCTATTTGTATGGCATTTTCAGAAATAGCCCATTCAATAAATCCTGTTGGTGGATCAATAACATTATGAATATTTGCATATGTTATTGATTTAATTTCAATCCAATTTGCAATGTCTGATAAAGTGACATTCCGGAGATCGGCACTACTTAAATCACACTGTAGGAGGTTGGAACTAGTCAGGTCTGCATGCTGGAGAGAGGCGAAATTCAAATTTGCATTCTGGATATCTGTATCTATAAGTTGAGCCTGCTCGAGGTTAGCAAGAAACATAGTTGTATCTTTAAGTATGGCATTACTCAAATTTGCATGCTGGAATTCGGCTAAACTCAATTCGGCATTCCTGAGGTTTGTTCTAGTCATCGTGGCATGCTGAAGGTTGGCGCGAGCCAGATTGGCATGCTGTAGGTAAACATCACTCAGATCGGCATGATGAAGGTTGGCATCACTCAGATCCGCATACATGAGTTTGGCATGAGTCAGATTGGCATTCATAAGGATGGTATTAGTCATAGTGGCCTGATTGATGTAGGAATACTTAAGATAGGCCTGTTGAAGGTTGGTATCACGCAGGTCAGCCTGATGAATTTTTGTACCTATCATAGTTGCATGCTGAAGATTGGCTTCAGACATAATAGCATGTTGGAGGTTAGTGCGAGTTAGATCGGCCTGCTGGAGTTTTGCATAAGATAAAGTGGCATATTGAAGGTTGGCGCTAGTTAGATTGGCCTGTTGCAGATAGGCATCTTCGAGATTAGAATATGGAAGAGTAGATGAAATTACAATCGCATTTTGTAGATTAGAGGATTTTAAAATACAATTTTCTAATGTGACATTGGATATATCAGATCCATGAAGATCTACATAAGAAAAATCAACTTTCTTAAAATGGACGAAAGGCAGTGAAGCATTCGCGATGATTGCGCCAACTGCACTAACATTTTCAAAGTGTTGTGGTGGATTTATCGCATAAGATTTTTTGGTCTCTTCGTTATATCGCAACTTGTTTAAGATGATTGCTTCTAGTTTAACACCAGTTAAATTCGCATCAGATAATGTTGCATTCTTGATTTTGGTATTATTAAGAACTGCTCCTCGTAAATCCGCTTCGGTTAAATCTACTCCCTCAAGATTAGTTCCCCTTAAATCCGCATTCACCATAAAAGTGTTCTTGGCTATGGCGTAACGTAAATCCAAGTCTCTCAAATTGGCGCCTTTTACCTGTTGCAATTCTGCACCCGACCAGTTGGCTGGCTTTTCAGACATATCTTGATTCGAGAAATCAGCTTGCGCCCAAGGGATATAATCCGGGAAGACGCCATTTATGGCAAAATCTGAATATATGTATCCTCTCCACGAAAATAATATTAAGAAACATAGTAGAAGAATGGGATAATAATTCCATCTCGTTTGCTTTCGCAATGTATTTCTCATTGTTTCAAAAAAGTAAAAACACATTCCTAATGCAATGGTTAAATAACCTACATGCACAGTTGTCCATGTCATGTCATGTACGGGTAGATACCGATACCAAAGCATGGCAATGGTGAGAGGTACAAGAAACCACGCTAAAAAGATGGATAAATAGTATTGCAAATGCGAAAATGCGGGTCGATTCTTCCTAAGCAATGGAACATAGGTGCAAACCAGCCCGCTTAGCAGCCATGGATCAGCTTTTTTATCGAGTCGGGCGCCATCCTGAAATATGGCAGGAAGATCGGCCAGATGTTCCCATAGACGTTGCAGGTAAAGATGTAAATAAATATACGTGCAAATTAAAATAAAAGGTACCGCCCAATAGAATTTAACAATCGGTATTTCCGTCCCGATGATAGGTAGAGGTGAAGAGGAAGAATTGGTGATCAGTCGCACATCGGAAGTAGTCGCAATGGTCAACATGGTATAAAGACATGCAGCAACAGAGCCAAAAAATATCTTGCGGGCGCGTTCAGATATTTTCTCTATGGTGTTCAATCCTTCAAATTTGATGTTCTCAGGGAGAGGGCAACCAGAAATATTAGCGCCGGAAAAATTCTCTTCTACTAGGTTCTTAGCACCAATTATATTAGCATCTTGAAGATTGGCATTATAAAAAATGGCATCTTTGATATCAGCTTTATTAAAGTCAGTTCTGGTAAGATTAGCCCCTGTTAAGTCAGTTTTAATGAGAATGGCTTCCTTTAGATCGGCTCCTTCTAGGTTGGCACAACTAAGGTTGGCATTGCGAAGGTTTGCCTCAATTAGTATGGTTCCTTTGAGTTTGGCTCCGATTAATTTTGTTTCACTGAGATTGAAAAATCTGAGGTCGAAATTACTGAGATCAACTCCACTGAGATCAAGGCCAAAGAGATTGGCAATACTTTTGTCAGTTTCTCTGGTTACGTCTTTCCAGGAGTCGTTTCTTATGAGATCGTTTTTCCTGATGATGGCTTTACTGAGATCAATTTCAACATCAGGGTTTTCTTCTCGCCATTTATTCCAATTATCCACACCGCTTTTTAGAATCTTCAGTTGTTCTTCATTCGCCATAATTGAAGCCTCATTGAAATATATGGATTTTGCCTGTGTGGATTCCTTTGGGTATACTAAATAACTATTTCTACTATCTCATACCTAATCGACAAAATATAGGGAAATGCTGTATTATTTAACTATTTACTAACAAGTAGTTAAATGCTGCCAAACCGTAAAAATATAGCGATAGCTCGCCTCATACTGCTTCACTATGTTTAACTATTCCGTGTTGTCTGAATCATGATGCCCAGGATTGAAGGATATTCAGGATGGGGAGCGTTGGGCTTCATATTAGGCAGCCTTGGTTGGAGCCTTCTTTTTTGTATTTATTACAAATACTAAAGTTTTTTGAGACATTCAGGGTTTGCTTATTACCGGAAGTTATCGCATCAAGGGCTGAGCGCATTGCGCTCTTGCCCTTGGCACCCGTATTCGTGGCGCCACCCAATCCGTAGGGGCGTCTTTTATGGGCGCCCTGAACCACTTGCGCATCACGCATCCCCAAGTTTAGAAAAACATTCCGGTACATATCATTTGACTCCTAGAGGTATTGAAAATTCGGGCGCCCACTCCTTGGTGCATCATATCGGGCGTCTATAAAAGGCGCCTCTGCGGTTTTATCCTATGTTTTTTTATTGGAAGAAGTCGTTGAATTATCATAGTTTTAGTCAAGGGCAGAAAGGACACTGCCCTTGGCACCCGTATTTGTAGCGCCCAGCGCGCCCTACATTTTATCTTAGGCAATAGGGCGCCTGTTCGCGTTTTGGGGAAGCCTTTTTGGGCGGCTTTTTGGAGTCAAAACGTGATTCGAAAATGGCTTAATTTTTGTCAAAACTGCTCTACGCCAGTTTTTTGTTGCGCCAAAATGCTCCTACGCGGCCTTCCTTCTTTTTATTTTGGGTCATTAACGCAAAATTTGACTGTTCGGGCGTTGCGTTTTGGATGTTTGATTGGTCGTTGATGGCTTTTGTTTCGGATTTTTTGGAATTATTCATGGCTTGATGGGCTTTTTGGATGGCGTTGGCCATCTTTTGCAGCATTCTGGATCGCGTGTTGACCGCAGAACAGAACAAACGGAATAATGATTTTGATTCGGCTTTGTCGGGATTGAAGACTTCTTTTAGTTTCTTCGACATTTTCGTTATGCAGTGTTCTAGAGTATCGATTATGTCATCATCTAATTGGGTGGGCATTGCGATTGCAGTATTCATTTGCCGCCTCCTGCTAATAGATTTTTTTGCTTCCTGATACGCATTATGGCAAAAACCGTGCCACTTATTGAACATTTGTTTAGAGTGGTTTGATAGAATAGTATTTTTATGGGGAGGGATTAATGTTTTTTACTTTGTTTCGCTGATGAGCATTTCAAATAAATTGGGAAATATTGGCTTTTTTTAAGATCAAAGGTGATGTGTGAATAATTAGTTGGATTGAGTGGTTTATTGTTGAACATATATGATGAGCCGCTAAAAAGTGTACGTTAGACGATACTTACACAATATTTTGTATACGTCAGGCTTGGACATCTATTAAGTATCGTAGTAATAAAAAACGTTTAAGAATTTTTACCGTTTCGCTATATATATTAAAGATAAATATGTTGGTCACGGGCTTGCAGTAAAGGTGATTATTTCGCATAATCGTTGAATATTGTTTAATTTTGGAGGGATCATGGAAATCCTTGTCGTAGGTGGTGGAGGGCGTGAGCATGCGCTGGTCTGGAAATTAAAGCAATCTCCTGATTGCGGAGTAATCTGGTGCGCTCCCGGTAATGCTGGCATCCGTGATCTGGCTGAAATAGTTCCAATCGGAGTGGATGCGATAGATGAACTGGTTGAGTTTGCGCAAGCGAAAAAAGTTGATCTGGTGGTTGTCGGTCCCGAAGCTCCTTTGGCTAATGGATTAGCGGACGTCATGCGTGAAAAGGGAATCGCGGTTTTCGGTCCGGGCAAAGCTGGCGCCCAGATTGAAGGCTCTAAAAGTTTCGCCCGCAATTTGATGGATAAATACGGCATCCCTTCTCCAGAATTTGGAACATTTGATAATCCTGATGATGCCAAAGCCTTTGTGCAGAGTCTGGCTGATAAAGGCAAGCAATGCGTAATCAAGGCTGATGGCCTTGCTGCGGGAAAAGGCGCCATCGTAACCAGTGATGTTGAAGAGGCAGGCGCCGCTATTGATTTATGCATGGTCGAAAAGGCTTTCGGAGATGCGGGGGCGATAGTCGTGGTTGAAGAACGACTGCGCGGCCCGGAAGTCTCTATCCTCGCCATTACTGATGGGAAGCATTTGGCGATTCTTCCCCCTTCGCAGGATCATAAACCAATCGGTGAAGGCGATACCGGCCCCAATACTGGCGGAATGGGCGCCTATTGTCCGGTTCCTATAGTTGATGATGCGCTGCTGAAGGAGATACGCGACACGGTTCTGGAACCGGCGATCCGCGGCATGGCAGCGGAAGGCGCTCCCTATTCAGGCGTGCTTTACGCCGGGCTGATGCTGTGCGACGGCAAACCTTATGTGATCGAATTTAACTGCCGTTTTGGCGATCCGGAAACTGAAGCGGTGCTGCCAGCCATAGATATTGATTTGCTGCCATTGCTAGTAGGCGCCGCCAAGGGCGACATCGGCGAAGACCAGGTGATTCCAGCCAGCCAGTATGCGCTGTGCGTCATTATTGCTTCAGCAGGTTATCCCGGAGCCTATAAAAAAGGCATCACCATCAAAGGCATGGAGGGAATTGCAGAAGCAATGGATCAACGGGCCATCGCTTTCCATGCCGGAACAAAGATGGATGGAGATAATGTGGTCACTTCCGGCGGGCG
Source organism: bacterium (assembly GCA_963662285.2). Lineage (GTDB taxonomy): Bacteria > Hinthialibacterota > Hinthialibacteria > Hinthialibacterales > Hinthialibacteraceae. The sequence goes on from CAXXMV010000006.1 coordinate 5,753, forward strand.
CGTGTTGGGCGTAACCGGATTGGGCGAAGATTTCGATGATGCCTATGACAATGCCTACGAAGCGGTGCAACGCATTCAATTTGATCAGGCGTATTACCGTAAGGATATCGGGTACCGGGTGCGTAGCTAGAACTGTAATAACAATATATTGATTTAATGAATACGCGGAACGGTTTAAGAAACTGTTCCGCGTGTTTTTTTAGGGGAACTATGATAAAAATCAATGGATTATAAGAGGTGATCGCATCAAGGGCTGACCGCATTGCGGTCTTGCCCTTGGCACCCAGCGCCCAGGTATTGCGAAGGCGGCTTGTATCAACCCTCTCCTTACCTCTCCCAATCTTGGGAGAGGAATGTTAGACCACAGTGTTTTATGTGACTAAGTCAAACAATCTAGATGGTTATATCTCCAAAATCCCTCTCCCCCAAGCCTGGGGGAGAATTCAAGAGGGGGTTGTTTTCAAAATTTTGGATTTTCCAATTGACGTTATAATCATAATCTAACTGCCGTTTTTTTGGTTCAGAGTTTTTAAGAAAAAAAAATCCGCCTTGCATCTTAGAAGAATATTTTTTGTTTTAATGCGTCAAAAAGATATTACTGGTTATATCTTCAAAATCTCTCTCCCAAGTTGGGGAAGAATTCAAGAGTGGATGGTTTTATAAAACTGTAGATTATCTATATGGCGTTATAATTATTGGTATACTTGGTTCGATTGCGGGACGCCAAATTCACTTTGTGTTCCCTGGGTGAAAAATTGATCGGTGATCCGGGAGGATTGATAGGATGGAATGGTTGATTTCTTTTTTGCAGGTATGGTGGAACGGCATGGGGCTTGAATTGCAGATTTTTTACGCCATCGGGCTTATGTCTTCGTTTATCATATTAATTCAGGTTCTCTTGATGTTTTTGGGCATCGGCGCCGATATGGAAGTGGATGATGTCAGCGGCGCCGATGGAGGAGATCCGTCGGACGGTCTTCATCTTTTATCAGTTCGCACGATCACGGCATTTTTTATGGGATTCGGATGGACGGGAGTCATCGCCCTTCGTAACAGTTATATACTGGAAATAGCCTTGATTTTCGCTATTTTTGTTGGATTAACATTTATGGCGGTGATCTTCTATCTTTTGAAATCGCTCCACAGCCTTCGTGAGAGCGGGACGCTCGATTATCAAAACGCAATCGGAGCGTCGGGAGTGGTCTATACCCCTATCCCCCCCCATGAATCAGGCGCCGGGCAGGTGGAGATCACCATTCAGGGAAGGCTCTGTTGCGTGCATGCGTATACGACCTCTGAGGAAAAATTACTAAGCAAATCCAGAGTTAAGGTGATTGATCTAGTCGATCCTCAGACTCTGTTGGTTGAACCAATCACTAAAAAATCAGAAAAATCAGATGAAGTTAAAGCAGTATAATAATTCCCGTAAGGAGGGGAAAAAATGGGTATAGAATGGCTGTTTCTCGCTGGTGGAGCTATCTTGGTGTTCTTTATCACCATATTCAGCTTCGCCGCCCGCTACAAACGTTGTCCCTCGGATAAAATCCTGGTGGTCTACGGAAAAGTCACAGGCCGTAATGCTACGGGTGGAGGGCTGTCGGCAAAATGTTTTCACGGCGGCGCCTCTTTCATCTGGCCTATTATCCAGGAATATCAGTTTCTCGATCTAACCCCAATTCAGATTGAGATTCGGCTGGAAGGCGCTTTGTCACAACAGAATATCCGCATCAACACGCCGTCCACCTTCACCGTCGGCATCTCCACCGAACCGGGCGTCATGGAAAACGCCGCAGAGCGTCTCTTGGGATTGACCTTACCCCTGGTTCAGGATTTGGCCAAAGATATTATCTTCGGTCAGCTGCGTGTGGTGATCGCCACCATGTCTATTGAGGATATTAACGCTGACCGAGAAAAACTGATCGAAAATATTTACTCTGGTGTGGAAGGCGAGTTGAAGAAAATCGGTCTGCGCCTGATCAACGTCAACATTCAAGACATTACCGACGAATCGGGTTATATCGATGCGCTGGGTAAAGAAGCCGCCGCCCGCGCTATCAACGAAGCCAAGATCAAAGTCGCCAACCAGGAACGCGATGGTGAAATCGGTAAAGCGGAAGCCGAGCGCGAGCAGCGCGTCCTGGTCTCCAAGGCCAAGGCTGAAGCGGTGGAAGGGGAAAACAAGGCCGGGATTACCGTTGCTCAATCCAACGCCTTCCGGCGTGAGCAGGAAGCCGAAGCCGAGCGAAAAGCTGCGGTGGCCGAAAAAGTCAAACAGGCGCAGGCTCTTCAAGAAGCTTATACCGCCGAAGAACAGTCCGAGCGGGAGCGCGCCAAACGTGAACAAGCCACCCAGAACGCCAATATCGTCGTTCCCGCAGAAATTGAAAAGAAGCGCATCGAAACCCTGGCCGAAGCCGAAGCGGAAAAGATCCGCCGTATGAAGAAAGGCGAGGCTGATGGAATTCTTTCGGTGATGGAAGCGCAAGCTGAAGGTCTGAAAGCGCAATTGACCAAGAAAGCGGAAGGTTTTCAGGAGATTGTGCGCGCCTGCGGCGGCACTCCTGAACTAGCCTCGCTGATGATGATCACCGAGCAACTTCCCGACCTGGTGCAGGAGCAAGTCAAAGCCATCTCGAACCTCAAGATCGACAAGGTCACCGTTTGGGATAGCGGAAAGAGCGCAAACGGGAAATCGCAAACCGCCGATTTCCTCTCCGGATTGGTCGGGTCGCTTCCTCCATTGCACGAACTGACGAAAAATGTAGGTATCGAACTTCCAGAGTATCTGGGTAAAGTCGCGGAAAATCCCGAAGCCGCCGAAGCATTGTCTGAATTCGTTGAAGAGCAAAAAGCCAAGAACGCGGCTAAAGAAGCACCACACAAAGTTCCAGAGACAAAGCCGGATAAAAAACCGGAAAAATAGTCATTCATCACTAAATATTCAAAAGCCAGGACTGGATATATTCGGCCCTGGCTTTTGATATTTTAATTAGTTTTTTTCTGGAGTGACGGGTGGTTCGGGAGTGGTATTTCCGTTGTAGTTGATCGCATCAAGGGCTGACCGCAATGCGGTCTTGCCCTTGGCACCCGCCCTTGGCGCCCAAAATATAGGAACACCCAGTTATTTATTTTTTCCTTTATAAACCATGCCGATTGTTGGTTGTTTGGGTAATGGAGCAGCTGGAGCGGCCGGTGTGGTTGAAGCGCTGGAAGTCGGAGCAACTGATTCCGCCGGTTCCTTCGGCGCTGAAGGAACTTTTTCCTTTATGTCGCTGGCAATGTCGTTTAATATTGAGACAATCAGACGTTTGTCGGATATGACTGTTTCAATCCGGGTTACATCGTTGACTTGTTCGTCGAGCGTTCTTTGTAAGACATGAATGTTCGCAATATTGATGGCTTTATTGTCAACTTTGGATTCTGTGAAAATGGAATCTTTAATCGATAGAGATGAAAGCCGTTGCCGAACCATTTGAATAATCTCGACGCTGCCTGAACTGTTGGCGGATGTAACGATTTTTTGGATTATCATATTCTTGCTTTCTTCAAGAATATGGATTTCATAGTTGAGAATCGATTTCCAAATATAAATCAAACGCAGTTGCTCTTGTAATAGTTGTTGTTTATTGGAAACCAACTCTGATAATTTGCGTGAATGAACCGATTTGAGATTACGCATCTCCCTGGTCAACCGCCCCATCTCCAGGGCATTATCACAGATATTTATTTTTTCTTCTAACTGATTTATCTGTATTATTCCTGAAATTCTTTCAATATTTTTGACCCGCTGTTGGAATGTACCCATAGTTAATGAAATCTTTTCCGCATCGTTTAAGAACATTTTCATCCGCTTTAATGCGAATTGCGACTCAGGTTTAAGCGAGTTAGGGGAAACAGAGAGGTCTTCAAGGAATTGATCAACATAAGCGACCTCTTTTTTTAATTGCGATAACATTTCATCGCTGGTTCCATAGGTTATCATTTGTATGTGTTGGTTATCCATGGTGCTTGTTTCCTTGTGTTTATCCTATCATAGCGGTTTGAAGAATAATGTTATGATTCGTAATAATAAGCGTGCATATTTTGCGAATCGCTATTGCATCGTTTTAAGTATTTTAACTGATCATACTGAATTGGTAATTCATACTGATCAGTAATATGGTAAGTTTAATCTGTTTTTGTTTGGTCATGAGTGATGATTTGTTTTATCGAATATCCACCATATAAGGTTATGATAAATGGAATCAAGAACATATAAAGGTGATTAAATCCAGCCGATAAAGATTTAATAATCATCAAGTCAGCGCCATGACTGGTGATCCATTGCCAGTGAAGCGCTATATTGGAAAATTGGGGCATATAGACAGGTAATTGCTGTATATACATAGTTAAATGAACGTGAATCCTCTCAGGAAAAGTCCTTAATGTTCTGGATAAGAACCAGTTTATGATCATGATCGGATCAGCTGATAATCCAATAAATTGGATGAATAGGCTGATTGTTATCAGAACAAACCATCCGATCCGTTTGGGCGTACTATCGAATAGTGATCTTTTGCCGATCCATAGAGCCGCCGGGATCATCAAGAATGGCGTAATCTGGTAGATATGTCTTGGTCCCCAGTCAAAACCTCCAGCCCAGTTTTGCCATTTCGACATTACGCCAAGGTAACCGGCAATTAGTAGAAAAACGCCTCCCGCGAGCCAGTTATCCTTTTTCCAAAAGCGTATGATGCCGAATAATGCCAGAATCAGAGGAGGTGAGTAGACGAAAATGCTGCGTCCGGGAGTGAATAGAAATCCTTGCAGTCCTACAAGGATGGGCGTCAGAAACTGGATATTCTCGGGTTGATCCTCGTATCCCGTAGAAAGAGGGGCGCCGAAGCGGTGTATGTTATAAAGCAGAATGATGCAGAGAATGCCAACCCAGGGGATGGCGAAAAGGGTGATTCTTTTTATATCAAAATTTATTTCGAATTTCTGGTTGGATTTTATTAATAGGAGCCATGCCGCCGCCGGGGCGGTGATCAGGCTATCCAGTCGCGTCAAGACGGCGTAAGACCAGAATAATCCTGCGCATAATACCCATAAATACCTTGAGTTATATTCGGCATTGACCAGGCAGGCCAGGGCCGCCATCAGGCAAGCGGCTACTAGCGGTTCGGTAAAGAAAGTTCTGCCATGAGGCCAGATGCAAGTACAGAAAGCGAGCAGAAGAGAAGCGAATATAGCGTTGGTTTCGGATAAGCCCAGTTGAGAGACAATTCTATAAAAAAGCAGGATAGTCAAAGCGCTTATGATCATGGAGAAGATGGTCATCCAGGCGCGCAGGAAGGTTGAGCCGACTGGCTCGTTGGATTTGTCGAAGAAAGATTCCAGGTTGTTTAACTGGTCGTGATTTTCTGATCGGTCGATCATGGTTCCTAATGCGCACCAGGGTAGGGAGGCTATGGGAAGCCCTAAACCGTATTGGGCGTATTCATGGCCGTTTTTTCCGGTTTTGCTGGCGAATCCGTCTAAAGACGGGATGGCGCCGTAATGACCTTGCAGTAATGATAATGTGGTGCGCAGGTTTAATTCCTCGTCGGGCGCGGTAAGGAAATGGGCGGGAGAAAGCAGTAGATATATGCCGAATATGGTTGCAAATAATGCTAAACAGGTTTTGATTGATGATTTTCTATCGATTGTATGCGTCATGTGTTTATCCGTTATGTTAATAAATCCGTAATAATTTAATAATCCACGCTATATTATCCGTTTGCCAACTTAACCGCCCGTGATATACTACCCCAGCGATTCAAATCAAACTACCTTAGAGTGGTTTTCATAACAATGTTTTGACTCGTTATAATAGGCGAACATGATTTTGATAATTGCTCTAAACAACGCATCAATCCGTTGATTTCGATGAAAGTAAGGTTGAACGAATATGTCCGGTCATTCCAAATGGAGTACGATTAAACACAAAAAAGCCAAGTTGGATTCTGCGCGAGGCAAAACCTTTACCAAAATTATTAAAGAACTTACAGTTGCGGCTCGTATGGGCGGAGGCGACCCTTCTACTAATCCCCGGCTTCGTTCAGCGATGGATAACGCGCGCGGCGCCAATATGCCCAAGGATACGATGGACAAAGCCATCAAAAAGGGTACAGGAGACCTTCCCGGCGTGGTTTACGAAGAAGGCAGTTATGAGGGCTATGGCCCCGGTGGAGTAGCAATTTTCATCGAGGTTTTGACAGACAATAAAAACCGCACTACCCCTGAAATACGTCATATGTTCGGTAAATACGGAGGCAATCTGGGTGAGACGGGGAGCGTGGCCTGGATATTCGAACGTCGCGGTCAAATTACAATTGAAGGCGAAAACCTGAACGAAGATGAATTAATGGAGGCCGCTATAGAGTGCGGCGCCGACGATGTTCAGTTCGATGAAGGCGTTTGCCAAATTTTTACCGAACCGCAAGAGCTTGAGGCAGTTAGAGAAGCTATGGAAGAGAAGGGCATCACTCTTACTAAAGTTGAACAAACTCGCATCCCTCAGAATACCGTAGCATTGGATGGCAAGCCTGCCATGACTATGTTAAAACTGATGGAAGCTCTGGAAGATCACGATGACGCCCAGAACGTCTATGCGAACTTTGATATTCCTGATGAAGTATTTCAGGCCATGGAATAAGGCGCCTAACTGGTTGCGTCCTCATCTTACCCTCTCCCGGCGGGAGAGGGGACTTGGTTACCAGATATTATTGTAGAATATTGCATACGCCCGGTTTGCGCCGGGCGTATTTGTATAATAAGGTATAGAGATAAATTTATGATATGAGTTATGCATAAAATGAGCAATAAAACTCCAATGCGTATACTTGGTATAGATCCGGGATTGAGAGCAACCGGGTATGGCATTATAGATGCGGTTAACCGGAATGCCAAAATAGTAGATTACGGCGTTATCGAAACTTCTTCTAAACAACCTCTTTATCAGCGGTTAAAGATAATCAGTGATGGGATCGAAGATGTCGTCCGTAAATATCAACCCCAAAGGATGGTTTTTGAAAAACTAATATATTGCAAGAATGTCTCGATTGCTCTTTTATTAGGGCAAGCTCGAGGAGCGGCGATAGTGGCTGGTGCGCGTTTGGATATTCCTATGTCCGAATATAATCCCACAGAGATCAAATCGGCGGTGGTGGGACGGGGGAGAGCAAGCAAGGAACAAGTACAGAAGATGGTGCAGATTCTGCTTGCTTTGCCGGAAATTCCCGAACCGGATCATGCGGCGGACGCACTGGCCGCAGCGTTAACTTATGTACATTCAAAGCCATTAGCTGATTTATTGATACGGATTAAATAATGATTTAGTAGTGCGTCTAATATGTTTTGCCTAGAGGTGTTTTGAAATTCGCCCTCACCCTAACCCTCTCCCACCGGGAGAGGGGACTTTGGTATAAGTGGTTGTATTGTAAAGACTTATTTGATTAGATGAACTGTTATTTTATAATATCTTATATTGAAGAGGTATAATATAAAATCGTGATAACATTCCTCTCTGGCGTATTAGCGTCAAAAAGAGAAAATTCGGCTGTGATCAAAATTGGCGGAGTCGGATTCGAAGTGGCCATTTCGGTTTCTACTTATCGTGAACTGCCGCGTGTTGGAGAGCCTGTAACTCTACATACTCATCTTCTGGTTCGCGAGGACAATTTAAGTCTTTGTGGATTTGCTCTTGAGGATGAGCGTGAGATGTTCCGGATATTATTGGGCGTAAGCGGAGTGGGGGCGAAGATGGCGATGGATGTGTTGTCCAGCCTGCCGGTGAACCGTATTGTTGAAGCGGTTCAGAAGGAAGAGACAGCCCTATTGTGTCAGATCCCCGGAATCGGGAAGAAGAGAGCCGAGAGGCTTTTATTTAATTTAAAGCAACTGAATCATGCTTTGTTGCTGGCGCCTGTTTCTACTTCAGGTAAAGCAGCGGAGGAAGTTTTGGATAATGATCATGTAAGAGAAGCAATCAGCGCTTTGGAGGCGTTGGGATGCAAGCCACATGAGGCGCATCGCGCTATTGGCGAGGCGGTCGCCGTATTGGGCGAGGAGGCTGGCGCCTCAGAATTGATTAAAGAAGGCTTGCGTCATCGTTAGAGAGGTTACACCCTAAGATATGTTGATAATCGCTATGAGAGTATATCTGATTTTGTAAGCCGGCGTTTATCTTCTTTTACGTAAGTTTTATCCTTATTACTGGGATTAAAATATATTCGTTCCTTCTGGATTTTACCTTGATGTTTTGGCGTATAGGGTGATTCTTGTCGCAGAAGGAATTTTGTTATAATCTCAATCCCATCGTGCATATTGATCTGTAATCGTCCGCCGAAAGAGAGAAAAATGTTGTCTGCGGCAGCCTGGTAACAGGCGACCAGGTTGATCTGATCTTCAGGATTATAGAAATCATTGTTATATAAAGATATCTTTTCTCCACCCGAATTAGTATTAAACGCAACTTGAACCCATTGAGAATCATTCTTTTGATCAGGATAAATATCTGATGATGAAGAGTTGTGCATCAAAGAGGCATTGATGCGGATTTTATCGGTGGCAGTGATGCATTCATGCAACATCATCAGGATAAAGAAATAAGCTCTTTGCAGCTTAGGGTATTGACCCCAAATATTGCAATCATCCGGCAGTAGGTTATTCAAAGTGACTATGCGGTTTGGGTTTGTTTTTTGGAAGCGGGATATACTGTTGGAAAGACAGTCCATGGCTTGAATGCTTTGAGAAGCGTGTTCGGAAGAATAAACCATAAGCAACAGTTTATCCAGTAATTTTGCAATCTGATCACAGGATTCGGGTAACAGGAGATGCATTGCTGGATGATCCGTATCTGTTTTATCCAGCATTTGATCCAGCAATGCCTGTCCAGCAATCTTGGTGAGAAGATTGTTGGCTTTGTGATTGATGCCAGGTATGATCTCTACAATCAATTCATAAATTTCTTCGTGATTTAGAGATTCAAAGCGGAAATCAATTGGTTTATGAATCATTATAAGCCCTCAAAATGTAAAAGCAGGATAATATATTTATTTAAATAACTGATAATATGTTCAAATATGACGCTTTAATTGCTGCATCTAGAGTAGTTATCATGATAAAGTTCTGATTGTCGATTCGTAGAATTTATAAAAGATTGGCTTCTACGAAGACCGAACATGATAATAAACAAAAATAGAATATATTTTCAAAAATCGCTCAAATACTATTGAAATGATCCTCTCGTATCAATGAATCAAAACGCAATCCTCCAATAATTACAGCCAGGCTTGGTGAGGAAAATTTGACTACAATAAAAATTCTTCATCTTTCCCCGTTATATACATATTTCATTCCAATTATATTGAAAATTGCATATTTTTTAATAAATTTAAATAGGTTGATATATTAACGTCTTGTTATTCGTTTTAGAAATACTGTAAAAAAGGGCGTTTAAAAGGTAAAACGTGGCAATTAATGAAGATATTTATGTGAATTTATCCAATATTCGATTGACATAAAGAGAATGAAGATAGAAGAAAAAAATGAAAAGTTGAGATTTCCAGGGCAAGTAATTCATCAAGACGATTACATTTTATCGAACTTTGTAGCTCTGGCAGTCACATTTGTGAAAAATGGTTGCATATATTTTACTATTAAAGATAGTTTTGTATTTGTAGATTGTCTTTATTCGAGAGAAAAGTAGTATATATATATGTCAAATAGTATTCAGTACAAGATTATTTTTTTTCAGGATATAGAAATAGTATTTATTCTGAAGAATGGTATGTATCTTGTTAATGATTTCACTTTAAGGGTATTATGGCCTCTTTGGAGTGAAAAATTAATCAAAATCTTTTCCACCATAAAGGAGGGGGAACAGTGAGCTGCAATATACTGATCGTAGATGATGCTGCTTTTATGCGGGCTACCTTAAAGGATGTGATGACAAAAGGCGGCTTTGAAGTTGTTGGTGAAGCGGTGAATGGCAAAGAAGCCATTGATAAGTATAAAACCTTGAAGCCGGACATCGTAACCATGGATATCACTATGCCGGAAATGGATGGTTTGGAGGCGCTGAAAGCAATTGTCAGTTTGAATGCTGATGCCAAAGTTATAATGGTAAGTGCGATAGGTCAACAGGCTAATGTTTTACAAGCAGTAAAAACCGGCGCCAAAGACTTTATTGTAAAGCCATTTCAACCGGATCGTATTATTGATGCATTAACTAAAGTGGCTGCCATGTAAACGTATTGTTTATAAATTATAGATTTTAATAGTATGCAGTCAGAGTTAATACAGGAGAAAGTTTGTGAAAGTTGAATACGTTAATCCATTTATCGAATCTGCAGCGGAGGTTTTGGAGGAGATAGCGAATCTCAAGACGGAACGCGGCAGTCTCAAGTTGAAAGATGCAAACTCGCCGTTTCGTGATGTCAACGCAATTCTGGGCGTCATCGGTCAGGTCCATGGACAAGTGATATATGGATTTGATGAACCAACTGCGAAAAGTATTGTTTCGCGAATGATGATGGGCGCAGAAATAATTGAATTCGATGAAATGGCGCGTAGCGCTCTGGGAGAACTGGGAAATATTATTTCCGGAAAAGCGTCGGTCTCTTTGGAAAGTGCGGGATATCCCATTGAATTGTCTCCACCGACTTTAGTGATGGCTCAAAATGTGAGAATTTCCTCGATGAATATTCCGATGATTGTAGTGCCATTGGAGTCGGAATGCGGGACCATGAATATATATGTTGGTTTAGAAGAGAGTTCTGACTAACTGTTTTGTTTTTTAAAACCGAGGTTAGCAAGAATGCAGGGAACCGCTATGCCGGAAACACAAAAGACCCAAACGGTGCAGCCGATGATTAGTTCATCTTTTAATATGAACGACAAAGAATTTAATACATTACGGCAATTGGTCTATGATCATTGCGGTATTGAGGTGCGACCTCAAAAGAAGCAATTGATGGTCAATCGTTTGGCCAAGCGTTTACGTCACTTGGGTATCCAGACATTCTCTCAGTACTTGATGTATTTGGATAAAGGGAATCATCGCGATCAGGAATTCATCGAACTTATTGATGCCATTACCACTAATAAGACTGATTTTTTTCGTGAACCAAAACATTTTCAATTTATCGAGGATACCGTAATTCCTGAAATAATATCTACTGTTCCGAAGAATATAAAAAAAATCTCTATTTGGTCTGCCGCATGTTCTTCGGGAGAAGAACCATATTCAACCGCCATCTGTTTAACAGAGGCGTTGAGTAAGCATATCGGTTGGTCCTTTGATATCACGGCGTCAGATATCTCAGAAACCATTTTACGCCAGGCTACAACGGGGATATATGATGAAAATAAAGTTACTCCTATCCCGGTGAATTTGCTAAGAAAGTATTTTCTGCGCGGTAATAAGCGTTACAAAGTTAAACCTGAACTAGTCAAGAACATAACGTTTAAGAAAATCAATTTGAATCTGGACTTTAATCGGATGTTATCAGGCTATGATGTGATTTTTATCCGTAATGTTCTGATATATTTTAATCGCCAGACTCAGCAAAGCATTATCGAAAAATGTTGGAAAGTATTGAGACCTGGTGGATATCTATTTCTGGGGCATAGCGAAACTCTCCAGGGAATGGAAACGAAATTTCATTACGTCCTTCCCGCTATTTATCAAAGGGAAATCGAATAAAGAAAGTCGGGAGGTATCTTTTCATGTCTTTTGATACACAGAATTATATAGAATTATTTTACCAGGATGCCGAAGAACATCTTCAATTAATGACTGATGCGCTGCTGGATATGGAACGAAATCCTGCTGATAAAGAAGCGTTGGCGGCGGTTTTCCGTTCAGCTCACACGATGAAGTCTTCATCAGCCATGGTTGGATTTATGCATATCAGCGAGTTTACGCATCGTATGGAAGATATGATCGGGCATTTCCGTGATAATGATGTTACTATCACTACCGATATGGTGGATATTCTCTTTCGATCTTTTGATGTTTTGAAAGAGATGCTCACTCAACTGCAGGATGAATCCGCCGAAGCCCAACGCAATAAAACAAAATCAGCATCTCAAGAATTAATGAAGGTATTTACCGGGATTCTTGCGGGTGATAATCCAGTAGAAGACAAGGCGGAAGATAAGCCGGATGCATATTCAGTACGCATCAGGTTGGGTGAAGAAAGCCGGACGCGGATAGAGGAATTTCGTCTGGCAGGAGAAAACATCTTTGAAATTATAATTTCTTTTTCAGAAGATGTTCAAATGGCGGCGACGCGGGCTTATTTGATAATGAATAATTTGTCCAAGATTGCCGCGACCATTCAAACCAATCCGGACATTGAAGATGACTCTCAATCTGTCGGCTTGCACTTTTCTCTGATTGTAGCTTCAAAAGAAAGTATAGAGAATCTCAAGAAGGCGGCTTCGGTCAGTGAAGTGGAAAAAGTGGATATTCGTGATGTAACGGATATCGACCAATTTGAATGGCCTGAAGAAATTGAAAAACCTGAAGAAATTGAAAAAACTGAAGAAGATACGAAAGATGTTAGCAAGAAAGATGAAGCCGCAGTTAGATCTTCTTTTGATCGTCGTGATGATAAAGCGAAGGTGCAAACGGTGCGGGTCAATATTGAAAAACTTGACCGTTTGCTAAACTTGGCGGCGGAAATGGTGATTCAGCGCGGACGCGCTTATGAATTGTCGCAACAATTAGTTGTTGAAAATGGCAAGGGTGGTTTGGAAGAAGAGATTTTCGATGCAATTAACCAGCAAGGCATGTTTCTCTCTCAATTGCAGGAAATCATCATGGAAGCGCGTATGATTCCAATTGGAATGGTGTTCAGCCGTTTCAGGCGCGTAATTCGTGATTTGGCTCATGCGCGAAATAAAAAAGTCAACCTGGTTATGGAAGGTGAAGAGACCGAACTAGATAAGAAGATTATCGATCAGATTGGCGAGCCACTGATGCACATGGTGCGAAATTCGGTTGATCATGGTCTTGAAACAGAAGATGAGCGTCGTGCTGCAGGAAAACCCGTGGAAGGGCTGCTGCATTTAAATGCAGTGCATCAGGGGAATAGTATAATTATTTCAATCAAGGATGATGGAGCTGGCATTGATGCGGAAAAGCTGAAAATAAAGGCGATTGAAAAGGGCATACTAACGCATGAAGAAGCAGCAGCCATGTCTAAAAAAGAAGCTTTGCATTTGATTTTCCGCGCTGGATTCTCTACGGCGAAAACCGTTACAGATATCTCCGGTCGTGGAGTGGGGATGGATGTAGTGCGTCGTTCCATTGATAATTTGGGTGGTACGGTAGAGATCGAAACTGAGTTGGGTAAAGGAACGACTTTTTATATCAAATTACCTCTTACTCTGGCTATTATTCAAGCTTTGCTGGTTGAATCAGATAAGGAAATCTATGCGCTGCCTATTTCAAGCATCTCCGAAACCATCAGGATTTCACCGGATGAGATATTCTCAGTCAAGGGCAGCGGAAAAGTGATTCGTCTGCGCGACGAAGTGATACCTATTTTGAATCTTAGTTCGGTAGTAACGGGTAAGTTGAATGGCGTATTGAACGAAAAATGTTATGTGGCAATATTAAAGAATGGTAATCAATATGCCGGTTTGATAGTGGATCGTATGGTTAACGAGCAGGAAGTTGTTATAAAATCGTTGTCAGGCGACTTTGCCAGCGCTACTTACATCTCCGGCGCGGCGATTTTGGGGAATGGACAGGTTATCCTGATCCTTGATATTCCTTCTTTAATTGATCAAACACTCGGATCATATATATCTGAATCCTGAAATGTTTTATGCTGAAACAAATTGAATTGGTGTGATATGAAGAGTCTATAGGATGATTTCAAATAATGGATAAAATCAAAGTACTGGTAGTTGATGATTCTGCTCTTGCCAGGCGTATGCTGAGCGATATGTTGAATGAGCATCCTGAAATTGAGGTTGTGGGGACAGCTCAGGATGGCGCCTTCGTTATTAATAAGATCAAAATGCTCAAACCGGATATTATTACGCTTGATGTTGAAATGCGTACAAAAGGCGGGTTGGAAGTACTCCCTGAAATAATGCAGAATTATGGTCTTCCAGTCATCATGGTCAGTGCGCATACGGAACGCGGCGCTCATGCCACTTTCAAAGCCCTGGAACTTGGCGCAATCGATTTTGTCACTAAGCCTCAAGCTGGTGATATGCGTAGTTTGGCGGAGATTGGCGACATCCTGGCGCAAAAAATAATTGCGGTAACTCGATATGGAGGAAAGCGTTTTGCTCAACGCAGAGCGCCAGTTATGCAACCCGTAAAACCCATTGCTCCTCTTTCAAGGATGATTGGCGCATCTTCTCATGTGGATCTTATCGCCATAGGAGCATCGACAGGCGGAACTGAAGCGATCAAGGATGTATTGGTTCCATTACCGCCTCAAATTCCCGGTATAGTCATAGTACAGCATATGCCGGCTGGATTTACGAAAGCATTCTCTCAGCGCTTGAATTCATTATGCCAGATCGAGGTCAAAGAGGCGGAAGATGGTGATGAGGTTCTTCAGGGAAGAGCATTAATTTCTCCTGGCAGTCACCATATGGAAGTGGTTAAATATGGATCCAAAATGAAGGTTCGTCTTTTAGAGACGCCTCCAGTTAATCGGCACCGTCCCTCGGTTGATGTCTTGTTCTTCTCGGTGGCGGAAAAAATAGGCCGGCGGATGATCGGCGTATTATTGACTGGTATGGGGGCAGATGGAGCGGACGGACTACGTATGATTCGCGATACTGGCGCTGTTACAGTGGCGCAGGATGAAGAGTCTTGCGTAGTTTTTGGTATGCCCAAAGAGGGTATTAAGCGTGGAGGAGCATCGCATATTTTATCGCTGCATGCGATACCCGAATTTTTGGTGAATTCTGTGCAGCACATGGTTCGCCAACCGAGGACGTTAACCTAGAACGTTTAGTTAACGAACATATTTTTGACAATAACTCTAATCTTTATTTTTATTTTTGATGCGGAATTGGCTGGGGGAAAGATCGCATCGAGACATAACCCGGTACAAAGCTTCGCGGGTTAACCCGGCTTGTTTTGAGGCGAGGCGTACATCTCCATTATTTTTCTCGAGCAAGGCTACTAAATAACTGCGTTCGGCGAAAAGAATGGCATCTTCCCGATACGATTTGAAATCAACATCTAATTCTGGCGTTAAGTTTGGATTACTATCTTTGGACGTATTGGTTTCGTTTCTATCCATATACAGGTCTTCCACGGTTATCTGGTTGCTTTCGGCCCGGAAATAGGATGCTTCGATGACGAATTTGAGTTGCCTGATGTTTCCCGGCCATTCGTTTTGAGAAAGTTCCTGAAGCGCTTCAGGAGTAAATGACATATCTCCCCGGTTATTATCTTTAGCAATATCATTGATGAAATGTTGAGCTAGAAGAGGAATGTCAGATAATCTTTCTCGAAGAGGCGGGATATGGATTTGTTGGGCTGAAATGCGGTAGAATAAATCGGTGCGGAATCCGCCTTTTTTTGTTTGCGTCAGGAGATCACGGTTGGTGGAGCAGATAATGCGAAAATCGCTGGTGCATTCTTTAGTACTGCCGATAGGCCGGAAACTTTTTGTTTCCAGGCAGCGTAATAATTTGGGTTGAATATCAATTGCGATTTCGCCAACTTCATCCAATAGCAAACTGCCCCCATCTGCTGCCTGTAGAAGTCCTTTTCTTTCAACCGAACCTGTAAACGCTCCTTTGGTAGATCCAAAAAGGGTGGATTCGATCAGTGATTCCGGAGTGGCGGTGCAGTCCATTACCACATAAGGTTTCTCTGATCTTTTGCTGTTCAAGTGAATAGCTTCTGCGATGTATTCTTTACCTACGCCAGTTTCTCCCTCAATTAAAACAGGAAGATTGGATTCCGCCGCCCGTAATATGTTTTCATAGACAGGCTGCATGGTGATTGATTTACCCAGTATGCCGGAGAATTTAAAATCGTGAGTTAATGATTTGCTGAGAACGCTATGCTCCTTGCGTAGTTGACAGTATTCTTTAACTCGTTCTAGTTTTTCAAGTAACATACTGGAAGTTATTGGTTTAGGGATGAAATCCCAGGCGCCGGACTGCATCGCTTCAACTGCCCGTTCGATAGTACCGTAACCAGTTATTATCAGGCATAGAATCGAGGGAGATATCTCTCGTAATTGGGAGATTAGTTCTATTCCACTTAGATCGGGTAATTCATAATCCAAAAGAGCAATATCAGGAGGATTAACTCTAGTTAATTCAGTAGCCTCTTTAGCTGTTCCGGCAGGCATGACGCAGTATCCATTCTCGGTAAGTAGTTTGGTGAACATATGCCGGATTTGGGCGTCATCATCGACCACGAGTATAGTTATAGCCCGGGAAGTAGTCTCGCTTGGAGTAATTTTCTTTTTTTTCATTAATTTCCCTTGTGACTTTATAAGCCACAAATCTTGTCAATAAGTAATCGAATGGGTTACGGTTCAGGCCATTATGCTGAATTTCAAAATTTAATAATAATAATATGTAAAATAAAAGTTTAAGGATTTTAACTGAGAATCAATGTTCCCGTTTATCAATGATGCCGATTTTATACTTAATTATAAGTACTTTATAAGTATATGTATATGAATCAGAACTATCTGTATAATTATATGAGTATCTTTGCGCTTTGATGGCGCCTCTCTTGCTTTAATAAAATGATAATACTGAATCATTTGTAAAACAAGAGTACTCTTGTTTTTGAATATTTTGTATAGAGGTAACAATATTACGGTTATTGGCATGTATATTGCTATTTTATTCGATGTGATTTTCAAATGATAGGAAGGTGTAAGATTATGACTGTCTCTAAGCAGTCGATAATAATTTTGACCGAAGACGCAGAGTTGATTGCTCAATGTAAAGAATCGTTAAAAAAGCGGTTTCATGTTGATGTTGATTCTGTTGATGAGACCGAAATTAAAAGATTTAAGCATGAAGATATCAATCCAATGTTATTTATTTGGGATACTAGAAAGCGATCACCTAAATGGTTAGAGATTATATCGTGGATGCGGGATTATTCTGGCCGACCAATCATTGCTGTTACTCTGAGTGATGATGAGGGTATGAGGCGGGATCTTTACCGGTACGGCATTCAAGTTCAGTTGGATATTGATTCAACTTCATTTATTAAATCGTTGCAAGTACATATTTTCGCTATTTTACTTGATGCAGAAAAGGATAAATGCGAAGTATTGGGAAATGGCGTATAAACTGGTTTACTATATTTGATCTTATAAAAAAGATAGGAGAAACAATATGGCCGATAATACAAAGGAAAATGCCCAGACAAATCAGTATGTTAGTTTTGTTCTTTGTGGCGAAGAGTATGGCGTGCCCATTTTATGCGTACAGGAAATTATACGTTATGATACTTTGACCAAGGTGCCGCAAAGCCCCGAATATGTTGTAGGCGTTCTTAATTTGCGTGGACAGGTTATTCCCGTGGTTAACCTGCGCATGAAATTTGGATTGGAGAATCGCGAATTAGATAAATCGACCCGTATCATAGTAGTTGAAGTTCAGGGACGCATCATGGGCATGGTGGTGGATGAAGTCTCTGAAGTTCTGCAAATTAATATGGATAATATCTCACCTCCTCCTCCGATGGGCACGAATCTGAAGACTGATTTCATTTCCGGTATGGCGAAGATTAATGATACTCTTGTGATACTCCTGGAAATTGACAAGATACTGACTACCGAAGAAAGCGTCATGCTGGATCAGGCGGCTTCTTCGGCGGATATCTAAATAAGCATTGTTGTTTAGAGTGTTTGCATAAGAGCGAACATAATATAATCACTGTTTTATCCTGGAAAAATTTGCGAAGGAATGCATGGAATGATATTCTGTGTATTCCTTTTCTTTTTGTGCGCCCGGTAGGACAGGTAAATTCCACCCGAGAAACAACAACATTGATGGAAATAATAGTAGGGCAAGAACATGTAAGATGCCTATGAGTAAATCAAAAGGAATAAGGGATCGGATGGAGTGGTTTACAAAACTCTATGCTTATTGAAATCGATGGTTTTATTGAAAGTTCCATCTTTTGGTGATGAATTGCCTCATTAATGCAAGAAATATTGAGAATCGCTCTATGGGTTAGTTCAAGTAGTCTTTTTTAAGGTATTTTGAATATAAAAGACTTGTAGGATACTGTCTGTCTTGATAAAACCAGTTGAAATTGTTTAATAGAGAGTAGAAAATATTAGTCAGGATTGATTTATAATCGATAATCCAAGTAAAACAAAAGGAAAATAATGATGAAGAAACTAATGGGATTTTTTGTATGCGTACTATGCGTCGGTGTTATGTGCATTGGCTGTTCTCCTACTACCGAGACTTCAACACCGGCTGGTGGTGGATCAGATGCAGTGGTGAAAGATGAGAAACCTGCTCCTGAAGTAAAAGCCGCTCCAGGTGAAATCGTTCTTAATGATATTGATAATTGGGACGGTTGGTATATGGATAATCCTGACTGGGTTGGCTCAATTGATGAATTTGAGCAGGATGTTGAAGATGGCGCGATGCCTTCAGGCGCAAACGCTCTCAGAGCCAATGCCTTTATCGGTGATGATCGCGTACGCGATTTCTATATTGCTCGTTTCATTGAAGGCGTGGAAGCAGGGAAAACCTACAAGATTTCTCTGAACTACAAGTTTGATACCGATACTCCGTCAGGTTCAGTTGATCTGGCTGATGATCCTTATGTTGCTGAGCAGAATTTCAAGGAAAAAAATTACATTCAATACATCGTAGTTGATGGCGATGCTCAGGATCAGGAAAAAATCATGGATCTGGAAGATTATCCTGATCACAAAACAGAGACCAAATACATCGCAGCGGAAACCATTGGCAGCGGCGAATTTCATCCGCTCGAAGTCGAACACACCGTTGGCGCAGGTCAGGATTCAATTACTTTTGTCATGATCGTGCGATTCCGCGCTGAAGATGATGCTGAAGATAACTGGTTGACATTTGGCGATTTCAAAATCGAAGCCAAATAATTAACTGATGCCTAGCGGGGTAATTCCTGCTGATTGAATATGCTAAAAAACAGGGGGCGCGCCTTTTATCGGCTCGCCCCCTGTTTTTAATGTAGAGAAGGGCGTTTGGATCGTGAGTGGTTTTGGGCGCCCATGAGGGACGCACCCTACATTTTGTTTTATACGGGGAGACGTTATTTGGATTTCAGCTTTCCCAGTGTGATATTTACATCTGTATAACTGCTCTTGATATCAATTTTCCCTTTTCCTTCGCCGATTGTTCCTTCAACGGATTCGTTAAACATCTTACTTTTTTTCAGCAAAGAGGCTGGCGCTTTGATGCTTCCAAATGATGAGGATGCATTTATGCTGCCCGAATAATCCTCTGGAATATAGATATTGATATTGCCAAAAGAGATTGAGCCTTCAATCTGTGCGTTGGCTGTATCTGTTTGTATGGTGTTATTGCCATATCCTGATTTGAAAAACAACTTGCCGGTCAGGTCGATGACCTTAAGGTCTCCAAATTGATTGTTCACTTTGCTGTTTCCCTGATGATTAAGAATTGACAATGTTCCATATTCGGCTTTGGCGTCAAGTTCACCCTGGGCGTCCTGGATGAATGTACTTCCGAATTTGTTTTCGGTTTGAATCTTGCCTTTAGTACTTTTGATAACGACGTCGCCAAATGAGTTGCGTAGTTCTATGGGAGTGTTAACCGGCGTTAGGATCTTGACTATGCATTGTTTCAAACACTTTTTGAGTTTTTTATCATCGTCCTTGAATTTGATGTTTAATTCGACTCCATCCTTTGTCTTATCAATGTTGACATCGATTGTTTCTTGAAGATATTTGGCCAGTTCTTCAGTTTCGGCGCCGGTTTTCTTCTCAACGGTAATGGAAATTTCTGAGTCATCCTTGCCCGGTTCAATCGATATTGAACTGAAAACGCAATCCACCAGTAAAGGCGTTTCGGATTTCACGTCGAAGGATTTTTCTATAATTTCCGAAACAATCTCTCCTTCAAACTTGCCATTGATTTCACCGATATTGGGAATCTTGGGCATCTTCGGGATATTAATCTCGATTTTGGGTATCTTGATTTCAGGAATGTCAATCTTGATTTCTTTACCGCTGGTTTGAGCAATCTGATTTCCAATATCTTCCATCTGTTTTGCAAAAGATTCCGCCCATTGTTCAATATCCTTATCGAAATCGCCGCCTGCTGTAACATAAGATGGCGTAAGCAATGTGAAAGCGATCAGTAATACAACTTGGATTGACAATAATTTTTTTAACATTTGGTTTTCTCCTTGTTATTTGATTCGGATTGATGCGCTAATCTGATTTGAATCTCTAAAACTGGCCATTTTTTTAGTAGATTCAATGATCAAGATAAGCAAAATATCTATACTCTTTCGGTAAAATAAAATCCTCCGGTGGAATTTAATTTTCAAAATTTTTCATGCAATTCTCTAAATAGCCTTTTCCGTCATATCGTCTGAAATGTTGATAAACCGGAAATCGCTATCAGGAATATCTTGGTTTGATTCAATATATTCACACAGTGATTGCAGGACATTGATATTTTGTGATACAGCTAAAGAGAGGCCGCGTTGAATGACCGGGTCTCCTGAATGTTTTTGGTGCGCTGCGGTTATGGCCTGTGATGTGAGTTTTACATTCATCACCGGCGTGTACCAGGGATTGTTTTCGCTGAGCGTCTCTTCTCCGTACTGTTGAGCCAGGCTGTTTTCAAGTCTTGATATCATAATGCTTTGTATGTCAGCCAATTGTTGAAATGTACTTTGTGGTAGAGATGATTGTTTACCGATCCAGACGCCGGTAATAAATATCAGCGCCACTGCCATGGCTCCTGCGTACGCCCATTTCCAGCGCAGGGGTGATGCTTTAGGTTCCTGACGCATTCTGATGCTCTCCAGGCAACGGCTGGATAGTTGGTCGGGAATCGGGGGATGCGGTAAATCGCGTAATAATCGAATATGCTCAGTTATATCTTCTGCCTGGCGCTGAAATTGAGCATCGTTTTCCAGCAGTGATTCAATCTCATCGATTTGATCGATAGAGAGATTGGCGCTTCCAAGTTCCTGATCTTCGATATATTGAAAGAGTAATTCTTCGGAAGTTAGTTTTGAGCGGTTCATGATTCACCTCGCAGCATATCTTTTATGGTGCTCAATCTTTGACGTAGTTCCTTCTCGCCGCGAAAGACTAATGATTTAACTGTTCCTTCTGGTTTATTCATAATTTCAGCGATTTCAGAGTAAGGAAGGCCTTCAAAGTAACGCAGTATGATAGCCGCGCGTTTATTGGGATGTAGTTTGGATAATGATTCTTTAATTAATTGCTCCGTTTGGTTCTGTTCGGCGTGTTGCTTGGGATTACAGTCTCTTGCTTCGATGGATATTTCATGGGATGGAAGAAGCGGAGTCAGAACGTTTCGTAAAATCCGCCAACGCAGAAAGGAGATTGCTTTGCGCCGGGCGATGGTGAAAAGGTAAGGGTGGATATCCACATCCGTTCGTAATGTATGGCGATGTTTGTATAGAGAGTAAAAGGTATCTTGCATCAGATCTTCTGATTCTTCGCTGGAACCGACCATGCGATAAATAAACCTGTAAATAGGCGCAGAAAAACGACTTACGATTTGCGCATAGGCCTGTTCATCTCCCTGAGCGATGCGCGTCGTCAGCGTATGGTCAATCTCCATTTCTGGAGATGCTATGTCCATCACGCAATCTGAGGTTGAGTTCATATACTGATTTTTTATATGCTGATTAATATTTTGTTATTCAAGAAGAGTAATACGCGTTGCAGTATAAATAGTTGCAAAAAAATCAGGAAATGTTGAGGGAAGCAGAAAAATGCAGCAAGATTTTGGGCGGAAATAGAACAGCCTGATATCCTAAAACGGCAGTAATCCTAACGTCAATTAGATAATCTAAAGTTTAAGGAAACAACCCCCTATTCTATTTGATACACCGGCTAGAAGCCGATGCTCCCCATTCTATGATGCTCCCCATTCTATGATGCTCCCCATTCTATGATGCTCACCGTTCTATGATGCTCACCGTTCTATGATGCTCACCGTTCTATGATGCTCACCGTTTCATTCTCCTTTTTTGATTTGTGTACGGAGAGTAGCCCGTGGGGAGAGGGGACGAGGCAGACCGACATAATTAGTTGGTTAGAGTACTGTAGAGTTAGAATCGATAGAAGTCGCCGCTGCTGCGTAGACCATTGCTGGATTCAAAAAGATGCAGTTGTACTCCCACCGCTGCTTCGTAATCGGTGTCCGGTCCGGCGCCATGAAGGATATAGTTGCCGCTGCCGCTTTTTAATCCGGGGATAAGGTCAAGCGAGTTGCCGCTTCTTCGTTCTTGTACGTATTCCGGGTCCCACAATGGATAGGCGCTGTCTTCCGGTTGGAATAAATTAGAGGTTCCGGGATCGACTCCCTGGCGGAATGGATCGCGGGGTACGCTTGACATGTAGGGAACCGGGGAGGTGAGTTTAGCGAGACGGGCGAAACGCAAATTGCCATCTGTATTAGGCGTAGGTGGATACATATTGTTGTCTATACGGTACGATCCCAATGCAGTAGCCAAAGATCTATGATCCGCCTGGGTATTGGCGATTTTAGCGCGCACCTGGGCGTTTAAGAAATTGGGAACAGCGATGGCGGCCAGAATCCCGATAATGGCAACTACTATGAGAAGTTCAATAAGAGTAAATGCGGTATGGTTTTTCATGACTGATGTCCTTTAATAAAACAAGTCATTCTCAACAACAATTTCAAGATAATACTAGCATTATAAGTTAAATGAGGAACGTTTATGAATTAATTTCTAGTGAGATAGTATAACAAAGGTCTTATTTCCCTGGAATGTGATTAATAAAAGTCATCAAAGTAAAATTATATTAAACTTAATATATTGAAATTATAGAGATTTTCAAATAATATTCTGATAGCGTCTTTTTGAAATATTTTCTTGGGTGGATGGTGAGAATTCATAGGATTGAAGGGGAAGATATTTTTGTAAACTACTCAGGTAAGCGCTATAATAAGATGAATTTCTAATAATTTTAATAAAAAAAAGATATTAAGATTATTTTTAATAAAAAAAATGAACCGGCTTGTTCCTCTCTACAAAAGGCGTCGGGGTGGTTATGATCCATCGCATATATCTATTACTTATGGCGTTATTATCAGACAAATTATAGAGTAGTCCGAGTGATCAGATTCTTATGTTTACATTTGAATGAGATTAACAAAGAATCCTGATTAAACGGATTGGAATTGGTAGAAAATTAATACGGAAACATTAAAAGATAATTAAATTGGGCGTTTTTTCGGCTTTCCCGATAAATGGATTATAGAGGAGCATCGGGAGTTGGAAGGCGCCCAATTTTTTTGCCTAGACGTTGGCGCAATGGCATTTACATGCGCGATTTTCAATAATAGCATTAAGAATGTAGTTTTATTTAAAAGGATCTTTCAGTATTCTTTTCAAAAGATATAATTTTATGTTATCCTAAGCGGATATTTATCTGTTTTTTTTTGAAGCGTGAATAAGAACGTCATTATTAAAACCACCATAATGAAAAAAGGAGTAATAATGGAAGAGAAAAATAACATCCAGCAATATCGTCGTTTTTTCCGTGATGGAGCGCCATATATCGATAATTTTGAATCAGTTGCGTCTTTATTGATGGGAAAACAGAAGCAGCAGGATCTGTTTATTTCAACTACAATGCATTTGATTCGCTCCGTTCACGATCACCTTGCGCAGTGTCAATCGGTTTTGGGGAAAGCTGAGCAGTTAATTGAAGACGCACGTGAGGCCAACTCATCTGAGCAGAATATAAAAGATCATGTGAACTTATGTTGTGAATTGCAGAACATTCAGACCAAATTAGTGGATGATGTGATTGAATCCATGAATGGCGTTATAGAAAATGTACTGCCGCGGTAGATTTATTATTTATTTGTTTCAATAAGATTATTGAGAAGAAGCAAGAGGAATTATGTTCATTAATAGCCATGATATCAAGTACTTATCTATTCTTGGCGGCATAGGATTATTAATGTACTAATTAGATGATTGAATTGTTTATTTTATTTTACTTGAAAAAGCTCTTGCACTATTGCCTTGGAAATGCTAATAATGTTAAGCGTTGTTTGTTTTTTCTAATTAATCAACTTTGGTTATATTTTTTTGGAGGCCTTATAAGGCGTGGATACCACAATACCACATTCTGTTCCGATTGAATTCGCAACGGCTCTTATTTTCATGCTAACGGCGGTGGCTTTTGTAGGCGGCAACCTGATAATTAACAGGTTGTTCAGGCCGTTACGATCCTACCCGGAAAAACTATCTAATTATGAATGCGGAGAGCGTCCCATTGGTTCACCTTGGATTCGCTTTAACATTCGTTATTACGTAATTGCGATTTTATTTATAATTTTCGATGTAGAAGTACTTTTTATTATCCCATGGGCGGTCGTTTATCGCGCTTTGTATAAAGACCCCAGTGTGGGAATTCTGGTATTTTATGAGATGTTTATATTTTTGCTGGTTTTAGGTCTTGGCTTGGCGTACTGCTGGGTTAAAGGACATCTGGAATGGGTATTGCACAGCCAGAGACCGGTAAAGAAGGACGTTTCGGCATCTTGAAAATGCCTGGTTTGAGGGAAGAAAAGTATTATGGATAGTTCTGCGAGTCAAATTATTGACGCAAGTTTTGGATTTTCGCCTTTAATAGATATTGCTCTTTGCGTAGGAATAATTTTTGCGATTGGTTTTTTCTTGTGGAATAAAGGCAGGGTTTCAATCTTACCAAAAAGGTAAAAAAGTAACCCCATATCTCTCCTTTTGAGTTCATTAGGCGTATAATATCGCCTCAATGATCAGGATGAGGTATTTTTTTGGTCGAAAGACTATAGTATTAATTGTATAGTGGCGAGGTGAAAACGAAGTGGGTTATCTTGAAGGTAAATTCGAAGAAAACGTCATAGTCACGTCGGTCGATGCTGTTTTTAATTGGGCAAGACTTTCATCGATATGGCCAATGACTTTCGGTCTTGCCTGCTGCGCCATTGAAATGATGCACACAGCGGCATGCCGCTTCGACCTGGATCGCTTCGGCGCGGGCGTCTTCCGCCCTTCTCCCCGGCAAGCTGACCTGATGATCGTTGCTGGTACGGTCACTTATAAAATGGCCAAACGCATCGAACTGCTTTACAATCAAATGCCTGAACCCCGCTGGGTAATTGCTATGGGCAGCTGCGCTATCGGCGGCGGTCCGTATCACACACATGGTTATCACGTCGTTAAAGGCGTTGACCTTTATATACCGGTTGACATATTTGTTCCCGGCTGCCCTCCACGTCCGGAAGCATTGATGGCCGGGCTTATTGAATTGCAGCAGAAGATCCGCCAAGACCGTATTCTACGCAAGAAAGAATCATCGGCGGCTTAAATTGGATTGTACGGCCTGTATATGGCTGGAGATTGAATATGGAACATCTAGAGATCTTCAACTTGCTCCGCGAAAAATTTGGCGAAGATGCCATCCTGGAGCATATAGTAAGCGGCGATGAAAAAGATCCACGCGATCCTTTTATCCTGCTTAAAACTGATACGCTTGAAGATGTTTGCCGTTTTCTACGCGATGATGAACGAACCGCTTTTGATATGCTTCATTGCCTGAGCGGCGTGGAAGCTCCTGAGTGCTTTGAAAGCGTTTATCATCTGTTCTCTTTTAAGCATAAACATTACGTAACCTTAAAAGTCTGCGCATCAAAATCTAACCCTTCCGTTCCTTCTGTTGCATCTATCTGGTCCGCCGCTAATTGGCATGAACGGGAATCTTATGATTTGCTGGGCATTAATTATGAGGGGCATCCAGATTTGACCCGCATTCTGTTGGGCGATGCATGGGAAGGTCATCCTCTACGCAAAGATTATAAAATGCCGGAACACGACCGGCTTAAAGAATTAGGCTTTTAATAAACCGGAGACCGGCTGCTGGATTTCATTACCGGATGAGAGAAGATTTCTATGGCGACTGCTGCTCAACCAAAACCTCTTCAAGGCGAACCAATGACTGTGTTCATGGGGCCGCAGCACCCCAGTACGCATGGCGTTCTCCAAGTGAAATTGTATACCGATGGCGAGATCGTTAATCGCGCTATTCCCAATATCGGTTTTCTTCATCGGTGCAAAGAGAAGATCGGCGAATCTCTCGAATATCAGGCTTATCTGCCCTACACGGACCGTATGGATTATCTGGGCGCCATGAACAACAATTGGACATGGGCGCTGGCCGTCGAGAAACTGTGCGGCATTGAGGTTCCCGAACGGGCTGAATATATACGCGTCTTTGTCGGTGAATTAAACCGGATCGCCAGTCATATCCTGCTGCTTGCCACTTTTGGATTGGATATGGGGGCCTGGACGCCATTGCTGCATTGCTTCCGCGAGCGGGAACAAATCCTTGACATCCTGGAAGAACTATCCGGCGGACGGTTGTGCTTCGGTTACGTCGTACCCGGTGGAGTGAACCAGGATATGACGCCCCGCGCTATGGAACTGGCCAAGAAATTTATTGCGCAATTTCCGGCGCGGCTCGATTCCTTAAATCAATTACTGAGCTTTAACCAGATATTTATAAAACGCACCGCCAATGTCGCCATCGTCCCGCGGGAGATGGCGATTGATTATGGATTTACCGGACCAATGCTGCGCGCTTCCGGCGTTGATTGGGATATGCGGCGCGATGAAACCTATTCGATTTACAATAAATTCGATTTCGAAATTCCCGTCGGTGAAGGCCTTAAGGGAACGGTGGGCGACTGCTGGGATCGATACTATCAGCGCATTCTGGAAATGTATCAGAGCATAAAGATTCTGGAGCAGGTCATTGAGGGATTCCCCGAAGAAGGCCAGCATAAAGGAAAAGTTCCCGCGCGGCTTAAACCTCCCAAAGGCGGCGAGGTTTACGTACGCACCGAATGCCCCCGCGGAGAATTAGGCTTCTATATGGTGAGCGATGGAAGCAACACCCCATACCGCATGAAAGTTCGCGGACCTTCGTTCTGCAATTTGAGCATCCTGGAAGAACTTACCAAAGACATGTTTATCGCCGATCTCGTAGCTACTTTGGGATCGTTCGATCTGGTTTTGGGGGAGGTGGATCGGTAGATGATCACTTTAGCCCAATGGATACAACAATTGCCTGTTTTGGGGAGTCTGCCTCTACCGTTGATTATGCTGATCGCCGCTGCGGTTTGTTCGGCGGTTGCGGTGGCGATGGTGGCCGTTATCGGTCTGGTGGCGGTATGGTTTGAAAGAAAAATTTCCGCGCACATGCAATGCCGCGTCGGTCCGATGCATGTCGGCTGGCATGGCGTGTTGCAG
This sequence comes from bacterium, assembly GCA_963662285.2. GTDB lineage: Bacteria > Hinthialibacterota > Hinthialibacteria > Hinthialibacterales > Hinthialibacteraceae. The sequence goes on from CAXXMV010000006.1 coordinate 33,303, forward strand.
ACCGCCGCTGATGGTTTGAAACTCTTTATCAAAGAAGATATTATCCCGGCGATGGCCGATAAGCCGCTATTCATTCTGGCGCCTGGATTGGTTTTCGCCGGCGCATTGTTGTCATGGGTGGCGCTTCCTTTGGGGCCTGATTGGATACCAGCCGATATAAACATCGGCATGCTCTATCTGCTGGCCACCTCATCCGTAGTCGCCATCGGCATCATAATGGCTGGTTGGGCGTCGCATAATAAATGGTCCATGTATGGCGCCATGCGCGCTTCGGCTCAGTTTTTGAGTTATGAAATTCCAGTAGCCTTGCATATTCTGCCGCCGGTTCTCATGGCTGGATCGCTCAATCTTAGAACTATTGTTGATGCTCAAGCAGGTGGATTTCTCGGCGTGGGCGGCTGGTACGTCTGCAACCCGTTCTGTTTGATCGCTTTTATTTGTTATTACGTCGCGTCTTTGGCTGAAACCGGAAGGACTCCCTTCGATTTACCTGAATCTGAATCCGAGCTGGTGGCTGGAGGCTTTACAGAATATTCCGGTATTCGATATTCGTATTTTTATATGGCGGAGTACGCCGACTTGTTTATCGTATCAGCTATCGGCGCATTGCTCTTTTTAGGTGGATGGCATGGCCCATTCGGTTTGTACGGCGGGTATATTTATATTAGTAAAGTATGCGTGCTGATCTTTTTGGCCATGTGGCTTCGCTGGACTCTACCGCGTCTGAGAATTGATCAGTTGATGGCGACTTGCTGGAAATTCCTGATTCCTTTGGGACTAATCAATATTATTTTGACCGCTATATGGGCGGTGTTGTAGGAATATACCGGGTAGGTGATTATGGCCGTTATACAAGATGTTGCAGCAGGTTTCATTACCGCCGTTAAAGGCATGGCGGTTACGTTCAAGGAAATGTTCGAACCAGCTGTAACCGTCCAATATCCACTGAAAAAACGTGAGATGCCTGACCGTATGCGGGGCATGTTGGTCAACGACGTCAGCACTTGCATCGCATGTAGTAAATGCGTCAAAATATGTCCGGTCGATTGTATAAAAGTAGAAGCTGTAGGCAAAGGTAAAGAGCGTAAGCCTTCGGTGTTTCAGGTCGATTTCATCAAATGCTGCTGGTGCGCCCTGTGCGTTGAGGTATGCCCTACGGTTTGCCTGTTTATGTCTAAAGATTATGAGACGGTATTTACCGATAAAAGTCAGATGATCCGCGACTTTGTTGCTAATCCGATTCCTCCAGCCAAAGCGGCGGTGGAAGAAGAGAAAAAAGAACCGGATGCGGCGCCAGCTAAAGAAAAGCCGGAAGAGGCGCCAAGTAAAGAGCAGCCTGACGCTGTTTCAGTTAAAGAAGAACCTGAGCAACAGAAAAAAGGAGATTAGCAAGAGTGGACGCGCTGCATAGCATTATCTTCTATATCCTGGCAGCCATAGTTTTGGCGTCGGCTGCGTTTACCGCGTTCTCATCGAACCTGGTTCATGCGGCGTTTTCTCTGCTGTTCACCTTTTTCGGGTTGGCATGCTTATATATCCAACTGGGCGCCGATTTCGTGGGCGTCTCGCAAGTGGTGGTATATGTTGGAGGCATTCTGGTTCTGCTGCTCTTCGGCGTCATGTTTACGGGCAGCATCGCTGGCGGAATTACCCGTCAGACCCTTCAGACCAAGTGGAGCGCGCTGGTTCTGGTGGTTCTTATGGCCGTAATGCTTCCCATAGTTTATGTGACTCCTTGGGGAGTGATGGATGCTCCACAGGATAAAGCGCTTACATCAAACGTGGAGTTGATTGGAAAACTTCTGTTGACTGATTATCTACTTCCTTTTGAGATTGCTTCTTTGCTTTTATTGGTAGCCCTGATCGGCGCGGTAGTAATTGCGCGGGGCGAGCCGAAAGTGCAGGATAAAGTGGAAGACAAGAACGAAACGGCTGCGGTTTAGCGCTGCTGGCCGATAGATTTTATAAGAGGGATGCGCATGGCTGTTACGCTGGAACATTATCTGGTCGTTTCCATAACCCTGTTTTCGTTGGGGCTGTTCATCGTGATGACGCGGCGCAACGGCATCCGGATGCTGATGGGCGTTGAATTGATACTTAATTCCGCCAATCTGAACTTGATCGCTTTTAACCGGTATCTACCGGGGATGGACGTATCAGGTAATATTTTCGCCGTCTTTGTTATAATATTGGCCGCTGCTGAAGCCGCTGTGGCGCTGGCCATTGTGCTGGCCATATTCCAGCAGTTTTCCACTATCCAGTTGGATGAAATAAGTAGTATGAAGCATTGATGCGCCGCATTTCAGCATGAAGCGGTTTCGCTTCATGAGAGTTATATTATTTAATTACTAAGAGGTTACGGATGGAAACTCTTGCTTGGTTGATTCTTGCGTTTCCCATAATCGCACTTGTTATCCAGTATTTCTTTGGGAAAAAACTCCCCCGGCAGGGTGATTGGCTTTCCACCGGCGCTATAGGTTTATCTCTGATTTGCAGCTTTATTCTCTTCATTAAAGTCATCTTTATTGAAGGTGATCCAAATTACCTTTTCCAGGTATCATACCCGTGGTTTACCGGCGGAGGCGGCCTGGATTTCACCTTTGGATTCCATATTGATAACCTGACTGCGGTTATGCTGATGGTGGTGACGATTGTCAGTTTTGTGGTTCATCTCTATTCCATCGGTTATATGCATGGCGAACAGTTTTATGATAGTTTCTTCGCTTATCTGAGCCTCTTCAGTTTTTCAATGCTGCTTTTGGTATTGTGCGACAACCTGTTCGTTCTATATATAAGTTGGGAACTGGTAGGCGTATCGTCTTATCTTCTGATTGGCTTCTATTTCTGGAAAGATTCCGCCGCAGATGCATGCAAGAAAGCTTTTATCACCACCCGCGTGGGTGATGTTTTTATGTTCCTGGGTATCATGACCCTGGTTCTCTATTTAGGAAAATTCAATTACACCGAAATATTTGAAGCCGTATCTCATGGCGAAATCAGCGGCTGGGTAATCACTGTCGCCGGCATCTGCCTGTTTGGCGGCGCCGTCGGTAAATCGGCTCAGTTCCCGTTGCATGTCTGGTTGCCGGACGCTATGGAAGGTCCGACTCCAGTCAGCGCGTTGATCCACGCAGCCACTATGGTTGCGGCTGGCGTATACATGGTAGGGCGTTTGTTTCCTATCTTTTCATCTTCGCCGGAAACCATGCTGGTTATTGCTTATATCGGTCTGATCACCGCTTTCTTCGCTTCACTGATTGCTATAACTCAGACAGACATTAAGAGAATCCTGGCTTATTCAACCCTCAGTCAATTGGGTTATATGATAACCGCTTTGGGCGTCGGGGGATTCGTGGTTGGCGCTTATACCGCTGGTTTATATCACCTTATGACTCATGCCTTCTTCAAAGCGCTTCTTTTCCTTTGCAGCGGCAGCGTGATCCACGCGGTTCATACCAACGAAATTACCTCAATGGGCGGCTTGCGCAAGAAAATGCCCATTACCGCCATAACCATGATTATCGGGACGCTGGCCATTTCCGGAGTGCCATTTTTCTCCGGTTTCGGCAGCAAGGACGCTATCCTGGCGGGCGCTCTGCAATTTGGACTTGAACATCCCCAGCATTTCCCCATATTCCTGGGATTGCTGATCGGCGCGGGCATCACCGCTTTCTATATGTTCCGGCTGATCTTCCTGACCTTCTTTGGCGAACCGCGCGACCAGGAAAAGTTCGATCATGCCCATGAATCTCCTGTAACCATGACTATACCTTTGATTATATTGGCGTTACTGTCGATAATCGGCGGTTGGGGATTGTATGGCGCTTTGTGGTTAAACGCCTTGATTGTACCACCAGTGATTGGAGAGGCGGCGCATGAAGCGGCGGCTCACGGCGCGGGACATGGAAGCGCTTTAGCCCATTATGGCGCTATGGTTCTTTCACTCCTCGTGGCATTCGGTGGAATTGTTTTCTCTTACATGGTTTATTACAAACGCAGCATCTCGGTTGAGATGCTAACCAAAAAAATGGGTCCGCTTTATCAACTTTCATACAACAAGTTTTGGGTTGATGAATTTTATGAAAAAACCGTTATCGCCTTTGTGATGAAAAGCCGTATGGTTCTTCGCGCATTCGACAATACGGTTATAGATGGCGCTGTAAACATTACTGCTCCGATTACGCGGGGCACGGCAATGATTTCCGGTGCGGTCGATAAATATATTGTAGATGGACTGGTCAATCTCCTGGCAATAGTGGTGCAGGCGATAGGCGCTGTCAGTACATTGTTCCAAAGCGGCGTGATACAGAATTATTTGTTGAAAGCTGCATGCGCTATTGGCGCATTATTATTGATTCATAACGTAATTATGCGGGTTTTGTATTAAGATCCGCGACAACGATACAATAACAGGGAGTAAGCAAGGATGGAATCCCAGAATCATCTGCTTACCTGGATGACATTTTGGCCATTGATTGGCGCCGCCGTAATCTTATGTACGCCGTCAAGAGCTAAATTGTTTATCAAGCAATTGGCCTTTCTCTTCACATTACCTTCATTAGCCTGCGGGTTGTGGATGATGAAAGATTACGATCCTGCGCTGAGTTACCAGTTTGTAGCCAAAGTTCCATGGATCGAGACTTTTAATATTTTCTACTTTGTCGGCGCAGATGGCCTGAGCGTGCCTTTGCTGCTGCTTACGGTATTTCTATGTCCGATCTGCATACTTGCGTCTTGGGGTATAAATGACCGGGTAAAAGGGTATTTCTCTCTTTTCCTGCTCTTGGAAACAGGTATGTTGGGCGTGTTTATTTCGCTCGATTTCTTCCTTTTCTATGTATTTTGGGAGCTGATGCTGCTGCCGATGTACTTCCTGATTGGAGTCTGGGGCGGACCACGGCGTGAATACGCCGCGATTAAGTTCTTCCTTTATACCCTGTTCGGCAGCGTGTTCCTGTTCATCGCCATGATCGTGCTATATATCAACACCGGCTCATCGTTTGATCTGACCACGCTTGGCCCTGATATAGCAGCTTCCAGTTTCTGGGCTAACGCCGCTAATTTGAAATGGTGGCTCTTCCTGGCTATGTTCGTGGCTTTCGCCATCAAGATTCCGGCCTTCCCATTCCATACATGGCTGCCCGACGCCCACGTTGAGGCGCCGACCGCTATCAGCGTTATCCTGGCTGGCATCCTGCTTAAGATGGGAACCTATGGTCTTCTGAGAATCAGTTATCCAATCCTGCCGGATATGGCGGTTAAGTTTGCAATATTTATCGCGGTTATTGCTTTTATAAACATTATCTACGGCGCCCTGGTTGCTATGGCGCAAACCGATTTGAAGAAACTGGTGGCTTATTCAAGCATCAGCCACATGGGCATCGTTATGCTGGGTATGGCGGCTATGACCCCTGCCGGTATGAACGGCGCCGTCCTTCAGATGTTCAACCACGGAACAATCACCGCCATGCTCTTCCTTCTGGTCGGCGTGGTTTACGATAGGGCGCATCATCGCAACATCGACGGATTCGGCGGACTGGCAAAGAATTTGCCCGTCTATGCAGGCATAACTGCTGTGGCTTTCTTCGCCGCGTTGGGGCTTCCGGGATTCTCTGGATTCATCAGTGAAGTCCTCGCATTCATGGGCGGCTTCATGAGCCATATCTTATGGATTCGTATAATTACGATTATTGGCACCTCCGGTATCGTTTTGACGGCGGTCTATATGCTGTGGACTTATCAACGTATGTTCCTTGGACCGGTAAACGAGAAATACGCTGATATGCCTGATTGCACCTTGCGTGAAAAAGTTACCCTGATACCTATCGCTATAATCGTGCTTGTTTTGGGTATTTTCCCGAATCTGTTAATTAATTTGTTCGAACCGACCATGGGTCGCTTGGTAGAATTACTTTCGAAAAACTTCTAGGATGGCTCTGATGGGAAACGTTGAAAGCCTGGCTTATTTCGTCCCTGAATTAGTATTAACCGTGACGCTTGTATTGGCGTTGCTCGCCTCGATTTTCGGCGTAGATCGCGCTAAATGGGACGTTATCGGGGCGCTGTCGTTGGTTGGAACCATCGTTGCGTTCCTGTTTCATATTGCTCTATATGACAAACCTGCTACGATTATCTTTCAGGGCATGTTAGTGCATGATATGTTCGCGCTCTTCTTCAGGGGATTCTTTATCTTTTGTACGGCGATCATCATATTTATGACGATGTTCTCCAGCGAAGTGTTCTCTCTCAAAAAAGGCGAATTCTACGCTATTCTATTATCCGTAACCATCGGCATGTGTCTGGTCGCTTCATCGCATGATATGGTGATGATCTATCTGGCGCTTGAGTTGATGAGCCTTGGTTCCTATATTCTGGCTGGCTTCGCCCGCAAAATAGGCAAGTCGGAAGAAGCTTCGCTTAAATACGTTCTCTACGGCGGCGTATCAACTGGCATGATGCTCTTTGGATTAAGTCTGCTCTATGGTTTGACCGGCAGCACCGGATTTGAAGGAGTGCGCCAAGGTCTGGCCAACGCCTCAGGCGGGATTGATCTGGCTGTATATGCAATCTTCATTTTTATCCTGGCTGGAGCGGGCTATAAGATCGCAATGGTTCCGTTTCACTTCTGGGCGCCGGACGTCTATGAAGGGGCGCCTACTCCCGTCACCGCATATCTCTCAGTGGCATCAAAGGGCGCTGGTTTCGCTCTGCTGATCCGCCTGGCATTCTCGATATTGCTGCAACCCGGCGAAAGCGGGGCCTGGATCGAAGTTGGAAGCATAAACATCGACTGGATGTTTACCATCGCATTGCTCTCAGCTATAACCATGACAATCGGCAACCTGGGCGCCATAGTACAAGTCAATCTCAAGCGGCTATTGGCCTATTCAGGCATCGCCCACGCCGGATATATCCTGATGGGCGTCAGTACTCTGACCACTGCCGGACTCGAATCGGTTATCTTCTATCTGATTATGTACCTCTTCACCAACCTGGTAGCCTTCCTGGTTATAATCATGATGGTGGAAGCGCAGGACGATGACCGCATCACCGCCGTCCGTGGACTATGGAAGCGTGCGCCGTATTCAGCTGTTTTCATGACCGTTGCCCTTATATCACTAATCGGCATTCCTCCCGCAGCCGGATTTGTGGGTAAAGTATATATCTTTTTTGCAATCCTCCAGTCGCAGATGTATTGGCTGGCAGTTATCGGCGCACTTAATACAGTGGTTTCGCTTTACTACTATGCACGCATCATCAAGGCTATGTTCCTAGAAGAAGCGCCTGATGCGGAACCATTTACTTTGAAACCGGTTTATCTCGGTCTGCTGATTGCTCTAACCATCCCCATCATTTATTTCGGTCTATTTTGGAATCCGCTGGTCAATTACGCCAAATTCTGCGCCCAGCTGATCCAGTAATTCAGCTGGTGGGCTTAAACCCGGTAGACAGGGTGGGCTAAAAGCGAAGCGTAGCCCACCAAATCCACCCATATCAATTCTCAAAAACCACTCAAAATCCTTTCATCGCTCATCATATAAGAATATGATGCGTTATAATAAATATGTTCTCTAACTCAAATTTTCTGGTGGTCTATTGATGAGCAAATATCCTATTAGCGTTTCGGTTTTCTATCCGGCCCACAATGAAGTTGATAATATTGGTGATTTAGTTGAAAAAACGGTAAGCGTCATTTCTGATCAAATAGATGATTTTGAAATCCTGATAATTAACGACGGGAGTACTGATGGTACCCGTGAGGCAGCTGACCAATTGGCTCAAAAGCACCCGCAAGTGCGCGCTATTCATCACGAAGTCAACCGTGGATACGGCGGCGCGGTAAAAACCGGGATTGCATCAAGTTCCAAGGATTGGGTATTCTTCTCCGATGGAGATGGGCAGTTTGATATAGGCGAAATTTCACTGCTTTTAGAGCATTCCGGCGACCATGACGCTGTGGTTGGATACCGTCTTGACCGCCGCGACCCGTTTCACCGAAAAGTATTCGCCTTCTGCTGGGGAACCTTGATACGCTTCCTGTTCGGCTTTCACTGCCGCGACCTGGATTGCGCCTTCAAACTGTTTAAGCGCCAATATTTCGATGGCGTGGAATTAAAAGCTGAGGGAGCGGTTATCACCGTAGAGTTCTTCTCCATCCTAAAAAAGAACAATGCCCGAATTAAACAGGTCGGCGTGCATCATTATCCGCGGTCCGCTGGAGAACAATCCGGCGGCGATCCGAAAGTTGTCCTGCGCGCCTTCAAAGAATTGATAAAGTTCTATAATAGTTTGAAGTAGAAAACATGATATCCTGCCAAATCTTTTAATGACGGATAGCCAAATCCCCTCTCCCCGTGGGAGAGGGTTAGGGTGAGGGCTAATACCAACCACCTTTGCAATATCGTTTATTCTATTTAACCACAATAAGGACTATGCGTTAGTGATTCTTGGTGAAGGCGCGAAAAGAAGAACCGGCTTAAAGGTGCTTGCCAATACATGGTTCCTGTGTTTGGGGCAGGCCTGCGTATTTCCACACCTCACCCGTTACTATGATTTAGACCTTCATTTAAGCGATTTCCATATTGGTCTGATGATGGCGCTGCCCGCATTAGGCGCGGTTTTGATGCAACCGTTATGGGGCATTCTGGCGGTACCGGATTATCGGCCGCACCAAGGCCATTCGTTTGACATTGGTCATGAATATATTAATGCTGATCGTTTTTGCTTTTTTCATACCAAAAGGGCGGATTTCCTCTTTTGCTGATTTCCGGCATTATGTTGTACATAAGTTACAGCGCCGGATTACCCATCAATTCAGCCATTATTCTTGCTTTTCTGGGCAAGAAAAACCGTCATTTATTTGGCCGTATACGCGTAGCCGGAAGCATAAGTTTCACTTTGGGGATGTTCGTGATTTGTCCTCTGGTGATTGGTCTTTCTATATGGTGCGGCTTTTATGACAGAACATTATTATTCTTAACCGCCTGCATCTTTTACTTTATCACCATATTAACCACATTCTGGGATGAAAATCACTTCGAGAAGCATATCAAACCTGAATTTGATTCTTTTCTTAATATCTTTCGCAACCGCAATATGGTGATTTTCTATCTATCCATCTTCTGCGTCTCAATCGGCGCATCGGCTGGAATCCAATATCTTGGACCCTATGTCGGGCATCGGGGGTTATCCGAACGTTTTTTTTCTACATTATGGTTAGTCGGCGTCAGCGTCGAAATATTATGTACTTACAACCTGCACCGTTTCGCTAAAACTATCGGCTTGAAATACACAGTGATCCTTGGTTTCGCCGCTGAATTTATTCGCTGGTTCGGGATGTCGATGGTGGTTGCTCCCGGTTGGATTATCGCTTTGAATGTTTTTCATGGACCGGCGGTATTGGGCGTTTTATTCGCTTCTGCGATGTATTTGGATGCTGAATGTGAAGAAAGCATCCGCTCCACCGCTCAGGCTATGCTCTATTTTTCCTTCGTCGGAGGACAGGTTACCGGCTACATTCTGGCCAGTGCGCTGGTAAATCATTATAGTTATCTACCCAGGTATGAAGCGATTCAAAGTAGTTTCTTCTGGTTTAGTCTTTTCGCGCTTTTTGCAGCAATAATGGGTTCTATTTTCTTGAAAAAAGTTCCAAGGCATGGATGAATCATGTCAAATAAGAGCGGATGAAAGAGATAATTAATTACTTTTGACAAAATAATGAAAATAAATTGCCAGTAGTGAAAAAAAATGTGGAAAAATGCATAAAGTCCTTGACAGATGAAGGGTTATTTACGTATGATTGATTACAAAATAGATAAAAGTCGCCGCTGCGTTGTTGCGGAATGCGTGATATTTGAAAGGAGAGAGGTCTTATGCTTAGGCAAGTCCCTCTATTATTACTTATCGTTGGTTTATTAGTTTGTTTGGGCGCTTGGGCTGTACCTATGGCGAATGCACAAGAGACGCCTATAGAAACTCCGGTTGAAACTCCAACTCCAACCCCAACGGTGTTGCCTATTGTACCAACACCGACCGAATCTCCTGTTAATGTTGCAACGCCAACGGAGACTCCTGTGGTTGTTCCAACACCAACTAATATCCCAGTTGGTATTCCGACTCCAACTGAGACCCCAGTTGTTGTTCCGACTCCGACAGAGACTCCTGTTGTTGTTCCGACGCCAACCGAAACTCCTGTTGTTGTTCCGACGCCAACCGAGACTGCTGTTGTTGTTCCGACGCCGACTGAAACGGCTGTAGTTGAACCGACGCCAACGGAAACACCGGTGGATGTACCGACTCCAACTCCGACCGTAACGCCGACTCCATTACCAGTAGAAACTGGCGATATGGATGGAGATGGTGTAATCACAGAAGACGATGCTGTTTCGATTCTTGATCTCTTCCTTAGTGGAGAGGAACTGACGGAAGAGCAATTGCAAGCCGCTGACGTCAATGGCGATGGAGTTATAACTCCACAGGATGCGCAGGACTTACTCTTGCAAATTCTCGCTGGTGGATGATGCAACTATAATTAAATGAATTCTTTTGCGGCCGGAAGCTAACGCTTCCGGCTGCTTTGTTTATTTCGTATGACATTTGTATATAGAATTGGAGATTTTTCATGAGCATCAAACAATACTCAACCGTTATCGACGATCATTTTCCAAAATACTTTTTCTCTGGTTTTACAGACAATCCAGATGTTACGGATATGTTGCGGGCTGTGAACGCTCAGGTTTGTTTGTATGAAAAAGTGACTTGGTCGCTTCCGGGAGATGATGGAGAGATGGTTGTAAAAGGTCTGCGCTATGGCGAGAATCCCGGACAGGAAGCCGCGCTTTACCGCCCTATCAACGGCCACATAAATCTGGCGGGCATCGAATTTCTGGGTGAGGGATCAGGTTTGGTAGGCAATATGAATGAGGATTGCCTTATTCAGTTCGGTAAACATCCCAGCAAAACCAACCTGACCGATGTCGACAGCGGTTTGTCGATATTGAAATACTTCCATGAATTCCCCTGCGTCATCATTATGAAACATAATAATCCCAGCGGCGTGGCTATTGGCGAAAATCTGGCCGATGCATATATGAAAGCCTGGCAGGCGGATCCCATTGCGCCATTCGGCGGCGTGGTGGTGGTTAACCGTCCGGTAGATAAAGAGACCGCTGAAGCGGTGGCTGAGCAGTATTATGAAGTTATCTGCGCCCCCGATTATGAAGAAGGAGTGGTTGAAATATTAAAAGGCCGCAAAAACCTGCGTATTATCAGGCTGAAAGATATCTCCCGTTTGACTGATTATATCGGACAACGTTACGTCGATTTGAAAGCGCTTTCCGATGGCTCCATCTTCCAGCAGTGGTCTTATGTACCCACAGCGGGTAAGGATCAGAACGTGATTCGTTCTTTCAAGGATTTCGCCGACAGCGTTGAATTGCCGGTTGATCTTCCAGAACGCGCCATGATTGATGGCCGCATCAAAAAGACTGGCAAAACAGTTTCAATACAACGTAAACCAACCGACCAGGAACTAAAAGATATGTGGTTCGCCTGGATGGTGGAAACCGGAGTAACATCAAACTCCGTGTTGACTGCCAAGGACGGCGCCACGGTATCCATCGGCGTTGGCGGGCAGGATAGGGTTATGATGGCCAAACAGTGCGTCTCCAAGGCCTTTATCTCGCGTCAGGCGCTGCTTTCCATTCAGAAGCATGGTATGCAATTCGATGCTCTGGTTCTAGAAGCGCTCAACGGAGTATTTCCTCATAGCGCAGTGAAAGCGATTGAAAAGGAAGCCATGCAGGGTAACGCTGGTTTGGAGGGGCGCCGTAGCCGCCTCAGACGCATTCTTCCCCTTCCGTGATGGAGTCGATGCATTGTTGGATCAGGGCATCACTGCTATCGTGCAGCCGGGCGGTTCATTGCGCGATTCAGATGCTGTGCAGGCCTGTAATGACGCTAACGCCACTATGGTATTCACCAGTATGCGCTGTTTCAAGCATTGATATAGAAAACTGCGGTTCGATCGTTATAGAATAAGGTTGTAGTAAACAACCCCCTCTTGAATTCTCCCCCCAAACTTGGGGAGAGGGGCTTTGGGGACATAACCAGTTATATTCCTTGAATTTAGATATACAAAACACAGTAGGCATACATTCCTCTCCCAAGATTGGGAGAGGTTAGGAGAGGGTTGATAGCGACCACCCAATCATAAATCCTGATCATCCAGATTCAGACAAAAAAAAAGCCAAGGGAATAAACATAATCCCTTGGCTTTTATAGGTTTGTAGATATAACTAAATCAGTGAATCATCCACTCTGCAACGCCGGTTCCTGCGGCAAATATCATCTTGCCGCGTGGAGCGTTATGGAATCCGCCTGGACCCATTTCGTTCCAGGAAATATATGACAGTCCTTTTTGTTCATGGACGGCGCCGTCAACATATCCACAGACGTTAAATAGCCATACATCACCGGGTTCTACCCAGACGCCATTCTCATCAGGAATCATAATCAGGTTTTCTAGCAGAATATCTACATCTTCAATAACTGTTACATCTGGCAATGCAGGAAAACTGAATTGTGAAAACGGGAAAGCAACTTCCATAACGGGAATGCCGAAAATCCCTTCTCCTGCTACAGCGCCTTCTACCAGGTGAGGAAGAGCTGCGAGCTTAAAAGGTTTAACATCAGCTGTATCGGCTTCTGATGCATCGTAAATCGGATTCCACCCGCCGATATTTGCGGCGCCCAGGGTCCCTGTATGGAAGAATGGAGGACCTTCAGCTGTAGTTCTAGAGCCAAAATTGGAGTCAGCGTATATCTGACCATTTTCCTCATCGATTAACAAGGGGAAATAGCACATCTGATAAGCTGGGGGATTTTGTCCGGCTTCGTTGGGATAACCAGTCATTTCGTCGTCCCAATTGGGAGATATAAAGCACTCGAAATCCAGATTTGATCCAGCGCCCCAGCCAGCGTAACCTGTGTCATCGGCTTCAAGTAGAGCAACCATATCACCGCTGTAAACCCAACCATTCATATTGATGTACTGTAGTTCAGCGGTAATCAGTACATACAGATAATCATCATCCCACAGGGCGCGCCATTGCCATTTTTCATCGACAACTTTTCCCGCCCACTCTGGGGCGTTATCGCCGTGTTCTAATCCGTAAAACTCGCCAGTAAATACCGATCCAGCCCATTCTGCTTCGGTGAATTCACCGTCAATAACCGGGGCTGTTCCCGTTACCTTGTTAACTGTATATTCCCGTACTTCCTGAGACATAGCGCAAGGCGCCAGCAGCAATGCAAATAATATAAGTACCATAAGATTCTTCATAACAAATACCCTTTCTTATATAAGTATTAATATTCATATATACATGAATATTAATTTACTATATACGATCAATCGAAAGAATATAATGTTGGATCAAGGTTTTTCACTTATTTTTTTGCTTTTTCCTACTGGGATAATATGTAGGAAAACCGGTTTATTCTGTTGATGGTATTGAATCAGATTTCTTGCCGCCTCCAAATATAACAGCGGCTGTCAGGCCGAGGACGCAGATGGTGAAGATGATCCCATTGGGCGTACGGCTGGTCCATGTGGCCCAGGGCCAGGGGAAACGGAAGAAGGCGTAATTTAACAGGAAATAAGTCCAGGCGCTGAGCAGTAATCCGAAGCGGGTAAGGTTATATCCAGTCTGTTTTGTCATCGCTTTACGTCCAAACCAGATGGCTGCGGCGGTTGATATTAGAAGCGGAACGATCAAGTAGACCAGCCATCCCGCAACTGGAGCAATCGCCGCCTCTTGATAAACCAGTTGTTTGATAGTTTTGCCGCAGATTGGTATGAGGGTAATCGGAAATATCATTAAAAATGGCCACCACCTGGCGCCGGCGATAGCCACAACGGGTATTATCCCCATGATCAGGCCGATATCGTATACGCGGTCAACAATTCGGTAGGACATGAATTCAACCGCAATTAGTAAACATAGATGAATGACCAGTAAAATTGCTTCTATAGGAAGCGGCATACTTACAGGATCGGAGATGGCTGATATCTGGATTCTCTTACGGTTGAGCCACAGACCGAGTCCTAATGCAGCGCCCATAACAGCCCCGAAGGTGGTCTCCATCATATTCCACCAGTTGATTACATGTTGCAGTTGCAGGCCGAAGCCTTCGAGGAATAATTCAGGATTCCAGGCGTGGAAGGCCTGGATGCATTGTCCCAAGGGAAACCCGATAGCTCCGCCCAGAAAACCCCATAGCGCCAGGCGGTTAGCTAGAATATCTTTACGCAGCAATATCACATAAGCCATAAGCGCCATAAACGCTAACAACAGCCCACCCCAGCATTCGTGGCGTGGTTTTAATACACTTAAAACCGCGTCTGGTTGCCAATACCAGGAGGATGAGAAATAAATGGCCGGAAGCATTTTATTTTCGGGATCAAAAGGCGAGTTCAGCAGATATAAGCCGAGAAAATACATACCCACTATGGCGCACATAACCAGCAGCAACTCGCGGCAGCGGTAACGGATTCCACCCAATCCAATACCAAGGAACAGCCCGGCGAATCCGATCCAAAGGCCTCCTTTTATGGAGAGGCCAAGCAATCCCCAGCGTAATGCTTCCCAATTGTTGACTAGATCGGCATTGTGGGTTAATCCAACGGTTTGGCCATAGGTCATGGAGCCGCCGAAACCCATAGCCACCGTTCCCCATGCCACCGCACGGGCTGCATTGAGCAGGGATGCTTTGGGGCATAATAGAAAAACCAGCGTGAGGCTGACGAGTAAACCTGCGATCATAGCGCCGGTTTCGTGTCCATATTGCCCGCGTATACCCCAGGCCATTCCGCCAGCCATCGCGGCGAAAAGTACGGGTTGCCAGAAACTAATATCTCTTATGGATGCATCGGATTGATTATTCATTGGTTCTCATTCTCATTGGGATTTGATCAATCTTAAGAAATTGATAATTTATTTGTCTGAATCAGGATATTCAGGATGGAAGGATACTCAGGATGATGAGACACTTTGGATGATGAGATACTTTGGATGATGCTAAGGTTTTTATCCTGCTCATCCTTTAATCCGGTAAATCCTGATTCAGACATTTTTTTATGCGTCAATCAAAAGTACTCCCCTTCGGTATGAACCTGATTTTATATTCTAATTCTTTCATGATCGGTCATGGCGTGTCAAGCGCACTTTGCTTATCTACTTGAACTGAATAATCTTGAATGAATAAGCTTGTTGAGCATCAACCTTGAGTATTTTGTTTATCTATGGGAAATTACTAGAGATATATATTTTGAATTTATTATTAATTAACAGGTGTTGCTATGGTTTTGTCATCGTCAGAATTACTAGAATTAAAGCGGTGGAATACGCCAACCATCTATAACGGTTGGGAGCAGATCACCAAATCCGATGCGGCGAAAGACGGTTTTAATCTGGAAGGAACCACAGATTTCATGCCTTACATGGGATCAATGGCGGGATATGCGGTGACCGTTACCATCCAGCCAAGCCTGGCGGTTGAACCGGATATCTGCGCTCAGCAATGGAAGCAATACCGCGAGTATATCGCATCGATTAAAGGCCCCAAAATTGTGGTAGTTCAGGATATGGATAATCCCGATTTTGTGGGGGCTTTTTGGGGAGAAGTAAACAGCAGCGCCCATAAAGCGTTGGGTTGCGTCGGCACGATTACTGACGGGTGCATCCGTGATTATGATGAAATGAAATCCGTCGGTTTCAAGGCTCTAGCCCGTCGCATGTGCGTAGGTCACGCGCATTCGATGCCGTTGGAGTGGAATAAAGAGGTCGAAGTCTTTGGCCGGAAAGTGCAACCGGATCAACTCATTCATGCGGACCAGCATGGTTTTCTGGTTATTCCCCAGGAAGATGAAACAGGCCTATTGGATGCGGCGCGGTTTATGGATACCAATGAGTGTGAAACAGTCCTAGCCGCTGTACAGAATGCTTCCGAAGATGATGCAAAAACCATTCTTAACAAACTTGAACAGGCGGGTAAGCAGTTTCAAGTCAATGCAAAGAATAAATTTAGCGGATAGTGGGCAGCGAGTGGCGAGTGGCAAGTGGCGGGTGGCAAGGGCAGTGTATTTTCTGCCCTTGATTAAGTTCACCTCATTTATTTCCATAGTTCTTAACAACAATCCACTTTTAAGACAGAATCAAATCCAATGTATTGCGCCTAAAATTGGATTACAAAGAACCAAAGGTTTATTAAGTATTTCTAAGGTTGTCAGTCAAGGGCAGAAAGGACGCTGCCCTTGGCACCCTTATTGATCTATTCATATCAATGAATTAAGACAAGACTTTTGGGTAAGGATCAGCCCTCTTGGAGAGGCTAAGGTGAGGGCGTAATTACAAAAAAACACATACAAAGGAACATTATGAATATTTCGATATCCCGGCGTGAATTATTGTTATCAGCAGTGGCGGCGCCTGCTTTGGGGCGCGTGGGACATGCGCAAACATCGTCATCAGTTGTTGAACGTCATGATCAGAATCTTGAGAAAACACTACGGCGTCAGAATACCGATTCCGAAAGCCGCTGGTGCGGGGGAGTTCCTGACTCTTGGGAACTGTATCACTGTGGCTCTGCAGGAGGATTGCTGCATGCCGGAGCTGCATCCTATTTTCATCCGGAATCCAAGTTATATAAAAACCCACGCTTGTTTGAACGTATGAAACTGGCGGCGGGTTTTCTGGAACGGATGCAGACTGACCAGGGAAATATCGATCTGCTAACCACTAATTTCAACTCGCCGCCGGATACCGGTTTTGTGGTTCATCGCGTAGCCAGCGCCGCCAAACTGGCGGCCATGAATAACGATAATAGCGTCTTGAAATTGATGGAAACTTTCCTGCGCCGCGCCGGTTCTGGATTAGCCCAGGGGGGCATTCATACTCCAAACCACCGTTGGGTGGTTAGCGCGGCTCTGGCGCAAATCAATGATGTCTTTCCTGATAAATGCTATGTACAACGCATCGATCAATGGCTTGCTGAAGGAATTGATATTGATGAAGAAGGCATGTTCATCGAACGCAGCACGACGGTTTACAACACGGTATGCGACTATTCGTTTGTGGTGCTGGCCCATAAATTGAACCGCCCGGCATTACTGGAACCGGTGCGGAAGAACCTGGACGCCATGCTCTACCTGGTTCACCCTAATTTTGAGGTGGTGACCGAGATATCACGCCGCCAGGATTTGAATACACGGGCCGGGATGGATGGGTATTGGTTCCCGCTACGCTATATGGCGATTCATGATGATAATGAACAATACGCCGCTATTTTGAAATCATTGGAGCCGGATAGAATCAATTTAGGATTCATGATGGAATATCCCGAACTGCAAAAAACACTGCCGAATCCAAGTCCAATTCCTGATAAATATAAAAAAGAATATCCACTCTCCGAAATCACCCGGATTCGCAACGGTAAAACCAGCGCAACCATTATGCATCTCAACAACAACCGTTGGATGGCCGTGCGTCATGGCGACGCCGTCATCAACGCTATCCGTTTCGCTTCGGCCTTTTTCGGTAAAGGACAGTTCACCCCCGAACAGTTTGAAATGAAGCAGGGCGTTTATCATTTTAAGCAGGAATTAAGAGGCCCCTATTATCAACCTCTATCAGATCAAAATCTATTGCCGATTGACCGCGACAAATGGGGCAAATCGCGTTCGTATAGAGATCAAAGCGAAATTTGCGAAATGGTTTATGATTGTTATATTAAAGAGACGGCAGGCGGTTTTGAGATTGATATCAGTGCGACTGGAACGAACAATGTTCCATTGGCGATAGAAATCAACCTGCGCGATGGAGGCGTTCTGGAGAAGGTTGATCCGGCGCCCAATGTCAATGACGCCTATCTGCTCAAAGATGGTTTCGCCAAATTTAGCATGGGGAACGACTGCATCAGTTTCGGCCCCGGTTGCTATGAACATGCATATACTCAGATTCGAGGAGCGGAAGCCAAACTGTCAGGATCAAGCGTATACCTGACTGGTTTTACGCCATTCAAGCATACTTTGAATATAAGAATTGGTTGATAGCGCATAATCCAGGGGGCTGTGATCTGTTAAAAAGTAAGTCGGATTATCAATAAAATACTCTTGCGAAGCGTTGCAGTAAGTAGCCTTGATATTTACATTAGAACTACTAAATCATTAATGGGAGAGTGATATGGTACGCGATACTAATGCAAGAAATAATATTATTACGGTTTATGCAATTGTAGGCTTGGTGGTTTTGAGTATTGCGTTTGATAGAACAGGGCTATGCGAAGAGATTGATTTATGGGCTGGCGCCTCTAATGGCGTTCTTGATGCTTATGAGATATTACAAACCTGCCCGGACGATATCACTGCTGTTCTTAATTCTGAGCGGGATTCATCGCTGGATTATGGGCGTTTGATGGTCAATGGCGTTTCTTTGCCTCCAATCGGATTATGTCTATACAACCAATCCGGTCTCTCGACCACTATATCTACTGGTATGCCTGAATGGGATGAATTTATTGAAGGACAGATTGATCTGGTTCATGAATCGGGTATGAACTACATAAGTTTGAATATGTTCAATCCAACTGCATACAACGGGCCGGCTTTTCCATCGGCTGAGGATTTGCTTGATGAACATAATTGGAATTGGCGAATGCGTGACGCAATGCTGGATTACGCCGCTCAACAAGGCGTTTCTATTATAATGAAGATGAATGTTCATTCGTTCCCGCATTGGTGGATGGAGCAATACCCGGAAGAACAACAAACCGATCAATATGGAGACAAATGGGATGTGATTAGTTTTGGGAACGAAGAGTACCGTGAAATTATCGGGAAAATCATTCTTACCATAGTTGAGCGTTATCAGAATCATCCTGCGGTACTGGGTTGGGATGTGCGAGTTGGCAGCACATCAGAGAATAATTATGCTCCACCATATACGGTTGATATTCTTAATCCACCAACAACGGTTTGCGATTATTCCGATGGCGCTTTAGCCCGGTTTCATGAGTGGCTGCGCAACCGCTATGAAACAGACGCAGCATTACAGGCGGCGTGGGGTGATGAGAGCGTGACATTGGACGCAGCCGCCATGCCTGAGCCGCTGGAGGATTTAGAAACCAGTTCTCCTCTTGATGTTATTCCATACATCAATACAGCTGGCGATTCCCGGCGTTCGTTTTATGATTGGACGAAATTCCGTTTGGAACAGAAGAACGCAGATGCATTCTACTTTGGCGCCTTGGTGCGCCAGCAGGACCCCAACCATATTGTCATCACTGATCCAGCCTTTGCTCCACTTCAATTAGTTGATTTCAAGTCAGGGCAGAACGACGGTTCACTCTATTATCAATCAGATGTTTTTGATGGAATCAATTTACATCCCAGAATCGGACACGAAGATGAATCCCGCAATTTTAATCAATCACGGTTTGGGCTATATAGTTTTAACAGATATACGCGGCATAACAATAAACTGGGCTTCTGGAGCATGGAAGAAACCAGCGAAATGATCAGTGATATTGATGAAGATAATTTATGGAAACTGAAAAGCATAATGGCCATGAACGCCGCCACCGGGATAGGGCATGGCATGGTGAGCGGCAACGAAGACGCGGATGATGAAGATAAGATGCTGCCGGCGTGGTCCAGCGTGGAGTTTGATGAATTCAAAAAGTACCGCAGCATCTTTTCGGCGCCGAACCTGGCCCCGGGGCGTGCGGGTGTTGCGGTTTTAAGTGATGAAACTAATCAAGGATATTACTATTGGCTTTCGGGTAACCTCCGCCCCATGGGAGACCGGGTGACCTTTTTGGAATCGCTTTTCGATCAGGCGCTGGATTATGATGTTATAACTTCCGAAGAAATAATTGCCAATCCAGATGTAGTCGATCAGTTTCAGGCGGTAATGGCGATAGATCTTCCCCGTCTGCCGCTCGAAGCAGCCAATATATTAGCCGCTTACCGGGATGGCGGTGGCGGATTGTTTATCGGCGGTATGACTGGAATCTATGATATATATGGAAATCCCGACGCAAGTTCATTGGAGGCATTACTGGGCGCCTCGATCAGTGAGTTCAATCAAGACGCTGCTGCTATAAGCGCATGGGGATTTGATGGGGACGATCCATTACTGGATGATATGACTCTATCGAGAATCAACAATATGTACTATATCCCCAAATTCGATCTCGAAGCCAGCGGATATGAAGCGCTGGGGCATTTATTGAGCGATCCCGATGCAGCAACTGTTGGTCGAAAAGATAAAACTGTGTTCTGGTTTCCAAAGATTAGCATTGATAAGCCGGAAATCATTGATCCATTCCAGCAGAATCTCTGGGAATTATGGGGCGTTAGTCCTTTAGCAATCGCCGAAGACGGCGTTGAAGCGTGCGGAGGGAATTATCGATTTGTTTTTACCCGGAATACGGTCGATGTGACTGTTCCATTTGAACCACAGGAAGCGGATGCCGGAACCTTAGTATGGGATTGGTTGTCTATGGCGCAGGTAGATATTATAGAAGCCGGAGAAACTGCTGAAGCGCATTTCACAACCAGCGAAAATGAAAGTTACTTCCTGGGATTCACTCCCATGACTCAAGAATTGCAATTGGTAGCCGCACAGGGAGCATATATTGATCGAATAGAACGGAATGATAATAATAACCGATTGTCAGCAGCCCTATATAGAGCAACTCTACCGGATGAAATAACGGTAGTGGTTTATTCGGGCGATCAAGATATTGAATCGGTGGGCGTGGTTGGGGGCGAGTTAATCGATTTGCAACTAAATGATACTGAAACGGCTTGGATTATTAGAGTGAGGCCGAGTAATAGCGTGTTGACAATTAATGCATATACTTTTGAATTAGTAAATGTGCAAGTTTGGGAGTTATACTGATTAACAAAATGAGGGCGAGGAGATACACTCTTATATAAGTATATAATATTCTTATTATCAGGAGAATTATGTTGAACCGCGCTTTTACATTAATCGAACTACTCATCGTTGTAGCAATTATTGGAATCTTGGCAGCTATTGCCGTGCCGAATTTTTTGAATGCTCAGATCCGGGCTAAAATAGCGGGAACTCAGGCTGATATGCGAAACCTGGGTACGGCGATAGAGAGTTATCGTCTGGATAACAATAATCCACCACGAACCTACACGCTTGGTTGTTATACCGGGACATGTCAGGGAGTTCAGATGTCCCGTTATCAACGTTTAGCTCAACTTACCACGCCGGTTTCATTTATGAGTTCGGTGCCTAAAGATAAGTTCAACCGCATTGAATTTGAAACTACTGATCCAGTTAATACCTATCCATATTGGGAGCCGCGATTCGCGGATACTTACCGTAATCCTAATCAGTTAGGAAGGCATTTCAAAGACCAGCAATCACCCAATAGGTTATGGGCCTTGATGAGTTATGGTCCTGATGGCGACTTCGAAGCAGCAGGCGGCGGCGATTTAGCGCCATTCGAAGTATCTAATGGATTAAACTCAAACGGAGATATTATGCGTTTTGGTTTGTAGAGCGGTCATTAAACGATAAAAATGAACGAGCCAATGTTGATTTATTTTAAT
This sequence comes from bacterium, assembly GCA_963662285.2. Taxonomy (GTDB): domain Bacteria; phylum Hinthialibacterota; class Hinthialibacteria; order Hinthialibacterales; family Hinthialibacteraceae. The sequence goes on from CAXXMV010000006.1 coordinate 54,952, forward strand.
TGAATTAACATTGGCATCGGAAAAATCAAGCAGTAGTTTTTTATAAATTATTACCATATTCGGGTAATATCCTTGCAATACTAATACTTGTTCTTGTTTCTCATTTGCTTTCGTCCGAAAGCAATCCCCCTGAAGTTCTGCTGTTTCATGAGTGATATTAATCTTTGATCCTGCATGCTTGGGCATTTTTTTGAGGGAAAAAATGGAGTTTACATGGTTTTGGTTCATTAATTGCTTCGATTGTTGTATTGATTATGGAAATAACATTGTTTTTTGTAATAAAATAGTGATTTTTTAGTAGAATTATTATAATGAGAAAGATTTAATCGTATTTATACGTATTTTGATAATAGGAGTGATTTTCTATATTATGGGTATATATCTTATTTACAGTACATACTGTAATGAATTGAGTTGAGGTATGAATAAATCGGACTTTGATTATGCGCAAGAGGGGATACGGCAGGCTCTTGTGCAACAATATGTTAAGGATAATCCTGGAATTCGTGAACGGGATGTGGTTATCGCATGTAAAAACGGGAAACTTTTTTTTACGGATATAACTTCATTTCTAGCGGATGACGAATTGAAGAATAAATCCGGCACAAATATTCTTCAAGCCAATAGGATGTTCGAGTCTCTGCCTGTTCATAATGATGAGAATTGGCAGGATTCTATTGAATCAGTCAGCAATTCCAGGCAGATTATAGATTGCCTACATTCTTCACCTTTTTGTGTTTTTACCGATATTGAAAGGATTGACCATCTTAATTCTATCAAGAATTTAGAAAGTCTTTGCGCCGCAAAAACAGTCCATTACAACGATATTTCCAAGAAAATGTCGGCTTTGAAAGAAGATGGTATATCTCTAGTTACTTCACGGGCTAGAGTGGTTATCCTCGATTATCTGTATGCCGTCATTGATCAGTTAAAAACTTTGCTTACAATTTTTAACTATGAAGTTAAAATCGGCAATCTGTTTCTTAAACAATCGAGCAAGTTTCTCGATATGAATCTTAAAGATAACCATGGTGACCCCGCATCGTTCGATTTAAGTCAGATCAATAACATTAATAAAACGATGAGCGGCAATAACAGGCTTTCGATAGATGATTCGCTTTCTTTTAATGAAAATATATTGATTGAGACCAGAAAAACTCTCCTTAAAACGTTACAAAGTATGAAAAAGAAACTGGCGCAAAGGCGCATGAAAATTCAAGAAATTTGGGCGGATATCAGCGCCTTGCAACAACCGATAGAGGAACTTAAAAATAATTATTCAGATTGCCGTATTATTATCAATAACCTTAAGGAGCAAGATTCTAAAAATAGAATGGCCCGTTTTAAGAGAAGGCCTTAACCGTTGTTTATGACAATCAACTTATTCCATTAGTTTTATTCCCCTATTAAAGTAATAATATCTTTCATCTCACCGGCGTGCTTTTTTTATGATGCGAAATAACATAATGGATTCTGGTGAAAACAATATGCATCTCTCTGATTATGATGTTGTACTTGTGCGTCCGTCGATTGCCGAAAATGTCGGTTTGACAGCGCGGAGTATGAAGGCCTTTGGATTTAAATCATTAGTGTTGACATCGCCTGGTTTTGACTGGAATCCTGGTAGTCCTGCATATAAAACCGCCTGTGGTTCCGCCGATATTCTCTCTGGCGCCCGCGTCGTGGATTCGTTGGAAAATGCCGTCGCTCATTCTCATCGGGTGATCGGTTTCTCCAGGCGTAAACATGATTTTGACCGTCCTCATATTGATCTAGTTTCATGGGCTGAAGAATTTAAGCGCCATGAAGCATCAAAACATATTTCTCTGGTTTTTGGTCCGGAAGATTTCGGGCTTTCCAATGAGGATAAGCATCACTGCGATTTGCTGGTCAATATTCCACTGCAAGAAAAAACGATGAGTTTGAATCTGGCGCAGGCGGTTACGGTTGTTTTGTATGAATTATCCCGTCATTGCTCTGATTTACCCGGTTCAACCACATCACCAGAATTATTCGCCGATCATGCGGATATTCAAAGGGTGGTTGCGCGGCTTACCCAATTGCTGGATGATACTTCATTTTTTAAACAAGGCCGGAGGGAGCGCCAGATCGAGACGCTGCGTAATATGGTGCAGCGCGTGCAGCTGACCGCTTTGGAATATGATGTGGTAATGGGCGTGTTGACTGCATTGCAGAAGGATCATGACTGTAGTGGTTAATAAAAGTTAATCATCTAGCGTTAAAGTCTGTCCATGAAACAATCGTATGAATAAATCTAGCTTCCCCATCTTTACTTGGAAATCCTTTATATATTAAATTATAGTAGACCATCCAACAGTGTTTGGCGAAATACTTGTGGGTAAGTTGGATGGTATGCCTTCTCAAATAATAATAGAGGAAAGTCCAATGGGTTTTGACGCCTGGTTAACGCTTGCCGTTGTCATTTTTATTATAGGAATTCTAATTTTTACGCGTATCGCTCCGGATGTGCTGCTGATCGGCGGCGTGGTGATACTGCTTCTGTTTAATGTACTGACTCCCAAGCAAGCGCTGATCGGAATGTCCAATCAGGGGATGATAACGGTTGGCGTTTTATATGTAGTAGTGGCGGGAATGATCGAAACCGGGGGGATCAGCTGGATCATTGAGCGGTTGCTTGGCAAGCCGAAATCTGTGCGTAATGCGCAGGTTAAAATGATGCCGCCAGTCATGGTCTTGAGTTCATTCCTGAATAACACGCCGGTGGTGGCCATGTTGATTCCCGCAGTTAAAGAATGGGCCAAACTGTTCAGGCTGCCGGTTTCACAGTTGATGATACCGTTGAGTTACGCCTCGATATTTGGAGGGGTTTGCACGCTTATCGGGACCAGCACCAACCTGGTTATTTATGGTTTGCTGATCGATAACGGCATGCGTACGATGGGCATGTTTGACATCACATGGGTTGGTTTGCCCGCAGGCGTCATTGCCTTTATTTATATTCTTGTTATGGGAAAATATCTGTTGCCCGACCGGCAGCCGGCTATCAGCGCTTATGATGACGCCCGTGAATATACTGTGGAAATGATTGTAGAAAAGGACAGCCCATTGGAAGGGAAGAGCATCGAAGAGGCTCGACTGCGTAACCTGCCCGGAACTTTTTTAATGGAAATTGACCGGGATGGAGATATTCTTGCGGTCGTCTCTCCCCAGGAAAAAATTCATGGCGGCGACCGTTTGGTTTTTTGCGGAATTGTTGAATCGGTGGTTGATCTGCAAAAGATTCGCGGATTGAAGCCAGCCACCGATCAGGTCTTTAAGCTTGATGCGCCGCGTTCGACGCGTTGTTTGATTGAAGCTGTTGTTTCTGATTCTTGTAGTTTAATAGGAAAAACCATTCGCGATGGAGGTTTTCGTTCCCGCTACAACGCAGTCGTTATCGCTGTGGCGCGGAACGGCGCCAGGATCAAAAAAAAGATTGGTGATATTGTCTTGAATCAAGGTGATACTCTGTTGTTGGAAACTAACCCCGCCTTTTTTCAACAGCAGCGTAATTCGAGGGATTTCTATCTAATCAGCAAAGTGGATGATTCAACTCCGATGAGACATGACCGTTCTCTTATCGCATCGTTTATACTTATTGCAATGGTGGTCTGCGCGGCGGTTGGATTGTTGAGCATGCTCAAAGCTGCGATGTTGGCGGCTGGATTAATGCTCATAACAAGGTGTTGCAGCGTTAACGCCGCGAGGCGCAGCGTGGATTGGAATGTGCTTTTGGTTATCGCCGCTTCGTTTGGTATTGGCAACGCTTTGCAAGTTACCGGTTTGGCTGAAACTATCGCCGGGAATCTCATATCCCTGGGTGGAGGCAATCCCTGGATCAGTCTGGCGATTGTGTATTTCGTCACTACTGCCTTCACTGAATTAATCACCAACAACGCCGCCGCCGTTTTGATATTCCCCATTGCTTTAGAGACCGCTAAGGGTTTGGGGGTTGATATTATGCCTTTCGCTGTAACCATAATGATCGCCGCTTCAGCCAGTTTCGCCACGCCGATAGGTTATCAGACCAACCTGATGGTCTATGGTCCGGGTGGATACCGTTTTTCCGATTATCTGAAAATCGGGCTGCCGCTTAATGTAGTTTACGGCATAACCACGGTTATTTTGACTCCGCTGGTTTGGCGATTTTAGTGACCATTCATATATGCTTATGGCAGCGTGTGGGTTTCCAGATTTTCGCTGCCGCTTCCGGCCAGGATGGATAGGTCTTTGGTAAGGAATCCCTCTTTTTCTGATGCGATGATGTCGCCGGACGAGGTGGTTCCATTGCTGGGATCGTAGGGCCGCATAGGATACCCCTGCCGCGTTTTGTCCGGCCCCCAGCCCCATATCCACCAGCTGCCGTGGTATTGATCTTTGCCGGTTCCTTCTTTTTGGGCTACGTAAAGATACCATCCCACTAACAGTCCGTCGCCCCGGTTGTCGCCCAGGTTCACTCCGGGGATATCGATGAATGGGTCGAAGGGAATCGAACTTATATAGGCAACGGGTGATGTTATGGGCGAGATGTTATAAGTCGCGTTCAATTGTTCTTCGGGGCATAAACCACAGGGCCACCCCGGTTGACGAAACGGCGGGCTGTTATGATCTATGCGATACATATCAACTGCTTGGGCTAGAGTGCGGACATCGGCCATAGTACGGCTGATCAATGCGCGTAACCGGGCATTGATAAAATTGGGAACGGCGATGGCGGCGAGTATCCCGATGATGGCGACGACGATCAACAATTCAATTAGCGTGAAACCTTTGCGTTTCATGAGAAATATCTCCCATTGGATTAATGCGAATGTGAACTGAATAATGAGAATCGCTCTACAAAATATCAGATAGGCCTTGGTTTGTATATATAACTTTTCAAGAATGAAGCAAAAAGGGAGTATAGAAAACATTAATCCCATACTCCCTGGATAAAACTAATTGAAACTACCCTTACTTGATATCAATCGGCGTTAACTTGATATTGCGGTATGCGACAGGGCCGTGATCGCCTTGCAGCATCAATGGCGCTTTGGGCGCTGGTTTTTGCTGGCTGTTAAAAGCGCGGGTTGGTCCGGGTAATTCGAAATTCTGGTGCACTATCACGCCGTTATGAACCACCAGGACGAAACGGGGTTTCTCTACCATCTTGCCGTCCTTAAATCTTGGAGCGCGGAAAGTGATATCAAAACTCTGCCACTCGCCCGGCGCTTTGCTGGCGTTCACAAAAGGCGCTTCGCCCTGATCGACGGCTTTATCATTTTTCTCATCCCAGCGCTGGTAGATGCCGCCGCAGTCGGAATGTTTCACTTTATCGATTCCATAACTATCAAAAACCTGAATCTCATATAGCGATTGCAGATACACGCCGGAATTGGAGCCTTGAGGGACGACGAATTCAATATGCAACTGGCAGTCGCCGTGTTCAAATTTACTGAGGATATTGGTGGTTTTTCCATCATCGCCGTTCACCATAATGCCTTTGCCTTTGGTGACGTCAAAAAACTTGGGATCCCTGGCGCTTTTAGCCACGTCTTTAGCGATGAACCATTTATTACCTTCACGCAATCCTACCCAGTCAGACATATCTTCACCATTAAACAGTTCAACCGGACCATTGGCCGCGCAACAATCTGAAGTGAACATGGGAGACGCCGCAATCAACAGTGCGATTCCTAAAACTATTCCAATACTATAATTGCTATTAATCCTACGCATAATTTTACCTTTCGTATTTCAAAGATTATCCAAATTAAGTATTTATCCTAACAGAATCGGGCGGGGCTGTCATTCTGTGTGATGGGTTTTTATGAGTATATCAAAAATTCTCTTATAATTGGGTTATCTGCTACAAATATATATACTTATTAATTAGTATATATATTTGCGACTTTTTAACTTTTGTAATTATTTTTTATAACTATTTGTTGCCTTGTGATTAATGTTATGGTATAAATATGATTAACTAAAAAAAATGATTATTACTATAAAACAATGAATATTATAACAAAAACGATTAATCATGATTCTCCATTCTTTTCTGAGGTACTTGAACTTTCAAAAAAGCATAGTACGACTCTTGGTTTTCTTCCAAGAGGAGCATTTGAAAATTTTGCGTTAAATGATCAACTTATATGTGCTTTTGATGATAAAAAACACTTGATGGGTTATCTTCTTTTTAACAAAAATAAAAAGGAACAACTTATTTCAATAGTTCATTTATGTGTTGCCGAAGAAAGAAAAGGAATTGCAAAATGTTTATTTAATGAACTTAAATTAATGACAAAAGATAATTACAGAGGAATTAGAGTTCATTGTAGACGTGATTTTGAGGCGAATGATTTATGGCCTAAATTGGGTTTTGAAGCGTTGGGCGAAAAATCCGGTCGCAGCAAAAGAGGAACAACATTAATCGTTTGGTGGTATGACTATGGACATCCTGATCTTTTTTCTGAAATAGAAGAAGAGAAGATTCAAATTGCAATTGATGCAAATATCGTTTTCGAATTACAAGATAATAATTCTGAGCGATATGAAGAAACAATGTCTCTAAATAGTGATTGGTTGACGCAAAGATTTGAGTTTTGTATTACAAAAGAAACATCAAATGAAATTTTGAGAAATAAGGATGAGGAAAGTAAAAAGAAAACAAGGGAATTTACATCAACATTTCAAAAACTAGTATGTTCACCTGAAATATTTGAAAATGTTCTAGATGAATTATACAAACTTTTTTCAAAACCCACAAAAATAAATGATCAATCAGACTATCGACAAATTGCTTGGGCAATTGCAGCAGAAGTCTCCTTTTTCATTACACTTGATCAAAAACTATTAGACAAAGGTGAAAAAATTTATGATACATTTGGATTAAGTGTTATTAGGCCTGCTCAATTTATAAGAGATCAAGATTCAATAATACGAGAAACAGAATATCAACCTAGTCGACTCCATGGATCATCAATTGATCATCAACTTGTCAATTCAAAACAAATAGACGAACTTGATAAATTTAGAGATCAGGAAAAAGAAAAAAAAACGGTATTTGACAAAAATATATTTCTATACTGCAGTCAAACATTAAAATATGAGCCTAGGATTGTATTAAATAATAATAATTCCATTTCTATAATAGTATATAATCGAGAAAATCCAGAAATATTAAGTATTCCATTATTCAGAGTTTTTAAGGATAAACTCTCAAATACAATCATTCGCTTTATTATTCAGGATACAATAGAAATTTCTTCTAAAGAAGATAGGACTTTTACACAATTTGAAGATTATTATTTAACAAATAACATCAAAAATGCTCTTGTTGAATTTGGTTTTTTCCTTTTTGACAATAAGTGGATCAAAATCACCCTGAAGTCCTTCTACAATATCAAACAATTATCTATAAAAATGAATCTTATTAATAATCAATATTCAGGTAAAACTAATATAATTTTAAAAGTCTTGGAGGATATAAAAACAAAAAGTACGAAACAAAAAGAACTTCTTGATATTGAAAGAATGTTATGGCCCGCAAAAATTAAAGATTTGGATATTCCATCATTTATAATTCCTATCAAACCTCATTGGGCTTCAGAATTATTTGATTATACTATATCTAACCAGAATCTATATGGAAGTAATCCTTATCTAATTCTAAAACATGAAAATGCATATTACCGATCATGCAAAACTAAAGTTTTATCTTCTCCTGCACGAATATTATGGTATGTGAGTAGTAGTAAGGGTAAATATATCGGTCAGAGTTCTATCCGAGCGTGTTCTTTTTTAGATGAAATAATCATTGATAAACCGAAAAGTGTTTATAATAGATTTAGAAGGTTAGGTGTTTATCAATGGAAAAATGTAATAGAAATCACCGAAGGAAATTTAGAGAGTTATTTAATGGCTTTTACATTCAGTAGAACTGAGTTATTTGAAAATTCTATAAATCTAAATCAATTAAGAAATATTTGGAAAGAAGATGGGAAAAATTTCCATCTTCAATGTCCATTGAGAATTGAGAGTGATCGTTTTTTTAAATTATACAACATAGGGACTAGGGCAAAAAAAATCAAATGAATAATGCTATCATTTTATCTATAAAACCGAAATACGCTGATAAAATATTCAGTGGTCAAAAGACAGTTGAACTTAGACGAATTAAACCTAAATTTATTAAAGAAGGTTCGGTTGCGATTATCTATATATCATCACCGCGTAAAGAACTACATGGAGTAATTAAAATATCAAGAATTGTTGAAGAACCGTTGAATGATCTTTGGAGCAAAGTAGAGGGAAAAGCGCAAGTATCCAAAATTGAATTTGATAAATATTATGAAAACGCATCTAATGGAGTGGCTTTTTATATAAGTAAAGTTTGGAGTTTAAATAAACCATTGAAATTACATGAAATAGTATTAAGCAATAGCATATTCCAACCACCTCAAAGTTTTCAATACATTAATATAGATGATATTCAAATTCCGTCTCTAAAAAAAATGTTAAATTCAATTTGACTCTATGTTTTGTCAACTATTTTAAGTAATTTATAAAGACCAATAGTCTAAAAATACATTAGGTCTGACATTAGGTTTTCTTATGCATAACTAATGTTTAAAAGCCGCCTAGAATTTTATATTCCACGCAGCCTTTTTATTAATTTATATTTTGAAGAAAGAATCTATGCCGGATCAGGTCTGGCTTTTTTGGCTAGTGAGTCGAGGATGCCGTTGATGAATTTTACTGAATTGTCGTCGCCATAGCATTTAGCCAGTTCGATAGATTCGTTGAGGATGACGCTGACGGGAGTTTCGGGAGTTTTGAGGATTTCCCATATACTGATGCGCAGCAAGTTTTTATCGACGATAGCCATTCGTTCGATGCGCCAGTTGCGGGCGTGTTTGGTGATCAACTGGTCGATCTCTTCCAGGTGCTTAGATACTCCGTCAATCATTTTACGGGCGAACTCGTTGGCTTCGCGGTTAACGGATAGATTGTCGTCAACTTCCCACCAGTTCAATACAGGGGGCAGCGCTTCAACGCCGACTTTAGTGAGGATGTTGTCTGCGTATAATTCACGTAACGCATATTCGCGAGCGATGCGTCGTGGTCCGGTTTGTCTCATAGTTGTTCGCAAATGTTGGCCATCTCGATGGCGGTCATGGCGGCGTCAAAGCCTTTGTTGCCTGATTTAGTACCGGCCCGTTCAACGGCCTGTTCGATGGTGTTGGTGGTAATAACGCCAAAGGATATGGGACATCCGGATTCTATGCTGACCTGAGCGATGCCTTTTGACGCTTCCGCCGCGACGTAATCGAAATGAGGCGTTTCGCCGCGAATCACGGCCGCTAAAGCCAGCAGTGCATCGTATGAGCCGGATGCCGCCATCTTTTTAAGAATAATCGGCATTTCGAATGAACCGGGAACCCGTATGAGCGTGATCTGCTCTTCGCTGGCGCCGTGGCGCAGCAAACCATCCATCGCGCCCTCGTAGAGACGTTCAGTGATGAACGAATTGAAGCGGGATACTACAATACCGAATCGTTTCCCGGTTGCGTTTAATTGTCCTTCAATTATTTTAACCATGATAACTCCTTTTTGTGAGATTTTCTTAATGCTCTATAGCATATGCCCCATCCGTTTTTCTTTCGTCTGGAGATAATGGGTATTATATTTATTTCGACCCACCTTGATGGGTATCCGCTCGATGATCTCTAATCCAAATGCATCCAAGCCATGAATCTTCATGGGATTATTGGTCATAATGCGCATTTTGCTAATGCCCAGGCTAGAGAGGATTTGCGCGCCGATGCCATATTCGCGTTCATCGGCTTTGAGACCCAGTTTCAAGTTGGCGTCTACCGTGTCGTATCCTTCATCCTGCAATACATAGGCTTTCAGTTTATTGACAATGCCGATGCCGCGACCTTCCTGTGACATATAAAGCAGCACGCCGCGTCCGGCTTCTTCTATTTGCTTCATGGCATAGCCCAGTTGCTCGCCGCAGTCGCAACGCAGTGAACCGAAGCAATCTCCGGTCAGGCATTGATCATGGACTCGAACCAATACCGGTTCGGGGGTGGTGATATCGCCTTTGACCAGCGCGAAATGTTCTTTTTTATCAACATGACTGACGAATAGGTGTAGTTGGAAAATGCCGAATTTGGTCGGCATTTCGGTGATAAGTATTTTATCGACCAGTTGTTCGGTGTTAAGGCGATAGCGGATCAGGTCTTCGATAGTAACGATGCTGATATCATGTTTTTTTCCGAAAAGTTCCAAAGAGGGCATGCGCGCCATGGTTCCGTCATCGTCTAATATTTCGCATAGAACGCCGACTGGCTCTAAGCCCGCCAGTTTCATTAAATCCACCGTTGCTTCAGTATGACCGGATCGCCGCAGCACGCCGCCGGGTTTGGCGATAATCGGGCTGATGTGACCCGGACGACCGAACGAATCGGCGGTAGATTTAGAATCGGCCAGTTTCTGTATAGTGATAGCCCGGTCCATTGCGGAGATGCCGGATTCAGTGCCTTCCAGGGCGTCTACCGTAATAGTGAAATTAGTGCTGTGCAGGGCGGTATTCTGTGAGGTCATCTGGTTGAGTTGGAGATATTTGGCTCTGTCTTCTTCCAGCGCAACGCAGACCAGCCCGCGTCCCTGGGTTACGATAAAATTCACTAGTTCAGGGGTAATGGACTGAGCGGGATAAACCAGATCGCCTTCGTTCTCCCTATTCTCATCATCGACGACAATGAGCATTTTCCCATTCTTAAGTTGTTTTATGGCTTCTTCTATGGAAACTTTCATACTGCTCTTTTCCTGTGTATCACAAAAATTATGTGTATCGCTCAAATAAATTGTCGAACGAAAAAAGTCTGTATTTATCTATGAAAAAAAGAAAACTTGAAATATCGGGCGTCGCTTGCAGAATTGGTTATTCTCCTGCAAAACCATATTGTCGCAGCTTCTCTATTGTTAAGCCAGAGCTGTGTGGTACAGAACCCACGGATAAGAGGCGCTGTACGTAACGCGCCAGGATATCAACTTCCAGATTAACCGGATCGCCAACATTTTTACCGCGCAGGTTGGTTTGCTGTATCGTGAAGGGAATGATTGCAAACTGCGCAATATCGTCGTCCAGACTGGATATAGTTAAACTGATTCCATTGACGCATAATGATCCTTTGAAAGCTATGAATCCGGCTAAATCTTCAGGAAAGCGGATAGCCAGCCTACAAAATTCACCATCAGCAATAATCTCAGAAATAAGGCCGATGCCATCGACATGCCCGGAGACGATGTGTCCGCCAAGGCGGTCGGATGGCCGCAGCGCCGGTTCAAGGTTTAATGAGTCCCCTTTGCGCGCATCCTTAAAGGTAGTGCGTTGTACGGTTTCGCTGGACAGGTCGGCGGAAAAAAATCCATTGCCTAATTCACTCACCGTCAGGCATACGCCATTAACGCAGATGCTGTCGCCCAAAGCGGCCTCTTGGCTGATTAGTGGAGCGGCAATGCGCAGGCGTACGGATTCTCCCTTATGCTGAATATCCGCCAGTTCGCCAATTTCGAGAACAATGCCCGTAAACATTATGTTTAATAAAATCCTTTACTGGATCGATATGATTAATCCTTGAATGAATAACTATTCTATAATCTTTTTTTCTTTTTCTTCAGGGAGGATTAAGGGATATTATAGTCGAGATTTGATAATAATCACCGTCTCAGGATTCCACGAATCAAAGTGTCCTGATCGAGAAGAGTTCGTTCTACTCTCTCTAATTGCATAGCCTGGTCGATAAGTTCGACGCCTTCGCCAAGGAAAAAGGATGGCGCTTCTGATCCACCAACGATTTTTGGAGCGATATATAAAAGCAGTTCGTTGGCCAATTTACTTTCAAGAAAAGCGGTGTGAATTTTCGGGCCGCCTTCAACCAGTACGCTTTGGATGCCGGATGCGGCTAATGATTCCAGAACATAACGCAAGTCGAGCGCTTGTCTTTTTCCGCTTACTGAAGTGACGCTGGCATTAAGAAAAGTAAGTTCCTGAATAGCGAAATCGGGCGCCGAATCATGACAGAAAATCCATACCGGCGCCTCGATGAAAGTGCGGAGGATTTGGGCGTCTCTTTTGATTTCTAATTGAGGGTCCAGAACAACACGGGTTGACTGCTTGATGTTAAGTTCTTCCATGCCGGGCATTCTGGAGGTTAAAAGAGGATCATCAGCTATGATGGTTCCTATGCCGGTTAAGATGGCGTCGGTCTCCGCCCGGACCTGATGAGCGTGCGCACGGGCGGTTTCGCCGGTGATCCATTTGGAGCATCCGGTTTTGGAAGCCATTTTGCCGTCCAGCGAAATGGCTGCTTTTAGAATAACCCAGGGCATTTTGGTGGTGTGGTAATGAAAGAAAAATCTGTTTTCAAACCAGCATTCATCCTCCATCAGACCAACATCAACTTGAATGCCATTTTCGCGTAGAGTTTCTATGCCTTGGCCTTTAACTTCATGGAAGGGATCGCGGATGGCGACAACTACCCGGTCAATATCTGCATCAATAATGGCATCGGTGCAGGGTGGGGTTGCGCCGTGATGGCAGCATGGCTCCAGGGTAACGTACATAGTCGCCCCGATGGGATCTTCAGTACAGTTGGCCAAGGCGATGCGTTCGGCGTGCGGCTCGCCTTTACGAAGGTGGTAGCCCTCGCCGATTATTTGAGAAGAGCATTTTTCGTTAGAAGAAGGCCGGGCAATTACGCAGCCAACGCGGGGATTAGGCGAAGTGGTGAATCGTCCCTTTCGCGCAAGGTCAAGCGCCCGCTGCATAAACGAGCGGTCTTCTTCGGAAAAAGTAATTGCTGTTGTTTGGCTCAATGAGACAACTGTCCGATTCTTTCGAGTCCCATCCGGTCAACAAATTCTACAATATCTTCAAGAATTTGTTCGAAGCGCCTACCATCACGCACCTCAATTATTATTGGACCGTTAAAATCAATCTGCCTTAATCCTGTGATGATTTCGTCCCAAGGCGCGGCGCCGTGTCCGGGAGTCATATGTTCGTCCACATTCCCGCGATTGTCGCTGGCGTGGACCGAAAATATTTTATCGCCAAAACGCGATATCGCTTTGGGTAGATATCCTCCAACAAATGCATGTCCAATATCAAGGCACATGCCGACATTGGGGAGATCAAGTTTATCCAGTCGATCATACAGTTCTATCGGATCAGAACCAAAAAGTGGATAAGGAAAATTCTCGATAGCGATCTTGATGTCTCTGTCTTCAGCGTATCCGCTTAAATCGCTTAGCGTATGAGTCAAAGCATCCCATCGTTCCAGTGCTTCAAACAATCCTTCTTCAATACTGGATGGATGGAATGTGACGGTAGTGGCGCCCATAAGCATGGCGGCGTCCAATACTCTTTGGCATGACACTACTGTTTCATCGCGCTCTGTTTCGTAAGGTATAGATAGGTCACCCAAACTACTGGGCGCATGCATGGTCACACAACGAAATTTCAGGTTTCTTAACAAGATACCTGCTTCCTGAATTTCTTCAGGATTATTAATGTCGAGGTGTCGTGGAGTCGCAAAAATTTCAACTCCTTCAAAACCATGCTCGTGTATGTCTCGTAATTTCGACATGAACGTCGACGGAAGCCACGTATAAGATGATATAGAGAGATGCATATCCAACCTCGTTTACCCGCAAACCCTATTGGATTAAAATCCAGGGCGTACCAAAAACCGGAAACCATATTTTTATTCTCAATTTTAGTATACTATACCTTAGTCGGAATAAAAACCGTTTCAAAAAATATTTAACCAAATTTTATTACGTACTGCTATATACCTTCCATAACAGTATAGCATCTTGTAGGATTTTTAACCAATTATGAGCATAATTCAAGTATTTATTAATTTGAAAATTCCCGACAATATCGAGCGTACCGCTCTGTATGCGTGCCGTAGTAGTTTGGGCTTTGATTCGTTGGAATCTCTAAGCCGAACTGAGTTCTGGGAACTTGATTTTCCAGAACTTACGGAAGAACAGGCCATGCAAAAAGCTGAACGGCTGGTTGAGAAAACCTCCCTTTTCGCCAATCCAAATAAGCATCGCTGGCATTTGGATGCAGTAGATCGCCTTTTAGAAGATAATGGCGTCTTGACTGTGCCATCCTCCGCCAGCGCCTTAATTTTGGTATGCGACAGGGAAGATGGCAAGGCCGAGTCAACTTTAGAGGCGATTCACCGCTTCGAAGGTAATAACGCGCAACCTTCATCTTTGTTACGCGGCGTGTTATGGCAAGTGACTTTTGCCGGGACGGATCAGCAGATCATTCGAGAACAGGTTGAAAAACTTGCAGTTACGGAAAGCCGTTCTCAGGGTCTTTTGGTTAATCCCCATTATCAGAGCCATAGAATATTTTACCCGTGAATAATAAAAACAATTGTTCTCCAAATGATGTTAAATCCGATCAGATAGAGATAAACTCTGTTGCAGAAGAGGATTTCTCTGTTGTTTTGGATATTTTAGAATCGGCTTTTCCGGATATGTCGCGCTCGTTTTTTTATTCGATGACGATGCGCGATCCCTGGTATCAATCAAAATATAGTTTGATTGCCAAACGTAAAGACGATTCTTTCGCCCATGTCCAGATTTTTAAAAGGGTTCTTTCATTAGGCGGCGATAATATAACTTTCGGGGGGATCGGCAGCGTCGCTACCCGGCCCGAACATCGCGGGAATGGATATGCCAGCCGGTTGCTGAAGCGCGCATTGGACATAATGCGCGAAGAGGGTATGGCGGGATCGTTTTTATTTACTTCTATTCAGCCATTTTATGAAAAACTAGGTTGGCGAACCATCCAGCAAACAGAACAGGATATTCCGGTTAATTCGTTAACGGAAATATCATTTAAGCCTCATTGGATTCGTCCAATGAGGGACGATGATATTCCCCAGTTGCAGGATATGTATCAACGCATCCAGCAACGCAATGGCGGAGGGATAATTCGTACGGAAGAATATTGGGAAGCCCGGTCATCATGGCTTTCGCATTTGCCTGTCGTCATTATTGAAGATGAAGAAATATTGGGCTATTTCTATTACGCCCAATATGATCTGAAAAAACCGGTGCTGTCCATTACGGAATATGGGATGGTTCGCGATGATGAAATGATATTGGAAAGAATGCTTCGTCTTATGGCTCGCAAGGCGGAAGAATTGCAATGTCATACTCTGCGCGGTTTTTTCCTGCACGATCCGTTTTGGAGAGAATATATTACAAGGCGAAAGTTGGTTGCCGGTGAGAGAGCGTTTGCATATTTGATGTGGAATAATATTGGCGATGAGGATATCTTAGATGTTATTCAACAATCGGTCGCCAAGCGCCAATTGCTTTTTTGGACTACAGACGCTTTTTAGGATCTGAACTTTTTTTTTCAACATCAGAAAATCGTGACGGAGAATGGCCTAGATGGATCTTCAGCATAGTTTCATCAAGACTCAGAGAGAATTAGCTTCCAGTTCTCTTCATAAGTTTCAAGTATCATTAGTTTTGGTGGTTCTGGTAGTCATATTAGGCGCTACGGGTTTTTATTATATTGAATCCGTAGTATTCCTGGATAATGATGTTCTTCAAGAAAATGAAAGCGCCCCGAAGAGTATGCTGGATGCTTTTTATTGGGCGATTGAAACCATTACTACAACTGGATATGGTGATATTCATCCTAGGACGAACATTGGCAAGCTGTGGGTGATTGGTTTTTCCGTGATTGGTTTGATTACTTTAGCTTATGCGGGAGCGTACGCCCTGGCTTTTATCGTTGAAGGACACCTCACCTTGGCCGTGCGGGAGAGAAAAATGGCGAAAGAAATCGCAAAGTTAAAGGATCACTTCATTATTTGCGGTATTGGGAGGGTCGGTAAAGAGATCGTGCGGCAGTTCCGCGGCAATCCCAAAGACTATATTGTCATAGACCGTGATGCGGATGTATTAGAGGAAACATTGAATGACGATGAACTGCGTATAGTAGGCGATCCAACGCAGGATGAAATTATTAAAGAAGCCCGGATCGACACTGCATACGGTTTGATAACCTGCCTGCCCAGCGACGCGGATAACGTATTTACCATACTGACGGCCAAAGGCCTGAATCCTAATCTTTTTATCATTGCACGCGGCGAAAACGAAAGTTCGCGTAATAAACTGCTCCGTGCGGGAGCGAATCGAGTGGTTTTACCTGCTCATATCGGCGGCGTTCGAATGGCATCAATGGCTATCAGGCCGGCGGTGGTTGATTTTATCGAACAGACTATCCTTTTTACAAGCGACCGCGAACCCCTGTTTTTGGAAGAGGTTGCTATAGAACCGGGCAATCCCTTCATCGGTAAAATGTTGAAGGAAACCAAAATTAAATCTGAAACGGAAGTTCTGGTGCTGGGAGTAAAAAAACGCACTGGCGCTCTTGATTACAATCCTTCATCAAACTACGTATTTCAGGAAGGCGATATCCTCATTGGCATGGGGCAGCAGCCCCAATTTGAACTTTTAAGGAGGCTGATCAGTTCTTCGTAACCATATCGATCTCCCTGTTGTGAGTTACAATAAACTTAGAACGATTAATTCTTGAGAGTAGTTGTCATAATAATGTTCTGATTGGCGATTCGTAGAAGCCAGAAAAGAGTGGCTTCTACGAAGACCAAACGTGATAATGATCGAACATATTTTTGATAATCGCTCTAGATGCGTGGTTATTTCAGTAATGTCAATATCTTCTTCGAATGAACCAATCGGCCTATTTCGCGCTTTAACTGCTTATGTCAAGCCGGTGGTTTGGCGTGAAATCGCTGGAATACTCTGCTTGATGACATATAGTTATCTCGTAATTTGCATCCCTGCCTATGTAAAACAAATCATTAACTCTATAGAAAACGGGACTGATAAACAGACTTTATTGGTTTCATGTTGTCTGATCCTGTTATTGGCTTCTGGAGCAGCTTGTCTATTATTCCTGGCCCGCTGGTTAATTATCGGAGCATCCCGCTCGGTTGAAATGACTATGCGTAATGATTTTTTTAGGCATATACAGCGATTAACGCCGGGATTCTATCATCGCAGCAAAACGGGCGATCTGATGATCCATTTCAGCAGCGATCTGGAACAAGTCAGGTTGTTAATCGGTCCGGGGATTATGTACCCTTTCAATGCCTGCCTGATAACTATACTGGCCTTTTATTCGATGCTTTTGGTCAATGTGGAACTTACCTTTACTCTATTGGTTCCAGTTGTGGTTTTGATGGTTTACGTCAATTTCAATACCCGTAAACTGCACAAGGTCTATCAGCAATCGCAGGAGGTTTATTCGGAACTGACCGCCATGGTGCAGGAGAATTTCTCCGGCATCCGGGTTATCAAGGCGTATTGTCAGGAAGAGGCGGAAGTGGGCCGGTTCCATGAAATCGGTCAACGTTATGTAGCCAAGAATATCGAGCAGGTTAAACTGCGTGGACGTCTTTTCCCATTTATGCGTTTCATCGCCGGCCTGGGAGTGGTTATCATCCTGTGGCGCGGTGGATTGAAGGTGATACACGGTCAACTGACTTTAGGCGACCTGGTTCAGTTCGCCATCTATTATCAAATGCTGATGTGGCCTATCATCGCGCTGGGTTGGATTATCAATGTAATCCATCGCGGAGTTGCTTCATGGCGCCGGGTAAAGATAATTCTTGATACGAGGCCGGATGTTGAAGATGTTTCTG
Organism: bacterium; assembly: GCA_963662285.2. Taxonomy (GTDB): domain Bacteria; phylum Hinthialibacterota; class Hinthialibacteria; order Hinthialibacterales; family Hinthialibacteraceae. The sequence goes on from CAXXMV010000006.1 coordinate 72,732, forward strand.
ATGTTGTTTTGACAACTCCGCTCAGCGGCGCCATAGAAGTGCGTGATCTGGCTTTTGGTTATGAAGAAGATGCGCAGCCTGTTTTGCATAATATATCGTTCACTATTGAACCTGGACAGACCTTAGCCATTGTTGGTCAAACCGGTTGTGGAAAATCAACTCTGGTCAATGCGCTGCTGCACCTTTACCCGGTAGAGCGGGGCATGATCTTTTTCGATGGCCGTGATATCAACGATATTTCTCAAAACGATTTACGCCACTCAATTGCTTATGTTTCTCAAGAAGTTTTTCTTTTTTCTGAGAGCATACAAGAAAATATTCTGTTCGGGATGGATGATCCCGGCGCCGCTACTGAAACTGATGTTATCGCCGCAGCCCAACGCGCCCAGCTGCACCGGGACCTGGATATGCTGCCGGATGGCTATCAAACCATCGTGGGCGAACGCGGCGTCATGCTTTCCGGCGGGCAAAAGCAGCGCACCGGAATCGCCCGCGCCTTGATCCTTGAGCGGCCTATCCTGATTTTTGACGACAGTCTTTCCGCGGTTGACGCTGATACTGAAGAAGCCATTTTACAGAGCGTCTCCGGGGATATTAATGATTGCACCGCAATTCTGATCAGTCACCGTATATCCACCGTCAAAAACGCTGACCATATTATTGTTTTAGATGAAGGCCGCATAGTTGAAGAAGGCTCTCATCAAGAATTAATAGCGCAGGAGGGCTTGTACGCCCGCATCAATAAGCGCCAGATTCTGGAAGAGAGCCTTGGCATCCGCCAGTAATTTATTTTTTTCTTATTGGGTTTTTTTCTGTTACAATGTTTGAGTAATGTTTAATTGGTGTTTAAATATGTGCTATATTCTACTTAATTAATATGTAATCGTTTTTGATTTTATATTTAGGGAGATACCGAAATGGGTAAAAAGAAGAAAGATAAACCTCAAGAAAAAAACAAAGAAAAACAGGAAGCCAAGTCATCTGTTGAGAAAGAGATAATTGAATCTCCGGGTAATGATGTCAACCACGACGTAAAAAAAGAAAAAATGCCAAACAAGGAATATGAAAAAGAGTTGGCTAAACTCCAGATAGAACTGGTTAAATTGCAGGAATGGGTCAAGCATGAGCAATTAAAAGTCGTGGTCCTCTTTGAAGGGCGTGACGCCGCCGGTAAGGGGGGCGTCATTAAAAGAATCACCCAATCGCTTAGTCCCCGCATCTGCCGCGTGGTCGCCTTGGGCACCCCGACCGAGCGTCAAAAAACCCAATGGTATTTTCAACGATATGTTTCAGAGTTACCCGCTGCGGGGGAATTGGTCCTTTTTGACCGTAGTTGGTATAACCGGGCTGGCGTTGAGCGCGTCATGGGATTCTGCACCAGTGAAGAGCACCGGGAATTTCTGCGCTCCTGCCCTGAATTCGAGCGTATGTTGGTTCGTTCTGGAATTATTTTGATTAAATATTGGTTTTCAGTCAGTGATGAGGTGCAGGAGATTCGTTTCCAGGATCGCATTAAGAATCCAACCAAACGTTGGAAATTAAGCCCGATGGATTTGGAATCCCGCGAAAAATGGGAAGAGTATTCAAAGGCCAAAGATGAGATGTTCGCCTATACGGATATCAAACAGGCGCCTTGGTATGTTGTAAATGCTGACGTCAAGAAAAAGGCGCGCCTCAATTGCATCTCACATTTATTGAGCATGATTCCCTATGAGGATTTGACTCCCAAGCCATTTGAGTTGCCTCCCAGAAAAATTAATCACGCCTACGTGCGGCCTCCATATTCAGATCAGACTTTAATACCGGAGATATTTTGATTTATTTAGTTATATTACCACAAAAGGCGACTCTATCGGGTCGCCTTTTTGTTTAGGTAAGATTATTATAATTAATTTTAAAAACGGCAATTCAATTATAATAATAACGTCAATTGGAAAATCTAAGGTTATAGTAAACAAACCCTCTTGAATTCTCCCCCAGGCTTGGGGGAGAGGGGTTTTGGGAAATAAGTGATTAAATCGTTTAGACTTAGTTATACAAAACACCTTAGTTATACATCCCTCTCCCAAGATTGGGAGAGGTTAGGAGAGGGTTGAAAACAGACGCCTTCGCAATAAAAATTCACTTTTATTATTTCACCTTACGGGTGATATTGAAAAATTAATATTGTTCTCTTATCTAGTTGATTCAAAGAGACTTATTTCTAGAGTATGAAACTTAACCGCTGTTTTTAGATAAATGATAATAGAACGATTTCCCGTCAGCGTCTAATCCTTTTTCCATAAAAGCACATGTTTTTATTATGATATAGAGTCAACTTGATAAAAAAATCGCCTCAACTAATAAATAGTCGAGGCGATTTTGCAGTAGCCAAGGGCAGTGTATTTATACCTTTGGCCAAGTTAACATCTTTTGGGTTATTAAAATAGTGGATTAATACAAATCCCAATTGGAAAGGCCTGTCTCTCCTCTTGTCTGGTAGACGTAAATCCGTCGTGCGTCCAGATCGGAAATAAACACAAAGGTTTCGTTTTGTGCAGTGTGCATGACAACCGCATCGGTGGGAGTTACGAATGGACCGTTTGGAGATTCACTGCCATCCACCAGGGCCGCCGGATTTTCGGTGTCTGAAGGATTATAAAAAGCCATCACTGGTTGAGCGCCGGAATAGTCAGGAACGATGATTTGATTGTTAACTGCATCGTACTCAATCAGCTGGCTATTAGCGCCGTAAGTTCCCGCTATTGCGCCTTGGGGAACGAAATGATTCTGAAAGTCCGAGTAACCATCCAGGTTATCGGCATTACCTCCGCTAAGTAAATTAACGCTGCCTAGCGGTTCACCCGCTTTTTGGCTGTTTCGCGAAATATAGATATCTCCGGTATTTGGATTATAAGCCAGGTCGCGTTGATAGGTTTGGCCTCCACTAACTGCATGCAGCGATGCGCCATCCGATGAATTGAGGAATTCAACAGAATTAAAAGTGCTCACCGCAATAACTCCATCGGTTATGAAATCCACTCCATTGATACGTTTGCCGTAAGAAATGATTCCTCCCCCGAAATCAGCATCCAATTCGAAATTAGGGGCTGGACTGAATTTACGCAAATTAGCGGTTCCGGCATTGCCTGTTTCCAAGGCGAGATAAACCGAACCATTGTTATCAACCACGATTCCCATAAATCCACGGGAACCTGGAACATCAGTATCGGCGCCATCATCGATCATCTTATGGTTTTCCATGTTGTTGGCGTTTAGCGGATCGGCAATGTAATAGCATCCCGTCATATTCGCTTCAGGAACAGAAAATAGCGTATAGTAAAGGCCGCCATTGGAATCAGCCGCCAAGGCCATGGGCGCTCCGGTTTCGGCCACTGTCTCAAAATCCATAACGTAGGTAAACGGATGATTAGACGTATTATCTATGGCGCCACTATCAGAATACTCACCTTCTCCACCCATCAAAAAGACCATGATGCGGCCAGCCGCACTATCTGTAATAAAAACATAGGTTTCCCCGGCCTCATTAGTCCAGGCGACTGCATCCGAGGGACTGGAGAGTGGACCGTTTGGGGATTTGTAACCATACAAATTCATCACTGGCGCGCTTGTATCCGAAGGATTATAAAAAGCGATTGACTGGGGAGACGTCTCAAAATCAGGAATAAGAATCAAATCATTTACAGCATCATAATCAAGCAACTGGCCTTTGACTCCATAAGTTCCTCCTGATCCTCCCTGGGGAATAAAACCAGGCTGAATCTCTGCATAACCTGATAAATCGTCCGGGGATCCACCTGCCAGCAGACTGGCGGAATTCAAGACGCCATCCACGCTCCGGTTTTTGGCTATATAAATTTCGTGCGTATCTGGATTATATGCAACATCTCTTTGATATGTTTCTCCATCAGTTACTTCGTGAAGTATCTCACCGGTATTTGCATCTACGAATTGGATTGTGGAGAAAGTCGACACGGCTATTAGATCATCTGTGAGGATATCAACACCGGTATACCTGGCGCCGAAGATCATTCCCAAGTCAGCAAACTCATCCACCCAATCAAAGTCGGGAGCGGGACTTCGTTTTGTAATTGATGAAGTAGAATCGCTGCCGCTGTCCATTGCAAGATACACATTGCCGGAATTATCGACTGCCACGCCGACAAATCCCCGGCCTGCGGGAACGCTGGTATCATAACCGCCGTCCACCATAATATGTTCTTCCGGCGGTGGAGCGTCGAGTGGATTGGCAACATAAAAACAACCGGAAGTATCGGGATCGGGAGAGGATAACAGGGTGTAATAAATACCTCCATTTGAATCCGCTGCAATAGCTATCGGCTGTCCGAGATCTAAAGGAGTGGAAAACTCGGTGACATATTTGAAAGATATAGGTTGAGCATAAACTCCAATAACGAGGAAAATCGACAAGAAAATACAAATTGAAATACGTTTCATTAGTAAAAACTCCTGGATTAGTATTTGATAATCAATTCTACTCCAGTCTTATCTATTTAGAAATAGGGATATTTTTCAACCAAGAAAAAACGGCGGTTAATTTTGGTTATGTAGAAATAAGTTATTTTCAATAAGTTTGATAAGAGAATTTTATCAATTGTACGCTTGGGTGCCAAGGGCAGTGTATTTTCTGCCCTTGATTGTGTTCACCTGTTTTATTTCCAGAATTTCCATCAACGATCCACACGGTAGACTGAATCATAGGATTGGTTTCGTTTCGTATGGTTGTCAGTCAAGGGCAGAAAGGACACTGCCCTTGGCACCCAAATATATGCGCCTGGTGATACTATCGAAAAAACCAACGCCCCAACCTATCAAATAGTTGGGGCGTTGGTAATTTTATGTATCCAGCGTTTACACAAACCGCAGGGCGTTTTTGACTGCGAAGCGTTTGATCTTGCTGAAGGTTACCGGGGTGCATGGGCCTTCGCCTGTCGCGAAGGCGATGGTTAGGGCTGTATCGCCTTCTCCGCCGTTGCCCAGCGCTGTTCCGCAAGGTCCGTTGGCGACGAATAAGCCGGTGCGCATCAGTTTGGCGAATGTGGTGACGCGATCCATGCGCTGGCTGTGAATGATGGCGGTGTGACCGAAACCGTGTTCAGCTTGTTTGGAGTATTGCATCGCTTCTTCAAACGAGTTGACGCGTATAATAGCCAAGACCGGCATCAGCATTTCGTGTTGAACGAAGGGATGGTTGCTATCCGTTTCGCAGATTAACAATTCACAGTTGTTTGGCACCTGGACTCCAACGGCCTGAGCGAGGACGGCGGCGTCTTTGCCGATGAAATCGCGGTTGACCAGGTCATCCGATGTGATAGTGGCGCGAACCAGCGCGTCGCGTTGCTGCGCATTAAGCAGGTAGGCGCCGCGTTGTTGAATGGCTTGCATGAACTGATCATAAACCTGTGTAAGGACGAAACATTCCTTCTCGCATACGCAAGGCATGTTGTTGTCGAAGGTGGCGCCGGTATAAACGCTGTCAGCGGCGTTAGTCAAATCGGCTGTCTCATCTACGATTACCGGAGGATTGCCCGGCCCGGCTACGATAGCGCGATTGGGGCTTTGCATAGCCGCTTTAACCACAGCAGGGCCGCCAGTAGCCACTAAGAGTTCGATATCTTCATGGTTCATGATGATCTTTGCTGTGCGCAGGGTTGGTTTGCTAACCGATGTCATCAGGTTAGCCGGAGCGCCAACTGAGACTAAAGCGCGGTTGATGTCCTGCATGCTCTTCAGGGTGCATTCAACAGCGCCGGGGTGCGGCGCGAAAACAATGGCGTTGCCAGCGGAAAGCATGGCGATGGCATGGTTGATAACCGTAGCGACCGGATTGGTGGAAGGCGTAATAGTGCCGATTACGCCAAAGGGCACATACTCTTCCATCATGATTCCATTGTCACCCGTCACGCAATGCGTGGTTAGTTCCTCCATGCCGGGAGTTTTTTCAATTGCCAGACTATTTTTTAATATCTTATGATCCACCCGCCCCATGTTGGTGTCGCGCACTGTCAGTTCCGCCCATTCGCGGTTTTTCTGACGTGAGGTTTCACGGATCACTTCGATATAGTATTTGCGCTTTTCAAGTGTTATTTCGCGGAATTGATCAGAAGCGATTTTGGCTGCGCGGATAGCGTCTTCGATATCTTCGAATACGCCGTCGCGTCCACCGCTAACGGCGCCGCCCGCACATGCCGCCACATGACCGCTGCTGGATGGCGAACCGGTCTGCTTTTGTAATTCTTGTATAACTTTCTGAACAATTTGAGAAATTTGCTGATCATCCATTATTTCTTATCTTCTTTCTCTGGATTGGGGAACGATGATCACTTCTATGCCCCGTTTATGCAATAATTCCAAAGCCAGTGGGGTTATGAGTCCACCGCGCGAGGCTTTAACTACCGGGCCGCTGAGTTTGGCCGCGTCTTCTTCAGTTAATAAACAGGTAATAAGGTCTGCGCCGCTTTCCGCCCGGTTTAAGGTAACGCTGAATACTTCTTTAACGGCGTCTTCAGCAGGCATCAGTTTCATGCCCATTTTGGCCAGTTGCTCGCGGTATTTATCCAGTACATCCTGGATTCCGGGAACCTGGTTGCCGCAGACTACGCAGGCGGTTGGTTCTAATCCATCGTTAGACGCAACCACATTGGCTTTTTGAGCCAAAGCCGAAATGGTCATGTTAAGCGTCAACGAATCGGTGATGCCTAGAGCCAGTTTGGCTGCATGGGTGCGGCTGATGGATGGTATAAAGACCGACGAATAGCGCGACAGATCGTAGATGATCTCCCGCACTTCGTTTGGTTGATCTATAGTTCGTATGCCCAGCGCTTCAACCTCATCAGAAGAGATGACGTACTGAGCGCTATTGGAGAATATGGCGTCCAGACGTACTCCTGCTGCGCGCCACTGGCGCATGGCTTCTGCCAGAACATCCCATTTTTCACGCGCTCCAGTAAAGAGAAGCAATATAGCCGGGCCGTCCAGTTTGGGTGGAGTTGGCTCGGCTGGCTTTACAAGAGGAACTTTTGCTGCGACTGAAGTTGATGAAATAGCAGGTATGCTAGGCGGAATCGGAGCGCTGCACGCTGGACCCTGGCAAGCGTTGGCGTCCAGGGTAACATTTTGATCGGGTGGTAAAGAGGCTTCTTCGGCGCGTTGACGTTCGCCAAGCGCTTTAGCGACCTCTTCAGTTATGATGCGTTCCAATTCATGAAAATCCATATCAGATTGCCGATCCAATAATATCAAATGATGTAAAACAAATTATTATTTAATGTACACTTAAATATACACTCTTAATTAATTCTCAATTAAGAGATAATTTCCGCTTTTTCCCCGCCGCGAAGACCAGCGGCGTTACCGTCATCAGTGTCAAGATGCATTTCATCGAGAAAAGCCTCTCTGACCCTGAGTTGCACATCTTCAAAGACTGTCTTTTTGGCGGTTTCGATACGGACTTTAATAGTCTGGTTGTCAGTCAGTCCCCATTTTTCTGCGGATGTCGTAGATAGATGGAGATGGCGGTTGGCCTGTATGACTCCTCTTTCAAGATGAACCACCCCTACCGGACCAGCCAGAATCAAGCGTGAACTTCCTTCATGGTTACCAGATGGTTTAACAGGGGGATCTATGCCCAAATAGATGGCGTCAGTACGGGATACCTCAACTTGCGTTGCATCCCGCAATGGTCCAAGCACCCTTACGGCGCCCAGGCATCGCATTCGGGGGCCAATCAGAGTAACCGTCTGGTTCGCTGCAAATTCGCCGGGTTGATAGAGGCCTTTAAGCTCCTCTAACTCAAAACCCGGACCATATAGCACATCCAGGTCTTTGCGGCATAGGTGTAGATGGCGAACCGAAACATTGACGGGAACCATTTTGCGTCCCGGTTGCTGCACTCCAAACTGAGGCGAGGCTGAGGCAGGTTGCTGCGCCTGCCGCATACGCGACACAACGCGTTGAACCACCTGATCAACCAAAGAGTTGTCGATGAAGGAATCCACCATCGTTTTTTAGTCCTATAAAAACCAAGCGTGGCTTCTGGCCACGCTTGGTGGAATCGTCCGCTTGAAATGCAGAATGACGCTGCTTGTGACAATCCAGAGATAAAGCGTGCGCCTTATCCGTTTACAGGAAGAATTCCTTCGATGTCTGAATGAGGCCGGGGAATAACGTGAACCGAAACCACTTCACCCACTTTGCGGGCGGCGGCGGCTCCAGCGTCTGTAGCTGCTTTGACGGCGCCTACATCACCTCTTACCATAACTGTTACGTATCCGCCTCCGATTTTTTCTTTACCAACCAGAGTTACGCTTGCGGCTTTGACCATGGCGTCGGCTGCTTCTACAGCGCCAACTAATCCACGAGTTTCAACAAGTCCCAGGGCTTTACCTTCCACGGGTTTGTCCTCCATTTTTAATGTTGAACGTTCTAAAGGATCATACTTTATTAATATATCGCAAATCCCTTATACGCTTTAAGTTCATCAATTCTTATGTATAAGCCTAATAAATTCATACAATCCTGTCAAGCCAGTGATGTTCTATCCATTGTTAATATTTTATGCGTCAAGTACAAATACTTGATTTTTGAATGCAGTTCAAGGAATTTTACTCGCTTGTGATCATATTCAGTCATCTAATAAGCCCAATTTTTATTGATTTCATTTTTGAATGAATATTCTATTATTCGGATTATTCTATATTTTTTCAAAAGTAGTCTTACGGATGGCCAGTTGGAATGGAGCGTCTTGCAATGATGGAAAACGATCCATTTGCATATCGAACTTATCAAGCAACTTTTCATCGAGAGTTGTTTGATCCTTGCAGGCAGCTAAGGGGTCATCATAATCTAAATGCATGATAGAACTGCTCTGCTCATCCATAGTGAAGATATAGTGCAGGATGCTGGTTCTATTATCTATGGGTAGTTTAGTTTTCATGTCGATGGGGATTTCCAGGGTGATATCCTCCATTAAACCTTCACGTTCCGGGCGGTACTGACGATGAAGGAAAAGGCAGGCGGCCACTTTGTTTTCGACTTTATGATCGTATATATAAGTTTGGCATTCGGGGAACAGTTCAATAAAGCGCTGAGCCTTTGGATTGCGTAATGCCAGCGAGCGTATTTTGGTGGGCCTAATGCGTTCTGACGCCTGCTTTTTAGCCCAGCGGTTATAGGTCATGGGCGTCAAGGCCAGGGGGATTAAGAGCGTTACAAGCGCCGTTCCCGGATAGGCGATTAATAATCGAATTGGCATACTACAAAACATTGGCAGTATCACCAAACTCAACAAGAAGGCTTCTATGATATGAAGCCCGAACAGGGCGCCGGTCAGTTTGATCAGCAGTCTTTGATATCCTTGAGAGATTTCTTCTTGATTGATTCTTGATTTTAAGAACCAATATAATAGCCCGAACCAATAGAAACTGATCATCATTTCCGTCAGCCAAAAAGGGAAAACCCAGGTCGGCTCCCCGCCCAGTGAACTGGAAAGAAACATCATGCAGGCGAATGTCAGTAAGATTGAGATAACAGTAAAGAGAAAACAGCCGATCAACATTGTCACCCTCGTTGAGCGTGTAGTATATAGGTTATCCTGGAAACGGCGGTCGCTTTATACGATGTCTATTATAAGTCGCTTGCAATCAGTATGATAACATATAACGATTCAATTAAATATCACATCAAAAGGTTAACTCGATATTGTTGGATATTCTTATACGAAGATTGCCATTATCAACCCTCTTCAAACAAAATATCCGGTTATATCTCAAAACCCCTCTCCCCCAAGCCTGGGGTCATTCACAAGAGGGGGTTGTTATCAAAAACCAGAGAATTGCCAATTGACGTTAAAAATATAATTGAATTGTCGTTTTTATGGTTGTTGATAAATCCTTTTACTCCGCATTGACCTGTTCAAACGCCGCGTCGCGTACTGCAAGCGAAAACGGCGCCTCGTGCAGAGACGGGAAACGGTAAAACGATGCGTTGAATTTCTCCATGATATCACCATCTAACGGTGAGTCATCCTGGTGTTGCTTAATGATATCATCGCAGGGTAATTGGTATACCGCGCTTTTATCTTTTTGAGTTTGGAATATATAGCGCTGTGTTTTAATCCTGGCGCATTGTGGTTTTCGAGAACTCATATCAACCGGAATTTCAATCACCGCGTCTTCAGTTACTCCGTCATATTCAGGGCGGGGTTTGCGGTGTACGAACAGGCAGGATGCGTATTGATTCTTGAATGCTTTATCGCACACGTATGTTTTGCAGTCCGGGAAAGCATCTATAAATGCTTGAGCCGCATCGCACTGCAGGGCTATGTTGCGGATTACTTGCGGATCAATGCGTTCCTCTTCCATTTTTCTCTTAAACTTTGGATAGAAGATAACCGCCAGTTGCATGGGGATGGCGACGATAATAATGTAGTTAATTGGATAAGCGATAAGCAGCCGAAGCCCCCAGCTGATGCTAAGTAAAGGAAGAATGGCGAAGGTAAGTAAATATGCTGTAACCAGGTGCGTTATAAAGACATAACCTAGCATAGGTTTGAGATCCCAGACGAAATAGGATCGGTCTTTGGTTAGATCACAGAATTTTCGATTGAGTGATCCTAATACTCCAGCAAACCAATAAAAACTAAAGAGCGCCTCCCATAACCATGCAGGAAATACATTTACGCCAGTAAACATCATAATTATTGCAGCGACTAGTATTTCTATCGTTACAATTACAAAACAGAATGCAGATAACATAATTTAATTTGGCGCCGGGGGTTGATGAGTATTCATGTTCGGACCTGACGGGCGTCGGTTTCGCCTGGGCCGGGGCCTGAAATAATCATCAACATCGATTTTGTTCTCAAAACCGCTTTCTTCAAGAAGATTATTGTAACGGTTGTAATAGAGTGGATTGCCGGGCGCTCTTTTCATGGCCTTCAAGAAATAGGCTTCCGCTTTCTCATATTGTTTCAATTGAAGATAAAGATCACCCACTCCATATTCGTTCTCCGCAACCTGACGGCTGATGGATGGATTACTATGCAAATCCTGAGATGACCAATAATTAAGGGAAAGCATCAGTTCATTCAAGGCCAGTTCCAGATAGGCGGTTTGCCGTACAAAAGAGGTCTGTTGATAAGCCAACAGCCAGTAATTCCTGGCCAGACGGTAATTGGTGTTAGCCCGTTCTCCCCCGGTGATGTCGGATTGACTAAGATAGAACTTATGTTTGGTTATGATGTTTTGAAGCATGTCTTCAGCGTTGCCGTTGAGGTTTTGCGTATCACTGTTCAGTTTTTCCAACATGGGTACGGCGTGCCAGGGAGGCTCCATAGGCTTTTGCCAATGCAGAGCGCTGAAGCATAGCCAGCCGAACGCCAGCCATATAACGGTTAACATGAATTGCAAAAATCGCATGAGTAATTCTCGTTCATTAATATAATTAATAATAACGGATATTGACTTATTATGGTTTAGTCATAAACCATATATTTTATCATATCATCTTTCACGTTAAGGATATATACAATCTTACATGCTGGCTGCTCATTTTTCAAAGCGCGCTTCTCTATTGATTAATCTGATATGTAGAATATATACTCAAACCATCGTGAGGTAAAAATAATGCCCCAACAGGAAAATGGATTGCCCCAATTACAGCAGCAAATGATGAAGCCCTTATCTAATGTACTGGTCAAACCGACCAGCGCTGATTGCAACCTGGAATGCGGATACTGCTTCTATTTAGAAAAATCCGAACTCTATCCCGAATCGCGCATCCACCGCATGTCGGATGAAGTGATGGATGAGATGGTTCGCCAGCTGATGCAGGCCGGACAAGCATCAGTCTCTTTTGGCTGGCAGGGCGGCGAACCGACTCTGATGGGCGTTGATTTCTACCGTAAAGCCGTCGCCGCCCAGCAGAAATATGGCCTGCCCGGTCAGACGGTGGGCAATGGCTTCCAAACCAATGGCGTTTTGATAGATGAAGAATGGTGCGACTTGCTGAGAGAATATAATTTCCTCATCGGGCTATCCATCGACGGACCGGAGCATGTTCATGATAAATACCGCTTGACGGCTGGCGGGCGTCCATCCTGGCGAAAAGTGTATGACAGCGCAAAGTTGATGCTTAAATCTGACGTGGCGGTTAACAGTCTGGTGGTGGTTAATGATTATTCCGTGCTTTATGCTGAAGAGATATATACTTTCCTCAGAGACGCCGGTTTCGAGTTTTTGCAATTCATTCCTTGCGTGGAACCTGATCCTAATGATCGATCCAAAGTAGCGCCATTTTCGGTCAGCCCTGAACAATACGGCGAATTTCTCTGTAAGATTTTCGATTGCTGGAAAAAAGATTTCGTTGATGGACGCCCTAGAATATCGGTGCGTTTTTTCGATTCGGTTTTCCATACTTATGTGGGTTTCATGCCGCCGGAATGCACCCTTCTGGAAGAGTGCGGCTGTTATGTCGTCATCGAACATAACGGAGACGTCTATTCCTGCGATTTCTTTGTTGAACCGAAATGGAAACTTGGCAATGTCATGACTGGCAATCTGCTTGAAATGCTCAATAGCCCCAGGCAGAATGAGTTTGGGCGGGTCAAAAGCCAGTTGCCTCAAAAATGCGTAGCATGTAAATACCTGCTGCATTGCCGGGGAGGATGCCCCAAAGACCGCATTAATAATCCCCAATCCGGCGGCTTGGATCATTTCTGTACATCACATTTGATGTTCTTCGAGCACGCCGATGCCGACCTGAAAGCCTTGGCTGAAGATTGGATGACTGAGCAGCAACAATACGCAGAAGAGTCGAATCGAAGACTGGAAGAACTTACCACAAAAACAGAGCAAGCCAGGGTTGGGCGTAATGAACCATGCCCCTGCGGCAGCGGAAAGAAATTCAAAAAATGTTGTGGTCGCGCGTAAAGCATTGTTTTTCTGCAAACAAATATTCGTATGTCGCAAAAAACAGCGCTTTTTATTGTTCTTCTGCTTAAGGTAAAAAATAACTTCATTTATTCACGATTCTGACCGATACTTATTAATGGGCAGAATCAACTCTTGAATAGAGTCGTTTTCATAATAACGTTCTTCTTGGCGATTCTAAAAAACCAGAAAAGGTTGGCTTTTTAGAAAACCAAAAGTTATAGAGGAACATGATTTTGATAATCGCTCTAACCAACACAAAGTCCTTTCCGGATTTAGAAAAACTGCATATCCAAATAGGGTGATTTGGACGATATTTTTTTATCATCTATCCATAATTATTTCTGGTTGGCTGGATAAATTCTTTATGTGATAGAGCAATTTTTTTAAAAGGCGTTGGTTAAATGGCTCAGATATTCACTAGAAATAAATCCTTAACTGACTTGTTACAAACCGCTTCGCAAAAAATCGAAACCAATCAAGTCTATGAAAATATTGATCGTTTGTTGATTGGCGCTGCCAAAGAAGGTTTACTGCTAAGTTTCCTTTTTATGCAAATCACCGATTTGTTTGAACTATATTCCCGGTTTCCCGTGCGCCGGGTTCGAAAGTTGGTTTCTGATTTTCTTAAAGTGCTGATCGACAAAACTCCTGATGATATCTATGTGGATTGTCCCGGCCCGAATCAATTCGGTCTTCTACTGCCAGGAGTATCCAAAGAGGATGTTCAGCAAGCTGGTAATGATATTCGGCGCCGCTTTCTCGAACTAAGCAAATCGATTCTACAAGATGACTCTATTAAAATAGATATTATCGGCAGCGTGGTCTCTTTTCCCGAAGATGGCGCTAACTGTGCAGAACTATTATGCCAGGCAAGAGATGCATTGTATTTGGCAAGCGTCGATGGCGCTGATCCCATCCAGATCGCTGAGCCGTATGAAAATGTTAAACTCTCGGTTAATTTTTCCACTATTCAAGTCGAACGCTTAAAAAAAGTCGCTGAATCACAGCAGTTCTCTGAAACATCTCTGATTCGTGAAGCGGTAGATCAACTCCTCTGCAAATACGAATAAATCACCTCGGTTATAAACAATTAAATAAATTATTATTTCTTCTTCTAATAATCTGTGCGTCCGGCAGGACGCATCTATTTGGAAGAGCAAGTCCACTGCAGCAATTGGGGTGATGATTGAGTAATGAGGAAAATATCAAAATATTAAAATAAGAAGGGGCCATCGTACCTATTTGATGACCCCTTCTTAATGTGTCGGTGGCGTATCTTCTATCATTCACGCCATCCTTTCTCTTCCCCAAAACATTGCGCTTTGGGGCTTAAACCTTGGTCAAGAGATCGAATATCCCTTAGACCTCAAAAGGGGCATTGTAATCCGTTTGGCCCCATTTTCTTCTACATTTAAATTCTACATGCATGGTCCACAAACGCAATAGGTTTTTTTGGTAAAAGAGAGAAAAATATTGGTTAATAATATTATCAATGAAGTTGACTAGGTTTCACTTCGTAAAACCAATTACATGCATCATCAATTTTTTTCACTCGCTATTTTTTTATGATTTTTATGATATTTTTAATATACTTATTTATATATAAATAAGTATATTAAAAGCAAGAGCCTGCCAATTGGCAGGCTCTTGCGTGCTAATGTTATGCAGGGGAGGTAAAGAAGTAATAACAAAATATTTTAATGTAGTTCCCAATTTAAGCCGGAAGGAACAACAGCTGCCGGTTCATTAACGTAAATACCGAACAAGTGCCCGATATTAATGTTCCAGGCTAAACCGTCAACGTTACAGTCAACGACCATATCTTGTAATTCGAGAACATCGCCTGATTTTTCATACCAATAAATCTGACTCCAATTGCCGCCTTCTTCGTTGGTTTTAAAGAAATCAAGATTTTCATCGCCATCTATATCCCCACAGGTTAATGCTTCTGAACCTCCACCTGTAGGCGTCGAATGTACGGTATTTAGGGATGTGGAGAACACGCCAGGTTCGGTTTGTTCGATTATGTTAATGCTGGATACGGTGGGATCACTTCCATAAAACACTTGAGCAATGGCATAATCGATATCGCCATCGCCATCATAATCACAGGCTGTAACTCCAGCTACTCCGCCAAAACCGGGAAATGTTCCGCTCCAGTTTAGTAGTTTGGAATAGACCAGCGTTGGGTTATCTTCCAAAGTTAAAGTTCCGTCAGCATTTACTGTAAGTACGCCGTCATAAACTTCGCACATATTGCTGACAGGACCGGCGGCATCGTTGTCCTCAATCCAGACCATGTGAACTTCATCGCCAATTGCGTAAAGATCCAAGCCAAGGGGGCTGACATCGGCGGGAGTAGTATAGATTGGATCTTGTACAATGGCCCAAAAACCGTTTTCATCCATTTTCCGATGTTGGAACTGAGTTCCCAGGCTGGGAAAATGCGATTCGCCTTTTGAAACAGCGATAACGGCGCTAACTTCGCCATTGATTTCAAGCATGGACATACCCATATCGAAGACTCTGCCACTGTATTCTTCTCCCTGATAAAAGGGTAATTCCAGAGGCTGTTCCAGAGCATCCCAGTAGTTGTTTTCTATATCATAAGTCCATTCGATAATAGAATAACCATACTCTGGTCCATAAGAATCGAATTCAACCGTCCAGAGATTAAATCCATTCACCACGCCTTCCACCGCAAACGATGAAACGCTTGCTATTCCAATAAATAGCGCTACCCAAAAGATTTGTTTTTTCATGATCTTAATATATCCCTTTCTTCCAAAAAAAATTATTTATGCCGGAAAATTATATCGCTCTAATCCGGGCATTACATTAAACCAGTCTAACAAATGAGCCTCTGTTGTCTATCAGGATAATTCCCCAATTTTGCTATGGAAAATACCTGTATTGCATAATTAATATGTTATCGTCACCCTGTATGCAGTTTAATTTTCAAGGGAAGAGATGCCCTCGCGGATGGCGAACTTAGTGAGTTGAGCTATAGAGTGTAAGTCTAGTTTATTCATGATCTTCTGACGGTGTCCATCGACGGTTTTATCGCTGATGCTCATATTTCCGGCTATTTCCTTGGTTGTCATGCCCTCAGCGATAAGTTGGAGTACTTCCTTTTCACGGGCGGTCAGGCACTCGTTATCGTTTTCCTGCTCTTTTTTGTGGATGCTGTTAACGAATTCGTTAACCACGATATTGGTTATCCCCGGACTCAGGTAGATTTTTCCCTGACTAACGCACTGAAGCGCAGTGATTACTTCTGTAACCGCCCGGTTTTTGAGTAGATATCCCCAGACGCCAGCTTTCAATGCCCGTTCAACAAATCGCTTGTCTGCATGCATGGATAGAATAATGACTTTTGCATCTGGTTT
The DNA here is from genome assembly GCA_963662285.2 of bacterium. GTDB lineage: Bacteria > Hinthialibacterota > Hinthialibacteria > Hinthialibacterales > Hinthialibacteraceae. Next base: position 89,074 of record CAXXMV010000006.1, read on the forward strand.
TTCTCGAAGGATTTGACGCGCCGCTTCAATACCATTCATTTTCGGCATACTGATATCCATGAATACGATATCAATGGCGAGCGACGTAACTAAAGACAGCGCTTCTCTACCGTCTGAGGCTTCCGCCACTACTTCAACGCCCGGTTCGTTTTCTAATATCCGACGGATGCCTTCTAAAACGATCTTATGATCGTCGGCTAAGAGAACTTTAATAGTTTCCATATATAACGTATATCCAGTCTGAGTGTGCAATGCATATTAATTATACGAGTTACTTTTCTAATATACCAAAGACAAGATTAGATGCTGAATCTCTGTTATATTTTCTATGTATTTCTAAATATAACCAATAAGGGAAAGTGCCTATTTTTCAGGAAAAAAATAACTGGATTGCTTTTATCTTAAAAAAATCAACCATTTAGTCACGAATTGTCGGCATTGCAAGGCATTTCGATTATAACTTGGGTTCCCTTTTCTTTTTGAGAGCGGCACTCAAAGGTTCCCCCCAGGTATTCGATACGCTCGCGAATATTGAAAAGGCCGAAACTTTTCTGGCTGCTGGCCGTTTCATGCATGTTTTGCATAGGGAAGCCGGCTCCCTTGTCTTCAACGCTGAGGCGGACATTGTCATTTTTTCTTTGAATGCGAACTTGAGCGTGTAACGTTTCCGCATGTTTGATTACATTAAAGAGTAATTCCCTGATGGAGCGGAACAAGATGCCGCGTGCATCTTCACTCAATTCTTTTGGCTGGCCGTCATCAATAAAATCAATCTTAACTTGATATTGGTCTTCCATTTGTTCAATCAACCACTCTAAAGCCGCTTCTAATCCGATTTCATACAAAATAGGCGGACTGATTTCGAAAGTCAAAGTCCGGGTATCCTGGATAGTTTGTTCCAGTACTTGCAAGGTTCGATTTAGCAGTTGCGCCGGGTAAGTTTCAAGAGGTTCTTGAAGTATGGTTTCGATCTGCATCTGACAAGCCGCCAAACCATGCCCGATCCGATCATGCAACTCTGCGGCGATCTGCTTGCGGTCGCGTTCTTCAACCAGAGTGATTTCTGAAGCGAATGATTGCAACTGTTTTTGATATATCAGTAACCTTTGGTGAACCTCCTGGAGATCGTAGGTGCGTACTTTGACCAGTTTTTCTAAATTTAGATGCCGCGATACAGCGAAAGCCAAGGCCATAACCGTAATCACGCCGCCAAGCGATAGCAGCATCAAGACTATCGGTTCTCTATACCATGGGAGTTGAACCGTGAAACTAAACGAAGCGACGGCAGAAGATTGATTCCAGTTTCGATCCATGCTTCTGACCGAGAATTTATGAGATCCTGGAGGTAGATTTGTATAATTCGCTACAGTATCGCCAGTAAACGGAGACCACTCTCCATGATCGATTCTATGGGAGAATAACAGGCGGTTTTGAGGCGTATATTTCCATTTATCGATGCCGGAAAAGACGAATTTAGCGGATCCATTGACCGAGACGGTGTCACTATTGTCGTTTGGATTGAGGAAAACAAGAGGGGGATCGGAATCGGCTTCCTTATTGTATAGATTCAATCCAAGCGATGTGGCGGCCCACAAACGCTCTTGACTGTCTTCAAAAACATTAAAAACACAGAAGGAAGACAAGCCCTCTTCCACAGAGTTTTCGATCCAGGAATTGCCATCGTAGCGGTATAATCCGTTCCAGGTAGATATCCATACTGATCTATCTTTTCTGCGAATCATTGAGGGTACGCCATCAATATTAGTACGAATCGTAGACCACTTTTTCCCATCATATTCGTAAATCGAGTTACGGTCGGAAAACCAAAGTCGCTTGTCGTCATAGGGGAAAATGCACATGACTGAATCGCCGGGGTATTCGTCGCCCAGAGTTGTGTATTCGCCATCCCGAAAAACTCCTAACCGCTCTTCCGCCATTCCTCCCAACCACACGTTTGCGTTGGAATCCTCATATATATAACGTAATTGCTCTATGTTCCATTGATCGCCAAGGTCAGCGAATAATTTGAAATTTGAGCCATCGAATATTTCAAGGCTATAAATAAATTTATGACGAGTGGAGGTGACGTTCTCGCATTGCACCCAGATTGTTCCATCGGACCGGGGAAAAATCAGACTGACTTTCCTTCCATCCGGATGTTCTACAACATCAAACCGTTCGTTATCGGGATCGAAAAGCAGCAGAACATTGTTCATATTACGAATAACAAGTTTCCCATTTTTAAGATAGGCCAATCCGTTGGGTTCCCATTGATAGGTGCTGAAGCCGGACGGTAAGGGATATTGTTTCCATGTTTCATCTTGATTGAGAATGAGTTTATTAAATGTGGTAAACCAGAGACGTTCATGGGGATCTTCGCAAATTGCGGTTATGTGTTCTGATAGATCAATCAAGGCTCTGGGTGAATTCCATGTCGAGACTGCATAGCGTGCAATCCCAGGTGACAGGCTGATCCAGAATGAACGATTGGATTCATATAAGATGGGAAATCCCTGCTCCAGAACCGGTAACTGGATGCTGGTTAAAGATGGGAGGGGAACATCCATCTCAAAACGATTACTGGCCGGACCGGAAAGGAATGTCAATTTCGGATAGTAGGCGGATGTTTTCCAAAGCCAGAAACCTTCTTCAGCGCTGGGCCAACCTGCAGCGATGGATTGTTTATCAATGCATTTCAATGACCAAGAGCCTTGGTGAAATTGAACTAAAATCCGCTTTGACGTACTTTTGGATATAACGGATATATAAAAAATTCCGGCATCATCTTCCATGATTGTGCCAGGATAGGCTGCATCCAGTTCATTGGGAATCAGATACTCTGTCCATAACGCCCCAACTGCCGAATCCCGCCCTTTCATATCCAGTTTCGCGATTCCCCACTGGCCAATAGTAAAGATATCACCCTTTCGAGACATAACGACGTTAGTGAAATCGCCCAATTTTGTATCGCCAGAAGAACGAATATGAGTAAGCTGGTTAGTCTCTGCGTCAAATTCGGCCAGGAACTCTGGAAGACATATAATAACGTGGTTAAGGGTTGTAGGAATAATGGATGCTTTGGAAAAATCAATCTCTGTAATGGGGAAAGAAATCCAAATCCCGTTATCAAATCTCTTCAATCCTTTTAAGTCAAACGACCAAAGTTGATTAGAGCAGTTTTCAAAGATTTGTTTCCATACCCCCGGTGATGGAATGCGCGTTACTGAGTATCCATCCAGGCAACTAATTTGATTGACGGAGCCATGGCGTATCCAGATTCTCCCTTCATTGCCTCGTTGACATAAGCCGCATGTTTCCCGTAAATTATCCTCCGTGGTCCAGTAACGCCAGTGACCATTTTGCCGCGCAGGAATTTTATGGGTTTGAGGAGAAAGAAATCTGTCTCCCAGGATAATCCGATCATTAATCTTACCGTCAAATACGGCTGTATCACTGGCGTCTGAAGTGGGATGAAGCGTGTAGGTCAATTCAGTATAATCGTCCATGCCTTGAATGAGCCAGAATAAGACGTCTTTCCGTATTCTACCGTTTTGACCAATCTGATCGACCTTCCAGCCCGCTGGAATAATTTCCGTAACGCTAACCGGCTTATCACGGTTGGACGTACTATCGATTTTCAGCGTCACCTGAACCGGGTCGTTTGAATAAAATGGAGTTGAAAACTCACGCTTTGCAACCGGGCCGGATTCACTGTTAGCAGTGTTAGTAGTGTTGGATTGAAAAGGCATCTGAGCTGTAAGATGGCATGGATTAACGCAATATGAGATGCATAAAGCAAACAGATATATCCTGCATCTATGCGTCTGATTCCATAAGCGGGTGCATAGAGCGAGTATGAATATTTTTTTACGCATAATACAATACAGGATCATTCATAGGCTGGTTTATTCTCAGTATTGGGATTCTTTCATAAATGGTTACGCCTAGTCAACCTGCTTCATCGGAAAAAACCTAGTCATGATATACAAATTTTGATATTATTAAATATTATTTATCTATTTAATAAACCTATCAGGAGAAATCATGAAGCAACTATTCGCTATTACTACGGCATTTCTACTTACGTGTCTCTTCATTTTCATCATTCCCACTCAAGCATCAGCTGTTGAAGATGATATTGTTTTCATTCATCATTCTTGTGGAAATAACTTTCTTAACCAGGGACTCAAAACTCAGTTATTAGCCAAAGATTACATCGACGAAGTGAACGATATCTACTACGGCGACGATTTGCAACCCGACGATGGGCGTCCCGATTCCTTGGGCGGGACTCCAGGCGATAACACCAATATGAACCATTGGGTAATGTGGTTCAATGATTATCTATCTGGAATACAAACATTCGATTGCAGCAACGGCAGCAACCGGATCATCATGTTTAAGAGCTGCTACCCCATCAGTAATATATCCAGCGATGGACGCGAGCCGGGCGACCCTTTCAGTTCTTCGCAAACAATGGCCAATTATAAGAGCGTTTTCCGCAAGTATAACGATGCAGATGGCGTATATACCCGCAGCGGCAATGATTATAATCCGTTGGAGCAGGTATTCGCTCAAAATCCAGATATCCTGTTTATCGCCGTGACCGCTCCTCCGCGTCATTTCGGACCTTCCGATGCTACCAATGATACGGAGGCGCAACGGGCGCGTAATTTCAATAATTGGCTGAAAAACGAATGGCTGGATGGTTATAGGGCTTCTATTATAGGGCAGATGAATGTGGCCGTATTTGACTGGTTTGATGTCTTGGCTTATCCAAGCGATCATGCCGTTCATCCAAACCGTCTTAAAGAAGAATACGGCGGAGCTAATGGCGATTCGCACCCTAATTCGACCGCTAACAGTGAATCAGCAGAGGTTTTTTCGACATTAATTGATCAAGCATACACAGAATGGATCGAAATTACATCGGTTAAAAACTGGAGTCTTTATTAGAGTTAGGTGTTTATTTAGTCAGGAATGGGGGGGGGAATATCCTGATTTTTTAACATAATTGTCTGATAGCCCTAAATGAGTATATTGTGTAATTGTTTTAATATATTTATTTTATGAATGTGATCGGATAATGGTTGTACCCCCCCCCCATCTAAATAATCGATCTAACAGTAGACAAGAGGAATTCTAATATTTTATAATAGTTAACGTTAATTTTATGTTTACCAGAAATTTAAATTTGAAAGGAGGGATTAAATTATTAGATAATTGAGTGAAATAGAGTAAAAAATATCGATGATTCAAATTTTAATAACATCTGAATAATTTCGCAGAACTCTTAGGGGAGGTTTCAATGAGAAAAAGTTTAGTATTAGCAGGATTACTATGTTTAATTGTCGCTCCTGCATTTGCGCAGGTAGGTATTTTCGACAAAACAGTGGATTGGTTTTCACCTGATGCCCCGCGTGGAACCATGAAGGTTGAAGGCAGCGCGTCTTTTGCGGATGGAGTCTACTCCCTCGAAGGCAACGGAGATGACATTTGGAACGCGGACGATGAAGGATTTTTCGTCTACACAGAAAAATCCGGCAGCATGAGTCTTTCAGCCCGTGTTTCATGGATTGATCCAGGCGGAAACGATGAGGCTAAAATTGGCGTCATGATTCGTGAAAAACCCGAAGATCCTTCGTCACGGTATTTTTGGATAGAATTGCGCGGTGCGGATTGGGGTGACCAGGTTAGCAATCAAATGCGTCTCTCCGAAGGCGGCTCAGCGACAAGCCCGGCTGGTGCTATAATGGATCCGGATGGGATTCAGGTTGAAGCTCTTGCAGAAGGCATTTTTCTACGTGTAACCCGTGTTGCTGATATGGGTCTGTTCGTCGCCGAAGTATCCTATGAAGGTAATGACTGGTTTATCGCCGATAGCGTAACAATCCCAGATTGGGGTGACACTGCCGCCTATGGTATAGCTATCACCAATCACGATGACAACGATGTCCTCGCCTATGGCCAAGCCGATAATGTGGTTCTCGGACCACCTCCGGCATTGCCTACATTTGCAATCCGTAAATTCTCATCCAACAGTTTTAAGAATGGAGACACGGTCGAAGTTACGATCAGCATTACGAATCCAAATGAGGATGCACCGACTGTATCAGTCTCAGATACAGCTCCGCAAGGCTGGACCATCAGCGACATCAGCAGCGGCGGCGCCGCATCAGGGCAAACCATTTCATGGAGCGCATCCGCGCCTCATGGCATCACAACATTAACCTATAAAGTGACTGCTACAACAGCTGGTGAAGTAAATCTCTTTACGGGAACCCTCGGTTCCGATGCAATTGGAGGCGGTGCTTCAATAGCGAAAATCCAGGACGCCCCTGAAGGCGACCAGATATTCGACCAGCACGCCGATATTTTTGACGATCCCGCGAACGTTGGAACCGACGCAGACGGCAATGCCCTCCTCGGATCGGCTAGCTACGATGCAACAACAAACACCTATGAAATCCAGGGCGGCGGACTCGATATCTGGAATAACGCCGATCAGTTCCATTTCCTTTACACCACGGTTTCCGGTGATTTTGTCATGGAATGCAATATGGAACATGACGAAAGCGAACGCAGCACCAGTACCGACGAATGGATAAAAGGGATGATGATGGGCCGCCAGAATCTGACAGCCGGTTCACCTAACTTTGGCACCCGCTGCCGCCGCGACGGCCAGTACAGTTGGCAAATGCGCGCCCTTCAGGATGGCGCCAGCAGCAGCGACAGCAACAACCGCGTGACCTTCACAACCGAAGGATATGCGGAAGATGAATTCCCGCGCCAGAGACTGGTAAGAGAAGGCGACGAATGGAGCATCTTCTTCCGCGACGACCTTGGAGATGGCGAGTGGATTCAAGTTCAATCCACCCAAACCCTGGTTATGGAAGATCCGATCCTGGTTGGTTTGGCGGTTACCGCTCACCAGGTTGGTTCCGTGCAGTTCACCTGGTTCCGTGATGTTACTCTCGAAACAACCGGTCCAGTTTCCGTCTCTCATTGGGAACTGCATTAAGATTTAGGCCATATTTTTATGCTGTAATATATATTATGTAATTATTCAAAAGCCCTCTTCCTTTGTGGAGAGGGCTTTTTTTTATGACAAATTTTCTGCTGATATTGTTCTCTGTTTAACTTTTTTTGCGGTCTATCGAATCTATAAATGAATTCAGGAGGGATTCTTTTGACCTGGATTATAAATTATTCCTAAATATTCATTAAACCGTACTTATTTATTCTCAAAAGGTACAATAAATATATAAGAGTCTGAGTTGAGAACAATTCTGAATGGAGAGAAATAATTTAATCTGTTTAAGAAAAGAAAAATAAAAACTGCAAATATTATTGTATTACTTTAGGATGTTATAGTTATGCTTATATCATTCATCAACAATATCTCATTATTACTGGCATTAAGCATTTGTCATTCCTTCATTTTGAAGCGTTGGAAGCCCGATACCTTACCCTATCAAATCACCTCTGGAATCCTGTTTGGCTGTATAACTATCGCGGGAATGATGAATCCATTCGTGATGACCGAAGGCATCATTTTTGATGGGCGCTCTTTCGTTGCAAGTATTGCCGGGCTAATGGGGGGATCCATTACGGCGATTATTGTAGTTCTCATCGGTGGAGCTTACCGGATATGGGGGATTGGCGGTGGTGGGGCGTTAATGGGAGTTTGCGTATTATCAACATCGGCTGGCTTAGGCGCTTTATACCGTTATTGGAGAAGCGACAAGCCGGAATTCATTACTCCTTTATATCTCTACTGCTTTGGCGTAATTGTTCACATTACCATGATTTTATGGATGTTCACCTTACCTGCAGATAAAGTATGGATGGCAATTTCTAATATCTCTATACCGGTAATGATAATTTTTCCAATATGTACTGTTGTTCTTGGAAAAATGCTTTATGAACAGATTATTTCTTTATCTATGCAAATAGACTTAGAAAAAAGCGAAGAGAAATACCGTGAACTAGTAGAACATGCCAACAGCATCATATTGCGATTGGATATAGCTGGGAACATTAAATTTTTTAATGAATATGCTCAGAAATTTTTTGGTTATTCAGAGGATGAAATAATTGGCCGTTCGATTATTGGAACAATAGTACCGGAAACAGAAAGCACTGGCCGTGATCTCAGTAAGATCGCGGAACAAATTACCAATAATCCTGATAAATATTCAGTAAATGAAAATGAAAATATACGAAAAAATGGAGAACTCGTCTGGATCTCGTGGACTAATAAGGTGATTGTTGATGAAAATAATCAACCAACCGAACTTCTTTGTATTGGTAATGACATAACCGAACACAGGCAGGCCGAAGAATCATTGCGTAAGAGTGAACAACAATACAAAATCCTGGCGGAGAATGTAACCGATGTTATTTGGACTGCTGATATGAATCTTCGGTATACCTACATCAGTCCTTCTATTAAACAACTAATAGGTTTTACTGTTGAAGAGCATATTTCAAAGACTATCGAGCAGATGATTACCCCTGCATCTTACGATTACGCTATGAAGGTATTTGCGGAAGAACTTGCCATAGAAGCGACCGAAAATAAGGACTTGCACAGGTCACGGACGCTGGAAATCGAGCAATTCTGTAAAGACGGTTCAACCATCTGGACAGAGGAAAAATTGGTTTTCCTGCGCGACGAATCTGATCAGGCGGTAGGGATTCTAGGGGTTGCGCGAGATATAACCGAGCTCAAGCGTGCGGAAACTTATCGGCAACTTTCCTCAGAAGTGCTTTCCATTCTTAACGAGTCAGCGGGATTACATGAGGCTATCCAGCGTGTCCTTGAAGCCATCAATCTGGTTACGAATTGCGATGCCGTAGGAATCCGTCTGAAATCAGAAGAAGACTTCCCGTATTTCGTGCAACATGGTTTCTCGAATGATTTCCTGCTTACAGAAAACACATTACTGGTGCGCGATCCGCAAGGTGGAATCTGTCGCGGCCCCGATGGCAAGGTCAGTTTGGAATGCACCTGCGGCTTGGTCATTTCGGGGAAGACGGATCCGTCGAATCCGTCTTGCACTCCGAGAGGGAGTTTTTGGACCAATGATTCATTTCCGCTTCTCGATCTACCTGAATCAGATGATCCCCGGATTCATCCACGCAACCAGTGTATCCACGAAGGCTACGGCTCGGTTGCACTGATACCCATTCACGGCGATCAACAGATTGTCGGCATTCTGCAACTGAACGCCTTCAGGAAGAATTGCTTCAGTTTCGATGCAATCCAGTCGCTCGAAACAATCGCGGGTCATTTAGCCGTAGCATTGATGCGTAAGCAGGCCGAGGAAGCGCTGCGGATTGAGAAGCAATTGTCCGAAGACTACATAAACAGTATGCCGGGGTTGTTCTATGTGTTCGATGAAAAGCGATTTATCAGATGGAACAAGGAATGGGAGAAAGTTACAGGCTACAGCAATGAGGAATTGGCCGTCAGGTATGGTACGGATTTCTTCGAAGGCGAAGATAGGGAACTCATTGAAGAGCGAATGTTGAAGGTCTTACATGAGGGCGCGGCGGAGGCTGAAGCGGAATTGGTAACAAAACATGGTATACGCATTCCCTATTATTTCAACGGATTACGTAAAGAATTCGATGGGAAACCATATATAGTCGGTTTAGGAATAGACATAACCGAGCGCAAGAGGACGGAAGCTCAACTTAAGATGCAGGCTCTTGTTCTTGATCAGATTGATGAACACATAACGATCACTGATCTTTCTGGTGTTATAACTTATGTTAATAACGCGCAGAGCCGTATATTGGGCGAATCAATGGATAAATTCATTGGGGAAACCACGAATATCTATGGGGAAGATCCTGAACAAGGCGCTACCCAAAAAGAAATTTTAGAAAATACTCTTCGAGATGGTTCATGGCGTGGTGAAGTGGTAAACCTGACTTATGATGGCCGCAAAGTCGTTATGGATTGCCGGACGCAAGTAGTACGAAATGAATATGGGAAAGCCATCTACTTGTGCGGCATTGCATCTGACATCACCGAGCGCAAGCAGACCGATGAGGCATTGCGAAATAGCGAGGAAAAATTCCGGACAATAGCTGAAACATCGCCATTGGCAATATACATGTCGGTTGGAATAGAGCAGAAAGCCGAATACATCAATCCCACGTTCATAAAATTATTCGGGTATACCTTGGAGGATGCGCCAACTGTGGCAGATTGGTGGCCCAAGGCCTATCCCGATGAAACCTACCGCAGGCAAATCGTTGCTGAATGGCAACGCAAGGTTGAGAAAGCCATTGAGACAAAATCAGAAATTGAGCCGATGGAAGTTGTGGTTACTTGTAAGGATGGGTCGAAGAAGAATATCTCATGGGGTTTCATTTCCATAGGCAAACAGAACTGGGCTTTCGGCCTGGATCTGACCGACCGCAAGCGTGCAGAGGAAGAATTATTGAAAGCCCGTAAACTGGAATCAGTTGGAATCCTCGCTGGAGGAATTGCGCATGATTTCAACAATCTTCTAATGGCAATCGTCGGTAATATATCATTAGCAAAAGCACTTTCCGATTCACCGGAAAAAATTAACGAGTGTTTATATGAAGCGGAAAAAGCAACCAATCGAGCGCAAAACCTGACTCAACAATTGCTCACTTTTTCTAAAGGCGGGGCGCCGGTCAAAGAAAGCGCGAATGTTGTTGACCTGGTTAAAGAAACAGCGGCTTTTTCCCTCAGAGGATCGAATGTTACTTATGATTTTGATTTTCCTGATAACCTTTGGCAAGTTGAGGTTGATAAAGGTCAGTTCAGCCAGGTTATCCAAAACCTGGTTATCAATGCCGATCAAGCTATGCCGGAAGGTGGAACTATCTATATTAAAGGAGAGAATATCGCCATTTCGTATAAAGATGAAAAGCACGACTCTTCTCTACAGGAAGGAGATTATGTAAAACTCTCGATCAAAGACCAGGGAACTGGCATTCCCAAGGATCACCTGCAAAAGATATTTGATCCCTATTTCACCACAAAACAGAAGGGTAGTGGATTAGGATTAGCCACAACATATTCAATCATAAAAAATCACCAGGGAGATATAACCGTAGAATCCCAAATCGGAGCAGGAACAACATTTACTATTCATCTTCCTCGTTCATTCAAAGAGAGTTTGGCGACTCAAGAAACAGTCCAGGAAGAACTCTTAACAGACCAGGGGCGTATATTGATCATGGATGATGAAAAAATGATCAGAGATGTCGCGGGCATGATGCTCGAACATATCGGTTATGAAGTTGACTTTGCCGAGGATGGATACAAAGCCATTGAAAAATACCTGGACGCACTCGAATCCGGTAATGGATTTAATGCGGTCATTATGGATTTAACAATCCCCGGAGGCATGGGAGGTAAGGAAGCCATACAAAAACTATTAGCAATTGATCCACAAGTCAAAGCCGTTGTTTCCAGCGGCTACTCTAATGATCCAATAATGGCGGATTATAAAAAATATGGATTTTGCGGAGTAATCAGCAAACCATACGTCATAGAAGATTTGGCGGTAACTTTGCAGAACGTAATACATAAGTAAAACTCATCATAACCATAATTCCTGCTTATCTTGCAAAAAGGCAACCACCTGTTATAACGGATGGCTCTGTTCTTGACTTGTATCTCATAATAATGATAAAGTCCAAGAGAGCGTCCATTTTTTTCAAGAATAATCTTACTCGCAGTTTAATTTTTTCTTATGTTATCTCCCTGGCCTAGTCTTTGTTATATTGCCTGTTGACGGTATTAGCCAGAGGCTGCCAGGATATACTTCGCCTGTTGAGATGAGCGAACTATGAAAATAAAATATAGAGTTTTTATACTAATGCTTGTTTTAGTTGTACTGATTTCCGCCATCTATTCATACCAAAGTTATGTCATGCAACGGAAATTATTGATGAAAGGCATTGATGAGAAACTTTATGTTTCTGCAAAAATGGCTCAGGCAATCCTGCCGCTGGATTATCACGACCGTATTGTCGATTCCACTTCTGTTTCAAAAAAAGAGTATGATCAAATTGTTGACCAGTATAACAAACTCTGCGTCGATCTTGATATAGAATACTTATGGAGTCTGATGAAGGTCAATGGAAAAATCGTTTTCACATCATCCACCTCTCCTGACAAAAATGTAAACAACCAAAAACAAGCCAAGTTCTTCGAAATTCATACCAATCCCGATGCCTACAAGCAGGCTTTTACAACTCAGGAACCACAATATCAGATCATTATTGACAAATGGGGTAAGCTCAAGAGCGTCCTGATTCCCTTCCGAGACAGACATGGAAGACCATACTTATTCGGCGCATGCGCCGAATTATCAGAAATTGATCAGTTGCTAAATCAAAGTATTGAAGACTCGGCGTTTCTTGCTTTGGGATTTCTGATTATTGGATCCATTTTCAGTTATATGTTTGCCAACCTGCTTTCTAAACCATTCAGTAATCTAACTAATGAAACAACAGAAATCGCATCAGCCCGACTGGACGGAATAATTGAGGAAAAAGGTTCTTATGAACAGGTTATGCTTGCGCGTAGTTTCAATCGCATGAGTTTGGTAATAAAGGAGAGAATCGCAGAACTGAAGAAGAGCGAAGAAAACCTGTATACCACCCTCAACTCTATCGGAGACGCCGTAATCTCCACAGATACCGAAGGCGCTATCACCCACATGAATCCGGTTGCCGAGAATCTCACCGGCTGGATGCTTGCAGAAGCGCAAGGCAAACCACTGACTGAAGTCTTCAATATTATCAATGCCAAGTCCAGGGAACCTGCAGTCAATCCGGTAAAAAAAGTGCTGGAAAGCAGCGAGATCGTTGGACTAGCCAATCACACTTCGCTCATCAGAAAAGATGGAACGGAATACCAGATCGCCGATTCCGCCGCTCCCATTCGGGGCGTCGATAACGCTATAAACGGCGTTATTCTGGTTTTCCGGGATGTGACTGGCGATTACCGGTTGCAGGAACAACTCAAGGAAATCAACGAGAAATACCAACGCCTCGTCAGCAACTTGATCGGAACGTTTCTATACCGGCTTAATGTTAACGGAGTCTTCGAATACGTATCGCCGTCAATCACCAAAGTCCTGGGCTACACCCAGGAAGAATTCTGCAAGCATTTCTCGACCTATCTTACCGACAATCCCATAAATCAGAAATCTCTTGAATTCTCAGCGCTAAGTCTACGTGGAATACAGCAACCGAGGTATGAACTCGAGATTTTCGCAAAGGGGAACGACATACACTGGCTAGAGGTTTCGGAAAGCGCAGTTCGAGATGAAAATGGGGAAATCGTGGCAGTGGAGGGTGTGGCCCATGATATCACAGAACGCAAACGATCCGAGGAGGAGCTCAGAAAAAGTCAAGACAAACTGATGACCATCATTGATCAAGCCCCGGTCATGATTGATTCTTTCGACGAGAGCGGCAAGTGCCTGATTTGGAATGCAGAATGCGTCAAACGATTGGGGTGGACTGCTGAAGAAGTTAACGCTGCGGATAATCCCATGGCCTTGTTTTATCCTGATCCAGAGATTCAGAAGCAAGTCTACATGGCATTAGAACTGGCTGACGGCTCATTCCGGGAATATACCCTCCAAACCAAGGAGGGTTCTACTGTTGAACAAGTCTGGGCGGATTTCCGCTTGCCCGACGGCGCCATCATCGGCCTGGGGTACGACATCACCGAGCGCAACCAGGCCGAGAGAGAGAGCGTAAAACTACAGTCGCAGTTAGCCCAAGCGCAGAAGATGGAATCCATAGGACGGCTGGCAGGCGGAGTGGCTCACGATTTCAACAACATGCTGTCAGTTATTCTGGGCTACGCAGAGATGGCCCAGAAACGGGTGGATTCTTCACAACCACTCCATGCAGATCTTCAGCAAATCGTGAAAGCCGCCGAACGTTCCGCCGATCTTACCCGGCAACTGCTGGCTTTTGCCCGTAAGCAGACCGTTTTACCCAAAGTCATGAACCTGAATGACGCGGTTGAGGTAATACTCAAAATGTTGCGCCGGCTCATTGGTGAAGATATAACCCTGGCCTGGATGCCAGGATCGGAACTATGGTCTATCAAGATGGATACCAGCCAGGTTGATCAGATTCTGACGAACCTGTGCGTCAATGCCCGCGATGCCATAACCGAAGTGGGGAAGATTACTATCGAGACGGATAACTGCTTCTTTGATGAAACGTACTGCGCCGGACATGCTGGATTTGTCGTCGGAGAATATGTATTACTCGCTGTGAGCGATAACGGCTGCGGCATGGATAAGGAAACTCTTGCTCAAATATTCGAACCTTTCTTCTCTACCAAGAACATTGGTGAAGGCACTGGTCTGGGATTATCCACCGTCTACGGCATCGTTAAGCAAAACCACGGATTCGTCTACGTATACAGCGAACCGCACCAGGGAACTACCTTCAAAATATATCTGCCCAGGTACAGGGACAAAGCCGGAACGTTACCAACTGAGAGAACAACGGAATTGGATCTCAGCGGCGGAGAAACTATCCTGTTGGTTGAAGATGAACCGTCGCTACTGATGTTGAGTACAAAAATGCTCGAAGAACTTGGCTATAGGATTCTGGCTGTGGGATCGTCGAGTGAGGCCATCGAACTGGCAGAAAAACACGCCGGTGAGATTCATCTGCTGCTGACCGACGTGATCATGCCAGAAATGAATGGTTGGGATCTGGCCCAAAACATTCTTTCACTTCACCCAGATATGAAGGTATTTTTCATGTCCGGCTATCCGGCCAATGTCATCGCTCATCACGGCGTACTGGAAGAAGGGGTCAATTTTATTCATAAACCCTTTTCAATACAGGATATGGCAACCAAAATACGTGAAGTGCTGGATAATGATTAAGTTTTTTTTGTATAGCAATTTAGGATGGCTTATGCCTGATCGACCCATCAATTGATTTATTACGGCGACGCTTGCTCTATGGAATCACTGTTTGCTTTATTTTCCAGACTCTTCACCCAGCTCTGTGGATAGAGTCCGTATGATTCAACCTGTTGGCCGGTTTCATTAAACAGATCAATCTTCATCAGCCCTTCATTGTCCAATCCGATCAAGCCCCTTCGCTTCTCATGATCATCAAACAGCGAAATATGCGGAACGCCGCTTTCCTTCAAACCATATACCGAACGCATTCGACCCTGGTCATCGAAGAATTTCAGTAAGGGATAACCTTCCACACCCACGCCGAAATGGGCGCGGGGATTCTGCATCTTATCCAGAATAGTAATTGCTGATGATCCAAGTATCACCCGGTATTCACCGTCATCTCCGGTAACAATGTATTGCCGGGCGGTAAGGGATTTTTGTGAAGATAGCATAAAGGTGATAAGAAACGCAATCACCAATATAATTGCGGTTCCACACAACGAAATCGCCGTAATTAGAAGACGGTTTCGTCGCTCCAGTTTGGAAACACGCGACTTGGCAACCTGCAACTCACGCGCAATGACTTTAACGGCAATATTTATGTTGGGCTTTTTTAACATATTTATACTATGACGAAACAGTAAAAAGTTAAAAACTGCTTTCATGATTTCAACAATTTGTAGATATTCAAGGTTGACTCATACGAAATATAGTGTGAGTTTCGTCCTACATCCACTTTTAGCCGACTCATCATACTATAGCGCTTGCCCATTGCATACGCCAATTGACCTCTTCAGATTGTTAAAAAAATTGCAAAAAATAGAGCGATTCTCAAAATGATGTTCGTTTATTATCACGTTTAGTCTTTGAATAAGAAAGTTATTATATAAACTTCTCTAACAGGGAAATAGAATGAATGATTTCTCATCGTACTCATCAGAAATCAATTTCATCCTGGCCGTTCTTCTTAAAGTAACAATTGTTCTTGGTATAGCGTGGATGGGAGCCTGTCTCGCTACAATCTTAACCAACAAGATCACCGATAAAAATGTCTCGCTTCAGGCATGGACGACTATGTCTCCAAGCCGGTCAATTCCAAGATTCTGGTTGACATGATGGAGAAATGGCTTCCCAAATCTGACGTATAGCGCCAAAATGATACCATCATGCCAACGAACCGGGAAGATAATATCTTCGACCAAGCCAATTTCATGAATCGTCTGCTGGGGGATGAAGAACTCGCCCAAGAGGTGATCGCCATATTTCTCGACGACATCCCGCTTCAGATCGCTGCAATCCGGGAAACTATGCAGCATGAAGACGCGGCTCGAATTAAGCATCAAGCCCATAACCTGAAAGGCGCCTCGGCCAATATGAGTGCAGGAGTCTTGCGGGAACTCGCATTCCAAATTGAAACAGCAGCCAAAACCAACCATTTAGAACAAGTTAAATCTCTCCTTAACCAATTTGAAAATCAGCTGGAGATATTAAAAACAACTTTGAACAACCTGGGCTACCTGGCTGCGCCTGAAGACAGTCAATAAAAAGGACTGCTCGCGATAAATATTCCGATATTTTCACATCCCCTCTTCATTTCATCCCGTAAAATATGTTAGTATGAAACCTGTAGAATCTAATTCATCCATCAATTCAAGCAGGATATTCACCATGAGAAAGCAAGCCTTCACTTTGATCGAATTACTAATTGTAGTCGCCATTATCGGCATCCTGGCGGCGATAGCGGTTCCCAATTTCCTCAACGCGCAGGTGCGGGCGCAGATCGCGCGGGTGCGCAGCGACATGCGCTCCATCGCGGTAGCTTGCGACAGTTACCGGCTCGATAATAACGCATTCCCCTGGCCTATCCGCAACGGGCAGGTATGGAATACATCCAATCACATCGGCAACTGCATCGAACTAACCACTCCAGTGGCTTATCTCTCCACCGTCATGATGGAAGACCCCTTCATCCCGCAACGCTTCTGGCAGGATTTCAGCGCTAACCGCGCTCATCCCTCCTACGTCTACGTCTCTTACCGGGGCGACTGGGGAGTCAAATGGGGCGCCAGCAGCGCCGGAGTTCCGGTCGGAGACCTGCCCAACGGCTTCGGCCTCACCTCGCAAGGCCCCGACGGAACCGATTCCGGCGGCGTCCACTGGCCTCTGCAAGTCAAATACCTCAACAACATCCAGGCCGCCAATAATTCCCTATACCAACCATCCAACGGCCTGCGCAGCCTGGGAGACATAACCCGCTACGGCGGAGACGTCCCCGCCCCCGCAGTGTTAGGCGGCGGATGATATATCATGATTAATTTTGTCTAAATCAGGATTGTATATAATCGGATATTTGTAGGGGCGTCCTTCATGGGCGCCAGATCTATCCCACGTCCTAGGTATTGAATACACCAACGTGAAATCATAATCAATGGGCGCCAAGGGCAAGAGCGCAATGTGTCCAGCCCTTGATCAAGCCACTAACGATAGAGTGAAATTGTTTAACTTAATGGCTGGGTGGCAAGGGCAAGAGCGCATTGCGCTCAGCCCTTGATCAAGCCACCACTGATAGGATGAAATTCCTTAACTTAATGACATTGCCTTCATGGGCGCCCGATCTATCCAACAACCAGAGTATTGCATACACCAAAGTATAATCGTAATCGGGCAACCATAAAGGATTGCCCCTACATGGCTTCAATCCCACTGGGATCGATCCAGAACGAAGCCATCCAAAAGCATTGCAAATCAAGAAAGATTGTTTAACTAATGACAAGCAAAATTATTCCTAGAAGAAAACCGTTGCAGGCCAACATCGGCGTCTTCGGAGTTGGCCACGAAACCTATTGGCCTCAGTTTGATGGTTTGTTGGATGAACTGAACAGGAAGAAAGATATTTTTATCAAAAAATTGAGCTTGTACGATGTAACCGTGACCGATTTCGGCATCACCGATAACGCCAAAAGCGCTTATGCAATGCTGCCAAAACTAAAGGCGGCGAATCTGGATTTGATATTTTGCGATATGCTGACCTACGCCACTTCGAGCACCTTTGGAATTATCATACGCGAAATGGATGTTCCCATTGTATTGGTGGCGCTCCAGCCGTTGCAGTCTTTGGATTATAAAAAAGCATCGACTTACATGCAACTGTGTAATGATGATTTATGCTCAGTTCCAGAATTCACCGGAGTCGCCATACGTATGGGGAAAAAGGCGCCGCATTGTATTTTAGGAGTATTGGAAAATGATCCAATCGCCGATGCGGAGATCTCCGATTTTTGTCAAATCGCCAAAGTCATGCACGATCTCAAAGGCGCCCGAATCGGTATGATGGGGCATGTTCTGGAAGCAATGCTTGATATGCACTCCGATCCCGCCATGTTCACAGCTGGTTTCGGCTGTCATATCGTTCAGACTGAGCCGCATGATGTTTACCGGCATTACAAAAATATTACTGATGCAGAAATCAAAATCGAGTCGGCCAGGATTCTGGATTTTTTCGATACTCCCGAACCAAAATCCGATCCAATCACGCGCAAATTGACTGACGAAGATTTAACAACCGCCGCCAAGGTTTCTGCTGCCCTAAAAAAGTTTATCGGGGAAAAAGAACTGGATGGTCTGGCCTATTATTATGAAGGTGAACCCGATTCAGAGTTGAGAAAAATGGTGACAAACTTCATAGTAGGCAACTCGATGTTAACCGCCGCCGGATTTCCCATGTGCGGAGAGTTAGACCTGAAGACCTGCATTGCCATGTTGATAATGGATCGCCTGGATATCGGAGGCAGTTTCGCTGAATTCCACCCTATCGATTTCAAGGAAGGATTCGTTCTGGTGGGGCATGACGGGCCGCATCACATTAATATCGCTGAAGGCCGTCCGGTTTTAAGAAGCCTGCTTAAATATCACGGCAAACCCGGTTGTGGAGCGAGCGTCGAGTTCAAAATAAAAGAAGGTCCCATAACCATGCTGGGTATAACCAGCACCTATGAGGGTAAATTCAAATTTGTCATTGGCGAGGGAGAATCGATGCACGGCCCAATCCCTCCAACCGGAAATACCAACACCAGAGGATACTTCAAACCCGATATCCGCACATTCTTAAAACGCTGGGTAGCAGAGGGACCAACCCACCATTATGCACTGGGCATCGGGCGCCATGCGGATACTATTCAGAAAATTGCCGGTTTCCTGAATATCGAATCGGTTATTGTTGGAAGAGATTAGTGAGGCTTGATATGGGACCGGGATTGGCAATTTTTATAGTATTGGGTTATTTTGTTTTCTTGCTGGTTATTTCATATTTCACATCCAAAGACAGTAGTTCAAGCGCATTCTTCATCGCCAACCGCAGTTCACACTGGTTTCTGGTCTCTTTCGGCATGATAGGTGCGGCGTTATCGGGCATCACATTTATTTCCGTGCCCGGCGAAGTCTCCGTCACCCAATTCGCTTATTTCCAACTTGTCATCGGATACGTTTTAGGAATCGCGCTGGTTGCTATTGTCTTACTTCCATTATATTACAAATTAAATCTAGTATCGATTTACACTTTTCTCGATCAACGCTTCGGCTTTTGGTCTTATAAGACCGGAGCGGTCTCTTTTTTCATTGCGCAAAGCATGACATCAGCTTTCAAACTTTACCTGATGGCCAGCGTTTTGCAAATTTCTTTTTTCAATGCATATCACATACCTTTTTACGTCACTGTTCTAATAACCATTCTTCTAATATGGTTATACACATACCGTTCGGGGATCAAGACCATTGTATATACAGATATTCTACAAACCACTTTTCTATTGCTGTCAGTTGTCATCAGCATCTATGTGATCGGAAAAGAACTCCACTTATCGGCTGTTGGTCATGTACAGAATTTCCTGGATTTCAGCCAATCCACCATGTTTATCTGGGATTGGAATTCAAAACAGAACTTTTTCAAATATGTATTCACCGGGGCTTTCATGACTCTGGTGACCAACGGACTCGATCAAAGCATGATGCAGAAGCACCTTACCTGCCGTAATCTGCGCGAATCACAAAAGAATATGTTTTGGTTTGCGGTTATGTTGCTCCTGGCCAATATTATTATTTTGTACCTGGGTCTTCTTCTGGTGCAGTACGCTGATATCAAAGCCATTCCCATTCCGGGAAACAAAGACGACCTATATCCATTGTTGGCCATAAATCACATGAGCCTGGCCGCTGGAATATTCTTCCTTATCGGAATATCCGCCGCCGCCTATTCCAGTTCAGACTCGGCGCTGACAGCGCTGACCACATCTTTCTGCATCGATTTTCTGGGTTTCTCCAAAAAGGATGACAATAACATAACAAAGCGCTGCATGATTCATTTAGGCATCGCTCTTTATTTGTATGTGCTGGTCATAAGTTTTCATCAGATAAAAAGCGCCAGCATCATCAGCGCCTTTATTACAGCTTCGGGCTATACCTACGGACCATTGTTGGGATTATATGTACTTGGCATTTTCACCCGAATACGGGTGAGAGATGCATTCGTACCATTCATCGCATTATTATCTCCTGCCATTTCGTACCTTTTTTACCTGAAATCAGAAGAATGGTTCGGGGGATATAAGTTTGGCTACGAAATTTTAATCCTCAACGCCGCTTTAACAGTTTTGGGATTGATAATTTTCAAACAGAAAAGAAACAGTAATCCGACTACCCAGGATGCATGAATCCCCTCTCCCACCGGGAGAGTATGGGTGCCAAGGGCAAGAGCGCATTGCGCTCAGCCCTTGATCAAGCCACCACTGATAGGATGAAATTCCTTAAGTTAATGACATTACCTTTTATGGGCGCCCGATTAGCCCGTAGGCTCGATAATTGCAAAAACCAAATAGGATTCATAATCGGGTAACCACAAGGGTTACCCCTACAGTTATTGGATAATCGTTACCAATAAATATTATTAAGGAATATTATTTATATGACGTTTCCTTTGGCGATCTTATTGAAGTAAAAGATGTAGATAAAAATCAGCACGCCGGGATACGACCAGGTGGGCGGCAAGGGCAAGAGCGCATTGCGCTCAGCCCTTGATTAAACCGCCTATTATAAGGTAAGGTCGATACTAAAAAATAATGACTAAAAACACAAAACCCATCTTCATGGAAACAGAACGCTCTTTCCAGGAATCCTTCCAAAAAACGCCAACTTTCATCATCCGCGCTCCCGGACGCGTAAACCTGTTGGGCGAGCATACCGACTACAATGGACTGCCAGTGCTGCCTATGGCCATTGACCGTTGCATCGTTATCGCGGGATGCGCCAGAGATGATCAAACAATTCAAGCCATATCTTCTCATCACCAGAATGAGTCAATCACTTTTGATCTTCGCCACTCTATCCCCAAACATACCCAGGGACACTGGGTCAACTACGTCAAAGCAGGCATCCAGGGCGTCATTTCAAATATTTGCAAAGATGATCAAATCAATGACCTCAGTGGTTGTGATATTTTCCTATCAGGGGATATCCCGCCCGCATCAGGGCTATCCTCATCATCCGCATTGGTAGTGGCCTCAGCCCTGGCTTTGCTGCATGCCAATCAAATCACCTACGATCCCCACGTGCTGGCTGAGTGGATGGCGGAGGCGGAATGGTTTGTAGGAACCCGTGGTGGAGGCATGGATCAGGCCGCCTGCCTCTTGGGTCGCGCCGATCATTTACTCAAAATCGATTTCTTCCCTCTTAAAGCCAATCCGGTTCCCTGGCATCCCGATTATTCAGTGGTGATATGCGACAGTGGAGTCCAGGCCAAAAAAACCGAAGGAGCGCTGCAAGCCTACAACCTCCGGTCAGCCGAATGCCAACTGGCCAAACTGCTATTAAATAATTATCTCGACAAATCAGGAAAACCCATTTCAATCAACCGCCTGGGCGACTTATTGCACCCCCCTCATTCCTATACTTACGACGACCTCAATCAGTTAATCCAACATGCCCTGCAAGATTCTTATGATTTAGAAGAGATTATTTCAATATTAGCTAACGAGAAGGCAGCGCTTGATATTCTCAACGATTGCTCCATTCCAGCAGACGCCAATCAACAATTTCACTGCGGCAAACGATACCGGCACATTGTTACCGACGGGCAGCGCGTTGAACAAAGTCAGGATTTGTTGCTCAATCAGGATATGCATAGTTTTGCAAAATGCATGCGCCTTGGACACCAAAGCGCACGGGATGATTTCGAAATCTCATGTCCAGAATTAGACCAACTAGTAGAACTGGCATTACAAAACGGCGCCATAGGCGCCCGCTTAACCGGCGCCGGATTCGGGGGATCAACCGTAAATATAGTTCATAAAAAACAAATCGAAAGTTTCACAGAAAAAATGCAATCAACCTACTATCAGGATCAATCCAAACCAACCAAAAATTCCATCCTCATAACCAAGCCATCCAATGGAGCTGAATCAGTTTAATAAAGGCGCTTCATTTGTCATATCAATTGATAAATGTTTTTTTGGTTTCTTCTATCCTGGCTTTAAAATCTATACAGGTGTCATAAAGATTTTCCTGAATACCTTTCTTGTAAGGATTGACATATCCTAATGCTTCCTCGATATGTTCAAGAGCCGTATCGATATCTCCGTTTTTTCTGGAAATTTTAGATAAATAATAATAGACAATTGCTTTCAAAGTGTCATCATCGGTTTGATCCAGAATTTGCTGATAGAATTCAACTAGTTTATCTTGAGGCATTGTCGAAGATATTGAATGGAAATATATTTGCGAACAGTTTGCGGCTGCCAGAGTGCCTGGGAAATTATCCATAACAAACCTGCATATCTCCAATCCTTTTTTTCCTTTACCGCTATTCACCAATCCTATTTGCTGCATATCATACAAACTGGCAACGCTTTCAACCGGTAAATCCTGCTTCATCGAATCATCTTTGAACCAGTCGCTTTCAATCAAAAATGAAGCGAATTCATCCATATTCTCCATCTTTCTTCGCTGAATCAAGAGATCCCGCGCCAGCCTCAGCGCCGAAGCGATGATCTTTTCATCCTTGCCTTCATTGCGTTTCATGAATTTGGTGAAAGCGGCTTCAGCGGCGGGGAAATTCACGCCTTGCTTGTATAGGATGGAGGCTTTGTAGAGGGGAATGTGCTTGTACTCGCGGTGTTCTTTCTTTTTCGAAAGCAGAACATCGATTTCATCCAATATGCTAACCGCTTCATCGGGGTATCCATCTTCTGCCATACACAGTGCTTTGGCGATTCGGGTGAATATCGGCTTATCAGTGATATCATCCAGGCGTTGGGACACATCATCCACCACTGATATCGAAGGATCATGGTTCTTGGCCATGCGCAGAAGGGTCAGGAATATCTCCAGAGATTCCTCTGCGCCCAGGTAGTTCTTGTATTTATCCAGACCGGCGATGCGGTTGAATTCCAGGATGCATGATTCAGCCATGCGGCCGCTTTCGATTAAACTTTCACTATAACGCAGCATGGCGTTATGCCAGTTATTGCTGATAGCGTCCTGGAAAAAAGGTTTCGCCAGGTCCCATCGATGCAGACGGGTCAACATTTTGCCCCATGCCAACATGGCTTCCCGGTGCGCCTCACCGTCAACCGGTAAACGTTTCATGGCCGATTCAATGGCGTTCAATGTCTGTTGGTTCTCGTCCTTATTGGTGGCGTATCGAATTGCATCCTGCACGGCTTCTTTGATTACCTCGATATCACCAGCTTTCAGCAACATCTCATTGGCATACAGAAAGCGCTCGTATGACCGTTTTACCAGGCGATGCTGCTGGTATTGCTCAATCCCAATCACATCATCATCTGCCAGGGCAATACAAGAAGAACAAATAAATAACAATACCAATGAGTAATACATAAAACGCATGATAATACACCTCGTATAAAATATTAATACAAATAATTTTTCAGGTCACAGAACAACGCGCCGTTTAAACATATAAAGAAAGATTATCGGCGTCAAGCATAACATTATAAACAATAATGCAATAATAATTTATAATATGCATTATAAGCAACTGTATTGATGAAATAAGATGCGCATTACCTATTGATTGAAGATAAGGTAAATATGAGTTTTTTGATTATCAACCTTAATAATCAAACTTGAAAAAACAAAAAGCCCATGAAAATGGGCTTTTTGGAGGGGATATTTGATGATAAATAAAAAATAATTTTGCGAATCGCTCTAATTAACTGAAATATAATCGGGCGTTATAAAGAGTTCTCCTTCGATGAATCCAAGGGCTTCGTAGGCGCCTCTGAGCGTCTCCAGAGCATCTTCCACCACTCTTCGGTGTGGAAAGAGCAAGGAATCACTTGTGCAAGCCTGGATCACCTTCTGCTTGGCTATACGCATGCCTTTTTTTACAAATAGGGTATAGATGAACATAAGGCGTTTTTTCATGGCTTCGTCATCTTCATAGACCAAAGCCTGTTTTAAGGGGAAGAGAACTTTTTCTCTTTCCTGAGGAGAACCCGGATCATACCAGGAGGTTACCTTACTGGCCACTTCATCTCGAGCCAATTGAAGAAAATAACCTAGTTGTTTATCCGATAGAGGACTTTGGCTGCGGGCGAATCTACGCAGAGTATGATTCAAGGCTCTTCGAAGAACTCGCGGTTCTATATCATACCCGTAATGGCCTAAATGCAGTTTTTTGAAGTAGCGGGTTAAGTTTTTTAAAGATAATAATATTTCATCCACCAACAGAAAAGCATGTTTTTTGGCAAAAGATTTTGCTACAGGCTCATCAATCTTCCATTCACGGGTCAGATATACTTTTAATCTTTCCCGGCGTTGCAGTTCATCAGCTGAAGGTCGTCGTCGCTTTTTCGGTTTAATTGAAGAAAGAACAGTTTCCTGCATGAATATTACTCCTCATAATATGCGCAAGCAATTCAGTGCTTCCATTAGAAAGTCTGCATAAAAACGCTCTTGTTCGCGTGATTATCAACGAAAAATTTGTTAGAGCGATTGTCAAAATATGTTCGTTCCTTATCATGTTTGCTCTTCATAGAAGCAACTATTTTCTGGTTTCTACGAATCGCCAATCAGAACATTATTATGACAACTACTCAAGAGCCGCTCAAAAACGGATAGACTCCCGTTTTTCGCAATAACCGCTAATAGTTATGCTATTTTATTCTAAACCTCCTTTAAAAGCATGATAAATAATAACTTATACAACAAGCCTCTTCAATATATAAGTAATTGCATATCATGAATTTATACATTGATCACAATCAAGACCGATTTTGTTGTGGATTAAAGGAAAGAAGCCAGAGAAAATGTAATAACTTCCAATAGCAATTAATAAATACACAACCAAAAAGGGTCTTCCTCATTTATGAGACCCCTCAACTCAGAAAAAAAACATAGGAAGGAAAATTCACGCCAGCCGGAAAAGATATTTTATCCCGTATTCACTTTAGTTAAGCAAGTTAGCGCCGTGATAAAAGACCAATAATTACCAGTATGGCGTCTCGACGAGGCTATAATATCAAATATTATAATACGTTGTCAATCATTATTTTTACATATATAAAAAAAATCGCTTAACCTGAATAAATTAATTGCTGATAAATCAAGATTTGTATTAAATAAGTTATTCTTCTGGCCTTAAAAAGCCCATTAAAACAAGCTCTTTTCAAATAAAAATGCTCATGTTTGAACATATTTTCGAGAGACTTTCTATTAAGCCCATCCCAAGAGTTATACACAACCTGATTTTGAGTAATTTATTTTTTGAGGATTATAAATTGATTATTACCTGTGGATAACTCTTGGAGGGTCATAATAACCTGTAGTTATATTATTATATTTTCCAGTTTTCTTCGCCAAAAACCGGCAAAGTGCGCTTATGGAATTCAATCAATGATAAAGCAATGTATATCAGAGAGTTATTTATTAACAATAAATTTTATCGATTCAATATACGATTGTATTCTTCAGAAAAATATAGACTTGAAATAAACCTCACCTGAAGTAAGCGTATAAGCGATTTATAAGTTTTGTTGATTCAGTCTTCTAATCTTTTTAATATCTGCAATATCCAATTTTCTGTTTTAAAATAATAAAAAATATTTTTGCGCTATAAATCTTCCTTATCCAGATAGTTAGTGAGATATGACTGACAGGATATAAATAAAAATGTAAAAAGGGTATTGCATCAGTCGTTCTTGGGTGCAACAATAGAATCTCAATCATCCATAAGGTCTTGGATATCAATCTGTTAGTAACCTGTGTATATCTATGTTAGTTTAGCTGTGGATAAGCCTGTGGATGATTTGTGTGTTGTTTGTGTGTTGTTTGGAGGAAGGCGTATTCTTTTGGGAAAGATGGTTGCCAACCCTTGGTTAAGATCGATTCCTGAATATGATTTGATTAAGCCCTGTTACAACCTAATGTTATTTTGTGGTGTTTTGTTTTTCTGAATAATTGGCGCAAAGTTCCGGAATTTTCGGATAATTGTTTGCTGCCAACAGAACTGATTTTGTTGGCTATGTGGATCATTTTGCCGTAATTTATACCGTTAATACTGTGAAATGTGATAGATATGCCATTTGAGAGATGCTGATGATTTAAGACATAACTACGGAGGACAAGTGATGGCATCTATGCAAACGTCCCTTGAAAAGAATGATGTACAAATTTTGTGGCGTAACGCAGAGAATGTGCTTCGAGACCGGATTCCCGGTAGCGAGTTGAATGGCTGGTTTGATGATGTACATATAAGAAATTACGACGATGATTGCGTAGTTTTAGCTGTTCCAACCAACAGTCGTCGTGAACATATATTAAAAAATTTCCGCCCTGTATTGGCTGGTATTTTTTCTGATATCTTGAGAAGAGAAGTTGATGTTGACGTACAACTGAAAAATGATTTTACCATCGGGTCTCAACCAAAAGATTTTGCTACAGGAAATCAAGAAAAAAAAGCGCGAGATGTGCAGGATAATGATCCTGCTCCGGTTAATGGTTCGGTTCTGCGTTTTGAACCGATAAATTCACAGTATGTTTTTGATACATTTGTTATCGGTTCCAGCAACAAAATGGCTCATGCGGCTGCTGAAGCGGTATCCCGTGAACCGGCGCAGTCATACAACCCCCTGTTTGTTTATGGCGGTGTAGGGCTGGGAAAAACGCACTTAATGCAGTCAATCGGCAATGAGATATTAAAACTGCATCCCACTAAAAGGGTTGCGTATCTTTCTGCTGAGTTGTTTGTAAATATATTCATCGACGCTATTAAGCGTAATGAACGGCTCTCTTTTCAGACAACTTTTCGTAACATAGATGTATTGTTGATAGATGACATCCATTTTCTGGCTGGCAAGGAAGGGACTCAGGAAGAATTCTTCCATACCTTCAATGCTCTGCATAACCGGCATAAACAGATCGTTATATCCAGCGACCGGCCTCCCAAGGATATTCCTACTATCGAAGACCGGCTGCGGTCGCGTTTTGAGTGGGGATTGATAGTGGATGTCGCGCCGCCTGATTTTGAAATGCGTATGGCCATTTTGCGTCAGAAAAGCGAAAACCTGGCTTTGAATATCCCGGATGATGTTCTGGAATATATCGCTCATAAAATCCGGTTCTCCATCCGTGAACTGGAAGGCGCGTTGGCCAAAATCACGGCGCATACCCGTTTCACCAATGATAGTCTGGACGTTGAGACCGCCGGGAAGTTACTGGGCGAGATTTATAGCCGGCCGGTTAAAGAGATATCCATCGAGAAGATTCAGCGTAAAGTGGCTGATTATTTCAACATTAAACCTTCTGATATTATCGGAAAAAGCCGCTCTCGTTCTATTGCGCGGCCCCGTCAGATCGCCATGTATTTAAGCCGTAAGTTAACCCGGCATTCGTTCCCCGAAATTGGCACTTTCTTTGGCAATAAGGATCACACAACAGTTCTTTTTGCTTTCAACAAGATCGAAAAGGGTATTGAAGAAGACAACAAACTTAGAGAAGTCATTAATCTGATTTCTGATTCATTCTCTAAATTTTAAAGTGTTTACAAAAGCCGATGTAATAGTATTTTGAAGTTATGCATCCATTTTATAAAGCCGGTAAAGAGGTTTTGAAATTCACTTCAGGCGCTTTATACGGGGCTAACGTCCCAGGGTACCGCACTTGCCGTTTTGTGAGTGCGGTTTTTTTTTCTCCTGAACTGGTTGACAGATAGCCTCGATTTATGACAATACATTCATCAATTTTGGCTTTATGTTCTCAAAAAGGAACTCTTTTTATGATCAAATATAGTCCTGATTCTTTATTGAATCTTCTGCAAGTACTTTATCCTGAATGGATTGATAAAATAAATCCAACGGATGATGCATCCATGTTTTCTAAAGACCGGATTCAATCTTATCTGGAAATGAACCGGGAAGACTTACCCGAAGAACCGTCTACTAATGATGAATTATTGCAGATCATGGCTTTGCTGCCCAACCGGGAGATTCCATGTCAACCGGACAATCCCGTAGCAGTTATACTGGCCGGAGGACGGGGAACCCGCATGGGAGAAGAGATCAAGCAGAAATCCCTGTGCCCCATCCTTGGTAAACCGGCGTTGCTGCGCTCGATTGAGATGTACCGTGAGTTTGGCGTAGAGCATTTTATCATAATTGTCGGCGCTGGTTATAAGGATGTGATCTCCTGCCTGGGCGCCGATGCTCCCAATATAACCTATTTGTTGCAAGAAGAGCAATTAGGTACCGGACATGCAGCGCGATTGGCGGCGCGGTATCTGCATCAGGCTGGATACCTGGGCAGCGTGCTGGTTACGATGGGCGATAAGTATATTACTCACCATGGTTTAAGAGAACTGATTCGCGAAAATCCGGATATTTCAGTAGAACAGCCCGATCTGACTCTGGTGACCGCTTCCAAACAGGCTTGGCCCGATTCAGGACGGGTGGTGGTGGACGACAGGAACCACGTCTGTGCGGTAATCGAAAGACCTGACCTGGTGCAAAGGCAGTTGATTACTGATTTTTATCAGTGGCCTCAAAATCCAGTATCTTGCAAGTCATTTAAGCGTCATGCCATCGATATGTGGGATCGTCCCAACAAACTGCGCAAAATCCTGGGCGCTTCCTTTTGGGATGGCTTGGATCAGCATGATAGTATTTTGAAGGAAAAGGCCTGTTTTCCGCTTGATAAAGATCAACTTGAGTTTCAAATCTCTGATTCAATAAGGCTTACGGCGTCCACTATAGAAGATCAATGCCATCAGGTTAATATTTCGGTCTATATCTTCGGGGCGCAGGCTTTGTATGATTCGACTGGCCGTTTGACATCAAATAACGCTCAAGGCGAACTTTATCTGACCGATGCGGTCTTTGATCTGACCAGCCATCATCATTCGGATGATTATCATATTAAGGCGATTATGATGCCGGGAGATTATGACGTCATGGGATTCAACACGCTTGAAGAACTGGCTCAAATCGAACGCCGCTTATTGGTCGCTGCTCAAATTACTTAAAAAAAATATTTACAAAAAAAAGAATAATTTGCAATAAAACCATTATAATATCCTCATTATATTCTTTTATGGAAGCCCACAAAAAATCTCGAATGGATTAAGCCATTCAGAAACAGGGGTATGACATAATGTTGGATATTCACAAAAGGGAAGTTGGAACAGTATCTGTATTGTCATTGGATGGAGAACTTGATTTGGAAGGCGCCCAGAACCTGAAAATCTGTCTCTCCTGTTTGTTTCAAGAAGCGACCAAGAAAGTTATTATTGACTGGACGGATGTTGACCGGATCAATTTCGCTTCACTGCAAATGGTAACACGTCCTATGAAGGATTTGGTTACTAACCGTCCCATGGCTTTTTGCGGAATGTCAGACGCCGTCAAAAAATCCCTCAAAACGGTTCCTTTTTATGACAAGATAAAAGAATTCGATTCAGAAGACCGGGCGCTTACGCGTTTGTGATAATCAGCGTTATGCAAGTTAATTTTGATGGAGTGGTAAGGCTTAATAATCTGCTTTACCATTAAGATGCGTTGCGTCCATTCTTCCCGCAAGGCGCTTTCGGTATGATGTCATGATTGATATCTAGCATCATACCGGAGGAGAATGAATTGATTCTGCTTTATTCCGCTACATTACTATTAAGCGCCGGATTACTCTTTTCGATTCAGCCCATGTTTTCCAAGATGGTATTACCTCTTTTCGGGGGGACTCCCGGAGTATGGAATACCTGCATGTTTTTTTATCAGACGGCGCTGCTGGCGGGATATGCGCTGACTCATTTCTCTATCCAAAAACTGGGCGTGAAACGGCAGGTGGTGTTGCAGGTCGTCCTGGTTGCCACCGGGTTTTTATGTCTCCCCATCGCGGTTTCTCTACAAGGGATGCAACTGACCGGGCAACCCGATATAGGGCTGTTGATAATATTAATCCTCTCTATTGGTTGGCCTTTCCTTATTATTTCGATGACGGCGCCCATGCTGCAACGCTGGTTCGCCCATAGCGCTCACACCGATGCCCATGATCCATATTTTCTCTACTCGGCCAGTAATGCGGGCAGTTTGATTGCGCTGCTCTGTTATCCAATTTTGATTGAGCCGTTATTGCCATTATCCATGCAAAGCCAGATATGGAGTGTGGGCTATGGATTGTTGACCGTTATGATATTGTGCTGCGCGGTTATGGTCTGGCGCAGCCCCGGTGGCTCTGATGCGGTTCATGATGAGCCGCAATCTGAATCAGAGCAACGCAGTCCGGATTTCATTGACCGGATATATTGGTTTCTGCTGGCTATGGTTCCCTCTAGTCTGCTGCTGGGTACCACTACCTACCTGACCACTGACGTAGCCGCTATACCGCTGTTATGGGTAACGCCTTTGGCTATATATATGGCCACATTCGTGATCGTCTTTGCGCGCCGCCCCTGGTTGAGCCGTGAAACCATGCTTAGGATTCAACCATTTATTCTGATTCCTCCCATTATGTTGATCCTATGGGGCAAGAAGGTTCCCATTTTTGTTAACTTTCCTATCCATTTAACTGCGCTGTTCATTCATGCCATGGTCTGTCACGGGCAGTTGGCCAGGAAACGTCCCCATGCGCGTCACCTGACCGGGTTTTATCTGTGGATCGCGGCGGGCGGCATGGCGGGTGGATTGTTCAACGCTCTGATCGCTCCCTATGTTTTCAAAACTACTCTGGAATATCCCCTGGCTATCATGGCCGTCGCTTTACTGCGCCCCGGCTTTATCAGCGGGACGCCCAGAACGCGGCGTTACGCCTATGGTTTGATTTTAGGATTATTCATTTTACTGAGTGGGCCGTTAGCTGGCGACCGTGAGGTTATTTATCATTTCGGCATGATCGGCATATTGATCGCGTCATCGGTATTCGCTGGATATTTCTATACCTTGGTCAACCGTCCCATCGTGCTGGGCATTCTGTTCAGTATCGCAGTATTCGCTGGACTACAATTCAATGACTCGCAACAGAAAGTACTGCACCGCGACCGGAGTTTCTTCGGGCCGCTGCATGTGCGTTACGATCCAACCGACCAATACGCATTGTTCTACCATGGCACAACCCTGCATGGGGCGCAGGGGCGCTTTGGCGGGGAACACAACAGGCCGTTGACCTATTTCACCGTCTCTGGTCCATTGGGGCAATTGCTCTATACGCTGTATGAACACCCTAAACCGAGGAATATCGCCATAACCGGATTAGGGGTGGGCAGCATCGCATGGTATGGCAAATCCGGCGACCTAATTGATTATTATGAGATCGATCCACTGGTCGAGCAGACGGCCCGTGATGAGCGTTTCTTCTCGTTTCTCAAAGACTGTCCGGCGCAGGTCAGAACCATCATCGGAGACGCGCGTTTGACTTTAGCCCAGGCGCCGGATCACTCTTATGATTTGATAATTATGGACGCCTTCAGTTCGGGATCGATCCCGGTGCATCTGCTGACCCGCGAGGCGTTCGATATGGCGCTAAGTAAAATGAAAGATGATGGCTTATTGATATACCAGATCACCAACCGCTTCATCAACCTGGAGCCGGTGCTAGGCGCCTTGGCTGAAGAGAATGGATTAACCGCCATAATCCAACGCCATGAAAAAGTTACTGAAGCGGAGAAGAAAGCCATGAAAATGCCGTCGGTCTGGGTAGTGATAGGCCAGCCCGGCAAAACCATGGATATTCTCAAAGGCGCTCACGGGTGGCAAACGCTCGAAGCAACTCCCGGTTTCAATGCATGGACCGATGATTATTCCAACCTGCTCAGCGTAATAAGAAGGCCCCGTTGGGATTAAGGATTATTACTTTTTATACTCCCACGACGCGGTTATAGCGCCCTCACAATAACATTCTTATCGCATTTGCGTCATCAAATAATTGAATGGAATTTCAGGATTTTTGGCGCCAGTTAGAGATAATACTCTATCGCTTTCGCCCATCTCAGAAATGTGAAGCAAATTAAATAACCATACCGGCTTGGTTTGCTTATTGTCAGTCTTTAGCATTTCCCAAGGTATGGAGATTTCCAGGGATTTCGCGCCAGAGTTAGGATCATCATTCAAATTATAAGCGGCTTGAATCGATAGGGCTT
Organism: bacterium; assembly: GCA_963662285.2. Classification (GTDB taxonomy): domain Bacteria; phylum Hinthialibacterota; class Hinthialibacteria; order Hinthialibacterales; family Hinthialibacteraceae. Next base: position 121,654 of record CAXXMV010000006.1, read on the forward strand.
CATCATTGGGCGAATTAGGGTGATTATTTTTATGCGCAATTTTTTCCATGAAATCTTTAGGCAGAATTTCCTTGAGCCATTCAGGCATTTCCTCAGATAACAGGTCATCAGGAGAGAAAGTATTCTTCGATTCACCCTTAAATGTTAATCCAAGAGCATCAATCACCCGCGTTTGAAGGTTAATTTGCGGTTTTAGAGAATCTTCCTGCTGCTTTAGATCGACCGAGATTTGCATAACATTGCTGTAATCGCGTCCAGGGCAAAGCATAACTTTAATCTGATCGTCCTCGTGGATATCTCCATCAACATAAAGATAAAGATTCGTAGAATCGCGCAGCATACGAAGACTTACCTCTGAATCCGATTCACCCATTTTAAGCGGCAATGCCTGAGATTTCCGCCATCCATCTTCTTCCATGAGGCCATCAACCGTAACGGGCGTTTCAACCGCCGCAACATTGATTACGCTTTCCAGCGTTCCACTCGAAGTTAAAGCCGATTCAGCGTTGGCGGCCATCGGTAACCAGCCATCGCCAGCATTAATGCCGGCGGCTTTGTTGAAAAGAGCAGCGGCGATAGACGCATTTCCCGCATCGCGTTTCGCCAAAGCAATGCCGAATAATGCTGCGCCTTTATCGATGCGTTGCGTCTTGGCAGCCCATTGATTTACCCGCTCAATAATCCGCTCAATGTTATCATCATCAATAATGATTTCGCGGTTTACCAGGGATGCGGTTTTGGGCATTTTTTCCATCACGCTATCATAAACTTTCAGCGCGGCGTCCTTGTCGCCCATTGTTTTATATAAATTACCCAATTTCGACAAGTAGCGGTCATCTTCCGGGAAGAACTCAACCAATCGTGAATACAAACGGGCGGCGCGTTCGTTATCATCCGATTTACTGCACCAGTCAGCCCAAAAAGCGACCAGGTCTTTAGCGCCCAGCGATATTTTCCGCTGCGACATAAAATCAACCGGCGGAACGATGCGAAGGTCGTTGATTAATTGCACTTCGTTAGAAACGATTTTATCCGGTTGGATTACCGAATGCTTCACTGTACCTTTAAGCACCTGCCAACAACTCATCAGATAGGCGGCGCGGTCTAAAACAAAAGATGGCAATGTGCGAAGTTCATCAGGCAAACCAAAAGCGAGGTCAGGAATAGAACCCATCTTGCGCATCGCCTCTCGATAAGCGTAGAATTCAGATTCGTTATCCTGGAAAGACATCTTATTTGCAGGCATCACAGCAACATCATTCAAAAAACGGTATTGCCGGTTTCTTCCAATGCCGCTGCGTACGCCCGCTTGAATATCGAGCATTTCACGGATCATGTTGGGCCGGGTTGCCAGAATCATTACTTTGTCATGGATGCACCAGCTGGGCGCAAAAGGAATCAAAGGTATAGGTATTGTCAACGAAGAGATTTCCTTTCCCAGATAGGTCTCGGTTTCAATAGAAAGGGATATCTGGAATGTCTTGGTAATGAGAGAGGCCAGTTTTTCTATACCGCGAAGAGCTGCGTCGTGGTCTGTAATTTCCAGCATGGAGGCGCCCTGGTTGGTGGCAATAATCGTTTCCAGATCCATAGCCGGTCTCATGGTGCACCATGAATCTCCCATCCAGCTAAGAATATCCTTCTCAATCGAGAATTCATTCTCCTCTTCCCATTGGCTGATTCCAGTTAAAAATTCCTGAACCGGTTTCACATCTTTAAGCAAACTGTGGCCTAAAGCCCAGATATCTTTCGGGCCGAAAATGTTTCCGCTGGAAACTGTACCGACTTTACGGGGTAGATATTTTTCGAAGATAAATGGAACCGGCTTGCGGTTAATCATTTGCTGTAGGACTTCATTCTCAAACGAAAGATTAAACCTGGTATGAGATACAGTATTTAAACGATCCTTATCATCGATCCATTGGGCGGATGAGTAAGACTTAAAGGAATGCATAAAAGCCAGAACGCTTTCTATGATGGGCATCGCCTCATCAATATCATTGAAAGCATCGAAATGCTGCATGGATTTAAGGTTCTTGGCTAAGTATTCCCCGGTCTGGCCGATCTTGGCGTAATTGGCGAAGAAAGTATAAGAACGTTTTTCGGGCAGTTCGGACATAGCCTCCTTATAAACATCCAAATCAGCCAGAAAGCCTTCTTCATCTTCCAGGCGGTCTATGGCATCCAGTAAGAGATGCTTGCTGTTGGCGATCATCAAGGTAGAATCTTTTATGGCAAAGGCCAAATCAAGTCCAGGCAGAGTTAAAGGTCCATAGAGTGAATAAATCAAATACCCATAATATTCATCCTTAACGCTGTGAACCGGAGTAATCAGTTGGTCGATTTCTTGCAGAAATGAGCCTAATACCTGTTCAGCTTTTTCGGGATCGCTCACTTCAGTGATGTATAATCCCCTTCCAGGGATGGGGATGCCTTCTAACAGAGGGAATAGAGCGAAAGACCATTTGTCGCCCGAAAAAATTTCGCTATTCTCTTTGAAACCGCTTTTCTCAATTATCGTCTGGAATTCTTCCTTCAGCACCCGCCATTCAAGGATGTCATCCATTAAGGAAAACCAATTGTCAAAAGCCTTATCATAATTGGGCAATGGGACTTGAAAAGATTTGTCGCATCCCCAATAAAACATGGCATTGGAGGGCGTCATCCGGTCAAAGGGACTACCGAAAGCAGTCGAAGTTAAAAGCGCTCCATAACATACAAATGCAATAAGACGAATGCGCCATCGCATAATATAACTCCTAGGTTTGTTGACTAAGTTTTGCCTTTTCATTGCCGTAAGACCTCAGGCTTTCAAACAGCTAATCACAGATGCCCAAAGTATTTGCGCATCAAAATCTTATGATTTGATAAAAATCCTAATTATCTATACTCACTACTACTGATAAAACGCACTTTATTTTGACAATTACTCTAGTACTCTGACCAACTAATTATGTCGGGCGACCTCGTCCCCTCTCCCCACGGGAGAGGGTTAGGGTGAGGGGAAATTACAGAAAACCACCTGACAAAATAAACTGGTCGTACTACTAAATCACAGAAATAAGCGTAATCAATGATGCGCCAAGTCCAAGCGCCAATTGCTTTACGCCTGTTCGAGCCAAAAGTTGATTAGCGGATAAAGTTATGGCTTCACCGCTATCCGTCGCTTTATCCGGTTGCGATCCGGCGGAAGTAAACGCCTTTAAGGCAATACCCAGATCGGCTGTTTGAGGTATAGCGGAAAGAGTCTTGCCAATTGGTTGACTCTTCTCTCTGGCATAATCAAAACCACTGCTGAAAGCCGACTTAGCGTAACCGGTTGCAGCGATAAGCACCTGCTTTTGCGCCTCATCGACGACAGGTTCTTCATTATCAAGGTCAATAGTAGGTTGATCATGGATATCGTCAGTGATTACTCCCTTACCTTTGCCTGTTTCAACATCAGATTTGCCGTGGTCATTATTAATAGCAACCATCGTCGGTCCCTGATCCATGGGGGCTATCGACGAAAATACGCCGAAGATAATTAACAAGCCAGCCAAGCCAGCCAAAAGATTGCGCGGCATTAGCATCCAATCCCAGATGGAGATCGATTGTTTTCTATGGGTCTTCTCTTCTGTGATAAGCCGTTCGTGGATGCTGGTCAGGTTATTATTTAATAACTGATCGAACCGGTCATCGTCCAAATCAGAATCGAGAGCGCTTTCAAATCGCTTAAAAACATCCAGCATACGCTTATCGCTCTGGTTTTGTTCTAGTTGGGCTTCGATCTCAGCGCTTTTCTCTCGATCAAGCAGTCCATCGTAATAAAGCGAAAGATCGTGTAAATCCGGTTTCTGTTTTTGATTCATGATGCTCACCTTCGGCCGCTCAAAGGCTAATCGGGCCGTATTCTTCTTCCAATATAGGTTGCAAAATTTTCATTAATTTTTTTCTGGCTGCAAAAAGAGTCGTGCCAACGGTTTGTTCAGTGCTGTTCATCACTTCAGCGATTTCTCTGAGAGAGAAGCCTTTTACGCTGCGCAGGGTCATCGCCATACGCTGTTGTTTAGGCAAGGTTTCGATTGCACTCAATATTTTTTCCTGAACCCATGTTTCGCTCATTTTATCGTCCGGGCGCTGTGGTCCTTCCATATCGCTTGCATCCGCTAACGCCTGAAAAGCAGAATCCTGATGATCCATCGCCGTTACCCGTCCCGGTTTACGTTTCCTTAAGTAATCAATACTCAAATTGTTGGCCGTCGTATATAGCCAAGACTTTAAACTCTTGTCTTCTTTTAGTTTATCAAGCGAACGGTGCAATCTTACGAATGTTTCCTGCAACACGTCTTTGGCATCGAAATCGTCACGAATCATTCTAAATATGAATACTAACAATGGTCGTTCATAACGTTTAACCAGGTTGTTGTATCCCCGGATATCGCCATCTTTCCACTGACGCAGCAATGCCAAGTCAGTGGAGTTCGCCACCTCACTCATAGAGGATACGGCAGGGAATGATACAGCTGAGATTGCATTCATATCAGATTCTTCGGGATGATCCCCGTCGTTACTCCTAGAATGATCCGATTTTTTAGGTTTCATAATGATATACGAATGCTATCAAGATTATTTTTAATAATTTTAATAATTTTAATAAGTTCATATTAAAATTATGCCTCTTCAAAAAAATCTGTGGGTGAAATTTGGTTCTGGTAAATCGCCAAGTGTATGATATAAGGCGATTTCCAGCGCTTTGTAGGTTCGAAAACCGTACGCCATTTTGGTAGTCACTTTGGCCTTGTTGTTTAAGCCTTCCACCACTCCAGAAGAAAACTCCTTTTTCGCCCGAAACCAGTTCAAAATCAGTTCGCGATGGTTGCGCAGCATCTTGGCCACTTTCTTCATTGGTTCGATTCGCGAGCGCATGGTTTTAGTACACCACTGATCCATGAAGCGTCCAGCCCACCATGCTGATTTATATTCCCAGAAAAATTGAAATTCCTCTTTGAGAAGATAACTTCTCACCGTGCGCAGATTATATCGAACCACGTTGGCTAATTTATCGACCTGCTTGACTGTCAAATTATCCGGGTCGTTTCAGAAACCACCAGCGACTTCCTTTTAATACCGGTTCTAATCCCTTGGCCTTCAATTCACGGGATTCTCCAGCGCGGACTTGATCTATGGCTTTGTTCATATGAGCCATGATGTGAAACCGATCCAATACATTCAGCGCGCTTTTGGCTTTTTTGCGAATGACTTTGAGATAAGCTTTCCACATATCACTGCACACAAATTCCAATTTTTTTGAACGTTCTTCCCCGAACCATCTGAAGAATTTCAACAGTGTTTTGATCTTTCTTTTTTCCCCGATCCACAGCAGCCGTTTGCAATTCTCATTGATTTGATATACCACTGTCACATACTGATGTCCGCCGCCCCATTGCATTTCATCGATTCCAATGGCGGTGATTCCTTCCAGGTTCACATGCTGGCGGCCCCATTCTACCGCCCGTTCAACCGAATGAAAAAACATTGTACCAACTTGTTTGAAATGCTTCCGCCACTTGGCTCCAACTCATCCGCTTGGCCCAGCTCGCCAAGAACCATTGATAGATATGCGTTAATTCATGTTTACCATCGGCCCAAGGTACCTTTTCAACTTTCACTCCCACAGCGGTGACAATTCACGCGGCGCATGGCATAGATCAGGAATACGGTTAATCCCCATATCGGGATAAACTCAAATCGGCGCGCATCTAATCTGTCATAACCTGATCCTTTTTCTCCGCAGCATGAACATATCGGGCGGCTTTTGACATGAGCACGGACTTTTACCTCTATGGATGTTTTACCATTCCATTCACCAAATTTGCTAGAAGCATATACATACCCCTTGATTTTATGAACACGATTGAGGATTCTAATGACATCCATCCGGTTTCCTCCTGGTTGATGATTTTTCGCTGATTTCATTCTTTCAGGATAAGAGACCGGATGTCTTTTTTATACCTCTACTATTCGAAGTATTTTTGCTATCATTCACCCACAGATTTCTTTATAGAACCAAAACTATTAATTTCTTTGAAAGAAATATTGTATTTATACGTATCATTATATAATTACGCTGAAATTCTTGAATGAAAATCATTCATAAACGTCTATTTCAGTGGATATTATTTCAATAATACGATAATAATACATTTAAGAACGAATTTTCAGTTTTTATAAAGGTTTTTAAAAAAGTTTTTATCAAATTACTCTACCTGACATTTATTGTGTAAAAAATTATGGAATCAAAACTGGCGCTGCAAATATCAAACCTATCCGTATATTTAGCTTCAAAAGAAATTTTGAAAAATGTTACTGCGGAGATGCCCAAAGGAGCCATTGGGCTTCTTGGTCCGAATGGAGCGGGTAAAAGCACCTTGCTTAAGACCATGATGGGCTTTTTAAGAGTACATAACGGCTCCATACGCGTTCTGGGCTTCGATCCGCAACGCGAAGGAGCGGAAGTCAGGCAGCGCATTGGTTATATGCCCGAAGACGACACTTACATCCCCGGTATGACAGCGGTTGAGTTTGTATCTTATTGCGGCTTGTTATGCGGTCTGCCCCACAAGGAAGCCATGCTGCGCGCCCATCAATCGCTTCATTATTGTGGACTGGGCGAAGCCCGTTACCGAACTATCGACACCTACTCGACTGGCATGAGGCAGAGGATCAAACTGGCGCAAGCTCTGGTGCATGACCCGGAATTGCTTTTTTTAGATGAACCAACCAATGGCCTCGACCCGCAAGGACGCAAGTCTATGCTGGATCTGATCCGGGAAATAACCCGGAACAAAAATATATCCGTCATTCTTTCCAGCCATCTGCTGCATGATGTCGAAACGGTCTGCGACCAGGTATTGGTTCTATTTCAAGGCACGGTCGCCACATCCGGCCGGATTGAGGATTTAAAGCGCATAGCGCAGGCAGCATACGAAATCCGCCTCAAAGGCGACGCTGATTCGTTCATTGATGCTTTGGCTCAAAGGGGCATTGATTGCCAGACCAAAAAAGACAACATGCTTCAAGTAAAAATACAAGAAGAAACCGGGACGGAGACGCTCTTCCAGGCCGCACAGGACGCAGGCGTTCAAATCCGCCACATGGCTAAAGAAGAGATGACTCTTAAAGAAATATTCTCATCCGCCATTCAACAAACCAATGGCAATCAAAACGAATCCACAACCGAAATTAATCAAGTTAATAGCCAGAGCTAAGGAGGTCATGCATCGTGCCGGTCTATGAACAGACCTATTCGCATTACGAAGGAGAATACCGCCCCCGATCATTGGCATGGACGCTGATCGCCCGTCGGGGAATTATACAGACATGGCGCAAGAAATGGTTCCGCATCATTCTTATGTTCTGTCTAGCGCCTTTTATAATCATGACGCTGAGAATCTATCTGGCGTCAAATATGGAGTTATTAAATCTTCTCGAATTTAATACCTCCGCCGTCAAGGATATTCTCAATATTGACGAGAAATTTTATCACACATTTCTCCTTATACAGAGTTTCCCCTGTTTTTTGATGACCCTATTCACCGGGGCCGACCTGATCGCTTCCGACCGTCGGACTAAAGCGTTGACGCTTTATCTTTCAAAGCCCATAACGCGGCTCGATTACCTGTTCGGCAAGGCTTCGATACCATGCTTTTACCTATACCTGGTCTCGATGATCCCCGGTCTGTTTCTTATGTTCTTCTATGCTTTCTTCAACGAAAACTGGATGTATCTATGGGAGAACCGCCAGATCGCCGGTCGGATCGTTTTACTTTCCCATGTTTATATTATCCCGATGATAGCCTTGATACTGGCTATATCGTCAATGACGCGGTCGAAAGTCAGCGCCGTAGTTATGTTCTGCGTTATTTCATTCGTACCCGATACATTGGTTAATATTCTATACAATCTGGTTCAAGAGACCTGGATCAATCCGGATTACTTTTCTCTGTTTTCGTTAAACACGGTTAATCGGCAACTTGGCGCTGTATTGTTCAAGCAGGAGATACCCTACGACCTTCATTGGGGATGGTATGTTTCAGCCCTGGCAGTCCTGGTCGCCCTTTGCGGACTGATTCTTAACAAGCAAATCAGAGCGGTGGAAGTGGTGAAATAGAACTATGGCGTATATAGAGATTAAAAACTTATCCAAATGGTATGGTCAAGTACTCGGCATAAGCGGCGTTACCGCCCGCATCGAACCGGGAGTAACCGGGTTGCTCGGTCCAAACGGCGCCGGGAAAAGCACCCTGCTCAAAATCCTTACCGGACAGATCAAAGCTGATACCGGGGGAGCGACGATTGGCGGGATTCCCGTCTGGAATCATATTAAATTATATGAAATCGTCGGTTTTTGCCCTGATATGGAAAAATTCTACGAACGTCTGACTGGTTTAGAGTTCCTGACCTATATGGCGCGGCTGCATGGCATGTCAAAATCCAAAGCGATGCAAACCGCCCGTGATACGCTGCATACCATGGGTCTGGACGATGCAGTTAATAAACGGATCGGAGCTTACAGCAAAGGGATGCGCCAGCGCGTCAAGTTCGCTCAAGCCATTATGCACGACCCGGAGGTTCTCTTTTTAGACGAACCAATGCAGGGCATGGACCCACTGGGACGCTTGCAGACTGCCGAACTTATCCGCGATTATGGTCAAAGAGGCAAAACCGTTGTGGTCTCCAGCCATATCCTGAACGAAGTGGAAGACATGACCAATACCATTCTGGTTCTGAATCATGGTCAGCTGCTGGCTGAAGGCGACGTTCACGAAATTCGCGAGTTGATCGATGAACAACCGCGCCATGTGCGCATCACCACTCCTGAACGCAGAAAATTATCCAATATCCTGATCGGCTTCCCCGAAGTTCAGACTATCAGTTTCGAGGACGCTCCAGACGAATTGATGGTGCAGACCATGTCGCCGGATGCATTCTATCAAAGACTGCCCGATCTGGTAATGAAAGACAAAATTACCATAGAACAAATATCCACTTTGGATGATAACCTTGAATCAGTATTTGATTATCTGGTGAAATAATATGAATGTCCAAGCCCGTATCCTGTATCCCTTAACAGCGCTGGTAACTACCAATACCAAAATGTCGCTATTCAGCCGCAAAGCGTTCTTCCCCGGCTTGATTGCCTCATTCCCCCTGGGATTGGTAATAATGTTTCGCATCTTATGGATCATCTGGGGAGCGCCGAGCGACGATCCGGAAGCAACCGATGCTTTTTTAATCTATTCAATGTTGTGCGCCATGATGTACATGCAGTTGATTATCCCTCTACTATCTCTGCTTAAAGGCATGGGAACCTTCACCGAAGAGATCGAAGAAGGCACGCTGATGTTTCTCCGCCTGCGGCCGGCGCCGCGCAGCATCATCATAGCGGGAAAATTCTTATCCTACGTAATTACGACTACTGTATTATTGATAATATCGTTATGGAGCGTGTATACCATACTCAGCACCATACCCGGCGCCGGAATGTTTCTGGGAGACCTCAAAGTACTTATCAAAGACACCTGGGTGCTTGTTTTAGGGCTGGTCGCCTATGGCGCGGTTATGATGTTAATCGGCACGTATTTCAAACACCGCATTATGATCGGCGTTTTCGTGCTCTTCGTCTGGGACGCATGGGCGGCCTACATCCCCGGTTCAGCGCACAAGTTCACCATCAAATATTACATGCAATCGATTTTCCCCCACCAGAGGGAACAGACCATAGTAGAATCACTGCTGACCAATAATCCCCCGGCCTCAATGACCGCCTCAATCATCACCCTGCTATGCATAGCCCTGGTAAGCATATTCCTGACATCCCTGGCCTTCCAGTTCAAAGAACTAAGCAGCGGACAGGAGAATGAGAGTTAACACAGGTTTCAATCTAACACTCCTATCAACCATAAACACGGGTGCCAAGGGTAGTGTATTTTCTACCCTTGACGACAACTATATAGAAATTGAATAATTTCTATAATTATTTATCTTTTTTTATAGAATTATTGACATATGGTTCCAACTACCCCAACTTTAAATTTAATCATAATTCTCTTTATTCAGTGAAACCTTGATTAAATTATCGAAATATAAGGGGTGAACTCAATCAAGGGCAGAAAATACACTGCCCTTGGCACCCAATATTATCCTATATTCAGATAATTTGATTTCTCATAATCTCCCCTATTGATATTTGTGGGTAAAGATCAGCCCTCCGGAAGAGCTAGGGTGAGGGGACAAAGCGCAAAAAAACATGGATATTTTAACCACCCCAGCAGCGTGTCCCATCGTCTAATGCTAAAATCCCCAAAACACCTTAGACAGCAGGAACATAACATCGGGAGGATTCTGATATCCGACTGGCCCGATAAAGATAGAGTAGATGCTTACTACCCCGAAAGCGGCGCACCACACGAACAGGATGCGGCGCAATGTTTTATCCTCAATGGGCAGACAAAACGCGGGCAGCATCATGAAATACCAGAATTGCGCCATCTGACTGGAGCGTACCATAATAACAAAAACAATGGGCGCAACCCAGGGAATCACGCATTGGGTGCGTTTGATTCCATAGACGCAGAAAAACAGAAATCCTATCGACAAAAACAAATGAGTATAAATCAAAGGCATCGGGAAATGCACAAAGCGGGTGGGATCATCAATTATCCAGGATAGTGGATTAACCGGCGGAACATATTGTTTTTCCATTAGATGCTGTGGATAACCGCCGAAAAAATGCGCCGCGACGCTGGGTAGAAAACTCACGACGCCCCAGCCCAATTCACAGGCCAGACGCTTGGGCTTTTTCCACGACATGCGCTGCACAAACACCAGACCGAGAAACATGGGGAAGAGTTTGGTCTGCACAGCGATGCCAATAAGCCCATAAGCCCAGGGCTTCTTCTTCATCAAAGCCCATAGGGCTAGCACCGTCCAAAAAATCACATAACCTTCAAACTGCCCTTCGCGTGAAGTATACCAGATGCTGATCGGATTCAACCAATAAAGCAGACCCAACCACCGGTCGCCGCTGGCTTTACCGATGATCCACGCGCCTAAAACATCGAACAAAGTTAAGATAATCTTTCCAAAAGCCAATGATGTGCTGATGGCGGAGATTACAGAGAAGAGCAGCAGCGTCATCGGTGGATATGTATAATGGTAGTTATGCCACAGAAACTGGCAGGGCCAGGGCGAAAGATCGAACGCCGTCATATCGTAGAGCGCAAAGCCATAGATGGGGAAAGCCTTGCCGAATCCGATATTACGCATTAAATCAGTTGTATATGGGGTCAAAAGAAAGCAATAGGTCAAACGCAAGGCCAATCCTGCAACCAAAAGCGCGACGAACAATACGTCCCATGAAGACTTGAAGGTAAACAGATGGTTCTTTTTAAGGTTCATAACTCGAAATTGAAATCAAAATATATATATAATACTCTTCTATTTTGCAGTATGTTTCTAATATTAAACTGGAATATGCTAACGACTCCAGCCGCATGGAGCGTTGAAGCGCTCGAACCGGAGATGATCAGCATCCCGGCAGGAATATTCATTGCCGGATCATCCGATTACGAACGCTCCATATACCGCGTCCCGCATCACGAACCGGCGCATCATATTATCTATCTCCCCACCTACCAAATTGGACGCACTGAAGTGAGCAACAACGAATACGAGCGCTTTATCAATGACGGTGGATATGATAACCAGGCATTCTGGTCAAAAAAGGGCTGGCAGGCGCGAACCACTAATAATTGGGTCGCTCCACGATGCTGGAACGATAAGGATTACCGGGGAACCAGAGGCGAAAATTTCCCGGTATGCGCTATCAGCTGGTATGAAGCAAACGCCTATTGCCGATGGCTTTCCAGCAAAACAGGAAAAGCCTTCCGCCTGCCCACTGAATGGGAATGGGAAAAAGCGGCGCGGGGAACGGATGGCCGAATTTTCCCCTGGGGCGACCAATGGGATAACCAGGCCAGCAACTGGTTTGGTTATCTGGGCGAAGTGATAAAAAACAAGAAGGACGTCGATGGTTATAGAGGAGTAGCGCCGGTTGGTTCTTTTGAAAAAGGCAAAAGCCCCTGGGGTTGTTACAATATGGCGGGGAATGTGATGGAATGGTGCCAGGATGAATGGATCGATGGCGCCAACCGCTACCGGGTGCTGCGCGGCGGTTGTTTCTTTTCTAACAATCACCGCTTAATGCGATGCGCCCGGCGCGGGGGAACCTATCCTGATATCGGCCATGTTTATTGGGGAATTATCGGCTTCCGGGTTGCTATGGATGACCAAAACGAGAAGGAAAACTGACTTGTGACCAACCAGACTTTCGAAAAAAATCTGCAATGCCTGCAAAAACGCTACCCCGACTACGCGGAAGCGGTGCGTCAGAAGGACGTCGACCGAATCACTACCGGGATCAACCACGATTTAATCCAAAATTGGCTGCAAAAAGCATACTCTCCCAACAAGCAGCAGGCCGTACTGCTGGGATTAGCCAATGGTTACGTCATAGAACAACTTCAGCAGGTTTTTGCTCCGCATTTTTTAGTCATCATCGAAAGCGATTTCAAAAACCTTACTTCAGCCATGCATCACATAGACCTGTCAGACGCGCTGAACGATGAATCATATCACTGGATAGTGGGCTGTCACCCCGCTCAAATCGAAGAAGCGCTGCAATACGTCAAATCGAGATTGGCGGCGCATGGATTTCAAGTTTTAAGGACGCCCACCGCCAATCAAAGCGAGATACTCTACAATGAAGCCATCCTGAAAAAGTTGCCCGAAATTATTGAGCGAGAGACCTTCAGCCTGCGCGCATTTCTGGCCCGTGGAACAGGAACCCAAAGCAACATCGCCAGCAACCTGCCCATTATTATTGATGCTTACCCGTTAGACGCCGTCATACAAAAATTCCAGAACATGCCCGCCATTATCACCGCCGCCGGGCCGTCGCTGGATAAAAACGTCGACTTACTTGCAGGTCTGGATAACCGGGCGGTATTATTGTGCGTCGATACAGCAGTTCGAACTCTGCTTCCCAAGGGAATTCATCCCCATTTCGTCGTCACGTCCGATCCGACTCCTGTAAATGCCAAACATTTCAATGATATAACATTGCCCGAACAAACCTTTTTCGCTTTCGCCCCCGACGCCTCTCCCAAGGCGATAGAAAAATTCAAAGACCATAGCCGTAAACTATGCCTTTTCGATAACAGCAACTGGTTCAACGAGCATTACCGTAAGCTGATGAATCTCCACAAACTGCTTCCCCGCCCTATGCATGTAGGCGAAGCGGCTATCCGGCTGGCCATAGCGATGGGATGTGATCCTATCATATTGGTTGGACTAGACTTAGCGCTGCCATCCAACTCACAAGCAACTCACGCCGCCGCCAGCGCCCGTGCGGCGCGCATCGTGTCCACTGATAATAACCATATCACCATAGAAGATGAAACGGGAACAACCATAAGCCATGATATAACCACGGTTCCTGGAATCGACGGCAATCCTGTTTTAACTTATTACTCGTTCAAGATGTATCTGGATGATCTGCAAAATATTATCCAGGCAACGCCCAAAAAGTGGATTGACGCCACTGAAGGCGGCGCCTTGAAAGCGGGATGCATCAACCAGTCCCTGCAAGAAACCCTGGCTCAACTTGGGAAATCCATAGACATGGAAAAGCGCCTGCAAAGCATGGGTAGGAGTTCAGTAGAACTAAGGCAGAACTGTATTGCATCATTTGAAACCAGCGTAAATCTGCTTAAAGAACTTGAAACAAACATGCAGAAATCCGCCGCCGGAGAATTATCCCTGGATGACGCAATGCAAACCTGGCATACATTCCTAAAAGACCCGGACATCCGCGCCCTGCTCGATCACGCCGCCTTCCCGTTTCGATTACAGCCCCACATAGACAAGATTGCGGATGACGGAAAAATGGAATTCCTGCGTCTACGAGCTGGAGAAGCCATAAATATCATCAAAATTTTTATCGCTTTATGGGATGATGGTTTACGTCAATGCAGGAATAGAAAAGACGGGTGGCAAGGGCAAGGCGAAGCCAGCCCTTGAGGCATACTCAGTAACTATCGAAATTATGCAATCGCTGATAATATAGAGGTTTACAACCGTATTAACGCATGAAATATTGAGAATTGTTCTAAAAATTAATTGCCTTGATTTCCAGATTGGTTATCTCTGGAGGAAGTTCGACGAAGCGGTCTACCAAGCCAAAGGTCTGCACGATTTTACCTGCAATCGAGATGAAACCCCGTGGAATCCAGATATTTATGTTATGACCATGATGCCCGCCTTCTTTAACATGGATTTTCAAAAATCCTTGCGAAGCGGCGCTGGATGAGGTTAAAGGTTCCACGTAAATCCTGATATTATCATCACCGGTAATACGCACTAAATCCTCGCCGTTCATGGTTTTAAGTTCATCAGTTATCATTCCCGGCGTAAGTTCCAATTCATGGCATAATTTACGGATTTCTTTGGGCATTACATTGAATGAGGTTTTGAGTAAAGAAAGAGGGATGGATACGTGTACTTCATCCCCATGATGTTCTTTAACTTCAATAACTAATAGGGCGTCACCGAAAATAGGCGCCGAAGAGACCGCGAAGACGCCAACGCCGCACACAATCATTAATAGAAAGAGTATCAAACCAAAGCGAATTAATTTTCTGATTCTTCTCATCATGATAAATCCCTCCACTCATTTTTAACTGCTTATCTACTAATACGTGAGCAGGAGGTATTTATTTCAAAAACATCAGAAAATCATGTTTAAAAACGACAATATTGTTGGTTATTCTTTTGCACGGGCGCCTACTATCAACCCTCTCCTAGCCTCTCCCAATCTTGTATGAACCGGGCACATCCTTTACAGAATAAACCGGGCACATGGTTTACACAAGTCGATACTAAGAACCGACCAGAAGAAAGGAGTCGGTTCGATGACTTGGAAGGAAAACAGTGCCATGGATGCAAGAATGAAATTTATTGCGGATGTCCTCCGCAAAGAAGACACACTAAGCGCCTTATGCCAAGCATATGGCATTAGTAGACCAACCGGATATAAATGGATCAAGCGCTATCAGGAAGACGGTCCTGGTGGATTGGAGGAGCGATCCCGGGCGCCCCATACCCAAGCACTAGCCGTTTCTAAAGAGACCGAAAAAGAAGTGAAGGCTATGCGAAAAAAGTTTCCGCACTACGGTCCTAAAAAATTACGGGTGGAACTGAAAAAAAAGGATGCGACGAAGCACTGGCCGGCAACCAGTACGATTGGCGAGATACTAAAACGCAAAAATCTGATTGTCAGCCGCAAGCAAAAAGATCGCGCCAAACCAAGTGGTGAAGCGTTAACCGAATTCGACCAAGTGAACCGCGTATGGTGCGCGGATTTCAAAGGAGATTTTCTAACGGGAGACGAACATCGATGTTTCCCTTTAACCGTATCGGAAGGGGCTAGCCGCTATTTACTCTGCTGCCAAGGCATGCAAGAAACCAATGGCGCATTGGTACGCGTAATTTTCGAGCAGATTTTTCGCGAGTATGGTTTACCAGAAGTCATTCGAACGGATAACGGGGCGCCCTTTGCGTCGACCGGAATCGGAGGGTTAACCAAATTATCCGTGTGGTGGATAAAACTGAGAATTTATCCAGAACGAATCCAGCCGGGTCGGCCTCAACAAAATGGCCGTCATGAGCGAATTAACCGGACCTTGAAAGCAGAGGCCATTTCTCCACCAGCGCCAACGCTGCGTGAACAACAAAAACGTTTTGATCAATTTCAAAAAGTGTACAACGAAGAGCGGCCTCATGAGAGTTTGGGACAACGACCTCCCGCGCAGTTGTATCAACCCTCGCCGCGCGTCTATTCAGGTAAAGCGCCGAATTGGGAGTATCCAGAGACCATGCAGGTGCGCTAAGTGAAAACCCATGGTGAAATCAGTTGGCGAAGCAAGCATTGGTATTTGGGGGAAGCTTTGGGAGGTGAATTGGTGGGACTAGAGGAATTGGAAGAGAATAATTGGCGCATTAGTTTGGGTAACGTGATTCTCGGTTGGTTGAATATGTCAAAAGGTGAGGTGGTGCGTGAATTGTCTTTGAGACGCATCAATCATCCAAAAGCAATCAGTCACCCGGCAGTATGTCCCAGGTAAAAAATGAGCTAGGGAAGTATCAAGATGATGAATAATTCAGGTATTAATTTTCCTGAGATTGAATCCAGATCGTCTCTTTTTCGAGAAAATCAAAGAGCGCACGGGTGAAAAAAAAGGTGGCAATATCGGGGGCGCCGCCCCCGTACCCCCGGAGTTTTTTTAGGCATTAGCACAAACTCCAGATAGTATGCAAAAAAAAGCAAAGGGACGGTTCTAAATCCGTCCCTTTAGCGACTATCCGTCGCCCGTGCACCAGGATATCCCTTGACAGGTTGCTCTCCAGCAGAGCCTGTCTCCGTTTCTCCTGGTGATAATAACTATCGGATAGCTCGAAATAATCTGTAGAAAAAGAAGTAAAAAAACAGTTCTAGCAAGTAAGCAATTCAGAATACGTTGATATACCTGAAAACGGATTATCTCTTTAAAAAAACAGATAAGTTGCCATAATTTTCGAGACAAAAGTGTAAACCATGTGCCCGGTCTAAAGTGTAAACTATGTGCCCGGTCATTCACAAGAGGGGGTTGTTTTCAGTAACTTCCGTTTTCTGATTTACGTAATAATCAATAGTTTAACTGCCGTTTTTAGGTTTATTCAACAATTTGGAGTTAATAATGACAAAACCAGAATTGAGAATAGTATTAACAGTATTTTTGACAACAATCCTCACGCTCAACATTTCTGCGCTTGAATTCGATCAACCTCTACCAGAGTCGCTTACCAAACAATTTCAAGATACACTGAATCAATATACAGAAAAAATAAAACCCGGATATATTCCCGGATATTCCGCCGCCGTCCATATCGAAGGAATCGGAATGTGGATTGGCGTTACCGGAAATGCTGTGAAAGGAGAAACAATCAGGACAGACGAGGGAGTAGAATACCCGGGCGCAATCCCTCTACAACACGGAGATCAATTCCATATTGGAAGCCTTACTAAACAGTTCGTTTCTGTTGTGGTATTGCGTCTTATGGAAGAGGGCAAACTAACTTTGGATGACACTCTGGAGCAGTGGGTTCCAGGTGGTATAGTAGCCAACGCTGAACTGATCACCATACGTCAATTACTAAGCCATACGAGTGGAGTATACGATAACACATCAGTACCAGTTTTTTTTAATACTGTTAAACTCGATCCAAATTCGCCCGGCACGGCCAAAGAAATAATCGAATACGTAAAAGATAAAAACCCCAAATTTTCTCCTGGACAACCAGGACAGTTCAGTTACTCAAATTCAGGATACACCCTCCTCCACATGATAGTTGAAGCAGTTACGGGAAAACCTTTTGTAGAAGAATTCCACAGACTCGTGACTCAACCACTAAACTTGAATGAAACTTATTATGGCGGTTTTGAAGAAATTACTGATTACTCTACTCTGGGCTATGAAGGAAGTAAGGTTGTATCAAATGACATGCATTTATCATGGGCTGCGGGTGCGGGAAACATAGTCTCCACCGCCGACGACGTTTGCCGTTTCGCTTCAACGATATTCGGTGGATATTATCTTCAACCGGAAACACTAATAGAAATGACTACTCCCATTGAAAACAACTATGGCCTTGGAGTTGGTGTTGCAGGAGAAGACTGGAAATACGTATTTCATTCAGGTAGTATTTTTGGATTCTGCTCAGATTTTATATATAATGCGAATTGTGGGATCACGGTGATTTGTCTTCAAAATTCATCATCGACTAATAATACGCGTAACATTAATAATAAGTTCTTAAAAATATCCTTTGAATGGATTGAAACCTCAGTTCAGGAATGGTCTCTGTATTGATGTATACTTAGCGTTAGTTTAACTATTTATTGACATCTTTGCTGAATCGCCTAATATCAATATAGAGATATAATAAAACCGCGGGGGGCGGAAAACTTATATCAAAATTCATTAATCAAAATATAACGAGCTGATGACAATGGTTTACAACCATTTCCCAAAGGACATTTGCGTCATTCATTTGACATTGGCAAGTTATATTTTATGAAAGGAACTAGAAAATGAAAATTATCGGCGTTAATTGCAGTCCCAGAAAAGGTCAAAGCACATATCAGGCGCTTGAAATCAGCATGGGCGGTATAAGGGAAAAATATCCAGAAATAACCACAGAGATTATTGAACTGGCGGGACGGGATATTCAAGGCTGCGTCGGGTGTGGAGCATGTAAAAAGGAATTGAAATGTCAGATTGATGATGATTTCAATTCTCTGATTCCACAATTAGCCGATCAAGAGATTATTGGTATGATAATCGGCTCTCCCGTCTACCTGGGAACAATGACATCCCAATGTAAGGCATTTTTAGACCGCAGCTGTTCTCTTCGCCGTAATGGCTTCCTTTTCCGCAACCGGGTCGGAGCGGTGCTTGCGGTAGGCGGCATAAGGAATGGCGGACAGGAATTAACCATCCAGGCCGTCCAGGCGTCATTGCTTATTCACGACATGGTCATCGTAAGCGATGGCAACGATACAGCCCATTTTGGCGGCACATTATGGAATGCCGCCGATAAAGGTTTAGATAGTGATGAGTTCGGCGTAAAACTAGCCAAAAATGTTGGACTAAGAGTCGCTGAAGTTGCAATGATGATGCATAAATAATTATTCCAAGCCGTCTTATTTATTACAGTAACATGTTTAAGAAAGATAACCGTATTCGCGTCATCAGATAACTGAATGGACTCTCTGGATTTTGGGCGCCGGTAAGAGATTGTACTTTTTCACTATCACCCATCCGGGAAACATGCTTAGACAATTGCTGACAATCGCTCTATTATCATTTATTCAAAAATTAGGAGTTCATAATGATAAAACCAGGATTCAGAATAGTTTTCACTGTATTTTTGACAGCAATCCTTCCGGTCATCACGTCTGCGCTTGAATTCGATCAACCTCTACCAGATTCGCTTACCGAACAATTTCAACATACCCTGGATAACTATACACAAGATTCAATACCCGGTTATAGTCATGGGTATTCCGCCGCCGTCCATATCGAAGGGATAGGAATGTGGATTGGCGTCACTGGCAACGCGGTAAGAGGGAAACGAACTGCCACAGACAACGGGACTGAGTACCTGGGCGCAATCCCCCTGCAACCCGGAGATCAATTTCATATTGGAAGCCTCACCAAACAGTTTGTTTCTGTTGTGGTATTACGTCTTATGGAAGAAGGCAAACTAACTTTGGATGACACTCTGGAACAATGGGTTCCCGGCGGTGTAGTAGCCAACGCCGAACTGATCACCATCCGTCAATTGCTTAGCCATACGAGTGGAGTATACGACAACACGGCATTACCAGAGTTTTTTAGTACTGTAACAATCGATCCAAATTCGTCCGGTACTGCCAAAGAAGTGATCGAATTTGTAAAAGATAAAACTCCAAAGTTTTCTCCTGGACAAGAAGGAAAGTTCAGTTATTCAAATTCCGGATACACGCTCCTCCACATGATAGTTGAAGCGGTTACAGGGAAACCATTTGTAGAAGAATTCCACCGGCTCGTGACTCAACCGCTCAGTTTGAATGAAACCTATTATGGCGGCTTTGAAGAAATGCCTGATTACCCCACTCTGGGCTATGAGGGAAGTGGAGTTGTATCAAAAAACATGCATTTATCATGGGCGGCGGGTGCGGGCAATATAGTCTCTACTGCAGATAATGTCTGTCGTTTTGCCTCCACGGTATTCGGTGGATATTATCTTCAACCGGAATCTTTAATCGACATGATTACTCCCATCGAAAGCGACTATGGACTTGGTGTTTGGATTATAAATGGAAATGGGAAATACATATTACATTCTGGTAGTATCTTTGGATTCAGATCAGAAATGATATATAATGCGAATCATGGGATCACGGTGGTTTGCCTGCAAAATTCATCGTCGACTAATAACACGCGTAAAATCAATAGCGAGTTCTTAAACATATCCTATGATTGGATTGAAACGGTAGTTTATGAATGGTCTCTTTATTGATTTTCGCCTATCATAAACGCCAAGGGCAAGACTGCAATGTGTCCAGCCCGTGATGCTATTTTTTCGTTTTTATGAGAATTGGTATTGTATATTTCCATCTAGTTTAATGTGCGGTTGCGAGATGCGTCGTTGAGGATATTGTTATCCTGTTCTATTAATTGGCGCATTTTTTCCACATCTTCCGGCGTGCCGATGTCTCCCCAGAAACCTTTTAGGGGTACGGCCAGAATTTTCTTTTGGTCTTCGATCATGAGGCGAATGGCGTCGGGTAATTCATATTCACCTCGCGGCGAGAGTTTGACCTGTTTTATATAATCAAAGATAGACGGTTGAAAAGCGAACAGACCGGAATTGTTCCATTTTGAGGTTGAAGAACCCTGGGGAGGTTTTTCGATGATTTGGGTTATTTGCTTGGTGTTTTCATCGAAAAAAACAGCGGCGCCCTTGTAGGGATCGTCGATCTGATTGACGCACAGCAGCCCATCTGCTTGTGCAGTTTTCCATATATCCAGAACTTGAGGATAGTTGATGGGATTGGTGATTATGTCGCCGAAGGTTAACAAGAAGGCATCATGTTTTACATAATCTTCAGTTACCCGCAAAGCGCCCGCCGTGCCATCAAGAGATTCCTGGCGAACGTAGGTCATCGATAGGCCGAAAGACTTTCCATCTCCGAAATGGTTCTCGATCAGGTTGGCATGGTAGCCGGTTACTATGACGAATTCGGTGATTCCCGTACTTTTAATGGAGTCAACGATTTTTTCCAGAATCAGTTCTTTACCGATGTCTATCATCGGTTTGGGTTGATTGTCAGTTAGATGGCGCATGCGGGTTCCGCGCCCGGCTGCTAGAATAACGGCTTTCATACAGGTATCCTTTTCTTGAGGTTAGAACTTTTCTTTAGTAACATCAGGTTTTTTGAGGTCTTTGAGCATAATGAGGATATCGAAAAAGCCTTGAATAATCACCCACACGCTCATAATGCCAAAAGCGGTGACGCTGATGAAAAAGACGTATTTCCAGAGAATCATCCAAAAATCCATTATTTTGTCTCCTTAAGAGGTTCCTGCATTTGATTGTTATCAGGCCAGATAAGCGAGCCGAAAATCATGGCCAGCAGGCTTAAGCCCAGGGCGGATAATCCCATGACGGGGGCGGTTAGTTCGAAGCCGAGAAGATTTTCAATGTATTGGTAATTTAAAAGGTCTCTGATTTTGCTAAGTCCTAAGATGGCGCTGAAGCCTGAGATTAACGCGAGGATGGCGCCGGTTGAACTGGCTCGTTTCCAATATAGACCGAAGCCAAGAACCGATATGGCCCCGGTGGAGTATATTGCTCCGGTGATTCCCATGTATTCCCAGATATCGTCTGAGCCTTCATACCATAATCCCCAGATCACTATGTAGATACCGATTAGTATCATTACAAATCGGGTTAAAAAGACTTTGCCTTTATCGCCTAAAGGTTTTCCCTGACGTAGGGGATTGATGATATCCAACACGATAACCGATGACCAGCAGAGCAGGTAACTGTCGTGGGTGGACATAAACGCGGCGATCATGGCGGCGGTTACCAGACCCAAAAGCCCTGTGGGAAGGATGTTGGCCAAAAAGATAGGCATGGCGTAAAGATTATCAAGAGCCTTGGCGCCGTTGGTAGGATTGAAGGCTTCCTGGAAAACTCCACCAGCGGTCATGATAAACACAAAAGCGGCGATACCTAAAAAGTAGGGGATCAGGAAACGGATCAAAAAGGATAATGAAGAGAACATATATTGCCGTTTCACTACACTGGTGTTGCGCGCCGACAGAGCGCGGGTGACGGCTGTAGGCCAGATAGCGCAACTGACCAGACCGAGCACCGCCTGCCAGCTCATATAAGCCGGTCCGAAGCCGCTGCCTTTTACGGTAGGATCAAAACCGGATTCTCCTTTATGCTGCATGACAACTTCGACCATAGCGTCCCAGCCGAAATTCTTCAGGCATAGAAAAACCACCAGCAAAAGTCCCATGGACAAGACCGTGAATTGGATGTAGTCGGCTAGAACCACCGAAACCATGCCGCCGAGGATGGTGTAAAACAGGATCAGAACAATCAGAGTAATCATTACGATAGGCAATAATCCGCCGGATGGATCAATGCCGGTTACGCCGACCACGAATTGAGAACCGATTTTGAGGAATAAGCCCATATTAAGGATTCCGCCAAATGCCAACAGAATGCCGCCCAGGATACGGGTTCGTCTGCCAAAGCGTTTCTCATAATATTCGGGGATGGTCATTACTCTGGTTTGCCGTAATCGCACGACAATGAAACCGGAAGCGCCGACTATAAAGGTTACGATGCAGGCGATGACCGCGATATGAAAAGCGGCAAAGCCGCCTGTGAACCCTTTCTGCGCTGAATACATAATAGTAATCAGCCCCATCTCCGTGCCGGTCATGGTGGCGACCGATAATGCCGTGCCCAGGTTACGACCCGCCACCATGTAGTCGCTGACGCCTTTGATGAAGCGGCTGGCGAATAAACCTATGAAAACAGAGATAGAGACATACCCGATGACGATGCACCAGTCTAAAGTGGTAAATGAACTGCTGGCAAAAACCGATTGTATTATTTCATTTGATTCCATATCTTACTATCTCCCTGTTCGTTGTTAAGCAAATACATGTAATGAGATTCTCAGGAAAACCTGCTCAAATTTTATTTCAACATGTTTTTATTAATAATGCTAGGCGGGTGTTGATTCATTGAAGCGCTAATCAGAAAATTATCTGAGTAAGTTGCTAGTGACATTGCAAGTTAAATATGTTTATATAACAGATGAGAAATTATAAAATAACATATTTGCGCTATAAGGAAAAATCATCATGCTAAGAAAATTTCAACTTTCGCTTTTAGGTTTAATTGCTTTTTCTCTATTGTCAGTATCGGTCTGGTCTGGAGAACCGGATTTGCGGAATGCATTTATCATCAACGAGGATAATAGTCATTTCTATGGAGGGCGCGAAGCCGACCAGATGACATTGAAGGGGCTTCATGCTTTCGTAGATCAATACGCCGATACGGCGGTGACGCATCTTTTTTTGTGTCCCAATTCCATGCGCGCCAGTTTCCGCAGCAAAACCCGTGAAGCGATATGGGATTTGGTTGAAGGTAAATACCATTCAAGCGCTTGGACTAACAACGCCCGTTTGCTCTATAAAAGCGGCTTGGATCCCTATGCCGTATGGATTGACCGTTGCCGCGAGAAGGGTCTCTCGCCCTGGCTAACCATGCGCATGAATGATATTCACAGCGTGGATGAACCCTCTAACTTTATGCATTCTACTTTCTGGCGCAATCATCCTGAATTCTGGCGGGTTCCCAACGGCTCCGCTTCACCCTGGCAGAACCGGGCTATGAACTATGCTCATAAGGAAGTCCGTGAACATCAGATGTCATTTGTGCGGGAACTGTTGGAGTGCTATGATCCCGACGGTTTGGAACTGGACTGGATGCGTTTCGGCTGGCATTTCACTCCTGGCAAAGCTAAAGAAGAAGGCAAATATCTCGATGATTTCGTACGCGAAGTCCGCCAGTTAACCAAAGCATGGGCCAAGAAACGCGGTCATGACATACTGCTAAGCGTACGCGTACCGGCGCACCCTGATGCAGCGGCTGGTTTGGGTATGGATGGCGTTCTTTGGGGCAGGGAAGGTCTGGTTGATATGCTGGTTCCATGTCCTTTCTGGGCTACTTCAGATTTTGATATTCCAGTAGAACTGTGGAAAGAACGATTGGGAGACAAGGCGCAATCAGTCGTTATTGCTCCCGGTCTGGAGTATAACGCGCGTCCCTGGCCGGGAGGCGAGGCTGTAGCCAATTCGTTGTCATCCGCCTATGGTTTTGGGGCGTCCGCATTATCGCGGGGGGCTGATGCATTATATCTCTTTAACTGGATGGATTCAGAAACGCGACCCGTGACTAACGATTCTTACCGGACGCTCTTGGAACGTGGTTTGGGATCAGATGTCGTATCTAAAACAATGCGCCGCCATCCAGTCTGTTTCCGGGATACGGTTCCAGAAGGTTTTCCCAACGGAGTGGCTCTTCCAGTGGAAGGTCCAGATGGGGGAGAATTTTCTATCAACATCGGCGCCAAGCCTTCTACCGGTAAGGTATGGTTGATTGCCGGATTGGAGCAGCGGGAAGGTATATCTGAAGCAGCGTTTACTGCGAAGATAAACGGCGTTGAAGCGCCAGCTGTTGTTGATTTATCTTATATCAAGGATATTGGCGGAAAATCAGCACGGGGAATTCGGTTCCTTTGTCCGCTAAGCGCCGTCCGTGATGGATTCAACCAGATTGAAATCAAACAAAAACCAGGAACTCCAGCGCAACGCATTGTCTGGTTTGAGGTGCGGATTGATCCGTCATTGTAATAGTTAATCTTGTTTGTCTTGAATTCATATGGTGTGGGCTAGACCGTTTTAGCTCACACCACCTGCTATATCTCATTGCTGGACATATTGCCCGACCTTGATCACTTGATTGATGTCGCCTTCGGGGGATAGGATGTCGCCGACGTTGAGGATCATCCGTCCATTGCTTTGCTGTTCGATCTGCTGCGCCCAGGCTATGATTTCGGCGTCGGGGCGGTGGGTCATGAAGAGGGATGAGGGGATGCCGCAGTATGCGAATAACTGATCGCCCAGGGCGTCACTCAGTTGGGCTGCGCTGTAGTTGCTCATTGGCGCTGGCGTGCAGCCATCCAATAAATCAAACTCGGTCTGCGAGAAGAGTGGAAGCAGCGCGTGGATATTGCCATCAACGTGAGTGGATACGGTTTTCCCCGCACGGTGTAATATTTCACAGGCTTCACGGTAGATAGGGATGCAGTACTTGTGATAATAGGGCGGGGCGATTAAATGCTCGTCGGCGTGATCGCTGATGATGACGATGCGCGCATCCGTGCTGGCGGCGGCTTTTATAGTTTCGAGAAATGGTTCCCTCATGCCATCGAGAAAGCGTTCCACCTTGCGCTTTTCATCCTGCAGAGCGTATACGCCATTGAATAGCCCCATGGCGTCGTGGATGAATGTTCCAAAAGGCGACCGGCCAATGGGGATATCTATAACGCCTAATTCTTTTAATGCATCCAATGCTTTTTGTATGCGATCATGCCGCACTTGAGTCGTGTTGTGTTGCGCCGCCCATAGAATCACGTCCAGGTCGTCGACGATTTTAGCGAAATGTTCAGTTATGCAATAACTGCCATCCGCCGCCAGGGTGCGGATTTGACGAATGGCGCCTATCGGAGTGGATATTTCAGTGGTTTCACGCCGTCTCTCAACCGTTACTATACGTTCATATCCATCGGCGCTTTGATCGCGCCATTCGTATAAATGGATTGGACAGCCCCAGCCGAAATTTCTATAGAAATCCAGCAGCGTCCAATCCTGGAAGCATTCGGGCATATCATGGTTATGCTGATGAAATGGATCATCATCATAAATGATCTGCCCCGGTTCAAATTGTTGTGGCGCCCCGGGAGGCGTCCGCCGGGCTTTATACCAATCAGTGATATCAGGAAAAAAAAGAATACGTCCACGGTGATTGCCGTTGAGCAGTTGGAAGAAACGTTGGCGAAGCGTTTTGTCTTTGGTCATTGTATTTATCCGCGTTATGGTTGTTCGTCAACGTTGCTCTTGGCGCCCGTCAATGTCATTAAGTTAAGTTATTTTCATTCTGCAATGGGTGGTTTGATCAAGGGCTGACCGTAATGCGGTCTTGTCCTTGACACCCGTCTTGGCGTCCGTCATTAAATCCACATACTCCAATTATACCTCTCGCTCAATCTGTTCAAAATAATCTGAAACATTAACCACGCGGTTCTCTATACGCGCCTGCTCTGCGGCGAAGACCAGCAGATGGCTGTTGCGCGATTCCAGGGCTGATGCAGTGACCTTATCCGGCTGGTTATTGCGTACCAGATCAATGAAATCGTGGATCATCAGCGTGTCGCCGCCGCCGTGGTCATCGTCAGGCCCGCCAGTATGGCATACTTCACTTCTGCCATCGCTGTAGTAATTAACTTCCAACTCACGTTTTTCCAAAAAGCCGCGCACAGTGGCTTGAGAGGCGCAGACGCGCAGGGTGCGGACATTATCATGGGAATGCCCATGCATATTGAATCCGATGGTTAGCCCATCTTCATAATTCAAACTGGTGAGTTGGTGGTCGACTATATCATTGTCGCAACGGAAGACGCAGCGTCCATAGGGGCCTTCCTGCAAAGCCTTAAAGCGCCCTTCATAGGTCATATCTGAGGATATGACGCAAACTGGCCATTCGGTATTATCGCCCAGGTACATCTTGATAGCAGAGTATGGGCAGGCGGCTTCCCTGGGGCATCCATCAGTGCAGCGTTGGGGGATGCTATCATCTACCCGGTCTGAGCGGAAATGAGTCAACGAGCCAAACGAAGAGATGCTCTGAGGCAGTCTTCCGGTTAACCAGTATAAGATATCTAGATCGTGGCAGGATTTAGAAAGCAATCCCGGGCTGCTTTTGGCATGGTTTCCCCAATTACCCCTGACGAAACTATGGGCGTAATGCCAGAAGGCAATGTTTTCATTATGCATTATGCTGATAACTTGGCCGGTATCGGGTGAATCAAGCAGTTGCTTTAAGCGGACGAAGAAGGGGTTGTAGCGCAGCGAATGACAAAGTTGCAGAATCTTGCCGGTTTGCTCTACTTTCCGTGCCAGTCGTACGCAACTGATGGCATCGGTGGCCATAGGTTTTTCAAGCAGGATGTGATAGCCCGCATCAAGCGCGTTCATAGTGGATTGGAAATGATCCCTGTCCATGGTTGAGTTGATAAGAACATCAGCCAATTGCGGCTTATCAAGCAGCTCCTGCCAGGATTCAAAAACGTTTTCAGGCGGGATGGAATGATCCTGAGCGAAACGTTCTCTTCGTATGGGATCAGGTTCCGCCACCGCGACGATTTTCAGGTTATGCGGATAAAATTTGGCGTATCCCCCGAATGTGCAATACCCCCGCATCCCCGCTCCAAGTAAGACTGCTTCTATAGGTTGAATTGACATAATAAATACCCCTTAATAAATGCTTGCGTGATATAGTAAGCGTAGGGTGGATCAGCCTTACCGACCCACCAAAAATCCACCATATCCAATTAATCACCTACCTCCGCGTAGGCGTAGTTTGATCCGGTGGGTCATAAAACGCGACCCACCCTACGGAACTTGGATAATATAGTTGGACTATATACAAAGATTTATACATGATATAGATATATAGCGAAAGATTTGGGATTATTTTTTTTTGAGGTAAAAAATGAAACCGGAAGAAATTGTACGACGAACCATAGAATTCAAAACGCCGCCGCGTTTGCCTTTTTACCAAAGCGTGATGAACGATATTCCCAGCGATGTTTTAGAAATCCGGGAAATGGATAGAGCTAAAGCAGGCTGGTTCTTTGATAGGCCGGGGATGGATGACTGGGGCTGCCGCTGGGCTATAACTGAGATCAAGAATATGGGGCAGGTGGTAGATCATCCATTAATGGATCGGTCGGCAATTGATAGTTTTGTTCCCCCTGATCCACACGATTTATACTATTATGAAAGAATCGATCCGCTCATCAAACAGGCTAATGACCGCTACGTCGTCATTACATGCCACTTTAATTTGATAGAGCGCTTGCACATGCTGCGAGGCTTCATCGGCGCCATGGAAGACTTTTACATCGCTCCAGAACAGACCAACCACTTGCTGGATATGATTCTGGAGAACCGCTTGGGACACCTGGAGGAGATTCATCGGCGCTATGGAAATGCGGTGCATGGCATCTTTTTTACGGACGACTGGGGGACTCAGAAAGATATATTTGTCAGTCCGGATATTTTTGATCAGTTCTTCAAACAACGCTATCAAACATTGTGTGATGCAGTTCATGGATACGGCTGGCATGTGATTTTACATTCATGCGGTAAAATCAATAAACTGGTTCCGCGCTTCATTAATTTAGGCGTTGACGTATTGAATATGCAGCAGCCTAGAGCCTATGGTTTAGTGGAGTTCGGCGAGCAATTCAAGGGTAAAATATGCTTCCTGACCACGGTGGATATCCAAACCACGCTGCCGCGGGGCATCGAACAGGAAGTGCGGGAAGAGGCGAATTTGATTGTGAAACATTGGAAAGTTTCAGAAGGCGGATTGATAGTATTCAATTACGGCGACCCGGAAGCCTTGGGCATCCCGCTGGAAATGACGCCGATAATGTTTGATGAGTTCGTTAAGTTAATGTATTCTTAGGTTGTCGCCTGATCTGTTAATCATATCCTTGATATATGAAAGGCCGTTATCATGTCTAATAAAACCAATCGTAGAGAATTTCTGAGTAAATCCATTCAAACCAGCGCTGCCGTATTGGCTTTTACTATGCCGGGCGGATTGACGGCAGCCAGTTCTACCACAGAACCGGGCAGTAATGCAAAGTGGCAAATAGGCTGTTATACCCGCCCGTGGGATAAACACGATTACCGCGTCGCCTTGGATTCAATAGCCCAGGCGGGCTTCAAACACGCGGGATTAATGACCTGCAACTCTGAGGATAGATTGGTCGTTTCTGTAAAGACTTCTGAAGATGAAGCGGTTCAAATCAATGAAGAGGTCAAAAAGCGAAAACTAGAGATTGCTTCGGTATATGGCGGCGGCATTCCAGTTAATGAATCTCTGCAAGCGGGAATCGATGGCTTGAAGAAATTAATCGATAATTGCGCCATTGTGCAGTCGAAAACCTTGTTAATGGGCGGTACAGGCGATGAGAAACTTTACGATGTTTATTACAAAGCCATTGCTGAATGCTGTGATTATGCAGCCGAAAAAAAGGTAGGCATCACCATTAAACCGCATGGCGGCATGAATGCCACCGGGCCGCAATGCCGTAAACTGATCGAGAAACTGAATCATAAGAATTTCACTTTATGGTATGATCCCGGCAATATCTTCTATTATTCAAATGGCGAACTCAATCCAGTAGATGACGCCAAAACGGTTAATGGATTAGTAAGCGGCGTTTGCATCAAGGACTATGTGCATCCAAAAGAAGTTGCTGTAACGCCGGGCGCCGGGCAGGTGGATTTCCCCGCTGTTATGGCGCAACTTCAGAAAGGCGGGTTTACTCATGGGCCTTTGATTATCGAAACCTTAAAACCGGGAACCCTGAGTGAAATAAACCAGCAAGCCAAAATAGCGCGGAAGTTTGTTGAAGGATTGGTTTTATAAAGATATATCGGATCAATACATAAAAAAATAATGTATATCAACAAGGTTATGAGCAACAAATAGCGAGGTTCCAATGAACAAACAAATATCCATTGCAATATTGTTGATTTTCGGATTGCTCAGCAGTGTGTTCTGCCAGGAAACCATTACTGTTCGTCCGAAAGAGATCAATGACGTCCTGATTAATCCCGGCATCGGCTTCATGACCTTTCAGCGCTTTAACGGCGATGATTTGAATAAAGGTAAATCATGGACCGAAGGTTTCCCGATAGACTATCAGAAATTCGATGGAAATTTGGAAAATAAAAATCATCCAGCAACATCGCTGGCCTATTTTCGGATTTATTGGAAATATGTAGAACCGGAACAGGATAAATATCGCTGGGATCTATTCGACAAGGCATTGGAAATTGCCAAAGAACGAGGGCAATCCTTATTGCTTCGAATCGCGCCGTATGGAACAGGTGATGACAGAGATGTTCCTGACTGGTATCGCAAAATGGTTGGCGCCAAAAATGATTGGCCGGATAAGAAATGGCAGGTCGATCCGGAAGACCCTAGATACGTTGAACATTTCGGTGGATTGATCCGCGACTTTGGCCAGCGTTATGATGGCCACCCCAACCTGGAAAGCGTCGATGTCTCCATTGTCGGCGCCTGGGGCGAGGGCGCCGGATCAGATAAGTTGTCGCCGGAAACGCGGCGTGCTCTGGTCGACGCTTATCTCAATGCATTTAAAAAGACTTCATTAATCATGTTGCTCTCAGACGCCAAAACCAATAGGTATGGAATTTCTAAAAGGGATGTCGGCTGGCGGGTTGATTGCCTGGGCGATATGGGCGGATTCAGCGCGACCTGGAATCACATGGAGGATTATTACCCTCAGGCCATCATCAATTTCGGTATGCGAGACGCCTGGAAAAAGGCGCCGGTGTCACTTGAGGTTTGTTGGGTGCTGCAACATTGGAAAGATGAAGGCTGGGATATCGATAACATCATTGATGAATCCCTGAAATGGCATATTTCCTCATTCAATGCAAAATCATCTCCCGTTCCAAGTGAATGGAAAGAACCAGTTGATCGATGGCTTAAGCGAATGGGTTACCGCTTTGTTTTAAGAAAATTCACCTATCCTTCATTTGTTAAAGCGGGAGAAGAATTAACTTTCACCAGCTGGTGGGATAACAAAGGCGTTGCGCCCTGTTATAAACCATATCCCCTGGCCTTTCGTATAAAGGATAAAACCCGCCAATGGATCATCTATTCTGACGCTGATATCCGAACATGGTTGCCGGGAGATAATCTGTATGATGACGCAGTCAAGGTTCCCTCCGGTATTCTGGAAGGCGAGTACAATTTAGAAATTGCTCTGCTTGATCTGTATAGCGAGCAACCAAAAATCCAACTAGCCATCGAAGGAAAACAAGAGGATGGCTGGTATCCATTGGGATGCATAAGAGTCAATTAATAATAGTGGTAAATGGTGGGCTACGCTTCGCTTTTAGCCCACCCTACCTGTTTCCTCTACGAACTGGCTTAGATGGGACACGCTGGCGCTTTGTCCCATCCTACTTTGTATGATCAGAGAATGACATTATGAATAGCCGTAATCACTTGTGCAATGATAAATTAATCCAACGAATCGCGGTTGGATTTTTTATTGCGTGGCTCATGCTTCATGCAGCATGGCGCTTGATGGATCATACTCCACTGCGCGGCGACCAGACTTTCTATACTCTGGGTGCGGTTCATATATTAGAACATTGGGATCAATCATGGCCTGAGTTCCTAAGTGAATTAAATGATGTGACGGCGACGCGCATCCGGCCTCCGGGGGGCAGCCTGCTCTTGGCGCCGTGGCTGGCCTTGTTTGATAATGATTTGCGCTGGGCGGGACTCGACACGGTTTTGTGGCATGCAGCGACTTTGTTATTGCTGTTTCTGTTGGGCAAGAGGTTATTTGATTCAACTACCGGATGTTTGGCTGGAGTTTTTTTTCTGGCGCTTCCTTTAATATATACTACGCGGGTTGATCCTGAATTTTACTTCTTTACCTTGCTGCCGCTGGCGCTTTTATGTTGCACTCATTTGTGGGATGAAAGCGGCCTGCGCTGGTGCTGGCGGCTGCTGATGGGATTGGTTGTCGCATTCGCATTGCTGACTAAATGGGTCTTTGCCGTATATCTGTTAGGCCCGATGCTTCTTATGTCGGTTGTTCTGAATCTACGCATACAGTATAAGACGGTTAACCTTAGAAAGGCGCCGTTTTGGATTGAAATGGGATTGCTTACGGCGCCAGTAATACTAGTCGCCTTATTATGGTATTGGCCCAACCGTGCGGCGCTGGCGGAGGCCTTTGAGCAGATTGCCAGTATGCGCCAGTTTACGCCTTTTCATGATGGATGGCGTTGGTCTGTTCCATTGCATTATCCATCACAATTGCTTTTGCAGAATAAGATTGCGCCTGCGTTTTTTATGCTGGCTGGATTGTGTCTGCCGCTGCTGCCATCGAAACTATTGAATAGAATCGGTTGGCGTCCTTTTTCGCCCCATGACATTTATGGATATAGATTATTGATGTCCAGCGTCGTAGGCGCCTGGCTTTATTTCAGCGTTAGATATGAAAACGTCCCGGTCAAATACGCCTTTGCATTATTACCTGTTCTGTCGATTTTGTCTGTTGCATGGCTCAAGATGATTTGCGCAGGCAGACTCAAGAATTGTCTGGTAGGATTGCTGCTGATTTACGCCGCATGTTGTTCGGTCTGGATGCATTTCGCCCCGTTATCGCTGCTGGGCGAGGCCAAACTACCCCGAACAGTACAGATTGATCTGAATAATTATGTTTTAAGATACACGGTTCCGGTCAGCCGTCCTCCGCATCGCGAACAATGGCCTATGGATGCTATTGCCCAGACTATCGAACGACTGGAGAACGGCAACGGGCAAGCAGCGCAGGCGGCGGTGCTGCCTGATATATATTATTTCGACTGGCGCAATATGGGTGTGGCTCTTAAACTGCGCGGGCTTGATATGGACGCCGTTGCATTACCGCCTAAAAACGGATTGCTGCGTCTGATCAATGCGCGTTATATCATTGCCAGCCGGGGTCAGGTCACCCGTTTTTCATATCCCCATTTTGAGCAGGATCCCAATCATCGCATCGCGGTTCCCTTAAACCGGCTTATCGATAACGCTCCGGCCTGGTTCGGGGATCATTACCGGATGGTGGGGCGCTTTGATATGCCCTATGGCCTGTCGGAACTGCAATTGTTTCACTTGGAGAAATCGCACGACGTCATATCGGCGAAAGCGTTATGCAATTTCTGGATCAGTTATAATTTGAATGACTCCGATGCCTGGGATCAGGTCGCCAAAGTCTGGGCTATGCTCTTAAACCAACCGCGCCTGAATCGAGCGCAATCCATTAGCGCTTTCTTAAAAGATGGAAAGCAATCTAATGCGTCGATTTCATCTCTCTATAATATTATTGGAAAATATGAGAACCTGGTTGCTCTACTCGAAAAGTCCGATGCTGGTTCAGATATCCTGCCCTATGAAGAACTGCAACTGGGCAGCCTGGGTGCTGATGCTGCTAGTTTAAAGTTATTAAAGCGTTGCGCCTCCGGGAAAAGTCTCTGCGCTTGGAAAGCAGCGCAATTGCTAGGGCAGCGCTGTTTGGAGCAAAACGACCTTGAAGAATCAGAACATTGGTTCTTACAATCCTGGAGATCTCAGCGCGACAGGCCGGAAATGCTGCGCCAGTTGGCGCAGATCGCCAGCAAGCGTAAACAACCGGGTTTACAAAAATTATATAACAGCATCGCCCAAAACAGCGAAGCATTACTTAACAACAACCGGCGTCCCCTGTTTTATCAAAAAGCCGCTAACGCGCTGCTTGAGGCTGGTATGAATCAAGACGCCTTATGGTATGCCTATCAGGGATTCACGGCGGGGCTTAACCGGCATCCCAATACATTGCCGTTGCATCGCGCCTTGCAGAGAAATAATCTATCTTTGCCGGATTACGAAACGCTGATGCTTCCCCTGGAGCGCATGACGGTTGATAATGATTCAGCCAGAGTTATATCACTGAAAACCGGGGATTCCTATGTTTTTTCATTTCTTAATCTGGATGGCGGTAAATACCGCTTATACTGGGATCATGTGATCAAAGATTCTCCAGTAACCTTCTCATTCTCTCTGGATGAAACCATGCTGCAAACCCGGTCTTTCCAAAATGATGATCCAGGCGTCTTTGAATTTGATTCAACCCTATGGGGCGACCGGCTGCGCATTGATTGCATCGAAGGTGAAGCGGTGTTGAGCGACGTCTTTCTGCAACGTATTGAGACGGAGATTCCCTTCGTGGATTGGGATGGCGAATTAAACGTCAAAGGCAAGGGCTATCATGCCGCCCAACTGGATGCGGTTAACGGTTTTTCTTTTATAACTGACGGCGATTGGGTTCGCTTGAATTTCACCAAACATACTGATCCCCGCGCCTGGGATAAACTAATCATACAAGCGCAGGGCTTATGGACCGAATCAGCAACCCTGACCTGGATAGTCAGGGATGAGTCTAAACAGGATATTGAGATCGAAACCCGTCAAGCGCTGTTACCAGAGCCGGGAAAAGAATCTGTTATCGTGTATTTTCCTAGTGCGGTGCGCAAATATCCCTTCCTGCTGGGATTACGCATCCATTTTGAAAAACTACAACCAGAAGAGCGTCGATGCGTTAATAAATTGAGATTAGTTCGTCAACCTGAAATGGTTCAATAAGTTTATTAATATGAAAATACTATTCCTAAATCATAACCTGGCTGGCCGGGGGACTTATTTCCGCTGTATGGGCTTCGCCCGCGAGCTGGTTAAACGCGGACATCAGGTCGATCTATGGACCGTATCCACTGAGCGGAATTTCCAAGGAACCTGCGTGGAAGAAGACGGCGTCAATATCTGGCATACTCCGCGCTGGGGTAAAGTGGGGCGGCATGACGGCGGCTATGCCTTGGTCGATAATATCGCGAGGTTCTTCGCAGCCAGTGAAGGCCGTTGGGATGTAGTGCACGCTTTCGATCACCGGCCCAATGTATTATTGCCCTGGCTCTGCCTTAAAATGAAAATGCGCTGTCTGCCCGGTAATAAAACTTTGTTCGTCTCTGACTGGTGCGACTGGTGGACGGCGGGAGGTATAACCACATCACGCCGCCGTTTCCCCATTATCGACCGCATCGAGCAGCGCATCGAAGAAGGCAGCAAACGCTTCTCCGATGGCGTTACAGTGATCAGTTCAGTGCTGCAACAGCGGGCTATTGCAGTCGGAGTGAATCCCGACTGGCTGCATCTGCTGCCATCCGGGGTGGATATCGAAAAATTCCCCGAAATGGATAAAAAGACCTGCCGCAAACTGATTGGCTTGCCTGAGGATAAACCAGTATTGGGATTCATCGGTTTTTCGTTGTGGGATATGGAACTGCTGGCCAATGCCTTTGAACAAGTCAAAAAGCAGATTCCCCAAGCCGTGCTGCTGGTGATCGGCGGCGGGGTGGAAGAGAGCGCCAACGATATATTTAAGCAGAGATTCAACATTGGCGTAGATGTCTTTCTGCCTGGAGTGATCCCATTTTCTGAGGCGCCGAAATATCTGGCAGCTTGCGATATTCAACTGCTGCCCATGGAAGATAACCTGGCCAACCGCGCGCGGCTGCCCAATAAATTATGCGACTATATGGCTTCAGGACGCCCCATAGTAGCGTCGAATGTGGGCGAGGGTGGCGATATCGTCAGAAAGAAACAGATCGGTTTGGCGGTGGATGGTGGTGTGGAAAATTTCGCGGAGGCTTGCGCGGTTTTGCTGCTAAATGATAATCTAATTAGGGAGTATGGCGGAAGAGCGCGTAATGCCGCCAGGACGGAATATTGCTATTCCCGGCTAACTGACTCAGTTTTAATGTTTTATGAACAATTGCATAAATAGTAATGATATTTTTAAAATTGCCATGTGATGTTCTTGAGAATATTATATAATAGCTTTATTGTATTATTGTTGAGCAAATTTTTTTACCTATTTAATTCGATTTAATCTGCTAAGGGGTGGATCAATGCCCAAAAAGAAAACTCTTTGGAAACGTGATTTTCCGTGTCTGGTATGCGAGACTCCGATGATAAACTATCAGTTTATGACCAAGAGTCAGACCATAGTTTATGATGAGTGGATGGTGGCGCATACCCATTCTATTGGCGAGTATGAGGAATATCCCGAGACGCTCAAGA
Organism: bacterium; assembly: GCA_963662285.2. GTDB lineage: Bacteria > Hinthialibacterota > Hinthialibacteria > Hinthialibacterales > Hinthialibacteraceae. The sequence continues at coordinate 157,435 of CAXXMV010000006.1, forward strand.
CCTCGGTCTGCCCGGGCTGCCTGACATCTTCCAATGAATATAACTATGGGGTGGATTCGCTGAAGACTTTTACCCGCAATCCACGCAAGAATACTCAGATCAAGGAATTTTACCAGAATTGCATTGAAGAGCGTTTCAAGTTGTTATCCTCTGAATTCTATAGATTCGAAAGAGAGAGCGCGGTTCTGGATAAGAATAACAAACGTCCCCCCAATACGCGGTCCAAAGCGACTTTTGAAAAAATCTGGTCTCAGAGAGAACAGTATGGCGTTCCCTTTTTTACTTTTATGCTTCAGGAACCGCGTGACTTAGTGACAACCATGGTCTGTTTTGCTTTGGATCGTTACTGTCAGATGGTGCGTATCTGTTATAACTATGACGTCGAACCGGATAACTGGGAATACAATACTATAGCAGATACTCTTGAGCAGCATTTCCGTGATGAACCATTGAGTATGAAATCGCCTGAACCGCGTTTTTATTATATTGGAATCAATTATCTACAAGCCATTGAATTTCTGGAGGAACTTAATAAAACGCTATATGGCGATGACGAAGAAAAACATAAAGATACTTTTGAAGAGTATTGGAGAGACGCTTATCGTTTTATGAAACTGAGTTTTGATAACGATGACCTCAGCGCTATTCCTCTCGAAATGAAAGACGCTGGTATGAACCTGCTGATGGCGCGTTTGCATCTTAAGTTCAATGCAGGAGAAGATGCTCTGAAATGCCTGAAATTCGCCAAGAACTATGCTGATAACCGCATGAAATCAATATCCAGCACCAACCAACAGACATTCGTTAATGATGTTGATGCTTTGGCGGCAAAATACCTTAAAAAGCCTGAAGAAGAAGAGAGTGAAGAAGGTGAAGAGGGTGAAGAAGGTGAAAAATAATTAGTTATTCTTCTTGCTCTTAAGTCTTTAAGATTCGCCCTCATCCTGGTTCTCTCCCGGAGGAATAGGGGGCTTGGTTATTCACCCTAACTTAAGGAGATATTTCATGAATCGTCATGAAACGATTTTACGCCGGGATGATGTACTTCTTTTGGTTATTGATTATCAGGAAAAATTTATCGGAGTTATGGAGCATAGCGACTCGGTCACATTTGAAATAAAAAGACTGACTCAAGGGATGAATCTGTTAGATGAACCGGTATTGATTACCGAACAGTATTCTCAAGGATTAGGTCATACCATATCAGAAATTGTTGAACAATGCAGAAATGCTTCAGTGATTGATAAAATGACCTTCAGCTGTTGCGGCAAGGAGGAATTTTGGCGAATACTCCAAGACTCTAAACGCAAACAGCTGATTATTACCGGCATCGAAACCCATGTATGCGTATTACAGACTGTGCTCGATCTGCTGGCTAATGGCTATCAGGTGCATATCCCTATTGACGCTACCTGCTCGCGATCCGATTCGAACCGTGATAATGCCCTGCGCCGCATGGAAAAGGCCGGGGCTATTCTAACCAACTCTGAATCGGTTTTATTTGAATTGTTGGTCGAAGCGGGTACTGATGATTTCAAGAAGGTAAGAAAATTAATCGTGTAAGGATATAACTTAGGGATATAAATATCTCTACCTTACTGTCCCAATCCAAAAATCCACCCCATCAATCAATCCACCCGTCTCATACCAAGCAATCACAATATGTTATGAACATATCAATGAAATGATCCTACGCGAAAAACACGTAAGTTCAATGTTTGCAGTACGTATTAAAAATGCGAGGCGCCGGGGTCTACAAAACCATTGAATGACGCAGGAACCATTTCAAAAAATTAATTCTTATAATTGAGATATAATCTATAATGAGGAATAGTATTTTTATCAAATTTCAAATCTGATTTTGGGATGTCTTTTGATTATATACTCGGCCACGTAAATATGTTTTTCGAGAAAGGAATCTTAAGAAATCATGAACCTTATTTGCAAAATTATCGTTGTTTTTTTAATCGGATTGGTGCTTACGCCATCCTTAAGCGCCGTAGACTTTGGGGATTTAGATCAAAACATCAATACTAACGAATTAATACCAGATGCCAATTTCCGTACGGCAATTGAAAAAATCATGGGAGTACAACCAGGTGAAAACATTGCTCTCGGCGATGCAATAGAAAAAGAAGGTTTTCTTGTTGTGACTGATATAGATATTAAGGACCTTACAGGCTTGGAGTATTTCCCCAATATATCGTCCTTATATTGCAATAATAATCAGATTGAAGAGTTGGATTTAAGCAATAATTTGAATATAGAAAAAATTTATTGCGCTAATAATACAATTCAGAATATTATTATCCCGGAAAATTCCAAATTGAAATATCTGTATTGCATGAACAACAATTTAGTCAATCTCGATTTGAGTAATGCGAAAAATCTGGTTGTCGTAAATGGCCGCGACAATCAACTGGAATCGATTAACCTTAATGGTCTATCGAATTTGGAAAGGGTTTATCTCTACAATAACAACTTAACTCAACTTGATGTTACATCCAATCCGGACTTGAATTATTTGAGTTGCTTCAATAATAATTTAAGTGAATTGAACGTCGATTTTAATTTAGAATTAATTTATTTGTCCTGTAGCGGCAATGAACTCAATGAATTGAATATCACCAACAATACTAACTTGATACATTTATACTGCCGCAACAATAATTTGTCGGAATTAGATGTCAGCAAGAATCCAAGTTTATGGCGTATCAACTGCTATCGTAACTTGATAAGTGAATTAGATGTCAGAAACAATCCAAATTTGATTTATTTGTATTGTTATGACAATAAAATTGAGGAATTGGATTTAACTAATAACACGAAATTAAGGTATTTATATTGCTCGAATAACAAAATAAATTCACTAAATGTTTCGAATAGCCCTAGCCTTATGAATCTTCTCTGCGGCTACAACAACTTGAAGGAATTGGATGTTAGCCAAAATCCATTATTAACTTTATTGTCTTGTCACAACAACAAATTGACGGAACTGGATACTCGCAGTAATCCTGCGTTGACTTTGTTTCATTGCTACAAAAACAATATTGAAAATTTAGATATTTCCAAGAATAAAAATCTTGAATATCTGTATTGTTATTATAACAAATTGGAAACACTGGATCCAACACATAATCCAGAATTAATTCATCTATATTGTTATTGGAACGAATTGGAAAGTTTGGATGTTTCCAAGAATACTAAACTAGTGCGTCTTTGGTGCGGCAGTAATGACCTGACCGCTCTAGATCTTACTCAGAATTCAAATTTGAAAAGCGTACGCACTCATTACAATCAGATGACGGTTTTTCCTTTGCTTCCATTGGAAAATAATTTGATTGAATTACTTATAACATACAATCTACTCGAATGCGATGACGCACCGTCTATTCTGGATGCCGTAGACATTTTAGGTGCAGGATTGACTTATCTACCGCAACGTGATGAACACGCTCTTGATTGCAATGGACCCATTATCTCGGGCGTTCAAGATGTCAATCTGACGCTTGATCCCGACTCCGAGCAAACGGCGGTTCCTCTTGCGATTACGGTCATGGATGATAGTGGTGAAGTAAATGTTCGAACGGATTTTTATTATGCTGATGGGACGGTGTTTTCAAAACCATCGCTGCCTGACGCTATCGAATATTTTCCCGCTGGAGCAAATCTTGTTAAGATCACAGCCACGGATTTAGCTGGAAATAAAGCCGAAGCGCAATTTCAAGTAATTATCGCAGCATTAGAATGGCAAACGGAATTTCCCAAGGATGGATGGGCGACGATTGTTTTTGAAGATAATCAAGGAGACAAGGATTACAATGATTTCATAGTATCGATGAAGGCTATAGAAACATACAACAATATCAATGAACTAACCAATATCACGCTTAAATTCATCCCGCTGGCGCGTGGAACGAATTGGGAATCCATGTTCAAACTCATCTTGGACGGCGTTGTAGATGATTCGCGCAATATTACAACAAACACAAGCGCCGTATTTAAAGGTGATGCGGAGATTATAGTAAATCTTTATGATGCGGATCAGAATCTTATTGATAGTACGTCCTACGATAAAGAACAAGACTTGATTATTTTCGATGATACTAGTCAAGCGCTGCCTTCTACACAGAAATACGGTCAAACGGTAAATACCGATACGAAAGAGACTTATATTGAGCCAGCGCAAACTGCGGAAGTTATAATCACGATCCATGAACCATCTCTAAACCGTTACGAAGATCGCAGCGATCCAGGTATTCCTCCATACAGGCCGGTGCTTAATGTCAAGAAAAATGATATTGATGTTATCAATGTCAATCGGGATGATGAAATGATGAACAAGCAGAACTATCCTCTTGGAATCGTCATCCCTAAAGATTGGGCATGGCCTTTAGAAAACAAAAAAATTGATGACACATATCCATTCTTTGAGAAATACCGCGAATGGCTGGGCGGCGATGCGCTATTGACGGATGAAGCGAAATATTGGTATAACTTCCCATCTGATGATGCCGAAGGGGATATATTTGACCTTGATCTGTTTGAATAAAACACTCTAATTTAGACAACGATGAAACGGTAAAAAGTCAAAACTGTTTTTTTGACCACAATGCTTAGTGGATATTCATAAGACATATATACAAGATGTAGTTTTAGTTTCGTCTTTCATCCACTTTTTGCCGACTTATCAGATAATCGAGTAGGGGGAATTGACTAACGTCTCCCCCTCTCGCACCACTGGTCATACCTGCCCGGCGCCCAGGAGGTTTTTCTTGATTTTTAACAACAAATTCTACTCCTAAAAACTATGTCCCAGCGCTCATGGACGGGTCTCAGAATCCGGGATGCGGCCCCGGCTCCACTTTTGCAATCTTTCCAGTCTCATAGTCCCCTGCTCGTAATAAGCCGCGTTAAGAGATGATAAATGAGTTAGGCGCAGTTCATCCAGTGATTTGCGCCAATTATCCTGAGGATTAACCAGTTTCATCTTCTGCATGGCGTCTAACAGAGAGTCGGCGATAAGTTGATGACCGGAGATGTTGGGATGTACATGATCCAATAACCATTCGTTCCCCGGAATTTTATCGTCGGTTTGATTTTCAATAAGTGTTTGTATATCCACCAGTTCAACCTCTAAATGCTCTGCGGTTTCAAGAATTATTTGGTGCATTGGTTCTAAAATCCTTAGTGGACAGATGTCCTCGTCTTTGGACAAAACAAACCATCTTTTAGCCTCAGAGAAACGCCCCAGGCTTTGGAAGCATTTGCCGATAATGTAGAGACTTCGGGCATGCCGCCGGTCTAAGGCGATAGCCTGCTCCATCAGTTTGATTTTATTATAAGCGTTTGACCAGGGAATTTCACGGGATTGGCGCCAAAGAGATTTTATTTGTTCTATATGCTGTTGAGATAAATTAGCGCTGAATACAGACTTGAATGGTGGACTGTCTTTTAGGTTCGCAACTGGATTGAGGAGAATGATGGGAATCCCGGCGTTTTGAGCAAGTAAGATCATGGTTTCCAGGTTGCGGCGAAAATGCCTGATGGTTTCCATGCGTCGTTTGTCATCACGATGGTATGATTTTAATCCATTCTGTAAATCAAGCGTTGCTTGTACTTCTGTCGGTAAAGGCTTCTTTGATACATCTGACCGGGCGATTTTTTTTGAGCGAAGTTTATATATATACTTATGTATCTGAGAATAAGAACGTAGTTTGAGTAATATCTGATGAAGCCGGATTATAACTTGCGGCAGCCGCTTTACATTGTGATATGATCGGTCTTCCAGAAATTCGTTATGCCCGGTATAGATGATGAATAAATCAGGCTTATGTTTCAGCAATTCCCGCATAATGGGGATAAGTCTATAACTGGCGTAGGATATCCCGCCGCAGTTGATCACCTCGTAATCGGTTTGGGGTTGCGCTGTTTGTAAGTTTAACTTGAGCCAGGCAGAGAATGATGTCTCTACCGAGTATGGGCGTCCCTGAACCGTTGAACCGCCCAGGCAGAATATGCGGAACTTATCCGCTTCCTTATCAACCGTAAATGATTGCGGTCGGAAGAAATCTAATCGATTAGGGGCAGTTTCATAATGGGTTCCGGTTGCATTAAGAACGAAAAGAGGCCGTAAACTTTTGAAGGATACATAGGGATCATCAAACTCAGCCGGTATTGATGATGTGCATAGTCTTAATCCAATTTCAATGGCAATGAGCGGCAAGAGAACAATACCCAAAGCGGTAAGGTAAAATATGGTTATGCGTAAACGGCTTATTCTTTTTGTGGTTCTGGCTTGACTTTGATCTGGCATGATCAACTCTCTACGCATCACTATTCTCTAATGTCTCTTTGATAAAACAGGATGCTATCAATGCCAGAACTGCGGCGGCGATAAACAGTTGAAAGGCGCAGCCATAGGCTTCCGCTGAATACCCTGATGCTTGTTTGCCCGATGCATCCAGGGTGAATCCAATAATCGGTTGCATGATGGCGCCGCCCAGAAAAGGAAAAAGATTGACCAGACCCATCGCTGTTCCGGCAATCTCCACCGGGAACGATTCTTTGGATGCGGCGAATGCTACTACGACTACTGCGCATCCAAAAAAACCAAAGAGAAATGTCCATACATACAGTAAAGGTATATTGAATTTTGCGGGAAATACTGCCAGTGGAATCAATAATAGCAACATACAGGCGGACGAGAGAATGAGCGCTTTTTTACGCGAATGGAATACTTTGTCTGAGAGAAGACTGCAAATCGGGCTGCCGATAATCATGGCAATTGCGGACATATTCAAGATGTTTCCCGCTTGAGATTTACTTAACTGATAGGTTTCCATTAAATACGGGCCGCCCCATAATCCGCAAAAACTGAAAAATATACTAAAAGTAAAGAAGAACCACATTGCTAATGGCCAGAAATGAGCCGACACAATTACGCTTTTCATGCCTTGCCATAAACCGATCCCCATATCAGGTTGGCTGCCTACTGTTGCTTTGTATACTGCTGCATAGCCCAACTCTTCAGGCGTGTTGCGCACAAAAATCCATATCGCGCCTGATGATATCAGAGTCAATATTCCAATAACAATAAAACTACCCCGCCAGCCGATCCACGAACTCAGGTAAGCTAATGGCGATGCGGCGATGAGCGCTCCAATGCCGCCAATGGCGATTAAAATACCTGTCATCAATGAAAATTCGTCTTTCGTAAACCAACAGGTGAGGATTTTTATGATGGGTACAAAGAGCATGGCAACGCCGATTCCAACCATAACTCTGGCTAAAATCGCCCAACTGGCGGTCGGCGCCAAACCCAGACCAATGGAAGCGATTCCGGCCAGGATAAAGAATATGGTTATGGTTTTTCGGGGGCCCCATGAGTCGGATAATAAACCCGATGGAATCTGCATTAACGCGTAAGGATAAAAATATGCCGAAGCCAACAGACCGATTATGCCGCCTCCGGCCTTAAGATCATTCATTAAATCTAATGCGACAACCGCCGGACAGAGGCGGTGGAAAAAGACCAACAAATAGCCGATGCCCAGCAAAGCAAAAATAATCCATCGGTAAAAGCCGGGTTTGATATGCGATGGTTGATCATTCATAAAGAATTCCTTGTACGTACTGGTGATGATAAGTTATAGTATCAAATCAACGGTGGTATGAACAGATGAGCGGACAAGGCTTTTTTTGCGGGGAGCCATGGGCATGACAAAATCAGCGTGTAAGGTGGGCTAAAAGCCGCAAAGCGGCGTGTAGCCCACCAAATTTTAACTTACTCGTGACGCAGCGCTTCGATAGGATCAAGATTGGACGCTCTGATGGCTGGATATATCCCGAAGATGATCCCTACTCCCATACTGATTCCTAGAGAGAGAATCAAACTATATGTGCTGACCACGGTGGGCATGCCCGCCAGCAGAGTAATGACAAAGGGAATAAGCAATCCGATCCCCATGCCGATCAAACCGCCGGTGGTGGACAGAACAACGGTTTCTATCAAAAACTGAATTACGATCTGTTTCTTCTTGGCGCCGATGGCCCGGCGGATGCCGATTTCACGGGTTCGTTCCGTGACTGAAGCCAGCATAATGTTCATGATTCCAATGCCGCCGACCAGCAGGCTGATGCCCGCAATTGATCCGAGCACGATATTAAAGGTTCTCTTGGTCGCTTCGGCCTGCCGTAAAAGAGCTAATGGGATACTGATCCGGTAATCTTCTTTTTTATGAAAACGCTTCAACATCGCTTCTATACCTGCTGCGGTTTTTTCAACATTGTCTATTGAATCTACCTGAACGATGATTTGATGCAATTCTACTCTTTCACGGATTTGAGAACCAGCCACGCTTTTAGCGAATATATCACCATAACGTTCCCGAGCTACATTGATGGGTATGTAAGCGTCGATTTCCTGATCCGGCGTTTGAATATCTCCGCCAATGGATCCGACATTTTTAACAATGCCGATTACTTCAAAATATTCAACACCAATGCGCAAGGTCTGACCGATGGTGTTTTTGGTGGCCAGTAATTTTCTTACGCCATGTTCAGTCAGCACTACCACATTGGCATGTTCATCAAAATCTCTCTGTAATAACAGCCGACCGCTGAGGACCGGACGTTGTACTAAATCGAACCAGTTCGGCGTTGTGCCGACCACGCGCAACTCCAAAGAACGTTCACCCAATCTGGCTTGTTTACGTACTTCTTTGACGGGCACAGTATTAGTTATGCTGGGGAAACTTTCCGCCAGTCTTAACTCATCTTCATAAGTTAAACCGTATATGCTCATCATGATTCGCGTATTGGTGGCTGATTCCTCTTCAATCGATTTTGATGAGGTAATTAGTATATTCTGGCTGCCCAGTTTGCGGATTCGGTCCAGCGCTTCCTTGCTGGCGCCTTCACCAACCGCCAGCATGGCGATAACGCTTCCCACGCCAAACACCACGCCCAGCATAGTCAGAAAGGTACGCAGTTTATGCAGTAGAAGATTCTTGATGCCTAAATTGACTTCCCGTATATATTTATCTAACAAGATGGTTGCCTACTTTCAATACGTGTTATAACTTATTTTTTATGTAAAGGCGATTAATAGCGTTATTGATTTGCTTACTTACTTACTTACTTACTTACTTACTGTCAATTCGTTCGATGACGCCGTCCTTCATAAAAAGTTTATGGTTGGCGTAATTGGCTAATTCTAATTCATGGGTGACCATAATGATGGTTTTGCCTTGCTCATTGAGTTCTACCAGCATATTCATGATCTCTGCGCCGGTGGATGAATCCAGGTTGCCGGTGGGTTCATCCGCCAAAAGAATAGAGGGATCATTGGCCAGGGCGCGGGCTACCGCCACGCGTTGCTGTTGACCGCCGGATAATTCAGTCGGCCTATGATCCAGTCTATCTTCCAAGCCGACTTTCCGGGCCAATTCGCGGGCGCGTTCGGCGCTATCGATTGGATCCCAGCCCAAATAGTACAGAGGAAGTTGAATATTCTCTTCAACCGTGGATTGGGGAATCAAGTTGAAACTCTGGAAAATAAAACCCAGATGCCTAAGCCGCATATCACTTAAGCGGTCATCATCTAATGTACTGACATCATGACCGCTTAAGGTGTACGTGCCCGCAGAGGGACGATCCAGGCATCCAAGCAGATTCAGCATAGTACTTTTTCCTGAACCGCTCTGACCCAGTATGGCCCAGAAACTGCCTGTCTCAAACTTAACGGATACGCCAGCCAGCGCGTTTACTGTTTGTGAACCCATCTTATAGATTTTATGCACATCTTCCAGTTGGGCTGCTATGCCATTTGAGGATTGAGCGTTCATAGTCACTATTATTCCTGACCGCCTCTCCTGGGTTGTCTTTCTCCACCTTGTCCCTGTTGATCTCTTTGTCCGCCTTGCCTCTGCCGACCTTGTCCTTGACCTTGACCGCCGCCGCGTTGGAAACGCTGTTGCATTTGCTCGCGTTGTTCGGGAGTCATACTTTCGAAGCGCTTGCGCATTTCTTCTCTTTGTTCGGGAGTCATAGTCCTTCTACCGCCTGGTTGTCCACCTTCGCCTGGAGCACCCATGGCAGGAGCACCTGTGGCGGGAACACCCTGTGCAGGCCGGGTTTCCGTTCTGGCGTTAACCTCAGGAGGATTCAGATTCATATTATCTTTGGAATCCTGTATGATATTTTTAATGTCAGTCGCTTCATTAAAGCGTTTTTCATCCGATACTTCAGCGGCGGATAGCGGTGGAGTTAAGAGAACCACTTCACCTTTGGTAAGACCGCTTTTTATTTGAGCGAGTCGATTATTATCCGGTCCCAGGTCGATGGTCCGCGGTTCCCAATCATTTCCTTTGGCGACAAATACTGTTGGTTTGTTGCCGATGCGTAATATGGCTTGAACCGGTACGTAAACCGCATCATCGAAATAATCCACGATTATTTCGGCCTGGCATCCCATGCCGCTGCGCATGTCGTCTCCATTGCCGTCAATCAGAATCTCGGTGTCATAGACTTTTAGATCGGGATTCATGAAGATGCTTTGCGCATTAGGTAATGGAGCGATGGTTGCAATTTTGCCAGTGAAGGATTTTCCTGGTATAGCGTCAATTGTTATACGGACCGGCAGTCCGAGCCGGATTTTCTCCAGACTGGATTCCTGCACTTTAACTTTGGCCATATATGCAGCTGTGGTGGGGAGGTGGATAAGTTCCTGCCGTTCGCGCACGTTTTGTCCTTCTTCCAGCGGTTCGTTATTTCCCCGGAAGCTCATCTGGACGCTGGTGGCGTAAACCACCAGACCATCCATCGGCGCATAAATCTTGGCCTTGGCGATCTGGTTGACCAGTTTATCTAATTTATTTTTTTGTTGTTCGAATTCAGAAAGTTTGGCTTGTAGTTCAGCAGTGGCCTGGACAATATTGGCGTTGGCCTGCCGCTTGGTGCGTTCTAGAGCCATTTCGAATTGATTAACGTCGCTGAGCAACTGGGCGATTTCTCTTTTGTAGGTATATCCCTCCAGCAACTCAAGATCAGTTTTGGCTATATCCAGTTGCCCGGTAATACGGAAGGCAGAAAGTTCATCGTTCTGCAATTCGGTTTGAGAAATATATTTCTCTTTATATAGTATTTGCGACCATTTTACTTTCTCATTCGCTAAGTTAAGTTCTTCCTGGCGCTGAGAAATCTGATTGAGGGCTTCTTTTTTAAGTTTGGGGAATTCGCCTTCCTCATATTTTTTCAAATCCTGTTTAGCGAATTCATAGGTTAATTCGGCTTGTTCGATATCACTTTTGGCCAGGCTTTCAGTAATCGCCAGATTCTCCCGTGCGTTAATATAAGCCGCTTCGGCGTTCTGTACTTTGATTTCCTGTTCAACTTTTTGATCGACCAGAGAACTGGCGTCCAGTTCTACCAGCAGTTCGTCTTTTTTGGCTTTGGTTCCTTCGGGAATCAAATAAAGGATGGTGCTGGAACCTTCCAACTCGCTTTTGATAATTACTTTGTTACGCGCCTGGATAGTACCTGAAACTGCAATACTGACGGTTAATGGGCCTTGTTGAACTTCATAAGTCGGTTGATCGTTTAGTGGATCATCATTAAGCCGGTTGTTGATGGTTGCATAACTAATTCCGGCAATGGCGATGCAGACAATGACGAACCATACTGACCAGCGACTCAATAAACCTTTTTTTGCTTTCTTGGGAATTGCATTCATTTTTTTAACTCCTGAGGAGAGAATTCGTTCCATATTCCATTCTCATCAATTATTAATAAATCTAAATCTCGTTGTAATTCTAATTCAGCCATGCGGTAATTAACCATAGCCGAAGTAAGTGAGTTTTGTGATGCAAGCAAGTCTCTTTGAGCGTCCAAAACATCACGAATGACCGCCCGTCCCGCTTGCAATTTAAGGTCTGTCATATTTACCCGTCTTTGATTGAGTACGACGGACTGAGCTTCAATTTGCAGTCTTTCCCGCGCTTCCTGTAAATCACGCAATAGACCGCGAATGTTTAATTTGATTGAATCCTCTAAATCCTGTAAATCACGCACGGCGCGTTCCAGAGAGAGTATGCTTTGCCGATAGGTTGCGATTTCACGGGTGCGTTCTATGGGTAAATCCAAAGAAACAACAGCGTTATAGCGGCCTTTCTCGAAATCAAGATCAAGATTATCCGCCCGGCTGGCCGAACCCAAACTGCGCCCTTCACCAACCGCAGCGCTGCCCAACAAGTTGAATTCAGCCCGTAAAGCATCCGCCGCTACAACCACATTGCGTTGCGCGTCATATACATTGCCTTGCGCTATACGCAGATCGAGCCGGTTATCTAAAGCCAATTGAATAGCTTGGCTCTCTTCTAATTCCATGGGACCGGCGTTATCCATAGTGAACGGTTCCAAAGTAACCGGAGCGTCAGCGGGAGGAACCTCTTCTCCATCCGCTTTTACAGAAACCTCTCTGATCAAACTTTTGGCGGATTGGGTTAATCTATCTAACTCAGCCCGGTCTAATTCGATTTCAACATCAGGAGGCAACCCAAGTTGGATTTTCAATGAATCTAAACTGCTTTGATATCTGAATTGAGAGCCTATCCAGGAGTTGCGTGAACTGTATTCCTGCTGGATGGATTGATCCACGTCGACCGGGTCTTGTTTTCCGGCGTCAGATAACCGCCGGATCAGCCGGGTGGATGTAATTGATCTACGGTAGTTGGCTTCTGCGTTATCAATCTGGTCAATAACTTGCAAGGTTGATAAATAGGTATTGGTCATACTAACCGCAAAAGTGCGTTTGTATCGTTCGAAATCGTAAATGGCGTAAAGCGCATTACGCTCGGCTTGAATCAAAGGTTCCGCTACGATATGACGCCCGGCGCCGCGCAGCAAAGGAATCGAAATAGAGGCGTCGCCGAAAAGACTGTAAGACGAAGCGCTGAACGGATTAAGCATTTTAGCAATATCAAGACCTATGCGGGATGTTAAAGTGATTCCGTTTAGGAACTTACGGGAGTAATTGGCCAGTCCGGTGTTTTCGCTGCCGCTGGTTGTTTCATTCCCGCCCAGGTCGGCGCTCAGACTGCTGTCTATTGATCCCGCGAAGGTGTGGCGGAAATTATCACGTTGCAGATCAAGATTGAGCGCCTCACGAAAAACGGTTTCCTTGCTGGATTGATATTGCCGATTGTTTTGCGCGGCAATTTGTAGAACATCAATCAGCGTCAGTTTTAACGGATTTTCGGGATTAAAAGATGTGGCGTTTTTAATATCTTCAGCATCGAGATAATCATCCTTGGGCCAATGTTCGATTGGTTCCAGGTTTTTGGCGCCTAATGAGGCTGGACTCGAATAGGGTATCTTTTGATCTATCATCAATCTTCGGCGTAGAGTATCCGCAGGCGGCTCTACCGAAAACGGCTCAATTTTCCCCAATGCTTTCATCTGTTTCTCTTCGATGATTTTGTATGCAGTACGGTCAACATTTTCTCTATGTTTGCCTGCTGTTGAGCAGCCAGTAATTATGAGAATCATAAGACAAGAAGCATACATACGGCCATTTTGTAAAATATTCACTCAGCGCCTCCAAAGATAATGATCAGAAACTACATGATTTAGCTGGTTTTGCCATTTGCGGGTGCGCAAATTTTGCTCACCTAAGTCCCAGTATTATCTAATCTTACTATCAATATTCGTCGTTAGCAATTATTAAATTGTTTCGTTTTTTTTTGGAAAAAAATTGATGATCCATATGGATGTGATATTATTATAAACCTCGAATTTTCCAAGTGTAATACAATCAGAAAATTACTGTTTCATTTTCGCCCAAAAAAAATATTCAATCATTTTGAAATTATTTGAGTTTTTTTCATATAAGTATGTGTAGTTTGAGAGATTTTGATATTAACGTTTTAAAGCAGTAGTTCAAAATCCCCCCCCAAGATGGTTCTTTGCGCAAATTTTGCGCTTTTAATGTATATTAACACTTATCAGAACCTTATCATGAAAAGAACTCTATCCGCTATAACTGTGGGAATATCTGTTATCTGCGTGATATCCTCTAAAAAATTCTCTAATCCATGATAGATTAGTGTAAAATTGATGCAATGAACTGGTGAGAGGTTATGATGAAGATATTTCGTTTTGGATGCGTCGTGATCTTATTTTTATTCACTAATGCCGCATGCGCCCGGACAGGTGAGCCGGAGGTTCGCGAATCGATCCTGGCGGGGGCGTGGTACAAAGAGAGTAAGGCTGATTTGACAGAACAGGTCAGTGGATTTCTAGATAAGGTTCCGGCTTACGCCAAAGAGGCGAACCGCGTCACGGCGTTGATCGTTCCACACGCCGGGTATGAGTGGTCGGGGCAGACGGCGGCTTATGCTTATAAAGCATTGAAGGGCGCTAAGTATCAGCGCGTGGTAGTGCTGGCGCCATCGCATCATACTTCATTCCAAGGCGGCTCGATTGCTGATGTGAAAGCTTACCAAACTCCAATGGGACGCGTTTCCTTGGATGAGCAGGCTTGTAAGGCGCTCTTGGAGAGTGAACTGTTTTCGCATAACGCCTCAGCTCATACACAGGAGCATAGCCTGGAAATCCAACTGCCTTTTTTACAGCATTTGCTGGGGGATTTTTCTCTGGTTCCGGTAGTGGTTGGGCAGATAACGCGCGGCGATTGCGAAGAGATGGCGGATTTGCTGCGTCCTCTGCTCGATTCAAAAACGCTGCTGGTAATCAGTTCGGACTTCATCCATCAAGGTCCGCGATTCAGGTATCAACCATATAAAGAGAACATAAAGACCAATATCCGCCGCTTGGATTTCGCAGCGGTCAACCACATCCTGAACCAGGACGTACATGGGCTATGGGATTTCCTGCATACCACCCAGGCGACCATCTGTGGACGCAACCCCATTAAAATTGGATTGATGGCGCTGCCCTTGCAGACCAAAGTGGAATTCGTCCATTACGCAACTTCGGGGGATGCAACCAACGATTATAGTGAAACGGTCAGTTATTGCGCAATGGTGTTTCGTGAGGAACCAGAATACCTTAACCGTGAAGAATTCGATTGCCTGTTGCATATAGCACGTCAGACTTTGGTGGATAGTTTCGAGGCGGATAAGAGCAAGGAATATATTCTGCCAGATGAGAAGGTAACCCAACGCTTGAAGGATAAGAAGGGCGTCTTTGTTACTCTCAAAAAACAAGGCCGTTTAAGGGGATGCATCGGTCATATGCAATCGCCTGAACCGCTCTATCGTAATGTCTCGCAGACCGTACTATCATCTGCTTTTCAGGATCACAGGTTTAACCAACTCACCAAAGAGGAACTCAAGGATGTGACAATTGAAATTTCAGTCATGTCTCCCCAACAGGAGATAGAATCCTGGAAGCAAATCGTGTTGGGGCGCGATGGCATCATTATCAATAAAAAAGGAAAATCAGCGGTTTATCTGCCTCAGGTTGCTTTAGAGCAGGGCTGGGATGTTGAGGCTACCTTGAACCATTTATCTGAAAAAGCCGGATTAAAAACGGACGATTGGAAAGAAGACTGCAAATTTATCACCTTTACCGCTCAGGTATTCGGCGAAGGATATAAAACGCTGACCAAGGAAGAACAATGAGCCTGGCATCACGGCGCACTATATTACAAACCATTGGCAAAACGTTGGCTTGCGGTCCTTTTATTATTACATCTAAAGCCGTATGCGGCGCAATGGAAACTCCGGGGATGCGCGGAAAGAGCAGGGTGATCGTCGCCCGTAAGGAAGGGGTTCTTCTGTCGAACAACCAGCTGGATATAAAATCAATGAACCAGATGCTCGACCGGACGGCTGGCGTTCTGGGCGACTCCAAGGATTCACTGGATATCTGGAGGAAACTGTTTAAATCCAGCGATATAGTGGGGCTCAAAGTAAACACCCTGGGAGGACGTATGCTTTCGCCCCATCCTGAATTGGTCTACGCCATAGCTGAACGTCTGGCGCAGGTGGGCGTTGATCCCAAACGGATTATCATCTGGGATCGCAGCGAACGGGAATTGCAACACTCCGGTTTCGATGCAAATTCGGCGGCTGAACGGGCGCTGGTATTGGCGACGGATTCCAAAGGCATTGGCTACGAACAGGAACCGGAAATGAGCGGCAGCATCGGTTCCTGTTTTTCAAGGATCATCTCGAAAATCTGTACGGCTATGATCAATGTCGGCGTCTTGAAAGACCACGATCTTTCGGGGATTTCAGTGGGTATGAAAAACCTGTTCGGACTAATTCATAATCCTAACCGTTATCATTTCGACGTGCATAAAGACCCATACCTGCCCGATCTATGCCTTCACCCATATGTAAAAGATAAACTGCGCTTGACCATCTGCGATGGCTTCCGGGGGCAGTATAACGGAGGCCCGGCCTACAAACCCGGCGCGGTGTGGAATCACGACGGGATTCTAATGTCGCAGGATCAAGTGGCGTTGGATTCGGTGGCCGCCGATATTATCGAGCGGGAACGTCTCAAGCATAACCTGCTGTCGTTTAAGGCCATCGACCGCGAGCCGCTATACTTACAACTGGCTGAAGAGAAACGACTGGGCATAACCGACCGCTCACGCATTGATATCAAAGAAATTTCTATCTAGAGGATTGAGTCATGAAACATGAACTAACCAGACGTGATTTTATATCGGGATCAATGTGCGCCGGGTGCGCCTTAGCTGCTGGCGCTGGAGTTATGCTCAACCCACAGACCAGTTGGGCAATCTCGCAGCCTGAACTAACCAAAGAAGTTTCTGATAAGGAAGCTAAGCATTACGATAAACTCGACGACCTGAAAATTCAATGCAAATTATGCCCCAAAGAGTGCCGGGTGGCGGATAGCGAACGGGGCTATTGCGGAGTGCGTGAGAATGTCAAAGGCGTCTACAAAACTCTGGTCTACGGACGACCCTGTTCGTTGAACGTTGACCCCATTGAAAAGAAACCGCTGTTCCACTACCTGCCGGGAACCACGGCTTTCTCAATGGCCACAGCGGGTTGCAATATCGAATGTAAGTTCTGTCAGAATTGGGATATCTCGCAGTTCCGCCCCGAACAGATCAGGATGTATGATCTCCCGCCACAGGCGACGGCGAAACTGGCGAAAGAAGCGCGCTCGAACACCATCGCCTATACCTATTCCGAGCCGGTAATCTTTTATGAATACATGCTAGATACAGCGGTAGCTGCGCGTGAACTCGGCATGGGCAGCGTGATGATTTCTAACGGATACATCCAGGAGAAGCCGCTGCGCGAACTGCTGCCCAATCTGACGGGAGTCAAGATCGATTTCAAAGGATTTACTGAAAAATTCTATAAAGAAACCTGCTCCGGTGAATTGAAGCCTGTTTTGAAAGCGCTTGAAATCATCAAGGAATCGGGCGTCTGGCTGGAACTTGTCATCTTGATTATTCCCACCCTCAACGATGATGATAAAGAGAACCAGGCTATGTGCGAGTGGATTGTCAAACATCTGGGCGCTGACGTCCCCATCCACCTGACCCGCTATCACCCCATGTATAAAATGAAGAACATCCCTTCTACTCCGGTAACGACGCTGGAGCGGCTACACAAAATCGCTCTCGACGCCGGGATCAATTACGCATACATCGGCAACGTCCCCGGACACCCATCAGAACATACCGTTTGCCCGAAATGTAAAAAGGTCTTAATCCGTCGCATCGGATACCGGATCAATATTGAAGGATTAGAGAATGGTAAGTGTAAAGCATGTGATACAGCGATAGCCGGAGTATGGAAAGCTAGTGGGTAGTGTGTAGTAAGTAGCGCGTAGGGTGGGCTAAAAGCGGTAGCGTAGCCCACCAGAGCCACTCAATAAATACACATGATGTGTTAACAATCCTGGTGATCCTTCCATCCTGACCACCCAGATTCAGAAAATAACAATCCCTTTTTAATAAACTCTACTAACTTAAACATCTCAAATACATTATCTACTGTTGCGCCTATATGTAATATATGCTATGTTGAAAAACATCTATTGCTATTCTTAATAATACGATTTGTTTTGTCTCACCCTATAATCCACTAATCATTGTTCTGGAGGCTTCTTGTGAAACACCTTATTAGCGTTGTTGTCTTTCTGTTTGTGATGGTTGCTCAAGGATTTGCGCAAAATATCAATACTCCCGAGAATTTCCCCGATCCCAAATTCCGCGCTTTGGTTGAACAGTATATGGGAGTTCAACCTAGTGGGTCATTTACTGCTGAGCAAGCGGGGGCTAAAAAAGGAGTATTCGATATTAGTTACCAGGGTCTAACTATTCTGTCTGGAATTGAGTTCTTCACTGGATTAACTGAATTGGCTTGCGAAGCAAATAAATTGACCAAACTTGATGTTTCAACAATGACTAAATTGCAAACCTTGCGTTGCAGCGACAACCGGATTGGATATCTGGATCTTACTAAAAACACGGCTTTAACCAAACTGCGTTGCGCAGCAAACCGGTTGTCCAATTTGGATCTTCCCCAAAATCCTGCAATGCAATACCTGAATTGCGGCAGCAATTTATTATCCAGTCTTGATCTATCTGTGAATACGGAATTGATTGAGATAACCTGCAATGATTGCCAATTGAATGAACTTGATCTGACCAAAAATACTCAATTAAAGTATCTCGCGTGTCATGGAAATTTTCTGAAAAATCTGGATGTAAGTCTGAATACTGCTTTGATTAATTTATCTTGTTATTCAAATTTTATAAATGAGTTAGATATCTCCAATAACAAGGCGCTAGAATCCCTGAGTTGTTCAAAAAACCAATTGCAGCATTTAGATGTAACTAATAATAAAAACATAGCTACTCTATTTTGTTATGATAATATGTTATCAGAGTTAGATATTTCCCGGAACATAAGGTTATCATGGCTGGATTGCCGTACAAATCAATTGACTAAAATTGATATTTCCACCAACCCTCTTCTTGTGTATCTTTATTGCAGCAACAATTTAATAAGTGATTTGAGTTTAAGCGGAAATACAAAACTGAAGGAACTCAAATGCAGTAATAACCAATTGTCCAGCCTTGATCTATCCAACAATGGGTCTTTAGTTTTGCTTGAATGCAACAATAACCAATTAACCGCAGTGGACTTTACCAAGCCCCAATATCTGGCGGTTCTGGACTGCGCCAACAATCAGTTTGGGAACCTGGATTTTTCTAATAATAAAATCCTGACATTTCTGGATTGCAGCGGTAATCAATTAACTCAACTAAACCTAGCCGTTAATGCAAAACTGGGGTGGATCGATTGTGATAATAATCAAATCGCTGAACTCATATTGCCCGAAAGCGATGATTTATTTATTTTGGAATGCGCTGACAACCAACTGACGGAAATCGATGTATCGCATTATACCCAATTATACCGGCTAGATTTCAGTCGCAACCACCTAACCGGCCTGGCAGGCATTGTTTCTAATGAGCATTTATCTAAAGAGGTTTCCTTGGATATCAGAAACAACGATCTTTCAGATGATGATTGGAGCGACGTTGATATCCTGCTTGAGCGCATTGGCGAGCCTCATTTTTACTTGGAACATGCTGCGGTGCAATCCGGTTTAGTATATTCTCCCCAAAACGGATACGATCCCTATTATTCCGGCGGAGATTATCCTTATCAAAATCCCTCTAAGGAACGGCTGATTTCTATGCAGGGAACCTGTAACACGCGCGACTTGGGAGGCTATAAAACAGTTGATAACCGTTCCGTCAAATGGCGTATGCTCTATCGTTCAGATTTTCTTGATTTAACTACTGAAGATTTGAACATCTTTGCCAGCCTGAATCTTCGTAGCGTATGCGATTTACGAACCGCTGACCAGCGGGATGCAATTACCGACCGGTTTCCTTATGAAAACAGGCCTGGAATTCTATCTTACCCAATTGAAATATATACAGATATTGATTTTCCCACATCCGAAGATTTTTATATTTATTCCAACCAGCATTTTGTTTTGGATTTTTCTGATTACTTCGCCGATATTTTCCAAAGGCTTCTTGAGCCGGAAAATATTCCACTGCTCTTTCATTGTAAGAGTGGTAAAGACCGGGCCGGATTTCTCGCCGCTATGATTTTATCCGCTCTAGGAGTTCCACGCGAAACAGTATTAGAAGATTACCTGCTTACTAATTATTACCGGGAAGAAGGAAACCGGGAAAAAGTAAAATGGCTGTCATCATATGACTGGCCCGTCCGAATGGCATTAAATGCGTATTTAGCCTATCCAAGTGCAATTCAAGCTGCTTTCGATACGATTGATGAAACATACGGTTCGTTTGATAATTACTTGCAGGAAGGCCTGGGCGTAACGCCGGAAATGCGCTCCCAATTGCAGGCAATATTCCTCGAACCAGCAGAAATTACGAATATATCCAATTGGTCTTTGTATTAAACCAGCGCGTAGGGCTAAAAGCGCATTTGGTGGGCTAAAAGCCGCAAAGCGGCATAGCCCACCAAATTCAACTTGTCCTATAAGCAACCATCAGATTCGCGCTTTTCATAATTACAAAGAGCATCAGCGTTCCCATTACGCCCAGTATGGGGATCAGCAGCGTTCCCGTCAGCAGGGCGCCAATCGCCCCGCCGGTATTATCACTGGCCACCGCCCATGCGGCGAGTTGCGTGGTTTTTGTTTTATGCAATTCCAGCGCTTGGGCCGCCAGTGGAAATATCATCCCCGAAAAGACGGCAACCAGCAACAGCCCTGCTAGTAAGAGGCATTCGATGATTACTGGATGTATGAAGGGTGATGACAGAATGCCCAGGCCGATCATGATTAAAATTAATACCAGGGTATAAAGGGCGTCGATGCGAAGCAAATGACGGGTAATGTTATGATAGCGCCGCTTTACCATCCGTACTCCTAAACTCCCCCCCAGCGCCAATCCCAGCATGAAGGTTCCAAAGAACAACCCGACTTGCTGGTAGAGGCATCCCACTTTGCTTTGGAAGAAGAGCAGGATGGCGATTTCGGCGCCCATCGAGGTCAGCCCTGTTCCAAACAGAATGGTCAGCGGCGCTCCTGTGTTCGCCAGATTTCCTCCTATCATCCACGCCATGATCCAGTGGAGCATCAAGATTAACAATAAAACCGTGAATCCCGCCATGTAAATCATTCCTTGATTAGATGCTATGTCTTCGATATTAAACCACTTGATATAGCCGTATTGCTTGCCCCAAACAACCAGATCATATAGATAGCATAGCGGTCGGTTATCAGTGTTACGAGGTAAGTATTGCGTATTCTTCAATCCCTGGTTAACGCGGGCGATGCGTTCTGGTTCATAATACAACGAGTAATAATCCGGCGAGAAACCAGGGATATTCAGGCCCGTCTGTTCATAAAGGTCAGACAGCAAATCGGGATCGGAGAGCAGGTCGCGGCTTGGTGATGCGAAGAACCACCAGTCGATTCCGGGCGCGACCAGAACGTTTTGAAATACGTCGCGCAGGGTCCAGTAGAGCGTACCGTTGTAAAAACCGACATCGCCAAACTCATAATTGGGGGTTCCCTTGGTGGAGATGACGAAGACGCCGTCCGGCGCCAGTTTCGATAAAGCCTGTTGGAAAAATTCCTTAGTGTACAGCCTGTTCAATAATCCATTGGAGGGATTGGGTTGATTGATAATGATGGTTGTGAGGCGTTGATCCATATCATGCAACAATCTGCGGGGATCAGTAATGTTTTGTTGGAATACATTATTCTCATCGGCGATTTGGGTTGGTTGGATATCTTTCAGCAAGTCAATAATACCGGGGTCCATTTCGCCGTATATCAAGGTTTGCGGTTCATGTTCTATTAGACTATGGTTCAGCTCATTTCCACCGCTTCCAAGCAGCAGGATCGATTTGGGCTGTGGGGATTGCGATAACGACATGTGCGCCCATTGCGCGGCTTGATAACGGTCGGGGAAAGAGAACAGCGGCGTTCCATTGCCGAAAACGGAGTATTGCTGGTCGCGTTCTCCGGCTTCGAGGTATTGATATGGCGTGTTAAGCGACTGGACTAAGTTGTAGCCGGGGTGAGCGTATCGCCAACGCGAGCGATTGCTCCAGTCCTGCCATTGACGGGGTTGCCCTAGGCCAATCAGTAGTATGGATAGTAAGAACAATGCCATCCACGCGCTGCGTTGTTTCCACCCGGTCTCAATCAGCAAAAACACGAAGGAGGTCATTGCCAACATAATTACAGCGAGCAGTAATGGCTGGATGACAATCAGTATCTTGAATGTTATCAATACGCCTGCGGTCACGCTGCCCAGCGATTCGAATGAGAAGACCGTCCCGATCCAGGCGGCGCTGGTTGACTCCACCGCACGGTTGGTTTTGAAAGATAGCGACATCAACGGGAAAGCCAAACCGAAGATCATTCCACCGGGTATGATGGCAGTCAACGCGATAACCGGCATAAAAAACGGCGAGGGTTTATCGCTTATGGGTATTGATAGTATCAGTGGAGCGAAGCGGATCCATAGCACGCTGAACCACAGCGCCAACGGAACCAGGAATAATGCGCCGCGCAGCCAACTATGACTGTTTCGTTCGATGGATAAAAAACCGGGGATATACGATCCCAGCGAAATGCCCAGCAGCCAGCCGCTCAGAAGCAGACCCAGCGTCAGTTCATTGCCGGATAGAACAATGAGTAATTCATGGAACAATACTACCTGCGTCAAAGTTGCACAACAACCAAGCATGATGCAAAGCAAGCGGTTCCAGATGAGTGGAGTCAATGGATGATGGTTCATGGTAATAGGTTAGCCAATTGATGCGCCTGATCCATCCCCCAAGTTCCATGTCATTAAGTTAACCAGCCTTGTCCCCTCTCCCGCCGGGAGAGGGTTAGGGTGAGGGGATGTACAAAACAACTGAAGTTAATAACATTACCCCTCGTGGGACGTCAGGAAAAACACCGCCCTAATCAATCTGCGCATGAACTTCATCAAAATATAGGTACTTGCGCCATTCTTCCCGTCTTTCTCCCATCAATCGCACCAGATGGAGATAAGTGGGCAGGGTCGGTTTTTTTGGAGGATTGAGCAGATGCATGTCGATCTCACCTAAAAGATAATTGCCTTTGCGGTGGTTGCATTTTTTACATGCGGTGACCACGTTGTTCCATGAATCCTTGCCGTTGCGCGAAATGGGGATCACATGGTCGAGGGTTAGTTTATCGGGAGAATAGTGTTGGCCGCAATATTGACATTTATATCCGTCGCGCAACAGGATGTTTTTACGGCAGAAGGGGATAGGGCGGTAGGGCAGTTTGATGAATTTCCGCAGACGGATAACTTCGGGCAGATGGATGGTCAACGATGAGGAACGGATCACTTCACCGTTATGCTCCACAGCATCCGCCTTGTCGGTTAAGAGCAGAACGACGGCTCTACGGGCGGTGCAGATGTTGATCGCCTCGTAACTTGAATTGAGTACCAGGACGCGATGATAAGCGAACACGGTTTTTCCCGACTTCTAGGCTTTTGATTTCACGCTCCTATTAAGTCCACCGGTGAAAATGATGATCGGCGGAGAGCATGCGAAAGCCGTTGTTTTCGTAAAAGCGGATGGCTCTAAGGTTATCCGCCATAGTTCGCAACTCGATCAGGTTGGTTTGAGGCTCGAACCAGTTGAACGCGGCAAGCAGTAATGCGCGTCCGATGCCTTTTCCCTGAATACTACTGTCCACTGCAATAAAATCGATAATCCCGATGGTTCGTCCGATATACGGAACTAACGATTGTTGAATCGGCGCCGAACAGAAACCGATGGGTTCTCCATATCTTTCGGCTATAAGTATGTGAAAAGCTGGCGACTTTGCGCAACGTTCCATCCATTCAGCGAATAGATTACGGGCGTCTTCCGGATCAAAGCGCATTTCACAGAAGAAATGACTATATCGGTGAGACCGGCGTATTATATCTTTCAGTTTCGGCAGGTCCTGCTGGAGGTAAGGCCGAATCTTGAAACTATCATAGTTTTGAGATTGATGGCTGTCAATCATTTTTCTTTCAAGTTGGTCAAAGACCATGCGAACCGAGGTTCCCACCTGGACGAATCCTGAACGCCCCAACTGATACGACAAAGCATGTTGGTTGGCTTCCGCACGGGTAGTGTAGACTGATCCTTCGTGGATCAAAAGTTCATTTAACTTATCCGTGATCTGTTCAATTTCCCCCAGCTCGTCAGAGAAACAGAAAAAAGGTTGAATTTTGTAATAGGGGATTCTGAAATGCCTGCTATGCCAATCCGACTTTTCGATTCCCGCCAGGGCCAGCAGTTTATCGCCGTGCAGCAGCGCTTTGAATCCCGCATCTTCCGGTTTTTGTTCAATCTGCTTAATCAGCCGGTCGCAATGAAAATCGGCGATTCCCGGTTCAGCCAGATATGAGACGTAGTGTTTGGGGCGCTCGCGGCGTTGTTGCGCGAACGCTTCTTTTATAAGTGGAATATGTTCTGCGCTGGTTTGCGTCCATCTTGATGAATATTGCATTGATTATCACCATTCCAAGGTTGAACTTCAAATGTATCATAACGGAAGGAGCGCCTAAGACAATGAGCATCACCCAACGTTTATTACAGTTAATTACTGGCCGAAAAAAAATAATCCCCTCCAGCGCACCGGCGTTGCAGGTTGCCGCGCCGGTGGCTGAATTTATTGATAAACTTCCCAAGGCGGAAATTCATCTCCATTTCGAGGGCGCTATCAACGCCGAAATAATTCTCGCCTTGGCGCGAAAGTATCTCGACCCGCAAATTAAAAATTATAATGATGCCAAATGGCTGCTCTACTTTGCTAATCCACATGATTTTTTCAAGAATTTTCTATACCTATCTTCACTCTTCCGCGAGGCGCAGGATTTCTATGACGCCGCTCTGGCGCTTGGTAAGCAACTAAACGATCAGAACATCCAGTACGCCGAACTTACTATCGCCCCGCACAAGTTTATGCGTTCCGGCATCCCCTATCCTGATTTAATGGATGCTATGTCGCGGGGTCTGGTGGATGCTCCCGGCGCCGGTCAGCGGGAACACCGCTTTATCATAGATATCGTGCGCGACCTGGGGCCGCAGCTGGGTATGGAGATGATTCGCGAAGTAGAACAGCATCCCCGTTCGGATGTAGTAGGGATTGGATTAGGCGGCAGCGAGAGTTTCCCCCCGGAAGATTCAGTGGAGGTATTCCGCTACGCCGAGTCAATCGGATTGCGTAAAACCGCCCATGCCGGAGAGGGACTGGGCGCCCAGTCCATCTGGGGCGCAATCAAATCGCTGGGCGTCGAGCGCATTGATCACGGAGTGCGAGCTGGGGAAGATGCTGAACTAGTCAAATATCTGATCGAGCATCGCATCCCCCTCAATCAATGTTTGACCAGCAACGTCATGCTGGGCGTTGTACGCGAACTTGACCAGCATCCCTTCCGCTCTTATTGGGATCAAGGCGTCGTCTTGACTATCGGAACCGATGATCCAGCGTTTTTTAAGACGAACCTGAGTGAAGAATTAAGAAATCTGGCGATCCATCAGGCTTTCAAACCCGAAGAGATGCCAGCTCTTATGGAAAACGCCATCAACGCCTCATTTATGGATCAAGGCGGTAAGTCGAAATGGATCACTCGCTTTCGCGCTGAGACGGCGCCGCTGCTTGAGGCGATGCGATCTTCCGGGGAATCCTGAGCGATTCGTTTTGCTGCTGGAATACCCGCGTGTTGTATTCCATATAATAATTCATGCGCTCTTCATCCCAGGGGTATGATTCATCATCGCCGTACGGATAAGCCGACATGCCCTTGAAGGGCAGTGGCGCCACAGTGGTTCCATAAGCCGTGTTTTGATCCAGGTCTTTGACCCAACCCACCGCTTTCATGAAATAGGTCACGCCGTTTAGCGGCTTGTCGGGCGCATCGAAATGAACTACCGTCTCGTCGCCATGCTGGATAATGATGTACATATCATCAAAAGCCGTAAGCAATGGCGTTACATCTCCGTAGCGGGTGAAATCGCCTAACTGATAATCCCAACGGTCATTGGTATGCTGCGAACTGTAGTCGTACCATTTAGGCCCATCCTCTGATAAATAATAACTATCTGAATAACCGCCGTAGCGCAGCTCAGCCTCTTTGAAGGGATGCTGCTGCACTGTGAAGCCGTCGAGTATGGGATCAACGTCAACCATAATGCGATCCCAATGCACCTGGACGGTTGATACAATGCGGATGGTGTGGTCTTCGCTTAAAAAGATATCCGATACATCGGTCGGCACGGTTTTAAGTTTACCAGCGGGGAAGCCCATCGGGTTGCGCACCGTAATCCACTGGCCTTGCTTATTCTTGACCTGCAACATGGGCATGACGAAATCATGCTCTGGATTCTGCTCCAGCGAGCGGGCGTTGCTGGAATTAGGCCAATCCAGGTAGCCGGTCATAAACAGATAAACCTGCTCCGCGCCTTTAGTATCATTCAGATCAATCTCAAACCAATGCTGCTTGACCACGCCATACATGCGACTCTCATTTTTCCAGGGCAGGGGATACTTATAGTCGTTTTCAGCGACCAATCGGGTAACGTCGTTTCCATGATTATCGGTCACCCGCTTGGGCGGACGCGCTTTATCAGAAATGCCTACCAATTTGAATTCAGGGAAGGGAGGCATGGAGAAGCACTCGTTGACATGTATCTCTTTGGCGTCGGGATGCGAGGCGGAGATCAGTTCCATCTGGTCCAGGTAAGTTATCTCGCGCAGTTCCTCACGCATCATGATTTCATAGATGCCGTCTCTGGCTTTTAAGTGTTTTTCTTCGATGCGGATATATTCATCAGCGTTGGGAGGATAGTAGCCCCCGCCGACATACAGGCCTAAGGGCGCGTTGCACAGCGAATCGGCGATAAAGTCATAGCCCTCGCCATTCCAGGTATACACGAAGAGGCACGATCCAGCGTATCCCGGTTTCTCAGTGGCGTTTAGTATCTGGTTGGCCGGAGTGTGGATCAAATTTTGGAAGATTCCGTTAGGCCAGGTAATGCGGATAACGTCGGCCTGCTTGCGCTGACCCAAACCCAGATGCGTGACTTTGGATGACACTTCTTTCTTAATGAAGAAAGTATCGTCCTTAACCAATATCTTGGCGCCAATGCCGTCTTCGGTGTTCTTCGTACCCATGATTTGCAGGGATATTGAACTGTTCTGATTGCCATTCAGGTTCTCCAAAGCACGGAAACCTTCATATGTGGTAACCAGCAGATCGAGGTCGCCGTCGAAATCAATATCAGCTGTTTGAGGGGAGGAATAATTATATGCAGAAATTGCGAAATCCTTTTCCCGTCCCAAATCCATAACGTTCATCTGTAACTCAAAACCGAGCGGCGTCTGGTTCAGTAGCATTTGGCGGCTGTATTTTTCTTTTGTTTGGTTTGCATCTTTCCCAAAGTATTTGTCTCTTTTAGGTGGTAAATTTGAAATAAGGATATCTTCATAGCCGTCATTGTTCATATCCGCAATGTTCTGAGGCGCCGCGAATGCATGGATGTTTTTATCCAATTCAGTGCTTACTGGTGAAAGAATCCCCGTTTTATTGTTAATTTTGAAGATGAAATAATTCTTCTTGTAATCATCATCAGAACTGCTGAATGTTCCCAGAAGACAGATTTCCATTGATCCATCATTATCCATGTCCTTGGCGGTAAGTCTCAGCGGCTGGAAATCATCATTATAGTAATTAAATTCAATGGGATGGTTGGATGTCTTCTTAAACCGCACTTCGCGCAGGTTGGAGAAGACTTCTATGTTGAATTTATTGGTCGATCCGGTCTCTTTGTCTGCTGGAAGCGCCAGCCTGATAATTTCCAAATCATTATCATTATCCAGGTCGGAAGAAGCCAGCGCCATGCTATGTCCTGTAGGCAGGCCTTCTATTTTATCAGTTACATCAGTGAACGTCTTATTGCCGTTGTTTTGCAGGATGATATCGCCCTTTTCACCGCACGCCAATAAAAGGTCAAGGTCGCCTTCCGCGTCGAAATCGCACCATAAGGCGTCAAGGCAGCCGGAAAATCCTTGGGGAGATTCAAACTGTCCGTTACATCCGTCAGTTTCCAATCGCCCTGGTTTTGCAGCAACTTGACTGAAGACGAAGCAGAATAAAGGAACAAATCGGTATCTTCATCATTATCATAATCAGCCGGAGCGCAGTCGGTCCAGCCGCTTCCCAGGTCTTCGCTATGTTTGACTTCGCCTTTTGCGTCAACTATTAATAACATGGTGCGATAGGGTTTAACTACAACAATGGCGGTAGTGCGCGTCTCAATATCGGGGATGGCGGCGGCAAACCTGCCTATATATGGCAGGTCAGCGAATTTCTCTATATCCGGTTCTTTGCTGAAATCAGTAACTTTAAAAATGGCGTCAGTCCATGCTTTATTCGCAGCGAACTTGACTTTCAGATCAGACGAGAATTTGGGCAGGTATTCGGGCGGGATGTCAAATTCAATCGGCCCCAGAAATTTTCCTTCATCAATGGCGGATGCGGGGCGGTCCGGCTCGGTCTTTTTCAATTTCTGAAAAGTAGCCATCATCTCCTTGGCGGTTTTCATATCCTTCCTGGTGCGGGCGTAATACAGAAAGAGGTTGTAATAAGAGGGGGTATGAGCTGGATCGATCTTGATCGTCTTCTCAAACCACTTAGCTGCTTCTTCATGTTGTTTGAGGTTGAAATAGGCCAAACCGAGATTATACGAATTAGCCGCATCGCTTTGATCAACAGCATCTGTTTTCTGGAAATAAGTTAATGCGCTGGTGGTGTCGCCGATCTTTTTATAGGCCAACCCCAGGGTGTAGTTGGCGAAGGGATTATCTGGTTCCTGCTTAATGGCTTGTTTGAGGTACTTGATCGATTCATCGTTCTTATCGCCATGATAATGCGCAATGCCCAGGTTGATGGTATCCGATACTGATTCCGGGACCATGGCGATGGCTTCTTGATAAACCCGGATGGCGTTTTCAAAGTCTTCTTCTTCCATATAAGCCGTACCTAAAGCCCTTAGACGGTTTAACTTGGAATTAGACGAGGCGCCGCATTCGCATACAGTTATAAATAATAAAAAAGTTAACAATGAGAAGGCCGGCAAAATGTTCTTCATACAATAATTCATGAAATAAACTCCCCAATTTGATGATAAAAAAAACATGTAAGATATATAGCCCAATCGCCGCCGCATGTAGGGTGCGCCCCTCGTGGGCGCCCGGATATCCCTGCGCCCTGTTACTCATCAAAGCCGCTTCATTAACATATCCGCCATGAACGATTTTATATTTCAAGCGAATGTAATCAAAGCCTTAAGATATTTATTTTCTGGAGGATATGATTATTTTGCCAGTATCGGGATCCAGCCCGACGGTAGCCTGTCTAGTGGGATTACGGAATTTATAGCGCTCTTCATGAATACGAACCAGGACGTCCGGCATAATCATTTCTGTAGTAATTATCTGAGGATTCTTGGCGGTATGCAGTTGAGAGGCCAAGGCCTGATATTCGGATTTAAGATTTTGACACGCTTTATCAAGCGCCCTTTGACGATTCCGGGCGTTTTCCAATAACTGGATTTTATCATCATCCAGTAATCGGGGATCAACGTCACTGGTCTCCTGGATAATGATGTTGCTCAATAATTCCGCTTTGGTTTTCAGCGACTTCTCTTTTTGGTTGATATAAATCATTCGCTCCAGCGTCATAAAATCTGAACCGACTTCGATAACAGTTTTAGAGCCGTAATCCGAACCGATGGTACGGGCGAAGATGTTGCTGCCCGCCACTGTTATTCCACCCAGCAAACAGCCTTTACCTTTGCGAACCTCCACATTACGCCGGGCGTAAACCTGACTGTTGAGTATCTGGTTGCCGGCTATGACGTCTTGACCAGCCCGCACATTGGCGTTTTGCAAAAAACATGAAACCACGTTTTGACCTGAGATTATCCGGCCTTTCCCTTTGCCAAAGATGCCGTTGGTCACTTCTATGCATTTTCCTGCTTCCAGAATGGCTGCTTCAACCGTCCCTTTGACGCAGATGGCGCCTTTGGCCCGCACTTCGAAACCGTCTAGCACATTGCCCGCTATCATAACATCGCCTTCAAAATCGATGTTGCCAACCGAAAAATCAACGTCTCCATTAATATAATAGAGCGGTTGGATTTCAATAATATTATGATGAAGGCGGTACAATCCGGTGCATGCAGCATACCAATTGGTATTGTCATCCCTTTGTTCGATATTTGGACCAGCTTGCAGCCTGATTGATGTCCCCGGCTTGCCGGGAAGCGTCTCTCCCAGAACATTTTTTCCTGTGCTTCCCTGAGTTGCGGGAAGAAGAGTCAGAAGATGGTCGCCTTCAGTTACGGTTAGAATGTTATTCTGGTTATAAAAATCAATGGAACCATCTTCATTGATGACGAAACGGTCTTTTTGATGATTGGGATGAATATACCATGTAATGGATGCATCCCGTCCTTTTGACGGCGGCTTTCCTTTGGCGATAACCACATTCTGCACCGGTTGGCGTTTTTCATTGGCTTGCTGGAGCGCTATGTTCATGACCTCTTGTTGTATTCCCCACAAGACTTCCTTTTCACGCAATAGGGCGAGTATAAGCGCTCTGGTTACTGTTTTTCCCTTTCCTAATGGCGGCTCAAGAGAAAGGAAGACATTCATTTTATCCTCCGCTACTACCACAGACGCGGAGGCGTCCCGGTTTAATTCAAAAACCGATAACTCTTCATCTTTCAAAACTACCGTCCCGGCGCATTTTGAATAAAATTCGCCTTGAGGCGTTTTGAGAACATTCTGGCCCGCTTTTACATCGAATATTCGCACCGGGGGAGGGATCGATTCCTCGCCGGTAATTCGCATACCCGGTATGCCGGATTTAGCAGGAATTATGCGCATGAGCAAATCATTGTTGCGACATTGAATAACGCCCAGTTTTTTGCAATAGTCTTCGTCTCCGATCCAGTAATTGATTTTTGATGATTGGCCTTGGATAGGATCGCGCCCCAGCGCTGCGACAACCTCAACTTCCGCTCTTGGATTTTCTTTGATTAGTTGGATCGCTTTTTGAATATTCTTTTCAATTAATCCATAAATGAATCCTTTTTTCTTGATTTCATCAACTACTTCTATGGCTTTATAAGAGATGGATTGTTCTGGAGAAGATGGCTGGATCTTCAAAACCGCTTTGGTTTCGAGTTCATTGACATATAAAATCATCCCCTTAAAAAGAGGAATAGCTTTGTTGGTTTGTGGAATTGCTGATTTGGAATCAGTTAGTGGTTCATCATCCATTTGATATGAATCGGTAATATTTAATTCATCATCAATATTATTTAGCAAATCTTCCAAACGGTCAAAATTATCATTAGGCGATGAAGCCATTAGATTAGTATCCTTATAATTGTTTTTATCTGTAGAATCTTTTGATTTTAACAATATTTATAAGTAAAACATAGTATTTTTTTATATTATTGCAGTCATCAAATTTTCTTCACGTAGGGCAAGTACTGGATTTTATCGCATATTTGTATTTGATATAATAAGTCTGGCGCCATAGAAATAAAGATGATGATTTACGTCTGTTTAAGCAATGAAGGCTTGCGCCTGTTCGTTTTTCTAGCGGATTCGTTAGAATAGTGTTATTGAAAATTGGCTGCGCCTTTTACTTTGCAATGTGCACAGACAAACTTATTAATAATTGATGTGAGGTGTTATGTCTTCCGATTCAGCAGAGCCACGGGCCATCGCCAAAGAGACAGGAACTCCTTCAGGAGAACCGTTAGTTGAACATATGCTCGTTATGGATGACGAGATTCGCACGCTTATCAAAAGATCATTGGAAGAAGATAAAGGCGGCGGAGATGTTACTACTATCGCTACAGTTTCTCCTAATAAAATTGGTTCCGCCAAAGTTGTTTGCAAGCAGACCGGCGTTCTTTGCGGTTCGCAAATTTTCACTGAAGTTTTCCGCCTGGTCGATCCGGATGTAAACGTAGAGTGTTGGGCTAAGGAAGGGCAAACCCTATCCGCTGGACGCACCGTTTTTACGCTTGATGGTCTAATGGGTTCATTATTGACCGGCGAACGCGTAGCGCTCAATTTCCTGTGCTATCTTTCTGGAATATCAACTACAACATCCGAGCATGTCAAGGCGGTTCGCCATACTAAAGTTCGCATCACCGACACCAGAAAAACAACGCCTCTGCTGCGTCGTATGGAAAAATACGCCGTCCGGGTTGGAGGTGGAGTGAATCATCGAATGGGCTTGTACGATATGATTTTGATTAAAGACAACCATATCGATAGCTGCGGCAGCATATCCAAAGCGGTTTTAGAAGCTCGTAATAGATGGGGTAATTCCTTCGCTATTGAAGTTGAAACCCGCAATATGGAAGAGGTTCAAGAAGCGATTAAAGCCAATGTTGAGCGTATTATGTTGGATAATATGGATTTGGATACCATGTCCGAAGCGGTCCATTTGATTGATGGCCGCGTGGAAACCGAAGCCTCCGGCGGTATTTCTCTCAATACAGTTTCTTTCGTCGCCGAAACAGGTATTGATTATATCTCGATGGGTGGATTGACTCACTCCACCAAATGGCTCGATTTCTCCATGATTATCGATAAAGCGCGTACCGAATCCAAAAATCTCAACGCCAAAAAGGAACGATCCTAGCTCTATTATTTTTTCCAACTACCGAATACCAATAGGGCGCGCCTCTCGTAGGCGCCCCAAACACCTACCTAACTCTAATCCACCTGGCGCTCATTAAAAGATACTGCACCCTCAAATGATGCGAACGCGATAAGCGGCGGTAAATGAACCGCTAGTCGCCAATCAAAACGTTTTGTTGCCTAAATAAGCATCCATAGTCCCTGCTATGGAATGTATTAATAATTCAATCCTTTTGGAATAAATCCACGTCCATTTTCGTAATAATATATGGACGAACTTAGTCTTGATTATGGCGCAAATTAATTAATTTATGTTTTTGGGAGTGCAGTTTAGTGGATACGCATATTAATATAACCGCATTTTTACATATTGCCTTTGGCTTTATCGGCATGATTATCGGTGTTTTTATTGCTATTGGTACGCTGGGGATTTCTCTTATAGTTGGTTTTAACGCTGCGCCAGGTGATGCAATGATAGCCGTGCCGATAATTGGTTTTATTGGATTTATCATCAGCGGACTTTCTATGTTTGTCCCCATAATTGGTTTTTTGGCCGGATTAGGCATTTTGAAGCATGCTCAATGGGGTCGCATTTTAGGAGTGATAGCCGCTATCCTTTATCTGCCAGTTCATTTCCCCTTTGGCGCAATGCTTGGCGTCTATACTATGTGGGTGCTATTTTCAGCGGAAACTTCATTGATTTTTATCCGAAAATAATTCATTCCATCGTTTTTAATCAGGTAATTTTCTTTTATAACTCCCTTGGATTTGATAAATGTTCTAAGGTATTGGTATGGTATTTTCAACCGCTATCATGTATATTGCTATAAAAGGTTCTTATGAATTGGCCCGCAAACCAATTACATGAACCATATTCACAAAAACTATATTTCCGCATCACATGGTTAGGTGGAGGATTTGTCATTTTTTCAGTGGATTTTTTTTATAGTGAAATCCACATTTAATTATCTGTAATGTTATTGACAATAAACCGTTGTTCCTGTATATTTTACTACGTTGTGTACAGGAACAGAAATCGCCTCAAACATTTTAATTGTGGATTGATAGTTTTTGTGATATGCAACTAAAAAAAACTCTGGGATAAAGGAGTCTAGTTCTGATGTCTGAATTTAATGCAATTCAATCCATTAAGGCAAGAGAAATTCTTGATTCACGCGGCAACCCTACTGTAGAAGTAGATGTTATACTTGAATCAGGCGATATGGGTCGTGCAGCAGTTCCTTCCGGCGCTTCTACCGGCGTACATGAAGCGCTTGAACTGCGCGATGGCGATAAGGGACGTTATATGGGCAAAGGCGTTACTAAAGCAGTGGATAATATCAATGATATTATCGGTCCAGCCTTGCTTGGGCAGGACGTTTTTCAGCAGCGCGGCATTGATGCCCTAATGTTGGAAATGGATGGCACGCCTAACAAAGAAAAACTTGGCGCCAACGCCATCTTGGGCGTTTCGCTGGCAGTGGCTCGTGCGGCTTCGGAATTATTGCAGATTCCGCTTTACCGTTACCTGGGCGGTTGCAATGCTCACACGCTTCCCGTACCTCTAATGAATATTCTTAATGGCGGTGAACATGCGGATAATAATCTTAATATCCAGGAATGCATGATCGTTCCACATGGCGCTTCCTCCTTTAAAGAAGCATTGCGCATGGGCGCCGAAGTTTTCCATAATCTTAAAAAAGTTCTGGCCGAACAGGGTAAAAATACCGCAGTTGGTGATGAAGGCGGTTTTGCTCCGGCTGTAGATTCCAATGAACAAGGTCTTGCAATGATCGTTGATGCGATTAAACTTGCGGGATACAAACCGGGTGAAGAGATTTCTTTGGCTCTTGATGTCGCTTCTTCTGAATTCTACGACAAAGCAACCAAAAAGTACGTTTTGGGCGCTGAAGCTAAACCAGAGAAAACTTCTGCTGAATTAGTTGATTTCTATGCAGATCTATGCGATAAATACCCCATCGTCTCTATCGAAGATGGATGTGATGAAGATGATTGGGAAGGCTGGAAATTAATGACCGAAAAACTGGGTGATAAAATCCAGTTAGTAGGCGACGACCTGTTTGTTACCAATCGTCAGCGTCTATGCAAAGGCATCGATGAAAATATCGCCAACTCAATTTTAATTAAACTTAACCAGATCGGCTCTTTGACAGAGACCCTGGATGTTATCGAAATTGCGAAAAAAGCTAAATATAGCAATGTGATTTCTCATCGCAGCGGCGAGACTGAAGATTGCACGATTGCCGATCTGGCCGTGGCTACCAACGCCGGACAGATCAAAACAGGTTCACTTTGCCGCACTGATCGTATTGTTAAATATAATCAGCTGTTACGCATCGAAGAAGAATTAGGCGAAAACGCCGAATATTTAGGAAGCCAGGTATTCCCTTCCTGAATATACAGTGGATAAAAGATGTTTCGAGCGCTGAAAGCCTTGTTTCAGGATTCCGTATCCTGGGGACTCATGTTGATCCTGCTCGTTATTGTAGCGGCTGGATTGACTACCGTCTTTGAGCGCTACGATAAGTTCGATCTGTATAGGGATAGACTTGTACAGATAGATTATGATATCATGCTCCTGAATCAGGAGTTAGATAATAAGGTGGAATGGGTTCGACGGCTTGAGTCGGACCCCACCGCCTGGGAACAAGTCGCACGTGAAAAAATGAATTACTTAGGACCCGATGAATTGCTTGTAACTTTTGTATCTTCTAGAGAAAAGTTACGCTGAAGGGGTTAGATTTACAAGGTTTTTGCGTTAACCTATTAAGAGTGAAATAAATACCTTGTTTTTTTTAACAAAAGTTGCGAAATTTCCTTGACAAGAAAACATGTATAGGTTAACTTAATATCTTCTAACTTTAGTAAATCTGTGAAACAAGGTCTTAAGTAGTTTATAAGTTAATACGATTATACTTGGCGCGGGGTGGAGCAGTGGTAGCTCGTCGGGCTCATAACCCGGAGGTCATGGGTTCAAATCCCATCCCCGCAACCAATTAGCCTTTTTATGCAAGCCAATAAAAATGAAGCATTAATACTTGATATGGCTTGGCTTTAGTAAGTGATCTTTTTTTAGTGTTTTTGCTTTAAATCTTTTGATTGGGAGTTAAATCGCATGACGAAAAAAGAGATCATCGAGATCGTTTCTGAGCGAACCAAACTAAAGAAGAATCATACTAAAGCAATTGTTGAATGCGTCTTTGATGTCTTTATTGAAACTTTGGCTCGCGAAGGACGTATCGAGATAAGAAACTTCGGCGTCTTTAAGGTAAAGCGCACCCCGGCTAGAGTAGGACGTAATCCAGTCACTAAAGAGGCTGCGGATGTTCCCGCACGTAATATCGTTCAATTTAAAGCTGGGAAATATATGAAAGAGCACGTTTCTGCGGCGAAATAATGATTGAACAAAATGGAGCGTCTGCTCGTGAACTTGGTGAAATTGGCGTTTCTAACGAAGTGTTTGAAGCGATTTCTGTAACTTGTACCAATAAAATTGCTGGTGTTGCAGGCTTGGAAATTTCCGATGGATTGGTTGACAGTCTATCAAAAGTATGGGGTCGTAGCGATGCGCCCAAAGGCGTTAAAGTTACGACCAGCGAAAATGACGTTACTTTGGATTTGACTGTTATAATGCAAGAGGGTTACTCCATTCCTCAAGTTACTAGCGTAATTCAGCAGGAAGTGAAGAGTATAATCGAAGATATGACCGGTCACTCAGTTAAAGCAGTTAATATTCTGATTGCTGACATGCAACCGGGTGATCCGGAAGCTGGAATGTCATCCTTGCCAAGTGCGGGTGAAGAATAATTCTAACCCCTTTCTATGTTATAGAATGGGGAGTTTTTGTTTTAGATGTCTAATAACTAGAATTTTTGTTTTGTAAATAAAAAAAATATAAATTTTCGGAAAATATTTTAAAATCTGTGATATAGTGTCATAACGTGTATCTATTGCAATACTTGATTATGGAATGTGCGGTAAGGTTAAACCTTGCCGATTTTGATAACAACAGTTTAAGGACCAACAGAGAACCCGTCTTCGGTTGGTTTTATGTAAGACGGCATCGATAGAGGAGGATGCATGATGTACCATAAAAACGGGCTGTTCTTTGCGGTTAATGTGTTAGTTGTTCTTATACTTTTTGCTGCGATTGCGCCCACTACAGTTTCCGCTCAATCTGATTCCGCTGCACGAGTCGCCATTCAAGGGGATGCAGAGGAATTTGGTGACGTTCTGTTGGTTAAGGACGGTGATAATGTCATTATTTATGGTTTGGCCGGAGCGGTTTCCACCTCTGGTAAAGTAACCGTAACTGCTGATACTATTGAACCTATCATAGTTAATGCTTCTTTTATGGGTCATTTCCCTTCAAGAGAAAAATCACCCATAATCATCACTGACGGCGCCAATCTGGAATCGGCGCAGATTTCATTCGTGAAATCTGGTTCTCTGCAAACCGTTACGGGAACAATCCCGCTTAACATCAACAGTCCTGATGTTAAAAAGGCTCTTCAGGATTATTCCGAAGAATTAGGTAAAGTTATGCGCGGCGAAAAGGCCAGTATCGAAAAAGGTACTCCGCCCCATATTTTAGTCGACATTGTTCCTGAAACATCTGCAACGGCTTCTTCGGTCGGCAAAGTTCTGCTTACCCAGAGATTAATTGTTCAGGGTGGCGGCGACAACGTAACCTACAATCTGGTTGATCAGATTGAAGGAATTTCCGGCGCAGGACTCGATCCGCCAATCCAAAGCTTCCCGGCATTCTCCAAAATCGGAGTCTATGGCGTTCCGGTTGATGTCGATAATCCAAACCTCCAACTGCGGGTTTATTCGATTGATACCACCGGGTTTGTAGCTGGACAATTTGCAAGCAACGGTTACTTTTACCCGTTTACTATCCAGAACGTCAATTCTTCCAATGTTGATGAAATTAAAAAAGGTAATGTGGATTCTGGAATCTCAACTCCACCTGTATCTGACATCTTCTATCTAAGAATCACAGATGGAGACAATGTATTTCTCGCTACTATTGCTAACGATATTACTGCAGCCATTGAAGGCGATGTCACTGTTGTTAACAATAATGCTGCTAATGCTGCAGGCGTGGATGCCATTGCTATTCTAAGCGGCGTAGCCGATCCTTATTCCGTCGTAACCGCTTATGGTGGAAACGATGTTGAATCTGAATGGCTGGCGTCCGGTGAAGCAGATGGTTCCGGCGCTTTCAGTATTTCTATTCCATCAACCGCTCCTTTTAATATTGATACCAACGAATTTGGCGTATACGCTTCCCGTACTCAAGTATATTTGGGATTGTCTGATCCGTTTGGAAACGAAAGCAGCTCTCTGGTTGAAGTACTCACTGATAATGAATTAGTAGTTACCGAATCTCCCGTCGCTACTCCACAACCCGATGGAACCATGATCGTCGCTGGCAGAACTGAAGCAGGCGCTATCATTCTGGTTGATGGACGCACTAAAGACGGTACCGAATACTACTTTTCCGGCGCCGCTAAAGCAGACGCGGATGGCGCTTATGCAATTATCAGCGCGATTCCCTATTTTGATTATAAAGTGACTATCGTCGATCAGGCTGGAAATAGCATCACAACTTCCGCTGTCGCCGATCAGACTGCTGATGCTCCAAGCAACCTTACAGCTACTGCTGACTTCCCTTATATCGTTGTTACAGGAACCGCTGAACCGTATTCCAGTATTATTACTTACGGTTTTGATGCTGGCGTTGTACCAGAAAATCCTGTTGTTTCAGAAACGCTGCCTCTTGGCGCATTTTACCTGGGCGGTTCAAGCTTGGAATTTCCTGAAACAACAGCCAAGGCTGATGCCAATGGCGCTTTTTCCTTAAAAGTGCCTCATTCAGTTGGACGATACATATATCTGAAAGCATTTGATCCTGCCGGTAACGGTAGTTCATATGTTCCTCTTGAACTGAATGATGCTGAAGGTGATCCTCTGGGCGAAGCATCTGTTGGATTTGATTCAATCGCGTTTATCAACAATATCTCAGGCGTCAAAGATATTATTACAGGCCGCACGATCAATTTAACAAATAACCTGCCTGTATCAGGCGTCGTCGTGGGAATCTATCGAACAACCTCTCAAAACGCTGTTGGTCTGCCATTTGTTGATCAATTAGCCAAACCTGTTGCGGTTAATGCCGATGGGACGTTCTCTCTGACCATTCCTGATCGATCACTCGATACTAACGAGTTTATTGAACAATTCCTTCTAGTCGCGTTCACTAAAGCTGCTGATGGAACATTAACTGATGTTGGATACATATTAATTAATAAAAACGATGGGCTTGACCGTGTTGGTCCTTCCATTGGTTTTACTATCCTTGCTTCCGACATCGTTCTTCGCCAAGGCGGCGCAGGCTTCCCGGATATGATGGATATAAGAGGCATACTTCCATCAGGATCAGGCAGTATGAAAGATATACCTGCTGACGCTTTAGCATATGTCTGTGTTCTGGCCGATGGCAATGCGGATGGTGACATCGACGTAAATTCCTCCAGCACTTATATTGTTGATTTTAAGCCATTGAATGCCTCCATTCCTGGTATGGCGCTGCCAATTCCAGGCGTCAGCAATTTGAATCTTGGATATAATTACTGGAATGCAAAAACTCAAAAAGTCGTTGGTGAATCAGAAGTCTTCATCGCTTATATAGATGCGGTTGGTAATTTCAGTCCTTCCCCGGTTCGCGTAAAACTGGATGTTGAGATTGCTGATCCTGATATCTCCAAGATCGCTGTAAACGGTTCGTCAATCTTCGCTGAAGAAGATGCTGTTGAAGAGACAAACTTAAAAATTGGAGAGACAACTGTTTCGATCTTTGGTAGTTCAGATAAAACTTCCCT
Organism: bacterium; assembly: GCA_963662285.2. GTDB lineage: Bacteria > Hinthialibacterota > Hinthialibacteria > Hinthialibacterales > Hinthialibacteraceae. The sequence goes on from CAXXMV010000006.1 coordinate 197,130, forward strand.
GATTGCAACAGCCAGAGCCTATATTAATGGCGGCTTTGCTGTGGTCGGTTTATCTATCGATCAGGATTATGTTTATATCGTTGCCACCGATTATGCTGGTAACCAGAGTAATGTTGTTAAAGTAAAAGTTACCGATCCTGTTAAGGACACTGATTTTATGGTTCTGGATAGTTTCGGTGTGATGCACACATCCTTAAATACCCTGGCATCAGCAGGTGATAATGCCCGTGCTATTTCTAAAGTAAACGAGACTGTCTACGCTCTATTGGGAGATGGTTCGATAGTTAAAGTTGCAGGTATTGGCAAATTGCCTAAAGATAGCAAAATCGTAAAAGCAAGTGCAGGCTCAGCACGGGACATTGAAGTTATTAGTGATGATCCTTTCGCAGCCTACGTCCTTTTTGGTAACGGTTTGGTAATTTCTTACGGAAATGCAACATTCTTCGGCGACATTGGAACCCCGGATGCAAGCATTCCTAGAGTTCCTATCGAAGAGGGCAGTTCCATAATGTTCCTTGACATAAACAATAACGGCGTGCGTGACACTGAAGATGCCGATGGAAATGGAATACTTGACATCTCTGTTGGTCTTAACGGCGTTCTTGAGACTGAAGATACCGGCATCGAAGGCATTGCCGGCTCCGCAGGAAATGGCGTGCTGGATGAAGAACAGATATTTAATATGTCGCAAACTGATCAAGGTTTCGGCTTTGATATCGCCCGCGACCTGGAACTTGTTATTGGAACAGATGGCGCTGTTACCGGCTATGTTATTATGGACGGTCTTGGCGTGATGTGGCCCTACGGTTCCGCCGTCAATAACGTAAATATCAGACCTCAGGATACTAATGGTATCGCTTTCAGTGATCAGTTCCGGTCTTTTGAATTGATCCTTGTGGATGGTCAGATTGTTGATTTCATCAGTCTAAAGGGTAATGGCGAGTTATTCGCTATGCCAAGCGATCAGGGCGGCGTCCTTGGCGCTGGTCCATCAACTGATGCAACTTCTTCAGGCTTCCTTTCATCTGATCAATATGGAATCACTACATTCGGATTCGACATTGCCCGTGATCTGGAAATGTGTAAAACAGACAGCAATGGTGATGGCGTAATCGATTATAATGATGGATTCTATGTATTGGATGGTCTGGGCGGTATTCATGAATTAGGCGGAGCAGCTGCAATTGAAGGCGCGCCGTTCCTCGGATTGGATATTGCAGTTGACTTGGAATTCTAATCCACGCAAATAATATTATTATGAGAGGCAAGGTTTAATAAACCTTGCCTCTCTTGTTTTTTAAATGATTTTTAAAATCTCCTTATATTTAGGATTATCAAAATTATATTCAAGTATTATCATGTTTGGTTTTCTATAATTCAAATCTTTCCATCTTTTGAAATCTTCTATCAGAAAATTAATATGACAACTATCCAAACAATAAAATAAATAAAACTTATGAATACAAACCATTTTTAAAGTATAGATATCATGTATTACTTACTAAAATAAATAATTGTTGTCATAAATAGATTTTTTTTAAGAAATAGTTTGTTTTAGGCATTTTGTTGTGCTATAGTAAATACTCTAAGTATATAGACTTGTCTTGATCTGGATGATAAATTACTATATGTTTATTATTCGGGTAGAGGGATAATGGAATATTATCATTTTTCGACCAGATTTTGGTTCAAACACCTCTTTGCAAATTCTATATATTCTTCCCTGACCTGAATTATTATATTTATATATATTTGTGTGGTTTTCAGAAATGTTGGTTAATTATCACGGTTGATTTTGGAAAATGACTATGTATTATGGCATTTTCCAAAAGCGAATAATAACCGCATTAGGCAATCCACTCATAATAATAAATAAATTTTTTTGTTTATGAATATTTATAAAGATAGAATTGATAGCAAGAATATTCGTTTATGCTTTAGTTCCTGTTTATCTGCATATGTAACAATGATAATTTTGGTAATCTGAATAATCTGATATTTTTGTAAATCGAGAGAATAAGATGGCTATTTCTTACAGAAACCATAAAAAAAGGAACTTAAGGTTTAGAATCTCATTTGTATGGGCTTTGGTTACCGCTTTGATCGTTTTTATGAGCGGATATGCTATACATTTAATTGTAAAAGTAAAACGTATCAATGATCTTGCTACCCATTCAATGCGTATTTCAACTCAGGTCTCTAACCTTTCCGCCATTAGAACATATCTTCTCGAAAAACCTGATGCTCCAGACAAAGAAGAAGCAGAAAGATTATTGAAAATCCTACTGATTGGAGATCCATTTATTGAAAAAATGGTTCTGATAGATCAATTTGGTAAAATCCCCTTTACAATAATGCTGAGTGACAATGAAATGATGTTTCACCATGATAACCACTTGGCATCTTTACCCTTACAAGACCTGCTATCTGCATCAAAGCCGTCATTATCAGAAAAAGAATGGGAATATTTAATACCCCTGTCTTTGGAATCGGATATTCCATGGGGCATGATGAAACTATACTGGCGGGCTGATGCAACATGGAAATTTTTCCATTTTATGAAATTGGGTATAGCTTATATTACTTTGATATCATTTTTTATAGCTTATATACTGAGCTATTTTCTTATTGGAAGAACCTATGTTAAGGAATATCAAAGATTAAATAAAACATTAAGTATGATATGCGGCAGCGATTATTCTCAACGTATTGAGACGCAGACATATTCCAAGGGTATATCCGAAATCGGCGTACATATGAATCGCATCATCCATGAAATTGATGAAGAAAAGAAGAAAGCCGATATTCTTGATAATTCTTTGCGGCATATAGAACGCGGCGCCTCAGATTATAGGCGCGCATGTAATGATAAAACAACCGAATTAGAGTCTATGCGCCGTGAAATGCGCGAAGGGCTGCTGCAATTGTTCGATTTATTATGGTGTGGAATTATGGTTATTGATGATTCTTATAATATCCATTTTATAAACCAACAAGCTGAACGATTGCTTCGCTTCGCCAGAATTGACGATTCAGTTTTGAATGATGAACGGGTAAAAGGCTGTTTGGCCTCTTTGGTCAATAATAGTGAAGTGGATGTCGTAGACGACCTTTGCGTATGGCCTCAGCCTTCTCTAGGACAATCAGTATCATGTCAACTACGCGCTTCTAAAATACCGACCGGCGCTAATGAACGCCTGTTTTTTGTTCTTCTACGTGAAGAATGCGGCTACCCCAAAAAACATAATTCTGCCTACTATTCAGAGCGGCTGGTCTTGGATTTCCTGGTGCATGATCAATCTATTGATAATCCCCAAACAGATTGCATGGGTTTTGAAAATGCCGATTTTAACGTAAAAGAAGATAGATTTAGAGCATGCCTGCGCAAATTAGAAACCTTCCATGCTTTAGAACAAGGAACTATGGGATCAGTCAGTTCAATCAGGTTGTCTACATGGCTGCGCCATCATTTCACCGATGAAGACTTATATTCCAATGGTCTGAAATTGGATGCCAACATGCCGGATATGGATATAACCTTGAAAATGCCTGAAAGAATGCTGCGGGAATTTATTGATTCTCTCTTAGTAATTGTAAGCCGCATGATTAATATTAATTCTACAACTAAAGCATCCAACTTTATGGTTCTTAGAACATCCATAGATTCCCGCGGTAAGCCGATGATTACTCTTTCTCTTCCCCGATTGAGGAAAATGCAGGCTAACCTGCTTCATGATGTTCTAAATGAACGTCTTTCACTACAAGCAATAGCTAATAATTCAGAAAGCAGTATGTTAGAAGATTTGGAATTGGATATCTGTTATTCCCTTTTCAGAAGCGTAAAACAACTATTGCATGCATTTATTGTCTGCGTATATTCAGAAAATAAAAAACTTGCTATGGTCCAATTAACTATTGAAAACCATATACTTACCAATAAACAAAATAAATCGGCTGAGGTAGAAGCCGAAGCTGAAGAATCTTTACAACCTAGACTTGTTCAGCAATTCTTAAGCAGATATTAAATCGATTATCAATTTTTTTCGTTTATTATCAGAATTTTCTTTAAAAACTGCATCTATACAGTCTTTTTCAATCATAAATCTGAACGATTTTATACTAACCGCTCTAATTCTTGGAATGATTTTCTGATATTTTTACATAATAAAAAGAAAATAATCTTTCGATAGAATGAACATAGGCTTCGGAAAATCAAGAACTTTTGAAAAAAAGTCTTGATTCTAATCGCGTGATACGGTATATTGATTGTAATGTAAAGATTTCTATTTTCTTTGTTTTCATTTGAGTCTTATGTGTTGAGAGGTACTCTCTGTGGAGGGTTCTTATGACCTGTACCAAAAAAGATATTGTTAAAGAAGTAGCCGCAAGGACAGGATTCGATATTTCCAGCGTTAAAGACATTGTTCAGACAATGTTTGACGCCATGGCCGAAGGTTTATCTGAGGATGGGAACATAGAAATTCGTAATTTTGGGATATTTAAAGTCAAGCAGACTCCTGAAAGACAAGCCAGGAATCCCAAAACCAGCGAGATAATTTCTGTACCCGCAAAAAAGCATATCAGTTTTAAGCCTGGTCAATTGATGAAAGAAAGGATTAATGATAACGGGGAAATAGAATAGATGTTTAGCGATTAATCCAGTAAATTCTGATTAACTGTTTGCATGGAAATTAATTTTTATTGTGATGAGCAGTGTTAAAAGTCCTGAGTACTTTTTGAAATACTAAAAATGGATATCAAAAAAAAAATACCTGACAGATTTCTTAGTATTATTGAAGAAATTCCCGCTATTCCGGATGTAGTGGTTAAAGTAATGCAACTCACTCGTAATCCGGATGTCACCGCTAAAGAACTTACCGACATGATATCCAATGATCCCGGTTTAACGGGAAATATCCTGCGTTTATGCAACTCAGCCTATTATGGAATTCCTCGAGTTGTTTCTTCTTTAAACCAGGCGGTAATGTATCTGGGATTTCATACTATTCGCAGCCTGGTTTTGACCTGCTCTATTAATAGTTTCTTTAATCCAAAACAGCCGGTCTATGGTTACGTCAATGGCGGCATCTGGCATCACTCGGTTGCATGCGCCATTACCAGCGAATTGATTTGCAACCATGTCCGGCCTGAATTGCATGATAGCGCTTTTACTGCTGGTTTGCTGCATGATATAGGCCAGCTGATTCTGGGGATTTCCATAAAGGATACTTCAGAAACTATTATAGATATGATGATCAACGGCGGCGTCGATGAACTTCAGGCGGAAAATGATTCCTTAGGATTCACTCATGAAGAATTAGGCGCTCATCTGGCTAATGCATGGAATTTTCCTGATGATCTTATTCATGCCATCTGCCACCATCACCATCCTCTTGAATCTAAAACTCAAACTGAAATGACATCCATAATACACATTGCGGATGCCATGGCGCTTGAACTGGGTTTTGGTATTGAACTGGAGCAGATGAAATTTAATGTTGATCCAGCTGCTTTAGCAAAGTTTGGCCTGAATCATGAGTGGCTCGCATCTATGCGTGAGGAGGCCTCTGCGCTTATCGACGAAAAAGCCACCCAGTTCATGGAAATCCTCAATTAATCAATGCCTAATCTATGATGTGAAACGCTTTTCGGGCATTGAGCCGGGTTTGTGCGGCTATTTGCTCAATCTCTTCTTCTCTTAATTCAGCTAATTTCTTCGCTGTTTCAACAATCATTTTCGGTTCGCACATTTTACCCCGGTAAGGAACCGGCGCCAGATAGGGTGAGTCTGTCTCTATCAGCAGGTTGCTTGAAGGAACCTTGGTCGCTATATCATGCAGGTCTTTGGCGTTCTTGAAGGTCAATATACCTGAAAACGATATGTAATAGCCCAACTCTACCGATTTTTCCATTACCTCAAACGAAGCAGTAAAACAATGTAGAATAGCGGCTTGGGGCGGCTCGGTCTGCAATATATTCAGAAAATCTTCATCCGCTTCACGCAGGTGAATGATTAATATCTTACCTGAATCATTTGCCAGTTTTGATTGCTTAAGAAAATGCTCGATTTGGATATCCTTGGGTCCAGCTGGATAGTGATATTCGAGTCCGCATTCTCCAATGGCTGCCACTGATGGATGCTGAGCCAGCGTTTCAAGTTGTTGGTAATAATCATTGGGCGCCTCAAGAATATCGTGGGGCGAAACTCCTACTGAGGCGTATAAGCCGGGCAGCGTTTCAGCTAGTTCAATAGCGCGTTGGCTGCTTGCTAGGTCGTAACCGACTACTATGGCCTGGTCTATGCCTGCTTGATTGGCCGAGCGCCATATCGCAGTTTCCTGGTTATGAAATTTCTCGTGGTTTAAGTGAAGGTGGCTGTCAAAAAGTTTCATGTTTTGTTTTATAATCTTCTAACTATTGGCTTGGATCAGATTGAAAATATACGATATCGGTTCGAATCCAATGGTTAATTTCAGGCCTATGAGAAACAGAATGATGTAGATAATGGCGTTGAATATTTTTTCATTAATCCGCTGATTCATCCATACGCCCAGGTAGGTTCCAATGGGAACCAGGGGCAGCAGGTAGAAACTCTGCTTCATGCTTTCGAAGCTGATCATGCCATGATAGGTGTAGGGGATCAGTTTGACTGCATTAACTATGGTGAAAAGCATCACAGTGGTTCCGACAAAAATCCTGCGTCCCAGATGCTGGGGGAACAAAAACATGGTTGCCGGGGGGCCGCCGGCATGAGCCAGAGTCGAGGTAAGGCCAACGCTGAATCCGAAAAACCAGCCATGCCACGGTTTTGGTTTATAGGCCTCCAGTCTATTCAGCACCCATATTTTTATCATTTCATATATAACGAAGGCGATGGAGATCACGCCGATCATGATTTTAAGGTAGTAATCCGCTTTCTGTTCGTGAACCAAACCCAGGAACAGGCCGCATACAAAGATGCCTGCAATGGCGCCGGGCGCGATGCGCATCAGATTGGTTCGGTCGAAGGTTTTGCGGTAGTGATAGATGGTGAACATGTCGCAAGCGCATAACAGCGGCAGCATTATGCCCAGAGACGCTTTTGAATCGCCGGTGGCAATGATAAACAGTGGAACGGCGGCGATGCCCACGCCTCCGCCAAAGCCTGCTTTGGCGATGCCCACCAGAACGACGGCCAATGGGGCAAAGATATAATAAGTCATAAAATTTCCTGAGATTATCTGAAATTATCCTATTAAAGAGGGTTGTATAATAGCGTTCTTATCCGTATTAGAGTAGTTTTAAGGATAACGTTCTGATTCGATATTTGCGGTCATGCCATTTGGCACCCGTGCGGGATTTATTGATTCGATTGATAGGGCGTCATTTTATCTTTCTCTGCCACTTTCATTTTGTTGGCGTCTGTTTAATACTGATAAAGTGATTGTGACCAATATTCATGTGTATATAATTAAAACGATATGTTAAATCGCCTGGATGATTATAATCCACTATCCCAAAATTCGATTAACGCGCTTGATCGAACCAGGGGATATTATATCTATCGCGTCTTGCTGGGATTAGCCTGTCTATTATCGGTATTTTCGATCATCTTGCAGTATGGTTTTGTTATACCTCCCGCTATGACCAGTAGTTTGATAGGGCTGAATATATTAACGGTTATTTTATTTTTCTCCCTTACGATATTTAGAATCGTGAAAACCTATAAAATTGAATCGCCATTTCGCCACGCTGCGCTGGAGATAATTTTAATAGCGTTTCTCATTATGGAATTGATTGTCGTGAAATTGGCATTCCCGGAATCGAAACAAGTAATTCATCATCTGATCCCGGTTTATTTAATCAGTTTACAGGTCTATTTCATGTTTGCGCTGGGCAAGCGTATGTTTAAGGCGGGGAAACAATTATATCTGCTATCGTTTTCACCCGCGGCCACGGTAGCGATTTCATTTATTGTATTAATAATGGTTGGAACTCTTGCATTGCTGCTTCCTCAATCAACTCATGGAACCTTGACGCCGAACATATCTTTGATAGACGCATTGTTTACATCCACCTCAGCTGTCTGCGTGACAGGATTGACCACTGTCAATACGGCGTATGATTTTTCCCGCTTGGGGCAGGGCATAATACTGTTTTTGATTCAATTGGGCGCTTTTGGAATTATGATATTCGTCGGTCTGTTCGCTTTCTCCTTTGGTTCTGGTTCCAGTTTAAGATCAAGGTTGGTGCTTCAGGATATTCTGGTTCGGGAAGGCGGTCAGCATGTTGCATCGCTTATGAGAGTAATGCTTATTACTACGCTTATTCTTGAGGGCGCCGGCGCTGTTTTGCTTATTCCAGGTTTCTACGAAGTTTCCGGCGTCTTAGGAGAATCCTGCTTCGACTCTATCTTTCATTCCGTATCCGCCTTTTGTAATGCGGGATTTTCCACTTTTCCAACCAGTCTTGAATTATTCTCAAATTCACCGCTGGTTATTATTACCATAAGCATTCTGATTGTATGCGGGGGAATCGGCTTCGGAGTAGTGTATGAAATCGGGCAGTGGATTCGGAAGCGTTTCATTCAAAAGAAACTAGCGGTTCGTTTAAGTCTTCATGCAATCATCGTAATTCAAACATCCGCCTTACTAATTGTGGTTGGTATGGCGGCTGTATTAATTGGCGGCGATTGGAGTATGCGAAGCGGATTGGATGTATTCCTGTCGTCGCTGTTTCAATCCATAACCACGCGCACCGCTGGTTTTAACTCGATCCCGTTGCTTTCAATCGCGCCTTGGTGTTTGATCATGATGATGATCTGGATGTTGATTGGAGGGGCGCCTGGCGGAACGGCGGGAGGCATCAAGGTCTCGACGGTTGCTTTGCTGTTTCATACGGCGCGCAGCCTTCTCAAAGGCCGTAAACAGGTTGAAATTCGTCATCGAACTATTACGCAAGATGCGATTATGATGGCCTTTGTTATTTGCGGACTGGCCATTTCGTATATTGCCGTCGCAACAATCGTTCTTGTATGGGCGGAACCGGATAAACTTATATTTAGATTATTGTTCGAAGTGATTTCCGCCTTTGGCACGGTCGGATTGTCTCTGGGCGTTACTCCTGAACTCAGTTCCATAGGAAAAATCATTATTATAATCACCATGTATGTCGGACGGGTCGGGCCATTGACTGTTTTTCTAGGGATGATGAGAACCCGTGATGAAGCGAATTATGAATATCCAACCGGTTCGATTATCATAAGTTGATTGGAGCGAAACAATGAGCAAAAAAATCGTTGTGATCGGATTAGGGGTTCTGGGACGCAACATGGCGGTGCTGCTCGAATCGCGGGGCGCTGAAGTGATCGCTATCGATTCTGATATGGGGCCGGTTGAAGAAATCAAAGACAAGGTCACCATGGCCGTCGCCTTGGATTCGACCAATGAAAAGGCTTTGCTAGCGCTGGATATTGCCAACGTGGATGCGGCGGTTGTCTGCATCGGTGAGAATTTTCAGGCCAATCTTCTTACTACAGTGCTGCTTAAAAAGATGAAGGTTAAATACGTTATCACCCGCGCCGCCAATCCAATCGAGAAGCAGATTTTAAGGGAACTGGGAGCGGATGAATTGATTTATCCCGAAGAAGACCTGGCCAGAGAACTTTCGGTGAGGTTAACGTCCAATTCTCTGCTTGATCTTGTGTCGCTCGGACCGAACCTGGGAGCGGCACGTCTTAAAGTACCCGTTGCTTTTATTGATAAAAAACTATTAGACTTAAATCTACGGGTCGAATATGGTATAAACATTATTTCAATTTACCGTCAAGAAGATATCCAGGAAACCGTAAATCCGTTTCCCAAACCGGATCATGTATTTGCAGAGGGTGAAATAATGCTGGTCGTGGGCGCCAATAAGGATATCGCTAGAATAACGGAATTGCCGTGAGCATCTTATTCTGTGAATCCCACTATGTAATGGTTGGAATAGCTTGCACGTCCACCGCTTTGGTTTTGCCTCCCCCGCTATCTACGATCTTAAATTCAAGCACCATGTTGCGGTCGGTTAGTTTGCTGTTATCCAGGTCGTCGGGATACTCTGAACTATGGCAGAAAATGGTGGCGTAAGGCGACTCCATATCACGGGAGTCAGTATGCCACAGGTCGCCTTCAACGGTGGTGAGGTATCGCAGCCAGCCGAATCCTTTGGTCTCATCGTGCGTATAACAGACTCCTCTGGCGTAAGAGTTTACTTCACCCCATTTTAAGTTTGATGGTGCGCATTCGATGGGAAGAAGGTTCGGGATCAAATAGCCCGACATATAAAGATCCGCTTCTCCACGCAAATCCCGTGATACATTATCGAAAGCCACAATCTCAACCCGGCATCCACGGTTTTGAAGAGCGCGAACCACCTGCACGAAGTCGCCGTCGCCCGTCGCCAGAATCACCCGGTCAAGATTCTCTGATTGCAATAACGCATCAACCGCCAGATCCAGATCGACGTTTGCCTTGCCGAATCGATTGCCGGTATCGTCGGTATACCATTTCATATCCTTTTGGATAACTTTGTAGCCCACATCACGCAATGCGGCATGGAAGCGTCTTTGTTTGGTTCGATATTCGTGATCATTGTATGATCGTTCAGGATCAAAACTCACATAGGCGTTCAAACGGATCGGTTCAGCGCGGCCGCGACATGCGAACTCGCGCAGCACGTCATAGCGCATGCCGAAGCCGCCGTTCATGGCCAGATTCGCTACATCAATATATACGCCAACCTTGAGATGAGAGGATTTTTCAGGCATGGTTTCATCCTTGTTATGTACAACGGTTTCTAAAAATATGTTGGTTTAGAGCAATTATCAAAAATATATTCTAATCAAAATCCCGCTAGAGCGATTATCAAAATTATGTTCGTTTATTATCACCTTTGGTCTTCGAAAAAGCCAATCTTTTCTGGCTTTTTCGAATCGCCAATCAGAACATTATTATGAATACTACTCTAAATGGATTTCGCTTAATAATACAATATACAACACCCACAGAAAATGAAAGATGAGTCAATGCGAAACTTAATTTTCTTATTTTGAAAGTTCATTGGAATCGGGGATGAAATGGGGATGAAATCGGGATGGTTGGTGGATGAAAAGGGGATGGTTTTGAGGTTAGACTTGTTGATATGAAAATCAATCAATGTCAGCGAGGTATTAATCATGCACAAAAACCTGTCTAAATTCGGAATACTGGGAAATAGCGAAGCAATGCTGGGATTGGCCGATATGACATACGCCGCCGCGCCTCATTGGGATTCAGTCCTGCTGAGCGGAGAGCGGGGTACTGGCAAGGAACTATTGGCCAAAGCGGTGCACCTGCTTGGTCCAACCAGAGGAGCGGCGCCGGTTATTATCGATTGCGCAACGCTGCATCCGGCTACGGTGGAAGCGACATTGTTCGGTCATGAACGCGGCGCCTTTACCGGCGCCGTGCACCGTAAAATAGGCTTTCTGGAAGCCGCCCATGAGGGCACGGTCTTTCTTGATGAGATAAGCGCCCTGCCCTTGGACGCCCAGGGGCGTCTGCTGCGCTTTCTGGAAATGCAGACCATTACCAGAATAGGCGCGTCGAAACCGATTCGCATTCAAACTCGAATTATTGCTGCGACCAACCGCGATTTGGCTATTGATATGGCCAATGGCGCCTTTCTGCCTGATCTATATGACCGGCTCAGCGTTTTGAATATCCAAGCTCCACCGCTGAGAGATCGTCATGGCGATCTACCTATACTGTTGGATCATTTCATCGGCGCGAAGGAGAGAACGCGTTTTACGCAGGATGGTATGGCATTTCTGGATGAACATCCATTCTATGGCAATGTTCGCGAATTACGCAACCTGTGCCGCCGCTTGGGCGTTTTTCATCCCAAAGGCCGCATAGATAGAAATATTGTTCAAACCCTGTTGCAGACAGAAACTAAGCAGTTAAAAATCTCAGTTATGCGTTCCAGGGATGCGCGTCAATTTACGTGTTGAAATGTTTATTGAAGCGCCTCAATAGATAAAGGTTGATTGATGCATGAACTATCACGCCGCCGATAAAATAGTTGACGAAATAGGATTGATTACCGGTGGCGATCCAGAATAGTTTCATAGGCCAGAAATTGGGAATGATCCATATAAGCATCTGATAACCCGGAGATATAAAATAGGCGACCAGCGGCAGGGCGATGATGGTTCCCATGCCCTTCATAATGGCGAATCCCTGCACTTTGTTTTTAGCGATCGGCACCATGCATAATGCAAAAATGGGCGCTTCGGTCGATGCCAGTAAGGTTATTAACCAAAGGCGAGAAGCAGGCGTGGTGGTCAGTTGAGCGATGGGAACAATGAGCATGGTTAGTATGATGCATATTACGCTGGGGAACATTATGCGGTAGAACAAATATATATTCATCGGAATGGGAGTCACTCTAAGGGCGGAGAGGGTGTCATCATCCCTTTCGTCGAGCAGCAGAAAACCGATGACCATGCCGAACAGTATGGGCGGCACGCAGATTAAGAGATAACTGACAATGAGTGGATAGTAGAGCGTAAGATCAACTTTGTCAGCCAACGCACTGGTGATGGGCGGCACGGCCCAGCGCAAGGTAAAAGCATACACAAAAGGCAGTACGACCATCAAAAAGAGCAGGTTATCGCGCCGCACGAGTTTCAAATCGTTCTTACCCATTACCTTGAACAAGGAGATTATATTCATCTTACGACATCTCCTTGCGGATAATAAATCGCTCGAATGACCGATGCGCCAGGTAGAAAAATATAACGATAGCGATTACGGGATAAACAATCGCATAAATATATTGATAAAAGGTGATGGATTGAAAAGCGCCTTGAAACAGCAGCAATGGACCATAACTGGGCCAGGGGATGAACATCCACTGCGGGATTTTATCGATAAAATTAAAGAAGGGTAATTGAATAATAGTTGTGCATAGCACCGCAGGCATGATGAAATCGGTCACTGAATCGAACCGGGCGATAAGGATTAAACCGAGCAACGCGTATTGTACGGAGATCAATAACGCACCGGTCAGCAGAGTGATCCAGTATAAATCATAGCCATAAGAGCAGATGATAATGAAAAGGTTCTCGATCAGCATCATGGCGGTCAGCGTGATAATCTTGGAATAGAGATATTCAGAGGTGCGAAGGGGTGAAACAACCATGCTTTCCAGGATTCCTTCTGATTTTTCGAGCAGCACCAGCCCGGCGATGAAAAAGAAGGCGATAGACATGGCGATGTATAAAAAATAGGGTATAACCACTTTGAGCATTTCCGGGCTGAACATGTTGCGCATCACGATGATCATGGTGATAGCCACGAACAGGGAAGCGTAGTAGAAGCCATTGCGCCATTGCAGGGCGACGTCCAGTTTTAGCGTCGAAAGCAGCCGGTTCATGACAGGCTCCTTCCGGTAACTTCGATAAATATTTTCTCCAGGGTGGTTTCCAGGGTGTGGATAGTTTCGATGTCGCGTTGGTTTAATAAAGTTAAAAAATCCTGGTTAGCGCCCAGGTTTTTTAAGGGAAATTCCTGAGCGGAGGTTTTGTCTTCAACATGATATTCAACCCGCACCTTGGCTTCTCCATAGCGCAGTTTTAATTGACGCGGCGAGTCGGTCAACGCGATTTTGCCATCGACCAGAAATGCCGCCCGGTCGCATAGTTGATCTGCCACGGTCATGTCATGAGTGGTGAGAAAGATAGTTGTTCCCTGATCTTTCTTCTGCTGTATGATCTCTTTGATAAGATGGGCGTTGACCGGATCGAGACCCGCCGTAGGTTCATCGAGAAAGAGCAGATCGGGTTTATGCAGCAAAGCGCGGGCGAAATTCAAGCGGATTTTCATGCCCTTGGAGAATTGGGATACGCGCAGACGACCGTCATCGTTTAGATTAACCATATCGAGCAGCGCTTGCGGAGATTCTGTTTCGCCGCTGTATAAAGATCGGAAATATTGCAAATTTTCCAATGCGGTTAGTTTAAGAAAATGATTGGGAAATTCAAAACTGACTCCGATGCGTTCGTAGAGGTTCGAGCGCCATGAACTCAGGTCTTGGCCGAGGATTTCGATATCGCCCCGGTAATTCTTCAGCAGACCTATGAGGATTTTCTGCGTGGTGCTTTTTCCAGAACCGCTGGGGCCGAGAAAGCCGAATATTTCACCTTTGGCAATTGAGAAGGAAATATCTTTAATCGTCGGCTGTTGCGCGGTTGGATAAGTAAAATCGAGCTGATTGACCTTGATCATGATTCAGATTGCCTCTTATTACTGTTATATTAACTTTGGTGGATTCTCCCCCCAAGTTTGAGGGAGTTAGAGGGGGGTTGCGTCTCAACGAATCAACCTCCATCTAACCTCCACCCAGGCTTGAGTAAGGGATAACGCACTAAAAATAGTTGATCTATTACATTTTATAAGTGAAACAACGCTTTCGCCTAATGATATCATCAAAAGAATGTGATACATTACAATTACTATGAAAAGTACAATAAAAAAACAAATCCGCGCCTGGTACGTCTACGACCTGGCCAATACTATATTCTCTGCTTTATTCTTAACCTTCTTCTTTCCACCATATATTAAGGAATATCTTGGGGGGCATGAAGGCCACATCGGCACGGTCACCGGTATATCAACCCTGCTGGCGGGATTAACCGTTCCATTCGCCGGGGCGCTGTCGGATTATATAGGCCGCCGTATGCCGTTTCTTATGATATTTACCATCGGTTGCTGCGTCGCCACAGCGTTAATCAGCATTTCGAACCTTTATTGGGCTTTGGGTTTAGCGGTTATGGCCAACTTTTTTTATGGTATATCGCTGGCTATATATGACGCTCTGCTGCCCAAACTGGCGCCGCCCGATAAGCAGGGAACCATCAGCGGCTATGGGGTGGGCGTGGGTTACCTGGGAACGCCGATCTCCTTGATCGCTGTATCGATTCTATTGTACTTTCTAGGCTGGGAGAGTGAGATTGGCATACGGTCTGTTTTCGTCTTGACCGCCGTGCTGTTTCTAGGGATATCGATTTACCCTTTCATGGTGATAAAAGAAGAGAAGAGTTCGGTAGATGGATCATTGACTGATCATATTGTTTCAATCCTGCGAGAGATTAAGCAGTCGGTGCGGCAGATACCCGGCATCAAAGGTTTTTTGCCTTTTTTGCTATGCGCCTTCTTCTTTTATAACGCCATCATGGCGGTGGTTCTTTTCCTCTATTTATTCGGCCAGGAAGAATTGGGATTAACCAAGATGCAGTTCGTCCCCATCTACGCCGGGATGGCGTTCGCCGCAGCTATCGGCGCGGTAGCCAGTGGATATCTATCTGATAAGTTTTCGCCTAAGCAGATATTGAAATGGTCGGCGTGGGTGTGGATTGTTGTACTGACCTGTTTTATTTTCGTCGCCAACATGACGGTATTCGTGATTGGCGGCATGATAGGCGGTATGGCTATGGCCGCTTATCTGACCGCGGCGCGTCCTCAGTTGATTAAATTCGCTGATCCCCAAAAAATGGGAGAATATTTCGGCTTCATGGCGCTGACCAACAAAGCCAGCGGCTTCATGGGTCCAGCGGTTTTCGGATGGATCGTAGCAACCACCAATTATAAAATCGGCCTGGGCGTTTTGATCGCCTTTTTTGTGATTGGATTGGTATTTCTAACCTGGGTGCCGGATGAAGAGAAAATTGTAATTACCAAAGTGGATTCGTAATCGGGTAACCACAAGGGATTACCCCTACGGTTATTTGGTGATGGGCGCCAAGGGCAGCGTCCTTTCTGCCCTTGACGACAACTATTTAGAAACTGAACAATTTCTCTTTTTTATCCTTTTTTATATAATTATTGATATATTGCTCCAATTGTCAAAACTTTATTGTTGATCATAATTCTGTTTATTGAGTGAAACGTAGATGAAAATTATAGAGATGAAATAAGTTAATTGAATCAAGGGCAGAAAATACACTGCCCTTGGCACCCGTTATTGTCGTATCCTCAACCCATAAATATAATTAGTATTTCTGAGTAAAGATCAGAAACTTGGGGTAGGGATTAGAAATGTATTACATATATAGAAGGAAGAAACCAATGTCATTAAAAAAATTATTTAATCGTCAAGTTATCGGTTGTTGCGCTATGTTCCTGCTGGTGTCTGCTTCAGCGATGGCGGAGGCTGATTGGCCTGGAACCAAGAAACTCTGGAATGGTTTTGATTGCTATGAATTTGAAATGGCTGGACGCGCTTGCAAAGTTGTGACGCCCCAGACGCCGCACGAAACGCATCCCTGGATTTGGCGGGCGCGTTTTTGGGGACATGAACCGCAAACCGATATTGTTTTGCTCGAAAAGGGATTCCATCTGGTCTATATGGATGTGGCTGATCTTTATGGATCGCCTAAAGCAGTGGCATTGTGGAACAAGTTTTATGACTTTCTACGCAGCAAAGGCTTGTCGGAAAAATGCGTCCTGGAAGGAATGAGCCGGGGTGGATTGATTATCTATAACTGGGCGGCGGACAATCCAACCAAGGTGGCATGTATCTATGGTGACGCGCCGGTGTGCGACGTTAAAAGCTGGCCGGGCGGCAAAGGCGATGGGCCGGGCAGCGCTGGAGACTGGCAACGTTGTCTCAAAGCTTATGGCATGAATGAAGCGGAGATGATGGCGTTTAAGGGTAATCCCATCGATCGTCTGAAACCATTGGCGAAAGCCAAAATTCCTCTGATCAATGTATGCGGCGCGGCGGATAAAGTTGTACCTATCAAAGAGAATACTCACATCTTGCAAGAACGTTACTTGAAATTAGGCGGCCTGATTCTCGTAATCGAAAAGGAAGGCGTGGGGCATCACCCGCATTCACTCAAGGATCCTAAACCCATTGTGGATTTTATTCTGGAGCATACAATTCCTAGTCGTATCTAGTATATTGTACTCAGCTGACTGGTTGGTAAAAATATTGGAGGAACTAATGAACAACAAGGGATTTACTCTAATTGAACTTCTGATTGTTGTTGCTATTATCGGTATCCTGGCTGCTATCGCCGTCCCGAATTTTTTGAATGCGCAGGTCAGAGCGAAAATCGCGCGGGCGCAAAGCGATGTTCGCAGCATCGATCAATCGATCCGCATGTATCAACTGGATAACAATATGTTCCCGGTGCGGGGCGGATGGATGGACGAACGCTTTATTCCATTGACTACTCCTGTTTCGTATATGTCGTCGATTCCGATTGATCCGTTTAATCCCAATCCTACTGATACAGCAGGAGGCCGGGCCAAAGATAGCAACAATCGCTTGGGGAATTATGATTACTGGACCCGATTTTGGGCTAATGGCAATTCAAAGTCGGGCAACTATTGGGGGCCGCAGACAGCTTTCCCTCTAGGTAAGTATGAATGGCAATTAAGGGGCTTTGGCCCGACTCAGACCTGGATTCCCAGTCTGGTATATCCCCAGGGGCATCCCAATGCGGGCGAATATATGAGTTATGATATGTCCAATGGTTTGATAAGCGAAGGCAATATTATAAAGTATGGTCCATGAGTTATGTGTATAAAAAATGAGGAGATCAAGATGAATCGTATCAAATTTATTGCACTTTTAGTTGGGGTATTGATTATGGCTGTTTCGAGTAGGGCATCAGCCCTTCAGCCGCGAGCTGAACACCCCATGCCGAACATGCAGAGGGCGCAATGGCTTAATCTTAATGGCCTGTGGGATTTCGCCGAGACTGATGACGATAGCGACGAGTCGTTTTTAAGCGCAGAATCTTTCCCTGATAAGATTGTGGTTCCGTTTTGCCGTGAAAGTAAACTGTCCGGATTGGAACGCAAAGGTTTTGTCAACAATGTATGGTACCGCCGCAAGTTTTCCGCGCCCGGCAACTGGAATGCGGATCGCATCAGGCTGCATATCGGCGCCTGCGACTGGATTACGCGGGTATGGGTTAATGGTAAGTATATTGGAAAACACGAAGGCGGCTATTCAGCCTTTGCATTCGATATAACCAAAGCATTATGCAGCGGCGAAAACACTGTGATTATCCATGCTTATGATAACGCCCGCAGCGGCTTGCAGCCTTTGGGCAAGCAGTCGCGCCGCGAGAAGAGCCACGGCATCTTCTATACCCGCACCACCGGGATATGGCAGACGGTATGGCTCGAAGGCGTGGCTTCCAGTTTTGTCCGCGATTTTAAGTTAACTCTTGATCCCGATCATTCCCGCATCCTGCTTCAGGCTGAAGTGGATGGCCCGTCTCAGGGATTAACCGTATGCGCCACCGCCAGCGCCAATGGTGAAAAAGTGGGTTACGCCGAATGCGATGCGTCCTGGCGGAATAATATACTGGTAGTCGATTTGTCGGAAAAACATCTCTGGGCGGTCGATGATCCATTTCTGTATGATCTGAAAGTCGTGCTGAAAAAAGGCGGTCAAGCCATAGACGCTATCAATAGTTATTTCGGTTTGCGCAAAGTGACTATCGAAGGCGGGGCTATTTTGATTAATGATAAACCAGTCTTCCAACGGCTGGTGCTGGATCAGGGCTTTTATCCCGACGGCGTTTGGACTGCTCCCAGCGACGCCCAATTGAAAGGCGATATCACATTATCAAAATCAGTCGGTTTCAATGGCGCCCGATTGCATCAGAAAGTTTTTGAACCAAGATTCCTCTATTGGGCGGATAAATTGGGCTACCTGGTCTGGGGAGAGTATCCCAGTTATGGCGCCGACTATGATAATCCAGCGGTTAACCGTCCGCTGATTGATGAGTGGGTCAACCTGGTGCGGCGCGACCGCAACCACCCGTCGATTATCGGCTGGTGCACCTTCAATGAGACTCCGGGAGACGCCGGAGATCTGCAAAACACCATTGTCACCATCAACCGGACGCTTGATCCGTCGCGGCCCGTGATTGATACCAGCGGCTGGGTGCATCAGGCGCCTGACCCTGAAGTTATGGACGCCCATGATTACAACCAGGATCCGAAAGCGCTCCGGGAACGCTGGGAAAACTATTTCACCTCAGCGCCGCTTCCATCTCAATATGGCGAAAGCACAGGTCGGGGCATCCCCTTTTATTTAAGTGAATTCGGCGGGATAGGCTGGTTTGAACATCAAGAAGGCGATTCATGGGGCTATGGGAACAATCCCAAAACCTTAGACGAATTCTACCAACGTTTCGCCGGACTTATTAATGCGCAGATGGATAACCCGAATCTATTCGGATATTGCTACACCCAGCTGACCGATATCGAGCAGGAAAAGAACGGCGTTTTTTATTATGACCGCTCAGCCAAATTCGATGCGGACAAGTTGCACGCCATTCAATCGCGTAAGGCCGCTTATGAGATTGACCCGCCACTGCAAACCAAGACGTTAACCGCCAATTATCAGGTTCTTATGGGCGCTGCGCCGGATGGTAAGTACGTCTGGAAATATGCATTAGAAAAACCTGCTGATGAGTGGATGAATATCAAGTTTGATGATGCAGCATGGCGACAAGGTCCAGGCGGCTTCGGCCAGAAGGGCGGCGTTGAGAAATATATCGCAACCAAATGGAATAGCAAAAATATCTGGCTGCGCCGTGAATTCCAATATGATGGAACCGCTTTTGATAATGCCATGTTAGTAATTCATTTCGACAATGATACGAAAGTATATGTCAATGGAAAGTTAGTCTGGCAAAAGACGGGTTGGAACGACCGCTACATGGGCTATGAAATAACTGAAAAACTGCGTAGCGCATTGAGCAAGGGCGACAATACAATCGCCATACACTGCGCTCAGGATACCGGCGGTCAGTTTATTGATGCTGCTATATTGCTGCAACGATAGAAGAACAAACCACCAAAGCGTAGGATGGGTCAGCCTCACCGACCCATCAAAAATCCACCCAATCAATCCAAAATCCTCTCCCCCAACTAGGGAGAGGATTTTTATTTGCCTCATATATTCAAATATCTATTAAGGATAATCTAACGCCATATAAAATTCCGAATTTCCTGATAGGCGCTTTTTACGATAACCGAGCGGTCGAATTCCTGCAATTGGGGGCAGTTGACGCATGGTTCGGGGATATCGCCTTCAAAGAGCCTACGGCGCATATCTGTGATGAATGGATGATTGCGCCATTCGGTTGAATGGGGATTATCCAATCTGCCCAGGTGGATATTGGTAATGTAACAGCAGGGGAAGAGATCGCCTTCGCCTTGAATCATAGCGTTGCGCCATAGGAAAAAGCAGAAATGCGGCGTCTTGTTATGCTCGCAGGTGCACTCATGTTTGGTAACTAATCCGCGCTGTTCGTTGACGTATTGGATAGCCTTGAGGAATGACAGAGTATCGAGGTCCCAGAAATAGAAAGGTATGCCAAGTTGCTCAGCCCGTTGCCGGGCAAGTTCAACAGGTTCTTTCATCTCTTCTTTATCAACCCATAGTTCATTGCGCTTCCGGGCGCTCATGAAGATTACTGGATGTACTATTATCTCTTCGCATCCGGTTTCATGGGCGATATCGGGAAACTCCGGTAATTCATCCAGGTTTTGCGGCATGATGCCATACGACAGGCGCAGCATGGGGAGAGTCGACCCCATCTCTTTTTTCAAGCGGGTCAGGCATTTGATGTTTTCAATGATTCGGGGCAGTCCGCCGGGGGGGCGCACCGCGTCAAAGGTCTCAGGCCGCGCCGCATCCAGCGATATACCGACCGATTTAACCCCCGATTCAATCAGCTCGCGGCAGCGCTTTTCGTCCATCAAGGTTCCATTAGTGGACAGGCTGACGTCGGCGCCGAATGAAGTGACGTAATTCACCTTGTCGATATAATGGCGGTCGATCATCGGTTCGCCCAGGCCGTAGAGGCTGACGTCTTTGGCGCGTTTGAGCAGCGGTTCCAAAGTCTTGTAATAATCCAACTCAAGTTTCTCGTTATAGGGCAGCAGGTTGCCGTCGTGCCCCTCGCGCGGGCATTGGATGCATCTGAGGTTGCAATGCGATGTTGTCCCGACGGATAATTCCACTGGAAAAGCCTGGGTCTTGCTTCTGGCCAACAGCAGATCGATATAGGCGTGTATTAGGTTGAATAGTTTAAAAAGTTTAAGAATTTTCATGAATGCTCCTGAATATAATTCTATTGCGAATAGGAAAATCGAAACAGTGGTTCAGCATCATCTAAGGGATGGGAATGATATTGGTGGCATCATAATAGACCACCTGATCGCCGGGCAGGGGGTTTTTGATACGGACGGTGAATTGCCTGCGCTGAAAATCTATGAAATCGAAGGCGGTCTGATCAGCCTTGGTATTTCCTTTTCTGATGAACCTGGTTGTAGGTCCACTGGCGGTTACTTGATAGGTATGTTGATCAATTTGTTTAACCTGTACGCCGTCGCTTTCCGAGTAAATAGTCTGAAAAACAGCGGGGCGTATATCTTCAAATAACACTGAATCTGAATACTGATCTACAGCTGGTTTGATCCCATTGCGCAGCATATAGGCGCCATTAAAGGTGTCAGGGATATTCAATACTATCAGCCTGTGGCTGTTGGGTAGTTTTTTGATGTCTTGAATGATTTGTTTGGTGTAGGTTCCTGCAAATAGCCATTCGCGGTTTGCATTAAATAGTAGTCCTGCGCATATAATGATAAGAACGGACAGAGTTCCCAAGGCAATCTTGGGTTGATATGTGAATATCAGGTCGATAATGCAGCAAAATAATAACAGCGTAAATACGCTGGGCCAATAGATCAACCGTTCGCCCAGCGAGGTTCCCAGGTGTATGCCCAGGTTCAATACAGGCAGCAGGGCAATGACATAAAATATAATCGGCGCCAGCATCCAATCGGGTGCCTCAAAGCGCAATGGAAGCGCATGTCCGGTAAGTCTTCTGGAAAGTCGATTGAGTATGGTGAACAGAATCAGAGCGGTTGAAGCGTATAGCAGATAAGCGCCATATTGCAATATAACCGCATTGTAACCACCGATGGGCGGCAGCAATGTTCGCGTGGTATGAAAGATGATGTTGCGTTGCATAAATGCTAAATCGAAGCGCAGATGAATCGATTGCCCATAACCGCCGATAAGGTTGCCCAGCATAATCCAGCGCAGCATAAAACAGCCTGTCAGGATAACGAAATATCCCAAGACGGGCGACCATTTTCTCAGCGATCTCCAGTCGTCATTGCGCAGGAAAATTTCAAGCGCTGCGATAATCAATGGAAAGGTGATGACCGACTCTTTGGTCAGCGCTGCGCAGGCGAAAAGCGCTAATGACGTTGCGAGCATTGCATATTTATTAGATTCCCTGAATTTCATATATGACAGAAGCGCGGCCAGCATCCAGAAGGTTGCTATGACGTCTGAGCGGCCTGATATCCAACTGACGGCTTCAGTGTGGCTGGGGTGCAGCAGAAAGAGCAAGCCGCAGGCGTAGGCCAGCAGGTGAATTCGTCCGCTAGGCCATTGGTTCCATTTGAGCCAGATTTTTGCTATGCAGAAAATCAAAAAGGCATTGGTTGCATGAACCATTATATTGGTTAAATGAAATCCAATCGATTGATAATTCCATAGGCTATGGTCAATCCAGAAACTCAGCATAACTAGTGGACGGAAGAAACTGCGTGGAAATACTATCCACACTGCTTTGACGCCATGCAATGTGGTATCATGGATGAAATGGAAATCATCGGCTAGAAAGAAAGCCCCTAAAGCGGGAAGATATGCGATAAAACCCAAGAGCCAAAAGAGGCTTATCTGTTGAAGTGATCGCCTGATATCCGCCATAGTCAAATGAGCATCCATTTCTGATATACAATTATGAACCGTAATATGCACATTAAAGTAAGCGTCCATGTTGTCAAGACATATTGTTTTAGGTCGATTTGTCTTGATTCATTTTTATGATAGGTTAATCTCAATTATAGGATTAACCTATTAGATTAGTGATATGTCATCATATTATAATGATATGACGTATTGATGATGATATTCTCCCCCCAAGTTTGGGGGGAGTTAGAGGGGGGTTGCGTTTCAACCCCCTCCTAACCTCCCTCAGGCTTGGGGGAGGAATATTGCGCCAATAACACTGGGCGCCATGGGCAAGACTGCAATGCGGTCAGCACTTGATCAAACCACCAACGATAGGGTGAAATTCCTTAACTTAATGACAGTGGAGTTAGAGGGGGTTGCGCTACAACCCCCTCCTAACCTCCCCCAGGCTTGGGGGAGGAATAATGCGCCAATTACGAGTTTGCAATATACATGATTATGACTCTCCATACGGATGGTGAATGAAATTAAATGGATTTTTTTGAAGCGCTTTTTTCTCAATCTTTTATTCAACGCGCGCTCTTGATGGGTTTGCTGGCCAGTTTCGCCTGCGGCGTTATCGGTTCTTATGTAGTAGTAAAACGGATCGTGTTTATCAGCGGCGGCATCGCTCATGCTGTGTTGGGCGGGATGGGCATCGCTTATTACATGGGTTTTCACCCTTTGATCGGAGCGATTATTTTTGCCATATTGTCGGCCCTGTTGATTGGCATCATCAGCCTGAAAACCCGGCAGCGCGAGGATACCATCATCGGCGCCTTCTGGGCGATAGGCATGGCGGTCGGATTGATCTTTATTTCCCGCACTCCGGGGTATAACGCCGACCTGATGAGTTATCTGTTCGGCAATATCCTGCTGGCTTCATCGCAGGATATTTATATCATTATCGCTTTGGATGTAGTGATCGCGGTTATGGTATTTCTGTTCTACAAACAGTTTCTGGCGGTTTGCTTTGATGAAGAATACGCCCGTTTGCAAGGCGTTAATGTCGAGGCGATTTATCTTCTGCTGCTCTGCCTGATAGCATTAACCGTTGTAATATTGATTCAGGTAGTGGGCATCATCATGGTGATTGCGCTGTTAACGCTGCCAGCTGGAGTCGCCGCTCATTACGTCCGTAATCTGGCTGGCATGATGCTGCTGTCGGTTATACTTGGTTCAATGTTCACATCAGGCGGAATTTATTTGTCTTACGAACCAAATCTTCCCGCCGGGGCGACCATTATCATACTAGCCGGCGCTGCATATCTGCTTTCGTCTATATATAAGGAATGGCGCATCCGCGAAAATAAGAAGACGTCCATCAATGCTTAATCAAATCTCACTTTCCCCTATTTTGATCTGCATGTAAGATATATCCAGAGAGGGCAATGTCATTAAGTTAACCTTATTGTCCCCTCTCCCTCCGGAAGGGTTAGGGTGAGGGGAATGTTCAAACAACTTAAGTTAATGACATTGGCTGGGTGGCAAGGGCAAGACCGCATCGCGGTCAGCCCTTGATGCGATCACCTACGTATCTCAAAACTACGCTGAGAAGATCAGCCTACCGAGTTAGAGTGAGGAAAGTTTAAAAACTTAAGTTAATGACATTGAGTTATACAGGGGGGTTGCGCTTCAACCCCCTCCTAACCTCCCCCAATCTTGGGGGAGGGATTATACGTTGCAATTGGATGATCTGTAAAAAAAAATTAACAAGAGAAAATTAATGAGCGATACGCATACCATAGAAGGCATTACCCTGCATCTGGCCAATCCTGATACCACCAAGTGTGAATGGATCGGCCAGGGAGAAACCTTGGAACAACTGATGGCTTGTTGGATGGTGGTTGATGACAAGGATATTCCCCTGTCGCCAAAATTAGTTGGTCCTCCGGGGGTCGGAAAAACTCTGCTGGGCATGGACGCCGCCCAACAACGCAAACAGAATCTTTATATTTTTCAATGCACCAGCGACACCCGACCCGAAGATTTACTGGTGACTCCGGTATTATCCGAGTCGGGCAAGATAACCTATCGCGCATCACAGGTGGTTACCGCCATGCTGACCGGCGGCGTTTGCGTGCTTGATGAAGGCAACCGGATGCATGAAAAGAGTTGGGCTTCGCTGGCGCCATTGTTGGATCAACGCCGCTATGTCGAATCTATCATCGCCGGCATTACCATTGCTGCGCATGAAGATTTTAGAATCTGCGTCACCATGAATGAAGATGAGTCAACTTTCGAGGTGCCCGATTATATAGAATCACGCTTGCAGCCTACTATCCGCATACCTTTCCCATGCCGGAGTGATGAATTTGCAATCTTAAAGTATCATCTTCCCTTCGCGGAAGACGCCATATTATCCATGACGGTTGATTTCTTGCAGCAGGCGCATGGATTGGATCTCAATTTCTCCAGCCGGGACGGCATCCATATTATACGCTACGCCATCAAACGCTTACGGCAGAAATTATCTCATCCATTATCGCAAGATCAGGCCTGGGCTGAATCTCTATTGGCCGTGTTGGGAGAAGATGCGCTTGATCTGGAAATGCTGGCTGAAAAACGTTATCGCTCTGCGGAAGATTTGACTCCACCTATGGGGCTGTCGGATTTCTTTTTTGACGACGATGATCCTCTACGACCCGACGAAGAAGATGACGAATAAATATGAACTTTGCCTCAAATCCCGTTTTTTCTATTGATGAAAACGTTACCATATTGCCAGTGGTGCATGGCAGCGGCGACTATGCCCTCGAAGTGCGCCGCATTATGCTGCAATCGCATTGGGATTGCATAGCGATTCCGCTGCCTTCGTCATTTCGTGAACCGGTGCTCCATGCGGTGCGCGATCTCCCCCGCATACAGATTGCCGCTATGGAAGAACCGGGCGAATCTAGTTGGAATTTCGTCCCCATCGATCCATGCCAGCCGGTTATTATGGCCATACGCATCGCTATGGAAGAATACATCCCCATTGAATTTATTGACCGGGAAACTGCCGTATATGAATCTGAAGCATTTATCAGCCCGGACACATTCGCCTTAAAAAAAACTTCTCTGGATCAGTTCTGCGCCGCCATTCTTCCCACTATCCCTCCTCCTGAGCCGGATAGCCAGTTGGAATACCGCATCTTTACCATGGCCGATGAACTGCGTCAGTTGCAAGGCAATTATAAGAATATCCTCGCCCTGTGTCCTATCGCACATTGGCCTTGGCTGCGTGAAGCCTATCGCGCCCGGAAGAAGGCGCCGCCGGTTGAGCCTCATTATGCTCCAGTTATTACCGCGCCGGTTCGGGAACGCTCTCTGGTTTTTATTTTGGGAGAGTTGCCCTTTATCACTTATTTATATGAAAAATCCCGGCAGGAACTGTTGTCCGACGATAATCTGGCGGTGGATGGCGTAAAAGAACTTTTACTGCAATCCAGGGAAGAGTGGTTAAGAAAATTCGAACCGCTGCATAATTGGGCGACGCCGCAGAGGCTGCAAATCCTATTGCAATACGTCCGCAATCTGGCGTTGCTCGATTCGCGCATGACGCCTGATTTATATACTCTTGCTATCGCGGCCAAACAGGTGATCGGCGATACTTACGCCATTTCAATGGTGGATACCGCAAAACAGTATCCCTATCAACATATCGCCGAAAAAGATGGCGTGGCCTTTGGCGTGGATAGAGCGGTTTTCCCTTCAGGCGGCGGTGGATTCATGAAGAACCGGCTGCTGGGTATGCCGTTTGAATGGCGTAATCTGCCTCTCAAGCGGCCTCCAGAAAAGGACAAGCAGAAAAAATGGAAGCAATTATGGAATCCATTCGGCATCTGCTCCTGGCCTCCTGAAGATGAGCGCATCGAGAGTTTTAACACCCATGTGCGCGACGCCGCCAAAGCCATTATCGGCGAGGGTTTGGTGCGTTCTGAAAAATTCACCTCATCTCTCAAAGATGGCCTGGATATCCGGGAAACCATACGCAACTGGTATACCAAGGACCTGTACGTTAAAGAGATTCCTCCGTCGCGCGGGGGGATCGAGGTGGTCATTTTCCTGTTTGATACGCCCGCGGATAATACCAAGTACAGCCTGCGCACCACATGGTACGCCGAACATAAAGATGAATCGACGCTCAGTTTTTATTCAACGCCTATCGGTGAGAAATTTGTTGGTCCTGGCATCGCCCAATGCCTCTACGGTGGCTGCTTCTTCCTCTTTCCGCCCCGTTCGATTCCAGAAATTTGGAATGATCCACGTTTCGCTCAATACCGCACCCTGGAAGAACGCCTGATCGCCGGAGCGCTGTTTCATTCCAAAGAGAAGACCGTGGCTATTGTAAGTCCGCATTCTCCGCTTATGTCATGGAAGCAGATCGCCCGGCGTTTCAAGAAGAAACTGGTCTATATTCCCATGTCGCGCTTCTCGCATCAGACCATTGACCGTATGCGAATTTTTCATATCCTAAACGGTAAATCAATCCGTTCCTACGCTTCAAAATTTATCCAGGAGATGTAATCCGCTATGCAGGATGAAGCCACCAAACTGCTGCCCGCCAGTTATGAATCCATTGCGCGCTTGCAAGAGGAATTCAACCGATATCAGCAATCTGCTTTCCCGGTGCGGGGCGCAAACTTCTTCGCCCTCGAACTAAACGGCGAAGCGGGAGAATTAGCCAACCTGGAAAAAAAAGCCTGGAAGGGCAGGGAAATCGCCCATGATGATTTCTCTGACGAAGCGGCTGACGTAATGATCGCCATCCTCAACTACGCCAATTCACGCAAAATTGATTTAGCCGCATCAGTGCAAAAGAAAATGCAAATCATCGATCAACGGCGTCTGGCTGAGGACTAAGTTTTTATTTATTCCAGACCAAACTGGGCGCCAAGGGCAGTGTATTTTCTGCCCTTGATTAAGTTCACATCATTGAATCCTCACAAAAATCCATCCTTCATCCGTTGGCTTGTTTGATTGTTTTGCGAAGGTGCGTCAAGGCGGCTTTATATGTATCCGGCCCGACGTATTCCAAAAACAGCGGCGCATCGGGCGTGCGTTCGGCGGCCAGTTTGACGAACTTGATATAGTCCAGGTCGCCTTGTCCGGCGGGAACGCCGCGGTCAACGTGCAACTTGCGGTCTTTGGCGTGCAGGCAATCGATGTAAGGCGTGAGCTGATCGAACATCTCTTGCAGATCATTCATCTCCAGCAGGTTGGCCGGGTCTAATAGCGCCCGCAGCCGGGGTGAGCCGACTTCCTCCAGGAACACTCTCGTCCTTTTGGCGCTGCAGAAGAAATGGCGGTAAAACGGCTCGAATAGAACGATGGCTTTGTACTGTTCAGCCAATTCGGCCAGTTCTTGCGCTGTGGCCAGCATTTGCTTCCAAATTTCTTCTTGCAGATGATATTCCACCGTAGGCGCCGGTTTCTTGGCGTCATGAAAATGTCCCGCTTCGGTGATAAAAGTATTTACCTTCATATAAGCGCCGATTTTCATCATCGCTTCAAAGTAGGCCAAATTCTTTTTGCGTTCAGCGGGATCGGGGTGAATCAGGTTGGTGTAAACCCCGATGCTATGGATCGAGATTCCAGCATCGCGGTATGTATCAGCGATTTCGCGGCATCGATCAGCCGTCATATCAGAGACGTCATTGCGGAAATTATATTTCCAGTAGTTGCTGTCAGTTTGGGTCAGAAAGAGTTGAATGGTATCAACGTCTTCAGCGGCCAGTTCCTTAGCCAGCCGGGCGTTGGTGTAGGTGCGGAATTCTGTAGTTGCAATGCCGATAGTCAGGTCGCGCGGCGTCTTGTTAGCCTTGCGGGCGAATGCAGTTGATGAAGCGGCCAGCGTGGCAGCTACTGCTCCGGTCTTGAAAAGGTCGCGGCGTTTTATGATAGTCTGATTCATGATATCACCTCTGATTTGGGCTGATGTTCTAGTAGTACGATCAGTTTCTTTATAGTGTGTTTTGTTAATCTATAATTTTTTTTTCACCCTAGTCCTCTTCCCGGCTGGCGGATCTTTACCCACAATTTTTATGTGGCTACTTAGATATCAATACGGGTGCCAAGGGCAGCGTCCTTTCTGCCCTTGACGACAACTATAGAGAAACTGAATAATTTCTATAAATATTTATCTTTTTTAATTGAATTATCGAAAGATATTAGGTGACCTGAATCAAGGGCAGAAAATACACTGCCCTTGGCACCCAATATTGTCCTATATTCAGATAATTTAATTTCTCATAATCTCCCTTATTGATATTTGTGGGTCAAGATTAGCCCTGGTTGGAGAGGGGATATACTTACAATGACCATCCATCCCGGTACGTGCGATGTAAGAACTTATTAGCATCCTTGTCATTGGTGATTTTCATGTTTGGTCCATCCCAATCAATCCTGCGGCCAGCCCGTAATGCGACGTTGCCTAACAGGGGCGTCTCTGTGAGTATTCCTCCGTGATCTACAAAGTTCGATCCGGGCGCCTCTCCACCCCGGCAGGCATTGACCCATTCATCAAAGTGTCCCGGAGAGCGGGGCAGCGTCTTGGGCGGCTGCTTGTAGGCTTTCATTTTTGCATCGGTGAATATTTGGCGTCCCATCATTGTGCCCTTATCTCCGACGTATATTATGCCTGACGCGCTGCGCCCCGGTTCAAGGTCTTTAGGACGGGCTGGCTTCAAACCGCCGTCATACCAATGCAGCGTAACCGGAGGCATATCGCCGCGCGCCGCGAATTCGTAATGCGCCAGAACTCCCAGCGGGTATACATCAGGAAACATCTTGGTAGAACTGGCTTCAACGCTGATGGGATGGGTTAGATTCAAGGCCTTGAACACGGTTGATAATGTATGGCAGCCCAGATCGCCCAATTGGCCGTTGGCGAAGTCCATCCAGTTGCGCCAGACCCAGGGATGATATTCGGGGTGATAGGGGCGCTCCGGCGCAGGTCCAAGCCATAAATCCCAATCCAGCCCGTCGGGAACCGGCGGCGTCTCATCGGGGCGTCTTAGAAACGCAGGCCAATGCCAGAACCGGGCGGAGATCGAAACATGCACTTCATGCACATTACCAATGGCGCCGTCGGCGATTATCTCTCTGGTCAGGCGGTCTTCTTCGGTGGCTTGTCCCTGGTTGCCCAGCTGGGTGGCAACTCCAGCGCGTTTGGCTTCCCGGGCGATCATCCGCGCTTCCTGCACCGACCAGGTCAGCGGCTTCTCGCAATAGACATGCTTGCGTTTTTTCAGCGCCGCCATAGTGACTACTGCATGAGAGTGATCCGGCGTGGCTACCATAACGGCGTCAACGTCTTCCTTCTCCAGCAGTTCGCGGTAATTGGCGTATGCGCGGCAGGCTTTGTATTGGGCTTGATCTTTTTGTTCAGAATAGAATTCATCAACCATACGTCGCGCCGGTTCGCGTCCTGAAATCTTGGTTTGTTTACCTTGCTCCCAGTCCCACGAAATATAGCCGTCGCTCTCGCGGTTCACATCGCAGACCGCCGCAACCTGGATTTCATCGAAGCGCAGGAATGTACGCAGGTTTTGACGTCCCCGTCCTCCCACGCCAATGCAGGCCAAGGTGGTTTTATCATTCGGCGCCACTCCGGTTGTCTGCGCTAGAACATGAGCAGGAACAATGGAGAACGCCGGGGCAGCCATAGCCTTGTGCAGAAACGTGCGACGGGAAACTACATGATTGGATTTGCCCGCTTCATTATTGATTGGTAAACCAGTATTTTTCATCGCCGAACCTCACATGATTTATTGAGTTATTCTACCAAAAATTATTCTATATTTATACCCGAAGATTATTATTCCCTGGATTGTCTTTGAGTCATATAATACTTTACTGAAGCCGACTGTATTGCGAAGCCGATATCTTGATGATAATCTACCAGTATAAATATCGACAAGTGCGAAAGGAATGACGATGGATATTCGTTTGGCCTATGGAAAAGATGGATTGAATGTAAGCGTACCGGATGAAAATATCGCCGGAGTAATTCACATGAATCAGATGCCTCCGGTTGAAAATTTGAAAGAGTCTATTCTGGAATCCCTGCAAAATCCCATCCAGAGCGCTCCACTATCAGAAATCGCCCAGGGGCGCGAGTCGGCGGTAATTGTAATTTCCGATATCAGCCGTCCGGTTCCCAACCAGGTGATCCTTCCGGTTATTCTGGATACTATCGAACAGTCTGGCATCCCCCGCGATAAGATTACCATCCTGATCGCAACCGGCATTCATCGCCCTAATCTCGGTGATGAACTGATCGAGTTGGTAGGCGAGGATATAGCCAAGAACTACCGTTGCGAGAACCATTACTCCGAAGACCCAAACGCTACTGAGTACGTCGGCGACATCGGCGACGGCATCCCCATATATATCAATAAACATTACCTGGCCGCTGACTTGAAAATCGCTACCGGTCTGGTCGAATTGCATTTAATGGCGGGATTCTCCGGAGGCCGTAAAGCCATCCTGCCCGGCATCGCTTCACTGGAAACCATGAAGCATCTGCATGGATACCGCATGATCCAGAAAGATACCGTCTGCAACGGTCTGCTCAAGGGCAATCCCTTCCACGAAGGATCGGTTGAAGTGGCGCGTAAAGTCGGGGTTGATTTCATCGTCAATGTAACGCTCGACGAAGAGCGGCGCATCACCGGCGTCTTCAGCGGAGACCTCGAAGCAGCCCATGAACAGGCCTGCGAGCTGATCAGAAAGAGCGCGTTGGTCGAGATCGAAGCCGAAGCCGATATCGTCATCACCAACGGCGGCGGTTACCCGCTGGACAAGACGCTCTATCAATCCATCAAAGGTCTGGTCGGAGCATTGGACGCGGTCAAATCAGGCGGCACGGTCATCATCGCCACCCTCAATGAAGAGGGCGCGGGCAGCGAAGATTTCGAAAAACTACTGCGCAGCCTGGATGATCCAATGCAGTTTTATGATATCGTCATGGGGCCGGATTACGTCGCCAAAGATCAATGGATGATTCAGGAACTGGTTAACGGATTGCATCATTGCGAGGTGCTCTATTGCACCGAAAACATCAGCGATGAGGATTTGCGCGCTTACAACCTCAAACCAATCTCTACGGTAGAAGAAGGCATCGAGCAGGCCCTGGCCCGTCATGGTAAAGACGCCAGCATCCTGGTGTTGCCCGAAGGTCCATACGTGATTCCCAAGTCGCCCAATCCCAAACAGAACCTGTATTCATGGCAAACCGCCTAATGCGTCATTAGAAAACATGTTGCATTGATTAGAATTTGATATTATACTGAATATAATCTTAATAGAACTACAGAATCATCAGAAAGGACTTCGAAAAAATGCCGGTCAAACCAAGTGAACAAACCATCTTGAAAACTTACACGCTTGATGAACTGATCGATTTAACAAAACAAAGAGCGCAGATGGAAGTTCGGGAACAAATGAATGAAGCTCGAAGTCATCTAGATGCGCTATCTCTGTCCATGGGCGAGAAGACAAAAAGCGCTGTCAGCCTCCCTGTCAAAGCAAAAGGCAAGGTTGCGAAATCCAAAGCCAAAAAAACCAAATCACGACGCGCGGCGAAAGCAGCTGTTGAAAAAGTCACAGCGGCGCCAGCCGCAAAAGACTCTGACGCCGGCGCCGCAACGAAAATGTCCCTGGGCAATCACCTGACAGCAGTACTGCGCGCCAAACCGATGGATATCAAAACCATCACAGCTGCTCTGGCTGAAAATGGCTATACCAGCGAATCCAAAGACCCACGGCGCATCCTATATCTAGAATTAAAAAAGCAGATATTAAAAGGAACCGTGGCCAAAGTTGGACGCGGCAAATATAAGAAAACCAAAAAGAAATAATTTCTTGTAACGCTTAAACAGATAAACTCGTTAATCAGGGTATAGACCGTGTTTGATTACATGGTCTATACCCTTTGTTTTTGTTATGATTTTGCCTTGCAACACGTCGGGTGGTTCACGCTTCACCGACCCACCGAATCAATATTGTAGAACATTACCAAACTCTCTAATGCTATTCGTTCTCAGGAAACCAAGAGCGTATGAACGACGCTTCGGTTCCTGCATAGGATGCTTTGGCGAGGAATTCCACGCCATGTTGGTTCCCCCACGAGTAGAGAATTACGGTTTGTCCCCGGAATTCGCAGAAATCGATATCGGAGTTGTTTATATTCTTTGCTTCTGCGATCAATTTTCGTTGTTCAACAGTCAGTTTCGGATTAGCAATTTTTTTATCATCTTCGCTGTGACGCAGTACGGGATTGAGTGGACTTGGTTCCCAGTGCATCAAGTCCTTGGAACGAACCACGCGCATCTCGTATCCCTGGTAGGCTTCCAGGTAGAAATCGTAATAGTAGCCTTCGAGGTAACGCAGGCAATGCGGCGCTGTGTAGCGGTCTTTGGAGTATACGCATTCGGGAGGCGTTACTGTCCATGAGATTAAATCTTTTGAAGTTGCGAAACGGGCGGTGAATCCTGCTCCAGTCTCTTCTTTGGGAGCGCCGATTTCGAACATCAATACATAACCGTTTTTATCCCGGCACATTGATGTGTTGAAAATCTCGTATTTTGAAATATCCAGTACGGTTCGCGACTGCCAGTTTATCATATCCGTGGAATAAAATAATTCGATCCGGCTGCCGCCCCATTTATCAACCCCGGTAACATAGACCGTTTTACCATCCACAAACGCACTGCCCAAATGATAGCCCTTGGCGAAACCTTTGGTTGGTTCTTGCGCTTCTACATCGATAAACCGGAAATACGAATCTCCTGTTGTGTTAGGTTTATATTTTGCGCGGACATATTCGAACCAGTAGAGACGGTCTTGGAAAACAACAGGCGTACATTCAACCAGATCGAGATCAATGGTTCCATGTTTCACTATCAAAGGTTTTTGCAGTAATCCCGTTTCATCCGCTAAGCCAAAGGGTATTACCTGAAACATCAGCAGCAATAATAAAGCATATCGCAATATCATGGTTTTCTCCTCATAAAAATTGTGATTGGTATTTTAATGTAGAAACATAATAGAGTATCAAATTAGCGTTATGAAGTCATGTAGGGTGAGTCGCGCTTTATCGACCCACTGCAAGCCACTATAGTCCACCATAATCGGTGGATCATAAAACGCGACATCTCTATGGGGCTAGATAAGACGATGGATTAGAATATATTTCTGAAATAATCATGATTCAAACCCATTAAAGTTACAGCTTCTTTAACATGCTTTTGTCGTAAGGAATTTGAATTATTAAGATCGGCAATTGTTCTGCTTACTAATAATAGTTTAACTTCCATCCTTTTTGTCAAATCAAGTCTTTTATAAATATCATTTAAATAATTCTTTGTTTCATCTGGAATGGCATTGGAATATTTTTTGAATTGTGCTTTGTCTTGAACTTCTGAATTAGTGTTTATATCACTAGATTCAAGGAATCTTGCTCTTTGATATTGCCTTGCTTTAGTGATATTGCTTTTTATTGTGACCGTTGCGTAATTCTTGGCTTCTTCAAATGAATCATCACATGATGATACAAAGACTTTCAAATCGATTCTGTCCATTAGAGGTTGGCTCAATTTGTTACGGTATTTATATATCTCTCTTCCTGAACATTTGCATTTTTTATACAGTTTCTTGTCAGGGTGATCTCTACATTGGGAATCTTTCCCAAAAAATGCTTTATTGCATACAGGGCAACAATAGTGACCTAACCAACCACACTTACAAGGATTCATGGCTGCCACAAATATAAAACTACAAGGATATTCTAGTGTGCTGTGAACTCGTTGTACTTTGTTAACACGGTCATTTAATATGTTTCTTAATTTGTCAAGAGTATCTGGTTGAAGTAAGTTTATCTCATCGAATAATAGAATCCCATTATGTGCTAGTGAAACAAGGCCAGGAGCCGGGTATGGAGTTCCTCCTCCAAATAATGCGGCAGGAGTAGCGTTATGTACTTCTTGATATGGACGATTATTAATTATTTCAT
Organism: bacterium; assembly: GCA_963662285.2. Lineage (GTDB taxonomy): Bacteria > Hinthialibacterota > Hinthialibacteria > Hinthialibacterales > Hinthialibacteraceae. The sequence goes on from CAXXMV010000006.1 coordinate 231,973, forward strand.
TCTCTTTTAAGTCTCCTTTTGCACTATATATTTTATTAACTTCAAATATTTCTGATAGACTCATTTCAGGAAGAAGCTTCGTTGCAGCTTTTGCTAACATCGTTTTTCCGTGGCCTGGAGGACCTACTAGAAGAATATTATGACCACCAGCAAGAGCTACGGTCATTGCGCGTTTTGCAATTGATATTCCTTCAATATCTTTTAAATCAGGAACCTGACGTAAAATCCCTTTTTTTATAATATTCCTATTTTTTATCCTTGTTTTTCTTACAGATTTTATTCCTAAAATAACATTCCATACTTCCTGTAAATCATATGCCTTATAACTTTTTACATTTTTCTTAGTACTAGTCACAATGGAAGCATGAACTTCTGCATCTTCCGGTACAATTAAAGTAAATCCTTCTTTAACACATGAAATCATACCAAACATGCCTACCTCAGGTGAGATTATGCAACCTGAAGTTATTTCTAAAGTGCCAATTAACAAGTATTTATTTTTGTTTTCTGATAGCCTCTTTTTGTATTGTTCCACTCTATTTTTTTGGTTTATTAAGGCTTCTATATTTTTTATAATGCATGCTTTTTTATCTAAATCTCTTGGATTTTCTCCTAAATTTGTAATCTTTGTCTCGAATTCTTTGATCTTATCATTAATTTTATCTAAATTTTGTAAGATGCTTGCATGCAATAGTTGAATAGCTATTGGCAAATCTAGTCCAGAGGAATTTTTAGGCGTCCCTGCTGGACTTAATGCTAATGTATAACCCTGATTATCTAATATATCAGACCAATCACCGTCTAATGTTTCAATCGCTTTAGATGCTCTTATAAAACCTTCTTTTACTACTTTACTTGCAAGACCTAGAATGCTAACACTGCTTCTATTCTCATCTTTTGTAGCCGTGAATCGTACTAAGTTTCCTTCTATACCGTGAATATCTGCACCATATATTTCCATGTTATTTCCTCATATGTGGATGTTTTAAAGAATGATGATATTCGCAAAGAGTAATCAAATTATCAATAGCATTTGTTCCGCCTTTAGACAAAGGAATAATATGATGTACATGGAGTGTGTCACTGCAATAAGCGTTAAACTCTTGGCATTCAAAATTATCTCTCTCTAAAACATTATTCCTTATTGAAATCCAATCTTCACCATAATCTTCTTTATTCAGTACATTTTGAGTAGGAATATTAATACTGCTAATACGACTCCCATCGAAATCTTTTAAGTCATTTAATTGTTTGTCTATGAGTTCGTTTTTTTCAATTAGAGAGTTATAAGTATCTGATTGCTGTACACAAGATTTATAAATAATCTGCGCATTATGAATTTCATTCTTATTATTTAAAAATCCAAATGAAAATAATCTGAGCCAAAAATCTTTATTTTTTGCCTGTTCTAATTTCTTATGGGCGCTTTTAATAGACTTTACTAATTGTTGTTTAGCCATTTTTTGTTCATAGATTAAAACTGTCTTGTATTAGAATTGCTTCTGAAAGAACATTTTTAAGAATTTTGAGTATTTGAGTTGAATCTATATCAGAGTATTTGATGTTTTTCTTTATTATGAAATGTTTAATACGATGAGTTTTCTCTATACAAATTATACTTGTAAGATTTTTTGTTCCATGAAATTCTAGTATTTCAGATGAGATGTTTTCTTGAAAAGGAAGATTAATTTTTATGCATAATAATTCACTTTCAAAATTAAATATTAAATTACCAATAATCTGATATTCACTATGATTAAATTTTATCTTGATTTTATCGAAATGCTTTTCTAATTCGAACGTAAGTTGTGAATCGATATTCATGTCATGATAAATCTTATCTATTATATTGATTGATGCATTAGATTTAAGTTCGTTTATGGACGCTTCGTCATTGTTCATTGTTTCAAAATTTTTGTTTTGGGTAGGAGTATTATTTAAATCAATATTTTCATCATCATTGTTATCATCGAAATTAATAAACAAAGAATAAGGATCTTCTTCATCTTCTTCCAATGGTTTATTGGATAAACCTTGAAGAAATCCATCATCACTATGATCTAAAACAGGATTATTATCTTCGTTGATATCATTGAAATTTTCATCTGGTAATTCAGGTAGATTAACTATTTCAAATTCATTATCCTCATTTTCTATATTGATAGATTTAGTAGTCTCGGGATTTCTTGGATTGTTGATTTTTTTGTAGATTTTATCACATAATTTATCATAAGAATCAGAAAAATTTCTATGGATTTTTAGGCGATTATTATGTTCTGTTTCATACGAGGTTACAATATTGGCTCTTTTAAGGCTTGCAATAGCTTTATTTAAAAGAGTTGTTAATTCCTGTCTTTTCTTGCCCAGTGGAATAGTATCAACAAATAGGGTTAAATAATGTGAAACATGTTTTGTAATATCCGTGGATTTACAACTCTTATGTTTGAAATCTAGAAGTGTTCCGACTATTGCAACTTTAGCAATGTCAATCGAAATATCTTGCATTTCAACGTTATTTAGTGAAAAATAATCATCAAGGATTTCAAATGTATCCATTTGCATTAATTCCTCGAACTGCTTATAAATTATTAAATTTTATAAAATACGAAATCACCGAATATTCAGTATCGCATATTTTTTTTACATTTTCAATGATATTAATTACTTATTTCACATTATAATATTATGATGTGACGTATGTGGATTGATTAATTGGTCTTTAATCTAATCCACATATCCCCCATAGACGGTTCGTTTATCAAGTAGATATGATATTATTATCCAAACACATTTCACGGGAGAACGAGCGATGCTGGCAGCGGTTTTGAAGGATTTTAATCAATTGGTGTTGGAAGATGTTCCGGTTCCTCAGCCGGGGCCGGGGCAGGTTTTGGTGAAGATTAAATCGTGCGGCATCTGCGCCACCGATTTTAAGGCTATTACGGGAATAAGGCGTAATGTCGAGTTCCCCATAATCACGGGACACGAACCATCCGGTATTGTCGAGAAGACCGGCGCCGGGGTGACTCATGTTAAACAAGGCGACGCGGTTATCGTGCAGCCCAGCGGCTTCTGCGGTTACTGCCAGCATTGCCGCATGGGAAACACCCACTACTGCGAAGGCTCGTTCACCACTGGAGGCGACGGTCCCCCCGACACCCGCAATGGCAGTTTCGCCGAGTACACCCTTTGTCAGGTCGAGCAACTTTATCTCAAACCGGACAACCTCTCTTTTGACGAAGCCTGCCAAACCGAACCGCTCAGCGGCGCCTGGAAAGGCGTGATCAACTTTTCTGAAATGAAAGTGGGCGATGATGTAGTAGTGGTTGGTTCCGGTGGAATCGGCATGTACTGCCTGATGGTCGCCAAAGCGGCTGGCGCGGGACGTCTGATCGCGGTCGATATCAGCGATTACGCCCTCAATACCGCCAAAAAACTGGGCGCCACCCATATTGTTAATCCCAAAAACTGCGACGCCAAACAGGCGGTATACGATATTATCCCTGGAGGCCCGGATTTGATCGTCGAGGCGGCGGGACCAATCGATGCGGTTAAACTGATGGTCAGCCTATTGCGCCGGGGAACCCGGTGGAACGTTTTCGGCATCACCACCCACGAGAAATTTGAACTGGACGGCGGCTTAACCCACTTCCTCGAAGCGCGGATGGATTCCAGTTTCGGAACCAACCCGCTAGCCATGCAGAACGCCATCCGTTTGATGGAGCGGGGATTAGTCAATCCCGAAGACGCCATCTCGCACCGCTTCCCCCTAAGCGAAATTCACGCCGCGATGGAGGTAATGGCATCGCCGGAACGCAATAAAGTAGTCATCAATCCTTGATCTAATATAATGTGAATTATAAGAATTGTAGAGTGGGTCGCGCTTGATCGATCCACCGAAGACATGCCTTGTTATTTCCCAAAATTCCTCTCCCCCAATTTGGGAGAGAATACAAGATGTGGTTGTTTGCTGCAACCATAGATTTTCCAATTGACTTTAGGATTATATATCATGGATAATAAACAAGTTAAATCGGATTACGCTGTCTAAGTCAAAAATGATGGGTATCAGATTTCATTGGAGACGTGGAAGATATTCCGTATTATCCCCGACCGGGATTCTTATTCCCTAAGAGGATACGGGTAATGGATGAGTCCGGTGAAGGGCGCCCTGCGTTTTTTCGATCCACAGATAATAATGAATTGATGCGATATATTCATTGACATGCTTTACAATTCATGAGATAAATATTTGGAATTAATTTTATCTTTATAGAAGACAGGAGAAAAAAAGAATGAAAAAAAAACATTTATGCGTCGTATTATTTTTGACCGTCGCGTGCACCGTATCGCTGACAGGGTGGTCGGATCCCTTCACTCCGGGCAACCTGGTCCTGGCGGATTGCAAACTGGACCGCTTGATCGAAGTCAAAATGGGGGATGCGGAATGCGAAGTTGTCCAGGTGGTAACATGGCCGCTGGGTGACATGAAGCGGCGTCGACCCCTGGGCGTTGCTTTCGACTCGGTTGGCAACTGCTACGTCGGTTGCACCGGCGTTCCCCAATCCGCTACCGAACTGGTCGACTATCCAACGGGACTTGCGGAAATTCTACGCATCACACCGGATGGATCTCAACAGTTTTATCGCATGCCCAACACGATTGAGAAAATCTGTTGGACGAAAAGTTTCGGCCCCAACGAAGTGTTTGTGATGAGCAACGCCTTCTCATCTCATCCCACTTATCATTTCCGCGTTCGCTTTGACGGCGATACGATGCTGGAGCCAACACTTTTCGAAGTCTGCAAGGAAGCCGACGGCGATGGTACCGCACTCCTGCTTGCCGACGGTCGGATATTGATCGCGAACGACGCCGAAAGCGTTATCAACATCTATGACGAAAACGGCGGCGAGCCTGTCGGTCAGATTCCCACCGAAGCAAACTACAATTCATTGGATTATTTGGAAGGAGCTCAATTCCTGGTTTGTTTAACCAATGATCAGCGTAGTGTGCATTTGGTCGATTTCGATGGCGCCATTCACGACAGTTGGAATTTTATCGATGACGGGATTCAGCAGGTCTTCAACGTGCTCTTCATCCCCGGCGATCCAGACCACTTCGTCTGCCTGGATAAAAATCCAACCGCCGACACAATCAACAAAGTTTTCGTATATAATGCCAACGATTTCTTTGAACTACCCAAAGTTCTGCCGCTCGTTGGTTTGGAAGCATTCGGTTCGACGGACGAATCCTATTTCGATTACGCCTTTGTAAGCGAACCGGTTTCCGTTCCTGAATGGTCGATTTATTAATTCTCTTTTAAATTCAAAAAACCGGGGAGTATGGGCGACGCTCATCTCCCCGGTTTTGTATATAAATTAGGATTATTTTTTGGCAAAACCGGATTTTTCGTAATATAATGGATAAGAGAATCGCCATTCAAATGGAGAATATAATTGTGAATGCCACCGAAGAGATTATAGCGAAGATGGAAAAACTTCCTCCGGAAGAAATACGTGAGATTATTCAGCACTTTCAACCTGAAGATAAATTTTCGGACAAAATCACCCGTCAACTTCTTCAAGCAAAAAAAGACTCTGATGAAGGAATCAACATGAGTCCGGTTTATAAAACCAAAGAAGAGGTTCAAGCCCATTTTGATCGCTTGGAAAGTAAAATTACTGTTTAAAGCGATTATCAAAAATATGTTCGTTTATTATCACGTTTGGTTTTCAAATCGCAAATCAGAACATTATTATGAAAACTACTCCAAATGGATATAACTTTTCACAAGGACTTTGATAAGGCTCTTGAGAAATTCCCTCCGAAGACAAGAGATAAAGTTAGAAAAGTCCTTGATACTTTTCAAGATGATCCGCATGATCCCCAACTCGACAATCACGCCCTTCATGGCAATTTGCAGGATTTCCGATCAATTTCTGCAGGAGGAGACTTACGATTGGTTTTTGTGCAAGAAGATAACTACGAGTATGTACATTTCTATTTGGTTGGAACCCATAGTCAATTATACGAATAAACAATCGGCAAAAGGAACAAAGAAGATGGTAAAGGAAATGACAAAAGCCTTCTTGGACCTATTGAACAAGGCAGCGGATCAAGCGAACAAGAAAAATCCTGACGAACCCCCAATACCAAATAAAAGAGTATCACCGGAGATGCCAACCAAAAAACCCAAAAAAATAACCCCTTGATTACCAAGGGGTTATGGATTTTCTATGGAGCGCATGGGACTCGAACCCACGACTTCTACCTTGCGAAGGTAGCGCTCTCCCAGCTGAGCTAGCGCCCCGGACAGATGAAAATTATAGCGCATTTGAAAACACGGAAAAGCCCTTAGTTCTTTATCGAAAATAATTGACTGAAATTGATTTGCTTATAATGTTTAAATGTGATATAATATGTCCATAAGTTGTGAGCGATTTTAATTGGAAGAGAGCGATATCATGGTTGCTGAATTAATGTCTCCCCTACAGTCTGGACAACCACCAGCGCCGAATGCCGCGCCAGCTCCGGCTGCTGCGCCTATGCAGCGTACCGGACCGGCTGCTCCACCGATTCAGCAGCAAATTCCAAGCGCGCCGCCTCTACCAGGAACTTCAGCCGCTCAAGGAACCGCAGCTCGCACCCAGAGCAATGGCATAGACCGCGTCGAAATCAGTCAACAAGCAGTAAACGCAATGCCCAAAAACGCCCCTGGAGCTCCGAGCGTTTCCATTTTTAATTTAGATAATATGGAAAATCCTGCAACTGCGCCTGTACAGCCTAATGTAGGTGGATCGCCCAGTGCCGCGCCGAATAATAATTCCGGAGTTCCCGGAATGCTATACCCGCCAGCGGGAGGCCCACCGCCTCCCCCTCAAGATTACCAGTCTTCAGGTCAATTTCTCGATTTAACCGCTTAATATTCCTATGTTTTTATGACGGTCAGGGCTGTCTTCCAGTCCCTTGGGACGTCTGTGTTCCCAAGTATAATGTATTCTAAGAACATTTCTGAGATTAACTTTAGCCGCATCGATACTATAATATTGGAATAGCATTAGTTATGAGTACTATTGAATACAAAGGGATCATTCTGGCAAGTCAGTCGCCCCGGCGAAAAACTTTGCTGGAGATGTTAGGCATATCATTTACAGTGATACCGAGTCATATTACGGAATTGCCGCCCATGGGAGAAACTCCCGGATCATATTCCGCGCGTCTTGCTTTAGAAAAAGCAATGGAAATTGCGCACGACAATCCGGATGATGTGGTTATCGGCGCTGATACGGTTGTTGCTATTAATGATGTGATAATGGGTAAGCCCGGTTCGCCCAATGAGGCTTCGGTAATGTTGAGCCGTTTGTCTGGCGAATGGCACGAAGTATGGACGGGATTATGCCTTTATCACAAAAACAGCAACACTCAGCATGTAAAAGCCGTTTGCTCTCAAGTGCGGTTCAAAAACCTGTCTACCGAAGAGATTGACGCTTATGTGAAAACCGGCGAACCAATGGATAAAGCCGGCGCCTACGCCATTCAAGGAAAAGGGCAGTCTCTGGTTAAAGAACTTAAAGGTTCTTTCCATAATGTAATCGGTCTGCCCACTTTGGAATTAGCCAAAATGCTGGAAGATATCGGCGTGAGCATTGACGATCAGTCGCAAAAGCATATACCGAATAAATGGAATGAGAATTAAGAATAGATTTTTTGTTCATTATATTATTTATTGGTGATGGCAGGCCATAAACCATCTATAGCAATTGAAGGATGTTGTTAAAAAGATGATGCGGGAATAAAAAGATATAGAGGATAATTCCATGATTGAAATGGATTTTTATGAATTGCGTTTAGATGAAACCGGAGCTGATCAGATTATCATACTGAAGGAGAAGAACGGCGAACGTATGATGCCCATTCTGATCGGTTATTATGAAGCGCAATCGATCCACCTCGCCTTAAATGATATCCACATCCAACGTCCACTGACGCACGATTTATCGGTTAATATTATTGATGCGCTCAAAGCCAAGGTTGAACGCGTGGTTGTTAACGATCTACGTGAATCAACCTTCTACGCCCGTATACATTTCTCGACCTCCAACGGTCCAATCGACGTCGATTCACGTCCCAGTGATGCTATCGCTATTGCGGTGCGCATCAATGCTCCCATTTTCGTAGCAAAGGATTTACTCGAGCAGATCACCAAAGGAAATTAAATTCGAGTGGTTTTCATTATCGAAGATATTACACCATAATGAAGGCGAATAGTGTTGATAGCCTTTCTAGTGATTTGAACATAAGTGCAATGATAAAAATATGTTATATGACTTAAGGAAACAGTGCTATTAACCGATAATTAAACTACGTCTTTATATGGCGTTGGAGTGATTATGAAAATCACTCTATATATAATGTTATTTTTATGCGCGAGCGCACAGGTTCGTTAGAGCATATTAGTTGGGTTAGAGGGCGTTGAAGATACCTTGAAGAAAGAGGTGCTACCAATGCCCCATGATAAAACGAGTACGGTATGTATTAGATGTGGTAAAACCTCGAAGACCGTGGTTTGCATGAGTTGCTTTTTTAAATATCAACATTCATCTTATGAGGTTGAAGAAGAGGCCAAGGTTTCTTTTTCTTCGCGTCTTCCAAAGATGGATAAACATGATGGTCCTGAAATGGAAATTATCTGGGATGATGATGTTCTGCAAGAATTGGATTTAACCAAAAAAAATCCACCTCAAGAGCCGGATCAATCAACTTCCTGGTTTTCCCGTCTACCCCGGTTCTAGAGCGGTTCTTGAAAAATAGCGTTTGTATACAGGAAAACTTTGTCTTCAAAAGAGGCAGAGTTTTTTTTGCTTTTGGGAATCGCCAATCAGAACATTATTATGAAAACTACTATAGTACAAAAAAAGAGACCAGTTGACGCTGGTCTCTTTTGATTTCTATGATATTAATAATATTTACTTATGAAGCCAATCCGTCCAAAAAGCCTTTTAAGCGCTGAGCGCGTAAGGGGTGGCGTAATTTACGGATGGCTTTGGTCTCGATCTGCCGGACGCGTTCGCGCGTAATGCCGAAACGGTTGCCTACTTCTTCCAATTTTCGCGGCTGGCCGTCATCCAGACCATAGCGCAGGCGAAGCACAGCTTCTTCACGCTCGGTTAGAGTTTCGAGAGCTTGTTCAATCTCGCCTTCAAGCGAATGATGGCTGGCGTTATCGACTGGTGAATCGACTGATTGATCTTCAATGAAATCGCCCAGGAAACTATCTTCGCTTTCATTGATGGGCGTTTCCATGGAAACCGCCCGCTGAACGACGCGCGCCAGTTTCATGTATTTCTTCAAGGGGATATCCACGCGATTGGATATCTCTTCCGGCGTAGGGTCGCGTCCCAGTTCCTGTTGCAGTTCTTCGGATGCTTTAGTAATGCGGTGCCAGGTTCCCTGCAACCCAACGGGGATGCGAATGTCATGAGCCTGACTGGCGCAAGCGCGGGAAATGGCCTGACGAATCCACCAGGTGGCGTAGGTGCTGAATTTGAAGCCCAGCAGATGGTCGAATTTCTCCGCAGCGCGCATCAATCCGATATTGCCTTCCTGAACCAAATCCAACAGATGAACTCCGCGATGCCGGAATCCTTTGGCAACCGAAACTACCAGTCTGAGGTTGGCGCGAACCAAGTCCATCTTGGCGCGTTGCGCTTCTTTTTCGCCTCGGCGGATAATTTTTACAGCGCGAAACAGACGAAACGGGTCGTCATTCTCTTCATATACGGTATTTAAAATAGATTTAGCTTTGACTAATTTTTCAATTTCATGCAGTACTTCTTCTTTCTTTTTATGTGATTTACGGCTCAAAGAAAGCAGCGTCTTATCAGTTATACGAACTCGATTTGCTAAACGGTCAATTTCTTTAGGGGTAATGTTAAAAGATTTTTCAACGCGGTTAACGATTTTTAGGGCTTTGTCCGCTTTAATGGCATTTCTTTTAAGGCCGTTAGCTATTTCCTGAATAGTTTCCGGGGCGAATCCAATCTTGTATAAATCCTCGCCTGATTTTCTGAATAAATCTCTGGATATTGCTACATCATCATTTAATGACTCAATTGCATTGGTAGACTTCTGGATGACTCGTTCTACTTTTCGCTTGAGGTTTGATATATATCGCGCAACATCTTTTTCTGTATTAAGATCATCGGGAGCATTGTTCATGATCACGTCAAGCCGGCGCATGCCTTGTTTGACGTCTTCTACTAGTTTGGTTAGATTTACTAAGGAAGGCAGGCTGCGCACGACGCCCAGGCAAATCCTTTTACGTCCATCCTGCATTCTTTGAGAAATTTCTTGTTCATTCTCTTTGGTTAAAAGAGGGATGCTGCCAATTTCACGGAGATATAAACGTAAACTGTTATGAACTGCACGACGTCGTGAAACGCGATCATCAAACCGACCTGCTTCAGGTTCTGTTAATTGCAAATGTCGGGCTGCCGGGGGATAAAAAAGACTATCCTCCTCTTCTTCCTCAAGTTCCAATCCAATCCCCAATGATTTGTCTTCGAGGATATCATCGTCCTCAAACAAATTGGGGGTTGCAAGAGTATAACTCATTTTTATATTTACTCCTTCGCCAGATGGTTTCATAAGAGAACCCTTCCCTCGTTTTCACCTGGTAAGTATTAAACGGTTCCATCAACAAAATGTTATGCTGATATCGCTGATATCTATGTATTCCTAAGTTGTCTTTTTTAGCGCCAAGTTTCACTTGGTTTTTTACGCCATTTTTCTTGTTATGAGATATTTCAATATTCTATGAGTTAATGGTCTTGGTTTCTTCTTCGCAGAACAATGTTTTGCAATGTGGAGAATTGGCTATGTCCTTTATGGTCATACTTCTCAAAACAGCCAACATTTGCTCTTGCGCTTCCTTAAATAAATTTCGTAAAGTACATTCCTTAGATTGATCGCAGTTCCTGATTTCCCAAGAACAGTTAAATTCAGCTACATCTTGATCCATTGCTATAACAACATCAGCGATAGTGATTGTGTGGGGTGGTTTTTTAAAAACAAATCCACCGTGTTTTCCACGTATCGATTTTATTAATCCTGTTTTAACTAGATTTAGCATAATTCGAGCTAAATAGCTCTCTGAAGCTTGCACTGAATTAGCCAACTTACGGATCATAATCGGCTCATCAGTTGGTTGCTCCGCCATTGTGATTAGAGCATGTATTGCAAGATCAATGCTTTGGGAAAATTTCATAGTCTTTTTATAACCTGACTCTTTTTATCAAGTTATCATGAATCTTAAATCAATGTCAAGACCGTTTTCCCATATATATAATCATTAATATCACTTGATGAACTACTGGATACGGATGCGATAACCTAACATATATAATTTAAGGTGATTACATAGTTTTTCTGGGCTTTTTTTGGCTCACGATATAATATGGAGTCAAATAATATAATTTCGCATAAATGAGGAAAAACCTTAAATTTAAAACCGTCTTTTGAATGTTGTTTATAAATCATGTTGAATTTATCTAGAAATTACGACAGTAGTATACCTAAAATGTCGGTGAATGTAACCCATAATATCATATTATTCAACTATATTTTAGATTATCCATGTATATAATAATTTAGGCGCCCGGATGAGGACTAACATTGGCAATAAACATAGGTTACAATCTTTAACAATCAGTATTGCATCGGTGGGGTTTCAATTCTGAATCGAACATTCGAGCGATTCGATATATAATATGAGAAATATTCCCGGATATTTATTTAAGCGATTCTTTTTGCCTGTTATCATGTCCTTGTCGCTTGTCGTTTTGGATTCTGCGTCCGCCTATTCTGAATCATCGAGTGGAGACCGTCCTACTGCAAAAACTTTCCATTTTCTGCTTTGGCAGGGGCCTGCATCTTTTAATAAAAGCGCGACCAGTACGATAAATGATAAGTTGCCTCTGGAGAACGCATGGCATGATGGAAGGCTATTGTCGTATACCGGGCGGGAAATTCGCATACTCAGCCCTAAAGGTGAGCCTTTGGAGAAATATCTTCGTATTGTTCTTAATTCTCATCCAGAATGCATCGAAGGCGATCCCGGACTAATTGAACGCGTCGTCAATCAACAGAATAGAGAATATATACCTATTCTTCAGGTTAATTTTCAATCAGATAAACAACTGCCCGCCTTGCAGGGGGAGATTATATTTCTGGAGCAAAGTGATTTATGGCGGGGCCGTTTGGGAGTGGTTCATCCTGAATATGACATTGGCGGTCGCAGTCAAATTGAGTATTGGGCTAATAAGACCGGGCAAAATCCTGATACAGTAACCTTGTATTCTTCCAATGAAGCATTAAGGCACCTGTTTGTTGGTAGTATTGAGGCCGCCGCTATCCCTGAAGGCGTTTTGGAAACGTTCCTTCACGAACATAATAAAGATGGATTACTTGATAAAATTATTCGCGTTCCAATGCCCTATAAAGGTCATCCATCGGTGATTTTTCTAAGGCAGGATCTTTATCATGATCCACTTATGCGTACTCTGATCAGTGAAACCTGGCTAAGGGATCATTTTCCGGATAAATTACAACTGATTCCAGCCGTTACAAATTGAACAAATATCTACCCCTTTATCAATAACGATTATAATTATAGGGTTAACAACGCATTGACGCTCGTTATTTTGGTAATCGCTCTATCTTAAAATCTTTGGGATAATTCAAGAAAATATTATGAATTCTGTAAAATTATTATCAGGAAATGCTTATTCGTTGTGGCGTGTTTCTATGGAGCCACTACTGATTCTGGATGCCAAGGGAAATATCCAGGATTGCAATATCGTCGCTAAAGACTGCTTGCCGCTCAAAAAAGGCATAAGTTTGCTTGATATAGTACAAGAGAAATCTGATTTGCAGCATGCTTTACAAAACTCTGGTGATCAAGAAGATCCCAGGGTTATTGATCTCCTGACAATTGTTATTGATAATATGGAAATACGAACCAGGGCGCAAATAATATCTTTGCAGGATTCTGCGTCTCATAATGCCCCATGCTTCATTGTCAGCCTGAACCAGAACTCTCCTGAATTGGAATCGCTCGAAATAGCAGCAAAATTAAATGATCAGCGCGTGGAAAACCTGCGTGATAACCTGACTATCGTAACCAAGAAACTGCTCGAAAAAACTCTCCAGCTGGCCGAACAGAAAAATAAAGTTTCCACTATTATAAATGGCATGGGAGAAGGATTGATTGGATGCGATGATAACGGCGCCATCATCCATATAAATCAAGCGGCGCTTAATTTGTTTGATTTGTCAGAACAAGAAATTATTGGCGCTTCCTTTGCCGAATACTTCTCTGAATTGACTAAATATATCGAATATCATCCTGGCAGCTCAATGCTCGTCGAACAGAAAATATTCGATGTTCGGTATAATGTCAAAGATTTGCGCATCAGTGTTTCTCCAATTTTTGATGAAGAAGAACAGCGTAATGACGGATTCGTTCTAATCGTGCAGGATCGTACGGAACAGGCTGAACTGGATCGTATGCGTTCTGACCTGATTTCTATTGTGTCGCACGAACTTCGTTCACCCCTCACTTCAATAAAAGGGTACTTGGATTTAATGATTTCCGGCGACCTGGGTGTTTTTCCACTGGAGATGAAGAGCTATATTGATATCATTTCCTCCAATACCAATCGTTTGGCCACCTTGATAGATGATATGCTCGATCTGTCACGCATCGAATCAGGTAAATTGAATATGTCATTTGGCAAAGTCGAAATCAAATATCTCTGTGATCTGGTATTCCTCACCATGAAACCACAGGCTGAGAAGAAAAAATTAAAATTCTCATTGGATGTGGAAGAAGGGCTGGCCATATCGGGCGACATAGACCGTATGCAGCAGGCTTTGACCAACTTGGTTTCAAATGCAATTAAATATACTCCCGAAGAAGGTTCTGTCATTATACATGCCATTCGCACCAAGGAATTTATTACAATCTCTGTTAAAGATAGTGGTTTTGGCATCAGTAATGATAACCAGAATCGTCTTTTCCAGAAATTCTTCCGGATTAAAAACGAAAAAACCAGAAATATCGGCGGTACCGGCTTGGGTCTTTGCATTACTAAGTCGATAGTGGAAGCGCATGACGGCAAAATAATCGTTGATTCTGAAGAAGGCCAGGGATCAAATTTTATCCTTGAAATTCCTGCTTATCACTCTTAATTAGAGTAGTTTACATGATTATGTTTATACTTGATGATAGTGAAAACAGGAAAAGATTGGTTTTTCATTGACCACACGCCATCATAAACCAATATTTATGTAATAACCGTGCGAAACCGGAAAATTTTTCCTTGACCAAAAAAACAGTATAACATATACTGGCCTAAGGAGATATCTACGATTATCTCAAGCCATTTCTATTTTGAGCCTTTATAAACTCGGTATTTGGGCAAGTAGGGTGAATTTTAATCTATTGACCTATTGTCGCCTGATTGACAGGCTTATGGATTAGGAATGATTGGATATCTATTTTGTTTTATAGAGTGAGAAAAATGAACGACGCTTGTCTATTCCGTTTGATGAATGACGCCCTTCAAGAAGAGCATGATAAATATCTGGAAATGCTTGAACTCTCTAATGAACAAATATCTTTTTTAAGAGAGACGGAACCGGATACTATTAGAATAGCCGACTTGATGAATAGAAAAATACAAATTGTGGAAGAGTTGCAGTTATTAGAACAAAAGCACCAACAGGTAAAGGATCAATGGCGTCTTGAATATCAGAATTATTCATCCGATGAACGGAACGTTATTAAGCAGATACGTGATTCAAGTATAGAGATGATAGAGCGCTTAAATAATTCTGAAGGAATTATTGCCAAGTCGATTAAGCGTCACCAAGTGGATATCAATCAACAACTGTCTAAACTTAAGCAAGGCCGGAACGCTAATCAGGCTTATTTTGCGTATGAGAATTTACCGCCGCGCTATATCGATAAAAAGAAATAATGCACAGAATGCGATCTACAATGGGGATGAGGAAATGATCGTGGCTGAACCGGATTCTAAAAACAATCCTGTGGAACTTTACTCAGGCGGAGAAACCGATCCTCAGGTTCTTCAGCGCCTTATTTCGCATTATACCGAAAGTATCGAGAAACTTAGTTTATCCTTCGAGCAGCTGGAAAAACGTTTTCAGGTTTTGGATTCCAAAAACATATACAACTCCATCACCGAAGCGCTGATTACTATTGATCCGGATGATAATATTCTGACGTTTAACCGCGCCGCTGAATGCATCTTCGAAGTGCAGGAGCAGGATGCCATCAATCAACCGTTTTGCCAGTTTCTGCCAGTCTGCGCCAAGGCATTTACTGATTACCGCGAGTCCTGCGAATCTCATAACAAATATGAATTCTCTTTTACTAATCAGCAGGGTGATCCGGTGGTATTACAGAGCCGCTTCTCTGAATTATTTGATCGCGACGGCGCCAGGATCGGCGTAACGTGCCTTCTGCTTGATCTTACAGAAGTTAGGCTGCTGGAAGAAAAAGCCCGGCGTTCCGACCGATTGACCGCCCTGGGTGAACTGGCTGCTGGCGTGGCCCATGAAATGCGCAATCCGCTGACTACTATCCGGGGCTACCTTCAGATCCTTCCAGACAACAAGGATGATGAAGAGTTTATTCAGGAGTTTTCTGAAAACCTTATTCGTGAAATTGACCGGCTCACCCGTCTGACTGATGATCTTCTCAATATGGCTAAACCAATTTCACCTGAACGGAAAACAGAGCAACTTTCCAAACTTATTGAGGAGATTGCCGCTTTTCTCAGTGAGAAATTTACCTTATCGAATATACAATTGAGTATAGAACCGGATCAAGTAGGCACTGCTGTTTTGATAGATGCTGACCGTATGAAGCAGGTCTTCATCAATCTATTCGTCAATGCCATCGAAGCTAGTAACGAAATTGATGGCAAGATTGATGGGCGTATTGCAGTCAGGTTTTTTCAGCGGATGGAGAAATTATCTCCCGATGAAGAACCACGGGCCTACGCCGTTGCTGAAATTGCCGACAATGGGCCGGGTGTACCCAAGCATATTCAAGAACGTCTCTTTGATCCGTTCTTTACTACTAAAGACAGCGGAACAGGTTTAGGTCTTGCTTTATCTCATCGGATTGTGGAAGAGCATGGCGGTTTTTTAAGGATTAATGACAGCAGCGAAAAGGGAACGGCTTTCTGGGTAATGCTTCCTTTAACCGACAGTTGATTTATTTGGAAAAGAAAAATGGCGCAAAAAAAGATTCTGATTGTGGATGATGAACTCGGGATTCGAAACCTGCTCAAGCGGGTTTTGAAAGGGGAAGGCTATGATATCCGTGAAGCGGATAATGGAGAAGCGGCCATCGAAATGGCGATGGAAGACCTTCCCGATCTGGTTCTGTGCGATATCAAAATGCCCATCAAAGACGGCATCGCCACTCTGCAGGAACTCAAGGATATTTCGCTGAATGTTGAAGTTATCATGTTGACTGCGCATTCAACAGTTGAAAACGCCGTCCAGGCCATGAAACTGGGCGCGGCGGATTATATCAAGAAGCCTTTCGATGTTGAAGAACTGAAAGTGGTGATTGAAAAGACTTTAGGCGTGGCTGAACTAAAACGGGAAAATAATGCGCTACGCGAGCAAGTCGGCTTGAAATACGGTATTGATCATATCATTGGCAATGATCCCAAGATGTTGGATATTTTTGATCTGATTAGAACTGTGGCCCCGACTCCCAGTACGGTGTTGATCCATGGCGAAAGTGGAACAGGTAAGGAACTCATCGCCGGAGCGATTCACTATCATAGTCCAAGACGTAACAAGCCATTTATCAAAGTGAACTGCGCCGCCATTTCTGAAGAGTTGCTGGAAAGCGAACTGTTCGGCCACGAAAAAGGCGCTTTCACCGGCGCTATCCGCACCAGTGAAGGCAAGTTCGTTATGGCCGACGGCGGTTCGATTCTGCTGGATGAAGTCAGTGAAATGAGCCCCAAACTTCAGGCCAAACTGTTGCGCGTTCTGCAGGAGCGTGAAGTGGACAAGGTTGGCGGGCGTCTGCCGGTTAAAGTCGATGTCCGGGTGATGGCTACAACCAACCGCAATCTTGAAGAGGAAATTAAAAAAGGCTCTTTCCGCCAAGACCTCTATTATCGACTTAATGTAGTTACTATAGCTTTTCCCCCATTACGGGAGCGCAAAAGCGATATCTCTGATCTATGCAGTTTCTTTATAGAAAAATTTAACCAGGAAATGAATCGCCGCATCCAAGGGCTTAACAAAGAGGCTGAACAAACGTTGCTCAGTTTCAATTGGCCGGGGAACGTCCGCCAACTGGAAAATTGCATTGAACGGGCGGTTGTGCTTTGTCAGGATTCCATGATTGGTATGGAACATCTCCCACTGGAATTGAAACGCGTCTCGACTCAATCAGATTCCGATAAAATAACCGGTATTCAAGCCGGGGGTACAGTTGCCGAGATGGAAAAGCAACTAATCATGCAAACTTTGAAACTGACTAATAACAACAGGACGCGGGCAGCTGAACTGCTGGGCATCAGCATTCGGACGCTTCGTAATAAATTGAATGAATATCGAGAAAAAAGCGTTGAAGAGATTTCTGCGTAATCTTCCTGGTTAATCTGATATAGCGGTCAACAACCGCATTGACGAAGGTTATTTTGAGAATCGCTCTATAGTGGTTTAGAGAATTATGAATCCATCGGCTGATAAAAAACCAATCCTTAATCTTGCCCTGGAGTTGGGAGTGAGAACTGAAACTCTCCAACAGGCCATGCGGGATATGGGTCTGTCCGCCGATGAATTTGCTTCTTTTGATGCAGACGAAGAATCCGTTATTATTGAACAATTAGTATCGACCGGCGTCGTTGCTGAAAATCTTATAAAAGGAAAAGGCCGCAGAAAACTATCCGATGAACCGGTAATTGACGACAGTATACTTACCGAAGCCTTGGGGGCCAGCGAATCCGGGTTTTCCGACGCAAATATACCGCGCCAGATACTATTTGAATCCAGTTTTGAAAAGAAACCCTTCTTACAGCGTATCTTCAGTAAAAAGAAGGATATTGTAAATTCCCTGGCGGAATCTTCTTTCAGTTCGGAGGACCTTGAAAGTATCTTCAACGCTCCTTCAGAACGTGGGCAGGATAGAGAACAATCTCCTTTTCAAGAGATTGAAGAAAAAGATTCTAAATCATCGAAAAAAGTAGCTGAAAAACAGCCCGAATCTATTGAAGAACTCGAAGAAATCACGGCTGATGAGATTTCCGATGATGATGGATTAAGCCGTGAAAGTTTGCTTGCTGCCGGCATCTCGGCAGAAGATCTGGATGAAATCGAAGAGATTGATGAGTCGCTTCTGGGCGACATTGAAGGCGTCGATCTTGATGATGCTGAAGGACTGGATGATATCTCAGCAGATGATCTTGAAGACCTGGGAGAAATACCTGAAGACGAAAGCTTTGAGATCGACGAAGATATCGAAGCCATTGATAGTGAAGATGGCTTGGATGAAATGGATATCGAACTGGATGAAGCCGATCTTGAAGGCGTCGAAGATGAAGAAGGTATACCCGATGATGAAGATGAAGATGAATACGTCCCCGGTTATATCGAAAAATTATTCGCCCGCATCCAACTGACCCAGCAGGAAATGTGGACCATAATGATCGGTTCGCTGGCTATCATGCTGCTTTTGCTGGGCGTGACTGTCTATTGGTGGTTATACACCAGCCCGAAAGCCAGGTTGGAATTGTTGGAAGAAGCAAACAAGAGTTACATAAAGGCTACAGATTATAATAATAATTTTAATGAAAAAAAGATGACTTGGGGTAAACCTCGTGCAACTCTTCAAAATACAATAACGCTATATAAGGATTTTATTAAACGATTCGATAATCATCCCAAGTTAACTGAAGCATATAAGAATATGTGTGATTGTTATTACATGACCGCTCTTGGTGATAAAAAAGAAGGTAAATCTGAGTTGAGCGATGATTCTTTTAGACAAATGGCCACTTATTATGAAAAGTATCTGGCTTTGTTGGAAAGAGAAGCAGATAAAAACGTCGGTGGGGATAATCCTGCTGAATCTTTTCCCAATGTTATTGAGCAGCGTAATGCGCTGCTCAAAATCGCCAACGCGAAACGTGAACTCAAACAATATGATGCCGCTGTAAAAAGTCTTGAAGACTTCGTTGAGCGTTTCAGAGAAACCAAAGAAGCGCTGCAGGCTATAGTCGATATTGGCGATGCCTATGAGCAATGGGCTGATACCAAAAATGATATGGAGTTGGAACTGCTTGGTAAAGCAACTACTGCTTATACGCAGGCGCTTCGTCGAATTCCTGCCGATGACCATGAGTTACGTATGGCGCTCTATGCCAAAATCGGAGATGTTCGTAAAAAACTCTATGACAATAGTCTGAAAAACAAGAGGGATGATGAAGCCAATCAGTATCTTGATGAAGTTATCGCCAATTATGAAAAGGGAGAAGAAGAAGGTAATAAAATTGATACTAGAGACTTGCTTCCGACAGAATTCAAAATCCTTAAGCCCAAAATCCAAAAAGTAGCCAAAAAACTTGGCGACCTTTATCTACTTCGTGGGCGCGAAGCAGGCAAGCAATGGCTAGAGTATGAGAAAACGGCTGAACCTTATCCGGATGCTATAGCTGAAA
Source organism: bacterium (assembly GCA_963662285.2). Lineage (GTDB taxonomy): Bacteria > Hinthialibacterota > Hinthialibacteria > Hinthialibacterales > Hinthialibacteraceae. The sequence goes on from CAXXMV010000006.1 coordinate 251,751, forward strand.
AACAGCGACTTCTTGATGCCGCCGACCGGGAAAGAATAATCACTGAGAATTTCTTAAACAAAGCCAATGCTCTTTATGATCAACTGTTGGTTGATAGTGAATTGCTTTCACCGGAAGAATATGAAGACATTCTTTATAATAAAGCTGATTGCTTCTATATCGTGAGAGATTACCCAAAAGCCATCAAGGCCGGTGAACTATTATTGAAATCAGAACGTTCTCCCAGTGATGAAGCTAAAACCAAGATATTATACCTCCTGGGACATTCGGCATGGGAGGATGCCAAAGTCACTCTAGATTATACCAAAGTTAAAGATTATTATTCGCAAGCTCTTGCGATGAATCCACTTTATCCTCCCGAACAGAATGGCAAGTATAGTAATCTGGCCGATATCAGGTTGATTAATTCGTATTACCTTTACGGTAATAACAAAAAATACCCGGAAGCGATTGAACGCTTTAAAGCAATGATAGAAAGGTTTCCCAAATCCGGTTATACATATCTCTCAGTTTATTTCTATGCTGATACGCTTGAAAAATATGGCGATGATTTGAGCGCTAAGGCTCAAAAACTGGAGGATGAAGCAGTTAATTCCAGTATTGCCAATGCATTATTAGGGCAAGCCAGGAAACTGCGTAAAAAAGCTCGCGATGATGGTTATGAAATGGCTATTACTCAATATGAGAAAGCTATCATCGCACGGGAGTATTCCGAGGAGGTAGATACTCTGAATCAGAGATTTTTGAAGCAAATTATGTATAACCAAGGGCACAACGCCTTTAAGGCTGGTCAATATACAAAGGCGGAAGAATATTTCAATAAAGCGTTAAAAAAATTTGGTAATGATAAAACCGCTGAGCATTTTATTCCCCCTGCCATTGAGCGATTGGGGGACATCAACGCGCGTCTAACCAATTATAGTCAAGCTGTGCGATATTATAAAGAATATTTAGATAAAGCTTATGAAAATAATGATATGCGCGTATCCCAAAAATTAGCCGACGCATACCTGAAACAATACTCCTGGGATAAAGCACGGCAAGAATACAACAAAATAGTCAGCAATGATCTAACCGTTCCTTCCGAAAGGCAGGTTGAGCGATTGCTGAAAAACTCCGAGAAAGCCAAAAAAGGGCCTGGTTTTGATTCTTTGAAAAAAATCGCTCAATCCTATTGGTCAGAAGCTCTTTATAATTTTGATGAACGGGACGCCAAAATTGCTGATGCTCTCAAAGCTTATCAAAACCTTGCCAGCCATTATCCTTTAGACGCCGACAATATGGACCTGCCTGACGATGGAGATTCTCTTCGCATGATTGGCATGATTAATTTTGAGTTGCAGAATTACAAAGACGCAATCAGGAGTTATGAAGCCTTCCTGAAGAAGGATCCCGAGTTCCCTCGAAAGGGGCAAATATCATATCGTATTGGTCAATCTTATATGAAACAGGGTAACTTTGATAAAGCAATTGAGGTGTTGACGGAAATTTCCCAGGATTCTTTGGATAATTCAATGCAATACGCTGATATGTTGATTATGCTAGGGCAGGCCTATCAAAACAAAGCTGATTACATCAAAGAAAATGAAGCCGATGATGTAATGTATCGGCAATACTTAAAACGCGCTCAGCGCATCTATTCCCGTGTTACGCTCACTAATCAACCGACCAAAATTCTTGAAGCCAGTACGCTTAGCGCTGCTATTGAATCAATGATTCAAAACCAGCAGGAATTTTCTGTATCCTCGCCGGGATAAGTCATTCCTTGCCGTTACGGCATTTTTTTCCTGCAATTTCTCCTTCAATGCAATATCATAAAACGTCTTGATAATAATCGCCGATGAAATAGTGGATTATGCTGAAAAAGGCGGTTTCATTATTATATCGTCAATTGAGAACTCAAAGGTTTTTGATAACAACCCCCTCTTGAATTATCCCCCAACTTGGGGGAGAGGGGTTATGGTGGCATAAATAGTTGTATAGTTATGGTTTAGGTGCACGGAGTACCGTTGATAAACATTCCTCTCCCAAGATTGGGAGAGGTTAGGAGAGGGTTGTTATCAGTAATCTTTGCAGAATAATAACCAACAATATCAAATTTACTTTTCAAGTGAGTTGCTTTATGGGATTATTGTAGTTTATCATATTGATTATAAGAGACTTATGGCAGACATTCATAAAGCCGCCGCCTTATCAGGATTATAGGCAATACAATGCCCTTGTGAATAAAAATGTAAAAGTGGTGGATAAGTCTATTGTCCTGGAGTCGGTGATATTGTTTGGTATATAAATTGCTTATTAATTGTTGGAAAATTACTATTTTTATTTAAGAATGAACTATGATAATTGGAAGAATTTTTAATAATACGACTCTCAACGTGCTCAAAAAGGGCATTGAGGGAACTAATCAGCGCCATAAGGCGATATCAAACAATATCGCTAATGTTGATACGCCTAATTATCAGCGGGCTACTGTCGGGTTCGAAGATCAACTTAAACGGGTGCTTCGAGGACAGGGAGTTAAAGGGGTGCGAAATCATCCCGACCATTTCATTATTGGCGGTCCAGAGGAAATCCCTCTTATACGGCCCCGCGTTGATATTGATGATGGAACCCGTTTTCGTCCGGATCATAATAATGTCAATATAGACCAGGAAATGGCTGATTTAGCTGAGAATACCCAGCGTAACCTGGAATTTACCGAGTTGCTTAAACGGCGCTATGCCTCAATGAAACGAGTGATTCAGACCGCCGGACAAGTATAATCAAGTGATGGTAAGATAGTAGCGGGAGCAACTTAATGAGTTATCAGATTTCCACTTCGGGCATGACAGCCCAACGCATACGCATGGATGTAATATCCAATAATATTGCGAATGCCAATACAATGGTGACTGCCGAAGGTTCGCCTTTCCGCCGCCGTCAGGTTCTTTTCGAAGCGCCGGGGCGCACTTTTGCTGAATCCATGACAACCGCCCGCCGTCGTTTGAATCGTATGATTGGTTGCGGAGTAAAAGTGCAGAAAATTGTTGAAGACCGTTCGGAAGCAGCTTATACTAAGATATTCGATCCGGGGCATCCATTCGCCGATGAAAATGGTCTGGTGCTTAGGCCTAACATCAACGTCACTACTGAGATGGTTAACATTATCGATGCTTCCAGATCTTACGAAGCCAACTTGACTGCTTTTAACTCTTTTAAGAAGATGGAAGAGCGCGCTCTACAAATTGGAACTTAAAGCGTTGTATAAATAATATTGCTTTTATTGAAAACTCATAGGAAATTTGTATTATGACTGACTTCAATTCTATTCCTATACCGCCACGCGGCATTGAATCGATCGATACTGGGAAACTGGATGGGATACAACCCAAACAAAATCAGCCGCAGAGCGGTGATTTTCAGAATCAGCTGCTGCAAGCGTTAGGGCAAATTAGCGCTGACGCCGATCAAGTGGCCAATGCAGCATCTTCTAATTATGAAAATGTAGAGCAGGCCATGGGCATAGCAAAAAATGTCTTCGCCGATACTATGCAAATGCACCAAATGATGCAAGAATTGATTCATCCTAATGCTAACGATGACTCCGATGGAGATAAAGAGGCTCCCGGAGACAAAGGCGCTAACGGAGATAAAGGAATCGGTTAAATGCTATGGTAGATCCGTTGCGGGGAAGTCCCTCAGGGCCAATTGGTCCTGGACCAACCGAACAAGGTCAGCCTGGGCCAAGCGGTTTAAGAGAACCGTCTGCTCCCGGGCAATCTTTCGTTGATTTGCTCAAAAATTCCATTTGGGAAGTGAATAATCTGCAAGTTTCCGCTGCTGATAAAGTCCAAAAACTTGTAACTGGCGAGATCAGCAGCGTCCACGAAGTTATGGCCGCCACCGAAGAAGCCGGAATTGCTTTTAACTTACTTATGCAAGTTCGAAACCAGCTTGTTAAGGCCTGGGATGAACTGCGGCGCACTCCCGTCTAATAATAATTCCTGAATTCTTGGATTTTTTGAGATAATCACCAAGATAATCTCATAAGAATCACTGGGAAATGTTGAAAAAATCAAATACTTCAATAATTTTAAAAAGTTTTTGAAAAAAAAGCTTGATTTTTCTGCCGTGATGCGATTCAATATAGCGGTTCAAGACTTAGATTAATTCTAGTTTATGAATCATAAGGCGATTAATTATTGACTTTTACAGATTTATTTGCTAGAGTAATTTTAATGAAAACGTTCTGATTTGTGATAATAAACGAACATGGTTTTAGAATCGCTTTGTATGTAATATGAATTAAACGTATATATTAATATTTTAATTTTATTTAGCCTATTATGGGCTGTTAGGGTTGAGGAACAGTGTGACTTGATTGATTTCCTATTGTCTTAGTAGGAAATAACGGGAGAGATATCTCCCGCAATCCGTCTTGCTTCCTGATTTACCTCCTTAATCCCTTTCATATATTCTTTTTTTTACCGGGAATCCCGTATATTTTTCTATTTCTGGAAGGAGGTAGTTTGAAATGGTTATGACTGTAGCCGCATCATCGGATATTCCCAGATCGAATCGTTCATATATATATACTATTACGCTTTGGTGCATCCCGATTATTACCTGGGCGCTGATAATTGCCGTCTTTCTGCTTAATTCAAAGCCCAAAATGGTTAATCTGGTTCAGTTGGATAATCCAGCGCAGTTTTCCCGCATCACCCAAAAACTTGATAAGAATGGCATTAACTATGAAACTCTTAACCAAAATACCATCCTGGTTGAAAAATCGCAAAAACCACGTGCGGTAATAAATCTAGCCAGTGAAAAATTGCCGGGCGACAATTCTGATAATAATGAAACTGCTGAATAAGTCTTGATTACTTTTTGCTGTTAAGGATAGGGAAATGAATGAATTTTACCAACAACTTCGAGAACAGGTTACCCGTATTTGGGAAAACATCTCTATCCAGCAGAAAATCCTGTTTGTTGCGGCGCCGGTTGTTCTTCTTTTAGCTATGGGATTCGCAGTTTATCTGGCTAGCCGTCCTCAAATGGTTACTCTGGTAAGGATGGATAATCCCGCTAAACTTGCCCGAATTATAGAAAAACTGGATGCTGATGGCATTAAGTATGAAACTCCCAACGAAAATACTATCCTGATTGATAAATCTCAAAAACCACTGGCGATTATGAACCTGTCCGGCGAAAGTTTGATAGGAACCGATACAGGCGCCGGGTGGAGCCTGTTCGACAAAACCAGCCTGGGCATGACCGACCGGCAGTTCGATGTAAAGAGCCAGCGCGCCCTGCAGGATGAATTGGAATATACTATTGTTTCCGGTTCAGATGATATTACTGACGCCCGCGTCCATTTTGTTAATCCGCCTGTGTCTCTGTTTTCAGAGGACGCCGCAATACCTAAGGCTTCAGTCAAACTGAATGCTTATGGTTCCATATCCAAGAGCCGTGTTATCGGCGTGCAGAATCTGGTTGCTGCCAGCATCCCGCGTCTTGAGCCTGAGAATGTCAGAGTTTTAGATAAAACCAATAAACTTCTCAGCGAAGCGTCCAGCGAAGAAACCGGCGTTGGAATGAAAACCAAACAGTTGGAAGTTCAACTTTCGATAGAGAATATTCTACGCGGTAAACTAGAGGATGCATTGTACACTTTGGTAGGTGAAAATAATTTTCAAGTCACGGTAAACGCCATCCTCGATTGGACGAAAGAGCGCGTCGAGCAAACCGATATCCAAAGCGACAGTCAGGCTGTAATCAGTGAAAAGTCTTATGAGGAAGAGAATAGCAGCCCATCCATCTCCGGCCCTCCAGGAGTAGATGCAAATGTTCAGGGACAGGATACCGGCATAGGCGCCCAAACCTCAGTCAACAATACCATTGCAGAAACCATCACCAACTATCAATATCCCTGGCTCAAACGTTTCGTTGAGGAGCCTATCGGTGAAGTAAAAGAAATTTCCGTCGCTATTGCGCTTAATTATGTTGAAGATCCAGACACTGGTGAAAGGGTGACGCGTCCGCCCGAGGAACTGCAGAAGCTGACTCGAATGACTCGCACTAGTGTGGGGCTGCCGCCATTAGAAACAGCGGATTCTATTCATAACTTTGTTATCGAAGAGATTGCCTTCGATGAATCCGAAGCGAATGCATTGGCGAGAGAACAACTTTGGAAGAATATAACATCAATTATTAAAACAATACTGCCGCTGGTGTTGCTCTTCGCGTTGGGATATTTCGTTTATATCTTCTTCCAGAGTGCATTTGCTCCACCGGAAATAGATATGGAAGAAGAAGAAGAAATACCTATCGAGCCAGTGACCGAGGCCAAGGAACTCACTCTTTCGCAACTTGGTCTGGCGGAGTTTGGCGATATCGCCAGTCTGCCTGCTGAAGAACAGCGGCGTTTGAAAATGCAGGAGCATGTTATCAATTACGCAGCTGAGAAGCCGGAAGAAGTGGCGGCTATTATAAAAGCCTGGTTGAGCGCGTAGAAGAACTTGATTTGGGCGCTTCTCGTGGGCGCCCGATTACATAGGCTTTTGGGAAAAGATGGGACACGCTTTCGCTTTGTCCCATCCTACGATGCTGCGGTTTAGTAGGTGGCTTTGGTGGGCTACGCTGTCGCTTTTAGCCCACCCTACGGATGTTTTTGGGGGAAAGATGGGACATGCTTCGCTTTGTCCCATCCTACGGATGCTGCGGTTTAGTAGGTGGCTTTGGTGGGCTACGCTGTCGCTTTTAGCCCACCCTACGGATGTTTTGCTTGCCCTAAGAGGGTATGAGGTTGAGGCGTGCGCGATAATCAGAAAAGAGACATCCCTGTTACCGGCCGCAAGAAGGCCGCTCTGCTGCTTTTGGCTATTGGACCGGATAGCGCGGCGGAGATATATCGTCATCTGTCGGATACGGATATCGAACAGATTACGCTTGAAGTCGCCAATAGTGGAAACATATCTCAAGAACAGACGGCCAAGGTCATCGAAGAGTTCTATCATACCGCGATGGCCAAACAATACATCAGTCATGGCGGACTCCAGACGGCGCGTGAAATTCTGGAAAAAGCGCTTGGACCCGGCAAGGCTATGGAGATTATCGAACATCTTCAGGGTATGCTGACCGGCAATCCATTTGATTTTCTCAAGCATGTTGATCTTAATAATCTGCTCAATTTCCTACAACATGAACACCCGCAGACCATAGCTCTTATTCTATCTCATCTCAACGATGATGCGGCGGCGGGGATTTTATCTGCGCTTGATTCTGAGATTCAAAAAGAAGTGGCGTTGCGCATTGCTACCATGGATCAGACCAATCCAGAGATTATCTCTGAAATTGAACGCATCCTGGAAAAGAAGATGGCAACTATGCTGTCGCAGGAATATACACCGTCCGGCGGCATTGATTCGCTGGCCGAACTGCTAAACCGGGTGGATCGCAGCACCAGCCGCTCCATCCTGGATTCGTTAGAAAATGAAAACCAGGAATTGGCCAGCGAAATCAAAAAACAGATGTTTACTTTCGACGATTTGACAATGCTCAACGACCGCACTCTGCAAAAGGTGTTGCAAGGCGTCAATATGAAGGATCTGGCGGCGGCTTTGAAAGGCGCCACCGATGAAGTTCGAAGCCAGATTCTTGGCAATGTCTCCTCGCGTATGGCTCAAACGCTGATCGAGGATATGGAACTGATGGGGCCGGTGCGCATTCAGACGGTTGAAGAGTCGCAGCAGAAGATTATAAATCTGATCCGCACTATGGAAGAAAACGGCGAGATCGATAGCCTGCATGCTAGTGATGAAGAATATATTGGATAGACAGTCCCCTCTCCCGGCGGGAGAGGGATGTTGAAGATATAAATTGTTGGATATACATTCCTCTCCCAAGATTGGGAGAGGTTAGGAGAGGGTTGATAGTAATACCTGATGGGATACGCTATGCTTCTACTGGTTGGTGTTAGTAGGTGGCTTTGGTGGGCTACGCTGGCGCTTTTAGCCCACCCTACGGTTTTATACAGCGGTTTTTTGCATGTTTTGTGAAATTTCGCCCTCACCCTAGCGGGCGCCAAGGGCAGTGTATTTTCTGCCCTTGATTGAGTTTGCCTCTTTTATTTCAATAATTTGTATCAACGTTTTACTCAACAAATTGAATTATGATTAACGTGCAATTATTAATTGTTGGATTGAATTCATTATAAAAACGTGAATATCATAGTAATTCTTCTGCTTTTCAATAGTTTTCGATCAAGGGCAGAAAGGACGCTGCCCTTGGCACCCGTATCGCAGTCTTCATAGCCATGAATCAAAGCAAAACTTTTGGGTAAAGATCAGCCCGGCGGGAGAGGGTTAGGGTGAGGGGGGATTTGAATCAATTAAGTTGATTGTTACAGATGGGACGCGCTATCGTTTGTCTCATCTACGGGATATAGAAAATATGAAAATATTCATTGCTTCTCCATTAGGATTTGCTGAAAGCAGCCGGGCGTTTATGACTGTTCTGGCTGATAAATTGCGCGAATTAGGATTTGAACCAGTAAATCCCTGGGATGCATCCGCTGACCTGGAAGAAGAACTGCATCAGGCTGATTTGATTACTGAACGCGACGCAAGACAACAAACGCTCAACCTTATTTCAATGCGTATTGCGGAACGCAACGCGTCTCTGCTGAAAAGCTGCGACGCTGTTCTGGCCGTACTGGACGGCTGCGACGTCGATTCAGGAACTGCATCTGAAATTGGCTACGTCTTTGGCCTGGGAGGCAAGGTTATCAATGGCTACCGGGGTGATTTCCGGCAGTCAGGTGAAAATGATGGCGTACAGGTTAATCTCCAAGTACAATATTGGATAGAAAGAAGCGGTGGATTAATAGTCTCTTCGCTTGGAGATATTGGAATGCTTAAGTTCGGGAAGAAGGATTAACCTATAGTGGCGCGAATTATAAAAGCTCCTAATGTCAAACAGGAAAAGCCTTACCGCATCGTTGAAACAGAGAAGGTCTTGCGCCACGCTGATGATGATGCGGCGGATATCATAGCAAAAGCTCATTCTCAAGAAGAAGAAATTCTCAAATCCGCTGTGGAGCAGGCCGATGGGATTATCGCCGATGCAGAAGGTCAAATAGTTGAAATGCACAGCCAGGCGCAAGCCGAAGCTGAAGTGATTAAAGAACAGGCCAAACAACAAGGGCATCAGGAAGGTTTGGTTCAGGCGACTAAAGATGCCAAACAGCAGGTTTCGGGCGTGGTTCAGGAACTAAAGAACATGATTGCCCAAGGACAGAGTATACTTGAAGGCATGATTTTGGATCAGGAAGAAGATATTCGCAAGTTAACGGTGGAAATTGTGGGACGCGTTATCCAACAAAAGATCGAGACCGATGATGAAGTAGTGGTGCGCGTTGCGCAGGAATGCATCCGGCAGGCTGCTGATAGACAGAAACTACGCATTCTGGTTCACCCGGATAATCAGCAGAAAATTGAAGAATGGGCCCCGGAATTCTCGCGTATGTTTGATGACATAGAAAAATTATCCATTGAAGCCGATCCACGGGTTCAGCCGGGCGGCGTTATCATTGAATCGGGCGCCGGTGGAGTTGATGGGCGCATAGATAAGCAAGTCGAAATACTAAATGACGTTGTAACTAACTCATGACGTTATCTCCTCATCACGTTGATTGGGAAGCAATACATTGGTCGTTGCAAGCGACTCATGCCATACGTCAACGTGGATATGTTGATGAACTGGTCGGCGTCGTCATCATGGCGCGTGGACCGGGCGGCGCCATCGGAGATCTGGTCTATATCCACCCCGCATTTGGCCAGGAACCTATCCCTGCGGAAATTGTGGGTTTTCGATCTGGACGCGTTATTCTGATGGCATTCGGTGAAATGACGGGCATCCGCCCCGGCTGTGAAGTTATCTCTTCGGGCGGACCACTTAAAGTCAAATGCGGTGAAGGTCTTTTAGGGCGCATCCTTGACGGTATGGGTTACCCTATCGACGGTAAAGGTCCGGCCAAAACCAATACTCTGCTTTCGATTTACAACCGTCCTCCAAGCGCGATAAACCGGCAGCGCATCAAGGAGCCGCTATCTACCGGCGTTAAGGTGATTGACTCAATTCTCTCATGGGGCAAAGGTCAACGCATCGGAGTATTCGCGGGCAGCGGGGTGGGGAAGAGCACCCTGATGGGCATGATCGCCCGTTCCACCGAAGCCGATGTAAACGTTATCGCATTAATCGGAGAACGCGGGCGCGAAGTGCGCGAGTTTATCGAGAAGGACCTGGGAGAAGAGGGTTTGAAGCGCAGCGTCCTGGTGGTCGCCACGGGCGATAATCCACCTTTGTTGCGCGTTAAAGGCGCACTATCCGCTATGACTATCGCGGAGTATTTCCGCGATCAGGGCAAGAATGTTTTGTTTATGATGGACTCGGTCACACGTATGGCCATGTCGCAACGCGAAGTTGGTTTGGCTTCGGGTGAACCTCCTACCACGCGTGGTTATACGCCTTCGGTTTTTTCCATGCTGCCCTCGTTTCTGGAGCGGGCGGGAACCACTCCCGGCGAAGGAACCATCACCGGATTGATTACCGTCCTGGTCGAAGGCGATGATATGAATGAACCGATCGCCGATGCAGTGCGCGGCATCCTGGATGGTCATATCGTATTATCCCGCGACCTGGCGCATCGCAATCACTATCCCTCAGTGGATATTCTGCAAAGCGTCAGCCGCGCTATGGTTGATATCGTTCCTGAAGATCATTATACTGCGGCGCGACGTATTTCTGAAATTACTTCGGTTTACCGTGACGCAGAAGATTTGATTAATATTGGCGCTTACCAGAGGGGCAGTAATCCAGAAATTGATTTGGCAATCGATATGATCCCTACTATAAACGCTTTCTTGAAACAGCGAATTAATGAAGCATTTCCCTTTGAAGATTCGTTGGATCAATTGATGAAAATCTTCGCTCAATGCGCTCCCCGTAAAGTTGCGCCTCCACCCAGGCCAACTCAACCGCAACAGAAACAGCAAACCCAACAGCAAGGTCAGCAGCTGAGGCGACCGCAACAACCTAATGGCGCCGGAGCGCAGCGATGAGAAACTTTCGATTCCGTCTGGACCCGGTTATGCGGTTGAAGGAATATAAAATCCAACAGGTCGAAGATGAAATGTCCCGCATTGAGCAGGAAATTCAGCGTTTACTGCGCGAGAACGAAGCCGGGCGGGTGGCGGTGCAAAACCTGAGGCGTCATATTATGGAAGAGGTTCAGGATCATAATCTGGTGCAGAGTGAATTGCAACTAGTGCTGTTTACAGAATTTAGCGTAAAAGAAGAACTGCGCCGTGATGGTGAAATCGCTAAACATAAAGAAGAAAAAGAACTAAAACATCAGGAATTGATTAAACTATATCAGGAGCAGAAGGCTCTTGAACGATTAAAAGAACGCCGTAAGACAGAATGGGAAACGGAAATGCGTAAAGAAGAGAGTGCTATTATGGACGAAATCGGTACGCAAAAATATGTTCGCCGCGATAACGAGTTCGGTGGAGTCATCCTCTATCTGCTGGTTCCGATAGTGTTAGTCGGCGCCATCGCCGCCGCTGGAATCTATACCGGAGTTATCGATCAGGAGATGTTGAACAAATTGCCTTTCTTCGGAGCTACTCCGCAAAGCGCAACGGCGACAATTCAAAGCGTGACCGGGCCTTTGGAAGAAGATTATCTGACTCTGGAACAGATGATTGGCGACCCTGATACGCCGATGCCCGAACTGCTTAAAAATATCGCCGCCATCAAGACTCAGCTAGATAAAAAATCGCAATCCTTAGCTGAACGTGAAAGACTTCTGGCGGAACAGGAAGCGCGAATTGGAAATATGCAGAACATGTTGGCGGGAGAGACCAAGCGGGCGTCTGATTACCTGATGGCCTACCAGGATTTAAAACGTCAGTTGGAGGAAAGCAAAACCAGCGAACTAAGCCAGTATGAAGTTGACCTGGCCAAAACGCTTTCCTCAGCTAAAGGAAAAGAACTGGCGGGGATTTTATCAGAATTATACGGTAAACCCAATGTACTCGACAACCTGCGTACTCAGGAACGAGCTCTTTTAATAAATGAGCCTATAATTATTAAAGAACTGGCGGATTTGAAACAAAAACTTCAAACCGGTCAGGCGACCCCTGCTGAGGTCGCCGCAAAAGAGGATGAGATTGCAGCGAGTAAATTAGAATTGGAAGACCTTCAGGAACAAATTAAGAAAATCCGCGATAGTCAATTGCTTTTATTGAGGATTCTGCACCGATTCCAACCGCGAGGACAAAAAGACCTTTTTGTTGCGCTGGGTAAGTCCGATCCGCAGACCGCTGCACAAATTATCGCTGATTTCGCTACTACAGACAGCTTCGAACTGAACAATATCCAGCCTACTCCGACGCCCTTGCCTACTGCGGCGGATGATGGAATCGGGAGCGGTACAGGGCCGCTTGGGTCGGGATGACTTTGTCCCAATCGTAAACTGTTTTAACCAATTCATAGGCGTTGAGGCGCAGGCGACTTCGTTGGTCGGCGTCAGTGGCCAGCTGGATTACTGCTTCAGCGAAATCCTTGGATAGATCGGCGATTAATAAATGTTGATCATGCAATCCATCCAGGCCTTCGCATCCCACTGGAGTGCTGACGATAGCGCGTCCTGAGGCCATGGCTTCCAGAATCTTCAACCTGATGCCCCCGCCGACGGTTAAGGGGACGATATAAATTGCGGTCTGCTTCATGTATTGATCAATGCTGGGAACTCGTCCGGTGACATGAATTCCATCTCTACCATCATAATCCAGTATATCCTGCGGGGGATTGGCGCCGACTATCCAGCATTCAATCTGCGGCAGTGCGGCTCGTATGATCGGCCAACTGCTGTGCAGGAATGCCAGCATTCCCGTAACATTGGGGTAATATGACATGGTTCCGGTAAAAAGAATTGAGGGTGGTCCTTCCGGTTCATCAAGAAACGGATAACTCTTCAGATCAACTCCGGGACGCTGATGAATGGCTGGCAGGGCGCTATTGTAATGCAGTAAGACGTCTCTGTCATGGGGTGATATGGTCAGGATTTGGTCGAAGCGACGGCATAGTTTTATCTCATACCTACGGGTGCGCCATCCTTCCAAACGGGCAGCGATTTTTACCAGGGGATTGGATGAATACTCGCTGTAACGCTGTAAAATATTACCTTCGATATTCTCCTTATAATGCACTTTGAAGCAAGGTTCCGAGCCATTAACGTAAGCGGCGGTGTAGAAATTCTGGGCGTGAATCACATCGAAGCGGCGCCGTTTGAGCAGCCGTTGGATGTATTGCGCCATTTCCCGGTTCCAGAATCGATGCGCTTTATAAGGCGAGGTGGAGCACATTGATCTGAGCAGAGGCTTGAACGACCATTTGCCGTTAGCGGGAAAGGCGGCGACTTCGCGGCAGATTTTTTTTACTTCATTTAGATATTCCAATTCAGAGGGATGATGATATAGGCAAACCAGGCTGACATCACATTCAGCAGCAAAGCGTTTGAGAGTATTCCAGGTTACAATACGTCCTCCGCTATGGGGAGGATAAGGAATTTGGGGAAGGATAAAAAGAATGTTCATCGGTTGTTGTTTTATCCTTAAAACGGTGGTTATAGCGGTTAACAAAAATTTTTAATGATTGTGTTACACCCGTAAGGTGAAACGCGTATTCTGTTATTTCATTGCGAAGGAGGCTTGTATCAACCCTCTCCTAACCTCTCCCAATCTTGGGAGAGGAATGTTAAACCAACGTGTTTTGTATGACTAAGTCAAAAAGATATAACTGGTTATATCTCCAAAATCCCTATCCCCCAAGTTGGGGAGAATTCAAGAGGGGGTTGTTATCTAGCGCCTCTGATTATTTTATTAAACTAATAATCATAATCTAATTGCCTTTTTTAGGTTTATGCGCATCAAACAATTCTGCTGACTAGAGAGAGGCATGATAACGCTGTCTTGCGAACTGATTCAGTCTTCTCATGTTCGTTAAATTCAGGATGGATATATGGATTGCGTAAATGCTGCAGCAGAATCAAAAGACTGGATAATTGAGTTACCTCTTCATCAGAAAGACCTTTGATACCTAAGGGATTTTTGATTTCAATGGCGCCTTTGCGGTTGGAGAAAGAATGATTTCTGCCCCAGGCGAAGACGATGACTCCCAGTGCTTTTAAGCCATCGGGTTTGTACTTGCCGCAATGTTTTATAATACGTTCCATGACCTGCCGGGTGATATCCGAGTTAAGTTCCAGGTTGAATTGCTGCACCATACGGATCAAATATTGATTAAAAAACAAGTCAAGATTCCTGAGTGATGAGTCATACAGTTGATCGGCCAGTTGATTGATGTTGGCTTCACTCAAAAGCCGGTTGATTTTCTTGCCTATCCGCAGTTTAACTTCATTCTCAACGGCGAATGAATAAGAGAAACTGACGTTTCTGGCGACCGAGAGGGTGGCGGCTGAGCCGGATTGCTGCATGCTCTCGGCAACGGCGAGCATGGTTTTTGATTCTGCATCAAGTGCGCCGATATCAGGCAGTTCTTGTTTAACTCCGCTTAAAACGGATGTTTCATCCAGGTCGCTCATCCAACTTTTTGAAGAGGCGGCGCTTTGATCGAGTTTATCAATTAACTCGTAGACTTTGCTTTTTAATCCAGCGTCCAGATAATCATCCCGCAGCATCATTTCAAGTTGGTTGCGGATCTTATCCTGTGAAGCATTTTCGGCGCCCAGCAGTTTTTCGACTGTATCGTTCAACTTATCGATCTGATCCAATATGGAATAAATCCGGTTGAGCCGCTGGTATAGAGTATCTATCTCGGCGTCGATGCGCGACTTGCTCAGTACGAAGGTTGCCCCGTATTGCCGGGCTAAAGCGCCTTCATCAAATGTTCCTACTGCAGATATCATGATAACCGGCAAATGTGGATAACGTTTTTTTACATCAAGGATAAATTGCAACCCTTCATCGTGGGTGCGCATATCCAGGTCGGTGATAATCACTTGTGGATCATCGGTCTGGATTTTTTCCATGCCCTCTATAGAATCTTCCGCTTCGATCACGAAATACTCTTGCAGGGTGAGATTTCTGGTCACTGCCGACCGGTATTGAGGGTTATCATCCACCAATAAGATTCGTCTGCCCACGAATAATTCTCCTGTGTATTTGTCGAAGTGTGTTTCTTGTTGCGCCCTCATCCTGGTTGGAGAGGGGACTTTTTTTATATCTATTGCTGCTGCGTTTTGCCGGGCGCCCACGAGGGCAATGTCATTAAGTTAAGGAATTTCATCCTATCAGTGGTGGCTTGATCAAGGGCTGAGCGCAATGCGCTCTTGCCCTTGCCACCCAGCGATATCAATAACTTAAGTGATCCTTATTTACCCCTCACTCTAGCCCTCTCCCGCGGGAGAGGGGATGAGGTAGTTTGATATAATAATTATAGAGGAAGCGCAACCGGGGCTTTGGTCTCAAGCGATTTGTATGCTCCCAGAGCGGTTTCCATAGCTTTTAATCCATCATGGCCGGTGATGGGTGATGGTTCATGGTTGGCTATAACATTCAAAAAAGCGCGGAGCATGCCGGTGTTGAGATCATCAGCCCAGCTAGCCCATTCCGCCTGTACGGCGTCGTTGTTATAGACATTAATGCGTTGCTTGAATGCATCGACGTTGAGCGATCCTTTTTCGCCGATAATTTCCATGGTTACATCACCCCAGGTGGGGAAAGACTGATTGGGTCGCGACCATGAGGTATCCAATGTGGCGAAGGTTCCACCTTCAAATTCCAGCGACAAGAGACCGGAATCGTCGATATTGATATCTTCATAGAATAATTGACCTGATTCGGCGTAAACCGAAACCGGGTCTTTATCAAGCATCCAGCGCCAGGCGTCGACTACGTGAACCGTATGATCCATAACCGCTCCGCCGCCGGCCATATCTTTATTAATGAACCAGCCGCCGGGCATGGTGCCGCGATTGGTTCCTTTCATGGCCAGAATCTTACCCAATTTCCCCTCGCGGATTATATTGCGAACCCGAAACAGTGGAGCGCTGTAACGGCAGGGGAAGGCGATCATCAATTGAACCTTATTATCTTCACAGGTTTTGATCATTGATAGGGCGTTGGCCACTGAAACTGAAATGGGCTTTTCGCACAGGATATGCTTTCCGGCCTGGGCGGCCAGTTCGGCGTATTGTTGATGTTTGACATTTTCGGTGCAGATCACGACGCCTTGAATATCCTGGTTCAATAATGCATCGCAGGATTCCATGAAAGGCGCCCCGAACTGTTGCGCCGCTTCTTTGCCGCGTTGTGGATCATCATCAAACACTCCGGCAACTTCGACTTTATCAGAGAACTGTTGTAAACATGCAGCATAGCTATATGCATGTAGATGGGCGAATGAAATCATTCCTAATCGGATAACCATGGTCGTTTCCTTTCTTCACTTGAGTCATATCCCTACTGGATTACTCGATTGTCACGGGCTGGCGCGTTTTAACTGATTCAAGCGCGGCGTGAGCTATTTTGAGCGCTGTTAAAGCATCTTCGGGTGGAGCGGGATTCTCTCCTTCACCCCGGACAGCGTTGAGAAATCCTTCCATGATTTTGTAATGCGCAGGTTTGATGACCGGGCTTTCAGTGAAGAAATGCCGCGTACCTTTTTCCGGGTCGATTAATGAAACATACATAGGAATGGATTCTTGATTATCATATTGAATCAATCCTTTATCTCCCGCTACCTCGACATCCAGATGGAACTGTCCATAATGGCACCATGACGATTCAATATGTGCGATTGCTCCGCTCTTGAGTTTCAGCGAAGCCAAGGCGTAATCGATAGATTCGGTATTCATGCGTCCCTGAAGGCTGTTGCAGAAAACCCTTTCGACCGGGCCAAAGCACCAGGAGAGAAAATCGAATTCATGGATCATGGCGTCAAGGATGACGCCGCCGCTGCTCTCCGGATTTGAATACCAACGGCGGGGATGCGGCGTTCGTCGTCCCAAGCGGATCATGCCCGGATTGCCGACCGCTCCGTCCGCCACTCTCTGTTTGATCATGGCGTATTCCTGATAGCCGCGCAGAGCATGCCCGATGGTCAGAACGGTATTTGATTGACTGGCCAGGGCTGTCAAATCTTCTGCTTCCTTGATTTGGCGAGTTATAGGTATTTCCAGATAGACGTGCTTCCCCATTGACAACGCGCGGTGCGCCTGCTGGTAATGCAAGGGCGTTGGAGTGGCGATAACCACCACGTCTATTTCACTTGAGTCCGCTATTTGATCAGCGTCCATCGCGACGGCGTCATTAGCCCACTGTGTTTTTGTGGTTTGGATCGCTTGTGCATCAATGTCGGCAATCGCCGTCAGCTTTACATCCGGGATATGAGCGATAGACTCGGCGTGCGCTTTGCCGAGATTTCCCGCGCCTATTAGACCGATTCGCAGCATAATAATTCCCTCCTTGTCAAGTCTATCCTATCAGTAAATTACGGATGTGTGGATGGATAGATGCGTTTGAAAATAATTTAATAATAATTACATTACATGCGATTGGGCGCCGTGACATTAAGCAGCGCTAAACCGTTGCGCATTACCTGGCGGACGGCTAAAACCAGATGAAGACGCGTGATGCTGCTGGACTGGTCGTTTTCATCCAATACTCTCTGCACCTGATAATAATTATGAAAGGTTTTGGCCAGATCTTCGAGGTAATGGGGTATCAGATTCGATTCCAGTTTCTCTGCTGCGTCCATAACCACTAATGGATAATAGAATACTTTCAGCAGCAGCAGCCGTTCCCGTTCACCGCTAAGCAGCGTGGGATCGAAATCAAGTTCAGTTGAACATGTGATGCCGCGTTCTATGCCTTTTTCTTCCATGCTGCAAGCGCGGGCATGGACATATTGAAGATAGTAGACCGGATTATCCATCGACTGTTTTTTGGCCAGGTCCCAATCGAAGATCATCTGGCTTCGATAATTGCGCTGGGCGAAGAAGTAACGCGTAACGTCGGCGCCTAAATCTTCCACCATCTCCATCAGAGTCATGAACTGACCTTCGCGGGTGGAGAGTTTTATCTTTTCTCCGCCGCGTTCAATGCTCACCATCTGGTTGAGCAGGTAATGCAGACTTGATAAATCGTAATCGAACATCGACAAAGCAATCCTGACCCGTTCGCACTGGCTGTGGTGATCATGCCCCATGACGTTGACCAGTAGATCAAACTGTCGTCCATATTTTTGGCAATGATAGGCGATATCCGGGGTGACGTAGGTTGGTTCGCCGTCGCTTTTTACCAGCACCCGGTCTTTTTCATCACCGTGTTCAGAGGTTTTGAGCCAGACCGCGTCATCTTTGAGGTAAGTGGCGCCTTTTTGGGCTAACTGATCCAGGGTTTTCTCGACGGCGCCGGATTCATGCAGAGAGCGTTCGCTGAAGGTGGTATCGAATTTGACCCGCAACTTGCGCAGGTCATCCATAATGATGCTCATCAGGACATCGGCGGCGAACTCGGTGAAGGGCTGCCAGGATTCTTCTTGTAATAATGCATCGCCCTGAGCGGTTTTTAATCCAGAAGCGATATAGCGGATGTAGTCGCCCTTGTAGCCGTTTTCGGGGAATTCTGATTCAATGCCGTAGAGTTGTTTGTAGCGCGCCTGGACGGATCGTCCCAGCATCTGCATCTGCACCCCGGCGTCATTATAATAATACTCGCGGGTAACGTCGTAACCGACGGCGGAAAGCAGTTCGGCGGCGGTATCTCCTACAATGGCGCCGCGTACGTGACCGACATGCAATGGACCGGTTGGATTGGCGCTGACGAATTCCACCAGGGCTTTTTTACCGCAATGTTTATCTGAACGTCCATATTGTTCTGTGCTGCTCAAGGCGCTTTTCATGGCATCCAGCAGCACTTGATTGGTTAAAGAAATATTGACAAAACCGGGGCCGGCTATGGATGCGCTGGCCACCAGGGGACATTCTTCCAGTTTCTTGACAAAAATATCAGCCAGTTCGCGGGGAGGTTTTTTAACGATTTTGGCCAATATCATGGCGGCGTTGGTAGCCAGGTCGCCATGCGATGAATCGCGGGTCGGCGTAAACGTTAAAAGTGACGCCTTTTCCTGAGCTTCCGGCGACAATTCCGAAGCGGCGTCCATTAAAATCTTATTCAACTTGTCAATAACATCAAAATACACTCGATTTTCCTCCACGTTGGTGGTTTTCTGTAAATATTGTTTTTAGCAATCATTAATATTATCAGTGGGATTCAATACGGCGAAGGGATATGCCGGAACATGTAGATTGGAACCGGGATTAAATTTGCCTTCAAGGTGGATTGTTGCTAAAAATTATTAAATAAATGAGGTAAACTCAATCAAGGGCTGACCGCAATGCGGTCTTGCCCTTGGCACCCGATACTGTCAAATTCTCAACTTATAAAATATTATAAAACAATGTCTCCATCAGTAACGATGGAGACATTGTATGTTTGGATCTCTTTTTGGGGGAAACTACTCAACCATAGCGCCAGGTCCGAAAACAGCCAGGTCGCCCTTGCTGATTAAGCCATTGCTGGAATCATAACGTAGAGTAAAGTCATCTCCATTATCGCCGCCAGTTGTACCAACAGTACCTACATTCGGGCCGAATGATTTGATCAGCCATACAGTGTTGCAACCATTGGCTGCCAAAGCTTCAGCCTGACTGCGTTGTGCGAATGGAGCAAAATAGGCGTAGTGATCGGCGCATTGAGCTGTTCGAAGACTGGCGCTGCCGCCCCAATTATCAGGAGCTCCATATACATAACGATACCAGGTAAACTGCGCGCCTGCTTCACTATTAGCGTTTGCTATCATATATTGAGAAGGAAATACATCTTTGGGAACAGATGAAATGTAACTCAATGGACTGGTCAGTGGATGAAGTTTGAATGGATAGGTGTAGCGGTTATTGTCCAGGTAATACATTTCTTCCGCTGTGCCAAGCGCCTTCAAGTCAGATTTGCATCTAGCAACCTTTGCCCTGGTTTGGGCATTGAGGAAGTTAGGAACTGCGATAGCAGCCAGGATGCCAATAATGGCTACAACGATTAATAATTCAATCAGGGTAAAACCTTTACGATTTTTTAGAAAAGTCATTTAATACCTCCCGAAATATTTACATCCTATATTTAAGATTCATATATGTGTATGGTGTATGCGTGTTGTGAAAATGATTCTATTTTAATCCGCTAATACGATGTATTTATGAATACATATTGTAGTATATCTCAAATTTTCCAAAATCCACCCTCTATATATCGCGTCAAATCACCCAAATGCCTGTTTGCGCCCTATCACTCAAATATGACTGATGCAACAATATGTTTTTTCCTCAATAAATACTTGAAATGTTTGAGTTTCTATAAATCATGGGAGAAATGGATGAGCCGTAAAAAATTATGTCTGATTTTCACTGGCGACTTTCTTCTGGCTATTGTGGTGGGAGTAATTCTTTTTCTTCCCGCAGCCTTTTTTGTACGCGAAACGGAATTTGAGTTGTTTACGGCGGCTTTAGCTACTCAGGCTGGTTTTGTTGCGGTATGTTTGTATAGGTTGTATCGCTTTAGGCGTATTGGCTTCTTGTTGCCCTCTTTTTTTGCGGGATCAACCAGAGAAGCGGTTCGCTGGGGAGTGATAACCGGGTTGGTTTTGTTCGTGCTGAACATTACTCATGGCATGATTCTGCAAAGCCTATCGGGGATTGATCTGGCGGAATATAATCCCTGGGTTCGGATGGAAGAATTCTCTTTTTTCAGCTGTTTGCTGACTTTCACAGCGGGGGGATTACTCGCTCCAGTGGTGGAAGAGTTCTTCCTACGCGGTATTATGTTCGGCGCCTTTATTGCGGCGGGATGCACTAGAACCGGAGTTATATTTACTACTATATTATTTGTCGGGCTTCACTTGGATCCGCTCAATAGTTTCGCCTACGCCATGCTTGGTCTGGGCTTTCTCTGGGTGTATTACCGGACGCGCAACCTGCTGGCGCCGATTATTGCGCATGGCATTAATAATGTAGTCGGCTTTATCTTTATTCTAATACCGTTTTGATGTTAGGAATTATCTCTCTTTTCCATCTATGATGAAATGAGGATTTCCATGATGGTCTAAATTTAGATTGATTTTCTCATTGTTGTTGTTATCTATAAACAACATTTCTATGGATTCATTATCTCCTAGGTTATCCATCCGAATTATAAATCGATCATTAAATTGCTTCCCATTAAACGCAATATAAGAACTGTATTGCATACCATGAAAAGCCATGCGGCTTTCATAACCTCCAAGAACAAGTGATCCTTCTCCACTAACAGTTGTCGTTAATCGAAGACAGTTTCTTTCATTCTTATCAGCCAGGGTTAAGACAGCATTGTCTTTCTGGTTCACTCCCAGAAAAGCCCGTTTGGCGCCCCAGGCGTCATGAATTTCAATTTGTTTGGCGATGATTTTTTTAGGATAGAACTGATCCCAGGCCATATAAGCGACCATTAGCAGGAACAACAGAATAAAAGAATAACGCGTGTAGCGAAGTTTTCTACGATTGTTTTGTTCCATAATCACTAAGTTATCTATTCGATCCAGTAATTGGTTATATTTCTTTTCATCGAGTTCCATTGGCGATATCCTCTTAAACTGATTTGAATTTTAGCCATATTTTATTATGTTACAGCGGTTTACGAAAGAATATTCGTATTGAAAACGCTGGATTGGTTAAAGTCATATCTTTTAGGAACTTTGAACAATCGCATGAACGCATGTAATATTTAGAATCGATCTAGTGATCATAGAGAATCATTAAAATTTGCTGAAATTTTGGGTGTATAAATATATTTCTAAGTGAATTGCATCTTTCGCCATTTGTACAGGCAGGAGTATTCAATATGGATTTCGTCCAATGGATCGATCCAGACATATTGCCATGGGTATTACCGGTTATTATCTTTTTTGCGAGGATATTGGATGTCAGTATCGGAACGATACGTATTGTTTTCATAACGCGGGGAATGAAAATCCTAGCTCCTATCCTGGGTTTTATGGAAGTGTTGATATGGTTGATCATTGTCAGTCAAGTGATCCGAAATGTTAATAATTTCGCCAATTTAATCGCCTATGCTTCCGGTTATGCAATTGGCAACTATGTGGGGATGTATCTGGAAAACAAATTGGCATTCGGATTATTAATCGTACGAATCATAACAAGAAAGGATTCGTCTGAACTCATTAAATTTTTGAAGGAACATCAATTCGGTATTACCAATGTACCGGCTTTCGGAAATGAGGGACAAGTAATAAACGTGATATTTACGATAATTAAGAGGCGGGATTTGTCCTTTGTTATTGAACATATTCAGCGGTTTAATCCACGCGCTTTTTACTCTATCGAGGATGTCCGGGCAGTTAGCGAGGGGAACTTTCCGATTAACAAAACGTCGGATTATCTGAATATTTTCCGATCCATGAAGAAAGGATAGTAGGTTGTATTGCTTTTCATCAAGTTTCATCGCCAATATCCCCCTTAAATAGATTTACTTTCACGCCCTAATAAAATAACGCGTGTTTATGTGGTTTTGTTACACAAGAAATAGATTTTTAGTATTTCATGGTAATACCCAAAATAACATGATAAGATAAGTAAACTTGCAGAGATGCCGCGAAAGGAGAATTAACATGACCAAACCAATAAACCGCAGGAATTTCTTACGCAAATCCGTCGTTGCATCTACCGCTCTTGGATTAAGCCTTGAAGAAAAAGTGCTGCTGGCGGATGAGAATCGTCAGATTGCCGCCAATACTGAACAATCTGACGCTAAGGATTTCCCGATGGGGAAGATCGGAAATCTGAAAATATCGCGTATGATCGTCGGCGGAAATTTAACCAGCGGGAATGCGCATAGCCGCGACCTGATGTATGTATCGCCATTGCTGAAAAATTATTTTACCGATGATAAGGTCTTTGAAACCTGGGAGATCAGCGAGGAATGCGGCTTGAACACCGCAATCCTGCGACTCGATGATAAAGTTATCCGGTTGATAAACCGTTACTGGGACGAGCGGGGCGGTAAACTGCAATGGATTGTTCAGATCAAACCCAAAACAATGAGCCTGGAATACTTTAAAACCGATATACAGCGCGCCATTGATAACGGCGCGGTGGGCGCCTATCTACAGGGTAATGTGATGGATGCTTTGGTGCAAAAGGGCGAGATTGATTTGATCGGGGAGGCTTTGCAGTGCATCAAGGATCATAAAGTGATCGCCGGGATTGGAGGCCATTCCATTGAAGTCCCTATGGCCTGTGAAAAAGCCGGTTTTGATCCTGATTTTTATATGAAGACGCTGCATAGCCCCAAGTATTGGACCTTTAATCCCGCTAACGATAAGTGGGGTAAATTTCATGTAATCAATGGTGAAGCGCATGACAACGTCTGGTGCACCCGGCAAGAAGAGACCATCGAATTTATGAAGACCGTCAAAAAACCCTGGGTGGCTTTCAAAGTTATGGCCGCTGGCTCAATCCATCCCAAAGATGCTTTCAAGTACGCCATAGAAAACGGCGCCGACTTCATCTGCGCGGGGATGTTCGACTTCCAGGTTCGTGAAGATGCCATCATCGCAAGGGAAATACTAAAAAGCACTGGAAAACGGGAACGGTCATGGCTGGGGTGAAATAGTAGGTTGAAATTTTTTGACATCTTGATGAAATCTCATTACAATCAACTAAATCTTAACATTTATCGCAATGGAAGAAAAATGATGAATAGTATTGGATTGCAAGAGGCTAAATCAAGGTTATCTGAACTTGTTGTCAAAGCAAGCAAGGGAGAGCGTTTTACGATTACCAAACGCGGTGTTCCCCTCGCTCAGATTGTTCCTATGCAGACAATTAATTCTCAAGAAGAAAGGGCGAAAGCCGTCCAAGAGATTCGTAGACTTCGTAAAGATGTAACATTAGGCGATATTACGATTAAAGAATTAATTGAAGAAGGCCGAAAGGTTGAACTTGGTGGGCTACGCTGTTGCTTTTAGCCCACCCTACCTGCTGAAAAATCGGCCTTCCAGAGTTGGAAGGCCGATGGTGATCAAACTGAGTTATCAATAGACGATGTTTATTTCTTCTCTCCCCAAACTTTGAAAGTCTTAATGTTTCCGATGTCGTCGAATGAACCAACGCCGACCTGTCCTGAGGTGAAGGTTTTATCCTGGGCGGTCAGGATCGGAGTTAGCAGGTTATCGAAGAAGACCTGGATTGATCCGGTTTCCACATCGCGGATCAGGCGTATTGTGTGGTAGGTTCCATCTTTCCATTGGGTGCCATTGTTGCGTTTGTCAGCGATGGAGACGCGCGGCGCCCCGTTGACGATAAAGATCGAGTTGGCGTGGGGATCGTTATTCTTGGCGGGAGCGATATGGGCGTAATAGAAATGCGAGGCATCCTGATAACCGAAGAATAAGCACATATCCCGATGGGGGTATTGATCTTTGGTCGAGCGGATCACTGATTCAATCACGAAACTTTTGACTGATAGTTTTTTGACTACTGACCGGTTAATCGGCGAACGTACGGGCGCTTTATATTCGCTCTGCTTGAATAATGAATAGACCGGGACTCCTGCGTCTTCAATGACTTTCCAGGCATTGGCGTCGGTCGGCTGCCAATCATCAGAACCTTTTGAGAAATCGGCGTTATAGATCAGAGGCAGGCCATTCATTAACTGGGGCGTCTCTATATCTGAGGCTGAGGTCAAACCAACTGTCAGGAATATCGCGGCCAATCCTATAACTATAGATAATGCTAATTTTGTTTGTTTCATTATTGCATTCCTCCTTGGATTATTTATTCAACTACAGATTACCACTAACCGAAAACTTAATGTAAGAGATGCGAATGGTTGAGTTGAGGAATTGATGAAATTAAGTTAGATTGATATCACGCATAATAAGGCTAATATGCGTGATATCATAAATCTTATAAATATCAAAGAGAGGGAGAATAATGTTTAAAACAGCCATTAGATTTTTCTGTGCGGCGGCGTTGATCTGTCTGGCCGTTGGTAATGTATTCGCTGAAGAGGAACATGGTTTTAACGGCCTTAATATGAGCATGGGTAATTTGTATAAATTATCCGATGCCGAAACCCGCTCTATCTGTCCTGAAAATTTCACCGGTGAAAAGGGTAAAGGCGGCATGGCGACCGATGGAACGGGCGCCAAGGCATCGCGCGATTTGGGGCAGGGGTGGAAGGTTTCTCCTTCGGTGGACGTCAAAGCCGAATCAACCTTGAAACTGGCGGAGATCGAAGGCCCCGGCGCTATCCAGCATATCTGGCTGACCCCGACCGGAACCTGGCGTTATTCTATTTTGCGCATTTATTGGGATGGCGAAGAAACCCCGTCGGTCGAATGCCCGCTGGGCGACTTCTTCGCCT
This sequence comes from bacterium, assembly GCA_963662285.2. Taxonomy (GTDB): domain Bacteria; phylum Hinthialibacterota; class Hinthialibacteria; order Hinthialibacterales; family Hinthialibacteraceae. Next base: position 277,295 of record CAXXMV010000006.1, read on the forward strand.
GCGGCTGGGGAGAGTACGCCCAGATTAATTCGTTGGCCGTCTGCGTCAATCCGGGCAGCGCCTTCAACTGTTATTGGACTATGCCTTTCAGAAAGAAATGCAAAATTACGCTGGAAAACATTAATGACAGCGATATGCGGGTTTACTACCAGATCGATTACACCCTGACTGACGTTCCTAAGGACGCTGGTTATTTCCATGCCCAGTTCCGCCGCGTCAACCCGGTTCCCTACAAAGACGTCTATACCATCCTGGATGGCGTAGAAGGCCAGGGGCATTATGTCGGAACATACATGTGCTGGGGCGTCAACAACAACGGTTGGTGGGGCGAAGGCGAAATCAAGTTCTTTATGGATGGCGACAAGGAATTTCCCACTATTTGCGGAACCGGCGCCGAAGATTATTTCTGCGGCTCTTATAATTTCGAGAATAAAGCCGAAGGACGCTATCAGGAATTTTCAACGCCTTATTCCGGTCTGCCGCAGGTTATCAAACCCGATGGACGTTACAAATCACAGCAACGTTTCGGTTTGTACCGCTGGCATATCGTTGATCCCATCCGCTTTAAGGAAGACCTGAAAGTTACTATTCAAGCCCTGGGGTGGCGTTCGGGCGGACGATACTTACCATTGCAGGATGATATATCATCGGTGGCTTATTGGTATCAGAAAGAACCGCATGGTGAATTCCCCCAATTGCCGGATAAGGATTATCTGGAGATTCAGTAATAGCGCAATATGATAAATTGAGAATGTAATTCCGTAGGGTGGGTCGCGTTTTATGACCCACCGAATCAATAAACTAATTATTATCGGTGGGTCGGAAAAGCGCGACCCACCCTACTTTGATTTCGATGGGACACGCTGGCGCTTGGTCACATCCTACTTTTATTTTTCAATCAAGGCCTGATAAACCAGGTTCTTTAGTTTTAACTGTATACCGTCATCGCATGGCATACGGTGGGTCATCAGCAGAATGGCGATCCCTGTTTGGGGATCAACCCGCATGTAGGTTGACGCCGCGCCATCCCATCCGAAATCTCCTACTGAACCCATGCATTGGCTCTTGGATAAATCGGTTAAAACCGACACACTCAGGCCATAGCCATGTCCTTGCAGTTTACCCCACGGCAATGATATTCCATCTTCTAAATGATTGCGCCCCATCATTTGGATGGTTTGGGGAGAAAGCAGCCTTACGCCGTTATACTCTCCGCCATTAGAAAGCATCAACAGGAATTTTAAGTAATCCGATGTGGTTGAAAGCAATCCGCCGCCGCCCGATAACATACGGTTTTCGCCTTTTGTATAACGTGTAATAGAATGGTCTGGAACTAGTTCTTTTGATTGGTTATATCTATAAAGGGTGGTGATTCTGTCCCGGTTTTCTTTGGAGAGAAAAAAACCGCTGTCTTTCATTCCCAATGGTTTGAATATGCGTTGCTGGAAAAATTCATCCAGCGTCATGCCCGAAACCACCTCTATCAAGCGGCCGATAACATCTATGGAAAGGCTGTATTGCCAGTCAGCGCCTGGTTGGAAATATAATGGAAGAGTCGCTAGTCCATCGACCATCTCTTCAAGCGTGGGTGATTGATTAGGATTAGACTTTTGGGCTTCCTGGTATATCTTGCTAACCGGATCGTTTCCCCAGCCGTAACCCAGGCCGGATGAGTGAGTCAGCAGATGGCGGATGGTAATCTCTTTTTTGCAGTCTTCCAGTTCAGGCCCATTGTCGGTTTCTTTGACGAATACTTTGGCGTCCTTAAATGCGGGGATGTATTTTGAGATCGGGTCATCCAACAGGAACTTGCCCTCTTCAAAAAGCATCATGGCCGCCGCTCCGGTGATTGGTTTGGTCATCGAGTAAGCCCGGTAGATGGCGTCATCAGACAGTTTCTTCTTGCTTTCTATATCCATATAGCCGTATCGTTCAGAAAAGATTACTTTGCCATGACGGGCTACAGTAACGCACATGCCGGGGAATTCCCCGCAGTCAACATAATCCTGCATAACCGTGGAAATGCGTTGCAGTCTCTCACTAGAGAATCCCTGACCTTCGGGATTAACGGTCGCTGGTTCGCTCGATGCCATAAAAGATGCTGATAGCAATAATACGAGAGTGACAATGGTGATGCGCTGGATCATGGTTTTCAATTTTTTATGTCCTTTTCTTTTTTTTTTGAAAAAGAATTCACTGGGTAATGATATACTATAATCGCATAAAATGACAAATACTATTTATTCAGGAGAGTAGATCATGAAGATTCGTTATTTGCTGGTATCAACCTTTCTTTTAGTTTGCTTGAACGCTGTAGCGCTTTCACCCCCGCAGTATATATTGCATAACAAACTGGTAAATTCCATCGGCGCCAGCCCCTGCGTGAATGTGCAGGAAATACGAGAAGAAAACGGCGTCTGGCTGATCGACGTGGTGGGCTGTGATGAAGCGGTATGCGCTGGATTGGCTTATGTATTGATTCCTGAATACAATTACGGCGGCATCCAGGTTCAAGTGCGGGTATTGGATAAGAATGGCGCCCTGGTTGAAGCGCAGGAATCATTGGGTGAAGATCCGATGAGTGAAATAAAAAAAATATTTCAAGACGCTTTAAAGGATAATCCCTATTTCTCTAGGGTTATTGATAGCGAACAGGGCTTTTTTATGCCAACCCTGTGGCTGGAATTCAAGGCGGAAGTGATTCAGTTTTTTGCTGATAATATCGGCGATTTTTATGGCAATGGAAATTACGTGGCGGCGGATGTCTTCAGCGAAATTATGATAAATTCTTTCGTGCAAGAAGAAGATATGATGTATTCCATTTTTTATTCAACCAAACTCAAGCAGGCTGGTTCCAGCGTTCAATTATTCAAGTCGTTCCGCTGAGTATGATTGACGTCCGGTTCAAAGAGATTTAATCCCATAGCCCCGTGTGTTCAGCGCGGGGCTGTTATCAAAAATATTATCTGCAAAGAAATTGTCCAGAGCTTTTATGCTGAAGCAGTTTATCTGCTACTATATCATAAGCATCATTGCGTATTTATAGGATCGTTATTATTAATTGCAGAGTGAGGATGGTATGGCGTCGAAGGTGGTTTTGTTATGTCGGGTGGATGGCAACTTCGGAGGAGTTGAACGCAATATCCTGACTTTGGCGCATGGTTTCGATCAAAGCCGGTATACTCCGGTTATTGTGGGCTTGGGTAAATCAGGCGAATTGCTTCGGCAGGGCAGGGCGGCGGGATTTGAGACGGAATTTATCTCCATGAAGAGCCGCTTGCAGATGGGGCGCGCAGCTGGTCAATTGGCTGAGATCGCCCGACAACGTAAGGCTGATTTGCTGCATACATTCGGCTTGCGATCCAATATGATAGCCGGTTGGATGCGCCGTTTTCATAATATTGCCTCAATCCCCTGGATGGTTCGTTTGCCCAATATCAATTCAACTGATTACCAGAATCCACTTAGATCATGGTTTTCGCATGGGCTGAACAATGCCTTGATCCGCAGAGCCGATGCATTGCAGGTCATATCGCCTCAACTTAAGGATTATATGCAATCATTAAAGAAATGCCCGGCTCATATTTTTACCATTTTTAATGGAGTTGATCCGGAACGCTTTGATCCAGCGTTGTTTGATCGCAGTGTCCGGGCCGACTATAAGTTAAAAGAGGAAACCATTCTATTAGGCAGCGTCGGGCGGCTCGATGCAATCAAAGGATATGATATCCTGATCAATGCTTTAGCCGATTTGAAGAGTGAATGTGGTTATATAGAATTGATGCTGGTGGGCGATGGTCCGCAGCGAACCGCATTGCAGCAATTGATTGATGATAAAAACCTGCAAGATAGAGTATGCATAACAGGATTCAAAGAAGATGTCCGTCCATATCTGGCGGCATTTGATATATATGTCTGTTCTTCGTATTCCGAGGGCGTACCTATGGCAATGTTGGAAGCCATGTCGATGGCCCTGCCGGTTGTCAGCACCCGTGTGGGTGGTATTGAAAGCCTGATCGATGAAGGCGTAACCGGGGTGTTGATTCCAGCGGGAAACCTGGCGGCTTTGAGCGACGCTATAAAGAGTTTTATTTCTGACCGGGATAAAATGCAGGTTTTCGGCAAGAATGCAAGACAAAGCATCATCCAGAATTTTTCCACACAGAGAATGGTTGAGAGCGTTGAGCAGATGTATGATGAAATGATCGGGAAGAAAAGTCATGAATAATCACAATAATCAGGAAAACAACCAGGATGGTTTTTCCATCATTATCCCGGTCTACAACGGTGAGGAGACGTTGCCCGATACGCTGCGCAGCGTAAGCGGTCTGGATTATGAGCGCTATGAACTGATTGTGGTTGATGATGGTTCTACCGATGACAGCGCCGCTATCGCCCGTTCTCACGGCGCCAAGGTGGTTTGCCTGGGCGACAACGCCGGACCGGCCAATGCGCGTAATCAGGGCGCCAAGCACGCAGTTTATGATAAACTGCTTTTTACCGATAGCGATGTCCTGGTTCCCAAGATGTTATTGCAGCAATTGGATGAACAGTTCCGCTTGAGTAAAGCGGATGCGGTTCAGGGAACTTTTTCGGAGGTTTGCCCCTTCGCCAACTATTTCTCGCAATACAAAAATCTCTATAACCGTTTCGTACTCAATCAATTGCCCGATTGGATCGATACAACTTTTACTTCGATTACCGCCGTGCGCTGCGAGGCTTTTATGGAATGCGGTGGTTTTGACGCCAATATCCGCACCGCATCGGTGGAAGACCGCACCTTGGGGCGGAATCTAGTGCAGAGTAACTACCGCATTCGTCTGGATCGATCATTACAAGTTATCCATAACAAAAAACTGACGTGCCGGGGTTTTATCCGTAATCAGTTCCGACGTTCACGCGATCTGGCTAAATTATTACTTCGCAGCCGATCTGAAGCTGAAACCGAACTGACTGAAACGATTGACTTATCTACGGTTGATGAATCAGGCCGTTTCGGCACAAATTCACTGTCGACTATGGTTCGCATACCTTTTGCTTACTCAATACTGGGATTGCTGGTTTTGGCGCCATTCGCTTCCGTCTTCGGGATTATGGCTGCCATATTCTTTTTAGCTTTTATGGCCTTGATCTGGCGCTTTGAAAAAGAACTATTATTGCGCCGGGGAGTTAAATTTGCGTTGTCGGGCATTATGGTTAATTTCATGGATGCATTAGTAAGTGGAGTGGGCGTAGGGCTTGGAATGGTTGAATTTATCTGTTTTCGGCGTAAATATTGAAACAATAATTAATTTCAGTCGTAATATATAAGTAAATAAATAAAATCATGGGATTTATCGTCTATCAATGATGTAATGCTTGATTTAAAGATATCCGGCTTGTTTTTTATTGGTGGATCGACCAAAATTAATAGTCAAAATATATGATAAATAATAAAAGATTAAGATAAAAATGATAAAAGTGAGGGAAATTCATGGAAAACGTTAACGAATCACAAGCCAATAATGAGCCGACCAATGGCGCTGCTCAAGAAGCGCCGAAGGATGTTAAACCCAAAGGACCGCCCAAGCCTGAGGTGATAATTATACGCATGTGGCCCAAGACGCCAACCTTGTATCCCATGGCTATTTTGGCGCTGATATGCGCACTGGTGGGAGTCTTCGTCGGCAGCGCACCGCATGTGAATGCGCTGCACAAAATTTATCAACCTGCTGATCAGGCAGTGCAAGCCGATGTCAGCGGTGATCCAGTAGCAGCTATCGATAAGGTTGAAGCAGGCGTTGATGCCGCAATCAAGACGGTTAATGAATTGGCGTCAGGCGTAGTCGATCAAGCTGTAGTATTGGAACAATCAGAAAAACTAGTAGATGGATTGTTTTGGGATCGCTTGTTAGGGGCCTTATTCTTGCTGGTTTTTGCTTTCTCTTTGTTTACTTTGAGCGTCGATCTGGAAGTTCGTTGGGCGCTAGTTAGTTTTGCTTCGCTGCTGATCGTATGCTTATTGTTGATACTGATTAATCAGCGCTATGAGTTTATGCCGGGAGTTTTTTCCAGCATCGCCTCGTTATCTCCCATGGCCAACCCCCAGTTTTATATGCTGATTTGCCTGATCTGGATAATATTAATGGTAATCAGCCTGTTTGTCGTACGTTTTCATTACGTGCGGGTTGAATCAAATGAGATATTGGTAGTGGGCGGATTGCTGGAGCGTCAGCAGCGCTTTCCAACCATGCGGATGCGGTATACCCGTGATATCCAGGATGTTTTTGAGTATTACTTACCTTTTGTACGTTCCGGACGCCTAATCCTTTCCTTCGCAGAACAGAATGAATCAATCGTGATCGACAATGTTCTTAATATCGATAAGGTGACCAAACAACTGGATCAAATTAGCGGAGTAATGAAAGTAAAAGAGCAAAGTCAAGATAATTAAGAAAAAACATCGTTGTCTGCATCCATCAGGTTTCACAGGCGTCGATGTGGAGATATAATCTCACTCATTGTTTTGTTAGTTAAATATGAAATTAAAAATGCGCTCATAGCTCAATTGGATAGAGCATCTGCCTTCTAAGCAGAGGGTTGCAGGTTCAAGTCCTGCTGGGCGTACTTTGATTTTACTTGAGTTACGATATACTCCTCAACTGTATTTTTTCCTAATCGTGCAATGATCGTGCAATCTTACTGGTTCACTACCAATCTTGGACCCGGTAAAATGGTCGTATCCGTAGGGGCTTTCCAAGATGATATCTCTTTCTCAATGTACTTGATTACATTGTCCCTAAGCAACGGAATCAAACGCTCTTCATTATCGCAGAAATAGTGTTTTCTGCGTACCGTGTTTGGAGCGTGTCCAACATAACGGTCAAGAAAGTATGAATCCCATCCTCCATCAATAGCAGATGTCTGAATCGTATTGCGAAAATCTTTGGGTTTTATTTCTGATTTTGGGTTCCATTCATCCAACACTCTTCTAAGCGCTTTTCCATATTGCTCGTTGTCCGAATACATGGACACTACCCCGTTTTTCCGAATAAGCCATGAAACCACTTTAGGAATGGGGATCTTTCGAATTCGATAATCATTCTTTACAACACCATCAATGATAATCGTTCCTTCCTCTCCATTGAATTTATCTATTGTCAATCGTATTGCCTCGAGCATCTGAAGCCCTGCCAAACCTTGAAGAGCGACACCGATGATAAGACTGACAGGTTTATTGTTACGATCCATCCAGTCCATAAAATCAAGGATTTCATGAATAGGCATGTAAGGATTCCTGTTGCTCTTGTAGGTTTTCTTACTGACATCTTTTTGAGATATTCTCAATGCTTGGCAGATATTTATGTAACGATTCGGCCAATTTGCTGCCATCCAAACAGATGTTCGTCGGATTGGTTGAAAATATAGCCTCACAGTATCATACGCGTATCCTTTATCGATAAGGTATTTTTTGTACTCAAGCATTTGCTCATACCGCAGTTCATGCCAGTAAGTTAACCCTTTATGATCAACCCAATTGAGAAAATAACCACAATTAAATTCATCTTTCTTTCGGTTTTTATCCGTCCAAGTACGATCTTTCGCTGCTCGCAGCAAAGCATCGCTGATTTGTATATGCTCGACAGTCTCGGATTGCCATGGGATATTAGCCGGTGTGGCTTGTTCCTCCAAGACATCGTTCGCGAGAGTCATGGCCTCATTCAAGTCTTTGGCATCAAACCGAATCCGGCGATACTTGCCGTTGGAATCTCTGCCGCTGACTTTCCACCGCCCCGGCTTTTCTTGATGGAGTGTGAACTTGTCTGTTTTGTATTTGTTTGCTTCGTTTTTCAAAGAACTCGGGTTCTTTATCAAGGTGATTCTCCTTTCTGACCACCTTGCCCGTTCCACGTTGACGAGCAAGATGTTGACATAATATGGTTAAAGAGTCAATAACGTTCTGTCCCCAATACCCTTTTCCAGGCAGTCCAACCAATCCAAATTCCCGCAACGACTCCAACTTAACGAAACCGCGAAGGATTTCATTAAGTTCTTTGGAGTCGTATAGCGTATGAGGATCGATCTTTATCATTATTGATTTCTTGAACCGTTGTTATTTCGCATCAGCCCAGTTATCCCCAACGTTTGCTTCTACTAATCCATTGGTTGCGGCATCCGGAAATATCTTCAACATACCGTCAATCATGGCTTTTTGGAGAATCTCTTTTGTCTGCTCTGAAACCTCTTTGGCCGCCTCTAATACTATTTCATCATGTATTACGTTGACCAATTTTACATCAATACCAGTTTCATTAAGCGAATGCTCTAATGCTGCCAGCGCAGCCAACATTATTTCAGCAGCACCGCCTTGAATAGGAGTGTTTAAGGCTTCTGTATACCTGTAACCCTTTGTTTCCTTACGAAAATCTCTCACTCTCCCGCCTGGAGTAATTACCTTCATGTCTAATTCTGCTCTCTTGGCTGTCTTCTGCTGCCAATTTCGTAGATCGGGGTATGTGGAGAAAAAGGCTGTTCGTGCTTTCTCCGCCTCGCTTTCAGACATTTCAACACCGTAGTTAGCCCTTGCGTATGCGGCCAATCCTTTGGCTCCCTGACCATATAACAACCCAAAGTTTACGGCTTTTGCTAACCGACGCTGTTCGTCAGAAACTTGTTCTATCGATAGTCCTGCGATGGCAGCCGCCGTTTTTCGATGCAAATCGATCTCCTGTGTATACGCCGCCAACATGTTTTGATCGTTAGAGACCAGAGCAGCGACGCGAAGTTCAATCTGGCTGTAATCGGCAACGACTAACACATGGTTCTGTGATGCACAAAACAGTGACCGGAATTCTTTGCCTCGTAAGGGGTTTTGAATATTTGGTTTTGAGCAGGACAAGCGTCCACTAACAGTTCCCCCTAATTTAAAATTAGCGTGAATTAAATTTGTTACTGGATTAATATATGTGGAGTATTTCTCTCCGTATGTTGAGATTTTTTTTGAGTATTCCTTATAGTTACGGAGAGGTTGAACTAAAGGTTGATTAGAAAATTGTGCTAAGGTCGCTGCATCGGTTTTTAATTGTCCAGAGTTAGTTTTGGGCCATTTCGCTGATGTCTCAACACCCAAATTTTTCAATAACCATTCAGAAACTTGTTTGGGACTTGCTAAATTAATTTCAGCGCCGACGATCATGCGTAAATCTGTTTCGGCGGTTTTTTGTTCGGTTGTCCATTGATTAAGAAGAAGGTTATGTGCCGCACTGTCGAATCCAATGCCATTGAGTTCCATTTTGGCGATGGAAGGCAATGCGTTCAGCATAAGCCGGTATACTTGATCCTTATTCTCATGCTTCAGTTTTGGGTTTTGTATGTGGTAGATTTTAAGCGCTACCACAGCATCCAACGCTGCATAAGCAATTTGTTCTGGCGTGAGTACTGCGGCTCCCCAGTCGGATGTTTGCAATTCTTTATCAATATCCCAATCTAATAGAGACCTGGCTAAATCCGAAAGTTTCGGTAATGCTCCAGCCAAGGCGTTGGTTTGAAGCATCGTGCAGTCGATGTTTTGAATATTGATCCCAGCGTGGATCAGATGTTTGATTTCAAATTTGGCATTATGGGCAACCAGATTCAAATCCCATATTGGAGATAAAATGCTTATACCGCCTAACGCTTTCACATCGAAAACATATACAACGTCACCACCCCCATACAATTGAACCAATCGGATTTCGGAGAGATGGGGTTCTAGTCCTGTTTGGGCGTGTTCTGCGTACTGCGCTAATTTGGAGGTTTCGATGTCGAAACCCATAAAGCCTTTATGTTCCACCAATTTTAAGACAGAATCATCCGCCGATTGCTTGTCCGTAATATACAGGATTTCAATATTATCATTAACTAAGAGTTTTGAGGCACTTAGTAAACTTATAACATCGTGCGGGCTTATCGGAACTACTGTTTTATCAAGACAGTCTGGATTGAAAGAATCGCAAATTCGATCCTCTGAGAGTTCTTTATGCCTTCTTAATACATTGTTTGCTAGATCTTTTAGCGACATAGCATATTCTCCTTTATAGCGTTCACTTGTTCACGGCCCTATAGGTTTGTACAAATGAACGGGATTTGATGATGTTTTATGCTGCGATTTTTCCTTGAGCACGGGCTTCCTGGCACAACTTATTAACTTTACCAAGACTTATACCCAGTTCTTTGGATATCTCTCTCTGTGATTTGTCTTCTTGTAGTAATTCAATTATTGTTTCCATTTCACTCGGTCCCGCCTCTTTACGTGTCCATAAAATGGCGTTATCAACAACTGACATTTGGGCTTCAAATGGAACAATGTCATCCCCATGAAGATGCCGTGCTTTATCAAAATGGATTTCAAATCGGCATCCTTCTTCGGCTATATAGTCCGGAGGGTTACGGAGGGATATGACTGTATCTAAGACATCTTCACGCTTTGATGTACCACGCTGATTTCCCGCTTTCCCCGCATGATGAACCATTAACATTGCGATTCCCTTGCGGCGTAAAGACAGAATCCACTCCTGAATAGGAGCCCAACTTTCTGCATCATTCTCAGCCCCTCGTCGGAAGAGAGTGCTCAAGTTATCGAGTATCAATAGATTAATGCCCGCCAAGTTGTTTTCTATGACACGCTGACCTTCAGGAGAGGCTAAATCGGGGATACCGCATTCAAACATATCCGATGAGAGAATTTGAAGATAATCTCTGGACGGTGGTTCTTTCTCGAAACCCTTAACAATCAGTGCCAGACGCTTCTGTAACACAGATGCTGGCATTTCACCATCCACGAGCAAGACCCGATGAGGTTTCTTCACCTGCCAGCCTAAGAATTCATTTCCGGAAGCAATTGCGTATGCCATGGTGTCGCATAAAAAAGTTTTTCCACGGCCTCTTGGACCGTAAATCATGGCCAAACCCTTTTCTTGCAGCCATGGATCTAAAATGCTTTTGATATCTGGAAATTGAATCTGCAAAAAGTCTGCGATATTACAAGGCTTAATAATCGTCCGTGAATGATAAAGAGGTGTAGCAGTGGCTATTTCAATGAGTTTTTCAGCTGTCCCGCCTATGTCAAACCAATCACTCACATCTCCTTTTTCCAGCAGATTTGGCAAAGAGAGGATTTTTATGCTTTTTGCGATTCCTGAAAGTGATGAGGCTATCAATTCGGCGTGCTTCTTACCCGAAGGATCATTGTCCGGCAAGATACAAATATCTTTGTTCCTGAAATATCCGTTATATTCCTTTTCCCACTTACCGGCGCCGCCAGCATTGCATGTTGCAGTTAAGTCGTGGGATTGTAGCCTCAGTACATCCTTTTCACCTTCAGGGATGAATACCGGTTTATCGGGATCTGATGATATCAATTCAGGTAATTGATAGAGAGGTTTATTGGTTCCCTGAGTGTTCCATATCCATCCACTCTTCCCGTCAGGGCGGCGCTGGCGGAAATCTTTTGGTTCTCTTCTAACTACTTGGAATACCAGTTCACCCGCGCTGTCTCGATAATCGTATATTTCTTTAATAACCGGAGCGGGAGTATTTGGAAAAAGATCCGATTGCTGGATCACAAGAGACCCGCAAATCTGGTTAAGATCACAGCCCGCATGACATTTCAAAAGTATATTTCCGCTTTCTTTGCTTATCCCTATTGATAAACTTTCCGTTTGATCGTCATGAGAGAGGCAGTAACCACTCCATTGATTGTCGGATACCCAATGGGCCTTAGTTTTCTCTACGATAATATCAAGAGTTTGTTTATTGTATTTTTTCATATTTTTCCTCATTCTGATGGGTGCAGGTATTTATAAAAACAAATACCCGTTTTTGAATTCATCACGTAGAAAGTTTTGTCTGTAAGTAGGTTCAACACATTTGAACTTGAAGGAACCGTAGGGATCATCCATGGATGTAATAAGATCCATAGTAACCTCAATCATATATTCAGAAATTAATAATTCTCTGTCATTTAACTGGGTGAGATATCTCATAAAGTTCTCGACGTTACCGTGATTTAACATTGATAGAGAAATAATTTTATTCCCTGTATCAATAACAAGTTCTATTACTGTGGTTGTTGGCTGGGGTAATCTACCGAAATTGAGGAAACAAATTTCTCTAGATATAACTATTCCTTTAAATACCATATGTTCCTGACCCACTTCATCAAAACAATAATCAGTTATACTTACTTTTTCTGTTTGTCTTTCTAATTTCATAATTTATACTCCTCTATTTATTTTTTGTAATTCATACATATATTGAGCAATTGCTATGCCAATATAACAACATGGCTTATTATGCTGATATTCATAGACTTATATATTTTTTTATTTAACTTGCATATAGTGTGTATTTAGGTTGCGTAGTAGGGTAATCTTATTAAGTAATATTTTTACAAATCTAATTTTTTCTGATGGTTATATAGTTTGCTTGGATACAGTTTATTACATTTTTACCGCACTAAGTTGTTCTATATATTGTATTTACAATGTATATTCGCATGGCTGACTTATAATTAGGTTTCATAAATTCTAGTATTGATGTAGTTATGTTTCGTATAGTGGCGTAGGAGTACGAGTCGGCAAAAAGTGGACGGAAGACAAAGATCACACTATATCTTGTATATCAAACTTTATAATAATCACTAGATATTGTGGTTATGAAAACTGTTTTGATTTTTTACTGTTTCGTTATTTAGATTTTGCATATCTGACGCACCAGTAAAAAGTCCTATTCGTGATTTATCCCGAAATTCAATTTCCTCATCCACGGTGGAGCATGTAAGTCAGGCTTGATGAAGAACCGGATTGTAAATGTATGCTTTATCAGAATCCAGAGTGATTGATACATCGAAAATGGCGAAAAACGGGCGTTTTTACGCTCTCGCCGCCTGAAAGATGTTCCAGCCCAGCACTTTTAACGTCACCGCCAGGCGCACTCTTGCCAGCCCTCTCACTCTCAAGCGCCCTATTCCCAACTTTCGTTTCAGTTTCGCGTTTACCGCTTCGATTCCCGAACGCATCCGGTATTTCTCCCGGAACTCTTTCGACTCCTCCGACACCCGCCGTTGCGCTAATCGCAATTGCTTCGGGGTATATTCCAACTTATGATCATCACTCAAGCCCACGCAGCAATAGTCCCGATGATCGCACGCTTCACAAGTCGCCGGATCAAAATAGATTTTCAATTTATCGTTTTTCCCTCTGCGGATTTCGCACGGGGCTTCTCCGCCGGGACACTTACATATTTCACCCGTTTCTTCATCCTGCCAAAAATCATCCAGGATCAGCATGCTCTCTTTACTTTTCGGTTTACCCAAGGTGGGAGCGATTAAGTCAATCCCTGCCGCCGCCGCTTTTTGTACATTGTCATCACTGCCATATGAACTGTCGGCCAACAATTCGTCTGGAGCGCAACCGCGTTTTTTCATATCTTCAATGGCAGGTTGCAACGCATCGCTGTCGCTGCAATTGGCCGATTCAACCTCAATGTAAGTAATTAAATTCGGTTGTGTTGGTTCGCCTTCGTCCTTGGCATCCTGATGTGTTTCTACCAACTGCACTTGATAGCCCTCTCCCTTGTGGCCGCTATATCCCGCATCGGGATCGGAAGGATTTTGCAGACTGTCGGCTGAAACATTTTTGGTTTCTTTGAGTTCAACCTTCGCGTCATCCGCCTCGCCGCTTACATCGCATTGTTCGTTCAGCACACGTTGCAACAGACCGAAAACGCCCATGCCGCGCACCTTGCGGTGGGTGCGAAAAGTTTCCACCAACACTAATAAATCTGCCGCCGCCTGCTCTAACGCCGCCTTGGATTCTGAAGGTTTGACCTGGGCGAAATAACCGTTTTTCTCTCCCAGATAACGCTCGACCAGTTCGCCGTCAATTTTACTTTTTAATATCCGGGAATGTTCGCGACGCATGACTTTCAAAAATTTCTCAATGGTTCTTTGGAACAAACCCAAGCGGTTCAAGCGCTGCATATCGGAACGAATGTGGGTAGAATCCAAACGCTGTTTGTTAGTAGGGATGTTAAATTGTCTGAGCAGATTGTCAGTCAGCAATTGAAAAAGAATTACATCAATTTTATGATTTACCATCAACAAACGATAGGCGCGTAATGTTCGTTCACATACATATTTCGTTTCATCACCTTCCGAGCGAAGGTTTAAGGCGAAATGCCATTCGATGTTGAATGCAAATTGGCGAATAGTCTCATCATCAGTGAGATCGAACATGTGTTGTAAAATCAAAACACTGAGAACAGTCCGTAATTCTTTGGTAGGACGTCCCATAGTCTCATGAAAATATTTCTTGATCTCATCTACAGGGATTTTGTGAAATAAGTCATCTCTGAATAACAGGGCCCAACCACCTCGAAGAAGGTCTTTCCGTTTGTCGCCCAGAAAATAAAATGGATCAATCAAATAGTCTTGTTGGGGGGAATCGATGCGTCTCATAATTCGACCTTACACGCTGTATTTACACAAGTTAAGTATAGCGCAATATGATAGTTCAGTCAAGAAAAAACTGCCTTTTTAACCGCTGACTTTTTGCCGGAGCGGCATATCTTAGAATTGCTTATTTCAGTGATTTGAATCCCAGCGGTATAGGTAGGTAGCATTATCGCGGATTCTGTAAGTTGGAGAGCGCAAAAATAGGAAAATTGATTCAACGTTGGTGTTAAGGAGCTGTCATGTAAGCGTTATAACTAAGCCAACGAACATGTTGCCTGGATTCCATAGGATTATTAGAAGCCTGATGGAGATAAGCCTTTATTACCATAGGGCCGACGTGCTGGGAATTCTCAACCATCTACGCGGACAATGGATTTCGTGCGCCCAACAAATTCATTATCCTGAGGAAACGTAGAATCAACGTTGATTTTGATTTATGCGCTAATTATATACCCAGTATAACCGTGTTCACACGTTCATGTCCATATGAATATGAACACGTGAACACGGTTGAAGATATACGTTGTTTGATATTTTGCTCTACAACGTTATTTTTTATAAACAATGGATCAGCAGGCGTATGGTTCATCGTTTTCTTTCATATTCTTTTTCGCCCATGAAGCCATAGTTTGTCGTTTCATATGATTTCCCGTTTTTTTCTTGTAAAGATCAGCAGCTTTCTGTGGATTTTTATTTGCACTTATCCAGCACTCTTTCCTGATATTATTCTCTGTATCAGACAAAGAGCGTGGACGGCCACGCTTTTTACTATCAGGATTATCAAACACATTGGGATTAAGCAATAACATGGCTGCCATAACTGTTGTCGCTTCTGGGATTATCTCTCTAGATTCAGGTAGTATATTACGGACATATCTCCCATCAATTTCCTGCATATTATCAATCTCCATCTGATCCTTGAGCGCCTCTATGATTTTCAGACTAGCACGAATATTACTGTTCTTTAATTCTACCTCTCCCAACAACGCAAGGGCATAAGGGTGGATTGAGATAGATTTATTTTTGATAAATTCATATGGAATTCTTAAACGATCCCATCCTCTATCTCGTAGCGGGGGGACGACTATAGTGCTGTATGGATTTAATCGGTTAATTAAATCAGGAAGGAACGTTGTGTGATCTTCTGCATTTAACAATTCTTCTTTAGTTTTTGTTGTAGCAAAAACAACTTTAACATTTATCTTGTCCGGTTTTGTTGCACCAATCTTCATAACTTCCATTTTATCCACGTCATTAACTGCGCGGAGTAACATACCTTGGACATGTAAAGATAGTAAGTGAAATTCATCGAGGAACAAAACTCCTTTGTCTGCTGCTTGAAAAAAACCGCCTGTAGTCTCGTTAGCACTGTTATGTGAACCTTCTTCATAACCGAAAAGCTGAGATACTGCCAATGTCTCAGTAAATGTTTTACAATTCACCATTACAAACGGAGTTTCGGGATAGTGAATTTCATGGATTGCTTCAGCGACAAATTCTTTACCTGTGCCTGATTCACCAGATACTAATACAAGTTCTTTGTCTTTACTTCGTTTCAACGTAGATTTCATTAATCGATGTATTATATCTGATTCACCTAACCATTTTTTGAAGCAATCATCTGTTTCTTTGATTTTTTCAATCTCTTTGTTTGATTCCATAACTTTTTTAGACTTTTCATATTGTCTGATTAAACTATTTGTCTCATTTTTATATAATTTTTCCTGGTGTTGTGAGTATTGTTTGTTGTTCTTTGGATTATATATTACTTCTTTAATAATGTTTTCGGCTGACTTACATTCTCCAATCTTTAACAACAAAAAACTTTTTCTATTTTTTAATGCATACAAATAAAAAAGCATTGCTTCGTTCCACGTTAATTCAGGCTCAGTTTGAATGTGCACTCCATGCATCTTGAGAATTTCTATCTTTTCTTGAGGTAAAGGTATCTTTGCTTTAGTCAGGTTTATGGATTCCTTAAATGCATCAAAAAGTGGATTTGTTTCTTGTGCTACATAATCGACAGATCTATTTAATAGATACTTACATTGTTCCATTTTGAAATTACAATAAGCAATATCAGTTTGAATGTCGATGATAATATCATGTCTGGACTTTTTAGCCTCTTCTTCTTTAGAAATTAAAGTAACATTGGATAAATCACTAATATAACAACGATGAATTGGCATTCGCTCTTGTTTCTCATTCTCTAAGAATATCAATATTTGTTTGCCTTCTTCATATGAATATGGGATAACAGAATTTGTATTAAAATCAAATGATAACCATTCTTTAGAGAGTTTAATTATTTTGTTCGATAATTCATGATGATTAATATCACTAACAATACAACGTAGAATTTCTTTTTTATCAGATTTAATAAAAAGACGGAATCTATTATTATATTTGCTTAGAAGAAAGATTTTGCATCTATACGGATGTTTATTTTTTAGGGGGTCTTTGTTAGTTATGAATTCGCGAAAAACATGGTAGATAATATTATCATAGTGAAATATTTGATTTGCATCTTTTGAACGAGAATCTATCAGCAGGCGCTCCTCAAAAAAATTCTCATCAGGTAGAAAACGACTATGAATATTATCATAAAGGAGTTCTTGATCCTTTGTTTCCAATAAAGACCATGCTTGCTTTTTTGATTCTACTAGTATTTTTCCATTTTGGGTTGTGGGATTTTTTTCATATACTGCTGGGGGATATTCATTACTTCGCTCAAATACGATTACACATTCTTTATCCTTGATATTTGGACTATTAAGGTTCTTTGGTAGAACTAATTTCATTATCAATACTCCTGGTAATGGATAATATCTTTTTTATCCAAAGCACGGATCAAACCATAAATCAATATCCGAGATTAATCCATTCTCCACAATTTGGTTGTATGGTAAAGTTCAGTGTATTAATGATCTAATAAATTGTTGATCTCTACGATAATACCAATTGATGTCAATAGAATGCTTCGAAAGTAACCAATATTTTGAGTGATCCCATCTTCGCTGACCTGAGTTCTAATATCCAAGAGTTTGACTTGATATCCATAAGTTGGTAGATTTCTATATCCTGTACTGCCCAACCTATTGTTATCACCAGTTTTACTCTATCAAAATCTATTTATAGATCAACACGTCTGATAACGTCTATCATTCGGAAATACTGAAGATATCGCGTTGGAAACGGTAAGTATCAACCTAAAATCGGGGTACATGAATCAAATATTATCCAAAGTTGGGCTATTAAGTAGCCTGCCCTTTTTTTGTCTTTTTCTGAAATAATACCAAAAATCTCCATAATTCCATATATTTCACACTCCAGACTTCATTCTGACGGCGCAATTCTTATGTTTTGATTTTAAAAACACAATAAAGTATAAAGAAGTAATGAACTGTTAACCCTCATTGCGGTGATGACCTTGGTTTATCTCCCCAGTTGGCGCCGCCGCACTACTCCTTTTTTTAATCCCCAACCAACAATTCAGGAGAAATGCTTATGAACAAAATCAGTATTACACCCAAGGACTGTCTACGCCAAAATGGCCCTTATCAACCAGTCGACAGAGATGATTACATCAATCACTTAGAACAAAGTAAGCCTCAGTTGCATTCTGGCGATACCGCGATTTATATCAAAAGAGAAATCCTAATAGACAATGATCCGGCTTATTTTCTTTATATGGATATTGATGGCGAGGGTAATAACGAGCGTGAGAAAATTAAGAGCGCAATCAGCCAGGCGTGTATGGTCACGAGAATTTTGAAAAAAATAGCTGTATACGGCAATTGTATGTATATCGCAACTGGTGGAACAGGATTCAGAGTTGTTTCTAATCTGGTCGTCAGCAAAGAATATTATGATGCGTACATTAACTTTCTAGAAGCAGAGATGAGTTTTTTGGATTTCAAACCCATCCGTGACATAAAACAGCCGCATCAGTTATTCGCTTATCGAGGAAACATTAACCAAACCTCAAAGCCGCCAGTAGATCGTCACTCAATGATTGTTAACCCAAGCCGTATTCTAGATAATACTTTTACGGTTGACGATTATTTACGGGAGACTAACAGTAATCCTGATCCAGTCGATTATATCTTTTATTTAGAAACATTTTTGCGGTTTATAAGATTGAATACAACTCACGGAAATCTTCTTAACACACTTAATCAATACCTTTCGCCCTCATCAAAATTCAATTTTCATCTGACCGATCTTACCTTTATCCATAAATATCAAAAATCAATGGCGTTAGAAGAGATGTCTGAATTACTCACAGAGAATGATATTAACCACAAGATCGAAAATCGTGGGAGTCGAATGGCTATATCTTTTAAAAACATTGAATGTCCTGTTTGTGGAAAAAGAACGGTCAACGCATGGGCTTATCCTCCCCATTACACGTTGCGTTGCCATGGCGGCAATTGTCCGGCGAATCAGGGTATGCCGTTCCATGAATGGTCAAAAATCGATTTACAGATATCCAATCATGCAGGCCAATGGAGTTCACCGCTTTGGATGAATCCTACAGATTACGTCGATATGGCTGTGGCCCAGAATGCTATCACTGACGAGTTAAATAAGGCCGCTGACAGTATCATATCAGCGACGCCGGGATCAGGGAAAACTTATCTGGCATGTAAATATCTTGCGCAGATATCAGAATCCAAACTGGTACTTTATAGTTGCCGCAACCGAGACCAAAAAGAAGAAGCCTATCAGCAATACATAAGTATGAATCCAATCCTGCCTGGTCATCTGCTCAGTTCCCGTGATGAATTATGCTCACAGAAAGACAAACTCAAGAGTGTAGCCAATCGGGGGTATCCACCGGCTCAATACGTATGCAACTCGTGTCCTGATAGAGATGGTTGCCAGTATTATCAAGAGCGTAGCAACATTAAAGCGGGCGTCTACTTTTGCACCCACGCAATGTTGCCGTATCTGAAGAAACAATTCAAAGATGTGGATCTGGTTATATTGGATGAAAATCTCCAGGAAGGTCTCTTGAACAAATATACATGCCGTATGACAGATATGCAAAAGTTACTTGGAGTGTTATCGAATAAATGTTTAGCGACGGTTACCGCAATTATCGATTTGGCCAATGAGATCGTGAATCACTATTTCAAATCAGGCTCCCAGTATACCAAACTTTTGCTGGGGGACGATATCAAGATGAATTCAAGTGAAGTTAAGCCGGATACCATTCTGAATATATTGGCTAAGTCATTCAATGAGACTGTAGATGAAACCAAAGATCGAATCAAACAGGTCATTAAGCAACTGTCAGCATCAACGCTGTTTCGTAAAAATATCGATTACAAAACAAAATACTGGCTTAAAGGATTAGTTGAAGATGGCATTTTTTCATATTTTCAGGTTGGCGAACAGGGGGCTGCATTTTCATATAAGAGCATATCGACATTCCCATTTACTGGCGCTACGGTCAAAGTTTTGGACGCAACCGCCGTCACTCAGGTCGTGAACCGATTATTAGCCAGAACAATTGTACCAACTACCATCCATGTTAAGTGGGAGGGTGAGCGCATTCATTTCAAAAGAAGCGCCAGCAGAGTCAGTATGCGGGGAATGACGGATAAAGAGTTGAAAGCCTTGCTAACAAAAATGATTGCAACAATATCAAGTCAAAAAGTAATGGTGCTGACTTATGATTTCATGAGAACGAAAATAATGGAGATGTGCAGCGCCATTGATCCAAGTAAAGAGTATGTTGGGTTTTATTACCACGGCCCAAGAGGGATTAACGAGTTCGAATCATGCAGTGCTGTTATGGCAATTGGCTTACCCTATGAGAATCCCAATGAGTCGATACAGGATTCTTTGATACTGCTGGATTCAGACGAAGCAGAAGATTTATCATGTTACTGGACTGAAATGCGCATGGCAAGTGAGTTGTATCAATCCATTCATCGCATACGTCCAATTCGCACAAATAATCCAGAAATTGTATTGGCGTCAAAGATATGGCCAAAATGTTTAGGTCAACCAACAAACGTTATTGATCAGTCAAAAAGA
The DNA here is from genome assembly GCA_963662285.2 of bacterium. Taxonomy (GTDB): domain Bacteria; phylum Hinthialibacterota; class Hinthialibacteria; order Hinthialibacterales; family Hinthialibacteraceae. The sequence continues at coordinate 297,816 of CAXXMV010000006.1, forward strand.
ATGAATCGGGTAGAATCCTGTGTGCAGCGTATCAAGTCAATCATTGATAAAGTCGGCTTCTTTAACCAGGACATTGGGTTTGCTCTGAATATGTATGTGAAGACAAAAGTAGCGCAATACAATAAGTTTCGTAGTAAAGTACTTGGATTTGTTGAAGATACAACATGGTGCAAGGTTAATTCCGATGCAGTCCATGGTAAGATAATCAGGTCTTCATTCTGTGCTGATGTAAATATAAATGTTCTGTACATGATGGATATAGACAAAAGGTTAATCATCCCTATATATAATACTAAAAGGGATGATTACCCCTTTACTAATGTGTTACCAGACTTGAAAAACATTATCTCCAGTCATAACAATGATACCACAATAACCCTGACGTCTAATCAATGGTCTTCCCTATTATTAACTGTTCAAACTGATTATCCAACTTTTGATTTATTTGAAGTGAACCTGTCTCATTATGGAAACCAGAAAATTAAAGGTGTTGGACTCAAACATCGCGTCATCCAGTTTTACACAGTCTTAGCAGCATCAAAAATTATAAAAACGTTCATCCCGGATAAATACAGTCTGCTTCAACCGTCCTCATTTGAATTACCATCAATCCCGGACAATTGTTTTCTTGCTTACTACCCGGATAGAAAAAAAGACTCCAATCAATATACATCCAATACCATGCCCTGCTCTCATACAATGGACGGTGTTCAAGATGATATTAAAACCAAGGAGATCGTATTAACCAATGATTCATGGCCACTGATTGATTCACTTAACCACAACGCGCAGCTGCATCAACTACAATTCCATGACATAACATTGATCGAGCGTATCATTCAAAACAAAAAATATCGTCCAAAGATAACCTGGAAATTACTTTGCGATGTATACAGTCTGCCATTCCATAAGCTGCCATCATCCGACATATATCAACTCTTGCCAATTTATGAGAAGCAATTAGACCAGATTCAAAAACAGGGGTTACAAAAGATCGTTAACCTGGAAAAACAGGCAACCCGCGTATTAAGCAAGATCGATCATCACGGGTTGACTATTGATGCTGATAAAATCCCTGATGATACAAAGCAAACAACCATTGTGGGTATCAAGAAAGCCCTGCAAACAAAGAATGGAGTGACCAAGTACTTTTATCGAAGCAAGGTGATTGGTGCTCATACAGGACGCATACAGACTCCTATTTCAAGTTTGCTAAAAAAACCTGAGATTCGTGCAATGATCAAAGCGCCAAAGGGATACAAATTGATTGAAGCCGACTACAAAGCGTTTGAACCTCGTATTCTCATGGGGTTAGCGAATGATGAAAGAGGCATTGAATTATTCAATAATGGCAAAGATTTATACAGAGAATTGGCAGCAATGATGGGAGTTGCAACGGATCAATTGAGTTTGTATCGATCTGTATTCAAAACGGTGGTTAATGCCATTCATAACGGAGGCAACGAATATACTATCCGTAATATTCTCAGAGCAAACTATCCTGACCTTGAAGCGCAAGCCCAACAAATTTACGACGTGTATTTTCAAATGTTCGCCAATATCCGACCTTGGTTTATTTCAACGATTTCTCAAGCAAGGTCATCTTGTGAGATTCGTACTCACATGGGGCGACGGTTACTTGTTGATGAAGCAACCAGAGATGGAACGATTGTTAACTTCCCGATTCAAGGTAATGCTTCAGATATTTTCAAATTGGCGCTGATTGAACTGGATAAGCAACTTGATGAATCGAATGCCCGTATAATCCACACTCTGCATGATGCAATTCTGTTGGAAGTGAGATCTGATCTGGTATATGAAACAGCTCGCATAGTCCGTACTACCATGAACAATGCTTTTGCAGAGATAATTTCCAATATTAAGTCTGATGTTGAAATTATATGTGGTGATGACTGGGGGCATTGTACAACGCTGACAACTCCATCCTTAACAGACCATCTTCTTCCTTATGTAACTCAACTCAAGATTAGTGCGTAATAAATTTCTTGACGATACCTCATATTCTGTATTTGCCGCCATGCATAATGTGATCGTCTCCAGCCAGAACGTTCAATACAGGTGATTTATAGACGGTTTACGGGTGCTTGCGGGAGATGCTCTATAATACCAAATTATTAGCAACATCGCCATGCCGGTTGATTTTTGAGTCTCTGATACATGGGCTGAATAATCATCGTTATCGCCAACCAACGCCGCCTCTCCACCCCTGACATCCAACCGCAATATCTCATTCTCACCTGTCAATTGATCTGTTTGTTTCTGGTTAAAGACGGATTTTATTCTGGAATCTAAACTGGTTTCTTTGTCGTAATTTTTTTTAAGGACAAATTAAAAAACAAACAACACATTACGAATTGATACTCATTCAGCAGCCAAACTGACCATACGGTTGGTATGGAATATCAAACCATTATTTTTTTTGAGGACAAATAAGAAATACTTAATAATGCATCAATAAAAGGAGGTGATTTTAATTGAAACCAAAGATTCATACAGTAGGAATCACTTTTTATACATCACAAAAGCTATATGACATGGTCAAAGAATACTCAGATTTGAAACTGATCAGTAATTCTGAGTTAATTCGTATTGCTATCGAGTATTACTTTTCAGCGATAGACAAAAATAATAAGTAAAGAGGAGATACAAAATGGAAGCAAGCAGTTTCGAACAAAAAATGGGATTGATGGATGTTAACGAAGGCGCTGAATATTCAGAGGAAGAATTATTTAGTAATCAAATTGAGGATAATAAAATGATGAATACAAAAATCACAGAAGTATTAGAAACGAAGGATAACAATGGCGCCAGCGCAGTTACTGATTTTCGCTATGACAAAGATCATATAGCGGCAGTGCTTGAATACTGCGCCAAAGGCCTTCGTGAAGGTGGAATCGTCATAAATGATAGTAAGTCTGCTTCCCAAAAGATAGTTCAGGACGCATCGGTTCAATCGAAAGCGCTCGTTAATAACAGTGGGATAGTACAAAACACTAATATCGAAGCAGCGGCAAAAAGGCAACCATATCGATTGAAAGCAGAAATTTTTGATGTTCAAGTTAAACTGGATACAAAATCCGGGAAAGAATATGTTCAGTGGGGTTTGATACCTATTGATCTTGATGCTCCTCAGGATAAATATTGGCAAATAACAAGGGTTGATTGCAAAGATAACAACAGTTATCTGAAAGATAATTTATCCATCTGCGGTTATCCTAATGCAACAGTGGATGATTTGAAAAAACCAGATTTCGTACAGCAATTGATTGGAATTCAGGTTTGTATAAAGGTCAAACCAAGTATTGGAGATTATTGGAATACATGCATCGAAAGGAGATTCTATAAATAATGCTTGAAGATCCGAGAGAGAAAATCTTTCGATACAAGACTCAAGCGCAAATAGCCAGCATTACCCAGAACCGGGATAAGTTAGTAAAAGTACGCACCACTTTGAAGACGAAGATAAATAATATTTTTGTCAACTCATGGTGGTGCGTATACTTATTATAGGAGATTAACAAATGAATAAAGAATCAGATAGTACTTTACTTAATCTAAGCGATAGTACATCAAATGCGAATGATCAAATTATTTTCTACGAAAGCCATTGTTCATATAATAACAATGATAATTCAATTGAAAGGAGTGACTTGATAACTTATCGAGAAGAATTAGCGAATGTTGATGATTTCTATCAAAAATTGAAGGAAAGAATGACAATTTCTTCTGTTGTAATCCCAAATGGAAAATATACCGTATCGGTTGTTGCCATGAAACTCAAAAAAACTACTGAGGGATATTTACAATTAGTGTGGACGCTTAAGATCATCGGAAAATTGGAAGAATTAGTGATAGAGCATAAAAACAATATAGTTGTTACTTATAAACCCTTAAAACGGCTGATAAAGGATCTCGCAATATTTGGTGTTTCAATAAATAATATTACTGAATTGAATGATCCGAAATTCTATAAACAATTTATTGGAAGAAAACTAGAAATAAAAACCAAACAAAAAATTGTAAGTTACAGCACTAATTTCTTGAAAATTCTGTAATAATTGACAACAAAAATTCTGTGGATCGAGGCATCGAAAGGAGAATAATGTAAGACGATGCGCAAAGTTCAAATTGAAGAAGGCCAGAGTCGTTTTTATTGAAATAGTTCTGGTTTTTTTCAACTTTGATATTTCAAATATATTCTCATGCATTTATTCTGTTTGCAGCCAATGGAAAACCCACTTGTTGACCTGTGGGTTTATGCGACAATAGTATTGAACAGCATCAGGAACCTTACTACGGGCTTGTATCGTTGCACAGAGGGCGGTGTGGATTCGTTCGCCACAGGCATTACGACAGCGTAAAAAAAATGGAATTTCAACTTCATGATCCTCTTGTCGGCCAAAAGTGTTTCGTAGTCTTCAGATAAGAGTCACTCCTGCCAATCGTGACGACAAGATAAAATCTTTTAAAAAGAGAGGATCGCGGCTTGAATCACTTTTATAACGGCTCCTAAGATGACTATTGATTGGGGGAGTAAGATATGGTATAAAGTTAATATCGTCAAGTTCTTATAGGTGGTCGGATGACATTTGACAGATACAGATGAATTCACCTTGTGTATTCATAAACAGCATCTGTCTATTTTTTCAATATTGTTAATCCATTTCAATTGCAATTCATCATAATCTATGTTACCTTTATGTTTGAAAGACATGATAAGTCTCTCTAGATAAATCCTTTAGAGTAATTCTGTCAAATAAAAAGATTGTTGAAATGGAATTTCATGGAGATGGTGAATACAACCAATACATCAAGAATAAATGGTCAATTGCATACCTGCCCAATTCTAATAGATGAGTTCAATTATAGGTTCAAAGTATCCTAAACTAATAGAAATTTGGTCACACATTTATTGCTCAGTTAAAGGCAGAGGGATTAATGGATTCCTATCTTCTGGAATTACTCATAAGTCCGTCAAGTCGCAAGGAGGGAAGATGTTATTTAGATTAAACAAACGAAGCAAATGCTCTATGAAAACTCTAGAAGCATTGTTCCGTGACTTGCGCAACCAGAGTGTTAAAGGTCTTCTGTCACAACAAACCGATATGCTTCGAACCTATATGAAGCATGTTGATGCTACAGACGTAGCAATGCAGATGCCAACGGGAAGTGGAAAAACCTTAGTCGGGCTTCTTATTGCCGATAACAACACTGACGAAAATGCTGGTCCAGATCCATGGTGGGTTCTTGGAGAAGATAAGAGAATCGTATTTGAAGATTATACTGACTGTAAAGAAGATGCAGATATCTCTGCAAGAAAAGTTCGACAAGCAACTGGACATCCTACTTTGTTAAATCAACAAGAGGCATATCAAATTATCTTATTCCATCCAATCATATTGTCACCTGCTCGAAGTCTAAGTAAAAGTGCTAGACCACTTTCGTCAGAAATATATTACCGGGAGAAAGACGATTTTACAAATGGGCACAGGATGCAATTGCAGTTGTTCGAGAACTCTGAAGAACATTCCCTGGTCAAGGTGATGTGGAATGACGCTCAGTAGCTAAAGAATCATATACTCAGAACAAGATTGATCCGGAGGGCATATTAGCAAAAGCCATACAAACAGAACTCTCCTCTCTGCTGCCTGATTAAGAACACAAGCAGGAGTGTTATTCAGAATTTGATACGGAGAAAAACGTGATGGACGTATTTGAATTGCACAAAGGCTTAATTGCTGATTACGCTGCATATACTAAGAGTTTTATTCGAATTGCAGATAAACGAATCAGTGATTCAGTAGACCAGGAAATACGTGGAGGCTTGTTATGGCCTGAACCACTTCTTCAATTAAATCCTTCGTTTGAACCAGGGGCAAATATTGATGACTTGATTAAGGAGGAAATCCTCCATGAAGACTGCGGGAAGATTTTCCGAATTAAAAAAGACGAAAATGATTTCGGAATTCCTTTGAGGCTTCATCGTCACCAAGATACGGCAATTCGAATCGCTTCAAGAGATGAACCATACGTTTTAACGACAGGAACGGGATCGGGGAAAAGCCTGTCTTATATAATTCCTGCAGTTGATTACATTCTTAAAACCGGATCAGGAAAAGGAATCATAGCAATCGTAGTCTATCCTATGAATGCACTGGCTAACAGTCAGCGCGAAGAACTCGATAAGTTTTTGAGTCGTGGTTTCGATGCTGATTCTATTCCAGTGACTTATGCGCGATATACAGGTCAAGAAGGAGAGCAGGAACGCGAACGTATTCTTCAGCATCCACCAGACATCCTACTCACCAACTATGTGATGCTAGAACTCATCCTCACGCGCATTGAAGAACGAAAACTTGTAGAACACGCTGGGAATGTTCGATTTCTTGTTTTTGATGAGTTGCATACCTATCGAGGGCGTCAGGGCGCTGACGTTGCTATGTTAATCAGACGTTGCCGAGAATCATTTCAGAGTAAATCAATGCATTGTGTTGGAACCTCAGCGACAATGGCATCTACTGGTTCATCATTAGAACAAGCCCAGATTGTCGCAGAGATTTCTTCAAAAATTTTCGGTGAATTAGTACCTGTACAAAATGTAATCGGCGAAACATTAAGACGAACGACACAGGAATTCAATTTTTCTGATGAGTCCATAATATCTTCACTTCGTAATACAATGTTACTGCAAACAATACCAACGACACAATATGAGGATTTTCAAAATCTTCCGTTAGCGTCATGGATCGAAGAAACATTTGGTCTATGTCGAGAGCAAGATACAAATAAACTAGTTCGACAAACTCCTCAGCCTGTCAGAGGAGAAGAAGGGGCATCATCCCACTTAGCGGAACTTACGGGGACAGAGACAACGTTATGTGAAAAAGCGATTCAGAAATATCTAGACGCAGGGAGCCATTGTCGCCATCCTGAAACAGATTTACCAGTCTTTGCTTTCCGCCTTCACCAATTTATTAGTCGTGGAGATACGGTCTGGGCATCACTGGAGCCTGAAGACAACCGTATTATTACCTTAAAAGCACAACAATATGTTCCAGGTGATCGTAATAAAATTCTTCTTCCATTGGTATTCTGCAGACACTGTGGTCAACCATACTATCGAGTTGATCGTCCTGCCAGGGGACAAGAAGGACCAATTATTCCCCGCGAAGAATATGCAATAAGTGTTTCAGATGATCTTGAATCTGGTTATCTCTACATCTCAGATGATCACCCATGGACCGGTGAAGCCGATGATGTACTAGACCGAATCCCTGAAGAATGGATTGAGATTCATCGTGGCGAGAGACGAATCAAGAGAAATCAACCAGTCCCGGAAGTAATGAGAATTGGAACAAATGGTGAAGAAGACGCACATGGATTAGTCACAGCTTTTGTTAAAGCACCTTTTCGCTTTTGTCTGAATCCGGCTTGTCGTGTAACTTATAACGCACGTCAAAGATCCGATGTAACTAAACTTGCAACAATAGGTGTTGATGGCAGGAGCACAGCAACAACGATTCTTGCCTTATCAACAATACTTAAATTGCGCATAGATGAATCTTTAGAGCCTACAGCAAGAAAACTACTAAGTTTTACAGATAATCGCCAAGATGCCTCTCTGCAAGCAGGCCATTTCAACGATTTTGTTGAAGTTGGGCTGATTCGTTCCGCACTTTATCGAGCGATGAGTAAGATGGGGCCAAAAGGGCTCAAATATGACGAATTAGTACAGCATGTTGAACAAGCAATTAATCTCCCTACTTATCTCTATGCAAATGATTCCGAACTACGAGGACCAGCATTGGAAGAAACACGAAGAGCATTACGCTCAGTTCTTTCATACTATGTTTACAGAGACCTTCAACGAGGTTGGCGAGTTACATCACCGAACTTAGAGCAATGTGGCCTTCTCGAATTTGAATATCTTGGAATTGATGATCTAGTAAACGATCAACAGTATTGGCAAGAAAAAGAAGCGCACCCAATGCTTGTTGCCGCGACTTCTGAACAGCGAAAAAATATTATTCGAATATTACTTGATCATATACGTAGAAGTCTTGTAGTCAAAGAAGATGCGTTGAACTCAAATTATCAAGAACGGATATGCGAACAAAGCAGACAACGTTTATGTGAACCTTGGGTCATTGAGGATTCGCGTGACATGGTTCAATCTGGTGTTGCTTGGCCACGTGGACGAATTGATCGAGAACGCTCAGAGGATATTTGTATATCTTCTCGAAGCAATTTTGGATTACTGCTTCGAAAAAGAGGCATCTTACCCGATTTAGGTGATCCTTTGTCACTTGAAACTATAGGGGAAATTATTCCCGATTTATTCCGCTGTTTGAAACCATGGGGTTTAGTTGAAGAAGTTCGTTCAGCTCCAGATAAAAGTGATGTCCCAGGTTATCAATTACCTGCTTCTATTATGATATGGAAACCTGGAGATGGTACAAATCCAATGGTTGATCCTCTCCGAATAATTCAGCAGAGTGAAGTTGAAACAGAGGGAAATAAGTACTTTGTCGAATTTTACAAAACATTTGCGGATATTGGGGCAGGGCTTGAAGGTCGTGAGCATACGGCACAAGTGCAATCTGATGCACGGTTAGATAGAGAAGAACGTTTCAGGAAGGCAGAACTGCCTATTCTTTTCTGTTCTCCAACCATGGAATTAGGTGTTGATATTGCTCAGCTTAATGTTGTCAATATGAGAAACGTGCCCCCAACACCAGCAAACTACGCTCAACGCAGTGGTAGGGCCGGTCGAAGTGGACAACCTGCTCTTGTTTATACCTATTGTTCTGGATTTAGCCCGCACGATCAGTATTATTTTCGAAATCCTGAGCGAATGGTATCAGGAGCTGTTACTGCACCACGTCTTGATTTATTGAATCGAGATCTACTAGAAGCTCACATCCATGGTATTTGGCTTTCTGAGGTCTCGCTGAACTTAGGTTCAACACTTGCAGATATTTTAATTGTTACGGAAGATGATCTCTCTCTTCCTTTAAAAGAACAAGTTCAAGAGAAACTAGCAGATGCCAGTTCAAAACTCAAAGCAATGCAACGAGCCAAACATCTTATAGATAGTATTGGTCCAGAACTCAATGAGACATCATGGTACAGAGATGATTGGTTGGACGATGTCTTTCGAAGGCTGCAACAACGATTTGATGATGCATGCAACCGTTGGCGTAGTTTGTACCGAGCAGCCGTACAACAGCGGCAATTGCAAAATCGAATCATCGGTGACCATTCACGACAGCAGGCGGATCGTGATCGAGCAAAGAGACTTCGCGCACAAGCAGAATCTCAAATAAGTTTGTTAACAAATCCTCAAAACGCCCGAGAGGGAGATTTCTATAGTTATCGCTATTTTGCCAGTGAAGGTTTCTTGCCAGGATATAACTTTCCTCGATTACCTCTATCTGCTTTTATTCCCGCTCGTCGTGGTAGGCGTGGTAGGGACGAATATTTATCACGACCTCGATTCTTAGCCATTGCAGAATTTGGACCACGTGCGATGGTATATCATGAAGGATCGCGGTATCGAATCAACAAAGTCAACCTCGCATTTGATGAGGAAACCCAAGAATTAACACAATTCGCAATGAAGGTTTGCTCTTTATGTGGGTATGGGCATTTTGTTGCGAATGGACCAGGACCAGATAATTGCGAGAGTTGCGGGAAAGCATTATTGCCAACGGATGAAATACGTGAGATGGTACGTTTGCAAAATGTTACAGCAAAACGGGCAGATAGAATAACATCGGAGGAGGAGGAACGGCAACGAATTGGTTATGAAGTTGTAAGTACATTTGAGTTTTCAAAAATAAATGGAGAAGTTGATTTTCGTCGTGCTGAAGTAACAACAGGCGGGCAAAGGATCGCCACAATGCGTTATGGCGATGCAGCAACGATATGGCGAATCAATCTAGGTTGGCGAAAGAGGCGACATCAATCAGAACATGGTTTTTTGCTTGATGTAGAACGAGGATATTGGGCAACAAATCGAGATGCAGATGATGCTGATCAAGAAGATCCAATGTCAGGACGTGTTAGAAGAGTGGTTCCCTATGTCCAGGATAGTCGTAATGCCATGACCTTTGAACTTGAGGGCAAACAAGACCTTAAAGTAATGGCGACTCTTCAGGCAGCATTAAAACAGGGAATTCAACTACTCTACCAACTTGAGCCAAATGAACTTGCTGTAGATCCTCTCCCTAATACCGATAATCGTAATCAACTCTTTTTTTATGAAGCATCAGAAGGTGGCGCTGGTGTTCTTCGTCTGATTGCAGAAGAACCTCAGGCTATTTCTAATATTGCGAAAGCGGCGCTTGCTATTTGTCATTTCAATCCTGAGACTGGTGAAGACCTTGCTACGGATGCCTGCGCAGCTGCGTGTTATGACTGTCTGTTAGAATATGGTAATCAAATGGATCACCGTAACATTGACAGACAGTTAGTCCTTCCACTTTTACAAGCACTAACCACTTCTACAACGGCAATTTCAGGTTCGCGACGTAGTCGAGTGGATCACCTGGATGAATTGATGCGCCTTTGTGACTCAGAATTAGAGAGAAAGTGGCTTAAGCGTGTTCATGAATCACAACTTAGACTTCCCACACACGCCCAATACCTTATTTCATCATGTTCTACTCGACCTGACTTTTTCTACGCGGATGCGAATGCGACTGTGTATATCGACGGTCCAATTCATGATGAGCCAGATGAAAAGATAAATGATGAACAAATCACAGGGCGGCTTATTGATGCAGGATACTTAGTAATCCGGTTTCATCATGCCACTGATTGGAACAAGATATTTGATGACTATCGCGATATATTTGGCCAAAGAAAGGAAACCGTATGACAACGTTGTTTCAGCCAGGAGTGCTAGTTAAAGCCCGTGGCCGCGAATGGGTTGTATTACCGGATTCAAGTAACAATGTCCTCATGGTCAGACCCATAGGAGGTCTCGACGATGAAGTGATTGGGATTTGTACATCAATTGAAGATGTGCAGTCCGCATCGTTTACGCTACCGAATTGGGATATCCCAGGTGATTTTAATTCTTGCCGGTTGCTTAGAGATGCTGCAAGAATATCAACTCGTTCCGCCGCTGGGCCATTTCGTAGTTTTGGAAAAATTGCCGTCGAACCAAGACCCTATCAACTCGTTCCCTTGTTGATGGCTCTTCGGCTTGATCCTATTAGGCTTTTAATTGCCGACGATGTGGGAATTGGAAAAACAATAGAGGCGTGCCTAATAGCAAAAGAACTTATCGAGCGGGGTGAAATTGTACGGATGGCGATTCTTTGCCCACCGCATTTAGCAGAACAATGGCAAAAAGAACTGTCAGAAAAATTCCACATCGAAACAGAAACAGTCCTTAGCTCAACTGTACAACGACTTGAACGAGGACTCCGTCCAGGAGAATCACTTTTTCAACGATATCCTCACGTCATTATTTCAACTGATTTTATAAAATCCACACGACACAGGGATGATTTTCTACGAGAATGTCCAGAGCTGGTGATCGTTGACGAGGCCCACACATGTACTCTTGCAGGACAGATCGGACGAGCTCGACAAGCAAGATTCGAACTAATAAGACAAATTGCATCTAATGAAGACCGACACTTGATTCTAGTAACGGCAACTCCGCATAGTGGAAACGAGGATGCGTTTCGATCACTTCTTTCATTGGTCGATACAAAATTCGCCGATTTGCCTCGCGATATAGAATCTGAGAGCCGTTCAGCGCTTCGGATTGAATTAGCCAAACATTTAGTCCAACGACTTCGCGGGAACGTGATTGCGATGGACGAGGAATTGAATATAGAAACTTCTTTTCCAGAGCGTGAAGATGCGGAAGAGACTTACACGCTTTCACCAGAATATAAATCATTGTTTGCGAAAATATTAGATTTTGCAAGCGAATTAGTAAGCGATGAATCGGGCAACAAGCGCAACCGTAGAGTCCGATGGTGGTCGGCATTAGCACTCCTTCGCGCTATGGCTTCAAGTCCGGCTGCTGCTGCCGCGACGCTTCGAAACCGATCTGTAACAGCCAAAACCGAAAACGATGAGGATATAGAAGAACTAGGGCGTCGAGCGGTGCTTGACCAGGAGGAACTTGAGATTACCGAAGTCTTCGACATGACTCCTGGCAGCAATCCGTCGGAGGAAGAAGAAAGCCAAGTAAGCCAACGTCTGAAACGGCTCGCTCGTGAAGCGGAAAAACTAGTTGGAGCCAAAGACGCCAAATTGCAAAAAGCGATCAAACTTGTAAAGAACCTTGTAAAAGACGGATACAGTCCAATCCTATTCTGCCGTTTTATCGATACGGCGGAATATGTCGCCGGTCAACTTCGTGAAGCATTAAACAAAGTTGAAATAATGGCTGTAACGGGCACTCTGCCGCCGAAGGAAAGAGAAGACCGGATTGCGACACTTTCAGAATTTGATAAACGTGTTTTGGTTTGTACGGATTGCTTGAGTGAAGGTATCAATCTTCAGATGGCATTTAACGCAGTAATCCATTACGATCTATCTTGGAATCCTACGCGGCACGAGCAGCGAGAAGGCCGTGTGGATCGTTTTGGTCAGGCCAAAAAGACTGTTCGCGTTCTAACATATTTCGGTGTCAACAACCAAATCGATGGAATCGTTCTGGATGTACTATTGCGCAAGCACAAGAAAATTAAGAGCGATCTAGGTATTTCTATTGCTGTTCCTGGTGGAAGCGAAGATGTTATAAAAGCTTTATTTGAAGGCATGCAATTGCGCGGAGGACAAAAACAGAATTATGAACAGTTCCTTCCTGGTATGGAACCTATCAAAGAGGATTTGCATTCCCGCTGGGAAGATGCGAGGGAAAAAGAAGTACGTTCGCGTTCTCGGTTCGCTCAGCACGCCATAAAAACAGGTGAAGTAAAAGCGGAATTAGATTCAGTAAGTGAGGCCATTGGTACTGGCCCAACTATCCAACAGTTTTTCAGTAATGTCCTCCATCTAGCTGGAGTACCAGTAACAAAGAAGGCTAATGAAATAGTTGAGGCTTCGATTTCAAACGAAACCAGTCGAGCCCTTCGACATGCGATTGCGCAGGAAAAGCCATTCATGGGGCGATTCAACCTTCCTGTTGAAGACAATGTTCTATACCTCAGTCGTACTCATCCAATAATTGAGGGACTAGCAACCTACACGTTAGAAACTGCTTTGGATGATGTTCAAGCGGAAGGCGAAGCAACCATTGCCCGGCGATGCGGCGTAACTAAAACAAAAGATGTATCAGAGAAAACATCTATTCTTGTTGTTCGCTTTCGATATCAGCTTCACGTACAACGCAGGGGAGAGTCCAACGATCCGCTATTAGCGGAGGAAGTTCGTACGCTTGCGTTTACCGGCTCATTTTCGGAACCGGTTTGGCTGCCTGAACACGAGACAAAACGCCTTTTGGATATGAATCCAAGTGGAAATCTTCCCATCTCGCTGGTTAAGCAGCAACTTCAACACTTTATCGGTAATGTGGATTCTTTTCGTAATCAAATTAACGAGATTGCGAAACAACGTTCTAAAATCCTGCAAGATTCCCACACTAAAGTCCGGCGTAGCGCAAAAATGGCGGGGCGCGTTCGTGTTGAAACCATGCTGCCAGTGGATATTCTCGGTTGCTTTATTTTACTGCCAGACAGTAATTGATTTCTGGAAGGATCGGCGATGGCTAAAAGCATCAATCAATTTCAAACAATTCGCTCAGAGGGCGCGGTGTTGCCTCCTGATATATTACAGAAGATCGCTTCCTTAAAAGCTGAGGGAGCCACGGCTGAAACCTATCATCTCCCCCCTGAAACCAAGATATCAGAAGCGATTAGTCAATCGTGGAACGCATTGCGCAGTCATTGGGGGCTTTTTCAGGAAATTCGATCTTCGATTTCAGATGACGATACTGGAACCAAAGAAACCAATGAAAGATGGCTTTTACCTTTATTCAAGGAACTCGATTATGGCCGTTTGCTGACCGAAAAATCTCCTGTAATCGAGGAAAGAGTTTATCCCATCGAACGGTTTTACAACCATACTCCCATCCATTTAATTGGATGTAACTTGCCGCTTGACCGACGCACGAAAGGGGCGCGCGGCGCTGCCACAGCCAGCCCTCATTCCATGGTTCAAGAGTTTTTAAACCGGAGCAACGAACATCTCTGGGCGTTTCTCAGCAACGGTCTTCAACTTCGCATCCTAAGAGACAACGTCTCTCTTTCGCGCCAAGCCTACGTCGAGTTCGACCTGGAAGCCATGATGGAAGGCGAGGTTTATGCAGATTTTGCCCTCTTATGGCTGTTGTGTCATCAATCTCGCATCGAAGCGGAAAAAGCGGAAAATTGCTGGCTTGAAAAATGGAGTCATCTTGCACGGGAGCAAGGAACGCGTATTCTGAACAATCTGCGCAATGGCGTCGCCAGCGCAATCGAAGCGCTTGGCCAGGGTTTTATTGGTCACCCCAGAAACGACCGTCTTCGGCGGAAATTGCAGGAATCCGGCGAGTTATCCAAAGAAGATTTTTATCGGCAATTGCTTCGCATTGTATACCGTTTGCTTTTTCTGTTTGTGGCGGAGGATCGTGAATTGCTCCATTCTCCCGATTCGCCTGAGGAAGCGTCTGATTTGTACGACAAGTATTACTCTATGCGCCGTTTACGGGATATGGCGTTGCGGATTCGCGGCTCCAAACATTCCGATCTTTGGCATGGATTATCTCTTGTGTTTAACGCGCTAGGGCAAAAAGAAGGGTGTCCTGAATTAGGCCTTCCTGGACTCGGTTCATTTCTCTGGAATGAGAATAGCACAAAAGACTTACTTGGCCCCTACCAGATTAATACAACCGAGAATAAGGATGAAGAAGTAGAACCTGTTTTTATTACAAATGACGATCTGTTACTTGCGATAAGAGCGATCGCTTATGTCGAACAAGACCGGGTTCTCCGAAGCGTGGACTATCGCAACTTGGGCAGCGAAGAACTTGGGAGTGTCTACGAATCGCTTTTAGAACTTCATCCCTCGATGCATGTTGAAGCAAAAGAATTCAAACTGACTACGGCGGCAGGCAATGAACGGAAAACTACTGGATCGTATTATACGCCGGACTCACTTGTGCAATGCCTGCTCGATTCGGCATTAGACCCAGTAGTCGAGGAACGGTTGAAAGGGAAAAAAGGAGAAGAAGCAGAAGAAGCCTTACTTTCTCTTAAAGTCTGCGATCCCGCTTGCGGCAGTGGTCATTTTTTGATTGCGGCTGCTCACAGGCTTGCGCATCGTCTGGCGCGGGCGCGAACGGGAGAGATAGAGTCAAGCCCTGAAGATTACCAACACGCGCTTCGAGATGTGATTGGGCATTGTATTTATGGCGTGGATATTAATCCCATGGCGACCGAATTATGCAAAGTCAGCCTTTGGATGGAAGCGCTCGAACCAGGAAAACCCCTATCCTTTCTCGATCACCGTATTCATTGTGGTAATAGTCTGCTCGGAACAAGTCCACGATTGTTATCTGAAGGAATACCGGACGATGCTTTCAAAGCAATTGAAGGCGATGATAAAGATATCTGTAAAACATATAAGCAGAGGAATAAAGAAGAAAAAGGCGAAAAGGGGAAAACAGGTGGACAAGAGTTCTTGTTTTCGGATGACGAATCCACATGGATAGATTTAGGAAATTTGGCCGCCAGTTATATGCAAATTGATACGATCCAGGATGACGATATTGAGGGAATTCAAAAAAAACAAAAGCAATATGAGGATATGGTCAAATCAGACCAATATCTATTTGGCCGACTCCTAGCTGATGCATGGTGCGCTGCGTTTGTTTGGGAGAAATCAAACGCTAAACGGGAAGCAGGATTTTATCCTATCACCCAAAGTGTCTTTGTAAATATTAAAAATAATCCTTATTCATTATCTCCCGTTTACCAAAATGAAATAATAAAACTTGCTGATCAATACCAATTCTTTCATTGGCATTTAACTTACCCTGATGTATTCCATTTACCTGGAAAAAATCAATTACCTGAGAATGAACAAACTGGCTGGGATGGTGGATTTGATGTGATTCTAGGTAATCCACCATGGGAACGCATAAAGATGCAAGAGGATGAGTGGTTTGCATCAAGCCAACCCGACATCGCTAAGGCAAAAACAGCAGCCGCAAGACAAAGACTTATCGAGAATTTGGAATCAGAAGATCCATCCCTGTACAATCTATTCAAATTTCAAGAGCGACAAATCCAAGGGACAAACCATCTTATACGTTCTTCTGGACGCTATCCGCTGTGTGGTTGTGGTGAAATTAACACTTACTCAATTTTTGCTGAGTTAAATACGTTTATTCTCGATAATCAAGGTATGCTAGGTTGTATTCTTCAAGCAGGCATTGCGACAGACAATACAACCCGATTCTTTTTTGAGAGTATTGTCAAGCGGAACCTACTTCATTCTCTTCTTTCTTTCGATAACATGGAAAGAATTTTCCCCGCTGTGAAGCCTTCTACGCGTTTTTGTCTCATCACTATTGGTGGCATCAATTGTCAGAATCTAAAATCCATTTCAATGGTCTTCTATGCACGAAGCATAGAAGAGGCATTTGACCCTAAACGACGTTTTTTTCTTACTGCTGCTGATATATTTAACTTAAATCCCAACACACGTACGTGTCCTGTATTTCGTTCAAACCAAGATGCATCTCTAGTGGCTTCGATTTATAGACGCATTCCTGTTCTTGTCAACGAAGTTAGTAACACAAACGATTGGGGACTCAAAGTTAGGCGTATCTTCGACATGAATAAAAAAGTGAACACTGACGCATGTACTTTATCAGAAGATTATCCACAACCTGACGATAACCTGTCTATGTATGAAGCAAAATTGGTAGATCAATTTAACCACCGAAAGCAATACTACGAGCACAATAAAACAGTAAAATTCACCGTAAGTGAATTAGAAAATCCCTCGGAAGTTGTTAGACCAAGATATTGGATTCCGAAAGTATTTGTGGAATCACGTTTACCTTCGGAATGGCCATATAAGTGGTTGCTGACTTGGCAGGATGTGACTGATGTAAACACGATGGCTAGAACGGTGAGTTCCACTATAATTCCTCGTGCTGGTTCTGATTTCACTTTAAGAGTTGGATTCCCTTATAACTACGGAATTCAAGGTGGATTATCTTTTGTTTCTGGCCTTAACTCATTCGTTTTCGATTATGTAAGTCGCCAAATGATTGGTGGGATTCATCTCTCAGACTATATTCTCAAACAACTTCCATTACCATCACCAAATTCTTACTCGGTATGTCCACACTGGCATACTAATATACCAGTTCTAAAGTGGATTCTTCTCCGTGTACTTGAACTGATATATACAGCATGGGATTTGGCACCGTTTTCCTCAGACTGCGGATACAAAGGGCCACCGTTTCGTTGGAATGAAGAGCGTAGATTTCTGCTTCAATGTGAATTGGATGCAGCCTACTTCTATATATATCTAGGCATTCCAAAAGAGTGGGATTCAAATAATCTTCAACTGATCGAAATGTTTCCATCTCCGCGCGAAGCAATCGATTACATTATGGATACCTTCCCTATCGTTAAACGCAAAGATATTGCCCGCACTGAAATTAAAAATGAGTCCGGAGAAATCATTCAAGAAGGACGTTATATTACCAAAGACACGATCCTAGAAATCTACGACGAGATGCAAGCCGCCATTGATACTGGAAAGCCCTATCAAACTCGTTTAGATCCTCCCCCTGGTCCGCCAATTGATGATGAAGGAAATTTCATTCCTATGTCTCAATGGGATAAAGATAACTGGCCATCACACATCCATCTTCCGAAAGAGCAATGATCAAAGGAAATCAAAATGCTGGAAAAAGATCAAATATATTCAACAAATAATGTACTTGAAGAATGCCGACAACAATATCTAAATATGCACCCGAATTCAGATATTTTAGATGTGAAAGGTGAGCGCGGCCCGTTCGTTCATTTCTATGATCCAAATGATGGATTAGTGGTTATCGGTAGCAAGTTCAATCCCAAAGATCAAGAGAATATTCCAGATAACATCGAATGCTCGTCACCCAACAATAGTCACTATTTCGAATGTTTTCATCAACAAAATAGACCTATTCCATTTTTTCTGTATGAAGGAAAAAAGAGTTGGAAATATATTGGAATGTTTAAGCCTAATGGTGAAATTTCAAAAATTACTGAAAGAGAAATCTATTTGATCGAAGAAACACTGGAGGATGTACATGAATCGGATGAAGATAACGAAGTTGTTGTTTCGGATTTCGGTGCCGGTTTTGGTCACCCAACCAATAATAAGGAAGTAGAAGAAGCAGCTATTAATGTTGTGACAAATGAAATGGAAAGGAACGGCTGGACAGTTATTTCTCGTGAATCAGATAGATGTGGTTACGACTTGGAGTGTTCAAAAGATGATGCTGTTAAACATATAGAAGTCAAAGGATGCAGTGGATCAAAACAATCATTCTTCATAACCAGCGGTGAAGTCAAACGAGCAGAAACCGATCCCCTATTTGAATTAAGAGTTGTTACATCAGTATTGGCCAATCCGACTATTCATGAATATACGGGTGAGGAGTTTTTGAACCAATTCAATCTTAAACCAACACTATTTAATGCAAATCTAAAAATTGATAACAAAAACGGTTGTAAATCATGAATCCAGAACTGACCATTAACGGAGGAGAAATAAACAGAAAACGAGTAGGTCCTTTTGGTCCAGCAAGCGCATTGCTGCCATATAACCAAGAACCACTGATCCTAAATGAATTAACTCCATCTAGCGATACGCTTGAGCTTATGATCGATAACCGTTATTCGCAAATCCCCGTTAAGAATGATGAAGGCACTATAACAGGTGTTTTTACTTGGCAATCATTTGGGAAGCGTGTTGCCGATCTTCAAGCAATCAAAATAAAACCAACAGATCTACCGATCCGCGATGCAATGGAACCAGCAAACTTCATCGATCCTGATGTTTATATCGATACGGAAACGGATTGGGGAAATCTTGATTATGTTCTTGTTGGAACAGCAGATGATCTTATCGGAATACTATGCATTTCCGATGTTCTTGGAAGACTGAATGATTTCGCCGAAGCCTTTGTTCTTTTATATGAGTTAGAACATGAAATTCGCGACTTGATACGGGATGTGTACAACGATAACGAGTTGAGCGACGTATTAGAATCGTTAACCGAATCCGTAAATCGAGATGCAATAGAAATTGAAAAAGATCTACGAAAACTAATTGAAGAAGGACAAAAAAATAAGGCCATTGGAAAAGCCATAAAAGTTTTACGTAAATACAAGCGGGAAAACTCCAGAAACCACCATGAATGCCCAGTTGGTCACTGAGATCAAACGGGCCAAAGCTAGTGGTGACCCAGGACGTTTTATACGTTTATCTCCCGGTTTTTATGGCCTTATAAAATGGATAGGTACAGGACTTCCATATCAGATATCAAATCATAATCGTGAGGTACGTAAAAAACTAATCTCTCAACTTATGGCATTAAATCCATCTAAGTTTGAAGAGATTATCGGGCAGTTATTGGCTGAAATGGGCTTTGAAAGCATTGAGGTAACCAAATACGGCGGCAATGGCGGTATTGATGTTCGTGGTACTTTGCAGATCGGTGATGTTATCCGTATAAAAATGGCAGTTCAGGTAAAACGATGGAAAAATAATATTCAGAGTCCAACTGTTCAGCAGGTTCGTGGTAGTCTTGGTGCACACGAGCAAGGTTTGATTATTACCACGAGCAAATTCAGTTCAGGCGCCGTCAAGGAAGCTAATCAATCAGACAAAACTCCAGTAGCACTCATGAATGGAGATCAGCTGGTTACCCTCCTAATGGAATACTGTATCGGTGTAAAACGTATGACTCATGATTTATTTGAACTTGATAATGGTTTTTGACATACTAAAGCGTAAGAATAAATTGAGATTTAATCAAACTATATCTGATCCGGTCAGTTCTCTGCATATTCCAATGAAATCCTTATATTCGTTCTCGATAATCCAATCGTTCGTTCTCACCATTTCAGTGATAGTTCATCCAAAAAGTGAACAGATGGACAAAAAAAAGGGCTATCCACTGCGAATAGCCCTAAAAAACGAACGGCGTTCGTTTTTTGATCAAGCAACAACCTTAGTTTTCGTTTTGGAATTGAGACGTTCTTGAAGAAGATAGTTATAGTATAAATTTACAATTTGAGCGTTACTTTCATTATTGACAATATCTTTTTTCTCAAACTGAAAAGTATCCTTCAAGAATTTTTCTAATTCCGTCTTAAACTCAAAGTTACTAAATTGAATCAGTTTTTCGTCTGGGTCATCTCTTTTACCCAAATTAACTACATGTTTTTTTTCTTGATGCCAAAATAAAATGTTCCCATATTTCGCAGAATGAGAAAATCCGGCTGAATCGGCTGAATCGGGTTGGCAATCATTAAGCAGTTCTTCATCTAACGTTCCAAATAAGTGAATTTTAACATTTGGGTATTCTGTTCGCGATTTTTCACAAATCTCCTTCATCGCTTTCACATTGGATCCAATTGCTACGTATTCATACCCTTTGTCCGCATATATCTTGAATTCTTCATAGGATTTATCGAAACTGTGAAGAACTGGGATCAACTTTTTACCAGAATTTTCAACAATTTTTTCAATAAAGCGAAGATTTTTCTGGTTATGCTCTGTATCCTCGAAGTCGTCATCCAAATTGAAATAGTGATCAAACTTGCTTCCAAATAGTTTTAAGTATTGAGCATATTCACCAACTTTCACACGGCATTTATTCTGATTGACTGAATATGCTCCAGAATCAAGGTACAGTTCATTCATCATTTTTCGATAATCATCAACTAACTTCGATGCATTCCCCTTCAAGTACGGATACGAGATCAAATAATTCATTTGTAACAGGTCAGCCGTATGAAGTAAATATTGGATATTTTGCTTCTTTCAGTAAGAGAGAGAGGCGAATTCAGAAATAAATTACACTGACCGTTACTTCCATAGGGTCTCAGAAGTTAGTTAAATATGGAAGTGACACGAAACGATACAGCCCATCAAATCATCCTCGAGCTGCTGAGTTTAGGAACAGCACTCCCGGAGGAAAAAGCGAGATCACTCGCGAAAAAGCTTTTAGCCGAGGGCGAAGAAGCAGTAACATTTCTTTTGCTCGAAATCGCGATGCGAGTGAAGGAAACCAAACCGTCCCCTTCGACTCCCTCCGGAATGATTCCTCCTTACGAAAAAGAATCTCCCAAAACGAATAAGAAAAAGAGGAAGAAGAAACCTGGTGGTAAACCCGGTCATCGAGGCTCACACCGTTCCCTACCCGAAAAGATCGACCACCAGAAAGCGCATCGGCTGGATCGGTGTCCCGATTGCGGTGGCTCTCTCCAGCGATGCGACGGCGAGCAGAGTACCCGCTCGCGCTTCATCGAAGACATCCCCGACAACATACAACCAGAAGTGACGGAACATATCATTCATCGGGATTATTGTCCTCACTGCCGGAAACACGTTGAACCCAAAATCGAGACCGCCTTGCCAAGGGCGGCTATCGGCAATAGATTACTATGCCTGACGGCCTATTGGCATTACGCTTTGGGAATGACGATTTCACAAATTCTGGACACCCTCAATTTCCACTTACATTTCAAGTTGAGCAAAGGAGGTTTAATTCAAAAATGGCATCAACTCCGCCTCATCTTGTTGATCTGGTATGAAATCTTGGCCGAAGAGATTCAAAACTCGGCCGTGTTACATGCCGATGAAACCGGCTGGCGGGTGGATGGGAAAACGCATTGGCTGTGGTGTTTCACCAACGATCACACGACATTTTACATGGTGGATCACAGCCGGGGCAGTCCGGCCCTGAAACGATTTTTCAAGGAGGCGTTCGACGGAATTTTGGTCACCGATTTTTGGGCGGCTTACGACGCAATTGCGTGCGGAGAACGACAGTTCTGTTTGGTGCATCTCCTTCGCGAATTGGAAAAGGTTAACGTTCGCAATTCATCGGAGGCGTGGAAGGCGTTTTCCAAAAAGACGAAACGGATGATTCAAGACGCGCTTCGGCTTCGTGCGCGAGAGGATTACACTCCGAAGAAATATACCTCTCGCATTGACCGGCTTTATGAACGGTTGCTGGATTTGGCTTTGGCTTCCTATTCGGATAAAGACGCGCGCCGTTTGGCAAAACGCTTGGAAAAGTATCGTGATGAGTTATTCACCTTCTTAACCCACCCGAATGTTCCGAGTGACAACAACCATGCGGAACGGGAAATCCGCACTGCCGTTCTTATGCGAAAAATTATCTATGGGAATCGAAGCGCCAACGGCGCATTAACTCAATCGGTCTTGATGACCGTGTTTCGCACACTCAAACGGCGAGGATACAATCCTATCAGTACACTCGTATCCGCTCTCAGTGATTACATTCGAACCGGAAAATTACCTCCATTCCCTCCTGTTATCACTTCAAATGGCTGACCTGTTACATTCATTTTAATCTTTGTTTTATCGTAGAACTTTTGTACAATCTCTGCGTTGTGGATTGCGCTAAACACTTTCATATCAAATATCCTTTCAATTTGATTCCAAAATACTTATTAATTGGGTCAGTTTACTTCGAACTTTTTTTACATGTTCAAGTGTTACATTGCTTTTCAAATTGTTTTGAATCGAAATATCTTTCATATCTATTTTGCTGAACTTATTCAACAAATTAATGACTACCGATTCAACACTTAAATGCTTTTTGTTTTTTTTACTTTGCAATATCGTCATCTTATCCATGACATATTTTTGAAAAAGTTTTGGTTTATTTCGTTTACCCTTTAACAACTCTGACAATCGAGCAATGTCCTTTTTCCTAATTGATCCTTTGGTAAAGTATGCTAACATTTTGGCATATTCAAATTCAACAAATTTCATTCCAATTGCATGAAACCGTTCTACTGTAATAATTGCATCAATGTGGACTTTTGTCAGATACCCTTCGTCATCATCAATTGAATCTTTCGCTGTATCAGGGAAAGGATACTTTTTGACATATTCATCAATTGATTCATTTTCTTTTTTCAAACGGATAAACTCAAGGAGTCGAGTTTTTCCTAGACTCGCATTATTTTTCGCAAATTCTCCGATTTTTGCAATCTGTTTAGCTTGTTGAAAATACCGTTCTTTTTCAATTCCAAAATTATCACGTTCCCACTTCTTATACACAGACTTTTCATCCAAATAATCTTCTACCTTGTTTAATATAGTCCCAATTTTAATGAGAAATATAACGATATATTTATCGTTGTGCACCTTCAAATGTTCAATACATCGACAAATTTCAAAAACCTGCTTTTGGCCTTCTTTAAGCAGACCTTCTTTATTCTCTTTTTCACACAATTCATTTACTAGTTCTTCATTGTATAATTGGTTAACCTTGATGATTATATTTGACGCATAATCTTGGTTATCCATCACGCTTATTTCAGAATGGCTCGTACTATCACATGATAGTGATAAATCAGAATGGCTTTTACTATCACTCGCTTTTGATGATTTCTGAT
Source organism: bacterium (assembly GCA_963662285.2). Classification (GTDB taxonomy): domain Bacteria; phylum Hinthialibacterota; class Hinthialibacteria; order Hinthialibacterales; family Hinthialibacteraceae. Next base: position 321,518 of record CAXXMV010000006.1, read on the forward strand.
AGCACTTTTCAATAAACGAATCTTTTTCTTGAACGTCATCATTTGCTAACATTACATCACTCATATTTGATCTCCATTTCCACTTGTCATCTATAACTCAATAATATTATCAATCGGATAACTTTTTCTTCTACCTAAAAAAATAGAAAATAAATTTTACTGAGTGTTACGTCCGGATAGGTATAGAAATTTTTATAGAGTATGAATTGACACCCATGAACCGCGCAGAGTATCCTCCTAGAAATCATGGAAGACGTTCGGAAACTGATAGAAGAGATGGAAATAGAAAGCAAATGAGAGGGAGTTGAATTCAGTTCAGGGCGAACTTACTTATTCGTTAGGGCCTAATCCAGATAATATCACCTGTACTTTTCAAACCATTACTGGCCCGGTAGTAGATGAATCCCTGAATATTGCTCCCAGAGACGTTGTAGTCCAGTTTATGGTTGGGACCGATGCTCCATAGTTCGTAGGAAAAGGGTTTGCTGGCAAAAGCGCGTGCCACATCTGAAGGATTGTTGGGTACACGTTGGGCTGGATTCATTGCTCCACCTGCGTAAAAAGTCCCATCATTCATGAAAATGGTTTCCATATGATACATACCGAACGTCAATCCCCACGCTGTTGGATCGGGTTGGACAACATCCTGGAATAAATCTCGAGGCTGGGATGAGAAATAGGCAATGGGCGTTGTTAAATACTTATTCTGCCAGGGTGCATGAACAACACCGGGAAAACCAGCGTGAGGGAAAAACCGTCCATGGTCAATCCGATACATTTCGCATGCAGTCACAAAAGATTGCATCTCTCCTTCCGTTTTGGCGATTTTCGCACGAATCTGGGCGTTTAAGAAATTCGGAACCGCAATAGCCGCTAAAATTCCAATAATGGCAACAACAATCAAGAGTTCGATTAATGTAAATGCGTTTTGTTTATTCTTATCCATGAGAGACTCCATTTATTTCTTCTCTTGAATTCGTACTACATCGTGTTTTTTTCGGAATTGTTCGATTTTCCAGAGATTGCCTATTATGGGCGATGATTGTATCCACCGCCGGAAGCATTTTTCTCTTCCTTGCTGTTGGAATGGTAGATAAAACCTTGGGAAGCGAGTCCGTTGCTGATGTCGTAAAAAATCCATTTATCTCCTGGAGCGGGGCCGGGACTTATCATAAACCAGTCGAATGACATTTTGTAGTCAGCCTTGCGTGTGGGTTTCCCCATTGTGCTAGGGCCGTCATAGGCATCCGTATCATCACACATATAATAGGTATAATCGGGGCCAGAGGTAATATATAAGCTATGATCCTGTGTCAGTGCATTTTGCCGAAATGGATCTTCCGGGAATGAGTTCAAATATGCAATGGGAGTTGTTAAACGACGAAATGGGCGCTGAGGATAACTCTCGGCATAATTACTTGGTGGAAAACTGTTTTGATCAAGACGATACATGTCTAAGGTTTTGGCTATGGCGTCCATATCACTAAATGATCGTGTTATTTTTGCACGAAGTTGGGCGTTCAGAAAATTCGGAACAGCAATCGCGGCCAGTATTCCAATTATCGCAACGACAATCAGCAGTTCAATTAAAGTAAAAGCATTTTGGGGCTTCCTTATCAAATTTTTATAAGAAACAGCATCAACTTTTGTTATCGGTAGTTTAATCATAAAAGCCGAGCCTTTCCCCACTTCACGTTATAAAGAAATCATTCCTACGTGCAGTTCGATGTTTATCGGAAAGAAAAAAGCCAATACAAACGCCGCTATCCACCAGTTTTGTTGTGAAAAATGAATCAAAAAACCTTTAGAGATTTTGCGTTGGAATGCAAATGCTTTCATCACGGATTGTTGTAGCGATGCTATCATTTTCTTGATGAGTAGTCAATTAAAAAAATAATATTTCATAAGAGACATCCCTTTTTCCGCAGAAAAAAACTGTGAATTAGTCGATTCTGATTATAAACAATCAGGAAGATCCAAACGACAAATCTCAATGTGAAGAAATTCATTATATATATTTAATACTAATGTTATTGCTAATATGCCCAGAAAGGAGCAAATATATGCAGAAACTGAAGAAATTTCGAGTGAAATCGATCAAAAAATGGCTGATTTTACCGATTTTGATTGTATTTTCCTGCTTATTGTCATGCAATCGTGAACCACCCCCGCTCACAATCGAATCCACACCCACCCCGCAAATCCACGATCAAACCATCCAAGAAGTCCAAACCACTCTCGCGAATATTCAAGAAACTCAGCAACAACTCATTCAGTCTCAAAAAAGCATTGATAACATGCAACTTGAAGCAGAACAAATCCGTCAACAATCCGCATTTCTGAAAGGTGCGTGTATATCGGGGACGATTATGGCTTTGGTAGCCGGTGCGGCGCTGGGTTCGAGAGCACGTAATGCTGCTAAACGAAAGAGGTAATTGCTTATGGTCAAAAATCGAGAGAACAAAAACGATGTAGCCGTCATTCAATCCAAAGAACTTGCGAAATCCCGCAGCACTGAATTATTACCTACGAAAGTCCTCGACTTAATCCCTCCCGTGTATCCGCTCACTGAACCAATTGTGGATCGGCTTATATCAAGACGGCATTGGCTTGAACGATCAACCGAAGTTTTTGCGTATTCCTTCAAATCACTTGAGTACGCATTATCCCCATCAGGACGTCTTCGCCAGTTTCTCAAATTGAATCTGTTATTGCTCTGCATCATCGGCATCCCGCTGCTCATCTTCCTACCCCTTATCGCATTCGCATTCAATCAGTTTGTTGATATCACTTATAACTTACAACTGTGCGTCACTCATCTGCTGCAAGCCGCTGTTCCCGTCATGATTCTGGTTTTCGTATTATCGCTGATCGTCATGATGGTTAAGAGATAACGATTTATTCAGGTCACCCGATCAACAATCATTCAATCAAATACAACTCACAAGAAAGGAATCGATATGCTGAATCATTGCGTATTAACCGGCAATTTAGGCGGCGATCCAGAAATCCGATATACAGCCAATGGAGATCCCGTCGCAACCTTGAACCTGGCGTTTAGGTTTGGAAAGAATGAAACCGGATGGATCAAAGTAACATGCTTCAAAAAACTAGCTGAACTCTGTGAAAAGTATCTTCACAAAGGCGCTCGGATTGGAATTGACGGGTATCTGACCCATGAATCGTGGGAAACTCAGAACAACGAGAAACGAACCGCAATCAAGATCATTGCCAACTCACTGGAATTCATCAAAACCGACGGGCGTGGTTTCAAGGAAGGTGAAGACGTCAGTGATCTTCCGTTTTAGTCACGTCAATCAACAGAAAGGAACATAAGCCATGAACCAAGAAGAACTCGAACAACACGATCAATCCAAACCCAAACTGGACGAACGTTTCATCATGAATATTAAAAACAAGGAGTTCGTTCAATACGCGGGGCTGTTAGATTTGGCTCATCAACATGGTCTGATTAAACTGGAAGTCGAGCATCTGCAATTTCCAAACCAAGAAAATAACTATACAGCCATCTGCCGTGCGGTTGCCACTTCCAATAACGGCGCGGTGTTTTCTGATATCGCCGATGCTGATCCCAATAATGTCAATAAAATGATTACGCCGCACATACTACGCATGGCCAGCACCCGCGCCAAAGCCAGAGCCTTACGTGATATGTGCAACATCGGTATCACCTGTATGGAAGAGTTGGGATCATTGGATGAAGTGATCGACGAAAATAAGCAGTCAAATAGTAACCAAAAATCATCAAATTCAACTCGAAATACCAGCAGCAAGCAGCCGCCCAACAAATCAACAACTCCAGAGAAGAATACAGAACAACCAACTGCTTCAACTCCAAAATCAACCCATGATTCACAACTAGCGCCGAAACTCTCTGAAGCCCAGCACCGCGCCATTCGCAATCTCAGTAACCGTCGTGGCATCAAAGAAGATGAATTGAATAGTCTGGCCGTTAAGACCTATGGCGCTTCGGTCGATCAACTCACATTAAGCGACGCATCATCGTTCATCCGTACCTTGCAACAAACTGCGTGATTTAACCCAGGCATCAACCGAACAAACAAGAAAAAACAAAGGGGACAGGGAACATGGGTTGAAATATCTCTGTCCCTAATTCATTCACTTTCAAAACAAGGAGGTCTGTATGGATATACAAACGCTTCGCCAACAACCGCATCTATCTGCGTCGTCGATACAAAATTACATTGAATGTGGTCTGCAATACAAATTTGGTAAGATCGACAAGATTCAATCCGAATACACATCTGATGCCATGCTGTTTGGATCGTGCATTCACAAGGCATTAGAAAAGTTGCATATCGCCAAAAAAGATAATCGCGAACTCCCAGTGGAAAGGTTACTCGAACTGTGGGAATCCGAATGGCAAAAGGAAGTAAAAAAGCATCCAGACATCCGGTACAAAGAAGGAGAGAGTTTCGATACTCTTCTGCATCAAGGCCGGAAACTGCTGACAACCTATTTCAAACAACGCCCCAAGGATTCATTCAAAGTGATCTCTACAGAGAAACCATTCGCTTTTAATCTGGAAGGTGTTCCAATACCTATTATCGGCGTTACTGATCTGATCGAAGAAGATTCCGCTGGGAATATTATCATAACCGATTTCAAAACCGCCAGCAAAGCCTATTCCTCTGACGATATCGACAAGAGTTTTCAACTGACTGTGTATTACATGGCGGTACGAAAAAATGGATTGGCGAACCGGGAGATACTGCTGAAATTCGATTGTCTGGTCAAAACAAAAACACCAAAGTTCCAACAGTATTACACCATGCGTACGCCGGAAGATGAGAACCGGGCAGCCCGTAAGATTCAACAAGTCTGGCAAGGCATTGAGAAAGGCGTGTTTATCCCCAACGATACATCGTGGAAATGCGGATATTGCATGTACAAAGATCATTGTGACAAATGGTTTCAAAAAAGACAGTGAAAACGAATTGATTTCAGGCCCTCAATCAACAACTACCATGATTGGATTTTCGGACAAATCATAAAGAAGGAGTAATTATCATGAAATCAACCATTATGGTTACTGTAGGCGGCGGCGTTGTGCAAGGCATTTGGGTATCAAAAGACATTCTTGATACGGTGCAGGTGATTGTGAAAGATTATGATTGTCAGCAGGATGAAGATCAACCAAATATGATGAAAGATGAAAACGGGGATATCTGTGAGATGCAGAAATGGGATCAAAACGATTTCATCATCTTAACAGATATTCAGGAAGGATTACTGAAAAATGTGACATAGACCAATTCAAAAGAAGGGAGGATAACATTGTCTATGCTTGAATTGAACGATCAACAAAAACAAGCGGCTGAGTTCTATCAGGGAACAGCGATGGTGATAGCAGTGCCGGGCAGTGGCAAGACGCTCACCATGACGCATCGTATTGGCAATCTGGTTGAAAAATACAACGTGCCTCCCGAACAGATATTGGGGATGACGTTTACCCGTAACGCAGCCAACGCCATGCGCGAACGCCTCAAGCCACTGTTGAATAAAAAGGCCAAGCGCGTTCTATTGACTACGATTCACAGTTTCTGCTTCTACCTGTTGAAGCGGGAAGGCTATTCATTCGAATTACTGACTGGCCATGACCAAGCATCGTTACTCAAAAGCATTATCAACGATCTTAAATTGAAGAATCTGACCGTGGGTATGGTACTACGGGAAATCAGTCTTTCCAAAAACAACCTGATACTATTGGACGAGTTTCGAGATTTACATGACGGCGATTCAACCATGCTTCAGGTGGCTCAGGTTTATGATCAGTACGAACAGCGCAAATCGAAGAAAATGTTGTATGATTTCGATGATTTACTGCTCAACGTCCAGGCGATACTGAATAACGAACCAGTTATAAGAGACAAGTACCAAGAGATTTACCGGCATATCCTGGTGGATGAATTTCAAGATACCAATCCGGCGCAAATGGAAGTATTGAAATTGTTGCTGGCAGACTCGACCGAAGAATCCAGTTGTTGGGTATGCGGCGATGATTGGCAAAGTATTTACGCATTCAACGGAGCCAGCGTAAGCAATATCCTCAACTTCAGAGATATATACCCGCAGACGGAAACATTCATACTGAATATCAACTATCGCTCAACGCCCCAGATCATTGAGGCATGTCAAACTCTGATTCAGTTCAACACCCGCAAGATCGATAAACAGGTGCAAGCACACAATACTGATGGTGATGTGGTTATCACCTTGGATTGTTCCAGTGAGGAAGATGAAGCCTTGCAGATCGTCAATGAGATAAGGGATTTGGTCGGTCGGAAAGGATATCAGTATTCAGATATGGCAGTTTTGTATCGGGCGAACTATCTCAGCCGTACCATTGAAGAGATATTCTCGCAATACAAGATTCCATACGCAATCGAAAACGGGATGAATTTCTATCAGCGCCGTGAAGTGAAATGGTTGTTGGATTATATGAGAGTGATAAGCGCCCCGGATTCATGTGAAGCAGACGAGGCGTTGCGCTGTATCATCAATATCCCCAATCGCTACATCGGCAAGAAATTCGTGCAGGAATTAGAGCAATACGCATCTGAACAAGGTATTCATTGGTATGAAGCGTTGAAGGCCATAACCATCGACGCACCATATCTACGGCGTAATGTCCGGGAGTTGGTTCGCTTGCTTGATCCGCTTGTAACTGAATCAGAATTCATTGAACCATCAGAACTGATTCAAATTCTGCGTGACGTGTTGGATTATGACCGCTTTGTGGCTGATGATGAGATTCCCAGCCCGGATGACGCCAAGATCGACAACCTCAATCAGTTGAAATTATCCGCCGCCAAGTTCGATGATGTAAAGAGTTTTCTGCAATATACAGAGACTTTTCAGGATAAAACGGTTGGCTCAGATCAAGAGGGCGTTCAATTGATGAGCATCCACAAAAGTAAAGGCATGGAATTTCCAGTAGTATTCGTCATTGGCTTAATCCAGGGAATCCTACCATCCCATAGAGATGGCGATATCGAAGAAGAACGTCGTATCTGCTTTGTCGGTATCTCCCGCGCCATGCAACTATTGTATCTCAGCACCTGCCAGATTCATCTTGGTCAACCCGCCGTCAAGTCTGTATTCATGGATGAGATCGTTGGAAAGCAAGCCAACTGCCATACCTCTTCCCGGCAAGATTAGAGTGAAGAATTACAACCAAAACCAAATACAACTTCAAAATCATAGGAGAACAATATGTCTCAAGTAACCACATTAGGAGAAGTGCGTGCGCAAGTCGAACAGAAATCCCGGAACCATTGGGATGATTATATTCCAGTGAAGGATATTCAATTCGTTGGATTGCAGAAGAATATGATCCAAGGTGATGAGCATTTAATGAGACCAGCGGCGCAACGGGCGATCTGTAACCGTCTGGGGATTCCAATTCAGTATTTACAGAAATGCGAGCCGTTATTGCAAGCGGTTAACCTGAATGAATGGCTGCCCAAAGAACGCAATGATAATCTGTTCGTGCGATTCGACGGCAATGATATCAGAGCGATATTCACGCCGCGCTACAAACCAATTGATAATCTGCAAGTACTGGATCGCTTATACGAACAGGGATATGGCGATGATAACAAAATTCAATGCTCGTTAGATGATGAGTTCTTCATGCTCAATATCCCCGACAAAGAAAAATCCTTCCAAGTAAGGCATGGCGACCGAATGGAACCGGGGATCAGTATCGGCAACAGCGAAGTAGGTATGTCATCGTTAACCATTGCAGCATTCGTTCTCAGGCTTATATGCACCAACGGTTTGATCTCCACAACTAGCGTTGAATCTTCATACCGGCATGTCTCGCATCGCATTCTGGACGAGTTCCCGCAAGTGCTCAATCAGGTAAGCATGGATCTTAACAAACAGCGTAACCAATGGGAGATTTCAGCCGAAAGCCATGTCGATAATCCAGAAGGCACGCTTCGCTCATTCAATAGACAATACAATCTGGATAAGCAAGAAACCGACGCAGTTGATTGGGCATGGAGTCAAGAATCAGGCGAAACGATGTTTGATATCGTGAACACCTATACCAAAGCCGCGCAGCATCCCCAGTTACCAGCCGAGAGCGAATATCAGTTACAAAAAGTGGGAGGCAATATTCTGGCGATGATAAACTGAGAATATTTCAAGTATCCCAGGAAACATGACGCAACATAGTCATACCAATCCTAAGAAAACCAAAAGACCAGAAACGAGGTAATAAATGTCGAAAACCACTGCCCTAATCGATGAGATACGAAATGATTTGCAACGGTTACAAGCGCTGTCCAATGAAATGAAACAGACATACCGTGAACTAGCCGCCACTCTATTAAGCGCCCGCGCATTGGTTCCAGAAAATCGTTGGGAAGCATGGGTATCAGCCAACCTGGAATTGGACGTATCAGTAGTAGAGTCGGTGATGGAGCGAGATATATCAGCGCTGGGAATCAACTCTCTGATGCTGCCATTAACTTTCGAAGAAGTACAGCAAGCGCCAGAAATTCCCAAACCAAACGGAAGCCGGTTGCATAATCGGAAAGCGAAGAAAAAGGTTTGATGATGATTTGAATTGAGATTTGAATTGAGATTTGATTTGTGATTGACTCCATGAGATTGTGGAGTTTTTTTTGTTGAATGATGATACCAATGAATATGAAATCCACTTTTTACCGTCAGTTGCGTGTGTTGCGTCAGGTTTTGCTCTACCATCACGGTCATTACGCAAATCACGATGATATTACAATCATTATTTCTTTCTCTCAATAGGCAAACATACTGTGAACGTCGTCCCTTTACCTATATCACTATCAACCGAAATCGTTCCCCCGTGTTGTTCGATGATTCCATACGAGAGCGATAATCCCAATCCCGTACCGGAACCAACCGGTTTCGTCGTAAAGAATGGGTCGAAGACTTTTGAGAGATTCTCCGATGGGATGCCCTTGCCGTCGTCACGGATGTTTACGATAACGTTGTTGGCTTCCTGTGATGTGGTGATCCATACGTTGCCTTCGCTTTCTTCGTTCGCTTCGATGGCGTTGCCCAACAGGTTAACAAATACTTGGTTAATCTTCCCCGGCGAACAGGTCACAGAGGGTAAACCAGCGTAGTCTTTGTGAATCGTAATCTGATCTTTGTATCGACTGTGAAGAAGAGTTAATGATGAATCAATAGCTTCGTGGATATCGAATGCCGAATAGTAGTCTTCATCACAGCGTGAATAAAGTCTTAAATCCGCGACGATCCGGGCGATGCGGTCGGACCCGTCTTCGAACGATTGTATGAGTTTATCGCTGTCCTCATTCGCGTATTCCAAGTCTTCTTCCTCGTAAACTGAATCAAATTCGTTCCGCACTTTTTCGGGTAAACTCTCTTTTTGAGCCACAACAGTGTCAACTGCTTTTTTATACCCAAACAGGTAATCCTTGAGAGGTTGGATATTGCTCTTAATGAAATTGACTGGATTATTGATCTCATGGGCGACACCGGCAACGAGTTGACCGAGCGAAGCCATTTTTTCGGATTGGATTAGTTTGTTTTGAGTTTGTTTGAGTTGTTCATGGCTGATCCTGAGATCCGAGTAACTCGTCTGTAAGCGAAAGTGACGATTAAGTGTTGATCCGGCGAAGAAGAATATGAGTAAACTACAGACAATGATGATAACAAAGAAAGTAGGCTCCTTATACCAGGGCGATAACACAGTGAAATCCCACATCGCGGGAGTTTCGTCGATGTTCCAATTTCTATCCATTGCCCTAACCTCGAAACGGTGAGAGCCTGGAGAAAGCCCCGGAATCGATACCATGATATCCGAAGTAAATGGTGACCATTGTTCATCATCAACACGATGCGAATAATAAAGGCGGGTAGATTCCGTGTATTTCCACTTGTCCCTTGCTTCATAAACAAATTGAGTTTGTCCATTGGATGTGAATTCATTTATGTTATGTTCGTTACGAATTTTTGTTTCAGGAGGATCAGGATCGCTCTCAGGATGATATATACTGATATTTGCTGTTGTTGCAACATATATATTTCCAAGTTTGTTCTTATGTACATTCCATACTTTGGAGACTGGAAGCCCATCTTTTTTATTAATTGATGACCACGAGCCTTTGTCGTACCGATGTAGGCCATTGCCTGAGGCAACCCATATTATTCCTTCGTGATCTCTCATCATAAAACGAACCGTATCCAATCCAGAATGAAATAATTTCCATTTCGCACCAGAAAACTCGTAGATGCCTCCCCTTGCTCCACACCATATACGACCGTCTCCAAGATCGAGAATTGAAAATGCTCCCAGGCCTGTATAACCGGATTCCGGGCCAAAAATAGTGCATTTGCCTTCACGATATAATATGGGGCCATATTTATCACTGTGGCCTATCCATACATCACCGTTATCTGTTTGAACGACATCTCTAATCCAAGGCCAATTTGAAAGTAAATTGTGATTAAAAACAGAATGAAAATTGATCCCGTCAAAAATTTCTAAAGCATTAAGACCACTTTTCTTATCGGTCGTGATAATGAACATTGATTTTTCATTGCGAGGGAATATTGCACCTAATTTTTTGGTTGGATGTGTAATAGTGTCAGTAATTTTATTCAGGGGATCGAAACAATACAAATTTTCTCGCATTGTCCCAATATATATTTTATCAAACATAACTATAAGATTTTTGGGGACAAAAGAATCTGTTGGTGTGACCTCTTCTGAAAAAGGAAAAATATCTATAGAGGAATCTTTATTTAATTTTATTAGATTTTCAGTATTAGCACAATATGTATTTCCTTTAGAGTCACTGTCAATCATAGTGTATCTAGATTTGGCTTGGGGTATTTCTATAGGTGATCTCCATGTAGAAGGCGCATAGCGTGCAAGACCTCCTCCTTTTAATGCGAACCATACAGAATCGTTAGTGGATGTCTCAAAATCTGGAATCCACCCAGAAATTAATTGCTCGCTCTCTTTGACCTCTTTCCTGAAACCATCTTGAATAATGTTAATTACTTTATTATCAGTGATAAACCAAAGACGATCATCGCTATCTAACCATCCGTCAGTTGTATTGTTTGGAACATCGAAATCGAGAATTTCCCATTCATTATCTTGCAATCTCAAAAGGACGGAATTTTCAGTCCCCTGAAATACGAATATACCAATTATATTACTATTTAATTCATTAAAGGTTAATTTAGAATTCATGTACTTTAGGTCATGTACATAGTCTGGAAAAGGATATTCAGTCCATGACCATTTTGGGTCTGTTTTTTCTTTTAATCTTTCAAGTTTCATTACACCATTTTGTGAACAAATCCATAAACTCTTATCAAGAAAATTAAATTTACAATAATTAAATCCTTTGAGAACAGTATCTGTCGGTCCAACAACCACATTTTCAGATTTGCTTGTTGCATCAAACTCCATTACGAAATTATTGTTTAGATAAATCACTTTGTCGTAGTCAAAAGGGAAATAATTCCAACTATAACCAGACCTAGTTGGTGCCCAATCGGTGACAGGGAAATGAATCCAATTTTTTAACGAATGATCATAACGTACTAATTCTACTTTTTCTTGATTAACTGAAATAGACCAAATTTGACCAAATTCGTTCTGGAAAATTTTTGCATGAGGATAGGGATTTGGAATATTTAAGACTGAATATCCATCCAAGATATTCATGTCGGGAACATCACCGTGATTTACAAACACTTTTCCATCAGGTGTTACGGTAACTTTTGCACAATTGGTCTCATCAAAACCATCATCAATTCCCCAATATCTCCAAACACCTGGAGTCTGAGGCCAAACATCCCAAACAAGAGAGAAACAAGCTATAATAAAGAATAAAGAATATCTTAATTTCATCATAGTTTATCCTATTGAATGCGGTCGGTTACTTAATTATTCAAATTTCATATTATATCATATACTACTATCATTATTCATTTTTTAACTATCAAGATCGTAATAGAAACTGCGATCCCTCTAATTTTTTGGGAAATCACCATTATCTGTGTTTATACGGTTTGATGTCTTTGTAATAATGATGTGTTCCTTTGTTGAATGATAATCGTCTAATCAAGAGTATTGACATCTCGATTAATCTGAAGCCACACGATCTTTCATGCTTTTTCCCGCCTTGAATTGCACAATATTTCTCGCTGGAATTGCGGCTTTTTCGCCTGTTAGCGGATTACGGCCTACTCTGGCAGGAGTTTTCTTGACATTGAATATCCCAAAATTTCGAACCTCGATCCTTCCTTCTTTTGCCAATAAATCAATGAAAACATTGAATGTGCAGTCGACAATTAACATCAGATGTTTCCTTTGAGTTTTATGTCTGTACTTTGATAGACGCTCAGAGAGAATATCGATGATGTCTTGTTTTGTCATTTTCTTATTCCATTTACGTGTTGCTTCCATATTCAGTTTGCCCCTAACATCTCTTCCAAGGCTTGGAATATATCTGTTGGAGAATATGGTTTCAGGATAATCAGGTTCGCACCGTTTTTCATCGCTTCTTCCCTCGTATTTGGTTGAGAGGAAGCCGTGACCAAACCAATAGGGACATGGGGAAATTTTTCTCTTATACGTGGCATCAATTCAATACCGTTAAGGCCGGGCAATTGATAATCCAACAAGAATATGTCTGAATGTACTGTATCAATCTGTTCGAGCATTACTTCACCATTCGGGTATGAGATAACTTCATATCCTTTAAACTCAAGCAAATCCTGAAGATTCTCTCGTAATTCTATTTCGTCATCTACGATTATAATAGTCGTCATCATTATTCCTCCTTGATTGGTAAACACAATGTAAATGTTGTTCCACGGCCTTGTTCGCTCTTCACCGTCAGCGCTCCACCATGCAACTCAACCAGTTCCTTGGCAATCGACAATCCCAGCCCTGAACCTTTGGCGAATTTCTGCGAAGCCGAAGTCCGGTAGAAGCGCTCCCAGATTTTGGTGCATTCTTCTGGAGTCATACCAATGCCGGAATCCTTCACTGATAGTGATACAGAATTACCTTCACATGATAAACATACATCGACGGTTCCATTATCGGGAGTATATTTGATAGCATTAGATATCAGTTCACCTACTACCCGCTCGATCTTGCTGCCGTCAATATGCAGGTTTATCTCTTCCCCAAGATTGGCGTTGAGCGTGATTTGTTTTTGTTCTGCGGCGGGGTGATTTTCGTTGATTATGTTCTCCACCAAAGCCTTGAAGGGGATATCGCTTTTTTCTAGAACAATTCGACCAGTTTCGATGCGGTTAAGATCAAGTACATCGTTAATAAGGTTTGTAAGCCGGTCTACGGATGTTGTGGCGCGGGTCATTACTTTCTGCTGCTTTTCGTTTAGAGCGCCTGCGATACCCATCAGCAGGTTATCGAGGCTGCCTTTGATGGCGGTTAACGGCGTGCGTAGATCATGGGAGGCTTGGGAGACGAATTGGGTTTTCATATGATCGAGTTGGATCAGTTGCGCATTGGCTTCCTGAAGTTCTACGTTGGAATGGTTCAGTGCTTTATTGGCATGGCGTAAATGAAAATGGCGATTGATAGCAAAAAGAGCAAAACAAAGCGTAATAAAGGTGCTTATGGATATGAGTAAGATAAAGATCGGCTCTTTGTACCAGGGCAGCAGCACATTGAACGGCCATGACACCGGGGCTGATATGTTCCAATTCAAGTCCATGGCCCGTACATGGAAGATATGCGCACCATGAGTAATATCGGGGAAAGACGCAACAGTTTTTCTATCGAAAACCGACCACGGTTCATCATCAACGCGATAGGAATATTGCAGGTGTTCCTGCTTGGTGTATTTCCATTTATCGATAGCCGAAAAGATAAACCGCACATCAATATGGGGAGCAAATTCTTTAATATTATCCGCTTCGGAAACAAACACTTTTGGTTTATCCTGATCTGCTTTGGGATTATAAGCATACAGACCATCGGATGTGGAAATATAGATATTATTCTTTGCATCTTCGATTACATTGAAAAATACATTTCCTCTGGGCAATCCATATTCATAATTGGCAAAAACCCATGAATTATCTTTGTAATGAAAAACACCACGGCTTCCAACGACCCAAACACTGCCATCTTCAGCCTGGTGCATACTACGTATGGGACATGACTCTAGTAATTTTTTAACAATTCGCCATTTTTCGCCATCATATTCAGCGATATATTTCCTTCCGCCCGCCCAAATTTTGCCGTTATTCAGTTCTAATAGAGAAAATACTCCATTATCTTCATAGCCATCCTTCACGCCAAAAGTATAAGTTACACCATCGCGATATAAGACTGGCCCGGTCGGTTTAGCATCACCAATCCACAAATCTCCATCTTTAGTGTATATAGCATCCCGGATACCAATGGCGGTTGGGAGGTCTTTCTGATTGATAAGGTGAATAAGTTTTTGACCATCAAATAATTCAAAAGAGCTATTACCTGATGCATTATCCCTGGATACAACAATGTTATTTGGAGGATGTTGATTCCAAAAAGTTGATAATCCTTTTGATGGATGTTGAAACTCCTCAAATTCTTCAATCGCTTTATTGAAAAGGATTAATTTCCCCTTCGCACTACCGATAAGTATTCGTTTATCTTTAATCTCAACTAAATCTCTGGATACAGCAATACCGGCTGGTAAAGAATATGATTTCAATTGATTATCATTCCAACAATACAAATGCTCTGATGTTGTATCGGTAAACCAAAGATTGCCATCTGAATCAATACCCACATTCATGGACGTACCGGGGAATATTTTATCATCAAATTCCGGCTTATCCCAAAGTGGAGGAGAATAATGAGCCAATCCATGCGTTGTGGTTAAAAAGAATGAATCATCTTCAAGTATTTCTATATCGTGGCAACGTGCACCAAGGATATCGTTCCCTTCAATTTTGATTGACTGATTGTTTGTTAAAATTGATATTCCACCTGCTCTATCAATACTCCAAAATCGTTTTCGGCGATCCTCAAAACCATATTGAATGCTACTATTCGCTTCATGACCAGAAGGTTCGTCAAAAACCTTAAAGGAATTATCTTTGAATGAAATAAAATAAGACCTATTCTCGGACAGAGAATGCGTCCATCCGTATACTTCATTCCCATGGAGTTCGAAAATACGAAAAAAACCAACGTATTTAATTGAATCAGGAAAGAGATTTTCTTGATATTTCCATTGATCATTTTCTTTTTTAATTTTCAAGAGTCCTTTATCGGCTGTCACCCAAATTCCGCCATCAGAGGATTTACAATAGTTGGGGTAAAACATATTGAATGAGGTTTTATCAACAGAAACTATGTTTGTTTTCGTATCTGTATCTGCGTCGTACTCGAAGAGTTGTTCATAATTGGCAAGAACAAATCTGTTACGTCCTATAAATGCAAAATTGTAATATGAACCTTGAAAAGTAATAGAATCCATTTCTGGAATTGGCTTTTTTTCCCATTCCCCGGTCTCTGGGATATATTTCATAAACCCCCGTTTGGGTGATGCATCGCTTTCGTAATAGTAAGCCCAATATTGTCCATAAGCATCTTGTTGAACAATGTTCATTATTGGCGGCAAAATCATGGAATTAACACTGTAACCATCAATAATGCTAACAGCTCTTGCATCTGCATGGTTGACGATAATATTACCATTCGGGCTTAACTTCACCCGCCTGCCATAAGATTCTTCAAAACCATCTATGGTCGACCAATAGCGCCATACGGGCGGACTTTGCGCCCAAGATAAAGAATGAAATGTAACTAGAATGAGAATACTCACAATGAATCTTCGAGCAATTTTCATCTGTTTTGCCTCCCCATAGATAATTTCATTTGAAATTTTGTTCCTTCGTCTTGTTTGCTGGCAACCTCAAGAGTTCCTTCATGCAATTCAACAAGTTCCTTGGCAATCGAAAGCCCCAGCCCAGAACCTTTGGCAAATTTCTGTGAAGCCGAAGTCCGGTAGAACCGCTCCCAAATTTTAGCGCATTCTTCCTTCGTCATACCAATACCGGAGTCCTGCACTGATAGAGATACCATATCACCTTCACATGACAAACCAACTTCAACCATCCCATTATCCGGCGTGTATTTAATGGCGTTGCTGATCAGTTCCCCCACCACCCGCTCAATCTTGCCGCCATCAATATAAAGGTTTATCTCTTCGCCAAGTTTTGCGTTAAGCGTGATCTGCTTCAACTCAGCGGCGGGTTGGTTTTCATTAATAATATTCTCCACTAATGTCTTAAAAGGAATATCGCTTTTCTCCAAAACAATCCGACCAGTTTCGATACGGTTGAGGTCTAGCACGTCGTTGATCAAATTGGTCAGGCGGTCAACAGAAGTTGTAGCGCGGGTCATGATCTTGGCCTGTTTCTCTGATAGCGCGCCTGCGATGCCCATCAGTAGGTTATCTAGGCTGCCTTTGATGGCGGTTAGGGGAGTACGTAAATCATGGGAAGCCTGGGAGACGAATTGGGTTTTCATCTTGTCCAGTTCACGAAGTTGTTCGTTGGCTTCGTGCAGGCTGGTGTTGGCGTCATTGAGGTATTCGTTAGTGGCTTGTAGTTCGTCATTGGTTTCAATAAGCTGTTCGTCTTTGCGTTGAATATCTTTCAAACTTTGAGCCAGCCGGAAGTGCCGGTTAGCCGCATAGCTGGCAAAGAACAGGATCAACATCGTTCCAAACAACACCTGTTGGATAAATCTCGGCTCTTTATACCAAGGCAGAAGAACGGAAAACTCCCACTGCTGCGGCTCCGATTCGTTCCAGTTCATGTCCATCGCTTTGATTTCAAAGCGGTGATTCCCGGCGGGCAATCCGCTCCGGGATGCGATCGTACCAGTAGTGAAAGGAGACCATTCTTCTTCATCAAGCCGTTGTGAAAAAAGTAAGCGTTCACTGCGCGTATATTTCCACTTATCCATCCCGCCAAACACAAATTGCGCGTTGCCTCCTGGAGCAACGACTTGACTGTTGAGTTCTGGGTTGATTTGAGCGATAGGCGGATCCTGGTCCGTATCCGGATTATAGACGCTGATTCCCATGCTGGTTCCCGTCCAGATCCGCCCCTGGCTGTCTTCAAACACCTTCAATATACTTGATGAAGGAAGTCCATCCTCTCCCGTATAATGCACCCAGGAATTCTTTACCGGATCGAAGCAATGCACACCGCTCCCTGTCGCCGCCCAAATGCGGCCTTTTTTATCAATAATCATTGTACGGACAGCATCAACACCAGTACGAACACTACGCCACGCTATCCCATCGAATTCGCATATCTCATCCCGTCCCCCGCACCATATTCGTCCATCGCCCAAATCTAAAATAGAAAACGAACCGGTTCCCGGAAAACCGTCCTCTTCCCGGAACAACCGTAATTTTCCATTCCGGTATAAAACAGGACCATGTATGTTTTGATGGGCAATCCAGATGTCCCCGTTTTTCGTTTGAAAGATCATTCGGGGATTGCCCCAACCCAATTTACTGTACTCTTGGATAATATGGTGAGGAATAATGATTTGATACCGTTGCCCATCGTATTCTTGCAGTGAAAAAGTCCCGGTTTGATTATCAACAAAAGTGATCACTGCTTTTCCTCCACTCCATGGATATACAATAAAAGGTTTTAGATGAGAGGGAGATTCGGCTTGCTTAAATTCACCGGTTTCCGGATTAAAAGCCATTACACCAATGGGATTCAATCGTATCAATATATTCTCTTCATCAAGACAAGCAAGAAAATCTGTATTATAAATTTCAAAAGAACTATTTTCAGGAAATATGTGATTGGACCAATTTCCATTTTTAAATGAATAAATTGACTGATTCGTACAAAAGAGAAGTGATCCTGCGGGCGTTTCAGCAATACGGGAAATAGGTTCATTGATTTCTGGCATCCCTACAGGCGCTATCCATGCAGGGGATGAATAGCGAAGAAGACCTTGCCCAGACGAAATAAAAAAAATCCCGTTGCTTTCATATGCCATATTCTTGGCATCATACATTTTAATTCCATGCTGTTCCGGATTGGACGCATCAATTCTATGGAGATAGAGTTTGTCTTTGAGTGCCCATATACAGTTGTTAAAATCACGAAAACCAGCAATAACAGGTAATTGTTTGTCAGAATGGATGACTGTCCACGATTTCCCGTCAAATTGAACGAGCACATCTTTCTCGTGAATTGCAGAATAACTGCTCCCGAAAAGAACGCCATCTTCACGCTCAATTAGATTCTGTATACCTTGCAAATGAGAGTCTTCTGGAAATACATATTCTTTGTGTTCCCATATAAGTTCCCCATTATTGTCCTGATAGGACAACTTGAGAACACCTCGTTCACCGCAAACCCAGGCTCCTCCGTCTCTTGCCGTTATGATTTCTCCCAACGTACATTGTGGTGTATCACGGAATATGAGACTATGAAACGTTGAAAGTTTCGTATCCGTTGCGCTAAGGATTTCCGAGATAACGCCGTTTTTCCAGTTGAACATCTTAATGCAGTCATGAACTGAAAATAATACAGCATTCTCAACAATGGGAGCGATCGGGCAATTCAGGATATCCCAGCTTTGAACTACCGTACGAAAATCGGGAATATTATAATGAATCCATTTTTGTGACGTTTCATCAAACCGTCGAAAACCGGTTAATCCATCGCCACAAAAATTTTTGGTTTCATCATGGCCAAAACCAAATGTCCACAATTCTCTTGTTGGCCCCTCAAAAACGGCATTGTAAGGTCCTGGAAAGGGAATCTCTTCATAATGATATCCATATCCATCCAAAATACTTAAATGTCGTACGTCGCCATGATTGACAAAAAGCCGTCCGCTGGGGCCAATGGTTACATTGTTACTATTGGATTCATCAAATCCATCCCGGCTGTTCCATAACCGCCACCCCGGTATATCCGATCCGAAGGCCGCTGTTGCCCAAACGCACAAACAAACAGTAATCCTCATCAATACGAAACGTCGCATTTATTCTTCCTTCCAGTGAGGTAGTAGAAGCGAAAAAGTCGTACCTTCCCCTTGTTCACTTTCTACTGCTAGGGATCCTCCATGTAATTCCACTAACTCCTTAGCAATTGAAAGCCCCAGCCCCGAACCTTTAGCGAATTTTTGTGATGCCGATGTTCGGTAGAAGCGCTCCCAGATTTTGGTGCATTCCTCTGGAGTCATTCCAATGCCGGAGTCCTTCACCGATAGTGAAACCATATCACCATCACAAGCCAAACCAACATCAACCTTCCCATTATCAGGTGTGTACTTGATAGCATTACTAATGAGTTCCCCCACCACCCTCTCAATCTTCCCGCCATCGATATGCAGGTTGATCTCTTCGCCAAGTTTTGCGTTAAGCGTAATCTTCTTCAGTTCGGCGGCGGGGTGGTTTTCGTTCATTATGTTTTCTACCAATGTTTTGAAGGGGATATTGCTTTTCTCTAGAACAACCCGTCCAGTCTCAATCCGGTTCAGGTCTAGAACATCATTGATAAGGTTAGTAAGTCGGTCTACTGATGTAGTAGCGCGGGTCATTACCTTTTGCTGCTTTTCGTTGAGAGCGCCTGCGATGCCCATAAGGAGGTTATCCAGGCTGCCTTTAATGGCCGTTAATGGCGTACGTAGATCATGCGAAGCCTGGGAGACGAATTGGGTTTTCATCTGGTCGAGCTGGATTAGCTGGGCGTTGGCTTCCTGGAGTTCGACGTTCATGCTGTTGAGTTCTTGGGTTCTACGTTCGACGCGGTCCTCTAGTTCAATGTTTAGCTTTTCCAAATCCTTATGGGATCGGGCCGAACGATAGGAAATGTAAATTGACATGGAAATGATAAATGCGATAAAGGCAATGGTGACGTTGCGATCCGAAACAATATGGTAATAAATGATGGGTGGCCATCGGGTTGTTGGTCCATAAATTACGATTAATGAATAGAGCAACGATCCCATAAGTATTAGAGCGCCGAGAACGAACGTCGTTCCCTCGCATTTCTTCATCAACGCAACGATTAATACGCGAATCGATTCGATGCAAAACAGAATGGATGCAATCAAAAAGGCGTGGAAGAATAGAGTGGGCAGATAAATCATCTCGTCGACCGTCGGTAGAGAGATGAAAACAATCCATCCTACAAGCAACAACCATACGACGATAAACCCCCAATACTGGCGCGGCAGCCTGTCGTAGACCGCCGAATAGAAAAACGGAAGCAACGAAGCCTGAGCGGCCATCAACAGCGAGAAAAAAAGCCATCGAACGGAATCTAAGACAGCCACTTGCGTAGTAATGGACAGAATAACGCTCATTCCCCCTAAATAGTCCAAAGCGGCCGCGCACCCCAGAAAAATGGAATAGTACAAATGTTGACGTTGTTTGGGATAAAAAACAAAAAAGCCGAGGTGAAGGAGCATCATGGCAAGTGAGATCGCGCCCACAAAGGTGTAATTGAATGTTGCGTTGCGAACGCCGAGGATATCCATATTACTGGGAACGAGGCGAGCGAATCCCATGATGCTCCGGCTGCCAATTTTGCCGAAAAATTCGGTTACACTCTCATAGCCGTCCGGCGCTCGCATTGTATAAGAGAGAACGGTCGTTCCCGGTTGCAGGTCGAGCGACCAATGAATCGCATTTCCCCGTACGTCGCCGTCGTGACTGATATGATCGACCGTCCATTGATCTGGAATATTTTCAACAACGGAAACCGGCGCAGTACTCTCTTGCGGATTCGTCACGCATAGGGTGACGTGAATTCTATCACACATCCGGTAGCGGTCTTTCGATACGGTGCGAACGGCATAGGGCATGGCGGGAACGAGTTGTAGATTTGATATTCGAACGCGAGCGGGTTCTATATTATTGTGCGAGTTATATATTTCCACTCCATAGTATAGGGATTCTCCCAACGGAAAATCGATCGACCGGCCAACCATCCACTCGATTCCGTCGAATGAGTATTCCGAAAAAATGAATCTCCTTTTCGCATCAGCCGTCACTCGAGCCAAAATCCAGGGCTGGTAGATATTCGGGAACCCATCGTTAAAAAATTCCTTTCCATTCGCCGTTTTCCAATTCGTATCGATCTCCCATTGACCGATACCGTAAACATCAACGAGATAGAAATCGAAATTGGATTTGTTATTGTACAAATCCAATGCATCCGATATGCAGCCTTTGGGATTCATTGGATTTTGAACGCAAATAGCGGATACGTATAAATCCGACCCTGGATTGTCATTCAAAAGTTCCAATTTGCCCGATATCGTCCAGGAGCCTTTACGGGTCGTATGGAGATATGCATACCATGCGGTCGCTTCATAGATGGCTTCCGAACCTGCACCTTGAACGCTGAGTTCCAACGGAGAATGTTCGACGCCGTATTGACGGTCCATATAGGGAGTCCAATCCAAAACTCGTTCAAGCATTCCGTTTCCTGGTAAAGGCGCCGATTCGACTAGAATGGCTTCCTTCTTATCCACTTGGGGAAAAACGAGAATGGGAATCCATACGAGAGAGAGAATCATCAATATTTTTTTCATTTCTCACCTACCGGTAATTGCAATATAAATACAGTTCTCTCACCCTGTTTGCTTTGTACTGAGAGCGAGCCGTTGTGCAATTCCACTAACTCTTTGGCTATTGAAAGCCCTAGCCCTGAACCCTTCGCAAATTTCTTCGAAGCATTCGTTCGATAGAAGCGATCCCAGATTTTGGCGCATTCTTCCTGAGACATCCCAATGCCCGAATCTTTCACGGAAAGAGAAACCGAATTTTCTTCTTGAACCAGACTCACACTAACAGTTCCACTTTCTGGTGTGTATTTGATGGCGTTAGATATCAGTTCACCCACCACCCGTTCTATTTTGCTGCCATCGATGTTTAGAGTATAGTCTCCATCACTGGCATTGAATGTAAGTTGTATGTTTTTCTGCTCAGCCGCAGGGTGGTTTTCGTTGAATATATTTTCAACCAGTGCTTTGAATGGTATATCACTTTTTTCTAAAACAATACGACCTGTTTCTATGCGGTTGAGATCAAGCACGTCGTTTATCAGGTTGGTTAGTCGATCAACGGATGTGGTAGCGCGTAGCATGACCTTTTGTTGTTTCTCTGTTAATGCTCCAGCGATACCCATTAGCAGGTTATCCAGGCTGCCTTTGATTGCAGTCAGCGGAGTGCGTAGATCATGCGAGGCCTGGGAGACGAATTGGGTTTTCATTTGGTCCAGCTGGATTAGTTGCGCGTTGGCTTCTTGTAGTTCTACGTTGGTATTATTGAGATATTGATTGGTGGTATCTAATTCGTCATTGGCTTGTTCAAGTTCGCGTGTGCGTTGTTCGACGCGGTCTTCTAACTCAATATTGAGTTTATGGAGTTCTTTATTCGATCTTCCAGACCGTTGCGTAAGATAAATGGAGACTGATAGCAGATAAAAAACAAGACCGCATTTCATAACTATCGCAGCAAATATAGATTGGAAATTAAACAAATACGCCGATACTGTATAATAAATTACCGTTCCAATTAATACTACTAATCCAAATGTAATAATCCATATTCCATCAACGCGATTGCGGATTGCTTGAAGCAATGCCATGAAGAACAAAGAATAAACAATCCCATGAAAAAGCATGGTTGACAATTCAAACGTCATAGGAGCCACTAAGTAACAAACCGCCAAAATCAAAGCAGTAATAATTATAATCCAGAAATATTTTGAAAGTTTCCGGTATGAGAGAGTGAAAATGAATAAGGCATTAGTAACAGTCGCAATGATCCCTACTAATTGCGATGTAGTTACAAATGAGAAATTTCGATAGTTATTAATTTGACTGATTGAGTAGAATAAACATGAAACGCTCACTAAAAATAAAGTGAAATAGAGATTTTCTTTTAAGACCGGGTAATATATAAATAAAAATAGATGGACAAAGGCCATCATTAAAAATAATGTAATCAGAAGAGTGTCATAAAAAAGCGTCTCTATCTTTTTAGGAATATCAATTGTGCTATATGCAATAGTATTGGTTCCACCAATAGTCGCGTCATTGGTTGTTCCATGAAAAGTAGCAGATTTGTTTGGGTTTTGAGACGATTTAACATAATACCTCAAATATGTTGAACCAGGCCCGGCATCGAGCGACCAATGTATATGATTATTCTCAACAGTTCCTTGTTCAGTTACAGATGAAATACTCCAATCATCGGGCGTGTATTCATCTATAACCACCGACTCGAAGCCGCCACTGGAATTATAGAGTTCCAAAGTGACTTCCAGCATTGAATTTTCCGCAAAATGCTCAGCAGAAAATGTTCGACGAACTACAGTTTTGGCTGGTTCGAGAATAACATTCGTCACCCTTATGTGGGAGAGTTCATTTACCTCAGCATAATGATTGTTCAGCATTATGCCATAGGCTATTTCTTCACTAATATACAGATAAGAACTGTTTAAAATATTCCACTGTATTCCATCAATCGACCATTCGGTAATGAACAAATTCCGGGGAAAGATTCTTGTTATACGAAGGTGCAAGAAATTTTGATCAGAAAAATACTCAAATTTACTACTTTCCATCTTTTCTAATTCATTCACAACATAAAAACTACGTAAAGAATGTCCGAATGGATACTCATCTAAATTTAAGTTTAAATGACGAGATACGGGATTTTTTCCGTTTTCACGGACCATCAGACCAGCTTTTGTCGGAATAGAACTTTCACTACAATTTGTAAGTATTTCAATCCTTGCCGATAACCTCCACGAGCCGCTTCTGGTCGCATAAAGGAAAAAGCCTTCATCACTTTGATCGCCCAGTTCAAAAGAACCGTTGCCATAAATATCATAGACAAATTCTCCATTGACTTTGGATACTTCGCATCGACCGGGAACTTTGAATTTACGCAATTTCGGACCAAACTCTGGTTCAAGTCCCCAATCAGCGGTGGCGCTAAAGATGCCGAGATTAGCCGATTCCTGCGCCATGCAAGGATTAGCCAGTTCGAATGAACATGCAAAGAAGAGACAAAAAAGAAATAATAAGTTTATAGAGCCACGCCTAACCATGATTTCACCCACATTATGGAATAGCCAAAATAAATCGAATGATACGATTATCTCAAAAAACAGAAGAAGAGTCTACTTGAGAGGGAGAATCCAACATAAACAGCGGATAATATTTGATTTGCAAACTGTAATATTTGATATGGCCTGCGGAGAGCGAAATAGGTTAGAATCTGACTTGATCCATTACTCAAATTACGACGCGAACAGCGCTTCTATTATGCAATCGTGCAACGACCGTGCAATCCAGGGGTGGTTTGAGGGGGGTCTGAGGGTGGTGTCAACGTGGGGGCAAGATGAGTAAGTGTTTCTAAATGCTTGCTTTACTGATGTTTACGTGAATTGATGAATGTGACTTCTAAGCAGAGGGTTGCAGGTTCAAGTCCTGCTGGGCGTACTTTGATTTTACTTGAGTTGCTAAAGAATCCCCCCTAATACCTGAAATATCTAAACAAACAAGGGCAGGTCTTATTTGACCTGCCCTTATTGCATTTATCACTTATGTTGACAATAAAAGCGGCTGCATCGCATTGAAGATGCAGCCGCTTGATGTTTTATCCGGGCTTTAGATTAATACAATGCCCAATCAGATACAGCGGTTATGTCCGGGCCGTTGAGGAATTGGTCTGGAGTTAATGCTCCGGCTGACAGGCGAACTTCGTCGATGCGGCCGGGGAGGACGTCGGTGGTTCCGGCTGCGGTGCGGCGCGCTCCAACCATAATCGGCAGGTCGCTGTCAGTGCGTAATTTATCATAGGCCAAACCATCTTCATAATGAGTGATCTGCGCCTCGACTTTGTTGCCATCAACATATAGTAAAACTGGCTGCATGGTATTCTTCAGGTTTACGACTGCTGCGTAATGGTGGAATAATCCATCATATATAACCGCTCCACCGCTGGTCGCGGTATGCAGTCTTTCGTTGAATCCTGAGTTGGCTGATGCGTCGTTGAGCAAGAAATCGAGCGATCCGGTTTCTGATAGTCCTGCGGCGAAGCGCCATACGCCGTCAACTGATGCGTTGGCTTCGTCATAACGGTCGACTAGTATCGCTTCTCCGAAAGAGTTGAGAGAGAACATGGCGTAGCATTCAATGGTCATGCTCTGTTCGACGTCCAGATATGATTCGGTCGAACCGAACTGGAAGCCATTGCCATCCACCCCGTCAAGCACCAGGGCTGTTGTGTTGGGCTGCTCGGTCAATGGAACCTCGCTATTAGCGCCCGGCGCTGCGATGGAGGTTGATCCCAGCAGCTGTCCGTCAGGGAACAGGCCAATCGATTCCTTGGCGTCGCCTTCAAAGCGGTAATAGGCGATGACATTGCCTTCGGCGATGTCGCCGACCGGGCTGCCTTGAACCACGACGCCTTTGGATGACAGGCGATTTTCGGAAATGGTTCTGATGACGAAGGTATATAACTGCCCGTTTTTAAGATCGCGGATGCGGATGCGATTATCGGTGATTGGAGTGGATTCGATGATTTCGTTGTCTTCGAAGATATCCACGCGAATCAGGTCGGCGGCGGTTGGCTGGCTCCATTGGATGCGCAGAGACTCGTTCATCGGCGTGACAATAACGTTTTCAACGTCAGGCGGCGCCAAGCCGGGATTAAGGCTGAATGAGGTCGGCTGAGACCAGTCGCTCCATAAGCCATCATTACGCTGATATCTGGCGCGCCAGAAGTAAGTTGTTCCTGCGCCGATAATATAAGCGGGAACCTTAATAGATGGCGCATCTACCTTGTTTTGGGAGGACCAGATTGGTTTATAGAAATCGTCGTTGTTTTGATTGATCTCCCATTGCATAACTAATGGCGACGAAAAAGCGGTCACTGCTTGCAGTTCAACGATTCGCGAAGTCAGAACCGCATGATTGGCGGGCAGTACGTTCTCCGGCGCGTTGGAAGTATCAGCAGCCCGGACATTTTTATCTTTCAAGATGAATTCACGGCGGGCGGTGATATACTTTTTCATTTCGGATATCATGTCGTCGATCTGGCCTGGAGAGTTCCAGCGCTCCATGTTTTCCCTGATAGCATCTTCGAGGTAACTCCAATATGAATCGAAGATAGGATCAAGATGTTCATGGGTGAAAATATGTTCGACAAAATAGCGTAGGCGCTGGTAGTAGCGGTCGCGGAACTCTGGAACGCCGAGAAAACGCTTGCGCAGTTCGTTGGTTCCGAATACGCCGCCGACAGCTCCGTCTAACAGACTGTAGTTTGAAATAAGCGGGAAACTGTCGCTGGTGTGGATTTCGCCCCAGGCGTGGCTCATATCCCAGGGAGAGATATACCAGAGCTGGTCAGCGCCTCTGGATGGGAAATAGTTCTTTTCGGTGCTATCGACATGCGATAGCACGGCGACGCTGGCCAGGTAATTGAGGTATGTCTCAATATTTACATTGGATTCAAAGAATGATTTGAGATCGCTGGAATCGTTTAATTCCTCAATGAAGTTAATCAGAACAGCGATATCGTCTGCACGGCCAATGGCGTTTTCGTATTTCTGGGCGTAGGCGTCGAAATTGGGTTCTTTGGTTAAGTAACTGCGCCGAGCTTTAATTCCGGCTTTATACAGCTGCGTCTCAGCTGGCATATCATGAGCGTCGAGAAAATCTTCGTTATATTGCTCAAGCCCGATGAATAGCCCGTAGTAGGCGTTATTCAATACGACGCGGTAATGCTTGCTATCCGACGCCGGAACGCCCGCCTGCTGCATGAATTGATAGGCCAGATGTTCCTGGAAGCCGGATTCTCCGCGCAGCAATGGAGATGTCTGGTAGTTGGCGTTGAGGTTGTAGGTGCGTCGGTTGTTCCAGCGGTGATCTTTGGCGAATTGGATTTTCCAACTCTTCTTGGGTTTGTTGCGTAGAGTGTTTCCCCGGTAACGGATGCCGCCGCTGTTGGATAGATCGAACACTTCGCCTTCGATTACCACGAATGATGGTTGTTCAACATCTGACTGAACATTGCGGTTGAGCCAGTTGAGCACTTCCTGTTCGGCGAATAAGTAGATAGTGGGATATTTGGGTGGATCAAGGCGGTCTTCTACAAAGAAGGCCAGCGCTTGGGTTTTCTCTTCCTGGCGTGGGATAGTGGCGACTTGACCGGCTTTATCAGTAGCGGTGATTTTATAGCGCCAGATTTCGTGGGGTCGGATGGTTTCGGCGTTGTTCAGTTTATAGGAATAGACTCCATCATCGGCGATATTATCGCCGCTGGTTCCATTATCGAACATGTTAACCGATTTCCACTCGCCCATAACCAGGCCGGTGCCATAGGGAGAGCTTAAGCGCTGGTAGTGCAGGGTGACTGTGTCGATGCCATCTTCGTCTACCGCTTTGGCGGTGATGGTTATGGCGTCAGCGTCGTCTTCTCCGGCATCCAATACGCGCATCATGGCTAAGGCTGGATGTAGCGAGAAATCTGAACTGGTCAGGCTGGTGTTATGTCCCTGGACGGCCAGGACGTTCTTGCCGGGACGCAGGTTCTTGATGAAACTGGTGACGTCAAACTCTTCCATTGTTCCGGCTTCGTGGTTGCCGTCGGATTCATCGTCAAAGGATGGAGGATTGCCGCTTACATTGGATCGGGCTATTTCAACGCCGTTGAGATAGGCAATGAACGAGTCGTCGTAATCCACGCCCAGAGCGAGCAGGGCGAAACCTTCAACGCTATCCAGGGTGAAGGTTTTACGGATGTAAAGGCTTAGATAGCGATTTTGCATATCATTAATGATTGTATTGTCATCATCGTCATCGTATCCAAAACCGGCTTGTCCTTCATCCCATGAGGCATCATCAAAATCAACTGCATTCCAATTGGAAGGCGGCGCCTGGTTGCCTTTGAAATATTTCCACTGTTCTTCCATGTCGATGAGTAGTTTTGATTCAGTTTGCTGCTCGCTGGTTGAAGCAGTCAGTTTATCCGGCGTATGGTTAACCTTGGTGATCCGGGGCGGCTCGTTGGTGGTGATTTGCGAGTTGGGCGCTCCAGGGCTGTTTTTTTGTCCGCTGCGCCAGTTGTGAGCGTCACGGTTGTCGCCGTTGGGAGTAATTAATTCCAGAGAGTTGCCATCTCCATCAGGCCGGATAGGCCAGGGGAAAGTATCGTTGAACTGGACGTAGTCGATCACGATATTCAAATCCGGATCGTCTTGATTAATGTTATTGGTCAGGGCGATGGATTCTCCAGCGTTATTGAGCTGAAGGGTAAAATTTCCCACCTTGTTCTGTACTTCGGGATATTGATTTACATTACGGCAAATCAGCAGATAGCCTTTGGCTGGAATGATGGTTCCAGCGGGAATGATGAAGTTGATGCCTTCGGTAAATCTCCATCCGCTAACATCCACCGCAGTGGCGCCCTGGTT
Organism: bacterium; assembly: GCA_963662285.2. GTDB lineage: Bacteria > Hinthialibacterota > Hinthialibacteria > Hinthialibacterales > Hinthialibacteraceae. The sequence continues at coordinate 350,057 of CAXXMV010000006.1, forward strand.
GAAGAGTTCCACGTATTCTTTATCAAGGTTGTTGTCGTATTCTTCATCTTCGGGGTGATAGAGAACTTCATTGATGATCACATCGTAATCGTGATAATTGGCATCGGTGATCTTGCGGATATTCTCTTTACCCTTGGAACCCATCGGCGCAACCGCCCAATTGTTGGGCTGGTTGTTGGGGCGGCTTGGATCAACCAATTCATAAGAACTGATCATTCCTTCAACAAGATTGGGCCATTCGCTGTTGTCGGAATATTCTACTTGCGTAATCAGATGACCGTTGGGATCGAATAAGCGGATCTGGTCGCCCTGGTCGTTGAGAGAGAAGGGTAGATCGCCGAAGGTGTTTAAGCCGCCATCCGTTTTTTGTGAAAATACCAAATATCCCTTGGCCGGAATTACGGTTCCCTGCAATATGCGGAAGAAATTAGAATCGTTGGAATCTTTGATGAGCCAATCTGATAAATCTATTGATTGATTGGTCGGGTTGAATAATTCAATCCATTCATCATAGTTTACCGAATCATCATAAGGGTAGCCGATCTGAAACTCGTTGATCAGAACTGAACCGGGGAAATGCGGCGCGTTATCTACTTTATAAAGAAAACGGCCTTCGCCGGGGCCGGAGGGCGCATTGATCTGGTATCCATCGCTGTTGCTGGCGATTATTGAATAATCCACGACAGTCGCTTCGCTTTGGGCAGGCAGTATGGCGGCGAAGCGGTCTCCCTGCTTGGTCATTGATAGCGTCTTGGCGGCGGCGCCGTTAACTGAATAAGAGAGGGTAACGATGTTAATCGTGACGCCTTGTTCAAATAGAGCTTCAATTGTAACTGCGTCCTGGTCAGATGGCGACTGGGGAATATGTTTGATGCTGATAATCTGTGGAGGCGTGTTTTGAGTCAGTTGGGAATTGGCTTTACCCGGACTGGGTTTCAGGCTGGCTTTCCAGTATAGGATATTGTTATTATCCACTTGAGGATGCACCAATTCGAGGGATGCGCCATCGCCATCAGCCAGTTTAGGCCAGGGGGCGTTATCGCTGTATTCGACCTCATCAACTTTCTGGTCGAACTGATCATACAGAGCAATATCTTCACCGCTGTTGGATAGTTTGGTCGGGGCGTAGTTTCCGATGGTATTAACTGTTCCGCCAAGATTGTATTGCGCCCGGACGAATAGCTCGTTGCGGCATAGCAGCAGATAGCCATTCGCTTCAATTATGGCGCCTTGAGGAAAAGTAAATTCGATTCCGTTCTTGAATTGCCAACCGGCAATATCCACAGGATTTGAATCACTGTTGAAGAGTTCAATATACTCTGCATTGAGATCATCCGAACTGGGGTGATACATGATCTCGTTTATTACGACCTCTCCAAATGTCGGCATGACGCCAACCACTCCAATTATTAATAACAAGTATACGATTTTACGGCTCATGGAATTCTCCAAATCTAGTGAAAATATTTTAAAACAGGGAATAAATATGGACGTAATTATAACAATAGTTATGAATAAGATATCCTTTTTTTGCGTATTTGTCACATCTTTAGAGACTGGGAAAGTGTTTTAAGGGCGGTATGGGTCATATTTGGATTGAAATAAGGTTTCTTGATCATTAAACCATGCGGCCTGTCGCCATGCCGAGGAAGAAAACCACCAGTCCGCCTATGGTTTGGAAACCGATATTCCATAGCGCCATGCCGTATTCCGCGTCGCGCAGCAGCTCGCTGGTTTCGAAGATATAGGTGGAGAATGTGGTGAAGGCGCCCATGAATCCGGTTAAGACTATGGCCCGCGTCTCGCCGCTGATGAGCATTCTCTCTTCGGCTAGGGTCCAGATCATACCGAACAGAAAACAGCCCAGCAGGTTAACTACCGGCGTGCCCCAGGCGAATCCGATTCCATCAAACCATTGAACCAGGCCGGATAATCCGTAGCGGGCGAGGCTGCCCATTCCGCCAGCGATGGCGATTAATAACAATTTCTGCATTATTAATAACTATCCTCTCTGCGCTGATGTAACAATTTACCTATTGATAATATTTCATGGATAAATAATAGCCTTTGATCGGGTGCGGCGAAGTGCTGAACCGTCTGCTGGAATGAGAATATCTATTAATTTTTGTAACCGTTGAATATTGTGTATGTTATGCGGTGCGTACTTTATTTAGAGAATATGTAAAGGCAAATTATAAAGAAAACGATTTTTTTTGAATCAGTGGAAAAATTAAAATAAAAAAAACTATTTTTACGAATCTATTGACTGGTTTTTTCGTATAACTGTTAGGTTTATGTTTGTTTGTGATGCTATGCGTGTTATATAATCATTAAATATATCGGTTTTTCGCATTAATTACGCGTGGTTATATGTAAGAAATGAAGGGGATAATTTTATGTATTCATTTTATGATCGAATGTGGAAAAAAAATGTTTCGGGAACGGGAGTTGGACTCTTGTTAGTGGCTCTATTATTAGGTGGTTCTCAAGGTGCAATAGCGCAAGATGTTTTAATTACTGAGTTTATGTCGATTGATAACCGAATTCTTGCGGATGAAGATGGTCAGTTTCCCGATTGGATAGAAATATATAACGCTGGATTGGAAGGCGTTAATTTGCAGGGCTGGCATCTTACTGATGATATTAATGATCTTGCTAAATGGACATTTCCTGCGGTTGAGTTGTCTCCCAATGAATACCTGGTGGTTTTTGCTTCAGGGAATAACCGCGTCGATGCTGATAAAAATCTGCATACCAATTTTAAGTTAAGCGTGGATGGTGAATATCTGGCGTTGGTTAAGCCTGACGGGCAAGAAGTTGTTCATGAATATGGGCCGCTCTATCCAAATCAGAACGCTCCGCAAGAGGGATTTTCCTATGGAGTGGGGATGAGCAGCGCCAAACTGATTTCGGCTGATAGTGATGTGAGAATATGGACGCCTACAGACGATACTCTTGGCGCAACATGGACCGGGCTTGATTTTGATGAAACTGATTGGGTAAGCGCTGCCAATGGCGTAGGTTATGGATCGCAGGAGGGCGTATTCTCGGTTACGGTTCATCGAACCCGCGATCAGTTGGTTTCTTTCGGATTTGCTGAGCGGGCATATATTGATGGAAGCAATCTGTTTTCTAAAGCATATTATGGTGAATATAGCACGATTAACTTTCATAATATTGTGTGTGATGGTCATTATGGTGATGATGAAACTTTCACTGGCCTGCGTAAACAAATGGATGTAAATAATTTTATCGCCTTGGTTACTGGAGTTATACAAATTCCATACGACGGCGTTTGGACTTTCGGCGTCAATTCAGATAACGGCGCTCGTCTGCGTATTGACGGGAAAGATGTAATAGAAGATAACAGCGCTCATGAAGCAGAAGATCATTTTGGCGTTGTCGAATTGACAGCCGGGCTTCATGAAATTGATATCTTTTATTATGAATATATGGGAGACGCCGGGCTTGAGCTATTCGCCGCTCGTGGAGAGTGGTCTTCTTTTGATCCGGGAAGGTTTCATCTGGTGGGAGATATTGCGAATGGCGGTATTCCGTTATCGGGATTTGGTTCTTTGATTCATCATGACGTCGAAGAGTCTCTTAGAGGGCTTAGCGCTTCACTATATCTTCGTATTCCATTTCAAATCGATAATCCTGCTGACATAAGTCGCTTGGCGCTGAAAATGTTTTATAACGATGGTTTTGTCGCTTATATCAATGGAGAAGAGGTTGCGCGTCGCAATGCTCCTGAGGTTGTATCGTGGGATTCATCGGCGGTGCAGAAGCGTTCTGAGGTGGAAACCCTTGATATGGAGACTATTGGTATAGAAATTCCAGCGGGATTGCTGGTTTCGGCGACCAATATTCTGGCAATACATAGTATGAATGCCAGTGTGGATGATGATGATTTTCTGGCAGCCCCAAAGTTGGAATTATACTCTGTTAATTCTAAAAACCAGTTATTTTTCGGTGAGCCAAGTCCGGGAGGGATCAATACTGCAGGAGTAGTGGGATTTGTGCAGGATACGAAATTCAGCCATAACCGGGGATTCTATGATGAACCGTTTCTGGTTGACATAACCACTGATACTGCGGATGCGGTTATTCGATATACCACTGATGGTTCAACGCCGTCAGAAGATAGCGGTAATGTTTATAGTGCTCCGATATCTATTACGACCACCACTCCATTACGCGCAGCGGCGTTCAAAGCGGGCTATCAGCCGACCGATGTTGATACGCATTCTTATATCTTTCTAAATGATGTGATTCATCAGACGCGCCCCAATGATAGTTATCCGACTAGGTGGGGCGGCGGAGTGAGTTCTGATTATGATATGGATCCAGAGGTTGTTGAAGATGAAGATTACAAGGATACCATTGTTGATGATTTAAAAACCATACCTTCGATATCAATCGTAATGGATGTTGATGATCTTTTCGGGTCTCAAGGCATTTACACTCATCCAGAGAGCAAAGGAATCCAATGGGAAAGAGCGGCTTCCACAGAATTGATTAATCCCGATGGAAAAGAGGGATTTCAACTCAATAACGGTATAAGGATGCAGGGTGGATACAGCCGGGTTCCGTCAAACCATAAGCATTCGTTCCGACTGTTATTTAAGCGAGAATACGGTCCTGCATCATTGCGTTATCCTCTCTTTGATAATTCACCAGTAGAGCGTTTTGATACGCTGACCATTCGTGGTGGATATAACTATACATGGCATTGTGGTTCCGGTTCAGGCCCTGGATTTGGCAGCAGCATCGGCAGACCTGATTTTATCCGTGATGAATTCGCCCGCCGCACCCAGTTGGATATGGGGCGGCCTGCTTCGCATGGAACTTATGTTCATCTTTATCTGAATGGTATGTATTGGGGATTATATGATATCTGCGAACGTCCCGACGACGCATTTTCAGCAGATCATTTTGGCGGTGAAAAAGAGGATTGGGATAGCATTGCCAGTGGTACTAAAGACATCTATGAAACCCAGGTCAAAGGCGGTGACAAAAACGCCTGGAATGAAATGATGGCCATAGTGTATGAGGGCGGCTTTGATAATCAGGATAACTATGAGGCGATTAAGCGATATGTTGATATTCCTAATTTGATTGACTATATGCTCTCCATTTATTTTACTGGCAACCGTGATGCACCGACTCAAATAGGTGGTTCCGGAACTCCCTGGAATTTCTATTCCAGTCGATATCGCAAACCGGGCGCCGGTTTCATGTTTTACGCCTGGGATTCTGAGTGGATTCTTGAAGAAAATGAAATCGATGTAGTTCGTTTCCACAATGGCATCGATAATCCAGCCAGAATTTTCAGGGAACTATTGGCTAATCCAGATTTTCTCATACAGTGCGCTGATCAAATTCAGCGCCATTTCTTCAACGGAGGAGCGTTGACTCCTGAATCTTCCATAAAGCGCTATAGCAATCTGGCGTCGATCATTGATCGAGCTATAGTCGGCGAATCCGCCCGGTGGGGTGATGCGGCCAGTGGCAGAGCGAAGACGCGCGATGATAACTGGGTAAAAGAAAGGGATCGCTTGCTCAATGATTATTTCCCGGTGCGTACCGATATTGTGATTCAGCAATTAAAAGATTTCGGTATATATCCTGCTCTGCCTGCTCCTCAGTTCAATCATACTGGTGGAGATGTTGCTTCTGGTTTTGAATTGACGATGGAGACGATTAGTCCTGATCATGATTCAAATATCCAGTTATTTGAGTTTACCGATGAGTGGAAATATATTTCTGCGGGAGAAGCATCTGGCTTGCAGTGGCAATCGGTGGAGTATGATGATTCGGCCTGGCCATCGGGTGGGGCTGGATTCTATGCAGGGGAATCATTGGTTACGGCGCCTATGAATACGGAGTTGAGTAATGGCGCGGTTACTTATTATTTCCGTAAGACATTTGAAATTAATGAAGCAATTGATCTGAATGAAGTCTACTTATGGTTGGTTGGCGTGATTGATGATGGCGCCGTGGTTTATCTCAACGGTCAGGAAGCAGCGCGAATCGGTATGCCCAATGGGGCGATTAATCAAATTACCTTTGCTAACCGTAAAGTTGATGATGCTCATGAGGAAGCAATCCTAGTTCCTGCCGAATTGCTTAAGGCGGGCGAAAATGTATTGGCTGTTGAGGTGCATCAGCATTTGATTAGCGGTAATGACGTCACTTTCGGGATGGTTCCGGTTTTTTCGGTGAAGGAGCAGGGCGGTATTGGAGAACCTTTTGAGATATGGCAGGGTCCGCTTCAGGTTCCCGGCGGCGCTTCGTATGAAATGCGTATAAAGTTTTATAAGGATGATAATGGTAAACTTACGGGAACCTTGGATAGCATAGATGAGGATGTGTTTGACATTCCTCTTGATAAGGTAACCCGTACAGATGATAACTGGAGCGTCAGTTTTACAGCCGCTCAACTGACTATTGGAGGCCCTTATTTGGATGAAAATACAGTTGATGCGGTTTGGAAGCAACAGACTACAGAGTTTCCTATCGTATTGAAGAAGATTAAATATGAGCCGCCTAAACCGTCGGTGCTTGATGCGCCGATTTATTACACAGTTGATGGCTCGGATCCACGTTTATCCGGGGGGGATATCAACATGGATCAAGCGCGGATTTATGATGCGCCCATTACACTTGATCAAAATACAATAATTCGCAGCCGCTCTTACCGAGACGGAGAGTGGAGCGCCATCACTGAAGCGTCGTTCTTTATCGGTGAAGCGACTGCTGATCTGGTGGTTATTCAGGAAAACTTAGTGATTTCTGAAATGATGTATAACCCGGTTGCGGGCAGCGAATATGAGTATATCGAACTCAAGAATGTTCACCCGTCAATAGCGCTTGATCTTAGCGGCTTGGCTTTTACGGCGGGTATTGATTACCGTTTTGCAAATGATACGTTCCTGGCGCCGGGGAGCATTATTCTTATTACCCCTTCAGCAAATGCAGAGGAAAAAGAGGCGTTCTGCGCGTATTACAAACTGGGCGAAGACGTTCTGGTGGTGGGGCCGTATAATGGGAAACTGTCAAATAGCGGAGAACTGATTATGCTTACGGCGGCTGATGGTGAGACCGTCGTGCTTGATTTTGAATTTCAGGATGGCCGGGGCTGGCCGCTGGCCGCTGATGGCGCCGGGCATTCGCTTGTTCCATTAGCATCTGTGAATGAATGGCAGAGAAGCGGTGCGTTATATTATGGCGGCAACTGGCGCGCCAGTGCATTTATGTCCGGTTCTCCGGGATTGGATAATCCTGACGCTGATCCCAATGTTGTGTTGAATGAAATATACGTCCATTCAGAAAATTCATCATCGCTGCAGGATTGGGTTGAAATATCCAATGCTTCAGAGGAATCGGTTGATCTCCAAGGTTGGTATTTAAGTGATGATGCGGATATGTTGAGTAAATGGGCTATTGCAGAACTCGAAATCCCCAGTCATGGTTTAATTCGGCTTGATAAAGTAAACGGGCTGGAGTCTGTTGACGGGGCTGGTTTTGATCTGGATCGTCTGGGTGGGGAATTGTATCTTTCCCAACTGCCGGATGTAGAAGGCGCTGGGCGCGTGGTCGATGCCGTTCGTTTCAAAGGACAGCAAGCGGATGTCTCATTGGGGCGTTATGGAGATGGCGAGCCGTTTTTCTATAGTATGACGCCTAGCGGCGACCTGCCCAATTCTGCGGGAATAGCTCATGTAGTGATTCAGGAGATCATGTATCATCCATTAGAAAATGCGAATCAGGAAGAAGGCGCCGGGCAGGTTGAATATATCGAATTGTTGAATCCAACCGATGCGCCTGTTGCATTGTCGACCAATGGCGTCTCATGGCGTATGGATGGCGGAATTGATTTGGTCTTACCAGAGGGACTATCAATAGCTCCTCAGGAACGCCTGTTGATTGTTGGATTTGATCCGAATGAGGCAGCGGAGATGGATAATTTCATCAGCGCATATAACATCCCGGTTAATAATACCCAGATTATCGGGCCATATAACGGCAAACTCTCCAATCGTGGAGAGCGCATCGCTTTAGAAAAACCGTTGTTGCTCAGCAACTCTGGAGAACCAGCGGCCTGGATTATTGTGGATGAGGTGATCTTCGCTGATCAGTCTCCCTGGCCGATGGAAGCAGATGGAACAGGAGCGTCTTTGCAAAGGATTTCACCTGATGCATCGGGTAATGATCCATCTAACTGGAAATATGCGGAAGCATCACCCTGCATGGAGGCAGGGACGTCAACGGCGGTCCAGAGCTGGATGATTTATTAAGGTTTCGTATGCGTAAATGAATTTTTTGTGGGATGTGGTGCGATTTTGTGCATTGCATCCCACTTTAACACCTATAGGTTAGAGAAGAGTTCATTAACAACGAGTTTTTCAGGATTTAATAAATTAACAAAAGCGCCAGTTATATCATGAAGAACTGAAATTATTAACAAAGATGGCTCAAATCGCTTGACAGAGAAGATAAGCGAGTAATAATTTCAAAGCGTATTTTGATTGATTTTCTAAAGAGATAAACAATCAATCCTACCGGATTAACAAAAAACGCGGGAGTAGCTCAATTGGCTAGAGCATCAGCCTTCCAAGCTGAGGGTTACGAGTTCGATTCTCGCCTCCCGCTTTTACTTTCCCCTCTGATGTTGCTTGACTTACAACCTCTTCTGACTGATTGCATTTCTTTGTTCTTCTCCAAAAAACTGTGATTGATAAAGCATCACGGTGTTCAGCAGTATGAATCAAAATACGAATCACCTTAATATACAACTGCGGTGAGAAATTTCATTAGCCCCTGATCTGCCGGTGAAGCAGATAGATGGATTCGAGTTCTTTTCGGATATCAACACAACATTGATATCGTTGGAAAGCAGAGTTTGTGCATTCAGGAGCGGGAATGGGTTTATGTGTATGCAAAAAAATTGTTGAACAACGTGGGGGTTGGATCTGGATAGAATCAGAAATCGGTAAAGGAACAAAATTCTTTTTCACAGTTCCAAATATTATAGATACAATACTAAGGAAGGAAATCAATAAAATTAAGCAAGCAAATTGATCCTGGTTGTTATTTTAATCACATCTGATGCAGTTGAAGATATTTTAAAAACGTACGGATTGGGCGCGAATTACTATGTCGCCAAGCCAATCGGTCTTGAAGAATTTAACAAGATTATTCATTTGATCAAGGATTTTTGGTTTTGTGATGTAAAACTGCCAAGCAGGTGAAATGATTATGGGTGGCAAGCCCACCAAAGTCTTAATCGTCGAAGACGATCTCGGAGACGCTTTTTTATTCAAGAACTATTTTTGGATACGAATAGACCAGACAATAAGATAGTGTTCATGCACGTCGATTGCCTAGCCTCCACATTGAATCGATTGGCTGCGGAGTCATTCAATTAGAAAGAATCAGGCTATGGAACAAGAATCTAACAATATTATATCAGATAATTCCGAGCAATCCGCTTCCTCGAAAATCCGGGAAAATTTTTCGATGGAAGATATTCAGAAATTGCTCGTGGATATAGGTTCAACGGTTTCGTCATATAAGGCGGAACAAATCGGCATTGATCCGGAAAATATGGTGAAGACGATACGCGGGGGTCGCGTCGTTTGGATTACGGTCGATGAGATGAATGCCGTACTTGCCAAACAGAGAAGGTTAACTTCATCCAAGCAAGCCCAGCGATGCATTCGCGGTGAAAACAGTCTCTCCAATGAAATTTCTCGCAGGATCGATGAGTGCCAGTCCATAATCAATACTATTCGAAAAATCTCGCCAGAAGACAGCCCTGAATTTACCCGGTCAATGCGGACGCTTGAATCATTACAAAACCTATCCATAAGTCACGCTCGTGAAGTGCGTGTGCTGGAAGCGGCGATTCAGCGGAAAAAACACGAAGATCCTCTTCTTAAGGAAATGGATAAAGCCACTGAAGAAATGATGTCCGCCTTAAAAGAAAACGAACATGCGGAGGTAGATGTCTGTCAGTCTTTTTGTGATCGTCACATGGATGAATATCTCGCTCGGCAAAAGCGGCTCGATCCGTACATTAAAAAAGCCAAAGAGTACCGCTTGTCATTTTTGCTCAGCAAACAGCAGCTTTTCCAATTACAATTTGACTTGATTGAAAATGGAGAACGGGCGCTTACCAAGCATATCGAAGAAATTGTGTATTACGACAAAGAGGCTTTGTATACTGATCAACTGGTTAAAAATTCCAATGAAATAAGGTCTATACTTGAAGAAAGCCATCCTTTTTTTGATCAATTGTCTGCTTTTTCTCCGGAAGAACTGGAAGATCTAAAGGATCGTTTTATTAAAGCTGACAAAAATCATTTAAATCCCCTTTTTAACAAGATGCTCTGTTATATCGATTTATTCAGTGTTGCATGGAAGGTGATTATTCAAAAGAAAATGGAACCTTCTTCTAAAATTACACCAGATGATAAGAAGCCAAAAGATACCAAACGGATGATATATGGGGAAAGACACGAGAAAAGTTGAAGGTGTTAAATCCATGAAAACTCCAATCAAGGATATACAGGCTTCCATACCCTATGCAGAAATCATTCAGGGATTGAGCCATGGCGCTGAAACTTTATTGAAAGACTTGAAAGCCGTGCCAAAATCTAATATACAATCGTATTATATCGAAATAGAAAATATTCTTCAATTTTTGGAAACTTTGAGCTTTATTCAAGAGACCATGTCGAGTGAGCGGCTTCAGGATACGCTTCACAATACTGTTCATTCAATTCATAAAGATGTACATAATATTCCCAAAAATATTCTAACGCAGCTACCACGAGTTTCCTTGGATAATCAATCAGGCATCCCCAACTTCCTTGTGCAATCCATTCACATGCTCGGACCTTATATTCGCATCGGCAAGAACGAAATGTCGGCATGGGTTCGGTTGGACTCAGAAGAAGTAGTTTATTATACGCCAGACATACTGGTTGAATGTTTAAGAAATTTTGGTGTGATCAAAGGTTTACTAGAGGATAAGGTCAGGGATATTTTTGAAAGCAAAAAATATGACGAAGAAGTATGTATTGCAAAAGGCATTGCACCAGAAATGGGCGAAGATGGTCGCATCGAATATACTGTGGATATTGATGACCTCGGACAAACGCCTAAAAGATTAAGTTCTCATAAAGTATCATTTAAGGATATCAAACTTTACGAATATGTTGCCGAAGGAAATGTGATAGCCAATAAAATACCCCCAAAGCCCGGAAAACCGGGATTCACAGTTACTAACCGAACAATTGCTCCAATCGAAGCGCAAAAAGCCGAATTTCCCGAAATGGATTTTACAAAAAAATCTGATGATGACAACCATTTACTTGTTACGGAGGATTGTTGTATTAAGAAAATAAATGGGATTATATATTTGGAACCATCATTACACGTTCCAGAAAGCATCTCGTATAAAACCGGTAATGTATCATCAAAAGTGGCAGTGGTTGTTGAGAAAGATGTGCTAACAGGATTTGATTTACATTCGGAAAAAAGCATTCAAGTCGGTGGAATTGTGGAAGGCGCAAAAATCGAAGCGAAAGGAAATGTCATTATCCGTGGTGGAATCCAGGGAAAAGAGAAGGCGGTAATCGATTCTAATGCGGATATCACGGCCAGGTTTATTTCTAATGCTACAACCAACTCATTAGGGAACACGGTTGTCGAATCGGAGATAGTCAACAGCAAGGTATGGGCTGGAGGACAAGTTTTTGTTACAGGACATCCAGGGAACATTGTAGGCGGTGAGATTAACGCAGATTCAGATGTTGTAGCAAACAGTATTGGCTCGGAATTATGGATAAAAACTATTATTCGAATCGGCGGCAGGGCGCAAGATTTGACCACCATGATTCGGGAAACACAGGATAAAATCACCAGTCAGGAAGAAGCTGTCGATAAATGCAACCAGATTATTGATGCTTTGCGAATGCGAGAATCCCAATCTCCGCTTCCCAACAAGGATGTGAAGAAATCCAAACTGCAAGCGGAAGAAATGCTTTCACAAGCCAAGCAAAATCTGGAAGAACTGTTTTTTGAAAACGATAGCCTTCAAAAACAATATGAGGATAGTCTGCAAAAATCTCGTACAGTCCGCGCTAAAGTTACGATTTATCCGGGCACGGTCATTAAAATTCAGGATGTGGAATTAACGGTGAATAATTCTACGGGACCAGTCATGTTTCTGAAACAGGGCGCTGAAATCATCCAATTGCCCTATCAAGCAATCCAAAAGTAAGAGAGCGTTAGAAGAAAATGGTGAAAAAGATACCGGAAAATCATTCTATCGCAAAAACACTGCAGGAAGAAACTTATGTAGTTGATACGGCGATACAGGATTATCAGGAAGATGTGCGTCTCGCTGAAAAAGAACGCTTGCAAACCAACCAAAAAAGGGGGCAGTTACTCCAATCTTTACGGGATTCAATGAAACAAGCAGGCCGTGCAACTAATGTTCTCGAAGGAATGCAGCAGGAATTTACTCGCATTATCCAGGAAGGATCACCTCAAGAGATAGAACAAACAATCAAACAATACCAGAAACAGATCAGCAGTTTGCAATCCAAGGCTTTGGTGTCAAGTAAAACCGGTACAGTCATCCGTCAATTTTTCGATCGCGCCAAAGTGTTTCTCGAAAAAAAGAGGATGTTGGCAAAAGTGGAAAATACAATCAATTCTTTTGTCGTTACAGACCTGGGAAAAACCAACGCTGATTCCACATTGACAAAACTAACTCAGATTACTTCCTCTATTCGCTCTGATCTCCTATCACTCACTGACACGATAATCGATCAGATTGAAATGATGGAAGATCAAATTTTAATAGAGATGAATGAAGAAGAAAAGAAACGTTCGTTATTCTATGCTTGCTTATCGTCTTTCGATGATCAAAAAAAAGGAAAATTAATCTTACTCTGTCAGAAAAAAATTCAAGGTTCAAGTTTTGAAAACCGGTTGCATTTCTTTAAAACGCTTGTCGAACAGTTAGCGAAGACCGATACGCGTGCAGCGAGAAAAGTGCATTCGCATATTAGAAAAGCAGCACGTTCTCTTTTGAGGGAAGGACAATACAAAAAGGCTGTTTCTGAACTATGCTATGCTTTGCACCTCTGGAAAGACGATGTGTATACCTATCGTCTTTTAGCCGATGTGTTTTTCCGTTTGCAGGAAGAGAAAAATGCGTACGTCGCCTTGGGAGAAGTTCTCCGGCTTTGTCCTGAAGATGACCGTCTGCGAAGGAGAATGGCCGAATATTGGGTGAAAAAAAAATCTTTGCCTAAAGCTATTCACGAATATCAAATATTGTTGGAACATCTTCCGGGAAATCTGTCCTTCCGGCGTGAATTAGGGCGTATTTTGTATGATAATAAGTCCTTCAACCAGGTTCCCGAAGTATTACTGGCCTATGTGCAGACGATGCCGGAAGACCGGGAATGTCTTACATATATTGGAAATTCGTATATTCACCTGAAAGAATGGGAACATGCTATTTTATATCTTCAAAGATCGATTGCACTTAATTCCTCCCAACCCGAAACCTTCCAGGTTCTTTCCATAGCATACCGTAAACTTGAACTCTACGAACAAGCAATCCAGATTTTAAAAGCGGGTATCAAATTCAATCCCGATTCATTATTACTAAAAATACTGCTCGGGACGCTCTTCCTGGAGTGTGAAATGTGGGATCGGGTTCTTGCGGTTCTTCAACCTGTTTTTGATGTGCATCCAGATTCCCCGGTTTTGTTGAAAACTATGGGACAAGCTCATCTCTCTCTTGGACATATTGATGAAGCGCTTTCTTTGTTGACGCAAGCCAACAAATACAAACAAGACGATCCGGCAACATTTGTTGTTCTGGCCCAGGCCTATCGTAAAAAAGGAGATAGTACAAATACTGTACTTTTCTATGAAAAAGCAATCCAGTTCAATCAAAATGAGACAAGTTTGCTTCAGGAATTAGCGGGCTATTACGCAGAATGCGGGCAATGGCAACAAGCCACGGAAACACTTAAAAAAACAAAAAAAGAATAATATAGATCGGTGCTTTAGCACACTCTATGAGGTGAAACATGAATACGTATTCCATACTCATCGTAGATGATGACCCACTTGTTCGCAAGTTGCTGAAGAGAATTTCTCAGGACCTACATTGGATGGTGGAAGAAGCGGCAAGTGGTCAGGAGGCAATAGAAAAATTGCATAATGCCGTTTTTCAAATATACGTCATTGATGTAAAGATGCCCGGCCCGTCTGGCTTGGAATTGGCAAAAATTATTTTACAGAAAGATCCAAAGGCCGCCATATTAATATTAACCGGGTATGCCGAAATCAATCAAGCCGTAGATGCCATCAAGAAAGGCGTTTTTGATTATATACAAAAAGATAATATAGAGAACGAAAAGTTAAAACGCATTCTACAGCGGGCTGCTGAATTTCATGATAATCGAATCACTCAAATTCAGGCGCAACATGAACGGGAGCAATCATTAAAAAATACGGAAAAATCCAATCAGGAATTTCAAGCCATCCTTGAATTGAGCACGGATTTGATTTTCATTGTGAATGCGAAATCGGGAGAATTTACGGATTGCAACAAAACCGCCTGCGACACTTTGGGATACAGCCGGACCGAACTTACCTCGCTTAGACTGAATGATATAATCTCTGATTTTCAGGGAGTCGATTGGAAACCGGTTTTCCAATTGATACGAAATCAACCCAAAAATGTCATTGAAAAACAGATTATTTGTAAATCAAAACAACGATTTCTGGCTGATTTAACATATGCGTATGTGTGTCTGGATACCGGAGAATATCTTGCGGTTATTGCGCGCGATATAACAGAGAGAAAACAAGCCGAAAAAGAAATTGATAATCAGCGCATCAAGGTAGAAAGTCAGTCGGCTATTCTTGAAACCATCATTGAGAGCATAGATGAGGGGATTTTGATGGCGGACTTAAATGGCGTCATTACTGAAGTTAACAGTTGGTTTTTGGATTTAGCTCAAACACCCAAAGAATTTGTCATGAATCAAAATATAGGGAAAATTATCCAACTGATCATAGGATGCGAAATCTCGAATCTACTCAACGATTATAAAAGCGGCATACATAAAGAAAAAAAATGTCTATATACAGATGTATCGGATAGCCGCTTTATGCTAACGACCCAGCCTATTTATAAACAAGAAGAATATCAAGGCGTAATTATAAACATCGTTGATGTTTCTGATCTGATATCCAAACAAAAATACGAGGAAAAAGAAATACAATACCATCGTGATTTTCTTTCCAATGCGGCAAAAGATTTACGAACGCCACTTGAAGGGATCGTGGCCATTTCTGCCCAACTCGCAGAAACATCGCTAGATGCGTCTCAACAGTTACTGCTGGAAATGATAAAAGAATTCGCCCGTTCTCTCTCTAATTTATTAGAGAGTTGCAGCATCGAAACCAAATAATCGAAGCATTGCGAGATGAATCCATGAATTTGAGCGACGATATGATTTTTGTACTTAACGCCAGAAATGGGGAAAATTATGGATTGTAAAGCAGCGGCTTGTGACCGATTGGGGTACTCCCGTCAACCATTTTTTCAAGTTCACAATAACTGCCTTAAATGGATGTTACTTATTTTAAGCATTCTATTTGAATTTACTACATTATCATTCTCACAGTCGCCGCCGCACTGGCGCTATTGGAGAACCGAAGACGGTCTTTGGGAAGCAGTTACGGAGCAAGCCAAAATGGGAAAAGGGGGGAAATTATGGATTACTCATGGAGCTGTTGAAAATATGAGTATCTTTGATGGATATGCGTTTGAATATATTCCAAGTCCCGCTCACACTGTCCCCGTGTATGAATGCGAATCAGGACAAATTTGGTCGTATTTTTATGATGCGGATTCATCAACGGGAGGTCTTCAACAGTTTATCGAGGGCGAATGGATTCGCTACCCGATTGATAAAATTCATTCTCAAGCAAATTCCTTTTACCCACTCGGTGAGAATCGAGTTTTGTGTTTAGTATCGAGCGGGGTTGTTCTGTTTGACGCGATAAAAAACCAAACTACTGTCGTTAAAAACGAGAAAAATTCGAGTCTCGGACAGTTTGAAAATTTGGCGCCTGCCCTGGATGGAAGCGTTTGGATTTCTTGTCAGAGAGGATTGGCAAGATTTAAGGGACTTGATTCCAGAGATAGCGCTTCTTTCACTTGGGATGAATACTACTATGGCGGCGATCTTGACATTGATTTTCTACGTAATCTTGTAGTGGGTGAGAATGGCGAAGTCTTCGGTCGCGCCCACTCAAAACTGAGCCAGAAATGGGTTTTAGTGTCCTTCGACGGTCAAACGTGGAAAACCCGATACACATCAGATGAATATTTAAATTGTGGGTGGCCGGGAACGGAGGATTCGTTTTGGATCCTCAATGACTCGAAAAAACTACAGCGGATTGAAAATAATCGTTCAACAATGATCGAGAACAAACAATCTTTGCAAGGGCAAATAAGGACGGTTTCTTTGGAGAAAAATGGGTGCTTTTGGTTAACGACAACTCTTGGTTTAGTGCGATATGCGCCTTCTGCTTGGAGATGCCCAGGGGATTCTCCTTCAATCGGCAATATTTTGATTCATAGAATACTTGAAGATAATAAAGGACGCCTCTGGTTAATAGGTCAAAATTCTCTACTGCTATATCATAATAATCAATACATAGTATTCTCTCTACCGGCAAACTCCATAGCATTCAATACGGTGGGTCTCTGTTCATTGCCTGATGGGCGAGTCGTCTACGAAAATTCAAAGGATAAAGTGCTTTGTACGTTTAATCCCGAAACGGAATCATTTGATGAAATTCGTCATCCCGAAGGACGTAGCATAGAATTCGTCACGCAGAGCCGTGATGGAATGATTTGGGTGGAAACTTCAACAGGCGATCGTAAAAATTGTATTCTTGAAACCTATGATGGCGCCGTTTTCGAATTCAAGCACATTTTGGGATCGGGTTGGGATGGTGTTAGTTTACGCGATCTTCATGAAGATAAGAATGGCGACCTTTGGATTATGGGATGGGGTGGGGATGGCGTTGGTGTGTTCAAAAACGGGAAATACTGCTCCTTTGGCCGTAAGGATGGATTGCCTGATTCCGTATGGCTTTCAATTATTGAATTGGATAACGGAAATATCTGGATCGGAGGCCGGAAATCGATTTTTGAATACGATGGACGTTCTTGGACCGAAATTCGTTCGGGATTCGAGAATGTACGATCTATGATTAAGAGCCGGGATGGAAGCGTATGGGCGGCCACACAGAATGGATTGTATCGATACCACCTGGAAAACTGGATCGCAATCACTATGGATGAGGGATTGCCGAGCGACATTGTCTATGAAGTTTATGAGGATAGTAAAGGAGATATTTGGGTGGGCACAACATCTAGTTTCTGCCGTTATTATCCAAAGGCGGATCCAGATCCCCCTGAAACCTATATTTCCTCATCTAGAAACTCAAAAACGATTTCGCCGGGGGGAGATGTAACTTTCAATTACGAGGGGATTGATAAATGGAAATACACGCCTAAAAGCAGATTGTTATATTCCCATAGGTTTGATGGTAGAGAATGGTCGAAATATGGAAGAGACACTGTGGTTTCTGCAACAGGATTTAATTCGGGAACCCATAGTTTTGAAGTCCGTGCGATGGATCGTAATTGGAATGTGGACCCGACACCAGCCTCCTTCGAGTTTACTGTTCTATCGCCTTGGTACAAAGAGCCTCTATTTATCGTTTTTTTTATCGGCTCGATAATGCTTATATTAGCATCAATGGCCTATGCTATCCATCGCCACTTATGGCTTCATAAACTCGTCGAGCAGAGGACGCGTGATCTAAAAGAAGAAATTAATACGCGGGAAAAACTGGAGAAACAATTTATCCAATCCCAAAAAATGGAAGCCATCGGCCAATTGGCTGGAGGAGTGGCGCACGATTTCAACAATATTTTAATGGCGATTAACGGGAACAGCGACTTTATCTTAAACCATAAAAATCTTGACCCTTCGATTCGCGAAGATGTTGAAGAAATCAAAAAATCCGGCCAACGCGCCGCCGCATTGACCCGGCAACTCCTGGCGTTCAGCCGAAAACAAATTCTCAAACCGCAAAATGTGAATATGAATGAATTGATTGAGAACATGATCAAAATGTTGTACCGCTTGATCGGAGAAGATGTGAGTTTGAGTTTTATTCCCTGCGAGACATTGGATCAAATCCATATCGATCCGGGCCAGATGGAACAAGTTATTATGAATTTGGCCGTTAATGCACGCGATGCAATGCTTAATGGAGGATCGCTCACAATAGAAACGAAAAATGTTGATCTGAATGTAGATTACGCTGCGGCCCATGACAGCGTTAACCCAGGTCCCCACGTTATGCTGGCGGTTAGCGACACAGGCCACGGGATGGATAATAAGACCCAACAGAGGATTTTCGATCCATTTTATACGACCAAAGAGCAAGGAAAAGGAACGGGATTGGGATTATCGACTGTGTACGGGATTGTCAAACAGTGTAACGGAAACATCTGGGTATACAGCGAAATAGGGAAAGGAACCACGTTCAAAATCTATTTTCCCAGCATCGGTCATACTACATCATCTGAATCCATCGAATCTACCGAGGAACGCACTCTCCACGGGAAAGAAACGGTATTGATTGTTGAAGATGACGAAATGGTACGCAAGTTATCTTCCCGTGCGTTGAAGGAATTCGGCTACACGATTCTGGAAGCGAGAAATGGATTAAAAGCACTTGATCTATGTGATGAATATGAAGGCCGAATCGATCTCGTGTTGACCGATGTCATTATGCCGGAGATGGGCGGTCCCGAACTGGTTAAAAAACTATCAGAACAATATCCCCATATCAAGGTGGTTTATATGTCCGGTTACACAGACAATACCATCTCTCATCATGGCGTCCTTGAAGAAGGAATCGCATTTCTCAGCAAACCGGCCTCACCGGATGAACTAGGACAAAAAGTCCGGGATGTATTGGATGCTTAAGCATATCAATGTTTATATATAGGGTCTTTTTTGAAAAGAATTGAACAAGGTACAACGGACTGTTGCGTTTTCTGTTTCATATGACAATAGCTGTCCACGATGAAAATGGAGATAAAAGTTATGTTACGAAAGAATGGATTCATTAAACAAGACAATCCACTGATTCTCCTGCTGGTTATCTTAGTCCTGAATTGGATTGTTTTAATGTGGCTGGGCTGGCATGTGTATATGTCCTATCGTATAAATGAAACAACACTTGGCCAAAACTCAAAAATTGAAAGATTGCGTGGAACAATCATTCATCTTGATGAAATACTGACTATGTCAGCGCGAATGACTGCCGTGACAGGTGATCTTAAATGGGAACAGCGTTACCGCCTATATGAACCACAATTGGATGCCGCAATCAAGGAAGCACTCGGTATAGCGCCTGAATTACAAAAAGGCGAAGCGGCTGCCAAAACGGATGCAGCTAATACAAAACTTATAGAGATGGAAAACC
This sequence comes from bacterium, assembly GCA_963662285.2. Lineage (GTDB taxonomy): Bacteria > Hinthialibacterota > Hinthialibacteria > Hinthialibacterales > Hinthialibacteraceae. The sequence goes on from CAXXMV010000006.1 coordinate 369,683, forward strand.
GCGCTTTTGATTTGATTCGTCAGGGCCGCATAAAAGAAGCCCAGACGGTTATGTTCGGCGATGAATATGAAACTGAGAAGAAAGTATATGCAGAAGGTATATCCACATTTGCATCTGGACTTTCCGGTATCGTCGACGGCAGGTTGGAAGAAATGCAGCGTCGTGACGCTCTTGAAATTATTGCCGTACTGTTTCTGATTCCGCTTTTACTTATTGGCTGGTTTATTATGTTCCGAGCAATGCGCAGCTGGGCTGCTGACATGAAGGAGAAAAACCTCCTACTTTCCTCAAAAGCTGATGAAACTTTCAAGGAACTTAGAACCAGTGAAGAAAAATATCAAACAATCTGCAATTCGGCCCAGGATGCGATTCTAATGATGGATCCTTGCGGGAACGTTTCTTTCTGGAATCAATCCGCTGAACAAATATTCGGGTGGACGGAAGAAGAAATCATTGGTAAGAATCTTCACGACTTACTTTCACCTTTGCAATATCGTGAAATTCAACTGGAGGCATTCAAACGATTTCAGCAGACCGGTGAAGGAGCCGCCATCGGAAAGATGCTGGAATTATCGGCGATTCGAAAAGATACAACCGAGTTTCCCATCGAGATTTCGCTCTCTTCGGTACTATTAAAAGATCAATGGCATGCAATTGGAATAATCCGTGATATTTCCGCCCGAAAGGAAATTGAGAATCGACTGATAGAACGGGAAAAGTTCACAAATGAAATTATAAATTCTGTATTGACAGGCATCGTGATTGTGGAAGAAAGTACACACACAATCATAGAGATCAATAAAATCGGACAGGAAATAGTCGGACTTTCCCGTGAAGATATTATCGGCAGAGAATGCCATAATTTCATATGTCCTGCGGAGCGGGGACGATGTCCCATCTCGGATTTACATGAAGAAGTTTATTGTTCAGAGAAAAAACTGTTACGGCATGATGGACAACAGATTGATATTCTTAAAACGGCAACAACAATAAAACAAGGGAATAAAAAGTATATTCTAGGAAGTTTTCTCGATATCTCCGAACAGAAAAAAGCGGAAACTTTGATAAAGGATTCAGAACAAAAGTTTAAAACTTTGTATAATTCAACAAGTGATGCTGTCATGTTATTTGATGAAAATGGTTTCTTTGATTGCAATAAAGCAACCTTGAAAATATTTCAATGTCCAAGCCTTGAAGAATTCTGCAAAAAGCATCCTGCGGATTTATCTCCTCCTCTTCAGCCGTGCGGCGCGGATTCGTTGTTATTAGCCAATGAGAAAATATCGGCAGCAATTGAAACAGGAAGCAATCGATTTGAATGGTTACATAAGAGTTTGAATGGTAAAGAATTTTATGCTGAAGTATTGCTTTCTGCAATGGAGTTGAATGGGAAACAAATACTACAGGCTGTTGTACGTGATATAACCGAGCGAAAGTTTGTTGAACAAGAACTAATTGAAACTAAGGAAGCCGCCGAAAAAGCCAACCTGGCGAAAAGTGAATTCCTGGCCAATATGAGTCATGAAATCCGTACGCCGATGAACGGGATTATTGGAATGGCCGATATACTTCTCGATACGGAGTTAACATCAAAACAAGCAGGTTATGTGGAAACGATCACAAATTCTGCGAACTCATTATTGACTATTCTGAACGACATTCTCGATTATTCAAAAATTGAAGCCGGGAAACTTGAATTAGAACATATCATATTCGATCTTCGTAAAATCGTTGAACAAATTGGGCAGTTGTTTTCATCTAAGACGCAGGAAAAAAATCTTGATCTGATCGTCCGGTATTCTCCCGATGCTCCTAATTCTTTCATTGGCGATCCAGGTCGAATTCAGCAAATTATATCAAATTTATTAGGCAACGCAGTAAAATTCACCGAGCGGGGATATGTGTTGATTGAAGTTGTCTTCGATTCGATCCGGGAAGATTCGGTCGATATTTGCATAAACATAAAAGACACCGGAATCGGCATAACAGAAGAACAACAAAAAGCTGTCTTTGAAAAGTTCATGCAAGCGGATAGTACGACAACGCGTAAATATGGTGGAACCGGTTTGGGACTGGCTATATGCAAACAATTAACTGAATTAATGCAAGGGACTATGACGATTGAAAGTACGGAGGGGACCGGTTCAATCTTTTCATTACATTTGACTTTACCTAGGCATCAACAAACTGATGAAGTGATTTATTTAGAGAAGAATATTGATGGAATCCGCGCTTTAATTGTGGATGACAATGATGTTAACCGTCAAATCCTTATGGAATATCTGAGCAAATGGAACATTCCGGCCATTGAAGCCCGTTCGGGATTCGAAGCGCTGGAACTACTATACATAAATCATCAAAACAATAATCCATGTGAAATCGCTCTCCTTGATTATCACATGCCAGGCATGGATGGTCAGGAACTCGCTCAGAGAATCAAGAAAGATCCCCGCATATCGGATACTATCCTCATACTGCTTTCGTCCAGTACTGTCAGAGGTGATTCCAGCCATCTAAAAATGGCGGGATTTTCCGCATGCCTCCGTAAACCTATCCGGTCTGCAGAACTGCTCGAAACTCTCAAGCGTTGTTGGTCCGTTCAACAAGACAGAGAATCCCGGGAAAGCACGCCCGTTCTGGAATTCGAAGAGAAACGGCAAGCAAGAGAAACCTCTAAAAAATATGATTTGAACGTTTTATTGGTGGAAGATAATCGCACTAATCAGATGGTTGCAACTAATTTTTTAGAGTCGTTAGGGTGTAAAACCGATCTGGCGGAGAATGGCCGGGAAGCTGTCGAGCGGTATTCTCAAAATCAATACGACTTGATTCTTATGGACTGTTCGATGCCGGTTATGGATGGATACGATGCAACCAGAGAAATTCGCTCACGGGAAGATGAAAACCGACATATTCCTATTATTGCCATGACAGCTCATGCCATGGAAGGTGATAAAGAGAGATGCCTCGAGGCAGGAATGGATGATTATTTATCCAAACCTGTGCGTAAACAAAATCTAGAAACAATTCTATCGAAGTACGCCAGTAAAAAATCAGAACAACAAAACCAAGCCAGCGTTGAAAACGATTCTCTTGATCAATCTTATAATGAAGAGGAAACATCACCCGAAGGAGATCAATATCCTGATTTCGAGAGTGATCGTTTATTCAATGATATAGATCGTGACACAGATGTCATGAATGAAATTGTAGATGCTTTTTTAGAAGATACCCCTGTAATTATTAACAGATTGCAAAAGGCTCTTGAAAACGGGGAAATCGAGCAAGTTCAAAAAGCCGCCCACCAGTTAAAAGGCTCAGCCGCAAATTTAGGCGGAATGAAATTAAGTTATCTGGGAAGCCGGATCGAACAAGAAGCAAAACAAAACCAACTTAAACATTGTATGAATTTGTATCCATTCTTATCCAATTCATTTGAACAATTGAAGAATAAACTCGATGAGCGAGAATGGGAAAATCAATAATCAAGCCGCTTGGATCATAAGAAGCGTGATTTTAGGAAAAGCATTATGAAACTTTTAATCGCTGATGACGACAGACCAACTCGCATTAAAATGCTTCGCATGATTGAAAAGTGGGGATATGAAGTCATTGAAGCGGATAATGGTAAGGCGGCCCTGGATATACTGACATCACCCGATCCTCCCCGTATTGCTTTACTTGATTGGATCATGCCGGAAATGGAAGGAGTGCAGGTTTGTAATGCTATCACCAAAAATAAACAAATTCCACTCATTTATCGGATTCTTATAACATCGAAGCAAGAGAAAGAAGATATTGTCACCGCGTTGGATAGCGGCGCTCATGATTTCCTGTCAAAACCGGTGGACAACCGGGAACTTAGAAGCCGGATTGCTGTGGGCGAGAGACTCATTCAAGCGGAAGATAATCTGAAAGAAAGTCAACGGCAACTTTCAACATTAATGAGTAATTTACCCGGGATGGCTTATCGATGCATTTATGATCGAAGCAGACCGATCGAATTTATCAGTAATGGGTGTTTGCCTCTAACCGGGACTCCTTCAGAAGAATGGGAGCAAAAGGAAAATCAAAGATATTCCGATATAATATATCCCGATGATCGTGAATCGGTTTGGAATGAAATTCAAGAAGCAGTATCAATGCGTATGCCTTTTCAATGTACGTATCGAATTCAAACTCCAGATAATCAAATCAAATGGGTATGGGAACAAGGCCGGGGTATTTTTGGAGATGGGCAAGAACCATTGGCATTGGAGGGATTTGTAGCGGATATCACTGAACGGAAGCGGATGGAAGAATCCTTGATCGAATCGCAAAAAATGAAGGCGATTGCCCGGTTGGCTGGTGGAATAGCGCATGATTACAACAATTATTTTATGATTATCCACTTTTATACAGAATCCCTATTGAAATCCATTCCTGCTGAATTAGATATCAGGGAGGATGTTGAAACCATCCGGGAAATTGGGCAACGCGCTTCTTCTTTATCAAAAAACCTTCTTGCCTTCAGTCGAAACCAATCTGTCAAAATCGAAGAAATGAATATACATTCTTTTATTCTCGAATTAGAGAAAACACTCTCCCCTCTATTGCCAGAAACCATACGGCTTGAAATTATTTCCTCTGATGAAGCAGGAGTGATCCGAGCCAATCCCGGACAAATAGAACAAATTATCATGAATCTTGTGTTAAACGCCCGTGATGCAATTGAGAATGAAGGATTAATCACAATTCGGTCGCAAAACATTGATAGACCCGATGGAAGCCTTGATTCATCAAAACTTTCAGGCCCTTAGGAATTGTCCATAATTAAGTTGAACATTTAGGGGTTATATAATAGTTCCATTCCCCATGAAAATCATTTGTGAATAAATTTATATTTTGTAGTTCTTCATCCGTAATTTTAATACCTTTTTCGTATTTATTAGTATCAAGTTCGACCATAATATTTAAACCGTTTTTTGTAGTCGTGCTACCAATGAGATTTACAATTACCTCATGGCTAATCAAAGGTTTTCCTCTCCAATTCATACTTATGTGAGAAAACATGCGGTGTTCAATCTTATTCCATTTGCTGGTTCCTGGAGGGAAATGACACACGGATATTTTTAAGCCCGTTTCAGTCGATAAATTCTGCAAGGCGATTTTCCACAAACGAACACGGTAGCCATTGCTCCCTCCACAATCGGCTGTTATCAAAAGTTCTTTTGCTTTTGGATAAGCATTCCTGCCCATTTTATTCCACCAACGGCGAATCGTTTCGACTGCAAATTCAGCTGTATCGTGATCCGTGCCGACGCTCACCCAACCTTTATCTGCCGTTTGGTCATAGACGCCATAGGGATTTACTTTGCCTTTTTCTTTATCTACAAAATCATACACGCGAACCGATTCAGGCTTACCCTTTGGACACCATTCACGCCCTTTGTTTATGAAGTCTCCGACGAGTTCTTTTTTCTTGGTATCCACAGAAATAACAGGTTGCTTTCGACGCTGCAACTGAGCAACTCGCGCACAAATAAAATGGAATTGTGCGTCTCGATCAGGATGTTGTTTTCCCTCTTTCGTCTTGTTGTTCGCTTGTAAACTGTAGCCTAATTCAGCCAGAAGATGTGCAACTTTTTGGCGTTCAATTGCATGACCTTGCTCTTGCAGGGCCGCCGCAAGTTGGCGAACACTTTTACATGTCCAACGTAGCGGGGACTCGGGGTCGCCACGTGTTGATGGCTCTACTAATTGTTCAAGGTCATTCAATACCGTTGAGTCGGTTTCAGTAATTGGTTTTCGACCCCCTCCAGAAGAACGTATTCGACCAACTTTTTCGGGAGAAAGATAGTCCGATTCAAAAAGATTTTTAATCCCCTGGTGAATGGTTGTACGTGATAGTCCTGTAACTCTGGACACAACGGAAATCCCGCCATGACCTAGCGATTTTGCTTCCGTCGCCGCCCAAAGTCGTCGCGATTGTTCATCCAATATTGGCTTGAGCAACATGTATTTTTCTTGTATAGTAATTTCCGCATCTTTATACATGTAGTAATTATAGCATGGGTAATATATATGTTCAAGTTATTTATGGACAAATCCTTATGTGGAAATTTCTGTTGAAGATTCAGGAGTGGGTATCGAGGAGGATAAAAAAAATCAAATTTTTGAACCGTTTTTTACAACAAAAGAATCAGGGAATGAAACCGGATTAGGATTATCCATTGTATTTGGAATCGTAACACAACTCGGCGGTATGATTGATGTTGAAAGTGAAAAAGGAAAAGGTACATTATTTAAACTCTTGTTCTCACGCATTATCCATGATGTATAATCATAGAAGGGCTAAGAAATGCAGACATAAATAATGCATGTGATAAAGGATAAATAATTATGACGAATAAATATCACTTAAAGGCTAAGACTGTTCTTATTGTTGATGACGACCGGGTTATACGATTGATTCTAAGAAAGCATTTATCGAAATTAGGCATGGTAATAGTCGGTGAAGCTGCGACTGGACTTGATGGAGCCTATATGTTCGACAAATATCACCCAGACGTTGTTTTACTGGACGTCCAATTACCCAAAGGGAGTGGACTAACAATTCTCAAACTCATACACGAAATTAATCCAAAAGCAGTCGTCATTATGCTTACTGGCGATACGTCTGAAGATGTTATTAAAACCGCCATCAATTTAGGCGCGTATGACTATATTTCTAAAAGAGCCAATGATCTTCCCGAACGTCTTGCTGAATCATTATTAAAAACAATCAAGTAATTGTATTTTGCGCATGCAGATTGAATAGTTTATGTATATTCAGGGTGAAAAGTGAATTCTGCTAAATGATGAACCGAGAACGCGACTGGCTAACAAAGGGAAATAACTACGGGACTTGCAAGGGATTGCTTGAATATGTCCATATCAATCGGAATTTGATCTGATCGAACCGTTTTTCAAGACTCGCGCAACCATTCATGATGAATTTCACATAGTCCTCCTGTTCAAGATTGGATGACTGGATTCTACAATGAGGATGAGCTATATATTCAACTGTAGTGTACGAGAATTATATTGGATATTCAAAAACAGTTGAGCAGGATTAGTTTTAGCGCTGTGCAGCCTTAAAAACAGTTGAAAATTCTTGGTTATTATATAAAACTATGTGGGTTCTATGTTTATGGGTTGTGAAAATTGATTAGATTTTTAGAAAAAAAACTGGATTATTTAAATTTTCTGGCTATATCTATATATAACCATGCATTAGGCTATGTCTTACGTTACTAGTTCAAAGGGGAGGGCTATCATGACCTTGAGGATTGTAGGGTTGAATGGCGGATTAGGCGTGGCGCAAAGAATAATATCAGTCGTGAAGACGCTTTTTACAATCTTTCTACCACTCACTTTTTTATATGCTATATCCGCCAATGCCCAGATTCCGCCGATAAAAACCCCGGTTCCAATCATCCACACTCCAACGCCAACTCCGATTGTTATACGCACTTCCGACCTGGAAATTTCTGACTTGGAAATCAAAGAATCACTATTGATAGCCTCTACTATGGAAGAAGCGGTTCTCCCCATATCATTAATTGTCACGAAAACAAACATTACGGATATCTCTACATTAACGATCAAATTTTCACTTTTGGATTCCGGTGGTATAGAAGACGCATCATGGACTATCAGCATCCCGGAAATATCCGTCCTCGAAACCACCAACAAGTTGGAACTTGATCTGCCGCTGACTGATTTTACTCCTCTGGGAATAGATAGTTATACATTGATCGCAGTGGCTGAACTTAAAAGCCTGATTTCAGAAAAAAATAAGGGAAACAACACGACTAGATCTATTGCTACGGATCTGCTGCAGACCAGCGGAACGCTCTGGTTCGGATCGATTCAGACCACTCTTGATCCGAGCACCGTTTTTACGATTTCGCCAACAATGTTAAACGGCGCGGCTCAATTCGGCGACCAAACCGTATCTTTCGGTTCGCTGACTGTTGATCGCGATTCATCCACTCTCGATCTTAATGTCATATCTGGAACAGCCACATTTCCTGATATCGATCCTCATACAAGCAATGATTGGGATTATCAACTGACGGATTGCTATTTGAGCAAAGACGGAGCGTTCGCCAACGCAGCGCTCTATTTTCCCGAAACTGTTTCGTATCGATTGGCTTCTACTTCAGGTCACGCGTTTCGAAAATATCCACTCGATCTGGGTGAACAGGCTTTAGATCAAGACCTGGCTCTGATTGAAACCGAAATAGAAATCACTGAAAGCATTGTATTGTATTCCGAAACGCTGCCTCTTTATTTCAATGGCGACTCAGCTCTTTTCGAACCTGTGGGCAGTTTGTCATTAGTAAATCCAACCGCAAAATACGTACATGCATCCCGTATCGCTATCCCTTCAGGCGACCGCGCCACTAATGACGGTATGTTTAAGACAAGTTGGAGTACTGGCGCTATCAGTGTTACTGCCTCTGGACTACAAACTGATTTGACAGGCGCTTCAGGCCAATACCGCCCGGCGTTTCCCCATAAAACCGATGTCGTCCACGGAGATGTGAGCGTGGCGATTAGGGATGGTTCAATCGACCCATCCAGTTCGATCTCGTCATTGGAGTTAAAGCAAACATCGGGAACCAGCGCCTGTGAAGGTTCTGAAGCCGAACTGACATCGCAATTCGTATTCGATGATTCCGTCTCTCTTGCTCTCGATGGAGGTATTGCTCACCAAGCCGATATGTCGTCTTCATATACATTCGCGTTCAACACCTGCATAGGTGAAACACTGAGCCTGGCGGCCTGGTATCAACCCGGTTTTATTCTGCGTACCACGGCGCCCTCCAGCGCGCTTGATGAGGTTGACCGTTATCTCCTGGCTGGTCGTTCCACGACGTCCATTGATTTGTATTATTACGGTGAAGAGTCATTCGTGGCGGGAGAGGGCTATTACGCCGGGATCAATTTCATGCCCGACCACCTGACTGGTATGGCCGTTACTGTTGATATCGGCGATGACTCACTCGGTATTACGCTTAACGAAGGAAGCAAGTTTTACATCCGGGGAGGCGGCTATACCGGAACGCTTGATGGAACCCTTGGAGCGGATACTAATTTAGAGCTCTATCCCGATCCACAATGTAGTAATCAGGGATATCAGATAGAACTCACTTCATTCGGGCAAGCTTATCTGGACAACGAATCCGAAGGGTTGGACTCGAAGATCGACGGGGAGGTCGATATTCCTTTCCCCTCTCAGATCAACATTCCCTTCGATGATATGACGCTAAGTCCATGCGGAAACTTCACATCCGGACAAATCCCCGAAGATGAACAGAACGTCACTCGTACGCTGGCTTATTGGCTCGCGGATCTGCGCCTTTCAACTATTGAGTTCGAACTACGTGAAGAAAGTTCACCCGACGATGACCGCACATTGTGGATATCCTCCGTCAATCATGTGGATGGTCTTGATACCGATCCATTGATGCAAATCAACCTTCGGCCTTGCGGAACGATTGCCAAGTCGATGGCAGCCGAGCCAGTTGATACTGCGTTAGATGGATATGGAACAACAATCGAAATATTATACTTGACTGAATATGATCCAAACGATGGAACGACGCCTAATGGTTTCTATTCGTTCATCAACTCATTGGACGTGCCGTTTTTCGATCCGCCCCGCGTACATAGCCAAATCCGTCCTGATACGCACCGTCTGGCGGATGGTTCGCCTTGGGACGACAGTACCAACGCCGACTCGGATGGCGATGGTTGGCCGGACAATTATTCTCCGAATGCAAGCGACAGTCTCAGCGATCAGTTTTATAATTACAGCGCTGACCGTTTGATTACAATGCATACGGAAATCGGCGGCGTGATTCCTTTGAATTACGAAGTCAAATACAATCCTTCCGACATGTCGTTCAAATCGAGCGAAAGCATCGGGCAGGATTTGCTCGTTATTGATATTGATTCCGAAATCAGAAATCTTAATCAGACCCATGCGGAAATAACTTTCGGTCTGGAGGTATCGGGAATACCCGAAATCAATTTCTCCAGTCTGGCTGGTGATTTCAGCGATGATATCCAGGAACTAATCTTCGACGCCATTCGCGACAAACTGGACGAAGTTTCAGAATCGCTCACTGGCGATATGTCAGGAACATTGCGCCCGATTCTAAAGCAATTAATTCAACCTCATGTAGAAAACGCGGTTGATTCTATTCAAGGTTACGTCGACAAAGCGCCGGACATTCAATCAGTATATGAAATAGAGGTGGACTTGCAGACGGTCGTCGATCAGATGCTGAGCAACATCGATCTCGAACATGCCTTCGACGCCACTGGCGCAGACGATATGCTGACCGAAATTATCGCTGTGATCGACGAGGTCGTTGCGATTCTGGAAGATATCAGCGATGCCGTACAAGTAAGTATTGATGACCTGGACGGATTGGCTGAAGACCTGGTCGAACTTGCGCTCGATATTCTCAATATGGCGACGGAAATCGATATCTATGAAGTTCTAGACAACATAGAGGAAGTGCAACAGCAAATCGCCGAACCTCTCGCTGAAATCATCGACGTTTTAAATGAAGCAAAAAGTTATCTCAATGATCCGCTGTCACTCTCTTCGACCTATTTCGGCGATCTTCCCGCTTTGAGAGCGAGCATCGACGCCAGCGTGGCTGATTACCTGTTAGAAATGACGGTTGATCAAGTGAATACGCTGGATGCTGAAGAGATCACCAACCTGATCCTCGACGGTATCTTCAATAGCGATATGTTCCAGGAATTTAATTCGTTCGCGTCGGGGCTGCTTATTCCAGTTAAGGAAATGCTCTACGAACAGGCTAACAATCTACTCGATAAATTAAACGATCTGGTTGATAAATTTCTGGAAGAAGCGCTGGACTTTACCGAAGGCGCGGAAGGCGCGTTTAAGAACCTGAGCAAATTCAAAGGCGCAGAGATGGAAGGCTACGCCGTAATATCCGGCGACGTTCTTGAAAAACTCCATATCGACGCCTCGCTGGAATTGGAAATCCCTGATGAGATGACCTTTGGCGGTTATCTGGATATCACTCGTTATGAAGTTGAGAGTGCAGGCAAGTCATGTTTTGACGATTTTGATTCAGGGGCTGTATTGGATATTAGAATCGGCGCCGAGGATATCAGCCTGAATTGGGGCGCATCGGATCTGTCTGCTACTATCGAATTCGCCTTAATGCTTTACAACGGTAAACCAGTCAACGTCGGCGGCAGCATTATTACCGAAGGCAGTTTGGATTTCGAGACAGTCACCTTCAGTGATCTGGGATTCGGCATCGCCATTGGTGAAATAGAAAATTACATCTGGGCTATGGGCAGCGGCTCGTTCAACGATTACACGGTGGATGGAGGCATATTCCTCGGTACTTGTTGTACGCTCGAACCGCTTGAGATTATTGATCCCCAGGTCGCATCGCTTTTGACCATCGACGAGATGAGCGGCGTGTTCGCTAAAGTTGGGGCGTCGATCCCGATCTATAACTACGGTTGTACGCTACGCGTCGCCGCTGAAGCGGAGATCGGGGCGTGGTATTTCGCTGAAGGCCCCACCTATGGCGGTAAATTAGTTGCTGGCGCCTATGGAGAAGGTCTCTGTCTTGTCTCCGTTAAAGGCGAGATTACATTGATCGGCGGCAAAGAAGGTTCGGACTATTTCTTCTATGGAGAGGCCTGGGTTGCGGGAGGTACGGGATTCTGTGAGCCGGAAGAATGGGACACGCTGAGCGATGCATTGAACGACAAATGGTGTCTGGCCTGCGGGGCTTCGCTCTCACTGACTTATAAGCAGGAAGAATGGGATGTCGATTATGATGCTAAATGCAATGAATAATTTCAAATTGGCGCTTGTGATTGGCGGATTGCTTTCGGTTCTGACCGTTGCGTCTTTCGCCCAAGATAATATGGATCGTCAAGGCCCGGTCATTTTCGTCGGGCTGGTGGGAGATGGCGCGTCCGGCAACAGCAAGGTGCTTCTGCGCTGGTATTCGACGCTTGGCGAAATCCCCTTCAGTAAATTCTCGGTCTATCGTAAACCGGGCGATCCCCACGATCCCGGAACGTTTACCAAAATCACGGCGACGGAGAAACTAAGAAATATTCCCTTGATCCGAAGCATCTTTGAACGACCGGGTGAAGAGGAGATACTGGCGGATATTATTGATGTGCTCAGCGCCATGAGTAACACTGCTATCACTGTGGACAACTACGCTCAACAATTGATTGCACTGCTTGATGGTGAAGATTCCTGCGATTCCTGTATGGCGCAGGGAAGGCTTTTGGCTCAATTAAACTATGGGGTTTCGATTATTGAGGGCTTGGGCTATCTAGACCGCGTCTCACCAACAAAATACACCTACGAACTTCGTACTTCCACCTCTCTGGGAACAGATGATCTAGTCATCGGTCGCATCACTATCGACGCCTCAACCAATACTGAACTGCCTGCGCCGGAGTCTCCCGATGAGGTGATAATCAATGGCATCCGGGGCGACCGGAAAATATTTCTCCGCTGGGGCGCTTCGGAAGATTTGTCGCTGAACGCGCCGCTTCACTTCGGTTACAACGTCTACCGGAGCGACGGGGCGATCTCTATGACCGACACGTTTGAAAGCCTGGAGAGCGCTGGACAACTTCAAAAAATAAACCGTCTGCCAATTATGCTCAATAATTCAGCAGTGACGGAACGGGATGAAAGTGAACGCTATGATTTCATGGACGACAATCTCTCCTTTGATCCAGAGGGACGCTTGGGAGATCGATTTGTTGTCGGCGATCAATATACTTATTGGATAGCGGCGCGCGATTTACTTGGACGCCATGGTGCGCCAAGCGATCCCATTATCGTGACTATCGAGGATCGTCGTCCTCCGGCCATACCGCGCGGTTTGAAGGCTGTTGAAGAGCAGTTCGGTGCGGACCGGAGAATCAACCTCGTTTGGAACGCTAATACAGATGGTGATACAGTCGCCTATCATATTTACCGCTACCGTTGGTATCACCACACCGGACGAACCGGATCTTTTACCGATGAAGGCCTGGATTACGGCGGTTTATCGGAAGGCTATCTGACCACGGTTCTCCATACCGCCAGTGATACTGTGTCATACCGCGATACGGATGTCGGTTTGTCTGACCACGAAAGTAAAGCGTTTTGGTACTGCGTGTCCGCTATCGATGCGTCTGACAACAGCAGTCCGCTATCGCCTCCCGTACGCGGCGTCCTCTACGACCGTGACGCTCCATCCCGTCCGAAAACAATCCAAATCTGCACGACCCGCTTTGTCTGCGAGCCAAAATTCGAGTTGCTCAGTCAAACTGAGATTAAAACCGATACGACGATTGTTTTCCATTTAGAACGAATGGATCAGCGAATCATTGAAACCAAAGTCGTAAAAATAGATAATTCGTTGAAATCACTTTTACACCAGGAAATTTTCAGCAAAAACAACGTTCAGACCGCAACGGATACGATCCACAGCAGCGTAACTGGCGAAGGAATGGAAATAAATTACTATTTCTCCTTCAAAACGGTTCTGGGTGAATGGTGCGGCCCCTATGAACTGCCCAGGAACTTGTTGGACTTGCTGAAGCATAACTCTAAAAAGCAGTTCGACATTCATGTCCCGATCTACCTGCATCCGGATGCAATCTGCTCGGATGCAACAATATCTGATCGTTTGCCGCATGTATCATCAGTCGATGGCGGCGCGTCTCCCTTAACCGTTACCGTCACCTTAACCGATGACGCCGAAGGGGCGATACTCTACCGTGCTGAAGACTGCACCGACTTCCACCGCGTCATTACCGAACGCGCTGCAGAAGGCGAAACTTCGGTTACGTTGGTGGATACCATCCGCCCCGGATCGACTTCGATAATATGCTATGGCGTACGTCTTTATGATGGCAGCGGCAACCTTAGCGGGATGACCTATCTCGAAAGTCGCGTCGTCTTTGCCGGCAATGAATCCGTTGTTCCAACTGTTGACGCTATTACATCAGCCGGAACTGATGCTTCACCCGAAGTGCAGATCCGCTGGTTTGGCCCATCCGAAGGGATATCCGGTTACCGGATTCACTTTGCTACCGGATCATTCGCAAAATCCGGCGTCTTTGGCGACAGCGGAATAAACGTCATTAACAGCGCAACCAGTATCTCGTCAATCCATACAGTGGATGAAATCTACTACAGCGAAGAGACCGGGCTTTGGTCGATTCAGTTGGCCTCGCTTGATGACCTGGGCAATATTCCTTTGCAGACCAATACGCGATACCGCGTCTGGGTAAACGGAATCGATCCGCTGGGAAACACTATCGACGGTAAGAATACCAAACTTTTTACCTGGACCGCAGAAGAATCTATAGAAGAACGCCTGAACTGGCCGGTTCGCGATCTACCGGATCATACATCTGGTCTTCCTGTCTACAATACGGTAGGCGAATTATCCAGTCCAACCGCCATGTCAGTGAAGAGCATCTCTATTCTATTGAGCGATCCAAGTCTGCTTGGACAAAATGATGAATTTAATCCTCTTGAACATCTGGAAATCGATTTACCATTCCTGGTCTATCGCAAGCGCGTTGATATCGCCGGGCAGCCCTATGTGCAGATCGGCCCGTTGATAGAAACTATTGAGACCGATCCGGCAAGCGGTTTGATATCCGATCCGCTGATCTATGCGACTTACAACGCGGCGTATTATATGGACTACGTTGGTTTGGTTAAAAACGCATCGTACCGGTATATAGTTGTCGAATTGGACGAAAACGGCGAACTGTCTCTGGTTCGCGGACCGACTGGCGATGTCACCGTCACTTTTGATTGAGGCGAATACAATCATGAAAACACTCTATGGATTAATGTTCCTCGTTCTCGTACTCACGGCAACGTCTCTTAATGTTGAGGCGAACGCTTCCCGCGTGGCCGTCGGTGATATCAACGGCGACGGCATTGACGACCTTCTTATAGCAACAACAGATTTTCTGGTTGTGGCCGAAGCCGTAGGCGACGGGACATTCATGCCTGGAGAACGTATAACGCTTGATCCCGGACAACCCATAGAAGCTTCGTTTATTGAACTGCTAGGAAATGGGCAACTCTTTACCATGGCGGCCTATTCAGACCTGGGCGGCGTGCAGGTCAATAGGGGAAACAACCAGTTTCCCATTCGCAGTTATGGAATGGGAGTGGAACTGAGCCGAATTATTAGAATCCCTCAAACCAGCTCCTCCGATTTGATATTCACTAGTTTTGATACTTCAGAAAAAGGTATCCTGATTGGCTACAAATCTTCGGAACAACGCTTTGTCGTTATTCATGACCTCGAATATAGTGCGCCGGTTCAGGATGTTGCATTCAGTACGTTGACTGATAGCGATCTGTATACCCTGGCGGTTTTACACGATCAATATCTTAATATCTACGCTTATGATGCTTCATCCGGCTTCGCAACGCCTGTAGAGATTCAACTGACGGATAATGAAGCCTCAAAGATTGAGTCTGGATCAATCAATGGCAACGCATTGCCAGACCTTTTGCTTTGGAATCCTGAATCGTCAACTGTCTCTACCGTGAGTTGGATTAGCGGATCGAGTTGGAAGACAACACCGTATACGCTGCATACTCCAGTTAGCATACTGGCAGTCGGCGACGTGGATGGAGACGGTTTCGCCGATCTTCCTTCAATCGCTTCGGCGCAGAATGAAATTATTTTCTATCACAACCAAAACGGCTCTACGTTCGCATCATCCAGTTTGACGTTGCCCTTCTCAATGGATGAAAACGAAGAAGCCGCCATTCAGTGCGGAAATTTTTCCACAACCCAAAATGGATTTGTTGTTGTTGCGCCAGACTCAGACAGCGGGCCGGAAATCTACTTTGTACCAGTAGATAATGGAAGCATCTCAACCACTGTATCCTCTACCATCTCCACCCCGCCCGAAAAACCCTGCAACTACGCCAACGTCGTGATCCGCGACGCCTCCAATCCCGAACTGATCTACCGCAGCGAACGCATCCCGGATTGGACTACCGGCGCAACGATTATTACAAACAAACTATCCGTGCAGCATGAACAAGATACTGGCTCGGGACTGGCGCTAGCAACTGATATTATAATTTCCGGCATTCATAGTAATATCTGGCCGAGTGAAATTGAGGTCGTTCCGAATCAGCAAGACGACGACCAATCATTATTCTTCCTCACGCCTTCAATGCCTATTACGTTGCTCAAGACGTTAATTACGCCAACCGGTGGCACGCACGGTCGAACCGTTACTCCAGTGCTTGAATCACGGGAAAGCGCTTCGATTTACTATCGTAAAAACGGTGGATCGTGGAAACTTTATGATCCAGATGAAACTCAAATTTATTTCTACCGAAGCGGCTCGCTCGATGCTTATGCAACTTATGGACCTTTTATCAGTTCGATGGCCTCAGCATCCTATATCGTCGATCAACCTTACGACGCCGATTCGGATTACGACGGCCTCCCCGATTTCGTTGAAGAAGCATACGGCCTTAATCCACTTGATGGCGACGTCGACTCGGATGATGATGGCTGGCGCGACCTGGATGAACTGATTCGGGAGACCGATCCTTTGGATGCCGATTCATTTCCCGCAGATTCTGATATTCCCGATGGAGACGGCTGGTCGGATTTCGACGAGACGCTGCGCCAAACCGATCCCGGCGATCCAGAATCTAATCCTACGGTCAGCGGTTTGGAAGTTCCCGAAGCAGTGGTTCCGATAGAAATCAACGAGTCGGCGCTGAACACTCCCACCGGAGTCGATGGTTCTTCTCTTAAGGCCAAACTGCTTACAGGATATGAAATTGATTCAGCTACATTAGACAATGCGTCATCCCTGCGCATGAGAGTGGATCATCCCTCGATATCGGGTTATACGGATGGTGATGACGCCGAAATCGTCTTATTGACTTATGTTCCCCGGAAAACTTATGATCCTCAAATCGACGGTGATGAATCGACTACTGCGGAAGAATGGATCAAAGCCTACGCAGATGAAATGCATACTTCATTGTTCGAGAAGCGGACGGCGCTTATGCATGACGCCGAGACGACAGCCGTAGTACTCGCTCTAGCGCGATTTATGGAACAGGCGCTATCGCTTACTGCGCCGAACATAATTTGGACCGCATCGGGAACCGTTTCGCAAAGTGACATCAACCGCCTTGAACAAACCGTGAACCTGGATGAGGCCGCTTCCTATTTGACCGAACACATCTCCGAAACCTCATTGCCCGGCATGGTGCGCGCATATATCGAGTGGGGCAAAACCGAAGATATTCGCGGGACTATCATCGAACGTTTGGCCTGGATTCTGCATGGCTGGACGCCGGACGAAAGCGATGCGCCAGACGCTCTTCCCGCCAAAACGCTTTCATCCAATCACGCTCAACAACCAGCGGGAATCGATTTCACATCGATTCTTGACGAGTTGGATACGCTATTTTTGTCGATCCCAACCCTTGAGATAGAATTGGAAGGCGTATTGGCATGGGACGAGAGAGATTTTGTTACCCTCGTTCATGACGGGATTGCCTATGGATTCAATGATGAAGGAGCGACGCTCTCGACCGGTTCAGAAGTACGTATTAAAGGACGCGTAGTTGTACCGTCTCCCTACAGTGATATCGTCTGGGTTAAAATGACGGCGCTGGAACAAATCGATAATCCTTTGTTGAGCGTTAACACTATCGACTCTGATAACAATGGCCTTGCAGACCAGTGGGAAGCCTTCTATTTCCCTTCCGGCGCATTGCCCACTGACGACCCTGACGAAGACGGTTATACCAATAAGCAGGAATATGATGGTTATTCTGATCCTACCGATGTGAATTCCATCCCCTCAGCATCCGGTACTCGAATACGCAATTGGTTCTTGTATGAATAGATAAATAGCCGTTTGTTATCATATTTGTCTTAGAAAAAGCCAATCACTGAACTTTCCCCCTGGAGATTTGTATTATGAAGATGGCGGCGCTCTCACGTATCTTGATTATCCTCATTGTCTCATTTGGTTTTTGCATAACCTCATACGCTTCAGACTGGCGTGATATCGAGAACGGTTGGGAAATCCCAACCGAGTTTTACGCCGATCAGCCTTATATAGTTAAGACCAATGACGGCGCGTGGCTCTGCATCATGACTACCGGCGCCGGGCATGAAGGTCAGAGCGGCCAGCATGTCATCACCATGCGCAGCACCGACCGGGGCAAGACCTGGGCGCCGCCAGTGGATGTTGAACCAGCTCAAGGACCTGAAGCATCCTACGCGGTTTTGCTCAAAGTTCCCTATGGTAGAATCTACGCTTTCTATAATCACAACACCGATAACCTGCGCCAGGTTAAAGCCGACAATCCCCCATATAAAGATGGCTATTGTCAACGGGTTGATAGCCTGGGATATTTCGTCTTCAAGTACAGCGATGATAATGGAAACTCATGGTCAAAACAGCGCTATGCAATACCTGTGCGAGAGATGGAGATCGACCGCCAAAATCCATATCAAGGCGCAGTGCGTTTTTTCTGGAACGTGGGTAAGGCGTTTTCACATGTTGGTTCAGGATTCGTTCCACTACACAAGGTGGGAGGTTTCGGTAGGAATTTCTTCACCCGCAACGAAGGCGTATTGTTACGCAGTCCTAATATTCTGATAGAACGTGATCCTCAAAAAATTGAATGGGAAACATTACCTGAAGGCGACATCGGTCTGCGCACCCCGCCGGGCGGCGGCCCCATATCGGCTGAACAAAGTTTTTCGATTCTAAGCGACGGTTCGTTCTACTGCGTATACCGCTCGGTTGACGGACATTCAGTATTCACTTATAGCCGCGACCAGGGTCGCAGTTGGGATACTCCACAATACAAGCGATATGCTGACGGAAGTTTGATGAAACATCCCCGCGCCGCCAATTTCGCCTGGAAATGCTCCAATGGAAAGTACCTCTACTGGTTTCATAACCACGGCGGTCGATCATACGATGACCGCAACCCGGTCTGGTTATGCGGCGGGGTAGAGAACGATTCACCTCAAGGCCGCATCATCCAATGGTCGCAGCCTGAGATCATTCTCTATGATGACGATCCAGCTGTGCGCATGAGTTATCCCGATCTGGTTGAGGAAGACGGCCAATATTTCCTGACCGAAACTCAGAAGACCATTGCGCGGGTGCACCAGATCGATCCGGAATTACTGAATGCCCTATGGCGCCAATTCGATGAGCGTCGCATTATTACTGATGGGCTGATACTCGATCTGCCAAACCAAACGGCCATAATACCCGGCGAAACCCAGGCGCCGGAACTGCCTAATCTGATTTCACAAAACACCAAGAGACCCGAACCGGATACATTTCCTATAAACAACGGTTTTTCAATCGTTTTTTGGGTGCGGTTTAATTCGTTGAAGCCAGGCATGATCATCGCCAGCAACCAGACCGATGCAGGTCAAGGATTCTGCCTGCAAACCACAAACCGCCAAACCATAGAACTGGTATTGAACGATGGCCGAACTGAAAATAGCTGGGACTGCGATCCTGGATTACTCAAGCAAAACAAACTACATCATATAGCCGTCATTATCGACGGCGGCCCCAAAATAATCACTTTCATCATTGATGGTAAACTATGCGACGGTGCGTCATCACGCCAGTTCGGCTGGGGGCGCTTCAATCCCAACCTGCGTTCAGCACACGGCGGCGATATGCTGCGCTTGTCTAGCAACTTTGATGGGAACATAAAAAAATTCCGTATCTACAACCGGCGCCTGCTTACCTCAGAAGCCATCAGCAATTACCGGGCGGGGCTATAAAACTAAACTCTTCGTCATAACAACAGCAGCCATATCACGCCTGAGGTTTTGATATCCGGTACATTATCACATATAACAAAGGCACAATGATTAAGGTAAGCACAGTTGCAAAAGTCAAACCAAACATAATAGCGACTGCCATAGAATCGAAAAAGCCATCAGATACTAACGGGATCATAGCCAATACCGTCGTCATCGATGCCATCATAACCGGTCGCATACGACTGATACAAGAGTGAATCACCGCTTCATAGGGTTCCTTGCCCTCACGGATTTCCACACCGATTTGATCTAAAAGAACAATGGCGTTTTTGATAAGCATACCTATTAAACTTAATGCGCCTAACAACGCCAGAAATCCAAATGTTTTGCCGGTTATCAACAAGCCCAATGATACGCCAATGAATGATAAAGGTAAAATCAATAATATAATAAACGGCGGCCTAAAAGCATTGAATAATCCAACAATAACCAACGCAATTAATATCATCGATATCGGCAGTTGTTGAAACAAAATTGACTGAGCCTCATTGGAATCTTCCGACTCTCCAGCCCATTCCATCGTATAACCTGAAGGTACAGGGATTGCTTCAATTTGCGATTTGACGGATGATTCCAAATTTACGGCATTACCATCAACTGGCTCCGCTTGAGCCTTTATAGTCAAACGGCGGTTAAGGCGTCGAATAATCGGGTCTTCCCATTGCACTTTGATATCATCGACGACTTGCAGCAATGGCGTACTAACCGAACCATATCCGTATACCGGAATATCACCGATATTCTCCACGGCAAGTTTTTCATCTTCCGGCGCCTTTAACAGAATTGGCATCAGTTCATCGTTCTCGCGATAATTTCCAATAGGAATTCCATCAGTAATACGACGCAATGACATGGCGATATCCTGACGCGTGACATAAGCTCGTCTGGCGCGGGCTTGAGAATATAGCGGCGCAACGATTTTCACCCGTTGACGCCAGTCGTCGCGTACTTCCTTGGCATTAGGATCAGATTTCATGATCACTTTGGCCTGGTCGCAAAGTTCTCTCAACACATCTGCATCGGGGCCGCTGAAACGCGCTTCAACCTTAAACGAAACCGACGGACCAAGCGGAAACAATCGCACCCGAGGCTCAGCTTGGGGAAAACTGACTGATATATAATCCTCTACCTTATCAACTAAATCAAAAACCTCTTCAGGCGTCTCAACATTTACCAGAATCTGACCATAACTGTTGTTGGGTAGTTCCGGCTCATAGGGCAAGTAAAAACGGGGAGGTCCAGAACCGATGCAAGTGGCAGTGCTGACAATATCAGGAATCCCGGACAAATGCTTTTCAATCTCTCTTAAGTCTTCTGATACAGCATGAATACTCGATCCTTCCGGCAGCCAATAATCTATAATAAACTGAGTACGGGTCGATTTAGGGAAAAACATCTGATCAACATACTGAAACGAATACATCGCGCTGAAAAATATCACCAGAATCAATGCAATAGTTGTTATGCGCCAGCGTAGCGCCATTTCCAGAATAGCCTGATACCAACGAAATATCCTGCCCGCATAGGGATCAACGCCTTTTTTTGATTCTTTAACTTTAAGAAACATCTCGCAAAAAACCGGAGTTTGCACCATGGCCAAAACCCAACTTATAGCCAATGAGATAGCAACTACCTTAAATAAATCTGAACAATAATCTCCAACATTATTGGGCGAAATATAAATCGGGAGAAACGCGAAAATTGCAATCAAAGTAGCGCCCAGCAGAGGCATTCCGGTATCTTTAGCCGGTTGAGTAACAGCTTTTTTGGGAGATTCGCCATTCTGCAAGCGGATCAAGGCGCCTTCAGTTATAACAATGGCGTTATCCACCAGCATTCCCATGGCGATAATAAGCGAACCCAATGAGGTGCGATGAAGATCAATTTTCAAAAGCAGCATAACTATGAAGGTGGCGAGGATGGTGAAAATCAATCCTCCCCCGATCAATAATCCACTACGAACTCCCATAGTCAACAACAAGACAACCACGCAGATAATGACTGATTCTATAAGGTTAACTATAAAATCATCAATCGCTCTTTGAACATCGTCGGATTGAAACGAGACTACGCCTATGTCCAATCCATGCGGAAAACTTTCCATCAGTTCTTCCAAATGATGATGAACCGCTTCCCCCATGTGAATGACATTACCGCCGGATACGGTTGATACGGCAAAGCCGATTGCGTTTTTACCGTTGAATCGCATCATAGAAAAGGGGGGATCAACGTATCCCTTGGTTATCTTGGCCACATCGCGCATCAGAATCAGATTATCAGGCGCGCTGCCCCGGATAACCAGGTCGCCAATCTCATCAATCGACTGAAATAAGCCGGTCGGCGTCAAACGGATTCTTTCCGAACCGACTGTCAAAGAACCGGCATCCACTATCTGATTCTGTCCCTGTAATGTTTCAACTATCTGTCCTGGATTAACTCCCAGATCGGCCAACCGTTCGTTGGAAATTTCTAAATTTACGCACTCTTGCTGATCGCCCCACATCTCCACCCGCGCCACATCATCAACTAATAATAATTCTCTTTGGATGATATTGACGTAATCTTTCATCTCGGCAGTAGAAAATCCATCTCCCGTCAATGCCAGGAAGACACCGTAGACATCGCCAAAATCATCATATACGATTGGCGGATATGATCCGTCGGGTAGAGTAGACTGTGCTTCTAATACTTTACGGCGCAATTCATCCCAGATTTGAGGCAGTTTACGGCTGGGGATCGATTCCTTGATGTCGGCGTACACATAGGATAATCCCGCTTTAGAAATCGAGCGGACTTCATCCAGCGCCCCGAGTTTTTGCACCGCTTTTTCGATTTCATCGGTTACCTGCTCTTCCACTTCTTTAGGCGAGGCGCCGGGATATGCAGTGACAATCAACGCTGTCTTTATTGTAAATTCAGGGTCTTCTAATTTTCCCAATTTTGAATAAGACATCAAACCTGCAACCACTAACAAGCAGGATATGAAGATAATAAATACTCGGTTGTTTATAGAATATTCGGCCAAAAACATGAAAAATTCTCCCACGCATTGCAGAAAGAATATGCTCTCTGCATGTCGAAACTGATTAACTTGAAACGCTCCAGGATTTTATTGCGTTATGATTTGAGCGACTTTCTGGTTCTCATCTAAAAAATTCGCGCCGGCGGTGACTACCCATTCACCAACCTTTAGCCCTTTGATAATTTCGATGCTGCCTTTCATCAGTTGCTTAATGGTGACCGGCCTTTTTGTGACGCGCTGTGAAGCGGTATCAAGCACCCAGGCATAACGGTTATCACCCTTGTCGCTGACCACTGCTTCCACTGGAAGGATAAATGAAGATTCAGCATCACTGCCTTCAATAGAAATCACGACCGAAGCCGCCATACCGGGCCGCACCGCCATATTGTCTTCCGGCTTGAATTGCACAGTGAGAGGATAACTCTGGGTTAACTGATCCGGTTTTCGCCCAAGTTCCTTCAATGAACTTTCAGTCTGGACGCCGGGGAATACATCAAACTCACAATGATATTTGCTGAATTTATGCTGTTGAGTTAATAATTCTTCTGGAATGCCTACCGTAACTTCAAGTGAAGAACAATCCAGAATTGATACTATGGGTTGCCCATGTTCAATTGATTCAAAATTCTCTACAAATTTCTGCGCGATATATCCATCGAATGGAGCGCATAAAGCGGTGTCCAGCAAAGCGTTCTTAGCATCCGCCAGATTGGTATTCAACATTTCAATCTGCTTTTCCATGGCTTCAATATCCTCGCTACGGGCGCCATTATGAGCCTTCTCTAACTCTTTATCGATCTGTCCCATCGAAGCGGTCAGCATGTCATAACTGCTTTTCACCCGGTCATAATCAGCTGTTGGAACCATTTTTTGTTTCAACAGAGCCTCGTGCCTCTCATACTGGGCTTTGGCGTTTATCAAACTGGCATTGATCGAAGCGCGTTGAGCTTTGAGAACATCAATATCTTCTTGACGCGCTCCCCGGCGCATGGCCTTCAAATTGGCTTGCGTGCTGGCCAGAGTGGCTTCAATTCGGGATACGCTGATCTCGAAATCTCGCGGATCCACTTTGGCAATCACATCGCCTTTTCGGAAAAATTGGCCTATCTTTACGTCATATTCAACAATCGGACCGTCAATCCTAAATGCGAGTTTACTCTCCCGGTTAGCTTTTACGCATCCGGGAAATTTGCGCACCGTTGACGCATGAGGTTGTTTTAATTGCATGGTTTTTACCGGGCGAAGAGTTTCCACATAGGTAATTTCTTCTGCACCGGAATTCTTACTGGAACCCACCAGATGCATACCTGCTAAACAGACAACAACTATCACTACCGCAGCCGTAAGGATTTTGAATACTCTATAGCGCTTCATTTTTTCCTCTTTTATTATCTATTGAAATTATTCTTTGTGTTATTTAATTAGTGAAGCAAAATCAGGTTCGGGCAATCCCAAAGGAATTATCAAATTTCTGGTAATTTGATGTATCACTCCTTCAATATAGTCGTGCGAATAACTTTCCATATTCCGTGATTTCAAAATGAGTTGCTTGGCTAATGCCATGAATTGTATTTGACCAAACATCGTTGTGGTAAAAATCTCAGGCTTAAACTCTATTTCTTTCGACACCTTTTCAAGCAATCTGTCTTCAAATTTTTCCATGGCTAAATGGCCTTCGAGAAGGACGTCTATTGAGCCATGAGTGGATTCGAGCATAGCCCGTGCGAATAATTCGCCATACCAGTTAGGACTTTCCGTATCCAGAAAAGCTAGCGCCATTTTTCTAATCATCAGAGCAAGTTGGTCAGAGGTTTGTTGATCTGTGCTTAATTCCGCCTCAGCAAATTCCATGAAGATTTCTGCAATTTTAATTTTCTCATTCATCGCATAACGAATGGTTTCCAGATACAAGTTCTCTTTACCGCCAAAGTAGTAAGTAACCGAAGACAAAGTTGCATTAGCATCTTTAATGATGTCCCGTATGCTTGTTCCATCAAAACCGTTATGCGCGAATAGTTTGATAGATGCATCGAGCAGGTTTTCACGAACATTTTTATCTTTAATAACAGGCGACATCGGTTTTCTCCTTAAATCTCGCAATATTCCACTCTCAAACGAACGTTTGTTATAATTATACATACAAACGTTCGTTTGTCAACTTGAATTTACTACAATTTTTGCGGTTCCAAACAGTTTTTTTGGAGGCGCTAATATTGAAATAATACTAATGATTATCTATTCGTTGGGCATTCGATTTTCACTTTCGCTTGGAAACATTGAAGAAGCGCTGAGTGTTGTAGAATGCGTGATTCCTTTGCATAAGATGGAATCAGAAATGTATGGCCGCCTCATGTTGAATGATACGTTTGGGGCGCTCTGATGAAGCCGTAATGATGTACAGAGGACATTTAGAAGAGAATAAACATGATGAACTGATGTCTTTGGTGTGGTTTTGCCTCGCCGAATTATTGTTTGACACGGGTGATATCTCAAACGCGCTGGCGTTGGTTGAAGAATAGTTGGAGCAGGAGTTTGCGCCCGCAGACGAAACCGGTTCAAGGTTTTGTAATGTTTCTCTTGAATTGAAAGAGAAGATTGAGAAGAGAATTAATGACCAGTAGTAAGGTATTTCTTCTGAAAGGTAAGAGTATGAACAATTAGACAAAAGACAAATGGTTAATCATATTACATTTATGATAAGTGTTCTTACTTTTTGAATATTATTACATTTAGTTGTCTTCATGGATTAGTTTTTTTGATATAAATGAACGTTTCTCTAATAAAAAAGCGGCGGCATCGCCATGACGATGCGGTCGAGGAGTACGTCAATGGTTCCGGCTGCGGCCTCTTCACCAATGTTATGAATTAATTTCAGATAACATCTCTTCGCTGCAAATATAATATCACCCAATCGACAACCGTATCCACATTAAAAAAACGCTTGTATGTCTGAGTATAAATCTCACTCCTATATTTTGTTGCTTGACGTGCAATTACCCAAAGGTAATGGACTAATGATTCTCAGGCTTATATGCAAAATCAATCGTTTAGATTGAGGGGGCTGGATCGCTTGACGTAAAGCAGTATTTAATGAGAAAATCGATCAAAGTCTTTGCGAAAGGCTTCTTTGTCCGTTCACTCAATTGCTCTGGAGAACATTAACCATGAACTTAAAAAACGATCAGGATATGAATCGCAGAACATTTGTTAAGAATACCGCCGTGGGGTGTTTAGGCGCCGGTATTATTGCGCAAAATACTCCAGCAGCGGATAAACCCGAAGAGGATATACCAAAAATTAAAGATTATAGAACCTTGGGACGCACCGGATTCAAGGCATCGGATGTTGGATTGGGAACGGTGTTTATTGAGGAAGGAGTGTTGCAGTTCGCATTGGATGCCGGGATAAATTACCTGGATACATCACCCATATATCGAAGTGAAGACCTGATCGGTAAATGCATCAAGAATATAGACCGGAAATCTGTGTTCATCACTACTAAATATTTCCCCCGCCGGGGACAAACCATCACGAAGGAAGCCGTAATCAACAGTTTCCGAAAATCGCTGGATAATTTGAATTGCGGGTATGTGGATTGTTTCATGCTGCAAAGCGTATGGTCTTCAGAGGTAATCAAGAATGAGGCCTTTCACGAAGCGATACGCCAGCTGAAGAATGAGGGGAAATTACGCTTTTGCGGAGCAGCCTGCCATGGCTCGGAAGTGTGGATTGATACCTATCAGGAGTCTATGGAGCAGATTTTAGGGACGGCGATTGAGGATGGGCGGTACGATGTTCTGCTGATGGTGTATAACTTTTTACAGCAGAAGCAGGGGGAGCGAATTCTGCAATCCTGCAAGGACAATAATATCGGAACAACCATTATGAAATCGAATCCGGTAGCGAAATTTGATTTTTTCAAACAGGTATTAAATGTATCCCAAGAGAAAATCAATGAAATGCCGGAAGGAACCGATAAGGAGAAAGAAGACAAAAAAAGAGTGCAGGATATGTTTGACAAATTACATTCTTTCAGGGGGAAATCTGAATCGTTCCGCAAGCAATATAATCTATCCAGCGAAGACGAATTTAACCAGGCGGCGATGAAATTTGTGTTATCCAATAAAAATGTCAGTTCTCTATTGGCCTCTTCCGGGAGTTACGAAATGCTGGAAACCAGTCTGCGGCAATCCGGCAAGACGCTGGCAACGCCGGATAAACATTCTCTGCTGCATTACGAAAAGAACCTGGGCCGGTTCTATTGCCGTCATGCCTGTGGAGAATGCGAATCACAATGCCCTCACAAAGTGCCGGTTAACACCATCATGCGCTACAATCATTACATGGTCGCTCAGGGATTGGATGCTCATGCGAGAAATGAATACGCCTGCTTATCCGCCCAAAACGCTGAAATATGCAAGGATTGCGAAGGCTACTGCGAAGCGGCCTGCCCGTATCAAGTATCAATTCGTCAGTTGCTAAGCGCTGCGCACAGGAATTTAGCATAACCTTGAGTGTTTTTCCTAATGACTTTTTTTCAAAGAGCATGAGAGATAATAAACCAACATATTTATAAGAATCGCTCCAGAAAGAAGGATTGATGAAATACTATCTATTTGCAATTGCATCCATACTAATAATACCTTTTCAAGCCAATGCCCAATCCTGGTGGGAACGCGAGACCGCGATGGGGAAAAGCGGCCAGTTGACTCTGGTGGGAAAAACCTGGTGGAGCCAAGCCGCTAATCTGAAACCGGGGGAGAGCATCACCATTCAATCAGAATTTCCCGATGGCGGTTTGATGCTCATCAAATGTGAGACGCGTCAACGGGGCGCAACTGGACAAAAGATGATTGTCTGGATACTGGATGATGACGGCGACATGGATAAAGAAAATCCCTCCGGAGATTTTGATAACGACTGTTATGTGGCCGATTACGGCTGCGACGGTATAGTTGACCGTATAGTGGATTATATCGATGACGGCAAAGCGCCGGGTGAAATGGATATCCGTTATTTTGTGGATGGAGAATTAAGACGCGCCTGGTTTGGCGTTGATTTTGATGATGATGCTGGTATGTGGAGTTTGATTGATTATGAATATGACGGCGACTTTTTCAAAAGCGATCCCTATGGCGACAACATGATCTTTATGAATAAATACGATCCGGTTCATGAAGTATGGCTTCCCATCTCGGAATGTCCGTTCGCGTTTTACGATACTGATGACGACGGTGAATCCGAGGTTGTGGTTCGATTCAGCGCCGCGCCTTTAACCTTCGATCCCGACGCAGATCCGGATTACGCCAATAGCCAGCAGCGCTACCAGGGGCCATTCGATAGCGCCATGCGTTCGATTGGCGTGGTTAATGTGCGTTACAGTTTTGATATTGATGATCTGTCGGATGCCAAAACTCCATTGCATTATGAAATGGGTTTTAACATGACGGGCGACTTGGTTTATGATTTCCCGGATATGGTGCGATTCAACGCTCTGCGCCGTTCTCCGAAGAAAGTGGTTTGCATTCCGTTTGACCAAATCAGAAAAGTTTCTGATAACTATCATTCCGATCAAACAGGATTCTCGTGGGCGGAGTTTCCTGATGCGTCGATTCGTATAGGGCATCCGTCGAATCCTGCAGACGACCGGCGCTGGGAAGGAGTGTTCTGGACCTGGGAAAGACGCATCATGCACAATACCGGGGGGCCGGTGCAGCATTGGAATATCCGGCGCGAGTATATGGGACAACCGACTGCACAGCGGGAAATGTACTACAGCCCGGTTGATCAGCGCATTCATTTGAAAGGCGCTACGGAAGGCTGGCTCAAAATCGGTTGCATTTCTAAAGATGAAATCCTGGGTGAGGTTCGATATTTCGATATAAATATGGATGGATATTTTGACCGCTGGGAATATATCGACCAGGATGAATCAAAGCCCTATCGCGTTGTTCAGACGACGCAGGTCAAGAATGTGGATTTGGGGGATGATATACAAGAGGTTGCTTCGTTCTACAATCAAGAGGCTTTGCCTGAAGCCATACGGCTCAATGAGTTGTTGATCAAAGAACTGGAGAAATATGTTGATGAGCCGCTGCCCGGCTATTTGCAAAACGCGCAGGCTCAGTCGGCCTCTCCAACCGAACGCCGTTATATACTTGATTTGATCCGGGAATATAGATTTCTTCAGTTTCAATCACACGCCAGAGAACTGGCTGTACAGTCATATAAACAAAGTCAAACCCGCGATCCAAGAACCACTGTTGAAAAACGAAGGCAATCAGAATGTGTATGGCAATTCTCGGTTCAACTATCGCAGATCGATGCGGCCTATGAATCGGGTGAATATCAAAAAACCATTTCTTTGGTTCAGCAATTAAATACAGCGCAATTAAATCAATAAACTGGAGGCATCAAATGTTTCGATTGCAAAAGTCTTTATGCTATATAACATTTTCAATATTGCTTGGCGTCTATGCGTATGCGCAAACCGATCAGGAAGCAGATCAAAAATACATAGACTCATTTCATGAAAAGTTTAATAAAATTGAGAAGCCGGTTTCATTATCGATGTACGCTACGGTAGAGCGATATGATGAACTCTATATGGATATCAATTTTGACTCCATCAGTAATAATCAAGGGGGCATCGCATGGGGTTGGTCTTACCGCATGATGTCGCTTAACGAGATGTATCAGGCGACCAAGAATCCCATTTACTTGAAAACCAATCTAAAAGTTGCCAATGAACTTCTAGCCAACCGCGACGATAAAATCGGTAAAAAACTCTGGACGGGCGAAACGGCGCCTGCCTGGGGATCGGATAAATACGCCCAACGCGGTCGCGCTATCTTCGCCGTGCATACCGGAATGATCCTTTATCCCATGCTTGATAGTTTGCGTCTCGCCCAACAACATGCAGAGTTGAAGGATATAGTGAAGCGCGACTATCCAAATATGCAAAAAGAACTCATGCAAAGCCTGGCCTATCACGACAGGCAATTCCGTTGGGGACCGGGTAAGAACGAGGGGCATTACATTGGTTTGGATCAAGAGGATGCTATGGAAAATAAGCCTCTGCCGGGCAATCGGCTCAGCGCTATGGGACGGGCGTTATTGTATGCCTGGAAGCTGACTGGAGAACAGGAATATCACAAAAAAGCCCTGGCTATTGGTCACTATGTTAAAAACCGTTTCATCAATTCGGATGACGGCGCTTATTACTGGCCCTACTGGTTGTCGATTGATCCGGTTGAAAAATTTATCCCCAAAAAAGAGATCAATGGCGAGGATATTTCACACGCCTCTCTTACCATGATGTTGCTGGTCGAACTGGCGGGTGAAAAAGACCTGATGAATGCAGATGACATAACCAAATTGGAAAAGACGGTAACGCAGGGATTCGCGCGTCTGAACAACGGCGTCTTGTTTGGCAATATCACAGGCGATCCGAAATCAAATCCAGCGCTGGCTCAAATCGCAGCCCGTTGGTTGATCCTTACGCCTTTAGCGCCCAAGGTGTATCAGCGCATCTCGGAATTCTATTTGACCTACGTAGAGAAACCGGGGCCATTGGATCTGGCCATGTTAATTCGTTATAAAAAATAGGAAACAGTTCTGTCACATAAAAAAACATAATAATTATGTTTTAAACAAACTGTTTATATTAAAATTCTCCCCCCAAGTTTGGGGGGAGTTAGAGGGGGGTTGCGTTTCGACGGATCAACCCCCACCTAACCTCCCCCAGGCTTGGGGGAGGGATAACGCACTTCAATTGGCTGACTTATTAAAAAATAAATTACAGGATAATTAAATGTGGATTAAAAAATTAGTTGCCTTTATGTTTATTCTTCTGTTAACCGTAATATCCGTATTTTCTGCGGATGATTCAACTCAATTGTTTGAATCTGTTTTCGGAAATCACGCCATTTTGGATATGACGTTTCACCAGCGCGTTTTATCTGCGACGCCGGGAGAGCGTCATTACCGCGACTTAAATAACGATGGACATCCCGAAGAAGTGTGGTTTATCGACCTGGACTCGCGCCATCCGGAAAAATACCGTCCCCTGCTGGTCAAGGTTATCGACGAAGACGGCGATTTGGAGTTCGGTGACGAACCCGACCTCGACAGCGATCTCTATATCGCCGACTGGAAAGCGGATGGATCGGTCAATGCGGTGTTGGATTACACTGATATTGACGGCGATAACGATGTTGATGAAATGGGGATGTATTTTATCGGCGGTGGTTCCAATTATTTTCCTGGCAAGACGTTAAGGGTTTGGTGGGGCAGGGATGACTGCGACGATAACCTGCTATGGTACAACGTGGGTTACACCTATGATCAAAGGTTATGCCAATACCGCACCCATTTTGGAGGCGAAGAAACCTTCGTGGCCTTTGCTCTGGCGGAAACTGGAAAAGAGTGGATTCCATTTTTTGAAAATCCATTTTTGTTTTATGACCACGACGGGGATGGCGTGGCCGAAGAAGTATTGCGTCTCTCAGGATACGATAATGAAGTCGAATCGATGCGCTATAGTTTTGATGTAGACAACGATGCAACCATAGAACAGCCCAGAGATTTTGATGTATCTCTTACCGCCTGGGCGCCCGGTTCAAACGCCAAGTCCGAAGATAATCAAAGAGGCCGTTCATCGCTCGAAATACCCAATCGGTTTATGGAAACAATGACTTTACGCGATATCCCCTGCCGTGGATATCTGGCGCATGAATATGCGCCACACTTCGTAAAACCTATCGTGTGGGATCGTATGATGCTCACCTGGGATGAAATTGATCTCAATGGCGATGCGCAGAATGAATACAGTGATTTCCATGAACGCTGGGAAGGCGTTATCGCTCACGGAACATCCGATTTCCCGCAAGTCGGCGGTCCCAGCTGCGGCCCCTTCAATAAGCGTTATGAATTAATTTCAGATAACACCGCTCCACTGCAAATATACTATCACCCATTCGACAATCGCATTCACCTGAAAAACGCGCAGCGCGTCTGGATGGAGGTTGATTGGGATTTCGACCGCGTAATTGATATGCGCTATACCCTGGTGGATAGCGATGCCGATGGCTTCATCGACCGCTATGAATATGACGCCAATGCAGATTCGATAGTCGATGATGTATGGGATATTAATGATGAATTGATTCAAAATATTGAATGGAGCTGGGCCGATCTTTCGACAATTCGTAAACCTTATACTGCTGAATCGTTGAGCGAATTGATGGCTTTGAATCAAGCGATCGAGGCTAAAATAAAGTCAATTGATTCTAATGCGTTGATTAACATCCGCAAAGCATTGCCTGATTGGAATAATCTTGTAAATGTTCCAGAATTCGCAATAGAACGGTTAGATGCATCGCTGGAAAGCCAGCATTTCTTGAATGAATTAAGGAGAGATTTGTTAATCTATATCTTAAAGAATCTCCCGATTACAAACCAATTAAAAGAAAAACTGGATGTTCTACATCAACATAATTTGAAGATTGATATTTACAAACTACTCGATATCAATCGACCTGTTGCAAATGCGCCTTCTGAATATAAACCAACGCAAGATAACCCAAAAGTCGCCTGGGCGCAAAATTGGATTCCACCCAATATCGGTTGGGAATCTGAACAGATCGCCTACCGCGCCTATTGGGGTAAATTCGATTTCTTCGGCAAAAACAGACCGATTCTGATC
Organism: bacterium; assembly: GCA_963662285.2. Lineage (GTDB taxonomy): Bacteria > Hinthialibacterota > Hinthialibacteria > Hinthialibacterales > Hinthialibacteraceae. Next base: position 402,348 of record CAXXMV010000006.1, read on the forward strand.
TACCCCACTATTGGATCACAGGCTTACCATGAAGAAACCGAATGGGGCATGGACGCCTTGAATGTATTAGACACGCCGGGATGCGGGGGCGCGACGCTATACATCAATCAAAAACCATATCCCCTGTGGAGCGATGGCAAAGACGGCGTCCTGGAATTTACAGCGCGGGTAATACAAGAAAGCAAACAACAAGTCACCATTGAAATATTGGTCGATAATGTTGGTTTGAAAGACCATCCGTATCGAGTGCGTATGCATTGTTCATTGATGTCCGGCCGGAGCGATACTGTAATCAAGACGAGGATCGAGAGTGGGAATCCTAACGATGAACTGGCTCTTGGAATAGGCTTAACCAAATTACCTCAGGAATCCGTCATGCTGGATACAGAAGCAGGCGTACTTGGAGTAAGGGGTTTTCAGATTCCTAAAATAGGCTGGATAAGTATGGGCGTTGTCTTTCCGAAAGACCGCTATTTGAAATATGTAAGTTCAGAAAACGAAAACCAGGTTGTATTGTCAGCCAAAGCAAATGAATGGATTGCATATCATATACAGTGCGATTGGCTGCGCGGGCGGCGATTCAACTATTCACCCTCCGCCGCTGATTGGATGCAGCAACTTAAAACGCTTGCATCCAATCAATCACATTTGGATTTTCGCTAGAGTAGTTGTCAAAATAATGTTCTGACGAGACTTGTCTACTTTTCAGGCAATAATTCTTTGAAAGTTCTTTTGGCATCCAACTTAATGCTCTGTTCACCATACTTGAGATATGATCCGTTGCAGAGGGCGGCGTATTCCATTATGCCGTCCCGCAACGATGCAAAACCAATTTCTGCGTTGCATTCCATAGGAATGTTTCCTATTTGACACTTCGTGAGGTTATTATCTAAAGCGCGGTTTACCAGCAGTATTTGTTTCCGGCCATCATGAAGTTCGATGATAATGATGCACTTTTTATTATCATCAGAATCATTGACTAACCTTGCGGTTTTGATGAATGGATGATTTTCATAGGGTTCCAGAATTCCGATGAATTGCGACGACAGAGGATTGTTTTCAGAACTATTAGAAATCAATAATCGTGGAATCCATTGTTCTTGCCCTCCAAAGGTATTGGATGTATCAATCCAACATTCACCTAAAGCCGCTTGCGTGCTTTTTGTTAAAGCCGTGTATCTTAAATGAATGTCCCTATCTTTTTCTTCAATTGCGCTTATTTTCCAATCTGCGTACCAACCGGGAGATGGATGGGCGGCGCTTATGAAATTTCTGGTTTCATAGCGGGATTCCAATTCGATAGGTTTATCTAATACAATGCCTTTGGTAGTAACGTCTCCAAGATTTGATGCTATAAATAATTCGTGGCGCCGACCTCCTGAAACTTGAAAAAGATCGATAACATAAAAATCATTTTCGGATATATCAACTTTGACTAAAGTACGTTCATAGCGGTCGCCATCAATCAATTCCGGCGCCGATACGCTAACCATATCTAATTGTTTACCGCTTCCCCATAGTGTTGTTTTTCCATCTGCGGACTTATGGTCTTTCCCATCGACTACGACAGTGTTATGAGCAGCGGTCTGTTTATACCAAACCGCTTTGGGCGCATTCCATCCACCATATCCGACAGGTGGATATCCAAAATCGGGCAACAAATCCACGCCTTTGGCGAATAATCCTATATTAAGCCCATCATGATGGCTATGCCGCCCGCCGGAATCGTGATCCAGCCATACGGCGCGACGGTTAGCTCCTTCACCGGAGCGAAGAATGGAAAGCCCCCATTGCTCCAGATTTATGTCGCCAAGTTTGAAATCACAGCCATGCTTCTGGATGACTTTTTGTACCCGTTGTTCAAATTGAAGAGGATCAGTGACGCAAATATCGTAGGGTAAACCCTTGGTGGAAAAATTGTTTTCTCTAAATAGAACCTTAACGAAATCTGGATCGTGAGTTATCTCGAATATTCTCCATAAGAATTGGAACATGGATGGTTCAGTATTTTGAAGGATAGTGGAACAGATTGCTCCAAGATAGTTAGGGCATTGACCACCAAAACAACTGCAATCACCTTCGCGGGGATAATATTTTTCCATACACCAGGTATCGATATGAAACCGGTATGTTTTGTGAAGATCGGGAAACTGTTTGAATAATTCTGGAAGCAACGAAGAATCCAGACGGTCAAAGCGGGATATCAGCTTAGCAAATGATCGGGGAAATATCGTGGTATATCCGGAAAGACCTTTTTCTCCGGTCATCCCATCTTCTTTGACCGACTCGGTCAGGATATCTGAAAGCAGGCTGATTATTCTCTCTCGATTGTTGGGCCACCCTAAGACGGTTTCCATGGTCAACAAGGCTATAGGCGTGTTTGGGAAATTAGAATCGATGCGCTTTTTATGATCCAGCGTGTGTTGGAAGATGCGTACTTCTATGTTTTTTTGAATATCTGCGAAATTTGTTTTGGTCGACTCTAATTGATATTGTTTTGCTTTTTGAGAGAGAAATGCAACCAGTTGGTTGTCATTTCGAATCCCGTCATATATCCGGTCATAGGCTTGAGCCAATTCCCGAACCTCTTCACAGGCGTCATGCCAGACAGTAACGTATCCACGATGGCCTGATTTCTCATAGACTAATCCCTGCGACTGGAAATCAAACAGCGGGTATAAATCGGCGATGCGGTCGAGCAGGATTGCTGCTTTGCGCGCGTAAACCGGGTTGCCCGTCACGAAATAGGCCTCGCTTAAATTGGTGATTCCTCCCACAATTTTTTGCCGCCATTGCCCGGCGATCAGGTAATATCCAATGAAGCGCCAGCGCTTGTTTCCTTCAACATACCCCTCTCCATCGTCCACGCCGAACATGCGTAAAAGATCATCGGTTCCCGGATGATCTTGGTTGTAAAGCAACTGACGGTCGGCCTTGCCTGGAACAAAGACGCCATTTTCATCCAAGCCGGAATGATAATAAGCCTGGAAATCGTTGGTAGGAAACAGTTGTTGACAGTGGGGACATTGCACTTTGAACGGGTGATTCCATATATCAATTTTCCAGGTGTACATCTTGACGTCTTTTCGGCAAGAGGGACAAATTCCATCTGACCATACCATCCATGTCCGGGTGATATCGGGGCCGAACATTGATTCCCATAATTCCTCATCTGTGCAATCCAGCCAGGGCCGGGCTTTTTGGATGAGGTTGTTCTGGATGGTTTTGGCCCATCCATACTGGCTTGCGTTTAATATAGCCGTATCCCGTAAATGTTCGGGATACAGTACGCTCGCAGTTTTCATGTATGCATTTTCATTCTCAGAAAATGCGACCGGCGCAATGAGTACAGTACAATAAAAACACGAAATTAGTATAAAAATCATTGATTTGAAAGAGTGATTCACATTCATATCCTCTAAGAGTTGTATTTGTCAATTTTAGAAAACCTTCTATTCTATATTCCCATGTTAAATAGAAAAAATACAGTGTAGCGCAATAGTATTTACAATTCATTTTTGATAGATTCAAGTGAAGCAAATATTGTTTATTATTTCTTGTTTAACTTAAAAAAAACATCATGTTCCAAATTAGAAGGTTATTTCTACTTGTATTCTGCTTGATTATTCTCTTTCCACTTGTCGTATTTTCCTGGGAGGGATTTGATTGGGAGCAATGGCGCGTCATAACGAACGCTGTAAAACCTACTATTATTACTCCCCAATCTCATAGTTCTGAATTGTTTCCTCTTCTGCAAAAAGAGGGGGACGTCTGTGCAAGAATCCAGAGTATTCAGGAATGGGAGCAAAAAAGGGATCGTATTTTAGGAGTGCTTGAATCAATAATCGGAACCTCATCGAAGGCGAAAATTATTCCTCCATATGCAGATATTCTTGGGGAAGCAAGTTTTAGTAATTACAAACGATTCCATTTGCGAATCAGCAGCGAGCCTGATGACTGGATAACCGCTTATTTGTTGATTCCCGATCCAATGCCCGTCAAGCCGGTTCCTGCAATGATCGTGCTTCACCAAACCGTCTCCCAGGGCAAAGATGAACCGTGCGGCATTGAAGGCAATGCTGAGATGGCGTTTGCGTTGGAGTTGGCGCAAAAAGGATTTGTTTGCATCGTTCCGGATATGATAGGTTTCGGCGAACGCACGCCACCCGGCGCCCCGCCCTATCACAACGCCCTGCAATTCTTCAGGAAGCATCCGGATTGGTCATTTTTTGGCAAAATGGTATGGGATATCAGGCAGGTCGTCAATTATTTGGAAACGCTTCCATTCGTCGATATGTACCGGCTGGGATGCATGGGACACTCGCATGGTGGTTATGGAACTATCATAGGCGCAATTTTTGAACCGAGAATAACCGCTGTTGTGGTGAGTTGTGGATTTACTACATTGCGGAAAGATCCGATCCCGGAGCGTTGGAGTCATTTAACCGCGTTGATGCCTAAACTTGGTTTTTATAAAGACCACATCGAAGAGGCGCCTTTCGATTGGCATGAGATAATTGCATGCATGGCGCCCCGGCCTTTCTATCTATGGGGAACATTAAACGATGCGATTTTCCCATCAATTGATAATTTTCCTGAAATCTTTGAGCAAGTCGAAAGCGTATATTCTCTTTATGGCGCCAAAGATTATTTTCATCCACGCCTTGGAGAGGGACCTCATTCATTTCCAACAGAACAACGAAACGAAGCCTATAACTGGCTTAAAAGAAATATACCAGTTCGTCCTGCTAAAGAAACTCTTGGGAATGATCCCGGCGACATAGCTCAATGGGAGAAAAAACAGCCAACCATTAAAAACCTTCTGCAGCGGGATATTGGTTCAGTTGAACCGCCCTCTATGGAATCCTCTTTCGCAGTGTTATCCACCATCCAACACGAGGGATATACAGAAAAAATGATTCAATATTTCACGGCGCCCGGTGAACGCATTTCCGCCTATCTCCTCTACCCGGATACATTGAAGAAAAAAAATCCAGCAATCATCGTCTTCCATCAAACAACTGAGAATGGTAAAGAAGAACCAGTCGGACGCAAAGGCAGAGCAAGCATGCATCTGGCGCCTGAACTGGCCATTCGAGGATACTATGTATTAGCGCCAGATTCCATAACGGCTGGAGAACGAATCGATTCAGCCGGTCCGTATAATACGCGTAATGTTTATCGCGATTATCCAAATTCATCCGCCCTGGGGAAAATGATTCAAGATGGGCGGCGGGCGATTGATATTCTTCAATCAATACCAGAAGTGGATCGAAACCGTATTGGCGCAATCGGGCATTCGCTGGGCGCGGAAGAGGCGCTGTTCGTCGCTGCATTTGATGAACGGATCAAGGCGGCGGCGGCCAGTTGTGGATTCGCTCCATTGCGTGTAGAAAGCAATCCCGCAAGATGGGCCAGGGATCATTGGTTTTCCTACATGCCCCGTTTGCGGATTGATTTGCGAGCGAAACGAATGCCCGCCTGGGATTTTGATGATGTGATTCGTCTGGTGGCGCCACGCGGGTATTTTAATTATCAAACAGAGGATGACGACATTTTCCCGGAAGGATACGCCGCGCATGCCATGACTCTTGCTCTTAAACCACTCTGGTGTATGTACGAGAAAGAAAACCATCTGCAAAGCATTCTGGAACCAGGGCCGCACGATTTTTCATCCGATGCAAAACAAATCATTTACGATTGGATGGATGCAATTCTTTTTGATTAAGAGAAAACGGCAAACAGTCTATAGTAAAAATTTCTGAAGGAGTTATAAGAACATGCGCTTAATACCCAAACGGCTGTCTATACTCATCTTATTGTTCGCTTTACTTCCAATAAGCCTTTTTGCCCAGGAAGAGCAATATATTCTCAACGCGGCGCATGGAGTGTTGGAACGGATTGTTCCCGAACAAGTGGAAGAATTTGAACTAGCTCTTATTCCACAAGACAATGGGCGAGATGTTTTTGAAATTGAAAGCCGGGATGGAAAGATTATCCTGCGCGGCAACAATGGCGTCTCCATTTGTTCGGCGTTGAATTGGTATTTGAAATATTATTGCAATGCGTGCGTCTCGCTCCAGGGAGTGCAGCTTAATCTGCCCACGCCTCTGCCAGGCGTTAATCCCAAAATCCGGCAGGTAAGTCCCCATAAATACCGCTATTTTTTTAATTATTGCTGCTTTGGATATTCTCTGGCCTGGTGGGATTGGCAACAATGGGAATTTATTATTGATTGGATGGCTCTGAATGGCATCAACCTTCCTCTGGCCGTTACCGGTCAGGAATCGACTTGGCAGAAAGTTTTAACCGATTATGGTTTCGACAAGGACTCGGTATTCGATTTTCTGGCCGGGCCGCCATACCTGCCCTTTGGCTGGATGGGATGCCTGGATGGCTGGGGCGGCCCCCTTACCCAGGATTGGATTGACCGCCGTGCCGCGCTGCAACAAAAGATTCTCAAACGCGAACGCTCTCTGGGCATGACGCCCGTCCTGCAAGGTTTTACCGGACATATTCCCAAAGCGCTTGGTGATAAGATTCCCGGCATAAAACTGCATAAGATCCGTTGGATCGAATGGGAAACCTATTTTGTTGATCCCAATGATTCGATGTTTATGGAAATAGGTAAAAGGTTTCAGCAAAAACAAATCGAAGAATTTGGAACTGACCATTTCTATGCGTCGGATACTTTTATCGAAATGACGCCGCCCAGTGATGATCCGGCGTTTCTCAAAAAGATGGGTCAATTGGTGTTTAGCAATCTCCGTTCCGCTGATCCAAAAGCGATTTGGGTAATGCAGGCATGGATATTCTTCAATAATTCCAAATTCTGGAAACCTCCCCAAACCGAAGCGTTGTTTAGCGGAGTGCCTGATAATGGAATGCTGGTGTTGGACCTATATTGCGACAACACGCCTGTCTGGAAGATCACCAATTCTTTCCATGGGAAACCCTGGCTCTGGTGTGCGCTGCATAATTTTGGCAACACCGTATTTTTACATGGATCGCTGCCCAACCTTAATAATGAACTATTTTCAACAATGTCGAATCCAGAAAAAGGCAACCTATCCGGCATCGGCATGACTCAGGAAGGTCTTGATTATAATCCGGTCATCTTCGATTTCGTATTGGAGATGACGTGGCGGGATGCTGCGGTTGACATCGATAAATGGATCGACCAATACGCCATACGCCGCTACGGCCAATCGAATCCCCACGCTCAAAAGGCCTGGCGTATCCTGCGCAATACTGTGTATGATAAAACAGGCCGGGAGCGTTCGATCATCAATAGGCGCCCGGCAATCAGTCTGGGCGCCAATACGGACAAACAAGAGTTGCTGGAGTTGCTCAAGGCATGGGATCACCTGATCCAATGTTCCGACCGCTTTATAAATGTTGATTCATTCCACTTTGATCTGGTAAATCTGGGACGGCAGATTCTATCGAATTTCTGCACCTTGCAATATCAGGAACTGATCAAAGCCTACAAAGCAAAGGATCAGCAAAAACTGCTATCCCTATCAAATGATATGCTGCAAACCATGCAGGACATGGATCGCCTGCTTTCATCACGCCAGGAATTTCTGTTAGGCGATTGGATTGAAAGTGCGAAACAATGGGGCAATTCTGATAAAGAAAAACAAACCTATGAATGGAATGCCAGAAATATCATCACTCTCTGGGGAGACGGTAAATCCACTCTGCATGATTACGCCCGTAAAGAATGGTCTGGTTTGATTGCAGATTTCTATTTGAAGCGCTGGAATTATTTCCTGGATGAACTAATTCAATCGCTTGAAAGCAATCAGCCGCTTGATGAGAAAAAAATCATTGGGCATTTGCAGAATTGGGAGGAAGAGTGGACCAGGAATACCAAGCCTTTTCCTTCAAAACCAACAGGGGAACCAGTAAGAATATCAAAAACAATGTATCAAAAATATCATGAAAAAATTAAAAATCACTCTCGTTTAAGGTAAGACGTGATTATTAATCAACCTGATTTTGAAAGCCGCCTGAACTGTGGTTTTTAGGATAATGTAACGATTTCGACCACTGCTTCTTGACCATAATTAAGTAACGATACATGATTCAGGTTATGATTCGATGCACAATTTGAGTGGTTTTCATAGTAACGTTCTGAGTCGCGATTCGTATAAGTAAGGACAGATTAGCTTTTACGAATATCAAACGTGATAATTGATGAATATAATGTTGATAATCGCTCTAGTGTAATATTGTAAAAAAGTTATAAGTTGAAGGAGCATTAAAGTTGAATATCTTAATCACCGGCTCGAGCGGACAAATCGGGACTAATTTAGGCCTCCGTCTATTAAAAGAAGGCCATTTCGTACTTGGCGTAGATAAACGTGATAATACCTGGACCGATGATATCCCCATGAGAACGGTTGATTTAACCGGAGATTGCGTTGGACGTTTACTGGAACTGATCAAAGGTTACAACATCGAATTAATCGTCCACTTGGCCGCTCACGCCAAAGTTTTCGAACTAGTTTGCGAACCATCCCGCGCTTTAGAGAATGTGGAGATAACCTTCAAAGTATGTGAAAGCGCCCGCATCGCCGGATTGCCCATCATCTTTGGCAGTTCGCGCGAAGTTTACGGCGATATCCAGCGTCATATCACAGATGAATCCTGCGCCGACTTCGTTGTTGCAGAAAGCCCATATTCAGCCAGTAAAATTGCTGGAGAAGCATTCATATATTCTTTTTCACAATGCTACAAGTTGCCATACATCGTTTTCCGCTTCAGCAACGTATATGGCCGTTTCGACAATGACCTTGAACGGATGGAACGCGTAACGCCTCTATTCATCAAAAAGATATCTCAGGGGAAACCCATTGTAATTCATGGAAAAGATAAAATCCTAGATTTCACTTATATAGATGATTGCATTGAAGGGATTTCACTTGCCATCGAGAAATTATTGAGTCGTGAAGTGGTTAATCAGACTATCAACCTGGCTTGTGGTCAGGGAAGCAGTTTAGGCGAATTGGCTGAGCTGATCGGTAAAAGCACCGGAATGGAGCCAAACATCACCTATACGCCATCCAATCCAGGTGAAGTGACGCGCTATATCGCCGATATTTCCAAAGCGCGTAAACTGTTAGGCTATTCACCTAAAACGCCGCTCTGCGAAGGTATTCCCAAGACAATTTCGTGGTCTAGAGAATACGATCAGCAATGATTAATTCCAATCCTCATGTTTCTATTCAATCCTGCGCGACGTACCAGGCTGAGTCTGTGCACAAAGCTTTGGCCGAAGCTCTGGACCCGCTGGATGGATTAGATAAATTCATTCAGCGCGGCGACCGCGTCTTAATCAAACCTAACCTGCTTTTCGGGCGTCCAGCAGAACAAGCAATAACCACTCATCCTATAGTAATTGAAGCGATATGCCGCATGGCTTTGGATTGTGGCGCCAAAGTTCTTTTGGGCGATAGCCCCCCATTATCCAGCGCAGCGCGAACGGCCCAACGTTGCGGTATTGCAGATATTGTCAACCAGTTGGGAGTAGAAATCGTCGAGTTCAAATATCCAACTCATGATGGATGGAATGAGCAGGTTTATACCAGTGGAATCGCAACGCCTCCACTTAGTTCCGTTTTGCAGGAATTCGACCTGGTTATCAATGTTCCCAAACTGAAAGCTCATCAACAATTGCTTATTACTGGCGCCGTTAAGAACTTATTTGGGTGCGTTGTCGGTAGAACCAAAGCCTATTGGCATTTCAAAAAGCGTAAAAGCGTAGAATCCTTCGCCGACATGCTGTTGGCCATTTATGAAAAAATCTCTCCAGGATTAACCATTGTTGACGCAATCATCGGTATGGAGGGTATGGGACCCGGTAATGGTTCTCCCAAACCAGTGGGATTAATCATAGCCAGCGAGAATGGCGTCGCCGTGGATGCGGTTATCACAGAAATACTTGCTATAAATTCCATCGATCATTTTGTTTTACGTATGGCTCAAAATATGGAAATTCCCGGCTCTAATATTGACTATATCAAAATATCAGGTTTACCTATCAAAGAAGCCAGACTGGATTCATTCGAATTACCTGAACTTGCTCCCATTGGTTTTTCAATTACTCATTTGATCAAAGGAATGGTCAAATATGCCAGAGAAAAGATCATGCGGAGAAATAATAAATGATTTTGTAAGATTATTATTTAGAGAGCTTTGCGTCCAAATGCTCTAGCAGCGTTCTACTTTTCTATAAAATCTGTAATATATAAATTCATATAACGAGATCGTTATTATTTCCCTATATTGATTGGTAAGTGGAATGGAAGAAGGAACAATTCTTATAGTCGATGATGAGAAAATCATCAGAGATCTTCTTTGCGCCATGCTCAAAGAAGCTGGTAATTATAAACTTCTAACTGCCATAAACGGTAAAGAAGCTCTAAAGATATGCATGGCTGATGAAAACATCGACCTGGTGTTCTCCGATTTACGCATGCCGGTTATGAGCGGCATGGAGTTGCTGGTCGAACTCCGCAAAAATCGCCCGGAAATCCCTGTAGTAATCCTAACCGGGTATGGCAGGCGTGAAGACGTTATAGAAGCGTTACGCCTGGGCGCTTCAAACTTTCTGCTCAAACCGCAGGAAGTCGACATGGTATACACAGTGGCCAGCAAAATTTTGCGTATGCGCCATCAGGAGAAAATGGAAAAAATGATTCTCGATTTTTTCGTTGAGGATCATCAAATGTTCTCTATACCTAACGATTTGCATTACACTCTTCCCCTTATTGATCTTTTGACTGATAAAATTGCTATATTAGGAATCTGCAATAAAGCGGAATTGACCAATCTACGCTTTGCTTTAGATGAAGCGTTGGTCAATGCTGTAGTTCACGGCAATCTTGAAATTGAATCCAGCGCCAAAGGCGCCACTTTGGATGAGATGATGCGATTCAACCAACTGGTCAAAGAACGTAGTATAGAAGCCATTTATTCAGATAGAAGAGTTACTATTACCCGGCATCTAACCAATGATTTCGTGATTTTCAGTATCGAAGACCAAGGCAAAGGATTCGACTGGCGCACTTTGCCCAAGACGTTGGACGAGATGGAAATTTTATCTAATTACGGACGCGGGCTGTTTTTGATCCGGGCTTTTATGACGAGAGTGGAATTCAATGATCAAGGAAACCGTATAACCCTGGTCAAAGAGAAAGCCGGTTCCGACGCCAATTCCAGTTTTATGGATATGCAAGCGCTTTCTTAAATATTCGTTCACCTTGCATATTATGTCGATTAGACGCAATATAACCGCCAGTAATCCTCTTTTTGAACTTATCTCAATTATTATTGATAGAAATGATATGCTTGGATAGGATAATATTCTCGTATATAATTTTTGTGCATTATGAGAGTTACTTATGAAAATATAAAACGTTTTTACCTATTAGCCCGGATTTATCAGGGTCTCGCTTGAATCAAGTTCGAGGATTCCAAACAATTTCGAGGGAATTATGATTGTTGCGGAAAACATTAAAAAAACGTATGGCCGCGTAACTGCGATCGAAGATGTTTCGTTCGAAGTCGCGGAAGGTGAAATTCTCGGTTTTCTGGGACCAAACGGCGCTGGTAAAACAACCACTATGCGCATTTTGACGGGATATTCTCCCCCGTCAGCCGGTACAGCAACCGTGGCAGGATTCGATATTCGAGAGAATTCGCTCGAAGTGCGTCGGAATATCGGATATCTACCGGAAAACACGCCGCTCTATAATGATATGGATGTAGTGGGTTTTCTGGGATTCGTTGCGCACGTCAAGGGAATATCTTCCGGAGATCGTGCGGCGCAGATCCGTGAAGCCATGTCTGAATCAGGCATTACCGATGTGGCCAGTCGCACCATCGGCAAATTGTCCAAAGGATACCGGCAGCGCGTTGGTCTTGCTCAAGCCCTAATTGGCAACCCCAAGGTTCTGATCCTGGATGAACCGACAGTTGGTCTCGATCCCAACCAGATTCGTGATATTCGCGAATTGATCAAAAACATGGCTGGCAAGCGAACCGTAATTCTATCGACTCACATTCTGCCTGAAGTGAGCATGATTTGCGATAGAGTGCTCATTATCAACGAAGGCCGGATCGTGGCCGCCGATGCGGTGGGAGAACTTTCCCAACGGCTTTCCACGCAACTAAAGATTCGTTTAATGGTCAAAGCGCCCGCCAGTGACATCGCCCCTGCTTTGCAGGAACTCAGCGGCATCCAGAAGATCAATTGCACGGATATGCAGAGCGGAGTATGCCAGGTTATTCTGGATACTGAGCGCAGCAAAGACCTGCGTCCCGATCTGTCTAATAGAATCGTCGGCAAGGGCTGGGACTTATTGGAAATTCGATCAATGGACCCCACGCTGGAAGATATATTCATCGAAATTATCGCTGGTGAAAAGGAGGTGCACTAATGAGTAATATATGGGCCATTTACAAACGTGAGATGCGGTCCTACTTCTTCTCACCATTGGCATACGTTTTATATGTATTCTTTCTGTTCTTAACAGCGGTATTCTTTTATATGTATTTCTCCTCCTATGTGAAATGGAGTCAGGAATATATGCAGATGATGCAATTTCAACAAGGTTTCGGCTCTCAACCACTGCCCAACTATACTCAGTTAGTGCTGCAAGGCATCACTAACGTCATGACCTTTATTCTGCTCTTTATCGCTCCCATGCTCTCTATGCGCATCATCGCGGAAGAGAAAAAACTGGGTACTATCGAATTGTTGTTCACCTATCCAATTAAAGATATTGAAATTCTATTGGGCAAGTATTTCTCAGCCATGACCGTTTATGTAGGAATGTTGGTATTAACATTCGTTTATGTCCTGCTTTCCTTGAAAGTGGTTCCCGACCAAACCTACATACCAGCAGTTATGACTTCGTATCTGGGAGTCTTCCTGGTTGGAAGCGCTTTTATCTCATTCGGCATTTTTGCTTCTTCGCTGACTGATAACCAGGTTGTTGCGGGGCTTATAACCTTCGCTTCACTGCTGGTTCTGTGGATGATTGGTTTTGTGGACGAAATCAATCCGGGCATACTGGGTGATATATGCAATAACATCTCGGTCTATGCGCATTTCGATGAATTCGGTAAAGGCGTTATCGATACAGGACACGCGGCGTTTTACGTCCTCTTCACTATATTCTTCCTGTTTTTCAGTTTACGCGTGTTGGAATCCAATCGATGGAGAGGGTAATCATGCACTCAAAATTCACACCACTTGGTTTTTTAGGTTTAATTTTAATAGCAATCGGTCTTTTGGTTTGGGCTATTGTAACTGAACTGGCGCCCTATTCGGTCACTCCACTGGTATTGGGCGGCTGCCTGGTTCTGGCCTACGTCCTGATGAATATCGGATACCTGACCCAAAAGCTCACCAAACGAACTGCCGTTGCAGGCGCGAATATGGCGGTTAGCATTATCATTGTGTTGGCTATCATCGTCTTTCTGCAGATGATTCTCGCCAAACACAGCATGCGCTTCGACATGACTGAATCCAAAAAATTCAGTTTAGCGACCCAGACGATACAGTTATTGAAAGGTTTAGAGGATGAGTTTACTTTTCAGTACCTCAGCAATCCATCATCTCCCACAGCTGCCGGTGAAACTCAAGGCGCCAAAGAATTGATGGAACTCTATGCTCTCTATTCAAACAAAATCACCATCAATATTATCGATCCTGACAAGGAGCCGGAAAAAGTTCAAGACTTGTCTCCCATTACTCCAAATTCCATCTATGTTAGAAAAGGCGACCAGAAAATAACTCCGGTTAATGTAACCCCCATTAACGAAAACACTCTTACCAATGCCATGATGAAACTGGTACAAGGCGGTCAAAAGGTTGTTTATTTCGTCTCGGGTCATAATGAACGCATTCTTACGGATATAACCAACCGCGACGCTATGGGTGGAATGACCAAACTGCTGGAACAAGAGGGATACGCAGTTAAGGAACTTAAACTGACTACTGTAAAAGACGTACCGGCAGATGCAGTAGCCGTGGTTATCGCTGGTCCTCAACTGCCTTTCTATGATCCTGAAATAGCCGCTCTTGAGAATTATCTCAAGTTCGGCGGCAGGATGATGGTTATGCTCGATCCTGAAAATCAATCTGGATTGGAAAAATTCTTTAATGAATCTTATGGCATCGAATTCGGTAATAACTATGTTATCGAACAAAATCCACTTATGCAGATGTTTGGTCAGGGAAGCCCTCTCTCACCCACTATCGGTGCGGTTGAAGCGCATCCGATTATTGATGCCTTTAAGAATGGGCTTCTACCTATACCTTTCCCTGTCGCTCAGAGTATAAAAAAGTCTGATGAACTTCCTGAAGGCGTAGAAGCCACGGAATTCATCAAGACCAGTAATAAAGCATTCGGAGAAACCGATATCGCTACTCTGAAAACAACTCATAAGGCGCAATTTGATCAAGGAGTAGACGTAATCGGACCAATTACTTTAGGTATAGCTTTATCCAAACCGGCTGAAGAAAAGGTCTCCGAAGCAACCTCGGTCGAAGTAGCTGAAGCCAAAGAGGAAGATTCAGGCAGCGAAAAGGTTGAAGAAAAACCAGAGACGCGGCTGGTGGTCTTCGGCGACTCAGATTTCGCTACTAACAAAGTTATCCAGAACAGTTATGATTTGTTCATCAACTCGGTTAACTGGCTCACCAATCAGGAAGACCTGATCTCTATTCGTCCTAAAGACGATTCAGGCCAACCTATTATGATCAGTAAGGTAGACGCCCGTTTCGTATTCTATACATCTTTGGTGATTCTACCTTTGTTGATCGCGATTATCGGAATTGTGGTAATTTCGCGGAAACGTTTCCAGGGATAAGAGTGAGGAATTAATTATGAAAAAGAATCTCATCCTTCTTGTCCTGTTGGCCATCATCGGCGCCTATTTCTACTGGGATCGTGAACAGACAAAACAGAAGGAAGAACGCGAAGATAAACAAAGCCAGCTCTTCACTATCGAAAAAGATCAGGTTGAAGAGATCAGCGTTATCAAAGGCAATGAGACTTTCCAGGCGGTCAAGCAAGGTGATCGCTGGAAACTTATCAAACCTTTTGAAACTGATGGCGACAAAAGCACTTTGAACAACATCGCCCGATCCTTCACCGGCGGTAAACGGCAGCGCGTCATTGTTGAAAGCGCTACTAATGTTACTGCTTTCGGATTGGATAATCCTAAATTGCAGGTTAGTCTCGCCGGAGTGAATGGAGCAACCAAATCTACTCTGCTGTTTGGAGACAAAACGCCAACCGCAGGCAAGTATTTCGCTATGGTGCAAGGCGCCAGTGATGTTATGACCGTTCAAAGCAACCTTTACACTACGGCTGACAAGCAATTATACGATTTCCGCGATAAAACCATTATCGATATGGAAACCGATCAAGTTCAAAAGATCGACATTACTCATGATAACGCAAACTTTACCCTGGAACGTAAAGACCCGGATCAATGGATTGTCTCCAGTCCGATTCAAGCGAAGGCTGACCAGGGTAAAATCAATGAGATGATCAATGCTATAAAAAATGGAAAGATCAAACAATTCATTGATGAGAAGCCTGAGTCATTGAATGCATACGGATTGGTATATCCTGCGACTAAACTGGTCTTCTGGACAGGTAAAGACAGTAATCAATCCAGCTGGGCTTCGCGTGAACTTATTCTTGGTGGTACAACCTCCACCGAGAACTTGTACGCTAAACGCGGCGGGCAGGAGAATGTCTTCGCCGTTGGTCCAACCGATTTTAATAATGTACCGGTTTCTTTAGATGCTCTACGTTTGAAGAAAATCTTCACCCTGCGAAACTGGGAAGTTGATTACATTAAAATAACTTCGGCAGGATCAGTCTTGGTTGAAGCAACCAAGAGCGTAAGCGACTGGACCCTGCTTCAGCCGCAACAGGGTAAATCCACTTTCACTCAAACTTCCAACCTGGTTCGTGACGCAGCCATTTTGGAAGCGGCTGCTTTCGTCCATGGTACTACTCAGGAATACGGACTGGATAAGGTTGACCTGGAGATAGTGCTGGGGAAAACTGACGAAGGCAAGCAAGATGTAATCCAACTGGCTAAAGGCGATGATGGCAATTATTACGGCGCCCGAACAGAACCATTGGAAATCTACTATTTAAGCGCTGAAAGCATCAATGCTCTTTTCGATAAAGTCAATCAGGTCAAACTCGAAGAGCAAGTCGCTGCTGAGTCGGTTGAAGATGCTATTAGCGCCGAAGCAGGCCAAGAAGAAAATTAGTTATGGTTTAAGTACCATTATGTTTTGCAATTTTTGTTCCTACATAATTACATGCTGTATTAGATAGGTTTGCATAATAAAAATCTTATTCGCGTTCAAAAAACCCTGAAAACAGGTTTTTTGAACGCGAAATACAGATAAGAATAATGTGTACGCCAACTTAAGGTATAATAACTTTGTTATTTTGGGTGATTTTTACGGAACATTGCTCACCCGGTTTCATCAAGCCCATCGAGAAAAAATTGGATCAAGACCTGCTTTTCTAACCTCCACTGCTGGAAACTTCACCTCATTCATGATAAAACTATCTTGTGCTTGGAAAACATAATGAAAGGCCGGATATATCATGAGAAATATTAAACTATTATTAATCGTTATCGCAACTTCATTTGTTTTGGGATCATGCGTCTCGAATCAGATCGTTGTTCCACCCGATACTACCGTCTACTACGTTTCTCCCGACGGTAATGACTCATGGTCTGGAACTATAGCGTCTCCCAGCGGCATTAACGGTCCATTCGCCACTATCAGCCGCGCCCGCGACGCCATTAGAACGTTGAAAAAAGAAGGTCTTTTTAATCAATCAGTCATAGTCTACGTACGCCAGGGGACTTATTTCCTGGATCAGGCGCTTGAATTTACGCCGGAAGATTCTGGCGACCAGAGCCGTAGTATCACCTATTGCGCTTATCCCGGTGAGAAGGTTGTGTTGAGTGGAGGGGAAAAGATAACTTCGAAATTGATTCCAACCGAATCGGGCGTGGTCAAGACAGCCATCCCCCAAGTAACCCAAGGCGATTGGTTCTTTTATCAACTGTTCATCAATGGAGAACGCCGCACCCGCGCCCGCACGCCCAATGATGGTTTCTTTAATATGGTCGGCCAGATGAAACTGGAAGGTCCGGCGCATTTCACATTTAATAAAGATGACATAAAAGCAGAGTGGGCAGGCCGGGGCGACGTGGATGTAATTGGTCTGGCCAAGTGGGCAGAAATCCGTATGCCTATTGCTGCGGTTGATGCTAAAGAGAATACAGCGACGCTGACCAAACAGGTTCCTCCCAGCAACTGGAACGGCGCCGAGAATCCACGTTATTGGATCGAAAACGCTCCCCAGGCGCTGGATCAACCCGGCGAATGGCGGCTGGACAAACATACCGGCATATTGTCATTAATCCCCAAAGCGGATGATGATATCAATGACCTGTGCATCATCGCCCCGCGTTTAGAGCATATCATTCGTATAGCGGGCGAACCTGAGAAAGAGCGTTTTGTGAGCAACCTATGTTTTAAGGATTTCGCGTTTAAGCACACCATCGCTCCTAAATTGCAGGAAGGGTATGACGACGTACAGGCGGCCTATAATATTTCTGCGGCCTTCAGCGCAGAGGGCGCCAGGAACTGCCGCGTGCAGAATTGCCAGTTTACCCAAATCGGAAACTACGCAGTCGAATTCGCCAAAGGCTGCCAGGATAACGTCATCATTGGAAATGAAATGGGCGACATCGGCGCCGGCGGTGTGAAGATTGGCGAACCAGTCATGCGTGAAGGGGCATTAGATGCACGGGGCAACCAGGTTACCGACAACCATATTCACCATATAGGAGTGATGTATCCAGCAGCGGTTGGCATCTGGGTCGGTCAAAGCAGTTATAACCTTCTGGCTTATAACCACATTCATCATTCCTACTACACTGGTTTATCTGTGGGCTGGTCATGGGGATATCATCCAACCGGCGCCCATCATAACATAGTTGAATTCAATGACGTCCATCATATAGGGCAGGGCATCCTGAGCGACATGGGCGGCATCTATACCCTGGGAACCCAACCGGGAACCGTGATTCGTTACAACCTGTTCCATGATATCTATTCATTCAGTTACGGCGGTTGGGGCATCTATCCCGACGAAGGCAGTACGCGCATCCTGGTTGAGAATAATGTGACCTACCGCACCAAAAGCGCGGGCTTCCATCAGCACTATGGTAAAGAGAATACCATCAGAAATAATATTTTCGCCTTCGCCAAGGAGTATCAGGTAATGCGCACCCGCGCTGAAGAACACCTCTCATTGACCTTTGAGCGAAATATCGTAATCTTCGACCAGGGAGAATTATTGGGCAGCAACTGGTCAGGTGAGAATTACAAATTAGATAATAATATCTATTGGGATACCCGTCAGAAAGAGATTCGTTTCTCCAAATGGTCATGGGATGAATGGCGCGCTAAAGGCAACGACAAAAATTCGCTTATCGTCGATCCCATGTTTGAAAATGCGCTGGAATATGATTTCCGTTTGAAAGAGAATTCGCCAGCACAGAAGATTGGATTCAAGCCGATAGATTTAAGCAAAATCGGCCCTAGGGAAGAATTCGCTTTTGATTGCCCAAGCGCAAAATAAGCAGTATTATTAGTTAATAATATTTTGCTATAAAACTAAAAACAGCAGTCAGATTATGCTTATTCAGTCAATTGAAATGTATAAGGTTTTTGATAACAACCCCCCTTGAATTCTCCCCCAACTTGGGGGAGAGGGATTTTGGAGAAATAACTAGTGATATTGTTGAGACTTAGTTATACAAAAAACCGAAGATAATAATTCCTCTCCCAAGATTGGGAGAGGTTAGGAGAGGGTTGATATTGGTAATCTTCGTAGATAAATAACCAACAATATCAAGTGTGCTTCTCAGTAAAGCGAGAACGATCATGCCGATCCTGAAAGAAAAAGAACGGTATACCTACAAGGATTATTGCGGTTGGCCGGATGAAGAACGGTGGGAACTGATCGACGGCGTAGCTTATGATATGACGCCCGCGCCCATCTTAAGACATCAGGATATTGTTTTAAATCTTGGCGGCATCCTCAAAAATGCGCTCAAGGAAAAGCAATGCATAGTCGGCATTGCTCCAACGGATATAGTTTTGTCGGATCATGATGTCGTGCAGCCGGATGTTTACGTCGTTTCTGATAAAACCAAGATAACCGAAAAGAACATCCAGGGAGCGCCTGATTTCGTAGCGGAAATATTGAACCCTTCAACATCCAAAAAAGACCGTTGGATTAAGAAGAAACTTTATGAAAAATATGGCGTCCGCGAATACCTTATTATCGATCCGGATGGTGAATATATCGAACGTTATCTATTAGTGGATAAAGGTAAATTCGATCAAGGCGAGGCCTTTGATACGGATAGCGTCATGCAACTGAAATCTCTATCCGGTCTGAAAATTTCAGTACAGGATATGTTTAGCAAATCAATTGATGTGTGATTATAAATAATCTGTGTCCAAACATTCCTCTCCCAAGATTGGGAGAGGTCAGGAGAGGGTTGATAAAGGTAATCTTCGCATAAGCATAAGCAATAATATCAAGTGTACTTCTTCCGCAAAGCGAGAATGATTATGCCGATCCCGAAAGAGAAAGAGCCATATTCCTATAAGGATTATTGCGGTTGGCCGGATGAAGAACGGTGGGAAATAATCGACGGTGTAGCTTATGATATGACGCCCGCGCCCATCTTAAGGCATCAGGATATTGCCGGGAACTTTTTTGTTATCCTCAAAAATGCGTTAAAGGAAAAGCAATGCGTAGTCGGCATTGCTCCAACGGATATAGTTCTGTCGGAGCATGATGTTGTGCAACCGGATGTTTACGTCGTTTGCGATAAAGAGAAACTAACCGAAAAGAACATCCAGGGGGCGCCTGATTGCGTCGCGGAAATATTGAGTCCTTCCACATCCAGAAAAGACCGTTGGATCAAGAAGAAACTTTATGAAAAATACGGCGTCCGTGAATATCTTATTATCGATCCGTCTGGTGAGTATATCGAACGTTATCTATTAGTGGATAAAAGTAAATTCGATCAAGGCGAGGCCTTTGATACAGATAGCGTCATGCAACTGAAATCTCTATCCGGTCTTGAAATTTCAGTACAGGATGTGTTCAGTAAATCAATTGGCTTATGATTATACATTGATATATATTTTATACCCGCTCAAAAAAGGAAGAAGAGATGAAATCATTCTACGCATTGCTGTTAATGGCAATCATAGTACAGACTGCATCCAGCCGGGAATTTCATGTTTCCATCCAAGGCGCCGACGACAATGAAGGTTCATTATCCCAGCCTTTCAGAACCATATCCGCTGCAGCAGAGGCCGCTCAGCCGGGCGATGTAATCACTGTGCATGAAGGGACGTATCGCGAACGGATCACTCCACCCCGCGGCGGCGAATCAGATGACAAGCGGATCGTGTATCAAGCCGCCCAAGGCGAAGAGGTAATCATCAAAGGTTCGGAGATTATTGATGAATGGCAACACTTCATGGGTAATGTCTGGAAGGCGATTATACCCAATTCATTCTTCGGCGAATACAATCCTTATAAGGATTTGATAGAGGGCGACTGGTTTACCGATAAAGGACGGCCTCATCATACTGGAGATGTATATCTCAACGGAAAATCTCTGTTTGAAACCAACCTTCTGGAACAGGTTCTGAATCCCAAACCATATCCAGACGCCCGCGACCCGCAAGCCTCGTTACTAACCTGGTTTTGTGAAAGCGACAAGCAAAACACTTACATCTACGCCAATTTCCAAGGCGCGAATCCTAACAACGAACTGATAGAAATCAACGCCCGCGATGCATGTTTTTATCCCGATGAACCAGGGCGCAACTATATCACCATCCGGGGCTTCCGCATTTGCCAGGCGGCCACCCAATGGGCTGCGCCGACCGCTGAACAAAACGGCATGATCGGTACGCACTGGAGCAAGGGCTGGATCATCGAAAACAACATCATCAGCGACTCGCGCTGTTCCGGCATCACCCTGGGCAAAGACCGCAAGACCGGACATAACGTCTGGAGTAATAATACCTACAAAGGTGGCGCCACGCATTACAACGAAGTAATCATTCGCGCCTTAAAAATTGGTTGGTCAAAAGAAAATATCGGCTCGCATATCGTCAGAAACAACACCATCTTCAATTGCCAGCAGACCGGAATCTGCGGCAGCCTGGGCGCTGTCTTCAGCCGGATTGAAAACAACCACATCTATGATATCTGGACCAAACGTCAGTTCACCGGCGCCGAAATGGGCGGCATCAAAATCCATGCCTCTATCGATATGGTCATCAAAAACAACCTAATCCACAACACTGGCCGGGGCATGTGGATGGACTGGATGGCTCAGGGAACCCGCATCTCCAACAATATTCTCTATGACAACACCGATGACGATCTTTTTGTTGAAGTCAACCACGGCCCGTTTCTGGTCGATAATAACCTATTCCTGTCTGACGTCAGCCTGCGCGACCAATCTGAAGGCGGCGCCTACGTCCATAATTTGATGACGGGTCAAATTAACATGTACTCCGAACTGAGCCGCGTTACTCCCTATCATGAAGCCCATTCAACCGAACTGGCCGGAGTCACTCAAATCCATGGCGGCGATCACCGTTTCTTTAATAACATCCTGATCGGCGACGGTGAAGTCCCCGATGATATTCCATCAGGAGACCAGAAAAGCAACCAAGGCTTATCTGATTATGGACTGTGGATGTACAACATCAGGGAGCATCCCTTAAGCGCAGCTGGTAATATATATTTCAACGGCGCTCAACCATATTACGAAGAAGCCAGACCGCTTGTCATGAATGACCATGATCCTCAGGTTGAGATAGTGGAAGAAGGCGGAAAGGTTTTTCTTAAAATCAACTTAGGCGACGATTTGAATAAAGCAGTCACATCACTGGTCACAACAGAAAGCCTCGGAGAGGCGCGGATTCCTCAATTGGGCTTTGAGAATGCGGATGGTTCGCCCTTGGTAATAGATGCTGATTTCTTTGGCGCCAAAAGAAGCGAGACTGCTCCAACCGCTGGTCCATTCGAAAATCCAGGCCAGGGCAATCTTAAAATCCAACTCTGGTAGATAAAAGTAACCTCACTATTCTCCCCCCAAGTTTGGGGGGAGTTAGAGGGGGGTTGCCCTCCGAATATTCAAAACCTGATAATCATCCCCCAATTTCCTGCATAACAACTTCCGCCCAATCCCACAGCCGTTCAGGGTGATAACACACCGTAGAAATATCCTTCATGATGAATTCAATAGGCGCCTTGCCCTCAGATATATCCAGAATTTCACGAATCGCTTTAAGAGCCAGTTCGGGACGCCAGTCGTCTTCAACAAAGATGGCCGGGCTGGGTTTGATGCTATAAACTATCGAATCTTCGAAACCTTCCACCATTTTGGCGAAGTTGCACCAGGGGCTGACCGAGACTTTCCTGAGCCGGGGAATCCGTTTAAGAATATCAATCTTGTTGTGTAGATGTTCGCAGCAGCCGTAGTAATTCAACCCCCAATGCTCCAACCAACGCATATCATGTTCGATGGCGAAATCCCAATGCATCTTTGGCGAGACGCTGGAGAAAATCTGCGAATTCGAACAGCCCCACATGTTATGCGGCTTGATATATGCGGGATCAAAATCCTCTCCCGGCAATTCTGAAGTATAACCGTATCCACCGGAACCGACGCGTACATTACTGCAATCCAATGCCAGTAAATTCTGTTCGACAAATTGATCTAATTCAATCATCCAGGCATCCACCAGCCGGTCTACCGCCGCATGAACCAGATCAGGTTCTTCACACAAAGCCATCATGGCATTCTCAACGCCCATCCACCGGATCAAATAATCCCAGGGCGTGAACCAGATATGGGTCTGCCCCATTTTCCTAACTGGAAGGATCCCTTCAAACACATCACAGAACGCTTGATATCTATAAGAGGTTGCTTCTTCATTATGAATCACCTCAGGCATCTGGATTTTATCCAGGTCTTTTAGGCAAGCGATCTGAATCTTAAAACGCCGTGAGACAATATCATTGGCTTCATCGGTTTTTGCAATGTCAGTATCTTCGATGATGCCGAAATCCGTACTGTGTATAGCTAACGGGCACTCTATCCAGGGTGAGACAACCATGTCTCCCCGCATATGATCCCACTGATAAATTTCCCGACGCAAAAGCAGTTCTTGTTCCCTAGCCCATTCACCTTCACAGCGCAGCGTCAGTTCGTCGCCAAAATTCATTTCATGCCAAGGGATTTCATTAATCCAAACCATGGGGCGTTCAGGTTTAAGATCGTTGAGCAATCCCCAGAGATGAGCAGTGTGCTTATGGCAAGGCAGTGAAGCAATGTGGGCTTTTTTATCAGCTAATTCACGCAAGACCGAGCGGTCTTTATTTGAAACGGTTATTTCCCTGGCAAGAACCATCGGTGTGTAATGGCTGGGATCATGCAACATAAGATATTCCTCAATTATTGTATAGTCTGATATTGTTTGAAATATTCTAACATAACGATGTTCGGTTGAAAACAAAAGAATCTTATGCTTTTTCTTTTTCATGGAGTTTTTTTATTCGGCATGAATCTCCAGTCCGGATAAAATTGGAGTATATTTCTGATTACCTCCGGAGCGTTTTAAGGTAATCGTTAAATCATCTTTCACTTGAACGTTCTCAATAATTTTTACGATGGAACCTTTTGCATTGCCGGTTTCTTTAACAATATCAAAATCTTTTAATCGCATCTCACCTTGTATGAGAACGTCGAAAATCCGGTCTCCTGCCTGAAGGTCTTCCGCTTCGAAGAAATGCAGCACGATTTTATATGGCTGGGATGTTGCGTGACTCCCGGTTACCTCATTAAAACGGTTGCCGAACTGATTTGTATGAGCGTTATTTTCAAACGCCTTTATTTCTATGCTCTCTTCAGTATTGGAGGGTTGGAGAAAAGGCCGGATCACGAGCTCGAACTCACCGGAAATTCCAGAAGCGGATACCCAAAGGGCTGACGCATCATTTTCTTCAGAAAACAATGAGGAATGATGCCGGAAAATGGTTGGCGATACGTCTTTGATATGAATGGGAATATCCGGAGATGGTCCACCAACGCTGGGAAATTCAATCCACAATAGACCTTCGTCATTGAATCGATTACCGGCGGCGCCGAAATTTATTCCAAGATGCTTGACTGGTCTTGGTTCTTTTGGAGTCGGGTAGTAATCAAAACTCCAACTTTCAACCGGGGGGAATTGATAAAAATCATCAGGCATATTTATTAATGCCAGCGAAGTCTGGTTTTGATACGAACAGGTGCAGGTACGGGTAAAATCGGGTGCGTTAAGCACGCCATCTGCGGCGACTAAATTGGAAGTACACCCGGAACGGAATCCCCCTATGGTTGTTGTTTCTCCCTGGTTGGAAAGATCAACATAAGCCGCTGCCGCCGAACGGAAGGTTAAAAGGTGTTCGCTGGCGATGGCGGTATTGCATCCCTTAAAACGCACCCAACTCTGTGGAATTGCATCCCCTGTCAACGGATGGGTAGTTGTTACTATCTCGCCGGTAAGTAGATTGTAGACTTTTGCAGGAGATGCGGTTTGATTTGAACCGCCTGTTTGAGTGATAATTGTATCATGGTGCAGGATGCATGGTCCGGAATATTTATCGTTGTTCTTCCAGATAAGGTTGCCATTAGACGCATTCAATACAGACATGCCCTGGTCTATCTCATCGAAAGCACGATCACCGGAACGGCTTCCCGCCTGCAATAATAGATCATATTCTTTAGAATAACTCAACCAGGTTCCAAATACATTCTCCTCAACATTCCATATTTCCATGCCGGTTCTAATATCAAAAGCATGTATGGTTGAGTTATCTTTAATCGGTATTCCACGTCTTTTTGAAATATTTACTCTCTTATCTGTTATGGAATCTATGCAGAATAGTTTTCCATTCCCCGCGACAATAGCATTATGTCTATAATTAGAGACCGCTTTCCGTTCCCACAGCTTCTCACCGGAATAGCGGTTTAATGCAATGATATACTTGCTTCCCATACCAAACTGATTATTCGACATAACAACGAATTTCTTGTCATGCTCGAAGACATGCAAAGGAGATGCGCCTGCGATTAGCAAATCTTCGTAAACTCCGATATACCCCCAATTCTGGTTTTCTCCTTCTTCATCAACCGGAAGTTCAAACCGGTCTAGTACATCGCCGGTTGCCGGATCGAGAACAAGGCATGCATTTTCACAAACCAGATAAATTCGATCCTTGGTTGCAATAAAATTAGTACCGAAAGCATTGGCGCCGGGATAATGCCGTTGATTTCCTCCACGGTAAAAAGGATCGGGATTATAGGTATCAGTGTAATACATATCAAGCGTATTAAGTTCGGGAAATTCCCTGCGCCACAACACTCGCCCGGTATAAACATCCCGCGCGCTCAATACATTGATGCCTTCTATGAATAGACGGCCGCCAACGATTTGCTGCGGGGGGCCATGCCCGTGCCGGGGCAGCACATCCAAATTGGATGGACCGCCAAACCATAGCGGACCCAACGGCGCTTTTACGATACTATCTTTTGAGCACACTGTATTGGCGATATCACCATATTGATGAGTCCATTCCGCCGAACCGGGCAATGCTCCCTCGCGCTTTAAAATCACAGTATTTTCTTTTAACTGGAATTTTGCATTGGGGAGTATGCTGGTTTTGGCTTGCGCCATAAATATACTGCGCAATGGGTCGGGTATGGAAAAATAAGCCGCGCCTCCGTAAGGACGCAAAACACTGAAGACCTGTTGCGCAAAATCAGGATTGCCAATCAATCCTGAATGGTTGATATCTTCTGATACAACCAAATTAGCCAGATATGGCGATATGGGAATAGACGCAATAGTTCCGTTTATTAGAGAGATGCGTGAGCCATACAATCCCAGGCGGTCAAATTTTTTACGTAGAGAATCCACTTTTCGGGGATCGGAATCAAAACCGATGATATTGAGATTGGTTTGGCGAATGAGTTCTTCCGCCAGGCGTCCTGTTCCCATGCCTAGAATTATGCAATATCCATCTTTTATACCTGTTTCTCGAAGCATATCTTTAGTCAAACGGGATAGGGGATCATTCTTTGGAAGCAGAGCCGCTGTTGTTCGCTTAAGAATAACGGGTTGCGTTGCCTTCGCTCCGAAACAGTATAAGAGTCCTTCTTTGGTGGTAACGAATAATTTCCTATTAGCAGCCGCCATGCTCCACGGTTCACCTTCAATAGGGCTTCGCCAAACGGTGGAAGGTTTTGCATTTTCCCCTTTTTCAGGAATTGCATAGGAACAGACGTGATCGTTTGATGCTCCATACAAACGGGAACCAGCCTTGAGAAAGACGCGATCAAACGCATTTTCGATTTTCCATAAATCAGAGAATCGAATGCGTTTTTGTTTTATGCCTTTTCGATCTGTATATTCGCTAATAACCGGTTCCACATCTCTTGCAATGATCGATTTGTCTGTATCTACTCCTAGTATGAAATCTGGAGTAAATATCGATACTGGATAGGAGGCTAAATATTCTCCATCTTCCATGTTATATATTCGACCATCGTTAAAAAACAATTTATCCCCGGCAATAAAATCGTATCCACCATATTTTGTTACCGCCTGATAATAAAGGAATTCTCCGGAATGACGGTCGTAACAAGCTGGAACCGAGCGTCCACCGGATACAAGCAGTTTGTCTCCGCTAATCCCCAGATATCCCTGCGGCGCCACTCCTGCGAATGCCGGACTGTTATGGGGTTGCAAGGTGAAATCTGATCCGCTACGGCTATTAGTCCAAATAACCTGGCCGCTTGTAGCATCCACTGCATGGATAAAGGTTCCCATGAAGGGCCATATACTGGCAGCGAAATAAATAATCCCATCGGCAAGCACCGGGCCTCCCCGCGCCGGCCACATGGAAATCACCCTTTCGTTACCGAGTAGTCTATAATCGGAGGGACTGCCTTGAAATTTCCATTGCAAGACGCCGTCTTCAGCATTAAGGCAATAAAGATAACTATCGTCAGAAATGAAGTAGACTTTTCCTTGCCAGGCGACCGGAGCGAACCGGACAGGACCCTCTGCATAAAAGGTCCACTTTTCACGCCCAGTTTCCGTATCGAACGCCATTAAACAATCACGAACCATTGAAGAGATGAAAAGAGTATCTCCTATAACGATTGGTTCATAGGAAGCGTCGAACTGCATGCGGTATTCTGAACTTGGCCAACATGATTTCGGCGTATCCAGGCGCCTGACCCATTGCAGGTATAGATCATCATGCAATTCTTCCGGCGAGTTGGCCGTTCGACCGGCGTCGAAATGCCTCATAGGCCAGTCTTCGGCATAAATGGGAATAATAGATGCAAGCCCGATAAAAAGAATCAACAAATAACGAAACTTTTGTTGAAATATTCTAGATGTAATTCTTATTTGTCCAACCATTTTGTCTTTTTCTAATTTGATGTTTTTTAAGCCGAATCACTAAATTCATTGATAAGCGGCTATCAATGAATTGGGGAGTAAGCATAATTGCTCTACATCAATCCTAATCTCATAGATACGGCTAGGCAAGATTGATATCTTACCCGGCCTTTTATATATTTTGGATTATCTAGAACAGATGCCAATTCATAACTTTGGTATCTTCTTGAAACTCATAGGCTCCGATATCCGGCGCAATACTATAAGGGCGTTGGTTTCCGATGTAATCAACCAGTACATCAGTAGCGATCCCGGAATCAATAAGTGGGGAAGTTACCGAAAGACTGACATTCAGGTTTGGCATATCTTGAAATTCCGGATTGATTGAAAAGTTAGTTTCAACCAGACTAGAAGGCAATTGCATCAAGTTGGAATGGCTTAATGTTGCTATTGAAATTCCATCAACCTGTAGGCTCTGTTCGGAATCCCAGATTATACAATTTATAATCTCTCCGGTTCCGCCTCCTTGATTGGGATTCTTTTCATAGATCCCGATGCCCGTCTTGCAGGAAACAATTGTGTTATGAATGATTTGCGCAACGCATTCATCTTTGATCGCGATGCCAATTGCGCAACCGGCAATCACCGTATTGATAACCGAAGGAGTACTGCTTCCTTCAAGTGAGATTCCCTTATCTGCGCAATTTTCAATCCAGTTTCTTTCCATCAGCGGCGAAGAAAAGCCCAAATCAATTCCATCATCTTCAGAGCCTGAAATGACATTTCCACGAATCACGGAACCGCTTCCTAGTTCACCATCAAAGTCGATAGCGTCACTGTACCCTATCGTATTCTCGAAGCGGTTGTTCTCTACAATGCTGAAGCAGTTACTGCAATGCAGCATCTCGCCTAAATTGAGAAATCGGTTTGCGCGAATGGTTAAATACGAATTGTGCGCCTCAATTCCGGCGCCTGCGCCATTGCCGAGTGAGATATCATGGATGAAACATCCAACGACCTCTATGGTGCTGTCGTTAATTGTAATCGCAGCGGGATACTGTTTATTATTGTATCCGGTTGGACTGGTTTGGGTTAATTCTGCATAATGAATTCTGACCGTTCCAACTGCTCTTTCTACAGCGATCACGCCCCAATTTTGTTCTGGATTCTCTGGAAGAAAACGTACCGGATGGTCTTCTTCTCCATTCACGATCAGAGTTCCGTAAACAATAATTGAAGCAGCTGGCGCCATCTTAAACGTAATACCCGGTTCGATTGTCAATGAACTTGTCGAGGGAATGATAATATTCCGATCAACCGTTATCGGGCTTTGATCTGTCGTCCAGATTTCATCTCCTTGGATTTCCCACTCATCTCCAACTGGTTCAGATTGCCAATTGACAACAACATCCGTTGCTTCGAGAATCTGACCACCCGCATTCAAAGCTTCGATATGAAATGAATTTTTGCCCGGTTGAAGAGTATAGGGATACGTCCATTCCGCTTTCCAGGGGACATA
The DNA here is from genome assembly GCA_963662285.2 of bacterium. Lineage (GTDB taxonomy): Bacteria > Hinthialibacterota > Hinthialibacteria > Hinthialibacterales > Hinthialibacteraceae. Next base: position 431,504 of record CAXXMV010000006.1, read on the forward strand.
GTTAACCGGTGCGCCGTTAACGTGTACCGAGTAAGTCAGAATCGCGTTGGCATTGCCTTTTACTTCAATATTCCTTGCTTCTTTAGTCGCTCCGTCAAGTTGCGCCGCCAATGAAAAATCGGAACTGTTTAAATCTACATTAGCGCCAAAAAGCGCCAGAACATTCTCGCCCTTCACGAGCAAGGCGGAAGCATTATCAATGGAGAAAGATTCGGGGCTTTGCGCTTCATGATTTCCATCCGCAAAAGAGTTGAATGTTGGCGTCATCGAGTAATTGTTACGTGCGACTTCCGTTCCATTCAAATAAGCCACAAAGCCATCATCATATAAAACGTGTAAAATTAAACTCGTTAAATTTTCAGGATCTTCGATTTGAAACGTTTTACGAATAAAAACCGTCGAATATTGATTCTGCATATCATTTAGAATAGTACGGTCATCGTTGTCTCCGTATCCAATGCCGATGGGGCCGGATTCCCATGAAGAATCATCGAATCCAATTTGATTCCAATCAGCAGGTAAAGCCTGTTGTCCACGGAAAAAGCGCCATTGCGCTCCATCGGGGATAACTACCAATCCACTTTCCATACTGACTTCAGCAGTTAGCGAGCGTGGGATTGACGATTGAATGAAATCCCTTAATTCTCTTGAAACTTGTTTCATATCGTTGCGGACATCTTCATTCGCAACTGAAGATGTCCGGTCGATTATGGCATCCATTTTTTCCTGAGTAATTTCATTATCGAGGATGCTGGCCAATTCCGCATAATAAAACCGTGCTATACCTGGATGGGTTAGAAAACGATAGATGGCTGGAGTATCGTATTGAAAAATTGGTCGGAACGGCCGGATAATAACACTATCCAGATCCCAGGGTAACAGATAGAACAGATCATCATTTGGATTGTTATACATATAGTAATCATCTCCCCGTTCTTTGGAGAGACCGCCTTCGAGATCATTAAGTATTTTCTTGAGAGCAAACCAGCGAAGCCATTGATGAACATTGATATTCTGTTGCAATGCCTCAACAAACTGGTCGTCGCTTGTCGTGGAGAACGCGGTGCATAATCGGATAACATCGGAATAATCATCTTCCAGTGCGTTGGTGATTTTTTCGTAGTTGGATCGATACCGATTGGGATCATCGCCCCGGTAATCCAGATTGGCTTCTTCTATACCCCGGTACAGATTGCCGCTTTCATCCCCGAATTGACGACCCATCATGTCTTTATCGGTTCGTTCCATTTCAATGTAATTGGGAACAAATTTCTTGTTGAATACCAGCGAAACAAATTGCGTGTTTGGCGCTGGCAGTTGAAGAAGCTTAAAACATTCCATGCCCACATACTGACGATGCGGTTCTATCGCATTTAGATTAAGTTTACGAACTGTATCGAAATAATGGCTTAGAGAAAAATTTACGCGGTACGATTTAGGTTCTTTTCCTCTCGAACCTTTACCGCGGAATCGCACGCCGACGTTATAGTAGATAGCATCATTATAAATGAATGAAGAATCAAGTTCTTCATTACTCTGTGCAGAGCGGGTGCGCAATGTACGCTCATCTTCATCCCGCATAATAATGCGATACAGTGGTATATCGGTGTTATAGACTGTATCATCAACTCGATATATTGCTGGCCGGTCCTCGCCTTGGATCGGAAAGAATCCACTATTCAAATCTGTATCAATCGCTTCAATATAAAATTCAACAACGCTTCCCGTGGTTTGAGCGGGAATATTTGTTCCCCAAATACTATCCTTGGCGGAACCATCGTTATGTTTACCATCATCGTACATTTCCGATGTTATAAAGAGAGTTTCCTGCTCGAGTTTGAACCATACATTGGCTTCTTGAATAGGTAGGGGATGATCCATCTGGCAGATAATGGTTACTGTATCACCGCTTGTTGGCGATACAGGACTTTGGGTAACATCTTTTACAATAGGAAATGGTGAAGGAACCATTGAAGAGTTTGGTTTACCTGGAGTACCTCCAATCGGTCCTTTCCGCCAACTTTCAGGTCGGTTGCTAGACATAAATGGATTTATTCGTTCGATTGATGCGCCCAATCCATCCGCTTCAGGCGGCCATCCTCCTTCATCACGATATAAAACACTATCCACCATTTCATGTAAATCATTGAGTAAACTAATAGTCTCGCCGTCGTTGCTTAATTTCCCCTTGAAGGGTCCAAATGCAGAAATGTCAGGATAAAGTTTTTGCATTGCGACAGGTGATGCGGATACAACTAAGTAGCCCGCAGCTGGAAAAATAGTGTCCGGTGGAAAAGCAAACCGGATACCTTCATCGATTTGCCAGTTCGATATATCCACATCACTCGTAGTCGGATTGAACAACTCAATGTATTCATCATCATTATCCAGGGAAGATGGATAATACATGATTTCATTAATGACAATTTGAGCATTGCTTGTAGAGACAAATATAATAGAAACCACAAAAATCAGGGGAAAAAGACGCATGACTGGATGTTTCCTCTCGATATTTCGATACATGGAATACTCCTGGATATACTTTGAAAACGGGGCAGACGAAGAGACGCCTGCCCCTTAATAAAGTATATCAAGAAATTAGTAATACATCGACCAATTTGTTCTCTCCAGAAAATAGATTCTGCATCATCAGCGAAATTACTAAATTTAGTAAATAGACCATTCGTAGACCGGTGTGGTATCTACCAAGTCTACTTTAATGAAAAATCTACGTGCTTCTGACTGTGTGAAGGTGGAGGGATTATCGGCAATACCTCCGCTATCGGTTCCTGTAGTGGTATCGAAGACATAGTCAGGAGGAACCTCACCACGGTCGCTTGTACCTTCGCCTGCAAATCCAATGTAGACGCCATTCAACCATGCCAGCCCGGCATCGTCAGCTTCCAGCAGCAAATAGAGACCGGAGATGGAATCGTAATTGGCCGCATCGAATATAGTGCGCGTGTAAACGGTTTCATCCGCTGTTGTGAGTCGAGTTTCACCATTTTCACCGTCATTACCACCGTGGCCAATGGAAAATCCAATATCGGATTGCTGGGTCCAGCCGCTGTCATCAAAATCTCGCTGTTGCCAATTCGGTTCCTCTTCACCTGTAAGGTCATCGGATAAGACCACTTTCCAGTTAAATTGTGATCCCTGAGGCCAGCCGCCTTCCGCGCTGCTATCTTGAACATAAATTACGCCATTGTTGTCGGATAAATCTGCTGTAGCAGCTAAATCACTGCTTCCATTGTCATCATTCCATAATCCAATAGCGAGTACATTACCCTGTTTGTATAGGGGGACATCTTCCACTACCTCAAAGGGGGTAAGTGAAGTTGGACCAGTCGCGATTACGACATAGGAGCCATCGTCGCCTGAACCATTCCAATCACCACTTGATGCATCCGGGGGAGAAGTCACATCATAAGTAAGCGTATTGCTTCCTCTAGCGCCGGTTAGAGTCCAGACAATGTTGCCATCAGCGTCAACACTGGCTGCTCCTGCGCTTTGGCTTACAATTGATGCAGTCCAGCCAGACGGTGGAGTTTCGGTGATGATTACGTCCGATTGCTGTCCATCAGGGATGTTCGCCGTCAACTGGATCCCTTCAAGCGCCTGTCCGGGTATAAAGCCGGATGATGGCATTGTACGGCTAAGAGTGAAAGGAGTTGCTTTTATAAGAATCTTAAAAGTTCGCGCTTCGGGCTGCGTGTAAGTGGATGGATTAGCTTCAATGCCTCCGCTGTCTGTTCCTGTTGTAGTGTCAAATACAAAGTTGGGTGGAACCTCACCCCGGTCGCTTGCAGCCTCACCTGCTAAACCGATATAGACGCCATTGAACCAAGCCAATGCGGCGTCATCGCCTTCCAGTTTCAAGGTTAATTCAAAAATCCCTTCATAATCGACGGCGTCAAAGATGGAGCGCGTGTACACGGTTTCTTCATCTTCGGAGAGAATAGTTTCACCATTTTCTCCATCATTACCGCCATGTCCGATAGTAAAGCCCACATCAGTCTGGATAGCCCACCAGTTATCTTCCAGGGCGACGAAATCACGGTTCTGCCACCCAGGTTCCTCTTCTCCATATCCATCAGCAAAAAGCACGGTCTTCCATTGGAACACCGTGCCTTGCGGCCAACCGCCCTCTGCGCTGGTGTCCTGTACATAGATCACGCCATTGTTGTCGGACAATTCCGCCGTAGCGGCCAGGTCGGAGCTGCTGTTACTATCATTCCAAACACCGATAGCTAGAACATTGCCAGTTTCGAAGAACGGAACCAGCATTTGGATCAAGTCATCGCCGGTAACACTGAAAAATTCATTAACGGTTCCGCTGAAGGTGTTATAAGCGGCTGCGTTAATTCCCGCCTGGATCGAGTAAGTAAGTGTTTTCGATCCGCTGAAACCGGGCAAGTTCCAGGTTATTTTACCATCAACCGCCACGCCGCCATCACTGATATTTTCGGCTGTCCATCCGAATGGAATATCCTCGACTATCACTACATCACTGGTTCCTACCGCGAGCGATACATCCATAGAAATGTCTGAAGAGCCACCGGCCGAGATTATCTTCGTCGATATATCACGCACGCATTGCGCAATAGGCACATTATCGAGCAGCACGGTAAGTTTTGGTTGATTTTCGGAGCCATACGATGAAATTACCCCATGACCACCTCCTGAGACGGGAATAAATATCCAGCCATAGTTTGTTCCTCCATTGACGATATTTTGAATGGCATCGGTCATGTCAATTTTCAGTATATCGCCCTCGTTACTTGAACCGGGGCAGAAAGCAATAGCGGACGCGGCGTAATCCTCACCAGCCCGGGGAGCAACTCCGTCGCCAAAATCAATCAAATCACTGGCGTCATCAAAAGGAATCAGCAACTCATGAATATCCGCGCTTCCTCCTTCATCATCAACTACTAAGTCTAATTGCGCGAGTTGAACGATGCTGTTTGGTGGAATCTGATTGACCCCGGTTCCTACGATATCTTCGAACCGGATAAAACCATAATTGACTCCATTCGCATCAGAATCATCCCATTCCCATGTCTCATCAAATCCATGTACAGCGTCAGGAACTCCTGTTTGGAAGAAGGTGTCGTAAGTTCCCTCATAACCGTTTACTTCCTGTTGAAATTCATAGATTCCATCCTGAGCGTGAGCGAGTGTTCCCAATACTAATACTAAGCATAATGCGCCCAGAAAAATTACTGTTCCTTCATTGATAATTCCCATCGAGTGCTTGCGTGATTTGCCCATTATTTTTTCCTTTATTTTGAAATAATTGATCTTATGCAACCGCAGTTATACTACGTGCGCATTTTTATTAGTCCCTTCAAAGCGATTTAATCCGTTTTGATATCCAATTTGCTTTTCATGCAAAATAATTAAGATGTTGCTTCATAAAATTTGATACAACATGGATAAAGAGTTGTTCTTTAACTTGAATATTTCTACATTATCACCACCTTTCGTAAGAGTTCTCTATTGAAATCAAATTGTTGTTTAATATTCATATATTGTTTTTGATTGATTTTTTACGCTCATCCACCAGCAATGAATTTTCCATCTAACATGATGCGGCCTGAATTATATTGACCTCCCAAGCGAATAATATCTCCGCCGCTGCTTAATCCATTGCTGGTATCGTAACTTCGGATAGTTGTACCAAACGGAAAACCATCGTTTCCACTGACTTCTTCTGTCCGGTCCGGACCGGCGGAAATGATGATATAGGCCTGGGCTGGCCATTGTTTTCCTGCTTTAGAAGCATTCCCCGAACCAAACTCAAAGGTGGGGTTATCTTCCGTGTAATTCCCGGCAGGCCCTCCGGCGAAAGCATCTCGCGGCAATGATGACATGTAAGCCATTGGAGTAGTCAGGCGGAATAGACCTCTTTCGTCCATTCCTCCACTGGGCCAGTCATGATCTTCCACATACGTGTTATTATCCAGATAATATTGTTCCAGCGCCGTAGAAAGCGCTTTCATATCCGCTTGCGTCCGGCTGACTTTGGCCCGCATTTGCGCATTCAGAAAATTCGGAACCGCAATAGCAGCAAGAATTCCAATAATTGCCACAACGATCAACAGTTCTATCAACGTAAATCCATGTTTTTGCATTTCAGCAACCTGCCTATCTTCTAAAATATTTTTTGAATCACTCAACAAAATAATCGCTTGATTCCCTGAGATTGCTTCAAGGAATCAAGCGTGCAATATAAATCAAATTTATCTGGGAGGTAAAACTCATATTAGTAAATAGACCAGTTGCCAACATCTGCAGGAGTTGCACCCTGCGACCCGGCAAAGGTCGGATCGCCAGTTGGATCCAAATTTTCGTCGAAACTGGTGTTTCCTGCCGTTAATGCAGGGGAACCAGACTGCAAATGAAGATCCATAGTTGTTGCGGTAAATCCCATCCCTGGAGCGGCAACATAAAGTGGATCTTCACCAATGCTATAATCATCGATCCACACGGCGCCGCCATTTACATCCAGACGGCCCATTAGCATACCCGTTATACCTGAAGGATCACTATCAAGTGGATCCCAACCAACGCAATGGACAACGCTGATAAAGCCCAATGTTTCGATATCGTTGGCGCCGGGTCCGGCATAAAGAATGCAATTCTTCAATATGGCTTCTGATGTATCCGCCGCTTCAATGATATCGCTCATACCGAGGAACATATCGCAGTTGGTAAAAACTCCGATCGAACTTCCGGCTAAGTTCACTGTGTCGCCAGTTGCCCAGCCCAACACACAGAAATTAAACGCCGCCTCAGCTGTGTCATTAATATCAATTACGTTTTCCATTGCTTTCAATGCCCACACATTATTAAATGTGTTATCAAACGACCCGGCATCAAACTCAATAATCGAATCTACCGCATTGATTGCGGTGAAATCCTCAAAGAGGCAACCATCAATGCCATCATCGATTTTGATGGCGGAATCGAAAGCGAATCCGCAGTCGAGAATCGTTGCTGTAGAAGGATCCATCCCCGATCCTGCGCCTCTCACTGTTGTGCCCGCAGGAAGGCGCATTAGATCCGGTCGACCTGTTTCATCTTCTTTGGGAACTAATTTGTAATAACCAGCTTCGAATGTTATCGTACTTTCGGCGTCGACGACTGTCTGAATAATTCCGACTACATCGTCGCCTGGTTTAATGGTCACATTTTGTTGGGCCATCGCAGAGAGCCCAATTATTGAGAGAATAAAGACCTGTATAGATATGCGTGTAATCATAATATCAATCTCCTTTCTTTGGGCTATTATTGTGCCGGTCCCATGGCGCCGGCGTATGTTTGGTTTCCGTCTGCATCTTTACCAATCGTGAGAGCGGGCGATCCTGCTTGTAAATGGAAATCCAAATCCAGCCAGAAAACGTGCGGACCAACATTAACATAAAGTGGATCACCACCGATTCCATCGATTTCATAGGCGCCGCCTTCGAAGGCGATTCCTCCTAATCCATCAGCATCCTCGCCCGGAGGATCGAAGAATACGCTGTTGTGAATTTCTGTAAGACCGCTTCCGCCATCGACATCGTCTGAAAGACTTCCGGCATGGAAAATACAATTTTTGACGATTACTGTTGAATTATCTTCATTATCGAAAATATCGCTGTCCCAGTCATAGAAATCACAATTCTGGAACAGGACGGCGCTATCACCTTCCAGATCAGTGCCATCATCTCCACCACGGGCGAAGACGCAGTTGTAGTAACGGATCATTTCGTCAAAAAATTCTGGATCACCCATCCCTCCGGTTCCATCGTTATCGGCGCCGGAATCGCAAGCGAGAAACCAGCAATTTCTGATTTCTATGTTGAGTGCATCACTATTGCCTTCCACGGCTTCATCATAAATGTTGATCATTGTAAAACCGTCTATGACTATATCGACCGTGGCAATTTGGAAGCCTGTTGCGATAAACCAGGCTTCTCCATCCAGGATTGTCGCTGTTTCAGGATCCGTGCCTGGACCGGCGCCTTGCAGGGTAATTCCTTCGAATTCCGAGTGTAAATCAATACCTACTCCACTGCCGGGCTCGACTGGTACCAGGTCGTACCATCCCGGTGCAAAAATCACCGTCCCTTTAAATCCCGCCTCTATCAAAGCGGCTCCAATATCATCCCCAGGGCTTACATTCACAGTGGTTTGTCCGAAAACGCCTGCTGCTGACCCCAGGACAAGTGCGAATACTGCTATTGCCGAGGTTTTTAATCTCATTCCTTTGCTCCTCTCTTTTTGATCATTTTTCAATTAATTCTTAGTGAGGTGACTCGGACGGAGTTCAGAAATAGAAATCTATTCTTTAACGAAATTCATTCAATTAAAGAATTCCAAGTCTTGAGCCACCTCAAAATGAACAAAGTTAAAAAAAATCAATGTCAATAATTAATCAGGCAACGAATTGATTAATTATTAAATCAAAATGAATTAACTATATCTATAAGGTTTGGCCTGTTTTTTGTGCGCAATATTACACGTCGAACTATGTAATCTTTTTGATTACAGAAGATAACAGAACATGAAATATGAAGACTATTAAAAGGGAAAAACCAGGCAGGAGGTATACATTATCAAAGGATATCGTAATCAAATTTATTCCTTACTTACCCATTGAATTGCATATTTCAATAAGTCAGAGGTTTTCTCGATATTCATTTTCTCTTTGATCCTTACCCGGTATGATTGGACGGTTTTTGGACTGACATGGATTTTGTCCGCGATTTCTTGGGTGCTCATACCCAATCCGAATAGCCGGAAAACTTCCAACTCCCGGTCGCTCAGTTTTTCAACCGGAGATTCAGAAATATCGGGAAAAGGCGTAACAAGTTTATCCAACATCTTTTCGGATATTTGACTGCTTAAATAAAGTTTCCCTCTCATGATTCGCCGAATTGCCGTAACTACATTATCCGTTAATTCCTCTTTCATAATGTAACCCCGGGCGCCCGCCCGGAGGGCGCGTTCTGCGTAGATCGACTCATCATGGACGGATAGAACCAAAACCGGTAGATTCTTATTCTGGCTTTTAATTTGTTTGATAAGTTCCAAACCGTTGCTATTTTTTAGAGAAATATCTACGATGGCAATATCCGGTTCGAGAACGGCGATTTGCTCCAGCGCTGTTTCCACACTATCGGCTTCTCCGCATACTTTCATATCGTTTTTCTGGGAAAACAATAGAGCAAGGCCTTGCCGGATAATCGGATGATCGTCGACCACCAGTACTTTTATTTTGGATTCCCGAAAAGTAGTTTTAATTTCTGGATTTTCACTCATTGGACGCCTACAGGAAATTCAGTATTTTGGAAACAACATGTTACCAGTGTTCCGCAATCGTTATTTCTTCGAATATCAAACTTCGCATGGATTATATGAGAGCGGTATTCCATAATCTGTAATCCCATGCCATGGGTGTTTTCAATATCATCGGGAATGCCTACGCCGTCATCTTTTACAGCTAACGAAATCTCTTTGCCATTTTGGATCACCTCGATCCATACATTACTGGCATGCCCGTGACGAATTGCGTTATTGAGAGCTTCTTGAACAATCCGGTAGAGATGAATAGCGTGCTCATCTTTTAAGAGAGTAACTTCTTTACCATAATTGAGATGACAATGGATAGGATATAATTTCCTGGTATTTGAGATCATTTCTTCCAAGGCCGATTGAAGCCCATGAAGTTCCAATGCAATGGGATGAAGACCACGGGCGATAGCCCTGGTTTTACTGATTGCATTATTAATCCAATTGGTTATTTCTATGGCGCTTTTTGTATCGGAAGATGAAATGCCTGATAAACGTTCCTCCAAAACTTTACTTCGCAAAGCGATCCCCGTAAGACATTGGCACAAATCGTCGTGTAATTCATCCCCGATTCGTTTTCGTTCGGTATCGCGTATCTGTAAAATCTGTTTTTCCAATCTTTTTCTTTCTGTTATATCCCGAACAATTGCCAATACTTCATCTACACTACTCAACACGATCCTCGTTTCGCAATCAAACTTGCTGCCATTGTGTTCGATATGGTATTCAAAAGTTTGAGATTCCCCTGTTGTTACCGCTTTTCTCAAGTAATACATCCATTGATGAGCCGCTTGCGTCGGTAAAACATCGAAAATATTCGTTCCAACAATTTCGTCCGATAAATAAGCAGGTTGAAATTCTCTTGGCGCTTTATAATCAAGATACGTCCCGTCGCTTCTGATTCGAACCATTAAATCTGGGATCGCATTCAACAAAGCCCGGTTCTTCGATTCACTATTACGTAATGCTTTTTCGACCTGCTTCCGGGAGGTTATGTTTTGAAGCATTCCTAAAGAACCGACAATAGTTCCATCTTCATTTTTCACTTCAATCGCTGCGTTAGACATCCAACGTTGTTCACCACTGGGGGTTGTAATGAGATAATCGGCGCGCCAGCTGACTTCAGCGCTGGATCTGGTTTTCTCTATAGCTTCTTGGCGGGTCAATCCAGCCAGTTCTCCAAGTGGTATGCAATCCATGGTTATTTTTTCCCAAATATCAGGAGTAATTTCATGTTTAGAATAACCGGTAATCGATTCAATACCGTCACCCATAAAATCGTATTGATTGGTTTCATAATTTCGGTAATAGGGTACGGCATTGGCGACTTCGATTGCGTCCCGGTATAATTTTTCACTTTTTTGCAGCGCTTCTTCCGCAACTTTACGTTCATGGATTTCGTGTTCTAATTCTTTGTTAATCCGGGTAAGGTTAGCTGTACGATTTTTGACAAGTTGGTCTAGTTTGATATTATGGAAAACAATTACTGTACATATCAATGCAATAAATAATATCATCGCCATACTAATAATGATGAATTCCGATGAATGATGCCATGGCGAGAGCACCGCAAATTCATAAGAATCCCCCGATGGATCGATATTCTGGTTCAGATCCATAGACCTGACTTCAAAACGATGTTTCCCTGCTTTCAATTTAGAAAAAGTTGTGCTTGTGTTATTCTTGAATGAAGACCAGTTTCCATTATCCAACCGCAAGGAATATTTTAACTTATCTTTGGGCGTTCGTTTCCACTTGTCGATCCCTGAAAATTGAAGATAAAGAGTCCCGCCTGACGGTATTTCATTTGGATTTTCAGAATGAATCATGAATGTTTGAGGAGCATCCAAATCGGTTTCGGGATGATAAAGACTTATTCCACGGGCTGTCCCCAGCCAGATTCGACCATTGCTTTCCTGATATACTCTATGGACAATCGAGGAAGGCAGGCCTTCTTCCCTGGTATAAGCAGTCCATGAACCGTTGCTATATCGATGAAGGCCTGAATTAGATGCAACCCAAATGCTTCCATCACTTGATGTATGCATGGAGTTTACTCTATCTAAATCAGAAATAACCGTGTTCCATGTTTTCCCGTCATATTGATGAATAGCATTGCGGCTTCCCGCCCATATAATATTTTCTGTAAGTTCTTGTATCCAAAAAGTCCCGGAACCCCATTCTCCTTTTCCAACATTTAACGATTCTAATTTTCCATTTTTGTAGACATAAAGTTCGCTCAAACATCCAATCCAGATTTCACCGTTTGCTCGTTCTTTGACGTGCCTGACATGTATAATTTCTTTCTCTTTGCTGAAATCAAGCACTGTTTTGAAACTGCTGCCATCATAAGTCTCCAGACGAAAATCATAAACATCTTCGCCTTGTGTACGCACCCAGGCAGTCTCCCCATCTCGAGCCGCGATCAACCGTAATCTTCGTCCTTCTGGATGCTGTATGAACGTATACTCTTCTTTCGATGGATCAAATGTAAGTAGATTCCGTGACTTTGTACAATTCAGTATCAAGCGCCCATTACCTACAAAACAAAAAGCATCGGATTCATGATAGTGAGAATAGACCCCCATCGGAAAAGGAAATGTTTTCCATTGATTGTCATGATTGAGTACCAGTGCGTTTCTGCTGATAAACCATAGACCGCCATTCTCTTGTTCGAGAATGGCATGCACTTCGCTTGTAACATTCCTAATAGTTATGGGTGTTCTGAATAATGAGGGTGCATATTGTGCCAGACCGGAAGAAATTGCCAGCCAAAAAGATCCATCTGTTTCACACGCAACATCAAATATCTCCCCGGATAGAATCTCTTCTTCATTGACGCGGTTTATGATCCCCTCAGCTGAGATTCGAAATAAACCATCCTTTTTTTGCAGCCATATGCATTCTTGAGGTCCTTTCCAACCGCGAACTATGCTCTCTTCCGATTCATGGAGCGTCTGCCAGTTTTTTCCATCAAAACAAATAAGCCGGGATAATGAATCATTGTTTGACGAATCAGCCACCAGATATACATGTCCGTTTTTTCCATCCAATGGCTCTTTCAGGTCATGAAGATCATTGTCCGGGGGAATATATTCAATCAATTCTAATTTTGAGACAAAAGGAGTTTCAGGTTTTTTAACTTTCAAAAGTCCTTTTTCTCCACTGATCCATACCCCTCCGTCCTTGGCTGGAGTTAAATCTATAAAATGCCCCAAACTCGTATTTTCACTCGCGACAAACGGCAGATTCTGTTTTGAAGCAAGATTGAACCCCATTACAGATTCAGGTTGCAAATAGAGAATAAAATCAAGTGAGATCGGAAAAAATTGCGTATCGGTTTTAATGCCTTCAACATCATACCTGATCCACTTGTTATTTTTATAAACCTGAAATCCCCCATCATATATTGACCATATTTGTTCATAAGAATTTTCAAATATTGGAACATAAGCTCCTGGATTATCTGAATTTTTAACTGAGTATCCATCCAGGCGACTCATATGAGTGATGCTGCCATGGTTGATCCATAACTGGTTTTTCGAATTGATAGAGACAGTCCTTGAGTAAGATTCCGCCAGACCATCTCCGGCTCTCCAATAACGCCAGTTAAATGAAGTCTGGCTCAAACAAATTTGGGGAATAGCTAACAAAATAATTAACAACTCTAAAAAGAAGAGTCGATTTCGGCTTATCTTAATTAAAGTAGACATAAAACCGCACCAGCCAGTTTCTGAAGATATGGAAATAAGAAAATTGAATTTTCACTAGAGTAGTTCTAAAAAATATATTTATTTATTATCATGCTTGATCGTCATAAAAGCAAACATTTTCCCCATTTTCAAAACACGAACAAGAATGGAACTACCAGTATTACTCTAAGGCGTATTACTTGCAGGCGCGGTTGACCGTCATATCCGGTTTTCCGCCCGGCATATCAATTCGTGGTCTTTGCGCCAACATTTGTTTTACCGAATCAAATGCGGCCAGAATGGCTAGATAGTCGGGGTCGCTGGCGTCCTTAAAAATAGCCTTGCCGCATGTTTCATTCCCACCAGCCGTTTTTGCCAATGGCGCCGTCAGGAATGTATTGTATTGCGGATCGGTGATTCGCGTCCAAACAGCTCTAGGCATTTTATCAGTTTGATGACATGGAGTGCATCTCCGTTCCGCCACATCATTCAATACTTCATCTAGTTGATCAGGATAGATGCGTCGACAACCGGTCATTTCCGGATATGCCGTCTCGCTGCTGCCATAGTAGGGGACATTCAGATCAATCCAGGCCAGCATCCGGCGAATGCTTAGCGAATCCATCTTGACTCTTGGATCACCCTTGCTATCCGGATGTCCAGTGATAATAAGGTCTGCCAAGCGGCTTTGTGGAGAACCCCATGACAATGGAGTCGTCACCAAAATGTTCTGTTCCTGACCGTTATAGGTTGGAATCCAATTGACGTATGGGCTGCCTTTGGAACCTTGGTTTTGCCTGGCGAGTATATCATAGGATACATTGAAATAATCCGTCTTGGCGCCAGTCAAATCAATGCCATTCGGCGTATGACCAGGTTTATGACACTCAACGCAATAACGGTCCAGTACCGGTTGCACTAAACGCGAATAATCAAATCCCCCTACGCCCCATTCCGGTTCTTCCAATTCGTTGGGAGCCTCTTTATAAGCCATCTGTGAAGATAATAAGGGAGTCGTATGTCTGGATTCATGGCAGCCGACGCAACCTTGGGTCTCGCCCGGCATGAGATGGGTGAAACTCCGCATTCTTTGCAAGGCCCGTCCATGTTTATCCAAAACCATAAAATAAATGGGAACATTGGCGGGAACTTTGAAATAAGCTGATCCATCAGGATCAATATCTATTTCTCCCAACACTGTTTTTCCGGCATAGGTCGCTCCACACGATATAACGGGGAATTGAAATCCGAACGCACGCTTTTCCGGATCAATCCGAACCGTTTTGGGCATCTCCCGCACTACGCGAATACGCTTGATTTCACCCTGTTTAATATGCGGTTTCAAACCGTGATATACATCCTGCAAATAGATATAGGCGTATTGTTCCGTCTCTTGGTTCAAATCCAATTGTGCGGGAATCACCGGAGGCCGCGACCGGACGCGCACTGGAATTGGATTGAAATATTGGAATCCATCTTGCGGCGCTGGAATCGCTATCGATTGACAATTATCAGTAAATGTCCTGATCAGAACCGGACCCTGGGCGGAAAGAAGCAGCCTTTCTGAATCAACCGGCCAAGGCCCGCTGTATGGTTTCGGTTCCGGCGTATTGCCGTTTCCTTGATCAACCGCTGGCATCAAGACATCGGGAGTAATGTTGGTAATCGCGTCTTGCGTATTCACTCCCTTTGAACGGTCAATGATCCCAATAGCGCCCCGGGTAGGCCCGTTATGCCCGGTCATGGTGCATACAATTTTTTCTGTACCGGGGATGGGACGCGCTTCCATAAATGTACCTGGTGACAATACTCCGTTGCCGAAATACATGGAGAGATTTGTCCCATCAGGATGAATAGTCCACAAACTTTGAATCGGGATTGCCGGTTTATCCACATATTCCCAACGGCTGTATATAATCCGGCCATCATTGAGTACGTACGGAGTGAAATCGTTGAGATAATTGGCTGAAAGTTGACGTGCGCCGCTGCCATCCGCATTCATCCGGTATACCACTCCCACCGGAGCGTGCCAGCAATAAGCGAACTGCGGCGACCGGGTGCTCAGAAAGGCAATACCTCCATCCGGAAGCCAACATGCGTTGTAATCATGCCAGGGGCCATCGGTAAGTTGCGTAAGATTCGATCCATCGGTGTTGATAGTCCACAGATGATATCCTTCATCCTGGTTTTGCCGCCAACTGAACATGATCTTTGTTGCATCATAAGAAAGGTCGCAATCCAGTATTTGACCTTTGGTCGAGTTGACTAATTCTTGCGGTTCTTGAAGGGGATTTTTGGCATCAAATACATACAAACCGCTTCCGGGAGAGAATCCTTCATAATGATAGGTATAAACATGAGAAGCCAGGATTTCACGCCGTTTGATTGCAATGATTTTATCAACGTCAAACAAAAGAACATCACGCTGTAGTTGGATAAATTTTTCGTCTGATCGGGGCGTCGTATTCCCAATGGCTGCTAGTTGCGCTTCATGTCGTTCTGCTATGACATAGTCATCTCCATGTAAATTTTTAAGCCGTACAATAAGGTCTTGCAGTTCATTTGCATCTAACGTTTTCACATAAGAAGATGAATTGGTTTTCTGATTTAAAAGCGTTGCCTCTTTGCTTGATAAACGCCTTGGATATATTTCAATTTCTGCAGCGCCAGGATTCGATCCACCATAAGAACTGGTGAATCGTATAGTCAGGTTTAGCGTTTGAACCGGAGGATCGATAGATATCCTTTGTGGGCCGTGACGCTTCTCAAAACGTCCCTGTTTGATCGCGTCGTTTGATGAGTCAATAGAAATTTCATAATCCTTCCAGCATTCATTCATTTCCCATGACGTTCGACCATAATAATAAATCTCCGATATACTTTTTGTTGTTTCCCACTCAAAGCGTATTAAAGAACCATTACGGTGAGTTTCTCCATTCACGCACCATGCTTTTGATGCGTCATTATTACTTAAGGCCGCAGGTATTTCTCCATCGGTTGCATAACGCGCTTCGTATGATGAATTGTAATCTGAGTCAGCCTCGACATTGGCTTGTAATGCAAGGTTTTCCGGCAGAGTTACATTCTCTTTAGACTCTGAACAATAGATCAAAAACATCATGGAAAACAATAGAAGAAAAGAGTGAATGATATATCGCATATTAAATTGCCTTTTGATTGAATTCAAAATTACTATTTTTAATTGGCGTAATTATATTCTCATAACAAATCGCTTAACGTCAAGCATTCTTATTGATTCTCTAACCGGTTTCAGGCCAAATCAGTCAAGTCCAAATTATAATAGTAGCAAATATGAGTTCTTCCCTTCACTTATATAACTTCGTTTATATAGAATGATTTTAATTTCCCTGTAGAAAAGTTGAATTTACCAAACGCCATTTAATTAAGTTATTCTATAATATGCTTTGCAAAGCCTATGTGGACAGGACTGAAATTGTGAAAAAGAATGCGTTTACTCTTATAGAACTGCTGATTGTAGTTGCGATTATCGGTATTCTGGCCGCTATTGCTGTTCCCAACTTCCTCAATGCTCAGGTAAGAGCTAAAGTATCCCGCACCAAAGCCGACTTACGGATGCTTGATAACCAGTCGGCCATCCGTCAAATGGATTGCGGACTATGGCTGATTGATGGGAATGACTGTGACGGGAAAATAAATTCCAAGTGCTGTTTCGTTGATGGGTCGAGAATGTTCGGCAAGAAACCCAGTGAAGTGGGGATAGCCAATCCGTCTTTGGGGGATAACCACTTCGACGGGCGGATATGGGCTTTGCTGACCACTCCCGTCAGTTATATTTCCTCAATTCCACACGATCCATTCACCAAAGGATTGTTCTACGGGTATGAGGATAAGGAGTGCTCGAATACTACTGGTACTCATTATTTCATGTTCGCCTCAGGTCCCGATGGCGCCCATGGCAACTGGGGTATGCCCTATAATTCCAGCAATGGCGTCTCATCAATCGGCGATATCTGGCGCTCCCGTAAACTGCGTGAAGGCGCTTACGATTGGATAGGCAAAGGTGATTCCTGGGAATAATGCATTTCCTGGAGAACAATAAATGACTCAGGCGATTACACGGAACCGGTCTTTTGTTCTGGTTCTTATGGTATTCGGAACTCTCATGTCACTGGGTTGGGCGATCAACGGCATGATTGGCAATGCACCCGGCTCGGCCATTCCCGGCGCCTTCGCCGCGTTGGCGGCGGTAGTTATTATCCGACCGCTGAGTAGTGAATCTAAAGGGCTACGGCTGACGCGGATTGCGGCTTTTGGAGCCATGGGTTATTGGTTCGGGGGTGAGATGACCTATGGTCAGACATTCAGTCTGATGAATCCCAGTACCGCTGATGGCGCTTATTATTGGTGGGCGTTATTAGGAGTGGCGGTTAAAGGCGGCGCCTGGAGCGGTGTGGGTGCGGCGTTTATCGGATTGGGTCTGATGGCCCGGCGATACCGCTGGTATGAAATAGCGCTGCTGGTTCTTGCCATGACGGGCGCTTCGATAGCCGGGCAATGGTTTTTTAATACTCCCAATGCAATTTCCGGTGTTTTACCTTTGATCAGGTTTTCCTTCGATCCGGCCAATCCCGGTAATCCCGGTCGTACGGAATGCTGGGGCGCTTTATGGAGCGGACTGATTGTTCTACTGGTTTACGTCCGCTGGTTCAAGAAAGATCGCGTCACATTGCGTTTCGGATTATGCGGCGTCCTGGGCGGCGCCTTGGGATTCGCACTCGGTCAGGTGTTTCAAGCTTATACATGGTGGCATCCCGCCATCGCGCTTAGACCTTGGATCGATTGGTGGAAAGTCATGGAGTTAACTCATGGCTTTGTGATCGGACTCTTCCTCGCCTATGCGTCGCTAACCACGCACCGCAGCGAATTGGTTGAGGGCGAACCGGGAAGTAAACCTTTATCGCAGACGGTAGAATGGATCGTCATAATCATCTGGTTGACGCTTCTAATTGAGTATTTTGCGCGTAACGAATTTTCTGATTTACTGGCAGCCTTTCCCTTTGTAGTTGGCATCCCTCTCTTCGCTGCGCTGCTCTCTGCGCGTTGGCTGCCCTGGATTATCGTGGGCGTCCAGGTTCCCCTCGCCACTGGATTAATCTCAGCCAATGAGTGTATGCGCACCTTTCCCTACGACAACGGCTACAAAACGCCCGAAGGCGTTATGATCAGTCTCTTATCGGTATTGAGTTACGCCTGGCCTATGATTCTTCTGGGAGTAATAATGTGCGCCATCCCCATCTATATATACTTGTACCGCAAGTCTGATTCGGCCAAGAGTGCAATGTTTATCTTTCATTGCTTCATCGGATATCATGTGATTGCGGTTCTAATCCAATTTGTTTGGGCCACGCTGCATTTCGCGCCGTCATGGAATATCAACGACCTGTTCTTGTTCTCCCGTCCTTATATCACGCTATCCGTGGTTTATATCTTTTTCTGGATAGTTATCATTATCGGTTTTTCCAAAAACAAATTGTTTTCTGAGAATGTATAAAACTATCAGTTATTGGAGTTTTGGCATCGGGATAACGCTACCGTTTCTTTGCGCGACTTGTTCTGTTGAAGAGAAACTGCCATAGAAGGATGAGTTGCCATCCAGCCACAGATAAATTATTCTCAATTCTTCATCACTCAAATTGACTTTATTCTCTTGAATATGACCGGATAAGATTTGCGGCAATGCGCTGACATCAGCAGGCATATTACCCGGACGGGTCAAAAGAGGCTCAATCGTATTACCCCCCCCATTCATACCATTTGACGAATGGTTTGATGCTTTCGTATGAGAGCGAAAATTCGTTGAGAGGATCGCTCCTTAAATCGAGGTGATTTTGTTTATCCGTTTTTGATCCATTATGACAACCGATGCAATGCTGATTGAGAATGGGTTGGATAAGACGGGTATAACTCCAGGGCAGGGAACCGTCCGGTCCTGGTTTGAGGATTGATGGTTCTCGTAGCATAGCAATGGGGCGTTGCGATGGAGACGTTATGGTTCCAACCGACTCATGACAGCCAACGCATCCCCGGCGTTCACCCGGCTGGAGGTAAGTGATGCTGCGCATACCCTGAACGGCGCGTCCTGCTTTATCCACTGCTTGAAACATGAGGGGTTTCCGTGCTGGAGCGCGAAAATATGCTGAACCATCTTTTTCCACAGGAATCGTACCGAGCAGCATGCGGGCGGATTCGGCGTTGGCATATCCCAGGCGGGGTTTATTGGCAATGTGAGTTTCGCTTTTGGGAATGACTTGAAAGACGCGCAACTCTCGAATAGGTCTTGATGATGGCAAAGGAAAATGGCTCTTGTTTATATCCGTCAGAAAGAACTCGCCTTCCTCAACCATATTGGAGTCGAGAGCACTGGGTATAACTGATGGTCTTTCACGCTTACGCAAAGGAATGGGATACATTGATGAAATGCCTTCTTCGCGATAGAGCAGTTCAAGATTGCCAAATCGATCAAAAAGATAAATTCCGGTCTCTGTATCACGGGTGACATTTGGACCCATCCCTGGCAGGGGATCATGGCTGTAAGAGACCAGGAAATAATTTTCTGAAAGAGGCCAGGGGCTGTGAAAATAGGCGTCAGGCCATCCCGGCGCTTCCGGGAAACAGATTTCAGGGGTCAGGGATTCTATAGAATTAAAATCATCTTGTCCCGTTTTGGCGTCAAGACCTGTTTTATTTGGGTCTAGAATGACCAGCGATCCACCAACGCTGGCATGATGCGCTCCTGCCAGAAACATGATTTTATCAGAACCGGGAATGGCGCGGGGTTGATAACACGCATTGATGCGCTGGGTGAAATTCCCGAAAAGCGCATGTGAATTGCTGCCATCGGGTTTCGTAACCCACAAACCGTGAAAATGAGCTGCGGAACGATCCACATAATCCCATCGGGTATAAATGATCCCTCCATCGTTGAGCACGCTTGGGTGCCATTCATTGGTTTCGTGGAAAGAGAGTAATTTTATGTTGCTCCCATCGGGATTCATCCGGTGAAGATTATACGACAAAAGCGGTTCCCACTCGCCGCTGCAGCGAATGAAGCCTCCCCGGCGGGTTGACATGAATGCGATATCTCTATTTGGCAGTTCACATGGATCAAAATAATCGTTCAAGCCCGAAGTTAATTGATGTAAATTGGTGCCATCAATATCCATAGAGTAAAGTTGGAAACAGCTCCGGTCTGGTGAGTAAAAGTTGGTTTTTCTCTCGTTGCGTTGGGCAAAGGCAAAGTAAATCTTTCTTGCGTCATAAGTGAGCGACAAGGTGGTAAAGTTACCGCGTGGGAAACGGGCGTCTGTGAGGCTTGTGGTTTTGAAGGATTTCCCCGGCTCTTCGAGAATGTGAATTCCTCCTCCAGCAATGTCGCCATAGTCATAATAGTATCCCATATATTCGTGAAGCATTTGGCAAATAAATCGTCGGCGCTTCATAAAAACGATTCGTTCTGATCCCAACAGAGGATTCTTTAAAGCAGCCGAACGAGATAGCCACCGGATGCTGTAATATAATTCAAGTCTTTCCTCTTCATTGAAGCCCTCCATGCCTTCGAGTTTTTCCCGAAGACTTTGAAGAATTTCCAAATCACTGGAGGTATTCATCACCATCGGTTCCGTCATTTTTGATAAATCATTCAGCAAAATATCGCATCTTTGAAATGCATCCTTGATAGCATTGGGATCGCTTGGCTGTCTGTTTCTCTCAAGTTCCTGCTTACGCCAGTCTTGTTGAATCGTATCGCAATACAGATCGTTATGTTCTATGGATGCGTGAGTTAGGGAGGATAGAGAGATAAGAATAATAAGAGGAAGAAAATTGAATATTAGTTGAACCATGGTTTATATGTAATTTCTCCAAGATATTTTAGTCTAGAGTGTTCTCAAAATAAATACGCCCTGAAAACGTTGGATTTGTTACAAGTTCCGTCTTTTGGGGACTTTTAACAACCACATAGACGCACGCTATTTTGAGAATCGCTCTAATCTACAATATTTCTATAAATATTACTACTTGCCATCTTGCAAAATAATTAACTTACGTCGAGGAAATAGCGTTTCTGTGAAGCGATTTTCTAAATTATGTTCGATTATTATTGCGTTTGTTTATCGAAAAAGCGACCTTTTCCGGTTTTTGCTAATCGCGAATTACAGCGTTATTCTGAAAACCACTCTAACTGCCTGATAAATCATGAAAAATTAGCTGATTTCGGGATATTTAAAAAAGTTAAAAAAGGAGTTGTAATTGTATCGATTATATATTATAAAGGTATTAAATTAATATTGTTTGTTATTTGTGAAAAAGCGTTGATCTTGAACAAATTTTTTTTGTTCAAGAATAAAATACTCAGAGAAAGAGAGGAAAAGAATGTTTAGCAAATCGATTGTATTTAGAACCTGCTTTGTATATCTACCACTTTTCGCTGTATGTATTTGTTCAAATAGTGTGACTTATGCACAGGAAAGAACAGAGATTACTGCCTATATTCCGCATATCCCGGATATAGCTCCTCCTGTCATAGATGGCTACCTGGATGATGAGGCCTGGATTTATGCGACCCAGGGAAATGCTACAGCCAATGCATCAGATTGGTATGTCCGGATCAATCCGGATTTCGATGTCGATGATCCGGTTCAGACAGGAGCGATAGCTGGTCAGAATAATGGAGATCGACCAGAAGATGATGCAGATGCTTCTTTCCGCGTATGGACATTGTATGACGATGAATATCTCTATGTCGCAGTGGCAACGCAGGACTGGGATTACGTCAACCATCTACCTCCAGACAGCGTTAACGAAGCAACATGGTACGAAGATTCCGTGGAAATCTTTGTGGATGGTGATTTCAGCCGGACTCCGGGAAGTGTAAACAGCCTTCCTGATCCATCTGCAGAATATGCGACAGGCGGACAGTTCGTCATAACTTCCGCTGGAGCGATTCGCCACGCAGAAGCAGGAAATCCCGTTTTTGGTGATACGCCGGAAGCGGATTGGTTCGCATCCGTGTTTGATAATGACAACGCTGACGGATCGAATTATGAATTCCGCATAAAACTTTCAAAAATCGGAAATCCTGTTTTTGGTAGTAAAATCGGATTTAATGTCGCAATGAATGACGCCGACGATTCCGGTTCTTCCAGCGCCGATTATCAAATTCTCTGGACCGGTGCAAGTCATCAAGAAGATACCTATGGGGCGCTCGAATTCGGTAGACGTTCCATTACTGCTCCATTGATAACAGACGCAGTTGTAATCGACGGTAAAATGGACGAGTCGATCTGGTCCAGCGCTGCAACTGGTAAGGGTGGTATGCCTTATGGACCATATACTGGCAGCACAGTGCCCAAAGACCTGGCCGATCTATCTTTCGACTTTTGGGTCATGCATGATGCGGACTATCTCTATGTCGCCTTTGATGTAAAAGACGAAGAGGTATTCGCGGACAGCACCGATCCGGAATCAGGAAACGGTAGCACATGGTATGATGACTCGGTGGAAATATTTATCGATGGAAATCACACTCATACTTCTGGGCGAACCGGGCAGACCGGATTCCATTTTGGCGGCCAGCTCGTAATTACCACCAACCAATCCTGGCGGGATAACGAAGCCTCCGAAGTTGAGGTAGTCTTCTATGGTCCTGAAGATGATCGTGATTGGTATGCTCTGACATCATTGACCGATACTGGTTATATTGCCGAATATCGCGTCAAGAAGAGTTCCCTGTTCGATGATCCAGCCAGGGATGTGATCGGTTTCGACATCTGCGTCAATGAAGACGATTCGGATCCGCCCAACGAAAAGGATGCGGGTCAACAGATTACCTGGAATGGTCATTGTCATAATGAAGCGTCTTATGGCGATCTGATTCTAGGCGGCCCTGCCACCAATGTGCTGGATTGGGAAGTATATTAACGAGTTATGGAATCGTTAATCCATTGAATTACGAAGGGCTGGATGAACGCTTGTCCAGCCCTTTTTCTTTATAAGTGTTATATTCATTAAAAAATTGCAAAATCATCATGAGAATCGTAATATGAAAAAAACCTGGATTATAGTTATCTTGCTCTTTGCTCTGTTTATCACAATAGGAGTGACATGGTTAAATTCCCCTGAAGACTATTCAAGAGTGATAGATGAAGCAGGATTAGCGGAAGAGGGATTAGTTGAAGAAGATATCCCTGATGACTTATCTTTAGATGTTGCGGGAATGGAACAATTACGCGCTTTGGGTTATGCGGGTGGAACGCATGAAAAACCAGCCCCCCGGCAGGCGATTAGCGTGTTTACTCCCAATACGGGTGATACAGTAATCCCTATATCATTTCATCTCAGTGAAAAATCAGTCACGAATCTTTTAACTAATCAAGCTAATCTTCAGCAAGTTGAAATTGCCAGTCAAACACGAATGTCATTGAACGTTCTGCCTGGAACTGCTGTTTCTTTTCAAGGTCTTGTCAATGAAAAATGTAAATTACTCTTTGGAGCTGGGCAGGTATACGCCAAAATAAAACCCAATTCCCTTGTTCTCCAGCTGGATATTTTTGACTCCAAGGCCAATCTGCTGCAACAGGAAATCGTATCATCAATCGCGGGAGATTGGGTGGACCGGGTGATTGATCTTAACCGTTATTCCGGTGAAACGATTCGGCTGGTATTTTCCGTCCTTTCATTCGATCCCTCCCAGGATCAAAATCCGGTCTCTATCAGCCCTCTGTTAGTAACCCATCCTGTATCCAATGAATCCAGGCATCCTCATGTGTTTTTTGTCCTGATCGATACGCTGAGATCGGATGCGTTGGGTTGCTATGGTCAGGCAGCGCCAGTGACTCCCCACCTCGATAAATTGGCGGAAGGAGGAATTCTGGCCGAAAACATGATCGTTCAATCTCCACATACCGAAACATCCATTCCAACAATCCTTCTAGGCGTTTATCCGCATATTCATGGTCGGATGCTGCGCGATTCAAAACACAATGCCGCTAATCCGGTCTATTTGAAGAAAAATAAATTAAGTGAAGAACACACCGTTATCTCTGAGGTGTTTCAAAAGGCGGGCTATTTAACCTATGGTTTTTACAATAATATTCTGATTTCTGCTGCGTTCGGATTTCACCGGGGATTTTATAACTACACCGATTACGCAGCTGGTAGCGGGATGACCGACCCCTGGGGACGCATTGCCTTGCCCACCGCCCATCTGGGAGTGGAAGAGGCGGTCAAACTGATTGAACAGGCGCCGGAAGACATCCCTTTATTTGTATTTCTGCACATTCTCGATCCACACAATCCTTACACTCCGCCTGATAAATATAATTTGAGTATTAAACGAAAGGCTAAAAATATCGATGAAGCTGCCTATCTTGGCGAAGTCGCTTATGTTGATGAACAGGTTGGTAAACTCACTAACGCCTTAAAACGATTGGGGCTTTATAAGAATAGCATTGTTGTGGTAACCAGTGATCATGGAGAGGAATTCGTGAATCCGCATGGGCGTCCCATCGGACATGGCCGCACCATGTTCCAGACCTTGTTGCACGTTCCATTTATATGCAGCTACCCGGAAATGGAATTACCCGGATATCGAATAAAGTCCATCGTGGAATCTGTCGATGTATTTCCCACAATACTCGATTTAGCGGGACTTAGTCTGGATCAGAAACTATCGGGGGAAAGTTTTGTTCCTTTAATGAAAAATATAGAGGCGACTTTGGATAAAAAAGAAGCCATCGCCGAAGGAATCCGTAAAGGCGAAGAGCGTAAGTGCCTAATTATAGATCAGTATAAACTCATTTATTATCGGGATTCAGACCGCACGGTTTTATACAATCTGCAAAACGATCCAAACGAATTGGAAGATATCACAGACCAAAACCAGGCGTTAGTTGCCACGATGAAAAAACGCATCCTCGAACGGTTCCAGATCGAGGAACCGGTTATTCATCCTCTGGAAGTCGTTTCTCTTGGGCAGGATGGAATGGATTTGGTCCATACATTCACATCAGGTTCCTCCTGGTGGCAGCCCGGTATATCCGACATCCATTTGAACGTTAAACCGTTTTCTGATGAGATTCAAAGGATTGATATCTGGGCTGACGACCGTCTGCATGGCAACCGTAATTACTCCTTCGGATGGCGATGGCCTCCCATGGGAGAAAATCCGGTCGCTGTTCAATCCAGCAACGATTCTTTAGACTTGTATTTCGAAGCGTCTGAAAGTTTTCAAGCGTCTGATGTTTTTGTGAGGATAGTGGATAAGCAAGATAAAATCCATCTTGGATCGTTCCAGGGTGGAGATGTTACCGTTGTACCGCAAAAAGTGAAAAACAACTATCCGGCTTTAGTTTATTGGGATTTCGAGCGAGCCGAACCGTTTGAACGCTGGCGCATCGGTCAAGGGGGAACTTTGAACCGGATAACCAAAGGCGCCGGAAAAAGCAATACCATAATGCAGTTCGAATCGAATGCCCGTTCCGGTTCTTTTCGGGCTTATAACGTCATCCCCAAAGTTCCTGCGGGACGTCGTTTAGCCGTTTCTTTTGAAATGGTCATCGAATCCGGTGGGGTGAAAATTGAACTTATTCATCCCCGGTCCGCCAAAAATATTGCGTCCCATACGTTTTCTATCGACGATTCGGGAACTCATATTACAAAAATAGCGCCGCAAACCATGAAAATCTGTGGATTAACTGGCGTCAGCGTGGCTCAGGAAGAACTATTGTTTTTGATATCTAATTATTCAACACAAAGTAAGCCGACCCGTGTTTTGTTTAATGATATTAAAGCCTATCTGTATCCGGTTGAATTAGAAACAGAGTCACAATCTTCAATCAGTACCGAATCTCTTGATCATTCCTTGTAGATACGGCGCCCCGCATGTGTAAGTATTTTTGAAAATCACTCTGGACTGTTTTTTCATAATAGCCGGAAGGTTCGTATTAGTACGGTCTTAATGTTGTGAAACATTGAATTCTAATAACCATAAGGCTACCTTATCAAGAGAACATTCCGCAATTCACATGCTTGTGACACAGTAAGCCAGGTTTTCCGGGAGGGACTGGACGCTATTGCTCTGCATGATGGTTTGATAGCGCCATGGATGTAATTTATATTCATATTTTCTACCAAAGGATGATTTATAATGAAAACGTTACCCCTGATTATTTCCTTGATTCTCTTATCTAGCCCCTGTTTCGCACAGAGACCACCCCAAGACCCGATGTCGCAGACCCGTTACACTCCGGAAAGTATGGGGTACAAACTTTTTTGGGAAGATCAATTCAATGGGGACAAACTGGATAATGAAAAATGGGAGGTCAGAGGCGTAGGGCCGCGGGCCTTGGGTTTTGTTTCCCCTGAAGCCGTTAAAGTCGAAGACGGATTCCTGAAATTGTCTGCTTTCGTCAAAGATGACAAAATTCAGATAAGCGCCGTTGGAACTCAAAATCATTTCATGACCAAATACGGCTACTTCGAGTGCAGGGCGCAGCTGCAAAAGTCGCCGGGCGTCTGGGCGGCGTTTTGGATTCAATCAACCGACATTGCCAAAGGCGAAGATCCTGCAAAATTCGGCGCTGAAATAGATATTATGGAATTCTTCAAAAAACTTGGAACCGACATTGTTTCGCATAATGTTCATTGGGCCTACGGACCAAATCAGCAGACCACTCATGGTATGCAAAGTTACCTAAAGGGCGTAAGCCAAGGCTTTCATACCTTTGCCTTGGAGTGGACGCCTGAAAAATATGTCTTCTTTATCGATGGATATAAGTTCTATGAGGTAACCACTGCAATATCTCATATTGAAGAATACATGATCCTCAGTATGGAACTTCCCTCGAAAAAGGAAGAACTGAAGAATGCCGTATTTCCTGACGTGTTTATTGTTGATTATGTGAAAGTTTACAAAAAGAAATAAGATCAATTCCAGGCTAGAGTTCATAGTATTATACATTTATATGCGCTACTTAAAAAAAGCCAGTTTAGTCTGGCTTTTTTGTCATCATAAATCATCAGAATCTCTTTTTTCCAATCCAATCCAATCCAATCTGTAAATGCTTCCCACTCTTCATGTTTTCCGTTCTGATTTTCATCAGTACAGGTTTCTTGTCTATTTATGATGCAATTGAACAATACATAGGGAATTCCAACATTTCTTAATATCCCACCACGTCGGATTACTCCATCAATTACTGTCTAAGGACATCCACTTTCCCGAAAGTCTTTTAGAACAATGCAAACCATGTTCAAAACGCCACACAATCCTATTCCGAAGTTTTAGACTATGCTCTTTAATTATTTGATATAGGAAAATATCTAATGGAAAAATCTCACCTTTTTGAATGTGGTTTCCAACCTACCAACAAATTGAACCATTTGGATGCAATAAGCGGACGCATTCAGAAATTGTTTGTATCTGCTGGTGAATATAACTATCTAAAGTGATTCTCTTTTCATAATTCTTGCCTATATTATATGGTGGAGATGTGACAATAAGATTCATGCTTTCATCTGCTAATGAACGCATGAAAGACAAATTATCTTCACATCTCATATTAACTTTTGTTTCAGCAAAAAGCCATTTGACAGTAGCAGTAACCATTTTAATATAACCATACCCCAAACATTCTATTCAGTGGTTCTTCGCCATTCTCCGTAGTCCCTCCGCTATGGGCGATAGTCATCGCTTCCCGAAGCGTAACCAGCCCGTCATCAGGATTTACATTATCGAAGATAGAGGTGATGACAATTGAGTTAGCGTTGTCAAATTGCTGTGGAGAGGTCGCCTGAGCTTCATTTGTACACGGTAAACAAAGCATCAGATAGAATAATACTAATAAAGTTAATGCTGTACGAAGAAAAATAGTGGCTGTTTTTAATCATAACAAACTCCAAAAACAACGAATTCAAAAAAAAACATTTCACAATCATGCGATACAATAACAAAATTTTAACAGATTATCTAAGGGTTAAAACATTAGTAGAGAGATTAACAAAGAAAACGGGCTGCCCAAATGACAGCCCGTAAGTGATAAATTATCCGCATGTAGGTGGACTAAAAAGCATGTAGCACGTAGGGTGGGCTAAAAGCGAAAGCGTAGCCCACCAAAACCACCTATATTATAAGATCAAGATCAGCCGGGTTTCCAACCTTCTTCGCCAGTGTATATCTGTCCACCGGGTACAGGGATGGGAACTTTGGGCAGGTCTCTTAATTCATAATATATAGGATAAGATTCATCGGATTTGATGGCTTCATCCCAGGTCATTTCTTTACCGGCGTATTCGGCCATGCGTCCAAAGATAGCGGTCATGGTGCTTTCGGCGATGTTGCGCGCTTCGTTGATTGGCTTATCCTTGCGGATGCAATCAATCAGGTCGGCATGTTCCTGGACGTAAGGAGAACTCTGCTCTCCCTGGTGACGCCAGATATCTTTACCTTTGTCATCCAGCAGGAACCAGGGGCCGCCTTGTGATGTACGGGCGGAACCTTTAGAACCTTGTACCCGTTCTTCAACGCGTCCCTGACCGGGGATTTGTTTGCACATGCTGAGCACATTTAGACCGTTTCCAAATTGATAATGGACGGAATGATGATCCCAGATGTCGCCGCGCTCTTGCCATGCGCGTCCACCCGAACCATAGGCTTTAACCGGATGATCGCCGACGATCCAGTTGATGACGTCCAGGTTATGGACGTGTTGCTCAACGATATGGTCGCCCGATAACCAGCCAAAGTGATACCAACTGCGCATCTGCCATTCCAGATCGGTCATACCCGGTTTTCTGTCGCCGAATCCGATAGGGCCGCCGCACCAGAAAGTCTGGGCGTTAATGACATCACCAATAGCGCCATTACGGATTTTATCGATAGCTTCAATATACTCAGCCTGATGGCGGCGTTGCGAGCCTGCAACAATTTTCAAGCCTGATTGTTTGGCTTTTTCACCTGCCGCAATAATGCGGCGGATTCCAGGAGGATCAACGCCCGCCGGTTTCTCCATGAAAACGTTTCGTTTCAGACCAACTGCATATTCCAGAGTTTCTGGACGATAGCAGGGTGGAGTAGCCAGAATTACATAATCAGTTTCAATCTTGATCGCTTCTTTGTAGGCTTTGAAGCCCAGGAAGGTCTCAATATCTGTGGGACGGCCTAGTTTTTCCAGTTCAGCTTTGGCTAGTTCAATTCGATCAGGAAAAATATCAACCAGATATTTGATTTGAACATCTTCACAGGCCTGGATGCTATTCATCATAGCGCCGCGTCCACGACCGCCGCATCCGACCAGACCTACAGTAACCGGCGCCGCCGCTCTTGCTTCTTTGGAGGGAAGAACGTTAAACGCAGTAACCACTGCAGCCGCTGCCGCTCCGCTCTTCACAAAATCTCTTCTAGTCACATCAGGTTTATTTGTCATAACCTATGCTCCCCATCTTACAAAATGGCCGCTTTTTTCCCCTCAAGCGGGCTGCGGCTATACTTATTCTTAATACTATCAAGCCAAACAGCAAGATCAACAAGCCGGATTTATTGGATTTCCCAGATTAATAAGTCATCCAATCAGAAACGCCGACTTGAACAGAACCCTGCGACCCTATATAACCGCCATTACTTCCAGCAGTCAGTACTGGCGAGTTTTCCTGTAATTGGAATCCTGCACGGCTGAATGAGTCTGGATCAGTGGTTGGGTTAACATACAGTGGATCGACGGATAGTTCATTATCCAATGTGACATTAAGAAATGCTTCGAATTCAGTTAGTACGTTGCAATAGGATGCGATAAGCGAATCCTCTTCGAAATAATCAAAATCATCGAGTTTACCATTGAGCATCCCGGCCACTCCCACCACATTGGTATTGCTTACATTGATTTTTCTATCTTGATCGATAGGCGGTTCGAGACGTAACTCGAAGGATCCCGGCGCGTCGACCAGGTTCTGATAAAAATCGCAATGTTCGATGGTGACGATGGCTTCTTCACCATTCTCCTGCACAAATAGACCTTCCTGCAAACAACCAGCGATGATGCAGTTGGTCATATTGACATTACCATGCTTGACCCTGAGGCCGATGTTTCCCGAACCGATGATGGCAACATCGTCAAACTCAGCGAGGATAGGAAATTCTCCTGTCGCTTGTTTATCGATGTTCACATTACCACGGTTGCCTAAGAAAGAGCAGCGTCGGAAAACGATCTTGCCGCCGCCCAATGTTGCGGGATTCTGACAATTGGTAATTATAGTGTCTTCGATCAGATGCCCCGCGCCGCTCGCTGTCCGGGCGGGATCGGCGGGAGAGGGCAGGGCGGCGCAATCCATCTCGATCCCGTTACCATTGCAATTCTGAATAGTGCATCCCCGTAGGGTGATGGAAGGATCGGTGGGAACGCCCTCAGTGGCTTTGATGACTTGGACGCCATAGTGGCATTCTTCAACCAGGCAATTATCCATGACGATGCCGACAGGCGCCAGAGTCGCTCCATATATGATGATGCCGAAATTAAATCCTTCGTAGGCCGTTCCTTCTCCACCGGCGCCCCGGATAGTGCAGTTGCGCAGCGTGGTATCATTGCAATCCATCAAAGCTATGGCGCTGGAGATATCGTTGGCGGATACTTCGGTGGTTTGATTCTCGAAGATGATGCCTTCAAACACAGCCCCCACGCACCCTGACGCAAGAACGCCAAGACGGTCAATTCCTGGGATGCCCAAGTCTCCCAGGCGTTCTGCAGTGTTTACCGCACGGATAGTAGGCGTTTGACCTTCAGCGGCTTTCAGGGTGAACTGAGCCGCAAAACCAGCCCCGGCGCCAGCCGTAAGGTCTTCTTCATAAACAGCGCTATCCAGGATGATAATCTCATCGCCATTGGCGGAGGTGGCGACGGCAATCTGGATGCTGTTGACATCACCGGATCCGTCCTGCGCTACAGTAATCGTCCCGGCGAAAACAGGTGATGCCATAACGATGAGCAGCATAATTACAAATGTAATTCGCATTACTTATTCTCCTTAAACAAGTGGTTCAGGTGGGCTACGCTTCGCTTTTAACCAACCTGGCTATGACGCATTCCAGCGCCTTAAGCATCCTAACATATATGCAATGAAGCCTCAATAAGAAAATTTGATTTTTTGAAGTAATAAATTAGGAGATGCAATTTCGCTTTGTCTACACCCGGCGGGAGAGGAGAGATTGCTGTTCTGTATTTACTTGTTTAGTTTTCTCTTGGAATTAATAATAACAACTCCAACAATGGCCATCGCTCCACCGGCGAAAGTCAGCATTGTTGGTATGATGCCGTACCATAACCATGCCGTAAATATGGCTACAATAGGTGATATATACAAGAAAAAAGCGGTTCTGCTTGCTCCGATTTTCTTCATGGAATTCATCCATATAGCGTAAGCGATCACCGTCGGACAAACTCCCAGATAAAGCACTGCCAGCATTGACGCCAATCTAGCATTGGGCAGTTGAGTAATTGCTGAAGGTAGAAAGATTAACATGGGAACGGTTCCAATCCAAAGGCTCCAGGCGGTGAAACAGATCGATCCATACTTGATGGTCAATGGACGCCCGAACACAAAATAAACCGCTGTTGAGAAAGAAGCCGCTAGAATCAAAAACGCGCTGCTGGAGAAAGAAATCCCCTTGCCTTGGCCTATGATAATGATAACCGCGCCGCTAAAAGCGATGGCCACTCCCAGCCACTCCCTGGAGCGGATATGCTCCCGGCCAAACCAGCTGGCCAACAGAGCAGTCCACATCGGAACGGTTTGCACCAGAAGAGAAGCCGTTCCGGGAGGCACCACGCGCTGCCCGAAATTTAACAGCAAGTGATAACTGGTGATGCCGAAGAGGCTGACAATGATCAACCGCGGCGCGTCTCTGCGCTGAGGCAATCCGATTTTTCCAAACCAGATAACTCCCGCCAACACACTGGCCGTACTAAATCTCAATACAGCCAGTTCTCCAGCGCCGAATATTTCTAATCCTATAGATATTGCGGTAAAGGCCGATCCCCAAAACAGAATCGCAAGCCCCATCGCTGCATAGACCATATATTTATTTATTGAATCGAACATAATTTTAATAACCACTCTATTATTCTATTAAAACGAATGTATCTCACTTAAGGGAATAAAAAAGCCCCCTGTGTTAAAAGGGGGCTTGATTTAATTGGTTTATAATAAAGCGATTATTTTAATCTTTCAAACCTTTAGTCTTGAACTCCAACTTTTCAGCCTTTTTGAGCATCTCATCCCAGGTCACAATATCGCCGGAGTAGGCGGCGCTGCGTCCCAGAACTGTGATCAGATTGCTGCGCACGCTTGGTTCGATAGTGGGGTTATCGACATTCTTCTCCATGATGTTTTTATGGAAAGTGGCGATATTGTTGGCGGCGCCTTCCTCAAATATAGGGCCGGTGTTGCCGCCTTTATAGGCTTTCTTGCCGCGAATCAGAACCTCTCCGCCGTATTCAGTTTCCAATACGCCATCCGAACCATACATGCGGTTCTTGATGCCCCCGTCTGATTTATAGCCCTCGAACTGGCGCGATGTGAAAGATACGCCCACGTTATCGGGATATTGATAAACCAGCATGAATGAGTCATGGCAATCGCCGCCGTCGTCACGTACTTTATGACCATTGGCGCCACTGGCCTGTATTGGCGGAACACCCATGATCCAATTCATAACATCCAGAGTGTGAATATTCTGTTCGGTAATAATGTCTCCCGACAGAACCTTGTCTAATCCCCACCCGCGCAGGCGGTTTTCAGGATTAGTAGGATCAGCTTTCATATATTCAATATGCGGTGGAAAAGGGAATCCCGCATGGTAGTAAGCTTCACCAAAGGCTAACTGCCCGATATCTCCATCATGCACGCGGCGCAACGCTTCCTTGTAGAAATCATTGGCGCGGGTTTGGAAATCGATCTGGAAACAGAGCCCCAAACGGGTCGCTTTATGACCGCTGGCTTCAATAGTCCGGCAGCCGGGGACGTCAACCGCAATCGGCTTGGCGACGTATACATGTTTTCCCGCGTCCACTCCAGCCGCCGCTTGTTCGGGGTGGAAATAGGGCGGGCTTTCGACGGCGATAGCATCTATGTCGCCCTTTTCGAGCATACGCTTATATGCTGATAGTCCGGTATAGCGCTGCGCCTGCGGAATTTCAAATAAATCTCCATATCGGTCAACCCGATCCTGGAAATAATCCGCCACAGCGCTGAGAATATAACCGCCGTGTTTTGCGAATAGACGCGATATCCAAATGCCCCGGCCTCCACAACCGCTCAGCCCCAGTTTTACTTTAGAATTGGCCGATGATCCATGAACCAGGTTGGCGTTGATAATGGAACAGGATGCGGCCACAGCGCCCGAACGTGCCAGAAATGAACGGCGGCTAACATGTTTTGGTGAATTTGCATCTGTATTGTCAGGCATAATTGACCTCTCGCTTTTTGATTGATATTTCATTGAACTGCCAAAGAGATAATATTCTTAGGTTCTATTCTCTCAGAAAAGGACAGGTTTAGTCAAGCGGGAGTTTACGATATTATAGGCTAAATCCTTCATGGCAGCCCGATGATAGATGCACTCTGTGTATACCAAAGAGTTTTGAGCGCCACAAGAAGCCAATGTCATTATGTTAACCGCGTCTTCCCCTCTCCCGGCGGAAGAGGATTAAAGTAAGGGGGAAATATCACCTACCCCAAGCGTAGGATGGATCAGTCTCACCGACTCATCAAAAGGCCACTATTATGAAACAACTCATCAGTTATATAGCTCTATCCGCTCCCGCTACGCGCCGGTATGCGCAAGGCGATGAACCATTACTGCGGCCGGAAATCGGATTCACTCCGCAGTGGTTTCATCAATCCCTGGGAATAGATTTTGGCGGGCAATGGCATAATAATCCAGCGTGTCGACGTGACGCGATTATTGCTATGCGCCAGGAGATTAGAAGACGGTTTCCTGATACTTCTATTGGTTTAGTGAATCAACCGGATGAGCCGCTTGATTTGCTGACTGGAACATTTGGCGCTAATACCATCGCGGCGATTTATGGAATCCCTATACAGTATTTCTCTAACCAGTGGCCTACTGCTATAAAAAAATATTTCAGCAATGAACAAATTGATCAACTGGAACCTCCGCATCTGGTGGAAAACTCATTTTTCAATAAACTGATAGAGCAACTCGATTGGATTGCTGATCATGAAGGTAAAATCACGGGTTTCATCAATTGGCAGGGAATATTGAATAATGCGCATCGGCTGCGCGGCGAAAAGATATTCATCGATCTGATTGATGATCCTGATAGATGCTTGCAATTGTTTGAATGTATATGCGCCACAATGATCGAAGCGGCTCAACTAATTCAGGAACGCCAGCGCAAAAGCGGCGTGGATATCCGATTTTTCACAATCAGCAATTGTCTGGTTAACATGATCTCGCCCAAACATTATGAGAGATTGATTCTTCCCTTTGATCGTAAAATTGCGGAATCATTTGAATGCATCGGCATACACAACTGCGCGTGGAAAGCCGATCCCTATTTGAATGCTTATGCTTCCATCACCAATGTCGGCTATATTGATATGGGGATGGAGTCCGATCTGAACCGGGCGCGAGACCTCTTCCCTGAAACTCGTCGAGCGATTATGTATCCCCCGACAAAACTGCTCAATGGATCAAAAGAGGAAATAGAACAAGACCTGCTTCGCATTGCTCAAACCTATGCTCCCTGCGATATTGTCTTTGCCGATATCGAAGAGAATGTACCCGATGATAAAATCCTCTTCATCATCCAGGCATGCCAAAAAATCAGTACTTGAGCGAAACAGGTTTATTTCAAATAAACGCCAAGGGCAAGAGCGCATTGCGCTCAGCTCTTGATCAACCGCCATCAAACCCACCGCCGGAACGATACGAGATATTACCAGCGCTTCTCAATCCATTTGAAGATTGATAAGGAATCCCGCGGAATCCGCTTTGGACGATGCTGCCATCCGGCCCGCTTCCAATCAGCGCAAATTCCCCCCGGGTTAAAGGTCTGACAGAACCGGGAAAGCCCTGGTTGCTTGGTTGATAGGCGTCAATATTATGATTATGGGGCGACCATGCATCAGTGCAGCGGGGATCATGATCGACATAGGTATAGGTATCAAGTTGGCCGCTCCATGTTTCACTAGCGGCTTGTTTTTTTGGCTCCCGTAAAAATGGGTCTTGGGGAATCGATGCTATGTAGTTAGTCGGCGTGGTCAGCGGCGCCATAACATCACGCATTAACCGGGTGCCTTTCTGAGGATTAGCGATTTTACTGAAATATTTATTCAGAAGCCCCAGGCATATCTCACCATCATCATCCCAGATATCAATCAGCAGGAATCCACGGTCAATCCTGAACGACTCGATGGCGGTTCCCAGGTTCTTGGTATCAGCCTGTGACCGGGCCACTTTGGCGCGGGTTTGCGCGTTAAGAAAATTGGGCACGGCAATCGCCGCCAGAATGCCGATAATCGCAACTACAATTAACAATTCTATAAGCGTAAATGCTTTGTGGTTGTAATAATTTTTATTCATGGTTCATCTGGCTCTTATCTTTTTGCTTTAAAATTTTGTGTCTATTGAGTCTTAACCACATAATAGCAAAAAGACAGTTGAGATGTCGAGGGATCAGGTACTAAATGCTTATATCCACACTAACTGAATCGACGGACGGGCGCCAAGGGCAAGAGCGCAATGCGCTCAGCCCTTGATGCGATCACTTCCGATTTTATTAAACTATCGTCACTGAATTCCAGCGGGCGCTTGCATTGCAGAGGCTTAATAAATAGACCAGTCCATTACTCCTACGGCAATATCGAAATTATCCGAAAAAACGACTTGCCCATCGACCAGAACTTCGACGTTATCAAATTGAGATGTTATACCGATTTCGGTGCTGCCCGCCAGACCGGGATATCCAGTGCGTTCGCTGTTGGATGCATTATCCCAAAGCGGTAGTTCGAAAATGTCGGCGCCGCCTTTTTCGACGATGCTGCCAGTCACAAGAGTACCTTCACCAATCAGGGTCATTGTGTACCATTGATTGAGTTCCCAGGCGTAATCGCTTCTCGAAGCCCATTCGACATGATCGTTGAGCATATCCACGCTGTTCACGTCGTCATGAAACATGAGGTTCAGCGCCATCTCACTGGAACCACTGGCATCCGGTTCGGGATTGCAGCGAATCATAACTCCTGACCGGGAAAGGTCATCGTCCACCCAGCTGGTCATCATTACATCGGCGCGAATGGTATAGTCTTGACCGCCAAAATCCTTCTCAATCCAAATGTGTTTCGGATCGAGACCCGAATCGGCGTAATGCTTCAAAACTCCATCGATGACCGCCCAGACGCCGTTCGCGCCGATCTTCCAATCCGGTCCCAGACCGATTGCATGTTTTAACATGACATCCTTTAAATTGATGGATTCGCTTCCCTTGGTTACGCTGCCACAGAGTAGGCTGATGATGGGAGCGTCTGCAGAAGGTATCTCCAGATCATAACTCATTTCCGCTGAACCGGTCTCATTACCAATATCCCAGATAATTTTATTATCGGTGATTTGGGCGTCGCCAACCGTGGTCACGATATTGGTCGCTGTCAAACCTGCGGGAATATTTTCTTCCACTGTTGTCGGGGTTGTGGGGTCAATCAACCCATCCAGATTGATTTTGATGCCGGAAACGGTAGTTCCACCTTTATATATAATTTGCGGAACGGTGCGTTGCGCCAAAAAGGGAATCACCGTCAGTTTGACATCAGGAAAGTAACCGATAGTCGAGGCGTCCCTCTCGTTAGAGGTTACGGCCAATCCGACGTAAACCGGATCGGATAGATTATCCAGCACTCGCACCTCGTGCAGAATCGGCTGACCCGTATCGTAATCAATGTAATAACTCATTAAAGTGTTGCCCAGGCGGACCAGCTGGGCGCCGTCCTGTATATCGAAGGGGATCAATTCATGCCGCCAGTGATAGTTGGATTTACGGTCCAGAACCCCGCCCGCCGTCTCGCGCCATTCAGTATCCAATTGACCGTCGTTACGTACGAACATATCGAAATGCACGGCGTCCGTGTCGAGAGAATCGCGAATCATCAAGGCCACTTTCACTTCGTTGCTTGAACTCTCGAAGGGATCGACCTCCAGCCTTGCGGAAATCGTAAACGGCCCGCTCATTTCCTTGTAAACAAAATGAAAGTTGTCCGTTGCATCGCCGATTCCCGCTCCGCTGCCGGTTACTACATACTCTGCGTTTTGGAAAACGGCTGTTCCGGGAACGCCAACATCTCCTATGTCTATGTTATTTTCGAAAATTCCTACTTGTGAGAATCCGGGAATTGCCGCGAACAGAAACGCTGTTACAACAACACAGCCCAAAGAAATCATTCTATTTCTTCTCATTGTCTTATCCCCTTTTACAAGCAATTAGTATGTTGCTTTCGATGGATTTTAATAATACGATATATCGATTCAATTCCGATATTACTAAAGCAACGCGAAAAAGTCAACAAAGGTTTTCATAACTACCATAATTGGTGGATATTTATATGTATCATCTCAATGAATATCCTCATGATTTAAGTAAGAATCCTGAG
Source organism: bacterium (assembly GCA_963662285.2). Classification (GTDB taxonomy): domain Bacteria; phylum Hinthialibacterota; class Hinthialibacteria; order Hinthialibacterales; family Hinthialibacteraceae. The sequence goes on from CAXXMV010000006.1 coordinate 469,231, forward strand.
AGAATGAATATCAAGAGCAAACGCAATAATTATGTGGATGCTTATTAGAGTGGTTGAAAAATAAAAACTCTGTACAATATGAAAGCGTCAAGAAACGAAAACTGCTCTATATGATAAAGTGGAGTGTAAAATGAAAAATAGATTATTAGTTTTGTTTGTACTCATATTCAGCATTAATAATTTAAACGCTGCGGACATAACAAGTATCCAGAAATTCGGCGTCAAACCGGAAAACAGTGCAGCCCTGAACAAAATGAACCTTCAAAAGGCTATCGACTGGGCGTCAGTGCGTGGCGCCGCTTTACAGGTTGAAGCATCTGACGAACCATACCATATTGATGGCGGCATTATCCTGAAAAAGAATGTTTCCCTTATTGGCGTTCATGGCCCAACTCCACGCGGAACAGTTCATCAAACCAAGAAACAGCCCGTCGGCAGCGTCTTCAAAATTACAGATCAAGATAACCCTTTCATAACAGTGGAAACCGGTTCTCAAATTAAAGGGATTCAGTTTTGGTATCCCGAACAAACCATTCGCGATCCTAAATCAATTATTCCATATAAAGCAACCATTAAAGTTTCCGATACGAGCAATACGCAGGGAGTCTATTTTTCCTGCTTGACTTTTTACGGTGAATATCTGGCATTTGATTTTAATGCAAAACGCAAATTCGCATGTGAATTAATGACCTTTGAACATTGCTATGGCTATCCACTCAGTGGAGAATTTATACGCATTGACTATTGTTATGATATTCCTCGTATTTTGCATTGTCATGTTAATCCGGCCATTCAAAGATATATCGGCGGACAATATAGTCGAGAAGTTGTTGATGCCGTAATTGCCAAAAAAAGTTTTGCATATGCAATAAATCATACTGATAATGCTCAGATAATAGACTTATTTACATTCGGAACCTATGGCGGGATTCTATTAGGCAGTGAAACCTATGGACAACTAACCAACTTCAATCTCGACTGTGTTGCAGTCGGAATTTTGAAACGCGGCAGCAATACAAAAAATCGTAACTGGCAAATTGCGCAAGGTTCAATTATCGCCAATACCGGCGAAGATATAAAAAATATCCACCCCATAATTATTGAAGGAGAGGGTCATACATCGCTTACGAATGTTGAATCTTTTTCTGGAGAAAACACAGCATTAACAACTGTTCCAGAAAAAATGTCCTGGGATTATCTACTTGTGAGAGGCGACCAAAAACTGACTGTATCAATATTGGGCGGCCGGATGAGAAACTACGTTTCAGACTCCCCCGTTACCATCGAAAACAAGAACGCAATCCTTTTCTTCTCTGGTTGTTTCGATAATGATGAAAACTTATATAACAAGACTTTTGAGTAAGAAAAAATTAACTAACCTTCGCATTTAATCTACTGTGCGCCAAGGGCAAGACGACATTGTGTCCAGCCTTTGATCAAACGACCAAAGATAGGATGAAATAACTTAATGTCATTGCCTCCTAACCTCACCCAGGCTTGGGGGATAAATGTTTTATAGATTTAGGTGATTACCGCTGTTTCAAATATGGCGCCCCCCCATCGGTCCTGCTGCCGCGTGTTCGAGTACAGCGCATACCCGACAGAAATGGCGATGCTGGGTAATGCGGCGATTGGCGCCGGAGAGATGCTCTACTGGGATGGCGAAAACATGAAAGCAACCAACACTGACAAAGCCGAACCGTTTCTCAAATCCGAATATTACAACGGCTTTTCCATTTAATCGCAGTTGTTATATACAAAGAAACACGAACGCCCCACCAGTTTTTGGTGGAGCGTTTTTTGATTCCTTTAAGGTGACTTTCCAGCGTCAAGGCTTCTCTACCTATAACAAGAATTTCGTAATCGCTTAACAAAAGTTCAGAGTCGATTGTTTAAAAGGTTAAAGGATTGGATTGTAGTAATTGCTTTGTTTCTCCTTTTGGATCGTATAAAGCAATCTTGGATTGAATGGATGAAACTTGTTATTATGCTCACAATCCACTCCCTTTATTATCACATTGCGGTTTTGTCTAGTCTGAAAATATCTCGATGCCGTTAATCGCAGGATTTTCGATATTCGGCGTGAACGTAATTTTCAGTTTGCCGTCGGTCACTTCTACACCTTTGTACTCGAACTGAAGCGCTTTGTACGGACCACCGGCCTCCTTATAGATATCAAAATCTTTCACTGGTTCTTGACCCTGCACAGCAAACGAATATATACGATCTCCAACTCCGGTGATGCCTGTAAAAGTCTCGGCAAAATGCAGGCGGACGGTGTACTTGCCGTTGGGAAGATTGAACTCGTACGCGCTCATGCTGTAGCGTTCTCTCCGGAATATCTCTGGGAACGCGACATCGGGAACCTCGTATTGTTCGTACCTCTCGATGGTCATTCCATCCAATGGCTCTAATGATGCGCCGGGAGCATCGACTTGATCGGGCAGCCAAAGGTTGCCATCTTTGTCAGTGTATGGCTGATCGGCCCCGCACGCTACTCGAATCACAAGTTTGGATTCTGCCGAAGAGTTCGATACTTTCGGCGTATCTCCTTTGAAAATGTGTTGTACGAAGTAGTAAAGATTGTTGGCCCATTCCGTTGGATCATGGCCATTGCCATCCACGTGCCAGATGTGCGGAACGTTCTGTTTTTTAAGAAACTGATGAACTCCCTGGCTAATGCGGATCAAGCCATCCTTGTTTCCGCAACCCAGCCATAGCAGTCTCAATTTATCCCGGGCAATCTCCAGATCGGGAATTAGTTCGGCAGCCGGTTTTGTGTTGGGGGCTGATGAAAACCCGCCGACCCAGGCGAACACGTCGAGGTGACCGAGGCCGAAGTTTAAGGATTGGCCGCCGCCCATCGATAGTCCCGCCAGAGCTCTGTTCTCGCGATCCGTATAAACGGAATACTTATCCTCAATGGCGGGAATCACATCGTTAAGCAAATCGTTTTCGAAATTGGCGAAAGCTGGCGCGCTGGCGAATACATTGCCCTCGGCTCGGTCATTCTTTTGGGCGCGACCATTGGGCTTGACAACGATCATGGGTTCAATTTCGCCATCGGCATGCAGGTTGTCGAGGATATTTTCTGGTTGACAAAATCGCTGCCATTCTGTCTCATCACCACCAATGCCATGCAGCAAGTAAAGCACTGGGTATTTATTTTCGGTTGAATAACCAGGTGGTGTGTAAACTAGCATCTTGCGACGCGTTCCAACCGTCTTGGAATCATACTCGATCATTTCCAACTCACCGTGAGGGATGTTCCCGCGACGGGTTTTGAATCCCTCAGGTGGATCTGCGAAAGCGGGTTTGTCGTCCGGTCCCAACTCGATCGGTCCGCCGAATCCACCTCTTTCCCTGCGGGGGGCTTCCGCAGCAGCATTATTACTCTCAGAAGGTGATGCTGTAGACGACTCTGAGGGTTTACTTGTTTCTTCCTTGAACACAATTTGAGCGAACTCACGCAAACTACGCCGCCAACTCTGGAACTCGTGGGCCGTATCCTGGGAGACATAGAAGACACTGTTGATACCGGCCTGTTTCAATGCTTCGGCGTTTTCCTTTGGATCACCGCCACGTCTTGTGCGACCGTTGTCTCCGAGTTCGCGGCTTCCATAACTCACGAATACCAGTTTAACCTTATCTTTGAAACCGGGCGTGTTGTTAACATCATCCATAGAGATGGAGCCGCCGCTGAAAAGACCGATGTGTGAAAACTTGTCGAGATTTTTTAGAGTGATCATCTTGGTTTCCATCCCACCCATAGATAGACCAGCCATCGCCCGATTGGGTTGATCCGTGAGTGTGCGGAAATTGGCATCGATATAAGGGATCAACTCATTGACGAGAACCGTTTGGAATGGATTGATGCTGAAATTTCTAAGACCACCGAACCGGACTTCGTTGGTCATGCCGTAGGTCATTACAATGAGGAATGGTTTGATCTTTCCTCGGGCGATCAGGTTATCCATGATCAGATTGGCGCGGCCCTGGTTGCTCCAGGCAGTTTCATCCTCGCCCCAGCCGTGTTGCAGATACAGTACCGGATATTGTTTGGTCAGTTCTTTGTCATAGCCAGGCGGGGTGTAGACAAAGGCTCGCCGTGAGGTATTAGTGCTTTTTGAAGGAAAAAGAACCTGCTGCACATTACCATGGGGAACGTCTTTGAGGGCATAGAAGTCCTGATCATGAGCAGGGATTTCAATGCCGCTTTCCCAACGCGTAGAACCGTAGAAGTTTAAAGCGCCGGGATCATTAAATGTTCCCCCATCAATTGTGAGATGGTAGTAGTGAAAACCTTCATCCAGCGGTCTTGTTGTTGCGCCCACCCAGAAGCCATCCTCGCCTTTCGTTAGGGGAGTGTTTCCACCAAAGCTCACGCTGACGCTTTGGGCTTCAGGCGCCTTAATGCGAAATCGAGCATAGCCTTGAGAATTGACCTGTGGATACTCTTGGCCGGGTTGGTTTAAGGTCGAAGGTTTGAAATCGTCGCTGACCGTCTCAGAAGGGATTTGCGCCAGGCACAGCGGCCCACAAAAGATAATAAGGATCAAAATCGTATTGCAAAGAGCCATTTTCATGAGGGATCTCCTTTTGAAGAATAAGTTCTGCAACCATATTGAAATTCATGAACGTTTCAATGTTTTAACCACCGTCTTTGAAATATCATGAATGCAATCAATCAATAATACCACATCAGAGGCATCAATTGCTAGATTGAAATGGTGGGATATATTAAGATTATTTATCTCATTGATGGTAAATGTGCTGTTATTCATTAACTGTTTGCTACTATAAAATTGAGTAATTACAACGAATTTTCGCATTACTTGTTTCCTCAAGGGAATTTAAAAATACCTTTTAAGCACTGAGGATTATGCATTTATGTATTGTATTTAGCTTTACAGGACTTGTATATATCTGGTATGGTTATTGGCGGCGGCTTCGAGTTAAATATCCGGTGGCGGGACGACAAACTCGTCAACACCACCGTACGTTCACTTGTGGGCGTTTCATGCCGTCTTCGCTATAGCGCAAATACGCGATGCCTGAATCTAGCCAAAGGCAAGAGCGCTCAATAGGATGGCATCCAATAACCCTGAACGAGCAACTTAAGGAGTGAAGACATGCAACGTTTTCATTATGTTTTAGGATTAGCAACTCTATTTCTGCTGATCGCAATTGAAATTCCCTCATGTTCTGTAGAATCAACCGGGACAAACTCTCTGGTCTCAAAACACTGGACTGCCGACAACGGAAACGGCGCTTATTCCAATCCTTTGTTTTATGAAGAATTCGAAGATCCGGATATCATCCGTGTTGGAGAAGACTATTACCTCGTCGGTACGACCATGCACATGAATCCCGCTCTTCAGATCATGCATTCTAAGGATTTGGTTAACTGGGAATTGGTTGGTTATTGTATGGATAGGCTTGATTTTGGCCCAGCATTCCGTCTGGAAGACGGTAAGAATATTTATGGTCAAGGCATCTGGGCGCCTTGTATCCGTTATCACAACGGCATGTTCTATATCTTTGCGAATGTAAACGGTGCAGGCCTACAAGTCTTTCGCTCCAAGTCAATCCATGGTCCATGGGAGCGCAACCAATTGCCCGGAAGGCACGACTTATCAGTTCTATTTGATGACGATGGAAAGGTATACATCATCTCCGGTAATAGGAATCCTTATCCTATCGAAGAACTCACTCCAGATATCAAATCCATTGTTCCCAACTCACGGCGTATGATGCATGCTCCAGGTATGGGAGAGGGCCATCATCTCTACAAGATTAATGGCAAATATTACGACATCTCAGCTATACCCGGCGCGACCACAGATCAAATGGTCGCTCGCGCCGATTCCATCAATGGTCCCTGGACAGTCGAACTTATGGTACAGGGCGAATCGCTTGGAGTAACGACTGTGGCGCTTGATTATGCTAACGCCGATGATCGTGGTTTAACGCTACACCAAGGGGGCATGTGCGATACTCCCTCTGGTGAATGGTGGAGCGTCATTATGTCTGATCACGGTAGTATCGGTCGTTTGGTATCTCTGGCGCCCATTACTTGGGAAAACGGTTTCCCTCTCATTGGCTTGCCCGGCAATCTTCGCAAAGCGCCCAATACCTGGATAAAACCCGATACAGGCTGCACTCAATACCCCAAGCCGTCCTTCATACATAACGATAATTTCAATAGTGGTAAACTCAATAACGAGTGGCAGTGGAATCATGCGCCCGATGACAGCAAGTGGTCTCTCACCGAGAAGTCTGGCGTTCTTCGATTGCATTCCCTGCCTGCCGAGAATTTCTATTCAGCAAGAAACAGCATTTGTCAGAGACCTCCAGGCCCCGAATCCATTATGACTGTCGAGTTGGATACGACGGGTATGCTTGAAGGAGATACCGCTGGTTTGGCTCTATTAAGTTCTCCATACGCATGGATCGGAGTGGTGAAATCTACCGAAGGAACTACTCTACAGATGTTCGACAGCACTGGCAGCGGCAGGGGGCTTAGTCGCGACCCTTCAGCTCCTGCAAATCCACCAACCATCAGCGCAGATCAATCACCCGCGAATCTGTGGTTGCGAGTCGCATGTAATTTTGATAATGACAAAGCTATCTTTAGTTGGAGCACCGATGGTGAGACATTTACGCCTGTGGGTAATCCCTTTACCATGATATTCCAACTGCGAACTTTCCAAGGCGTTCGTCCCTCCCTGTTCCACTACAACACTTCTGGCAAGCCTGGCGGTTATGTTGACTTTGACAACTTTACTGTCGATGAACCAAGGGCGCGCGGCATCGAACGTGAAATTCCCATAGGCAAGACCATCATCCTAACCAGTGGCGCAGACGGCTCCATATTGGCCGCCGATCTCGCAACCTCGACTCTGATTAATATACCAGCGACCGACGCCCTACCTGACAATGCCAGGTTTCAAGTCATTGATCTTGGTAAAGGACGCATGATGCTCAAGGCTGTTAATGACAAAGTTGTCTCTGTAAGTGATGATAACGTGATTATCAAATATCTCGGTGATGCCGACCCTGGTAACTCCGAAACTTTCCAATGGGTAAACCTCATGAATGGCGATACCATGCTGATGTCTCTCACCAATCATCGCTATCTGACCACTAAACCCAACTCCACGGGGCCAGTAACCGTTTCTGCTGCCGGACCTAATCCGGCCCGTAAGGGCGGTGCTTGTTTTAAATGGAAAGATGCGAGTGCGCAGAAGACAACCATTAGGATTGAAGCGTCACAATCAGGCAAGCCAATCAGCCCCGATCTCTTTGGTATTTTCTTTGAAGACCTGAACTATGCAGCCGATGGAGGGATTTATGCCGAACTAATCCAAAACCGTTCCTTCGAATATAGCCCTACCGAGCAACCCGATTGGCATCCCCTCAAGTTTTGGGATATTGAGAAGCGAGGCGAAGGTGATGGCTCTGTCACTGTTGCCGAAATGCGTCCTATTCATGAGAACAATCCGCATTACGCTCTGTTGACTGTGCTCAATCCAGGGGAAGGTGTGGGCATTTCCAACAGCGGATTTGACAGTATCCCTCTCAAATCTGGAGAAACGTACGTAGCGTCATTCTGGACATATCAGGCTTTCATGGGACAAATGTGGGGGCGGGGCGATAACAGCAAGCCCATGACCGTAACTATACGTCTTGAAACTAAGAATGGTGAAGTGTTGGCTAACGCTTCAATGCAAATTAAGGGACGCGAATGGAGGAGGGTGAGTGCGAGATTCACACCAACCCGTACGGTCAAAGATGCGCGCCTGGTCCTGCTGGCTCACGAAAAAGGATGCATTGCGCTAGACATGATTTCATTGTTCCCGGAGAAGACCTTTCGTAATCATCCAAACGGATTGCGCGCCGACCTCGCTCAGGCTATTGCCGACCTGAATCCTAAATTCATTCGTTTCCCCGGCGGCTGTCTGGTACATGGTGGAGGCATTCACCGATACTACGACTGGAAGGAATCAGTGGGACCGGTGGAAACGCGCAAAGCCCGGCGCAATTCCTGGGGCTATCATCAGACCCGAGGATTTGGATATTTCGAATTTTTCCAGTTCTGCGAAGACATAAACGCCTTGCCGTTGCCAGTCGTTACTGCTGGCGTATGTTGCCAACATGCGGGCAGTTCTCCGAACCGTGGGCAGGAAGGTTTACCTCTTGAAGAAATGCCCGACTATATTCAGGATGTCTTGGATCTGATCGAGTGGGCTAATGGTCCAGCGAACTCAAAGTGGGGTAAAGTGCGAACCGAGGCCGGATATCCCAAACCTTTTGGCTTGAAATACCTAGGAGTCGGTAACGAAGACGCCATCACACCGATCTTCAAGGAACGTTTCAAAATGATCTATGACGTGCTCAAGGAGAAGCATCCCGAAATCACAGTGATTGGAACAGTAGGCCCCTTCGCCAGTGGTGAAGATTTCGATAACGGTTGGGATTTTGCGAATGAACTTAAACTCGAAATGGTGGATGAGCACTATTACGTTCCTCCACAGTGGTTCTGGGATAACCTGGATCGTTACGATTCCAATGACCGAAATGGTGCAAAAGTATACGTAGGCGAATACGCTGCTCATGATCGGGATCGCCGCCGGAACAGCCTTCGCTCTGCGATTGCCGAGGCCGCTGGACTAATCAGTTTTGAGCGCAACGGCGATGTCGTTCATTTCGCTTCTTACGCCCCATTGCTTGCGCGTCGAAACCACACTCAGTGGCATCCAGACATGATCTATTTCAACGCGACGGAAGTTTTCGTTACGCCAAACTATTTTGTCCAACAACTCTTCGCTCAAAACAGCGGCGACGAGTATCTTCAGACGGTGATTCACTCAAATTCCAAACAATCAAAACTAGCAGTTTCTACAGTCCGCGATTCGAAATCGGGTGATATTATTATAAAGATCGTCAACGGCGCAGATGAACCGACCGCATTGAAAGTAGAAATTAAAGGTTTGATGGATAGGGATTGGCGCGCGATCCAAACCGTCCTCACAGGTTCGTCAGCCGATCTTTTTAATGAGGATGGTCAACCCCTCAAAGTAAAACCCGTCGCAAGTGATGTGACAATAAAGCCAACCTTTGATTACGAAGCGCCGACCAATTCACTCACTGTGTATCGAATTATGGAATAACTAAAATGAGTCAATCCTAAGAAATAATTCAATTGAAGGAAAAGTACGCACACCTGACGAAAATCAGGTACGCGTGAATTCATAAACCATTATTTCAATGACGCTTAAAGAAAACCTACAAACAAATCTAAAATTTTATAAACCTTTATTTTACAGAAGGTTATGAAATAAATTATACGAAATTGCACGATACAACAAAACCAATTCACTGCCCTCCTGTCTAGTATCGTAAAATAAAGTCATCTCAACACAGTATTAAACCGCAATCGGGGTAAGCGTATACACTCGACTATGTTTTGATGCTGTTTTTATATCCCCGACTCGCAATGCATCTCTAACAATATCCAGTTTATAAGCGTCTTCCAAAGAAAGATATGGCGACCATTCATCATTTGTTTTTAGCAGTTCCACATCAATTTCTGCCACATACTTCCCTTCATGCACTAGTTTAGTTCTAAGTCGCTTTTTCATGACCGTCTCCTCAAAAATCCTTCTTCCCATAATTCCAGATCTGGCCGATAAGCTGTAACTAGAACCACTGGACTTGTATAGCCCTTCGGGATTCCCCCTACAACATGAATCGGCTTATTATCTCTATCTTTTTCTAAGACCAAGATACACGGGCCTTTGTGGTAGTCTGGATAGTCTTCTACCTGGATAGCGTCTTTAAATCCTTCAATCACATCCCGCGCAAAGATATCATCTGCCGACAACTCATCATAACCATGTTCAGATACACGAACCTGATCCTCCAGAATAAGCTGTCGAATTTGTTCAATTGTTGAGAGCACACGTTTTCCTTTATCATTTAATCACTTTTATTATTTTATACGAATCATCAAACAATTCAATTTCAGATAAGGAGTTGCAAATTCACTTTAGGCTTAAGTCTCATCAAATCAATAAGAACCGAATTTTGGGGAGGGATAGATTAACTATGGTCTCACTTTAGCTTAACAGCTACAGATTCATGCTTAACAAGCACAGATTGCTCTGATTAAAGATTGCTTAATATAAGATGTTGCGTGAATTTCGTTCTTCACCCACTTTTTGCCGATTCTTCAATTACGTGTTTTTTCAAAGTAAACAGTGTCCAATGTTTTATTTCTTTTAAGGGGTATATCATTATTTTGAGTTAAAGTTTCCATTGAGCCGATTAATAATTTTCCATCATTCTTCAGAATATCACTGATATTTTTAAGCACTCTGTGTTTAGCCCAATCGGCAAAATAAATGAGAACATTTCTAAGAAAAATCACATCAAACATCCCTAAAGATTCCAAAGAATCCATTAGGTTCCAATTTTTAAATTCTACCCGATTTAAAAATCCCTTTTTAAGTCTCCAATTGTGCTCTTCTTGATCGAAAAAATCATTGAGTATGTCGTTGGGCATGCCGCGTTCCATTTCGAATTTATTAAATTGTCCTATTTTGGCATTCGATAGAACATCCTGAGATATGTCAATAGCTAGTATCTCGAATAAATTTGACGATATACCAGAGGATTGATTGCAAAACCGGTCAATCAGCATCATAAGAGAAAAGGCTTCCTGCCCTTTAGCTGAACCGGCGGATAAAATCCTAATATGTTTTCTTGAATTAGAGCGCAATTTATCGCCAAGTTCCGGCAAGATGATTTCTCGAAACAAATTGAAAGGAGTTCGATCACGAAACCATTGTGATTCGTGTATCGTGATTGCATCAATTATTGCGTTAGCAAATATATTTTTGGGATTTGATCCGGCATTAGCCTTTGAAATTAACGCCGCATAATTTTCTAATGAAAAATGGGATAGCAATGGAGCGAGTTTGTGATCGATTAAATATCGTTTTTCTTCTGGAATAAGAATACCCGATAGAGTTTCTATGTATACCTTTATGAATTCATATTCCTGGTCAGTGTGTTGATATTCTTTTTTCATCCTATATCTTTCTTACAAGGGCTTGAATACGTTGGCCCATTTCACCCAAAGAGACTTGTTCATCCGATAATCCAGCCTGGTCTACCGCTCGCGGCATTCCATATACCGTACAGGATATTTGATCCTGGGTTATGCAGTATGCATTTTTTGCTTTGAGCGCTTTAACTCCTGCTAATCCGTCGGTACCCATACCCGTCAATATTACGGCCAGAACACGACCATCATAATACCGACTGACAGACTCAAACAATCGATCTACAGCAGGCTTACAATTGTTCACAGGGGGATCATCGACTAAGCGCATTCGCAAAGTATTGTTATATCTGTTTCCATCTTGATGTTTAATAACGGTCAAATGCTTTCCACCAGGTGCAAGATAAAATATATCCGGTGAAACAACTTGATTATCTTGTGCTTCGACAACAGTAAATTGACTTGAACGATTTAATCCTTCCGCCAGAGATTGCGTAAAACCAGGAGGCATGTGTTGGACGCACAAAATCGGAACTCCAAGTTTATGGGGAAAACTGGACATAATCGTGGTTAATGCTTTGGGACCTCCAGTGGAAACTCCAATAACAATCAAATCTATGGGTTGAGTTGTAATCTCTGGTATTGATTCTTTCTTTTTAGGTTTCAGGGTCAGTTGTTCAATCATCTGAAGATTGCGTTGCGTTTGAATGAGTGATATTTCACGTTTTAAATCTAATACGAAACGACTCCAGAGTCCCCGATCTTCTTCTGCAGAAGGTATTAACAATAATACGCGAGATCCCGCCATTAATACTTGTGATGTTTGTTTAGCAGAACGGGTAGCGCTTTGACTTAAGACAATAACATCAATGTCTGATTTATCTTTAAGATATTTAATCACGATATCTATATCGTTTGATGATGCCGAATCAATATCCCAAAGTAGAACATCAATGTTTTCTATCCACTTAATCAAAGAGAATTTTGAGGAATCCCATATTTGAATTTTCCGACCGATTTCTGTTTGAACTATCTCATTAAAACGATTTATAACCAAAGGATTTCTGGAGGCAAATCCAATTACAATGTCTGACGATTTCTTTTCCATTCATTTCAATCTTTCGAGTATTCTTCTTAAGAATAGACAGCAGGTTCCAATTTATCAGTGCCAAAGAGCGCACCCAAGTCCAAAACAATGATCATTCCTTTTTGGTCGCGAACAACTCCATGTAAATAATCTCTACATAATGATCCGGTATTTGCTGGTACGGGAATCATAGTATTGTCATCAACTTCAACAAGGTCTTCGATTCCATCTGTAAGGATAGCAATCGTTTCTTCGGCGCCCAACCACGAAAGAGCACTTTTATCACAAGGTTTTAAATAAAGTTCCGATTCAGTTTTTAATAGAATTATGGGGAGATTTGACTTGAAACAAGCCGGCTTGAGCCCCAACATGCGTTTTAAGTCTACTACGGCAATAATTTGTCCTCGAATATTAATTAATCCAAGAATATCAGAACGACTATTTGGAACGGGAGTACATACCGAAGTGGAAACGATTTCCCGCACGTTTAAAGCCGGAATGCCAAAACGTACTTTTTTCAGAAAAAACGTACAATACAGCATTATGAAGGAATTCCTCCAATCTTTTCTATTACTATATAGGGATCAATAATCTGAGTTATTAATCCATCAATGCTGATGCTTCCTAAAACACCCGGAGCTGGAGTACATGCTTTTTCCCAATCGGGATGCAGGTCTTTTACGTTTAAAATACTGGATACGAGCAGTCCGGCATACGGACGTTGTTCATTCTGTGAACACCCATCCTGTTTCAATACAATAACAAACAATTCATTTTGTTCTTCTGGCAGAGAACGAACGGGAACAACACGATTCAGTTCAAAGATGGGCAACCCTCCTCCATTATAATGCATAAACCACCATTCTCCGATTTGTTGAAGATCGCCTTTGTTAACTGTTTCCAGACGAAAAACGCATTTCTGCGCCAATCCGAAACGTTCATTGGGATTAATAGAGAAAATAATGAAAGGCTCTTTATTGATACTTTGTTTCTTTTTTTGTTCTGCTTGAAGGCGTCTCTCGCTCTCTATAACATGCAGTGTATCGAAATTTAATCGCAGTTGACTGGCTAAACCTGATGCATCCAATATTAAAATAACCTGACCGTCTCCTAAAATGGTGGCGCCATTAAACAAAGGGCTGGCGGCATTTTGCGACAAGGTTTTAACTACAATGTCTTCCGTATCAAACCAATAATCCACGAACAACGCAAAAAGATTCACGCCATCCCGTACAACAACAATACGTTTTGTATTGTTTTCCGACCTAATTCGCCGTGAAGATTTTCTCTGTTCGTCCAGTTTCTTTTGAGTATGATTTTTTTTAACTGGAGAACGCCGATCTGTCAGTATTTTTCTATTATCGGGCAGCAGTTTTTTATGTAATTCATCCCAATAGTAGTTTTCCAAATTTAATGCTTCGCTTAAACGGACTAATGGTAACAGGCGGTTGCGGAGGCGCAGCACGGGATCTTGATGGATCATTTCAATATAATCATTGATTTGGTGTTCTTCAATGACTAACAATTCATCGATATTAAGTTGAGGAATGGCGTATCGTTGTTGACCGGATGAAATTACCATGGCCTGCATGATAGCCAAAGATAAAGGCAATCGCAACGTAAACTGCGAACCCTCTCCTATATGCGACTCGACCTCAATCGTCCCTCCCAATTTTTCAATATTACAACGGACGACATCCAATCCCACTCCTCGCCCCGATACATCGCTAACGGTTTCTGCGGTTGAAAAACCAGGAGTAAAAATTAAATCTATCACCTCATTCTCTGATAATGAGTTAGCGCTTTGAGCATTAATAATATTATTTTTAATTGCCTTTTGCTTAACTAGATCGAGATCAATGCCGCAACCATCATCACGGCTCACGATCGATATTTGCCCGCCTAATTGTTTCGCCGAAAGAAGTATGCGTCCATACTCGGATTTCCCTTGACGGCGCCGTTCCTCTGGAACTTCAATTCCATGATCCACACAATTGCGAAGCATGTGAGTCAGAGGGTCGTTTAATAATTCGAGCACGTTTCGATCGACTTCAACTTCGCTTCCTTCAATCTTCAGTTCCACTTTCTTTCCAGACTTTTTGGCTAGATCTCGAACCAAACGTTGGTTCCGGTTAAACAAGGCGCCCAATGGCTGCATTCGCGTCTGCATAGCGGTCTCTTGCAAAGACCTCATTACAAATTGATATGATTGAAGAATCGGTCGTAAGTTGGGGATTGTTTTTTCATAACCTTTTAAGGTTTGATTAATTTGATTACGAACTATAACCAATTCGCTGACTATATTCATTAAGTGATCCAGTGTGTCTAAACGAAGGCGAACAGTCTGGGGCTGAGCATGAGATTGATCAGAAATATTTTCTGATTCGGTTTTTGCAGGGATAGACTCTGTCTTGACCGGAATATTTTTAGTTTTTGAATCATTCTCCGGCCATGATTTCAAATTAAATTTACAGTAACACCTTTTGGGGAAAGGCAGCATCGTCTCGAGCAAATCCGGTTCGAGCACGGATGCAAAAACAAATTCAAAAATATCATGATTTTGTAATGAATCCAATCCAGGTAATGGATCAATTGATGATGCGATGAATTTACCAACAGTTTTCATTTCATCAATGACAGATTCCCAATTTTCGGGAATCTCGCCAACATTTAGGCGTATATAATAAAGAAAGTTTCCTTGTTCCTGAGTTGCCTTTAACACGGATGTCGCAACAATAGAGTGAAAGTCATGAGAGATTTCCTCCAAAAGTAGATCTGAAGAATCGGAGTTATTTGAATTTAATTCTTGAATAAGATATGTTTCCAAGACTTTCAAATCCTGGTCGATGGGAACGGTTTCGCAGGTAGATATATGAGTCAGCATATAACGCAACCGATCAATAGAGTTCAATAAAGCATCTACACAAGGAGAGGTGATCGATATTTCTCCGTCTCGAATCCTAACAAGAACAGACTCCATGGTATGGGTTAATTTTTTCAGGGCTTCAAATGGAAGAAATCCCGCCCCACCCTTAATACTATGAATGGCCCGGAAAATTCGATGGACGATCTCGGAGGATGCAGTTCCTTCTTTTTCTTCCAGTTCAAGCAAATCGGGTTCGATATTCTCAATATGCTCGAGACTTTCTATGGTGAATTCCTGTATGGCTTGCTCGTCGATCAGTTCCATTTTGAATTCCAGACAAGGATTTGATATTACATCTTTTTATTATTCACTACTCTTTTTATCCATCTTCGCGAGACGGAATTGAGAAACTAATTGCAACAATGTTTCAGCGACTTTGGCAATATTTTGCGTGCTGACGAGGTTATTGTTTGAACCGAGCAATACCTCATCAGAAGTAGATTTAACCAAATTAAAATTCTTAACAATGTTTTCCATCGCCTTTGAAACAACGCTCGATTTTTCTGCCGCAAAGGATATTGCCTGCACTAATTCTTTTATATTCAGGTTAATCGCTGACACTTCCTGCACGGCAGTCGATACGTTCTGGGAAATATCATTTACGCCAAGAGCAGCTTCATTGATATTCGAAGAGACTTCTTCGATTTCTTCTGCAACCGTATGTACACTTTGCGATATATCATTCGAAGCCTGGGATTGTTGTTCCACTGTATCTGCAATCTCTTCTGAAATATGGTTAACTTGTTGAATAACATCCGTAATCTCATTGATATCAAGAGTAGTCGATTCTGTTTGTTTCTGAATTGTTTCGACTTGCAAGCGGATTTCTTCAGTTGACGCCGCCGTTTGACGCGCCAGTTCTTTGACTTCGTTGGCTACAACAGCAAATCCCTTTCCTGCTTCACCCGCCGTGGCCGCTTCAATTCCGGCATTCAAGGCCAATAGATTTGTTTGCGAAGCTATCGATTTGATAATATCGACGACTTTCCCGATTGCTTTGGCTGATTGATTGAGTTGAGCAAAGGATTCCTTGGTTCGATTGGCGACCGATGATGCCTGTTGTGCTATCTCTGCTGCATGTTCAGTATTGTTAGAAGTATTTTTAAGAGATGTAGATATTTCCTCAATACCAGAGGCAATTTGATTTACGGCGGAAGACATTGATTTCGACGAACCAGCGACGGATTTTAAGTTAGAAGATGATTGTTCTACAGCCGCGGCTATGCTATCCAAATTATGAGAGATTTCATTAGAAGACGTTGCGACGGAATTGCTATTAGCCCCGATTTGCTCTATCGAACTGGCGATTCCAGAAATAGAAACGTCAACATTGGATATCTGATCCGTCGTGTCAATCGACATCTGGTTCAATTCCTGCATACGTTCAGCCGAAAGTTTGAATTGCGTTTCCATGTCTTCAGCGCCGGAAGCAACTGATTTTGAAGATTTTTGGATATTATGAATGATGTTTCCTAATTGGGTAGTCATTTCATTTAGCGCATTCGCCAATAGACCAATTTCGTCGTTCTGCTGAAGATCTAAAGTTTGTGATAAATCTCCCTTCGATACAATTTGAGAAAATCCTACTCCCATTTTCAAGGGTTTGATAATTCCTCGAGCCATAATCCAAGCCAGAGAAATTCCAAAAATAATGGATAAAATACTTATAATCACAACACCATCTCTGGTCTGTTTGGCTGATTGAAGCATCTCGCGGTCGGTCATAATATGTTCGGCGACAGTTTGCCGAACTTGGTTGAGAATTGATTGAACAGAATCAAGAGCAGGGATTGTCTCTTCTGCATAAATCTGATGAGCTTGAAGATGTTGCTTGACCCGCGCATCGTTCCATGCAATTATTTCGTCTAAATTCGACAGTACGCTATTGGCCGCCGATTCAGTACTGTCGTAATAGAAACGTAGAGCCTCCTGTCGATTCCCGGCAGCTAACAGTTGGTTCAGCTTTTTTACGCTACTATGCAATGTATTGTGGGGTATTTGTAGATTATCCCAAAATGACGAAAATTCAGTATTTTCACTCTTGAGTTTTTGGGTTTCCTCCGAATACATCCATTTTCCTAGTCCGCATTGCAATGGATCGAGTTGAACTTTGATTTCTGTCCTAGACTGATTCAATAAGACGTCTTTTACGGCATGAGTCCAAATAAGATGATCCGTTTTTTTTTCGCTTAAAAATTTCCCCAGTCCTTCATTAACTTGCACGTAATGATTGGTGATTTTGACAGCGGATTCATGTAGGAGTTGATGGGGTAATTCCACTTGAGCCAATAGAGGTTTAATTTCAGGAACCAGTTTTTCAGCACGAATCCTTTCGTCACTATAATACCATTGGCCAAAACCACATTTATGACAATCGGTTTCAATATGCAGTTCGTGAATAGATTCATCGGTAATTAATGAATTTACTTGTTTTACCCATACAAGATGATCGACAATCCTCTGAGCAATGTCACCTCGTATTTTATTACCGAGAATGACGCTATCTGCGTTTGAAACAATTGAACTTATTCCTCGAGTAGCCCATAAACACACAATGACTAACAACAACAACACTGAGCCAAAACCCAGGACGAATTTCATTGAAATCTTAAGATTTTTCCATTTCATTTCAGTACGCCTTTTTATAATTAATATATATCTCTATTAAGAATCAACTCAAATCTAATCTAATTATTTAGTAATTATCATAATCATTAAGTGAGCAAAACAAACGCATTGATTAATGGGAACTCGTATTGTTCTCTTTCGCATTCATTCGAAATTGCGAAACGAGTTCTAGCAACAAGTCTGATACCTTGGCAATGCTTTGGGCGCTTTTAACGTTATTGTTGGACTTTTCAAAGACTTCATCTGACGTGGATTTTACGGAATGAAATTTCTCAACAATTGCACCCAAAATACGAGACGAACTGCTGGAATTTTCCGCCGCATCAGATATGCTCATAGCCAACTCTTTGATATTCTGGCTAATGGCCCCAAGCCCCTGTACCGCAGTTAACACGTTATCCGATATATCGTTCACGCCAATTGCGGCTTCATTAATATTCGTCGATACATCCGAAATCCCATCAGCCACAGTATGAACGCTTTGCGACATATCATTGGCTGCATTCGATTGTTGTTCTACTGCATCGGCAATTTCAGTGGAGATTGCATCAACTTGTTGAATAACTTTTACAATTCGTTCAATATCAGTAAAGGTCACCGCAGTATGTTTTTGAATGGTCTCAACCTGAAACTGAATTTCTTCGGTTGATTCTGCAGTTTGACGCGCCAGTTCTTTGACTTCATTGGCAACAACAGCAAATCCCTTGCCGGCTTCCCCGGCAGTCGCCGCCTCGATTCCGGCATTCAAAGCTAATAGATTCGTTTGCGAAGCAATGGATTGTATTATATCCACGACTTTTCCAATGGCTTTCGCCGATTGATTCAATTGTGCTACCGACTCTTGAGTTCGAGTGGAGCATTCCGATGCTTCACGAACAATTTTTGCCGCCTTATCGGTATTGCTTGAAACTCCTCTAAGAGAAGTGGATATTTCTTCAACTCCTGAAGCGATCTGGTTGACTGCCGAAGACATGCTGTTCGCCGATCCCGCTACAGATTTTAAATTGGTGGATGATTGCTCAACGGCAGCAGCGATGCTATCCAGATTATGAGAAATTTCATTAGAAGAAGAGGATACCGAATTGCTGTTCGTACTGATCTGGTGGATTGAACTTGCTACACTTGTCACCCGCAACTCTATATCGGAGATTTCATTCGACGCATCAGCTGATAATTGGTTGAGTTCACTCATACGTTCAGAGGTATGGTTTGACTGCACCTCCATATCTTCGGATGCTTGTGAAACAGTGGATGAATAATTTTTGATATCTTTGATCATTGGATGTAATTTGACGCCAATAGATTTTATCGCTTCATTTAAATGGTCAATTTCGTCATATCGTTTTATAGGTTCAATATAATTATCCTTCGATTGCACCTCATCAAATTTTGTCAGGTCGCCGCGAGCTAGTGTGTATGCGGATTCTACGGATTCTTTTACTCGCTTAGTTATTGAATAGGTAAAGAGAAATGCAAAGAAAATGCTGAAAACAATACTCACAATCCCCAAAACAATCATCGTTTGAGTGGTTTTCCATACGGGAGCCATCAACATACTTTGGGATTTTCGCAAAATTAATAGCCAATCGCCCGTAGGAACTTGTGAACTAACATAATAGTATTTTAATCCATCTACAGGATCATTGGCTATTTGCAAATTGGAATCGCTTTTATTGTCATAAAATGGTTGAAATATTTCCTTATAAGGAGTTTCAGCAATAGCCTTCGTTCGAAGAATTTCTGATGAATCGGCATCAGAAGAAACAGAGGTGGCTGCAACAAATTTTCCCTGTCGGCTTATTAAAAAGAGATCGACAGAGTACTCGGATTTCATTTTACTCAAATATGCAATAATGTCGCTAAGGGCGCGATCAACACCGGCAATACCCTTAAACTCCCCGTCAATTGCTATGGGAAAGGTTTGCTCAACTATCATTTTCCCTTCATAGACGTAAGGCTCAGTTACCAGGGATTGCGGTTTGTTTGATTCGAGAAACAGTTTTTTGCACCCGGCGTAATAAAGACTGGTTTCCATATCTACCAATGGTTCTAATTTAATTTTGGTTGAATCTTGGCGATCTCGAAACCAATAGGGGATAAATCTTCCACCGATGCTTAAACCCGGTAAGAGTTGGGAATTTTCTTGGTTGCTGCGGAATTGTAAATCATTTTGATCAGCATCTGGTTCGTATCCAAAATAGGATGCCGTGAATTCTGGATAATTACTCAAAACCAGTTGGGCCAATTTACTGGATGCGCCACGTTGGCCGAATAATCCGCTGTTCTGTGAAAGAGCCATGATATGAGAAGTTAAAACTGCACGCGAATTCCCACGCTCGATTTGCGCTGCAACCGCATCGGCCATGATGCGTAACTGGATTTCGTTTTCATTTCTTGAATGATTGAACATCACATAGTTACTAACAATAGTAACAGCGGACAGAAGAACAATAATGGGGAGCATTACCTTAAATAGTATTTGTCCGCGCAAACTGTTAAAAAAAGCAACATTCGACATTGATATCTCCCTGAGTATTTAATACAACAAATAATAAATTGAATGTTGGGAAATAATAATATATCATTTCAATTCAACAAACAAATGAATATTTACATTGTACGATGATTTTAAAATATGTATAATGCAAATCATATAACTTAAAAAAGCAAGATATTTGCCGCCCTCCGAAAATCGAGTATCCTAAGCGTACTTAGAATAAGTCGATCCCTTCAGTGGAATCTATGAAGGAGAAATCTTTTGACCGAAGACATTTGCCAACCATTCGAAACAGGAATAGAGGATTTTTTTTCAAAAATTCTCAATGAGAAAATTGATCGAATTGAAAAAAAACAGATTGGTACTCAATATATTCAAACAGGGAAAAAGTGTTTCATCCAAATCAATGGCGTCTTGAATCTGGATATAGTTATGATACTGCCTTCCGCATTTACGGAAATGATGAATGATCATATTTTTGAGGGTAAAATTCAAAAAGACGCCTCAATGAACGATCTTGCGTATGAGTTTATAAATATCGTAGCGGGAACAGCGAAACGTATACTCTCACACCACACCAATTCCACTTTAACGTTAGGATTACCTTCGGTTAATGACTGTCATGAGCAAACAATTGCAGTTGATCCTATCCATGAATGTTATGAAATTTCTGTACATACCCGGATAGGAAATTTTTCGCTATTTCTTTTAAAAAAATAAGATATCTTGAAAGGATTGTTAAAAATGAGATTTTTAATTGTAGATGATGCGCTTTTCATGAGAAATATGATTAAAAAAATCCTCACCGGAGCTGGTTATTCTGATTTTACGGAAGCAGAGGATGGCGCTAAGGCTGTTAATATTGTTGAAAATGAAACTTTTGATTTGATATTTATGGATTGGAATATGCCCATACCTGGAATTAATGCAGTCAGGGGGATACGCCAGTTGGGCATTGAAACTCCCATATTAATGGTAACCACGGAAGGTGAAAAAAAACGCGTCATTGAGGCTATCCAGGCGGGAGCTAATAATTACTTGGTGAAACCGTTTGAAGCAAGCGCACTCCTTGAAAAAATCGATCAATTAATCAAAAAATGATTTTTTTACCCAAAAATTACGATTAGATTAGGTTGAGATGAATTGCATTTCGACAGTCATATTATAAAATTATCATCCACGGTTTGAAGCATGTCCATCTGTTCGCAAGGTATTATGTATAATCCACCCCGCTTCATTGCTCATGGTTTCTTCAAAAATATATTTTTGACATCATACATCCTGTTTTTCATGTAAAGGTAACGTCAATGTAAATATTGTTCCGCTGCCTTGTTGGCTGATCACTTTCATCGTCCCATCATGCAACTCCATAAGTTTTTTGACAATACCCCGTATAATCAAAAAAAACATTGACAGACAGCATTCCTTCATGGGAGAATCTATTTGTACATGATTTTATATTTGATTCAATAGCACAAATATGAAATACACGCGTATAGGGAGAAGAATTATGTCTCGATTGAATAAACGTACTTTCATACCATGGGTTCTGTTTTTCTGGCCAATTCTACTCTGTTCAATTTATTCCCACGCGGATTCCGCATTACAATTCAACTTATTTGATGAAACAGGCATATCCAAGGGCGTTTGCGCGATACTTGGCGCCGACAGTGTGGAACTAGGCGTAGAAATTGCAAAAACCGGGGATTACTTCGTCCATGTTATCGATCCACAAAGCGAACAAATTGAAAAAGCCCAGCACATCGCCGATGTGAGTGGATTGTATGGAAACAAAATAACTGTTGAGAAAAGTTCCTTTTCCCCGCTTCCTTATGTAAACAACTTTCTCGATTTCGTCATTATTGCAAATGCAGACAAAGACAATCTAAGCCGTGTTCCTATCCAGGAAATCATGCGCGTTCTTCGCCCTGAAGGATATGTTATTATCGGCAATCCCGATCCCAAGGCGAACTTTTCTATACAAGATATAAGAAAACTTGCAAGTAAAGTTGATCTGATAAACTCAAAAGTCATTGATAATTCAAAAGGTAAATGGCTATTCATGTCTAAGCCTCTGAATAAGGGGATTGATGATTGGAGAATGTGGGAGCATGGACCGGATAATAATCCTGTCTCAACCGATGAAATTATCAGGTCTCCTTTCATGACCCAATGGCTAGGTACTCCGTTTTATAACACTATGCCAATGATCACTACGGCATCAGGTGGGCGTCTTTTTCTGGCCATGGGGCACATTGCTCATCACCGGCGTGAGGAACCCTGGTTAAATACTCTTCTCGCGCGGAACGGCTATAACGGAACCATTCTTTGGAACCGTAAATTGCCTGACGGATATCTCGTACATCGGTCCGCCTACATTGCCACTCCGGAAACCTTTTACATGATAGATATGGATGGATCAGGTTGTTTAATGTTAGATCCGGAAACCGGTTCAGAGCAAGGCAAAATTGAAATTCCGGATATTCGCGGTGAGTGGAAATGGATTTCCATGGTCGATGGTATGCTCTACGCTATGGTGGGAAAACAGAAAGATCCAGCGGAAACCACTATCGTACGCAGCGAGTTTTCTCATTGGAGCTGGGGAGAACTGAGCAAGGGCTATTACGCTGATCGCGTACCCTGGGGATTCGGAGAAACATTGTTGGCGTACGATCTCAAGGAAAAAAAATTGCTATGGACGCATTCCGAAGAAAAATCCATTGATTCAAGGTCTCTATCGATTGGAGGAGGACGGTTGTATTTTTATGGTCCCGATTCGCATGTTGCTTGTCTAGACTTGGAATCAGGCAACATTGGCTGGAAAAACGATGATCCCGATTTGATCCGTTTAATAGAAGAAAAAGGCCGCGGTTTGGGATCAACTCCTGGATTCCGCTCTATGTGCTTTTCGTTATATACTCCAGCTGCTCTTTATCTCCAAGCGCAGACCCGACAGAACCTCGTAGCCGTATCCCTCAAAGACGGTCGCTATTTATGGAGCCGACAGAAAACAACCAACAATCCCAATATGCTTTTTACAGACGGTATGTTATATGCTGGAATCGGGCCGGATGGAAACACTCTTGAATTAGATCCATTAACAGGTGAAACCAAGCGGGATTTAGGCTTCAAAAAGCGTTCCTGCGCCAGATTGACGGCAACTCTAGAATCGTTTTTTTGTCGCGGCTGGAATGAAGGCATGACACGGTATGATAGAAAAACCGGTCAAATACAATTTAACGGCGCCTTCCGTTTATCATGCAATGATGGAATGCTTCCCGCTAATGGTTTAATCTACACTGGCCCCTGGCCCTGTGATTGCAACTTATCATTGATGGGGCACATTTCCCTTTGTTCCGCTGGTGATTTTTCTTTTGAGAATAACATCGATCTTCCCGGACGATTAGAGTATGGTTCGGGAGATGCATTGCATGTCGATGATTTTGCTTGTGATGAAACTGATTGGCATACATATCGCAGTAACAACAAACATAACAGTTCTTCATCTGTGTCTATCCCTGAACGGATTATGAAAATATGGGAGTATAATCCAAAATTTCCATTCCAAGCCACTGCTCCTACAAGTGCTGGTGGACTTCTTTTTATCGGGGGAGATGACGGAAAAATACGCGCCATCGATTCGGCTACAGGAAAAGTCAAGTGGATATACCGGACTGGGGGGACAATTCTTCAACCGCCCTCGATTTGGAATGGGCGCGTGTACGTTGGTTCAAGCGATGGTTCCATTTACGCGCTAGAAGCAACGACGGGACGTTTATTGTGGCGTTTCCGCGCCTCGCCAATCGAACGACGCACTATGGTATATAATTCACTCAGTTCAACTTGGCCAGTGCATTCAGGTGTTCTTGTTCAAGATGGAATTGCATACGCGGCGGCCGGGATTATCGATTATGATGGAACCTTCGTCTATGCGCTTGATGCCATTACCGGAAAAGTCATCTGGCATAATAGTTCAAGTGGACATTTGGATCGTGATCTTCGCAAAGGCATCTCTGCACAGGGAACTATGACGATCCTGAAAGATCGTTTGTGGATGGCGGGCGGTAATGTTATCTCACCAGCTATATATGATCTTAAGACAGGAGATTATTTAGGAGCCAAACCCGTAGATGGTTCTCCTCAATCCAACCGTGGAGAAGAAATAGGCGTCATCGGAGAATCTATTTTACAGGGAGGGAAATTGCGCTATACAACGGGTGAGAACGTCGTTAATCCGGCTCATTTTGACGCATTGACTCTTGATAGCAAAGGGAATCCGCAGCTTTTATCCGTTCTGCATCAAGGCAAAATCCCTCCTGCCTGGAATGATCAGATAATAGTATATACTGATAGCCGCAATACGATTCCGAAATGCAGTACCATTGATAACGCCATAACCAGCCCTGCGCAGAGAAGACGGTCTGGTATATCTAAAAATGTCTGGCAGGCTGATTCGTTGTATGGCAGCGACGCTGTTTCGCTGGCATTAGCAAAGAATGCTCTTTTAACCGTAAATGAAATACCGCGTCAACGATGGTTGGAAACGCGTTGGAGATTGAACATATTAAATATAAAAGATGGATCAGCAATCGGACATCACGATTTATCTTCTCCCGCACAAACGGGCGGCTTGCTGATTGATAGGGATGGTAAAATTATTGTCATTCACGAAGGTGGAAATATTTCCTGTTTTGGCGATTTGAACGCGCTTCGTCAATACGCAAGTTCTCTCGCAAATGAAGCGGGGGCGGAAGAAGGTAAGCGGTATTATAGAAGAACATTGATATCCGCGTTGAATATCGTTCATGATCCCGATGCGCGTTCGTCGTTGATCCGGGACTTAAAAGAAATTGGCGTCGATGTCGGAATCGCTGCGCAACAAGCTGGCTATATAGTAGATTGGAATATTCTCGATCCTATCCCTTGGGATATCGGCGATCCACATTCCGATGAAACTGTTATCGGAGCGCCGGACCTTATCCCTGATCGAACGTATCAAATAAAAAATATCGAATATACCTGGAACTCATATCGTACGCACTTGAATCATGGAGCCATTGACCTGGATCAGATTTTTGGGGAATGCAACAATTCTGCCATTTATGCTTATGCCGAATTCGAATGCGCCATAACTACCCGCGCTCAATTAATGATTGGCAGTAATGATGGATACCGGTGCTGGCTCAATGGCGAAATTGTAGGAACCTTTGATGGCGGAAGGGCATACCGTGTTGATGAAGATAATATAACAGTTACTGTCCACAAAGGATTAAACCGGATTCTTTTGAAGGTTACCCAACACGGGAACGCATGGGCTTATGGCGTCCGCTTGCTGGATCAAAACGGTTGTGCGATTGTTGTACAATAGCCAAGAACTCTGCATAATCCTTCACTGTAGGGACGCCAAATATAGATTCGCCCATAACATTTACAGGAGGTCTGAAATCATTCTGCATATGCGCCTCCCACACTATAGACATTCAATTGCAATTGTATACATATCTTCCAAAATTAAGGTGTACCTCATTGTCAAGACAGAAATCAAGTAATTGTGAAGTAGGCTTTCGACCTCGATTTCTCTCAATTCAAGTCTCCGTATTTGGGAGCCTGAAATCATGATGATTCCTGATTTTCATACTTACTTGCCGATATTATCTACAAGAGGAGAGTTTCGTTCTTTCAATTGTTGGTAGATGGAATCTGCAGTGCCGAGATACTCCGAGCGCGTGCGAACCCGGCTTTTCCCAGAACCTCGAGTTTTACCCTGATTATCGGGATCAATTTTCTCACGCCAAGTGGTTTGATAGTAATAGCAGGTGTTACCATGAATTTGTTTTGCATATATTTTACCGGCCATAATGTCACCTTACTCGTTGAATGTAACATTACATACAGTATTTTATACCCACTTATAAAGGCTGTCAATAATATTTTATGTAACTTTACGCAAATGAGCACGATAAATCCTATGAATTAAAACGCTTAGAGAAATTAATTATTTGAAATTGGAAAACTCAGGTTAAATAAACAAATTCTATCAAACAGATACAGTCCAATATTAAGCATTGATCTGTTGGTTTTTAATCAGATTGTTCACATTACAACTTTATGAATAATAGAAAATCCAGGAACAATAAATCCGCCTAAATATAACATCTTCCATAACACAAGTAATATCAATACAAAACAACAATGTGAAAAATTTTTATATTATTGGCATGCTGATTGCCATTACATAAATTCGGCCTATTTTATTGACATTATTTGACTTGGCCATGTATTAATTTACACAGCATAACTACCAAGGGGAACTTGAATGCTATATCGATTATACAATTCGAATATTTATAAGATGTGCTTGTGGTTGGCGGTTGCTCTTGCATGCGCCGCACCTGTCTGGGCGCAGGAAGCCGAAGCCGTTATCGATTCAGGAGACACAGCCTGGCTATTGATCTCTACCGCATTGGTCATCATGATGACCGCTCCCGGTTTGGCGTTATTTTATGGTGGTCTGGTTAGTTATAGAAACATATTATCAACTCTAATGCACAGTTTCTTCTGTATGTGTTTGATTGGAGTGCAATGGATCCTGTGGGGTTACACTATTGCTTTTGGAGATAATATCGGCGGTTTTATGGGCAATTTCAACCACCTCTTTTTAATAGGAGTTGGCCCTGAAGCTAGTGGAAGCATTCCCGCATTACTATTCGCTATGTTCCAGGGCGCTTTCGCCGTAATCACTGTGGCCCTGATAACCGGTTGCTTCATCGAACGCATCACTTTTTCAGCTTTTTTCCTATTCTCATTATTATGGGCCACATTAGTCTACGATCCTCTTTGTCACTGGGTCTGGGGTGATGGAGGATGGCTGCTGGAACTGGGCGCCTTGGATTTCGCCGGAGGAACAGTGGTTCATATCAGTTCGGGCGTTTCCGCTCTTGTGGCCTGTCTGGTGATTGGTAAGCGGTTGGGTTATCCCAAGATTGGACTGCCGCCCCATAATATACCCTTTACTGTAATTGGCGCCGCACTGCTCTGGTTTGGTTGGTTCGGTTTCAACGCCGGCAGTGCGCTTTCCGCTAATGGCATCGCCGCCATCGCTTTCGCCACTACCAATGCATCCGCCGCAATGGCTGGTCTGACTTGGGCTATGATAGAATGGATTTTCCACGGTAAACCGTCAGTCCTGGGAACCGCGACAGGAGCAGTGGCTGGCTTGGTAGCCATCACGCCGGGCGCAGGTTTTGTCAGTGTTCCATCTGCTCTGGTAATCGGATTCGTCGTGTCGGTTCTGTGCTATTTCGCATTGAATGTCCTGAAAGAAAAATTCGGCTATGATGATTCATTGGATGTTTTTGGTGTACATGGCATTGGTGGAACCTGGGGCGCGTTAGCCACGGGAATCTTCTGCAGCACTGCCGTCAATCCGGCTGGCGCAGATGGATTGCTTACCGGTAATCCCTACCAGGTAGTTATTCAGTTAATTGGCATTGGCGCTGGTTATGGAATCGCTATTGTCGGTACTCTGGTTTGCCTGGGCATTGTTAGTATGGTAACATCTCTTAGAGTAACCCCAGAAGAAGAAATTGCAGGTCTTGATGTTTCATTACACGGCGAGGTTGCGTATAATTTCCTTTCACCGGGTATGAGTAATATAACTAATCCCGAGGAGCATAATCGATGAATAAAATAGAAGCTATTATCCGTCCACATAAACTTGAAGACTTAAGAACCGCATTAGAAGAATTGGGAATAACAGGCATGACTGTTACTGAAGTACGCGGATTTGGCCGCCAAAAAGGACATCATGAACTCTATCGTGGCCGTGAATATACCATAAATTTCCTGCCTAAAATAAAAATGGAAGTTATCGTAAAAGAAGACATGACTGAGACGGTTATTGAAGCCATTCGCAGTTCGGTTAATACCGGTCAGGTGGGCGATGGAAAAATCTTTATCCATCCCATCGCCGATGTTATTCGCATCCGGACCGGGGAACGGGCGGAGGAAGCTTTGTAGAATATTCGTAGGCTGGGTCGCGTTTTATGACCTACCGATTCTAGTTAACTACAGGTGGCTTATGGTGGGTCGGTGAGGCGCGACCCACCATACTTGAGCACGCCAAACCGACTTTTTCAAATATCATATCGAGCCAATTACTGTAGGTCCATTGCCGGGCGATTCTTTTTTGGCCCTGTTCTCTGATCCGGTCGGCTTCATCGATGTGTTCTAAATAATAGGTCACCTGCTCCGCCAGTTCATTAACGCTTTGATAGCGTATCATCTCTTTGCCGGGTTCGAGGAACTGGGAAAAATCGCCGTCGCTGATTAAGAAGCCCCCCATACCGGCGACATTGAAGTACCGCATGTTGGGGCTGGTTACATTGCCTACCGAATGGATGTTGACGAAGATGTGTCCCTCATTAAACAGAGCCGGTTCTTCAGCAATAGGCAGGTATCTCTGATAACAATTCTTCAGCGCAGAATCTTCAGCGTTATCAGCCCAGTTGCCAAATAGCGCCAGCCCCTTATCAGCGATGCATTCCAATAATATTCGTCGCCGTGCTGCGGTGCATTGGCAGAGCAGGTAGCGGAAAATATCATAATACTCCTGCTCGTTTTCAACCTGCGGCATTGGATTGGCTTCCAGATAATCAAACAGATTCAGTTGAAGATCGAAATTACTCAGTTCCTGTTCGGCATGAAGAATGGCGTTCCACAGCTGGGAGCGTTTCAACATTTTCGTGCGAAATCTCTGTTCGTCTTCTTTTGGTAAACCCAAAGGATTGCCCACGAAAACGATGGGATAACGGCGTGATGTTTGAACTGGTTGGTCTTCGGAGTAATTGGCCATGATCGGAACGAAAAATGGATTGGGCGCCCCGCGTTCAATATAAGCGGGCATCAGTTTGCGCTCGGCGATGGCGCTGTACTCATTCTGATAATAGCGGCGGTCGTAATAAGCGAAGTTAGACGCCGCCTGCACCCAGGGAACGCCCAGCGCTTCAAAAATCTCCTGTCCCACAATCTGGGGAGCATGATAGGCGTAACTGATAATCAAATCGGGTTGAAAATCTTTGAGGTTTGCTAAAAGCGACCGGATATAAAAGCGGCGGTAATCCGCTTCATGCATATCAAAGCGGTGACCTTGCAACGCAACCGTTTTTACATCTACGCCCCGTTGTCGCAAAGCCTTTTCTATTGAGCGGATATGCAGCCCCTGAGGAAACTCTCCCCAACACTCAAACAGCATAACCCGCTCAACCGTCTTCTCATTTTTCTGCGCTGCATTCTGGCGTAAGCACTCAATTACTTCAGCGCTTTTTTGATGTTCTTTATCTGATCCGGCGTTGTATTGATCCAGGAAATTATGATATTTAGCCTGCTGATCTTCTGGATTGGAAAAATAAGCGTAGACTTTTTCTCTTCCCCATAGATTATATTGATTGATGCTTTGCAAAACAGTTGCAATATCATCTTCACCAATGGCAAGATGATATCTTCCACTAGCTAGAGCGTTGCGCATATCGAAGACTAACATGGCTGAGCGCAGCCGGGCGGCGCTCGGTTCAATCACCAGAACCGTAGTTCGGGGATTCTTCAACAGGGCGTCGGCGGCGATGCGTAAGGCGTAGCCCGTAGATGTTCCCAGAAATATGACTAATCCAGCGTCTCTGGAAATCATCTTCAAACGAGTTTGTATTGCCGCCAGTTCCTGTCGGGGATGGTTTTCGCCGAAAATCCACCGGCTGGGATCAGACTGCGTTTTACAGCGTACAAATCCACCAAATTCCTGCAAGAGCAATTCTTCCGCTCCCTGGTTATTTTTGATCTTCTCAAAAAATTCCGCATCAAAAGCAGACAGATATTGGAGATTATCTTTCAGCAAAGGGGTTACAACCGCCCTGAGGGGAATCCAGGGTGGTTGTGATTGGGTTGTATCATTGTGATTCTGCATAAAAGCCTATTTATAAATCCATCCCGAAATCATAGATTAGCCTAAAGTCCAGGGTTCACGGTACTCGTAATGCAGTAGTTTATTTGCATCATCATTATTGGTGATGCGCTCATTTTCGGCGTCCCATTCGATGCGGCATTTGGTCGCCAAAGCGATGTTGGCTAAATGGGCGAAAGTGGTTGAGCGATGCCCGGTTTCAATGTCGCAGTTACAGCGCTTTCTCGACTTGACGCAATCCAGGAAATTACGCACATGCTGGTCAGTAAGGTCTTGATCCATCCGTTTTACTTCAACTGCTTTGATTGATGGACTCTTTTTTTGGAACTGACCGTTGTCCGAAGGAATAATCTTATATCCGCTGCCTTCTGAACCGGTATATAGGTTGCCCAGTGTTCCACGGAATTCAACCTCGCCTTGTTCAATAGCGGTTCCCCCGCATGCTTCATACTGCCCGAATATCAGAAGGGTTTTGCAGGGCATTTCAAATATCACCTCCATGGTATCGGGAACAGTGCGGTCATCATCAATAGCGAACCGTCCGCCATGGGCTGAGACCGATATAGGCGCTTGCTGATCAAGCGCCCAGCGCATGGCGTCCAGGTAGTGAACTCCCCAGTTGGCCATTTGCGACGAATATGATTCCCACCAGCGGAACTTATAGGGCGCGATATTCCTACGGCTGTCCCGATCAGCCCGTGGACCAAGCCACATGTCCCAATCAAGACCCTCTACCGGTTTAGAATCAGGGTATTTGCCGATGCCGTCCTGATACATATTGCTGATGCGGTAGGCGCGGGCGACG
Source organism: bacterium (assembly GCA_963662285.2). Taxonomy (GTDB): domain Bacteria; phylum Hinthialibacterota; class Hinthialibacteria; order Hinthialibacterales; family Hinthialibacteraceae. Next base: position 500,197 of record CAXXMV010000006.1, read on the forward strand.
GTTACTTTACCGATGGCGTCAGCGCCGATCAGTTCAGCGGTTTTTTTATAAAGATTAGACGAGCGGCGGTGCAGACCAACCTGGTTGACTCTTCTGCTGCGTTGGGCGGCCTCGGCCATCTTACGTCCTTCATGGATGGTTATCGATAAAGGTTTTTCAACATAAACGTCTTTACCCGCTTCAAAGGCCATGATAGCCATGATGGCATGCCAATGATCCGGCGTGGCGATGCATACCGCATCGATATCCTTGCGTTCCAAGACGCGGCGAAAATCGTTATAACGTTCCACCGATGCATCAAACTTTTCATCTAATTTGGGAATTCGACCACCAAGCGACTTGAGTAATTCCTTGTCCACTTTCGCTAAGTTTCGTTGCCGAAATGGTTCATAAACATCGCATAATGCCGCGACGTTCATATCCGGTTGTTTCATGAAACTATGCAGAAGTTGAGTGCCCCGGTTGCCAACGCCTATGAAGCCTACTTTAACAGTATCGTTAGGTTTAGTGGAAGAAAGAACAGCGGGAGCTTTTGCCGCATGCAATCCAAACGCCGCGCCAGTTGCAGTAAGCGTAGACTTTCGAAGGAACTCTCGTCTCTGTGTCTTATCATTACCATTGGTCATGACGTAAAACCCCCTATAGGATTGTATTGATTCTTATTATCGGATTGATTATACGCATTAAAAACCACAACCTCTATAGTGATTAAGCAAAGTTTTTGACTTTTTAACGTTTCTCCATATATTATGAAATGAGTCTATATTAGTTTTATGAGTGTGATTATAATTCCACCTTAGCGGTTTTGGATGAGGATTTTTATGTTATATTTTTCTTGAAATTTAATATCAGCGGGTGCTATGTTTGTAATGAATATAAAAAAGAGTTGCATTTATCTTGGAATAATTGTGTTGCTTTCGGTTTTTCTCAAAATCTTGATCTTTGGCATTACGGTTGTAGGTGATGAGGAATTGATATCAGGAGATATGCCCGGTTACTTATTATTGGCTGACTCCATTTATCAAAAGCAATCGTTCGGGTCTTTTGAGGATGGGCAATTTCATCCCAATATCAGACGAACTCCCGGATATCCGGTTTTTATTGCGGTTCATAAACTCTTTTTCGGGAATTCACTGATTCCACTGTTTATTACACAAATATTGATGTCATCTTTATTGGCTGTTTTTGTGTATAGCATCACTAGAAAGATGACCGGTTCTACCATGATTGCTTTCCTTGGCGCAATCATGATTGCGTTAGAGCCGACCTACATTCACTTTTGTTTGTTACCCCTGACCGACATGTTTTTCACCTTTGTGCTGGTAGTCTCTGTTGCGTCATTTATCAAGTGGAAAGAATCCTCGGCAACCTGGTGGTTGTGTCTTTCGGCGTTTTTGCTATCTGTGTCCGTTCTTACCCGGCCTATTGCAATATTTTTATTTATTGTTTTTATTCCTTTTATATGCTTTTACAATGCCAATTGGAAATCCAGTGCAGTGAACTGTCTGATTTGGATCATAATTAGCGTGGCGCCAGTTGCGGGATGGATTGTACGAAATGCGGTTGTAGTTGGAGTTCCCCAATTATCTTCTATATCGTCAGTGAATATGTTGTTCTACCGGGGAGCTGGGGTGAAATCAAAATTAGAAGGAATACCCTGGTCTCAGGCAAAAAAAAATTTACAAGATGAAGCCATAGAATATAAAGAAATCCATAATCCAACTCAAAAGGAATACTTGGATTATCTATCGAGTCAAGGAATTAAATTGATTTTGAATCATCCTGTGTTGTATGCCAGAGTTCATGCGGAAGGAGTGGCTCAAATGCTTTTTGGCCCCGCTTTGCGCTATGTTTTTTGGAGGTTAGGATTCCCGCAAGAAGGTTTTGGCATATTAACCGCTTTAAATAACGGGGATTTATCAGAAGGGATTAAAGCCTTAAAAAACAAAGGATTATTCTCTGTTTTTTTGGGAGGCATTGAATTGGCGTATTGTCTGGCGTTGTTTTTTTTAGTCGGTTTCGGTTTATTTTATTATCCCCGGTTCGGCTGGTGTTTTCTATTGGTATGTATAATATCGGCCTATTTCATAGTTCTATCAGGAGGGCCGGAAGCCGGAGCGCGTTTCAGGATGCCTCTATTACCTTTTTGGATTCCATTAGCGTTAAGTGGTTTGATGATTATATGTGAAAAATTGGGCTGTGTTCTAAATGACAAGGATAGATATAAATAATATAGCAATAGAAAACTTTGGGGGGCTGATATATGTCAGCCCCCCTACCTAATATAGAATCTTAAAAATAAATGCTATTTCCGTGCTGGATATTAAAATAATTCCCATCCGGCAACCGGAGTGCTGGCGAATATTGCGCCAAGACCCTGTCCTGGTGAACTAGGATCAAGCTGGAATGGATTATCTGAATCTGGATCGGTATTAAGGAAAACCGGGGTTTCACGAATTACTGTATCCAGTCCAAGAACCAAGTCTTCATATCCGCAATATAAGCGGGCGCCTAGAACATTATCTTTGTTGTCAGTTCCATCAATCAAAACATCTTCCCAGACGCGTGAATCCTCATTGGCGATTTCACCGACCAGGCAGTTATCAACATTGAGAACCGCGACATCGGAGGTAGCGTTATTGAATGCCGCACACCAAATAGAACTACCGCTGAAATTAGAATAGAGGCCAGTTTCCCAAGCTGGATATAATCCATTTTCATCCAGAAATTCGCTGCCTTCGAGGGGCAGGCCTGATTCATCAACCGCAGGAGGAGAATTGTATCCGATGAGATCGAAAATGCTGTTGGTAACCGTAAGCTTGGTATCTTCCGTACCTCCGCCTGAACCTATCGAGGCGCCGCTTAAGCATTTAATAAAGGTGCAGTGATCCACGGTCATTTGACCGGCGTTATGGTTATTCACCCCGCCATAGTAGGCGCGTTGAGCAAATGAACTTCCAGCGTTAACGAAAATGCAATGAGTAACATTGGAGGTGCATGTGTGTCCGTCTTGCGTCTGGATTGCGATAGCTGAGTTTTCGCCGTCGCCATTATTGCCTTGGTTAGTTCGCGTGAATACGCAGTGATCAGCATTGATGTTGGCGCCACGGCCTCGCGCAGCGAATTTCCCCATAGCATCGAAACGGCAATAATTGAAATCGAGAGTTAAACTGCCTGGTCCGCTACCACGGTTTGAGGGGAACACGCCGGCATCGTATGAATGATGGAAATAGCAATTTTCAAATGTGACGGTAATATCTTCCCCATAAGTGAAATGATCCATGCGGGCAAGAGTTCCGGCTTGTCCATTCTCATTGCTAAGCAGATAGCCCTGGCTGTCGAGAGACGGTTCCACATCTGCATCAGTAGCCACGCCTGAAAATTCACAATTACGAATGATGCAGCCATCGCAATTACGTCCGCCTTCTAATGCAGATCCATTAGCGCCTTCTTGAGCGAAGAATACAAGGGTATTGGGATAATTTATCTGACGTTCGGTTCCAGCAGCCGGGCGGAACAGGCAATTGTCGATAACAACATCATCCGCCATTACGAAAAGCGCTCCGACGCCAACAGAGGTAATGTCCATATCAGGATTGCCTTCAATGATCAAGTTTGAAAGCACTGAATTGTCAACGAAAAGGCCGAAACCGGCGCCTCTATCCACGTCACCGCGATGGACTTCCAGATAGGCTTTCGCTTCACTTGGAGTGATAACAGGACGCGCATCGCCATCTTTGTCAGATGTCAGAGTAACTGCCGCGCCGCCTCTATTATCAGGATCGCCGATTTCAAGATTTTCAACATAGGTGCTGCTGTCGGTGATAGTTATAACATCGGCGCCGCTGTCAATCGCCGCTTGAATTGTTGTGTAAGCTCCATTGGCGCCTGATTGATTCACTTCAACTGAAACCGACCAGCCGCATAATGCGAACACACTAGATAAAACTAATACACACAAAATCTTTTTCATAATGCTTTCCTTTCATAAAAAATTTTAAAATTATACAAAATACTAAAATGTATCATTCTATTTAACATATTAGGTAATGTGATGCTAGAGTGGGTATCTCAAAATGCAGGTTGATTATTTGATCACTAATTAGAACATTAGAATGAATTATTGCTCTTTAGCGGTTAACAAAAATATATGCGCATTGAAAACATTGGATTTGTTAAAAATCCCATCTTTTTGAGACTTTTGACAACCGCATTGACGCACGTTATTTTGAGAATCGCTCTAATGAAGCAGGAACACATCCAGGCAGGTGAAGAGAAACAGGCCGATGCTGATGATGCCGTTGACGTTGAAGAACGCTATGTTTATCCGCTTTATGTCATTGGGGCTTACCAGGGCGTGCTCATAGATTATCAAGGCGCCGAAACCGAGAGCGCCAGTCCAATAAAGCCATCCCAATTCACCAATTACGCCAAATAGACCAATCATGATTACACTGAGAATATGGGTAATCAGTGAGACGCGCAATGCGCCGGTTTTACCAAATGAAACTACCAGTGAATGCAGTCCAGCGCCCCGGTCGAACTCTTCATCCATCAGGGCGTAGATGACATCGAATCCGGCTACCCAGAACAATACAGCGCAGGCCAGGATGAGCGGCGCTATAGCAAAGGCGCCGGTCACCGCGATCCATGCGCCGACGGGAGCGATGGCCAGGGCTAAACCCAGCACGAAATGGGATAGTGATGTAAAACGCTTGCAGAATGAATATCCACAGATTATCACTAAAGCAACTGGTGAAAGCAGTAAGACTAGAGAATTCAGCTGATAAGCGCCGAAGAAGAACACTCCTGATGATAAGAACCATAATCCAACCGCTTCCAGCAGATTAACTGCTCCGCTTGGCAGATGGCGATCCCTGGTTCGTGGATTTTGGGCGTCAATGCGGCGGTCCACAATACGGTTGAAGGTCATGGCGGAAGTTCTGGCGCCGACCATGCATACCATGATCCAGAGCATAATGCGCCATGAAGGAATTCCCTGAGCAGCGACCAGAGCGCTCATGAAGGCGAATGGCAGTGCAAAAATAGTATGTGAAAAACGCACTAAGCCGAGATAATTATTAAGACGTTGGATAATCGTCATTAGATTCCAGGTGCGTCCTGGTTGAGATCGAATTTATTTCTCCCCAACCGCCTTTTAGTAAACTATCCGATTCGATGCCCAATTGCTGAAGGATGCGTCCAACCACGAAATTAACCATTTCATCAACCGATTTGGGATGATGGTAAAAACCGGGATTGGCGGGCAGAATAGTTGCTCCCGCCTGAGACAAGGTTAGCATGTTGTTCAAATGAATAGTGTTGTATGGCGTCTCGCGTGGAACCACAATCAGAGGTCGTCGTTCTTTAAGAGCCACGTCAGCCATACGCACCGCCAGGTTATCCGAAGTGCCATGCGCTATGCGTCCCAACGTCCCCATGCTGCAAGGAACCACCGCAACCGCATTTATTCCATACGATCCAGAAGCGGGAGCGGCGCCCACATGAGTATAATGATGGTAAATCACCCACTCAAAGAAACCTTCAGTCAGACCTTTGATATGTCCGGTTTCCAGGTCGATATCAAGGCCCATTTCCATATTGGCGATATGTTTGGCGTTGGGGCTGATTGTGAGGTGAACCACAATATTTCGGTAAACTAATTCCTGCAGAAGCCGAAAACCATATATGACGCCGCTGGCGCCAGTGATAGCTAAGCCGATTTTTATGGATTTGGCGGGTTTATTGCTTCGCTCCATAATGTGATAAGTCCTCGATATAAAATAGATAATATAGATTGTAATTAGTACTTTTGAAATCAAATAGGGTGATAAATGCGATTTTTCCTGTTATGCATGGTTTTTAAGATGGCTTTTATCGCTGTAATTGACTACAATATATTGACTTCAATCAAAAAGCGCTTGCTTGAAGCAGGTTTGTATTGATATCAGTGGAATTGTTCAAAATTCCATCTTTTTTGAATTTAGAGCGATTAGAGCGATTATCAAAATTATGTTTGTTTATTATTACCTTTGGTCTCCGAAAAAGCCAATCAGAACATAATTATGAAAACCACTCTAAGTAAAAAACATTTCGCCTTAACAATAGGCTCTATAGAATTTCATTGGATTGTTTTGTTATAATGTATTTTAGGGCGGTTGCATAAAAAATTTCTTTTTTTCAGGCTTATAAACTAATATATGTTCGAAAATCTCTCGATTCAGCGTTTATGGCATAAAGATTGAATATATCTTTGAGAACCATACCAGTTGATTGATTTGGATGTTTTAATGGATTGGTAAAACTAATAAGTTCATGATCCACGACTGGTAAAAATAATAAGTTCATGATCCACGACAGGGGAAAACAAATACTAGAGGATAATGAACGTGCGCTTCTTCTTTTATGGTTGCGCATAACAGTTGTGATATGTTTATATCTGGCCTCTATATCTGTCTTGGATGCATTTGTATCGCTTTTTTCGTATTGGGGATTTTTAGCGGGGCGAATGGATCCCAATATTCATCAGGAATGGTATGGGGAGTTTCAAAAAATTCAACAATCGCCATCTCTCTTTATAATAATGAATTTATATAATATTGTAATATGGAATGGCGTAATTGTCTGTTCCATCTGGCTCTTACGTTATCATATATGGTCTCGAAGATTGCTGGGGGCTTTACTAGGTCTGGATATGGTTGTTACTGTAATGCATCTCCTATTTAAGGCCTGGAGCGGCGACTTGGCTTTATCGAGTCCCGCATGGTTTATAATAATGAATGCCCTGCAAGTTGCCGCAATTATTGTTCTGGCTCATCCCCGGATTATTGAATTGCTCGAACAGTTTGCAGAGCAGAGAAAACAAATATCCGAACCATTAAGACATTCTGATATCCAATGAGGGAGAAAGGTGGTTCCCGAATAATATGGAAACTCGCACCCTTCAAGTGATTCTTGAACATTGCTTTACATCCGCCAGACTTAAACAGATGTTCCCAAATTCGCCGATGGGTATGAATCTCTATCAATCTGCTGTTAATGAGATTTTGGACGAATCAAATATTGGCTTGGAACTCCTGGGTATACTGGATGATGAATCTTTACCTCAAAGGCAAAAGATTCAATCCATGAAAGTCTCTGAACTGCGCAGCAATCTGGCCGTTGAATTTCTTGAACCTGGTCGTACCCTGGGTTTGATTTTGTGGTCGCTGATGCGTGATGATCGGCTTAGCTCCCGTAACTTGGCGGATCAATTGGCTAAACGCTTTAGCTCGCCTGTTGATGAAAATGATGATAAAACTGGTGATGAAACTGATGATTCTGTGCAGGAATCTGTTTTTATACAACACTCTGTTGAAGAAAATGAAACGCCATCCTTAACCCTGGATCAACAGATTGCAGAAATAGACGAAACCGGCCTGCTTGAATCAGGCAGCGAAGATGATGTTGATGATCTTGATCTCGACTCTTTACTACAAGATATTCAAGATGAAGAGGATATCTCGGATCAGGATATGGGTGATGATATCGAAGATATCCTGGATGATCCATCTGAGATCGATACGCCGGGAGCGGCGGATTACTCCAAAGACGTTGAAGTTAATGATGATTTGTTAGGTGAAGTAGATTCCTTTATTGCTTCGTTGGACGAAGATGAGCCGGATGATGAAACTGAGATAAATCTTGGCGACATTGAGGATGATCTTGATGCTGAAGCTTTGCTGGAAGATGTCGACTTTGGCGAATCTGATATCCCAGAGGAGGATGCTGAACCGGATGATGAAATAGAGATCGAGTTTGAATTGGATCAATACCTGGATGATGACAATGAAGAAGACTTTCCTCATATCGAAGCGGGAATCCCGGAAGAAAAAATTGATGAATTGCTCAATGATGATTTTTCTATTCCTGAAGATTTAGAATCACAATCCCCGGACGATTTCGTTGAAGAAGATATGGAGGAAGACGATTTTATTATAGATGATGAAATTGAAGAACCTGAAGTAGTTGAAACTCTTCAAGCAGTTGCAGAAGAACCTGTTTCTCCTCCTGTGCCTACTATTCAACTGGGTGGAATATCGATCTCTCTTCACTCTTTGAAAAGAGCATGCGAGAACGTATTTAATGAACCAGTGGAACTGGTTACCGATGAGAATCTCACTGTTCAAGACCAAGTTGTGGTTGTCGGACGTCAATGCGGCGTGCGTATTATGCACGGCCCTACCTGGACTCAACCCATTGAACCCTTCAGAGAAAGCAGCGGCGAATCAATAACTATTAATCCGCAGAGTCTGACTTTCGCTTTATCACGCGTATATAAAGAATCAGTTGAATTGATCCCGGATAATGATCTCTTGGGGAAAGGCTCTATTTTATTTGCGGGTAAATCTACTGGTTTAACCATAATGGAAAACCATCGGGTCGTCGTTCCATTGCCTGAATGGGCTGAAGGATTGGTGAAAACCGACGATGATTCTTCTGAACAAATGGCGCAGGAAATCAGTCTGTTGCGCAATCAGATTGATGTTTTGGCATCCCGGATCGAGACGCTTGAACAAGCTCCGCCTCCCATGCCAGCCACCGTGGTTGAAACGTCGCCCCAACCTGTTGATGAACCGGTTTATGAAGAACCTGATATCGAAGAGCCAATCATTGATGAGCCAGTTGATGAATTGGATATTGATGAAGGAGATGTGTCGCAAGAACCCATTTCTATTGATGAGATCGAATCTGAAGAATTAGAGCCGGTTGTCGAGCCGGATTTTGACCTTGATGAACTCGATGAGATAGACATAGCCTCCATCACCGAAGATGAAGATGAAGATGAAATTGAAATTGAAGATACTCCCCAGGAAGAGACTGACGAAGAAGACGACCTTGATTTTGGCGATGTGAGTCTTGATGAATTAAATCTTGACGATATTGCTGGAGATGTAACCGAAACAACCGAAGAATCTATAGAGGATGATATAGGCGATATCTCTGATATTGGAGAGATCGATCTGAGCGAAATTGCAGAAGACGAAATCGAAGATGAAACCGAAGAAATTAGTGACATTGATGAAATTGATGTTGACTCTCTGCTTGAGACTGAAGACGCAGATGAAAGCGAACTCTCTGATGAAGAGATTAACCTTGATGATCTCGACCTCAGCGCTGATTACGAGATAGATGATGATTCTGATGAAGCCGCAGAAATCGGTGATGACGAACTGAATCTGGATGATATCGGCCTGGATGCGTCTGAACTTGATGAAGTCGATTTAGGCGGGATTCTGGATGAACTGGATTCTGAAGACGATTCAGCTGGAGAAGTTGAACCGGTTTTTAACGGCGAAAGTATTCTTCTGCTTGGCGGCGAAGCTAATAACCAGGAAGAATATATGCGGGTGGTCTCAGAACTGGGTGGAACCTGCGTCTGGCATGCCAACCTCAATGACATGCCTGAGGGAGAGATTGCCGGATTGGTTGAAGGCGCTGATATTGTTATGACCCTGTCATCAGAAGCAGTCTCCGATCCGGGAATTATGCAAGCGGCCAACTACGCCGAAGAACAAGGCAAGACCTTGATTCAACATCACTCTTCCAGCCCGGTCAGCATCCAGAAAGAACTGATCAAATCAGTTGAAGGATAATTATAAATTGTTTTAATAATATGAATCTTGATATAATTAAATCAGCCCGAATGCGCCAATGCATTCGGGCTGATTATTTGACAAATTACAATAAGTTGATCGATATATTTTTACGTAAGTCTTGAGTTTAGAGAAAACTGGGACGGCAGGACTCGAACCTGCAAACTCCTGAACCAAAATCAGGTGACTGTACCAATTCGTCTACGTCCCATTGATTGGATAGGTATTTTATTTCTATTCCCTTTGGTGTCAATGCCCCAATAAGCAATCTAGAGCCAAAATTTAACTATTCTATATCTTCGACTCAAGATCACTTTTGTCCAGTGCATTCAAGACCTATACTACTCTCGATTCCTATTAGTTTATAATATAAGTATAGGACATATATCTGAGGAGTTTATTCTTATGAGAACCTTGATTTTAACCAGTTTAACATTAATGGCTGCACAGGCCTTCGCACAGGATGCGCCCGCCGGAACTACTACTACTCCCGATCCGATGGCGGGCATCGGTAATATGATGCTCTTGATGGGCAGCATTTTCGCTATCTTCTATTTTCTGCTGATTCGTCCCCAACAGAAACAGCGTCAAAAGCAGGAAGAGCGTATCAACCAGTTGAAAAAAGGCGATAAAGTTGTCTGTGGAGGAGGAATCTTCGGTTCGATTATCGGCGTTAAAGACGAAAAAGCATATATCAAAATTGCTGAGAATGTTAAAATTGAAGTCCTCAAATCCACTATTACCCATATCGTTGGTGAGGAAGAAAATTAATGTTTAGAATCTCTGGCGCTAAATTTGGTATGATTTATATCGGCATCTTGTTAATTGCATGCAGTCAATTGGCGGCTCAGCCCTTGCTGACGACCTGGTCAGCTGACGATCTGGCGCAGATTGAATCATTCTCCGCCAACCAAAAGCGCTTGGGAACTCATTATTTCTATTGGTATGATTACCCCAATCAACATTTCTTCGATAATGCAGCGCGCACCGATGATGCTTTGCAGGATCATTTCCCCGATGCCGAATCGGTCAGTTTCCGTTCGGTCGATTGGCACGCGCAACAGCTGGCTGATTGCGCAGCCGCCGGGATTGATTTTATCCTGCCGGTCTATTGGGGAGTGGTTGATAACTACTTGAAACCTAACGTGTCCTTCAGCGTACAAGGCCTTGAACCTCTGCAAAAATCTATCGCTGGACGGTCTGAACAGGGCGAAAAATCGCCCAAAATCGGACTGTTCTACGATACATCAACCCTGCTGCCCGGCATACGCGGCGATAATCAGAGTGAAAAATACGACCTGCGCTCCGCTAAAGGCAAGGACATCTTCTACCGCACCATCAGCGACTTCTTCTATCAAATCCATCCCAAACACTGGGCGGCGATTGATGGCAAGCCTATTGTGGTATTGTATGGCAGCGGCTTCGCCAAGAATCACGATCAAAGCACGGTTGATTATGTCTATCAACAGTTCGCCAAGGATTTCCACGGTATAAAGCCATACATCATCAAGGACAGTTCCTGGGGCTTTCAATGCGATGCTACAACCCAATGGGGCGCAGCGCTCCAAGGGCCTAATATATTCGGCAAAGTCGCCCAAGTCGGGCCGGGCTACAATGACGGCGCAGTTCCGGGACGCACCACCCCCATCCGCGACCGGGAGAATGGCAATTACTACCGCTTCGGTTGGAACAAGATTCTGAACTCTGACATCAATCTGGTTCTTGTCGAAACCTGGAACGAAATGCACGAGGGAACCGACATCTGCGCCTCACGCGAATTCGGGCGCCAATACATTGATATTACCCGCAATTACGTTGACCTATGGAAGAGCGGCGCCAAGGGAGGGGAAGATATAGTTCTCGAACATCCCGATCTGCTGCCCCATCCTCCATCAGATAAAGGCAGCGAGTACCGCAACGCAAACCAGGTCAGTTTCAGCGCCGCTAGTTCGGAGGGAATCTATCTGATAAGCGGCAATGAGGATGGCCCCACCCAAAACGCTGAGTTAGGCGGCGCCCAATGCATCCGCACTCCAGAAGCCCGCAATACCTACATCTATTTTGCGGTGGCCGATCCATTTTATTTTGATTTAAGTGAACCGTTGCTTCTGGAATATACCGTTTGGGATGATGGACACGACTGGCATGTGGCGCAGTATGATTCCCATGATAAAAACGCCACGCTGGACGGGGCTTACAAAAACGCGCCGCAGAAATCCTGCAAGAAATCAAAAGGCTGGGTGACGCATCGCATCGAGTTAAAAGATGCGCGTCTGGTGAACCGGCAGAACCGCGGCGCTGACCTCAGGTTTTCGGTGAGTGGTGGATGGTTGGCTATAAAGGACGTAACGCTAAAGAAACTTTCATCCGTTCGTTGATGTGGGGGCGCCGCGAACTGAAGCGCTCGCAACTTGATCCAGAACTGAACAAAATCTTCGATGGATCATATCAACTAATGATGGGCAGCGACCTCTCGGAGCAGCCGGATATCTTCGGCAAACGGCTCACCGTCAGAGGCGTGTTCATCTACAAACATGCAACCCACTGGCTAAGCCAATTATTCCTCCAACTGCAATTCGACGTCATCCTCTACAATGAGATCGACATAACCAAAATCAAAGTACCCCCGGAATACATAAAAGTTCGCATGAGAGACCTACAGGAATTCCCCTACACCGCCGCTGTTCAGGTGCATGTGGATTAGCGTTTAACTATCCTACTGGCTAATCCTCATTTTCCTCAATCTGGTCTTGTCTTATATTTGTTATCAATGCCTTCAAATAAAACTTTTCAAATTCTTGACATCGCTCATCGAGGTTAACCTCAGATATTACAACATCATCATGTCTATAAGTTCAGACCTCCTGAGCTCACCCGTGGTTTGCGGTTCTCGCGGGATTTTGTTAGGATACTGGAGGGAAGGCCAATCCTGCAGAGTATGAGGGAGTTAAAAAAATGCCGCAGACCTTATTACCTCTATTCGCATCAGGCGAAGGATTCATATCCGAGTTGATTTCCTATCAAAAAAAAGATGGATCGGTGTACTACTTTCATGCCGGATTACCGGTTTTCAGTCATGGGGAAACCGACCTTAAAAGTTTTCGCATGTTCACCAGCCAGTTGGCGGTCAGTGGAGTCTGCCGCCAAGTTGACATCGTTAGAGCCTTTGGCATCAGCGCCATCAGTATGAAGCGATGGGTCAAGAAATACCGCGAGGAAGGCCCGGAAGCATTCTTCAAAACTCCGCGCCGACGCAGCGAACATGTCCTGACGCCGGAGGTGTTGCAAAAAACCCAAGACCTCTTATCGCAGGGCGTGAGCCGTTCCGAAGCAGCGAAGCAAATGAATTTAAAATCGAATACCTTGTCGAAGGCGATCTGCGCAGGCCGCTTGACCGAACCGGTAAAAAAAAAGACCTGAACGGCAGCAACAAAAGCCAGCGCAGCGCGGCGGATCATGCCGCTCCCATGGGGATGGGATGTACGCGGGTCGTGGAGCGGGTCTGCGCGGCGACGGGGCAACTCAGCGAAGCGCCCACCCGTTTCGAGACCTCGCTGGACGTCTGCAATGGCGGCGTGCTTTGGGCGCTGCCGGCGTTATCGGCCAATGGATTGTTGACCAAAACAGAAGCCTTGTTCTCCCTGCCCAAAGGTTATTATTCCTGCATTCATATTTTCCTGCTGTTAGCTTTCATGGCCTTGATCCGGATCAAGACCAACGAACAGTTGCGCTATTTTCCGGCGGGAGAAGGGGGCAAATGGCTGGGATTGGATCGAATCCCCGAAGTGCGGACCTTGCGGGAAAAGATCAAAATCCTGGCGGCGCCCGAATCGGTCGCGCAATGGAGCCGCATCTTGTCACGGCATTGGATGGATAACAATCCAGAGGCGGCGGGAGTTCTGTATATCGATGGACACGTACGCGTCTATCACGGCTCGCAAACTCCGCTCCCCAAACGGTACGTGGCGCGCGACCGCTTGTGCATGCGGGGCACGACCGACTATTGGGTAAACGATCAGCAGGGCGATCCGTTCTTCGTGGTGAGCACGCCGTTCACCGCGGGATTGCTGGATATGTTGAAACGCGAGATCGCGCCGCAACTGCTGCAGGATGTTCCCAACCAGCCCAGCCCGCAACAACTCGAAGCGAATCCTTATTGCCATCGGTTTGTCATGATCTTTGACCGTGAGGGATACAGCCCAACCTTCTTCGCGGAGATGCGGACGCTCCGCATCGCCTGCCAAACCTACAACAAGTATCCCAAAGAAGATTGGCCGGAAGCGGAATTCACCGAGGTCAATGTGGAGATGCCCGGCGGCCATTCATCACGCATGAAATTGGCTGAACGAGGGGTGTTCCTGGGCCGGGTTTTGTGGGTGAGGGAAATCCGGAAACTCACAGAAAGCGGTCACCAAACCTCGGTGATCAGTACGGATTACGCCTCTGATTTCACCCGTATTGCGGCGCATATGTTCTCGCGATGGTCACAGGAAAACTTTTTCCGTTATATGATGCAACACTATGGAATTGATCGGCTTATCGACTACGATCTCGTCAAGCCGGATGATACCGTGAAAGTGGTCAATCCCGCCTATCGTTCTTTGGAAGGCCGGATAAAAAAACAAGCGGGACGATTGGGAAGAAAGAAGGCGGAGTTTGGAAATTTGGCGCTGACGGAATCCCAGGTGGAGGAGAAAGATATCTTATCCTTTGAACAAAAAAAGGGGGAAATCAAAGAAGATATCGAGCAGTTGGAGCATGAACTGGCCGGGATGAAGGAGGAACGTAAAACGGTTGACAAGCACTTGCCGCTTAATCAACTGCCGGAGCCGGAACGGTTTTTGCAACTCGCTCCGACGCGCAAACAATTTCTCGATGCGATTAAAATGATTGCCTATCGGGCGGAGACGGCCATGGCGATGATTGTGCGAACAAAATTGGCCCGAAGCGACGATGCCCGCTCATTGATCCGGGAAATATTTGCGACGGAAGCGGATCTCATTCCGGATGAGGAAAACAAAACCTTAACGGTGCAGTTGCACCATTTGACCAACCACCTATCGGATCAAGCCGCCCGCAACTTAGCAGCGAATCTCAACGCCACAGAAACCATCTACCCCGGCACGGAATTGCGACTAATCTACAAACTGGTATCGGATGAAATTCCACCAGATCAGGAGGTCTGAAGTTAGATTTTCTATTTCTTTTATTTCCTTTTCGCATACATCCAGAATTTCTTTTGGTGTATGTCCTAATTTTTTTTGTAGATCCTCAATCTTGAGCCGTGTCTCTTCTATTTGTAGTTCTTTGAGATTCATATCCTTTATGCCCATTTGGATATCAACTATATTCTTTAATGCAGAAATACCCTTATTGAAAGCAAATGATAATAACATACCCATAAAAATCAAACTTACGGCACCTTTTGGTATTCCTACCCAGTAATCTCCATCTTTAACTCTAAAAGTTGGTTTCCAACCGGTGCTGATTTCTATTTTAATTGATTCGCCTGTATTAATTGAGTGAATTTCTAAAGCATCTATTTTATTTTTATGCCAAAGTTTTTTTATATATAATTCAATATTATCATAATGAACATTTTCTATTTTTTCCCAACCAGTTATATTTATGAAATAAAATAGTTTATATAGTTTTGTTATTTTTTCTAATAACTTTGCTAAATGATCCGGCGATAAAATTCTATATGAAATATAGAATTGAACAGAACCGAGATGGATAACATCGGATATTGTTTGATTAGTCCAATACTCTTTTTGTTCTAATTCTACTTCCTGAATCTTACTTAGAATATCATGGGAAAATTCATTCTGAATTCTGTTATTAAACTCTAATTTTTCTATTAAAGAATACTGAGCTTTTTGGATAATATCCCTCATTATTGCATGATTTTCTCGAACTTGGTTATGCAAGTCGTGTTTAAGTTCCTGTATTACATTATGCATTCTAATAAATAGTATTGTTATTGTTATTGTTATTGTTATTGATAATATTACAATGAAAATTGTATCTACCATTTTTTTGTCCAATAATTTATTAATAATAAATCCAGTGCAAATGGTGGGCTAAAAGCCGCGAAAGCGGCGCAGCCCACCAAATTTCAACATAGGATATTAAAATCCACCCCCGGTTTATTCGCCTCCCACCGCTTCAACAGATCGAACTTTATCGCCGATAGCGATAGCGCCGTTTACTTGTTTGAGACCTATAGTCTGGTTTTTTTGTACGTTGAGCCTATCGCGGTAAATGTCGTTGGATGCAGATGGAATCGAGGAATGGGTTTGAGCCAGGGTGGCTGAGAGGACGGTGGATTGGGTGGTGGTCTCTTTGCGGATGGGCATAACCAGAGCCATTTTTTCCTGAACGTGGACGGCTTCTAATATGGTTTTCACCAGTTCCAGCCCACCCAGGGATTCTTCCGAATCAGGATCATTGATCTGGTCGCCCTCTTCATAGACGATGAACTGGTCGCCGCATGAAACGCCTTGTTCCATACCTAGATTAATGATAAGCCTTTGGTCGTCGAGTATCGCTGCTACCAATCCGCGAAGAAATTGTTTTGACATGGTAGTCTCCTTAGTACGAATAGAATCAATACTTCTAATATAAACGAAAGTAGGCGTCTATCGCAACGCTATAACACTCAGTAATCTATAAAATAAATCAAAATCCTATCTATTCTATGTTATTTCAGCGTTGGAAACAGCAAAAATCAATTAATATTGCTATTTCCACCTTGCATCATTGAGTTGCCATAGCCTACATTATACTATTATAGACGAAGAAAATATCGTAATAATTCATTCCAGAGGGCGTCAATGTCGCTAATCGATTTTGGATATAAATCTTTTGTTAAACCGGCTCTTTTTCGCTTCAATCCAGAAACAGTACATGAATGGGTCATGGGTCAGCTGGGCTGGGCTAGATTATTCAAGCCTATTATGAGGAAACTATTCCGGCGGGATGATCCTCGTCTGGAGAGGAATATCTGGGGATATAACTTCAAGAATCCCATAGGATTAGCGGGTGGATTCGACAAAAACGCCGTCTGTACCGACATCTGGGAACTACTAGGTTTCTCCTTCTTCGAAATCGGCACTCTCACGCCGCGTCGTCAGGAGGGCAATCCCAAACCGCGCTTGTTCCGTTATCCAGAACAGCAAGCCCTGGTCAACCGGATGGGCTTCAATAACGATGGCGCCGAGAAAATCGCTGAGCGTCTAGCTGCGGCGCGAGCCAGGGGACGCCAACCATCCGCCATCATGGGCGTCAGCATCGGCAAGCAGAAAGTGACTCCCGCCGCAGAGATGGTACTGGTGATAGATGATTACCTTGTTTCATTGCGGCAATTGTATGACTACGGCGATTTCTTTGTAGTCAATGTAAGTTCTCCCAACACGCCCG
The DNA here is from genome assembly GCA_963662285.2 of bacterium. Taxonomy (GTDB): domain Bacteria; phylum Hinthialibacterota; class Hinthialibacteria; order Hinthialibacterales; family Hinthialibacteraceae. The sequence continues at coordinate 517,254 of CAXXMV010000006.1, forward strand.
ATCTGCGTTCGTTGCAAAAACGCGAGCCATTGTCGAGATTGTTATATGAATTAAAGGATGAAATGCACGGCCTGGGCGCTGGAGAACACCCCAAGCCTTTATGCGTCAAACTAGCTCCTGATCTATCCAACGATGAAATTATCGAAGCGGTGGACGTGGCGCGTGAATGCGAGATCGACGGGATTATAGCCACCAATACCACCAACAAAACCGGGGATTTGCAAGAAGGCGGCTTAAGCGGCAAGCCCTTGCGCCAGCGTTCTACCGAGGTCATCCGGTTGATTGCAGAGCACACTAATTACACAATGCCCATAATTGGCTGCGGCGGCATCTTCTCCGCCGAAGATGCTATTGAAAAACTGGAAGCAGGCGCCTGGATTCTGCAAATCTATACCTCCTTCGTCTATGAAGGTCCCTTGGTAGTCAGCGCCATATTACGCGGCTTGCTGGATGATATGGAAAAGAAGCAGATGACCAGTTTGAGCCAGTACAATCCTGGTCGTAATCAGTAATTTTTAGTTAACAGTTCAGCTATATGAAGTGATAAGATAAAAAATTATGATTGATACAACGCTTTGATGATAGAATTCTCCCCCCAAGCCTGGGGGGAGTTAGAGGGGGGTTGCGCTTTGGAGTAGGGATCAGGCGCTTCAACCGACTTAACTATTACATAGTATTTATCCTCATCAGATAGAGGGATCAATGAATCAGCAACTGAATCCCAATCGCATCAGCGGCTGTTCGCCAGACTGTCTGATGCGTAATTTACAGACGTTGCAAAAGTGTTCGCCGCAGCTCTTTAAACAGATGCTCGAATACTATAATTCCCATTGTTTCCATGCATCAAAAGTTGATGACGGCGCTTTCAATATTAGAGTTGAAAGCAATGACGGAGTTATCCAGCAAACCATATTCGTCCCCCCGGCTGATGTTTTCCCCCCGCCACTGGCGGCGCGCTATCAGTCATATAATTCCCAAAAACAATGGCTGGTAGTATTCGGATTAGATGCGCTGATTGTGCAGGGATTGCAGCGGCTGCAATTATCCGAATTGAGTCCTATAGCGCTTATTGAGCCTGATGCGGTGCAATGCCTGACCTGGTGTCTGGTAAGGTCTTTTGAAGCGGTATGGTCGCTGCCGCAATTTCATATCTACATCGGTAAGGATGCCGCCCGGCGTTTCCTGCAAGATTTCAGCGGGGCGCTCGAACCATATTTCATAACCTGCGAAGGCTTCTACTTAATACCAAGTCAACGTTTCATGCAGGCCGCTTCATCTTTACCGGCCTTCGTCCAGGCCGCCCAGAATCAGTTCGCCAAAAAACTGCATGAGATTCAGCAAATTGGAATTAAATTCGCTGAACACTATGCTGATAAGAATCATCAACCAACCGGGAATGTGATTATCCTGGTTCCCGCCATCAGTTGCTGGATCGAATTAGGACGCGGTATGGCGCAAGGTTTCCAGGACTGCGGATTCAATGCTACCGAGTTTCGCGTATCCTTTCCACCATCTTCAATCACGGCCCACCAATCACTTCAATTGCTGCTTAAGGCGCAACGGCTGCGTCCTGACTATATAGCCACCCTGAGTCATCCGTCTGATATGTTCGCCCGCGGCTTGGAGCTAATTCCCATCCCACGCTTGATCTGGTATGTCGATCAACCGGATCACCTTATTCAACAGCAACATGGAAAATTCGATTATCTGTTTCCCTTCTGGCGGGAATTTAATACAACCCTGCAAACGCGCGGCGGGTGGTTAGGCCGGGAAATCCCGGTTGGAGGAAGGCCTCTGCTTGCCGAATATAAAACAGAATTATCCTGCCAGGTCGGTTTTGTAGGTTCAGCGCATGATTGGAGCGCATACCGCTCATCATTACCGGATGAACTTAATAATAAAATCAATGCTCTGCTGGATGCGAAGTTGCTGCATGCCAAATCTTCTTATGAGGATTATTTTGCAGAATTCGATATCACCGAAAAAGATTGTCAGTTGATTGTAAAATCAATCGAGTCTCAGCTGCGCCGGCCGGGCATGTCTGATCAACAGATCATCTTCTTCTTTTTTAATGTGGAATGCACTCGCTTGCATCGAGTAAACTTGCTTTGTAAGTTACACGAATTTGATCTCAAAATATTCGGCAACTCTGATTGGGAAACTCTGCTCAAAGGCACGCCCATCGAAAGCGCCTTCCAGGGAAGGGGGCTGCCTTCTGATGAATGCCGTAACTTCTACCGTTCGGCGGATATATCACTCAGCCCGCATCCCACTTATCCACACAGCGGCCCCAATCCACGTGATATGGATATTATAATGTGCGGTGGTTTTGCGCTGTCTGATCTTCATATTCACGCAGCAGAGCGTATGAATGAATATTTCGAGATCGATGAAGAAATAGCCGTGTTTGATAACCCGGATAATATCGTCGATAAAATCCGCTATTATCTGGAGCGGTCGGATGAGCGCAAAGCCATCATCCAGGCCGGGCAAAACAGAATACTAAAAGATCATACCTATGCTCAACGCATCAAACAAATGTTGGATTACGTGAAAGCTCCTTAAGGATTATTATGCCAGACTCGCTCCAACAACGTTATGATATTTTGAAGCAATATCATCCTGCTTTATGGCAGGCAGTTCAAAACCATGACCGGAAACCCGGCATGGATAATATGCAATGCTTCGCTGCGGATAGCATTATCCAGAGAATCCTTGAATCCTGGAGCGCCGGATCATCGCTGGTTATAACCAAGGGAGTGGGCGACGGCCAGTGGCTTGAACGTTGCGTCGAACAGAATCATATTGCAAATGATTCTAATCAGGGTCTGCTGATTATCGAGCCGGTCCTCTCCCGCTTTATAGACGCTATAGAAAAATACGATTTCACCGGACTTTTGAGTTCAGGTTATGTCATGTGGTGCGTCGGCTCTGATTGGGCCAAACAGTGGATGGAATTGGATAAAACGAAACACATTGCCGGAAGCATCAGACCGGCATTGATTCCGGTTTATGATGTAATTTCCTCAGAGTATTTGGCGGCTTATAAAGCGGTTGACTCGATCCTCCAGGTAAGCATCCCCGCGCATCAAAAACGCTTTCAGGCGGCGATGGCAGGGCTGAAGAAGCATTATCAACATCCCTATGACGGCCCTATCCGGCGTATCTGGGCGCCAAATTATAAGCAAGGCAAAGCAACCCATTTCGTACTTAAAGGAATGCTCGATGGACTTAGGTCATGCGGCGTACAGGTGGATGAATGCGCAGTCCCTTCATATCAATATGTCAGCGCCAGAACCGAACTATGGTCTTTGATCGAAAGTAAACCTGATCTGGTTTTATCATCCAATTTGTCTTTACAATCCATGTATAGTACATTCGTTGAGGGGCTTAATGTTCCGGCGGCGTTATGGTACACCGATGCTCCGATCCTGGATTTCGCCAAACCTCTGATCAATCCTCATGACAAAGTTTTTTGTTTTGACGCTCACTATATCCCCGCGCTGTCTCAGACCATCGGGCGGCCTGTGGGCGCTCTGCAAACCGCAGCCAATCTATTGCAACCGGCTGAACCTGATCCATCGCTGGCTTGCGACGTCAGCGTTGTGGCCAATGTGCAATCGATTAAAACCATTCTGGAACCATTCACCTTCGAAGATAGAAAGTATCTCAGTGACATGGCTGAGATCAGAGCCGCTGACCGTTATGTTGATCTTGAAACGCTGGTCAAAGAATCATCTCCTCCAACTGGTCCTTTGCAGCGTCAGCCCATCTCTTATATTGCAGTAACCATCTATGCCATCGCCAATGCTATGTACCGCAAGAGAACTATTCAGAGACTCACAGATTTCGATATAAAAATATGGGGCGGTTTGGGCTGGCTCGAAGATGAGCCGGATAACTCTCCAATCCGCCGGGCTTATCAGGGACATACCACTAGCAAAGAGCAACTGGCTTCGATATATCATTCCAGTAAAATCCATGTTTCATTGCATAGCCTTAATTCTATCCGGGGATTAAATATGCATTGCTGGAACGCTCCATATCATCAGACATTCGTGCTCACCGAAAATCTTCCCGGCATCGCTGATTGCTTTAAGCCAGAACAGGAAATTGCCTGCTTTGATGGAGCGGATCAACTGGCCGATAAAGTAAACCATTGGTTGGCCGATTCTACCGGACGGCAAAGCATAATTGAAGCGGGAAGGGAACGCGTAATCCGGGATCACACCTTCCCCGTCCGCGCCCGGCAATTGCTTGATGCGATTGCAGCGCCGGATGACGCCTGAACGCCAAAACCTATTTCCTTCTCTTCAGATGCTGAATTATCTGCATGGCGCGGGTTGAATAGAGGTGGTCTAAATTGATGCGGGTCTGCGCGGCCAGAATGATTGAGTCGCGCTCTTCTTGATGATCCAAATAGTATTTGATCTTTTCCGCAATATCATTTTCATCATTAAACAAAGCAATTTCCTTGCCGGGAATCAAGTACTGATTGAGGTTATCCCCGGTATGAAATTGTGCGTCCGACAATACAAAACCATCGCACATGGGAGCATCAAAATCAACCGCAGTTGGCCCGTCATGCGGGAAAAATGGATGCAGGTTGATGATGATGCGGGCGCTTTTATAAACATTAAATACTTCATTGTAAGCCAACGGTCGGTGAAATACTTGCTGCTCCAGACATGTATCATTGAATACTTCAGGTAGTTGGTTAATTCCATAAATTTTAAGTTCTACATCATGCAGACTGGATAAGACGCGCATACAACGCTGGCGGTAACACTCGTCCTGTATAAAAGAGTTGATACAATAATTATCTGAATCTGATTCATTATGTATTTTAATAGCGTCCAGTATAATTTTTTGTTCTGCCTCATTTAGTGATTGGCTGATCAATTGCTTCAGGTTTAAGGTGGGGTTTTTTATTTTATCATCAACGATGCCATCAATTTTATCAATAATATGATCCGGTAATTGATTCTTGATGGGATTGGTATCTAATGGATTGCCGATAAAGGCGATATCGCTTTCCAATTCTTCTTTATAATAATAAGCCCATGTCGCTGAGCCGATGGGAAGCCGGTTTACTCTATCCAATTTCTTCAATTCGCTCGGCTCTTCATCCTGGCTGTATTGATAAAAAACAGTTTCGTTTTCAGATAGAGATTGAATCTCTTCGCTGGTTGGTTCGCTTGGTCGCCAGGTGATGCGGGGAATAGGGATCGATTCAATCGCCTTCATCAAGCGGCTTGATGGTACGTTGATAAAGAGAAGGCAATCAGGCAGGGTTTGGTATATATGGCGTAGTATTGTCTGACGATCCTTCTCCGCAAGTTTTGTTGCATCAGCAAGAACTTTGATTGTGCGCGTAGTAAACAAGTGTCGCTTGAAACCGTCATCCATCCCATCAGCGGTTATCAACCACTGGGGATCATCAGCAACGAATAGCAGTACCCGTTTATTCTGTATAGCATTCTTGCTTTTATAATATTCGGCGACGCTTTTCATTAAAAAGTTTATTGGATCATTTCCCGACTGGGCTACTTCCCGTCCTCTACCTAGAAAAGCATTACGAATTTCAAGCATATTGACGGGGGGAATATTAGTTTTGATTGGCGCCGGGCGTTGATCCATGACGGGCGCCGCCATGATAGAATTGATGAAATGCGGCGCCAGTTTTCCTTGGAAATCTCTTAAAAGCATCTCTTGTAATTCACTGCCGATATACCAATATACATAATTGAAAATTTTGAAAACGCTATAAGAATATACAAAAAGATGCGATATGAAATAATCCCAATCGGGTTCCATGATAACCACTGGTTTATTATCTTTATGCTTCTTACTGTATAGTTGGCTGGGGTGGATGGAATGGATTCCATTTATCAAAAGCCATTGTTTGTCTGATTGATAGGTCTGGTATTGCTTATAGGCGGCAGCTGATTGTGATGGTTGATCAGGAATGATCCATTGGCATTCCCCGCCTGGTTCCGTCAGGCGTTTTTTGAAGCAAAACCGGTCGGCTTCACGGCGTACTTCAATTTCCGGTAAGGCAATATGTTCTCTGATCGATTGTTCTAATCGGGGATGAAATTGCTTGAAATAAAGCAGGTTCTCTTTAAGAGCATCGGTATAGAACTGATCGAGTGGAACATAACCGTCTTCTATCTTGGATGGATGCGAATTTTGTTTTGAAACTGTTCCCCGGCAATGACGCAAATCAGGCGCAACTATTGCATCAATATCAATCTTCACCGGGCGGTTCAGCAGTTCTTCTAATTTTTTCAGATTTATTTCGGGTTGCTCGAACCAGTCTTGATAATCAATCACGGCATAGGGGACATCGAAATTGGCCTGGTTCCATGCAATGCGTTCCAGATATTTTTCGACAATTTGACGCCCCTTGGTAAGTTCCATGTTATTGGCATGATATAGTGATTCAGCGATGGCTTCCGTATCTCTGGAGGTGTAAATTATTCGCAGGTCGTAATGCATTAAAACCGGATGCCAGACCGGAAAAGTAAAGGTAAAGCGTGGGTCTTTGATGGCGTAATCATGCTCTGGAATCTTAAAAGGAATTGTCGTTCCGATAAATTTTTCAATAGCTTCGACGCCGGGAGTTGGATATCGGTTTTTAGGATCGCCTGAAGCTGATGCTAATATGCCATGATTAAATTCAACTATAGCATTGCTTTCAAAATAGCCCCGCTGGTTCTGTTCGTTAGCTGAGATGCAATCATTACCGCAATCGAAGCCCATAGCATGAAGCACTTGCATGACCAGTGATGAGCCGGTGCGCCCCATTCCCATAACCACTATGAGCATATTCTATTCCTTTGCGTTTTTGAATAGCTTCCCATGATTATAATAAACCCGGTCTAAGTTAGGATTGGAAACTTATTTGGCTGATGGTCCGGTTACAGTTTGAGGCTGCGCCAGTTTTTGTCCCTGCGGTAATATAGAAGGCGTTTGCTGATCCGTCTCCTGTTTGACGACAAAGGTTTTTTTCTCTTTTTGTACAGGCGTTGGTGGACTCTTCTCTACAGGCGTCGGGGCCGCCTTTTTTACTAGCGCCGGGGTTGTATATGTAGCATTATAATCGGGTGTGGGGGATGGTATGAATATTATTAATCCCATAACTACAACCACGATAACCATAAGAACAACTATCAATACTGATGGCAAATGCATTTATAAGTCTCCAAATAAAACAGGTTTATTGGCAATCAAAGCAACAATGAATATAATAGATCGACGGCAAAAATACTCTAATTGATTAGTTCCACGATTCGCAAGATTTTACCACTACAGCCTTATTAATGAAAGCGGGTTGATTCAATAACAAGAGTAGTATGAATAATTACATATTATATATAACGAATCATACTCTATGAGGTCACCAGGATTATGTCAAACTTACAACCGGAAACCAGACAACCAGATCATAAAACCCCTGGCCGAAAAGTGGATTTTATTATTTGCGGCGTCCAAAAGGGAGGCACTACCGCATTGGACGCCTATTTTGTCGGGCATCCTGAGATATGCCTGGCTCAAAAAAAAGAATTACACTTTTTTGATACTGAAGCCTTTTTTGAATCAAAACAACCAGACTATTCCATATATCATTCCTGGTTCAACCTAAAAGCCGAGCATAAGGTTATTGGCGAATCTACCCCTATATACATGTATTGGTATGATACTCCAAAGCGTATTTGGCAATATAACCCGGAGATGAAACTCATCGTTATATTAAGAAATCCAATCGATAGAGCATATTCTCATTGGAATATGGAACGATCCAGAAATTACGATAATTTATCGTTTTGGGATGCCATCCAAAATGAACCTCAGAGGCTTCGTGAGTCTTTGCCATATCAACACAGGATATTTTCATATATTGACCGGGGTTTCTACTTGGAACAGTTGCGCCGTCTTTGGTTCTTCTTCCCCAAAGACCAGGTGCTCATCATTAAAAATGAGCATTTGAGAAATCAACCAAAAGAAGCATTAGAAGATTTAACCGATTTTCTTGGAATTAACAAATTCGAAAATATAGAAAACTCAAAAGTCAATTCACTTCCCTATCAGTCGCAAATGAGCCATAAAGAAAGAGAGTACCTGCAATACGTTTTTGAGCATGAAATTCATGGTTTAGAAAGGATTTTGGGCTGGGATTGCAGTGATTGGCTGAAATGAAACAGAACAATGCCGTTTGTTCCATAACTTAAGATAAATATTGAACGTTGTATAATGGAGTTTTCCATCATATGCAATATAAGTCAGGATAAAATGAAAAAGACTTTTCTGATTGGCATATCATTATCATTAATTTTGTGCAGCGGGTGCGCTGGCGTATCCATCCCGGTGGGAAGTCTATTGCCCCTTTTGTTGATCGAAGAGAATACCGTTAAACCAGAACAAAAACCGCCCTTGGACAAGAACAACCAAATCACTTTAGATGATCTAAGATTGATGGATGAAGATTTAGATATTTTTGATCTCCCCGATATAGAGATGCTATCTACTGCGTATATGGAATACGCCGTTGCTCAAGAAATCCGGATAAAATAAAAACAGCCGGGTTACGATTAATCACGCCGCCCGGCTGTTCTCTTATCATTCGTTATTTATAGTCTGCCCCACTCAGGCGTAGGATGGATCAGCGCTTTACCGACCCATCAAAAAACCACCCCCGACAAAAAAACACTCTTCCAATCTAAAATCAATCAGAGAAAAACGGGAATAGTTCTTTGATCCGTTGCTTGTCCGGACGGCTGCCGTATTCGCAAATCTCAAATGCTTCAGCAGTCTTGATCTTCGATGCCCTCTCTTTACCATAGAATTTTTCCAGCGCAGGCTTGTAATAATCTTTAACTAGAAATCTCTTACCAAAACGTTTGTTCAAGAAATCCAAACGTTCTTGCTGGTTGCCAGTGAAGAATTTTGATTCATCCCCCGGGCCATTGGCGCCATACTCATGGAATTGAGAAACCAGTTTATCCAATCCAAGAAACTTTTGTTCTAATACGTCATCAATACCGACCACGATATCCGCTGTTGATGGATATGGTTTTTGGAAGCGGTCCACCCAATAAAGAAAGACCGGATTCTTCTTGAGAGGTTCCGAGTCGGGGCAAATGAATGGCACCGTTACCAGATAGGCCGCATCCTGCACCAGGATTGAGGTGTAACGATGATCGGGATGATAGTCGTTGGGGCGGTTGGTGATTACTATGTCCGCTTTCCATTGCTGGATCAGACGGATGAAGGTTTTGCGGTTTTCCAGCGTCGGCATTATCTCACCGTCGTGGATATCCAAGACCTGCGTTTCGATGCCATATATCTTGGCGGCCTCTTCCACTTCCCGTGTGCGGCGTTGAGCCAGAGGACCGCCCGCCATAACCGAATGCCCGATATCACCATTGGTAGACGATACGAATTTGACTTTATGCCCTTGTCGCGCCCATTTGATGGCGCAGCCCGCCACATTGATCTCACAGTCGTCTGGATGCGCCCCGAATACGATAATATGCAGCGGCTCATCAGCCGATGCGCTCATCACCGTAAAACAGAAGCAGAACAGAAAATAGATCATGGCCAGGAAAGCCAGTACCATTAAGGCTTTGTTGTGGTTGAAACGAGTACGGATCATCATGACCGGATACCTCGTCAAATCGTTTTTAATCTCTGGATGTATTATCACGATATCTCCTCCATAAATCAATAGATTTTTTGTATATCTAAACGCCTTTTTTATCCAATAAACCATGCACCCGGAATTCCTCTCCCAAGATTGGGAGAGGCTAGGTGAGGGTTGATAACAATCACCTACGTAAAATGAACAACACTAAAACAAACCATCACCCAATAACATAAAAACTCCACTCATTTTCGCGCATAAACCATCTCCCCTCCCAAATAGGTTTTAAGCACCTGCATCTCTTTTATATCATCAACCGGGCAGCTCATGATATCGCGATCCAACACAATGAAATCGGCCAGTTTGCCCGGCTCCAGCGAACCGCGCTCTTTCTCGGCGAAGTGCAGATAAGCGTTGTTGATTGTATAGAAGCGGATGGCCTCCATCCGTGATAATCCCTGTTCCGGGTGTAGCGGCTTATCCATCCATTTAGCCTGGCGCGTCATGGTCACCCATATCGCCAGCCAGGGATCATAGAAATTGATTGAGCGTATCGAACCGATCTTCTGCATATGATCCGAACCGCCTCCCGCATGGGCGCCCAACGCCATCAGTGATTTAAGCGGTTGAAACCATTTGAGGCGCTCATATCCGAAGTGATTGGTCAAAGTCCGGCCATCCAAATGCAGCCATGCCGGTTGAATATCCATGCAAACGCCCAACTGCGCCACCCGTTGTACATCTTCCTCGCCCATGAAATTGGAATGGCATATCACCGGACGTTTGGCGCGGATGTCAAATTTATCCTTGAGTTTGTCGCACCCGTCAATAATGGCATGAACCGCCCCGTCACCCACGCTATGGGCATTGAATTGCACGTCATACTCCATACATGCTTCAAGAATAGCGTCCAGTTTTGTCCTCTGGAATAAAACGCAAACCACGATATTCAGGGTCGCTGATATTATAAAAGTCGCTCACCCCCCAAGGCTTGCGCATATAAGCGCTGCCGGTCAACATGCCGCCGTCCATATAGACTTTGGATGCGCCCAGCCTCAGCATGGCGTCGCCTTTATACAATGGAGACTCTGCAATCTCCTTGATAGCACTACGGATTTTTTCCACTGATTGGATTGTATCGACATGTTTTGACAGGTACGAGCGGACGCTCAGTTTCTCTTGTTGATAAAGCGTTTTGTATAGCTCAATTACAGAATCTCTGGCATCGCGTTCCCCGATGCCGGTGATGCCCACCCGGTTATAGTCATCGAATAGCTCAACCAGTTTTTGCAGATGCGCTTCCTGGCCCGGTTCTTTTTGGGGAGACTTATACTTCAGGTACCGGGTGCAACTGCGCAGGATTCCGGTCAACTCACCAGTCTGCGGGTCTTTCTCGGCATGACCGGGGCCGCCGTCATCAACCTTCCAATCCTTGTCAATACCGCTCATTTCGAGCGCCAATGTACTGACCGAAGCATCCGGTCCAGTGCGGAATACTGTAGGATTATCCGGCGCGATAGCGTCCAGTTCAGCGCGGGTGGGGTATCGTTCTTCCTTCAGACGGGTCAGGAACACCTGACTGACCCAGATCCAATCGCCTTTTTTGACAACCTCGGTGCGTGACTTTATATAAGCCAAAACATCAGCAATGCTCTCCATAGCCGGAACCGGATGGTCGTATTCCGTCATACAGGCCGCCGCTGGATGTCCATGAGAATCAATAATCCCCGGCATGACGCATTTTGCCTTTAAGATCAATGATTTTAGTATCTTGCGTCTTATAAACCGAGGTTTCCCGAGCAGTTCCAACAGCAATAATCCGGTCGCCCTTCAACGCCATACTCGAATGAATGCTGAATGCTGCATCCACTGTAATAATCTTCCCATTAATAAAAATCTGATCGGCGGAATCGATCGCCGCATAAGGACTAATAGAAATTAGTAATAAACATAACAATAAATATCCCAATGATTTATACCGTTTCATGATTCACCTCAATATAGAAGATTGAATGAATTATCGATCATATCATACATAACGTGAGAAATGACAGTGTTCAATAACCATATAGACCATCCAATCATGAAAAATCCCGCCCATCAAGAAAATCCCGGCCATCCAGATTCACACAAATAAATTCACCTAAGCACCCAGAATCCCTCTCCCAAGATTGGGAGAGGCCAGGTGAGGGTTGAAAAAAACCACCCAATCAAAAAAACCACCCAAATTAAACAAAAGTTCACCAATTGGCACGCTTCTTGCCAATTAACGTACCAAAGCCACAAAAAAAAACCAAGGAGAACTCAAATGTCTACCAAACAAGAAGCCATAACCAAATTCGATGAACAAATCATGGATACTCTATACCACTGCATAATGAAGATTTCAGAACATCTAAAAAATGCCTACGACCCGGACTCGCCAGAATCAAACGCCCTCTTCCGCCTATACTGTTCCGCAGTCAGAACCAACATACAAATGACCAATAAATACCTCAAAGACCAATCAAAAGAGAATCTCAGCCAAAATCAAAACCAAAACTCCCGAAACATGCCAAACAACAATCAAACCAGCTTCAAAAACATCCCGAACCAAAAAGCAAATGCATCTTGCCCAACCCAAAACAATAACAAAACATCATTCTGGAGAAAAAAGAAAACCGCCTGACCAAAGCGGCTCACAATAACATATATGGATTAGAATCTCATTAGATCAATCCATCACCCATAAACCCCATTTTGTACTTTATGGCGATTCCTGGCATAAAGCAGGCTGGGTGTGTGTACTTATTTGTTAGTAACGCTAAATATTCAGCATTGACCTGTATTTTATCGATGAGATATTGGATGATAGAACTAATGTAATTAAAAAAATAAGATTCAACTTGGGAGATTGGAAGATTGGGTGCCAAGGGCAAGACCGCAAAGCGGTCAGCCCTTGATGCGATCACTTATGATTGTGGTAAACTCATAGATTTTCCTGGGAACTCACGCTAGAGGTTGATATTAGTTTCATGTGCATTGTGTTGAGTCAGAAACAAGACGCATATATAAAACAGATTGGTTTATTATGGAAAAGCAATGAATAAATTAAAAAGTAATTATTACAAACCTATAATAAAAACAGATATTAAAATTGATAGTATTAGCGAAGTAGGATGGGACAAAGCGCCAGCGTGTCCCATCGTTTTCAATTAATCTACGTAAAAAAAAGTGCGCTCAAGAAGCGAATCCTGAGCGCGGGTGAAAGATATGTGTTCAGCGCGTAGGGTGGGCTAAAAGCCGCGAAGCGGCGTAGCCCACCAAATATCAACCCATGTTTACCGTCTAATTTCTCCTCAGGTATGATAGATTTCCTCTATAATAAATGACATAATCCAATAAGGTTAATCAATCCGTAGGCAATGAAGAGGGAAAAGGCCATTATGAAAGACCAATTCTCACGCCGCGATTTTATCAGAAACTCTGGTTTAGGCGCCCTGTCTCTGCGTTTCACAAGCGACGCCGTAGGAGCGCGTCGAATGATCCGTAGCCCCGCACCCAGCAGCGAAGCGTAGCCAAAAACACTGTGTTTATAGTGTAAAACTATTCGTCGCCGGACGCTTTGCTAACCCTCGTGCGCAGCTGTACTGTGGGCGAATCCGGCATGCCTGCGATGATATCCTCTTCTCTGAACCGGACCAGCAGGATTTCGCGTTGATCTTTACGGGAATAATCGTAGATGATATGGATAACGCCGTTTTTGTCTTGTTGACCATCGGGGTAAGAGACTCCCTCTCTCTTGTCCAGCAATAGGCCGCCTTGCCAGGTCTTGCCGTCGTCTTTGGATAGGTAGGCCGTCAGGTGCGAGCGTCCGGTGCGTACTGTGATGGGGCCGTGTTTGACCAGCAGCAGGTTGCCCGATTGAAGGCGCCGGATAAAGAAACGGGCGGTTGGATGCTCTATGCCGCTGGGAACCAGTGGACTCCAGGTTTTGCCCCGGTCTTGGGATACGCTTTGGCCGATGCCATACTTGACCCGTACCAGCATCCATAGCGAACCGTCTTTTCTTTCGATGATCATGTGCTCGTCGAAAATCCGCACGTCAACAGGAATATTGCAGGCGCCTTCAAGGTCCCAGGTCTTACCCGAATCCCGCGATACAATCAGGCGGGCGCTGTCATCAGTTTCTCTCCAGGTGGAAGCGGGCAGAATCCATTCTCCAGTTGAAAGCACGGTTGGCTTGCACATCATTACTCCATCGGTAAGGCGCTGAGGTTTCGACCATGTTGGCTTAGCCGCATCGGGATTGCTTGTAGTCATGCTCCACACCCCGGCTATCGTGCCGTTGTGACCGATGGTTTGCGCCCAGAACGACCATAGTTTTCCAGTGGGATCAATCCAGACTTCAGGGTCGTAAGCCCGCACCGGACCGTCGCCGTCTGGATCAATTATATGTAATTCTTTCCAGCTGGCGCCGTTATCTCCGCTGGTCGCCACGACTACGTAGTTGTTCTCATCTTCCGCTGGAGTCTTCCCGGCATACCAGGTAGCCCAAAGCCGCCCATTAGGAGCAATAGCCAGACTGGGGATGCCCTGAAAAGCACGCGACAAAACCGCATGATCAGCTCTAGGGCAATCAAGCACCTGCGGCGATGCTTTGAATAACTCCTCAGCGCATAAACCCGGTAGGGCGCCGCTGATGAGAACTATTAACAATGCCAGTAATACCTTCTTCGGTCGTATTAATATAAACATAGTTTTCTCCATGATGTGGTATACAGCTGAATAAAAACTATTCTATGTTATCACGATTATGATGTTGAAGGGAGGAATGGCTAATAGGGGATCAATAAAACTTAAATATTGATTGGTTTATGAGTTCAAGAATAAAACTTCTATAGACAATTCTGCACTATTAATGCTACTTTAAGGCATCGAAATGACGTTGATCATATAAACTAAATCAAAATGGAGAAACAAAAATGGATCAGGTAGTATCTATTATGCCGTGTTTGGATATGCAAAATGGCCGGGTGGTGAAAGGCGTTCATTTCATCGATATTCAGGATGCAGGGGATCCCGTGGAATGCGCCAAGGCGTATTGTCAGGCAGGCGCCGATGAACTCGCATTGCTTGACATCACCGCCACTATCGAAGGCAGAAAAACCATGTTGGATGTGGTTAGTCGAGTTGCGGAGGTGACCACGGTTCCCTTTACGGTGGGCGGAGGGATTTTTGACGTTGCATCCGCTGAGAAGGTTCTGGAGGCTGGCGCCAATAAGATTTCTACTAGCAGCGCGGCTTTCCGAAAACCTGAAATCATCAAGGAGATGGTCGAGACCTTTGGCGCCGATAAAGTCACGGTGGCTATCGATGTCGATCAGAACGCCAGTATGCCATCGGGCTACGAAGTCTACATCGACGGGGGACGCACGGCGACCGGCGCCGATGCGATTGAATGGGCCAAAAAAGTGGATGGCTATGGCGTGAGCGTGATTCTACCTACCAGCAAAGCCGGCGATGGCGCCAAAACGGGCTACGATCTTCCCGTGATCCGGGCTATCGCGAATGCCGTATCCGCAACAGTCGTAGCCTCAGGCGGCGCGGGAAAATTAGAGCATTTCTACGAAGCAGTCGAAGCAGGAGCAATGGTCTTACTCGCAGCATCAGTATTTCATTACCACACCATCGATATCCCCGAACTAAAAGAGTATTTGCGCTCCCGGAATGTTAAGGTGAAATAACCTGAAGTTTATGCTTTGGTTAAGTTGATGTAATATTCTATGGTTTGATCAAGGGCTGGACTGCGAAGCGGTCTGGCCCTTGGCGCCCATCGCCTATTCTATGCTGATGCGATTATGGTGTTGAGGGGGAGCGGGGGTTGTATGGTGATTGATGATACGCCATGGGATTTTCGATACTCATAAATCCCATTTTCCATCATGCCGTTTTATGTAAGTAATCTAATATCTCCACCCAATCGGGAGTATTATCGAAAATTAATTGATATTTTTCTATCCCATATTTCAAGAGAGGTGTGGATTATGAAGAAAACATCAGGAATTGGAACTGCTCATTTGATTTTGTTAGTAATTGGGGCATTACTGTGCGTTACGGGAACTCCGTATGCTCAGGAAATACTGAACATTGATTTTTCCGCCGCCCAGGGATACATCGACGATTTCGTGGTGGGACAACCGGCTGGCGCGGACAACCAATGGCTGGATCTAGTGGATACGGGGATTTCCGGTATTGTCGCAGCCGACTTTTATTTCATTGAGAATGAGAAACTGATCGTATTACAGGAGGGCGGGGGGGCTTCGTGGATTTACATCATGTTCCCGCCTCAGACAGAAGGCGATCTGATCCTCACCTGGGACTGGCAATATGTCGGTCCGGAGGATCAAAATATTGACGTGGGAATCAATCTCAGCGATAGCGCGAATTACAGTTTGGACATCACGGAGGGTTCTCTATCCGGTTGGGGACGTCAAACGACAACCGCCCGGATGCAACAAGACGACAGCGTCGTTGATCTATACAACAGCAGCGCCTACGAAGCCCTGGAACCCTATAGTTACGCGGATGGAGCCATCATTTCCATGCGGTATATCGTTCATCTCGACCAGAAATCCTTTGATGTGTATGCCAAAAAAGAAGGAGAAGCGGAAGTCGCGCTGGGTATCAATTACGGGTACCGCCGGGATGTCAGCGCCGAAACCAACGGTCTGGATCATCTTTCCATTTGGGTAAGCGGCAGCGCAAGCACCGAATGTCATATCGATAACATCATAATCATGGCTGGAGATACGCCTGTTTCGGATTGGTTTTTATACGAGTGAAATAACTGCGTTAACCTTTCAGGGCGCGTTTGTAGAGGCCTTCAAACCGCCGGATGATTTGGTCCGGCGGATTAACGTGTTGTAAAGTTCGTCCAGATTGCCCGGAGCGGTATCCGGCGAACACCACCTGTTGTTCCACGCCAAAGCGCGCAACATTACTACATGATCAGCATCAGGACAATCAACCACCTGTGGCGGCGCCTTGAATAACTCCTCAGCGCATAACCCAGGCAGGGCTCCGCTAACCAGAACCAGTAATATATTCGTTTGAGTGATATTGAAATTTCTGACTGAAAATTATTCATTATTATTTAGATCCTCTATAGCATTATTGAAAATGTATTAGTAGTATTTCTATTTTTATGAATTATTGTTTTGCATAATGTTATTGAATATTCAAATGTTAGGAGATTCACAAACAGAATAATGTCGAAATCAAGAACTTTATTTTTGAAATTTGAATCTTTATCACGACAAGGTGAAGAAGGATTGCTTGTAATTAGACTTATGATGGCATTTAATGATCTTGCTTTGACAAATGAGTGCCTGGATATTTTTAAAAAACGTTATGATCAAGATAAGTCTAATAAAAATCATGGTGCGTCCATGTATTTTATACGAATTCAACATAGTCATTTAAATGAAGCAATGAAGATTGTAAAAGAAATCAAAGACAATGAACAATTATTAATTATTAAAGATAATTGCTCAGATAAGGCTCAGAAAGCATTTGTAAATCTTCTGGATTATCTCCCTACTGGATCAAAACATAAAAAATTTGAACGTTATGTTGGTCGGATTAGAAACAATATTACTTTTCATTATGATGAAAATAATAAATTAATAAAAAAATATGTTGAAAAACGAGCAAAACATAGTAAAGGTAATAGTACCTCTATCACAAAAGGTGATTCAGGTTCTGAATGGAGATTTAAAGCGGCAGATGATGTTGTAAGTAGTATTATTTGTAGGGACATTTGGGAAATACCTTATACAGAGGATATTAAGGAGGCAGAATATAATGCTTTAGGATTTTCTTATGAAATATTTACATATTTTATGGACTTTGCTGGAGAATTTATTTACGAGTATTGTCGAAAATATGCTGTTTAATCATCATCCACTATTCATAAGTGTTTGATACATACACAAATCGAAATTGGACCTAAAGAGGGATTTTTGCACCCATCATCTCCACTCCCCAGCGTTGAAATCCCCCTTATATCCACAAAAAACCAAAACAAATACTTGATCACGAACCATTCTTGTCCAACAATAGGGCTTATGGATGCGGAAATATAATATAGAAGCCGGGAGATTTGGTTAAAATGGGTAAAAAGTTGAAGGGCGTTATTACTGCCGGGGGGTTGGGTACGCGGTTGCGGCCTATGACCCGTATTACTAATAAGCATCTGTTGCCCGTTTATGATAAACCGATGATCTTCTATCCCATCGAGACATTGGTGCAGGCGGGGATTGAGGAGATTATGATTATCACCGGGGGCAACCATGCCGGGGATTTTCTTCCTATGCTGGGCGACGGGCGGGAATTCGGGCTGAAGATGATGCACTATACCTACCAGGCACGTGAAGGCGGCATCGCTGAAGCGATATCCCTTACGCGCGAGTTTGTGGGCGGCGACAATGTATTGGTAATGCTGGGTGACAATATCATTGAAAAGAATATTGTCTCCTATGTGGAAAACTTCCGCCAGCAGGGACATGGTGCCCGGATTTTACTTAAAGAGGTGGAGCATCCCGAACAATACGGGGTGCCTACTTTGGATGAGAACAATCGGATTACTACTATTACCGAGAAGCCTCAGAATCCTGCTACACGGTTTGCGGTAACCGGTATATATATGTATGATCACCGCGTGTTTGACATTATCAGCCAATTGGAACCATCCAAACGCGGGGAATTTGAGATTACCGACGTCAACAACGCCTATTTGGCATCGGGCGAGTTAGAATACGATATACTGGATGGCTGGTGGGCCGATTGCGGCGAGACGCGCTCTTCTTTGCATGAGGCAGGGTGTCTGGTAGCTCAGAGCCGCGCCCAGGCAATGTCTTAAGTTAAGGGATTTCAAACTATCGTAGGTGGCTTGATCAAGGGCTGAGCGCAATGCGCTCTTGCCCTTGGCACCCGCCTTTAGTTAATATTGGGTGGCTTGATCAAGGGCTGACCGCTTTGCGGTCTTGCCCTTGGCGCCCATCAATTGAAAATCTAAGGTTATCGAAAACAACCCCTCTTGAATTCTCCTCCAGGTTTGGGGGATAGGGATTTTGGAGATATAAACAGTTTACAAAAATAAAGAAAGAGAAATATGACTCAATCCAACGGCAATCCTCTCCTGCCATATACCGAACGCCGTCTGCAATGCGGCATGACCCTGGTTCATAAAGAGATAAAATCCGCGCCTATTGTGGCGATTGATATTTGGGTGCATACCGGCGCTATTCATGACCCTGAACAGGCTTTCGGTTTATCGCATTTTTATGAACACATGTTCTTCAAAGGAACCGAACGCCATGGGGTAGGCGAGATGGACCGCATCATCACGGCGCTGGGCGGCTATAACAACGCCGCCACCTCGTTGGATTACACCCATTATTACGTGGTATTGCCCTCAGCGGGTTGGAAGCAGGCGCTTGAGGTCTTGCTTGATTCACTGCTGAATCCCAACTTTGATCCTGAAGAGATTGAGCGGGAACGTGAAGTTATCATCGAAGAGATCAAACGTCACGAAGACAATCCCTGGTCTAAGATATACGAAGAGTTCACCCAGAAATCATTTGATCTATGTCCTTACCGCCGTAGCGTTTTGGGTACGGTTGAGTCTTTGCAGACTATTCAGCGCGATACTTTCAATGATTATCTGAAATCACGTTATTGCCCGGATAATGTTTCGTTGTGCATCGTGGGAGATGCGTCTCTGGCAGAGGTGGAAACGTTGTGCAACCAGTGTATGAGCCATGCTCCAACCGCCGCTTTGCATGATGCGCCGCTGGACTGGGGCATTATTGATGAACCGCAGGAAATTGTGCTTGAACGCGACGTCAATCAAGCCTATCTGTTGATCGGTTTTCCAACCAGGAATGTTTTTGATACGCCTGATGAATATTCGCTGGATCTGCTCTCTATAATACTTGGTGAAGGCCGTTCATCCCGGATGCATCAGCGTTTGCACGATAACCTAGGTCTAGTATCATCAATCAGTTGCACGGCCTGGACGATGAAATACGCCGGATTGTTCCTCATCGAAGCAGTAACTGAGGTGGATAAACTGGAGCGGGTGGAGACGGAAATTAATGATGAGATGAAGCGTATCCGTGAGACGATCACCGAAGAGGAACTGGAGAAAGCCAAAAGCATCACTCACGCAGATTTCGCATTTTCAAACGAAAAAATGATATCCATAGCCCACACTTTCGGTTATAGTCGATTGACGACTAATATTGAGCATGCCTTACATTACCTGGAAAACACGGATGCAGTGACCATCGATCAGATGTATGACAGTTTGGATCAATTGATCGTCGATCACCGGCGCTGCAAAGGCCTTTTGCTGCCGAAATAAGCGAAATCATGCTTTTTCTTTTTTTGTTATCAATATCAGTTTGGGGAATGTTGCAAGCAATATTATTGACTCCTGAGACGATAGAGCAGGGCGCCATGGATGTTTCACTGGCGCTTGCTTTAAGCGAGTGGGTGATATTGACTGTTGTGATGGGCTATGTCGCGTTCCTGCTCAATGATGCCGGGTTACGGGCGGCGGCGCCTAAGCAGGCGCAGCGCCGCTGGATGCCGATTGCATCCACCGTGGTATTTTCGGGCATTATGGCTATAGCCACATTCGGCGCATGGGTTCCGATTGAGATCAGCGCGCTGCTGGCTTCTCCCTGTATTTTCCTGCCGCCATTGAGTTACCGGGCATCAACTTTCCATAAAACCAAAGAAGAGCCTTCCTTATTCAATTTAGAAGAGAGATGCCGGACGCTTGATGCGGCCAAATCGTCATCATTGATCCAGCAATTTCTGCAACGGTATCCTTATCCCAAGGTATATGTTTACCGCAACTCCAATTCTCATTCAGCTGGCGGTCTGTTCTTTCATAGCCGTGAAAGGCTCAAGGTTCCGCTGACAACTCATCTGGAAGTGACTTTGAATTGTCCATTCACCTCCAAAGTGGGCGTAATGGCTGAAGGCCGCGAAATCTTCCGGGCTTATTTACACCGACCATACCCATCAGGCAGTGTTATTCTTGATCTTCCGCATAATAATTGGGATGATTGGCTGATTGGCTTACCCCAAAGAGATTGGTTTTCCAGGATCAAAGAACTGGATGATAGAGAAAAAAGTCATCCCTGCATCAAAGGTTTGCCCTGCCAGTTTCATGAGAGCAACTGGACATGGCAGGCGATTGAATTGACTTGATTTTACCTGGTTTTACTTGGTTATTGAGGCTTTCCTACTCCCGATTAGGCAATGGCAATGTTGCGTATACCGCCAGATAGGTCTAACTGATATCTTTCCCTAACACATGCCTCAAGGCCATTTCTAAATTAGGATGCCGGAAATCATAACCAGTTTCAAGCAAAACAGCCGGGTTAACTCTGGCGCTGGATAAAAGCAGGGCTTCCCCCATCTCTCCAAAAACCTGCTTCACCACGAAAGCAGGTAAAGGGATAAAGGTCGAACGGCGTAATACTTTGCCTAATGTCTTGGTAAATATTCGATTGTCTACCGGATATGGCGCCACTAAATTTACCGGGCCGTGAATATCTTTTTCCGTTAATATGTGATATATCGCGCCGATCAGATCATCAATGGCAATCCAGCTGATAAACTGTTCGCCATTGCCAATGACGCCGCCTACTCCCATCCGAAAAGGTAGAAGCATTTGTTTTAGCGCTCCACCTTGAGGCGTGAGAACTACGCCAATCCGCAAATGAACAACTCTAATCCCCCGCATGATAGCCGGTTCTGCGGCTTGCTCCCATTGAAGGCAGACCTGCGCCAGAAAATCATCGCCCGGTTCAGTCGATTCATGCAAAATCTCATCACCCCGGTTGCCATAGTATCCAATGGCTGACGCCAATATTATGGTTTTGGGTGGATGATCCAAACAGCTAATGGATTCGCATAACAAGCGTGCGCCTTGAATCCGGCTTTCATAAATACGGCGCTTTTTGTCGTCTGTCCACCTACCAGCAATGTTCTCGCCGGCCAAATGGATCACTGCGTCGAATTTTTCCAACTTTGTTGCATCTTTAAGGCGAACGAATGGGTCCCATTCTATGGAGCCGGGGAATTGTGGAGTCTGTTTGCGCACTAAACGGGTAATTGAATGTCCGCCACTTTGCAGCAAAGGTATAAGAGCCGATCCCAGCAATCCAGTCGAACCGGAAATCAGGATTTTCTGTGTTGCTCCGGGATGGGATGAAAGTAATTTAATATCATTGATCGTTTGCCGATGGCGATAGGCGAACATTCGCTTCAGTTCGTTCTGTACATAAAACGATCCTATAGTATTACCCAATGCGCCCAGGGGCATTTTGTACTTTATCCGGTCTTCCAGAAAACAGGAGTTTTCTCCATCCGGAGTTACTATATGGGTATGCTCCCAACTGGCGAAAGGACCGGATAGTTGAATATCCTGAAACTGTTGGCCTTCAATATAATTACGATGTTCGACGATCCATTTTTTGCGTAATGGTCCCAGGCGGATTTCCAGTACAGTTCGATCCCCGTCAGCAATTGCGCCGCTGCGTTCTAATATACGGACGGATTTCCAGGGTGGATTCAACCGCGCAAAGGCGCCGGGCGTCTTATGCCAGTCAAACACAACATGAGCAGGCGCTTCGATCCGGGAACGATAAGAAAACTGTTGCATATTAAATTCCTTAATCTTTCATCTTTCAGAACGATTTTCGTGATAACATGCAAAAAAATATTCAAATCCATCTTTCTAACGATATAGTAACAAACAATGCAATGCAAATTTAAAATTATAACTTTCTCAGTATAAATATCCTGGAAATTCTGATAAAAAAATGACATTATGTTATATCTAGAGAGAATAAACACATTTCGGGGAACTGTTCTAGTGCTCTTCTAAACCATAAATGTAGAGCAACCAAGTCCCTTATCCTCCGTGGAAAGGGCTTAAGTAAGGGAGAAATCCTCGAAAATTCATGACGCAAGACTTTATATTGCAATAGCTTAAATCATTTAACGGGAGATATCAAAATGACCTCACGCAGAATGTTCCTATCAAGCGGCATAACGGGGCTAACCGCCATTGGCGCATCAAATGTATTCGCCCAAAACCAACGTTCATCTTATATTCCCACTCAACCCAAAGACTGGCCGGAGGTTTCCAGCACTCTGCATAAGGTGCTGCTCGAAAACATTCTAACCTTCTGGTATCCCCAAACCCTGGATAAGGATCGCGGCGGCTACCAACTAAATCATGACCTCTATGGCGTGTCCAAAGGCAGCAACAACAAACGCCTGGTGGTGCAAGCCAGATGCATTTGGTTCTATTCACGTTTAGTTCGTGAAGGTTTTGGCAAAGATGAACATCTGGAAGCAGCCCGCATCGGATATGAATTCCTGCGCGACTATCTGTGGGATAAGCAATATGGCGGTTTTTATTGGGAAGTCGATACCTTGGGCCGGGTGGCCACCATGCCCGAAAAGCATCTCTATGGCGAAGCCTTTGCCTTGTACGCCCTGTCTGAATACGCCATGGCCTCCAAGGATCCTGAGCCGCTGGCGCTGGCTAAAAAACTCTTTGGCCTTCTGGAATACTACGCTTACGATCTGCGTTTCGGCGGATACCTCGAATCATTCCATCGTGATTGGACTACTCCATCGGTGGGGCAGAGTTATATGAGCGCTCCACATGATTTAAAACTGATGAATACCCATCTTCATATTATGGAAGCTTTCACTACCTATTTTGAAGCCAGCCGCGATCATGTGGCGCGGGAGCGTTTGCTGGAATTAATCATGATTATGAGCAATACGGTATTACGCAAAAAAATTGGCGCATGTACTGATCGGTATAACCGCAACTGGTCGCTGGTGCGTGGGGCGCTGTATGAACGGGTATCTTATGGCCATGACATCGAGAATGTATGGCTATTGATGGATGCTTGTAAAGCCGCAGGAATTCCCGATGGTCCCTTAATGGACTTTTACACTATGCTATACAGTTACTCGCTGCAATATGGATACGATGTCAAAAACGGCGGTTTTTATTCCAGCGGTCCCTTCAATAGTAACGCAGACAACCGCAATAAAGATTGGTGGGTGCAGGCTGAAGGTCTGGTCTCCGCCTTGAGAATGTATCAAAGAACCGGAGAGGATATCTACTATAACTGCTTCCGCCAAACCCTGGATTGGATAACAACGCGACAGGTTGACTGGGAAAAAGGCGAGTGGTTCGGAGTGGCCTACGAAAGCAGCGCTCCCACCGGCGACAAAGCCGGCCCCTGGAAATCTCCTTATCACAATGGCCGGGCTATGATGGAATGTTTACAGTTAGTGAAGAGTTATATATAAGTTTAAACCTTGATTAACCGGGCATTCAGAGTCAACATGATACCAGTGCATAAAGTGGCTTTGGTGGGCTACGCTTCGCTTTTAGCCCACCCTACTTGCTTTTAACTCACACTATGTGCTGATGGGCCTATATTCTAGACTGAGAGAATCATAACTCATGGCTGTTGTCCATATTATTTATCATTCTGTAGCAGGGCATACTGAAAGACTCGCTGAATCAATTGCTGAAGGCGTTCAGCAGGCGCCCGGCTGCTCAGCACGAATCTTTCCGGTTGAACAGGCTCGCGCGGAGCATGTAACCAACTGCCAGGGATTATTGCTGGGCTGCCCAACTTACATGGGTAATGTCACCGCCCCCATGAAAAAATTCATTGATGATGTAATCGGTTCGGTCTGGGAAAAAGGCGGCATTCCCGGCGTGGTTGGTTCAGCCTTCACCAGCAGTGGATCGCTGCACGGCGACAAAGAATTCACCCTGCTGGCGCTTCAGATATCCATGTTCCAACTGGGCATGACACTGGTCAGCCTGCCTCCCAAAATAATTCAGGAAAATAAAAACCTGGGATACTCCCACGGCGTAGCCACCAGCGTACTGGGACGCCAGCCCAACATGATTCCCCAGGAAGACCTGATAGTAGCGAGCTGCCTAGGCAAACAAGTAGCGCAAGTTGCCCGCCAAATCTATGGATAAAAATCCAAAGTAGGACAAAGCGTAGGATGGGACAAAGCGTAAGCGTGTCCCATCGGATATTCGATTACCTCACCTTTTAATATTCTTCCTAACGCTTACAGGCTTTTCACTGCTACTTAATTGATAATTTTCTTTCTTAAGAAGATCATTAACAAATGTATCAGGCGGAGCCATTATATCGATATCATCTTTCTTAATCGTTTTATCAACTTTAATATTAGAAAATATATAAATCATAACATATTTCAAATACAATTCATTGGTAACTTCATGGTATTGATATTCATCGAATTTGATCTGAGTTGGAAATTGTATTCCATTAATTTCCGTATAATTACTGTAATAGATATTACTATGACCATTATCATGTTTATAAATTATTTCAAATGGAAAAACTGAATTATTCTTTTTAAATTTCATCAAATAATTCTCCTTTCCATGCATACTAATGTATAAATAAAGATCATCCCCTTTTTCTTCTACCTTTAGTCCATTGTCAATAAAATTGTATGCACGTTCGTGTTCAAATAAATAAAGTCTTTCTCTTGTATGTTGTGTTGGAGGCAATATTGCCATATTATTCATCTCGGGATTGTAATCACAATAAAATTCATCATCGAACAATATAACCTGCTGACAATTGTTCGTGTCTCCATTAATGCCAATCAATAGTAAATTATGGAAATCATAAGATTTACATTTATAATACGTTGTACCTGTGACGCCATTAACAAATGAACTTACATTTTTGTCAATTATTGCTTTGATTTCGCTTTCAGATGGTCTTGTGTTTGATCTTCCCAAGTTTGAGTTAATCCTATCAGTTGCGTATTTCTCTGCTTCTTCTTTATTTTTAAACCTTGGTTTTGAAATGGTCGTACATTCAACATCAAATTGAATAGGCATCATTTGTTTACTATGTTCTTTTAGTTTTTCCATAAATACATTGGCATCTTCAACATTAGCCGCTGACACAATCATTAATGCTATCAAATACGGTTTAAACATATTCTTTCCTTTGCTATTATTAGTTTATTATGATAATGAATAACTATTTTCAAACAAATTCGATATATTCAATTAGACCTGATATCAGGATCTCTTCTCACATTTCCTCCTGAACTAACGTCCTCTAAAGCAATATCACCAATATCTAAATGTTCACCCATTGGTGATTTATCAATTATTTGAAAACAAGATCGATACCCTGTATTTGTGATAACCAGACACATATGGGGTGAAGACAATTCTTGAAAGAAAAAGCGCCCATCCTCACCAGTAATTATTTTTGGAATATCTCCAGCCAATTGAACCTGTCTGTGATCGCCTCTCACCGTAACCATTGTGGAGTATCCCTGTAGGTGCAATTTCTGATAATAGTCCATACTGCTAACTCCATATTGAACTGCCACGTATGCATCCTTGAGAGGATTTCCAGTTTCTTGACAAACAATTCGTCCACTTAATGAATAAGGAGGTTGTAATTGGATAATGACGCCGGTCTTCACTTCTTCCGGCTCGAAACGATACGAATCGCTGTAGCCAAGGTTGCCATCAATGTTTCTAGCGACAAAAACAAATGGAGAATCCCGCGAGTCTATCCCCGTAAGATGAAACTCACCGGCGGCAGAAAAGAAAGGAGTCCAATTGTGAGTTTTAGAATCTATTGGTGGTGAGTGCAATGTTGAGTTTCTTGATGCAAAAGGCAGTATCTCAAAATCCTGCACAGGTTGATTGTCTGAGCCGATGACAGTCCCATATACCTCGAATGTATAATCCTGAGATTTTTCATCCAATACTATTGTCAATTCTTTACTATCAAGCCGCACATCTTCCACCGATTTTGATTCATAATCCTTAGGCTCTTCTTGAATGGCTGTAAATTTTATCAGATCACATTCTCCACACTGATTATCCATTTTAGCGGCATCCACATAAAACAATCCATCATCCAAAGTTGTATATATTTTTTGTCCATA
This sequence comes from bacterium, assembly GCA_963662285.2. Lineage (GTDB taxonomy): Bacteria > Hinthialibacterota > Hinthialibacteria > Hinthialibacterales > Hinthialibacteraceae. Next base: position 543,970 of record CAXXMV010000006.1, read on the forward strand.
AATAACTGGCGCTGGCTTGGAATTTTCCGAGTAGAGCAAAGCATATATATTGACTCGTGAGACAGGGACATTATTTTCGTCAGTAACAATGCCTTCCAGAATATCTTTGTTGTCATGCAAAGTGAAATTCGCCGTACATGCTCCATCTTCTGGTATATGTACTTTCTTGGATTTTTCATCATCCGGCATCTTATACCCAACCGCTTGAGCGCGGGCCAGGCATAATCCCGGTTGGGAATACATTCCATAGCAACCTTCAGAATCGGTGACCTGACAACCTCTTGGTTGTATGTATTCACCCATTTTGACATATAGACAGACAGTAGCGCCATCAATACCGCTGCCTGATGAATCCATAACTTTTCCTACTATATTAGGCTCTTCATTAAACAAGATATCAACATTGTTTATTCGCTCTCCAGGTTTAGGTTTAAGAACTGACGAACTAGATATTCCATAGAACGAATGTTCAGCCATTACAGACACTTTCGTTTTATCCGATAGGTCAAATAATCCCTCTAACTCATATTTTCCTTCTTTGTCAGAAAAAGCCTTTTCTCCAACGTCATAGTTTCCCCGGTATCCATATCTTGTTGCTCTATCAGTGTTAAAATATAAAGATACTTCTGTATTTTCAACTGGTAATTTCTGATTATTCATTACTTTTCCAGATATAAACCAGGCGGGTTTCGCCCAAATGATTATATCTGACACGCTTTCGCTCAAGTAATTAGACAGAGAAAAAGGCATATTGGCCCCTAGTCCTTGATACCTGCTATAATCTCCCGTCATAAATCCTTTCAACTCATCTAATGTTAATACATACTCGCCAGGATAAAGATCGGGGAATGCAAATTCTCCAGAGGCGCAGGTTGTACATGATAGTACTGATAAATTTAATTTATTTTTAGATTGGCATATTACAGTTGCTGACGCAATAGGTTTGTTAGTATTAAATTCAAGAACTTTCCCCGAAATGGAAAAGAGAGTAGGCTGGATTTCAATTTTTACTTTTAAGAAATCAGTTTGACGTACATCAATTTCTGTAACGCAGCTGATCCCGAAATGTGAGGCAGTAGCCGTAATAGTATATTTAGATGGGGGAATATCATGGAAATACGCTGAGCCGGAAACATTAGTTTTCTTGGTCAATAGCAATATCCCGGCTTTACGAACCAATGATGATAATGAAATATCAATGCCGCCTAGCGGATTATCTTTATCGTCAACCGTCAGCACATTTATATCTACAACATTTTTCAGTACAACTCTAATTTGATCATCACCAGCTTGGCATTCAACTGATTTTGGTAAAAACTGAGGATGGCTGACCGAAACAATATATGAACCGGATACCAAAGGGTGAAATGTAAATAAACCTTCTTCAGATGAAATTTCACTTAAAGAATTGCTGTTGACATAATCCGATTCCTGAACCTTCTTAATCAATATCTTGGCATTTTTGATTCTGACTCCAGAACAATCTTCCACAAATCCCGCTATTTTTTTTTCTCTCTCCAGACAAACTGGAATAAATGAAAAAGATCGATCCCCCTCATACGGTAGAGCGATCTTTTTATCGAAGAAATCACTACAAGAAACTATGATTGATTGATGGACGTCTGAATTGTATTGAAAATAACATGTTCCTTCATTGTTGGTGAACTTGGATATGCAAATACTATCTTCTATATCTCTAACGGATACATTTGCACTATCGATGGGATTATCATTTTCATCCCTGACGAGCATTTCGATTTTATGATTGCTGGTAGTAACTTTGGCAGATTGAGGCGAGTTATCGGATTGAGCACCAGTCGTCGAATCAGAAATCGGTCGAGTTAGAATCCTATGATCTTTTCCATTATTATCTGAATTAAATATCGTTATCGAAAATAAGAAAATCACGATAAAACTTATTATACATATCGACGAAGATATAAAAATTTTGTTTTTCATCTCAGACTCCATTTGCACAAAAGAAAACATAATACTACGATTTATTTATACGTACATCGTCCATATAAACAATAATATTCATACAGTAACATATATTACTATTAAACGTCAACAAAATATAATTATGTTCATGAACAATAAGCATATCGTCTTAATTGTGAGATTATAAAACAAAATTTAAGTAGATTAGATAAAAGCCAAGTATGGATTTCACTTCTCACTGGATGATGTAAGGCTATTAGAACTCTGCTTCAGAAGATCAACAGCTTTAGTTTGGAATTCATTATTTCTTGTATGCTGGACGACAAGGGCAAGTCCGCAATGCAGTCAGCCCTTGATATATCATTTATGATTTTGCGTACCTCTTTAGGTCTGGTTTTGCCTTGCCCTTGGCGTCCGGTATATTTTTATGCACCAATTTCCGCCAAAGGTTGGATATGGGTGGTTGGCATGTGCAACGATAGATCATGAGTTGCCTGAAGATTAAGCCAAAACTCAGGTGATGTGCTGAAGGCGCCTGCAAGCAACCATGCCGTATCAGGGGATATGCTTCTCTTGCCCCTGATTATTTGATTAATTCTTTGCACAGGAATGCTAATATGAGTTGCCAACGCCTTTGGCGAAATCCCCATAGGCTCCAGAAATTCTTTCAGAAGAATAACACCGGGATGAGTTGCTTTTCTGTTGGATGGAATCATCTTGAATTCTCCGATCTCCAAATGAAACAACCATGCATATAGATTAACTTATACACGATATCCATGCAATACGCTTTTTGATTCTAAATGTATAATGTTGCAAAGAGCAAGTCCATTTACTGCAATAAAATCGATCTAATATATCCTGCGCCGTTACGTTCATCTTGACATATTGCGTCCTCTAAAGCAGCATCCACAATAAGAACTTATTATAGGGGAATACAAAAACATGATTACTCCAAAACGAAAAGGCCGTAATATTCATATCATTCTAGAAACCGGCATTATGGCGGTTATCAGGGCGCAGAGCAGTGATCAACTGGTGGATGTGGCAAGCGCATTGCGTGATGGCGGCGTCAAAGCTATCGAAGTGACCATGACCACTCCCAATGCTCTGGAAGTGATCAACAAAGTATCCGAGTTGATGAAAGACGATTGCGTGATCGGCGTCGGAACGGTGCTTGATCCCGAAACAGCCCGCGCCGCTATTTTGGCAGGCGCTGAATTTGTGGTTAGCCCGACTTTGAATCTCGATACTATCAAGATGTGCCGGCGTTACTCCGCCGTATGCGTTCCCGGCGCTTTTACGCCAACAGAAATTCTCACCGCCTGGGAAGCAGGCGCGGATGTCGTCAAAGTCTTTCCTGCTACTGGACTGGGTCCCCAGTTTTTCAAAGACGTGCTCGGTCCGCTTCCACAAGTGCGACTCACCCCGACTGGAGGAGTCAGTCTTGATACGGTAGCAGATTTCATCAAAGCAGGCGCCAGTTGCGTTGCTGTAGGCGGCAATCTGGTAACCAAGCAGGCATTATCTGATAAAGACTGGAGCAGCATAACCAATACAGCTCAAGATTTTATAGAGCGAATCAAATCCGCCAGAGAATAAAAAATATTATATTTTTTGATATCCAGCCTGGACGCCATACATCCTGATGATTGTCCCGGTCGATCAATCTGAACCGGAGTTTTTAATCAATCTATAAACCACAGCTCATTGGGCTTGCCATTAGTCGTAAAATGTCCATAAATATAGTTGATAATTGAGAAAGAAGGAGAATAAACATGCCGGAATTGGTAACTTTTGGCGAAGCAATGATCCGTCTATCACCGCCGGATTTCATGCGCCTTGAACAGACTCATACTCTCGACGTCAAAATCGGCGGCGGAGAATATAATGTAGCCGTAGCAGGACAACGCCTTGGGATTTCGAGCGCTTTTGTTTCACGTGTACCTAAAAATCCCCTGGGACGCATGATTGAAAATAAAGCCCGTGAGCATGGCGTCGACACATCTCACCTGGTATGGGCGGATGATGAACGCGCCGGGATATATTTTGTCGAATTTGGCGCCAAACCACGCGCCAGCAGCGTGCTTTACGACCGGCGCGACTCGGCGATCAGCAATATCGAACCCGGCATGATTGATTGGGATGTAGTTTTTGCTGACGCTAAACTTTTCCATGTCAGCGGAATCACTCCCGCGCTATCCAGCAATGCCGCTGCCGTCACTAAAGAAGCGATGGAAAAAGCCAAGGAAAATGACGTCACGGTCAGCGTCGATCTGAATTACCGCGCCAAACTTTGGACTGAGACGGAAGCCCAGCAGTGCATGACCGATCTGATGGAACATACCGACATCCTTATCACCACCGAAGAAGACACTATGCGCGTCTTCAAGATTGAGGGTGAAAATTATGAAGAAGTAGCCCAAAAACTTCATGAGCGTTTCGGTTTCCAGGTGGTGGCCATCACCTTGCGCGAGAATATTTCGGTCTGGAAGAACAACTGGTCAGCCATTGTTCTCTATGAAGGGAAAATTTACTCGGCGCCGACTTACGAAGTTGAAATCGTTGACCGGGTTGGCGGAGGCGACTCTTTTTCCGCTGGCTTCCTGAGCGGATACCTGACTGGCGATATCGATTACGCTGTTAAATTCGGCGTGGCTTTCTCTGCGCTGAAGCATTCCATTCCCGGCGACCTGAATTGGAGCACCAAGGAAGAAGCCCAAAGATTAATGGAAGGCGGCGGAACGTTGCGCATCATCCGTTAGAACGCTTTTCATATCTGTATGTAATATGCAGATATTTTGCCTTATCTATAAATAATAAATAATGAGTCGGTAAAAAGTGGTGTGGTGGGCTAAAAGCGTAAGCGTAGCCCACCACTTTCCGCTATTCTGATTCATGAATCATCTACGTATTCTTAATCTTCACCCAGCCTGGCATCCATAGAAACCTGCTGATAGAGATTGCCGAAATGATCGCATAACTCTTTTATCTGCGTAAAATAACCGATTAATTTAGGCAGCCATTCTTCCGGTTTTTGTGCAGAAATATCCCAAAAAGATGAACGGCTGACATCAACCAACAGCCGCTCCAGCGCTGATTGCAACTCATGATAAAGCCGGTAGCCGCGCTCGATTTCGACGCGTACTTGTAGAACGCTATCCGGTAAGGTGACATCTGGATCAGCAGCATCTAAAGAAGATAAATCCACCAACGCCGCTTGCGCTGCATTTGCGCATTGCATGAGATGGTGGGCTATCTCATGCAAACTCGCTTTGGTTTTATTTAGGTTTCGCTTGGGCAATTTTTGATCAAAGAAACTGCTGGCGTCAATCGGCTTTGAGCAATGCAGTTTGATGGCGTCCATCAATGGCATGAGCTCTGTTCCGGAAATCCTGGCGCCTCCCTCGCTGGCATCAATGCAGAGCCGTTTTGATTGGCCTATCAGCGACTCAAGCAGCCGCAGCGATTCATAAAAGTTGGGTGATGTGGGGTATGATTCACCATCAATGCCTTCCACTTCAATGGCCTGAACCAGGTCGGTCGCCTCACCCCGTTGGTAGGTTAGTTGCTGTGCGGATGATGCATAAGACGTCTCTGAAAGCAGCGCCGTATGGGCTGCGTGCGAGGCTCCCCCTTCTTTCGCGAAACAGAAATCGAGACCGACGAAAATTATGGGATTGCAATCCATGTGAACCGCCATATTAAACGCAGTAAGCGCAACATTAGTGCTGTGGGGCAGGGGATCATCCCTCCCGATTTCGAGACCTTCAATATATTGGTGCAGCGCATGGTTGCGGTTGGGCATTACAATTTTGGGTCCGGTGAATTTCAGTGCAATATCGGATGCGATTTGAGGATCGAAAATCAGCGTCGTTGAATCGATTCCGCTTAAGCCTTCAAAATGCGCCCGGTTGCGCTCACTGGGGTCTTTGGATACAACGAAGTGCGCTTCGATGCCATAATTCAGTAGTATACGCAGACTGGTATCGACCGCGAAAATCCAGGCTTTGCCGCAAGCCTGATGCAATTGATTTATATTTTTATCTAATGAAGGTCCAGCAGCTACTATGATAGCCGGTTGACCAGCCGCCATGCCTTTGACCTGCCCTGGAAGCCTGGCGTCAACCATGGCGGGAATATTACGTACAATATTTTCCTGGCAAATAACGCCCATCTCAGCCATATGACGCAGAATCCCTGCTTTTCGGTCTGTCAGTTTTTGCATCTCACCACGCAGAAAATCAATAGCATTTTTTGGATAAATACCAGCGAAAGGCAAGGGCAGAATTGTCGCATCACGCGGCAACAACAGTTCGATCAGATTCTGGAATACTTGCGCAAATGCTTGCGAATCGCAGCCCGCAATTATTTCCAGCCGCTTGGCGCATGCCAGTTGTTGCAGGTTAATATGATCCAGCGAAGCATACAACAGAGCAGTTTCAGGCTCGAAAATTATTATAGCTTCCACCGCTGCGCCATGTTGCTTTACCCATTCCACTACGTGATATCCCATTCCCCAGCCGATAATTAATACAACCGCATCAGCAGGGGGAGGCTGAGAAGCCGCCCAGCGTTGCGCTTCTTTTATAGGATCATATCGGCTGTGCAGTAAAAGGGTGCGTTCACCACCATAGATAGCCAGCGTCGGCGCTCCGGCTTTTGAATCAACTATAGAAGGATGCATAGTTCCCGGCTCGAACTGCCGGTTAGCAATTCGATGAGCTAACAGTGGAAACCGGGTTTGGAGAAAATATATATTCGCAAGGCGTAGATCGTTGGTCATTTTGTATTATGGATCAATAATAACAAGTAGTAATTTTTTGTTATTATATATCGTTTATTGTAAAAACCACAAAGTATGCTCCGCTATTTGCTCTTATCCTATCATTTCAAATAAGCCTAATCTAAAATCATTATGTGATGAATAGAACCAATGCGATAAGTAAATCCATATCATTAATTGCGCCTGCAAGTGGACCGGGCGTGATCTTTCTTGTATTCCTGACCACGGTCATTCTTACTGTGGCGGGAATCGTATGGCCTCCATATTCAGCGTTGGCGGCGGCGGCCATTATACCGGCGGTTTTTCTGGTGATTGCCCGGCCCGACTGGGCTTTCGCCCTTTTTTTCGCAGCCGAAACCCTCTTTTCAGAAGATATTCTACTGGTGACGGAAGAACTGCAACAAACAATATACCGCATCCCCTTGCCCTATATCGGCGTCAACTGCTTTGAATTGGTATTGATTATCCTGGTGATCGTCACACTGCTCCAGCGTAGCGGAAAGATTTTAGGAACCCGTCTCGATGCAATCATCATCCTCTTCGCGCTGGTCAGCGTAATGGGCTATGCGACCTGTTTGATTTTGTATCATGATCCCGCACGGGTATTCGAACCCCGTCGGCTGGCGCATTTCTTCGTCGCTTATTTCCTGACCGTGAATTTAATCCGCAGCCGGGATTCATTGCGCGTCTTTTTAACCCTGTTCTTTTTAGCGGTAACTTTCAAAGCCTTGCAGGGAGTCTATCTATTCACCGCTGGTTCTGGATTGCTTATCAAATGGAAAATCCGCGCCATCTTTACTGGTTGGGAAGACTCGCTCTGTTTTGTCACCTTTCTTCTTATGATCGGCGCCTTATGGATTGACCAGGTCAAATTTCCCGGAAAAAAATGGTTTCTGCTGCTGGCGCCTATGGTCTTTTTCTCCTTCTTATTCTCATATAAACGGGCGTACTACGTCGCAATCATGGCCGGATCAGCGGCGCTTTTCTGGGTGCAGGGAGGAAAATCCCGCATCCGTTTGATAAGTTTCGCTCTGATTGCGGCGATAATTATGATGATTCTTATCACCGCCGCTGGTCAATGGACCGCCATCGGTATGCGTTTCGAATCAATTCTACACCCCACAAAAGAAAGCAGCGCCAACTACCGGTTAGTCGAATGGCGCAACGCCCTCATCAGCATCCGCAAACACCCGCTTTGTGGAATAGGTCTGGGCGGCGTTATGCCAATGGAGGTCTGGTTGTCGCGCACCAATTTACTCGGCGTGCATAACACCTTCCTGTGGGTGACGGTCAAGTTGGGAGTATTAGGGCTCTTCTCGCTATTGCTGCTTCATTTCGCATTTCTGAAAAGGCTCTTTCATCAGAACAAAGTCCTGCGCGACCCATACCTGCGCGCTCTGTCAAAGGGAATAACCTGCACCTTCATCGCCTTCAGCGCGGCGGAAATGTTCGCGCCCATGTTTACCCAGATGCGTACTGCATTATGGCTGGGAGTTTTTCTTGGGATTGGAATGATGCTCAGCAGTATTGATAGACAGGACGATAAATCGTCTTTAACTCAGTCTGATTAGAGTAGGTAGCAGGTAGAGTAGGTAGCAGGTAGGGTGGGCTAAAAGCGAAGCGTAGCCCACCAAAGCCGCTAGTGTTTATCCAGCGCTCCAAAGACGACTTTGCCATTCTCCCATATGCAGATAAAGTTTCTCTGCTCCAGGTCTTTCTCATCTTCGGATATAACGCCAGCAGGAGTCATGCCGTCTTTACGGTTTTTAATGCGTGGTTCATCATCAGGAAACACTTCGCGCCACACCTCAAATTCCGATTCATGGCGCGACACTGCAAAAGTCAGCCCCTGATTTATAAATTGGCTTATAACACCGCGCAGCTCTTTTTTGGGAAGCCGTTTTGTTACTTGAACCCGTATCTGAGTCTCATATTCATTAAGTGTCTTCATTAATGCCACCCCTTCCTTAATGGATTTGGGGACATATAAAGCATCATGTTTAATAATTTAAACAACGCTTACAGTTGATCTTCATTTCAGGGTTCCGACAAGTTGTAGAGCGACCAACATTTTCTCTCTACGAATAAGCTTACGTCATTTTACAGTGAAAAACAAGCGAAAATTCAATAGATTTCAATATCCATGCAATAAATAATTATGATTGGGTAGTCTCATGAGAGGATTGAAGTATGTTTGAGAAGGTGATTATTTACCTGCATCATGATAGTCAGTATGATCAGGATTTCAGTTTAGAGTGATGATCAAAATCATATTCGTCTGTTATTGCTTTTGTTTTGGAAACGCGATTATAAATGAATATGTTATATAGAACCACAGTTTCTAATTCTTTATGTCGCCTTCTTCTTTGGACCAGATAATATGGCCTCGTTTGATGGTCATAACCACATGTAGGTCTTCATCCAAAACCGCAATGTCGGCGTCTTTGCCGACCGCCAGGATGCCGCGCCGATATTTCCATGCCAAGACGCGAGCGGCGTTGAGACTGGCCATTTGAGCCGCCTGTTCAAGAGTAGCCCGGCCATGTCTGACCATAGTACGCACTGCTTTACCCATATTGAGGGTGCTTCCGGCAAGCGTATCCGGTGCATTACAGAGATAGGCGCGTCCTTTGCGCACCTCAATTTCCTGTCCGCTGAAGGCATACTTACCTGATGGTTGTCCGGCCGCTCGGATGGCGTCAGTAATCAGAAGAATGCGATCCGAAGTCTTGATCTTGAGCAGCAACCGCAAAACCGCAGGATGAACATGCACCTCATCCGCAATTACTTCGACGAATAATTGGTCGCGCAGCAGGGCGCCGGTCAAAACGCCTGGTTTGCGGTGGTGAATCGGAGGCATGGCGTTGAAAATGTGCGTTACGCCTTCGAGTCCATTATCGATAGCTTCAGACAATTCTTCATAAGTGGCTTTGGAATGTCCAATGGAGAGATACAGTGGATAGATGCGGCCATCTCCGTCATAGATTTGTTTACGCCTACTCAGCGAAGCCATGCGGAGTACTTCCATGGCGCCCGGCGTCTCAGGCGCAATGGTCATTACTCTTAACCACGAGCCGCCGGCGTCAATCAGTTTATTAAAATTATCCAGCGTTGCAGGCCACATCCAATCAGGACGAATGGCGCCATGCAGTTCCCTGTTAAGAAAAGGTCCTTCCAAGTGGATTCCTTCAATATTGCGATGGAGAGGCGCTGTTTCACAATAAGCCCTGATTTGTTTAATCTTCTGTATAAATTTATCCATGGGCTGGGGATAGAGGGTTGCGATGAGAGAGGTAGTGCCGTAACGCGCATGAAAACGGGAAATCTCTTCACAGGCTTCAGGATCATCATCCGAAAAATCGTATCCCAGTCCACCATGGACATGCAAATCTATAAAACCGGGCAGAATGTATTTGCCCTCAACATTAATTATCCGTTCGTTGGCGGGAATGCTTACGTCTTCCGGCTGCCCCATTTGTTTTATCTGCCCGCCAGAAAGGTATAGTGAACAGTTATTCTCGCGGCGATATGGAGTTATGGCCGTTCCGCCAACTAGCGCAAGAGATTTGCCTGCACCTTCCATGATGTGAACCTCTTTCTCATACTGATTGAATCTAATATATGGGTGTTATAATACAAACTTTGCCGTCATTGCGTTTACCTGATGAGCTGAGGTAGACTAAAATAACTGTAAGGCAAACTTAGCACTGTCTATATAATTGTAAACGAAGATTTTTATGACCGTCTAATCATTTGATTGACAAGTAATCCTATGCTTAGAGTAATCCAATGCGCAAGGATTTTCATCCAAGAGGAGGAAGAAAGAATGCGAAGGATTCCAGTAGTTATCTCGATGTTCACAATTCTGTTAACATTCAATTTTATCATTCATTGCGCGGAGTCAAACCCCCCAAAGCAGATGGAGGCCTATGTTCCATGCCGGGCGATTACTCAAGGCCCCGATTCGCACTGGTTTTCGTATTATGATAAATTTCAGTTTGATGCGTCCGGGCGTTACGCGCTGGGAATGGAAGTGACCTTCAATAACCGTCCGCCGGAAGCTGGTGAAGCCATTAAGCTGGGCATGGTTGATCTGGAAGATAATGATAAATGGATTGAACTGGCCGAAACGCGAGCCTGGGGCTGGCAGCAGGGCTGTATGTTGCAATGGATTCCGGGAAGCAAAAGCGAAGTAATCTATAATACTATGATGGATGGACGGTTCGTTTCGGTGATCCTGGATGTATTCACCAGAAAATCGCGCGTATTGCCAATGCCTATATATACCTTGAGCGGTGATGGCAAATGGGGCGTGGTTCCCAATTTTTCCCGCTTGAATGAAATGCGCCCCGGTTATGGATACGAAGGAGTGGAAGACGCCTGGGCGGATATCAACCAACCAAAAGGCGACGGCATCCATAGGATCAACCTGAAAACGGGTGAAACCAAGTTAATCGTATCAATCGACCAGATCGCCAATTTTCGTACTACGCCATCGATGAAGAATACCAAGCATTATTTCAACCACCTGCTCTTTAACCCTACCGGCGAGCGATTTATTTTTCTGCATCGTTGGCGTATTACAAGAGATAACGGCAAGTCCGGGTGGCATACGCGGTTATTTACAGTTCAACCTGATGGTGAAAACCTTCAATGCCTAAATGAACATAATATGACGTCTCACTTTATCTGGAAGAATGCCAGTCAAATACTGGCCTGGGCGCATGAACCGGAAATCGGCGACAGGTTCTTTTTGTATGATGATTTGTCTGATAAGAAACAGGTTATCGGCGACGGGCTGTTGATGCGTGATGGACATTGCACCTATTCACCTGACGGGGAGTGGATTCTGACCGACACTTATCCCGATAAAGAACGTATGCAGAACCTGATGCTTTACCGTCCATCCGATGGAAAACTGGTTAAACTGGGCAGGTTCTATCTGGACAAAAAATTCACCGGACAAACACGCTGCGACCTGCATGGCCGTTGGAGCCGGGATGGGAAATCAATTTGCATCGACTCGCTTCATACCGGCAAAAGGCAAATGTATTTGCTCGATATCAGCGGGATTGTTAAATAATCCGATTGGTATATCAGGTTTTGTGGGCAACATATAAAAAGTCTGTATCTGGAAAGTACTAGAGGTAAGATAAATGAAACGTTTGATAAAATCCATTTTTTTGTTGGTTATGACTATATGCGCAACTTTGAATTCCGCCATACTTGCCGATGAAGCGGCGCCTTCCAAAATGCGCAGTATGCAATATACGTCGCGGTCAGCAAAGGAAGCCATTGGATGGCAGTATGAGTTGCGCACTAAATTTTTTGCTTTGCTTAATATGGAAGACTTGATCGCTAATCGACTTTCAATTCCGTTGGATGCCAAAGTATTGTCGTCCAATGAATTGGATGGATATACTCAGGAAGAGATTGAATTCCGCTCGACTCCATCGCGCCGGGGACGGATGATTAAAGCAGTCATAACCACGCCCGATGGTCCGCATCCTCCCTATCCAGCGGTTATCTGCATTCATGGTCATGGCGGGAACCGTTACAGCGCTTATGACTCAAGCAGCATTTACAAAGGCTTTGCTACAGAACTGGCCAAACAGGGTTACATTACGATCTCCATCGACATCGGGCAGCATGAAGTCTATGAGAAGCGCCGCACTTTAATGGGAGAGAGGTTGTGGGATTTGATCCGTTGCGTGGATTATCTGCATGCATCGCCTATAGTGGATAAAGGGCGCATCGGGTGCGCCGGGCTTTCGCTGGGCGGCGAGATGAGTATGTGGTTGGGAGCGATTGACCGGCGGGTGGCGGCGGTAGTCAGCGCCGGATTCCTGACCGTGATGGATCAGATGGAACAGAATCACTGCATGTGCTGGAAGTTCCCCGGACTGCGCGAGTTGGTCGATTTCGCCGACATATATTCGATGACCGCCCCGCGGGCATTGCAATGCCAAAACGGACTCAAAGAACCGGAAACCCAGTTTTATGTACCTCTAGCCAAACAAGCATTACAAGAGATAAAGGTTATATATAAAGATTTCGACGCATCAGATAACCTCGAACTCGATATACACCAAGGCGCGCATGAGATTGATCTGCCTGAGTTGATGCGTTTTATGGATGAGCATTTGAAAGATTAAATAAGAGGTGGTTTTTTGATGGATCTGTGAAGATTGACCTATCCTACGCAGAAGCTAAAGGAGTTAATCAAACATGAATTTTCATCGCATGAGGATAAAACCAGTTGTTATTGTTTGCATATATGTGATCTTGTCATTCTCCGTTTGTTCAGCGGATGAGCGGCTTGATTTTGGGCCTATTGTAAACAAGCAGTTCCCGGCCTTGGTATATGAGGAGGAATTGCTCGACCATGATCCTGCTGATAGGTCACGTTTGATGATCGCTTCGTTCAATAATGGCAAACCAGTAATTCATAATATCGCCGCTGCTCAATACATTACGCCAAGGCGTCTCTCTGATGCTGTGTTTATGCTTGAAATGAGCCACCATCCGAAAGATCAAACGCTATGGACGCAAACTCACTACTTGGTGGATTTTCAGACCGGATCGAGCGTCCTACTTGGAGAAAGCAAATCGCGGGATAGACTGGTGCATTTTTACAGCATTTATAGTGATAAAGGCGAAGCCATCATTCTTCGATATGGTCAAGGCACAGATGAAAGCACGTTGCTTCGCGCTGATCTGAAAACGCTGAAAGTCGATCCATTGTATACAATACCAATAACAGAGGCCACGCATGGATTTCATTCTCCAAAGATGAAGATTTCTCCTGATTTTAAACGGCTTGCAACGATGATACCCATAGAGGGAGATGAAAAAGCCTATATAAAGAAATCCTACAAACTACGCGTGTTAGACTTGCAGACCATGAAAACCACTGATTTAGATGAAATGGTAACAGTTGAAATTGGGGGATTTTCTTCGAATGGTCCTGGCATTCCTCCATTCGTCTGGCTGGATTCTGAAGAGATTCTCTATCAGCATATGCCGCCCAGCGAAATGCCAAACGATGATTTCGATGTACAATATGTGCTAAAAAGCGCTAGCATCAAGAATAGCACAACGACTGAATGGCTCCGTAACCGAATGCGCCTTACTCTACGCGGCGGGTCTATGAGCGTTAACCGGTCTAAAAACGAGGTTAATTTTCACGATTGTGTGGTTGATATCTCTAGCCGCAGTTTAAAGACCAAGGATACGCGCAAGCCTCAAAAGAATCAGAAAATCGAGCAACTCGAATTGAAGGTCAAAACCTTATTAAGCCCCAAGAATTACGGAATAACCCAAACATTAGTTTCTTCTTCCAAGAAAAATGCCGCCTGTTTCATAAATTTTAAGGATGATAGAAGCGAAACGCCGAAAATCTATGCGCAAACAGAAGAGATGACGCAACCTATTGTTGTATCGGATGCACAGTTTTCTACATCGCTCATCACATGGATTGAGGACTAACGCAGTAAAGTAGGGTGGGCTGAAAGCGACAGCGTAGCCCACCGTGATACGCAGGTGGCTTTGGTGGGCTACACCGCTTCGCGGCTTTTAGCCCACCCTACCGGCTACCGGCTTTTATCACATCCTACTTAACGCCATTTCACTTCTTTCACCCGCGCCCCCCGGTACCAGATGGTGTTTCCAGGGGTGTGTTGTTGGAATCCGAAACCTCCCTGGTATGGCGGTTTGAGAGCGCTGGTTTGGCTTACAGGTTCTCCATTGACCATAACCATAGCGATGGGGCCGTCGGCGAATACTTGCAGCAGGAACCACTGTTGATCATAACTCACGATCCTTTGGGCTGGAGCAATGCCGTACATGCTTCCAGTGGGATTGGTGCTGTCGGGTGAGTTAAAACACTGTACTTCTATGCCGTGGTTATTATCCTGGCGGTAAAAATGAACGCCGCCGTTGCCGTTGACCATTGTTTTTACCCAAACCTGAAATTCAAATGGTCCACTGAATTTACGCTTGGTGAAAATGAAGCCATTTTTTCCCTTACCTGTCAGTAAGTCGCCTTCTAGGCTCCAGTCGGTTTCTTCTAATCGTAGAAGACTATACAGACCAGGATCGAACAGGTTGATCCAGTCTTCTTTATCGGGCAATACGCAGATTTCTAATTTACGGAATGAAGCCTTGCAGCCGATGTTTTGGATGCCGATGAATCCCCGCCGTAATCTATGGCGTAGTTGATCATGGGTTTTCATATTAATGTCATGGATCAGTTTTCCGTTTAGGGTTACGCGTAGGGTTGGCCAATCGCAGACTATCTCGCATTGATTCCATTGGCCCGATGGTAGGTTTGCGATAGATAGCGGCGCCGCGGCGTCATAAATGGCGCCGGGAGAACGAACGCCATATTCATGCTGGTCGTGCCGCAGGTGAAGTTTCATACCCAGTTTTGAAGCAGGGCCGTCGGCTGGGGCATGGAGTAAGATTCCGCCTTCATACCAACCATCAGTTTTATATTCAAAACGTAATATGAAATTTTCATACTGTGCATCGCTGCGCAGCCAGGATGGGTAGGGGCCAGCTCCGGTGGTATATATTGAGTTCTGCTTAACCACAAAAGCATCGGGGGTTCCAACGGTTTGCCAGCCGGATAGATCTTCACCATTGAAAATGGGAGAAAAACCTTCTTCAGCTGAAGCTATCACGGGAAGGATTAATAAAAGACCAAAGAACATGATGAATAATGTTTTTTTGCGTTCCAATGTTTTTGCCCTCTTATTATTGTTGGAAATTACATTTTGATACAGGGTGGTTTTGGTGGGCTACGTCGCTTTGCGACTTTTAGCCCACCCTACCTGGTAATTATTGTCCACCCAGAATCTGGCTGTTAAGGACAAAGATATTGCCAGCTGAGATTAAGCCATTTGAGGGCATGTAAATAAAATCAGCATTTTTGTCATGTAATCCTTGAGCGCCCGCAGTGCCCCAGGGGTAATTCTGTAAACCATTGGGTCCAACTGACGTCATGATGTATGAAATACTGTACCTCTTCAGCATGTTGAAGGTATCTGTGCTGTTTTTGCAACTGGGAGTTCCCTTGGGGCCAAATGAAACGGCGGAGGTATATTCATAAACTGGTTTCATTCCGGTTTTGATGCTCTGCCGGTTCTGAAATTTCGGATCAATGCCGGCGAATCCATCATCTGGAATTGCGCTAATATAGGAAACTGGGGTAGTCAGCGGAATATATGAAAGATGTTCGGCCTGTCCGACGCCGCAATCTCCATCATAAGTATATTGCCCACGATCCAGGTGATACTGTTCCTGCGCCATTGCTACAGCTTTCATGTCCGAAACGACGCGCGCGACTTTAGCCCTTTGCTGTGCATTCAAGAAATTCGGCACGGCGATGGCGGCCAGAACTCCAATGATGGCGACGACAATAAGCAATTCAATCAGCGTGAACCCTCTAGGTTTAGTCATAATCGAAGCCCTCTGTTTTAGCAAATAAATTATCGATTCATTATACATTATAAGATTGCTTGATTTATGAGTTTTTTACTAGATTGGGTTACGTTTTTGTCATGTTTTGTTGGCTAATTCGCCGTTACTGAGGCTCTCTGATTTGATAAACCGATATTAATAATTCCAACAAGGTACTGCTGATGGCGTTGGACCAAAGAAAATATATATAACTCCGCACATTTCACGGCCTTGGTAAGTACATCGTGGATCGCCAATCACAAGATCATTGGAAGAATCATTGTTGATATTCATAAAGTAGGCGCCTGATCCCAAATGTAGATTACCTTCACCAGACTTGAGATACCAATCGTATACATTCTGATCCAGATCGATTTCTTTAGGCCAAGTCATTCTACCTTTTAGTAAAATGCTATAACCGCCATCGGGTATTTGAGGATGGGTTCCGGTCAGAAGAACATCGTTCAGCCCGTCTCCATCAAAATCACCTGTTTTCATGAGATATCCCAAACCAACCTGGTCAGAACGTCCATGAATGGTTATTAACTCTGGATCAGTGAGTATGTCGATAGTTGATGAAATATTTGATTTACCCAAAAGGATATATCCAGTGCCATTTTTAGTTCTATCTTTGGATGAGGCGGCAAGAGAACTGAATAACAGGTCTTTGACTTCATCACCATTCACATCGGCAACAGCCAGAGAATGACCGAGTGATCCATCCTTAACGCCATTCTGGATTGTTATATCGGCTTGAGTTGTTTGCAGATCAATTATGCTAGGCCAGGAGGAACGTCCATAAAATACGTATCCTTTACCTTGATTATTTTGTCCAGTCGAAAGATCGAATGCAATCAGATCGTCTAATCCATCGTTATTCAAATCACCGACTTCTACGGTGCGTCCGAGTCTGCTTATAGATGGTACAGAAGCTATGCCTTCTCCGTAAATCTCTACATCTACCGTGTCTTGATTTAACTCGATTTTCGCAGGCCAAGTCTCTTTTCCAAACAGAACTTGAACTCTTCCCGCCGATCCTAATTCTTTCCCGGGCTTTTTTGCATTGTCATTTCCTGAAATAATATCTTTTTTTCCGTCATTATTGATATCACCCACTGCAACAGCATATCTAATCTCATAATCAAGCGATGAGCCTTCTATGATCACATCGGCGGAAGAGGCTGAGATGTTCGTTTCAGTGAAGAAATCCGGTTTTCCTTTGAATATATAAATAGCGCCATTAGTTTTTAGATAAGATGCAGGATTCAGAATAATAAGATCGTGAAAACCATCCTCATCCAGATCTGTAACCCACCATCCAATACCGAACAATGTTTTTTCCAAAAGACCTGTGATTGTCAGATCGGCGCTTGCTTGGTTGAGATCAATGATTTTGGGTAATTCCTGGCCGCCTTGAAATATATCAATACAACCATTACCTAGATTCAAACTTTGATCAGAAGAAATAACGATATCGTTTTTCCCATCACCATTAAAATCCCCGACGCCGGTAAATGCAAAAAAACCTCCCAAACCATCTTTTTCCTGCGCGCCGATAATTTTGATATCATATTGATCAACATTGAGTTGATTCAACTCACTCGAGAAAGCAAATGGACAAATAAGTAATGCTAAAATTGTGAATGAATTACATTTTAATAGACATCCCATAGATTACTCTCCTTAATTCATTGTGTTGATATGACGAATTGTATTTATTCTTGTAACTGTTA
The DNA here is from genome assembly GCA_963662285.2 of bacterium. Lineage (GTDB taxonomy): Bacteria > Hinthialibacterota > Hinthialibacteria > Hinthialibacterales > Hinthialibacteraceae. Next base: position 561,892 of record CAXXMV010000006.1, read on the forward strand.
ATTTCAGACCTCCTGATCTGGTGGAATTTCATCCGATACCAGTTTGTAGATTAGTCGCAATTCCGTGCCGGGGTAGATGGTTTCTGTGGCGTTGAGATTCGCTGCTAAGTTGCGGGCGGCTTGATCCGATAGGTGGTTGGTCAAATGGTGCAACTGCACCGTTAAGGTTTTGTTTTCCTCATCCGGAATGAGATCCGCTTCCGTCGCAAATATTTCCCGGATCAATGAGCGGGCATCGTCGCTTCGGGCCAATTTTGTTCGCACAATCATCGCCATGGCCGTCTCCGCCCGATAGGCGATCATTTTAATCGCATCGAGAAATTGTTTGCGCGTCGGAGCGAGTTGCAAAAACCGTTCCGGCTCCGGCAGTTGATTAAGCGGCAAGTGCTTGTCAACCGTTTTACGTTCCTCCTTCATCCCGGCCAGTTCATGCTCCAACTGCTCGATATCTTCTTTGATTTCCCCCTTTTTTTGTTCAAAGGATAAGATATCTTTCTCCTCCACCTGGGATTCCGTCAGCGCCAAAGTTCCAAACTCCGCCTTCTTTCTTCCCAATCGTCCCGCTTGTTTTTTTATCCGGCCTTCCAAAGAACGATAGGCGGGATTGACCACTTTCACGGTATCATCCGGCTTGACGAGATCGTAGTCGATAAGCCGATCAATTCCATAGTGTTGCATCATATAACGGAAAAAGTTTTCCTGTGACCATCGCGAGAACATATGCGCCGCAATACGGGTGAAATCAGAGGTGTAATCCGTACTGATCACCGAGGTTTGGTGACCGCTTTCTGTGAGTTTCCGGATTTCCCTCACCCACAAAACCCGGCCCAGGAACACCCCTCGTTCAGCCAATTTCATGCGTGATGAATGGCCGCCGGGCATCTCCACATTGACCTCGGTGAATTCCGCTTCCGGCCAATCTTCTTTGGGATACTTGTTGTAGGTTTGGCAGGCGATGCGGAGCGTCCGCATCTCCGCGAAGAAGGTTGGGCTGTATCCCTCACGGTCAAAGATCATGACAAACCGATGGCAATAAGGATTCGCTTCGAGTTGTTGCGGGCTGGGCTGGTTGGGAACATCCTGCAGCAGTTGCGGCGCGATCTCGCGTTTCAACATATCCAGCAATCCCGCGGTGAACGGCGTGCTCACCACGAAGAACGGATCGCCCTGCTGATCGTTTACCCAATAGTCGGTCGTGCCCCGCATGCACAAGCGGTCGCGCGCCACGTACCGTTTGGGGAGCGGAGTTTGCGAGCCGTGATAGACGCGTACGTGTCCATCGATATACAGAACTCCCGCCGCCTCTGGATTGTTATCCATCCAATGCCGTGACAAGATGCGGCTCCATTGCGCGACCGATTCGGGCGCCGCCAGGATTTTGATCTTTTCCCGCAAGGTCCGCACTTCGGGGATTCGATCCAATCCCAGCCATTTGCCCCCTTCTCCCGCCGGAAAATAGCGCAACTGTTCGTTGGTCTTGATCCGGATCAAGGCCATGAAAGCTAACAGCAGGAAAATATGAATGCAGGAATAATAACCTTTGGGCAGGGAGAACAAGGCTTCTGTTTTGGTCAACAATCCATTGGCCGATAACGCCGGCAGCGCCCAAAGCACGCCGCCATTGCAGACGTCCAGCGAGGTCTCGAAACGGGTGGGCGCTTCGCTGAGTTGCCCCGTCGCCGCGCAGACCCGCTCCACGACCCGCGTACATCCCATCCCCATGGGAGCGGCATGATCCGCCGCGCTGCGCTGGCTTTTGTTGCTGCCGTTCAGGTCTTTTTTTTTACCGGTTCGGTCAAGCGGCCTGCGCAGATCGCCTTCGACAAGGTATTCGATTTTAGATTCATTTGCTTCGCTGCTTCGGAACGGCTCACGCCCTGCGATAAGAGGTCTTGGGTTTTTTGCAACACCTCCGGCGTCAGGACATGTTCGCTGCGTCGGCGCGGAGTTTTGAAGAATGCTTCCGGGCCTTCCTCGCGGTATTTCTTGACCCATCGCTTCATACTGATGGCGCTGATGCCAAAGGCTCTAACGATGTCAACTTGGCGGCAGACTCCACTGACCGCCAACTGGCTGGTGAACATGCGAAAACTTTTAAGGTCGGTTTCCCCATGACTGAAAACCGGTAATCCGGCATGAAAGTAGTACACCGATCCATCTTTTTTTTGATAGGAAATCAACTCGGATATGAATCCTTCGCCTGATGCGAATAGAGGTAATAAGGTCTGCGGCATTTTTTTAACTCCCTCATACTCTGCAGGATTGGCCTTCCCTCCAGTATCCTAACAAAATCCCGCGAGAACCGCAAACCACGGGTGAGCTCAGGAGGTCTGAATTTATGCATAACGATGAATTTTTGTTAATATGTAGAAATACGTTATTGCTTTGGTTCTCTGTCGGTAAGGACTTGTGTAGCATATATTGTATGTTAGTCGGATTACTGATCGGTTTTCTAAATCTGAATCTTTGCGCTTCCGCTCAGATAGCGTAACATATTATCTATATGAATTTATCACGCGTGAACACGGATTGGTTAAAGGCCAAGACATTTGGAGTTTAATAGTGACTGATATTGGTTTTCCTCAAGTATGGGCTAGTTTTATGGAGTTAATAGAATCTCATCAGCGTTTTCTGATCGCCAGTCATATTCGTCCTGATGGGGATGCCATTGGTTCGGCGCTAGCAATGAGACGTATTCTGACCAGGTTGGGCAAGGACGCCAAACTGGTTTTAGTTTAAGTAGGGTGGGCTAAAAGCGACAGCGTAGCCCACCGTGATACGCAGGTGGCTTTGGTGGGCTACACCGCTTCGCGGCTTTTAGCCCACCCTACCGGCTACCGGCTTTTATCACATCCTACTTAACGCCATTTCACTTCTTTCACCCGCGCCCCGCGATACCAGATAGTGCTTCCCGGAGTGTGTTGTTGGAAACCCATACCGCCCTCGTAAGGCGGTTTGAGAGTATCAGTTTGACTTACAGGTTCTCCATTGACCATAACCATAGCGTTGGGGCCGTCGCCGAATACTTGCAGCAGGAACCACTGTTGATCATAACTCACGATCCTTTGGGCTGGAGCAATGCCGTACATGCTTCCAGTGGGATTGGTGCTGTCGGGTGAGTTAAAACACTGTACTTCTATGCCGTGGTTATTATCCTGGCGGTAAAAATGTACGCCGCCGTTACCGTTGACCATTGTTTTTACCCAAACCTGAAATTCAAATGGTCCACTGAATTTACGCTTGGTGAAAATGAAGCCATTTTTTCCCTTACCTGTCAGTAAGTCGCCTTCTAAGCTCCAGTCGGTTTCTTCTAATCGTAGAAGACTATACAGACCAGGATCGAACAGGTTGATCCAGTCTTCTTTATCGGGCAACACGCAGATTTCTAATTTACGGAATGAAGCCTTGCAGCCGATGTTTTGGATGCCGATGAATCCCCGCCGTAATCTATGGCGTAGTTGATCATGGGTTTTCATATTAATGTCATGGATCAGTTTTCCGTTTAGGGTTACGCGTAGGGTTGGCCAATCGCAGACTATCTCGCATTGATTCCATTGGCCCGATGGTAGGTTTGCGATAGATAGCGGCGCCGCGGCGTCATAAATGGCGCCGGGAGAACGAACGCCATATTCATGCTGGTCGTGCCGCAGGTGAAGTTTCATACCCAGTTTTGAAGCAGGGCCGTCGGCTGGGGCATGGAGTAAGATTCCGCCTTCATACCAACCATCAGTTTTATATTCAAAACGTAATATGAAATTTTCATACTGTGCATCGCTACGCAGCCAGGATGGGTAAGGTCCGGCGCCGGTGGTATATATACAGTTCTGCTTAACCACAAAAGCATCGGGGGTTCCAACGGTTTGCCAGCCGGATAGATCTTCACCATTGAAAATGGGAGAAAAACCTTCTTCCGCTGAAGCTATCACGGGAAGGATTAATAAAAGACCAAAGAACATGATGAATAATGTTTTTTTGCGTTCCAATGTTTTTGCCCTCTTATTATTGTTGGAAATTACATTTTGATACAGGGTGGTTTTGGTGGGCTACGTCGCTTTGCGACTTTTAGCCCACCCTACCTGGTAATTATTGTCCACCCAGAATCTGGCTGTTAAGGACAAAGATATTTCCCGAGGAGATTAAGCCATTTGAGGGCATGTAAATAAAATCAGCATTTTTGTCATGTAATCCTTGAGCGCCAGCTGTGCCCCAGGGGTAATTCTGTTGACCATTGGGTCCGAGCGAAGTCATGATGTATGAAATGCTGTATTGATTGAGCATGTTGAAGGTTGCAGTGCTGTTTTTGCAACTGGGGGTTCCCTTGGGACCAAATGAAACGGCGGATGTGTATTCATAAACCGGTTTCATTCCGGTTTTGATGGATTGCCGGTTCTGGAATTCTGGATCAATGCCGGCGAAACCATCTTCAGGTATTGCGCTAATATAGGAAACAGGAGTAGTCAGCGGGATATACGAAAGATGCTCGGCCTGTCCGACGCCGCAATCTCCATCATAAGTATATTGCCCACGATCCAGGTGATACTGTTCCTGCGCCATTGCTACAGCTTTCATATCCGAAACGACGCGCGCGACTTTAGCCCTTTGCTGTGCATTCAAGAAATTCGGCACGGCGATGGCGGCCAGGATGCCAATGATGGCGACAACTATGAGCAACTCGATCAAGGTAAATCCATGTGTTCTTTTAGACATTATTCAATCCTCATTATTCTATAAAATATAATCGAATTCATATAAATAGGCTTTAATAATAGTTGTCAGGCAACCGTAATTCAGCCCGAATTCTTCTGCTTCAGATCATAAAATACACAAAAATAATAAATAACTGTTATGTTAGACTGCTTAAAACCGCTATGGTTTTATAGACCTTAAATGCAATTTTAGCAGAAGATAAAGCATAATCACAGTTATGGTGCGCTTTTCCCATTTATCTATCTCTGCTTCCGATAGATATTATGCATTTCTCCTGAAAATTGGAGTAGCGCCGGAGGCCAGCTGTTTTACTTTTTCCATCTCTCCTGATGTTAGAGGTTTATAATTTTCCGCTGCATCCAGCGCCATTAGGAACATGGCTTCTTCGCCCGGTGGAATCGCGGCGGTGACATCTAATGACAGGGTAAACCGCAATGCCAAACGCGCGAGTTCCGGATCGGTAGTAGGTTTATACCAACATTTCTGGAATCCGCTTCGATCCGCATCTTTGGGCCACGGAGTATGCGCCATGGCTTTTAACGCCAGACGGGCGACGTTTTTCTTTTTGGCTTTCTCCAATACGATTGGTCCAAAATTTCCTTCATGCCAACAAACATAATTAAAGGGAAATAGGATCGAATCAAAGTCGAACCGATCCATCGCCGCAAGCGCCACCTCAGCGGAATGCGCAGAAAATCCGATATAGCGGATTTTTCCTTGCTCGCGCGCTTTGGTGAATGTTTCCAAAGCGCCGCCCGGTCCGGAGGCTTTATCCAGGTCTTCCATTTTTGAAAGGGCGTGCAGTTGATAGAGATCGAAACGGTCGGTTTTTAGTTTCTTTAAGGATTCATGTAATTCTTTTTCGGCGCCCTGGCGATCCCGCATGGTTGTCTTGCAGGCTAGAAATACATCCTCTCGAAACGGTTCGAGCGCAGGCCCTAAACGTTCTTCCGCGTCGCCGTAACTCGGCGCCACATCGAAATAATTTACGCCCCGTTCAACTGCTTGGGCGACTAGGGCATTAGCATGCGACTGTTCGGCGTCTTTCACAACGATACCGCCAAAGCCAATCATCGATAATCGATTGTCCCCTGAATTGTATATCCGCTTCGACAACATCTTTGGGGTCTCCGAAGCGTTGACTGATCCCGCGCAGGCCAACGCCATTCCGGCGAGAGCGCTTTTTTGAATAAAGTCGCGCCGTTCCATAATCGTACCTCAGTTTTTTTATTTTCACCCAAAGCTATACCTGCCAGCAGTTATCATGTCAAGCGATTTTGCTGAAAATACCCCGTTTTTCCGGATCATCATGCATGGGAGTTTGGCCGGGATGGTCACTTTTAGGCTTCCATGAAGGATTGTTCATACGGATTTAGAGAATTATTTGAATATTTGTTTGAATCGTCTTACCATATCTTTATGGAATCCAGTATTGAGATTGTTAGCTAAATCACTGAAATCGAAACGGGGACGATATGAAAAACACCAACAGTTGGAATTTACCTAAAGGCTTGATTTCAGTTGTGCAGACGCCCTTTTATTCTGATGACAAGATTGATGTTGCTTCTCTGGAGCGGTTGTTGGAAGATGCAATCAAAGGAGGCGTCAATGGATTTCTTGCTCCGGCGGTCGCCAGCGAGGTCGCCTTTCTAACCCAGGGAGAGCGTATCACTCTGGTTAAGCGAATTTCCGAAATAGTAAATAAGCGGATTGCTCTGATTGTAGGCGCATCATCATCCAGCGAAAGTGAAGTTAAAACTCAAGCCCGGTTCGCAATGGAGATCAATGCGACTGCTTATTTAGTTGCAGTCCCCGATCATCTTTATGACGCGCCGCAAGCCATCGTTCCCTTTTTTCAGTCTATATCATCAGAATGCAGCCTTCCATTAATAATCCAGGATTTACAATGGAACAGCAATGGTCTTCCACTCTCTATTATGAGTGAACTATGGGAAGCTATCCCCACCCTGGCTGGCTTCAAGATCGAAACAGTTCCCGCAGGTCCGAAATATACCCGGGTAAGAGAGAAATTAGGCGGGCAGGTATTCTTGTGCGGCGGTTGGGCTATCCCTCAGATGATTGAATCATTTGACCGGGGAATTGACGCCATGATTCCGGAAAGTTCCATGATCCGGGTGTATCGGGCGATCATTGATCTCTATCAAAAGAATCAGCGGCGGGACGCTCTCGACTTATTCAACCGCCTGCTGCCCGTCCTTTCATATACCAATCAGGAACTAACCACATCCATCGCATTTTTCAAACGCCTCCTGGTTCGTAAAGCAATATTCAGCAGCGCCCGGCTTCGTATGCCAGACTTTGAGTGGGATCAATACAATATAAGAGTGGCCGATGACCTGATCGAGCTTTATTTAGAAATTGAAGAAGACATTCACCGATTCACTTAATCAAGACCGGGCTTTGGGATAATCAACAAGGTTCTCGTGGTTAGGGCGGTTATCAAAATATGGTTCAAGACGGATTTGAGAATTTTTGGTTTTCTAATCTATATTTATATAATAACTATAGACGCTGTTTTGATGTGATGTGTTATGGACCCGGCCGATAAATGTCGCCATAACTACGAATACCATTACTGGAGTCGTATTCAAAGAAACCAGCAGCGCCGGGTTGCCCAATGGACCGGACGTAAGAGCCTTCGACGCCCTGAAGGTTATCGGGACCGATGGATACGAGTACATATTTAAACTGACCGGGCATAATTTGTCCTTGATAATTGGCAATTCCATCAAACATCCATTGCACTGCGTCCACATGCGGATCGAAATAACCATATCTCCGTTTCATAATGCCATCCGCATCGGATTGTCCACTAACACGGAAAGGATCCCATATACTATCGGCGGAAGAGATATAAGGCACGGGCGTTGATAGTGCGTTCAAGTATGCCAAATGTGTGTATCCCCCCCATAAGTTGTAGGGCATATAGGCATTGTTATCCATTTTATATTGTTCGATTGCGGTTGATATGTTACGGAATTCCGCTTGGACTTTGGCCACTTTTGCTCGAACTTGCGCATTTAAAAAATTAGGTACAGCAATCGCAGCTAGGATTCCGATAATCGCCACAACAATCAACAATTCTATTAGTGTAAATCCTTTTTTCATCGTTCTTTTTACTCCAGAGCAAACTATGTATCACGATTACACCGATGAAATTAAAATCTAAACTCATTTAAATTGAATTGGTCTAGAGCGATTATCAAAATTATGTTCGTTTATTATCACCTTTGGTCATCGAAAAAGCCAATCTTTTCTGACTTTTTCGAATCGCCAATCAGAACATTATTATGAAAATTACTCTAATTTCCCATGAAGATGGTACTTTGTCAAGAAAATTCTGAACAAAATCATACTGCCGCAAAGGATTTTAATGACTCATGAATTACAATACTGAGAAATCTATCTATCTTTGCGCTTTTGGTTGGATGGCGTAACATGTTATTTATATAGTTATCTTTCGCGTATGGAGCCGCTGTAGGCTAGTACAAAGACATTGGAGTTTAATAGTGACTGATATTGGTTTTCCTCTAGTATGGACCCGTTTCAAGGAGTTAATTGAATCTCACCAGCGTTTTCTGATCGCCAGCCATATTCGACCTGATGGGGACGCCATCGGTTCAGCTTTAGCCATGAAACGCATTCTGACCAGGTTGGGTAAGGATGCCAAACTGGTTTTAGATGAAGAGATTATCGGGACTTTTGATCGTTTTTACCATGAGGGAGAACTCGAAGTATATGATCCGGATACAAGCGATTATTCTGATAGAGAAGTATTGATTATGCTCGATGCCGGAGAATGGTTCAGGTTGGGCCGCGTCGGCGAGATGATGAGCAAGCATAATGGCCTGAAAGTCTGCGTTGATCATCATATAGCTCAGGGTGATTTTGATGGTCTGATGATCCGGGATGTTAAATCTCCATCCACTACCGTGATTGTTCATAGATTCATTAAATTTCTGAAGATGGAATTTGATTTCGAACTGGCCGAACCGATTTACCTGGGCATCATCGTGGATACGCAGAATTTTCATCTACCCAATACCACCGAGGAGACTCACCATATTGCAGCTGATTGCCTGAAGGCCGGGGTTCAACCTCACAGGGTGCACGAACCGATTTATGGAACAACTCTTTTTTCACGTTTGCGCTTGATGTCCGCAGCTTTCCAGACGCTGGAAATCCGCTGTAATGGAATTGTGGGCGTTATGCATACATCCCAGGCCATGTTCAAGGAGACTGAAGCGGAGGAGACCGATGATGATGGTTTCGTTGATTTCGTACGTACGGTGGAGGGCGTCCGCATCGGGGTTTATATCAGGGAAGAGAATAATGGTACTATAAAAGTCAGTTGGCGGGCTAAAGGCGATAATAATATTGTGCTATCAGCCCAGAAATTCGGCGGGGGCGGACATATAAGAGCCGCTGGAGCGACGATAACCGGAACATTGGAGGAAGTCAAGAAAATGGTTCTGGATGATCTGCGGATACGGGCGCAGAATGGCGAATTTTCTTGATATTAAAATGTAATGTAACTATGGTTGTTTCAAAGGTTTTCGTCCTATAACCTGAAAGCGGATTTGCTTGACCTTATCCCATTCAACGAACTGGGCGTCGACGATAAATGGCTTCATGGTCATGGGGTAAACTTTGAATATTTCAGTGGTTTGGTGAAAATTTCCATGATTCTCTAACTCTTCTGGAGTTGCAGGCGTCTTTGTGTAGTATATGATTTCAACCAATAGGCTCTGGTAACCTTTTTTCGTTAAATTGACCAAATAGCCCCGTAGATATCTTTGGTCGGGAACCCAGAAATGACTGCGTTTGGGATACATCTCTAAATGGCTTGGTTCAGCTGGAGCGAAGGATAAAACCGGAATTTTTTTTCCCATCAATTCAAATTCACGTATTTGTAAGGGATCTGGTCTCTTATCGAGTAGAGGATTTATGATCGGGGTTGGCGTTGGTGGTATTGTCTGCTGTGATCTGTTAAATAAGACCACTGAAGGAACCAACATGGTTTCTTTTTTGATATAAGGCGTAACCGAGACCGCTTCAGCGCTCATGGATAATTCGGTTTGTTCTTTTTCTATCTGTTTTACAAACCAATGGGGTATTATTGTATAATAGCCAAACCGGTCAATGTGATAGTGGGAATCGATATCCTCGACAATGGTTCCCAGGAAGATGTCGCCTTCTTTGAGAGTGATGCGGTCTAGAGCGTAGCTGGCTTGATATCCAAACCAGGAAATAATTAAACATAAGAACAAAAAGAAGAGGATGATTTTTTTCATGATTTATTATAAATCCCGGTTGAGTATATGTTCTATTTTAACTCGAAATATACATCTGAAGAGAGTCTTATCGTTCAAATTACTTTTGGTACTATTTAATATTATATTTAATCTTCCTGTAGATGCGGCCTCGAGCGGCATGGTGTTTCTGATCCAGAATAAATGGGGCGGGATACATGGCGTGGCGTTGGATAGGAACCTCTCTCCTTCAGAACCTGCTGTGGTTCGTCCCAACATATTTGAAGAACAATACTCTTTGATCATAGGTTTGGAAGCGTTTTCGTTCGGCGGTTATCAACTGACCGCAATGGGTAAAGTGTTTCCGATTGGCGAGGCCAGCATGCCGTTCGCCGCTTTTTCTCCTATAGGCAACGCAACCAGTTTCGTGATGATGCCGGAAGGCAAGGGGGGGTGGATCGCCTCAAGGACGACGATCAAAACAATTGGACGTCCACCCAGGCTGGCTTTTCCATCTTTTGAATCCCATGGATTGATTATGGATTTGGAATATGACTCACAGCAGCAGCGTTTAGCTGTTTTATGTGAAGATGGCGCCATAGCTGTTTGCGGGATATCGAAATTTACCTGGATGGATGCGCTGGAGTTGAAGGATGATAAACCTATAGATATAGAATTTACGCCCAAGGGATTTTTGGTTTTGACCGAGTTGGGAAGAGTATATTTTGTTATTTCTGAGTTCATGCAGCAAATTCCCGATCTTCCCCAATTGGGCAAGGGATTGGCGTGCGATCTTGAAATATCGCCTTTAGGCAGTGGGTTTTATATCCTGGATATATTCGGCGTGATTCATGCTTGCGACGGGGCGCCCCCGGTTCCCACTGAACCATTAACCAAGGACGCCGCAGTAGATTTAGAGATATTATTAGAAGATCAATTGCCGCAATGGGATCCGCCCGGTATGCATACAAGGGTGGGTTGGAATGACGAACTGGTTCTACTTGATCCTCAGGGGCCGCCCAAACAAGTCTCGATAACTGTTGAAAAAGCGGAACATATGACTGGCTTCATGACGCAGATCAGTTATGATCCCACAAAATTGATGCTGGAACCTCATAATGTCCGGGTTGGTTCATGGTGGGATAAGGGAGTCCGGGAGGCGAGGATAAAACCTACGGCTGATCATGAGAATGGGCAGTTGATTTTACAGGGTAGTGGAGTCTCGTTTCCTTTTGAAGGAGCAACCGGAGGAGGGGAACTGGCCCGTTTGGCGATTTCTCCAGTTCCGGGAGTAACAGATATCATTTCGGCGGTAGAGATTGAGAATTTCTATTTCTGGGATTCTTATCAGGTCAACAATGATCATAGCGGTACAGTTATTAATTCATGTACGGTGCATATTGCTCCAATTCAACCACGGCTCGATTTTTTATGGGAGAAGGATGGTCAATGGCTGGATGAAACATCCAGGGAGGTTCTTCCCGGTGATATTGTCCGGGCTGATATCGTGGTGGAAAACGGCAGCCGCATCAGATCTTTCGAATTTGGTTTTAGTTTTCCAAACGAATTTCTACGTTTTCTGGGAATGACTCAAGGTTCAGTGTGGCGGGATGATATTTCGTTGATCCCGTATTTTGATTTTCCAAGTAAGGCAAATGAAAACAGTGGCTTAAGAGGTCAATTGCTTAAAGCTCAACTTCCGGGCGCCTGTCAAGACCAAAAGGGAGCGATTGCATCCCTATTTTTTGCGGTAAGTTCGCCTGGAAAAGGGAAAATACAAGTAAATTCAATTCAAGGTATTGACGATAATGGAGATGTTCTCACAATATCATCAAAAAACACATTTCTTTCGATATTTTGTGATTAGAGCGATTATCAAAATTATGTTCGTTTATTATCACTTTTGGTCTTTGAAAAAGCCAATTTTTTCTGGCTTTTTCGAATCGCCAACCAGAACGTTATTATGAAAACTACTCTAATGATATTATAGAGATAAATTATTATAATTGGGCGAAATCAATGTAACTTGTTGAATATTTATGCTTTAACCATATAGAATGAATGATGCATAGATGCATTCTAGATTATCGATAATTTATATTGGCGTTTACTGAATTTTGATAAGTTATAGAATATTAAAGGAAGTTGTCAAAAGTTGTAATTTTTGTGTTGTTTTAGCTTGAAAATGATATTGTATTAGTGGATCATGTTAAACGTATAAGATCGAAATTCTTTAGAAACGAAGAATAGAATAATGCCAACTGAAATTTCAACCATGTCGAAGACAGTGCTCACGGAAGATCAACCTAGATATAAAATTGATAGTGATACTTCTGAAAAAGAGATAAAGATTCTTTCTGAAGAGCAGGAAAGAGTGATTAACAAACTGCTAAAAGCCGCTGGTCATATCCTTAATGATGAAGAACGCGATTTAATCCATAAACTGCAAGAGAAATTAAATCGGGAAACTGAACGGGTTAATTCACTCAAAAAAGTTAAAATAACCGATAAACCGCTTGATGAATATTTGTCTGATTATAACAAAACCAAGGGCAGTGGGATTGCCGACAAGGGCGAAACTGGCTTGGATGGCGAGATTGCTCCAGTAAAAGAGAAAAAAGTTACTCATATCGTTGGTTTTAAACCTGAAGAAGTAGTGCGTAGATATATTGAATGCTGGAATCAGCAGAAATTCGGCGCTGAATTTGATTGCTTCAGCCGTGATTTTCTTACCCATGACAGAAGCGCTTATATTAACGCCCGTCACCTATCATTTCAGCAGCAAATGAACAATGGCGGGATGAGGATTGATTTCGGAGAAATTATTTCCAATGAAACAAAAGCGGGTCAGGCTGAAGTGATTGCCAGTAAAACAATAACTCAAGGCAATCGAAAACCACAGGAAGAGACTGACCGCTACCAGCTTAAACTCGAAAAAAGCCATTGGTTGATTGTTGGAGTTCAACCTTATTCCTGAGATTATTGCTACAACTTATTACGTAAATAAAAATCGTTTTGGCGAATCTTTCATGTATCGTCAAAACGATTTTTCTTTGTCTGCTCTTTTCGGTGAATTATCGCAGAGTAATATATTAGAACGTTTATCTGTTCATTACTAATAAAATTAGGATTAGGATTAAATAATGGCTTATCAAAACCTTAGAGACTTTATTCATAGACTTAAACAAGAGAATGAACTGATTGAAATCAATCAGTCGGTATCTCCCCGTCTGGAGATGACCGAAATTACCGACCGGGTGTCGAAAGCGCAGGGTCCGGCTTTGTTATTCAATAATCCCGAAGGTTTTGATATGCCGGTTTTGATAAATGCCTATGGCAGCGAGAAGCGTATGGCTATGGCGTTAGGCGTTGATCATGTAGATGATATAGCCGATAGGATTCGCGCTTTGATCCAACAGAAGCCGCCGGGAACCTGGCGCGAGAAGATATCAGCGCTGTTTGAACTGAAAGAAATTACCAGTTATTTCCCGAAACAGGTCAATTCGGGGCGTTGTAAGGAAGTGATACTTAAAGGTGACGATGCATCTTTGGATCGTATCCCTGTAATGACATGCTGGCCCAAGGATGGCGGCCCGTTCCTCACCCTGCCGCAAATATTCACCCGCGATCCGGTTAATGGCATCAGGAATGTCGGCTTGTACCGTATGCAGGTGTTTGACGGTCAGACGACCGGGATGCATTGGCAGATTCATAAAGTCGGCGCCTCGCATTTTCGCGAACATTCCAAGACGGGAACCCGGATGGAGGCGGCGGTGGCTTTAGGCGGCGACCCGGCTTTGTTGTACGCCGCATCCGCGCCGTTGCCGCCCAATATCGATGAACTGCTGTTTTGCGGTTTTCTGCGTCAGGCGCCGGTTGAACTGGTTAAATGCGAGACGGTGGACGTCGACGTCCCGGCGGATGCGGAGATCATCATTGAGGGATATCTCGATCCATCAGAGAAGCGCATGGAAGGACCGTTTGGAGATCATACCGGATACTATTCTTTGGCTGACCAGTATCCGGTTTTTCATGTAACATGCATCACGATGGCCAAAGACCCGGTTTATCCTTCTACTATCGTCGGCATCCCCCCGCAAGAAGACGCCTTTCTGGGTAAAGCGACCGAGCGCATTTTTATGCCCATGATCCAGATGACTTTTCCTGAAGTGGTCGACCTGGAGTTGCCGGTTGAAGGCGGATTCCATAGTCTGGCCATTGTCTCTATAAACAAGAGTTACCCTGGTCATGGCTTTAAGATCGCCCATGCCATCTGGGGAACCGGGCTGCTGGCTCTTACCAAGAATGTCATCGTGGTTGACGGGCATGTTGATGTTCATAACTATGGCGAAGTGATGTGGCGCGTCGCCAACAATGTTGCGCCGGAGCGGGATGTGCAGATAGTGCGGGGGCCGGTTGATGCGCTGGATAACTCGTCGGAGCATCCCGGTTTTGGATCGAAAATGTGCATCGACGCCACGCGCAAACTGCCCGATGAAGGATTCAACCGCCCCTGGCCGCCGGATATATCCATGTCGCAAGAGGTGGTTGATCGGATTGATAAAATATGGGATGACCTTAAACTCCCCATTTCGCTGCAGGATTCAAAACGCCGCGTATTTAAGATTACGCCGGAAGATGAAACCCCATGAAAAAAGAGAATATCCTGGTCGCGCCCCGTGCAATCCTGGAACCGTTTATCAACTTTCGCGGTTTTAAGTCATCCGGTGATGCGCCAATTAATGAATGGCTCAAGCAAGGCATTTTTAAGTCTAGAGACGAAATGGAATCAGACCCTAGTTATAAGCAACTGATTCCATATATCCTGTTGCGGCATGAAGACCGGGTTTTCCGTTATTGGAGAACCAAGCGGGCGGGTGAGAGCCGGTTGCATCATCTCTATTCGCTGGGGGTCGGCGGCCATATAGATCAGCGCGACGAGAATCTTTTTACTCCAACCGATAAGTTGCTTGATGAAGCGGCCATGCGTGAATTGAAAGAGGAGGTCGAAATAGATTCTCCTGAATCGCTTAAGCATATTGGATTCATTAATGATGATGAGAGTGATGTGGGTAAGGTTCATTTTGGCATCGTCTATGAAGCATGGCTTGGTAATGATGCAATTAAAACGCGCGAAGGCGCTTTAGGCCGCGGCGAGTGGAAGGCTGTCGACGCGCTGAGCGATGTTGCATATGAAACCTGGTCGCAGTTTCTGGTGGATGAGTATTTGAATAGATAATCGGTATTATAATTTCCAGGGTGGGATGCGGCTGTTGCCTGGTCCCCATAGTAGTACGTTGCCCAAACTCACCAATCCATTGCTTGAATCGTAATCAAGCGACTGGTAGGATGATGGATCGCGGTCAGGGCCATAGCCCATCAGGTTCCACGAATAGGGCGTCCACCAGGATGGCTGAGGAGAATTACGGCTGTCGTTCTTGCTGGTATAGTGATAAGTCGCGTAGGGAATAGGCGGCTCGTTGAAGACGATTGAATCGCTAAGTTGGTTGAATGGATCGCGGGGGATGCCGCTCATATAACTTATGGGCGTCGTCAAGCGAACCAGTTTAGCGAAATTGCGTAATTCCTGGCCCTCAAAATCTTCGGGTGGATAGGCGCCGATATCCAGTTGATACATCTCAATGGCGGTTGATAGGGCCTGATGGTCGGCGTAGGTTCGGGAAACTTTGGCGCGAATTTGGGCGTTTAGGAAATTGGGAACAGCGATGGCCGCCAGTATCCCGATTATGGCGACTACGATCAGCAGTTCGATTAAAGTAAAACCACTCTTCAGATATATCATGTCATTGTTCACTCATATTGGATTCGTTTTACATAAGCATAGGTTGTTACGTTCTTAATGAAAGAGTAGTGGGTGTGATAGAACCTAAAGGAAATGACATTGAAACCTCTGAATAAAAAACAGAACACCCGCAATCATCCATGCAAATCCATTGCTAAGAATTTATCATATATAGATGTAGATATCGATGCCATCCTCTCATTGAACCACAAATGCAATGAATGCGCCGGGCATTTCACTAGCTGTTGTTCTTGTTTTGAAATATGTATAACTAAAAAGGAGATGGCCGGGATTATCGGCATTCTGCCTGAGGCAGCAAAATTACGCCGCAGTTTAGCGCTGGATGATGGTTATGATAATGTCTTTGAGGCGCTGGGCGGCGGGCAGTATTGTCTGGATACGGATGAAGACGGCCTATGCGTTTTTGCTTATGCCAAAGATAAGAAAATCCTCTGTTCACTCCATTCAGCTGCTTTGAATCTGGGCATTCCGGTTGAGCAAGTGAAGCCTGCCCCGTGTTTGCTTTGGCCCCTGGCGCTCTCTGAGGGGAAGTATAAAGTTTTGTCGGTGCATGATGATGTCTATGAGTTTGCATGCAACTCACGCAAGAAAAGCCGCGCTAAGAAATTACGCCCAGCTATCGCTGAGATTGTTCAATGGGTTTTCGGGATAGAGTTTAGAAAACAGTTAGACTGCGCTATTTCACAGGGATTGAGCCGGGTGAGTATATTGGCGCCGGGTGAGTTGTAGTGATAATCATGAGTGGCTCAATCAAGGGCTGACCGCATTGCGGTCTTGCCCTTGGCGCCCGTGAATCCATGATTTAGCAGTAAATGTGATCGTGAGTGGTTGAATCAAGGGCAGAAAATACACTGCCCTTGCCACCCGTCCGTTGTTTTTGATTAAGGTTTATTGATAGATACTTGTATCGTCAATACACTTCAAAATATATTCACAGCTAATTATCTTCTCTACCAAATCAACCGGGATGTAATAGTAATGATTGGACGCCTCAAAACCGATGCGTGAATCCTGACGCGTCAGGTTGAAAAGTTGAGCGGCATTATTGATTTCATCCTTAACGATTTGTTGCATGGCTTTTTTCAAATCACTGCGCTCTTTATCTGATAGGGATTTCGATTTATCCATCAGGCTATTGCGATTAGAGGTGAATCGGGTCTGGTTGGCTACTGAAGCGAAATGCAGTTGCGCTGTTTTAGCGAAACGTAGTTGCGCCAGTACTGCGGACTGCTTTTCCGGTAAAGCTGATTGCGCCGCTTGTTCAAGTTCTTTGATGCCTTCGATCCATCCATCCGAGATTTTGCTGAACTGGTTGGCGAAAATATCCGCCGGATAGGGTCCTCTCCATCCATTAACATCATCATAAGGAATGCCGACCATGGTTGATGCATATCCGGTTGGTTTTGGATATAGCAGATTTGACGGTCCGTATTGCACCGGGCAGCGGTATACCACGCTGCCGTTGTAGGGGTATTCCTGAAAAGAACGGCTGAACAGAGTCCAGGCCTTACGGGCGTGGGGAACGCCTTTTGCGTCGAAATAATCTTTGGCTAAATCGTCCAGGGCTTGTTCTTTATTCGCGTTGGCGGAGTTTTCAAAATTGTGGATCAGTTCTAAATTCGGTGATGGATAGCCGCCCAGAGTCCAACTTAACATCAGGCCGTTGACGTCACGGTCCAGCAGGTTCTGGCAATGCTCGGCCACTAAATCCAGCACGGGCAGGTATGGTACGGCGGAGAGTTCCCAGGTGTTGTTAATCTGGACTTTGGCGATAGTTTTTAAGCCTGCTTTTTTGGCGGCGGCCCAATGCTTCAGCGCCCGTGGTCCTGGGCCGACAACGGATAATGAATATTCGCCGACGCTGGTTTCTACGCCGCCCCGGTTGATAGTTTTAGACCATTCACTGACCGACATATAATAAACCGACTTGGGCAGATTTTGGATTATTTTCAGCGCCTCAGAATCTCTCCATCCCCAATCCCATACGATTACTTTTGCGTCGGGCGCCGCGCGGTGCACGCCTTGTTCGATGGTGCTATTCACTTCAGCGATGATGTCGGCGTAACTGCGGTTGGCGCAATGAGGGCAATTGAGGTGATGGCCGTGCGAGGCGCAGTTGGATAGGTTTTCTGACGCTGTAATGCTGAAGACTCCAGCTAATTGCGGGACATTCTTGAAAACATACTCCAGCGAATCCGACAGCCATTGCCGCACCTTGGGATGCGAGGTGCATATTGCGTAGTAGTCGCCTTCCTGAACGCCTCTCATTTCTTCGCGGCCTTTGAAAAAATCGGCGGTCATGGATCGCGGCTCGTTCATATAGAGGTAGATGCCGATGCCGTAACGCTGCGCCCGTTGCACCAGCTCGCGCAGGTTCTTAAGACGCGTGGCGCTGCCTTCGCCGAATTCCGGGAATATATCGCTGGGCGCTAATTGATTTAGGACGGTATGCATCCAGATGCCATCCACTCCAAGATTTGATAGTTTTTGGAATAAGCCATCGGGATAGGAATCCTCAGAAGAGGTCATCAGCGGGTCGCCGTATAGCGCAAAATAAGAATAGATATAACGCGGCGAGAAGCGTGAACTTCTGTTTTTTGTTTTTGAAGATGCGTCAGGCGAGACCTGGCTGATATCTTTTAGAAAAGCAAATCGGTCTTCCTGAGGCGCAGTATTATCAGCATTAAAATATTGCTCAGCGATTTGCTTGATTTCAGCGCAGCGTTCTTTGGTTGCTTCGTCCGGCTTGCTATAGGTTAAGGGAGGACAATCAGGTTTCAGCGAACCCAGTTTTATGAAGAGAAAATCATCTTCGCGCAGAGTGTGCGCCAGTTCCTGGGGCGTGAAATCTAGCAGCGTCAGCAATTGGTCATAAGAGAGTAAGTGCCAGTTGCGACGAATCAGGGTGATATAAATGCGTTTGCGGTTTTCAACGGATATAGGTTTTTGAGCAGGCAATCCCATAGACGCCGCTGCATTACAAATATTATGCGTGCTTGTATTTAAAACTTGCGCCAGGCGTTCTGCTTCAACCAGCGGCCAGTTGCGCCAGATAAAGGTATGCATGGGGCTGGGGAAATGTAGAAATTCCACAGGCTTGGGAGCATTACCGACTGGAAGCCCCTGATTAGACCATGATATCAAAGGTAAAATGAGTAGTAAGGTTAGAATGTAAATTTTGCAACGCATTTTGTTTTCCTTATTGATGGATTTGACTGTTAAATAATAACATAACATTGACTGATTGCCACTACACAGGCTGTGTTTTAGAATATATTCTTAAAGATATATGATAAAATATTTGGATTTACGAGGTTACTTCTGATGTCAGAACATGATCGTTTTCGTTTCCGCAATTTGGATCAATTAAAAGATAAAATTAATGAACTGGGTCTTGATTTACCAACTACTGATGATTTCTCCATTCTTTCTACTCCGGTCTCTTATGGCAAGAAAGAAGTTCCAAATCGGTTAGGTTGTCATCCGATGGAGGGTTGCGATGGATTAGCCAACGGGGCGCCATCCGAACTGACCTACCGCCGCTACCGCCGTTTCGGCGCAGGCGGTGCGGGATTGATCTGGTTTGAGGCATGTGCAGTGGCGCCTGAAGTTCGCGCCAACCCACGGCAGATATGGATTCATGATGAAACCTTGCCGGATTTCAAAAGCATGGTCGATCAGACCCGTGAAGCCGCGCAGCAATCGATGGATCATGATCCATTTTTGGTTTTACAACTGACTCATTCAGGGCGCTACAGCCGTCCGGTCAAGAAAGCGGCGCCCATTATCGCTCATCATAGCGAGATACTTGATCCACGGCATAATCTTCCGCCTGATTATCCCCTGATTACAGATGAAGAATTGGATCAGTTGCAGGATCAGTATCTCAAAGCAGCTATACTGGCGCGTGAAGCGGGATTCGATGCGGTCGATATAAAGAGCTGCCACCGTTATTTGATGAGTGAACTGTTCGCTTCGCATACCCGCGAAAACAGCCGTTACGGCGGCGCCTTCGAAAACCGGGTGCGCTTGCTTCTAGAGACCATTGATAAGATCAAAAAGGAAATGCCTGATTACGAGGTGACGTCGCGGCTTAATGTATATGATGCTATCTCCTATCCTTATGGCTGGGGCGTGGATCAGGATGATTACCGTAAGCCTGATCTGACCGAGCCGTTGAAATTGATAAAAATTCTGGAAGAGAAGGGGTATCACGGTCTCAACGTTACTATCGCCAATCCCTATTACAATCCTCACTATGGCCGCCCCTATGATAATCCGATTGTCGGCGGGCATCCCCCGAAAGAGCATCCACTGGAAGGCGTGGCGCGTTTGCTGACAATCGCCAAAGCCATTCAACAAGCCAATCCCAAACTGACAGTGGTCGGCACGGGCTATTCATGGCTGCGGCAGTATGTTCCAAACTTCGCAGCGGCCATGATAGAGCAGGGGTGGAACGCCATCGCTGGTCTGGGGCGCGGTGGATTTGCATATCCTGATTTCGCCAGAGATATTATCAAAAATGGCGCGATGGATCCACAAAAAACCTGCATTACCTGTTCATCCTGCACCCAGATTATGCGCGATCACGGGCAAACTGGATGCGTACCGCGTGATGCAGAGATATATGCTGAAATATACAAAGATGGCCGTTGGCATGATCCGGCTAATATCCGTGAGAAGGCGGCCAAATGCCTGGGATGCCACGCCCCTACCTGTGCGGCGCATTGTCCAGCGGGTATTGATATTCCTGCATTTTTAGAAGCGGTTTCTCTAGGCGAAGATGAAAAAGCCTATCGTATTTTGAGAACCGCAAATTTGCTGCCGGAAATCTGCGGCTATATATGTCCGGTAGAAGTACAGTGTGAAGGCAATTGCGTGCAACGTCACATGACTTCTGAATCGGTGAGCATCGCCCGTATCCAAAGATACATCGCTGAACGCGCGGTTGATGAAGGTTGGGCTGCTTTGGAGATTCCCGATTCACCGACGGGCAAGCGGATCGCCATTATCGGCGCAGGGCCTGCCGGGCTGAGCTGCGCCGCTGGACTGTTGGAGCAGGGTCACTCGGTGGTTGTGCTGGATCGAGGTTCGCATCCGGGAGGCAAAGCGCACAGCGTCATCCCCGGCAACCGGCTTCCAGCGGATCATGCTACCGCTGAGATTCATGCCATATTCGATACGGTGAGCGATGATCGTCTGGAGTGGCGTTGGAACACGGCATTGGGGCCGGATTACTCGTTGCAGGATGTTAAGAACGAGGGCTTCGATGCAGTTGTTCTGGCCTTTGGTCTGGGCAACACCTACAGTTTGGCCAAAGATGAACCAAACCCCGAAGGCGTCATGGATGCGCTGGCTTTTCTGGAGCAGATGCACCGCAACCCGGAGCATCGCGTCCAGGGTAAGATCGCGGTTATCGGCGGCGGCAACACTGCGATTGACGCGGCGACAGTGGCCAAAGCCAAAGGCGCTGAAGACGTCTACCTGATTTACCGACGCAGTTTTGAAGAGATGCCCGCATGGCCCGGTGAAAGAGACTACGCGGTCAGCGCCGGGGTGCACATGCTGTTGCTTACTCAACCAGTAGGATATGAAGTGAACGAAGAAGGTTGCGTAAACGCAGTGCGCGTGGTTCGCACCGAGCTGGGGCCGCAAGATGATTCAGGCCGCCGCAGCCCGGTTGAGATACCAAACAGCGAAAACTCCATCCCTGTTTCGATGGTGGTTGAAGCCATAGGCGAAAAGACCTCGCCAGAAGTTTTGCAGGTGCTTGAACCAGTTGAATTAACTCATCAAGGTCTGGTCCGGGTTGATTGGGAAACCTTCATGACCTCCGAGCAATCCGTCTTCGCCGCTGGAGATTTGATTAACGGCGGAACCACCGTGGTTCAGGCAATAGCCGATGGCCGTAAGGCCGCTTGCAGTATTATTCAATATTTGCGAGATATATAAAATCGTGAGTGATCGTCTCAAGGGCTGGCCGCATTGCGGGCTTGCTCTTGGCATCTGGCAATATCCATCCCTGGAACGTTGGACTCCCAATCCCACCTCCGGGGATTTTAGTATATTTAGAGCTGCTCTATCTAATTATTGGTTGGAAACGTGTAAAATCATGAATCAATGTATCATCGATCAAATAAGTATTATCGGATCAATAGAAATAAAAACATTATTTCAAAAATCAATTATGATTGGAAACAATTTGACATGCGAATTTACCATATTAGAATACTGCTCGTTTTTACTCTATTACTAACCATAGCCAACGCCAGTTTTTCTGCGGATTGGATGGATGCCAGCGGCGCCAATGTGAAGACAGTGCTATGCGCTGAGGATAATCAATTCTCCTGGTATAACGGTCCGGGCGGGCAGGATGAGTGGCTGCTGAACTTCGGCGCTTCCAATAAAACCCGTATGAAAGGGTACCAGGATATAACCGCTCTGAAATTTGATCTGACGGAATTTAGCGGACAAACAGTCGATGATGCCGAACTGCATGTAGCACGAGCCGATGATACCCCGATATTCGCCCTGGTCGCTTCGACCATCAATGCTGATTGGAACGAAGGAAGCGGCTGGGGTTCCAATGCCAAAGTTGGCGAGTGCTGCTGGCGGTGGCGCAAGGCCCCGGTTGATCCGGGTCATCCATCCCCTGATGCAGAATGGACATTTCCGCACAGTGATTTTTCATCCGCCGCATTCGGCAATTTCGGTTCGTTGGTCTCTTATGCTTACAAAGCCAGTGAAACGTTTGAATCTTACGCCATTGGCAACCAGACATGGCTGCGCATGAAACTTGATCCCCGTCTGGTTCATGCACTGATGCTCGATCAGTATGGTTTAGCCGTCACCGATCCGCGTGGTTATAATCATCTTAATCCCCGGATTTACACCAAAGATCAAAACCAGTCGCTCGCTCCCCGCTTGCTGATACGCCTATCCAACAGCCAGGATACTCAACCGCCGGGCGCTGTTTCATCAATGCAGGTTGAGAACGGGGCGTTGGATGGCCAGGCCGTTTTATCATTCCATGCGCCCACGGGGGCGCCTGAGGATCAACCATTCGGTTATACCGTGCGATACTCAACTACTGATGATTTTGAGGCTGCCGAAGATATTGCGCGATGGAGGATTCCCCGTCCGGCTGATCCTGATACGCTGCAACGGATTCCCCTAGATGACCTGATTCCTGGAACGGTATATCATTTCTTCGTTCAGACCTATGATAGCGCCGGAAATCGTGGTTTGGTCACGCATGTCCAACATACGCTTCCAGCAGAACGCCCTGTTCCCATATTGGCTAATGGCGCTATCAATATCCCTGATCCTAGCTCACGAAGCATCCGCACGGTTCCTCAAGTTTTGCGCTACTGGGCATGTTCGGAAATTATCAAGGTCAATCCAACAACCGGCAACCGCATGGCTGACGGATACAACAATAGCGGCGCTGATGACTATAAAAAAGCCAATGTAGTCTGGGATGCGGAAAGCAATACCATCTCTCTGTCTGCGTCAAGAAATGAGATTGTGGGATATCAGCTGATACTGGAGCGTCTCGGTCTTTCGCTTACGGATGTTAAGATATCAGCGGGTTCTTTGGTTGGCCCGGAGGGAATAGAAATCGCGGCGCAACCTAATATCGAAACTTTTCTGCTCCACTATGTGCAGGATAGTAGCCTATGGTATCCCGACGCGGCCATCCCTCTGCAAGCGCCGTTTCCAACTGCATTTTCGATCCCTGATCAAAATCATAATCCTGATGGAAGCCATCAATCCGTCTGGTGCGATATATACGCGCCCAAGACCGCGAATCCTGGAGATTACCAAGGAACGATAACCATCAGCGCCAACGAACTGGATGCTCCGGTTGATATCAATGTTAAACTCAAGATCAGCCCGGTGGTGATACCTGATGAACTCAGTTTTATCGTTGACTTGAATGGCTATGGCAACAAGTGGGATTACGGGAATCGCGCTGCAACCCGGCTGCGATGGTTTCAGACCTGCCAGAAACACCGCATGTCTCTCAATACTCTGGCTTATGGTTGGAACGCGAATATTACCTCTGACCGGGCGCCCCGGTTATCCGGTTCGGGCGGTAATATCCAAATTGCGGACTGGTCGAATTTCGACGAAGACTACGGCGCCCTATTCGATGGAAGCGCTTTCTCTCCCGATAACCCAATCAGCCCCTACACCGGCCCTGGCATGAACCAGCCGGTAAGCACTTTCTACACTACCTTCTTCGAGTCGTGGCCCATACATGTAATTGATCCCAAGTATGGCTTTGATGCGCAAGGTCAGGGCGGGCCGTATTGGAATAATAAACTCGATACAGATAAAGACGCATTCTGGACAGATGCTCCCGATGTGCAGGACGCATTTACCGAGGATTATAAAAACGGCGTCAGTAAAATCGTCAAAGAATGGATGGAACACGCCCAGGCCAGCGGTTGGCATGATACTAACTTCCAAATATACCTGAACCATAAATATAGTTACAACAATTGCGATGCGCTATGGATACTCGAAGAATGCACAACGGCTGACGATTTTCGCGCTGTCAATTTCTTTCATTCCCTCTACCGGCAAGGAGCGCAAATGGCTGACGCTCCCGATGTGCAATGGCATTTCCGCATTGATATCAGCGACCGCTGGGGACAGCATTATGGTCAACTCGATAACCTGATCAACTGGTACGTCATGAACCAGGGGTCGTCTGATTGGCATTGGCCTCATATCCGCTACCGCAACATTCTTAATAAAAATCAGGAGCAATGGGTCTGGTATGGCGGCGGCCCGTCTCCTATGGATTCCGGCAGTCTCCATGCTCAGCGTTTTATCCAAGCCTGGGCGCAGGGGCTTGATGGCGGGCTGCCCTATTGGGATAACTTTCAAACCAGTTGGTCGCAGGCCAAGGCATTATCAACGGTCTATTCGGGTAAAAGCGTACCCGGCTTCGGAGTCTACCAAGGCCCTATCATGAGCATCCGCGTAAAAATGATGCGGCAGGCGCAGCAGATAATCGAATTAGCCAACCTGCTGGCGCAACAAGACAGATGGAATCGACAGCGCGTAACTCAATCACTGTTGAGTAAATACGGCGATGGTGATTGGAACCGATCCTTTGCCGGACTCAACGAGCAATCAATCTATCAATTACGCGCTGACCTAATGGCGGCGCTGGAACCTTTCTTTCAATCCGATATGAATGTGAAAGGATTTGAAATATATTAGGAGTGGTTCTACAGCATAAAAGGGTGGGTCGCGTTTTATGACCCACCGAACGAAGCAATAAATTTGTTATAATCGGTGGGTCGGCAAAGTGCGATCTCATCATACGGGATTAATCATGCAATCCCTTGGCTCTAAGCATGGGGATCAAAATTTCCATGTGGTCGGATTGGATGTAATCGGGCAGGGTTTCGATTACGTTTTTTATGGCCCATTCGGTGTCGTGTCCCATGGTGTTCATGAAGGATTTCTTACTGGATGTGTGTATATCCCTAACCAGGCGGTGAGAGTATTCTTTCCAATCAATATTGACGATGGGCGCATCGAATTTCTGGATTATGATCGGTAAACCTATAGCGCCAATGGGTACGCCTGGACGCCAGAAAAATTCATTGGATAACTTTTTAGTTTTTTCCAGTAATTCCCAATTGCCGCAATAGAGAGTGCATTTACCCAGCAGGCCATGCTTGGTAACCGCCGCGATAACTTTCTCCGGCGTTCCTGCTTTGAAATCAATATCAGGCAGCGCTTTTCCTTTTATGAATTCCAATGCTTCGTCAAAGGTAGGAACGCTGGTTCCCTTAAACTCAGGTGAGAACCATGAACCGGCGTCAAGTTGCTTGATTTCGGCCAGAGTCAGGTCGGAGACATTTCCCGAACCATTGGTGGTGCGGTTGACGGTGGAGTCATGCATTATCACCAGATGGCCGTCTTTGGTTTCGCGGACGTCCATTTCCAGCAGGTCGGCGCCCAGCCCGATAGCTTTTTTGAATGCGGGGATGGTGTTTTCCGGGGCGAACTTGGTGTTGCCGCGATGGCCAACCGCTTTGACGCCTTCCCATTTATAAAATGGCTGGCCGTTTTTGGTCATGGATAGCAACCGTGCGGCCTTAGCGTGTACTATGCCCTGGTATCCGTCAGAACCGCATTTGCCGGTGATTTCATAATAGGGGATTCCGTTTGAATGGTACAAACGTATGGCGTCGGTTCTAAATTGAGAAACCTGCATTTCAAGCAGATGCAGCGCTTCAATTTCGTCGATTGTCTGACTATAGACTGGCTGCGCGAAGATGCAGATGAATAGAAGTACTATGTGGATTTGATGCTTGTGGATTAACTGTTTCATCTTATTTTCCTTTTATTTTTGATTGAGTTTAATTTATATATTAACATACCAAAATTATGGCCGTAAATATAAGCGTCCCTGTCAAAATGGGTAAAAAATGTTAGAAAATTATTCAAGATTACAGAAACTATGTTAAATTCACGACATTGAAAATAAGTAATAGGTCAGTTCATTGTTTTAGAATCGCTCTTTCCTTATATTGGGTGGCTTGATCAAGGGCTGACCGCGATGCGGTCTTGCCCTTGCCACCCGTCTTTCCGCCCTTAATTAAACAAGCCTACGCGTATGGTGGGTCACGCCTCACCGACCCACCGGGAATAATTTATTAATTAGGTAGCCCACCACGAATAACTTAATGACATCAACTCCGCCCTCCCCCGATTTTTCCGAGGATACATATATAATCGGTTCATATAATCCGAATAGAGAATCAATTGAAAACTAATAAAAGCGTATCAATAGAAATATATTTATGCCTGTTCATATTCAGCGGCCTGGCGCTTAGCTTCGCCGGGCATGGCACGTTTGTGGATGAAAACCTGATAATTCAAACGGTCGAGTCATTGGTTGAGCACGGTGAATTGACGGTTACCAAGATGTTTCAAGCGCTGGAAGGACCTGATGGGAAATATTACAGCCGTTACGGCATCGCATTCCCATTGGCGTTGACGCCGTTTTATCTTATCGGTGAACTGCTGGATTGGTTTTTCCCGGAGACTAAAGCATTCTTCGGCAATGCGAATTTCTTTATGATGCTGTGGGGCAACCTGTTGTTTACGGTGTTGACTGGCTGGCTGTTTTACCGGATATGCAGATTGTTGGAAGCGGGGGCGCGCTTATCAGTGTTGTTGGCTTTAGCGCTTATCTTTTCTACGCCTTATTGGCCCTATAGCCAGACCTTGTATCGCCTGACCGCCTCCAGCGCACTGCTGCTTGGCGCGCTCTATCTTATTCTGCTTTATCTCAAGAGTCCAAAGAAGAACCTTTTGTTTTACCTAGTCGCATTGACAGCTGTAGGATTAAACCTGCGCGAAGATTTAGTGCTGGCCCTTATGGCGATGGGACTCTATGTCCTTTTTTACGGCAAATCACCCAGCCGATGGTGGTGCGCTGCGTCCTTGATCATCGGCGCCATTCTGGGCTGCCTGATTTGGGCGGGACATAACTGGATTCGCTTCGGAGCGTTTTTTGTAGAGAATTATTCCGATCTATCCTTCAACTCGTCGCTGATTATTACCTGCCCGGAATTGTTGTTCGGGTTGCGCCGGGGAATTATTGTATACACTCCATTGTCGTTGATTCTGGTTATATCGTTCTACACTGCCAGAAAGTGCGGCCGGATGGGACTATGGCTGCTCTGTTGCTTCATTATCCTGGTCTACCTGCTGCTCTATTCTAAATCGAGCATGTGGCATGGCGGGCTGTGCTGGGGGCCGCGTCATATGTATTTTCTGCTGCCATTCTGCTTGCTTCCCGGTATATGGTTGTGGAAAAACGGAGTTTCAAGTATAAGCAAGATATTTCTATTCATGGCTATTGGCATTGGAATGATGGTGAACTGGCCTGGAGTGTATGCGCACCAGGGCCGTTATCAGGATTTCTTCAGCAGCCCATCTATATTTCCATTAATACTAAAACCTGTAGTGCATCCAGACTATATAACCTATGAAGAACTAGACCTGTGGTGGATCCGCATAATTAAAATGAATCCAATGTCGCTTTGGCCTATTGTTTTTATGGCTATGATTGCTCTGTTAATCTGGAGCGGGATGAAACTTTGGAAATCTCTTGCTGCAGAAGATAATAGAATTGAGCGATTCTCGAACTAACACGTTTGCTTAACGGATAAATTTTTGTTAACCACATGAAACATTTCATACTTCTCATATTTGTTTTACCATTTAAGATCAACCGAAATCAGCTGCGTTCCATAGGTTGGGAGGATTGCTTCAAACACACGGTTCTCATAGGTTTCGGGCTGGGCGTTGCATGGGTCGAGTACATTATGTTCATAAAACTATGGAGCATAGTCGGCTCGCTGCCCATGGGATTCATGCTGGTTCTGCCTCGCTTTTTTTCGTGGGTGGGATCATTCCTCTTTGCGTTTCTGGCCTATTCCAGTTTCCTAACCGCCTTATCTTCGCTCTATACATCAGAAGATTTAGAGTTTCTGGTTGCTTCTCCCGCATCAAAATCCCTGGTGCTTTTGACCAAGTGGATTAATGTGGCTGTGCATAGCGGGTCTACTCTAGTCTTTTTGTCGCTGCCGCCAGTCATTGCTTTGATTCAAACTCTTGATATATCGATATTTTTTCTACTTGCATATACCGCATCGATTGTTGCGTTCGCCAGTATAGCCGTCAGTCTGGGCGTCTGGATTGCGATGTTGCTGGCAGCGGTCTTCCCATTAAAACGTATGCACCAAACGGCGGCCATTCTTGGTCTATGCATGGCGGCAATGTTGATAACCGGATTAAGATTTCTAAATATCGAAACGCTATGGAGCGAAAACCCTGATTCGAATCCATTGATAATATATTTGCAATCTGAACAATCATCTTTGGTAAAGTATGGTCCGGGGCGATTGTTTGCCGAATCAGTAATGCCTTTTCTGTCAAATTCATCTGCATGGGGATTCTGGATGATCCTGGGGGCGGGTCTGGTTTTCTTGTTATGTACGGTTATTGCTGGGAAAAGGTTATTCCTGAGAGGATGGCGGCGCAGCATAGAGCAAAGCGACCCACTGGTTAATGCTTCAGTTGCTATGTCTTCCAACAATCTATCTGAAAAGCAGACCAGTTCTTTCGGTTCATTGCTATGGAAAGACTGGTTGATGTTCAAGCGCGACCCGACTATATGGACCCAGTTATTCATGATGGTTCCACTGGCGACGCTTTATCTTTTGAATTTATCTTTCCTGCCCCTGAATGATAAAGGTTTGACGCCTTTTTACGCTGTTGCTGATGTCGGGCTTATTGCTTTGATCATCTCCGCTATCGGCGCACGGTTTTTGTTTCCATCCGCCAGCCGTGAAGGGAAGGCGGTCTGGATTCCCGTTGCTTCTCCGGTTAAGGCGGGAGAAATAATTCTTCAGAAAGTACTGCTCCTGGTAACGCCGGTTTTGCTTTTGGCTGGATGCTTGCTCTTGGGTTCAGCGCTAGTATTGCAAATGCCTCTTGAGTGGATGGCATGGTGCATGTCGTATGGTATGATCATCTCATTATTAATATGTTTATTGGCGGTTTTTCTGGGATTCTGCTTGCCCATGTATTCCTACCGCCATCTATTAGAGGTTTCGCTGGGTAAAGGATCGTTTCTGTTTATGGTTATTTCGCTGCTGCAAATCAGCGTCTTTACTTATTGCGCGATAAACTCAATTATGATTGATCCAACCCAAGTTCCATTTATAGATATGACGCTAATGAGTTGCATCATTGTATGGATTCTAGTGACCGTTGTCAGTTATTACCTTGCCAAACGAAAATGGGGATTATTGATATATAGGTGAAACTATTGTTCAACAGGTTTGATAAGAATTGCTCTGTCATGTAGGATAATATTGAAGAAATTGTATTAGAGAGGTTTTTATATACTATGTAGGATCGCTCTAAACATATTAACTCATTGATCTAAAGGAGAATGCGAAATGAATTTACGTAAATATGCATTATGGACGGCTTGCCTGGTTTTCTGTTCTATCCTGGCTGTTCCGGCGGTATATGCTGATGAACCAATCAAAGTATTGTTTATCACCAAGTCTTCGGGATATGAACATTCAGTGGTTCATCGTGAAAACGGGGAACTGGGATTCGCTGAAAAAGTTATGCTGGATATCGCTGAAGAGAATGGCTTGTTCGTGGTTCCAACCAAAGACGGTGGATTGATTCACCCCAAAATGCTGGAAGCCTTTGATGTGGTGATGTTTTATACTACTGGAGAATTGGATCAACCGAATCAGAAGGATATGAGCGCAGCCATGAATCCCGCCAATCGTCAGGCTCTGTTGGATTGGGTGAAAAAGGGCGGCGCTTTCGTTGCATCTCACACCGCGTCTGATACCTTTCATCAATGGGTCGATGAAGATGGCAAGAAACCTTATATCGATTTCGTCGGCGGAGAATTCGCCTGGCATCATTCACAGCAGAATGGCGTCCTGAGCGTCGTCAAAGATCATCCCATTACCTCTCATATTAAAAGCCCCTGGGTTATTGCGGATGAATGGTATTATTTCAAGAATGTATCGGGTACTTTCACGCCATTGTTGACCATCGACACCAAAAAGATGAAAGAAGATGATTACAAAAAACAAGATCCTTATCCCGTAACCTGGATCGAAGAATATGGTAAGGGACGTATCTTTTCTTCAGCGCTGGGGCATCGTGAAGATGTTTGGACCAATCCTGATTTTCAGCAAATGCTGGTTAAAGGCATCAAGTGGGCCGCCAGAAAATTGTAAGATTATAAGCAGGATTATTTCATATTTGATACAAAAAAAGCCTCTCCTTGGAGAGGCTTTTTACTATCGAGACAGAAGGAATATTAAGCGCTTTTTTCGTTCTTTTCCTGGCCTTTTTGCAGAATTTCTATTCTGCTATCCAACCATTTTTTTCCTTTACGGAGAATATTTCTGAATTTGATTAATACATCCTTGTCTTCAGGAGATTTTGGTTGGATGGCGTCTGGCGTAACCAACGTGGCGATCAAGCACTTTTCATCTGGATTAGTAGTTTGGAAATTTAACAGTCCAGCAGCTTTAAGATATCGTGCAACGCTTTTACGGGCGTTCTTTTTTAATAAATTACAGACATCTTCTTCTTCAAGTACGATTTCCCGTATATGGTTGAGTAAACCGACTTGAGTACCACAGGCGGTTAGAGGCCGATCAGCCCCTGGAGGAATATCCACTTCAACATCAAATTTAGATGCAATCTCTTCTATCTTCATTGCTCTTTTTACGGCTTTTCCAAAAAGACCGGATTTTTCCGTTACGGTTGGGATAGTCCCGCCATTGACTTGTTTTACTCTATCTTTAAAGATATCCATAACGCTGCGAACTTGCAGCGTCATACCTGCGAGTTTAAGGATCGTTAAAAGAGATTTGATCTTGTTGTTTTTAAAGTAAACGGGTCTTAATTCCGGAGCGAAAGCATAGTTGCCTATGGTTTGAAGTAGTTCTTTATATTCGCTGGTGACGCTTATAAATATTTCGCTATCACTTTCACCAACGCCGCTTAAAGATTGCAAAGAAAACGGAGTAGTGGATGTCGCTGATTTGCTGGAAACGCCGGAAGACATATCTCTTTTTACAGACTCAATATCCTCCACCGCCTTGATCATTTTAAGGCGTTGATTAATCTCATCCTGACTGATTTTTGATTTTGAAGCGCTTTTTTTCTGCATAATCATATGAGAGACCTCACTCAAATCTATTCGTCTCTCCTCACCAAATCCAAAAAATATAATGCAAAAGTAAATAAATAAATAAAGTTATATATTACATTTTAATTGATTATAAATATTTGTATAGCCTCAACTTGTTTTTATTGAGCAAATGTATCACCTTAAGACTAAAGAAGCGAATTAACTCTCTTAAGTATAATCGGTTTATCGATGCCATTAATGCGTTATTGATATTGTCTTTGTTATATAGATTTCGGTAAATAGGCCAATAATTCAAAATAATTCAAAATAATTCTTTACTCTGCATCTATAATCCTCAGTAATTATCAATCAAAATAATCAATAATCCGTCCTACAATCAGAGACCTTTACCTTTAATCATCGGACGGTAAAAAAAAATATTCAATTTTATTTTCTGATTGGACGATAATTATTTTATGAACTATTTAACTCAACCTGTAATACTAGGCGGATCAGCTGTGGCATATTCAATAATTCCATTTGTTCGACCCCAACTCCCGGTTTTTGAGAATATTGAGAATCCATATAGGGAAATACTGCAAAATGGCATGGTTACGACCGGTTCTCATGCAGAAGAGTTGGGCGGTAAAGTGAGTTCTTTCTTAAATTCAGAGTACGCGATTGCCGTATCCAGCTGCACCTGCGGCTTATTACTGGCAATTCAGGCTTTGGATTTACCCAAGGGATCAGAGGTAATCTT
This sequence comes from bacterium, assembly GCA_963662285.2. Classification (GTDB taxonomy): domain Bacteria; phylum Hinthialibacterota; class Hinthialibacteria; order Hinthialibacterales; family Hinthialibacteraceae. The sequence goes on from CAXXMV010000006.1 coordinate 594,177, forward strand.
ACCGAGTTTTACCTTTATGGCTTCGGCTTTAGGGCCGGTGTGGAATGGTTTACGTCTTAAGTTTGTGGATGTTGACCGGTGGACCATGAATATTGATCCGGAGAGAGTTGAAGAAGCAATAACTTCGGATACATCCGCCATTATTGCCGTTCATCAATTTGGCAATCCCGCGCCGATTGAAGAATTGCAAGCATTGGCTGACAAGCATGGTCTGGCATTAATCTTTGATTCAGCGCATGGTTTTGGATCGCTGCATAATGATCAGCCATTGGGCGTGTATGGTCAGGCGGAGATTTTCAGCATGTCTCCCACCAAATTGATGATTGCGGCGGAAGGAGGCATTGTATCCACTAACGATCCAGATATCGCGGAGCATGTTCGTTTGGGGCGTAATTATGGCAATCCAGGGAACTATGATTGTCTTTTTCCCGGATTGAATGCCCGTATGAGCGAACTGCATGCCATACTTGCCTTGAATTCGCTTGACCTGTTAGAGAACGCAGCCCGGCATCGCAACCAGGTTGTCGAGAAATATAAAGAGCGTCTTGAATCTGTTCCGGGCGTCAGTTTTCAAAAAATCGCTCCCAATGATCAATCATCATATAAGGATTTATCGGTGGTGTTTGATGAAGAATTGTTTGGATTAACCCAAAGGCAGTTAGAGAAATCCTTGCTTGCGGAAGGCATTCATACCCGTGTTTATTACTCTCCTGTGGTGCATAAGATGAAAGCGTTTGCTCGATTCGCTGATGAAAAAACTGACGGGCAATTGCCCAACACGCTTTATCTTGAGTCTCATTCATTGAGTTTGCCAATTTATTCTGATATGAAGGATGATGAAATAGATATTGTTTGTGACGCGATTACGCGGATACATTATCATGCGCGAGAGATTGTGAATGCATTATAACTGGTAACCGAAGATTTTGTTTGGAGAGCGCAGGTATTATTGTGTTTTAAGGTGTTTATCAAAGAATTCGCGCGTCTTGGATTCCAGATAGGGCAGGCCAATCATCCTGGTAAATATCGCAGCACTGTAATGTCCGCTGGGGATGTAAACTGTGCGGGGAAAGCCGAGGGCTTGGCGCAGAATTTCTCCATTAGCTCTAGGTACGGTATGATCAAATCGGGCCAGAATGAGTAGGGTTGTCCGGGGATCAATATAAGGGGCGAATTGTAATGGCTCCATATGGATTTTATTTAATTCAGGTGATTTTGGATTTTCTGTGCTGGATTTGATTATTGTTTTTATATTCCGTAGTTTTTTATGATTACTGTTTGAGATCAAAGATCTCATCTCCGCTCCCGCCAAGGCAAAGATGTTAGTTTTAAGGCGATCATCCACACCCGCCAGGATTACATTTTTGATTCCGCCATAACTGACGCCGAAACTGCCGATAGCATCAGGGTTTACGCCCGGTTGTTGACATAACCAGTCTAATGCGGCGCGGTCGCGGGTGACTGCGTCGTGCAGCCGATGCTCTAATTGTTCTATAGTTGAGGTGTTTCGGGTAATGTCTTTGGGGCGGTGAACCACTATACAGTGATATCCATGTTTAGAGAAATATCGCGCAAAATGGCTTGCAACTCTATTTTTCCCACCCAAAATTGGTGAAATCAAGAGAGCTGGCTGCTGTTGGGATGTGGCGCATCGATAAAAATCCAGAATAATTGGGTTGTTTGCTTCATCATTATCTTTATCTTTTGTTAAAATCTGCTCTGGTGAGTCTTCTAATTCAAGTGTTATGCGTTGAAAACCGTTGTTTGATTCACTTTTATCTGTCCATGTCATAGTATTGGAAAACTGATTTTGAATCAGTTTCGGGCGGGGAATTGGAGCGTGAAATGGCTTATTTGCTGCTATAGTAGCGCATTGAGTCTGCATTAAGCACAATAGGATCATTGTTATTAAATAAAATATTGATGGTCGAATATCATTATTCATCTTGCCAGAGTCCCTTAGCATTCGTATTATTGTTATAATATAGAATTATAGTCACACCGGAAGTGATTCTATATTATAACAATAGTACAAACGGAGGATGCAATGAAGAATTATCGTTTATTAACATTGGTTTTAGTGGGAATGTTATGTCTATCCGTATTCGGTTGCGCAAGTTCGACCAAAAAAGTGGTTTTGGATGACCAGACAATCGCTAATCAGATCAAGGATGCTCTTGAAGCTCCTACAGGACCGGAAGCGCCATTTACAATTGATATCTTTGTCGAAAAAGGCGTAGTTGAATTGGATGGCACAGTCGCCAGCGCGGCAGCTAAAGCTAAAGCCATCGAAATTGCTCACACCAGCCAGAGCGTAAAAGATGTTAAGAGTTTTATTGTTGTAAGATGAAGCAGATTGTCAACCGGACGGTAATCGAACTGGTTCAGGGCGATATTACCTCGCAGGATGTGGATGCGATAGTTAACGCGGCCAATACTTTTCTTTTGGGTGGTGGAGGCGTGGACGGCGCAATACACCGGGCGGGCGGCGTCGCAATTCTGGACGAATGCAAAAAACTCAATGGCTGCCAGACAGGCGACGCCAAGATTACCACTGGTGGAAATCTTAAGGCTGGTCATGTCATTCATACTGTTGGACCGATTTATCGTGATGGTATGAGAGGTGAACCCGAACTTTTGGCTTCTTGTTATCGAAGAAGCCTGGAAGTCGCGGTTGAAAACAGCAAGCAAACAGTCGCATTTCCTTCCGTCAGTACAGGGGTATATGGCTATCCCTACGATGAGGCGGCGGAAATAGCATTATCGACTGTTAAAGCATTTGTTGAAGAGAATGCTTCCATACGTCTGGTTCGTTTTGTATTATTTAATGAACCAATCTATCAGGCGTTTGAGGAAGCCATGAAAAAAGTAATGATATAATGTCGTACGGCGCTCGTTTGAGCGCCGTACGTTTATCATGCTTAAATATAAGATAGTGTTTAAGATAGTGTTTATGATAGGGTAGAATCGTTAGAATCTTCGCCTGGAGGCGCTGGCGGTTTTGGCGGCGAATTTTCTTCTGTATCCTCAGTATCCTTAATATCCTCAGAAACCGCTTCATTTGGAATATCCGAAAACGACACAGGTCCATCAAGAGGTGGGGGAGATAGGAGCGTCTCTTCTGTTATTGGCGGCTCCTCACTGTTCTGTTCAAGATTCAGGGGATCGTATTCTCTGTCTTGATATATATCTTTCAGGAAACAAAGGGCGTAAGCGTTCTGTAAGATGGGGAATGGTAGAAGAATCATGGTGATGAAGAACTGGATGGAGAAATGCGGCGCTGCTATGAGACTGATTATGGCCTGAGGCGTGATGCCGCTTTTGACGCCTTGTAGACCTACCGAGAATAATCCAAAGGATATGGATAATAGCATTACCAGCATGAATCCTGCTGCGAGAATCAAGAACTGAATAAACGCGTATCCGATGTACTCAGCCGGTTTTTTAAAGAGTTGACTGAAGGCGTTGCCCCACGCTTCAAAGATGCCTTTTGATTTAATAACCATCTGAGGAATTACTATTGCGTTCAGCATGATAGTATGGATTATAAGTATCGCGCATACGAATAGAAAGAAAAATGAATTAAAGGCAATAACCAGGATTAAGCCAAAATTGTTATTCAACAATGATCCGATAATCCCGGTGAATATCATGAGCAGCAATAGGCCGATTATCATAAGAATCAGAAATAACATCTTGATGCAAATGTTCCAGAGGAATACAGAAATAATTCCAGAAAAATGTTTTCCAGTGGATCGTTTGTAATGAATAACTCCATTTTTTACTGCATCAAATAAAATGAAACGTGAACATGAACGGGCGAACTCGAATACAACTGCAATGAAAAGTGAAAATAAAAGCAATCCTACAATCGTAGGAAGCATTTCTAATGCTTGCTCAGCCATTTGTTCATAATCGGTTATTGAATTGGCTTCATCTGTTTTAAGGTTGAATATGGCATAAGAAAATCCCTTGATGATCATCACCATAACGACTGCTTTCAACCAGAACAGTAATCGAAACGGCTGAAATAAAAGTTGCGTCATGTTAGACCAGGCTGTGCCAAGGGAGTCGGTGCAAAAGGCCATTTTGAATTCTCTCCACAGGTAAATTTTTTATAGAAAAACAATATTCAGCAACCTCGCCAATACTTTTTCTTATGATAGGCTTAGTTATGCTTTTGGCGTAGGATGAGAATACATATTAATAGGCGTAAATTGACAATGCATCATAATACACGAGTTAATATTAATCTGCGAGCGTACCGGCATAATTTAGAGATGCTGGCATCATCTTTATCGCCGGGTTGCCGTTTGTGCGCTGTGCTGAAAGCGGATGCTTATGGGCATGGATTGAAGCAGCTGGCGCCAATAGCCGATGCTTGCGGCGTTGAAATTATGGCTATTGTGGATAACTGGGAAGCGGAAGCAATCCGGCGAATGGGGGTTAAGCGGACTATTATCCGTCTGCGTCCGGCTGTGGTGGATGAGATAGGTGAAGCATTGCAATGGGGCGTAGAGGAGATCGTTGGTTCTATTGATCAAGCCGAAGCGCTGTCGACTATCGGAGTAAAATGCAAGCAGCCTATTCCTGTGCATCTGGCTTTGGATGTAGGGATATCACGGATGGAATTTTCTAATCCCATACAACCAGACGATTTAAAACGTCTTATTGCGTTGCCTGGTATAACCATTAAAGGAGTAATGGCTCATTTCCCCTGCGCGGATGAGGAGGATATTTCAATTTCAAAGGCGCAAGGCGATAAGTTCGTTCGAGAGTATGGCAATATGGCGCCTTATCTTCCCGATGATGTGAGCATTCATATCGCCAACAGCGCTGCAACGATGCGGTTGCCGGAATGTCAACATGATTTAGCGCGTCTGGGCATTATCACCTATGGGCTTTCTCCTACTAATACCATTGATTTTGATAACTGTTTTCAACCTGTTATGACAGTGACCACGCAGGTAGTGCAAGTACGCCAGGTTCCAAAGGGATCTACTATTGGTTATGGGATGACTCACTGCGTCGAAAACGACGCCATTATTGCGACTCTTCCTGTAGGTTATGCGGATGGTTATCTACGGGAATTCTCTAACAAAGCGGATGTTTTGATTGGAGGAGAAAGATGTCCGGTGGTTGGAAAAGTATCCATGAATATGATAACGGTTGATGTGAGTCATTTGAAGCATGTTCAGACGGGGGATGAAGCGGTTTTGTTAGGAGAACAGGGAACCGGAATCATCACAGCTGAAGAGTTGGCGCATCACGCCAATACTATAAATTACGAAATCACCTGCATTTTGGGACGGATCAACTGCCAATGGCGTTTTGAATTAGGCTAATTTTTTTTTGACCTCCAGTATTCTTTCATAGAGCATATCATTTATAAGGTGTTGATTTTTATTATAATATGTCTTAATGATTACAAAAGTAAGTTAACTTTTTAGTTGTAATGTTATTTTGCTTTAATGGGTAATATTGTGAAATAATATAAATTTTTCTTGACAAAAACCGGGAAATGCTTATTATGTTATTTGGGCTTCCAACTTCCAGGGGTCGTCAGACTGTGATTAAGGTCACAGGCTAGATAACGGCCCCTTTTTTTTGTCTGGAATTAAATGCAGTTATTTTGGCGTTGGATAAAACTCGCTGTCGGTTCTGGCTTCTTTGAATAATCCTTCCATTTTTTTAATGATATCAGGATAGGCGTTGGCGATGTTATTGGTTTCAGATAAATCGTTTTTGAGATCGTATAGTTCGATGGGAGCATTCCATTGGGCGTGAACCGCTTTCCAGTCGCCCATGCGGATGGCGCGGCGGCCGCCTTGTTCATGAAATTCCCAATAGAGATAATCATGGTTCTTCTGAGGCTTATTCATCAGAGCGTTGACCATTGATATGCCATCAATTCCATCCGGCATACTGGTTCCCGCCAGTTCAGCTGCGGTTGAGGGGAAATCCCAGAAGGCCCACACCTGGTCGCTCACCGCGCCCGCTTTTATTTTTCCAGGCCAACGTGCGATCATGGGTACTCTGATGCCGCCTTCGTATAGGGCGCGTTTTATACCGCGCAGCGGGCCGTTGCTATCCAGGAAATCTGCATTGGAGCCGCCTTCACTGTGGGGGCCATTGTCGCTGGTGAAGAAGACAATGGTATCATCATCAATGCCCAGTTCTTTAAGTAAAGCCAGTATCTGACCGACGTCTTTATCCAAGAGGGTAATCATGGCGGCGCGGTTCTTTTCATTTTGAGGCCAGGGCTTGTCGCTGTAAGGTTTATCGCTGGGTATGGGCATGCCGTTGGCGCGGCCTTCGTTAAATGCGTGGGGGATGGTGTAGGGCAGGTAGAGGAAGAAGGGTTTGTCTTTGTGATCACGCACGAAGCCTAATGCTTCTTTAGTGAAGGCGTCATGGGAGTAGGTCCAACGCTCGAAGAAATCACGCTCTTCGTTTCTCCACAGGTAATCGGGGAAGTAATTATGAGCGCGGCCTTGGTTTAGATAGCCGTACCAGAAATCGAAACCCTGGCGATTGGGAACGCCGCTGGTGTCTGGCTCGCCTAAACCCCATTTGCCGATGATTCCGGTTGTGTATCCGGCGCCCTTCAGTATTTCGGCGACGGTGATATGTTCCGGCAGCAGGGGGTGGCGTTTGTTGCCGCGAATATGCGCGTGGCCGGTATGGTATCCGGTCATCAGGCAGCAGCGAGAAGGAGCGCATACTGTGCTGCCTGCGTAACATTGGGTGAAGCGTATGCCTTCACTCGCCATCTTATCGATATGGGGCGTTCTGGTTTTCTGCTGGCCATAACAGCCTAAATCGCCGTATCCCAGGTCATCGGCCATTATGTAAATTATATTCGGTTTGCGTCCGTTTTTTGCGTTGGCGTGGAGCGTTGCGGGATTCAGGCATATCATACCAGCCGCCATTCCCGCAGCAGCTGCGCCGGTGGTTCTTAAGAAATTACGCCTGTTTTGAATGGACATAGTAGGATTTCCTTTCAAATTCTATCTGGTTTAGGTAATTGTTTTCAGAATACCCTTACCGTATATAATAATAGGTGGTTTTATCAAGGGGTGAGCGCAATGCGCTCTTGCCCTTGGCGCCCATCTGATACCGGGAAATTTCTATTGTTTTTAGTATGTCGTATTCATTTAATCTATATTATAATCACCCACAGCAATCGCCCAGTCGGATTTATAGGGCGCCTTCCAGTCTTGTTGTCGGATTTTAAGTAAGCCTAGATCGATCTCTCTATATTTTTTCTTTGCATCAACCACAATAGCTGAAAGCGGTTTTGTTGCTTTAGATAAATCTATGTGGATGGATGAGGTATCTTCTTTGAAGATCAACAAATTAGAATAGTCAGGTTGGCGGAGGCATACTCCATCGGTAATTGAGTTATCGCGAATCATCTCTTTGAGGAAACGGTTCTTGAAGAACCGGGAATAGGTCTTGATTAAATGCTTGTTATTATATTCAACTGAAGCGTCGGATGGCGCGTTAATGAGGTTGCCCCATATATTAGCGACTCCACCAGCCATAGCGGAATGCCATAGTCCTTTGCGGGTTAATTCTTCATCGTAATCTTTCTCAGGATATTTGGATGGTTGTCGGATGCGAAAACGGTCTTCTGAGAAGGTCGGTTTACCGGGCAGCGCTTCGAGAGACGCGGTGTAGACTTCATAAGTCGGGCGGTGGTGTTCGTATGCGGAATAATCCAAGCCATTATAGATTTGTTGTTTGCTGTGATCCGTCCCGCGTCTGGGGCCTCCGGATCTTCCACCAAGGAAGTGAAACCAGCCTAGATGTTGGTGCATGTAGGAATGCCATATATGCAAATCCTTTTCAATTACCCATTCAAAAAGATCAAAACCATATCCCATAGACCAACCGGGGATGGGGCCGAGACGCGCTGCGATATAGCGTTGCAGGCGTTGATCTACTTTGCCGTTTTTACCCCAGGTGATGGGAGTCATCTTTCTGGATTCATCTCCCCAGGCCCAGAGATGAACCATGCCGCCTGCTGCGTGAGTTTTTGTTATAAGTAATTCCAGCGCTTCAAATGTTCTGCTATCTGGATTGGGATATTTATCTTTGATGCCGCTGGTGCGGTCCTGGTTGATATCGAACCATCTGGAAAAAACCATGGTGTGAAATCCATTGAAACCGTGTTCGATTAGGAATGTCTGGATATCCCGGTCGATCTTTTGAGGATTCTGGTAAAAATCCAGTGGATTATTATACATGACCAATTGAGGAATGAAGGCTTTACCCGCGCCTGACCAACCCCATTTATTTCCGAAATTGGTGATGAAGCCATGAGCCTTGGAATCAGGATTGGGTTTGATGGTTACTGTGCCGATTTTGCCATCTAAATCGGGATCAAGGCTTTTTGTTATAATTTTCCATTTTCCGGTTTTGATTCCAGTGAAGCGGAATTTCCAGGTATCGTTTTCAGCATAATACATTCCAGTGGTTATGGTTGTGCCACTGGGATGAGTGAATACAGCGCTGGCTATTAAATCATAAGGGTTGCCATCATAACTGTCGTTAGTTAGTGACCATTCAAGATAAGGCGACCATTGGGTTCCTGTTTGATCGAGGCTGCTTGCGCTATAGACGGTGGGAGACAATATGCATTGAACAATAAATAGATTGATTATAAGAGAGAGCCAGCGCCAATGGATTAATGATGTTAGATTTGAAATAGCAGTCTTGTTATGCATTTTTGAAACCTCTGATATTGATTTATAAATCATCATTGATGGGTTGTGGTCTAGGCGAATTTTTCCTGAGAAATTTCACCCAGTCAATAATGGCGTATATGAAGAATGATAGCAAGAAGAGCGTAAGAATTAATCTGGTGCGTTGGTTTAAATAGCCTTTCAGGCAGTTGGTTTGGCTCCATGTGTTCCAGCGGAAGGTTATGATGGTTATGGCCGCTGCTATATCAATAGGCATGGATAAGGTGGTTACCAACAGGCAGCGGGTGGGATGCAATATTGTAATGACTACTCCGCTTGTCGCCATGACGCCAAACAGGAGACTTAGGATAAGCAATGATAAATAATCCTGCGCCAGTAAAGCAAAGGGTAATACGGGAACCAGTAAGGCGCCGGCGTTCGACATAGTGAGCCCAAGCGCCATGATGGGACGCGGGATGATGGGGACGCCGTTTTTATCTAGAACTGTGTCATGAGTGATAGATGATGAACCTTGTTCTTTACGAATCTGTTTTCTCTTTTTGTTATAGATATTGCCTAGAATAGACATGGTTAATGCAAGCGTAACAAAAAATGCAATAATTGTGATTAATATCGTTTCTAGTGGAAGAGAGAATGCGTGTTGAAAAATCCAGTATGAGAACAAATTGCAGATTACAGTGATGAAGCAAAATATGATGACGGCAATTATTATTAATCGTTTTTCAGGTTTGGATTCAGCATTTTTCGTTTGCCATTTCATTTGGAAATAGCCGCCTATCGAGGCGCCAACCAGGTGTGAAATAACGGGCAGTGAAAAGACCATAGATGCCAGTTTGCCTAAAAATCCTGATTTAACCGAGACTGATGAGATGCCAGCAGCGGCTAGTTTTGGAATTGACGGGGTGATGGCGGATAGAATAAGCATTGAGAAGGCTGAAGATGGATTGGAATTCTCCAGGGTCTGTTCCACGAAAGCGATCATTTGTTGCTGCAAAAGTTTGCGGCCCCTTTCGAGGCGTTTTTTGGTGGTCTCTTGATTTATATCCAACGCAGCGGAGACGCTCTTGATGGATTGATGTTGACGATAAAACAATACTAGTGGTTCACGGTAGGTTTCGGGGATTTTTTCCAGTTCACGCCACAGGATATCTTCTTCCTCACGGCTGATAGCGCGATTCCGGGGGGAATCAAAGGCATCGATAGGTTGATCGATCACGTGATCAGAAATGTCAGAGCCTTTTGATTGACGGTAGAAATTTTTAAGCAGGTTGCGGGCGATGCCGCATAGCCACTGGCGGAATTTCGTTTTATCCCTTAAATCGGATAGTTTCTTCCATGCAATAATGAAGGTTTCCTGGGCGATGTCTTCGCTATATTGCAGGTTGCCGGTTCCACTATAAGTAATCGAACAGATCAGCGATTGATAGCACTCGACCAATTGGCCAAACGCTTGAGCGTCACCCTTGATGCTTAGTTCTATTAATTTTGTTTCATCGTTCATTTGATGGTTATCCTACACGAATTTTATTATTTATATATCTAGTGGATTGGAAAGGCAGATAGGTGACATTTTTTAAAGCATTGATTTCTATCTCCCTTCTCAATTGAGTAAGAATATCGTGTAATAAGGTTCTGTTTCTCTTTTAATCAATAAGAATTGGAAGGATTTATTAATAATGAGTTCAAAAAATAATAATTCTAATATAAAGCGGCGTGATTTTGTGAAACATGCAGGGCTGGGCGTTGCTTTGGGCGGGATATTGAGTGGTTGCCAGACTACAGCGAAAAAATGCGACTCAGGTCGTACAGAAACAGTTGTTCGGGAACTGACCAAGAACGGTCTGTTAACCCATTACGAAATACTGACTGATATAGTCATCGTGGGCGGGGGGATGTCAGGCGTTTGCGCGGCTATAGCCGCAGCCCGCAACGGCGCCAAGGTTGTTTTGATTCAAGACAGGTCGGTTCTGGGCGGCAACGCCTCCAGCGAAATACGTATGCATATTGTCGGCGCCGACCGGCATGGCGGCAGGAAGGATACTGATTCGAGGGAATCAGGCATTTTGGAAGAGATTCGGCTGGAGATGGCGGTTCGTAATCCAGAACGCAGCCCCAGCCTATCCGATCTTTTACTTTATGAATGGGTGATGCGTGAGCCTAATATCACCTTGATGCTCGATACGCATTGCTATGGAGTAAAGATGAAAAGTCAAGACTCTATTGGCGCTGTGCTGGCCTCACGCTTCATGACTGAAGACGTTTTTACCATCAAGGCGCCGCTCTTTATTGATTGCAGTGGAGATGGCCGGGTGGGCGCTGAAGCTGGAGCGGCTTTCCGGGTTGGCCGGGAGGGGCGCGACGAATATGGCGAACCACTGGCGCCGCTTAAAGCTGATAATCAGACTATGGGCAACTCACTAATGTTTATGGCCAGGAAATTAGATCACCCGGTTCCTTTCAAGGCGCCGGATTGGATTCGTAAGTTTGATGGCCCGTTGCCGCACCGGGGCATTGGTTCGTATGAGTATGGCTTCTGGTGGAACGAGTTGGGCGGCGACAAGGATATTATAAAAGACGGCGAAGATATCCGTCATGAACTGCTATGCAGCGCGCTGGGCATCTGGGATTTGATCAAAAACAGTGGGCATTATAAAGACAGTGAAAACTGGTCGCTTGATTGGCTGGGCGCTATTCCAGGCAAGCGCGAAAGCCGGCGCTTTGTTGGCGATTATGTTCTTAAAGAGCAAGATATACGTAAGCCTGAACTGTTTGAAGACGGAGTCGCGTTTGGCGGGTGGAACATAGATCTGCATCCAGCCGCTGGATTGAATACTTCAGAAAGTCCTTTTCAATCGCATCCTATTCCACTTTATAATATTCCGTTTAGATCGCTCTATTCCAGGAATATCAAGAACCTGATGTTTGCGGGTCGCAACCATAGCGTCACTCATGTAGCGTTCGGCAGCACCAGGGTAATGGGAACCTGCGCGGCAATGGGGCAGGCGGCGGGTGCGGGGGCTGCTTTATGCGTCAAAAACCAATGCTTGCCGCGAGAATTATACCGCGAATCGATTAATACACTCCAGCAACAACTGCTGAAAGATGACGCATACATCGTTGGTGGAGTTAACGCTGATTCCTATGATCTCGCCCGGACGGCGGCGGTGCGCGCCTCCAGCCAGATGAATTCTTCTACGTCAGCGGCTAATGTTGTTAATGGAATTACCCGCAGCGTTTATCAGCAATCCAATAAGTGGATTTCGGATAAAAAAGTAAACTTGCCTCAGTGGATTGATCTGAAATTCAAAGAAAGCAGTCGTATCAGTGAAGTTCACTTGACCTTCGATTCAGGTTTAAACCGGCAATTAACGCTTACCTACAGCGATGGCCATCATTCGCACCAGACGTGGAAGCCTCAACCGGAGACGGTTCGCGACTATGATATTCAAGTTGTGCATGGCGAGAGCGCGGAGACGGTTGTTAGTGTTACTGGCAATTATCAGCGTAAACTAATCCATAAATTCGATGCTCGCATGGCGAGCGGCATACGTTTGATTGTCAAAGCTACTAACGGCGACGATGCAGCGCGGGTTTTCGAAATTCGCGCTTATGCATAAGTAGAGAATAATGGGAGTGACCCAATGAATTACACCATTAGAAGATTTGTCTTTTCCCTGGTTTTACCGGGATTATTTCTTTTATCAATAGCGCCAGCTTTCGCGGCTATGGGGCCGTTGAAAGTTTCGACGGACAATCCACGGTATTTCGCCGATCTGGATGGGAATATTGTATATTTAACTGGATCGCATACCTGGGCGTCGTTTCAAGAGAGAGGCCTTGAAGGCGAGACGCCTGATCTGGATTATCCTGAATTCCTCAATTTTATGGAAAAGCATAATCATAATTTTATGCGCTTATGGATGTGGGAACATGCAACCTGGATGCAGTTTAAGGAAAAGAGCGTACCGGTTAGATATAAACCGTTGCGTTATATGAGAACCGGGCCGGGAAAGGCGCTCGATGGTGGTTTGAAATTTGACGTCACCCAATTTAATCCGGAGTTTTTTGAACGCCTACGTGAGCGGGTGTTTCTAGCGCGGGAGAAAGGTATTTATGTCGGCGTTATGCTTTTTCAGGGATTCAGCATCGAACAAAAAGGTAAAAAAGGCGTCAATACCCGAATGGGCAATCCCTGGGATGGTCATCCATTCAATAAGAACAATAACATTAATGGCATTGATGGCGACTTGAATGGCGACGGCGAGGGTGAAGAGGTTCATACCCTGGCTAATTCCACCATTACTGCAATCCAGGAAAAATTCGTTGCCAGAGTTATTGATGAACTCAATGGTTTTGATAATATCATTTGGGAAATCAGCAACGAGAGTCATGGCGATTCGACGGAATGGCAGTATCAGATGATACGCTTCATCAAGGAATACGAATCGACTAAGAAATATCAACATCCTGTATGGATGACTTTCCAATTTTCAGGACACGCCAGAGGCGATAACGATGCTTTATTTGATAGTCCGGCGGATGCTATTTCACCGGATGGAACAGATGGATTCAATGATAATCCTCCCGATTTGGAAGGGAATAAAATTGTGATCTCTGACACGGATCATATCGATCCGTGGTTGAAGAATATAAGTTATAAATGGGCATGGAAGAGTTTTGTGCGGGGAATTAATCCTATAGTAATGGATTCTTATAAAGATATACGGCAGCCGGATGATATGGAAAAACTTGAGAAGATGCGCGAGGTTTTAGGACAGACTTTTCTTTTCTCGAAAATTATTGACTTGAAGAACATGATTCCACAAAACGAACTATGTTCTTCAGGATATTGTCTGGCGCAGGTGGGTGAAGAATATCTGGCTTATCAGCCGGAATCGGAAAAACTGTTTTGGGTGGATTTACCCGGCGGATCGTATCAGGTCGATCTATTTTCGCCCCGTAAGGGAAAAGTGATAACATCCATCGCAGTAACAAGCAATATGCAGAAGAAGCAATTGATCCCCATCTTTTTTTATGGCGATGTGGTTGCGCATATAAAGAGACAAGTTTTCGGCGAAGAAGATAATAAAGCAGCGGATGGGAATTCTTAATGCAGCACCCTACAATAGTATGGTTTCGACGAGACCTTCGTGTATCTGATAATCCCGCTCTGGTTGAAGCAATCAGCCGGGGGATGCCGATAGTTCCAGTTTTTATCTGGTCGCCGGAAGACGAATGTGACTGGCCTCCCGGCGCGGGAAGCCGATGGTGGTTGCATCATTCATTGCAAAGTTTGGATAATGATCTAAAGAAACTGGGCTCCCGTCTTATCGTTCGACAGGGCAACTCAATGGATGAGTTGCAGAATCTGATCATCGAGACCGGCGCTGGAGCGCTTTATTGGAACCGGCGTTATGAACCGTCTCTGGTAGCGCGGGGAGCGGAGATTAAATCTGAGTTCAGGTCTCAACGAATTGAGGTTGAAAGTTTTAATGGTTCTCTATTATATGAGCCGTGGGGAGTTTTGAGCAACCTGGAAAAACCAATTAAAATATTTAATGATTTTTGGAAAGCATGCATCAAACTTCCTGAACCGTCGCCTCCAATTTCATCGCCGCGCGAAATCACCGCTCCGGCAAAATGGCCGAAATCTGTTCCGGTTGAGCAACTTGATCTATTAGGTGAAATCGATAGAATTTCCGGTTTCCGCACTTCCTGGACTCCTGGAGTACATGCCGCTCACGAACAACTGGATCGTTTACTGGTTGAAACCTTGGCTCATTATAAGGAAGACCATGATCATCCTGATCATCAAGGCGTATCCCGTCTATCACCGCATCTGAATTTTGGAGAGATCAGCCCCCGGCAGATTCTTCATGCCGTATTGGATTACATCCAACCAGATAAGAAAGGCGCCAACAACGCCTGGGCTTTTTTACGCCAATTGGGAAGACGTGAATTCTCGCATCATCTGCTGTTTCATTATCCTTTTGTTTCTGATCAACCAATGGATTCAGCATTCTCCAATTTTCCTTGGATAGATGATAATGAACTTTTGAATGCGTGGCGTGAAGGACGAACCGGATATCCTTTTGTTGACGCCGGAATGAGGGAACTATGGCATACGGGTTGGATAAATAACCGGGTGCGCATGACGGTGGCGTCATTTCTGGTCAAAGATTTACTGATACCCTGGCAAAAAGGGGCAAGTTGGTTTTGGGAAACTCTGGTTGACGCTAATTTAGCCAATAACGCCATGGGATGGCAATGGGTGGCGGGTTGCTGCGCTGACGCCTCGCCCTATTATCATATCTTTAATCCGGTGATCCAGGGTGAACGGTTTGATCCGGATGGCAACTATGTCAGGCATTGGATTCCGGAACTGGCCTATTTACCCAATGACTGGATTCATAAACCCTGGGAAGCGCCTCCTCTTATGCTGGCTGAGGCTAATGTTGAACTGGGAACAAATTACCCTGACCGGATTGTGGATCATGCCATAGCGCGTAAATCGGCGCTTTATAGTTATGAAGCAATATCAAAGGGGAACTAGGTTAACAGAGTTGCTTATAAAAGTAGGTTGATCTTTTTCCCCTCAGTCCTTGATATGCAATTACCATTCTTACATACTATAAGATTGTGACAATTGAATAGGATTAGAGAAGTTTATATAGAAAAAACCTTTTTAATTGTCATGATGTAATTGTGCATCGGCACGAAATTTAATATACCAATTTAAAGAGGAGACGGTTGATGTTGAAGAAACTATCGGTTTTATTAATCGTAGCGGCTATTGGTCTGACCTGTGTTCCAGCTTTCGCGGCTGACTCAGATGCGGATAAATATGTAGGCTATTGGGCGCTGGATCTTCCCGGCGGCGGCGCTGGTTGGTTGGGCGTAGTTAAAGCATATGACGCCCAGGGACGGGCTTATCTGGATGCAGGCATCCTGTGGGGCGGCGGAAGCGTTGTACCGGTTGATGCAGCCTTTTTGGATCCGGATGGTAAACTTGCCTTAACGCGCAACCGTACAGTTAATCGCGGCGACAAAGGCGTAATTCGTGAAGTTCGCACTGATGGTAGTTTTGTCCGTGAGAATCATCTTATCGCGCAGCAAAACAAGAATCGCTCTCATACATTCGTCGAATTACTTTTGGCTTCAGTTGATGGTAATTATATGGAATTGACCCGCATGACCCCTTCGCCTACTCTCAACAGAGAAATGAGAATTGAAAAATTTTCTGGTAAACGCATTAAGGATTTACCCGCCCCGCCAGACCTGAGTAAAGTACGTTACGGCGATGCCATTGAACTGTTTAATGGCAAAAACCTGGATGGATGGAAACTGACCAATCCACGCAGCGTCAGCGGATGGTTTGTTGAAGACGGCGTTTTGAACAACGATCCAAAGCAGGAAAAAGGCAAGCCGCACGTTAATTACGGTAATATTCGTACTGAAGCAGAATTTGAAGATTTCAATCTTAAACTGGAAGCCCGCGTCCCTGCAGGTGGAAACAGCGGCATTTATCTGCGAGGAATCTATGAAGTACAGGTTATGGAGAGTTACGGTTTACCTATAGACCCGCATCACATGGGCGCCGTATATAGCCGCATCGCTCCACGCGTAGCAGCAGAAAGACCTGCCGGCGAATGGCAGACGGTTGATATCACGCTTTGCGACCGTCATGTAACAGTTATTCTTAATGGCGCTAAAATTATTGATAACGAACCTCTACTGGGTTGCACAGGCGGCGCGTTGACCTCAGATGAATTTCGTCCAGGCCCCATATATCTTCAGGGCGATCACACCGGCGTAAGTTACCGTAATGTTGTTCTTACTCCAATCATTAAATAATGCATCGCTTGATTTGATTTTAATTTATGCATAACTAATAGGAGACTGTCGAAAGGCGGTCTCCTTTATTCTATTGTGAAATAAATTCAAATAATCGTTGATTTGATTATTGATTGAAGATTTAGTGTATTATATCTCAAACAAAATATCTGGAGTAATTAAAAGATGAAGCAGCAAGAAGGTAAGTGGGAGCAGCGCTGGCATCCTTTGTGGCGCGAATGGGTGGTTTACGCCGCTCATCGCAACCAACGTCCCTGGAGTGGTGAAGAGGCGCCTCAAGCCAAGGTTGCGCCGGATTATGATCCGGGTTGTTATCTCTGTCCGGGAAATGCGCGGGTGCATGGCGCCACTAATCCAGACTATCAAGGCGTTTATATATTTGATAACGATCATCCCGTGGTAGGGCTGGATTCGCCTGTAATTTCCGGGGATCGTCTGGCATCCGCCGCCGGGCTTTACCGCCGCTGTAAAGCGGATGGCATTGCGCGGGTGGTCTGTTATGATCCACGGCATAATGTGACGCTATCTGAGATGCCTCTTGGTAAAGTGACTCCGGTTTTTATAGCATGGCGTGAGCAGGTGCGTGAACTGCAACAGATTCACAACATTAATTTTGTTCATATTTTCGAGAATAAGGGCGAGATAGTCGGCGTTTCCAATCCTCATCCCCATTGTCAGATTTATTCCACAAATTTTTGTTTCAGGCATGTTGAAAAAGAACTGGAATCCGCAGAGCAATATAAAAAAGAGACAGGCCAAAATCTTTTTGCGGCGGTGATTGATGCTGAGCAATCTGAAGAAATCCGTATTATTGCGCAGAATGAACATGCCATCGCCTTCATTCCATTCTTTGCGCGGTACGCTTATGAAATTCTGATCTTTCCCAAACGTCGTCATGCCAACCTCATCACTATGTCTGATGAAGAACTGAATGGCATGGCTGGCGTATTTCAAGAAGTGACGCGCCGTTTCGATACTCTATTTTCAATGAGGTTTCCTTATGTGATGTCTATACTACAATCCCCGGTGGATGATGGGGATTATAGGGATTATCACCTGCATTTTTTGATGCAGCCTCCTTTGCGTCAGCCGGGATTGCAGAAATACCTGGCTGGACCGGAAATCGGCGGCGGTAATTTTATGGCGGATACCATGCCGGAAGAGAAAGCGGCTGAACTACGCGCGGTGGATTTGGCGAATTTTCAGGAATTGGAATAACTTATGAATCATGAACAGATTAAAGATATTTTATTAGAGATTGGACGTCAGGTTTGCGAACATGTCCATCATGCATTGAAGCATCAGTCGATGGAGCAACGAACCTCGGTTCATGAGGAGACTGAGGAAGATACGATTTATTCCATCGACCGTGATGTTGAATCGATCATCGTTCCTGAACTGGGCAAGTATGCTGAGTCCCTTGGAGGCATCATCCTTATAGCTGAGGGTATAGGCGATGAGGATTGCGTTGTTATTCCTGAAGGATTGCATCCTGATAAAGCCGCCATACGCATTATTATGGACCCTATAGATGGAACCAGGGGCATAATGTATGACAAACGATCCGCCTTTTATCTGGCTGGAGCGTCTCCCAATACCAACAAAAATCCTTCATTGCAAGATATAGAAATTGCAGTTATGGTGGAACTTCCTACTTCGCGCAGTATGTTAAGCGACTCTTTCTGGGCGGTTCGGGGCCAAGGGGCGCATCGTTTCACCCGCGATCTGCATACCGGGCAATGCATGGATTGTCATATATCTCCGTCAAAATCAAAAACCATCCTGGGTGGATTCGCCCAGATCAGCCGTTTCTTCCCGCCGGGCAAGGATATACTTGCTCAAATCGAGGAAGAGATGATTAATGAGCTTTTTCCCGATCCTCCAACCCGACGGGCGATTATCTTTGAAGATCAATACATCTCCACGGGCGGACAACTCTATGAAATCCTAACAGGACATGACCGCTTCACGGCTGATTTACGAGCCAGCCTATACCGACGTTTTACATTAGAGAACCGTTGGATAGGATTAACCTGTCATCCCTATGATGTAAGCGCCCACCTGATCGGTACGGAAGCGGGCGTTATCATTACCGATGCGGAAGGACAGCCGCTTGATCCTCCAATGGATACGTGCAGTCCGGTGGATTGGATAGTCTACGCCAATCAGTCAATCAGGGATGAGGTTGAGACGGTTTTACACAATCTTCTGCGAAAACATAAACTGCTATGAACGGGGAGAAATAATGATTATGAATTTGAATGATTTTTTTGATGCAGGGAAAACGATTTATCATGCTTCGGCGCCGGGGCGGCTGGATGTTATGGGAGGCATAGCGGATTATTCGGGTTCACTGGTTCTGCAAATGCCTATTGAACAATGCGCCAACGCATGGCTTGCTTTGCGTGATGACGGTTGCGTCCGGGTGCGCAGCGCATCAGTGGAAGCGTTGGGATTGCAAGCAGAAATTAATGTTGAACTTAAGAAATTTTTTGAAAATGGGAATCTGCTTGATTATGCTGAATGCTGCAAAACGTTTTCCGCAATTAAAGGAGGCGAGTGGTCGGCCTATGCTATTGGATGCGTCCTGGTATTGATCAAAGAGAAGGGAATTGAAATTCCCGGAGTTGATATCCTGATCCAGTCGGATGTTCCCATAGGCAAAGGCGTTTCATCTTCGGCTGCCATTGAGGTGGCGGTCATGTCCGCTTTAGCGGAAGCATGTCAACTCGATCTTGATCCTGTCGAACTTCCCCTGCTGGCTCAGATAGTTGAAAACCGGGTGGTCGGCGCTCCATGCGGCATTATGGATCAGCTGGCCTCATACCTGGGGATGGAGAATCGTCTGCTGCCTATCCTTTGTCAGCCGGTTCAGGTGTTTGATCCCATCTGTATACCAGAGCCTATACGTTTTGTGGGCATAGACAGCGGCGTGCGTCATGCAGTCAGTGGAGCGTCGTATAGCGATGTGCGCACTGCTGCATATATGGGATATTCAATCATAGCGCTCAATGAAGGCGCCGGAGTAGGTGATATTACTAATGCGAAAGCGTCATGCGATTGGTCAGCGCTTCCCTATGGTGGATATCTGGCCAATATTGACGTCTCGCTGTTTGAATCCCGTTTTCAATCACTGCTGCCAATCCGGATTAGTGGAAAAGAATTTCTTGATAGATATGGTGATATCATAGATTCGATAACCTCGGTTGATCCTGATAATCAATATGCGGTGCAAACCTGCGCCGCGCATCCGGTTTATGAAAACCACCGGGTCAACTCTTTCATGCAGATGCTGAAAACTTTGGCTGAACAGGATGCTTCATCGATCCAAATTCCCAAAATATTAAGGATGTTGGGCGACTTTATGTTTCAGTCGCATTCCAGTTATTCGGCTTGCGGCCTGGGATGTGAGGGGACGGATGACATCGTTACCGCCGTTTGTGATTCGGGAATTAAGTCAGGCGTATATGGAGCGAAAATCACAGGAGGAGGCAGTGGTGGAACCGTTTGCGTGTTATGCGAGGATCAAGCAGGCCTGGAGACTGCGCAACGCATCGCGCAAGAATACTCGGATAAAAAAGGCATTGATCCGTTTCTATTCATCGGCAGTGGTCAGGGCGCCCGCTCTAAAGGCGTAAAAACAATAGCGAATGATAGGTTCTAAAATCTCTTCTTTTCAGTATACTTTATTTACTTGATAGGAGTCTATTATCGATGAATAAGAGAAATGATGACCACTCATTTTCCCGGCGCGTCTTTTTACATGGCGCCCTATCGGCCAGTTTATTGCCGCTGGCGTCATTTGCTTCAAACTCTTTATCTGCCAATTCCGATAGCAGAAAATCCCGCGTTATCGTGGTTAGAGACGCGAAGGCATTGGATAAAGATAACAAAGCCTGCGCAACAACAATCAATCAGATGTTGGAGAATGGTCTTCTGGCTTTAACAGGTTACAATAATCCGATGCAGGCTTGGGGATATCTTTTCTCTAAAACCGAGCGTATATCAATAAAATCTAATATAAGTCTTGCATCAGTTCATAGGGATATCCATTCAGCATTATTGTATGGACTTGCATCCTCTGGCATAGCGGAAGATCAAATCAGGATATGGGATAGAAACCGGGGTGGACTGGGACTGTCGCAGGCGGATGCTTCAGGTTGGAACTGGGCGCCTGGTTATGGTGCGGGGGGTATTAGCAGGGCTGTTGAGTGGGCGGATGGATTGATCAATGCTCCAAGATTGAAAAGTCATGAGTTGTCCGTGATGTCGGGGGCGCTGAAAAATTGGGTGGGCGCTGTTACCAATATCAATTGCCGTGATGAAAATGTTGTTTTTCCAATCCACGCCAACCATTGCGCTGATGTTGGCATGATAAACGCGTTGCCGGTAGTTCAGCGGAAATGCCGCTTGATTGTAGTAGACGCATTATTGCCGTTGTTCCACGATATGGATAACCAAAAGCCGTGGGCTTATAAAGGTCTGGTGATAGGGACTGATCCAGCGGCGGTTGATAGCGTCTGTTGGAGAATACTGCAAGGCTGCCGTAGAAAAACCAGTGGTGAACTGAATGGTTATAGAGAGATGCCTTTGCATATCTCAAATGCGGAAGCCAAGTATGGTTTAGGGAATTGCGGCTATGACCGTATAGAAACCGAATTGATTGGTTGGTCTGAAGATTGCTTCATTTAAGTTAGAGCGATTCTATGTTGATCTCTCTAAACGATGGATTCGTTATGAACCCACTCGAATGCTTTCATCAGCAGTTCGTTGGTGTTTTGCAGATTTAGTTTTTCTTTGACGCGGGTGCGGTAGGTTTCGATAGTTTTTATGCTGAGATGCAGCTGATCCGCTATCTGGCGCGTGGTGTATCCCTGCCCGATTAATCTGAATACATCCAACTCACGGTCGCTTAATATATCCATATCGGAAGTGGAAGCATTCAATGAGGAGCCGGATACCTTATGCAGTATTTTAGAAAGGATGCTGTCGCTGACATACATTTCACCTTTCAAAACTTTGCGTAGAGCGAACATGATTTGATCGGTCAGTTCTCTCTTCATGATATAGCCATTAGCGCCGGCTTTGAGCGCACGTTCAGCGAAAAGGGATTCTTCATGAAGCGAGATGACCAGTACGGGAAGGTTTCCAACTTGAGCACGGATATTCTTGATAAGGTCGATTCCGTTGGTTCCCCCTAAATGTATATCTACAATCACAACATCCGGTTTAAGTGAATTAACTTTTTCAAATGCAGTATGCGTATCTCCTGCTTCGTCGCATACGATTAAATCATCTTCTTGATCAATGAGTTGTTTTAACCCATGACGTACGATAGGATGATCATCGACCAGCAATACTTTTTTTCTCATTGCTTATAGTCTCTAACTGTAGAATATAATATCGGATGAATACAACAAGAAACCTATCTCGAAACAGAATTGCTGGCGGGAAAAAGTAGTATTGATCAGTCCAATTCACCCAAGAAAGAACTAATCCAGATAAAAAATAACAATTCAAATACTAGAGCGGTTCTCAAAATCATGTTCAATTATTGTCGCATTTGATCTTCGGAAAATCCGATCTATTACGGTTTTTTCGAAACGCAAATAAGAACGTTATTATGCAAACCACCTAAATTAAAATGACGCCAGAATATCTAAATTATATTAGCATTAATCATAAAGTGTAGAGATAATAATCCGATTTTTAAGATTATATATAAAGAAATATAATAGAGAATTATGATGAGTTTCTCTATATTGCACTATTTGTTAAAGATAATTGGCTCAAACAAGAAAAAAAACTTCCGGGAAAAACAAGCATATGAATTAACAAAGCCTGAAAATAAACGAGTTTGAATATCCAGATGATTAAAGCATCATTTTATCAAGCGCTTCGAATTCAGAGGGGAAAATTTTGAAAACTTTATCGAGTTGAACAACTTGGAACAATTCCTCAATTTGAGCATTTAACGCGCAAAAAGCAAAAATGCCTTTTTGGCTCTCAACACTTTTTTGGCATTCAACCAGAGTTCGGATGCCGGAACTGCTTAAATATTCCAGGTTAGAAAAATCAAGCAGAATCTTGGTTGCGCCATCCTGGATATTTTTCTTTACAATAGAACTGAACTCATTAAGCGCATTGAAATCCATTCGCCCATGAGGTTGGATGATAGTTATGTCTGATTCGGTTCGTACATCAATCTTCATCTGTCGTTTCCTAACTCAATATATGATATGGATGATAAATAAAAGAGTTTCTCATTAATTCATGAATACTTGCCAACATAACGTAATAGTTTATAACATTTTAACGTTATTTTAGAAGCTTACAACACCTGGAACGCATTTCCATATATTTATAAACAGCATTTTTTGAAAACATTGGATTGCTTCAAGTCCTGATTTTGGGGAATGTTAGGCTTTGTTTTAGAGTATGCTGGTTTGAAAATCGCTCCAATATTTCGAAAGTCAGTAAGGTTAAATCATCAGTTGGCTCGATATTGCGGAAATTTTCAACCTGTTTAAAGATTATATCTATCATTTCCTTGGGCGGATGATCTATGGCTTGATAAATGATATCCAAAAATCTTTCCGGGCCGAGTATATCGCCATCTTCCTTCCTGGATTCAATAAAACCATCGGTATAGAGAATGATTCTATCACCAAAATTTATTGGAATAGTTAACTGGCTGGATTGATCAAGCGATGCTTCTTGAAGACCGATGGGCAGTATTTGCGAGGCTATGCAATCAATCTTCTTCTCTTTATTACGCCAGATAAGAATGTCTGGATGGCCGGCGTTTACTAAAGTTAATTGTCCATTTTGGATATCAATCAAGATTAAGGCCATTGTGCAAAAAAGCCCGGTCATACTAAATTGTTCTAAAGAAATATTATTGATTTGTTCAATAATTCGGTATGGCGCATGAGATTGAACAAACAAATCAGTTAATTGGTAATGAATCATGGAGGCTATTAAGGCTGCCGAAACTCCATGCCCGGTGACATCGTATAACGCTGCGATCAATGAACCATCGTCATATTGCCTGGTGGTTAGATAGTCTCCACCGATTTCAATCAGCGGTTCATAACGCAAGTTCATTCTTATATGGCCATCATCAAATTCGTAGGGCAGCATACACTGTTGAACTCTGGTAGCTAAGTGCAGATCATTTTTTAGTTGTTTTTCGTGTTCGTGAACTTTTCTTTCTAATTCAGATTGTTTTAAGACTCTTTGAATTATCTGAAGCAAATAATCAAAATTGACTGGCTTGGTTATAAAATCGGACGCTCCGAGTTTCATGGCGTCAACGGCGCGATCGATAGTGGCGAAAGCAGTCATTATGATGATGGGGATATCTATTTCGCGTTTTTTGCATTCACGCAATAATTCCATACCATCCATCTCCGGCATTTGTATATCGCTTAGAATGGCATCGGGATTATGATGGTCGAGCATTGTTAAGGCGGTTTCACCATTTTCGGCGCTAATGGTTGATAAGCCTGCCTTTTTTGCAAACTTGCATAATAAGAGACGAATCTCTTCTTCATCATCTACAATTAAAAGAAGAGGTGATTTGTTCATTTGGCGCTTCCTCTGCGGTGTGATGAATTAGCATTAAATAATATAACAATATTCTCCCATGCAAAATATGAGTTTGTAAGATAACTCATCAGTGATGGTTAAAAAAACTGCGGAGGATTTATGTTGAATTTCACGAATTCCACCGTAGTATCTACTATCTACTATCTACTATCTCATATTTTCATCATATTGAATACGGTTCCCATTCAGGTTGTTCAAGATATTTATTTGCTTCATCATTTACAAAAACTTTGTTTACTGATTGATTATAGTGATTATTACGAAATTATAAAATTTAATATTCGGATAAACCACTAAATAGTATTTGCTATTATTGCCAGTAGGTTTTATTATAAATGTAGTGATAATTATTAGAAATAAATGTACGTTCAACCATTGATTTGTTGTGGACGGTTATAAAAAGGAGAACAGTATAATCATGCAATCAAATAGAAGAAATTTTATACGAACTGCTTTTGCGGGAGGCGCCGCCGCTGCTTTTATTAAACCTTCATTCGCTTTGCAGAGCAGCATGCAAAACAAGAATAAAGCGAGCATTTCAGTTGGCGACGATCATACCCAAAACATTATTAATTCCTTAAAACCGCAAGCACAGCAAATAAAAGCAGCTATTGCAAACCGCAAAGTGATAATCAAACCCAACAATGTCTCTATCACCACTCAATTAAGCGCCACCCACGCTGATAGTTTGACTGGTATAGTTGAATTCCTTAAATCAATCTGTGTTTCTACCAATGATATGGTGATCGCTGAATCAGCCGCCAGCGGTCCGACTTTGGAAGGTTTTGAGAATTATGGTTATAACAAAATAAATAAAAAATATGGCGTTGATCTGGTCGATTTAGATCAGGAGCCTATCCAGAGAGTGCATGTTATCAGCGATGAGACTTTCCATCCGGTGTTTGTCAGGATGTCAAAACTACTGCTTGATCCTGAAACATTTGTGATCTCCGCCGCTGTTATGAAAACTCATGACCGGGTTGTTACTACATTGTCGCTTAAAAATATCATCTTTGGCGCTCCAATCAAAGATGTAGGTTTCCGTTGGGGTGGAGATAGTAAAAAAGGCGCCCGTAATGATAAGCCGCTAGCGCATGGCGGCGGTTTTAAAGGCGTCAATTACAACCTCTTCCAACTGGCGCCGAAACTTGGTCCTGATCTGGCCGTGATTGACGGCTTCCAGGGCATGGAAGGCAACGGGCCGGTCGGTGGAACTCCAGTCGATCATAAAATCGCCGTCTCCAGCCTGCATTGGTATTCGGCGGACCGTACGGCGCTGGAACTGATGGGCATCGATGTCGCCGATGTCGGGTATATGAACTACTGCGCTCAAGCCGGTATGGGTGAAATTGATGTCAACAAGATTGAACAGTTAGGCGAACCAATAAAGGGCAATATCAAAAAATATAAATTGTCCACCAGTTTTGAAAAGCAGTTGATGTGGAAGGAAACTTGATTTTAATTATTCTTGGTGGGCTACGCTTTCGCTTTTAGCCCACCCTACGCGTAGGCGTGTTTAATCAATCAATTTCACGTCCACATATTGCATACCTGTATTCTTATCGCCTTGATTGATCCATGCCTCCAGACGCGCTGAGCCTGCGGGTAAATTAACTGTTTGCAAAGTGCATTCTTCATCGCCTTTGCGTAACTCTTGTTTCAGAATCACGTTGCGCAGTTTGAAATAACCGACCGCGTCTGATTGCAATGGATGGAATCTCAACCGGATGTCGTATTTGGCGGTCTTTAATATTTCCACTTCCCAATAGCCAATGGAATCCTTGCCCCATCCCGCGTCCGGGCCGCGCCAATCCTGGGGAGTCAATATGGTTGGATTTTCCTTGGGTGAACCTATATGTATCCTCGGTGGAGCATAACCTCTTTCGCCGGATACATCCCTGAACCATTCCAGGTATTCATCACGCATTTGGGCAACCATCTTTGGATTATCATCCGCGATATCAGTCTTCTCATAGGGGTCGTTTTGGATATCGTAGAGTTCCACTCCATTGATCAGTTTGTATTTCTGGCTGCGAACTGCGCAATCGCGGAAACGTTCGGGAACGTCGCCGCGATGCCATTGGAAGAATAGGTTCCTGTCATCCCATTTAGGCGAATCTTGAGTCAGTAAGGGCATCAGGCTTCTACCGTCTAATGCGACATTATCAGGTTTTTTGATTCCACATGCGTCAAGGATAGTGGGCGCAACATCGATATGGGCGGCGATGCGGTCTGAATTATTGCCCGGCTTTAATTTGTTGGGCCAGCGGATAAAGAATGGAACGCGGATGCCTCCTTCATAGACTTGACCTTTTCTACCCCGTAAGCCTGCGGTATAGCGTTTTTGTTTCGGGCCATTGTCGGTTAGAAAGATAACGATGGTATTCTCTTCCAGGTTCAGGCGCTTCAACGCAGCTAGTAGTTTACCCAGGTTGTCATCAATATTCTCAACCATGCCATAGACTTTGGCGGTTGTATCATCGAGACCCATATCACGGTATGGTTTGACGTATTTTTCGTCGATCTGTAATGGCGTATGGGGCGCGTTGGTCGCCAGATAAGTAAAGAAGGGTTGGTCTTTATTATTTTCTATGAAATCAATGGCGGCGTCAGTGAAAATATCGGTGCAATAGCCTTTGAAGGTTTTGAACCGTCCGTTGTGTAACAACTCTGGATCATCATACTTGCTGCCGGGAGGGTTAGCTGGTTGGGCTAGACCGCCTCCCATGTGGATTAGATATTCATCGAATCCCTGGTCGTCGGGTCGCATAGGGACATTATCGCCTAAATGCCATTTGCCGAATATTCCGGTTTTGTATCCCGCCGCGCTCAGCATTTCCGCTATAGTGGTCTCTTCGCCGTGCATCATGGCGCGGCCTAAATAAGTATCGATGGCGCCGGTGCGGTAATTGTATCGCCCGGTCATCAGGCTGGCGCGGGTGGGGGCGCAAACCGGACATACGTAGAATTGGGTCATAACGGCGCTCTGCTTGGATAGGGCGTCCATGTGGGGAGTGTGGATTTTATCGTTGCCATGAACGCCGATGTCGCCATATCCCTGATCGTCGGTCATTATCAATACGACATTAGGACGTTTACTATTATCGTCTGCACTGAAAACGGATGGACACGCCGCTGCTCCAAGACCGCTGGCTATAAGGGAAGTGAAAGCTCTTCGGTTCAATAATGGGTGTTGACTGGTTTTAATATTACTCATCAGTTTTCTCCGAATTAACGTATTTTATTATGACAACTACTCTCAGTTTATTCGATCATTATAAGACATGATAGATGAGAAGAATGATAAAAATAAATCCCTTGCCGGATTATCAGCAAGGGATTTCGATGATTCTTATTTGAATATGTGATTAAAATTCAATAATGCGAATATCTTTCCAATAGGTGACCATTTCGATGCCTTTATGGATTTGAAATGCGAATATGCCTTTTTTGCGGGTGGGATCGTTGTGTTCGATGGTCTTGATGCCATTGATGAATAATTCGACATCGGGTCCGATAGCAGTGATTTCATAAGTGTTCCAACCTTCCAGGTCGAGAATCTTGCTGCTGTCGAATTTCGGTTTAACCAGGATGCCTTTTTCGCTTTGGTCATATAGGTGGCCGGTGATCCAATCGCTGCTGGGATCGATATCAGCCTGGAAGCCATGCACCATATCATCTACCGCCCAACTACGGAATTGGATGCCGGAATTGCCTGAGGCAATTTTGAATTGCAGTGAGCAATGAAAATTGCTGTATTCTTTTTCAGAAAGCAACCAACCGTATCCACCTTTATCGGACTCGCCTTTGATTGTTTTATCAGCAATAGACCATATCGAATCGCCTAGAGTCTTCCATCCGGTCAGGCTTTTGCCGTCGAACATTGATACCCAATCCTGTTTATTAGGGATTTCCAGAATACGCAGGTCGGTCCATTCCATAGATGATTCGGGTGATGTAACCATTTGTAAGGCGATGATGCCTTTTTTGTCGCCTTTAGGATCGTTATGGCTTATCATTAACTGACCGTTTACTTTGATTTCGATCCGGTCGCCGATCGCCGTAATTTCGTAGGTGTTCCATTGGTCTTTTTTGAAAACTTTGTTTGCCGTGATTTTGGTCGCTTTCAGCATTCCCCGGCCATTCTCTTCTACCAGCGATCCTGTAGCCGTTGGGCGTCCCGGATCGAGATTGCATTGATAGCCGATCATCTTGCCATCTTCTACTCGACTGCGAACCTGGATGCCGCTGTTGCCGCCGCTCCATTTGAAACGGGCGCGAAAGACGAAATCGGAATAACTTTTTTCAGTAAGCAGCCATCCCATTTGGTCGCCAACGCCATTTACTTTTATAGCGCCGTCTTCCACCTTCCATTCAGGCGATCCTAGTACTTTCCAGCCGTCAAGGTTCTCGCCGTTGAATAGAGGCTGCCAGATGCCAGCGTAACCTGCATTGGCAATAACGATTGATGTAATAAGTCCTAC
The DNA here is from genome assembly GCA_963662285.2 of bacterium. Taxonomy (GTDB): domain Bacteria; phylum Hinthialibacterota; class Hinthialibacteria; order Hinthialibacterales; family Hinthialibacteraceae. The sequence goes on from CAXXMV010000006.1 coordinate 622,837, forward strand.
CAATAATGTTCGTACAAATTTCATGATTTTCTCCCACAAGAAAATAGAGTTATTTATATAACGATACACCAAATACTACGATTTTTCCAAGCCGTACCTTGCAAATTGGATGCAATAAATTTATTTCAATAGATAGTATATGTTGCTTGTATAATCTAATCTTTGATAATTGTGATGCGTTGGTTTAAGGCAGGGTGGGGGATTGTCTGGGCTTTTTTATGGCGCCAGTAGATAGTCAACTCATCGATTGCATTTATCTCGCCAAAACCGAAATGCATGATCTGGGAATTCTGGGATAGGTAGCCCGATCCACCATCGATGCTTCGCGACCAGGTCTTGTCGCCATTTTTGGCGACTACCCGCACGCTATAAATTTGAGCCGATAGACCATCCAGTTTAACTTGCAGCCAGTTTCCCTTTTCTGACTGGTTTTCTAATAAAACCGGGGTGGAATCCATGCAGTTGATGACTATATCCATGTCCCCGTCATTATCATAATCGAGCAAGGCCGATCCCCGTCCTGATTTACTGGCAATATTTACTGGCAACGCGGTTTTGGATATATCATTGAAACGTTTGCCGTCATTTCGGTATATAGAGGCGCCTTGAGCGTAGCGCGGACTTTTATCAAGGTTATCAACTTGAGGATAAACATGTCCATTGGCGGTGTAGATATCCAGCCAGCCATCCGCATCGAAATCGCAGAAACCGCTGCCCCAGGTCACCCGCTTAAGGGTCGCGCCAAACAGACCAGCGAAGGCGGTCTCATCGCTCAGGACGCCATCGCCCTGGTTCTGGTAGAGCATATCTGATTCGCGTTCATAGGATGTAATCAGCAGATCGAAGAAGCCGTCGTTATTGTAGTCGCCCGCGCTGACACCCATGCTGGCCCCGCCGCGTCCACTGTCGGAGAATCCCCCGCCTGATAGAAAACTGAGGTCTTCGAAAACTCCGGCGCCGTTGTTTTGTAGAATATGGTTGTAGGTTGAATCGTTGGTCACATATAAGTCCGGGTCGCCGTCGTTTTCCATGTCAAAAAACACTGATCCCATAGCACGTCCACGGGATACGTTGATCATTGCTTTGGCGGAAGCATTTTGGAATTTCCCCGTTCCGTCATTGAGGTAGAGCAGGTCGCGTTGTGAATCCAGGGCCATTGGCCCCATCAAAACTTTTTGCCCCAGGTATATGGCGTAAAGTTTGCCATGTACCTGGGGATCGAATTCAACGTAATTGCCCACGAATAGGTCCAGGTCGCCATCGTTATCCACATCCACGAAACAGGCGGATGCGGCGTATTGGTCGTTTTCTAAACCACAAGCGGCGGTGGCTTCGTGGAAGGTTCCATCGCCGTTATTTTTGTAGAGCGTATTTGCTCCATAGTTGCCGACGAAAAGGTCCAGCCAGCCATCGTTATCAATGTCGCCGAATATGGCGCACATTCCGAAGCCCAGGTCGCCCACTCCTGCGCTGGCGGTAACATCGGTGAAGATGCCGCCATCGTTGCGGAAAAGAGTGTTTTGGTATTGTTCATCGGATTGGTCGTATTGCGGTCTGCCATTGACGAAGTAGATGTCATCGTCTCCGTCATTGTCATAGTCGGCCACGGCCACGCCTGAACCCATCGCATCGATAATCCAGCGTTTATCAAGGTTGCCTAATCTATGGTGGAATCCATCCAAACCCACGGCTTTTGTTTTATCAATAAAAAGAATCGATCCGCAATATCCATTACTATAAGATAACAGGATAATTATCCATGATAATATTTTTGAGACGCCCTGTGAAATATACTCACATGATATTGTTTTCATTAAGATTTAGAACAACAATGAATTCAAAGAATTTTATTTACAGACTTTTATTATTGTTATTCTTATTGCTCTTTAATGGAACCTAAGCGCTTCTCCCATTCAGGGTTAACTTTTCGGGCGAATACCCTGGCGGGGTGAGTTGGATCTAGTTCTTTTAGGAAGAAATTCATACCCTCCCGGTGACGCCTCTCCAAATCGCCTTTCAACCAGCGCAGATATTTCAGGAACCGTTCGTCATCCCAATCCGAGCGATGGCTTTTGAATATTAAAATGTAGGCCGGTTCATCGAAGGGAACTTCATATCCGGTAGGGATATTTTTGCCAAAATGATACAGAGTTCCCGGTTTCATCAATTTGCGTTGTCCGGCGCGGCATAAAACCCATTTGCCTTTGACCGTGAAAATAAGGCTTTCAGAACTGTGGGCGTGTTCGGGCGTGTATTGCCCGGGGATCATTTCAATATAATGGGCTTGCGATTCCGCAGCTTTCATCAATGGTCCGATGCGTCCTTCAACCGTATCGATCCCGGGACATTCCGATGGATCGGTGACATCATAAATAATCTGTACGCCGCCCCAACTCTTGGTCGTCTCATCGAACGGGATGTCTAAGGGGAAGCGTTCTTTTAACCAGGAAATTATTTGGATATAAAATTCTTCGCTATACGGACGTGCGAAACTGGAAAAATCGAAGCGCTCTTTTATCCTATCCCCGGCTTCATCGGCGGATAACTGGAAATTATGATCAGCTGATGCAACCGTGAACCATGACGCATCCGTATTTCCCGCTTCTTTCATGATCTCAACAGCCTTTTGGTGGTCGCCGAGGGGAACGTTCATATCCAGTTCGCCTTGAATGGCTAAGGCCGGTTTTTGGATATAGCGATACAACTCGCCTGGTTCGTTGGCTAATTCTTCCCGCTTACGTTCGAGTCCCATTACCCACTCTTTATCATCCAGCGTAAAGCAAAAGGTAGCCTCTCCCACCTGTGCGGACTTAAACATTTCCTCATAACCATAGCCCAGGCGCAGATCATGGAAGGCGTTTTGTTTAGCCCAACTCATGTTTTCTGTACTTTGTTCAGCCCAGTCTTTCAGGCGTCCAAAATTATAAGCATATAATTCCGGAGAAGTGCTGCTCAGCCCTCCCAGGAACAAATAGCCATCCGCCAGTAATTTATCCTTGGCGGCCAGGCAAGCCAGATAAGCCCCGGCGCTTTCTCCGGCGACAATTACTGATAATACATTTGTTTTACGACGTGCAAATAATATGGCCGCTTTCAGATCATTGGCCTGATCCTGATAGGTTACAGCGCCAGAAGATTTTGATGATTTCCCGAATCCGCGTTTATCAAAGCGCAAGGTTGCGTATCCCGCATCGTTTAACTGATCGGATAAACGTTTGATTGCGTCACGCCTGGTGATGCCATTTCGAAGCAAACACTCCCCATCCCGCGTATGAGATAGCGTTCCACCCGCCATGACAATGCAATGATAAGGCCCGTCGCCATCGGGCAGACTCATCGTCGCAGCAATCGTTATATCCTTTTGCGAAGTGAAAGTTACGTCGAGAATCTTGGTCCCCGAAGGATTCCCGTGATCGTGGTGTCGGTGTGAATAAGCTGTTGGTGCGCAATAGAAAGTGATTACAGCCAGCAACCATATACCACTCAATGACGGTGTTACTATTTTCATAAATTTATTACTCATTTGATATAGAGGCCTTCTCTCGGATTGAAATTCTGCGTAGTATTACGTTTATGAATATCGTAATACTAATCTAGACAAAAGAAAAGAGGTTAGAATGAAATTGCGGAGTATTTGTCAAAGTTTAATGTTGAGCGCAATCGTAGTAAGCAGTTTGGTAGCGGCAAGTCAGGCCTATGGTTCATCAGGTGTGGATGGCTACCATTATAGGTTGCAAATGTTGTCATTACCTGATTTTGTCGGTGAAGGGAGATTGTTGTTGGATCCAGAGTTAGCAGTGGGCAACTGGTTTGGCGGAGGCCTGCAAATCGGCGATTGGAATCGCGACGGCAATATGGATATCTTTGTTTCGTCGTTTTTGGCCGATCCAGACGGGGTTTCAAACGCTGGGGCTATCTATGTTTTCCTGGGACCGGATTTTGAAGAAACCGAAAGAATCACCGCTCTACCGGAACCGGAAGAAAATGATAATTTCGGTATGCAAATAGAGTTTCAGGATATGAATAACGACAATATATCCGATTTAGTAGTTACAGGATTGCGCAGCCAGTATGTTCCCGACAATGAGAATGAGGCGGTTCTGAATCAAGCCGGAAGTTTCAGGGTTGTCTGGGGTCCGGATTATACTGAAGGACTTCGGTTTTTCGACGAGTATCCCGAAGCCAGCGCATGTTTAGGGCGGGGTTTAGAAGTCGCTGATTTTAACCAGGATGGTCAACTAGACATCGCGATTGGCGCAATCAATGCTTATGGTAATATGGGTAAAGTAATTCTACGTTTTGGTCCGGATTTCACCGAACAGCAGGAATTGTTTTCTGATTATGTTGAACTGGGGATGCGTTTTGGCGCCAATCTGGGAGTGGGGGACTGGAACGGTGATGGAGTGACTGATCTCTTTATCGGAGCCGACAAAGCATGCAGCGAATCTGGTTTGAATAAAGCTGGTCATGTTCAAGTCTGGTACGGTCCGCAATATAAAGAAGAAGACGTGACCTATTTAGAAGAACAGCAACCTGAGGCGGATAACAATTTCGGGGCGGCCATCGATTTTGGCGATATTACAGGCGACGGCGTACCTGATCTAGTCGTTGGAAAAAGCGGCGCCCAATGGCAAGGCAAGAGCTGGGTTGGTCAAGTGGTTATTTATCCCGGACCGGATTACGTTCAAGAAATTAAATTGGATTCACCACTTAAAGACGAGAATTCCATATTTGGTTCCGAAATAGCTATCGCCGACGTCAATGCGGATGGAATCAATGATCTAGTCGTTGGCGAATATTACGCAACGGTGGACGGAAATAGCAGTGCAGGAAGAGCATGGCTGTTTTTAGGCGTTAAAACCAATGTTTCTCAATGGGAAATGTATTAGCGTAAAGGCTTTCCCAAAATTATAGAATTTTCATAACATAAAATTATTGCATAACGATATCTTTTTAGCTCAAAGATAGTTCACCAGAAAGGCGGGGCTTAGGCCCCGCCTTTCAATGCAAGATATTTGATAATCAATTAAGTAGTCGAGCCAACTTCTTCCCAGGTAATCATACCGGGGCCGTAGCTGTTCTGGTCGCGGCGGAACATGGCTTTTTCGGCCATGAGAGTCATCAATGTCGCGATGCGGGCGGTCTCGGCGTTGCTGGTGGGAGTCTTGCCGGATTTGCAGCAATCAGCGAATTCGATCAATTCGCCGCGTACTGAATCATCGCCCCAGCTGGGGTTCTTGTCCGATACCTGACGCGGCTCTTCGCCGCGCACGTAAATGGTTCCCTTGAGCAGATCGACGCCGCCGTTGGTTCCCATGACCCATGATTTTTCTCCGGTAAAGGCATCGGGAACGCCATGCAGGTGAGTGTAAGATAAAATCGCTCCATTGGGGAAATGCCATGAGACGGCGCTCATGTTTTCGGCTTGATGGCGGAAAGGTTTTTTGTAATCAAAAGTGATTGATCCAACCGCCAGGCAGTGGGTAGGAGCGATGCTGCCCATAACCCAGCTCATCAAATCCATGTGATGGCAGGCTTGTTCGTTTAACTTGCCGCCGGACATATCCACGTTGCCAACCCAGCCGCCAACCTGTCCGGTTCCACCCCAATGCCATTGACCCTGCATAAAGGTGACGTCGCCGATTTGTCCATCATGGATGGCTTGAACGCCAGCCCGGTAGCCGATGTCTGATCTGCGTTGGAAAGCGACTTGATAGATGCCTTTGGCTTTGCGGGCGGCGGTGGTTACGGCGTCAACATTTTTGATGTTGGCGTCCATGCATTTTTCGCTTAGGCAGTTCAATCCCGATTCCAGCACGGGAACAACCACTTTAGCGTGGTTGCCGACTTCGGTGGCTACCACAACGCCATCCAATTGTTCTTTAGCGATCATTTCACGAAAATCGGTGTAGGTGTTGATTTTACGGTCTTGATCTTCTTTGACGTATTCGGCGACTTGATCAGCTTTTCTCTGGATTAAATCGCATGACGCAACCAGTTCGATGCTGTCAACCGTTAAAGCGCGGCGCGCCAGATATGAACCGCGACCTCCGCAGCCGATCCAGGCCAGTCTGACTTTATCATTAGCTCCGATTACGCGTTTTGATGATGCTAAAGCCAATGTTGATGCTCCCACTACGGATGATTGCAAGAAACTCCTACGTGTAAAATTGGTGTTCCCCATGGTTTTTTATCCCTTCTCTTATTATATTAATTCGCATTAATCCATCTCATACCTTTCTAACAATACCACTGCTTTACCTGAAAATCTATTCCAGCTGGAGTGATAATATTCGTTACTGGTTATTTATGGACATTGAATGACCAAGCCTTCGGCGCTTGGTTGCACTCCGTTTACTAACGTCAATATTTTGTTGCTATTCTCATCAAAGGCTTTAAGATCGTAGGTATAGTTCAGGGGAATGCCGGACATTAGGAACTGGCCGTCGATCCCGGTTGGGGCTTGTGATGTAAGGCCTTTACCCCAGGGAAGCTGGGTCATGATCCAGACTCCTTGCTTGGGGATTCCATTGCTATCTTGAACCACGCCTGTCAAATATCCGGCTTTTTTTAAGGTGATCTCTACATACAAATCGGGACTATCATCTGAAGGTATATCCAATAGAAAATACTCGTTGTGGTATTCGGATATATACTTGGAACCCAAAAGTTCAAATTCGACCTCTCTCCATGGACTAAACGTGCTTAGCGTGATTTTACCGGGTTTTACGCCATTTATCACAAACGTTCCATCTTCAGACGGGGTAGCCGGAAACTTGAAATTATCTTGCGTCGCCGAAACGCTGATTCCATCAAGCGAGCCGTTATCCTCTGTTTTAATGATCCCGTTGATTCTCTTGGTGAATAAGCTAGTATTCAATGTGATTTTAAGATCAGCGTGTTCTTCGCCAATATGAAAAGTAACGGGAATTTCGCCTTGCCCCAATGGAATGATCTTATCCTGAAGCACAGAAAAACCGGATTCTCCTGAAGGAGTGTATGGTATTACCTGAATCAGATTAGCCACAATATGGAAAGTGAATTCATATTGTTCCGGATCCACTCCTGCCGGGATTATGAGATCAAACTTGCCATCCTCATCGGTTGTAGGCGGTTGCGGTCCCAGCGTTTTGACCAATAATGGATTCTTACCGCGACGGTCTTCGATAGTCAATATCGCTCCTGGAACAGGTCTATTATTCTCATCGACCACCTGGCCTGTAAAGCGGGTGCGGGCAATTGGCGTGACTGGATACTCCAATCCTTCCACATCCTTATCATCAACAACAAATTCAAGATGCGGGATATTTGGAAGAGCCCCATTAGCACCAATAATGAAACGTATTGGGTGAGGCGCAAATTCCATGTTTTCATCATAATCCAGATAGGATTTCAGCCAGTACGTTCCAGGATACACTTTGGTGAAAACGAAATTGCCTTCCGCATCAGTTTTAACTACTCCATGAATGTAATTATTGGTGCTGTACATTTTCATTAATTCAACGGGGAAATCAGCTACGCCGGAATTATTATCTTTGCGTACAACCTTTCCAGAGACGGAGAAGCCAGCGTCTATTCGAACGGTGAAATTGTGACATGCGTTCTCGATTGTGACATTCTGTATAATGGTGGAAGCGGAATATTCTTCTGGGATTTGTGTTTTCATCCGGTATGTTCCCCACTGGACAGGTTTTAGAATTACCATTCCTGTATTATCAGTGCTTCCTGAATAGATGCCTTTTCCCTTAGTAGCGGGGTTGCCGTCGGGAATCAAACTCACTTGCGCATTCTCAACCGCCCGGCCAAATGTCTCTTTAACGTGTTCAAGACCTGCCTTCTCTACATTCACAAAAACACGGCTGGAATTAGAAATAGATAGTTTGGTATGCGCCTGGGTGGGAAGAAATGGCGCAATTATACTTCTCTGGCTGGCTTTACAGGCTTGAATGTAATAAATACCCGGCGCAAGACCTGTAAATATACATTGACCGTTGTTATCAGTTTTGCCTTGTTTGATCAATGTCCTCTCAGTTGGAACGGGGGGCATTCTAATATGGGAAAAACACTCTTTCCCTTCGTGAATAAAGCGGATCATTACTCTTTCCCACGAGGAAGAATATGTTTTTTCGGCCAACGAAAGAATATCCCAAATTCGCAGATTCGGGGAGGTTGGATTGGACATAGGCGTGTATTTGATCAACGCCTGTTTCATGACGTCCCGGTTCTCCGTCCAGCGGTTCGCTCCCCAGTTACATGAGTCCACACCCGTGATCAGGTCATTAATAAAAGGTCTTAAACTGTATCCCTGGAAATATTTATTTTGCGCATCGGGTATCACTTTTTTGGGAATGGATGCAACGCGCAAAGCACCATGATCACGAGCGATAATAACGGTATCATAGGGAGTCGACTGATTTAATCCTTCAACTAAAACAGGAGTTTTGTTTCTTAAAGGTCTAGGCGGAGCATTTCCTTTCCAGAGGTAAACCTCCGCTCCGGGGCATGGAATTTTTTTATCTTTATCTGCATAGATAGTTACTCCATGGGAACTGGTATACTCCAAAATGATAGAATATTCCCCGGTCTTGGATGGATCAAACGTTTCTGTAGCGGAAGAATATTCATCCGCCGAGGCGACCAGTTCGCAGGATTTTATTGGAATGTCTTCATGACGGAACAGACCGCCGTAAAAGGTATGTTGATTGCCTTGCAGAGTAATCACGCCCTTCTTCACAGGTTCACCCAGTGCATCCACAATCCGGATGCGCAGGGCGCTTGGCAGCGGCGGCTTGGTGGAAGATTCGATAATGTTTGGCGCTGCGGTTGGCGGAATCGAAGCGTCAGTCGGTTGATTAACTGTTTGAGTATTGTTCTGAACTATGGGTTGAAACGGTTTGGAGGAAATCCTGACATTCGGTCCTGGAGGAAAGGGGCCTGTGGCATCTGGTTTGTCAGGCCAGAATAAAAAAGTTATGCAAAATACCAGAATTGTTACTACAGCGAGTAATATCCAGCATGACCTACTCATAGGAAAATCTCCTGGATGGAAGATGTATTAAGCGTCTATGATAGATTAACGATGGTTCAGTGTTATTTGATTAGTCTCCCTGCAAAGAATCTTCTAATATGGAAACGTTTCATTCATCTCCGCATCGGCCAATTCTTTAATATATTGCGAGATTCTATCAACCGCTGTATTGACGATCAATTCCCCTTTAGCGGCGGTGGCTTTTTTAGGGTTGCCAACACCCGAATTGGTAGTAACGATATGCCAGGGGCGGGTGATTTGCGCCCAGCCTTTATTGATTGCGTCAAACTGTGATTGCTTCACCGCCCCGTCATCGGCGGCGGCCATTGCGACCAGTTCTGGATAGAGATAGAGCGCAACGCTGGTCTCCATCTCTTCAGCATGATCTCCACCGGGATGATCGAGCAGGTCATCATACAGGTCGCATGGTACTTTCCACCATTCTACCAGGCTCAAAAATACTTCTGTTTGACCATAAAGTTCACGCAGGGTATTCTTAAATCCATTACCGCCATGCCCGTTAAGGATGATCATTTTCCTTATGCCATGCGCTTCAACCGACTTGACCAGATCGCGTATCATCAGATCGAGCGTGGATGGATTGACCGACATGGTCATGGGAAAACCCATCAGGTTGCTATCCACGCCATAGGGCAGGCATGGCAGCAGAGCAACCTTGGCGCCCAGTTCATAGGCGCGTTGGCAAATTAGATCGCCCACTCTTTCAGTGGTCAAAGAGTCATTGCCATAGGGTAGGTGAAGGTTATGAGGCTCGGTGGCGCCTATGGGAAGCACCACTACTTCATAAGGATTATCTTTGACGAAGTTATAATTAGTATCAAGCAATTTCCAAGGTTTCAAGATAACGCCTCCAGGCGGCTTCGATTTGATCAAGGCAATCCCTAAATGAATATTGCGCCGTGTCGATCTCTACATCGGCGGCGGATTGATACATGGGAGTGCGTTCTTCAAGCACTTCGATTATCTCATCAGTAGTCGATTTGGCGCCGGTTAAAGACGGCCTGTTCTGATCGCCGCCGATGCGCCGGGCGATAGTGACCGGATCGGCTTGCAACCAGACCACGAAACCCTTGCGCTTCAGGAATTGCATATTTTGTTCACGGGTGACGACGCCCCCGCCGCAGTCTATGATTACGCCGCTCTTATTACTCAACTCTTCGGCCAGTTTTTGTTCTGCATCGCGGAATGAGGGCCAGCCATTTTTTTCTACATACGCGGCGATCTTTTCGCCAAAGCGTTCTTCGAGCATGGCGTCCATGTGATGTACAGGCATTCCCAGTCTTTTACCCATTGAGTTACTGAGAGTTGATTTGCCGGTTCCTCTATATCCAATTAATACCAGATTCATTATCGTCCCAAAGCGCTTTCCACCGCATGCAGCATGACGTCGACTGGCGGTTGTTTTTCTGTCCATAAACGAAACTGTTCGGCGCCCTGGTTGACGAACATGGGCACGCCGTTGATGATCCGGGCTGAGCGTTTTTCCGCCCGCTGCAAGAGAAGGGTTTTGGCCGGATTGTATATTACATCGAAGACCAAGTGACGTTCGGACAGCATCGATTCTTCAACCAGGCACTCATCCACCTTGGGAGACATGCCGATAGGAGTTGTGTTGATGATTATATCGGATTGGCTTAATACATTGCTTATATCATCAGGTTTCAGCGATGCGGCGGTAATGGGAATTTCGGTGCATTTTCGGATATCATCAATTAAATCCTGAGCCATTTGCTTGTCTTCATCTCTGTGCAGGAAAGCAATATTCCTGGGTGAGCGTTCGCAGGCTATAGTAAAAGCAACTCCCCGCGCCGCTCCTCCGACGCCTAAAAAGGCGATGCTTTTGCCATCGGTTTTATCCAGTTTTTCAATGGCGTTGAGCGCTCCAAAACCATCCGTATTGGTTCCAATCAGGCGCCCGTTGTTATTGGTGACAGTATTGACGGCGCCGATCCGCTTGGCTAAAGGCGTGATTTCATCAAGGTATTTCATTACCTCAACTTTATGTGGAATGGTAACGGAAAGCCCTTTTACGCCGAAACCTCGAACGCCTTCAATGGCTTGTCCCACGTCTTTGACATTAAAAGCGACGTAGGCGAAATCCAATCCAAGCGCCTGGAAAGCGGCGTTATGCATCAGTGGTGATAGAGAATGCTCGATGGGATCGCCGATGACGGCGCAGACTTTGGTTGATCCTTTGATAGCAAGATTCATATTTAATAATCCCCTGGGGCAAAATTAAGCAATGGTGTAAACCATTGAACGCACGTAGTATGTAGAATAGGTCAGTCTTTGTGCGATGACAAATTGTAAATGAGTTCATTAAATAAAAAAACCCCAGGATAATCTCCATGGGGTTTTGATGTTATCAAAAAAAAAAACGAGAATTAATCATTCAACAAAGTCGCGCAGTTTTTTGCTGCGAATGGGATGACGCAATTTACGCAAAGCTTTGGTTTCTATTTGGCGGACGCGCTCACGGGTGACGCCGAAACGGTTGCCGACTTCTTCAAGAGTTCGTTCATAACCATCGCAAATGCCGAAACGTAAACGCAGCACCGATTCTTCGCGTTCGGTTAAGGTTTTGAGCACAATTTCCAACTGCTCATCCATGATGTGATCTGACGTACAGAGAGAAGGTGATGTAATTGATTTGTCTTCAATAAAGTCGCCGAAATGGGTATCGCCTTCATCGCCAACCGGCATCTCCAGGGATATGGGTTGTTGAGCGATTTTGAATACGCCTTGCACCTTATCGACCGGCAGACAAATATGTAGGGCAATTTCGTCCGGAGTAGGTTCACGTCCGTATTCCTGCACCAGTTTCCTCGATATACGGGACATCTTGTTTATGGTTTCGATCATGTGAACCGGGATGCGAATGGTTCTGGCCTGATCGGCGATAGCGCGGGTTACTGCTTGTCTGATCCACCAGGTTGCGTAGGTGCTGAACTTGTAACCCCGCCGGTATTCAAATTTATCAACCGCACGCATCAAGCCAATGTTGCCTTCCTGGATCAAGTCAAGAAATTGCAAACCACGGTTGGTGTAGTTTTTCGCTATAGAAACGACCAGACGGAGATTGGCTTTAACCACATCCATCTTGGCTAAATGGGCGATGTTCTCCCCATCTTTGATCATATCGGCGATTTTTTCGAGTTTGTCCAGAGGATCCTCTAGTTCTTTTTTGCATCGCGCCAAACGGTCGGCGGCGCGGGTAAGTTTTTTACAGATTGCGATCAATTCATCGCGACTTTTGCCGGTGCGTTTTTCCAACTCGCTTTTACCAAAACTGGTATAGCGTAGTTTTTTAAATAGATCTGCAATTTCAGGGAATTTTATATCAAGATTTTTTTCAACAGTCTGGATATCCCATTGTGAATCAACAATCCTATTATGAATCGTAAGAATCTTTTTGGCGATTTTGCCTATTACTTCATGATCGATTCTCATAGAGATGAGAAGATTGCCAAGGTGAATTTTTTTACCGATAATTTTGGGTCGGTTTTGTTTGGCGCTTTTACGTTCTAATTTCTGAATATCGAGGTGTTCGTTCTCTAATTGAGTAAGTTTATCGCGTAAGTCTTTGATGATGTTTATGCGGTCTTCTTCATCAAAATCTTCTTTAAGATCGAAATTCTGAATAATCTGTTCAACGCGCGAGTTTTTGTGTTCCAGATTCTCTACGATTGACTTGATTTCTTTAAGAGCGCTGTTGCTCAGAGCGAGCGCCCGGCAAATCTTAAAATGGCCTGACTCGATCTTTTTGGCGAGTTCGATTTCCTGTTCGCGATCCAATAGCGGAACGCGTCCCATTTCGCGTAGATACAGCCGTACCGGATCATCTACCTTGGATCGCTCTTCTACGACTGTTATCTGCTCTTGTTCCGGCTCCTGCTCGCTATTAACCACAGAAAGTGTCTTTATCGGGCTTTCGGAACGGGCAAGTTCAGATAACTCTTCGACGACTGGTATATCAAGATCATGCATAACTATGAACATATCGTCGAGGTCATCGACGCTCATAGTCTCATCAGTGATCATTTGGTTAACATCGTCGAATGTCAGGCGGCCATTTCTCTCCCCAAGTTCAATTAATTTTTTAAATTTCGCGCTTTGTTGCTGTCGTTCTGCACTAGCTGCTTGCTTTATCATAAAAACATTCTCCCAAAAGGCAATAATTAGATATTATAACCTCTAGACAATGAAATGATCTGTTGTGATATGAGACCAATCAAACGCGAATAGCAAATTATAGGGCGCCTATAATTTGGGGGATTAAGAAGATATGCGGTTAAACGACGAGCGTGATAACCGTAAAAAGATAGACGTGTCTTCTCCCGAAACACATCCCATTTCAATATAAAAAAACTAAATAGAATCACAAGATTCTCTCCGAACGTCTAAGGTGCGTGTAGTTCATTGAGAAAGAATAAATGAAGTATAGTCACGAGTTTAAAAACAAGCAAGAGTTTTATGTCAGGTTTTCAATCTCCTCAAACATTCGTCTATAACCTTACAGGTGAATTCATCAGTTGAACAACTGCCCCCCAAGTCTGGAGTTGATTCACCATCAACCAGAATCTTCAAAGTTGCGTCTCTTAATTGCTCACCAAGAGTATTTTCTCCCAATGCTTCGAATAGCAGCGATACCGCAATAATGATGGCTGTTGGATTACAGATGTTCTTGCCCGCAATATCCGGCGCCGTGCCTCCAGCAGGATCAAACATGGCCAGACGAATCGATCCATCTGGATTGAAAGAATAATTACCGCTTCCTCCTATACCTAACGATCCGACCAGTCCACACGCCATATCTGACAAAAAGTCGCCGTATTCGTTTAGAACTACTATCACGCCATAATCAGATGGCGTGATAATTATTTTGGCCAACAGCGCATCGAAGAGCTCTTTGCGATGGATTACTTCAGGAAACTCCTTTGACATATCATTGATTACATCTTGGAATAAACCATCGGTGACGGACTGGATTGTATATTTTGAAGCTGAGGTCAATTCTTTCTTTTTGGATTGGGCCAGTTTGTATGCAAAACGAGACGCTTCTTCGCAAGGCTTTCTCTCCACTACCCGGATAGATACTGCAGCATCGTCTCCTATCATTCTACCGGGATCTTCATAAGTGCCTCCGGTTGCAATACGGACGATATCAAAATCTATTGGTTGGTTGAAATTTGTTTTTACGCCAGGGATGGAAACCACCGGTCGATGAATCACGCTGAAGTTGCATATTCGGCGCAGGATGGCATTGGGGCTTTCTAATTCAGTAACGGTTGGATATTTGATCGCAAATTTGGTTTGGTTTATGAATTCTTCTGCTTCATCGTATACTTTTCTTCCATTTATCTTGCGGTTTTCAAGGCTTAAATCAACCTGTTGCAATTCAACATCTATTGGCAATTCCTGCATGATAGTGTGGACGCAATGACTTAGTTCTGGTCCAATACCGTCGCCTAAAAACTCTGAAATGACATAGGACATTTTTTTCACCGAATTAGATTCAATTTTATTCACCCCTATATTTTACTTGAAAATCCAGATATATGACTATACCAAATTCTGAATCGCTTGGGTTGTTGTCTGAAAAGCAACAGTCAACCTTTAGCGGTGGTTAGATGAAGCGCTCTGAACCGGCAGCGGGAAGACGCCGTAGGATGATTTATAGCGGGGCAGCAAGTTAATTACGCGACCGGCAGGAGAGATCACTCCCGTAATTCCAGTATTGGCTGCACGGACAACATAGAGACCGTTTTCCGCCGCTCTAAAACAGCATTGGCTAAGATGCTGTTCTAATCCAGCTGATCTTTTATACCATGCGTCGTTAGTGATATTGACAAAAAATTCCGCGCCTTGCTTTTTGGCATGACGCCATAACTGAGGCAGGGTGGATTCAAAGCAGATGGTTACGGCGAAACGCATTCCGTTTCTTAATTTGAATATGGTTATTTCTGCGCCGGGTTGAAAGATTCCCGCGCCCGATTCTTCAATCAGCGTCTCAATCAAATTGAAGGGCCAATATTTTCCCAAAGGTATCCATTCACCAAAAGGCACCAGATGGTTCTTGGCGTATGAAGGAACCGATGAGATATCGATTGTGCTGCCTTTTAAGTCAAAAGAATTGCCTGGAGAAAACAGGTAGGCTTTATTCCAGAATTTCCATTTTTTATCTGTGGTATATAAACCACTGACCGAACCGATAAGCAGTTCTACATCGAACCTGTCAGCGAACTGCTGGATTTGAGTCACTCCTTCCGGCCAATATTCCAGCGGCATGGTGATAGTGCTTTCAGGCCAGACAATCAGATCGGGCGATTGATTGATTGATTGTCCAGATAATGACAGGTAGGTTTCCAGGGTTTTTTCCACTGTTGCGGTCTCTTTTTCATGCTGCTCAAAACCGCCCTGGATTAACGCCACGCGTAGAGGTTTGCTGGTGGCAGAGTTATTTGAATTGCTGTTGATGGCGAATATTCCATAAATTCCGATGAGCACCAATAAACCCAAAAATCCCGCTAAAAATATTTTTTGAAAACGCATCCGGGCGGAAGATATGATTTCAGATGAGGCATTAATTCTTCGACAGACTGACCATCGACAGATGCCATCCGCAATGGAAGCGTTCAATCCGACAATAATGAAAGAAAGCCCTGGAACTCCAATCCAAAATACCGAAGTCATCATCACCGTATTGGGATAAAAACTATGCCCCAGGTAGCCCCAGGCAAAAGATAGTGGACCCAATGATCGTATATACTCAACCATAAACCAGATCAATCCAGCTATAGGAATCCAAAACGAATAACGTTTGCACCAACCAATAGCCATGCATTGGCATGATTGGTAAACCGATAAAACAATTACCAGGGTCAGCATGCCGCCAGTAGTTACATGATGAAGCCAGTAGAGTAGACCGAGATGAAAGGTGATGCCGAACAGCAATCCCATCTCGGCATTGATGCGCAACCGATCAGGTTGCAATCGAGTTAAAAGGGGAATCAGAGCTACAAAAACAATGGGGGGAAAATGGAAAGGTGGAAAAGCAGAAACCAGAAGGACGCCGGATAGAAAGGCGGCCAAGGCGTCACTCCAATGAAGGTTCGGCGTCAAGTTGTGAATCATCTTCATCAATAAGGATTTCATCACTGATTTTATAGTCTCCCGAAAACCAACTGTTGAGATCAACCATCTTACAATGTTTGCTGCAAAAAGGATAATAAGGATGATCCTTATCTTCTATAAAGGACTTCCCACATGTTCTGCATAAAGATATTTGCGCATCAGCTTTGGTTTTTTTTTCCATGACTTTAACTCCTGATCATTATTCTAATCAACCGCCTTCTTACGAAAAGAGAAAGAGCGCTAATTTTTTCATAATAAGTAAAAATTTAAGGTATAATGATAATATAAGGTCCTTCACCAAAGGAGGCGAATCATGATGAGATATGAAGAAGTTTTACTTTGGGCGCTGGTTGTTTTGTTGGTGGTTTTTTCATTAACGACTGGACGGGAGTTGTTCAGATTCATAAAAAGTGGTTTTCGTCATGCAATCAACGTGTGGAAATGGCAGCCTTTTGTCGGCTTCATTTCAGGTGATGTAAAAAAGCGTAAACATCATAACGCAGCAGAATCTGAAATGGGAATGCATTACCACCAAGGAAGCAAAAAACATACCTTTCCAAAAGCACGTAGAATTACCTGATTTTATTAGATTTCAAGTTATAGAGCGAGCAAACAGCGATTCTATCGAATGAGTAGGGTCGCTGTTTTGTTATGAATAACAATATGGATTATTTAATTATGTCTTAACAATCAGGTGATTAGATGATAGTGTTTAAAAACATAATTTTTATTCTTAAGAGGAAACTAATGAAAACAATCTTCCGGTTCGCTTGCATTTTTTCAATAATATTGGCGCTAGGTTCATATTCGGCGTCAGGTGAAAACTGGCCTTCCTATCTAAAAGATAACGCAAGGAGCGGCATCAGCGCAGATACATTCCAGACGCCCCTTAAATCAAATTGGATATTCCAGTCGCCCAACCAACCAAATCCTGCATGGCCTGCGCCAGCTCCACGGGATTTCTGGCATAAAATCAGGGAAATCCGGCCATTGGTAACTTATGACCGCGCTTTTCAAACCGTTGCGGTTGATGGAACGGTTTATTTTGGTTCATCAGCGGATGATAAAGTATATGCTCTGAATCAGGAAACCGGCAAAGTGCGATGGACGTTTTTCACTGGCGGCCCGGTTCGTCTGGCGCCGACCATATACAAAAATAAAGTTTATTTCGGCAGCGATGATGGTTACGCCTATTGCCTTAATTGCAAGGATGGATCGCTGGTATGGAAGACGCGTCCCGTACCTATAGATCATCGTCAGCCAGGCAATGGTCGCATGATTTCACTGTGGCCTATCCGCACGGGAATCACTATCTATGATAATACGGCTTATTGTTTCGCTGGACTGTTTCCTGTGCAAGGCGTTTTTCTTTGCGCGCTGGATGTTGAAGATGGCTCTATTTTAATGAAAAAGCAGGTAGAGGAAGAGGGCGTATCTCCCAGCGGATATTTGCTGGCTTCCCAAGACCGTATCATAACTCCAACCGGGCGTACCACTCCCGCTTTTTTTAATCGTAGAGACGGTAGTTTTATGGGGTATTTTGATGATCTAGGCGGCGCCTTTGCATTACTATCAGAAGACGACAGCGTGTTTCATGAATCAGGTAGAAACACCAATCAAATCAGTTTGTCTGATTTGAAAACCAAAGAACGCATCGCTACGTTTGACGGATTGCGGATTATCGTTGATGGTGATATGGCTTATTTGATGTCGAAAACGCAGATTTATTCTATCAACCGGACGCGGTATATCGATTTATCCAAGCAAAAAAATGCTCTTTCCAAACGCGCCAATGAAATTGGCGAACTTCTAAAAAAAGCCCGTCGTAGTCAAAGCAATATAAACGCTGAAGAACTCACTAGTGAATTACGTGCTGGGAAAGTTAAAATTGCAGAGATTGATAAAGATATGAAAGGTTGCGTCCGCTGGTCGCGCATCGGTTCTTTCCCTTACGTCATGATAAAATCCGCTAACCTGTTGTTTGCCGGCGGCGACGACATTGTCTCTGCATTTGATACGGAGACCGGCGAAGAGGTTTGGACCGATACTGTAATCGGTAGAGTTTATGGACTTACCGTTGCTAATGGCAATCTGATAGTAAGCACTGATAAAGGTTTTATTTACTCATACAGCAACCGAAGCCAGAGGCAGGGCGTTGTCGTATCCTATACCGATGATGATCCCTATCCCCAGGATGAATATTCCGAAATCTATTCCACAGTTGCCCAACGCATCATTGAAGAAAGCGGCGTAGATAAAGGTTATTGCCTGATTCTGGGATGCAAGACGGGGCGCCTGGCTTATGAAATCGCCAAACGAACCGAACTAAGAGTTATCGGACTAAGCGATAATGCTGACGATGTTGCTTTAGCGCGGGATAAATTAGATAAAGCTGGTTGGTATGGCAACCGGATAGAAATTCATCATGGATCGCTTGAGAATCCTCCTTATGTACAATACTTCGCCAACCTCATTATTTCTGAATCCGCCATCTTTTCTGGAAAAATTACTACTCCAGTGGATCAAGTGTATCGTATGTTGCGTCCCTGTGGTGGATTCGCCTGTCTGGGGCAACTCGATGATTCAGCTCAGCAGGATTTCGCTTATAATCCATCAGCCATTCGCAATTGGTTCTCATCGGCTGAGAATAGCGGCTGGAACACTATTGAAGATAATGGAACCTGGGCTGCCTATAGGCGTGGAGTGGTTCCCGGAAGCGGTGAATGGACTCACCTGTATGCAGAACCGGGTAATAGCGTTTGCAGCCAAGACGCAGTTTATGGCAAGATGGGTATACAATGGTATGGACAGCCCGGACCTCGATATATCATAGATCGCCATAATCGCCCTATGTCTCCCCTCTTCAAAAATGGCAGATTATTCGTTAACGCCAGCGACCGTATTATCGCCGTCGATGCATATAATGGGGCTTATCTGTGGGAACTTGAAGTTCCTATGTCACGACGCATTGGGGCGCTCAAAGATTGCGGACAAACTACTGTGGCCGATGATTACGTCTATATTGCAGCCAAGAATGAATGTCATGCCATAGACGTCGAAAGCGGCAAAATTAAATTCAGCATGAAAGTGCCTCCATCTGACAAAAACGAAACGCTGGACTGGGGATATAACGCTCTGGTCGGCGACCAGATTTTTGGCAGTGGAACCAAAGTCGGCGCCTCTTTCTACGAAATTAGTGAAAATTCATGCAATCTTTTAGAAGGCGACTTCCGTGAGATGATTCTCTGCGATATTCTCTTTTCTCTGGATCGGTATACCGGAGAAACTCTTTGGACTTATGAAGACGGCGTCATCTTCAATAACACCATAACTATCGGTGATGGTAAGTTTTTCTTTGTCGTCAGCCATAATGAAGAGACTGTTTCCGACCCCGATGGACGCATCTCGCCGCATAAGTTCTGCGCCAGCCAAACAACTTTAATCGCTTTGGATATGAAGACTGGCAAGGTTGTTTGGGAAACGCCCTACGATTTTCCTTTCCAACAGATAATGTATTTATGTTTTTCTGATGGAAAAGTTATAGTATCCGGGAGTTATAACATAGATAAAAACGTCCATTATGGACTGTATGCTTTCTCGTCCGCCGACGGAGATTTTCAATGGAATAACAGTTATAAAGGCGACTCCATCGGCGGTGAACATGGCGAACAGTGGCAGCATCCCGTCATCATCGGCGACACAGTCTACAATCGGCCCTACGCCTTTGATCTGCACAGCGGCGAGAAGAAATTATATGAACTAGACCGTGGCGGCCATGGATGTGGAGGTCTCTCGGCATCCGCCTCAAACATGTTCGGACGCGGACGCCATCCCCGCATGTATGAAATAGAGGGTGAAAAAGAGAGCGGAACTGCGCTTACCCTGGTTAACCGTCCGGGATGCTGGATCAACATCATTCCCGTCGGTGGGCTAATCCTGCTGCCGGAATCAAGTTCAGGATGCACCTGCAACTTCCCCATGCAGATGTCGGTGGCCTTTTCACCTTTGGAAGTACAACTTAACTGAGGGCTATAATAACACTCGTATAATCAATCAAGCGGTTGCCGGAATGTTCTGGCAACCGCTTTTTTCATGCAAAGAATTAATGTTTCCTGAAAAATAAATATGAGTAAACTCAACTTTTCTATTGACACTGTACAGGTTTTGAGATATAAAATGAGTGTACTCATAAATAAGAGACTATAGGAGGATGGGAGGATGGTTAAGAAAAGCACGGTTAAAAAGAAAAGCGCAGCCAAAATCAAAAGTTCAGTTAAGAAAACGCAGTCCAAAGATTCTCACAGCGATAATAAGAAAACCGGAAACCGGGAGAAGAAAAAGGAGCAGACTAAAGCACGCATCCTTCAATCAGCTTTGGAATTATTCAGAAAGAAAGGTTTTTATAAGACCACTACCAAGGAAATATCCAAACGGTCAAATATCGCCGAAGGCACCTTGTTCAATTATTTTAAGACCAAGGAGGATTTAGCGCTCTATTTCTTCGAGATGGAAATTCAAAACTGCATCGACTGGTTTCATCAGGATGATTATATCAAAAGCGCGCCGCTGCCGGAAAAATTATTCGCAGTAACCATGCATAGCCTTGACCGCTTTGAACCATACCAGGAATTTATCGGCGCTGTCTATCTACGCGCCTTTGAACCGTCATCCAAACTAAGTCCGCTCAGTCTGGATATCCAGGAACTGCGACTGAAAAACTTAAAGTTTATCCGAGGTATCCTCAATGAAGCGGAAGAGAAAGAAGAGATTCCTCCCTTGGGCGATTTCGGCGCCTATGCCTTGGGCCTCGGCTATCTGGGGATATTGACCTATTGGTTGAACGATAAATCTGAAGGCAAAGAAAACACTATAGCGCTCTTGGATCGTTCACTCAAAGTGGCGCACCATTTCTTGAATAAAGGGGGGTGGGACTGGTGAAACATGATCAACCAACTACAACATTAAACCGCGCCTTAAAAATGGGAAATCTAGGCTTTCGTATTGCCGGAAGTTATTTAAGTTATCAAACCCAGAATGCATTTCTGGATTCTGAGGGGCGCAAGGCCAACCGTAAATCGTTTGAGCAGAAGAGCGCCAAAAAAATTCGGGAAGAATTTCAGTCGTTGCGCGGCCCCATCATGAAATTGGGGCAGACCCTCAGTATGCAATCATATCTGCTTTCGGAGGATTTTGTGCAGGAACTGACCGAACTGCAAATGCACGCTCCACCCATGCACCCGACCTTGATGCGCACCCAATTCAAAAAATCGCTGGGGAAATATCCGGAAGAAATATTCGCCAAATTTGATATGGATCCATTCGCCGCCGCTTCGCTGGGGCAGGTGCATTATGCTGTGACCCATGAAGGCGATGAGGTCGCGGTGAAGATTCAATATCCCGCTATCCGTCAGGCGATTAAGAACGATTTTCTTCTTCTGCGCTCAGTTACATATCCCATAAGAATTACAAAACTGGTTAACAAAGCGATGCTGCAAGAGATAGAGGATGGAATCCTCAAAGAGACTGATTATTATAATGAGGCCAGGAATATTGAAAATTTCCAAGAGGGATTAAAGGAACTTGATTTTGTAAGCGTTCCACGGGTGTTTTCTGACTATTCATCAGATAAAGTACTCACCATGTCTCTGGTCAGAGGCGATTTTCTGGAAGAATGGCTGCAAAAGAATCCAAGTCAGGAAAAGCGCAACCATCTCGGAAACCGCTTGTTTGAATTATTCTTCTATCAATTTATATATAAGAATATTGTCCATGCCGATCCCCATCCGGGCAACTATTTTTATGACGATGAGGGCAATATAACCTTGATCGATTTCGGCTGCGTGAAATATATGTCTGACCGGATCGTTAATTTCGTGAAATTGATGATTAAGCGATCCTGGCTCCATGACGAAGAAGAATTTATCAATCTCATACAAACCATTTTCGGAAAAAAAACTGATCCCGATAATCCCAAAGACCGGGAACTTATGAACTCGTTTATCGAGTACAACCAAATAATTCTACCAATGGAAGGTCAAGAACAGGAAGTCGATTTTAGTACGCCAAAATTGTTTGATAAGATTGGTGGGATATGGAATGATTCCCTGAGACGCAAGTTGCCCGATCCAGAATTCTTCTTTCTATGCCGCGCAGAATTAGGACTCTTCAATGTCCTTTATAAACTGGGCGCCAAACTAAAGACCACCGAAATCTGGGATAGAATCAAAAATCAGTATGATTAGAGCACCTCAGAGGGTTCTGAACAATGTTCTAATAAACTTTGTTATGAGTTCCGACCAAGATGAATTCGACGAGTTCGTAATTGCTATCCTCTTTAAATATTAAGCGCAAGTTTCCGCCAGCGGAAATGGCGTGATATCCCTGTAATTCGCCTTTAAGCGCGTGGTTTCGGAGTTGCTGGTTGTGAGGATTTTCTCGAAAAATATTGATTGCTTCATTAATTCTGACTTGTTGCTTTTGAGTGAGTTTTGCAAAAGCCTTGTCAAAATTTTTGTTATAAAGAATCTCCATTTAGGATTTTCTCATCAGTCTTTGTAGATGTTCGTTTGCTTCTTTGCCAACAAAGGGCCCACTCATATTGATTCCCTGTTTGGCTTCTTCACCAGCTTTAAGAATTTTGGCGATGTCTTCTGGAGAATAGTTCTCCTCTTCAATATATTCTTCTTCCTCTTCAGTGGACGCCACAAATTCAATGACGATCTGTTTCTGATCGGGGGCGAGTTTTTTGAATCCTTCAATATATTCAGCAGCGGTTTCCATATTTATTGTCTCCATCTTAGTGGTTATTATCTCATATTAACTCGAATTTGTCAATAAAATACGACCGTCAGAGCGATGGGTGCCAAGGGTAAGGACGCATTGCGTCCAGCCCTTGATCAAACCACCTATTATAAGGTTAGGGTGATTATAAAATAAATTGGATGACCTTTTCTTATTATTCCCCTATAACTACTGTACAAGTTTGTTGTATATTTGTTCAATTATCTTGATGAATAAATATTAAGGGGATACCGAAAATGGTTACTAAAAAGAAACTACAAACTATCGTTGGAGAAATCAGGACGTTCTGCGCAGAAAATGGTGATGAGCGCGTCATCAAAAAATACAGCCGCTATTTCACCGAAGGTTATGATGCTTATGGCCTGACGCGCGAAATCTATGAAGCGCAGCGCGATAAGTTTGTTGAAGCATACAAAGATTCTCTTGGTTTAGATGGTTTTCTAAAATTAGGAGATATTCTGATCCAGAGTGGTAAATATGAAGAAGCCTCGTTTGCTATATCGTTCATTACTCCATATAAATCTGAATTCACTGCTGAAACTTTTCAATATCTTGGGACATGGCTGGAAAATGGGATTTGCAACTGGGGGCATACCGACGTCCTTTGCGGCCTTCTTCTCTCACATTTCCTGGAAAACAATATTGTAAAACTGGATGACTTATCATCATGGCGGGAATCTTCCTCAAAATGGAAAAGAAGAGCCGTTCCGGTTGCGATGATCGCCTTGATAAACAAATCACGTAGTTTTAAGAAATTAATTGACTTTATTGATCCCATGATGATGGATGACCAACGTTTCGTCCAGCAAGGTTTGGGTTGGTTTCTACGTGAAATGTGGAAAAAACAACCTGAACCTGTTGAGTCTTTTCTGTTGAAATGGAAAAACTCGGCGCCCCGCAAAATCTTCCAATATGCAACAGAGAAAATGTCCCCGGAAGAGAAGGAGCGATTCAGGAAGGATAAAAAAGCTAAGTAGAACGATAGTCAAAAATTTGTTTGTTATTATTAATTTCTATGAAAATATCAATACGGGTGCCAAGGGCAGCGTCCTTTCTGCCCTTGACGGCAAATAGAGAGGAACTGAATAATTTCTATGATTATTTATCTTTTTTTATAGAATTTTTGAAATATGAAATATGGCTCCAACTGCTAAAGCTTTAAAGTATTTAGGGCTTGCTGAAAAACGTTTTCAACTACCGAAGATTATAATCTTCGGTAGTGACTCAGGGCGATGTACGAACGGGATCACTGCCGAATGAACTTTGATTGCTGAAAAAATTGATCCAGCGTCTCCATTTTGATTTGATAAGCGTTTGAAGCGCCTCTTGTATTACCTCAATCCACAAATCGATAAACAAAAAGAACCGATTTAAATTACCCAGTCGTGAAATCTTATGCAGATTCATTACGAACAGGTTCAATCCGATAACCGTCAGTGAGGTTTCTGCCAGTTTAGCCATGATTCTCGCCAAGCCGAAGCGACGTTTTCCCTCTCCAAATTTTCCTTCAATGGCAACACGATCTATTTCATCTTGCCGGGCGAGTTGCTTTTGTTCCCGGCGAATGATTTTATCTTTGACGGGACGTCCCATCGCTGGGCCGGATATTCTAATACCATATTTTTTGCAATAATCCCTATTACTTTTGTTCCGGTAAATTTGATCTACATGAACCGATTCAGGAAAGAAACCAAAATGGTGGCGAAAGTTTTTTATCGTTTGAATCAAATCTGTTGACTCGTTGAAATTGTTCCAATCAATTCTTTCCATAAACGCGAATCCATTGACCAGACTGAGATTTAGTTTTGCGCCAAACTCCGTCTCGGCATTGGCTTTGCCGCGTTTAATGGGACGCACATACGGAAACCAAATACTGACAATCCTGTCAGCAATACGCTTTTGTTTCGAGTCATACATGATTTTTTGTTGTCGATATAATTCGCTGATCACCAACAGCGCCCGATAGAGGTTCCGTTTCAAAACACCTAGGGAAACAGTCTGCGAGAGAGTTTTTATATGCGCCAGATTTCTATTCACATAACCCAATTGTTTACGAATGGCTCGACGAATTACTTTGTATGGATTTCTTTTTTTCTTGGAGATAGCAAGATATTCTTTACGTGCATTTTCACGATAGGTACGTGGTTTCTTGCTGCCGTCCGGGCGTTCCTGATGGAGCCGATCAATTATCGCTTCCGTTTTTTCACGCGCTTCGTTGAGTAAATTCAAATCGGTGGGGTAACGAATATCGGCTGGAGTGCAAGTCGCATCGATCAATAACTTGCCCCGGTTCTCAACCTCGAAAGTTTCATTGCCATCCTTATTGGACGTCGATTCATCTGATAACTTCATGGAATCTTTTGGAACGTCATCATCTTCATCTGATGATTTATCATCTTTGGGTTTCGCCGCCGCCAAGGTCATCGCTTCGTTAATTTTATTCATCGATTCGACGGGAAAACGTTTGCGGAAATGAACCATCATGGAAGCATCAAAAGGTTCTCCGGTTTGAAAACCGTCCAATCCGATAAAAAACTGGAGATAAGGATTTTCACGGATCTGTTCGACAGTTTCACGATCTGATGCTTTGAGTTCTTCTTTGATAACCAAAGAGCCAAATGCCATTCGGGCGGTCAGAGCCGGACAACCAGTCGTCGAGCCGCTTAACTTATTTTTGTATTCACGCTCAACCACCTCCCAGGGAATCATGGCCGCTTTTTTCACCCAGCGATTATCGGGATCAAGATAACCGCCAAAGGGCAAACCAAATTCGGGAAACATCGGAGTAAAAGAGTCGTTTTTATACATCTTTATCCACTCTCAAGTGCAAAGGTTTTAAGGGTTTTATGTAATTCCCCTTGCAGGATTCATAGAATGAGTGTAGCATAAACTATTCATTTGTCAAGACTTCCATCTAAAACAGCAAGCCCTATTTATAAATTTGTTTATTGAGTGAATCGTTGATGACAATTATAAAAAAGGTGAACTCATTCAAGGGCAGAAAATACACTGCCCTTGCCACCCTTCATTGCTTAACGATTTTATTGAATCCGTTAAACTTCTGATGCTTCCCGCGCCAATTCGTGACGAAGACGCAACTGCCCGCAGGCGGCGTCGATGTTCCGTCCCCGGCTATAGCGAACCGTTACATCGAATTTCCCATCCCGCAGGCAGTGCTTAAAATCTTGAATCTTCTTTGTAGATGATGGTTGGAACTCTGAGTCTAATACAGGATTGAATGGAATTAAGTTGACGTGACATTTGATGCCATCGCAGAATTTCTTGAGACGTTGGGCGTCTTTGTCTGAATCGTTAATCCCGTCAAGCATCATGTATTCAAATGATATTCTCCGGCCATTACTGCGTTGATATTCCTGAACGGCATCGCGCAGTTGATCCAATTGATAAACCTTGGCAATCGGCATGAGTTTCGCCCGGATATTATTATCGGCGCTGTTCAAAGATACCGCCAATTTAACTTTCCATCTTTCGCGGGCCATGCGGTAAATCTCTGGAACAAGACCAACGGTGGAAATTGTTATGCGCCGGGGCGACATAGCCAAACCGGATTTGGATGTAATGATTTCTATCGCCGTGCGTAATGAATCCAGGTTATGCAGTGGTTCTCCGGTTCCCATGAATACCACACGCGAGACGTCGCGCCCCATTCGTTTGAAAGCCAGAATTTGTGATATGATTTCTGATGGAGGCATATTGCGCTTGAAGCCGGCTTGTCCTGATGCGCAGAAACGGCAAGCGAACTGGCATCCAACCTGGGTAGTTAAGCAAACCGTGTAGCCTTCAATATCATTCAAATTGCAACTTTTGATTTTGCCGGTTTTGGGATTGGTCTTCACTTCCGATGAATATCGGGGCATCAATACTGCTTCAACAAATTCATCATCGTTTAGTCGAAAAAGGAATTTTTCTGTATTATCACATGTATCTTTCTGTTTAGAATGAATCGGCAGTTCATTTAAGGAAAATGAAGCGCTTAATTCATCTCTAAGTTTGTTAGAGAGATCGGTCATATCAGAAATTGTCTTGACGCCGCGATGGAACAGCCACTGTGTTATCTGCTTGGAACGGTATGCCGGATGACCATGATCAATCAACCAGTTATTAATATTATCCGGTGTGCAATCGAGAATTGAGTTTTGGGGTTTGTTAGACATACGCCTCTTGCTTTTAAATGTATTTGTATAAAGGTATAATGTTATTTAAGATTGAAAAGTCAACTAGAGCGATTACCTTTATAAAGTTAACCATAATGGTTATTCATTATTTTCTGACCTATAGAGGCTAACAACCGCATTGACGTACGTTATTTTGAAAATCGCTCTAACCGTATAGTTTAACCGTTATAATTATTTAATAAATCTATTCAAGAAACTGGTACAAGTAATATGTTTGGTAAAACTATTATCTCAGATTTTAAGTCATGCTTAGAAAATGATCCAGCTGCGCATGGTTTTTGGGGCGGGCTTGAAATCATATTCACTTATGCTGGTTTTCATGCCATTATTTCTCACAGATTGGCGCATTTTCTTCATGCTAAATTGCATATCCCGTTTATTCCAAGGCTGATTTCACAAATCAGCCGTTTTTTCACTGGCATTGAAATTCATCCCGGCGCTCAAATAGGCCAAGGCTTCTTTATCGATCATGGAATGGGAGTGGTTATTGGAGAAACTGCTATTATCGGAGATGGCTGCGTCCTGTTTCAGGGAGTAACCTTAGGTGGAACCGGTAAAGAATCGGGCAAACGCCATCCTACCTTAGGTGATAATGTCATGGTTAGCGCCGGAGCCAAGGTTTTGGGAAACATCACTCTGGGAGATAATGTCAAAATTGGCGCTCAATCGGTAGTTCTCAATGATGTACCTGCTGATTGTACAGTAGTTGGCGTTCCTGGAAGGATTGTTATCAGGGAAGGGCAGAAAGTCAAAAAGAAAGGCGTCGACCTGGATCATATCCATCTTCCCGACCCAATTATGGAAAAACTGGCTGCTCTAACCAAAGATATAGAAACTATTCACAATGAAATAAAGCAACATCATCCCGAAAATAAATAAGTTTCACTAATTGTATGTCTAACAAATAATGTCGGTTATCCAAGTCCCCTCTCCCCGCCGGGAGTGGGCTAGGGTGAGGGGGAATTGTAAATACTACCCGGCAAAATGAGTTAGACGCACAACAAGTAGTTCTGAAAGGATTTATAGCATAACTGTGCGAGACCCACTTTGGATTTCTTTTCCCCGCTGGATTCAGGAGAGTGATATTCCCCGTCTACTTGTAGAACAGACGGGTTTGGAAGGCTGGATAGTCTTCTGTAAATTGGTTGAATTGGATTGTGAAACCAACCTGACTCCTGATTGGTTTAGTTTTACTGTAGATAAACTGGTTCATTGGACCGGGCTTCAACCAGATTTCATCAACCAGGCATTAAACGGATTAACTAATAAGGGCTGGATTGCCAGGAATAATATTGAACTGAAAGTGCAGGATGCCCGAATATCGACTCCACTGCCCATAACCATAGATGAAGATGAAATACGCCAGCGCCTGGCGGGGCAGGAAGTCGGAGGCCGGTTTGTCTTGCGTTATTTGCATAACCTGGGAATGATGGAAAAAGTCGAGCGGGTTATTTTTCTATATCAAATGATTTTCGGCGCCCGGTTCTCTCCTCGAATTGTGGACGATCTTGAAGAGATCGCCAATACTTACCCTATGGATATCATATACCAGGTTTTCCAGGAAGCTTTCCAAAAAAAAGTAAAAACTCTATCCTGGGTCAAAACCCATTTACCCGGCGCCGCTGAAGGTTAGTGCTCTTACCAATAATGTTGGGTAACCAAGTCCCCTCTCCCGCCGGGAGGGATGCTGATTTTTACCCAAAAGTTTGGCCAGAATTTATTGCTATGAATAGATCAATAAGAGTGCCAAGGGCAGCGTCCTTTCTGCCCTTGACTGAAAACCTTGGAAAAACAAAATGAATCTTGATTATTTATAATCCAATTACAGATAAATGATATGGATTTTATTCTGTCTTCAATGTGTATTGTTGATATAAACTATAGAAATACAAAGGTGAACTAAATCAAGGGCAGAAAATACACTGCCCTTGCCACCCGATGCCGGGAGAGGGCGGCTGCGAGAGAATGTGTTAAATATCTGAGTTATAATAATGCGGATACGAACGTTATAATACAAACCTCTCTAAATCAATTAAAATCGGGATAGAATGTTTGAGGTATTTGTGACATTATTACATTGCAGCGTTTAACTAAAGTTGATTTGAGAAAAGATCATGAAGAAATTCACTCCAATTGCATCGTCCTTAAACGATGTGGCCGATAGAATCAGTAACCTGGATCACCTTCCAGACCATGATCCCGATGCCAGCAATTGCCCGCATTGTGATGGTTATGGTCACATTATCGATGAAAATGGCAAAGCCAGGCCATGCATCTGCGTGCGTAATGAAATTATTAAATCCGGCATCGAAGAAGCGCATATTCCAAATAAATTCAAAG
Source organism: bacterium (assembly GCA_963662285.2). Classification (GTDB taxonomy): domain Bacteria; phylum Hinthialibacterota; class Hinthialibacteria; order Hinthialibacterales; family Hinthialibacteraceae. Next base: position 652,357 of record CAXXMV010000006.1, read on the forward strand.
ATGCAACCTTGGATTCTTTTGATCCCTACGAATTCATTCTCAAACAACGTCTAACTCAAGCCCGGCAATATGTTGAGAATTATTCCACTGACAATGCAAAAGGATTATTTATCTGCGGTACCACCGGAACCGGCAAAACCCATCTGGCTATCGGTATATTGAAGGGGCTAATTGAAAAAGGTTTCGACGGTGGATTTTTCAATGTCATCGAATTGCTTGATTCGATTCGCTCCTCCTTTGATCCAAACGCAACTGCGCCGCCAAGAATAAGGTTGACTCAGGAACTTGAACGCCAGATTATCATATTGGATGATTTCGGCGTAGAAAAAACATCCACCTGGGTGGTTGACCGTCTATACGCCATCATCAACCGGCGCTACCAGGATTGCAAAACCATTATTATCACATCCAATATTCACATGGATAATATCGCGGAACGGGTGGAAAGACGCCTGGCTTCCAGAATATATGATATGTGCGATGTTCTCGATATTCAGGCGCCTGATTTCCGTCAAAAAAACAATCAGTCTCAAGGTAGGCGCATTTAGCCTTTGTATTTACCATAATCCGTTAATAATTATTTACCGATTCTCAATCAAGAGGAATATTAATGAACGCGAAAAATACCAGTGATTTATCATTAGGCGAAGTTCGTAAAGCGGTAATTCCCGCAGCCGGATTAGGAACCCGTTTTTTGCCTGCTACTAAAGTTCAACCTAAAGAGATGCTGCCCATCATCGATAAGCCAACTATTCAATTCGTTATTGAAGAAGTGGTTCAATCCGGCATCACTGATATCCTGATCATCACTGGTAAAGGCAAGCGAGCCATTGAAGATCATTTTGACCGTTCATGGGAACTGGAAACCTCTCTTTCCTCTTCAGGCAATCAGGAAGCCTATGAAAGCATCACTGAGATATCCAATCTGGTCAATATTCACTATATACGTCAAAAGGGAACCAACGGTCTCGGCGACGCCATCTATTACGCCAAGCAACATGTAGCTGGAGAACCTTTTGTGGTGCTGCTCGGAGACACCATAGTAAGTTCAGAAACTCCATGCACCAAACAACTGCTTGATTTTTACCGGACATGGCGCAGCCCGGTCATTGGAGTCGAATGCGTACCGCGTGATAAAGTAGTCAATTACGGCATCATTAAAGGTCAGGCGATTGATGACCGGACCTATATAGTTAAGGATTTGATCGAAAAACCATCGGTTAAATCGGCGCCATCAACTATGGCGGTGGGTGGACGCTATGTACTTACTGCCGATATATTTGATTACCTGGAACGCACTGAACCAGGTAAAAATGGAGAAATTCAACTCACCGACGCTTTACGCCTGATGTCTCAGGATCAGCGTATCTACGCCCATGAATTCGAAGGCAAGCGGCATGATATCGGCAACCGGCTTGATTACATCAAAACTTCAGTTGAGTTTGCATTGAAGCGCGATGATTTACGTGAAGATTTTATAAAGTTTCTCCAAAATGAAGTTCCTGAATTGATTCAACCGGGTAATCTTACTAAGAGTCTTCCCCAAAAAACAAAAAGAACCACCCGCAAAAAAACCAAAGAGAAATAAATACCGCGAGTAATATATCCCGCTTATAAATGTCAAGCAACCAAGTCCCCTCTCCCCGCGGGAGTGTAAAGGCCTGGGACATGGGTAACAGGTGTTCGGGGACATAGGTAACACATTTTCTGAGTGTATTCTAGCCTTGAAAGGAGGCGAAGAATATGCCCTGGAACGAGGTGGACCTTATGTCTCTGAGAAAAGAATTCGTATTGTTGAGCCAGCAAGAAGAAAGCAACATCAGCCAATTATGTAAACGGTTTGATATCAGCCGTAAGACGGGTTACAAATGGATCAAACGGTACAAAGAAGGAGGAGTCGAAAATCTCCAAGACCGTTCCAAAAAACCCAATACTTGCCCTCATCAAACAGATAAGTCTATCGAGCAAGCCATTACAGAAAATCGCGAAAAAGGATGGGGAGGACGCAAAATTCGCTCTCGTCTGATTCAATTGGGATACGAAAATGTTCCTAGCGCCAGCACTATTACTGCCGTGTTACGCCGACTGGGATTGCTGGATGAAAAGGAAAGTCACAAGCACAAAGCCTATAAGCGTTTTGAAAAAGATACGCCCAACGAATTGTGGCAAATGGATTTCAAAGGAGATTTTCCCACGCTCAAAGCACGCTGTTATCCGCTCAGCATTCTGGATGATTGCACGCGCTTTGTTCCCGGATTATTTTCGTGCGCCAATCAGCAAAGGGAAACCGTGCAAGACTCCCTGGAAAGCGTGTTCAGGATGTATGGTATGCCTCGGGCGATGTTGATGGATAACGGAAGTCCGTGGGGAGGATGCAAAACCTGCGAATACACCAGATTGACAATATGGCTGATACGATTGGGTATTCGCGTGTATCACGGTCGCCCCTACCATCCGCAAACCCAAGGCAAGGTCGAGCGATTTCACCGGACCTTTAAGCAAGAATTGCTGATAAGGGAATCGTTTGTGGATTTGGAATATTGCCAAAGGCGGTTTGATGAGTGGCGTTATGAATACAATTTTGAGCGTCCTCACGAAGCCCTGGATATGGATGTCCCGGCTAACCATTATACGTCCAGTCCTTTTGTTTATCCGGGAAGTTTGCCGGATATCGAGTACGCGCCGGGCAGCATTATCAGGAAGGTGCAACAAGGAGGTCGGGTGGCGTACCGTGGTGAAGATTACCGGGTGAGCCGCGCCCTGGTAGGATGCCCGGTTGCCTTGAAACCCGCTATGACCGATGGGATGATGGACGTATATTTTTGCCGACAAAAAATCAAGACGCTCGATCTGCGTTTGAATGAAATCAAAGAAGATAACTTGGCAATCCAGAAAAAGGCGTCACAATAGAAATTGGTTGGGCGAAACGGAAGCGGGCGCTGCAGGAGTGCAACCCGCCAGGGATAGCCGATCCGAGGTGCGAGGGATAATGCAGGAGGTGAAATATTCACCTCCTCCCTCTAAGCCAACCAATTATCCTGAGCATCTCTAGATGCCTAAAAAAAAACTCAAACAATAACCTGGGATAAATCCCGGTTTTGATAAAAAACTGTAACCCATGTCCCCGAACATGTGTTACCCATCTACCCGGTCTGTACAGGGAGAGGGTCAGGGTGAGGGGGGAATCTCCCAACACCCTAACTAATCAATCATCTATCACTTTAGGTTAATGTATTCTGTTCCAGATTTTACATTATCATTCCGCCAAAAGTCGGCATGATATTCGCCGCCGTCCGAGTTCCATATTTTTGATACGATATCGATATCTCCATCACCGTCCACATCGCCGATCTGGGCTTCATGCCATCCGGGGTTATCAATATGGAATACAACTGGTTTAAAGACTGGTTCTTTTTTTGTTCCGGTGTTTTCCCAGATGACTCCGCGTTCTTTCATGCCTGGAGGGCGCATGGGCAGTTTCCCGCTGCTCATCATATATGTGTCGGGATCTTCCTGTTCACCGCCAAAGATATCCAAATCTCCATCACCGTCAAAATCAGCCACGCCCAACGAATGAAATGATCCAGTACCTTCAACATCGCCTTGCGCTACGGGTGGGTCGGATAATTTATGTTGTTTCCATATTTGGCCTTTATCCAGATTTTCGATCCAATAGACATGCGAAAAACCTGTGTCGCAATCGCTGTATACAATGTCATTACGTCCGTCATGGTTCAGATCAACCACCCAGCTGCGGGCGCTTGTTCCATAAGAGGCTTTAGGAATCAACACATGGGGCCACTGGTGCTGGTTCCATGTACCAACGCCCTGTCCCGGATTTTCGTACCACAGTCCAGGTAACACTACGTCAGCGTCACCATCGCCATCCAGATCGCCGATGCCGTTCGGGGCGTCGCCGCCATGAAAATCGTGGTCTTCGCAAATGCGGTGTTTTTCTAAATTATTGGCCGTATCGAACCAAAAGACGCCTATATCGGCTACTATATCTTTTTTTCCATCGCCATTGATATCGGCGGCTACAATGTCGTGCTTGCCGCCATCATAAGAATTTCCGGGCCAGGGCGTATCCGGTTTTTCTTTAAGATTGCCGGGATTTTTGAACCAGACATAGTTCATGGCTACATCCAGCCAGCCATCATGGTCTATATCCAATACTGCCGCACCGAGACATTTATCCAGGGTTTTTGCGCTGCCCATAGTATGCTGAATCCATTTATTATCAGTCACCCGTTCATACCAGTACGCAGTAGCAACCGTGCGCCGGGATAGAGCAATATCCAAATCGCCGTCGCCATCAAAGTCAGCCAGCACCGGCCCGGATGTACCCCATTTTTCACCCGGCAAAGGTTTGGCGATAGTGAAATGAGTCCACTGTGATACATCAGCTATTGAGTTAATAGAAAAAACTAAAATGAAAGAGAGAATTGATAATAAGCGCATCTTCATTGATTTCGCTCCAATTTGGTTAGATTATACGAATTTATTTATAAATATTGGCATAAATGGAATAACAATGCTACCTCATGGAAATGTTATTGATCGAGATGATTGTTATGGTTCTGTTGTTCTTATTGGTAAAGGTCTTTGGGTTATCGTAGATTTAGTCAAGGGTAGAAAGGACACTACCCTTGGCACCCGTATTTGGCGCCCGCAAGGGGCTGTAGGTGTTAGGGGGGATTTACATGACCAATTGGAAAAGTTAGTTAATTAATCTCCACTACCTTCCCATTTGATTCCATCGTAAATAAATGTGCATCTGGATCAATCATAAGACTCACGCCCCGGTATGGATACGCCTTTTCTGGCCGATAGGTTTCAAAGAAGGGACTGACTGCGATAGTGAATATCTCTCCCAGGCGATTATATACATACAGTCCACGTCCACGCGGATCAAGTTCCAGGTCTATAGCCATATCCAGGTTAGTCCAATAAGGCAGCAATGATTTAGCCACTGGCGGCGACTGGTGCGGTATGGAGGGCGATCCGCTGATTTGGTTAGAATGAACCGCGCCATACTGATCCAGCAGGTAATAACCATTTCCGAATGGTTCCAGTTCCATATCTACGATGGCTGGAATCTTAAACTGTAATTTATTGCTATCAGGAAAGATTTTGGGCTTCTTACCTGCAATAATCATCTCGCCATAATTATTGATGATGAAAGCGGCTGAGTTATCAGGTAGAAACTCTATATCTACCGTATGATTATGACCTTCAGGAAACGCTGCTATGTTTTCAAGAATTTCCAGCGGCTCAGAGGTCAGTATCTCACCGTTAGTTCGCAGAACTACATAGACTCCATCAACTATTTCCAGATCAATCGCGTCATTGAAATCTTCAGCTGGAGTCCAGTCGCGCCACAGATATCTTTCGTGGATGATATAAACTCTTCCCCAGCGGTCAAGCGAGTAAAAAGTTTTTGTTTCGACATCCATCTCCGCGTCCACCCAGACGCGGCTATTTTTTGCGTAATCGGGTCTAGTCTCCGGCATGTCCCACATGAATTCGTAATGCCATAGTTTTTTGAATAGATCAATATGTTTTGTGGGATAATCGCCAGCTGGAGGCAGGGCGTGGGCGCATAATCTGGGGTCGTTCTTGCGCATCGCCTGATAAGCCATGCGGTAGCGCATAAAAAACGGCCAATTCAAAAACTTGGGAATATCGCCTTTCACCAAAAGTCGGTCGTATACAAGGTTGTAATTATAAGCGGCTTGATATGGTTTGCGTTCAGCTCTAGCGATATCCTGGGGGGCGTCATACTTAAAGGGAGTCCACGCCCGTTCCAATCGACCCGCCTGATACCATAAACTCCATGTCTTAAAATTACCGCCCCAGACGCTCAGCGTTGTGAATCCCAGAATCAATAGTAATGGTATATGGCGCCTGCCCCGTTTCATCTGAGGCATTGATCTGGCAATAATCGTTATGCATCCAATAACGGGAAGAACCATAAGCGAAGGAATAATTGAAGAATCCAGCAATGGCGCTTCTTGCCATAATTCAGTATGGGATATGAGTGAAGCAAGCCCTGCAACCATAAAACCAAAAAACGTTACTATCCAAATAGTCAACAAAAACACTGGATAAGCCCCGCAGGGACATAACTGAACCTTTGGGCGGTAGATAATCCCTATCAGCAGCAGCATAGGGAAGAGAACCGTCAACCAACCCAGTGAGTCTCCATAGCCGCGCAAAAAACCTAGCCATCCAATTGCATAAGGTATAGCGCATAACATGGCGGTTAGTAATGTATGGCTTTGTTCCGTCAGCTCCAGGCGCTGGTCATTTAATGCCCGCAGGCTGAGGTAAACGGTTAGAGCAAGTAGGATCAAATCTTCCTGGAAGGTGGTCTGGAATTGCGGAAGACAAAAAACTGTCAATGGCAGAACTACCGGAATCCACCGGGAGGCCTGTTTCCAATCCACTTTTTCCATAAGATTTCCTGAAGCCATTACTAAAACCTTTCACCATGCTTTATCTGAATTATGTACAATCATACCTTCTTGATAAAGGAGAGGATAACGCTATTGGACTTTTTCCTTACAATAATGATTCTAAAATAGTCCTATGAAACAGAAACTTACTCCGGACGGTTCTATCGCTATCCTTATCCCTTGCTATAACTGCGGCGACGCAGTTACTGATGTGGTTGATAAATGCAGGCAATATGCAGAGCGAATTCTAACCATTAATGATGGCAGTACGGATAATACGGCGGAATGCCTCCAGCAATGCCAGACCGAGTCAATTGGCTGGCGCCATAATAGAGGAAAGGGCGCCGCTTTACGGGATGGATTCGCCCATTTAATACAACAAGATGATTGTTCAGCCATCATAACCATCGATAGTGATGGTCAGCATGATCCATCGGATATCAGCCGGTTCGCGCAATTATTTGAGCAGTCAAAGGCCGATATCGTGGTTGGTTGGAGAAATTTTGATACGCCGGATATCCCCCTCATCCGTCGTTATTCCAATATCTACTCTTCCAGACTAATCGCCGCAATAACCGGCTGTGATTTACGCGATTTGCAATGCGGTTACCGTTTGTTTTCTCGTTCCGCTTTGAAGCGCTTGCTTCCACTGATACATTCAGACCGTTACGCCGTTGAAACCGAGATGATACTTATGGCGCATAAATTGGGCATGAAAATCGAAGAGACTCCTATTCAATGCATCTATACCGAAGAATCCAGCCAGCGTTCCTCATGGAAGCCATTGATAGACTCGTGGCATATCGCTAAAGTTGTGGCTCGTCATATTCAGATATAGTTATCTACATGTTGCTGTTCACTTGTTTCATGCAGTGAAAACGGATAATTTCTTTGAGTTAGATTGAAATGTTAATTATTTAATGATATAAAAAGGAGACTTATAAAATGAAAAGCGTTAGATTTTTACTGCCGCTGTTGATTATAGTTGGTCTGGTCGGCGCCATATCATTTGCCAGCGTTGATTTCAGCAAAGAACAACAGGGACTCTTAAAGCATGTGGTCTGCTTTAAGTTCAAAGAAGATGCCAAATCAGCTGAAATTGACAAAGTTGTTCAGGCGTTCAAAGACCTGCAACAGAAAATTCCTACCATCATCAATCTTGAATGCGGAACCAATGTCAGCCCGGAAAACTTAACCCGTGGCTTTACTCATTGCTTCATCCTGACTTTCAAAAGCGCTAAAGACCGTGATGCCTATCTGCTCTATCCCGCCCATAGAGCCTTTGGCGGCGTGCTTGGCCCGGTTATGGCCAAAGACGGCGTAATGGTTATCGATTTCTGGACAAAATAATTTATTATCCAAAGTATTGTATGTACAAATAAGATTTTATATTCATGAAATTTTGGAAATGAGGAGATTTGGAATTATGAAATTACAAAAACGTTATGGAGCGATTTTTCTATCGATTGCCGCAACTATTTTATTGTCATCAACGGCTTATTGCGGCTCGATTCCACTTCCAGAACATCCACGGCCCGATTTTGTCCGGTCTCAGTGGATCAATCTTAATGGCGTGTGGAAATTTGAATTCGACGCTAAAGACCGGGGAATCACTGAAGAGTGGTTCAATAAAACCGCTTACACCAAAGAGATTACCGTCCCTTTCCCCTGGGGATCAAAATTATCCGGCGTCGAAGATGAAGCCGATATCGGTTGGTATACCCGCAAGATATGCATTCCAGAATCATGGAAAGATAACCGGGTTTTCTTGGTCATCGGCGCTTGCGACTGGCGCACGAGCATCTGGCTGGACGGCGTCAAAATCGGCGAACATCAAGGCGGTTATCTTCCCTTTGAGTTTGAACTGACCAGTCATATCAAGGTCGGACAGGATCATCAACTGGTGGTTCGCGCTGATGACGTACGGCGTCAGTTTACCCTATACGGCAAACAGGGTTATGGTAACGCCCGCGGCATCTGGCAAACCCCATACCTAGAAGCCCGTGGAACCGCTGTGTTGCGCAAAGTTCATTTTTATCCGGATATCGATAATCAAAAGGTTATTGTCAAAGCAGCACTACTCGAAGCGGCGCCCGGTGATGTAGCGCTGAATATCGATTTTAAGCAGGATGGATTAGCAAAATCAACTCAGACAATTAAAAAGGGAGCGCAGGAGATAGAGTTCGAAATCCCTATCGTTAAACCCCGCCTCTGGACTTTGGATGATCCATTCTTGTATGAAGTGAGCGTCTCCGTCGAAGGCGATTCATTGATCAAAGATACAGTAGACGCCTATTTCGGCATGAGAAAAATAAGCGTCGTTAATCTGCCGGGTACTGAATTTCCCTATATCGCGTTAAATAACAAACCGGTTTATATGCAATTAACCTTGGATCAGGCCTACCATCCTGATGGTTACTATACCTTCCCCAGCGACGAATTTATGCGCGATGAAATTTTGCGCAGCAAGAGCATCGGTCTCAACGGAATGCGGGTTCACGTCAAGGTTCCTCTTCCCCGCAAGTTATATTGGGCAGATAAATTGGGCATGTTGATCATGGAAGACCTGCCTAATAGTTGGGGCGCCCCTGACGAAGATATGCGCCAGGAAGTCGAAACCTCTTTGCCGCAGATGATCGCACGCGATTTCAATCATCCGGCAGTCTTCTCATGGATCATCTTCAATGAAACCTGGGGGCTTAAGACCGGGAATAAATATCTTCCCGAAACCCAGCAATGGGTTGTATCAATGTTAAAGAAGGCTAAATCGTTGGATCCAACCCGCCTGGTTGAAGATAACTCTCCCTGCCTCAATGACCATACCGTCACCGATATCAATACCTGGCATGCCTATAAAGCCGGTTATGAATGGAAGGGGATTTTGGATGAGTATTGCGCCAAAACTTTCGAAGGTTCTGAGTGGAATTACGCAAAAGGTTATAAGCAGAACAAGGAACCAATGTTTAATAGCGAGTGCGGCAATGTCTGGGGTTATGAAGGCAGCACCGGCGATGTTGATTGGAGTTGGGATTACCATCAGATGATGGATCAATTCCGCCGTCATCCCCAATGCAGCGGCTGGCTCTATACCGAGCATCATGACGTAATCAATGAATGGAACGGCTACTGGCGTTTTGACCGTTCGGAAAAATTCACCGGATTTGATGAACTGGTTCCGGGCATGACTTTACAGGATTTACATTCTCCAGTTTACCTTGCGCTGGCTGACGAATTGTGCAGTACTGTTAAAGCCGGAGAGCGCATCAGCGTTCCCGCTTATCTGTCAATTTTCACTGATTCATTCGAGCCGCAGGATTTCACTCTCGAATGGGAGCTGGTTGGTTGGGATGAATTCGGCGGTTTGCATAAACTGGATAAATCATCCAGAGCCATTGCGGCTGCTCCCTGGATGAACCGGGAACTTGAACCAATCATGGTTACCATGCCTGAGTTCGAATTTCTTACTGTTCTGCGCACCTGTGTCAAAGATAAAACCGGACAGGTATTGCACCGCAACTTCACTACATTCATGGTTGAAAGCGGCAAAGAATACTGGCATAAAGTCACCATTGATCCATCAAGTTTTTCTGATGCCAAGTGGTCTCTCAAACAATGGAACGTGCTTGACGGCTTAAAGGTTAATGGCGCCGGCGCCGGATATTTTGAATACAAAATCCCTTGGCCGGAGAAGATAAATTTGGATGATTATGCTTCCGCCTCGCTTCGTCTTGAAGCATCGGCCAAGCAACTATTCGGCAAGGACAAAGAAGGCCAAAAGAAGGATACTAGTGATTACATGACTGGTGGTGGATTGCATGATCCAAGCCAGAACAAGAATTCCTATCCCATGACTGATGAATACGAAACTCCATCTATGGTGAAAATTACAGTCGACGGTCAGTCAGTCGGTTCATTCTATCTGAATGATGATCCCGCCGATCATCGCGGCGTCCTATCGTGGAATTCACAAAAACGCGATAAACGGCTACGCGAAGCCGGATCTTATGGTTATTTGATAAACGCAACTATACCCCAAGATGTATTGCAAAAAGCCTTTAAGAAGAAAGAGATCGTGATTCGTCTTGAGGTTAGCGAATCTCTAGCGGGCGGCCTAGCCATTTATGGTAAAAGTTTTGGACGCTATCCACTCGACCCGACTCTGGTCTTTAATAAGAAATAGTAGATAGTTTCAATAATCTATATGACTTTAACATCACGACCCTCGCTTAATAAGCGGGGGTCGTGTTAGTCTATGGGTGTTTTTAAGATATTGTTGAACAGGGCGTAGGATGGATATGATTTACTGCAATGTTTTTAACTTACTTAAAACTACGTTAAATACCTGACATTGAAAATAAATAAAAGTCATCTAATTTGTTATAATAGGTGGCTTAATCAAGGGCTGGACACAATGCAGTTTTGCCCTTGGCGCCCGGCGGTTAGATTATGATTATAACATCAATTGAAAAATCCAAGGTTTTGAAAACAACCCCCTAACCTCCCCCAGGCTTGGGGGAGGGATCCAACGCTTCAATCTCAGCGCATAGGGTGGGCTAAAAGCGATAGCGGGCGCCAAGGGTAGTGTATTTTCTACCCTTGAAAACCACCGACGATTAAACCATAACCAAACGGATGGTGGGCTAAAAGCAAAACCAAGAATCATTGCTGCAAAGGATAAAAGTAACTTGAACGATCTAAAGTCTCAAAACATGGAACCTAATCAAACCACTCCCGCCCGTATTCTGGTTATTGATGATGAAGGCGTAGTCTGTCTCAGCTGCACCAGAATACTTACTCAAGATGGATATAATATCAAAACCATCCAGAATCCCCGGCTTGGATTAGAAGAAGCCCTGACCGAATCTTATGATGTGATCTTATTGGATATCGTCATGCAGGATATCGACGGCCTGGAGATTCTTAAACAGATCAAACAATCCGGCGCCTTTTCTGAGATTGTCATGATGACCGGATACTCAACCGTAGAGACCGCCGTGCAGGCCATGAAACTGGGCGCCGCCGATTATATCAGTAAACCTTTCACCCCCGACGAAATGCGGATCGTCGTCAAACGGGTATTAGAACGCTCGGCTTTGATCCAGGAAAACATCGCCCTACGGAAACGACTCGAAGAACGCAGCGGTTTTGAGGGAATGCTTGGTGAGAGCAAAGCCATGGAAAAAATCTACTCCATGATCCAACGGGTAGCCCATACCGACGGTACGGTTCTCATTACAGGTGAAAGCGGTACAGGTAAAGAACTTGCGGCCCGCGCCATACATAAACTGAGTCCCCGCTGCAATGAAGCCTTTATCCCCTGTGATTGCAGCACCTTAACCCCATCGCTGCTCGAAAGTGAACTCTTCGGACACGTCAAAGGTTCATTCTCCGGCGCTGTATCAACCAAAAAAGGCCTATTCGAAGCAGCCCATAAGGGAACCCTGTTTCTGGATGAACTATCTAACATCAGCCTCGAAACTCAGGGCAAACTGTTGCGCGTGTTGGAGACTCATAAAGTCAAGAAAGTGGGCGACGCATCTGAAACCGATGTCGATATTCGCCTGATTGGCGCCACCAACCGCGACCTCAATGAGATGATCGAAAACAAGGAATTCCGCGAAGACCTCTTCTACCGCATCAACGTTGTACCAATATACATGCCGCCCCTCCGTGAACGCAAAGGCGATATCCTTCTGTTGATGATGTACTTTCTGGAGCGGTTCAAAAAGCATAATCCTATTGAAATACAGGGATTCAGCCAAGAGGCCATCCTTCTGATGGAGTCCTACAAATGGCAGGGTAATGTACGCGAACTCAAAAACATCGTCGAACGCCTGGCCATTTTATGCAACTCAGACCGCATTACTCCCGCAGACCTGCCGCCCGAAATCCGCAACAATCAAACTATCAAGACGCCGTCATCCATCCCCCAGAAATGGGAAGATTTCAAAGAATATAAGAAACAGGCGCGAGACGCCGCCGTGCAGGAAATAGAACGCAGTTTCATACTCCAATCGCTCGAACGGAACGATTATAACGTCACCAAAACTGCTGAAGACGTCGGTATGCAACGAACCCAGCTTCATGCCCTGGTTTCCAAATATGGATTACAGGACAAAAACTGATTCAGTAGGTAGTGGGGAGTGGGGAGCATCGGCTTCTAGCCGGTGCATCAATCCCTTCCTAACCGGATTGTTTCTATTGATGTATAACTTTTAATGCTATGAATTATTGTTGGGATCGAATGATATCCAAGGTTTGAAATTTCCAATGGCGTCATGAGGATTTTGCATGTGAGGAAGGTATCTTGGCACAAAGGGCTTTGACCGGGGACACATACCGGCTAGAAGCCGATGCTCCCCTTTCTGTCTTTTGGATAATCTCTACCTCGCCTTCCTTACAGTGTAAGATTCCTTCATACACTTATTCATGGTTTTCCAGCCCGAAACGCTCCAGCATTTAACATCGTTTAACTGACTGCATCTCTATCTCAACAATATTTTTCATCCAATAAGTCATTACAAATCTTGCTCTTACATATCAACGAATCCATAAATCTCCACTACATCCAACCTGATTTTCCGTTGTTGGCACGATAGATGCAATTACTGATTGATGTATCAAACATACAAGATGCGCACTCAGTAAAAGACAGGCATCATCTTAAGGAGAGAATATCATGATGACGGAACGCAAACTGCTTGTTGTAGATGACGAACCTATTGTCGGACAAAGTTGCAAGCGGATTTTCAACCGGGCTGGTTATCAGGTTGAAGCATGCACTGATTCCCGTGAAGGTCTAAACCGGGTAATCGAACAAAACAACTATTCTCTCATTCTGGTGGACATGAAAATGCCTGGTATGGACGGGCTTGAATTCATCACTGAATTACGTAAAACGCATCCCGATTTACCGGTAATGATTATCACCGGATACGCCAGCGTTCCCTCGGCTACAGCAGCCATGAGACTGGGCGCGTCCGATTACCTTCCCAAGCCATTTACGCCCGACGAAATCATTAAAGCCGTCGAACGAATCTTCGCGGAGGAAGATGAGAAAAAACCTGTTATCAAGACTGAAGTCAAGGCTCTTGCTCCAGCCATTGATCAACAAACAGCTTTGTCTTTATTTGCTTCAATGCAGCATAAAGAAGAGTATAAGCCGCGCGAAAGTGAATTCCATTTTCATGATGAAGCCTGGCTGCAATTGGAATCGACTGATGATGAAACAAAGGCAGCTACGGTTCGCGTCGGTTCACTGATCGCCGGGTTGGAAAAAGGCGGCAATATCAAGGTTCAGCTGCCTAAAAAAGATGACAAAGTTTTCCGGGGGCTGCCCTTGGCCTCATTCACCATGCAAAACGGACTGACATATTCCATTCCGTCGCCCGTAACGGGAGTCATTCAGCAGGTTAATCCCGATCTGGTCGAGAATCCCCAACTGGCGGCTGACGATCCTTGTGGAGAGGGATGGATTGCCTCGGTTCTGCCAGACAACCTTACTGAAGAACTCCAGTCATTGAGCAATCGCACTGTTCTTCTGGCCACTAACTGTGAAGCAAACTGGACGCAAACCAAAACCCGCATCAACGATCTGGGTTGCAACATCAGAGTGGTCGATTCATATATGGATATCCAAAGGACGCTGGATAAAGAAAATATCCACATGCTGCTGTTCGATGCCAGCGCGTTCGGCATCAGCGGCCCCAGGCTGATCAGGATCATCAACCAGATGCATCCAGACGTTAAAATCGCCGTGGCCGAAGACAAAGATAACGCCCAGGAAAAAGCATACCGCTTAAACAAGGTGCTCTATTATTCCGGAGAGAAATTCGACAATCAGGAAATCAGCGAGATTCTTTATTCGGCTTTTCGTCCGGTCAAACGTTCAACAAGCGTTGACAGGTCTTCTTCAGACCTGCCCCAGTGGATCAGCCGCTTTCAGATCAAAGACAGCCAAGGTCAAACCGTCACTTTTCTGGCGCCTGATGAAAAATTAGCCCGCAACAAAGGCTTGGGCTGGATGATGGCTCAAACCCTGCTGCGCACCGGATATCCATTGCAAACCGACTTGACGGCGCGTCCGGGATCATTCGACGATGTCTTAAAAGCCATCAAGGAGAGCGACAGCGTCTTTATCCTGAAATCGGTTGACGCAAAACGCATCCCCGGAACTTTGGTCAAAAAGGAAATCAGCGAACCCACCGGAATTATGATCGAAGCGGGTAAAAAAGTAGTGACCTATTTCGTGCAACCCGGCGAGGCTTCTGATAGCGCATTATCCTTCGAGCCGCATGTCGGCAACGCGCTTTCGCAGTTCCTGGTTTACGAAATGATTTCAGCGCTGAAAAAGAATAATGGACATTATACAAGGCATTAAGTAATAAATCGGTATCAATCGCCCCCTGCGGCGCATATCCGAAATCTGATCAAAAAGAGGCGCATTATGAGTATGAACGTTTACTACAACTGCGGTATCTGCGGACTGTTTGAAGATACCGGCTTCTGGTCTTTCATCAAAGAAAATTACGACGACGCAGAAGTTATATTCGAAGAAGTGGTCGACATGGCCACCCGGTGCAGTAAAGACCGCCGCTGTCTGGCAAGACGCTTGAAAATGCTGGAAGAAATCTATAACTCCGAAGGCAAACAAGCAAAACAATTAGAAACCCATCGACGCCTGCGGCAATTACTCGACCAGTATCCATTCGAAATTGAATCTGATCTGAATGAAATAGTTGAATCAATGAAAAATTAAAAAGGACTCATACATCCTTCTGAACACATATCGAACACTCGCGCTCAGGATTCGCTCCCTGAGCGCACTTTTTTTTGTTTGCGTATATGCACAGTTAATTCAAAACCGATGGGATGCGCTGGCGCTTTGTCCCATCACACTTCGCTTTGGTGGGTCGGAAAAGCGCGACCCACCCTACTCATTTTTCCATCCCGCTCAGCTGGATGTTCATGTATTCTTCTTATAATAATCAATAATCTCCTCGCGGTGACTCAGATCTGATGAGGGTACATTGGGTTGATTGATTTGCGGGGCGTTATGATCTACGAATGTTTTTTTCTGACGATACTCTTCCGGTTGCCAGGCATTGATTGAATCCGTCAGTTTTTTGATTTCAGCTTTATATTTTGGATTATCATATTGGTTATTCATTTCCAATGGATCTTTTTGGAGGTCGAAGAACAGGTTCGGGGCATTTTTACGACCTGACTGGATCAGTTTGTGGGTTTTAGTACGAGCCATGACGCTTGTTCTGCCGCTGAAGATTGTTTCATGACCGGAGTTTGGGCTGTTTAAATCGAATCCCTTCATGCTGATACCCGGTTTGATTCCAGCCGAGGACAGAATGGTTGGCGCCAGGTCGATATTATTTACCAGATTTTTGGAAACTGTTCCCGCCTTAAAACTGCCGGGATTCTTGATGATCAAAGGAACCTTGGCCAGGGGATCGTACAAATAATTACCCTTCAACAGCATGTGGTGAAATCCCAGATATTCTCCATGGTCGCTGGTGAAAATAATCATAGTATCATCATACATATTTCTCTTTTTCAGCAGTTTAATTATGTTTCCAATTTGGGCATCGATATGGGATATGGTGGCGTAATAATAGGCCATCACCTTGCGTAAGGCCTTTTTGTTGAGGGTTTTGTTATCAAAATAGCCTTTGCTGTATTGATAATCATATTCCAGGCAGTCTTCCGTCCAGCCGGGAAGAAGGTTCATTTTGTCAGGATCATACATCTCATTCCAGGGAGCGGGTGGATCAAAGGGATGATGCGGTTTGATGAATCCAACCATTAGTAAATTGGGAGATGACTCATCCCAACCGTTAATATCTTCAGCCGCCCTATTTCCTACCCAGGTTGTTGAGTGGTCGGTTTCTTTCAGGTTGGAAACCATTGCTCCGAAACTATCCCGGTATTCCTGAGGTGCGTTTTTACGGTATTCACTGCGCTGGTCAACCAGATCATTGCGGTCTACCAAACCATGTTTCATCAGATAGCGGTGATAGTCATCATCCCACCGGCCCGGGCCATCCTGTTCAGACAGGGTCATCTTGTCAAAACCGACATCCAGATAGGTGGGAGTGAAATGCATTTTACCGACGGCGCTGGTTTTATATCCTGCTGAACGTAATTGTTTGGGGAATGTATCGATGTCTGGTGAAAGCGTGCTCCGGTTGTTGAATCCTCCGTGTTGATGGACATACTGGCCGGAAATCAAGGAATAGCGGGATGGCGTGCAAACCGGATATGGGCAAAAACTGTTCTCGTATTGCACTCCATCGGCTGCCAGTTTATCGATATTAGGGGTTAGCACATCCCGGTTGCCGCAAACCCCTAAACAATCATGGCGATGCTGGTCGACATGGAGTAACAGGATATTAGGTTTCTTTTGATCCTGCGTTCTTCCAATTTGGACGCTGGATAGAGACAGGGCGCCTAAACCAGTGTTTCTTATAAAATCGCGGCGTGAGAATTGGTCTCTCATAATGGCTTTTTCCCTTTTATATAAATAAATTGCCTACGGATTGATTAACCTTATTACATTATGCCATTAATTATAGAGGAAATCTATCATACCTTAGGAGAAATTAGATGGTAGACGTAGGTTGATATTTGGTGGCTACGCTTCGCTTTTAGCCTACCCTGTTGCCTGCTGCTCAATGCATTGACATATAATGTCGGTTTATGAGATTATTGGGTTATATAAAAATCCATAGAAATGATTGGGGACAATTATGAGACGATTTATCCTTGCTATGCTTTTTGTTTTTTGTTCTTCTATTATTCATGCCGCATCGTTGGACTCTCTGGATGCTTTTTGCGGTAAGTATCGTTTAAATGATTTGCTTATTACTATCGCGCAAGAAGAGGAAAAACTTATTTTTTCCACTCCGTTTATACCAGTAGGATTCCCACTCACCCGTCAATCTGAAACAGTCTTTAATAACGATAACGTCCCTATCCTGAATATACCTTTTCAAATCGAATTCAAGAAAGATGAAAATGGCGTATTCCAATCAATGGTATTTAACTTCCAAAACCGGGAGCACACCGCTCAACGAATGATAATGGGCAACTGGCAGGGCGCCTTTGAATCCGGGCCATACAAGGACCGCGCATTGAACGCCAAGGTTATCGCTTATGGCCAGGGCAAATATCATGCGGCTTTTATTATGGATGATAAGACGCGCCTTGAGATTCCAGGCGCCAAAAATCAAAGCAAGACTATCTTCGAGGGAAAAACTGAACTGGCTAAATCCTATAACATCAAAGCGGAAATTATTAGCGGACAATTTACGGGAACGCTTAAAGTTGATGATGCTGAATCCAAGTTCAGCCTGCGCCAGGTATTTTTATCATCACCAACTCTCGGAATGAAACCTCCTGAAGATGCTGTTGTTTTACTATCAAACAAGAAGACGCCTGATGCTGAACAGTTGCTGAAATATGAATGGAATATCGCGCCTCATTGGCAATTGGATGACAATGGCGCCATCCGCATTGCAGGCAGCAGCATAAGCACCAAACGAAAATTCGGCGACGCCCAAATTCACCTCGAATTCAAGACTCCCTTCATGCCCAACGACCGGGGACAGGCGCGGGGCAACAGCGGCGTCTATATCCAAGAGCGTTATGAGATTCAGGTTCTGGACAGTTTCGGGCTTGAAGTCAAAGACAATTTATGCGGCGGAATCTACAAATTCGCCGTACCAACCGCCGACGTTTGCCTCCCACCATTGGAATGGCAAACCTACGATATAACCTTCAAGGCCCCCCGCTCCGACCAGAATGGAAACATAATCAAAGCCGCCGTTATCACTGTCAAACACAACGGAACCATTATCCATGATAATGTTTTGCTGAATTATGGCGCCAATAGCAACCTGCCCCTGACAGGCTCAATCCTCCTACAAGACCACAGCATGGACCGCGTGTCTTACCGCAACATGTGGGTTGTTCCATTGGATTAATAATGCATGGTTAATCAGGCAGAGTGGGCTGAATGTATAGCCCACTCTGTAATAATGTTACCTACAAAAACCAAGGCTTCCAGTTTACAACACACCATATTTCATGAGATATTAGATCATTACTGATCTGTTTCTTAAAGGAGATATGGGATATGTGTTCTTCAGATGATAAACATAGTGGATGTTGTTCGCGGCGTACTTTTTTGAATACGGCCGCCGGGGCTTCGGTGGGGGGAGTTTTATTGTCGTCCGGGCTTATAGCCAGCAGCGCCTGGGGTGGTGAGACCATTAAGCCATGCGGTCCGGCGTCTAAATATACAACTACGCTGAAAGCGGCTTTTGTGCGACGTAAGGAAGAGTATGGCATGTGGTGGCCCGGGCAGGTTTATGACGGCAAATCGGCTCTGGAAAACTATAAAGAACAGATCATCAAGACGGCTCAGTCTTTAGGCATGAAACTGGACCTGCGTTCCGAACCGATCTATTCGGAAGAAGAAGCCGATCAATGGACATCGCAGGCCGCGCAGCAGAAACCTGACGGTCTGCTGTTGGTCATGATGGACCGCCAGCAACATGCATGGCCCACCGCCCGCAAGACGGCTGAGCTGGGCATCCCGACAGTTATCTTCTCTCCCGTCGGAACGTCGTTTACCACCAACACAGATTATTTCGCCAACCGCAAAGGCGTGTTCGTAAGTTCGACCTCCGATTTCAGCCAGGCGGCGTTTGGTATGAAAATGATCAAAGCTAACGCCAAACTACGCGAGACGCGCTACATCGTCATCAAAGGCGAGGAACGCAGAGACGCGCAGATAGCCGGCATCGGAACAAGTTTACGCTACATACCCGCCAACACTTTTGCTGAGATATACAACCAGACTCCAGTGACCAAGGAAGTCAAGCAAATCGCCAGCGAATACCTGCGCAGAGCAAAGAAGGTACATAAGGCCAGTAAGCAGGATGTGATCAATGGCGTTAAGAGTTATGTCGTGGCGCGCACCATCCTGGAGCGTGAGGAGGGCGACGCGATCACCATGGATTGCCTGGGGGCGTTGCACGATAAGCCTATCAGCCTGCCCTGCATCTCCTGGTCGCGTATGCTCGATCATGGCATCCCCGCCGCATGTGAGGCCGATCTGGGCGCCGCGGTTACTCATGCGCTGGTTCAATATCTATTCGACCGCCCGGGATTCCAGCAAGACCCGGTGGCCGAGACCTTGGCCGGAGGCTTAATTGGAGCGCATTGCACCTGCCCGACCCGTCTGGAAGGATTCGACCGCCCACCAGAGCCGTTCCATATCGCCCATCATCACGGCAACCGTGATGCGGTTCCCATCCCCCGTTGGAAACCGGGACAAAGAGTTACGGTAGCCGATGTGGAGTTGAACGCCGAAGAAGGTAAACCGCACCGCATGATAATATCAGCGGGTGAAGTAATGAAGAATATATCAGTCCCCCCGGCAGGTGGATGCGTGGTTTCGGTGCTGATTAAACTGGATGGTGTAGAGCAATATCTGGATTACCCCGGATTTCATCAAATATTCTTCTACGGCGATTACAAGAAAGAACTACAATGGTATTGCAATCTATTCGGCATCGAACCAGTGGTTATTTGAGGAGAAAAATCATGAACTTACGCAATTGGTTAATAATGGGTTTAGTTATACTGGTGGGATTATTCGGAATCGCAGAGGGATTATCCCAAAATACAAACCAGGAAGACTCTGTAGAAAAAGCATTAAAAATGCTTCGCGATGGAAACCATAGATTTGTCAGTGGAAACAGAACCTTCCCCCATTTGGATAAAGCGCGTCTTAAAGAATTATTGAGCGGGCAGCATCCCTATGCGACAGTAATAACCTGTTCAGATTCACGCGTTGCGCCAGAACACATTTTCGATACAGGTTTAGGCGACATCTTTACTATACGAGTGGCCGGGAATGTATGCGATACCGATGAGGTTGGCTCTATTGAATATGGAGTCGATCATCTAGGTACGCCAATCCTGGTCGTGATGGGACATACATCTTGCGGGGCAGTTACGGCGGTTGCGACTAAGGCGGAATTGCATGGCAGTATCCCGGCGTTAGTAGATAATATAAAACCAGCCATAGAAAAAGTTCAAAGCGAACATCCCAATTTACATGGAAATGATCTTGTCAGCGCAGCGATAAAAGCCAATGTCTGGCAATCAATAGACGATTTACTCAAAACCAGCCACGCCACGAGAGAACGGATTAAAGACGGTCGATTGAAAGTTATCGGCGCCATCTATCATCTCGAAGATGGTAAAGTGGACTGGCTGGGTATTCACCCTCAACAAACAAAACTACTAAAACGCTCATCGGATCACTAAGTCCTCTCCCCCTCCAGAAAAGGGCTAAGACAATGTCATTAAGTTAACCGTGTTGTCCCCTCTCCCGCTGGGGTTGTAAAGGCCTGGGACATGGGTAACAGGTGTTCGGGGACATAGGTAACACATTCCCTGAGTGTATTCTAGCCTTGAAAGGAGGCGAAGAATAT
The DNA here is from genome assembly GCA_963662285.2 of bacterium. Classification (GTDB taxonomy): domain Bacteria; phylum Hinthialibacterota; class Hinthialibacteria; order Hinthialibacterales; family Hinthialibacteraceae. The sequence continues at coordinate 673,334 of CAXXMV010000006.1, forward strand.
GCCCTGGAACGAGGTGGACCTTATGTCTCTGAGAAAAGAATTCGTATTGTTGAGCCAGCAAGAAGAAAGCAACATCAGCCAATTATGTAAACGGTTTGATATCAGCCGTAAGACGGGTTACAAATGGATCAAACGGTACAAAGAAGGAGGAGGCGAAAATCTCCAAGACCGTTCCAAAAAACCCAATACTTGCCCTCATCAAACAGATAAGTCTATCGAGCAAGCCATTACAGAAAATCGCGAAAAAGGATGGGGAGGACGCAAAATTCGCTCTCGTCTGATTCAATTGGGATACGAAAATGTTCCTAGCGCCAGCACTATTACTGCCGTGTTACGCCGACTGGGATTGCTGGATGAAAAGGAAAGTCACAAGCACAAAGCCTATAAGCGTTTTGAAAAAGATACGCCCAACGAATTGTGGCAAATGGATTTCAAAGGAGATTTTCCCACGCTCAAAGCACGCTGTTATCCGCTCAGCATTCTGGATGATTGCACGCGCTTTGTTCCCGGATTATTTTCGTGCGCCAATCAGCAAAGGGAAACCGTGCAAGACTCCCTGGAAAGCGTGTTCAGGATGTATGGTATGCCTCGGGCGATGTTGATGGATAACGGAAGTCCGTGGGGAGGATGCAAAACCTGCGAATACACCAGATTGACAATATGGCTGATACGATTGGGTATTCGCGTGTATCACGGTCGCCCCTACCATCCGCAAACCCAAGGCAAGGTCGAGCGATTTCACCGGACCTTTAAGCAAGAATTGCTGATAAGGGAATCGTTTGTGGATTTGGAATATTGCCAAAGGCGGTTTGATGAGTGGCGTTATGAATACAATTTTGAGCGTCCTCACGAAGCCCTGGATATGGATGTCCCGGCTAACCATTATACGTCCAGTCCTTTTGTTTATCCGGGAAGTTTGCCGGATATCGAGTACGCGCCGGGCAGCATTATCAGGAAGGTGCAACAAGGAGGTCGGGTGGCGTACCGTGGTGAAGATTACCGGGTGAGCCGCGCCCTGGTAGGATGCCCGGTTGCCTTGAAACCCGCTATGACCGATGGGATGATGGACGTATATTTTTGCCGACAAAAAATCAAGACGCTCGATCTGCGTTTGAATGAAATCAAAGAAGATAACTTGGCAATCCAGAAAAAGGCGTCACAATAGAAATTGGTTGGGCGAAACGGAAGCGGGCGCTGCAGGAGTGCAACCCGCCAGGGATAGCCGATCCGAGGTGCGAGGGATAATGCAGGAGGTGAAATATTCACCTCCTCCCTCTAAGCCAACCAATTATCCTGAGCATCTCTAGATGCCTAAAAAAAAACTCAAACAATAACCTGGGATAAATCCCGGTTTTGATAAAAAACTGTAACCCATGTCCCCGAACATGTGTTACCCATCTACCCGGTCTGTACAGGGGTTAGGGTGAGGGGGATATACAAAAACAACATAACTTAATAACATTAGAAATAGGTGATGTATGAAAAGAAATTCAGGCTTCACTCTAATCGAATTATTAATTGTTGTAGCAATCATCGGGATACTGGCGGCAATCGCCGTGCCCAATTTTCTCAACGCTCAGACGCGGGCGCGCGTGGCTCGGGTAATGGGCGATCACAAAGCCCTCGGAACCGCCTTGGAGATGTATTCACTGGATAACAATAATTTTCCATGGCCCATCGGAAACGGGCAAGGTCATTCGTCCTACTCGGTCTATATCGAATACCTTCACGAATTAACCACTCCCACTCCATATATAGCCAGCGTATCCTACACCGATATCTTCAAACCCCAGCGTGAAAAAACCAACTGGTATCCGGATGACACGGTATTCAGTTATCAATATGTAAGTTACAACGGCAGTTGGGCGCGGTTGTCCAATGTATCTGCCGCCATGAATGGCACCCCGGTTACTGCATCTCCAGTTATGGTCCGGATCATGGCGCCAACGGGGTGGAATGGCATCCTATCACCGGAGATTCCATCTCCCTTTACACATCCAGCAACGGCCTGGTCAGCAGCGGCGACATAGGCCGTTTTGGAGGATCAGTTAAATCACGCACCATCCTGGGTGGATAACCAACCAGTTCTTTCGCTAATCCAAGTAGACTCTCCCGCAATTTTTTGAGATAATCGAACTATTCGATTTATTATGCTATTTCTTATTGCAGGAGAAATCATGGTCCGGCGAACATCTACTCATTTAATACTTCTGTTTTGCGGCTTCGTTGCATTCTCTTTCCTACTGGATATCCCTTGCTCAGCGCAGGAAACCGCTAATCCCATCATCTTCGGCGCCACTGTTGATTGGGGCTTGAAGCCGGAATTCGGGCCGAAGGTAGGAGAATATAAAGTTTCAGACCGAGTGACTGTATCTGGCAGTGATGATAACCTTATTTACGATGTCTATGGGAATGGGGATAGCTTGGCCTATGCAAAAATATCAGAAGTCGAGTTCTTAACTCCAGAAACAAAAATCCTAGCAGAGCGAAAACTTGCGCCTACAGGTTATTCAGAAGATATCGATGTGTTTATAGAAGTCACGAACATATCATCATCTGCCAAAACAGTGAATATTATCGAACAACCTCCTGCTCGATATTCATTAAATAAGATCAGCCATAATGGAATAGTAGAAAACGGAAGCATTCTCTGGAATGTAAATCTTGATCCGGGAACTACAATCTTACACTATACAGCTTATCCGTTTTCTTCTGATATTCGCAACGCAACGTTTCATGGCTCAATTGGATCTGATTCGATTTTGGGACAAAACCAAACAATCAATTATAGAATTTACATAAGCAGTTTTAACTTCATGGTTTTTACAGGAATACCACTAGTCTTATTTCTGATTCATTTCTGTTTATTCTTGTTTTATCCCCGCTTAAAAGAACATCTTTACTATGCTTTATTTCTCCTTTTCTCCGCAACAACTCACTATTTTTGTTTCAAATATCCCTTCATTGGTACTCATTCATACGAGGCAACCGCAAGATTTTACATTACACTTTTTTTTAACAGTCTACAATTTGTGATGCTTTTAATATTTTTTCATAAACATGTATTTCAAAAACTGACTTGGTATATCTGGATATTAATTATTCTCTTTATTTCAAAAGCATTATTCTATGCTTTAGCTCTCTGTATGCTGGTACATTTCCCCGATCACGACTTTTCATATATAGTAAATTCTCCATTTTCTCTAGTGTTTACGAGTTATTATGCTTCTTTTCTTGTTCACATTGTGCTTGTTAGAGTACTTTTTTATGTGTTATACAAGAAATTATCTGGAAGCCTATTTATCGCAATCGGTCTTTTTTTATGGTCCATAATAAACCTATGGGGATTTCTTAATTATTATCTAGATTTTCCTGCTCCACCAATCAAATACCCTGAAATGGGAGGAATAGCGAACATACTGCTTCTGTTATCCATGTCAATATATTTGGCCTATCGCTTCGCCAAGACGCAAGAAGAATTAGAAATCTTAAACGTTGAACTCGAAGACCGGGTTGAGCAGCGCACCCAGGACCTCAACACCATGAACACGGAACTTCAAGAAGCCAACGCGCAATTAATTCAATTAGACCAAATGAAAACCCAATTCGTCTCCCAGGCTTCCCATGATCTACGCACCCCTCTTACCGCTATCAAAGGCAGCCTGGATAACCTGCTGATGGGCATCGCAGGCGCTCTTAACGAAAAGCAGCAGAAGGTTATGACCCGCGCTACTTCATCAGTCGACCGCCTGACTAACCTGATCAACGACGTCCTAGATCTAAACCGCATCGAGACCGGCCGCATAGTTCTAGAAAAAACCAATATCCCCTTCAAAACGCTGGTAGAAAATATTATTAATGAAAACAGTCCTGCGGCTGAGCAAAAGTGGATCACGCTTAATGCAAATCTTAGAGAAGAAATCAACCTTCACATTGATGGCGGCAAGATTGAGCGGGTGGTGGGAGAATTGATATCTAACGCTATTAAGTACACCCCGGATGACGGTACAGTTGAAGTTGATATGTCCTGTGATGATGATATGCTTTCGCTATCGGTGAAGGATTCCGGTATTGGAATGACTCCAGAGGAATGCGCCAAAATCTGGGAGCGCTTCTACCGGACATCGGCATCACAAAAATTCGCCAAAGGTTCGGGGCTGGGGCTTTCGATTGCTAAAGAGTTGGTTGAGTTGCATGAGGGAACGCTTACAGTGGAAAGCGCGCAGGGTTTAGGAACCAAGTTTACTTTATCATTACCGCTAAATTGTTGACACGGTCCTGTTGTTATCTGACTTGTTCTTATGAAGTGATAAGTAAAATAAATTTTTACAGGAGGAAAGTTTCATGAAAGTTGGAGTTGGATATTGTAATAAACAAGATGCTTTTGATTCTGGCAGAACAGTGGCGAGTGAAGCCATTCGTAGTGGTAATATAAATAAACCTGATATTGCCATAGCTTTTTGCAGCGGACAATTGAACCATGAAGAATTTTTGCAAGGCATCAAAGATACTGTCGAGGATACACCTGTAATTGGGGGTTCAACAATTGGAATTATTACTAATGATTATTTATCATATGAAGACTACCCTTCAGGCGTCGCGATATTTCAATTAGATGACGTAAAATGTCAAATTGCCGTGTCTCACGGTCTAGATAAAGATGAAAAGTTAGCAGGATGTAATCTAACAAGGGAATTATCCAGAACACCAGAGGACAGACTTCTGCTTATGTTCTATGATTCAATAAAAGTTACCACATCCCCTGCATCTCCTCCTGTTATGAATGCTTCTCCTCCACTAATTGAAGGAATTGAATCAATACTCCAATCAAATGCACCAATCATCGGCGCAGGATTAATCGGGGATTATCAATTTAGTAATACAAAACAATTCTGTGGTTCTAATGTATTAGAGCAGAGTGTTGTTGGTGCGCTTCTTTCAGGTTCTGTTAATGTTTATCATAGTGTAATGCACGGGTGCTCTCCTATTGATGGTATATATCATAAAATAACCAAAATGCAAGACTCCGTTATCTATGAACTGGATGGAAAACCAATTGTAGAGATAATTGATCAAATATATGGAGATCAAAGATGGAGAGAACAACGCCCTCTCAATCTTTTGACAATTGGAGTAAATTATGGTGAGAGATTTCAACATCAAGAAGACGCTTATGTTAATAGATTGATTACAGGAATTCTTCCAGATTGCAGCGGCATTGGGATATTTGAGTCTGATCTTGAACAAGGCATGGAAATCCAGTTTATGTTGAGAGACGGTAATCAAATGATTGAATCTGCCAGGAAAAATTCTGAAAGCTTAATGAAGAAGATTAACGATGAAGGGAAAATACCTGTTTTTGGTTTATATATTGATTGCGCAGGAAGAGCGGCAGAGTGCTCAAATACAGAATCAGAAGAAGCAGCGGAAGTTCAACAAGTAATGAATAAATACGTAACTCCTTTGTTAGGTTTTTATTCTGGCGTTGAAGTTGCTCCTATTCTCGGAAAGAGCAAGGGGCTTGATTGGACAGGCGTCTTATTAGTTTTATCTAAGGACAAGTAAAATGGATGAAAAAGACGATTTAGCAAAAGAATTAAAAAAAAGATGCACAGAGTTAGAAAATAAGGCGGAATATTACCAAGGTATTGCAGAAAAAGCTGGACAAAAACGTTTAAGAGAAGTTGAACAATTAAACAGACTTATATCTGACCACAAGAAATCAGAAAAGGCGTTGCGGGAGAGTGAGCAGCATTTTAGACTTATTGCTCAATCAACCAATGACATTTTCTACGAGTGGGATATTGAGAGTGGAGAATTGAACTGGTTTGGTGAAATTGATATCGTATTGGGTTATGAGGCTGGAGAAATCCAACATACCCTGGAGGATTGGTTACGTTTAATTCATCCAGAAGATAGACCCCTACTTGATGACGCCGTTTTACTACACAAGGAATCAACAAAACCTATAGATTATATATACCGGGTAATGTGTAAAGATGGCTCAATAAGATTTTGGAACGATATTGGTTCTCCTATTTTGGATCAGGAAGGTAAACCAAAGAAATGGATTGGCGGCATTTCTGATATCACCGAACGAAAAAGATCAGAAGAATTCTTAAGGCAAAAAACTATAATGGAAGCAGTAGGTTCCTTGGCAGGAGGAATTGCACATGATTTCAAAAACATCCTTGCTGGGATATTAGGATATACTGAACTTCTTCAGATGGATTTAAGTAGTAGTAATTTCTCTCCTAAACGGATAGAGTCACGATTAGATAAGATTCTTACTGCAGGCAATCGTGCTAAAGAATTAACCTCTCAACTATTGGGATTTTCAAGACAGGGACAATATAGCCCCAAAAACATTGATCCAAATCTAATTGTTTCTGAAGCATATGGATTAGTAGAGCGGTTGGCGAATGTTGAAGGGCAACAACTGTCTTTTTCTGGAAATGCAGCATCTTATATTTACGCTGATCAAACACAATTTTATCAAGTCATTCAAAATATTATGATCAATGCAATATATGCAGGCAGCATAGGTAATAAGGTTAGTGTTACCACGGAAGATGTTGCTGTTAAGAAACTTATATCTACAACAATGGGAAACATTCCTGAAGGACAATATGTTAAATTGACTATCAATGACAATGGGACAGGTATTGAAGAAAAAGTTCTTCCGAGAATATTTGAACCTTTCTTTACTACAAAAGAAAAAGGCAAAGGAACAGGAATGGGGCTTGCAATGGTTTATGGAATTGTTAAAAATCATAATGGTTACATCTCTGTTGAAACAGATACATCACCAGAAAACCATGGAACTACTTTTAGTGTATATTTCCCTGCTGTAGAAAAAAGAGAAATTGAAAAAAATGAATATAATGGAAATATTACAGGAACTGGAAAAATACTTATTATCGATGATGAACTTTCCATAAGAGAGATGGTTCAAGATGCTTTAGAAATGAAAGGTTATGAAGTTGTTACAGCTGCTGAAGGCCAAGAGGGACTTGAAAAATTTAGAAGTGGTAGTTTTGATGTTGTAATTACTGATTTGATTATGCCGCTTGGAATGGATGGTATTGAATTATGCAGAGAAGTCAGAGAACTTGATCCCAACGTTCCTATCTATGCAATGAGTGGATATCATCAAGATAAAAGTGTTCAGCAAATGCTTAGTAAAGGCGCTACTGGTTTTATAGGAAAACCTTTTAAGTTGGAAGAATTATATCAAATAATAAGTTCTGCATTAGCCCTCAAATGATTTTGATTTAATTAAATTCTCTGTTGGTCATCCTGATGGATATCACTTGGGTAATAAAATAATTCTGGCTTTGTATAAGATACAGTAATCCAATTCAGAAGATGTAATAGGAAACAGAACGATGTCCGTTCCACTTTGATTTCGTAGAGGAGCGTTAGAAAAATCTAATTCAAATCATGTCTTGTATATTTGCATTGCTAGTGCATAATTACAAGATAGGAGATTGCGATGTCAGGATATATTCAACGCTCACTGGAAGATGTGCTGAAACGTTCAATCAAAGAATTTCCCGCTGTCGTTTTAACCGGACCACGCCAATCGGGTAAAACAACACTCCTGAAACATCTTCTTCTCAAAAAATTCAAATATGTTTCTTTAGAACCGCCTGATGTGAGAAATGCTGCCATCGCGGACCCGCGAGGTTTTTTAGATTTATATCAACCGCCAGTAATCTTTGATGAAATTCAGAACGCTCCCGATTTACTTTTCTATATTAAGGAACATATCGATAATAACCGAAATAAATGCGGGAAGGCTTCATAGGCTGCACCATGCTAAAAAAGACGTAATTATTTACGATTATGTTGATTCGGAGATCCCCATGTTAACCAGAATGAGTGAAAAGAGAATACGAGGTTACCGAAGCCTTGGATATGAAATAATGACTAAAACGAATTCATGATAAGAATGAGCGAACAATGAAATCAATAGCGAAAACAAAAAAAACAAAACAACCCAAACCAAAGAAAACGCCGCGAACCCGGAAACCAGAAAATATGTCGTTGTCCGAGTGGCAAACGGCGCTACGGAAAGAGTATGGACGCGACCAAGAGTTTCAAATAAAAAATATTGGAAACGAACCCATCTTCTCTGAATTCTTAGTGACCAATCCTCAAAGTGAAAGAACGTATCGTGTAGCAATCCGGGGGAATCAACCGGGACAGAATTATTGTTCCTGCCCGGACTTCGCCGTTAACTTGCTGGGAACCTGCAAGCATATTGAATTCACTCTATCGAAATTAGAACGGAAGCGCGGCGCTACAAAACAATTCCGCGAGGGTTTTATTCCTACCTATTCAGAAATCTATCTGCGTTATGGTAAGAAACGAGAGGTCTGCTTCATCCCAGGCAGCGATTGTCCCGAAGATTTGCGGAAATATTCTTTCAGATTCTTCAACAAAGAAGGAAAACTTCGCCCCCACGCGTATCTGAAATTTCATACATTCTTGAAGAACGCACCTATAAACGGACACGATTTCCGATGCTATGAAGACGCCATCCAGTTCATCGCTCAACTCCGTGATGACGATCAACGGGAAAAGCGCATTGATCGTGAATACCGTCAGGGAATAACCAGCGCAAAATTCAAGTCACTACTAAAGGTCGATTTGTATCCCTATCAGCGAAAAGGAGCACTGTTCGCCGCCAAAGCAGGACGTTGCTTGATCGGGGATGATATGGGATTAGGCAAGACAATCCAGGCCATTGCGGCAACAGAGATTCTCGCTCAAACATCAGGCGTTGAAAAAGTGCTCGTTATTTGCCCGACGTCCTTAAAGCACCAATGGAGGCAAGAAATCGATAGATTTACGAAGAGGTCTTTTGCCGTCGTGGAAGGCTCGATAAAAAAACGCAAAGAGATATACCAAAACGATTCGTTTTACAAAATTGTCAATTATGATGTCATTCACCGCGACCGTATTCTTATTAAAGAATGGTCGCCGGATTTGATTGTTCTGGATGAAGCGCAACGCATTAAAAATTGGAACACGCGCAGGGCGCAGAGCGTGAAACGATTGAAATCAAAATACGCTTTTGTGTTAACCGGTACGCCTTTGGAAAACCGTTTGGAAGAACTGCATTCCATCGTGGAATTTATCGACTGTTTCCGCCTGGGGCCTCTTTACAACTATTTGGCCGAACACCAGCATACCGACGAGGTTGGGAAAGTTATCGGCTACAAAAATTTATCTAAAATCTCAGAATCCCTCCAGCCGGTATTGATACGCCGCACCAAAGGCGAAGTCTTGAAGGAGCTTCCAGAGCGCATCGATAAACATTTCTTTGTGCCTATGACAAAACAACAAAGTGAAATCCATGAGAGCAGCCAGGAAGCCGTCGCTCAAATTGTACATAAATGGAGAAGACTTGGTTTCCTTACTGATAAAGATCAACGCCGTCTTATGGCGGCGCTGCAATGTATGCGTATGTCGTGCAACAGCACTTTTCTGATTAACCAACAATCCGATCACGGTACAAAAGCCGATGAGGCGGTTCAATTGTTCGATGAGATTTTAGAAGATCCCAAGGCAAAAATCGTCGTTTTCAGTCAATGGCTTGGCACCCATCAAATCATCATCAACCGCCTCGAATCGAAACCCTGGCAATATGCATTCTTCCACGGATCATTGACAAGTGAGGAACGTGGCAAACTCATCAATAATTTTAAGAACGACCCGGAGTGCCGGATATTCTTTTCAACCGATGTCGGCGGCGTCGGCTTAAACCTTCAAAATGCATCGGTTGTGATCAATATGGATCAACCCTGGAATCCGGCTGTGCTCGAACAACGGATAGGACGAGTCCACCGTTTGGGGCAAAAAAGATCTGTGCAAGTTTTCAACTTCGTTGCGGAAGGAACGATTGAACATGGGATGCTGGATGTTTTGAAATTCAAGAAATCCGTTTTCGCCGGAGTTCTCGATGGCGGTGAGAACGAGGTGTTTCTCGGCGGGACAAAACTCAAAAAATTCATGGATACCGTCGATCAAGTTTCACAAAATATTCCCAGTACGCCGCCTCCGCAAGAAGAGCAATTTGATGACAGTCATGATGATTTTATATCCGATGAAGACCGCCTCGAAGAAAAGGAACAGTCCGCTCAGAAACCAGTTGGCCAAGAACAAGATATTTTGACAGATCTTCTTTCGACTGGATTGGACTTCATTAATAAACTCGGACAAACATTAGAAAACTCAAACACTGACAGAGACAATAAATTTATTGGCAAGGATGAAAAAACTGGAGAACGTTTTATAAAATTACCCATCCCGGATCAAGACACTGTTAAAAAAATATCCGAGATAGCCGAACCGTTTCTTGATATCATTCGAAACTGGTCTAGCAAGTAATTGATCTTAGATTAAATCAATCTCCTCATGGTATACCTCTTTTGCACAGGTCAGCCATTTGAAGTGATGACAGGAGGGAATGGGGGTATTTTTTCTGTTCGAATATAATCACAGAGAGCAGACACGAGTGTACTGATAGGATTGTATCCTCGTCTTTTGAGTGTGCGAAAGATGGTCATAAGAACTGATTGAGTCAACGTGAAATGTAAGTGGAAATTGAGGGTGTCCAGAATTTGTGAAATCGTCATTCCCAAAGCGTAATGCCAATAGGCCGTCAGGCACAGCAATCGATTGCCGATAGCCGCCCTTGGCAAGGCGGTCTCGATTTTGGGTTCAACGTGATTCCGGCAGTGAGGACAATAATCCCGATGAATGATATGTTCCGTCACTTCGGGAAAGTGGATGTCCCTAGACAGATGTTGAAATATATCATGGATTCATCTCATACTGTTTTAATTGTTTAACAGTAGCAATAATCGATTTTTCTGAAATCACTCAAATATCGGTAAATATTTCCTCATCAAAAAACAGGTATTCCTGGTCAATTGAACCCGATTGTAAGGATGGTCTCATGATTCCAAATGTTATCATTTCAGATAATATTGTCAATAGAATTTTCCATCTATACAACCAGTACTCCACTAAAGCACTCTATTAAAATACTTCTTAGAAAGTTATCATAAAACCACTATGCGTATATATCAGCGGCTCATCATAATACTAATAGGTTTATCTTTCATGTTCTTTTTTAAGTCCCATAATCCCCAGGAGAAAAAGCCTATTAATATTGATATTCCAAGCAAAACTATCTCTTTTGAAGGAGTTATTTATCCTGATAGGTATAATTCGCGCAAAGACCGGGCTAATGGTCACCATTTGATTGTATGGTCTGGTGGAGGAAATGCGCGTAAGGCTCTTATAAATACAGAACATCCTGATATAACAATACTTAACGCCCTCACAACAATTGGCGCCATACCAGGAAATAACCTCACTCCGGAGACATGGACTGATCGGAATGATCCGAATTCCTCTGAACCGGATAAGCGCGTCGAAGGCGATAAAATATCCATAACAATCGTTTGGGATGGCGCCTCGCACAATCTTGAAGAATTTCTATTAGATAGCAGCGCAGATGATTTGGAGATACGCTTTGGGGGGCATGCAGAATTGATTCCAGTATGGAAATCAGGCTGCATCACCTGTCTTTTCTCCTGTCCGGGAGGTAGAACCAGCAACGCATCATACTCAATCCGCGACCAACATCTCAATCACAAAACATTCATGGCTGATCAATCAAAACTCCCACCTGATGGAACCCCAGTCTGGATTTATATGAAAATTGCATGCGACTGATAATATTATAGGATAATATTTATATAACTTCGAAAAATGTGATAAAATATACTATACTATTAAGAGTTTGGTATCCAATACATTCTGAATAGGATAATAATGATGTTTAAATCGCTGCTGCTAGCCGTAGACGCATCACATTACAGTGAAGTTTGCACCCGATATGCGATGGAACACGCCAAACTGCTAGGCGCAAAAATCACCGGTTTGAGCGTAATTGACCGTAAGGAAATTGCGATCATTTACCCCTATTATTATCCAAGCGCCGATTTCCCACCAGTTTTTGACGAATCTATTCAGGAAAATAATGAATTGTTTCAAGAACAAAAGGAACGGGCTGAAGAAATTCTCAGTAAAGTCGAATCAAAGTGCCTGCAGATGGATATTCCCTTTTCCAGGGAAATCCGCGAGGGTCTGGTTTCAGAAGTGATCCTGGATGAAGCGCAATCATGCGACATGCTGTTCGCTGGCCAGAGGGGGTCGGGAGCGCAATTCAGCACAGGTTTTATAGGTTCTAATCTGGAAAAAGTTATAAGGCACTCAAGCATGCCAGTTATAATAACTCCACATTCATATAGAACACTGCAAAAAATATTGGTCTGTTTTGACGGAAGCGAATATGCTTTAAGAGCGCTTCGCGCCGCCGTGCATCTTGCCGTTTCGTGTCCCAAAGGAAGCATTACTTTTAAGCTATTAGTAGTCAATAACAGCGAAGAAGAAGCACAGATAATTGCCCAAGCCGCCCTTAAATATTTAGACGCCTATCAAATGCACGATATCTTTATTCATCGCACAGGTGATACAGTCAAACAAATAATTTCTTGCGTCAAGGAAGAAGATATTGATTTAGTCGCCATTGGCGCCTATGGACAGAGTCGCATCCGTGAATGGGTTTTGGGCAGCACAACAGAATCTATTCTTCGTGAGATCAACCGCGCAATTCTGCTGCATCATTAGAGAGGTTTAATAATTACGTTCCTTATTCGCGTTTCCCAAAACCCCAGTTCTAAAAATAAGACTATAACTAGTCTCACCTATAGTTCGGAATATGGATATCACATAAAGCCATGCGAATATCTTACTATTTATTTACAAATATATTATTTATTGCTATTATTCATTATATGAATAATCTAGTTAATTAATTACTATATATCTTAACAAGTTAATTATAAAAATTAATAAATTAATAAAACGTAAGGAACAATCAATTGCCTCCTGTTGCAAAACGCGAAGAACGCTGCCGTACAAATGAACCATGTTTGTGGTGTTCAGCTAATTCGATGAATGTGGAAACCGGTAAAATTGTAAATGAAAGCGCCAGCGGCGTTTTACTGGAGACGCAAACAACATTAAAACTGGAAGACCGCATCTGGCTTTTATCGTTTCCCGGAGATGATCCAACCGATCAAGAATTAACGATCGAAGATATTCAATCTCATCCTTTAAGCCGACTTGGAGTAGTTGTCCGGATTGACAGACAGAGTCAAGTGGGCATTCATTTCGACCAGGATGTTAAAGAACATCCTCAATATCAAAGATGGTACCGGGGTGAGAGTTCAATACTGACTCTCTTCGATGGCAAAAAGGCAATTTTCACTTTTTCAGGTCCATTGCAAATCGAGACGGCTTCTCTGTTAGGATAGAATTCTTAAACGACTTAATTACCCGTTTAATGATATTATCATCTCATTTCATAATGTCTTTCAGATCAATAAAACCGCTTTGACAGTATTTCGTTCTGCGCTTCGCCGATACGATACGAACGGCGTTACATTAACCATCATAACAAGCAATGAAGAGTCGCGAATTATTGAAAAAGGTTTGGGATTAAAGAACGGTTTCATCGTTAACATTGGTGATTACATAGAACTGGCGGATTCTGGAGATTTGGAAGAGATTGAAATTGGTGAAATAGAATCGATACAACCTGCTCAGGAAACAGAATTTGAGAAGGATACTACTGATTACCCATGGAGTTTCCGGATTACACCGCCTGACCAAACCATTGGAGCGCCTGGACATTGAAACATTGCAAACTCAAAATTTCAGAGAGGCTGCGGAATTGATCGCATACAATCCGATCAGACTGGTTGTAATAGATTTTGATATTGAACATTGTTCGTCATTAATAGAAATCAACATGATCCGAAATTGAATCCAAAAAAAATTCCCCCGGCTTTGATAATTGGTCCACAGCATTTAGGTGAATTAGTAAAAGCGGCGTTGGCTTTGCCAGTAAAAATTTATATTACCAAGCCATCCACTGATAGAGAATATACTCAAGCCCTGCAAAGTATATTAAACCAAGCTTAAAATAGAATAGTTAACATAACAACGTTCTTATTCGCGTAATAAACAAGCATTTTTTTGAGAACCGCACTAGTAGTATGACAGTTTCTTTTGTCAGGTAGGGTTCTGTGATTCCCCCTCACCCTAGCCCTCTCCCGGAGGGAGAGGGGACTTTGTTAGCCCAACATTATGAGTTGGTCATAGTACTAGCAACATATGAAAATTTGAAGAAAAATGATAGAGACGACAACGACGGAAAGCGGAGAGTATCTGTTCTCCATGTAAGCGGCGAACCGGAAAGTGACGATTATCGAACACTGGTGCAGGAGTGGCTAAAATCGCCAGCGAAACGCCGCATCATATCGCTGTAGACTTGGGGAGTTTAATAACATTCCAATTTTTTACTATACCTCTCATACAATTAGTAATGCCTCCAGGTCGCTCGGTAAAAGTTACTAATCGTCAATATTGAATCAAATTTTAAATTCATTCTTAAAGTCGCCAAAATCGATCACTTATTTGAGATTCACAATTCCATAGATTCCTTGAAAGAAGATTTTCCTGCCCGGAATAAAGAAGCAATAGATAACTATGGTGAATTGCCGGTAATTTTCCGACGTATTGCAGAAAGAAAACGCCAAACATGAATAGCCCGAAACTAATATTATCTTTTCAGAAAAATCTGATACCGGATTTGAACAATGGTTTGATACTGCGTTGGCATCATTAGAAGAGATTCGCAAAACAGAAGCGAACTCCTTCATTGAACTACCCATTGAGAGACATGGACGGAACGGGATATTTTCTGACAATCCTCCCATAGATGACCTGGATGTAGTATTACAACGGCTTATAAAATCAGATTCACCTCTGGGTTCCGTCCTCATTCCTGTCAGTATGGATCAACCAGAGGAGAATATAGGAATAGAAATTTCCGCAATTGATGGGTGGGCCGATCTGGCTTCTTATGCAGGCATTGAATTGGCGCGGTTCACTATTATCTCTCTGGATACATTGGATAAAGAGTATGTTCAGGAAGCTCTATCAGTCACAATCGGATATATGAATGAACAAGAGATTACTGTTACGCTCTCTTCATCAGGTGATGACAGCATATTGTCAAGCATTGTTGAACAACAGAGAAAGATACCTGATCGCAAATGCGGCTTGAATAGAACCATAGGTTTACAGGATGTGGATTCGTTCAATTCCCTGCCTATCACTGAAACTGTATCGATCCGTCTGCCCGGATCATTTTCCGCTCAAACTGTGCTGGATAATTTCAGCAAAATTCGTGCTATCCTGAAAAATCCTGTTCATGCAATTGTGTATGAAATTGAATAGGCAACTCAATCAAGGGCAGAAAATACACTGCCCTTGGCACCCGCCTTGATTATACAACATGCGATTTTATATGAGCGTCTCTGGGATTACTCAATTACCTTTATTGTGTTTTATATCAAGTAGAGACTGCCTGGAGTATTACTTGCAACGCGTTTTCGATGCGGTGCGGGTAGGTGTGATCTCTCAAAACTCTGGCGCGTCCTTGCTTGATAATCTGACGGCGCTCGTTGGGGAATTCTAAATAATAGGCAATCTTGTTTCTCAAATCCTCTATAGAACTCAAAAAATAGCCTCCTTACCCGGATCGAAGAACCGTCCCGCAGCAGGAACCCAGTCGGATAGCAGAAAACCATCCGCCACTGGTGCATTGAAATCACGCTGATTTAAGCTACCCCGGCATTGTATGCTATGAATATTCAAGTTGACCTTGGAAGAGGCAAACACTGAAGGCAGTTCATTAATGGGATCAACCGGACCATAAAAACGCTCCAGTAGTGGGGAACCTTGCAGCAGAAATTGCCCAATCCTGATTACCGTAAATCCGTAAATCAAAATCCTGCAACGCTTCCAATACTTGAATCCGACGGCGATTATTGGCTTCCCAATAAAGGTAATGGGCGACGGTCGCATTGATGTTAATCTGTTTGCCCGGTTCGATAGGATTCTCTTCAGCGATTTGAAAGAAATTTTTGTCACGATTTTCCAATTGCAAATCAACTAACCGGTCGATATAAGACTGCATTTGCGTCGGTAATTGCGCTCTACGTTTGGATTGATCAATCACTCCACCGACGAAAGATACATCACAAGCAAAACGTGCATCAAACGATCCTGCTGAATTTATATCACAGGCTAAAGGCAGGCAACCGCAGGCATGAGGATTATGCTTTGTGATAAAATCCAGATAGGTATCATCAAAACTGAAAACAAATTCATTCGCTTCAAAAGGCCGGTCAATATAAAAATGGGGATCATCCAGATACCAGACCCATTTTTTCGCGTCATGAGGACATTGGTTATCGGGGATTTCAAGATATTCGTATAATTGTGAAGC
This sequence comes from bacterium, assembly GCA_963662285.2. Classification (GTDB taxonomy): domain Bacteria; phylum Hinthialibacterota; class Hinthialibacteria; order Hinthialibacterales; family Hinthialibacteraceae. Next base: position 689,778 of record CAXXMV010000006.1, read on the forward strand.
GGATTGATTAATCAATAGTATCCAATCAGGCTTATTTTCCAACAGGTGGCGGCGTAGTAGTGGTTTAGATGCCGGCTCCAATAGCGGAGCGCTGGCCATCCAGGTTTGCCAGCCATGAGTTTGCAGTTGCTGGAAGACGCGTCTTTTGAAAAGCCCGAATCCCCGGTCTTCACCATCGGAATATGTCCAAATTGATTTCGCCATGTCGCACTTTCTGATATTTATTCGATTCTGACTTGGTTATCAGCCGGGATTTGTTATACTTAAATTCTGAATTACTTTAATGAATGACGCCAAACATTAAACCTAGGGGCAATCTGTGACCAAGTATATTCTCTCTACTATCCGTTTTTTATCCTCTACTAAACTAGCTGTTGTTCTTCTTGTCGGTTTAACCATTATATTAAGCATCGCTACTTTTTATGAATCAAGCACCAGCGCATCCGACGCCCAACGCTTATTCTATAAATCTTTCTGGTTTAATATCCTTTTATTTCTACTCGGATTAAACGTATTATGCTCTGCTTTAATCCGTTGGCCATGGAAGAAACAGCAGATTGGATTTGTTATAACCCATTTAGGGATTATTCTAATTCTAATCGGTGCAGTGATTACCAGCACTACCGGCATCGAAGGCCAACTAGCGCTGATTGAAGGCCAAACTGGCGATTCGATAACCATTCCTGAATCCGTTTTTACTGTAAAAGCGCCACGTTTGAAAGTCCAACAGGATTTTGATCCCTGGTTTTTAGAGTCACCTATTCCCGACGGGAAAGAGATTTTATTTAACGTCGATCAAACTGCTATCAACTGTTACATCACCAGATTACTGTTTAATCCAAGAGTAATCGAGCATGTCACCGAAAATGGCCATGTCGATAATCCGGCCGTTCAAATCAAGTTTCACCATTCAGGACAATCAATGTCAGAGGCGCATGAGTGGCTATTGGCCAATTCAGCGCAACGCAACCAGTTGAATTTAGGAGCGGGTTCTATAGTATTCAAACGCATCCAATCTCAAGCAGAGATGCAATCCATACTTGATTCAACCAAGGCGCCGACCAACCAGTTTACCATTCTGCTCAATGAATCCAATCAACTATCTTACATATCATTCGATTCATCGGGTAATGCCAAAAACAATCAAATAACTCTTGAAAAGATTATTGAAACGCCCTGGCCATCACTTAAAATTTCAGTGGAGAAGTTATATCCCAAAGCGCAAATAAGTCAGGAACTGATAGACGCCGATGATCAGATGGGGGGTGGGCATCCTCTTCCTTTAGCGCAAGCCCGAATTGAATACCAAGGACAATCGCAACAACTGAACATTTTCTATAACAGGCCAGAGACAATTACTATCGCCGGTGAAACAGTAGAAATTGAGTTTGGCCAAAAACAGGTTCCACTAGGTTTTTCTATTCAGCTGATTGACTTCCAAGCGCCCCGGTATCCGGGAACCAACCGCCCTTCGCGTTTTCAAAGCCAGGTCAAGCTGATAGATAAATCTCAAGGAATTAATGAAGAACGTTTGATATATATGAATAATCCTTTGGCATACAATGGCTTTCTGGTATATCAATCCAGTTATGAGGAAGGTGTTAATGGCAGGCCGGATACTTCTATATTCAGCGTAGCGCTGGCGCCGGGAACGCCATTGGTTTACCTGGGTTCCTTTGTACTATGCTGCGGAATGGCTTTTATGTTCTTTAGAAAAATGAAGAGAAAACAAGAAAATATATTAACCAACCAAGGGCAAGGAGTAGGCTCTATCGTGAGACGCAGTCTTCTGCTCTTAGGATTGATGGCAATTATCATTCCTACGGTTCAAGCAGTTGAAGTTCCCAAGAACCTTAATTACGACATTGTCCGCAGCATCCCCATTCTCGAAGGCGGACGCTATAAACCGCTCGGTACATTCGCTGGCGAATCGATGCAGGAGATCACCGGACGTTGGAAATTCAATAAGACTGATCCCATGGCGTATCTATGCGCCATGATGATTTCGCAGGAATGGTATAACGAACCACTTATCAAGATTAATTATCATGCGCTCAAAGAGATGTTGGGCTACAAACCTGAGCGAACCCATTTCTCATATAAAGAGTTGGTATCCAATCAGCAATTCATGGATTTGGTCGAACGGATTCGGCAGCGCATGATGATGCATACTGAACTGACCCGTTTGGAAACTGAACTGACCATAGTTTATAACAAACTGGAACTGTTTGATCAGATTCAAACCGGCGAAGCCTTAACAATCGTACCAGCGACAGGCGATGATGAAGAAAAGCCCTGGCTGCCAATTATTAAACCGTCGGATTACCCGCAAGAGACGCAGCAGGAATTACATACAGTTTTTGTACATCTACTGGATGCCGCCAAAGCTGATGACGCGGCCATGTTCAATAAGTATGGATTAGAATTAAAGAATATCCTGGCTGGATTGAACAACGAACTTTACCCTCCAATCATAGATATAGAGCGTGAAGTGGTTTATAACAGTTCCCGGCCTTTTCTTAAATCATGGATTTTTTATCTGCTCTCATTTCTAATGTTCCTGGCGTCGTTTTATTTTATGAAATCCAGGCCGCTTTATTGGGGCGCTATGGCCGTCTGCCTGATCGGCTTCAGTTATAACACCTGGGGACTGATATTCCGGGGTATGATTGCGCACCGGGCGCCGGTCTCTAATATGTATGAATCGGTGATATTCGTCGGTTGGGGGATATTGCTGTTCGCTTTGATCTATGAATTGATATACCGCGCCAGATGGTTCGGCGCCCCGGCGTCGTTGCTGGGAGTATGCACCTTGATCCTGGCCGATATCCTGCCCTTTGATCCTAATATCGAACCACTGCAACCAGTGCTGCGCAGCAACTACTGGCTGATAACCCATGTTCTGACTATCACCCTGAGTTACAGCGCCTTCTTGCTGGCTATGGGATTAGCGCACATAAATCTCGCCGTCTATTTCTACATTCCCAACCGTAAGGATTTACTCAATAATTTGAGTTTGTTCCTATACCGCATCCTGCAAGCGGGAGTAATTCTACTCGCCGCAGGGACGCTGCTGGGCGGGGTATGGGCGGCTGAATCCTGGGGGCGCTTTTGGGGTTGGGACCCTAAAGAGACCTGGGCATTGATATCACTATTAGGATATATGGCAATCCTGCACGCCCGCTTTACTGACTGGATCGCGGATTATGGAACCGCGGTTTGCTCAATCATCGGCTTCTGGCTTATCCTGATGACCTGGTATGGGGTTAATTTTATATTGGCTTCGGGTTTGCATAGCTATGGATTCGGCGCGGGTGGAACCATTTATATCATTATCTTTATGATTGTTGAAACCCTGTTCCTGATTATTGTTGGCGTTAAATATCTCATCGCTATATTTAAGGGTGGTTATTGTCTGAATCAGGATGACCAGGATTAAAGGATATGCAGGATTTCCGTTTAGGGCAACCATGAAGGATTGCCCCTACTTGTTATCGTTGGTGGATTTTTGATGGGTCGGTGAAGCGTGACCCATCCTACGCATTGGTGGATTTTTGGTTAAGGTATCTTATAGTGGTTATCATGAATAAACCTATTCATGATAACCACTTTTTTCGTCATTTCTTCCCTATTCAATCAAAACATCTTCTTCAAGACGCCAACTTCTATGTTGCTGGGGTATTTTGCAGAGCGATATATGCTGTTAGTTACTTTGATGAAATCATCTTGATCCGCTTCAAAAATATTGGGGACGTATTTCTGTGGATTGCGGTCGATAAACGGGAACCAGGTGCTTTGTACGTGAACCATGATCCGGTGTCCGCGCTTGAAGTTGTGTAAGACATCCCACAACTCAAATGATACTTCGGTAATTTCATTTGGGTTAAATGGCTTGGGTTTCTCGTAACTTTCGCGGAAGCGGCCCCGGAAGGCTTCAGCGCGAATTAAGGCTTGTTGAGCCGACTTTTCTTCCAAATCATCTGGATATACATCAATCAATTTTACGATCCAATCCGAATCGGTTCCGGTGGTGGAAACGAATAGATTGGCTTGGATGGTTCCAGCCAGCGTTACGTCTTCTTCGAGAATGTCTGTTTGATACACCAATACATCCGGCCTGCGGGATGCGAAGCGTTGGTCTTCTGTGTAAAAGGTGTTGTTTATAAACTGCGAATTATCCTTGGTATGGGGAACAGGTTTGGCGGGATCGCTGATATAAGAATCAAGAGCCTTGGAACCTTCTTTGGGTTTGTTAAATGACAACGCCCCGTTTTTGTTGAAATAGAATTTGGTTCTCTCAGCCGATTTGGGCGGCCATTGATCGAAATGCCGCCAACGATTGGCGCCGGTTTCAAACATTAAGGCTTCGGGAAGGTTGAGTTCGCCTGCTTCATCTTTTAAGTAATGCTTAAAGAATTGTAAGTCGACGTTGTTCTTGAAATACTCAGAGGTGGGGAATCCAAAATCTGCATCGCCCAACTCGCTTCCCTGGTCGCCAAGCCATCCACCATGGCGCCACGGCCCCATGACCAGCATGTTAAAGATATCTGGATTCTCCTGCTCAATCTTCTCATAGGTTTTTAATGGCCCGAATAGGTCTTCGCGGTCGTACCATCCGCCGACCACCATAACCGCCGCTTTGATGTTTTTGAGATGAGGCCGGATATTGCGTTTCTGCCAGAACGAGTCGTAATTGGGATGTTGCGTTACATTAGTCCATAATTTGGATTTCTTTTCAAAATAGGATTTATCAACATTTTTCAATGGCCCTACATCCATAAAGAATTTGTATGCATCGGTTGTTTCGATTTCATAGATGGGATCAGACCATTCATCAACAAGCCCTTCCCGTTTTTGCGGAACTCTATTGAGAAAGCCAAACCAATGATTAAGTAAATAGGCGCCGTGATGGTAAACATCATCCCAACAAAAATCCGTAACCGGCGCTTGCGGGGAGACCGCTTTTAAGGCGGGGTGAGAATCTATAGAACCGGCTGACGCGTAAAAACCGGGATAGGATATTCCCCATTGCCCGACTTTTTCATTATGATTGGGGATATTATTCAGGAGCCATTCAATCGTATCATAAGTATCAGTACTTTCATCGATATCTTTATTGCTTTTCTTGTCAGCGATATGCGGAGTCATGTGAACAAACTCACCCTCCGACATAAAACGCCCCCTTACATCCTGATAGACGAATATAAAGCCTTCTTTCTCGAACGCGCCATGCGGACTGATAGCGCCCCGGTATTGATCGGGTCCATAGGGGCCAACGCTATATGGGGTGCGTAACAGTAATATTGGATATTTTTTATAGACATCGTTGGGAGTATAAATTGAGGTGAATAGTTTCACCCCGTCACGCATGGGGATGCGGCATTCATACTTAGTGTAATTAGCGCGGATATAATCCGCCCGTTCATCCGCTTGAACTAAACCAAATTGCATACAAAACAAGAAGAGACAAACATACAAAACTTGTTTTTTCATGATACGGTTCCTCCTTTAATGTAATTATCCATACTTTATTATGGTTCCATGCTGCATTTTCTTTTACAAGAGTGGTCATTATCAACCCTCTCCTAACCTCTCCCAATCTTGGGAGAGGGATGTATGATTAAAGTGTTTTCAAGAACTAAGTCTAAACGATCTAAATGTCTATGTATCATAACCCCTCTCCCCCAAGCCTGGGGGAGAATTCAAGTGTATGAACCGGGCACATCCTTTACAGAATAAACCGGGCACATGGTTTACACAAGTCGATACTAAGAACCGACCAGAAGAAAGGAGTCGGTTCGATGACTTGGAAGGAAAACAGTGCCATGGATGCAAGAATGAAATTTATTGCGGATGTCCTCCGCAAAGAAGACACACTAAGCGCCTTATGCCAAGCATATGGCATTAGTAGACCAACCGGATATAAATGGATCAAGCGCTATCAGGAAGACGGTCCTGGTGGATTGGAGGAGCGATCCCGGGCGCCCCATACCCAAGCACTAGCCGTTTCTAAAGAGACCGAAAAAGAAGTGAAGGCTATGCGAAAAAAGTTTCCGCACTACGGTCCTAAAAAATTACGGGTGGAACTGAAAAAAAAGGATGCGACGAAGCACTGGTCGGCAACCAGTACGATTGGCGAGATACTAAAACGCAAAAATCTGATTGTCAGCCGCAAGCAAAAAGATCGCGCCAAACCAAGTGGTGAAGCGTTAACCGAATTCGACCAAGTGAACCGCGTATGGTGCGCGGATTTCAAAGGAGATTTTCTAACGGGAGACGAACATCGATGTTTCCCTTTAACCGTATCGGAAGGGGCTAGCCGCTATTTACTCTGCTGCCAAGGCATGCAAGAAACCAATGGCGCATTGGTACGCGTAATTTTCGAGCAGATTTTTCGCGAGTATGGTTTACCAGAAGTCATTCGAACGGATAACGGGGCGCCCTTTGCGTCGACCGGAATCGGAGGGTTAACCAAATTATCCGTGTGGTGGATAAAACTGAGAATTTATCCAGAACGAATCCAGCCGGGTCGGCCTCAACAAAATGGCCGTCATGAGCGAATTCACCGGACCTTGAAAGCAGAGGCCATTTCTCCACCAGCGCCAACGCTGCGTGAACAACAAAAACGTTTTGATCAATTTCAAAAAGTGTACAACGAAGAGCGGCCTCATGAGAGTTTGGGACAACGACCTCCCGCGCAGTTGTATCAACCCTCGCCGCGCGTCTATTCAGGTAAAGCGCCGAATTGGGAGTATCCAGAGACCATGCAGGTGCGCCAAGTGAAAACCCATGGTGAAATCAGTTGGCGAAGCAAGCATTGGTATTTGGGGGAAGCTTTGGGAGGTGAATTGGTGGGACTAGAGGAATTGGAAGAGAATAATTGGCGCATTAGTTTGGGTAACGTGATTCTCGGTTGGTTGAATATGTCAAAAGGTGAGGTGGTGCGTGAATTGTCTTTGAGACGCATCAATCATCCAAAAGCAATCAGTCACCCGGCAGTATGTCCCAGGTAAAAAATGAGCTAGGGAAGTATCAAGATGATGAATAATTCAGGTATTAATTTTCCTGAGATTGAATCCAGATCGTCTCTTTTTCGAGAAAATCAAAGAGCGCACGGGTGAAAAAAAAGGTGGCAATATCGGGGGCGCCGCCCCCGTACCCCCGGAGTTTTTTTAGGCATTAGCACAAACTCCAGATAGTATGCAAAAAAAAGCAAAGGGACGGTTCTAAATCCGTCCCTTTAGCGACTATCCGTCGCCCGTGCACCAGGATATCCCTTGACAGGTTGCTCTCCAGCAGAGCCTGTCTCCGTTTCTCCTGGTGATAATAACTATCGGATAGCTCGAAATAATCTGTAGAAAAAGAAGTAAAAAAACAGTTCTAGCAAGTAAGCAATTCAGAATACGTTGATATACCTGAAAACGGATTATCTCTTTAAAAAAACAGATAAGTTGCCATAATTTGCGAGACAAAAGTGTAAACCATGTGCCCGGTCTAAAGTGTAAACTATGTGCCCGGTCATTCACAAGGAGGGGGTTGATTGGTCTAAACGCAACCCCCCTCTAACTCCCCCCAGGCTTGGGGGGAGAATTCTATGTTTCAAGACTTAATAGGATGCCTATTTTATATGTCGAACTACTCTAGTTCTTTATCTGCCATTTCCGGGAAAATAAGGGTGAATGCCGTGCCTTCTCCCAGTTCGCTTTCAACTTTGATATCTCCGCCGTGGCTTTGTAGGATGCCGTAACTGACGCTTAAGCCCAGGCCGGTTCCCTTGCCAACCGGTTTGGTGGTGAAGAAGGGATCAAAAACCTTGGCGATATTTTCCTCAGACACGCCGCAGCCGGAATCGGCGACAGTTAGCATTATATTTTGAGACTCGGCGTCATGGGAGGAGGTGATTGATAAGCGCCCTCCTTTCGGCATTGCTTCGCAGGCGTTGAGGAATAGATTGAGCAGCACTTGTTGAATCTGGTTTTTATCCGCATTGACCGCTGGCAGAGAATCGTCCAGGTCTAGTTCAGTGATGATATCGCGGAACTCTTTTTGATTGCGCAGCAAATTAAGGGTCTGTTTTACAACCTCATTGAGATTGAGCGACTCACGGGTGGAGGGCGACTCGCGGGCGAAATCCAACAAGCCCCGGATTATTTCCCGCACCCTGGTGGTCTCTTTGATGATAACATCTACGTCTTCTTTATCCTGCTGGTTCAGGTTTTCATTTTGGTGCAGCAAGTGGGCGAAGGTGAGGACGCCGGTGAGTGGATTGTTGATCTCGTGGGCGATGCCCGCCGCCAGGCGTCCGATAGAAGCCAATTTTTCGCTTTGGCCGATCTGTCTTTGAGTGGTCTGTTTCAGTTGGTTCTCTCTATCGCTGACGGCGTCGGCCATTTTATTGATGACATCGCACAGTTGCCCCATCTCGCCCGATGGTTTGATATTAATGCGCGCCGACAGGTCGCCTTTGATCAATTTTTTAGACATTTGGATTATTAATCCAATCGGTTTCAAAATATGCCTGGCGGTTAATCCCAGAAGCAGGAGGCTGACTGTAGTGGTAATGATTACCATGATCAGGAAGAAAATGATGATTATATTGCGCGTACTTTGGAAAGGTTTTTCCGGGATGCCGACATATAATGCGCCGATGATTTTATTATCAGGGTCTTTGATGGGTTCGTAGGCGGTAATATACCAATCGTTGACCACGAAAGCCCGGTTAGCCCAGATTTCACCTTTTTCAATAACCTTCCGGTAAACTTCAGCGCTTAGCCGCGTGCCGATGGCTCTCGAGCCATCAGTGTTGAGGACATTGGTGGATATGCGAAGGTCTCCCATGAAGATAGTGGCCATGCCGTTCTGTTTGTTTTGGCGGAGATCGTTTTGAAAGAATTCGTCTTGGATGGCGTCGACGATCTCATTGCGGCGGTTGAGTAGATTGGCGCCATAGAGAATTCCGGTTAACCGGTGATTTTGAGGGTCTATGATGGGAACCGCTGCGGCGGAAATCATTCCATTTTGTTCAGTTGTCTTGTCCGACGGCAGCGCGGCAGGGGTGTCTTTAATCTGTATGAAGGCGCGCCGGGCGAGGTCTTCACTTTCACGTTGCAACTCTTGCCGGGAAAGGATTATAGTTCCAGAGGCTGGTTTTTGATTTTGTAAAACACGGGCTAAGATGAGATTGGTAGATAAATCATCTCCCGAAGAAGTGGGATTATGAGCGCGAAAGATGACTTGACCGTCATTACCAATATATGTAAGAATGTCGAATGGTTCTTCCATATTATGGAATGCGGTATCGATGATTTTATGGAAATTAACTGGAGATAACGGTTCGCTCTCTTGATGAATAGACAGGATATGAAGGATGCGTTCCATTTCAGCCAGCCGGTTGTCGTAGGATCGACGGGCGGAATTCAAGTCGAGCCGGATGCGGGTTTGCACTTCATTAATCAGGACATCCCCTACCCGCATGATGGTGATTAAGGCAAAGAGCGAATTGGCGACCAGAATGATGGATATTATCCAGAGCGTGAGACGGAAACGTATTGTCATAATTATGGTTTAGATCTTATGGTTTAGAATTCTAGTACTGTTTAAGCATAGCATTTATATTATTACATCCTGAGGCGCCGGTTTTTAATAATGACGGATTTTATGGATTTTTGCTTCTGAATCAATCATGAATCCGGCGTAACAGTTGAGGAGATGAAAAACAAAGGCGCGGAAAATCAAAACTGCTCTAACCAAGTCATAATAATTATGTATTATAGTCATATAGAGTGAGTTTTGAAGAAATTGTTGGTTCAAATGTATAAATCGGGACATGCAATCGGTATAGTTTTATCAATTTTTCTAAAAGTATGAAATAGGAGTTTATATTCGATGAGAAACAATGGCTCAAATGGTTTTACTTTGATTGAACTATTGATAGTTGTGGCGATTATAGGCATTTTGGCGGCTATTGCGGTGCCCAATTTCTTGAATGCGCAGGTAAGAGCCAAAGTCAGCAGAGTTTTCGCCGACCTTCGGTCTTTGGGGAACGCCATCGAGATGTATACCATCGATAATAATACTCAACCAGGGGAGAATTGTGGAATAGCGGAACCAAATGGTGGCAGAAGCATTCATACCGATTCCATGTCCTTACTACGCCCGTATCTTATATGTCATCCATACCCATCGATCCGTTTCAGACCGCAACGCCGCAAAGCATCATGCCATCTTTGGGCGATATCTGGGATGGGGCATACGTCTATGATGATGTCAGTCGAACCGGGCAAACCATGAATGTTTATGGACGATCCTATAAATATACCATCCGCAGCCCGGGACCGGCTTTGGATTGGAGTCTGGCCCATGCCTCATACGTTAACTATTTTTGTATGTCCAACGGCTTGAGGAGCCAAGGCGTTATTGCATGGCTCGGACCGGGGGGGACGATATTTTAGGTGGTTTTGGTGGGCTACGCTTCGCTTTTAGCCCACCATACTTTCGGGGGGACTACGGTTGAAAATAGGTGGTTTTGGTGGGTCGGTGAGGCGTGACCCACCCTACTTTCTTTTGTGACAGAAGTGGCTTTGGTGGGCTACGCTTCGCTTTTAGCCCACCCTACATTGTTGTAACCGCTTGGTGATAACCTGCGATTAGATGTATATTGCCTCGAAATTAAAAATAAGCAGAAAACAATAGAAAATAATAGAAAAGTCTTTGTGGAAGTTGAAAAGGTTTTGAGACGATCTCCTTGTGGACGACCGAACAAACATATAACTCAACTGACTATGACAGTAATTCAAGGGGAGAAACTCATGCGTAAAAAATTTGTATTTTATTTATTCTTGTTCTCAATAAGCTTGGTCATACTAGAGACCAATAGTTATGCCAACGACAACGCAATAAATCCAAACGCCCCGATAGGCCAACCGGGACTCTCAGTCCAATACCGTATTGATTCATCTGGAGACATCCCTGTATCGATGGTTGAGACTTTCATCCTAAGCCTCGGCGTAGTAGAACAAATAGATAAACAACCTTTCCAATGGATTCAACTCAGCGCTACTAAAGCTAACCATGAAAAATTCGCGCTATCGATTCTCGCAAAAAATTATCCATCGGCGAATATTGAAGAAGCCCAAACCTCCATCGCCCGTTATCTCCTCAAAGAAGGCGACAGGGAAACCATAGAGTTTCGTCATGAATTCACCGGACAGGTTGTCCTGCCAATCCTGGGCGCCTGGGAATATCTTATCCCGCAACCAATCAAGCAACTTTCATCTAATAATCCATTCCCCAAAACTCTACGCTATTTGGGACATCAATACCTGCTCGATAATCAACAAAAATCCCGAACTTTCACGCCTCCCGCTCAAACTAAAGTTATTGCGCTTCTGCCGGATGCGTTGATCGGCGTTCCCCATAATACCAAGCAAAAAGATACTACACGGCTTTATGATGATTCTGATTATGAATTGATCCGACTCACCCAAGACGATTTCAACGAAATGATCGAAGCGGGTATGAATTGCTTTCGAGCGGATAAAGATGATATAGCATGGCTTGAATACCGCAACGTATATTACTGGGGAATCAGCGCCGCTGATATGCCCTATCCCGAATACCTTTACCGCAGCAACTACCTTGGTCCGATACTGTTTTTGGATGAACCGGGAGTCTGCACCAGGGATCATGTAATCCGCCCGCGGTTACGTAAAGACCAGCAATTCCGCAAGTCAATTACGCCGCAAACCTGCTATGAAGATTTTCAAAATTCTTTGACGAAGCCAAAAACCAGAAGAATCCGACCTTACTGCTTAAGCAATTAACCTCGCGCCCTGATGTAAATATCGGCGATATGGATTTCCTACAGCAAAATCTTTACAGTTGGGAAACCATTGTCAGCACAGCCTTACATCAGCTGGGCGCTGATAAACGAGGACCGCCTTCATCAATCGTCTTCGAACCTCCCGGACGCGTTGGAACCACCAGGACGTTGCCGGAATTCAATATGGCGTATCAATGTCAAATCCCAATCGACAGCCCCAAAAATCTGCTCGATATCATTTATGGATTTCTACGCGGCGCCGCCCGGTCAACCGACAAGGGTTGGGGAACCAGCATCTATGGTTCAGTCAACCGTGATGACGCTTTCTGGTTTTTTACCCACGCCTACGACCTGGGCGCTGAGAAATTCTTCTTCTGGGATTCACACCGTCTGGCCTGTGTACCCTATGACGACTGTCTGGCCGTCACCAGAAACCTGCGCAACCATATCAACCATTATCCCCGCAGAGATTCCGCTAAATTAAAACACGCAGCTGAGGTCGCCATATTACTACCAGCTGGTTATAACCTGGGGCACGTCCACCTGGGCCGGGGAAACCTATGGGGTCTGGGAGAACTGAACCTGGAGCGCCTTAACCAAAAAGGCGTGAAATACCGCACCGTCATGCATAATTTCTTCACCGAAATTGAACGCTGCATCCGCATGGGAATTGCATTCGATCTGCTGTGGGATATCGAATCATTCAATCCATCCGGCTACCGGGAAATTGTACGCGTTCATGAAGACGGCAAGGTAGAAGTCAAAACAAATGGTCAATCCGCCATCCACCAAGGCGCCAGAATTCCCGCTCGTCCACGAGGCGACGCCCCGCAGATTGCGGTTGAAATTACATCCAGTGGCAAGGCGCCGCTGGAAATTACCGCTCAAGCCCGCTTAACCGAAGGCTCATCGCTGATTTATTATACTCCGGGTTCTAATGCCAAAGGCGTCTATATCAACACCAAGGTTCTGTGGGAATTATATGGACCACAAGATGAAGATTACCAAACCTTATCTCATGCATTCAACAAAGTTGATATCAAAGACGATGGCGATCAAAGCCTCGTCGAGGTAAAATTCAAAATCGAACAACCTGGGAAATACCGCTTGCGGGCAGCTGCCTGCGACATGGCGGGACGTACAACCGTAGTATGGAAAGAGATTACGATCAATTGATGATATTTCCTAAGAGGTTTCTGTATGTCTGATTGGACGCCAATGCGCAGTTTTGCTCCCGATGTATTGGAAGCCAATCTACGTCTGCTTAGAGAGCATCATCCCGGTTTATTGGATAGACTCATTGCACTGATTGATGATGACAGCGTCCTACTACGAACTACAGAAGATGGTTATGCAGAATGCGCGGTTCTTGAAAATAATGAACTGTGCATTCTGATAAATAACTCCGCCATTCAAAAATCGCTGCCGAATATTAGAAAATCGCTGCCGCCTAAATCCGCCCGATCAGAAGCCAGCCTGATCTTCGTTATGGGATGGGATTTAGGCTATGCATTCAAAATGATGTTCGATGAGTATCTGGATGGTTCATTATTAAAAGTCGCTGTTATTGTCGAACCCGATATCCGGCTCTTCGCCGCTTCACTGGCGGTGCATTCATTTCAAAAAGAACTCGCATCAGACAACATCTTCTTTGCTATTGGCGCCAACTGGGCTGATGACTTACACTGTCTCGCCCAAGATGAACACCTGTTTTCCATCTCGCGCATCGAGGCTTTTTCTTCCTGCCCATCGGCAACTGTATATAATCCTCCCCTACAGATTCAGGTTCGGCGTATCGCGCAACAGGCATTAGCCAGCGCTCAAAAGAAATTCGAAAATGATTTAACTCAAACCCAACATTATTACAATAACAAACCGCCCGAAGATATCAAAAAACTGTTAGCTATTGATTTCACCGGCGGCATGGCGGTCTATTATATCTACAAGCGCTTCCTGGATGAATGCGCCGCACAGGGAACCGAAGTGGTTTACCACAAACCATCAGCCATCGGCGGCATCAGCCTGATCCAGGCTATTATCAAAGATAAGCCCGACGCCCTGGTATTCGTAAATCTCGCGCCGGAAATTTATGCGCCATTGGTTATATTGAATAAGTTGCGCTTGCCGCGCATGGTATGGTTTCTTGACGACCCGCATAATTTCATTGAAGAAGAAATCCGCTTTGGTCAGCATGATTTTATTTTCAGCTGGGATGATTCATACCAACAGTTCTTTCGTGCGCACAACGCCCAATCGGTGGATCATTTTCCTTACGTCGCCGACCTGGATAAAGCAACTGCGGTTGAACGCGCTGAATTTAAGTCACCCATTAGTTATATCGGCCAAGTGGGAAAACTCGTTCCAAAGTATCACAATCTGGATTCAACTACCGCTAAACTTGTGCAAAAAGCGGGCGAGCAAAAAGCGCTTGAGCCGCATCGCACCTATCATTCGCTGGTCAAACAGTATCAGGAAGATTATGGATTGAAAATTATTCTGAATGATGATGACGAGGTTCCCAGGCGCATCTGCTACGCCATTTATATTGTGGGCAACGCCTTACGCCGTATCCATGTATTAGAGCGCGTCATGCCATACGGACTCAAACTATACGGTAATCATGAGTGGCTCGATGTCCTGGGCGATCACCCGTTGCGTGAGTGCTATATGGGGCCGGCTGATCCACAAAAGGATGTACCGGATATTTTTGTCTCCAGCATTATCAACCTGAACATCCATAGCCTCCACGCTTTAACCAGCCTCAACCAGCGCGATTTTAACTGTCCGCTGCTGGGGGCTTTTCTCTTAACCGATTGGGTAGAGGGCGCCGATGCATTTTTTGAACCGGATCGGGAAATGGCGTTCTATCATGACCTCGATGAGTTGGATGACAAAGTACGCTTCTATCTGGATAACGCCGACGCCCGCCAGCAGATCATCAACTGCGGCAGAGAGCGCGTGCTCCGTCAACACACCTACGCCGCACGCGTCCCCAAAGTTCTGGATACGCTTAGAGACCGTATTAGAGAACGGTATTAGACATGTAGGGTAGGTCACGCCTTATCGACCCACCGTAAGCCAGTTCAGTCAACCAGGGTGGCTTGATCAAGGGCTGAGCGCATTGCGCTCTTGCCCTTGGCACCCTGCCCCTACCCATGCAAATAAATCACCTGGATGCATAATATATTTATCAATATTGTTAGCTCAACACAATCCTCAGACGTTTATTATATAGAAGCGTGAATCATGAACGGGGAGACCGCCTTTGGATGACAACTTGCTGATTGAACGGGCTTTGCAAGGAGATCAATCCTGTTTCACCGCTTTGATCGAACGGCATCGCCGTTATATCTATTGCATCGCCTATAAGATCACGCTTCATGAAGAAGATGCGCTGGACGTTTGTCAATTGGTTTATATCAAACTGATGAACCGGCTTGATTCATACCAGCCCGGTGGCTCATTCAAATCATGGCTGGCGGTTATGACCGCTAACACCGCCATCGACTTTCTGCGCAGGTCGTGTAGAAAAGAACATGCCACCGATCCCGTGGTTTTATGCGGGATAGTCGAATCATCCGTCGAAGGCGAAATGGCAAGCATCCGCCTGGATATTGATCAACAACGGCGTATGGAGCAAGTGCAACATGCCATGGTGCAGCTCTCTCCCCAGCAACGCGCCATATTCTCGCTGCGCTTTTATGAAGATATGGCAACCCGCGATATCGCTAATGAATTGGGCGTCACCAATAAACAGATACGGGTTCAACTTTGCCGCGCCGTCCAAAAACTGCGCGACGCGTTGAACACGGTTGACGAGTATGAAAAACAGACAGGATAAGAAGATGGACGAATCACGAAAGAATAACAATGTTCAATGGGATGCAATCGCGTCATACATGGATGGCGACATGGGCAATGACGAGCGCACCGCGTTCGAGCGGCGCCTGGCGGAGGATGCGGCATTACGCCATGATCTCCAATCATGGCGTGACGCGATGGAGGCGGCGCAGCAGTGGTTTGATGACGATGCGCCCGGAGTGGAGCGCGTTGCAGCGCTGGCTGTTCCGACTATGCCCCGGTTGGATAAGCCATTCCGGTTTGCGTCATGGCGCAAGTACGCTGCGGCGGCTTTGTTTATCGTCGGTTTCGGCTTGGGCATGTTGACCCAGAAAGAGATCAACTTCGTAGAGCCTCCAAGGCAGTTGAACCATGACTCCAACCAGACCACCATCAAACAACCATCGCCCATCGCAACGCCCCGCGTACAGCCGCCGCATCAATCACAACCGGAATTAGCTCTGAATGATGAACCGACCTTCACCCGCCAGGAAGACGGCAAGGTAATAATCGAAACCACCCTGCACGATTCAGGCGCACGGGCTACCTGGATTGTGGATGGTTCTTTTCAACCGGTTCGTTAATATGAGGGGTTTTTACCTTAGAATGGGTGGCTTGATCAAGGGTTGGACGCGATGCGGTCTTGCCCTTGGCACCCAGTGTACCGGCTAGAAGCCGATGCTCCCCTGTTTAATGCTCCCCTGTTTGATGCTTTCTTGGGGGGAGAATTTGAGAATAAATCACTAAACCAATGGAGAGAATATCATGTTAAAACAGACTGCCAAAAATCTCTTTTACATCTTTTTGTTAACGATATCAATCAGCCTAGCCTATGCTGATAATCAGGATGAGCAGGCGGAATTATTAGATAACCTTGAGTATGATCAGATAATCCATAGCCCGAACCTGGGCAGCGGGACGCTTGCTCCCGGTGAAACAAAAAATGTCAATGGTTTTGAGTTGAAATGGATTCCAACAGAGATTGATAGAAAAGAATCATGGGGAAAAATAATTATTAGCGGCCCCAAAAACGGGTATGTTGCGTATGACATTCAAAATGTTTATGCTGAATTTTCCAGAAGCGAACCATATCAACATTACTTCTCTAATTATGGTTTTTTTTATATCGATAATGTTTATTTTTATTTTAATTTCAAATGCAAAACTCGCGTAAGCCTTGGAGAGATACGTGATTCTGAATATCCCGAAGGATTGCTGCTAGATTTCTATATGCATCGCCAATCAGATAAACTCCGTACTTCCGCATGTCCAATGAAATGTCCGCTTTACGTATCGACATTAATCCCGGTTCAATTGGATGATTTGCATATCGTATTATTCAAGGAGGAATTTGAAAATCCAGACGGAAAGAAGCAATACAAATTTGAAATCACCGACAGTAATAGCAAGGAAAAATGGACTCTGTCAGTTGTCCCGGGAGGACAAATCAATATCGGGCGCTACCTTTTTAAGATCAATGAACTCCACCTTTTCCATATAACTAAAACTGTACCATTATCTGTTGATGTCAAGGAAGACCTTTCTGTTAAAGGGAAAAACGCGTATGTGAAACATTTGGATGTTGAGCGATATACCAAATATATTACTTTCTTTGAAAGTCTTTCTAGAGATTATGGCATGCAAGTAAAGTGGGTAGCATTTAATAAAAATCATCCCGAATCGATTGAAAGCGCTAAAAATTTTACATTTAAAGAAGGCTACTTACTATCTAGTGAAAATATGGTTGAAAAAAAGGATAAATACGTTGAAAAATTGCTGAACAAACTATTCAACAAGATCAATGAAGAATTTCCAGAAAACGCTCTGGAGTTGCAATGGGAAAATCCCACAACCCTAGTGGTTCGGCCAAAAAACTACGATATCCTATTAGCGAAGCAGGAGGAAGCAAAGAAACAAAAAGCGCTTAAAGAAGAATTTATTAATCAACATCAACTGACAACCAAGGTATATGAAATTGGTTTATTAAGTCCAAAAGCAACCGCCGAACTTATATCCCAAAAATTGAAGACCTATAACATTTATCATTCAACAACAACAACGCCTATATGCATCATTCGCCCTGAAGAAGAAGCGCCGTATACTAATTATAATAAGATAAAGACCCTTAAAGAATACGCCGCAGCTGATGAGAAATCCGGTATGCTTTTCGTCACCGCTTTACCTCAAACCCATGAAGCCATCGGGGAGACGCTGGCTAAGCTTAACGCCTATGTTGAAAATTTCCAGCGGCATAGCATCCCAAAATCATACCCCATCGACATCATTCTGCTATCTGGCGAGAAACTGGATAAAAAGAAGGGTGATGAATCATCTCAAATCACGTCTGACCAATTGAGAGAATACAATATTTCCATCAATGACCTGGAAATATTCGGGCTGAACTCCATCACCGAATTGGCTAGAACCAAAGTGCAGTTAATCGGTGAGCGAGGCGAAATCGGCAGTTTGCAAGCGGCGTTATCCGATAATTACCATTGTAAGATAAATTTCCTGGATACCCGCAAGCCATATATCATGGTCAAAGGCGGCCTTTACAAGAAGGACGCTGAGACGCCCATCGTCGAAAACACCATCTTCCTAGAAGAAGCCAAACCGGCCCTGCTGGGGGTAACCAATATGAAAGAAGCCTTGATTTTGATTGTGAAGATTCCGGGGCAAAAGCGAATGCAGAAAAACGATTAGGGGGGGGGGAAGCGCCATTATTATACGTAGGTGGTTTTGGTGGGTCATAAAACGCGACCCACTCTACGCGAAATACTCAAAACTCATCGTCGTTTGGCCATAACCATGCGGCTGATTTTTTTCTTTTTCGTAGACCCCACATTGCGGACTTTATCTGGATCAATTGAGTTGCGGGAGGCCAGGTCTTCATCAAGTTTTTGCTGAAGACCTTCCTGCTTGTTATAACGCTTGATGGCGTCGTTGCACATTTTATGCTGCACATCGACCAGTTTCTCCTGGCTGCGTACCACATCTAATTTACGTCGGTGCATTTCAAGCTTTTGTTGAATCTGGATTTTCTTCGCCATCATTTCTTCATATTCAGGAGAATTAGGATCAAGAGTTTCAGACGATGATTCAATTTCACTCATCATCTGCTTTAGTTCATCCTGTACGCAACGGAATTCCTGTTCAAACATTTCTCCAGTATATTCCAGAACATCCTTATGAAGATTCAATATTATGCTTTGGCGCAAGCGCACGCCATGTTGATATGATGGCAATCTATTAAAATCAAAAGCCACAGCGCTTCTGGCGCGGGCGTATTGTCCCAGATTATTCTTTATCATCTGAATAATTTGCTGAGTATGCTTGGCATGTAAAAGCCCTAGTTTGATCTGGATTAAAGCGCGCAGATATTTGGGAAACTCAACCAGTATAGGCCGATCCTGTAAATGATAATTAATCAGCATTTCGATCTCACGCAGATCATCAATCGCTTTGCCTAAAGATAATTTGGCGCGTTCATGCCGTTCCTTGAATTCAACGGTCTTGGTTGTGTCTCCATATCCATTATTAACCAGTTTTTGAATAAAATATTTCGACATTTCCAACAACAAGTTGCCAGTCATCTCGTTGTATTGAACAACGTCGTATGCTTGATCCAAAGCGGTTGTAAAGAATGCTTTCAGGGGGTCTTCATCAGACATGTCGGCGAACCGCATACGCATGGCTTTCACTTCTTCCGGAGAGAATATCAGCGTAATCTCCTGCCGAAGCGAATTATCTCCCTTCTTCTTCAATGAAGGGAAGAAATGCATCATACGAGTTCGGATTGCTATAACTCCATCCGTCTTTTGTAGGCAAAGCTGGCTTTGAATATCCAACAGAGAGACGAAAAACGCCGATACTTCCTTGGTGCTTTTACCGGCTAATTCTCCATCTATATTCTCCATTATCTCGTAAATCTCTTTTTGCTTGCCTTTGATAATGGCGACGCTGTCTACTGCACCATCTACACCATCAGAAAAAGCGTCCTCATCTTTATAGGAATCTTTGACAGTATTATGGATCACATCGCGAAGAGCTTCCTGTATATTACCCCCTTTTTCAATTTGCGAAATCAGCGTATTTGTAAGACGATCAGTATCATCTGCTTGATCATCATCTAATATTTCATCATCTTCAAATTCATCTTCAAATTCATCTTCAGCTTCTTGAAATATCTTCTCAACTTTCATTAATTCTTCAACCTGGAGAGAATTCACCTGATTAGTACTCTTTTTACCCTGTGCAGAAGATTTCTTTAGCATATCAATATCGCCTTTACGCGTCTTAATCATCAATATTTTGTATATATATAGTTTATTATACTTGAAACTGCAAAAAAAATCGAACTATTAGAGCGAGAAATCTTCAAAAAAAAACTTGAACGGCTATTCGAACAAAATCAAAAGTTAAAATAGACGAAAAACGTGCAATATTAATAGCATCAAGATGCTATTAATATTGCAAATATATACTTAAATAAGGAATAGCCTATTTCTCCACTATTCCTTATCTCACGAATTTTGTGCTGCTTACCGATTCAATCAAGCCGGAATTCGCTTCCTGATAATTATAACAAGGCTTTTTTACTTGAGTTAAATGACATAAACTTTTTTTTACAGATTGATGATATAATTTGCGCAGATATCTATTATTCCTAACTTAATCTTTTCACCTGTAAATTTTGGAGTTCAGTAATGGAAGAGAATAAGATTAAAAACCGTATTCTGCTTTGTGAAGACGATCTGACCAGCCGTCTTCTTCTTTCAACCGTTCTTAAAAAACGCGGTTACGTTATTGTCGGCGAAGCAGAGACTGGAATTGAAGCTATTAACCTTTATGACCAGATGAAGCCCGATATCGTCTTACTGGATATCCAAATGCCCAAAGGCGGCGGAATTACCACGCTCCGTTTTATGCGCGAATTAAACAAAGAACCTTATATAATAATGTTAACCGGCGACGATACGCCGCATTCAGTTAACACGACCAAGAGTCTTGGCGCCAACGAGTACGTCTTAAAAACATCGGTCAATGATGCTTCATTTCTCGACCGATTAGCTGTTGCCAGCGGATTATACCGGATCGAACCTCTAAAAGAACCTTCTGAAAATAAAGATCATGATGATAATAATGATAACGAGATTAAAGATGAAGAAATGAAAAGTTCTGAATCTAAGCCGGAAGGCAATGAAAAAGATATTGCAAAACCTCCTGATTTCGAACCGATAGAAAAGTCAAAAACACCTCGTAGAATGGTGCGCTACAAACGCCAATAATCAAAGGAATATTACAAATATGAGACGCACTTATTTAACTAATCCATCATCTTTCCATATAATTATTTTATTTACCTTATCCTCATTTTTTTTTGGCATCAATCAGACCAGCGCAAGCCAAATGGGCTGGTCAATTCATTGCTCTAATTCAGATGAATGGAAACTCGTATCCGGCGATGGATCTTTCACCAAAAGCCAAGACCGATTCACGGCCTTCGCTATCTCCAACACTACCGCAACATGGCGCCTAACCACCGAACCAATCTGGATTTATAAATTTTCTGAACTTAAACTGCGCTATCGCTTCAATGGCGCATCAAATCTAAACCAACCAGTCTTATGGTTGCAACCCGGATCAATTGGCCCGGTTACTCCTGGCGCCAATAACCTGGAAAATCCACTAGCCCGGTCCGGCGCCATGCCGTTATCAATCCCACCCGGCCAGATCAATGGCCAGATCCATGAGTTTAGCGTCAAAGTGCATCCCACCATAAAGACTGATCAGATAGACCAAATCACTGTGACTCTACAGTCGCTCAACCAACCAGTCTCATTAGAAATTTTTGAACTTTCATTCATCAATCCCGATCTGCAATCGGACGCAATAATTTCCTTAGACAACTTAACACCTCTGCCAGATTCCCGGTTTGATCAGGTTATTTCTCCATTAATCCTCGATCACGCCGATACGCCGCTCAGTCTTCTGACCGACAATCATTCATCTCCACCGGAGAGGGTGCAATGCGCCGCGATTCCTTTTCAAATGCCGCAATCCAACACAATCCATGCCACAGACCTTAGCCAACGGGGCGCCATTGAACTGGATATCAACCAATCGTGCAGCGAGATATTCCTATTGATGAGTTGCGATCTGGTGGGAACCGATGACGGATTTGGTTTCTCTCCGCGCACTAAAATAATCGAGCCTGAACGCTTGATAGTACAGTTGGAATATGATGACGGCGCTATAGACCATGCTTTTCCCTACAATCTGAATTATTCCGGTTTCGTGGTTAATGCCAGCCAGGTTTGTTCCTACGTCATACCATGCCATGCTCAAAAAACGCTCCAACAACTTCGCATCGTTGATATGATGTCTTATGGAAGAGTGATTCTACTTGCGGCCTCAATAAACGCGGGAGCCAAACAACTAGCGACTATTCCTCATGTGCGCTACCCCAAGAGTCTGCCATCACCAGCCATAAGCCAAATCCCCATTTCCGCGTCCATCGTAGTTCAGGATAACCGCTATATCAAAATCGATAACCACGCTTATCGAATGGAGATCGACGCCCGCAGTGGATGCCGTATTACATCTCTGTATCATAAAATCGCTCAAAAAGAGATGCTCTCCCAACCTAGCGCCTTATTCGCCCTGCAAGCCGGAGGTCTTACAATTTCACCGGATCAATTGCATTTTGAAACCTTCAACGCTTCTTCCGACAACCTGGAACTGGTCTATTCCATCAAGACTGAGGGCGGCCAACTCGGCGCCAGAGTTAACCTGAAATCCATCACCGCTTCCGAGAGCGCTTTATCCTGCATCATCGAAAACCATAGTTATAACGCCCAGTCAATCCGCCTGCGGTTCCCCGATCTTCAAGGACTCAAAATCAGCCCTGATCCTGATGATGATTTCTATTTATACCCCCGTAAACGGGCGGCCTGGAGTAATCAGCCAGTTAAACTGGGCAGCGAGCATTCCGGTGAGTTCCCGCTTCAGTTTATGGATTTATATTCAGAATCACTGGCCTGCGGAATAGCCCTGCATTCACGCGACCAGCATTTGATCGTTAAAAAATACCTCTTCGAAAAAGATCAATCAGGCGTGCGTATGGCCATAGAATACGGCGCCAACCAACCCATCACCATCAAACCCAAACAAGGTTTTGCCACCCCGCCCTCAGTTCTCCAATTTCACTCCGGCGATTGGCATGCCGCTTTTCAATCATACAAAACTTGGTGCAATACATGGTATCAACCAAATCCGGCAACCCGGTCTATCCTCAAGGATGTATTCATCTGCCGCAGAGATTACCCCATCGGAGGCACAGGATATCTTTTCGATTTAAAAAATAACCACTACACACTACCCGACCTGATCGAAGAATCAAATCAAGACTTGGGCGGAATCGATATGATCGATATCTCCAGCTGGGCTTATTCAGAAAAATTTGGCCGGGTGGGAGAATATGAAAAATACGAACTGGGAGGCAAAGAAGATTTCCGCCAGAGCATCCAGCAGAGCCATGACCTCAATATCCCGGTTGGACTCTATTTCGAAAGTTATCTGCTCGATCCCCGCTCGACTGCCGGAAGCCAGTACGGTAAGGACTGGCAGGTAATCGACAAAAACTATAAACCAAAAACATGGCAGGGCAATGAGGAGATGTATATGTGCGCCTTCGCCCCGGGTTGGAGAAATTTCCTCAGCCAATCCATGTTGAGCGTTGCCAATGATACTGGAGTAGATGCGGTGTATATGGATCAATACGGTTATGGAAATAGAAACAATACCTGCTTCGCTCCTAACCATAACCATCCCCTGGGAGAACACCCCATCCTGGGAGAGCATGGCATGCTTCGTCAGGTGCGGCAGACGCTTAATAAATCAGAACGTCCTGTGGCCCTGTATACCGAACAGGTTCCCAACGAT
Source organism: bacterium (assembly GCA_963662285.2). Taxonomy (GTDB): domain Bacteria; phylum Hinthialibacterota; class Hinthialibacteria; order Hinthialibacterales; family Hinthialibacteraceae. Next base: position 713,383 of record CAXXMV010000006.1, read on the forward strand.
ATTTCATCGCAATACGTAGATGCCGCGTTCGACTATAGTTTTTGGGGCGGTCGCCATTACCAGAGCCAGGCCAAATTACACTTATTCCGCTTCGCTTTCCCTTCTTTCAAAGTAGTGCAGCTGTTCCACCCCGGAATTGATCCCCGCGCCGCCAGCGCTGAAGACGCCAAATTATGCTTCTTCTATGGTGAAGCTATGTGGTTGAAAGGCCGCGCCAAATCATGGTTCAGCAGTGAATGCCGCCAATTCATCAGCAAATCACACCGCATTTTTCAGGATCATATCGGCGCCTTTACCGCACCGGATGTGGAACCAATGATCCCCACCCACCAGCCGGGATTATACGCCAACCGCTTCACCGACAAAAACGAAACCATAATCACTCTATACAACGCAACCCCATTTACCATCCGTGGATTATGGTTAACCGAAAAAACAACCAACAGCAATATCACAAACCTATGGGATATATCAGGATTCAGCGTCGAATCATCAGAGGATAATCAACAAATAAGCGGAACAATCCACCCCCATCAGGTATCATGTCTCTTGATAAAAAAAATGTAGGATGGATCAGCTTCACCGATCCATCAAAACCACCTTTGTCTAATCCATTCCCTCGTGGGCGCCCGAATATCCAAAGTAGGGTGCGCCCCTTGTGGGCGCCCGAACCTATCAACAACCAAAGTGTGGGTCGCGCCTTACCGACTTACCAAAGCCACTCAAAAATACCAAATAATCTATGAATTATTCAATTATAGTCTGGTAACAAAATCACTATTTGCTATACTTTTGTTATAAAAAGATTGATATCATAATCATTCCATATACGGAAAAAGGAGAAATCATGATACCCTCTAAAGTATATTTTTATCTCCCGTTTATCTTATTGATTGTCGCTCAAACAGGTTTTGCCATCACCGAAATAAGCGGAGATATTTATGATGGTAATGGCGGCCCGTTAATCGCGGGAACCTATGATGTCTCTGGTGAAGTCACCATTCCCGAAGGCCAAACCCTGACTATCGAAGGCGGCGCCATACTCAAATTCCGCCCCGGGAAAAATTTCAATATTGACGGCGCATTAAATGTCCAGGGTCTTGCCAATGACCGCGTTTTTTTCACCAGTCAAGACGATAATGATATCGGTGAAAATCATCCTAACTCAAGCGGGAATCCCGAACCGGGCGATTGGCCCAAAATAGAATTCAACCAAAACAGTTCAGGAACAGTTAAATTCGCGGTTTTCCGCTATGGAGGGCGTTGGGCCGGGGGAACCAATACCAATGTTTTAACAATCAGAGGAAAAGTCGATATCTTTGACTGCTTCTTCACCCTCAACCTCAACTCAAATATTCTTATCAGCGACAATATTTCTCAGATCGACATAGAACGCACGAAAATACGCGGGGCGGTTAATGGTGCAGGAATTGCAATTGAAGGCATCGCCAATACGGCAATACGGGACTGCGTTATCGAACAATGCGAAGATGAAGCCATTCACCTGGACGATCCAACCAACCTCATCACCTGTACTTTTGAAAACATCCAGGCGGTTGATAACGATGTAAACGCCATAGAGACATCAGGCATGATTACCAAATCCGGCGCCATTTCAGTGACTACATTACCAATCTTTCTATCATGGGATATCGAAATCGGATCCAATGAGCCCGCTGAACTGGACATTACAGTTAACGTGGCGCCGGGAGTGGTATTCAAATCGCCTAATAGATCAATCCAGGTATTTGATAAACTTAACTTTAATGGAACTGCCGACAATCCAATTTTCATGACCTCAGAAGAAGACGATTCGGTCGGAGGCGACGTGCGCTCTGATGGCGTCGAAAGTCAACCCGAGCCGGGGCAATGGTCTAAACTTGAATATAATGAGGGCAGCAGCGGTTCCATCAACCACACCATTTTCCGCTATGGCGGACGCTGGGGCGGCGGAACTAATACTAATGTTCTCGTTACGAATGGAACAATAACCGTCAACAACTGCCTGTTTGAATCCAATCAAAATTCCGCCATTTTCATTGATGGAAAAACCGTCCTGGATAATGTAAAAATCAAAAACACCATCAGTGGTCATGGTATCCAGATAGGCGATGTAATTTCATCAAGCGTTATTCGCAATTGTGAAATTGACCACTGTGAGGATTCCGCCATTTACATGAATAATCCATCAAATTTACTTACCTGTTCTTTTGACAACATTACGGCAACCAACAACGATGTTAACGCCATTGAAACCAATGGAACTATTTCCATATCCGGCGATATAACCACAACCGCATTGCCTATTTTCATTTATCAAGATATTGAAATCGGATACAGCGATCCAGATGAACCGGATGTGGTCGTCAATGTCAAACCGGGAGTTATTTTCAAAATGAGAAACCGAGCTTTTCGCGTTCATGATACCCTGAACATCCAGGGAACCGCTTCAAATCCGGTATTCTTCACCTCTGACCGGGATGATTCAGTTGGAGGCGACACCCGGAGCGATGGCGCTGAAAACATTGCAGAACCGGGTCAATGGCCTAAATTGGAATACAACGATGAAAGCCGGGGAACCATTTCACATGCTATTTTAAGGTATGGCGGTCAATGGGGCGGCGGAACAGCTGTTTCGATGCTGGATATCACCAGTCCCGAATTAAAGATAAGTGATGTCTTACTTGAATACTCTAGAAATGACGCCATCCGGCTGGGGGATGGTCATTATACTTTAGACCGCGTAATAGCGCGCAATAATAGCGGCGGTTTATGGCTCAATGATTCAGGAAACACAAATATCACCTCATCTCAATTCACCCATAATGGAAGAGATGGCATCTTAATCGAAGATAACCATTCACTTAAAGCCACAGGATTGCTGCTCGCCAATAATGAACGCAACGGCGTCTATGTCAGATCAGGGGGATCAGTTCAAGTCAATCAAAGTGATATTGTTGACAATCAAGATTGGGCGGTTGAAATGAGAGAACCCATTGTCGCAGATTTCTTAGGCAACTACTGGGGAGAAAGCAACGGACCTTTCGATGACAATAGCAGCGTGCAATCTGAAAACGACCAATTAAATCTGCTCAACGATTCCAACGCCGCCAACCGGGTAACGGATTTTGTCAATTGGGGAAATCCTTCTCCAAACTCATTCCTCACACCACCAGTTACCGGCTCTTTCCCCATATTACTAGAAGGATTTGATGCCATTCTTTTACATCAATTCCAAGCATCAATTCCGGTATTCGGCAACAATCTAATCGCATGTTCCAATAGAGAAAGCATCATCGTTGACCGCCGCGGCGATGGAGATTACCTAATCTGGCTTACGGCTGACGGTCAACAAGACATCGCCCGGACGCCTTCATCACTCCAGATAATTCAGGGAATTGTTCCCGCAGGCGGCAATGCAATTCAAGTGCTTGTGGAAAACCTGACAGAAAATTCCTGGTCCATTTACCAAATATCAGGCCCGATCTACACCGCCATCAAAGATTTCATGCAGTATTGATTCTTCAGTAAAACAAAAGGCCATACAGAATCATTCAAAAACAATGCATTCTGTATGGCCTAAACTATTAATCAAAACAGGGTAGGTCGCGCCTTACCGACCTACCAAAGCCACCTATGATTTATTCTTATCCACAACATCACCTCCACTGTTATCCGAAATGGTGTTATTTGACAGTGTGGCTTTTCCGCCTTTATATATTAATAAACCGCTTTTTTGGTTGTTTTTTGATTGGTTATTTGTCAGCGTGACATTACTCCCGATATCGACCACAATACCCTCGCCCTGGTTTTTTTCCACTATATTACCATCAGCAATACCGGAAGCCCCTTTCACAAATGCAATGCCATCGATGTTATTCGATTTGCAGCGATTATTTTTCACCGTAACGTTAGTAGAGGATTCAAAAATTAGGATGCCGGATTCTTTGTTTTTCTCACAATGATTGTCTTCAATCGTGCCTTTGGCGCCTTCATTAAATATGATTCCGCTACGATAATTATCCCGGCATATATTCTTGGTCAGAGTTGCCTGCGTGCCAGTATGCATAATAACGATTCCCGCCTCTTCGTTGAATTTACAGGTGTTTGAGGTCAGGACGCCCTTGGCGCCTTCGACAAACACGATTCCGCTCATTTTGTTTTTGATGCATTGATTGTACTTAAGAAATGGCGAAGTTCCTTTGTGGTATACGCCGATACCGAATTGGGTGTTTTCTGAACAGATATTATGTTCTGCTGTACCACTGGCTCCATCCATATAGCGTATACCATCGATATTCCACATGCATTTGTTATTACGCAGGACTGGTGAAGTGTTTATATTAGTTAAGCCAATACCAAAGCATCTGTTTTCCGTGCATATATTACTGCTGGCTGATCCCTTGGCGCCCTTGTCATAATAGATTCCACTTTCACAATTATAAATGGAGTTTTTGAGAATCGCAGGAGACGTCCCCTGACCTGAAACATAAATTCCTGCCCCTCTCACCATATTGTTTAACGAATTATTTTCAATCACGCCCTTGGCTTGATCAAGCATATAGACGCCATAGCACAACTGATGTGCTATAAAATTATTCTTGATAACCGGAGCGCAGCCCGCCCCTTGCGCAAAAATACCATATTTGCAGTTTCCCATTGTGCAATCATTAATAACAGGTTTACAAGCGCCCCATAAACCAATCGCATAATAATTAAAATCCTGTATTATGCAATTCGATATTTCAATGGAACTACCAACGACGCCAATTCCGTTCAAGGTATCTTTTATTGTGGTGGGATTTTTGTTTTTCAAGGTTTTCGCATTAAACAACATTTTAACCGTAAAATTAGATATCTGCCCGGTAGAGCATTTTTCTGCAAAAATTGCATGCATTTCATCGCTTTGAATTATAGTTTTTTCGACGCTTTCACCAATTAAATTGATGCCATCCTTGAATATAAGACTCTCCTTATAGACTCCGTTTTTGACGCGCACCGTCTCACCTTTCTTACAGGCGGTTATGGCGGCTTTAATAGTTGGATACTTATCAGGAACGATAATATCCGCTCTGGAGCCTTTAGTAATGAAGGAAACAATAAAGATAACGGTTCTATAAAGAAATCTGTGGGTGAATGATAGCAAAAATACTTCGAATAGTAGAGGTATAAAAAAGACATCCGGTCTCTTATCCTGAAAGAATGAAATCAGCGAAAAATCATCAACCAGGAGGAAACCGGATGGATGTCATTAGAATCCTCAATCGTGTTCATAAAATCAAGGGGTATGTATATGCTTCTAGCAAATTTGGTGAATGGAATGGTAAAACATCCATAGAGGTAAAAGTCCGTGCTCATGTCAAAAGCCGCCCGATATGTTCATGCTGCGGAGAAAAAGGATCAGGTTATGACAGATTAGATGCGCGCCGATTTGAGTTTATCCCGATATGGGGATTAACCGTATTCCTGATCTATGCCATGCGCCGCGTGAATTGTCACCGCTGTGGAGTGAAAGTTGAAAAGGTACCTTGGGCCGATGGTAAACATGAATTAACGCATATCTATCAATGGTTCTTGGCGAGCTGGGCCAAGCGGATGAGTTGGAGCCAAGTGGCGGAAGCATTTCAAACAAGTTGGTACAATGTTTTTCATTCGGTTGAACGGGCGGTAGAATGGGGCCGCCAGCATGTGAACCTGGAAGGAATCACCGCCATTGGAATCGATGAAATGCAATGGGGCGGCGGCCATCAGTATGTGACAGTGGTATATCAAATCAATGAGAATTGCAAACGGCTGCTGTGGATCGGGGAAAAAAGAAAGATCAAAACACTGTTGAAATTCTTCAGATGGTTCGGGGAAGAGCGTTCAAAAAAATTGGAATTTGTGTGCAGTGATATGTGGAAAGCTTATCTCAAAGTCATTCGCAAAAAAGCCAAAAGCGCGCTGAATGTATTGGATCGGTTTCACATCATGGCTCATATGAACAAAGCCATAGATCAAGTCCGCGCTGGAGAATCCCGTGAATTGAAGGCCAAGGGATTAGAACCGGTATTAAAAGGAAGTCGCTGGTGGTTTCTGAAACGCCCGGATAATTTGACAGTCAAGCAGGTCGATAAATTAGCCAACGTGGTTCGATATAATCTGCGCACGGTGAGAAGTTATCTTCTCAAAGAGGAATTTCAATTTTTCTGGGAATATAAATCAGCATGGTGGGCTGGACGCTTCATGGATCAGTGGTGTACTAAAACCATGCGCTCGCGAATCGAACCAATGAAGAAAGTGGCCAAGATGCTGCGCAACCATCGCGAACTGATTTTGAACTGGTTTCGGGCGAAAAAGGAGTTTTCTTCTGGAGTGGTGGAAGGCTTAAACAACAAGGCCAAAGTGACTACCAAAATGGCGTACGGTTTTCGAACCTACAAAGCGCTGGAAATCGCCTTATATCATACACTTGGCGATTTACCAGAACCAAATTTCACCCACAGATTTTTTTGAAGAGGCAAGATAACAATAAGTGATTTTATGATGAAAGACGTATGGTGGAGCATATTTTCCCTTTCTCTACATTATTATCCAAAGTTTGGTGCAAGAATTTTATTTTCAATGTTTTAATCTTTTAATGATAGTATCTGACATTTTCCTTTGATTGCCGGCACGGCTATGGTTTTTCCGTTTATGGTGATTTGCTCGATGGATGAGTTATCAGTGAAATCAGTGCGGCGGATCAACACTTTATCCTTCAAGCGCAATCCGGATATTACGCAGCCGGGTTTTTGGGGGACGCTGAAGTTGACCGGGACGCCGTTATCCAGGAACTCACCATACTGCTGAGCAGCGCTCCAAACCGGATGCAAGAGACTGACCTCTTTGGCCTGTTCTTTCTGGGCGCACCACAGAAAGAAAGTATCCGTCCCCCGCAGCAGCATGTGCCACAGTAGTTCCTGATAGGCCCATTCACTCATTTGCTGAGGCTTGGTCAGACCTTGGGATGGCTTGTTGTATGCTTCGCTTAATCCTACATCGACTGTATGCCAGTGTACGAAAGCGATAATAGGGACTTCGCTTGGCGTGTGACTTCCTGCGTTGCTTGCAACTAGAAGACCATTATAGAACCAGCGGTAGTCGCCCGGTTCGAAATCATACCAGTTCCAGGTCCATGACCAGGGGTAGACCACCGGCATGGAGAAGGTGTATCCGGTAGTTTCAAAGTCATTAGCCCAATGTCTATAACCAGCCTTCTGGTCGACCAGAACGGGTTGGCCTTCAACGGAATGTTCAAAATAGTCGTACCAGTATCGCCAACCGTCATGGGGATAAACGGCGTAGTTGCCTACTAGCGCTTTAGGGAACATGTCAAGAACCGGTTCGGCGTAAGCCAGACGTTGCAAGCGGCTGCGGATAAGGCGCAGTTCGTGTTGATAAGAGAGGAAATCGTCGGGTCGGGGGATGTTTTCACGGCATATACGGCAGCGTTTGGAGGCTTGATGCGCCCGGTTCCATTCCAGGGGGCCGTCGATTTCCCAATCGGCGAAGATGAAATCTACTGGAGTCTGTTCTTTCTTGTAAGCGTTCAGGAATGGAGTGAAGCGGTCTTTGATGGCTGGGATGCGGTGTTCCAGGCGGAAAGGGCAGCCCATTGTTTTTTTGCCGAATGTATCATCAAAGAACGGGGCGCCTTCTGAATCTATATGAGCGGTTTCAGGTGAGCCATCAAAGAAACTGTAGAGCAGCGAATTGGCGTTGACGTTTACCCGAAGACCTTGTTTCTTTTGAGCGCGGGCTATGGGAAGGCATTCGGCAAGATTATCTTCCGGGCTTTTATGGTTCCAGGAACAAACCAGACCGACGCCTCTTTGATCGAGTAGTTTAACCAGTTCTTCGGCCTGTTGGTCGTTGAGTTTTCCCGGATTCATGGCAGGCCATAGATATAACGGCAAGCGGTTATTGCGTTCGAACTTAAGTGGTTTAGTCTGGTCGAGAACCAGTTGGATATGTTTGGCCCATTTTGTTTGATCGTCTTTTGCGCCAGCCAGATTGCCTGTATTGAGACTGGTTGCCAAAATTAAAAGCAAACCAAGCGTAACTAGTATTCTGCGATTCATTTTATCTGATACCCCCATTTATTATTTAAAGAGTAATGGATGAAACGTTTTTAATATACTGGAAAGAAATTAGATCATATAATATGTGGATTTAACTCTCAAGCGTAGAATGAGAAATTGTTGAGTATTGTTTTAGAAAATTGCTCAAGCCTAGAAAAAAAAACGTTATATATTTAAGTGTTCATCTTGAATAGTAGTTATACTGGATGTTAAGATCAGAAATATCTTTTGCGTTGTTTTTAATGGGAGACGAATAATGAAAAAAGGTTTTACGTTAATTGAATTATTGATAGTAGTGGCCATTATCGGAATTTTGGCGGCTATCGCTGTGCCCAATTTTCTTAATGCGCAGATTCGCGCGAAAGTGGCGCGTTGCGTTGCTGATATGAAATCAGTTACTACTTCGGTGCAGATGCTGCAAGCTGACCGGGGAGTGTTATTAGTGGATTGGTGGGATGATGATGCAGAGTGGGGTCATGAGCGGTTGCGTGAAAAGTTTAATATGGTTGGCGCAGGCGATTATGAGAATCGCTCAACCAATATGGTGCTGGGGCCATTGACCAGTCCAATCAGTTATATGAGCGCGATTCCTCTTGATCCATTTTTACCTAGTGAAGAGAAATGGCATACCTCTTATAGGTATGGAGATAATGACGTCGCTGATCCTGGAGAGGATCATGGATATGGCGCTATCTTCGCTGCTAATGTAAAAAACACAGGTTTGAGACCATTGAACACCAATAATTTTATCCTGGTCGGCATCGGGCCTGACGGCATCTTCGGATTGGGCGCCGGGTTTGGCGACGCTAACCGGGCGCTGCCTTATGAGGGCAGCAACGGATTGGTCAGCGCTGGCGATATTTCGTTGCGCGGCGGCGGTGGGATTAATCAGTAAGCGGCGTATGGGGGTAGGGGTGGTTTTGGGCGCCCATGAAAGGCAATGTCATTAAGTTAAGGAATTTCACCCTATTGTTGGTGGTTTGATCAAGGGCTGACCGCATTGCGGTCTTGCCCTTGGCGCCCATCTTCTTTCTTTATTGGTATACAGTTGTTTCTTGATTATTTTCTATTTTCCAAAACATATTGGGCTATTGTAGCGACGGCGTCGATCCAGATTCCGTTGGCCGGGTCTTTGGCGTATTGACATAGTTTTTCCAGGCTGGGGATCAGGGTGGTCTGGTTGCCTGATGGGGCGATTTCGTGTCCAGCCAGAATTAGCCAGCGTCCTTCTTTGGCTGCGCTATCTACCAGTTTCTTTAACTCTTCGAATGATTTGCCATCGCTCTCCATACCTTCAAGATGAGAAAAATCGCAGAACCAGGGATCATTGGATGATTCACCCAGCCACCCGCGTCCGGTCAAGAACTTTTTGGATACCAGGGCGGCGTAGGTCTTCTGATTTTGACCGCGTCCCACGAATTTTTGACCGCAGGGATAGGCGAAACTAACGGGGGTGATTTTCAAGTGGTCGAAGGTGAATTGGTTGGCTTTGTCCATTTCCTGTTCGATTTTGTCGAGAGTGTAGTTTTCCAGTGCGTTTTGGCGGGAGAATGCGTAGTTGCCGGTGCAGGGATGAGTCATGGTGTGGTTGCCGATTTCGTGACCTGCTTTTATTGCTGCAATCCAGCCATCTTTTCTTTGGAGTAAACTGTTGGGTGAAATATAGAAAGTTGCTTTTACGGCATATTTATTAAGCAGAGGGATTCCCGCGTCGATCTGGCTTAGACGGGCGTCGTCGAAGGTTAAACTTACCGCGCAACGTTTGCCTTCGGGCCATGGAAACGGTTTGTCCCTGGGTTGATCGGGGATTTTATATTGCGCCATAATAATACTCACATTTAAGAATGAAAAACATACAAAGAGAATGGTGGTTTTGGTTAGATGCTTCATGGTAGTCTCCCTAAGATTATGAAAAATTCAGGTGCGGTTCAAATTACATTACAATACAATAACTGGTATGTCTAGCTGGCTTTGGTGACTGCAAACATTAACTTATGGATGGTTTGTCTTTATTCTTAGAATCGTTGTTATAGTAGTAGTGTGAGCAATTTCTTTTGATTGGTGGAGTTTTTCTATGGGTACTGCGTTTTACCGGGCGCCCACGAGGGGCGCGCCCTACATTAGGTGATTATTAATCCCTCTCACCCTAACCCTCTCCCGGCGGGAGAGGGGACTTGGTTACCTGACATTATGAGTTGAACGGAGTACTAGACGAACTTTGACGAAATTTGAAAATAGTTGTTGTTTATGGAGAAATCAATGAATGATCAAATTATTCTTTCTTATGGCGAGGCCTTGTGGGATTTGTTGCCGACGGGTGAGGCGCTGGGGGGCGCTCCATTTAATTTTGCTTACCGGGCGCATTCACTGGGTAGCAAGTCGTTGATGATAACACGGTTGGGGCGTGATGATTATGGTCGGCGGGCGATGGATAAAATCATCGAACTGGGGATGGATAGCCGTTTGGTGCAATGGGATGAAGAGCGCCCGACCGGAACAGTTCAGATTCAGTTGGATGAGCATAATCAACCTGATTATTATATTGTTCCCCATGCGGCCTATGACCGGATCGCGTTGACCGATGAGATGCTGGCTTGGGCGGCGCAGGCGAAATGCATCTGTTTTGGAACGTTGGCGCAGCGGGAAGAAGGATCGCGCGCCACGCTGTTGAGATTACTGGAGGAGATGCAGGGGAAAATGAAACTGCTGGATATCAACCTGCGCAAGGATTGTTTCAGTACTGATGTTATCACCCGGTCGTTGGATGAGGCCACGATGTTGAAATTGAACGAAGACGAGGCGCCGTATTTAAGCGACCTGTTTTCTTTGCCGGATAATATACCCGATTTTTGTTATGCTGCGATTGAGCGCTGGTCGTTGTCGCATTGCATGATAACCCTGGGAGACAAAGGCGTGTTCGCCGGTTCAGCGGATGGCGGGGCTGTTTATGCTCCAGGTTTTAAGGTTGAACTGGCTGATCCATGCGGCGCCGGGGATGCATTTACCGCCGGTTTTATTGATCGATTGTTTCGCGGTAAGGCATTGGGTGAATGCTGCCGATTTGGTAATGCGCTGGGGGCGCTGGTCGCTGCTCAACCGGGCGCCACTGTTCCTGTCTCGATTGATAAGATACAAAATTTTCTTGATTGTAAACCTGTAGAAATGATTGATGATAGTTTGCAAGATTTCATGACGGGTTGAATTTTCGGGAATTTTCTTGCTCGACTGGTGATTAGACCTATAATCTATATAAAATCGGTCAAGATTTTTAAACCAAGGAGCGAGGCGCCATTATGAAGAAAAAAACTAATATTATAGTGCTATGTCTTATAGTCGCATCAATGTCAATTTATTCGTTGCAGACATATTCACATTGTCAGATTCCATGCGGCATCTATGACGATGAGATGCGGTTTACTATGTTGCTGGAGCATATAACCACTATCGAAAAAAGTATGAAATTGATTGATGAGTTGAGCGCTGATGATGCAGCTGCGCATACCAATCAGATTGTGCGTTGGGTTAATAATAAAGAGAACCACGCCGATGCATTCACCGAAATTGTAACGCAGTATTTTCTGGCGCAGCGCATTAAACCAGTGGATGCCGCAGACAAAGCCGACTATGGAGATTATACCAAGAAACTGGTATTGCTTCATAAAATGATGGTGTCGGCTATGAAATCGAAGCAGACCACGGATGTTAAGCACACGGAAGATTTGAAAAAACTGGTCAAGGATTTTCATGACCTATATGGTCATAAATAAAAGCGGTTATAGTTGAATTATCAGATTAACTTAAGTGGTATTAACGTTCCCCTCACCCTAGCCCTCTCCCGGCGGGAGAGGGGATTGTTTTTAAAGAGGGGACTATTTTAATCATGGTCATTTCGGGGGGGCAGAATAATCTTATGGGGGGGATGCCGCGGGCGTGTTCGCTGCCTACTCCTGCCGATACATTGATGGTGGTTTGGCCGACTTTGCGGTATCCGCGTCCCCATTGGCGGGGGAATTCGCATAACACTGATAGCGGACCAATGCCCGGGATGCGGATTTGCCCGCCGTGAGTGTGACCAGCCAGACACAGGTCGATGGGCATATCGGAAACATGGAGTATGAAGGTGGGCATGTGACCCAGCAGAATGGTGAGTTCATTGGCTTGGCAGGTATCAAGCCAGGCGCGGGTGGCGCTAGAGTCGAATCTTTTGTGACGCGATTGCCGCAGGTGCAGCCCGAAGATTCGGATGTTGGTTCCATAGTAAGGGATGATGGCTTCGGTTGCGTATAGGATTTTCATGGGGCCAATGCCGTTATGTAAATCATGGGGAAGAAAGTCATCGGTGTTGCCTTCGATAGTGTACATTCCCAGGGGCGGGGATAACTGCTCGAATAGCGCTGAGATTTTGGGGATTTCTGAATCCCAGGTTGCGGGAGGTCGGGGCTGCAGCAAGTCGCCGGTGTGGAGAATTAAATCGGGATTGAGCTGTTTGATCTTCTCGAAAACTGACGCTTCATAATCGCTTACCGCGGCTGATTGAATATCGGAGATGTGCAGTACATTGAGGGGCTGCGAAATTTTATCTGTGGCGTAAGTCACTGTGCGAACCTTGAGTTGATAAGGTTCGATATGGGACGCGTAGTAATGCAGCATTAATAATGCAAACCCGGCCAGCGCTGAACCCAACGCATAGCGGTTCACGGCGATGCATTTGCGGTGTTTATAGGTCGCCTGGTAAGCGGCGGTTCCAGTGATTAACAGGAAAACGGGGAAGAGGATAGTATTAAAAAAGTAAGCCTTGCCCACGAACTCGAAAAACCTGACGAATTGCAGCAATAATTCCAGACCAAAATATAGATTGATAATGATAAAGCAGGTCGGCTGCAACCATAGGAGCACTGCAATAGAACGCAAACGTCTATCTGTTATGGGATGATCAGGGGTGATGGTGTTTATTTTTTGCATGAAATATATTTTGTATCCTGAATATTAGACCTATAGCAAAACCAACTCATTCAAATGTAAATGACTTGTTAAAAAAACTTGAGCGCCAATGAAAGTATATTTTCTGTACTTGTTTGAGTTTACCTCTTTTTTTCCAGAATTCCCACCAACGATCCACATGGAAGACAGAATCATCATTCAGTTCATAGTTCCTATAGCGGGATTTTACGCCTCAAAATGATGCGCCCACAGATATCAACATTACCAATTTGACCATCCAGGAAAACTCAGGCAATAGCGTAGTAGGCGATCTGTCTACAACTGATCCAGATAATTGATGGATTTTTTTTTATCTTCGATGCTATACTTCAATGTAGTCGTGTGAATAACACTATAATTTTCGTCCATATAATCTACCTTTAGCCTCCATGCGTTGCACTGGTAAGGTTCGTTGAGGTTTTCATCTATTATGATTTTCCATCTTCGTCAGAATTTCGAAGGTGGTCGATTTTATAGGAATAGACATCTGCACCGTTTGAGGTCTGCATAATGCAAGAGAGATTACCGCATCACCTTAGGCATGGTTTAAGATATTTAACTCTTCTATTAAATAACTTGTTATTTATTTGTGTTTTTTTATCTGGAAGCGCGTGGTCGCAGAAATCGCCATATTGGCGATTCTGGACGGCTGAGGATGGCCTGGGTGAATCATTTTCTTCATCAGTAACCATTAGTCATAATGGGAATATTTGGGTAAACCATGGAGATATAGAACATATAACCAGGCTCGATGGCTATATAGTGCACAATATCTTAAGTCCAGGTACAGATGTTAAGGTTTTTGAAAACCGATTCGGGCAGATCTGGTCAATCAATAAGGATGGATTTATAGAATTTAAGGATGGAGAGTGGATTAGTTATCCAATAAATGAATTCTCTGAAATTTACGAAATTGATGGAATTGATTATGAAGCGCTTCCATTTTTCCCAATCAATCGCGACCAAATAATTTTTCTTCTACCCAATCGCCTGATGTTGTACAATGCTTCAACCAAAGAAAAAATTTTAATAAAACATGTTGATGATACCCATATGGAGTCATTCATAAATATGACTGTTTCCTGCTTGGGGGAAATCTGTATCACTGGAAAAAAAGGCATCACGATAATTCACCAAATAGAAGGCCAATCTGTTATTGCCGCCAAGTGGAATGAGTATGCTGTAGGCAGTTCCTTGGGTTTGGTTGATTTTCAAGAGCCAGTTGATACAGTTGATGGCGGCTTTCTTATTATTGCTTCGGATATGCAAAAAGGGAAAAAAGTTTTGGTAAAGTTTACTGCTGATACTTTGAATATTTTATCCCAAAACATAGGAGACATGATCTGTTGCTGGCCAGATAATGATAATGGCTTTTGGGCTTCTGAATTTCCTTCTCAACATCTAGCGCGTATTTTAGCAAACGGAGATCGTTTTACAGTTGAAAATGATTCATTATCAGGTTCAATAAATGATGTCGCACTAGATGTAAATGGAGTGTTTTGGCTTGGTACTTCTCAAAATTTGGCAAGATACGCGCCCCCACTTTGGTCTACTCCTGTAAGCATTGACCATATAAAAAGCATAGTACATGCTATACGTGAAGATGAAAAAGGGCGCTTGTGGTTTGCCGCAACGGACAGACTGGTTCTGTTGCAAGACGAAATTTGGAAAGTATATCCATTGCCGGATGCTATGCGTTCAGATTTTACAACAACGCAATGTTTATGTATTTTACCCGATGGACGAATAGTAATACAAACTCGAAAAAACAGTAAAGATATACTTGTTTTCAATCCACAAACTGAACAATTCGAGATTGAAAAGCAACCGGAGAGGAGAAAAGTTCGCTTCATTTCTCAATCCAGAGGAGATGATCTGTGGCTTCAAACAGGTTCTTCAAGTGATTATCGGCTCGAATTGTTTGACGGAGTGAATTTTCGTTCTGTGTTAGACCTTGGGGATCAATGGAATATTGATAATCTTCGATATCTCCATGAAACCAATGACGGCGATCTTTGGATAGGGGGTACAGGAGGTCTGGCGCTTTACAGTGATGGTAAATATAGCATTTTCGATAATAGTAAGGGCTTTTCAGGCGATGGTGCGTTCATTATTGAGCAAATCGGGGAGGGGAAAATATGGATTGGAGACCGGAGCAAAATATACGAATTCGATGGTGAGCATTTTACTGAAATTTGGGACGGTTTGGACAAGGGACGTTCCATGATCGCAAGCAGTAATGGAAATGTTTGGGTAGCAGCAGGAAATGGGCTGCATCGCCAAATGGATAATTCATGGATTACCTATACGGTTGAAGACGGCCTTCCATCCACAATAACATATACCGTATTTGAAGATAGCAAAGGACGTATTTGGTCGGGAACGGCGCGGGGTATCGGGCTTTTCAATCCAAATGCAGATAATGACCCTCCTGAAACCATTATGGATTTTGACAAAAGTATTGATGAAGTCCCACCCATAGGAGACGCTCTTATTTTTTATTCCGGGATTGATAAATGGAAATTTACTGAAGAACACAGACTTTTGTTCTCATATCGTTTAGATAATAGTCCCTGGAGCCTTTTTTCCGAGAAAAAATTCACATTTTTCAAAGGTTTATCTTATGGAGATCACTTTTTTGAAGTGCGTGTGATGGATCGCAACGGGAATATAGATCCAACACCAGCTAATTTTAACTTTACGGTTTTATTGCCGTGGTATAGAGAGGCCGGTTTTATTATATTCTCTTCAATTGGAATGATCATTATCTTCCTCTTATTAGGATATGCAATTACGCGATATCTTTGGCTGGAAAAATTGATTGAACTTCACACTGCTGAGTTAACAGCGCTCAACCTATCCATGGAACAGGAAATAACCGAAAGCGAGGAACGATATCGCGTGATATTGGAAGATTCGCCGGTGTTGATCTGTCGTTTTCTGCCAAACGGCAAAATCGTGTTTGTTAACAAAGCTTTCTGCAAATACTTCGGCAAGACGCCTGAGGTATTGATCGGTTCAAATTTTATGTTAATGATTCCCGATGAGGTTCGGGAAGAAGTGATGGCCAAAGTTACAGCGCTTAAGGCTGAGTCGCCGACGCAGTCGTATGAGTACCAGGTGATCGCGCCGGGCGTCGATATCCGCTGGCAACGATGGACTTACCGTGCGCTTTTCGATTCCAAGGGACAAACTCTCGCTTATCAGTCCATCGGCGAAGACATCACTGAACATAAACGGGCGGAGGAAGAATTATTTAAAGCCCGTAAACTGGAATCAATTGGCATCCTTGCAGGTGGAATTGCCCATGATTTTAATAATCTTCTAACGGCTATCATTGGCAACAACTCATTAGTAAAAATGTTATGCAAATCATCAAGTAAAGTTACCATGTGTTTGAATGAAGTTGAAAAAGCAGCGTTCCGGGCGCAAGGCCTGACTCAACAATTGCTTACTTTTTCCAAAGGCGGAGCCCCTGTAAAAGAAAGCGCAAATGTCATTGACCTTATAAAAGATACAGCAACATTTTCCTTGCGTGGTTCGAATGTTTCCTGCGTCTTTCGTTTTCAAGAGGATCTTTGGCTGGTCAATGTAGATAAAGGGCAGTTTAGCCAGGTTATTCAAAATCTGGTGATTAATGCAAATCAGGCAATGCCGGATGGTGGAACCATTGAAATAATCGGGGAGAATATAAGACTTTCAGATGATGACGTAAAGAATGATTCGAATCTCCGAGAGGGAGATTATGTAAAACTTTCGATTAAGGATCAGGGTACTGGCATATTAAAAGAACATCTGCAAAAATTATTTGATCCCTATTTTACCACAAAACCAAAAGGCAATGGATTGGGATTAGCCACAACGTATTCCATCATGAAAAATCATGATGGAATAATAACGGTTGAATCGCAAATAGGAACAGGAACCACCTTTACTCTTTATCTTCCTATCGCAACGGTAAAAACTTTGAAAGAACAAGTTACCGTCCAGAAAAAAAATATAACATGCAAGGGGCGGATTTTGATCATGGATGATGAAAAAATGATCAGAGATGTCGCTGGTAATATACTTAGTCAAATGGGTTATGAAGTTTATTTTGCCAAGGAAGGAAATGAAACTATCAAAAAGTACCTTGATGCCAGGGATTCGGGGAATCCAATTAACATCCTAATTATGGATTTGACAATACCGGGAGGTATGGGCGGCGAGGAAACCTTGAAAAGATTGTTAGACATTGATCCGCTAGTCAAAGCTGTTGTTTCAAGCGGATATTCAGGCGATCCTATAATGGCTGAATATAAAAAATATGGATTTGTTGGAGTAATCAGCAAACCATACAACATTGAAGAGTTGGGTATAGTATTACAGAATGTGTTGAGTGAGTAGTTTACTGTAATCAACATATCTTCCGCTAAGAGAGTATTTATCCGTCTGATTTATCTTGGTAACAAACTAAAAATGAGAATTTACTTGACATCTGGGGTATAGGTATTAGCTTATATAAAATAATGTTGAATTTTAACAATAATAAGGAAGGGTATTAACATGGAACGTACTGGAGTTATTACATTCAAAGGAAACGCTTTGACTTTGTTGGGAGCAGAACCGAAAATTGGAGACGCTGCACCAGATTTCACCGTAACGGATAATGGTTTGGGCGCTGTCAAACTATCGGATTTCAAAGGCAGCACCGTGATTATTTCCGCAGTACCATCGCTGGATACGCCGGTCTGTGAATTGCAAACCAAGCGTTTTAATGAAGAAGCCGCTAAATTGGACGCCAAAGTCCTGACTATCAGCATGGATCTTCCCTTCGCCCAGGCCCGGTTTTGCGAAGCGCATAAAGTTGAAGGCGTTTCATGTCTGTCGGATTACAAAGACCGTTCGTTCGCCGAGGCTTATGGCTTGATGATTAAAGAACTGGCATTGATTACCAGAGCCGTATTTGTCATCGATAAAGAAGGCAAACTGATTTACCAACAAATCGTGCCCGAAGTGACCGATGAACCTAATTATGCTGAAGTTCTTGAAGTTGCTAAAAATGCCTGATCTTCAGGCTAGGTTTTAAGCAAATATATTAATAATAAGAAAGGGGACAAGATGATTGTCCCCTTTCGTTATTCAACTGTTATGGCGACAAGGAACGGGGCGCAGTTGGTCATTTTGGAGATGTAATCAATGCTTTTAACTTGTACATCAGGCCGTGGATTTTTCCAGGTGGTTTTGAATAACCTGATGGGATTTGAGGCCGCATTGATGTCATCCTCTTGTTTAGTAGTATCCATGCCGACAATGGTCTTGATAACTGATTCTATACGCGCTCTTTTGGGATTGCGTTGGTATTTTATGATAGTCCTCGACAAATCATTGGCGCCCTGCCATGCAATAACCGTGTTTTCCGGTTCCAGGGTTTCATATCGATAACGCCACCAGTCCAATAGATGATTGCCGTAGATGATTTTGCATTCATGGGTAGTGTCATCTGAGTAATTGAAAATGTATGAACCGATATGCATTCCATACTGCGTTTGCCAACTGGTGGCATGTAATACGTGAAACTTTTCAAAAGTTTTATCCACTTTGATGTCTCTTACCTGTTCGGGAAATAGAGCGCCTTCACTCTTCATCACCCTTCCCAATAGCTGAACTACGCCGCGGATGTCAAACTGAACATCGTCGAATTCCTGAATCCCCGATGGAATATCAGCCAGATCGTTAACAAGCGACTTGAGAGATGCAGGTGTTACGCTATCCACGGTTTGCCAGGTTCCAATCAGTCCAGCATTGTAATAATCTGTCAGATCAATCAGATTACCGCCCGCTTTTGGATCACGGTCTGGAATATATTGGCGGTCGATGCCTTTACCCGGGTGATTGATATATTTGGGAATATGTTTCGAGTCTGATGTCGCGATCAGTTTAAGTTTAGCATTCCAGCCTGATGGTTCTTTCTGTTCAACAACAATTTGTTCTTCATCATTGCCTTGGTTGGCATAGGCGAAATCCAGTACGCTGAGTGAGGCGACTACAATCCCCCAGAACATCAAGAAACAGACGATCCACTCCAAGGAAAGAGGAAAATAGGGGATGCCGTTGGCCAGTCGTCTCAGACGGGAATTGATTTTGCTGGAACGCACCATAGGCGCCGCGTTGAGCGCATAGGCCTGGTTGGATATCTCCAAAGCAATTTTTGCTAAACTACCAGCATAATGATCTGTATTACCCAAGACTTGGGCCGCTCTTAGATCGCACGAATATTCACAAGCTTTTTCATGTGATCTACGAATACCCCAGACCAGGGGGTGAATCCATAAAAAGGCATGTAAAAACCGGAAACAAGCCATCCAGAAAAGATCATGGTTACAGATATGAGATAATTCGTGAGCGAATATAGAGGCTAAATCGTTTAGATAATCAGCCTGAGACATTCGTTGGGGAAGAATAATCATGGGATTAAAACAACCATAGATATAGGGAACATCAGTTTTTGATGAGATGCGAACTTTTACATTATGACGGCATCCTAATTGCGACGCATATTGGCCGCATAAATTTTGCATCTTTTCATCGACCGGCGTGGAATCCGAGATTTCATGGACCAGTTTGTATTGGTGATAGAGAATGCGGATCAATAAAATGGTAATCCCTATGCACCAGGCCAATAAAATCGCAATTAATACTTGCCTTATGATTGCCTCGTTTGGCAAATATTGTTCTTTAGATATATCAGAAATAGTATTTGAAACTATAGGCGTTGTGAGGTTGTCAGTTTTTTTGTTGATTGCATCTATTGAATTAGAACTCTTACTTGCTTCGATGGGAATAGATTTGTTTGAATCCACGAGATCGGTATCAGCGGCGATCCTTGGCTGATTATCAACGTGAAAGAGTGATACGGAATATTTCGGGCTGAACAAAGTCATGATGGGCAGGCAAATCAAACTAAGTGCAAAGACGCGCCAGGCGGCGACGCGCCATTGCGCTCGACTCGCCGGAATCAAAAAATGAACCAGCCACGCCGCGCTCAGTAATAAAGTTACTTTTAATAGAACATTGATCCAGAAAATATCGGTTGTTAATTCGCTGTGTATAGGAAACATGATTGCACTCCTTAGTCGGGAGATTTTTGGTCTAATCGCTTCTTGGCAATTATCTGTAATTCTTTGATATCCTGTTCTGACAGTTTTTCGGTTTCCATTAAATGGGCGATCAAAGCTGCTGATGAACCGCCGCAAAATGCGTTCTTTACTTTCTGAACCATTTTATGCATCGCATTTTGCTGAGGCGTTTTGGCTTCATAGAAATATGCTTTGCCGTTTTTAGTACGAGTAACATGGCCTTTTTCTACCAGTACGCGCAGCGCCGCCCGTACGGCGGCGTTTTTGATGGAGCGGGGATGCAATTCCTGAACCGCACCCGGTTTCAAAGCGCCATGCTTCCATAAGATTTGCATAATTTCCAATTCACCGAGGGTAAACTGAGCCATAATCATTTCTCCGTTGTATGTGTAGCGAAACCTTCACTTGCAAGTGTAGATAATACTACAGTACGAAGCTTTGTCAATTAATATTCAATATTTTTTTATTTTTATAAAATAAAACTAATATCAAGGGTGAGATGAAGCCATGGAATAATCGTAAGCTGAGTTATATCAAATTATTGATAGATGAGTCAATGTATAGAAAATAATTGAACAAGCTTTGTATTCGCCTCATCTAATGATTATGTTCATGTTTTTTACACATTATGACAAGGATGCAAACATGCATCCTTGTCATAATGATTGAATATTTCAAAAAGATGTTCATCCAGAATAGGATAATTATTATTTCTATTTTTTCCCTTTCCCTTTATCATGAGGGACGGTTACGGTTACATTGGCGGTTAATGCATTATCTGAATCATCCACGCATTCCACAGTGATGGTGTAAATCCGGTCGTCTCCTGAACCTGAGCGTTCCGCTCGAAGATTGGCGGTCAAGTCTCCGGTGATTTCCCAATCCGGTTCGGTATTGCTATCACCGGATTCATTGATCGGTTCGTTACTGGTGATCGAAATAATCCGGCATTCA
Organism: bacterium; assembly: GCA_963662285.2. Classification (GTDB taxonomy): domain Bacteria; phylum Hinthialibacterota; class Hinthialibacteria; order Hinthialibacterales; family Hinthialibacteraceae. The sequence goes on from CAXXMV010000006.1 coordinate 734,537, forward strand.
ACATTCGCATCACACGTATCGACCGCACTTAGACTGATTGTTACCGGAGTCATTTTATGGTTGGGCGGCCACAGCGTATTCTTATCTACAGCAATAGAAATAACTTCAGGTGGAGTCGTATCCCGGATATGAATTAGTGTTGAATCAGTATTGTCCAATTCTCCATCGTTGACTGTCAATGTCACTGTATATATCCCCAAATCAATATTCACGGTTGCCGTTACACCCGTAACGATTCCAAATGGACCGCTCCATGTGAAGTCGAGTGAATCGCCGTCAGGATCACTCGAACCGCTTCCATCCAACATAATCCCATCAGCGCCGTCCATCCGGTTGGCTTCGATGACCTGATTGTCTCCTGCATCAGCGACCGGGGGTGAATTAACATCGGAGGAGTATATTCTTAAAGACAGATCATGTGCGAATAAAAGCAATTCATTGGTTCCATCCTGGTTAACATCATAAAAAGCGGGGATACCCGATCCCCCGTACATGCCTTCAAAACCGGTGAACTCTTCCAGCATGATCGGTTCGTCATCGAATTCTCCCTGGTCTGATACGCCCACTACATATAAATATTTTATCAAATCGGGATTGGGTAAAATCGAAGTCATCACCGCAACTTGTTTGGCACTAGAAGCATACAGCGATTGCCCCACCGCTAGATTGAGCGCATCTTTCCGATCGGAGAGAGCAGCTAATTCAATAGGTGCATCGCTGGTATCCAACGACGTATATTGACCATTGCGATACCCATAGGCTTGTATAATATATGAGGGGCCGGGATCGGAGCAGTAATAGCCATCAGTCGAATGCCCGGTCACGATTTCTTTTATATCGTCTCCGTCTAGATCTATCAATTCAAAGGCGATGGGATGGCTTTTGTCGCTCCAGGTTGTGCTATATGTTCCGTCTATGTGTTCCAGTATGGCAATCCGATATTGCGACCAGCAGGATGCGGCAAGAATAATTTCGTTCTCTAGATCGCCATCAACATCGTCTACTAAAACCGCATTACAGTCTGTCCCGTTATAGCCCACCCAACTCTGAGTGAACGTTTTTTGAATAGAGTCATATTCATAAATTAATAATTTCCGTTCGCTCCAAGAACAGGCGACTAATAGTTCGTTCTCTCCATCATTATCACAATCGGCTACGGCAAATTGATTTTCGGGAAATCGCATAGATCGGTAAAATTGTTCCCATAACAAGTTCCAACCATTTTGATTCTGTTGGAATATTTGTAAGTATCCACCGCCATCAAGATAGCAACCCGCTCGCGAATCCTGAAAAGCGTAAATGCCAATCTCCTTTACTCCGTCATTTTCCAAATCAAAAACCTTAATTCCGTTAGTAAAGGAACCTGTTATTTCAAATAATGGCGTAATACTTAGATCGCCATTTGTAGACAGGTTCCAAATCGATACGATTTTATCAGCGCAAAAATTGATCCCCGTGCGATCAATTTCGGTGGAATGTACCACGATGAATTCTTTGTTCCCATCGTTATCGATATCGTCATAGGTAACTGCATATACCGGTCCCACATCAATTTCATTGACCAGGTTGATATCAGAGGCATTACTGGTATTCACTGGAATCAAAAACAGTGAAAATAATATTACTGATGCACAAAATCGATTAATAAACTTTCCTTTGAAACATTCATCAGCATTTTTAATTACTATCCAACTGAATTGTCTCTGTACAATCATAGCGGTTCTCCCTTATTGGTAGTTTGTTTACTGTGTCCGGAATTACCCATATAATCGGGGAAATAATACCCGTATTATTATTTATTGAGCGATTTTCTCACAATGATTCGAATCTAGTCAAGTTTTTTTTCGGGGGATGTTGCCGAAAAGTAGTAATGTTATCCTCTTGAGTATAACTGAATTTAAAATTTTCATTTTCAATGTAGAGAATTTAACGTAGTTATTAGTAATTATCAGTTTTACCAAGTAAGATATTTAATCCTATAGGTTTAGGAAATAATTTGATATTTTTCCATAATCCGGGAACTTCATGATTATAAATAGCGTATAAGTTGGCGTACGGGCTAATCAAGGAGACGCTGGTGATCGAAGAGTGGGTCGAGCAATGTCGTAAAGGTCAGTCGCGGGCCTTTGCTCATGTGGTTCGGGAGATGCAGCAGAGAATCTATTGCTTCCTCTACCGCATGACGCAAAACCGTGAACAGGCCGAAGATCTGGCGCAGGAGACTTTTCTGCGCGCCTATCGTCAGTTGGCCAACTACGATTGCAAGAAGGCCGCCTTCTCAACGTGGCTGTTTACGTTAGCCCGTAACTTGTGTCTCGATGAATTTCGGCGGCGCAAGCCCACTCAAACCACGTTGGAGGAGGCGGTTAATCTTGAAGCCGCATCGGGTTTCACGCCGTTTTGCGCTGCTAATGACAACGAGGTAGAGCGACGAATAGCTCAAGCCGTGGATAGTCTGGATACGCCTTTCCGGGAAGTTTTCGTCTTGTATGAGTATGAAGACCTTCCCTTGGAGCAGATTTCAGTGGTTGTCGGCCGTCCGGTGGGCACGGTTAAATCCAGGCTGCACCGGGCGAGGCTTCAGCTTCAGGAAAAACTATCATCTGTGCTGTATGCGTAAGGAGAAGAGAAATGAATACAGATTGCCGACGTTTCCAGGAATCATATAGCGATGCTGATATGTCTGATGAATTGAAACGGCATGGGGAGTCATGCGAATCATGTCAGGAATTCGTTTTACGGCAAAATGCTTTGCAACAGATTCTACCAGGGTGGAAAACGCCTGAAATTTCTTCGGATTTTGCGCTTGACGTTATGTCGAGAATAGCCGAAGACGGAGAGCGCAGGCGTAGTCCACTCGAATTGTTGAAGGAGATGTTTAACTTACGTTTTTCCATCCCTTTACCAATCGGCGCGTTGGCCGGCATTCTGTTTCTAGTATCTGTTTTGATGAATGTTTTTTTCTGGGCTAGCAATGATTCAACCAGTAATTTTGATCCATCGCGTCTTGCGTCAAATCCTAATGCGCCCGCTGTAGATATTATTCCTACAATTATTCAGGGCGCCAATGTGATGCATACATCCGATTTTAATTCGGAATCGGTAAAAGGTTTTATGTCGGCCACGCAAGGTATGCCGGGGGCTGGTTTGTTTCTGCTTGTTCCAATTGTTGAACCGAACCTTCCAATGACAAGTATAGAGAAAACTAATAATCAAGAGACTGAAAACAAACAAGAAATCTAAGAGGTGACGCCAATGAAGAATATGTCTGCCATAATACTTATGAAGAGAACCGCTGTAATATCCGCCTGTGTTATGTTTGCATTGTTCTGTTCGTTTAATGCGCAAGCCAAAACTAGTGATGCTGAACTGAAAGTCAAAGTTGACGCTTTTTATAAAGAGTGGAACCAGGCGGTAGAGGCCAAGAATATAGATGCAATAAAGGGTCTTCTGGAGGACGATTATAAACTGATAGGTGGAATGGCTGGTAAAGACCATCAGGAAAAAGCGCTTGGACTGTTGTTCAAAGAATACGAGCAGCTAAGTTCCAGCGCTGTAATAAACACTATCAAGGCGACCTACGACGACGATGGTAGTGGCGAGAAGGTTCAGGTAATAGGCGACTATCATCTGAAAGCCAAGAAAAAAGGCGATGCAAACTGGAGCACCGTTGTTCATGATGGATTCTTCGAAATTCTTAAACCGAATGAAGATGGCGAATTTAAACTATTGGCCAGCGGGAATGTGAATCTGGAACGATTTAAGAATATTAAAGATAATGTATATACCGATCCGACTCTGGGCTACTCAATCGCCGGTCCGGAAGGTTGGTCTCTTTTACCTCTCGAAATGCCAACTATGCAGGGCGGAACTCTATTCATGATGCCCAACGGCCATACTCCGGGGATGTTCGGGTATGTTGAATTGCCATATCAAGTAACTGCAAAACAAGCCGTTGAAGGCGATGGCGCGGTTATGAAGAAAGTAACCAAGAGTTACAAACTTCTTGAATCCGGTCCGGTTGAACGGAATGGCATGAAGGGATACGGCAGCCTCTCGCGTTTTGAGGTTAAAGAGAGCGACGAAGTTATGATGCGCCGACGGGTATATCTTTCCGGCGGTGGATTGCTATACGTTTTTCTTGTGACCGCCCCTGAACAACATTGGGATGAAGTAAAGGGATCGCTTGATACAATTCTAGATTCTTTCAAACAGACGGATAAAGCCAAAAACAACGCAGCCTCTATTGTCCGGGAGAAAACCGCCAGCGGCGAAATCATGGGACGGATTTACAGCAACGATGAATACGGCTGCCAGATCGCTGCGCCCAAAGGTTGGGAACTAAAAGCAACCCCGCTGGGGGCATTTAAGGTATCAATCAGCATTACGCCTCCAGATGGTAAGAGTCTGGTTCGCTTGCTGGGACTTGATATGAAAGTTCCTACAGACGTCAAAGACGTTTTCCAGCAGGAAATGAATGGCATCAAATCGATTACCGAGGATTTTAGCGTACAGGTCGAACCGGAAGAGATCGAAATTGCTGGAGTGACTGGCATGACTGGAACCTTTACATTCTCTCTTGAGGGGCTGGGTACAATGACGAGAAAATCCGTGATGGTCACTCATGGCAGTCATCTGTTTATGATCCTGTGCGATGCCATTCCTCCTGAGAAATTTGCTGAGTTGGAAGCCAGTTTTGATTCAATCATAAAGTCTTTTACGGTTAATTAATTTGTAACAGCAGAGAAGAGAATGAAACGGGGAGCATCGGCTTCTAGCCGGTGTATCAAAGAGGATAGAATGATGGGCGCCAAGGGCAAGAGCGCATTGCGCTCAGCCCTTGATCAAGCCACCAACGATAGGGTGAAAATCCTTAACTTGATGACATTTAGTTAGAGGGGAGTGGCGCTTTAACGGATACCCCCCCCCCTCCTAATCTCCTCCAGGCTTGGGGGAGGGATATGCGGTTGACTCATTACCTTGATTTTTCATGAAGGAAGTGAAATGAACAGCGCCATACAAATTGATAAAGTCACTAAAAGATTCCGCAATGCAGTGGCTTTAGATAATGTCAGTTTTGAAATACCTCAAGGTGAAATCTTTGGTCTTCTCGGTCCCAACGGGGCCGGGAAGACTACTTTGATGCGCATCCTGGTGGGAATCATCGGCCCGGATGAAGGATGCATTCATCTGCCCGGCGAGTCCAATCGACGATTAAAAGAGCGGATCGGATACCTGCCGGAAGAACGCGGCTTGTATCAGAAAATGAGAGTCAGGCAGCTTTTGAAATATTTTGCTTCCATGAAAGGCATGTCGGGCGGAAACCTGAATCAACAGATCGAGGATGGATTGCGGCGGGTTGGAATACCGGGGGAAGGGAAGCGGAAGGTTGAAGAATTATCCAAAGGCAATCAGCAGCGCGTCCAACTCTTATCTACATTATTGCATAAGCCAGATTTCCTGGTGTTGGATGAACCGTTTACCGGACTCGACCCAGTCGGCGTCGAGCAGATGAAGGACATCCTGGTCGAAGAGACCCAACGGGGCGCCACAGTCATAATATCCACCCATCGCATGAACGATGCTGAAGAACTGTGCGGCGCTATCGCTTTGATCGACCAGGGGTGCGTTATTCGATCCGGCGCACTGGATAAGATCAAGCGTGAAGAAGGACGCGATGAACTGGCGGTTGAATTTGAAGGGGATTCGCAGTGCTGTGCAGAAGTCCCTGGAATATCCCTGCTGGAATGCGAGAATCATTCGCTTAGGTTGCGAATTGAGGATGGCGCAACGGTTCCTGAGATAGTGAAAGATATTTCGAATCGCCTTGATGTATATAGCGTAGTCCGCATCGAACCGACCTTGCATGATATTTTCGTGCAACTGGTGGGCCGGAAGGAAGATCAAAAATGAAATTCAGTTTTCGTAAGGCGGGTCTGGTCGCCAAACAGGAAATCAGGGCGGTGGTATGGACCAAAGGCTTCCTTCTGGCGCTGTTTATTCCACTTATATTTCTGGTTATTATTACCAGTTTGCTTCCACTGGTCGAAAGTTTAATGGAGAAATCTAAAAAGAATCTGACTCATCCGGTTCGCATTGGCGTGATCGGATCAGAAGCGGATGTGCTCGAAGCATGGCGGTCGAAATTAGAGCAGCGCAAGTTATCCAATGGATTGCCGATGTTTGAGTTTAATCCTCTCTCCATAGCAGGCATACCCGAAGAAACAATTCTTGCATCGGCCAAGAAGAAAGTCCGGGAAAAGAAACTGGACGCTATTGCCTATTTTGAGGGAGATGTTACAGGCAAAGGATTTTGCGAATTTTATTCTATGCGGGGTTTTAATATTGAGTTGCCAAGTGAATTGAAAAGGGGACTTAGAGATTCCGTGCAGACCATGAGGCTTAAGAATGAAGGTTTTGATTCTGATAAGATTGCGGCGTTGAAGAAAAATGTCGAATGGCGTGAATATGAGGTCGCGGCGGAAGTGGTTGTAGGAAAAGAGGGAGAAAAAAAGCGTCAGGCCAGTTTTGAACGGCTTTTCGCTCCAGCTATTATCAGCGTTATGATGATGTTCTTCCTGGTCTTTACCACCAGCCAAAGGATGCTGCGCGGCATTGTGGAAGAGAAGACCTCCCGCGTGGTTGAGATATTGCTCTCGTCTGTTTCGCCGACTGAACTGCTGACGGGCAAGGTATCGGGATTCTTTGTGATCGGCATCATTCAATTTATTGTTTGGGTGGGCTTTGGTTTAATTGTCGCACTCTATAAGGGATTTGCGATTACTGAATATGTCCCGGCGGCCTATTTCTTCCAGTTCCTCTTATTCCTTTGCACTGGTTACCTGTTCTACGCCGCCATCTTCGCAGCTATCGGCGCCATGGTGGGAGACGAGACCGAATCGCAGGGGCTTCAAGGGATCATAACCATGTTTATCGTCATCCCCATGATGTTTAACATCGTTATTATTACCCAACCCAACTGGTGGGTGATCAGGTTGCTCAGTTACGCGCCCTGTTTCACTCCGGCGATAATGGCGATCCGCCTTATTGCTGCGCCTATTCCCTTATGGGAAATCTGCGCAATTGCAGCATCGTCGATATTCTTTTCCATACTGGCCACTATACTGGCGGCGCGTATTTTCCGTATAGGTATATTGTTGACCGGTAAACGTCCCACCCTGCGTGAACTGTGGCGCTGGTGTTTCTATCGCGATGTGAGCGGAGTTGTTGAAAGATAAAATCAAGATGAGGATAGATCATGAAAACTAGGACTGATCATACTTTTTTTACAACACGTTTGGCGTTAGTTGGATTCATTCTTCCGTTATTGACTATCGCGGCATTTGGACAGACTTTGCCCGAATTTGATAAGAGCATTGTTTTAGAAACCGAAAACGGCATGATCTTATTTGGCGAGTTGGAAGCTTCTGAAGACGACTCGGCCATGATCAAGACGGTCTATGGCGATTTGACCATCCCGTTAAATAAAATTATCCGTATTGATGGCGACAATTTCGACGAGAAAAACGGCGTCACCCGTGAGCATTCGGTCGTTATTCGCAGCGATGGCAGTATTATTCTTGATTATATTCTGCCGATTTCCTCCCGGATTCAAAAAGAGAAATCAACCATTTTAACTATGGGGAGCGTGCTGCAAATCAACGACCTGCACGGCAAGCCATTAGATTTTATGGCCAGAAAGATTGATGATTTTACCCGTTGCATTATCAATATGCCCGATTACCGTCTGCCAGCGGTGGCGGTGCGCGTCTTGCAGAAGGATGCAGCGCAGATTGAGCAAAACAGGTTGCGCTATACCTATAAATACACGCCGCGTATGAAACAGACCTTCCGCTTAAACATCACCTTGCCGGAGGGCGCCTCCATCGTCGAAATCTCCCCCGAACCGCAAAGCCGCACCAGCGGCGCCGTATCATGGAACCAGAAATTACGCCGCCAACAACAGGTTGAATATGTTATTACGCTTCAACTTAATTAGGATTGATTTGCGAGGAAACTGTTTGAAAGAACTGTTGACAATGACGGGCTTTGGTTTGGACGGTTGTCGCATTTAACAGTTGCAGGATTTTTGATGCATGTTTGATCTTGTGGTATTTGCCCTTTTTAGGAATTTTGAGAGGCTTTTTCGAGAGATTTCTTTAATTCGCTTTTATCGATTTGTTCGACATTATTATTCTTGGGGATAGCCGATTCCTGGAAGCCTTGCCCGTAGAATTGTTTGAGCGCATCAATATCAGCGATCAACCAGGATTCCATGGTTTGAACCATCAGGCGGTAATGTTCTTCGCTTAATCCAAGCGACCAACCATCCCGTTTGTTTAGATGTTCCATTGGCGTAGCGTCGACTGGTTCTTCCGAGTCAACCAGCAGTAGGTTGAATGCATCCGGGTGGCTGTTGCAGGCATTATGAAAATCCCGGTGCGCCGCGTCGCGTTTGCCGCACATAGTAATGTTCCATTTGATTTTCCTGGTTCTTGCTTTATCTATGAGAGGTTTAAAGAAATTACTGAAACCTTGCCGTAGCATGGTTTTTTGATTTTTAAGATCACCCCCGCCTTCGATGTATATGCGAATTTCTTTTACCAACGGTTGCCACCTATCTCCCCCATGCGCCATAGGTGTCCGAGATCATAATCATCAAGCCATTTCTGAAGCGCTTCTTTTTCTAAACGCTTAAACCTGGTTCCTTCATCGTCTTTCTCACATACCATCACGTTTTCCGGCGTATCCGTGAAAGACGATACCAATGCATCGGAATGGGTGGTTACGATCAGTTGAGTTCTCTGTGAAGCCTCGATCAGTAGTTCCGAAATATTTGAAATGATATCTGGATGTAACCCCAGTTCGGGTTCTTCGATGCATATCAGAGGCGGAGGCGATGGATGGATCAGGATCGACAATAAGCAGAGATAGCGCAAAGTTCCATCCGAAAGTCGCGTGGCAGGAATAGGCTTTTTTAAGCCTCGTTCATGAAAATAAATCTGGACGGTTCCACCATGAATCTTTACGGTGATATCAGTGATCTCTTCATAGAATTTCTTTAACTCATGCAGCAGTTTTTGCTTTGATTCGGGTTGGTGCTGCAAATCATTTATAATAAGCGCAATATTACTGGCATCCTCTTCAAGAAAATCTTCAGGTAAATCCGCAGGTTGAGGTCTTCTTGTGGGAGTGTTCCGCCCCATACTCCATTCTTTGAAAATCTTGATACTATTAAAATTATCGCTTAGATATGTGATTTCTGGATATTGTACTGGGTCTTTTATTTGAGATAGAACTGTTTTGTTTGTGTCTAATTCGATATCTAATAAATAATAGCCTGGTCCCTTGAAATATTCTCCTAAGAGTGGAGGGGAATAAGAATCAGAACGCGAAGTCATTGAGTTGATATAAGGAAAACCAGCTTTGTATAAAAAATATGTAAGTGGTTCTTTTTTACTAATATTGGATAATAGTTCGTCTTTTACAGATTCATCTTCAAGCATAATCCGTTGATTCAATTCGGAGAAATCCAGTTTATATTGAAGCGGTATTTCCTCATTTTCAGGATAATTAATCGTAGCATCAATTTGCGCAATCTCTGATTTAGGCGAACCTTTCCAGAGCCATTCCATTATTCCTCCGCCTTCACGGATGGGGACGGTGATATCAGTTGGCGCGGCTTGCAGCAGGCTGATGGCTTCGATCAGGTTTGATTTGCCGGAGGCGTTTGGCCCGATAATAACGTTGAGCGGTTTGAGATCGATAACGCCGCTGTCTTTCCCGAAGGAGAGCAGGTTTTTGAATTGAATAGTGTTGATGAAGCGGACGTCGTCTTGCATGAATATCTCCATGCTCAATATCATGAATATTTATAATATAAATTATCATAAATAAAAATTCATACTAGAGTCATTCCATCCCGTTACGGTGGATTAGGATTGAACGCAAGAATTGAAATCCAGCGTATCAGGTGGCGCTTTCGTCGCCCATAAAGCGGTTAGCGCCAAAGGTGCGGTTGCGGATATCGTAAACTGTGTCGATGAAATTCTGTTTAGCGCTTTGAGCGCCGGGGCTGCATAGCACCCGCCTCATTTCATTAGCCGCCATCTCGTCAAATACTTGTTGTGAGAAAATGAACTCGGTTGGTTCATTCATCTGGTGACGCTTGACCATCCAGGCGAAGGTTCCCTCTGATGTTGGATCAAGGTCGAGAGATTTCATTTCGTCTAGAAAATTGTTGTATTTTTTCCAACGGTTGTATTTATAGGCCGCGAAAAAGGTGATAAAAATAAATATGGTCAATCCGGATAGCCAATAAATTAGTGTGGCTGGATCATAAGATTTTGGATTATAAAAGAGATTTGGCGACAAAGCGTTTTCAGCAAGCAATCGTGGAAAAGAGAATATTAATTCCTGTCCAACATTTAAGATATCCATGGCAACTCAACCTAATCAACAAGAAATTGGCGCCTATTTATGAACTTATATATAAACAGGCGCAATCATATAATATTACATATAATAACAGTATATTGCCTTTATGTCCATACTATTCAGGTATTTTATTGATGAGATTTTTTTAGTTGGACTTGATTTTATCTTAAATCATCCCAAACGGGGATTTTTAATGTCATTATGTCATAATTGCCGAATTTGCCGGATGCGAACAGAATCCTGCCGCCATTGGGGCTGATCGATTGATGAGCGTGTACTTTATCATTGGGGCGGTTTCCCTGACAGAGCAGGCGTGTTTCTCCAGTTGCGATATCGACCAGAATCAGCTCGCCTTTGAAGGTATCCACCACGCCATAGCGCTGATCTGGCGTTCCCGCGACATGCCAGTTGGGGCCTTCATAATGCATCATGGGCGTGCGGTCGGGGTAGCGCACCGATGCGATGCCGAACGGTTTATCGCCCATCTTCTTGTTCTCTTGGGAAAGATTAAAGAGAACGCGATCCATGCCCCACCAGACTTCATGCGTGACCCATTCATCTTTGCTTTCCAGATAAAGCGGCTGATTGCCTGAGCCGTCAGAACGGCACACCCATATCCGGTAGGGAGCGTCGCCTCCGGTTTCATGACAGTACATAATTAATCCGGGGATAACCGGATTGGCCTGGATATGTCCGGGCATGAAGGAGGGCTTTAGAAAACGGGTCCACTCTCCAGATTCAAGGTTGAACTTGACCAGCATATATTCATCAGTGTTTTTATCGCGTATGCATTGATATAACCACTGGCCGTCCGCATCCAGGGTATGTTTGTCACGTAGTTCGAAATGCTCCGGCAATACTCCACAGATTGTTTCATAAGCAGATGCAGTCTTGAGGCTATCCTGAGCGCTGTCTGCAAGAATCCGTCCGGCATCGATTCGTTTGACCTTGCTGTCTTGAATGATAATCAGGTGATTCCTGCGCCGATCCAGGCAGGCGAAACTGATTGGCGATCCATCAGTCAGTTGGGTGATGACGCCGCTCGCTTCATTGACCGCGAAGAGTTGCGTTTCGCCGGAGCGGTCAGAGTTGAAGATAATATGCTCACCATCCGCTAACCAGTTGGGGTGGGTTTGATAGAGTTTATCGTCTTTGCTTTTCGAGGTGGTCAGAGCGGTGATTTGCAGTCCGCTTTTCTCATCGGTAAAGGTCTTCTTCTCGCTGGGAAACTGTTTACCCACATTCGAGGCTGATGCATGCATCGCGGCGCTAACAACTAGAGCAATTATTAAAGATGAAAAAACTATTTGCTTGAAAAGAGGCATGGGATTCTCCTGGATAGTAAAGGTTAATCAAATATTATCAAAATAATCTAAATTTCGCTATATGTCCGGGTAATCATGTAAGACGATAATAATCTTTAACTCAACCTAGGAAAGATGCTTCAGTTTTGCTATAAATGATGCAAATAAAATCCTGCGAAGGAGATATATATAATGCGTTCAACTCTAATTGGTTTGATATTACTGATTGTTGCTGTAGCGAATTTGGAAGCGCGAGAAGCGAAAAAGTATGACGCTGAAACGTTTTATGATACCACTTCGATAAGCGGCGCGTCGTTCTCGCATGACGAAACCCGTCTGTTAATCACCACTGATAAGAGCGGGGTATTTAATGTTTATGAGCAAGCCATCGAAGGTGGGAAACCGAAGATGCTGACCGAATCGACTACCGATTCAATCATTGGGCGCGGTTGGTTTCCCGATGATGACCGTTTCCTTTATAGCGCCGATCAGGGCGGCAACGAACTTAACCATATATATGTGCGTTATCCCGATGGAGGCGTTAAAGACCTTACGCCGGGCGAGAAATTGAAGGCTGCTTTCGCCGGTTGGTCTGGAGATGATACAAAATTCTATATTCAAACCAACGAGCGCGACCAACAAGCGTTTGATATATATGAATATGATGGAGAAACCTTCGAGCGCAAGATGATTTTTCAGAATCCCGGAGGTTTTTATCCCGGCGCTATAAGCCGGGACGGGCGCTGGATGGCTTTGGCTAAGATTATAAGTAATGCCAATGATGATATTTTTCTTTTTGATATCATGCATCCTGATAAAGAGTTGAAACTGGTTACTCCGCATGAGGGGGATATCAGCTATGGAATTCAGCAATTCACTCCTGATAATAAAGAATTATATTATACCAGCAATGAGGCAAGCGAGTTCGAGCGGTTGTGGTCTTACAACATGAAGACTGGTAAGAAGAAACTGATCCTGGAATCTGAATGGGATATTTCTTATTGTGATTTTTCCAAAAACGCCCGTTACCGGATAACATCAGTAAATGCGGATGCGCGTACTCAAATCTCCATTTATGATCTTAAGATCATAAAGTATGTTGAATTGCCGGACATCCCCGATGGAGATATCACTGGCCTAAACATATCACCCAGCGGCAAGTACCTGGCCTTTTACATCAATAGCGACGTCGCGCCCTCGAATCTTTACATCCTTTATTTACAGTCCGGCGGGCCTTATCGCTGTTTGACTTCATCGCTCAGCCCCAAAATTGATGTGCTGGATTTGGTAGAGTCTGAGGTGATTCGATATTCCAGCAACGATGGTTTTAAAATCCCGGCCTTGCTCTATAAACCTCAGCAGGCTTCGCAGGGCAAGGTTCCCGCTTTGGTATTTGTTCATGGCGGACCAGGCGGTCAAACCCGCGTCGGTTATAACGCACTACGTCAGTTTCTGGTTAACCAGGGTTATGCTGTGCTGGCCGTCAATAATCGCGGCAGTTCTGGATATGGCAAGACCTTCTTCCACATGGACGACAAGAAACACGGCGATGTTGATCTGAAGGATTGCGTATATGGGCGTAAATATCTGGAAGGGCTGGATTGGGTTGATGGTGAACGCATCGGTATTATCGGAGGAAGCTATGGCGGATACATGGTCGCGGCGGCTTTGGCTTTCGAGCCTGAGGCATTCAATCTGGGGATCAATATCTTTGGCGTGACCAACTGGGTGCGCACTCTCAAGAACATTCCTCCCTGGTGGGCGGCGGCGCGTGATTCTCTCTATGCCGAATTGGGCGATCCTGCGACTGATGAAGAACGGTTGCGCAAAATATCACCGCTGTTCCATGCCAGTAACATTGTTAAGCCGTTGCTGGTAGTGCAGGGTAAGAATGATCCGCGCGTACTGAAAATAGAGAGCGACGAGATCGTTGAAGCGGTAAAGAAGAACGATGTTCCGGTTGAGTATGTCGTCTTTGATGATGAAGGCCATGGTTTCAGGAAGAAAGCCAACCGCATCACCGCCGCCAAAGCATACGCCAAATTTCTGGAGCGTTATTTGAAATAAAAAAAATAATGCAATACGTCTATAATGGGTCGGGGCTTTCATTGGAATGCTCCGATCCATTTTTGTTTGGAGAATTAGTATAAACCGTAAAAAGTCTATCGATAATGTTTCTGGTAATGGCAGTCGCCTCTACGGTCTTTGCGGATGAACTGCGCGTTATCAAGCGCACGCTCACCCTTCTCCCAATATTGGGTGGTTTGATCAAGGGCTGACCGCAATGCGGTCTTGCCCTTGCCACCCATCGGATGGCTTGTCGGGTGGATTTGTTAAATAATAAGTTTTGCTTATTATTTAATCAATTACCATCCTGCAAATGGATTACCAAAATAACTGAGGAAGAAAAGGGCGAGCAAGTAAACACATATAATTGATTGTGTTCCTGATATCATACGTGTATAAACGTCATGTTCTTCAATTGTACCTTCCCAAGGAGGTAGTTTTCTTAACCATCTGCCGATATTTATATCTCTGAATCCAATATCGAAGGTACATAGGAAACTAAAGTAAAAGCATTTTAAAAGTGTCATTATGATATGACAAGGATATTTACATTTTTTTTTTTTTTTGTGAAATACATTGTTTCATCTGATTTTAATGTGAATGATAGAGGTATTAAAATTTCTTTTCCATCTTTATTTATTTTATTTACTAATACAGTTTTAGAGCAAAATAATGTTCGAATTGTATAAATTATGCTGAAAAATAAATATATATATAGAATTATAATTAGTGGTTTTAATGGATTTGATCCATATTCACATGTATAATCGAATAAACCCCATTCAATCCATCCCCAAAAACCAGGGTTTTCCTTTTCTCTTTTTTGTCGTTTGAAAGATGTTGTAATTAATTTTGATTGGTCATAATATCCTTCATCATATAAACTCTGCCCTAATTTTACTAGTTTAGATGGATCAGAGTTATATCTTAATTTCCCAAGTCCGTTTGAAAAGGCAATATTATAAGGTTTTGGATTTGTTTTTGGCTCATAAATTACATCATCTAGGGTTGCATCCTTAAAAGTAGCATTACTCAAATCAGCTTGACTGAAGTTCGAAAATGATAGGTCGCAGTTATTAAATGATACATTTATTAATTTTATGTCCGAGAATATTGCATTATTTACAGAAGAATTATAAAAATCAATATTCTCTAGTTCAGCTTTTGTGAAATCTGTATTAATAAATTTTGATGATATGAAATCTATATTTATAAGTTTTTTGCCGACTAAGTTTAGGTTATAAAAACCATCATTAATGAATGTCCACTTCTCATTATTACCATGAATAACAAAGTCGATATTGTCAAAAGAAGATTTATTAATGATGAAATCTAAATGTTTTTTTACGTTAAATTTTGTCGATAAAAATTTAACTTCTGAAAATGTTGCACTTCTAACATCAGCTCCATCCAAGTTAGTATATTCAAAAGAAATGTTTGTAAAGTAGCCCTTTCTTAAATTAGAATCTGAAAGATTTGCGCCAACGAATGTTGCATTATTAATAGTGGAACCGTGTAACTTAATACCTTTCATATTTGCATGGCTGAGATTGATTCCTTCTAGAAAAGCACTATATAGAATTGCTTTTGAAAGGTTTGTACACATTGGATGTTTCTTTAATTCCAATTTTTTGCTTTCATTGGCTTTTTCATAAGAAGCCAACCATATCTCATGATCTGCAATTATTTGCTTCAACTCAGCGAAACTTTTTTCTTGAAAATCTTTATCTAGCCAAATCCATGTAGTCGGACTTTTTATTTTTTCATGATATAAAGACATTGATTGAGATTGTCCGTTTTTGTCTGTATATTTTCCCTTACTCTCAGCAGATAATAGGTGTGCTTGAAGAAGGAAAGAATGTATTAAGCAGCAAAATATAATATTCTTGAACATTATGATTCCTTCAATTTATAATATATGAAATATGTAGATTATAGATTAGCATGAAATTGGGAGAAAATGAATCTAGAATTTCAACCATATATTATATTACCCAATAAGTACGCATCCCTCACCCGGCGGCTTCTCTGGCCAGCAGTACTTGCAGCATGATGCTTTGTTCTGCTATTTCTGCGGTTGTTATTGCTACGTATTGAGTGTGGTAGTACTCCATGTTGCCGAAGATTTTTTCTGGATTCAGGTCGAGGGTTTTTTCTAGAAATTGTTGGTATTGGTCGGGGATGGTGGAGTAGGGGATCAGTTTGTCGCAGGCGAAGAAGAAGGCCAGGGCGATTCCTGAGGCTACGTTAATGGCGGCCACTGCAGCTGCGATTACGGCAATGCGGAAGGGGTATGGAACTTTCTTGATGAGGTCGGCCAGGAACATGATGAGGATGACGAATTCCAATATCTCAGGCGATTCGAGGAAATGTTCTGCAATGGTTTCAGTGCGTATTCCTTCGAATTGCACTATCTCATGAGTGAAGGTTAATTCCAGGTCTTTGAAATCAATTTGAATTTTGCTATTCCGTGAATTGATGAGGTTGGGCTGTACTATATAGTTGACCTCTTCTGCTCCGGCGCCGCTTGCAGCACTGATGAGGGTTATCCATTCATCTTGCGCTTTGGCAGTCCATCCGCAACCATCTGGAGCAAAGATTTGGAGGCTGCCTGGTCCACCTTGGAAGCAGTAGGTCCAGCGGGATGGTACGACTTGTATACTTCGCGCAACGCTTTCGGCGTTTTGTAGAGTGAATCGCCTGATAGACTGCTTATTTCTGTTTGGCATTTTTCCCAGATGTCTTCCACCCTTTGACAGGCTGCCTTGTTTTCCTGATTGGTAGTGTTCTCGATTACTTCCCAGGTCAGCAGTTCTTTCACATAAGCGGCCACTCCTTCGGTGATCCCTGCGATAGATAACGCGATCAACGCAGGGACCA
Organism: bacterium; assembly: GCA_963662285.2. Lineage (GTDB taxonomy): Bacteria > Hinthialibacterota > Hinthialibacteria > Hinthialibacterales > Hinthialibacteraceae. The sequence continues at coordinate 751,225 of CAXXMV010000006.1, forward strand.
GTTCGGGCAGGTTTTGTTTGAGAATTGTGTATGTCAGTTGATAAGCGGCTTGAGCCTGGGCGGTGGTTAAGGCCGCCGCCGCTTCGGCTGCGGCGCTGCTGGTTGCGGCCGCTGCTTCAGCTTCCGCAACTCCCATAGCCGCCGCCGCTTGGGCCGTAGCCACTGCTTGAGCCGCGGCCTGCCGGGCCATTGCCACTGCATCAACCATGGCGATTTATCTTTCTAGAGCGATTCTATAATATAGCCATTGAATAACTTATGATCGATAGTAGTTCTATGCATTATGTCAGAGTATTGATTGGCGCCAGCGATTGATCAACTTCGGTCTCTGTCAGGAATATGGCGATATTACTTGGGTATGCAGATATGTTTATGAATTTATCATCAAACGATTTTCCCCATCCAAGACATATATATATCTGTTTGTTAGTAGAATCATAACCATAGCAAACCACCGAGTGGCCGACTTTTCCATCACTGCTTTTGATGTTGACAACAGGTTGGTCGCCTGAATTGACATTGGATTGATTCTTGGCGTCATAAGATTCAAGAAGAGCGTCCCATTGACCTGTACCGCCAAAAATATAGGGTTGTGAGGCGTCAGTTATTTTTTGAGAATATGCAAAGTCGATGTTTTCTTTCTTGCCCCAGTTCCATGAGAGTCCCCATTCGCTTTTGAAATATGGACCTGATTTCAGGTAATTGGATCGAGTAGTATTTCCGTTGCAGGTTGTACCCATTAATGTGTGATAATCCCAGATTGTATCGGATACGACCTGGCACTTGCTGGGATTGGTAGTTGAAGGCCAATCGATATTCCAACAATTGGAGTCAGGCCAGATCTTTTTATCGGCGTCTTTATAGCCGCTCCGTTTCCAAGCGCTGGAGAGCATAGCCCATGCGACTGGGGTGCAACCAGCGATGCAATTCGGCGCACAGTAATGACCACTCGATGAATCGAGAGATATCATGCATTCATCCGCAGAATATTTGTCACAGTTCTGTTGGTATTTAACCGGTTGACGTTTGGTAAGGATTTTTTTGGTCGAGCCGGTTGCATCAGAAGAAAGTTGCTGTAGAGCGTTCCATTCATCATCAACCATTTGCTGAGACCATATATTGGCGGCATTACGTTGTATCTTAAAATCAGGTGGAAGAAGAGTGACTTCGAGTGAAGGTAGGCGGACGAAAATGCAATTTTGATTTTGTTGCGATTCTATTTTCGCAACTATTTCAATGGGACTAATATAGTACAAGGTCAGAGATTTTGGGAAAATGCCTGATTCAGCAAGCAGAGCTGACAAGTATTTATATACCTGAGCTGAAAAAGGGGATGCCGTAATTGAATATTCGAATATGGCTGGAAAATTCTTGTTGCCCGATGCGAGCACATAGCCCATATTTTTATCACCGGATTTCATAGAGAACTCGTGTATGGGCGTATCATCATCCCACCAGAATATCCCGGTGCATACATCGATGGATTCAGGAATGTTATCCAGTAAAATGTTGGGCGTGTTTTCAGCAATAGTTCTTTCACGTTTTAGGAATAGTTCAGCATTTTGTCTGGCTTGAATATAATTAGTTTTATTGCTCATGATTAAGATTCCTTTCGATATCTTTTTTTAACGCCTAATTGAACATTGTGCCGGTTATCAACAAAACAGAAGTTTAAGGTTATATTTCTGTGATAGAGTAGAATACAGGATCATGTTACGGACATGTTGCTCATGCCAAGTTGCCGGTTGATCCACACCAGGCATCCGTCGAGTGATGTCGGGCCGAAAACCGGAATCCATCCGTCATGATGATTGATGCCCCGGATGATAGTGATATCTCCGGTCTCTTCATTTTTTAGAATCCAGTAATTGTTCCTGCTATGATCGACGATCCATCGCAGGCAATTATCGAGAGAGTTGGGTCCATATAGGTTTTTGAAGCCTTCGACGCTCTCGACATTGCGCATAACCATGCATACGCCGATTTCGATATGAATGAATACAAAAAAGTCAGTCATGTTTCTTGTCCTTAAATTCCCTGGCAAACAATGGGGAATTTGATGGTTTTATGAAGTGAGAATTGTTGCATATAACTAGGAATAACCCTAAATCAACTGGCCGATAAGATGCTTACAATAGCATTCTCCCCTTCATTTTTTTGAATCCATTCCAGGCATTTTTCCAGACTATCCGGTCCATAAGTTGATTGCCAGTCTTTAATTACATCAACGCCCTGGATGACGATCATTTCACTATTCCCATTATTTGCGCCAGATAGGCCGTCCTCTTTCTTCTCATCTTTCTTGAACACGCGATAATTTTTATGGTTGTGTTGCTCAATCAGAATTTTGCAGTTATAAAGAGAATCCGGCCCATAGACAAAGATAAAGCCCGGAGAAGAGTCGATGTTTTTTGAGATAAGGAGAACGCCGCTTTTAATATTTTTGAGAATGTAATAATCATCTTCCTCTATCGGCTCCCGGTTATTATTCATCCAGGCATTGCAATTGGCGAATGTCTCTGGTCCATATTCACATATCCAACCGTCATCTTTTTCCATACCGCGCATAACCATGCGGTTGCCCAGCGAAAGGTTTTTGAAAACGCTGTAAATTTTGGGATCGCTTTGCTCCGACTCTAAATGAGTCAGGACTCTGGCGGCAATACTCTTGAGAAATTCGGCGTTGTCCTGGATATTGCCTTTATCCTTCAGCATTGCGCAGATTTCGTCGCATAAGTTATTTTTATCCATTTTTCTGCGCCTCTACAAATGATTTATCTAGACGAACAAGAGAAGACAGATTGCGCTGGTTTAAGGCGCATTTGTCTTCTCTTGAAGGAATAATTAACCATAGGATACTATTGGTAATTATTGTTCCTTATCGTCTATTACAATTGAATCTTCTTTTACGTCCGCAACGATTTCGTGATCCTCCTCAACTTTAAAAAAGAAACTCACCGGCGCCTCGGCATATATTTTTCCATGAAGCGGATATGGGATTTTCTGAAGATCCTCTGCTGGTGTTTCATTACTTGGGGGCGTGGAGAATCCTTTAATAATGGCTTTGAGGTCGGCAATAACTTCTGCAAGCGTATTGCCGGTTAAGATTTCCATAGAAGATTTTGATTCCAACGCTCCCAAAGTGGATAGAAGGTTCACCTGTTTGCCGGTTACAGCTTGTCCGACTTGGTTCATGGCTTGTTGATTGGCAACAGCATTCTGCTGAGAAAGATTGTTGTTGGCGGCATTGTCTGAATAGGCCAGGTTGGATAGCATGGCCGGTTGTTCAGCAATGCTCGCCAAACTGGAGATTGCCGTAGATTCAATTATCTCATCTGGAATAACGTTTCCAGGATCCGGATCAGGATTTTTCACTTTTTCATCTTTAATGTCTACTTCCGGAGCAACCATGGCCCTGCTCTCCTTTTAAGCATGATTGATGATCAACTGGTTTTCTATACTGATGGTTTAATCGTGACTGTACTTTGACCAGTTTGCGGCGTGCTTGGCGTTGTTGTCGCAGTTACTTTATCAGCATTGGTGATGATGATGTCTGATTCGGCTTGAGCGTAATACGGCGTTTGTGGCGTATTTGATTTTAGAGGATTGTCTTTTGAACCGGGTGCAGCGCCACCACCACCACCATTACCGCCATTACCGCCACTGCTTTGCTGTTTCTCTTTAAAGGCCTCGACTGTAGCTTTGAGGTTCGAAATCTGTTCGGCTATCATATTGCCAGTAAGGATTTCGCTGCACGATTTCGATTCTAATGGTCCGAGAGTTGAAAGCAGGTTGATGACTTTGCCGGTAACTGACATGCCGACTTCGTTTTGAGCTTGTTGGTTGGCTACGGAGTTTTGCTGGGATAAGTTTCCGTTAACCACCGTATTGGAATAGGCCAGGTTGGAAAGCATTGCCGGTTGTTCTGAAATGCTTTTCATATTGCCTATTGCCACGCTATCTGTGATATCTTTTGGAAGTGTGTCTGCCATTTTATTCCTCCTGGTGTTACAGTTTTTTTTTTCTTATTTTTACTTTCCTATACTTGGTTTGGTGAGAGAGCCTCGGTCAATCTTTCGGGGAATAGTGGATTGACCGAAGGCTCCCGGTAATACGGTTTTCTCTTATCAGTTCGCAGATGCAGGTTACTTGAAGGCCTGAAGCGTGGCTTTCAGGTCTGCCATTTGTTCCGCGACAACGTTGCCGGAAAGGATTTCGTTGGCGGATTTTGATTCTAGTGGTCCCAGCGTGGTGATCAGGTGGATGGTTTTTCCTGTCACGGAAACGCCGACTTCATTCATCGCCTGTTGATTGGCGACGGCGTTTTGCATGGACAGGTTGGTGTTAGCCACCGTGTTCGAATACGCCAGGTTTGACAGCATCGCAGGTTGTTCTGAGATGCTCTTCAGGTTGCCGATCGCTACGGCGGATACGACTTCGTCTGGTAATTTGTTGGGTACTGGGTCTGCCATTGGATTCCTCCTGTGATAAATGTTTTATTGCGTTAGTGGTTAGAAAGATTCGGTCTCTTTCTGCACCATTTACTACCTTGGTTTAATGCGCCTGACTGTGGGATGCAGCGGGAGACAATGCTTTCAAGATGGCGGTCAGGTTTAAGATGGCCTCGGCCAACATGTTGCCGCTTAGTAGTTCATTGCAGGATTTAACTTCCAACGGTCCAAGCGAGGTCAGTAGATGAACAACTTTTCCAGTCACGGCCACGCCCAGTTCATTCATGGACTGTTGATTGGCTACGGCGTTTTGATGAGATAGATTGGTGTTGGCTACGGTGTTGGAAAAAGCCAGATTGGAAATCATGGCGGCTTGTTGAGAGACGCAATTCAGGTTGCCTATGGCTACGGATTTAATTACTGCATCAGGTAGTGATCCCATTTTCCCTCTCCTTAATAATTAGTCTTCTGTCAGAGGTGATTAATCATCAGCTTTTGGCTTAGCAGCAGGTTTCATGAGTTTTTTTGATTTTTTATAGACTCTATTAAATTCTGCTGCTTTTTTTGCTATTTCCTCTTTTTTTTCTTCAACTTCTGATCCGGCTTTTTTTATGTTAGTTAAATTGTCTAACATTTCATCGGCGCCTTTATTGAGGCTTTTCAACACTGCTAAATAATCCGCCAGACTCTTGGGATCGCTGGCGTCGGCGTTAGTGATGACGGCGACGCACTTGGAAAGAGTGGCCATGGTAATCTGGTTCATGGCTTGCTGTTGATTGATCATCAGCTGCTGTTGCATGTTGTTGTTGAGCACCTGGTTGGCTAGCGCAAGGTTGGAGAGAACCGACGGTTGATCAGAGATAGATTTAGCGTTGTTGATCGCTATCGCCTGGATAATGTCATCTGGTAGAGTGTCAGCCATGATTTCACCTCTTTATTCAAGTATCTTTCCCGGTAATCTGTAGCATAAAAATGCTGCATACATTACATTGATGCGTATAGGTGCATTTATGCCGATATAAAATTTTATGCACTCATAAATAAATCAATACAGCGCAATAGCGACATAATGAATCAAAAAAATACTTTTGTCAAGAGAAAAATTTAAATAAAATTCTGTAAATGTGCATAAATGTTATAAATGATATACTATGATATATGGATATGTTGCAGATTAACTTGAACTTATTTCAGGATGGATTATTACGTGGTAATATTAAAAAAAAATTGCATGATCTGTTGTATTTAAGAGAAATTGCGCATATAAAACGGAAAAATTGTGCAGAAAGACTACTACCAGGATGATATTATACCTCTTTAACGCGCTATATATCTATAATTACTCATAGTGGTTATTGTTAGCGATGAGGATTTGTTGTCTTCAGATAGGTTTATGATTCAATCAAACGTTAATATGAATGTTCTTATGCAAATGGCTCTAATGTTCTCCACGACTGATGGCTTCGACATGCTCTAGAACGATTTGCGGTGGACATTCCTTGATCAGTTTACGAAAGGCGAAGACGATAAACAGGATGTCGTCGGTATACCCGATCTGAAAAAATGGCAGGTCCGGCAGGAAATCAAATGGAAAAATAAGATATATGATTGAACCATAACATATTAGTTTTAAATGAAATGGAACCCGTGAATCGGCTAACAACCGGCTGAAAAGCCGGATGAAATTTGGTAAATGGATGATGAACGATAGAACCTTGGTGGGAGAAAAGCGTCCTGCCGTCTCCATTAAACGCGAAAAACGAAATGGATTTGCCATGCTGTAATTATGCCTTTAATCGGTTATAAACCCAACCGTTGACGAAGCGTGTTACGTGAAACTCCTAATAATTTAGCGGCCTGCACCTGGTTGCCTCCAGTATATTTCATGGCCCGTTGAGCTAATTCCTCTTCGAGCCATTGATACATCTTTATGGGGTGCTTCTGCTGTTGAGTCACAATTTGATTCCATAGGTTATTTAAAGCCTCACCCAGACCTTCTTCTGTATGAGTTTCTACTATTTCTTCTGGCGTGACCGTGATTGGTTGTTTATTTGGCTTGGTGGTTTGCAATAAATCTACGGTTATTATGTTGCCGCGCGATAAGATCAAAGCCCGCTGGATAGCGTTTTCCAATTCACGGATATTGCCCGGCCAGTCATGTTGGAGAAGATAATCTTCCGCATCTTGAGCCAGCGATATGGAACTGACTCCTTTACGCCAGGCGAAATATCTGGTCAGTAAGGGGATATCAATGCGGCGTTCACGCAGGGGAGGTAGATTAATGGTCATTACCTGCAAGCGGTAAAAAAGGTCTTCCCGGAATTTACCTTTGGCAACCAGCTCGGGGAGATTGCTATTGGTGGCCGCAATGATGCGGGCGTCGGTATGGATGATATCTTTGCCGCCTACCCGTTGGAAAGTTTTGTCTTGCAGCACGCGCAGCAGTTTGCCTTGGGTTAGCAGGCTGATTTCGCCGATTTCATCCAGAAATATGGTTCCCTGATGGGCCTGTTCGAATTTTCCTATACGCCTTTCATGGGCGCCGGTGAATGCGCCTTTTTCATGACCGAACAGTTCGCTTTCGAGCAGATTATCAGGAATTGCGGCGCAGTTGATAGGCAGGAAGATATTATCTTTTCGTGGACTGTGGCTGTATATTGCGCGGGCCACCAGTTCTTTTCCGGTTCCACTGTCGCCGGTAATAAGCACAAGGGCGTCACTATCAGCCACCCGTCCGATAAATTTATAAACTTCCTGCATGGCCGAAGAAGAACCGATCATTACATCGTCCGTCCCCCATTGGTCTTCTTTAATTCCCCAAATAACCGATTTCTGCATCAGCCGCCTGGTGGACAGGGCATTCTGGATAATGGTCATCATGTTAGGCGGATCGAACGGTTTGAGGACGTAATCATAGGCGCCTAAGCGGGTTGCTTCGATGGCTGCATTAGTGGTGGAGTAGGCCGTCATAATGATGACAGGTATGGTCAGTGATCTTTTCTTGATCTCTTTAAGAGTAGCCAGGCCATCCATGCCGCCCATTTTAATATCCATAATAATCAAATCGGGCGTTTCTGTTTCCAGGATAGTTAAAGCCTCTTCTCCAGACATGGCCTTGGAGATTTTACAGTTCAGGTTGGAGGTGATATATCGTTTGAGCGAGTAATGGATCTCTGTTTCGTCATCGACAATCAATATATAGTATTCTTTGGCTTGCGTATCCATAGGGTGATAATGCATCTTTCTTTAATAAAATATACAAGACCCTCAGGTGGCTTGCTTGCCCGGCTATGGCTTTGATTAGTCAAATGAAATTACAGTAAATCTCCTTTTCCTATTGACTTCCAATAGAACAAATGAGATGATTTATTATAGCGGGTAATATGATTGTTAGAAATACGCGTCGATTAGCAGTCTGCGGTTTGACGATTACAGGTTGAGTTTTTGATATGCGCCGCAACTGATATCTTTTCAAGTAGATGGTAATTAAATGGCTGATTTTATTTTTACAGAAGACGATCTCGAAAATCACCAGGACGAATCTCTCGGTGATGAGCCGAATCAGGTGCGGTCTTTCATCGCTTCTGATATGGTGATGGAAGGTTCCTTAAATCTGAAGCATGGGATCGAAATTGGCGGATTTTATAAAGGCGCCATTTCTTCGAATAGTATGGTTCGCGTAGTAGATTCCGGTCGTCTTGAGGGGAATGTGGATTCCTTCAATGTATCAATTGATGGAAGCGCCAACCTGTCTTTAGTAGCGCGTAAAAGGCTAGAGATCAACAAAGGCGGCTTTTTTATCGGTAATTTGGAAGTTCAACCGGAAATTATCGTATTATCCGAATTCGCTGTATTCGGGCAGGATGAAGATACCGCCCGTTCATTTTATAATAAGTTTAAGTTTGAACAGGGCGATAAAACCGATTCCTCTTCTGGTAACAAACATAAATCTTGATAATCTTGCCGGTTGAATTAAAAACCCGTCTGATCCCCAACTTACTTTCTATAAAAACTAAAAAAAAAAGTGGTTCAAAGTTCCTGGTAATCGAACATTGAACCACTGATTTAATTTACGTTATCTCGAGAATCGCAATAATCTTATTTTTGCGCGGGGAAAGCCAATTCGACCACTATCGGCAGGTGATCGGAAGGGAAGCGTCCATCGTATTTATCATCTGCGATTTGATGACTTAGTACAATAAAACCGTTGCGCACGAAGATGTAATCAATTTTACTTCCGGGTTCATTAATTTCCGTCCACCCTTTTTTCGTGAAACTGGCGGTGGGGCCCTTATGTCCGGTTTTTGAGATGTAGTGGGCATCTAGCAAATCTGAAGAGCCTTGCTCGGTTTTGGTTTTACCTGTCAGGATTGCATAAGCTTCATTTGATTCAAAAATGTTGAAATCGCCTGTAAGAAATGCTGGCGCGTCACCGCTGATGGATTTGATTCTGCTCCAAACCAGTTTGGCGCTTTCCAGTTTGGCGGGCTGACTTATATGATCAAAATGGGTGTTGAAATGATAGAAGATATTACCAGTGGCTACATCTTTGAATTTAGCCCAGGTAACAATACGGTTGCAGGCGGCATTCCATGATTTAACTCCAGGAATCTCAGGAGTTTCTGACAACCAGAAGGTGTTATGCTGTAATAACTCAAGGCGGTCTTTACGGTAGAAAATGGCCATAAATTCGCCTTTATCCCATCCATTGTCGCGTCCAACGCCAAACCAGGTATATTCTGGAAGCCGTTCCTGTAAATCTGCGATTTGTTCTTTTAACGCTTCTTGAAGACCAACAATATCCGGCTGGTATTTTTCGCCGATCATCTCCGCAACATGATCTTTACGATTATCCCAGATATTTACTCCGTCATTGGGATTGTTGTAGCGTATATTGTATGTCATTACGCGTAAATCCGCACTATCTTTCCCGTTTGCTTCAATAACTGAATTTGCAATGAACAATAAGGATAAGACTGCCATAAGGATGTTCTTCATGTTCTTCATTTTCAAACTCTCCTATCTTCATTTAGTTGATTAAACTTCTTGCATTTTATTCTATTTGGTATTGTCAGGCGAATTTCTCTAGATTCTATAAGCGATTCTGACAATTGCGTCCTGAGTCGCTTGCAATAGGAAAAAGACTACTATAGGGCTTAAATCAAATCCGCCTGCAACGAGGAAGGGAAATGACTTCTGTACGGCGTCTAAAAGCGGATCAGTTATTTGAGAGATGAATTTTATAATAGGATTATACGGATTCAACTGCACCCATGAAAGAATAATCCTTGCCAGAATTATCATTTTATAAATACTAATTAGTTTTACCAGTAATAATAAGATATAATGCATTAGATTCGTCCTGTTATAGTGGTGTGAGCAATGCTGTCTTGATTCTTGTACCTACGATATTATTCTTCTATTGGTTGAAACGCTACCTTTAGAGAATATTATTATGCTGTTGTCGGCTCATGGTCAGTTAAATCTATGTTCATATTATAAAATATCGAGGATTCTCTTGTCATATTTTCAATAATTGTCATACTAATTTGTAAGAATTTATACGAAAATTAAGTAGAGTAAATCGTTTAGAAGGGAAGAGATGGCTCTCATGGCTCAGAAACCAGTCATTATATCAACCTGGGATTTCGGGATAAAAGCAAATGACGCTGGATGGGATATATTAAAAAAAGGCGGCTCTGCGTTAGACGCAGTACAGGCAGGCGCCACTGTAACTGAAGATGATCCTACTATAAGCAGCGTGGGATATGGTGGATATCCCAACGAAAATGGCGTGGTTCAACTGGATGCGGCGATAATTGACGGCAAGACTGGACGAATGGGTGCCGTGGCCGCCATTGAAGGCATCGGCAACCCTTGCGCAGTTGCGCGGAAAATTCTGGAAAAAAATAAGCACATTTTTCTTGTCGGAGAAGGCGCTAAATCATTTGCTCTTAAAGAAGGATTTAAGGAAAAATATCTGGGTACCCAATCAAGCATGGAATGGTATGCCAAGCAGATTGGAAAGCGCGATGATGATAATGGTCACGACACAATTGGAGTGTTGGCTAGAGACAAAAAAGGAGACATGGCGGTGGCCTGCACCACCAGCGGCGTATCCATGAAATGGGCTGGCCGGGTTGGCGATTCTCCCATTATCGGCTCCGGCTTGTATATGGATGGTAAGATCGGCGGCGCTGTAGGAACCGGCGTAGGTGAAAGAGCTATAGAAGTATGCGGCTCCTTTGCAATTGTTGAATTTATGCGTAATGGCATGTCTCCCCAAAATGCCTGTGAAGAATTGATTAGAAGAGTTGTTGAAAATAATACTAATCGCCCTGAATTTCAATTAGCCTTTATCGCCCTGAGCCGAGATGGACGAATGGGCGGCGCTTCAATACAAAAAGGATTTGAGTATGCTGTTTGTGATGGCAAAGAGAATAAACTTCGATCTGGAACAGTATATGGAGTCGATTTCCAGTAAAATAATATCTATTAAGCGTTTTCAAAGTATTTATTTATCATCAATTCCGGTCTTTTTATCCGCCCGTTTTAACGGGATGGTTAAAAGAGTAATCCATCACAATATTATAAAAATTATTCGAAATAATAAAAAAGTATTGCTTCCAGCTTGAATCAGCGTAAACTGAAGCTATAGGTTCAAGTTGCAGTTACTTTTCTTTCTGGAATAGTAAGGAGACCAGCGCCTTGAAAAAATTCGATTATACAACCACCGAAGAGCAAGTAAACGGACTCGTTGTTCAGATTACCAAGATTGAAGGCTATCTGGATTCCAGTACTTTTGATCTGTTGCAGGATCATTTGCAGGCATTAATCGACGAGCAAAAATATAATCTGATTGTAGAGTTCGGGCAATTAAATTACATTAGCAGCGCAGGCCTGGGCGTTCTAATGGGTATGCTGAAAGAGGTGCGCCAAAATGACGGCGACCTTAAGTTGGCTAATATGTCGTCCAAGGTTAGAAATCTGTTCGACATGTTGGGATTTTCACGTTTGATACGCATCTATCCTGACTGTGAGGAAGCCAAACAATCGTTCCTGACAGACCAGAAAGAACGAATTGCATCTAAAGACGCATCAATGCCCGAAGATGAGTATTAGAGCGATTATTAAGATTGAGTTTGTTTATTGACCTGTTTGGACTTTGTATAAGCCGGTTTTTTTCTGGCTTTTTTCGGTTCGCAAATCAGAATGGTATTAAGAAAACCACTCTAAAACATAATGGTTTCAAATTCGCTGACGCTTTAGGACATAATATTTAATTGAGTTTGCCATAATAGCGAAATTGGAATTGTTATGCAATTTAAAGATTATTATAAAAAAATGACGCACCTTAATATCTTCGATAATGATATTGCTATCGATTTTTCTTCCGATGCAAAAAATCTGGTTATCGTGCGTCACTTTTTCGGCGCTTTGGCTCAAGATTTGGATTTCTCTAACGAAGAAGCTCTTCAAATAGAATTATGCGTTGATGAAGTTTGCGCTAATTCGATTGAAGGAATCAGAAAACTCGAGGGAGATGCGCCGCATTCCCGTGTGCGTATTGAAATTAAGATTGATATTGATGCTCTACATATTGTTGTATTTGATAATGGCGGCGATTTTTCTCAAGCGCTCCACAAAGCGGCGCCCCTTCACGAATATACTGATCGCTCTCACAAACGAGGCTATGGACTTCAGATTATAAAGACTTTTATGGATGAAATCGAATATCATTACGATTCCCGGTCTGGTAACCGTTTACATATGATTAAGCGTAAGTCATATGGCAAAACAAAATTCTAAAAATTCTACTGGCTCGCAGGATCGCTCTCTCGTGATTGGCGTGGCGGGCGGCAGCGGTTGCGGCAAAACAACTCTGGTCGAATCATTCTGCGCTGCAATAAGCGAACAAACCACTGTAATTTCCCAGGATTGTTATTACCGTGATTTACAATTCATGCCCCTTAAAGACCGGGCTAAAGTTAATTTTGATCATCCCGATTCTCTTGAAATTGATCTGATGGCTTCACAGATCAATGAACTGGCTGAAGGGCGGGCCATTGATGCCCCGGTTTACGATTTCCATAACCACACGCGCCAGGGTCAACAGCGCATTTCTCCCGGTAAAATAATCGTGGTGGAAGGCACGCTTGTCTTCGCCATCGATCCTGTTCACTCTTGTTTTGATTATAGTGTATTTATCGATGCTCCGGCTGATATCCGGCTGCTTAGGCGAATCGAACGTGATCTGCAAGATAGAGGCCGAATCCTGGATGATATCAAATGGCAATATTTCCATACAGTCCGACCGATGTATGATCAGCTCATTGCGCCATCAAAAAACAAAGCCGATTTAATCCTGGATGGAACTCTCTCCCTACCAGTTCTTACTAAGCAGCTCGTTTTGGCGGTCAATAAATTCAGAGGCTAAGGATTATCCTGAAAACAGTAGTTAGATTATTATAACAAGGGATGATCTTTACCCTTGCGGCCAGTGGTTTTCTTTGGGTAGATTAGCTGAATACTCTAAGCGATTATTCCATTCGTCTCTTAGTTTTTTATGTTCCTGTAATATGGATGCGTGTTTTGATGACCGGGCCAGATTGCGCGTTTCTCCCGGATCGTTTTTTATATCGAATAACTGATCGGTTGGATCATTGAGATAGGATATATATTTATACTGCTCTGAACGGATCATTTTGCCTGTAGAGTCGCTTCCTTCAACCAGAATTGAATCGTGATTGTCCTGGTTTTTCCCTTCCAGTGTATTGCGTAGACTTTTGCCCAGCGTTCCTTGAGGCGGTTTGACGCCTGCATAGTCGCAGAATGTGGGCAGGATGTCCGTGCCGCATACTAGCCGCTTGGCATCGGTTATATTTGATTGAATAACTCCCGGCCAACATGCTATGGTTGGAACCTTGGCGGCTTCATCATAAAGTGAACTTTTACGCACCATCTGATGATGTCCGCAGCCTTCGCCATGATCAGCGGTGAATAACACAAGTGTATTATCGGCTTGCCGACTGGTTTCAAGCGCATCCAGGACGCGGCCTATTTCCGCATCGACCATTTCGACATGGCGCATATAACTCCAGATATAATAACGCCAATGCAGTTCATTCCATTGGCCTTTAACCGGTTCGTATCCATTACGCATTTTGATCTGCGTCTGTGGTTCACTAGCATCGTATTGGAAATTATCCGGCAGCGGGGGCAGTTGATCCGCAATCTCAGGATAGCGTAAAGTATCCTGATTGAGGCAGTTAATCCGCAGCCATTGGCATATATCATGGGGCTGCAAAAACGAAGCGACCATCAGAAAAGGATTACTGGCTTTACGGTTATTTATGTATCCCGCACAGGCCTCCGCCACGCTGGAGTCGCCGATATTGCCCTGTCCATTTATCCCCGGAGTAATAACGTTGAAACCGGGGATATCCAAAGTGGCGGGTTGAGGAATGTGCCACTTTCCTGCGTAAACCGTCTCGTAATTGGTCTGCCCGGAGAACCATTGCCCCATATTGGGCATAGAAGGTATTATGCGTCCACCGTTCTTCCATACGCCGTTTTCAGAAGGCATCCGGCTGGTGAAGATCGAGGCGCGTGCGGGCGAACATAGCGGATAAGGGCAGTATGATTCGCTATAACTGACTCCCTGCTGAGCCAGATGATCCATGGCTGGAGTATGGATATATTGGTTGCCCGAAGCGGAGACGGCGTTGATATTTTGCTGGTCAGTGATGATCAACAGGATGTTTGGCTTCCGCTTCCGGGGAGCAGCGGGCGCCTTGCTCCATGCGCCTGAGGCGGCTAAAGAGAGCGCTCCAGCGGAACCAGCAGCAAGAAAATGACGGCGGTTAAGATTCTGGATGGATTGATTCATCTCTAGTTCCCCTTGCTTCGCGCTTGCTCAACCGCGAATACAAAATCAGCGTCCGCATTATCGTCGAGGATATAGCAGCGGTAACCAGTAATTGCCAACACCAGGCGTTTGTATTGGTCGAGGTAGTATTCATAGGGCAAAACGCCATGACCGATCTGCTGATAGCAGTCCAGTTGCAACTTATCTCCATTCCAATCAATGGATGATGTATCCCGGTAGGAAATGGTTTGTATTCCCTTCAAGCGTAGGAAATTTTCCAGTAATTGAAATTTAGGCGGTTTATACGGATAATTGGTTTTAAAGCGTTGAATCGCGGCAAAAAGCCCCCAATCCGTCGTCACCCGATTTTCGATTTTGCGGTGTAAGGGCGCGCCGTTTTGAGTGATAGTTAATTGGCTATCTATTAAGGAGCCAGTCTGTTTTGTTGAGAGGTTTTCGACAAATATCCCGTTTTTATCCGTAAACCAGTTTGAGACGTCCCATTGGAATGGTTCGTATAACTCATCATTTTTATGGCATTTGGCATTTACGGAAATATTGTGCAGCACGCCCTGGTTATTGAGCAGTTGCTGCTGACAATTCAAGCCGATAGTAGAGCCATCAAAAAATGAACCGGGATTGATTTTAAGGAAACCGACGTTTTTGTTCGATTTATCGCGGTGACCGTAACAAGTCCAAATACGGTATACCGGATTAAAAATATATTTTGAAGGGATATCTTTGTTCTGCTCAGGCGCTTGGCCTAGAACGCCAAGTTCATTAAGCATATCCGGCGTTATTGGCGTGCGGACGAATGTTTCTGTTCCTGGAGGAATCATGATATTCTCCCCGATAAATCAAATGAGCGGATTATTTGATTATTTTGAATAATGCTGTGAATTTCTTTCTTTGATTTAACGGTTCTATGTTGCGTGATACAGCTTTTATTTTATTGAATAGGGTGAAAACTTTTTTACCTATCAACATGCGTTTTGGTTTAAGCATACCGCTGTTACTAAACAATTTCCTGGGCGAATAAGTCATCGTTGAATACAGCGGAACTGTTGTTTGGTTTGCCTTCTGTTCATAAGGCGCTTCTTCTGATTGGTCAGTTTCCTCATCAGGAATTTGGTCGGCCAACGGGTTATCCTGTTCTTGCGCATTGGCGTCGGGTTTGGTATATGAGCCATCGCCGATCCATATAGCGAATGGCTGTTTTTCTTCGATTGGACCGCAAATAAGGATGCTATTTTTCGGGTGTCCGTTCCACTCGTCGTTAATACGGTATAAGGCCAGATCGCGTTTGCGTGATATGACGCCTTTTTCGGCTGCCAGGCGGAGAGGGATATCAGTGACTGGATCAATCTCAAACGGCGTCATTTCCATTGGTTCCGGACCGAATGTGTAGGATATCCATTTGTTCTTAATATTTGTTTTTTTATTGTTCTTGATGTTTTCTTCTGTCATTAGTTCTTGAAATCTTTTTCTTTAGATTGAGTTAGAATGATTTCCAAAATTCAGCGTGTTCAAAACGCATAAACATTTGAAAATATCCATAGAAAAGTATCTAATACTGATTTCGGGTGGATTGGAAGAGATAAGGAAAAGCAAAATATAAGCGATCTTTAAGAATCAAGTAATATTAATGGGCGATTTTTGATGGAATAGATGAAATTATCCTTGAGCGAATTATGGTTGGCGTCCCGTATATTTTGGGCAAATGTTCCGGCTTTTTTTGTGGGGAATTCCCCTACAATAAAATCAGCATTTACTGGTATTTAATCCTTGAATACTGATAGTATCATTAAACAGACCGTATTTATAAGTACATTTTTTATGTTTTTTGATATATTAATATTATTGAACTATTGTTATGAATTATATGGTCGTTGAGGTTGGTATGGTTAGGTTGTTATAAGCATATCATGCAGAATTGAGGATAAGAAAAATGAGAAATGTTAATTTTCATCAATATCAGGTTTCACAGTGGCTTCAACCGAGTCGTGGTTCCATAATGCATAGCAATGGTTTGCCGCAAAGAAAATCTTATTTGCAGCGTAGTTGGATCTGGGCTACATTAGTGCTGGCTCTGATTGCGGCAGTATGGGGATGGGGATTTTAGATATCCTAAATCCTATCAAGGCCGTTTGAAGAATAGATTGATTAGTTTCATTGAAGCTAGCAATTCTATAAGTTCATATTTCTGCAGCATATCCAGTTACTCAAAGCAGTTCTATTTTTGTGACAGATCTTCGATAATCCTCTTCAGAGATTTGCATAATAACATTATTATTCGCCGATAATATCCTCTTATCATCTCCAATTGTCGTTCTTTCTATGGTATCGTAAATCAATATGAAATTATCCCGAAATAGGAGGAGAATTATGTTTCGAAAATATTATCTTATCAGTTTAACCGTTATGCTGGCAATGACTTGCGCATTTGTTGGCGAGGTTTATGCGCAGGACAGCGATGTGAATTATGATGAATCGAAAGTTCCCCGGTTTGAGTTGCCCGATCCACTGCTTCTATTAGATGGCACAAAGGTGTATGACGCTCAGACCTGGGTCGGTAAACGTCGTCCTGAAATACTGCAATTGTTTGAAGAACATGTTTATGGCAAGACTCCAGATGACATAATCCCTATGGGGTATCGAATATCCGAAAACCGCAATGCCTTGGGAGGCAAAGCCATTCTCAGGCAGATCACCATGACTCCACAGAACAATAAGGATTTGAATATTGAGTTGCTGGTTTTTCTGCCTAAAAACGCGGATAAACCCGTGCCCCTGTTTATTGGGTTGAATTTCCAGGGCAATCACGCAATCCATCCTGATCCATCAATCAAAATAAGCCCGGTTCGCATCGCTGATATGAAGCGTCAGGCCAAAGGCAAAAAGATTGATATCGAAGCCACTCGAGGCGCTGCGGCGTCGCGTTGGGCGGTTGATATGATTCTTGATCGTGGTTACGGCCTAGCGACCATCTATTGCGGTGATCTTGATCCCGACTATAACGACGGTTTCCATGATGGCATCCATCCGCTTTTCTATAAAGATGGGAAGACGCAACCGGGGCCGGACGAGTGGGGAACCATCGGCGCTTGGGCCTGGGGACTCAGCCGCGCTTTGGATTATTTCATTACTGATGAAGATGTTGATCAAAACCACGTAGCGGTTATGGGGCATTCACGCTTGGGTAAAACGTCGCTTTGGGCGGGAGCGCAGGATGAGCGTTTTGCGATGGTAATCTCCAATGATTCAGGCTGCGGAGGCGCAGCGTTGTCACGGCGCCGTTTTGGTGAAAAAGTCGCCCGTATCAATACATCATTTCCCCATTGGTTCTGCGATAATTTCCAGAAGTATAATGATAATGAGGATCAACTGCCGGTTGATCAGCATATGTTAATTGCATTAATGGCGCCACGTCCGGTATATGTGGCCAGCGCTGAAGATGATCGTTGGGCTGATCCACGCGGCGAATTTCTATCAGCAAGAAGCGCTGGTAGGGTTTACCGTTTATTTGAATTGGAAGGCGTAGGAACCAGAAGAATGCCCGAAGTGAATAAGCCGGTTGGAGACTATATAGGTTATCATATCCGCACTGGCAAACATGACGTCACCGATTTTGATTGGACGCAGTATCTTAATTTCGCCGACAAGCATTTTAAGAAATAAGATTTATTTCAACCCCCATCGTGTAGGGTGGGTCAGCTTTACCGACCCACCAAAAAAACACCTTATCATTAAAATTGCCCTCTACCCTTCTTCGGGTAGAGGGCAATGTAATTTACTTAAGTAATTTTATCTCACCTTTCTCCCAATATTGGGTGGTTTGATCAAGGGCTGACCGCAATGCGGTCTTGCCCTTGCCACCCATCTAGGGGTGTGAGCATTACTTGGGTGAATTATGATACCCCCTCACCCTAACCCTCTCCCGGCGGGAGAGGGGACAACATGGCTTAACTTAATAACAAAGGGGGCGTTTTTCTAAAACGTCATATTTTTAATTGACATATATCACGCATGGACGCTGGGGTTCCATTCCAGCCCAGGAATATCGTAGGTGTCTTCTTTCTCTTCCCAGACGATGCGGATGTCTTTGAAGCGGCAGAAGCGTTTCAGGTCTTGGGTGTTGTCGCCATAGAAAACAACGCGATGAAGGCCGCAGGAATAGTTCTCCAGTAATTTCTGGGCGTCTTGCACCTTGGTGGTTATCTTGGTGCGGCAGCCCCGGTCTACGTCGGGAGTATCGATAATTTCGCCAGTGGAGAAGAGCATCAGGTCAGTTCCGATCAAGCGTGCTAACGACATGGGCTGTCCGGTTCGCATTTTGACTTGCAGCGAAACGCCTCTGGCGTCTTCCAGGTGATTGCGAATAATATAGGGGCACTGTTCACCATTGGAGCCATCCATTTTTAAGGCGGAGACGCAATGGGCGTGGATGACGGTGTTATTGGATACATCAATCACTGGATCGGTAACGAATCCCGTCTTACCGATGAGTGATTGGAAGATCAACTGGGTCATGGTTGATTTCAGATCGGCTTCGCAGACGCCGCCAAGTCCCATGCCGTTGAGACGCGAGAAGCCCAGGCAGGGGTAAGCCAGACCTTTGTCCATTAATCCTACGCCAAGGCAATCAATGGTGATGATATCGGCTTTTTCCTCTTCCAGAAGTTTGAGCAGCGCATAGTACATGCGTGAGGAATCGATTATCTCCTGTCTGGTTGGTTCGACGATCTTTTCAGCTTCGTTGATCCATCGTTTGGCGTCGTCCATAACCAGTTTCTGGTCTGCGGCATGGTAGGCCGCTTCGAGTTGGGGATACTCGACGTTTATGATTTCCGTCCCGAATTTCTGCTTGATGTTTTTACAGTATTCTTTATCCGGGCCGCCTTGTCTCATATATAGCACTTTGGCTTCTTTGAGCCGGTGAATGGCTCTGAAGGGGCGTACCGCCTTCGCTAAATCCCCATAATCGCTGCTGGGGATAACCTCGATCATCTCGCCCCGTTTCTGCAAAGAAGCGACGATATGCCATTCGTGTCCTGAATATGGGGTGGAGAATAGCACTATGGGGACTTTCAATTCGAGCATTTTGATGAATATCGGTCCCGTACCGAGGCTTAAATGAACGGCCAGGACGCCATCGATATCCTTGAACTTCTCCATAATATCCGGCAACTGATTAACCGATGATATCAGGTCGCCTCCCACGAATTCGATATCGCTGAAGGCTGGTTTGAGTTTATCGAATTCCGCTTCAAAGCGCCTCACTTCCTCATCCAGATTGAGGTTTGCTTTGGGCCATCCCGGTTGGGAGCGTCCCAGATACACCTTGGCGACGCGCGTCTTCGACATTCCTTTTCTTAGAAATGGCGCCGCTTCGATTGCGCTGGCTGATGCGGGGCGCATTAACGAACTGAGTCCGATGGCGCCTGCTGCTGTTGCTCCAAAAAAATCCCTGCGTTTAATTTCATGAGTCATGTTTTATCTCCCGGATGTTTTTATGAAAAATACCGAACAATGATATGTTTGATACGACGATAGACCAGTATCTTCATCTCATAAAATTAATCTTATCATATCGTTTATAGGGTTAATAGGAATTATTTGTTTTTTATATGTTTTTATCCTTATAGGAAACTAAAGATCGATTGATTTTTACCGAACATTGATAGTAAGCCTGAAAGCATTGGTATGGAGCAGTGATTATGAATTGTTATCTTCAAACAAAGGATCTGCTTAAAGAAGCGCACCGTTTGGCGGATGTCTATGTTGGCAGGGAAATAATTGATCATTCCGAAAAACAGATTCTTTCATTAAACATGGCGCGCAGTTCATTTGTAGCTCATTCGATATATGCGGGACATGACCGCGTGATTGTTGAAAGAGTAGCCGACTACGTATTCAGTTCTTTTGTTTCCGCCAGATAGTAGTGCTTAACAAAATAACATTCATTTTCGCGTTTGGAAAAAGCACGAAAAGATTGGATTTGCCAAGACTAATGGCAATAATAAACGAATATAATTTTGACAACCGCTCTATCATCGTACATAATATTTATAACTTGCTATTTTATTTACTATAATAAACTGTTTTTAATCTAGCTTATTAGGAGCGAAACATGGAATATATTGGTTTAGAAGAAACTAAAACTCATTTGTCGGATATCATTTCTAAAGTATGTGATGGGCGAGAATATACTATTACGCGTAAGGGGACGCCTGTAGCCCGGTTAATTCCAGCAGAAAAGCCTAACAAAGAAGCATCTAAACAGGCTTTAATAAGAGCAAAAAAACTACGTGAAAAACTAACGCTGGGAGATTTGAATCTCAACGATTTAATAGAGGAAGGAAGAAGATAAATAGTGGATTTTGTTTTAGATTGTTCGACAACAATGGCATTTTTTTTCAAAGATGAAATTTCTTTCTATTCCGATTACGTCTTTGAAGCGTTAGCAGATAATGCGAAAGCGTTGGTTCCGGCAATATGGCCATTGGAAATCGCTAATGTCTGCTTGATCGCTGAACGAAGAAAACGTATACAATTAGGTGAAATCAAAGAAATCATAGATATCCTATCAACTTTCCCAATATATATAGTCGAATCCGCTCCTGTACCAAATATAATGGATGTAATTTCTTTTAGCCGAAAATATGATCTTACTTCTTATGATGCTTCTTATTTAGCTATTGCTAAACGAGAAAGGATTACCATAGCCACTTTAGATAAGAAACTCAAAGAAACCGCCAAAAAAGCGCGTGTTCGAATATTTACCCCTTAAGGTAAGTTGAGAATTATGTACAAAGATTGTGTATTTGATGATTCATTCCTATAAAATTTACTAATTATTCGTATTGAATCCTACTTTTTTCCAAAAATTCCCCTTTTTTCCCTTTTTGATTGAAATTTGTTAAGTATAAAAATATCAAATATTTAATCTGTAATGCGATATAATTATGTTTTAATTCAGAAAAAAAACCGGAAAAAAAATAGAAAATATGTTGACATATTGGAAAGTCGATATATACTTTCCTGAGTAAGAATAGAGTGATCCAGTTTTAATCTAAATTTATTGTGAGCATCTGAGATTTGTTTTAATTAATTGTTATTCATTGAATGTTTTCGTCTAGAGCAATAATTGTAACATTTATATGCAGGATTGAGGGATACTGCCAAGTTCATTAGAGAATGCCTCAGTGGGTTCTTTGAAGAGATGCGGTATTTTTTTTAACTCGCATGACATTACTTGCTAAAGTAAGGGTGTACCGAAATGTTACTAGGG
This sequence comes from bacterium, assembly GCA_963662285.2. Classification (GTDB taxonomy): domain Bacteria; phylum Hinthialibacterota; class Hinthialibacteria; order Hinthialibacterales; family Hinthialibacteraceae. The sequence goes on from CAXXMV010000006.1 coordinate 772,835, forward strand.
CGGTTGCAAGCGCATTTTCCACCATCTATTAAAAGATTCCTTTTTGAGGATAACGGACCAACTGTGGTCGAGTATGGCGTCCTTTTGTCGGTAATTATTGTGGTCTGCATCACCATAATCATGACATTTGGAAATCAACTTGTAGGGATGTTCACAAATTCCAGCACAGAGATAGCCGTAATTCCCGGATCGTGATAAGCGGGAATTAAATTAACCGTGGTTGTAAATCCCTAGCGCAAGACGCAGGGAATAAAATAAAAAAGCAGTACTTAGGAGAAGAAAAATGAAGAACATGATCCAGACAGTAAAACAGTTTTTAGTCGAAGAAGATGGACCCACCGCAGTTGAGTATGCAGTTCTGCTCGGATTGATCATCATTGGCGCTATCACCATCCTGGTTACCTTTGGTGGACAGATTACCAACATCTTCACCAACGCCTCAACCGAAGTTGGTGCTGTTCCAGGCGCGTAATGATTTCATGTTGGAACATGGAAAAAATGTTGAGGGAGAGTTGCACATACGGAAGGAGGGAACTGAGGATTTCGTGAACAAGGTAAAAGAGGTGACTGTTTTGAATAGTAACTTATATCGGCTTAAAACAGTCTGGTTCATACAGTCTAGTTCATAAAATTCTCGGGTCGTATGGCTGCTCTCCCTCAATAGATTCAGGAAACATCGCATTAAAAAAACAACGAGGAGCGAAAGAAAATCATGAAACCGGAAATCGTTAGCGCCATAATAATCCTGGCAATCGCCGCTTATATAGATTGGAAAGAACATAGAGTACCTAATTGGTTGACCTTCTCAGCCTGGGGACTCGGCATCCTTTTCCACGCGCTTAGTGGCGGCATCTCCGGCATTAGTTTAAGCCTACTAGGAACTGTAGCCGGTCTGGCCACTTTAATTATTCCATACGCCCTGCGCGGCATGGGAGCGGGAGACGTTAAATTAATGGCCGCCGTCGGAGCATGGGTGGGCGCTTCGATCACGCTTCATGCATTTCTTTGGATCACCGTTGCCGGCGGTGTGATGGGGCTTTATTCCATTCTGCGTTCACCGGAAGTAAGGCAGCGCTTCGCCACAATGACCATTGCGGGACGCAACCTTATATCTTTAAAGCGCTTGGATTTGGGTCAAAGCGAAAAAACTCCACGCCGCATCCTTCTACCTTATGGCGTACCCATCGCGATTGGCTTCTATGCTTACTTTATCTTTGGAGGATTGATCTGATGAACGGTTCAACAGGCATCCGTTTTAAGAGAAGTGAAAAAGCTTCAGCAGTAGTTGAGTTTGCTGTAGTTTTGCCTATCCTGCTGGCGTTTTTATTTGGAATATTAGAGTTTGGCCGGGTAATGATGGTTTGTCATACCCTCAATAACGCTGCACGGGCCGGAGCGCGCATCGCCGTACTTCCCGGAGCTGATAATACAGCCGTGCTTAATGCCATCAATTCGGAATTGAGCGGCAGTGGATTAACCATGGATGTTATTGAATTCACCCCATCCGATGTAGCAGACGCCAATAGAGATGATCCCGTATCTGTTTCAGTTCGCATAAATTATGACTCAATTGGTTTTGTAACGGGATTCTTTCCCATGTTAAACGGCGTGCAATTCAAAGGAACGGCTGTTATGCGTAAAGAAGGTTTTATCTGATCAAATGTAACAATTTAGCCGCATGAATTAATAACATAATTATCAGGCTTTATACAAAGCGTTTATGCCAAAATTCTCCCCCCAAACTTGGGGGGAGTTAGAGGGGGGTTGCTCTTGATCAACCCCCTCCTAACCTCCCCCAGGCTTGGTGGAGGAATAAAACGCTCGAATTGGCAGACCTGTTAGGATCAATTGAATACACGTTTTTTGAGGGACTTATCAAGTATCTGAGGAGAATATCATGACCAAGCGAGCTGGCTTTTTAGTTTTACTGTTTGCCCTTTTTTCCGGTTTGATTGCCAGTGCGGCAGTGATGAAATACGTCCGTAATATTAATGAGCAAAAGCTGATAGTTCCTCAAACTGCTCCGGTGGTAGTGTCAAAAGTGAGTATTCCTGCGGGCGGAGTAATTCTTGATTCACAAATCGAAGTCGTTCAACGACCTATAACTGATATTCCATCCAGTTCTATAAAAACCATAAAGTCAGCCGAAGGGCGCATCGTACGAACCACCATATTTCCCGGTGAGGTGATCATGGATGAACGTCTGGTAAAACCCGGTTCGTTAGGGGGGCTTCCTTCATTAATACCAACGGGAATGCGGGCTATAACTCTGAAAGTGGATGAGACAACCAGCGTTTCGGGATTCGTCCGTCCGGGACATTTCGTTGATATTCTAACTACCATTGACGTCGCTGGTGGTGAAAAGACTATTACAAAAACAATACTGCAAAATATCCGGGTTATTGCGACCGGGCATGAGATCGAAAATGGTCATGAAGATAAAAAGGTAAAAGTAATTCCCACTATTACCGTTCTGGCCACTCTTGAGCAGTCTGAACGGATTGCTTTGGCAACCAATGCCGGTTCGATCCGTCTGGTGCTGCGCAATCATGAAGACGTTGAAGAGGTTATAACTGAAGGCGTATCTCTAAGCAGCCTGATTCCTCAAGCCAATCATGATATTGAATTATCTCCGCCGGTTTTGGTGGAGGCATTTGATGAGCCGGTTCCCCAATCAATACCCAATAATGTGCGAGTGGTGGAAGTATATCGTGGAACGCAAAAAACCGAGGTTACCTTCTCTAATTAATCAATGGCAGTGAGACGCTGTTGGTGTGGAGAAGCGAAGGAGAATTCCCATGTTGGATACCCGTTATCTATACGATTTACATCCTACGGTTGCTGGACGCACAAAAGGTTGGCTGGAGCTGCTGCGCTATATCATTTTGTTTTGTGCGGGAGGTTTCGCTCTGGTCTTCGGTTCTTTGAATGCCTGGTCGCTTCCACCTATTGGTGAACTTCTGCCCAGCAATGAACAATTGGAGATGGTGGTTAATAAATCTTCTCTGGTTAAGTTGAACCAGCCGGTTAAGCGCGTATCTATTGTTGCGCCGGAAATTGCTGATGTGCAAATCATTGAAGCCAGGCAGATTCTACTGACCGCCCTGTCGGTTGGAGAAACAACCTTACTTATATGGATGGAAGATGGCGGACTGCGTACTATTGACGTTATCGTGCGGATTAATACAAGGTCCATTGTTGAAGCTCTGGCATACACTTTGCCCGATGAAGCGATAGAAGTGGTTCCCATGAATGATGGAGTGGCTTTACAAGGTCAGGTTCATGGAATAAACCAGGCTGACCGGGCCATGAAAATCGCCAATACTTATAATTCCAATGTGGTTAACCTGCTGGAGTCTCCCGGAATACAGCAGGTTATGTTGAAAGTTAGAATAGCTGAAGTTGCTAGAACGTTCCGGGAAGAGATCGGGATCAACTTTCAGGTTTTGGATAATTCATTTCAAGGTACTTCATTACTGGGGGGGCTGGTATCCGGCAATGTAAATCAACCCAATTTATCGGTCAGCGATGCAGTGACCATGTTTATGGGATTGCCTAACAGCAACATCAATGCTTTCGTCCAGGCTCTGGAAGAAAAAGGCATGCTTCACATATTGGCTGAACCAAACCTGGTGGCCAGGAGCGGCGAAACCGCCAGTTTTCTAGCAGGTGGAGAGTTCCCCGTACCGATTGTTCAAGGTGGAACCAGCAACGCTATTACAATTGATTATAAGGAATTTGGCGTTCGTTTGACGTTTACGCCGACTGTAATGGAAGGCAATCAAATTCGTTTGGATATTGCTCCCGAAGTTAGTGATTTAGATTTTGCGCAAGGCGTCCGGATTAGCGGTTTTCTGGTACCAACCATTATTACCCGCCGCGTGCAAACTGTAGTCTCGTTAAGGGATGGGCAGTCTTTTGCTATTGCCGGGTTGTTAAGTAAAAACAAACAAAAAAGCCGCCGCAAAGTTCCTGTAGTTGGAAGCATACCAGTCTTTGGCGGATTATTCCGCGGTGGGGATATTACCGAAAAAGAGACCGAACTGCTTATTATGGTTACTCCGCATCTGGTTGCTCCTCTTGAAGGCGACGCAGCATATAAACTACCGGGAGATTCTCTTGAAAACGCTGAACCTAATCCATTTATTGAAGAAGATATTCCAACCATCTATCCTCAGAACATAACAGAGGAAACCATAGACAAGCCTAAAGCATCATCGGGGAATAGAAGGGGCGCGTCATCAAAAGCATGGTTAAATAATAGAAATGTCAGTAATGACGCTGCATTGATGGCGCCGGAATCTGCTGAAGAGATATCAGAAAATATCCAACCAATTCTTGTTCCGGAAATTATTTCGGAAGATTTATCAGGCAATATAGGCAATCTTAAAAAGAAGAGCGCTTCGAAAAATCAAACTAAAGATACAACTCAGTCTGAGGTTTCTCAGAACAGTTTTATGAAGCCGGGTATGACGTCGGCGCCTGATTCATCTTATAAATCGTCTAATCATTTAGCGTCGGTCAATAATGTAGATAAATTTAAGTTAACCAACGCAATGCCAGTACATCAGAATAACCAAGTTGAAAAAATCGTTCGTCAACATATCTCAACGCCAGTCAAGGTTGCTCTTGCATCTACAACGTCTGATTGGAATCGAGAGGAAAATTTTATTGCAATCAGTCAAACAGAATAGAGGAAAGATTATGAAAAAGCATTTGCATTCACAAAACGGATCAGTCCTGATATTAGTGGCGGTGTCGATCACACTCTTTTGCATGATGCTGGCTTTTGCTATGGATTACGGTCTGATGGCGGCGTCGGTTAGTGAATTGCAATCCGCGGCGGATTCAGCGGCTTTGGCCAGTGCAGCCCAATTGGTTGATGAAGATATCATTACGGGCGCGGCTGACCAGACGGATGATATCGTCATGGCGCGTGATTATGCTGAACTCTTCGCCGGACAGAATGTTGCGGCGAACCGGTTGTTGCTGCTCGACCGTAACGACCTTAATGCGACCAGTGGAGGCGTGGTGGTCGGATATATTGATAATCCTCTTGATTTAAATAGTACGTTTGAAACGGCCAGCATTCCCATATATAACTCAGTGAAAGTTCGCACGGTTCTGACTCAACAACTCAATGGACCACTGGCGCTTTTTATGGGTGGAGTAAGCGGCGTCTCCGAACTGGAAATGGAGGCGGTTGCTACTGCGACCCTGGAGGACAGGATTTCTGGTTTTTCGCCAAGTGGAGGCCAAAACCTCATGATGCTGCCTTTCGCCGCCTTCGCAGGTGATTGGAATGACATGATCGAAAACGGCGGCGGCGCTGATAACTTCCGGGTAGTGGATGGCGTTGTATCAAGCGGTTCTGACGGAATACCGGAACTGACCTTGTATCCTTATCGGTATGGCATCGCCATTCCGGGGATGAAAGGCAATGTGGGGACTATCTTTGTCTGCGATTCATCCGGCGTTAATACAACAGCAGTAACCAACCAGATTTATTACGGCATGACCCAAGCCAATATTGCAGGCGCCAATGGTCTGGAACTGACGGATGATGGCAGCGGCTATTATTCGCAATGGCTGCCCGGCGAAAGTTGGATGTCCAGCAGCTGGCATTACGCTCTCCGCAACATAAAAGGAAAGCCTCGCATAATGCCTATTTATCAGAACGCTATCAATGGCAGTTCGCCTCCTGTAGCGATGATGGATGATCCTGTTTCACCTATATATGGAAAGGATCAACCGGAAATTTGTTGCGGCATATATCAACATTATGAGATCGAAGAATTCAAAGCGGTGATCGTAGTCGATTCGCAATGGCCTTATAGCGACTATGACAAGCGCTGGACGGTGCAGCCGTCGCAAGTAACGAGCAGCGCCGCCATAGTGAATCCCGACATGCCGCACTCTGGAATGGTTTATAGCCTATCGTTGACCAGGTAAGGATCATGAAACGCATCTCATTTTCCATATCAAGTTTGATGCTGGCAGTGGTTTTTCTGTTTCTGCTGGCGTCGGATAGAGCATCTCAAAAAGAGGATAATCCAAAACCGCAGCGCGTCGCTGCGGTTATTATTAATAATGATCCAACTGCATTGCATCGTGGAAATGTTAGTGCAGCAGTGCAGGCCTGCCGGAAATATCAATTCGATGAGATTCATACTTTCGGTGACTTAAAACAAATGCCAACTCTTCTTCAAGTAACAAGTACATTGGATAAATTACAGCAAGACGGCGTCCGCATTGGTCTTTTATATCTAACCGGTCATGGGATGCTCTACCGGAAAGTGGGAATCCCTCAAGGCGAGACCTGCCTTATGCTGCGGGATCGGCCTTTGAGGATAGAACATATCACATCCCGCATAGGACAGGGGCCATGTGTTATTTACAGCGATATCTGTTTTTCCCCTGATCTATTGAACTGTTTAGAACAACGTTTGTCAGGTGATTTTTTACTATTAACTGATAAACCAGTACAACATCCGCAATTGAGCTGCCGAGGGTATAGCGCGGCATTTTGGGAATCAATGCGCAACTTTGGGGAGGAAAACTCATTGCGGATTTCGGCTGAACTAGCGTGGCGCGATAACTGCTTACGCGGCCTGTGTAAATACATTGATACTGTGTTGGTTCGGGAGGAATCGCAGCAACAACTCATGACTCAAAATCTGTATGGTGAGGAGGATTAGTATCATGATTGGAAATTCATATAACAATTCCCCACCAATACGGGCTTTGGTTATCAATAAGGATCATGAAGAACTGGGTTATATTATAAAGGTTCTTCAGTCGACTGAGCGGGTGGAAATCTGCGGGGAAACTACTTCTTATACATTGGCGTTGTCTCAGGTAGAACGCAGTACGCCGGAATTCATCTTCTGCGGTATGAATGATAATCCAAAAGAGGCCTTGGCGTTCATCGGTAAGGCCAAAGAAAAACAGCCTGATATTAACATCGTTTGCATAGGTCTGGTGGAAGATTCCCAATTAATATTGCAATGTTTCCGCTTCGGAGCTGATGAGTATCTGGTACAGCCTTTACAAAAATCATCACTATTAGAAACTTTCTCCCGCCTGGAAGCGCAACGTCCGGTTGCCGCTCCTCCGGTGAAATATCAAAAGTCAGGTAAAGTTATTGCCATCTGGGGCAGCCGGGGCGGTTGCGGAACTACTACTATAGCCGCCAACCTGGCTCATTCATTATCGCAATCAAAAAAAACATGCTTGATGGATTTACATGAAGCCCAAGGGGACATGGCGCTCTTTTTCGACTGTGAGCCGGATTATTCGTTGAAGGATATCTGGGGACGCGGCGACCGCATCGATGAATCGCTGGTGGATAGCATTACTATCAAAGACGACAGCGGATTACATCTTCTGTTTCAACCAGCGGAACGCAGTTATATGCAATGGGATGATAATGAATATCAAAAAGTAATGAATATCCTGTTGGCGAAATATGATTTCGTTATTCAGGATATCGGGCGCGATGAAGAGACTATCTGTCAGGTGTTGTCCTGCATTAATCAGATTTACCTGGTGGTTAATCAGGTTATTCCTTCGATCTATCTGGCCGCCAAGAAAGTCCGCTGGTTGGAAGATATCGGATTTGATTTGTCATGCGTCACCATCCTGGTTAATTCCTTCAATCCCGGCAGCGTCGTCAGTCGCAGTCAGATAGAGAAATCACTTGGCATTACCAACTGGCAGACCATACGTCATGACGAACGTACTGTGCTCTCGGCAATTAATCAGGGCGTTCCGGTAAGAAATATCTCTAAATGGAGCAAAGTAAGTAAAGATATCTCCCGTATGGCGCAGCAGGTTTTGAAAGCGCCTGAGACAAACTCACAACAGGAAATGGCGCAGGAAATTCAAACTCTTCCTTCGTTGCTGCCCAATAATGCCTGCACCTGAGATACTCAGCATTGACAATGGTAATGGAGCTTTGAAATGAATCATTCTACTAATCTGGCTGCACGTGATTCAAAGGCTGGCGGCGGCGATGAAAGCCGCAACCGCACATATCAAGATATAAAATCGGCGGTTCACCGTCGTTTGATCGAACGTCTTGATCTGGGCCGTATACGCGATGACAACAAGGAAGACGTCAAGCGCCAGGTTAAGCCGGTTATTTTAGAATTGATCGCTAGCCAGGGAACTCCGCTAAGCGGAGGGGAGCGTTTTGCATTAGCCGAAGAAGTACTCGATGAAGTCTTCGGTTTCGGACCACTGGAAGCATTGCTGAGCGATACGGAAATCACGGATATTCTGGTTAATAACAGCCAGGAAATCTATGTAGAAAAAAAAGGCAAACTATTACGCAGCGACGTCAAATTCCGCGATGATCGTCACCTGCTGCAGATCATCGACCGCATTGTTTCCCGCGTAGGCCGCCGGGTGGATGAGAATTCGCCAATGGTCGACGCGCGTTTGCCGGATGGATCGCGGGTTAACGCCATTATCCCCCCGCTGGCCTTAAAAGGCCCCTCCATGTCGATCCGGCGTTTTGGAGTGAATCCGGTTACATTAGAACAACTCATAGAATATAACTCCGTCATCCCCGAAATGGTGGAATTTCTTGAGGGAGCGGTTCGATCTAAACTTAATATTATAATCTCCGGCGGCACAGGATCAGGCAAGACCACTCTGCTTAACGTGCTCTCTTCCTTCATTCCTTCTAACGAACGAATCATCACTATTGAAGATTCAGCCGAATTGATGCTGCAACAACCTCATGTAGTGCAGTTAGAAACCCGGCCTCCCAATATCGAAGGGAAGGGCTGCGTAACTCAAAGAGACTTATTGTTCAATACGCTCCGTATGCGTCCCGACCGGATCATTCTGGGTGAGGTGCGCGGCGCGGAAGCTCTGGATATGCTTCAGGCCATGAATACAGGGCATGAAGGATCGCTAACCACCATCCATGCCAATACGCCGCGCGATGCCATGAGCCGTATTGAGATGATGGTCACTATGAGCGGTTTGGAGATTCCCATTCGCTCGGTGCGTCAGCAAATCAGTTCGGCTATTGATCTGATCGTGCAAGCCAACCGTTTGATTGATGGCAAGCGCCGGATCATTTCGATCTCTGAGTTAGTCGGCATGGAAGGCGAAGTGATAACCATGCAGGAAATTTTTAAATTCGAGCAGGAAAACGTAGATCAAAACGGTGATGTAATGGGATCATTTTCCGCTACAGGCGTAAGGCCTAAATGCCTTACGCGCTTGGAGACGGCGGGCGTGCGTCTTCCGCCGGATCTATTCCATCCCGGCGTCCGCATGAGAATCGGGGGCCAATCATGAGTCCAGAAATGCTTGCGGTGATTGTCTTTGTGGCCACTGCTTTTTTATTCGTGGGTCTTGGAGTCTTTCTGATCTCCTGTTTCGCCTCAGAGCGAACGGTGGTGGATAAAAGATTTAAAAAGTTATCCCATTCCATGGAAATGCCAGGATTTGAAGCACAAGCCATGAGTTATCTGAAAAAGGAGACTGATTGGCGCAAGTATTCTATATTCTCCGATTGTCCTCCTTTGTTGAATCTACCGGTTCTATTTGAACAGGCCGGAATGCGGATTGATGTAAGCCGATGGTTTATCATATCGCTTTGCGTTTCTGTAGTTGTGACTGTGATTGCTTTTATTATGGTTCATACATTAATGATTACAGCGTTATCTGCAATAGGGACCTTTTTCTTTTCTTATCTACTGATAATTATCAAGCGGAAAAAGCGCATGTCTTCATTTGAAGCCTGCTTTTCGCAATCACTTGAGATTCTAGGCCGTTCTTTACGGGCCGGTCATCCATTAACCATGGGATTGCAGATGGTATCAACCGAAATGCCCGAACCGATCCGCACCGAGTTTTCGCGGGTATTTTATGAACAACAGATGGGTTTGCCCTTCGATGAGTCTATGCGCCGTATGGCGCACCGGGTTCCATTGTTGGATGTGCGTTTTTTCGTGCTCTCAATTTTGATTCATCAACAGATCGGCGGCGACTTGTCTGAAGTGCTGGATAATCTATCCCGCGTGATACGCGACCGCTTCAAGGTTCTGGGACAAGTAAAAGCTCTCACCGCGGAAGGGCGCTTATCCGGTTGGGTTTTAAGCGCTTTGCCGATATTCGTTTTTCTGGTTATCAGTATGGTCAATCCTCCATATATCCAGACGCTTTTAGATTCAGAGTTGGGACGTAAAATGCTCTGGTTCGCTGCTGGCTCTCAGATTATCGGGATGCTATTGATTCAGAAAATTGCGAGGATCAAAGTATGACTATCGAACCTATCTGGATAGGAATCTTAAGTTTCGCTTCGGTTTTCTTTCTGATCATCGGATTGGCCGCTGTGGCGCGTTTGATTAAGCATCCAGTTGATAGCCGGTTGGAACGGTTGCATCCAGATACGCCCGCCGCCTCAGCTAATATGATGTATGCCGAAGTGAACCAACAGAGCATTGTCGCTAACCTTGGTCAACGAGTCGCTCCAAAAGATCCTTTTAAACGTTCCATGATCAAACTGCGCTTGGCCATGGCCGGCTATTACAGCGAAGCCTCATTATACAATTATTGGGGAATAAAAATGGTCACAACTTTTATTCCGCCATTAGTAGTATTCATGTTTCTTACTATGCATCATTTACAAGCGGCATATACCGTTATGCCTGTTATGGCTGCTATGGGCATTGGATTGCTGTTACCGGATTGTTTCCTCTATTTACGCAAACGCTCCCGTCAGGATGAGATATTTAAAGGCTTGCCTGATGCCCTGGACTTGTTGCTGGTCTGCGTTGAAGCGGGTTTGGGTTTGGATGCGGCGATGCAAAAAGTATGCGACGAACTGAGCCTGGGCTGCCGCATCTTAAGCGAGGAACTGCAACTTACCTGCACCGCCATACGCTTTGGACAGGATCGAAACGAGGCGTTGCATGATCTGGGAGAGCGCACCGGAGTATTGGATCTCAAATCATTAGTCGCGGTTTTGGTTCAGGCCGACCGCTTCGGAGTCAGTATCGGACAGGCGTTACGGGTTCACGCCGATGACATGCGCACCCGGCGCCGTCAACGCGCTGAAGAATTGGCCGCTAAAACAACCGTCAAACTTATCTTTCCGCTGGTTCTATTTATTTTCCCAGCCATCTTTGTGGTCCTGGGCGGCCCGGCGGTGATTCGCATCATGGAAAATTTCATGAACCGTTAGATCGGTTGCCAAAAATTTATTATGAAAATCAACTTTAGTGATTGGAGTATGCTCCAAAATGAAATATTTACTATTAGCAGCGATAATCGGAACTATTTGCGGCCTTCTTGGTAAGAAGCGCCAACGCCAACGGGTGATTCTCAATCGCATACATAAACATATAGACAGATGAATCACGCCAATAAGTCTATATATCAATCACTGATAAAGAGGATACGATCATGAAACGTTACGCCATTCTAACAATGTCAATTATGTTTTTTAGCGCGTGTCAATCAGTAACCAATGACGCTTTGTTGCGTTCTTCTGATGATCCATTTGGCGCCACTGTCAAAGCGCCATTTGTTGCCATGGTTGAAAATGCCCGGCAGCCTGATCCCATACTGGGACGGGTATATTTTGAATATGACAACGCTGAACTTACGAATATCGCCCGTCAACAATTGGAAGCCATCGCCATGCAGATCGCCCGGCGGGGCGGCCAGGTAGTGATTGAAGGTCATGCCGATCACATGAACACTGATGCTTTCAACAAACGCCTGGGCTATCAACGCGCCCTGACCGTCGCTCAATACTTACGTAGCGCAGGAGTCTGGGATGAACGAATAGTAGTACACAGTTTTGGTGAAACCCGACCGGCAACTACTAATTGGAAAGACCTGGGTCGAGCGCTCAACCGCTGCGCCGTGGTCTGGATGTTCCCCCAGGGCGAAGGCATATCGGCTGATGAAATGACTAAAGCCTACAAAAAAATGGTTTCATCATCTCCGACTGAAACAGAACTAGCCAGTCCAATACTTGTCAGTGAATAGTAAAAAATGTCTGAATCAGGATACCCTGGATTTTTCGGATACTCAGGATTTTACATAAAAAGTTTTTGGTTTCTCATTGTTTATTCTGATTCTAAAGTGATTGATTATAGATTCACCCATCATGAGCATCCTATCATCCTGGCCATCCAGATTCAGACAAAAATAATTTAATAGAACTCAAATCCGTGTTGATACTATTTTCTCTTATTATTTTATATGATTGAACTTTCTCGAAATATTGCAGTCATTTTAGTAACCATTGGAGCCAATCATGCAAGAAAGCGCCGCCCAATTAATTGATATTAATTTAGCGTCAAATATTCCCGACGCTCCCGAAACCTTAGCGGACGCTGGATTAACTGCTTCGTTTGTGCAAGACCTGATGATCAAGCATCTCTACCGCAGCGGAGTTTTAACCGGATGCGAACTGGCTACTCATATTCACCTGCCATATCTGCTTATCGAACCGATCCTCGAAGAGATTGTCGATATCGCTTATGCGGAAAAACGCGGCGGTCAGGGATTAGGCGCTTCGCTGGATCGTTTCGCTCTGACCGATCAGGGCAAATCTCAGGCGCGCGATCTGCTGCAAATGGATACCTACATCGGCGCCGCCCCGGTGCCAATTGAGCAGTACGCCGAATATGTCAAAAAACACGATCTCAACAGTCTGGATGTCAACGAACAACTGTTGCGTCAGGCGTGGCGGGATTTTATTTTAGACGATGAACTCTTCGCCCGGATCGGTCCGGCAATATGTTCGGGTAAATCATGCTTTTTGTATGGACCTCCGGGAACAGGGAAGACCACCATCGCTAGAGCCATCGCCCGGCTGCTGGATGAAATGGTGGGCTGGATCGCCATTCCTCATGCAGTAATAGTGGGCGACAGCCTGATCAGGATTTACGATCCGGTTTATCATAATCCGGTGATAGTTCATAAAGAGAATGACGCATCAAGCCTATGGATGGATGACGCCGCGGGCGACCAACGCTGGGTAACATGTCACCGCCCCTGCGTCATGGTGGGCGGCGAATTGACGCTTGATATGCTCGACCTGCGTTACAACGCAACCGCCAAGTTTTATGAAGCGCCGCTGCAAGTCAAAGCCAACGGCGGCGTCTTCATTATTGATGACTTCGGTCGTCAACTAGTCCAACCCCGCGACCTGCTCAACCGCTGGATAGTCCCTCTGGAAGAGCGCATCGATTTCCTGACGCTTGATACAGGAAAGAAATTCACTGTTCCATTTGAAGAACTGGTAGTCTTCGCCACCAACCTTGATCCCAAAGATTTAGCCGATGAAGCCTTCCTGCGCCGCATCCGTTACAAGATATACATTGGGGAACCTTCAGTCGAAGCCTATAAAGCCATATTCCAGAAAGAATGCAGCAAAAAACAGTTGCAATATTCGGTTGAGTCTCTAGACGCTATAATTCAAAAATTTTACATCCAAGCCAAACGCTCCCTGCGCGCCTGCGACCCACGCGATATAACCGACTGGATCGCGGATCACTGCAAATTCAACAACCAATCCCGCAACATCTCCGGCCAAACCCTCGATGAAATCTTCACTTCTTATATGCAGGAACTTAGATAACAAACCCTATCGAGTAGCAAGGATATTCCGTACCAATCCATAAATTGACCGCCTAATCAATTATAAAATTCAGATTAAGGCATAAATAAGAGTTCTTAGTTGACGCTTAGTTTTTGTTCCTGTTATAATGATTGTTATAATAAGGAGAAACTCGGAATGTTAAAATCGAAAGTCACAAACGTGGGTAGTTCAACTGGCGTGGTTCTACCACAAGAAATACTCGCTAAACTCCATGTCGAACAAGGGGATACCCTCTGTTTTATAGAGACGCCAGACGGATTTGAAATCACTCCCTACGATCCCGAATTCGAAGAAGAAATGGATGCAGCTCATAAAGTCATGCATAAATATCGCAATGCTTTGCGTGAACTGGCTCAATGACATGGCGCTGGCTTTCCAAAGCAGCAGTGCTGGCTATTCACTGCGAACAGATCACTGAACACGGAGGCGGAAAAGGCGTCCGTGATGAAGGATTACTGGAATCCGCCTTATCCCGTCCTCTCCATTTGGCCGTCTATAGCAACGCTGGAGCTATGGAACTCTATGGAACTAGCATCTGCCTACGCTTTTGGCATCGCCCGCAACCATCCTTTTGTCGATAGTAATAAACGGACAGTTTTTATAGTGGCAGCTACTTTTTTGTTCTTGAATGGATATATCATTACCGCTTCTGACAAAGAAGTCGTTGAAACCTTCCTGAGTCTCGCAGCTGGTGAACTCTCCGAAAAAGAATTATCGTTATGGTTCTCAAAGCATACTATTCAAAAATAATAATATACCAGAAACAAATGTAAAAGTGAAATATTTAAAATCCTAGAATCGTGAGGTTAATGTATACCCTACACGTATAAATACGTCTTAGAAATTATTGACGATTTTAAACATCCGTGATATTAATTTGTAGAATTGATTTATCTACGGTGTTTTTTGTATCATCGAATAGTTTGTAGAATGGGGAAAAATCAATGAAACGATTCATGTTTTCATGTTTATGCTTTATGGCATTGGGTATAAATTGTTTTGCGCAAAATCCTAAATATATTGATTTCTCCGGCGATAGCGCGGAAACCAATGGCATCACACTGATGGGGGCGGGATTTGGCGAGTACCCCATGCCGGATGTATCATTTGGCGATATACCCATTGATAACGCCTTCGAAAACGCCACCGATGGCCGGGGGATGATTATCAAAGCTGATCCGGGCGAAGGCGTTATGATAAAAACCTCGCAAATAACAACTTCCAATTGCGCCTTATTACGTTGCTCCGTGCGTATGAACGCTCCTCATGCATCTCTCTGCCTGGCATCGGTTGATCAAAGCGAAAATAGTTTTGTTTCGACCATTACGCCAGCCAATCCATTATCTTTCGTCAATCAATATCAACGCATTGCCGATTTCTTTCTTCCCCCATCCACCGGATTCCAGGGAATCATTCAAGTTATCAACACCAGCCAAACTGAAATGCTAACCGTTTATATTGATAACTTTGAAATAATAGAAATGGCGCCGGACAGGATTAATGTTGCAATTGAGGATATTGTAGGTTTCAACTCCCCTATTCCGGAGCATACGCCGACGCCTACTCCAACGCCGACGCAATCAGGCTTCACCGGCGAAACCGAAACCGTCCAACTCGATCTCCCCGAAGGCGCAACAGAACTGGTAATGGTTAAAATCCCGGCGGGTGTATTTACTATGGGATCGCCAGCGGATGAGCGGGGGAGAAACGATGATCATGAGTGGCCGCCTCATCATGTCACGCTCACTAAGGATTTCCTCATCGGACAACACGAAATCACCCAAGCCCAGTATCAAGCCATAATGGATGCCAATCCCTCCAAATATAATAACAACCCGAATAATCCGGTTGAAACAGTAACTTGGTATGATGCGGCGAAGTTCTGCAATGAGTTAAGTAGACAGAAGGGATTAACCCCGGTTTATTCCGAATCACCCTGGTGGGAGACCAATTGGTTAGCCGATGGTTACCGGTTGCCGACAGAAGCGGAGTGGGAATATGCCTGCCGGGCGGGAACCCAAACCCGCTTTTCATACGGGGACGCTTTGGAAATGGCCGATGTAGGAGAGGAGTATAACGAGCTTGGCGACCAGTATATGTGGTGGAGAGGCAACAATACATATAACGGAAATATATCTGGAACAAAAGAAGTGGGATTAAAGAAGCCCAATTCGTGGAATCTCTATGATATGCATGGCAACGTGTGGGAGTGGTGTAATGATATGTACGAGGCTCCAAGCGACCGGGGCCCGGTAACTGATCCACATGATGCCCATGGTGATTACAGGGTGATCCGGGGCGGCAGTTGGAACTACAATGCCTGGATGTCCCGTTCCGCTAACCGTTTCTTTTACAAATCCAACACCAGTATCGCCTACTGGGGTTTTCGTGTTTGTAGGTCTCTGTAGTCATTAAAGTTAGAATTCGGCAAACATTGTCTGAATCAAGATACCCAGGATGGAAGAATACTCAAGATGATGTTATCCTGCTTATCTTTTAATCCGGTAAATCCAGATTCAGACAAAAAAAATGGTTTTTCTGAAAAAAACCTCTTGACTATTATGCTTGATAGGTATAATGTTTACATATAAACAAACAAGAGTTAGATATATGCATCAGCAAACCAAACTTGGATTCAACATCAGCGGCTTGATTCATCGCATCAGAGATATTTTTTTAGATTGATTGTTTATAAATAAACAATTTACCAAAAAACAATTACAGGGAGAAAGACAATGTCTACAGGGAAACTAAACCAACTATTAAAATCGGGCGGCTTCCAGTCATTTTTATGGACCCAGTTCTTCGGCGCCTTTAACGATAATCTGTTCAAGGTGGTTGTCACCTTTTTCGCCGCCAGTATGGCTGTATCAGCACATGAAGGCGGCGGCAACATTGCGATTATCGGCGCTGTTTTTATTCTACCGTTCCTGCTTTTTTCCGGTTACGCAGGCCATTTCGCCGATGTGTGCAATAAGCGAACTGTTCTGATTGTTACCAAATCGCTGGAAATCCTATCCATGACGCTGGGCACGGCGGCCTTTCTGACGCAGCGGATTGAACCTTTATTGGCCGTATTGTTCCTGATGGCGTTGCAATCCACCTTTTTCAGCCCGGCCAAGTACGGCATATTGCCCGAAATGCTGCCCGACCGCGATCTATCCCGCGCCAACGGCCTGTTGGAGATGAGCACCTTTCTAGCCATAATACTGGGCACGGCCTTGGGTGGAATCTTCTTCACCAGTTGGCAAGATGATCTCTGGATGGTTGGCGTGATTTTCATTATCATTGCAGTGCTGGGAACCATAATCAGTTTCGGCATCCCCAAAGTTCCCGCCTCCGGCTCCACCAAAAAACTCAGCCTCAATCCCTGGCGCGAAATCGTGACTGGCCTTAAGCATCTATATAGCCAAAAGCCGCTATGGATGACTGTAGTAGGCATATCATATTTCTGGTTTCTCGGCGCATTATTCCAAATGGACATTTTTCTCCTGGGTAAAGAAACTCTGTCTGTGGATGAAAGAATGACCGGATTTTTATTAACATGCCTGGCGGTTGGCATCGGCGTTGGCAGCCTGTTAGCTGGACGGTTATCGGGAGATAAGGTAGAATTGGGCTTGGTTCCCATCGGCTCAATCGGCATGGGCGTCTTCTCATTGCTGATTTACGCCGTATCTCCCTCATATTTATATACGGGAATCTGTCTGGTATTCCTAGGATTATCCAGCGGTCTATTTATTGTTCCGCTATATGCATATCTACAGCAAAAAAGCGGAGCGCAGGAAAAAGGCCGCTTGATCGCCACCAATAATTTCCTTAACACTGTCGGCATCCTATTGGCATCCATCGCCTTGTGGATCACGCATAGCCTGCTGGGATTTACCCCCGGACAGATAATATTGGCGTTGGGAATCCTGACTCTATTAGGAACCATATACATCCTGACCATTCTACCGGACTTCCTAATTAGGTTTACCCTATGGCTATTAACTCACACCTTCTACAAAATACGTATCAGGGGCCAGCAAAATGTACCCATAGAAGGCCCGGCGCTGCTGGTTTCCAATCATATTTCTTATATGGACGGTCTGATTATCGGCGCCTGCATTCAAAGATTCGTCCGTTTCATGATGTATAAACCTTTTTATGATGCCAAAACCTTCAATTGGTTTTTCCGTTCCATGAGAGCCATTCCCGTAGATGGCAGCAACCGTAAATCTATTGTTGAATCAATCCGGAAGGCGCGTGAAGAGTTGCAAGCGGGTCAAGTAGTCTGCATTTTCGCCGAAGGCGGAGTCAGCCGCACCGGCGGGATTCTTCCTTTCAAACGTGGTTTTGAGAAAATTGCTGAGGGATTAGACGCGCCGATTATCCCTGTTAATCTCGATGGATTATGGGGCAGCCTGTTCAGTTACGCCAAAGGAAAGTTCTTTTGGAAAATGCCGCAGCGCATACCCTATCCTGTAACAGTCTCCTTTGGAGAACCAATGGCCGCCGATTCATCAGCTGCGCAAGTGCAACAGGCCGTGATGGAATTGGGCAGCGATGCGGCTGAATTACGGAAACATCCCAATGATTTGCTGCACCGTCGTTTTATCCAAAAAGCCAAAAGACGCTGGTTCCGCTTTTGCATGGCCGACTCTAGCGGCAAAGAACTGAACTATGGAAAAACCCTGACCGCCAGCCTTCTGCTGGCCCGCTGGATCAAGCGCCAATGTCGCAATGAATCCATGATAGGTTTGATGCTGCCCTCATCGGTTGGAGGTGCTCTGGTTAATATTGGCGCGCTTTGCGCTGGCAAGACGCCTGTCAATCTTAATTTCACTGCGGGAACAAGCGCGATAGAATCAGCCATTAATCAATGCAATATCCGCACCATTATTACTTCGCGCATTTTCCTGAAGAAAGCCGCCATCAAAGCAACGGATTCAATGGTTTTTGTAGAAGATATCTTGAAAGATTTCTCTCTGTTACGCAAAGCATGGACCGCAATCACGGCATTCATTCTACCCGCCAGGCTGCTTTCTTTTCTATATAATAGAGAAGACCAATCTCCCGATGATACCGCCACCATAATTTTTTCCAGCGGCAGCACCGGAGAACCCAAAGGCGTCATGCTTTCGCATTACAATATAATATCCAATGTAAAGGATATCGCTCAAGTTTTTTCGATGACCACCAATGATCGAATCCTGGGCATTCTTCCTTTTTTCCATTCCTTCGGTTTTACCGGCGCTCTTTGGCTTCCCTTGCTCAATGGATTTGGCGTCGCGTATCATCCCAATCCATTGGAAGCGAAAAAGATCGGTCAACTCGTTCAGCAATACCAGGTAAGTTTGATGATAACCGCCCCTACATTCTGCAATGCCTATATCCGCAAATGCACGGCTGAAGAGTTTGCTTCATTACGTATGGTCGTAGTGGGAGCGGAAAAACTGCAAACTTCCATTGCTCAGGCCTTCAAGGATAAATTCGGCCTTGATCTATTGGAGGGATATGGCTGCTCTGAGATGAGTCCCTGCGTGGCAGTGAATGCGCCGGATGTAGTAGACGGGAGAGTTAAGCAAATCGGCCATCAACCTGGAACCGTAGGACATCCCTTGCCAAGTTTATCGGTAAAAGTGGTCAATCCAGATACTATGGAACCATTGGAGAACGGCGACGAAGGCTTATTGTTGGTTCGGGGACCAAGCCGGATGACTGGATATCTCAATCAACCAGAAAAAACCAATCAGGTCTTCGTCAACGGTTGGTATAATACCGGCGATATTGCGCGAATCGATGAAAATGGATTTATCCAAATCACCGACCGTTTGTCGCGTTTCAGTAAAATCGGCGGGGAAATGGTTCCCCATATCAAAATCGAAGAAGCAATCAATAAAACTGTTGCGGAAGACGTATGTTATGTAGTTTCCATCCCCGACGACCGTAAAGGAGAACAGTTAGTTGTACTTTACACTAAAGAAGATTTCGATGTGAATGATGTATGGAACAGGTTGAAACAGTCAACCCTGCCGCGTCTTTGGATTCCCAAGGAAGATCATTTTTATCACATAAACGAACTGCCCCAACTGGGAAGCGGCAAAGTTAATTGGAGAGAAATGAACCGAATGGCGAGGGCGTTTTGTAATCTAGAACCTCAACAGCTTAATTGTGGATAGAGGAAAATCACATGCAAATTAATTTTAATCTATCGAAATGGAAAACCATTCTTCCAAGAGGAATCAAGATAATGCAAAAAAACTGGTTGCTTTTATCAATAACTTTCTTGTTGCTGCTCACAGGTTTTGCGGGATGCGGCGCTATCACCACTCATCTGGTTAAACGCGCCGACCAACATGCTCTACGCAATCCCGACACTGGCCTGTTGATCGGAGCGGAAGAACGGGATCTGGGCGACGCCAATTCATCATGCGGCGTATTGTTGGTTCACGGCTTCATTGGCGGGGGCAACAACTTCGCTGATCTACCCGAACGGCTTGCGCAACGGGGATGGCATGTCCGCGTCATGCGACTCCCCGGTCATGGAACCAGCCCCTTGGATTTTGAGAAACAGACGCCGGACGAATTGATCCAAGCGGTTCGCAATGAAATATCACAAATGAAAAAACAACATGACACAGTTGCCGTAGTCGGCCATTCCATGGGATGCGCCCTCAGCGCCATCGCTATATCAGAAACTCCCGTGGATAAACTTGTGCTGGGAGCGCCCTATTTCTCCATCACCTACCGCTGGCCGCTAGTGCTAAAAGTCGAAACATGGACTACCCTGCTTCAACCGATTATACGTTGGGTCTACAAAGGAAAACACTTCATGCAAGTCAACCGCAAGGAAGCCAGAGACAAAATCCTCTCCTATGCATGGGTTCCAACCAAAGGCGCCAAGACGCTTATTAGACTAGGCGATCAAGCCAGACAAGATGATGTACTAGAGAACATTCACTGCCCGGTTCTGATGATTCACGCCCATGGCGACCGCGCCGCCTCTCACAAAGCAGCCTTGAAAGCCTACAAAAAGTTAGCCTCTCAGGAAAAACAATTTCATTGGCTAGAGCGCTCAAATCATCAAATTTTCTGGGATTATGAAAGCGAAGAGGTAATGGATGCAATAGAAACTTTTCTGGGAATGCCGCAATAACCACTCGTAAATCTAGTATGAACAAAAAAAAACAGCCCTGGAAATTTAACAAAATCTCCAGGGCTGAATTAATTCAAGCAATGCGTCGTTATTGTAATTCCCAATTAGATACGGCAGTCGAAGATTTGGCGCCCATGATTAAAGCGGACAGGAATTCGCTGCTATTCCAATTTGCATCGTGTCCTGTCGTATTGGTCTGATGTTCGCGGGAAGGCGCATCACCCCAAATATCTGCATCGTTTTGTTGAACTGTGAATCCAATCACAGTATTCACTTCCATGTCCAATTGTTCATGCACCGGATCTTCCCAATATTCCAACCAACCATTGGCAATATTCTCAGGTGCGAGAAGATCCACTCCCAGATCAGCGTTTGGCATCAGATAGCCATAAGGGACAATCTTGACCTCCCAATTGTATTCCACGGGAGCTCCCGCCCATTCGGTTACGTCTGGTTGAGTTATTCTAATTTGTGCGGCTGATGCGAAATAATCATCAGCAATATTCCATGGAGCATGAGTCCCATCTAAACCCAACGATCCTTCGATTCGTTCGAATACCGGAACTGGAACAAATTCGGTGCTTGGCGCAATTCCACCACCTTCTGTATAGAAATATCCTACGCTGCCATCAAATAATACGCCTGCTTCAATATCATTGGCTTCATCCCATGGATCCCAACTATTGGGTAAATCGAGAACATATTGTTGATGCATACCCGATGTGGTAGTGGATGCAGAATCTCCAGTGTTCGTACCGTCGATAACGATTTCCAATCGTTCATTATTGTAACCATCGGTGCCAAGACTTGAGCCTAATCCCCTCGTGCATACTAAAGCATCGTCAATCACGTTTAGTGCAAAATACAGTGCATTCGTCTCATCATCCCATGCGATTTTCAACACGATATCCAGATCGCCTGACCCCGGAGCAGCGGCTGGTGAGTCGCCATCCAGATTCATGGGTATTGCAGGAACTCCAGCCCACATGGCATCGGACAGGTCTCCATCAATTACCGGAACCTCGGATAATTCAGGAATTGTGAATGAATTAACATTCACCGATACATCCTGCGCAGAACACAAAAGCGCACCTGCGCATACGAGTACAAAAATGAATACAACTTTTTTCATAATCTACTACCTCCCGATATAATATATAATGCATTGATATCAAAACTTATAACAAATTATTAAACGAAAGTCAATCGAAAATTAATATATTTTCGATATATCGATTTAATTTTCGCAATTGAATACACTTATCTAGCCTATCTTTATTAATTTCAGTAAAATGAACTAGTTAAAGATTAAAGCGGTTAACAAAAATATATGCACATTGAAAACATTGGATTTGTTAAAAGACTCATCTTTTGGGGACTTTTCACAACCGCATTGACGTACGTTATTATTAGAATCGCTCTAATTTAAGGAGATCCTAGAAGGATGCATAGACTTCTAATTTTTCTATTATGGGTGGGATTATTATCTTCTTCGGTCGGTAACCTGTGGGGAGAATCCGATAATATCTCTGAAGAAGTAAAAAAACTTAACCAAATAATCATTGCAGGACAAGTAGAACATGCGCAATCCGCTATTGATTCACTTCCCGCCTCTTTAAACGAACCGGAAAAACAAGCGATTGTTCAAACGCTTAACCGCCAAAAAACCAGCGGCGATTGGATAGTGTTTTTGAAGGCGCTTGAACAAAAATTTCCCTCGGAACCTCATTTCACATTCATTCTGGCGCGCACCTATTGGCGCGCTGGAATGATAGAAGACGCCATCCAAAACTGCCAAAAGGCTTTGCAGATCAATGCAAAAGATCCTCTTCTACTTTATCAATGCGCCGCGCTGGCTCAGACGGCGGGGCATACCACTGAAGCGAAACAATGGCTGGAAGAACTACTCTCTCTCAATCCCCGGGATTCGGATGGATTGTTTCTTCTGGCAAGAATTTACGCCAAAGAAGGCCAAGTGGATCAAGCGGAACCACTACTGCTGCGTTCCATCAAAGCCAACCCAAAGCACTATCTGGCCTATTACGAATTAGGGCGTTTGAAAAATCAAACCAAAGATTACGCTGAAGCTGAAATTAATTTACAAAAATCAGTCCATTTCTACCCATTTTTCCGCGAGGCCTACAATGCATTGTTGGTCGCATTCGCCCGTCAAAAGAAGCAAAGCGATATCAATAAACTAAAATCAATCATCGATCATCTCGCTTACTGGGATGCAAGCCAAGAGGAACGACTACGATTTTCTTTTTTCAATCCTTCTCAAATCAATCCAAAGCTAGGATACGAACTGGCCGTAGAACTTTGTTTTGTGAAACGATACGATCTGGCGCGTAAGTATCTGGAACGAGTAACCAGCCAAGGTCAAACCAATGAACCATTTCTATTTCTTCTATCTCAATTGCGATTCCGGGATGGCGAGTATGCGGCATGTCTTACTTTATTAAAACAGTTGAAACATCCCCGCTCCACAGAGTCTCAGGCCTTCGCCGAACAAAAAGCATGGTCTCTGTTCAAGACGGGCGACATTGATGGCGCGCAATCATTCTTATCAACCGTTCTTCCAAAATTTCCAGAATCAAATCAACTGACATCTCTTGCTAAACAGCTAAAATTGCAAGAGAAAACATCAACCAAGAATACCAATCCGAATATTCAAAAAAACTTAACCACAACTTTCCTATTTGTTGATGCAACCGAAAAGGCGGGTTTGAACACCTTTAAGCATGTCCAAGGCAATCCAGATAAACGTTGGATTATCGACGTGATGGGCTCAGGCGTCGCGGTGGCCGATTATGACAACGATGGCGACGACGATATCTATTTCTTAAATGCCCAACCCGATGTAAATAACCCGCAACCTTCATACCGGAACGCCTTGTTTAGAAATGATGGAGGTCGGTTCGTCGACATTACCGACACCTCCGGCGTGGGCGATGAGGGATACGGGATGTGCGCTGTTTTTGGCGATGTAAATAACGACCGCTTACTCGATTTGTTTGTCGGCAACTACGGTTCCAATGCATTCTATCAAAACAACGGCGATGGAACCTTTACCAAAATGACAGACCACGCCGGATTAGGCGATCCCGGTTACGCGGCGGGCGCCTGCTTCGCTGATCTAAACAATGATGGCTGGTTAGACCTTTTTGTAGGCAATTACATTTACTTTGATCCCAAAATCCACGGTGAAATGAGGGACCACTACCACGGAATAGATGTTTTCACCGGGCCGCTGGCGTTCCCCAGTCAGGAAGACCGGCTCTATATCAACAATGGAGATGGAACATTCAAAGAAACAGGCAAACAAGCGGGTATCAATGTCTCTGAAGGGCGCACTATGGGATGTTCCGTTTTCGATTTCGATGACGATGGCTATATGGACTTATACGTCTCCAATGATTCAACTTACAATCATCTCTTAAGAAACCGGGGCGATGGCGAATTTGAAGACATCAGTTTTGTTTCAGGCGGCGCTTTCAACGAAAGCGGCGTGGCCGGAGGCAGCATGGGAGTCAGCCAGGGCGACTTCAATAACGACGGTAAAATTGATTTATTAGTTACAGCTTATGAACAAATGTCCGACATCCTTTACCAGAATGACGGAGATGGCTTCTTCTCAGATATGACATCGCAATGGGGACTCTATACTCCCAGTCACTGGTTAATTACCTGGGGATCAGGTTTCTGCGATTTCGATTCAGACGGCTGGTTGGACCTTTACACCGCCAATGGACATATCTACCCCCAAATCAATGACCTTGGATTAAACCGCAGGTATCAACAAGGCATATCGATTTATCAAAATACCGGAGAAAAATTTATCGACGTAAGTTCGCAATCCTTCAATAATAACGCCCCCATTATTGGAGGACGGGGTTCGGCGCTGCTGGATTACGATCTAGACGGCGATATGGATATTGTCATAAATTGCGTAGACTCAACGCCATTTTTATTAGAAAACCAGACGCCTCAGCGAAATTGGTTAAAAGTAACCTTGGATGTTCCCAGCGCAAAATGTTTTGGCGTTAAAATCACGGCTCAAAAAGGCGAAAAACTTTGGAGCCGCCTCATCGACGGCGGTTCAAGTTACCTCTCTCAAAACAGCCAAACCATCCATTTCGGTTTTGGTAAAATCAACTCAATCGACCGACTAACCATCCATTGGATAGATCAAGAGCCGCAGATTATTCCTAATCCTTCCTTGAACCAACATTTAAAAATCCACTGATTAGAAAACTTCCCAACTCATAATATCGGACAACCAAATCCCCTCTCCCGCTGGGCTACTCTACGTACACATTGTTGTGTGATAGTGGATAGTGGATAGTGGGGAGCATCGGCTTCTAGCCGGTGCGTCAATACATTCCTAACTGGATTGGTTCTATTGATGAATAACTTTTAATCCTAAAAACGGCAGTTAGATTATCATTCTAAAGTTAATTGAAAAATCTATAGTTATTGAAAAAAACCCCCTCTTGAATTCTCCCCCAAACTTGGGGGAGAGGGATTATGAACATAAACTACTATATCGTTTAGACTTAGTCATTCAAAACACTTGGGTCATACATCCCTCTCCCAAGATTGGGAGAGGCTAGGTGAGGGTTGATAGCAGACGCCTTTGCAAATGAATATACAGCCTTGTCTAAAAAACTACTTGACATATTACCGCGTTAGTACTATCGTAATAGTAATTAATCTACTAACGCGATAGTAGATAGAGATATTAGGTCATCTTTACCGGAGACAAGCCCATGACAAATCAAGAAACTAAACTGGTTCTGGCTGAACTTGAGACTTTGGTTATGAAACAAGTATGGAAAAAAGGCCGCGCCACAGTGCACGACGTACGCGACGCATTAAAGCAAACCCGCAAACTGGCTTACACCACCATACTGACTACCATGCGCAATCTGGAAAAAAAAGGTTTCCTATACCGGGAACTTGAAGGCCGCAGCCATGTATATCTGGCCAAAGTGCAGCAAAGCGCGGTGCAGAAGAATGCCCTGAGCAGTTTACTGCATAGCTTGTTCGGCGGCTCCAAGGAACTGCTGGTCAATGCACTATACGAAGAAGAGAACCTGAGCCGCGAGGAATTCGAGAAACTGCGCGAATCAATCATGAAGATTCGTCATCAGGAGGATAATAATGATTGAGTATGCCCATCAAATTCTCTTCTTTATGGCAATTTCGTCACTGCAAATGCTGATCCTGGGCGCTATCGCCCTTGGGGCGATCCGCTGGCTTAAAATAAATGGATCAACCTCATTATGGGTGCTGCGCCTGGTATTGCTCTTACCTCTGCTATCACCTATTGGATGGTTGATTCCATCCACAGCTCTGGATAATCTCAAATTACCCGATCATGCATTAACCTCAATACCTCTTACCCAAGCAATGGATTATCAGGAGGTTAATACATCACCTGTTAGTAGCGTGGCAACCCAATCTCCACCGGATTTAATTATTAAAACGCCTAAGTCAACCGCATCCGCCAAGACGCAATCCCCCGACCTTATGGCTCAATTAGAGCAAAAATCCTTGCCCGGCAATCCTGTGCCAATCCAGCCACCGTTAGCGCAAATAAGTTTACCATCCCAACAGAATATAAACATCAATTGGCCGCTATGCTGCTTATCGATCTGGTTGATTGGCTTGGCTTTCCTCGCTGCCCGCTTGATCCATGGACGCATCATTCAATTACGTTTAGTTCGGAGCTCCGAACTCGTGTGTGATCAGCAGGTTTTAGGTTTATTGGAAGAGTGCGCCGCTTTGATTGGTCTGTCCGGCGTTCCATGTCTGGCCGTAACCAGGGAAATGGGCATCCCGCTGCTGGTTGGTTCGGTGCGTCCCCGGATTCTGATCCCTCCGCATCTGCTCGAAGAGCAAAACCGCCAAGGGCTTTGTTTTACCCTCTTACATGAACTTGCTCATATTAAGCGCAGAGATCATTGGTGGATGCTATTGGAAAAATCGGTAGCCGCGGTCTATTTCTTTCACCCCATGATCCATTTGGTTCAAAGAAAGATCGAAGAGCAACGCGAATCACTCTGCGACCGTGAGGTGGTTCTCAAAAGCAGGCAAAAAGCATCCTACGCCGATTTCCTGTTATGCGAAGTGTGGAATGCGGGAAGAAAGAATGATCTGGCTTACGCCATCCCCATGCTAGGCAAGCGCTCCGTCGTCTCGCACCGGGTGCATAATATCCTGAACCAGGGCAAGTCAACCATGCTAACCAAACTACGCAACGCATTGGCATTAATCATGATCACAGCGCTAATGCTTCCAGTGCTGGCGCTGAACTCATCATCCAGTGATAAGCAAGCATCTTCCAACAAAAATATTGAACAGATGAAATTGCCAGACCGAACCTTGAAACTAACATTTAATGGTCTCGCTACAGGTGACGAAACAACTTATTTATATCTATCTGATTCGGTTGCTTATGAGAATGATGAAGAATCATACCGCAAACTTTTACAACCCACCGTTAAAGGGCGAACCTTCGATGCTGATACAACCAATTATATTGAAGAAGTTAATATCAATCTTCTGCGGCCCGCTGACTCTTGGGATCCTCCATCTAATTTCTTTATGCCAACCCGATCAGCAGATTTCGGGTGGTACACCCTGAAACCAACCCAAATTGGTCAACATAAAATGGTTGCTACCAAACAAGGTTATGCGCCGCATTATTTTACGTTGGATATTCCATCTCCCATAATTGACAAAGACAATTCTCTGGTTTTCCCGGGCTTGGACGAGCAGGCCCAACTCTTTCTAAAAAAAGCAGATACGTCTATTCGCGCCAGGTTAACTTTCAACGGAAAAGCATATAACAGCGATACTGTTCGCTTCGGCTTTTTCCGGGATGGGAATTATTATGATATACCTTACCAGAAACTTGAGAATGAAGACGGACTTTACATTATAACTGGCGTAACTCCGGGCGACGCCAGAATCTCTAGCAGAGACTATACCGATATCGGCAGCATACGGCGCTCGCCCAAAGAGGTTAGCATTAAACCGGGTCATCAGAATGAAATGTCCTTTGATTTAACTTTACGCGTCGGTTACGAAATTAATTTCATTCCCAAAAGATTTGCAGATTTCGAAGAGTTTGAAATCGAAGCGCCAGGCATCCCTGAATCGGATACAGGGTCGCTCTGTTTCAGAAGATGGAGTAAAGACCGTTTTTCTATGGAACTGCCCAAAGAGCATTATAAAATCCGATTGAAGGCGCCTGGATATAAGGTGATCGAATTTGATCCGCTCGATGAAACCCAAGAAATAAAACTCAATAATCAACTTCTTATGGGTCAATTCTCGCTTGTTCTCGAAAAAGAGACGGCCAATGAATCATCCTCAATCAATGGCCATATCGTAGGCAAGTTATATGATGGCGACTTTATGAATCGTGGCTCGCATTTTGAAAGAGCGTTGCCAATTACCGGATTGAAACAGACTTATCATATCCGTTCCCGCTTTAAGGAAATCCGGTACGTTTCAGTCTTAAACCGCTATGAAGATAATAATCAGTCGCAAAACAGTGTTAGCGATCGTTGGCAATCTCTTACCAAAGATGACTGGGTATATGAACCAGAAACGCATCGCATAACTATAAAAAAACCGATTGAAACCGATGTGAAAATATATATTCAAGGTAAAATTGAAAAACCCTGGGTCTGGAAAACCATAGCCCCCATCATACCCGGTTCGCTGCAAATGCTTACTACCGCCCCCATATCGCTTGAAGAAGCCCGGAAGATGTTTAATAAGGTTGAAATTGATCAGAGTAAGAATAACTGGATGAAAGGTTTGAATAAGGAATCAATTCCATCCAAAACCGAAATCGATTCTCCAACCAAATGGCTGGTAGTCACCGATCGGCTAGGCATTCAAGGCAGGGATTATGAGTTCGACGAGGAGGAAGGCCTCATCAAATTTATTGATGAATCCAACTGCTATGAAGGATTCCGTTATCACATATCCTATAAATACTTGAAAGATCCTAAAAAGCCGGAAGAAATAACCGAGGATAGTTTTGGATACTATCCCAATCTGAATCAAGCCAAAGCCAAAATCTTTGGCATAACCCAGACAAATGTAAGGCAGCCAAAAGAGATAATTTACCCCAAAGTTATCCAGATCAATGCCGAACCAACCCACGATCCCAATGTGTATGCTCTTTCCTATGTTATCAAGAAAGAAGAAATGCGGGTTTGTGTATTTACCAGGAACTATTACGAAGAAAAGAAAGTATTGAATTACGGCATAGACTATAAATATGATGCCGATAAATCGCTTATCATCCTTCTAAAGGATGACTTAATAGACCGCAACAAAGAACAACTGGTAATTAACGCTGAACCGACTTACAACGCCTTCGTCTTCCACCGGCTTCAGTCGGGAGACCCTCTATCTATTAAGGTTGAAGGCCAAACCTTAACCCTTGGTGAAGACTATCAAGTGGATTATTCCACTGGAAGAATAACCATTAAACCAAGTGATTTAATCAAACCAGGGGTGCGCTTCCGCATCGACGCTGGTTCGACGACCTTAATGTCGCAAAAGATATATTGAGTTATCTGTTTTTAGTGAGCAGGTGGTTCTTTGGTGAGTCGATAAGGCCGACGCCATCCTACGCGAAGGTGGATGCAACACCTCTAACCCAACCACTTTATCAAAAAAGAGATAATCTTCTTTTTGGCCGGGGTTAAGCGGGTGCGGTTATAGGCGTCGGCGGTTTTGCGGATGGCTTCCGCCTGAGTGGGGTAGGGGTGAATCACCCCGCTCAGTTTGCCCAGACCGATTTTATGGGTCATGGCTATGGTTATTTCGTTGATCATATCTCCTGCGTGACGGGCTACGATAGCAGCGCCCACGATTTTATCCGTCGCCTTTTTAACATGGATTTTAACGAAGCCGTCTTCCTCTCCATCAAGAACCGCACGGTCCACCTCACTGAAATCACACTGGTATGTATCTATCTCAATCTGCTGTTCTTGCGCTTGCATGGCAGTCATGCCGACATGCGCAATTTCGGGATCAGTGTAAGTACACCAGGGGATGATCAGCCCATCGGCTCGGCTCTTGCCGGGGAAAAGGGCGTTACGCGCCACAATCCGCGCCACGGCATCAGCGGCATGGGTGAATTTGTACGCCATGCAAACGTCTCCCACTGCATATATTCGGGAGTTGTTGGTCTGCATATATTGATTGACATGCACTCCCTGACGCTGGTCAAAATCAACTCCAGCAGTTTCCAGCCCCAGTCCTTCAACATTAGGCGAACGTCCGGTTGATACCAGTATCGCATCTGCGCTGATCGTTTCTACACCGGATTTTGTATTGATTTCAACTTGTTTCTGGTCTCCATCAGTGGTGACTCTGGTAACAGTGGAATCTACCCGGATATCTATGTTCTCCTGTATGAATTGACGCTGTACCAGTTCCGCGGCTTCCTCATCATCACGCGGCAGGATGCGCGAAACGTTTTGAACTATGGTTACCTGTGAACCAAGCCGTCTAAAAGCCTGAGCCATCTCACAGCCGATGGGGCCGCCGCCTAGAACCAGCAGATGACCGGGGCGTTCAGTTAGTTGAAAGATAGTCTCGTTGGTAAGATACCCCGCTTGCTCCAGCCCTGGAATATCGGGAATATGCGCTCTGGCGCCGGTTGCGATAACTGCTTTCTTGAAGCGCAGGATTGAGCCATCAACCTCAATAGCGTCCGGCGCAGTAAATCGGGCTTCGCCCAGAAATACATCCACCCCTAGTCCAGTAAACCGCGCAGCAGAATCATTTTGGCTGATACCAGAACGCAGTCTGCGCATACGCTCCATAACAGCGGGGAAATCCACCTCAATATCTGGCGGAGCGCTCAAGCCATAATGTTCTGCTTGTTGGATATCAGCCCAAACCCGCGATGATCGAATGATGGCTTTGGATGGCGCGCATCCCCAATTCAGGCAGTCGCCGCCCAGCAGATGACGTTCAACCAAGGCCACACGCGCGCCCAGAGCGGCGCCGATTGAAGCCGTAACCAGTCCACCTACTCCGGCGCCGATGACCACCATGTTATAGATATCAGCTGGTTTTGGATTTACCCAATCCGATGGATGAACATGATCCAACAGTTCTTGGTTATATTTATCATGGGGTTGGATGTCGGGAGTAGTATGCATGGTTTAATTCCATATATAAGTTATTGTCGGGTGGCAAGGGCAAGACCGCATTGCGGTCAGCCCCTGATTAAACCACCTACGATAGGGTGAAATTCCTTAACTTAATGACATTGGGTTAGGAGGGGGTTGATTCAACCCCGCTCTTCAGTTTGTTTTTAGCGAAACGGACAATCAGAGTTAAGACAACCAGAATAACTACAAAAGCGCCGATTAAAGTCCAGGGGATGCGGCCTTGGGTCAGCCCCTGGGCTAAGGCGTCTGAACCGACCACGTAAAGAATGGTTCCCGGAATCATGCATAACCATGACCACAACACATAAGCGCTGAATGAGACGCTGGTAAGTCCGAAGCCGTAGTTCAACAGGTTGAAAGGGAATAGGGGAACCAGGCGGGTGATAGCTACAATGATGGCGCCGTTTTCTCGCGTCATGCGATCCAGTTTGCGGAAACTCTCTTTTGATTCCAACCAATCAGCGGCGGCGTCGCGCGCAAAATAGCGCGCGATGAGAAAGCAGAGCGCGGCGCCGCAGGTCGAGGCGAGGCTGACGACGATTACGCCCAGGATAGAACCGAAAAGCGCCCCGGCGATAAGCGTCAAAGCCGAACCGGGTAAAGCGGCCACCGTAGCCGCGACATAGATAGCAGCAAAAACCACCGGACCTAAAACTCCTAAGCCTTCGATATAATCCTTAAGACCATTAAATAAGTCAGCCAGCCCGAAATACCTGGCCGCTCCCAGCATGATAATGACGAAAGCGAGCAAGGCGATAGGTTTCCATAATCCCTTGCGATGCGGGGCTGACTTGTCTTCCAGGTTCATATTCGTTCCATTCAGGTTAAGCGTCCGGTCAATGTTTGAAGAAGGTAGTCAATACTCTTCCCAAGTAGTATAACCAACAGTCCATAAAATCAATGGAGTATTTTTTTTTCAAATAAAGTAAACAAAACAATACTTCACTTCGGTATTGTATTTAGGAAGCGGATATGAAATCCTATGGCAGCGAAGACGGTTGATAATCGAGGTCTAGAGTGACTAAAGGTTTAGTGTGGTATCAGCGTTGGATTGAACCATTGGAGGATCAAATGATCCGCTCCATCTACCGCATCATAAAGAATCCCCATGATGCGGAAGACGTTTTGCAGAACGCTCTAACCACCATCTATCACAAGTCGAAACTGGTGGAATCGCATCTCAATCCCCAAGCCTTGATTTTACGCATCGCCATTGATGCAGCCTATGACTGGCTCAGAAAAACCATAAGACGGCAATCGAAGCATATATCAGTAACAGACAGAATGAATTCAATTCATGACAGGGATCCCAATGTCAGTCAGTTGATGCAGCAGGATGAGTTGGAGAGTGAAATTATCACGGCTATAGGAAGGTTGCCCAGAAAGCAATCGGCGGCGGTTTTGATGAGAATAGTAGATGATTGTTCATACAAAGATATTGCTCAATCAATGAATTGCACAGAATCCACCGTCCGCATCCATGTCATGCGCGGTAGAGAGACCTTGAGCCGCTGGTTATCTCATCTCAACCCGCAACTGGCGGAAAGCGTTAACCAAAATGAAGAATGACAACCATAGAGATATAAATATTGATAAATTAGTACGCAGCGCATTTGAAGAACCGACGCCGCAAGAGGTTCAATCTGATTTGCGAAAACAGATGCGTATATTTGCTGAGGAGTTGGAAGAAGAATCTAATACTGCTAGTAGTTTCTCATGGTTTGGATCATTGGAGTGGTGGAATTCAACTCAGGGAAAGATTGCCTTCGCCGTTTTATCGGCCTGTATCCTGGTCGCTTTATATACTGTGCAAGTAACCATGCCCGGCTACGCCTTCGCTTCATCTTTGGATACCATTCGAGTTGCTAAAGAGACGCGGGATAGCATCAATTCAGTTCAAAGTATGCGTTGCGATTTCGTATATGATTTTTTAGGCAAAGAGAAGAAGCCATCTTTTGTATTATTCTGGAACAAACAACGCCATATTTTATTATTAGCCCGTCATCCAGAAAAATTCACCTATAAATCTATCTTTGAAATGCGCGACAAAGATGTAATAAATAACTCAATCGAAGAGTTCGGCGGATTGTTTGAAAATTCATCCCTTTTTGTTGAACAGGCCTCAACTATTCTGGCGGATTTCTCCGCTCCAGACCGCATCATCGAGCAATTACTGGGCGCCTGGAAAAATGCGTCTAATCATAATGAATATAATAATGAGTCACTGAAATTCAAATACGTCAATCCCGAAAAATTAGGCATCTATAAGATACACATCAATAAAGACACTTTCCTGCCTGTCGAATTAAATAATTATTACGACCGCGCCCAGGAGCAAGATGTTATGGATATCGCATATTGGCAAATCCACTTTAAATGGAATACGCCATTAAATCTAGAATTATCAAATATGGAGGTTATACAATGAAAACTTTTTTTATTATCGGAGAACTGCTTTTTATCGGATTGATTGCAGCGGGAATAACTTTAGGTGGTAATATGCTGAATTTTTATGATATACCAAGCATCATTATCATGGTCGGCGGATCATTCAGCATGGCTTTAATGAGCTTCTCATGGAGTGAAATCAAAACGGCCCATAGCCATGCATTTGGCGGAGAAGGGAATCGTGAGGTATTGGAGAAATCGGCCTATTTTTGGGAATGCATGATTCGCAATTTGTTTCTGTTAGGCATTCTCGTATCTATTATCGGAATTGTTCAAATGCTGGATAGTTTGGAAAATCCTGACAACATTGGCGCTTGTTTGGCTGTAGCTTTATTAACAGTTTTTTATGGATTTCTATTCAGCGCCATATTGCCGATACCCGCATACTTCAGATTGAGAAAACGTTTATTAGAGAATGAATAATCATAAATCAAAGTTTTGAATACACCTAAACCTTTGTTAATAAAGAGTACTCATACCAATCCGAAAATGTCGCGTAACAATGTCCCCTCTCCCCACGGGAGAGGGCTAGGGTGAGGGGTCATTTCAAATCACTTGTGTTACCCATTCCCGCATATTTTCGATTGAGGAAACGTTTGCTGAAGACCCAAGGATGGTTCAGCGCTTCACCGACCCATCAAAGAACCACCCACGATTTTACATCCCCTCTTACCACGGGTGATGAGGGAATTAAAAGAAATCAGGAGAAAAAATAATGAATAAAGCAAAAATATTCGGTTACAGTCTTTTCATATTCCTAATATCATTCGCAATTTATTTAGGTGGTAATTCTTTGGCCTTTGTTGATGTTTCAACCTTAATCATTGTCATCGGCGGCAGTTTTGCCATTTCGGTGGCATGCGGCGGAGTCTTCACGCGAACATCGACATTGAAAGAACGTCAATTCAGGTGGCAAACTGTTACTCTATCAGTTGTAATAATGACTTTGATCGGCGTCTCAATCGGAATTGTTATGCTGCTTAGTAATTTAACTTCACCTGATAGCGTCGGTCCTGCAATGGCTATATCGATTCTAACCTGCTTTACTGGTTTGATAATCCTGATTATGGTGGTTATCCCGAATTTGGATAAATGCACTAAAGAACTGGGTAACTACTGTGAAATATCAATCGCCCGTATTGTATTGATTGGATTTCCGGTTATGTGCGTCTTTTTTACTTATTTAACGCTTACTATATTCATTGCTTCTTTAGGTTATTTGAAACAATGATGTGATGAAACAAAATAGTGATAGTTCTTCGATATTGCCATCTTGCGCAATTCGGCAATATCGAAGATATCCATGTAATCGGTCAGGCTATTCAACTAACCTTATGATTTTAGTCATAAGTCTTTCCAAACGTGGGCGGGCTATTGACAGAGCATCCAGCGCAGGGATGAAAGATGCCTACTCCTCTTTATCAATGACAAAAACCTATTGATCAGTTAGAACTGAAACCGCTTCCCGGCAAGCTGTTTCCAACTGTGAGGAGGTTTAAGAATTATCTTTCTTCATTTATTTCGTCAGTGGGTTTGTAATTCAAAAAAAATAGAAGTAATATTCGTTAATTATTTTAGTCAACTGTCATCCTAGACAAAAATTGATAAGTCAGAATCAATTCCACAAAATTATCGAATCCACTCCAGAATATGCTAGGAAATATGCAAAGGACATGAACGCGATGGATAAAATTGTTCCTCAAAAAATGTTTTTCACTAAAGGGCTAGGCAATCACCGAAACAAACTTCAAAGTTTCGAGATGGCTCTACGCGATTGCGGAATAGAGACCTGTAATTTGGTAAACGTATCAAGCATTTTCCCGCCTGAATGTAAGATAATATCCAAAAAGGAAGGTTTGGCATTGCTTTCCCCTGGCCAAATTGCGTTTGTTGTAATGGCGCGTGAATGCACCAATGAGCCAAACAGAACGATGGCCGCCGCCATAGGCTTGGCTCAACCTCATAACAAGAAGCAATATGGATATATCAGCGAACACCATGGATTTGGAGAAACCTTAAAAAAAGCGTCTGATTTCGCGGAGGACCTGGCGGCAACCATGTTAGCGTCCACATTGGGCATTGAAATGGATCCTGATAAAGCTTGGAACGAACGCAAACAACTTTACATCACCAGCGAGAATAGACAATTCACAAGCCGAAGTATTGCGCAATCGGCCAAAGGACATAAAGATGGTTTATGGACCACCGTTGTTGCTTGCGCTGTTTTCTTACTTTAAAACTAGAGATTTCTCTTATGAATCACGATTCGCTGTATAAAGATGCTCCTGATATCATTCCAAGTAAATTGCCGAAAGTAACATCAGTCTCTAACTTGGTAGATTTTATGGGGCATTTATCATTCGAGGCTCGCCGGGTTGAACAAGGCGCCAAGTTATTTAAAAAAATGGTGGATGAAAACGATACCATTTGGCTGGGTATTGCAGGCGCTGGAATAGCTGGAGGAATGGGCGGCCTGGTCATTTCTCTGATGGAAAACGGATTTATTGATGTCATTTGTTCGACTGGCGCCCAGGTTTATCATGATCTGCATTTTGCGTTTGGCCTGCCGGTTAAAGCAATTCATCCTACATGCGACGATGATCTCCTTCGGCGCCATGGTGATACCCGGATCTATGATATAGGCATCAGAGAAAAAGAAACCCTGGAAGCGCAAGACGAAATCATACGGGATTTCGTCAAACAACGATACCAACAACTAGGCGACCAACCCCTGTCAAGTTGGGAATTCAGTTATGAATTGGGGCAATGGGTGAATGATACGGCGCCCTATCCCGAACTCAGTTTTGTAGCGCAGGCAGCATCATTGGGCATACCCATTTTTTGGGATTCACATAGCAACCATTCTATTGCGATGAACCTGGTTCGAACCGACCAGGAAGGCTTCCCTATTCATCTCCACGCGCAAAAGGATATTTTTGATTCGGCGGCGGTCACTTTCTGTTCTGAAGGAACGGGATTTTTCGAATTGGGCGGCGGCGGTCCAAAAAATTTCATCCAACAGACCGGGCCTACGCTTAGCCAGATTCTCTCCGCTGATTACAAAGGAGCGGAAAGAGGATTGCAAATCGGAACCGCGGTTGAACGCGACGGCGGGTTATCGGGCTGCACTTTTGGCGAGGCTGTCACATGGGGTAAATATAAATCGGATGATCCGGCTAAATTAATACAAATATGGGCGGAATACAGCCTTGTATTCCCGCTTATTACCGCTTATGTTCTTGAACAAACTTCATCCAAAGAACCTAAAAACATTGTCCATCATATTCCCGAATTCATCGAAAAACTCAGAAGCGCTCTATGAAAGATTACTATAAAAAATTTCTTGGCGACGATATTGAACTTTCGTCATATGATCAATCGAAAGTTGTCGTGCTGCCTTTTGGATACGAGGGTGGGGTTTCTTATGGCAAAGGAACTGCTGAAGGACCGGACGCCATCCTTGATGCTTCAAGCCAATTGGAACTGTATGATGAAGTTATCAAAGCAGAGCCGTATAAAATCGGAATTTACACTGTAGAGCCGCCCGCCATTCCCGATACTCCAGAAGAGATGGTAGAGACGCTTTATCAATTCGTCCAACCTATTCTTTCCAAGGACAAACTGGTCGCGCTGGTGGGGGGCGACCACTCGATAACGCTTGGTTACTACAAGGCCTTACTCAAAAAACATGGCCGATTATCTGTAATACAACTGGATGCTCATGCTGATTTGCGCCATGAATACTTAGGCTCACCGTTAAGTCATGCCTGCATTATGTCGCGCATTCGCGAGTTTACCTCTGATACTCTGCAAATCGGCATCCGCAGTCTCTCTTATGAAGAGTCAAAGCGAATCCAGCCAGAACGCATTAACCTTTGTACAATGCATGATTACCGCACAAAGCACTTCGATATCGATGCGGCGATCAAACAACTGCCCGATCCTGTTTTTATTACATTTGACGTTGATGTGATGGATTGGAGCGTTATCCGAAGCACCGGTACGCCGGAACCTGGCGGTTTCACTTGGGATGAATGCTTGAGTCTGTTAAACAAGATTTTCACCCGAAAAAATGTCGTCGGTTTTGACTTGGTTGAATACGCCTATGATCCAGCCGATGTGAACTCGGCGTTTGCGGCGGCGAAATTGCTTTACAAAATGATAACCTATAAGTTTTTCTGACATCCCGGTGGGCGCCAAGAGTAAACCATAGCCAAATTCAGACCAAAAACACTGGTCAGGCTATGTAACCAGACGTTTTATTTCTTTCATAATCAGAAACAGAAGATAGGGATTTGTCGGGCTGGCGTCAAAGTTGAAATATTGGTAAAAATCTTTTGCTTCCTTGTCCTTGGCGTGAACCAGCAAGGCTCTGATGCCCGCAATATCCGCCGCTTGCGCTGTGCGTTGCAGTGCGTTTTTAAGTAACGCTTTCCCTAATCCCTGACCATGAAACTGGCTATCTACAGCTAAACGGGCCAGAATCATGACTGGAACGGGATATTTGGGCAATCCTTTTTTTATCCGTTCAGGGACATCCGGATGCAGGATGCTGCCAACTGTAAGGGAATAATAAGCCACGACTTGTTTTGCCTGGCAAGCGACATAGGTTTGAGAACTCTCTGCCTGTTGATTGATAAGGGCGAACTGTTTCAAAAAACGGTTGAGTTCTTCTTTTCCACAATCGAAAGTATCAACCTCATGTCTGGAGCATAATTTTTCTATTGGAGAGAACATATTGTTTATTTTATAGATTATTGTTCCAATATAGTCTGTTCTTTCATAAGTTTTTCTAAACGCGGGCGTGCTTTTGGGGGAGCATCCAGCGCTGCCAGGAAAGCGCCCCACTCTTCTTTATCAAGGACAAATACCCGTTGATCAGTTAGAACTGATTCGGCTTCCCGGCAAGCTGTTTCCAGCATGAAATCTGAGCGGGTTTTTCCTAGATATTCCGCTGCGCAATCTATCAAATCCCTTTGTTTTTCATGGGCGCGGATACTGATTTTGATATCGCGGGTATTTTTTGGATAGGTTGTGGAATCTGATCGAGACATAGTTTAAATTCCTTTCTCTATGATGTAGGATACTATTTATGTCCTGACATTGTCAATACATTTATTGCCCGGCTAAAAGATCGTTCCCCAAAAACGTGATTTACAAAAGATCGAAATCCCCTACAATATAGTACAGTCATTCATTCACGCAAAATTGGAGAACGAAAAAGTGAAAACTGGCGCTCAATTCATAACGGAATTTGAAAAACTTGCTCCAGAGGAAAAACAGATTGTGGTTGATTATGTTGTTTCCAGCGGGGATGGGATATTTAAGGAAACTGATTATTCTCCTGAAATAATGGCCGAAATTGAACACGATTTAGAAGAAGCCCGTCAGGGAATTAATGTGAGTCCAGAACTGGAAGGCGAAGAAGCGGTAAACTATCTGAGAAGATTACTGTAAATCTGAGTGACTCAATCAAGGGCTGACCGCAATGCGGTCTTGCCCTTGCCACCCATCCTGCATATCCTGATTCAGACAAAAATTCAAAAAGACAAAAAAAGGCCGCTGAAAAATCAGCGGCCTTTGGTTTGTATGTTATGATAATCTAATGGCTTAGGCTCAGTATTTGGCGGCCATGTCGATCAGGGTTACGATCTTGATTTTGTCAGCGTTGCCAGCCTGTCCAAAAGCGATCATGCGGGCTTTGCAAACTTCCTTCATGGCGGCGCGGGCTGGAACCAGGTATGAACGTGGGTCGAATTCGGCTGGTTTTTCGGCGAATAGTTTGCGGATGGCGCCAGTGATGGCTAAGCGGTTGTCGGTATCGACGTTGATTTTGCGAACGCCGCTCTTGATTCCACGCTGGATTTCTTCAACCGGAACGCCATAGGCTTTCTTCATGTTGCCGCCATGACTGTTGATGATGTCAACCAATTCTTCGGGAACAGATGAAGAACCGTGCATAACCAGGTGAGTGTTAGGCAGTACGGCGTGAATTTTCTCAATCTGAGTCATGGCCAGAACTTCACCGGTTGGTTTAGTGGTGAATTTGTATGCTCCGTGGCTGGTTCCGATGGCAACAGCTAATGCGTCTACGCCAGTCATTTCAACGAATTTTTTGGCTTCTTCAGGATCAGTCAACAACTGTGATTTGTCCAGAGCGCCTTCAAATCCATGTCCATCTTCTTTGTCGCCCATGCCGGTTTCGAGACTTCCCAGGCAGCCCAGTTCTCCTTCAACGCTAACGCCTTTGGCGTGAGCTTTGTTAACAACCTGCTTGGTGGTGTCGGCGTTGTATTCGAATGATGCAGGCGTCTTGCCATCTTCCATCAATGAGCCGTCCATCATAACGCTGGTGAATCCCTGGTCGATAGCTGACGAACAGGTTTCAACGCTGTTGCCATGATCCAGGTGCATGCAGATAGGAAGGTTAGGATAAAGTTCGGCAGCTGCCAGCATCAGGTGACGCAGGTAGTTGTCGTTGGCATATTTGCGGGCGCCGCGGCTGGCTTGAATGATAACGGGTGAATTGGTTTCATCAGCCGCTTCCATGATAGCCTGAATCTGCTCCATGTTGTTAACGTTAAGAGCCGCAATTCCATAATTGTTTTCAGCGGCGTGATCCAGCATAATTCTCATCGGTACCAAAGGCATCGTGTTAATCTCCTTTTTGTGTTTAAATAAAATAATTTAAGGACTTTTGTATATATTGAATTCGGTAAAGCGGATATCCGAATTATTTACGTGGCTTATAGTATATAATAGTTTATCGCAGGATAAAGAAAAGCGGAATACCCTCATAAGAACCGCATAATAAAGTTTACTAATTTCTCACAATATTTTGCATAAATGTTATGAAAATGATAAAAAAGGTTGAAAAAGGATAAAAAATTTGACTTATTCCTTAATAAAATCTTGCTTTAGGTTCAGGAATATTGTATAACAAATCATATAGTTAAAATATATTATTGGATCAACCATCTCAAAACTGCTCTTTTTGCTGAGATGCAGATGATAAATTGAAGGATATATCGCGAAATATTATTATTGGACAGAACAGAATTGTATCAAAAATAGATTGAGTTGAATATTGGGTTATGGACCAGAACATCTGTGCAGAAATAGTATCAAAACACGGGAAAGAGTCTTATTCCTTCTTTAATGAGCCAGTTCCGGTCAGTCAAGACGGATACAAAGCTCTCATGGAAGATATGATCCGTGAAGCTAAACGGCTTGCCGGACTTCTGTCTGTATATATGGATGAGATTTCATTCGGACATTCAATTTCACAGATTAAGTTTATTGTTATATATGACTCGGAAACCTGCGACGAGCATAACCTGAAATTTGATCAGGTTTTGCGTACTATCGGAACGCGAAATATTGTTGATACCGATTTTGTCTCGGTTGATCAGAAACTACTCGAAAATTTCCCCAAATTTGATTGCTTGCTCAATCCCCAGTGGGTTATGGGGAAAAAATTAGAGATTCAACAACCTTCGTCAAACGAGATCCGCT
The DNA here is from genome assembly GCA_963662285.2 of bacterium. Lineage (GTDB taxonomy): Bacteria > Hinthialibacterota > Hinthialibacteria > Hinthialibacterales > Hinthialibacteraceae. The sequence continues at coordinate 813,789 of CAXXMV010000006.1, forward strand.
TTTTTAATATTTCGATAGTGCTTGACCTTCTATGTAGTGGATTTCTGCGCGACTTCTTCCTGTGGGAAGTGGAACGTAAGATTAATACCCGCGAAGCTTTATGGAAATTAAAGCGGGTGCGGCGATTGGTAGATTTGGCGAAAACTATCCTCAAAAAAGAACCTGCCCGTTGGGCGAAATATATGGATACCGTACATTCCATGTGCGACAGTTGGTTCGAAATGGGGATTGAGCGTTACCGTATGCTGATGTGGACCGTGCGCGAGGGTATATGTATTCTGTTTGAAATCATTGCTGATATTAAAGAATATTTTGAACGGGCGCGCGTCGTCAATTTGAAACTGGATTCCAATGTTAACGCCCAGCATGCTTTGATCGTAACCGATAGAGTAGCAACTTATTTTATTGACGATTGGAAAGCGGAAGAAGCTTTTGAAAAGATGATCTGGTGTCGGGAAAAACTGGGTCAGTTTATTACGGTGCTGCCAACATCATTCGCATTGCAACTATATGAGTACACCAAAGGACATAACTCTTTCAGCAGGTATGTTAAATCATGCTTTGCAGTGGAAGGCATCAGCGGAAATATGGAGCGCTCCTATATCTCTCTGGAACGTTCAAAAATCCTCAATCATTATCTTAATTTTAAGATGAAACTTGGCTTATCCCTCGATGACGATACAATCTTCCATTGTAACCTGCGTGATGGATCAGCGCTGGCCAAAGCTACCAACATGATGAATGTTCAGAAGAACAAAGTCAGGTTGAAACGGGTGCAGCGCATCCTGCGTGGGGAAGAAGAACCATCAGTTGAACTAGTCGAGGAAGGTTAGAGTAATCCATGAATCATAATTACGATGCTAAATCCCGCTGCTTCCAGTACCGGGAAGGTCGCCTATTTGTTGAAAATGTAAGCGTGCAGGCGTTGGCCGCCGAATATGGCTCTCCAACTTATGTCTATTCGCAGCAAGACATTCTTGATGCGTTTAATGGATATAAAAATGGTTTGGATGGCATCCCCCATTTGATCGCTTTCGCTGTTAAGGCTAATGGCAATCTCGCTATTCTCAAACGCCTGGCACAGGAAGGCGCTGGCGCCGACCTGACGTCGGGCGGCGAATTAATGCTGTCGCTCAAAGCGGGCATCCCTGCCGGACGCATGATCTATTCGGGCGTAGGCAAGACCGACGACGAAATTAAGCTCGCTCTCGACGCTGGCATATTAATGTTCAACGTTGAATCAGAACCGGAATTGCAACGGTTGGCGTATTTAGCCGATCAATCCGGCAAGGTTGCGCCTATCGCTATCCGGGTAAACCCCAATATCGACGCTAATACTCATCCCAAAATCAGTACTGGCCTGAATAAACATAAGTTCGGCGTACCGGTTGAACCAGCCTATGATTTATATCAAAAAGCAGCTGGTATGAAATCGCTCAAAGCTGTTGGCATCGCCGCTCATATAGGTTCGTCTTTGATGGATACCAAGCCTTTGCTTGATTCACTGAACCTGCTGATGGATTTCCGTAGCAACTTGCAGGATAAAGGCATTGAAATTCCCTATCTCGACATGGGCGGCGGATTAGGCATCCAGTATGAAACTGATGCTCCCGAAACTCCTTTTTCCTATGCGCTTAAACTTAAAGAACGCATCAAAGATGCTGAAATTAGCTTGATTATCGAGCCTGGCCGCTCCATGGTCGGCAACGCAGGATTGTTGCTCTGCCGCGTTACCTACGTTAAAAAGAATGCTGAGAGAACTTTCGTGATAGTTGATGCGGGGATGAACTCACTCGCCCGGCCTGCCATATACGGCGCTTTCCATGATATCGTTCCAGAAAACATTAAAAATGGCGAATCCCATAAGGTCGATGTTGTCGGTCCTATTTGTGAATCCAGCGATGTGTTTGGCCGTGAAATGCCTTTGCCTGATTGTGAAACCGGAGATATCCTGGCCATCTGTTCCGCTGGCGCCTATGGCTTTTCTATGTCCTCTAATTACAACGGTCAGTTGAAGCCCGCTGAAGTACTGGTTGATGGAGATAATCATCGTCTGGTGCGGCAGCGCGAGACCTATGATGATTTATTCCGTGGACAGCTAATTGATTAACTAATAAAGAGGAAGACAATGCAGAAGATTAATTCTAACGATATTGAGTGGTCCTGGGGTGATTCCGGCGTTAAATACGTCATGCAAGGCCCTAATGTTGAATGGGGCGTCTTGAAGATGAAACCGGGGCAATCATCCAAAGATTACGGCAAGCATGTTCATCATCAAGTTGAAGAGACTTTCTATTTCCTAGAGGGAACTCCCACTTTCGTGGTTAACGGGGAAGAGCACCGGATTAAACCGGGCGATGCATTCCGCATTGAGGCGCATGATTCCCATGATCTTATCAACGATTCTGATCAAGACCTGGTCGCTATCTTCATCAAATTTCCCTATAATCCAGAAGACAGGCATGAAGATTAAGATTTGATATTAGTGATATTGCAATCCCCTTTCGCTTAGACATTGGTGAAAGGGGATTAATTATAGTAGTTGGTCGTTCAACCTAATGGATGCTCTGCAATAACATATTCCTCAACTGGATTGCCCCCTATCAGATGTTGCTGAATAATCATCTCCAGCACCTCCGAAGTGCAACTGCGATACCAAATTCCCTCTGGATACACTACAGCGATTGGACCGTCGCAGCATATTCTCAGGCAATTGGCTTTAGTCCGGAAAACGCCTCCATCTCTGGTGAGTTCCAGTTCGTCGAGCCGTCGCTTCAAATAATTCCATGATTCCAGACCAGCTGCTTTACTGGAGCAGTTGGTTTTGGTCTGATCGCAGCATAGAAAAATATGTCGCTGGATTTTATTGATTGCAAGAGATTCGATGATTGGCGGCAGTCTTGAATCCATGAGGCATCCTTCCTTATTTAAGATTGTTTCGCGTCATCTAAAAAGTGAATATTATCTAGCGGGTTATTTCTTTGAGAGAGTGGTTAATATCAACCCTCTCCTAACCTCTCCCAGTCTTGGGAGAGGAATGTTTGACTACAGTATTTTGTATAAATAAGTCAAAAGAATATAACTGGTTATATCTCCAAAACCCCTCTCCACCAAGCTTGGGGGAGAATTCAAGAGGGGGTTGTTTTCTCAAACTGAAGATATTTCATTCGGCGTTATTATCATCATATAACTGTTGTTTTTATGATTAATCGAATCTTTATAGTACAAAACTATTTGGATTATTTCGAGGGCATCTCCTTATCGCTGAAATTTATTCCGCAATATAGTTTGGTCTCTTTACCGGGATTGGCGTCACGTATATGGCGCCAGCGCCCCATACGTTCATCTTCTCCTATTTTTATAGGAGTTGTGCATGTAGCGCAGCTATGCTGGGATAGCCCATATAATGCAGCGGATGTACCAATACCTTGTTGTCTTTTATATATTCTTCCACTCTATCACGATTCCAATTGGCCAGGGGATGAATTTTATATACTCCGATACGTTTATCTTCAGAAACAATGCCTATATTCTTCCGCGTCCCTCCTTCTGACCTCATTAAACCAGAAAGCATGGCATGAAATGGTTTCGCCGCCCGCAAATAAGGCTCTTCTTTACGCAATTTGCAGCAAAGCTGATAGTCGCCATCTTTCTTGAATAACTTACGACCGTATTCCTGTTCTTGAACTTTGGGAGTCTTTTCGGGCAGATAAGTTATGATATTCACTCCATATTCAGCATTCATCTGGTCGCGTAACTGGAGCGTCTCAGGGAAATGATATCCGGTATCGATGAATATTATCTCGGTCTCTTTTAATCCGGCCATATAGAGCAGATGAGTTAAAACAGACGCCGTCTTCTGCATACTTGACAACATGGCCAGTTTAGAAGCAAATGTTTCAAAGCCCCAGCGGATAATTTCTTGAGGACTCTTATTTTCAAGTTCCTCATTTACCGCTTCAAGATCAATGATCTGTTTTTCCTGCTGGATATGATGTGGAGAATGTGTATTCATGATCTTTATCCCTTAAAATTAGATATTTCTTGAGCAGATTATCCTTGCTATATACATGAGTAAGTTTATCTATCTAGTAATGTATATATGTATTGTAGATATTAGGAATTAATTATCAAATAAAATTTGATAATTAACTTGGGGATTTATAGTGGAGTTAGGACTATTCTGTTTATTTCTTTGTGGGAGTTGTTAAATTCAACCCTCTCCTAACCTCTCCCAGTCTTGGGAGAGGAATGTATGACTATAGTATTTGATATTACTAAGTCAAATTAATATAACTGTTTATATATCAAAATCCCTCTCCCCCAAGTTTGGGGGAGAATTCAAGAGGGGGTTGTTTTCTATAAACTAGAGATTTTCCAATTGACTTTAGAATGATAATCTAACTGCTGTTATTAGAGTAACATCAATCAACTTATTGTTACTTGTTATCTATTAGCATATTCCTGAAATACAGATGTTCGTCGCCAGTCGACCAGCTTTTGGTGCAGATGTCGATATCTCCGTCACCGTCGACATCGGCGCCCACTGCTTCATGACAAGGCTTTTCGGTAATGAAGTGTTCGATCCATTGCTGGCTGGTGGGGCATTTACCCGCTCCGGCAGTGTTTTCCCAGATATAGCAGTTCTTCTTGTCTGATGTGGATAGTGGACCTCCCCCGGAAAAGACATCCATGTCGCCGTCGTTGTCGAAATCGGCCACTACCAGTGAATGGAAATCCTGCCCATCGCCTTTGTCTTTGATGATATGGCGCGTCCAGTCGCCTGAGCCGTCGTTTTCGAACCATGCCACTCGCGAGTCGGGGTTATCGGCTTCGGCCTGCACGAAATCGTTATCGCCGTCGCTGTCCATATCGAGTATCCAGGTGCGTACAGCGAGGCCGTATTTGTGATGTTCGCCGAAATCTATGTTAATGTGCGCTTCCCACTTCAGCCCTTTACCATCGATGTTTTCATACCATGCCTGACCAGTGACAACGTCGTTGTCTCCGTCACCATCAATATCACCCACCGCGTTGGGTGATACGCCGCCGTGGATCTTGTGCTGTTTGATAGTGGCGATGGCATGCGATTTCCAAATATGGGTGGGGTCTTCGGGAATCTCATACCAAAAAAGACCAGCCTTGTCGGAATTGGCGATAGCATCCATTTTGCCGTCGCCGTTGATATCACAGAATTCCGAATCGTGCGAATTAATGGCGCCAATTTCGTGTACTTCAAACGGTTCGTCTTTGGGATTACCGGTGTTTAGCAGAATCTTGCTTCCGGAAAGCATGTCGATCCAGCCGTCGCCGTTTAGGTCATAGACATCACCGCCGACATCGCTGTCGCCCATACCCATATAGTGTTGCACCCACTTATCTGGACTCTGGTATTCCCACCACCAGATTTTGTAGCCTGCATGATGTGCTTGACCGGTTACCCAATCGAGATCGCCGTCTTTATCAATATCGACGAGAGAAGTCTGTCCCATCCGAATGCCTTGGTGGTCTATGGTGTGAATATCGAATCGGGGAAAGCGTTCTTTCATCTCAGGGTAGCCCTTGAAGGTTCCACCCTTGGAGACCAGCACGATTTGTATGTGTACTTCCATAGGGAAGCAGGCGGCGAGGATTTCCGGTGTGAGCCAATCGCCATGGTTCCAGCGGTCGTCAATCTGGCGTGATGGATAGGTAACCTTATCCCAAAGCACTACCATGAGGCGGTTAATGGGTTGGGTGTAATTGACGTGGTGATTGTCGGGCTTCCACCATTCGTCGAGCGGTTGGTTCCATTGGTAGGTTTTGGCGGTGGTAAGATCGAAATGGTCGGAGAAATGTTCTCCGAAGGGGTGTTCGCCCTGTTGGAAGCCGAAATTGTATTTGACCAGGTCAGTGGTTGGTTTGTTCTTGATGCGTAGGCGGAAATAAGCCGTTCCGTGGGCGTAATCGATTGGTTCGACTAGATTAGAGGGCATATCTGCATAGGGTTCGAAGATGCAGAAGCCCATCTTTTTGTCTATTCCTCCCTTGTCGGTATGAATAAAATTCTCATCCAACACGGTGATTTGTCCGGCTTGGATCGAGCTAGCGGCGCATAGGATTGTTAATAAAAGCAATAAGTTTTTCATGAGCTATAGTTTCCAAAAAAATGAGTTTAATAACTCATTTAGGTCAATAACGGTAAATCAGCTAATCACTACAATACTATTTTGATAATAGCTCAAGAAAACTAATTAATCGTCGTTATTTTTCCGTAATAGGGTAACGGCGATAGATAACAAAAGGGCTGAGTTGGCGAAGTTTAAGAAACTTTGTGGTTTGATAGGAAACTGTTGACTGATGCCCATGGCTGACAAGTCGACTCCAACTAGTTTAACCGCAATGCCTGCGAGTATGGCGAGTGTTGCTAATAGAATTAGTAATTTAGGACATAAATTCATCGTTCAAACCTCCATATAAACCAAAGAAAAAGAATAAGTTGTTTTGAAAAGTCTAATAAATAACTGGCTCTATGTAAAGAAGATGCTTGAAAAAAAGAAAAGAGAACAAAAAAAATCCGCTCATACGAGCGGTTTTTGACGTATTACGACGCTTTTACCTCCCCAACTGCTAGACAAAAGTCCCCATAACTACCGTTTTCCTATTTGTTTTCAAGGACATGTTTTCCTTGAGTCTCAGATACGTTCCCTATTTCCTACCTCTTTGAACGTCGTAATAGCGCAAATTAATCAAAATAAACATCTTATTTTTACGTTATAGCAAATATTAACTCCGATTTAAAGACCAATATCACCTTTTTGTAAGAATTATGTATTTTTTTTAATTAGAATATCTAAGATGAAACGGGAAAAAGCCAAAAATTGTTTTCATTATTTGATTCAATGTTTCGAGCAATCGCCCTGAAGATAAAATAAAGATATAATCAAGAAAAAATACTATAGTAAAAAAATCCTTAAAACGAATAGAAAGAATATATTATGCGGCATGACAACATTCTTATCCTGGATTTCGGGTCACAATACAGCCATCTTATCGCCAGACGCATCCGTGAACTGGGGGTATATTGTGAACTGCACGCTTGCACCAGCGCCAAAGAGGCTATTGCAGAGTTGTCTCCCAAAGGGATTATCTTATCCGGCGGGCCTTATTCGGTTTATGAGAAAGACGCTCCTCATGCCAGCGACGATATTTGGACTGTCGGCTTGCCAGTGCTCGGAATCTGCTATGGTCTGCAAGAGATGGCTCTGCATCATGGCGGCAAGGTTGCTCAGGGCGAGCACCGGGAATATGGACATGCCGAATTAATCATTGATCAATCTTCTGGGCTGTTTGACGGATTGCCTGAATCAACCAAGGTCTGGATGAGTCATGGCGATAAAGTTCATGAAATACCAGCTGGTTTTTGCGATATCGCTCATACTAATAATTCCGAACACGCCGCATTTGCGAATGTTGAACGGCAACTATACGGCATACAGTTTCATCCTGAAGTAAGCCACACGCCACTGGGAAAGACCATCCTGCAAAATTTCGTACAAGGGATTTGCCATTGTAAAGCGGATTGGTCGATGGGATCATTCGTCGACGAAGCCATCCAGCGCATCCGCCAGCAAGTAGGTGATGGCATTGTTATCGGCGCTATCAGCGGTGGAGTTGATTCATCCGTGGCCGCTGTGTTGATGCACCAGGCCATTGGCGACCGTTTCCAAGGCTTCCTGGTAGATAATGGCGTATTGCGCCACAACGAAGCCGAACAGGTGATGAATCGACTTAAAGACCATCTGGGCATTAACTTAACTCTGATTGACGCCAGCCGATTGTTCCTGGATAGACTTAAAGGCGTAACTGAACCTGAAGCCAAGCGCAAAATAATTGGAAATACCTTCATTAATATTTTTGAAGCGGAAGCCAGCAGGATCCAAGGCGCCGATTTTTTACTGCAAGGTACGCTCTATCCGGATGTTATCGAATCAGTTTCATTCAAAGGTCCATCGGCGACTATTAAAACGCACCACAATGTCGGCGGTTTGCTGGAGAATATGAAACTGGAATTGATCGAACCCCTGCGCGAATTATTCAAAGACGAAGTCAGGGCCTTGGGTCTTGAATTGGGTTTGGATGAAGAGAGCGTTTACCGTCAGCCTTTCCCCGGTCCTGGATTGGCCATACGCATACTGGGCGATATCACCGAAGAACGTTTGGATATGCTGCGTCAGGCGGACGTTATATATATTGAGGAAATCAAGAAAGCTGGTCTCTACCGGGATATCGGGCAGGCTTTCGCGGTGCTGCTTCCCATTAAATCTGTTGGAGTTATGGGCGACAGCCGCACCTATGAGCAGGTTATCGCCCTTCGCGCCGTACAAACCACCGATTACATGACCGCCGATTGGTTCCCCATGCCGGATGAAGTTCTGCGCATTACCGCCAACCGCATTATTAACGAAGTGCATGGAATAAACCGGGTGGTCTATGATATTTCATCAAAACCGCCCAGCACTATTGAATGGGAATAGGATTTAATTGCATTTGATCTCAACAGACGTAGACGCATCTGTCGAGAAGGCTATGCCGATGGCCTTTTCTATATCTTGTATGGCTGCATCATCAATGTATTTCTCACCACAATCCCGGCATACAAACACAGGCGCGTGGTTGACATGAAGTTTTTTGCCGTCTTTTTCGATGGTTAAAGAGGCGGCTTTTAATTCAATGTGGCCTTGTTGGCAGAAGCGGCATTTCATTTTTTATATGTTGTTCCTTGTTTAGTTTAATCAGTGGTTTATGGTTAATTGTTAATATTAAGTGATAGTATCAAGGACTGACCGCATTGCGATCGGGTGGCAAGGGCAGTGTATTTTCTGCCCTTGATTGAGTTCACCTCATTTATTTCCATAGTTTTTATCAACAATCCACGTTGAAGGTAGAATCAAATTCAATTTTTTGTGCTTGTAATTGGATTATATAGAATCAAGATTTATTTTGTTTTTCCGAGGTTACCAGTCAAGGGCAGAAAGGACACTGCCCTTGGCACCCATGTTCTTCTTTATTCAGTCTAATTTATCATCGATAATTGATCCATACATAGATGGTCGGCGGTTTTCGAAGCGGTCTTTGATTTTTTCGGGATCAGTGTTTACCGTATAATAAACTGTCTCGTCTTTTCCACCCATGACCTCAATCTTACCATGTCTTGTAATCAATAGGCTTTGCTGGGGGTGGCAGAATACCAGGGCGCATCGATTTTCGTATGCGCGGGTTCGCATCATGGCCGTATTCCAGCCGTCGCCCTCATCAAAACTGCCATAAGATGGAACCAGCAGAATCTGCGCTCCTTTGAGGGCAAGTATGCGGGCATTCTCCGGCAGTTGCCTGTCATAGCAGATCATGATGCCAATCTTACCGAATGGGGTGTCAAAAACCGGATATTCATTTCCTGGTTGATAAAAAGTGGGAATCTCTTGATAGCCCTGTGCGAAATGAGTTTTGCTATAACGCCCGATGATATCCCCGTCGGGATCAATCAGAATGACTGAGTTATATAATCTATCCTCGCGCCGTTCCAGAAATCCTAATGTAAAGAAGATGTCCAGTTCATCGGCCAGACTACATGCTTTTTTTATATATGGTCCATCGATTGGCTCGCTTAATTCAATAAATTGCTTTATTAATTCGGATTTTTTATCAGAATCCTTTTCCCGGTTCACATTATTGATCACATATCCGTCAAGAACTCCTTCGGGAGTAACTACCAGTTGGGGCTTATTTTGACTAAGGGCTTGCCTGACCATAGTCTCAATTTTCGTCCAATTGGCTGGTTTATCCCATTTTTCAGGATAGATGGAAAGGCTGGCAATATGCATTTCCAGATGTTTTTGAGGCGAATCCTGGTATTTCCCCAATCGCATTGATTGCGCATGAGAGGTTGACAGAACGGACATTATGAGGATGAATACTCCAGTAGTTAGTAACAATCTGCGCATAATTGGCTCCCGGATTCAGCAATGGTGTTTACATTTTGCAACCCGCCTGGGATAAATAAAAGCGGGTCGTGGATTAAGAATAAAATTGATCCCAACACTCTTTACTTATTGAAGATATTGTAATTAATACTGCTATGGATGAAACCCCGGCACGGCTTCCCGTTGATATTCCCGGCTTTAGCGGCCCTCTTGAATTGCTGGTTCATTTAATCAGCAAGAAAGAGATGGATATTTTTTCCGTTTCCCTGACGGATTTAACCGATGATTTTATTAAATCAATCGATGCTCCCGAAAACAGGGACCTTGATATTGCAGGTGAATACCTGGTTTTGGCAGCTACTTTGATTCGATTTAAGGCCAGAGCGTTGTTGCCTAAAGAAGAGATTACTCCTGATGAAGAAGAGATTGAAGATCAGGTGTTGGAAGAACGCCGTAAGGAATATGACCGTTTCCGTGAATTGGCTGGAATGCTGCGCCATCGTGAAGAAGAAAACGCCGCCCTGTTCTCCCGGTCCGGTCCCTCTCCTGAAGGTAAAGGTCAGGTTGTAGAATATACTGAAGTCAGCGTTTATGATCTTTATAAAACTTTCCAGCAGATCATTGAAGAGATTGGCGAGCGCGAAAAACGCTTTATTACGGGAGAATCTTTCTCAGTCGATGAAAAAATGATGGAAATCGAATCGCTGCTTGAACATAACGATATTCTTGTTCTAAGCGATTATTTAAGAACGCTGGAATCGAAATTAGAAATAATTGTGGTTTTTCTGGCTTTACTGGAGCTTATTCGCCTTTGCGAAGTACGCGCAGTTCAAAAGTTAAACCACCATGAAATCGTTCTTGAAAAAGGCGAAAAATTAGTTACTCCTCATTCTGAGGATGAAGATAATGACGATGACGATGTTGATGAGAACAACGACGAGATTGACGACGGTTCACATCAAGTAAAACCAGAAGAAACAACATCCGAAGAAACTGAATCTTCGGATTCTATGGATAGCGATCATGGATAAAGAACAATTAATCGGCGCCATTGAAGCATTAATCTTCGTATCCGGCGATCCGGTACCCTTAAAACGACTGGAAGAAGTTTTAGAAGCATCCGAAGATGATATCAAGGAATCCATCGAGACTCTTTCAGAAAGGTACCTCGATTGCGGCGCCGGAATACAACTTATGGAAGTGGCCGGAGGCTTCCAACTACGTACGCGTCCCACATATAGTTTACAGGTCAATACATTTCTGGAGCGCAAACGGAAAACCACTTTGAGCGGACCGGCTTTGGAAACATTAGCTATTATCGCTTACAAACAACCGATCACCCGTGCGGAAATAGAAGTGGTTCGCGGCGTCATGGTCGACGGCGTTCTGAAATCCCTGCTCGACAAACGTCTAATAAAAGTCGCCGGAGTGAAAGATGTTCCAGGCCGCCCTAATCTATATCGAACGACCAAACGTTTTCTGGAATACTTTGGGATAATATCGTTGAAAGACCTTCCCCCCATACAAGATATTGAAAAAACTTTTGCGGTCAGTTCAGGTATAATAGAAGAAGAACCGTTAATCGAAACAGACTCTAACGGTGAAATAGAAGCAGCATCCCAAACAGAAGCGGTTAATGATCCCGATTTACATGTAGAAGAAGAGAATACTCAAGAAACAAATCCAACAGAATCTGAAACAGAAACTGAAACAGAAACAGTTAACAACTCCGATTCTCAAGCAGAAGAAGAAAATACTCAAGAAACAAATCCAACAGAATCCAAACCGGCGGACGCCACTCCAGATGACGAAAAATCAGAATAACCAAGAAGATGCAACCATTCGTTTGAATAAATTATTAGCCCGGCACGGCTTTTGTTCTCGACGAAAAGCGGATGAATGGATTAAAGCAGGCCGGGTAGCGATAGATGGGATTATTTGCCGTGAAGTCGGTATTCAAGTAGATCCATCGAATCAGGATATCGTGGTAGATGGTAACGAACTGGAAACTGCGCCGCCTTTATACTATATTTTGTTGAATAAACCTACCGGAGTAATTACCAGCCGCACCGATCCACAAAATCGAAAGACGGTATTAGACCTACTTCCAGAACAATTAGTAAAAGCGGGAGTAAATCCGGTCGGTCGTCTTGATTTCGATTCAGAAGGTCTGCTCCTCATTACCAATGATGGCGATTGGAGTCAGATTCTGCTCCATCCCCGGCATCAAATCTGGAAAGAATATATTGTAAAAACTGATCAGGAGATTTTACCTAATCACAGAAAACGACTTGAGCGGGGCGTCTTAATCGATGAAAAACTGACGCTTCCTTCGCGTATATCAGTAGATCCTGCAGATTCATCATCCCAAAAACGGTTTTCAATTTCGATCCGCGAGGGAAGAAATCGTCAAATCCGTAGAATGTGTTCGGTTATCGGTTTGACAGTTGTTTCTTTACAACGGATCAAAATGGGACCAATCAGGCTGGGTTCACTGGAAAAAGGCAAGTGGCGGCATCTCCTGAAAACGGAGATAAATGAAGTTTTACAGATCGAAGCCAGAATCAAGAAACAAAGTGACGCCACTTGAAAAGGTTTTAAGAAAGATATACAAACTTCCTAGATAAAAACGAAAAATAGGGGCATGAATAAATTATATATTTATTATCATCAGACCGATTCTTATGATAATGATCATGTTGTTCTATTAAGCGTATTCAAAAAAAGGCTGCCTGTAAGACTTTTCTAAAACGCTTAAATGAATATATTTATGATAATCACTCTTTTCAGACGAACGTGAATCCCCCTGTACAAAATATTCTTACAAGTTAGATATTAAGTGTAGAGTGAAACCGTGGAGGAATTACTGTGGCAAAATCTTTGGTCATTGTGGAATCACCAGCAAAAGCAAAAACAATCAGTCGCTTCTTAGGCGATCAATATACTGTTATAGCCAGTTATGGACATATCAGAGACCTTCCCGGTTCAGCCGATGAAATCCCCGAACAATACAAATCAGAGCCATGGTCTACAATGGCGGTCGATATCGAAAATGGCTTTGCGCCAATTTATATAATTCCCAGAGACAGCAAAAAATATATAACTGCTCTCAAAAAAGAGATGAAAGGCGTTGAAGAAGTTATACTGGCGACAGATGAAGACCGCGAGGGAGAATCCATCAGCTGGCATCTGCTTGAAACCTTACAACCCAAGGTTCCCATCAAGCGAATTGCATTTCACGAAATAACCAAAGAGGCCATTCAAGAAGCGCTGCACAATCCACGGCAGTTAAATCAGGACCTGGTGCGGGCGCAGGAATGCCGCCGGGTGTTGGATCGGCTTTTCGGTTATTCCCTGTCTCCACTGCTTTGGAAAAAAGTTCGCCCCAAGTTAAGCGCCGGACGCGTGCAAAGCGTCGCGGTTCGTTTAGTGGTCGAAAGAGAAGAAGAACGTAAGGCTTTCCGCATAGCAAAATACTGGAGTATTAACGCGGAACTTGAAGCCAAAGGCAATCAATTCCAGGCCAGTTTAATTACGCTTGATGGTAAAAGACCAGCCGATGGCAAGGATTTTGATTCACAAACCGGCGAGCTCAAGAAGGACGTCAAAACCAACAATGTTTTTCATATCTTAGAGGATGACGCCAAATCCCTTTCAGATACTCTTGCGCAGAATCTTCCCTGGCGCGTGGCGCGTGTAGAACAGAAAAAAACCAAGCAACGCCCGTCGCCGCCTTTCATCACTTCTACTTTGCAGCAGGCCGCCAGTTCTCTGTTGAACATGCCGCCCCGTCAAACCATGCAGGTCGCTCAGCGGCTCTACGAAGGCATCGATTTCGGCAGCGGCGAGCGCGAAGGTCTTATCACCTATATGCGTACTGACTCATTCACGCTCAGCGAAAAGGCTTTATCCGAAGCCGGGCAGGTGATTACAGATAAGTTCGGCCCGAAATATTATACCGGCCCCCGGAGATACAAAGCCAAATCGAAAAACGCCCAGGAAGCGCATGAGGCTATTCGTCCCACTCATATCAAGCATTCTCCTGATCAACTGAAATCGTTCCTTAGTAAAGAAGAATTCAACCTTTACCGCATTATCTGGAACCGGACTATGGCGTCGCAAATGGCGGATGCCGAATTATTGAAAACGGTTATTGATTTCGAAGCGGAAGTTAAGGGCGAAACCGCCGTTCTCAGATCGAATGGATCGGTTATTGCTTTCCCCGGTTATTTGAAGGTTGCTGATGTAGCGCAGAAAGACAACGTGCTGCCCGCTATTGAAGAGGGTGATAAAGTCGGTCCGGGTGAAAAGGTTGCTTTATTGAAAATGGATTCAAAAGAACACCAGACCCAACCTCCGGCTCGATACACTGAAGCATCGCTGATCCAGCGTCTTGAAGAAGAAGGCATTGGACGACCATCCACCTATGCGCCGACCATTACCACCATTCAACAACGCGGATATGTTAATCTGACCGGCAAAGTACTGATACCTACATTTCTGGCCATCGCTGTTACATCGTTACTACGTACGCATTTCAAAGAGTATGTAGACCTGGGCTTTACTGCCCGCATGGAAGACGCTCTTGATGAAATTTCTAATGGTGAGCAGGATTCGACCGCTTTCCTTTCCTCGTTCTATAAAGGAAACGGTGATTTCGGTCATGGACTGGCCCCGCAAATCGAAACGGAATTGCCCAAGATAGAATTTCCCACTATTCCCATAGGCCGCGATCCGAAAAGCGGAGAAGAGATCATCATACGACTGGGTCGCACTTCTCCTTTTATCCAAAAAGGCGAGGGTGGGGCTGACAACACGGTTCCGATTCCCCATACGCTGGGTTATGAAGAACTCACTTTAGAAAAAGCGCTGAATCTGCTTGAAAACAAAGCAAAATTCAATGAAGCCATAGGCCAGGATCCCAAGACGGGTGAAGATATATTCGCTCAGATCGGTCCTTATGGTCCGTATGTACAACTGGGGCAGGTGACTGAAGATAAAAAGAAGAAACCCAAACGCGCCAGTCTTCCCAAGGGGATGCCCATGGAAGACCTGACCCTGGAACTTGCTCTGAAATTGCTTTCTCTGCCGCGTGAATTGGGCTTTCATCCTGACACTGGAGTTCTTATAACAACCGCCATTGGTCGTTTTGGTCCTTATGTAAAATGTGATAGTGATTTCCGTAGTTTAGCTAAGACGGATGATCCCTATACTATAGAGTTACCGCGGGCGTTGGAGTTATTGGCTGAACCAAAACGCAGCCGCCGCACAACCAAAACAGTTCTTAAGGCGTTGGGCAAACACCCTGAAACCAAGAATGAAATCGAATTATGCGATGGACGCTATGGTCCATTCGTTACTGATGGAGAGGTCAACGCCTCGATTCCCAAAGGTTCCGAACCTGATTCAGTAACTCTTGAACAAGCCTTGAAATTGCTTGAGGATGCTCCCAAGAAAAAAACCACCCGTAAGAAATCAACCGCCAAGAAGAAGACTACTGCTAAAAAGAAAAGTACAGCTAAGAAAAAAACGACTGCCAAGAAGAAATCAACCTCTGAAGATAACTCTGATGAGGAAACAACCGCTAAGACTACCAGGAAGAAAGTGGTCAGAAGAAAAGACGTTTCTAAGGCTATTACCACTGAAGAATAGAACAGCATGGATATTTGGGTTTGGCTTACATATTCATTATTCATAGGGTGCATCCTGGTTGGATGGGCGGCCTGTTGGCGCAGCGATCTTCCAACTGCGCAAAAGATATTCTGGTCGGCCATCATATTGGTTTTTCCTATAGCAGGTACGCTGATTTACTTTATCGCTGGTCAGGACAGTAGAGATTTAATATCATGACAAAAGAATATGTTCGAGCCAATGTCACCGCCGATATGCTTATACCCAATGAGAATGGCGAGATTCTTCTGATAAAGCGCAATAATGAGCCATTCCAGGGGCTTTATGCGATTCCCGGCGGCTTCCTCGAAGTGCATCAGGAAACGGTGGAGCAATGCGCTGTGCGTGAAGCGCAGGAAGAGACGGGTCTTAGGGTTGAAATTGAACGGCTGATCGGAGTTTATTCCCACCCCAAGCGCGATCCACGCTGGCATAACGTAAGTGCAGTGTACCTGGCCAAGACGATTACTATGGAAGAAGCCGCTAAAGCTCTGGCTGGCGACGACGCCGGTGAGGTTTTGTGGGTTGATCCACAATCTGATGAATACCATCAACTATCCATCGCCTTTGATCACCGTGATATCATTGATGATGCTTTGGCGTTCGGAATTAATTTAATTGCTGTTAAATAGCCCACGTAGGGTGGGTCGCGCTTTTTCGACCCACTGATAATAATTGATTAATTGCATAATCCGGTGGGTCATAAGACGCGACCCACCCTACGCGAAGTTAAACCGCGCTATCATTGAAATTGATGTTTTTCTCACCCCAATTCAGGCCCGCTTAATCCATAGATCAATTCGGGTTGACCCGGATGGGCGTTGACTCCCTTATACATGCGTATGAAGGGACGTTGTTCTTTGAATCTCATTTTTTGCAGCATATTGCGTACGTTGATATTGGGTTCGATGATATCAATAAAAACACGTTCCGGTTTTCTATGGTTGATGACTGTATCCAACAGGGATTGAGCTGTCGAAGCGTCGTCGGCTACCCAGGGGCCGATGTGGAATGCGTTGCCGCCTTCGCGCGCCATGACGTAGCCCGTGATTTTCCCTTCGTTTCTAACGCAAAAAGCGTAGGGCGCATAGTGATGTAAGTATGTTTGCAATACAGGTTTTCTTGAGGCGCCGAACAGGGGAGCGTCGTATTGATCAAGCTCGTTTAGATCATTGGTGGAAAGGGAAGGGCATGGAATAGCGTCTCCACTAAGTTCTATGTTATCGCATTCCATACGCGCAGCGCCGTATTCATCATGAAAGCCCAGGTTATCGTAGAGCAATTTGCCGGCGGGCGTAGCATCTAGTTTTACGGTAAGTCCACGGTTTTCCAAATGCTCAATACCGGCTAAAAGTAATTTCGTGCCAATGCCTTTGCGTTGGTGGTTCTGATCTACGATGACCATCGACACCCAACCAAAACGGTCTTCATAGGGAACCGTACAAGCCGTCCCGGTGGTTGCATCCCCACAGGCGGCAACAAAACATCCTTCGGGATTCAAGGCTAAAAACCTCTGCCAATCAGTGATGGTCTGGTTCCATCCAGTCTGCTGGCGCAGCCTGAGACATTCTGGAAAATCGCTTTCCTGCATTATGCGTATTTCGACTGTGTTATCGCTCATGATACCCATCCCCATATAAGAATATTCTTAACTTTGGTTCATCTCTAAAGTAAGTACTTATTAATTGGAGTTAAATAAAAAATGTCTGAATCAGGATACTCAGGATTTGCGGGATACTCAGGATTTCACATCAAAAGCGCTTGATTTCCCTTTGGTTATTCTGATTCTAGGGTGATTGATTATAGAATCACCCATCATGAGCATCCTATTATCCTGGCTATCCTGATTCAGACAAAAAATAATTATAAGTACTCAAATCAGTATTGATACTTAACTTTATCACATATTTTCTGTTAGAGAAAGCAAGATTCTTGGAGATTTGTATAATAACGAATTCTTGAATATATAAAATACTTTCAGTCATTGAAAAAAATCAAAAAAAAAGACTTGACGAATACTTGTAAGTGTACTACTGTACCACATTAGTAATACAGTAATGCGCTATGTCTTTGCTTAAAACGGTCAAGGAAAAAAAATGTTAATATCCATTGATCCATCAAATGGCGTTCCCATTTTCCTGCAGATTGTGCAGCAGGTTAAATACAAGATCGCCGCCGGAGCGCTTCAAGAAGGCGACCAACTGCCCTCAGTGCGCGAATTGGCTGTCTCGTTGCGGGTGAATCCCAACACCGTCGCCAAATCATATACTGAGTTGGAGCGCAACGGGATCATCACCACCAAGCGGGGCATGGGGTGCTTTGTGGCTGATAAATCGGTGGTGATCAAGAAGAACGAGCGTCTCAAGATTATCGCTCAGCATATCGAACGGGCGCTGACTGAATCTTATCACCTGGATATTCCTATCAATGAAGTTGAAGAACTATTCAAACAGGAAATTAATAAAATGCGGAAGAGGAGACCATCATGAATCCAGCCGCCATCGAAATAAAAAATTGTACAAAATGCTTTCGTAGAACAGCGGTAGTCAAAGACCTATGTTTATCGGTTGAGCCGGGAACGGTTTATGGACTGGCGGGTGACAATGGGGCGGGGAAAACCACTACCATAAAAATGATGCTGGGTATGTTGCGGGCTAATTCCGGTTCGATTCGGGTGTTGGGATTTGATCCTTGGGATAACGGGGTGGAACTGAAAAAAAATATCGGTTACGTCTCAGAGAACCGCGAACTATATGACTGGATGACGGTAACAGAGATTATCTGGTTCAACTCACAATTCTATGAAACGTGGGATGAGACTTTGGCTGCGGAGACGTTGAAGAGCATGGAACTTGATCCTAAAAAGAAAATCAAGCAACTATCGCGTGGTATGAGGGCCAAAGTCTGTTTGATGCTGGCTTTGAGCCACCGCCCCGACCTTTTGATTCTGGATGAAGCGTCTTCCGGCCTTGATCCATTGGTGCGCCGTGAAATTTTGGAGCACATTATAACTTTGATCCAAAGTGAAGGACGCACTGTCTTTTTCTCATCGCACCAGATTGATGAAGTAGAGCGCGTGTCAGACAGGGTGGGCATCTTATGCGAAGGCGACCTGCTGCGCGATGAGTCGCTGGATGATATTAAAGCAACCTCAAAAATAATCCGCGTGGCCTGGAATAGCGATATGCCTGACCATACGAAATTTGAAAATGTCACCTGCATAGAAGAGTCAGGCCGGGAAAAAGCCTATTTCACCGATTCATTCAGCGATGAGTTATTGCAACAATTCAAGCAACTTAACCCGGCAATGATTGATGTGCAGGATTTAAAACTGGAAGAGATCGTAGTCGAAACTATCCGGGCGCAGAAAAAACGAAGAACTGCATCGGTTTAAGACGCGCAATGATTTTCTCATCTTGATGATATGCAGGAGAGATAACATGGTTGACATGCTGAAACAATTCAAAGCCATATTGTGGAAACAATACCGCCAGGCGTTATCAATGATAATTGGCGCATCTGTAATTGGCGTTATCATTGCCTGGGTGTGGGCTTACAAAAATAATTATCCATTCGATGCATTTTACGACTGGCAGGGTATACTTGGATTTATAAGTGCTTTGTTAATTATTCTTCCCATCGCCTCAGTGGAATCTGAGAAGAAGACGCTTGGTTTTCTGGCTGCAAAACCTACAAGTTCAAACAGGATATGTATATTGGAACTGATATCGGCTTACTTTTTTGCGTTTATACCACTGATCATTTCTATTCTGGTTTTTCTGTTCATGTGTAAAGTTTTACGGACTAGAGAAGAATTTATAACGCATCAATATTCTGTTATTCAACTCTTCCAGACGTATTTTTCTTACAGCGCATCTTCATTATTCTGTTTTGGGTTGTTTTTCTTTTTTATTTCAACCTGTACTACCAACCGGATTCGCAGTTTCTCTATGGCTTTTGTCTGTTTTGTGGGAGGCGCCATATTTCTGGAATATATGGGAAGAGCCACTCAACAATATTATTCGGGGTGGATTAAGAATCTATATACTTTAATGGTAATTTATAGTTTAAATGTAAACCCAAAAACTATTATCACTCTGTTCAGCCTATTACTTTTACCTATATCGTTTTTGGCGTTTCGTTTTCAAATGACGCGAAGTTTTTATCGGTGGAACCGATATGCCTTGGTATTTGTTGTAATCATAATTGCCATCACTTCGGTATTCGCTATTACCATTCCCAATCGTAATATTACTTTTATAGGAGTAACTCAAAATTCTTTGGACGAACATGCTAAGCCACTGATCTACCGCATCCAGGGAAGTGAACTGGCTAAAACAGATCATATACGGCAAGACTATGCAGTGCGTCAAAACTATTACATATCAGTTGAGGGAGATAACAGTCGAGGCGCCTACAAACCGGATGATCAACGATTTGTAAGTTTATCAATTAAAAAATTGCATGTAACTAATGAACCCGAAATAATCTTTGATAAAAGCATCATCGATTGTTTTGGCGAAGACATTATAAAAAAACATAACCTGGATATTGAAAATTCTGTTTTTAGTAACCGTGATGATTGGCATATCCATGTTGCTGGCGACAGAGGCGCTTTATTTGGCCGAATGCGTTATCGCCCCAAAGGCTTACCATATGATGACGACGGAAACCCTATTGAACAAAAGGCGCCGCCTAACAGCGAATGGCTGTTCGCAGGTAGTTTTTCGCTGGAGGATAAACCGGTATTCACGCCTCTTAAAAAACTTACATTAAATATACATGGCGTTAATGGTAAAGAAACCCGTATTATCAATTGCGTTGAACCTGGTTTATTTCCTTATCAGGAGCTTAATATCACTAAAACAATATTAAGCGAATATAAAAGACGCAATAAAAGCGCTGAAAAAGAAGTTGATAAGATATACCTGGAAGATGCTAACATGATAGTCTCTGCCTTTTCCATATACAACTTTTCGAACTCATCAAAAGAAAAGTTTCTGGATCAATATAATGAGACGCGTTTATATCGTATCGACTATGAGAGAGACCGAACTGAATATCTCTGGCCTATTATTACATGTTATGATTTTTCAAAGCCGGATAATATAATCATGTCATGCGGTATTGAATATAAAGAAACTTTACCGACAATACGCCTTCGGTTGAACTATTACAGCCCATACGCCAGCCCTGATTATTTCGCTATTGATGATGATAAATTGTACTATGTATTTCCTGTTGATGATGGTGATATGCTAGTGGTTTCCGATATATCTGATCCTACTAACATACGGGAAATTGTGCGGCGTAAAATTCACAAATCATTATTTCCAAATAACTGGAGAATGATAGACCATAATTTCAAACTCAAAATCAACAATGGTAAACTGATCATAAGTAATATATTGGGCGTTTATATTTATGAAATACAAACCGATTATTCGCTCAAGCCATTGGCGCGCAAGACTCATTTACTGCGATACAACCGTATTGAAGATACGCAATTAAAGAATGATATACTGACGGTCTATGGCAGCGAAAACTCTATCACCCAATATACGCTAGACTCTAGCGTATATAAGTTTGAACCATCTAACCATAAATATTTCAAAATTGACGGCGATGGAAGATTTACTCTTCCATCTAAGAGTGAATTTTTTATCCCATAATTGAACACAGGGGATTGGCTCTGAGTGAACTATATAACAATTAAGTGAATGTGAATTAACTTGATAACCGGATCATTCCACGGATTCTATCAAGAATGCTAGGAGAATCATCATGGAACTGACGCGCCAACTCGCCGTCGCCTGGAAAGAAATCAAACAACTTAAGTTAGTTTATATATTATTCGTACTGCTAACAATTCTGAATGTATATGTCATATTGGAAGGATCATCAAAATCAGATATAGATAGAATCCAGAGAGCATTTTATCAAATGCTGTTTTTTTACGCCCCGATTATCGCTTTCTTACTGGGAGCAGGCAACCGTATCAATGAAGCATCAGGTAATTTGGAGTCATTTCTGATATACCGCCCGATTCGCCGATTTTCGATTGTAACAGTTTATTATTTACAAGGCGTATTCGGATGGTTTGCGTGGTTGACATTGTATCTTCTTATGCAAGCGGCGATGTATGGAATTGATATCATCCGGCCAGCGACATATATTTCGCAGGGCCATACAGTTTCGCTTATTCCATTAACAAGTTTTGTGAATTTTACTCTCCTATACCTATCTGTCTATACAGCAACCTTCAGCATAGGTTTGCTGGCGCCCCATTACGTCTATTGCGGCTTCACATGCGCTGGATACTATATAGCCGCAGTGTTACTCATAACCTCAGATTACTGCATGGATCAAAACATGGGCGATCAATTATATTGGGCGGTCTATGCGGCGCTGATTGCGTCATTGCCGATCATTCTGATTCCGACCTATTCAATCTACAAGCGCATCCAAATCGGCGGTCGGTCATAATAATCAAAAATTTTTTCCCCAATCTAATTTAGAAATCCGCTGCAAACCATTGTTTCTTGTTCCTTAAAGGGATAAAATAAATAAAGATTTGCATAGGATTGAATTTTAATATCTTATTCAAACCAATCATTTATGCGCCTGTGGCTCAGCTGGATAGAGCACATGATTCCGGTTCATGGGGTCGGAGGTTCGAATCCTCTCAGGCGTACCACTTAAACCCCTTAAATAACTGGACTTAATATTAAAATATAGCCTCGATATATATGGAATCCCCGGAAAATCAGAAAATGTTTACTTTTTTGTTTGTATGAAACTCTATAAGCAAAAGAACCGAGCGTCTGGGTGTCAGAATCTGTTATATCAAAAATAACGTTTCTGTTTGCAAGAAAAAATGCTTGACATCAAAAATCAATCATGAAATAATTTGTAACGTATTAATAAAGTGAATATTATTTCGCAGTTTATAATGGGATTTCCGATTGCAATGTTGTTTTTTTGAACTGGTTATTTCACCTTTGTTTCCACACCTCAATTCCATCTTTATAAGAAAGAAAATGCAAATGAATATTTCAAAAACCATTAAATGTGCGGCGCCTAGAATTGGAATTTACGTTGTATCTAGTTTTTTGGTATTAGGTTTCTTATTTTTCTTTTCATTTTCCAATCCGTCATTTGTTTATGCGGAAATGGAAATACAGGAATTGAATTTGTTCATCGCCAGCGATGAGGTTTTGACTGAACCATTACCGGTTACTCAGAATAAACCTATTCTTCGATCCCGAATGGTGATGCTCAATACTGACTTGCTTAAGGAAGTATGTAAAGAAGACCAAATCCCGATCTTTTTTAACCTCTTCACTGATGTTGCGCTCGAGGGGATTGTTAATGATAAAGTGATCCGTTCAGCCAGGAATTATACGTTGTTTGGATCTATTGATGATGATCCTAATAGTTATTTTGCAATCACCATGCATGAAGGAATTGTTTCCGGAGGGATTAGAACTGGAGACAATCAACATTATGAAATCGATTACGCGGGCGGTTCTCTTTATCAGCTCTGTGAAATCGATGAAGCGGAATATTCCAAACAATTAAGCATTCAAGACGTTCAATCACACCAGAAATTAAAGCAACGAGAATTATCCCAGGCGAAAGTACTTTCTCAAGCAAATAGTGATGAAGGAAACTTAGATATTGCCAGTGATGAAGGAAGCACCGTCGATATTATGATAATGTACACGCCTCTCGCCCGAAGCAAAGCGGGTAGCGACGAAGCTATGGGCGCCGCGATTGACCGGGCAATTGATGAAATGAATTTGTGTTTCAAAAACAGCGCTATCTCTACCCGGTTGCGTTTGGTCCATTATATGGAAATCCCGTTTACTGAACATCGTGATATCGACGGAAATTGGGAAGATCATGATGACCGGTGGATGATGGAAAATTCAATTGAGACTATTTTATATCGTGACCAATACAAGGCTGATCTTGTCTGTTTTTTTACGCAAGGGATAGGATCGGGAGTGCGAAATTGGCCATTTTCACTTGTGGGCTGGCATTCGGCAACTAGTGGAGGTTTCTTGTTTGCGCATGAAGTCGGCCATAATTTCGGGGGGCATCACGCAGTTGGCGATTCAGGGAATGGATCATGTCCGGGACTAGACCGGACGGATGGTGGAACATGCCCCTCTTATGGGCATGGGTGGAACATATATGTGGGCGGACAGCGCTATACCACTGTAATGGCGTATCACCAAACCATGTGTAATCAACCTGGAACAGGTATTAAAATTCCTTACTATTCTAACCCGAACGTGATGTATAAAGGCGCCCCGACAGGTAATCCTATAGGACATCCAGACGAATCATTTGTTGCGAAAGTTATTGAAGACAATTCTTATAATATGGTGAAATGGAAGGATTCGATTCCCAATCCCGGCGCCCCGCAAAATGTTCAGGCCACCAATGGTACGGATGATAAAGTTACAATTACGTGGAATCCGGTTGCGGATGCAACTCATTATCGCGTTTATATGGTGGAGAGTTTGACTGATATTCCCGAAGCCATCAGTCCATGGCAGGAAGCATTACGGTTTGAATATCAGGATATGGAATCGAATAAACCGTTCTATTTTTATGTCAAAGCGGCCAAAAGCCCGGTGGGGACGATTCCCAGTGATTTCAGCGCCCCGCCAGTTCAAGGAAAGCGCATATTAGCCTCGCCCCAAGAATTAAATGCCACTGATGGAGATTATTCGGATTCGGTTATCATTAATTGGAAGGCCTCGCCATACGCCACGCATTACCGGCTCTATCGCTCGACTCAACAAGATGGAATTAAAGAACCGATAACAGATTGGATCAGGAGGCTGAGTTTTATAGATTGGGATGTGGAACCACATCAGCCCTATTATTATTGGGTGCAATCAGCCCTAGATGAAGAAGGTAATTTTGCCAGCCGTTACAGCGATGAAGAAAGTGGCTGGGCGACAATAGCGCTTTCATCAGTAAGCGCGACGGATGGAGATTATTCAGACCGGATCAAAATAACCTGGAACAAAGTTAAAGGCGCATCCTATTATCAATTATATCGCGCTGAAAGCGAAGATGGCGCCAAGAATCCCATCAGTGAATGGCAACAAGGGAATACTTTTGATGACTTATCAGCCGCGCCCGGAAAACAATATTATTATTGGGTAAGCGCATCTAATAATAGTTCCGGATTTGATGCAACCGGATATAGCACCCCTAATACCGGTTGGAGGAATTTTGCAAAGCCATCCGGAATTAAGGTCAGTGAGGGAACCTATCCCGATAAAGTTGTTATCTCATGGAATGCCGTTCCAGGTAATCCCGCATACCGGATTTATATGTCAGAAAATTCAACTGGAGCGATGGATGTCATAGAGTCCGGATGGATGGAAGGTACTGAATATGAGTATTCTGGCTCTATGCCTGCTGGTTATACATTTTATTTCGCTGTATCCGCTGTTACCGATAAAAATGCAACCAGTGAAAGCGAGTTAAGCAACCGGGCATCCGGGTGGAGATATGTACCTCCACCTACCAATGTACAAGCAAGCGATGGCGCTTATACAGACCAGATTCATATAACATGGAACGCAGCGTCAAGCGGTTCGATCTATTACAAACTTTTCCGGGCTGATAAAGCCAATGGAACGAAATATGCAATTACCTCCTGGATTAGTAACCGTTACTATTTTGACCGTGGTCTTGATCCAAGCGAAAGTTATTATTATTACGTGAAAGCGGCGATTGATTCCAGTGGAACCCGCGCCAGCGACTATAGCCGGGGCAACGGCGGATCAACAGGACTTACGCCGCCAGAAAATGTCAATGCTACAAAAGGTACGGATACAAGCAAAGTCGCAATTTCCTGGACCAGACTTTCCGGCACGCATTATTACCGTGTTTACCGGGCGGATGATATTGATGGAGAACGTACGCCTATAAACGACTGGACAGCGCAAATCTTACGATATGAAGATTTAAATGTCCGGGCGGGAGATATCCATTACTATTGGGTTAAAGTGGCGGCCAATAGAAATGGTCTCAATGAGAGTGCATTTAGCGAAATGAGCGTTGGATATAGGTATCTTCCCCCTCCTGAAAATATACAGGCTTCCGTTGGAGTTTACGAAGGTCTTGTAATTATTACTTGGGATGAACTTCCCGAAGCGACTCATTATATGGTGTTTCGTACTGATGAGCCTAATGGAAGCCGTAAAAGCATATCCGGCTGGCAAACAGAAACCACATTCAGAGACAAAGATACCATCCCGGGCCATACGTATTATTACACCGTAAAAGCAGCTGGCAGTGAAACCGGCGCCGGATTAAGCAGCCATAGCCAAAGCAATGGTGGATTCAGCCGGATGCCTCCTCCAGACCCAATAATGGCTTCTGATGGAACTTACGCCGATAAAATTCGGATTTCCTGGCAGAGTGTGGAAAACGCGCAATATTTCCAAGTTTTCCGAACGGAAGATCCAGATAACAATGAATTGAACCCCTTAAACGAATTCGAGAGAATCACAAGGTTTGACGATATGACGGCGGAACCAGGAAAGATTTATTATTACTCCGTTGCCGGCGCCAGAAGTCAAAGTGGCTATGGTGATACAAATATCAGTCAATCAAATTCTGGTTTCATATCTCCAACCGTTCCACAACGGCCGGTAGTCAGCAATTCGGAGTATGGAGACAAAATTGTAGTCAGCTGGCCTGCAATCGCTGAAGGCGTCTATTACCGCGTCTACCGCAAAGATTCTCCTAGTGGAGAATTGGCGGCAATTGGAAACTGGCAGTTAGAAACATTGTATGAAGATACAGAAGTATTGGCTGGACCGACATACTATTACGCAATCCAGGCGGGGAGCAATGAAAACGGAGATCGTCCCAGCGATATCGGCGTAGCTTATGGAGGTTCCCGCAAGATGCCGCCGCCCTCCAATTTATATGTCGCGCATGGCGCTGATCCCAATGAAATCCTGATTACGTGGCAGAAAGTGGAGAATGCGGTTTATTACCAACTGTTCCGGTCAGACTCGTTGGAGGCGGAAAAAATTCCGGTTACTGGATGGCAGCGAGGAACTATTTTCAGAGATCAAAATGTTGAACCATTGAAAATCTATTATTACTGGGTGAAGGCATCGCGTAGTTTTTCCGGATATAAAGATACTGATCTGACCGCGCCAGAAGAAGGCTGGCTGCAACCACCCGCTCCAACCAATGTGGTTGTCTCCAATGGAGAACATCTTGATAAAGTTAATGTGCAGTGGGATTCCACAGTCACCAATGGCTTCTATAGCGTTTCCCGGTCAGAAGCGATTGATGGAGAGAAGATGCTGTTAGGAAATTGGAAACCAACCTTATCGTTTGATGATAAAGAAGCAGTCCCTGGAAAAACCTATTATTATTGGGTGCAAACTTCCTTGCGTGAGGATGGAGATGGTCCCAGTGACTTCAGTGATCCGGTTACAGGTTGGAAAAAGATGCCCGCTCCTGAAATTCCATCGCAACCCAACCCTGCGAATAATAGCCATGACATCGATGTTTCTGTAAATCTGGATTGGAATGATAGCCAATGGGCGGAACGTTATTATGTGCAGTTATGGGAAAGCACGGAAACAGAAGGCGCCCTCAGAATTTTCTCTCAATTACCTGATGATCCAACTTTCAATTATCTAACCGAAAGTATAGTGATAATGCCTTATGATCTTAAATATGACACAGAATATTCATGGCAGGTGACCGCAGAAAACCAGAGTGAAATAATCAAAGGACCGGTTTGGTCATTTACGACGATATCCAAAATCGATCCAACTGCTACTAATACGCCGGTATCCGCTAATATGCCGACGGCGACCAATACGCCAGTGGCGACCAACACGCCAACCGCAACCTATACGCCAAATAATCTACCGACGCTTTATCCAAAACCCACGAATACTCCAGCTGATATTCCCACGGTCTATCCCAGACCAACGGATACGCCGACGCCAACGTTAACTCCTACTATTG
Source organism: bacterium (assembly GCA_963662285.2). Taxonomy (GTDB): domain Bacteria; phylum Hinthialibacterota; class Hinthialibacteria; order Hinthialibacterales; family Hinthialibacteraceae. The sequence goes on from CAXXMV010000006.1 coordinate 841,451, forward strand.
CTGATCCAACCAGCACTCCGGTTCTGCAGAATCCTACGCCAACGCCTATCTCCTCAGATGAGATCATCGAACTGCTGGTTAATTCACCAGAGCCTTATCTTGGCCATATTTCATCGGTGAGCGGCGCTGATGAAGATGGAGATGAAGATTGGTATCAATTCCGTCCCTATACGACCGGCATTCATATTATTGAAACGCATCCGGTTTCCGGCCAGGATTCAATGCACACGATCCTTTATCTATACGGTCCCAATGACCGGACCAGTTTGATCTCGTTTGACTATACAAGCGGTTATGGCGCGTTTTCCAGAATATCCCATGTTTTAGATGAAGGCCAAACCTATTACATCATGGTGATCGAAGAGGGCCGGGATGCTACAGGACATTATGCAATTGACGTGATCACCAGTATAGATATCCCTACACCCGTTCCTGTGGAACCGTCTCCTACACCGAATTTAACAGGCGATTGCGTGGAGGCCAGTGATTTTTATATTTCAGAGGCTACAGGATTGTTGCAGGTGAATTTAGGTTCTGTAGAAATAACGGGAGCAATGATGGCGGATGGAAATCAAACGCCATTGCATATAATCCCGTCCGATGAGCCGGAACGCCTGCATATCGAAATCCCGTGGTCGGAACCACCAATGGAGCCTGCCACGATTCTATTTTCTATTGATACCTGTGGAGGCAATGCGCCTCAACAGGTTCACTTGTACTTGCATTATGAAAAACCGATTCGGATTTCAACTCTGAATGATTTAATGATTGTTGCTTCTACAGAGGAGTATTCTCCACCAGAATCTGGTCAAATACAGCCCATTATTCTCAAAGATCCCGCCGGGATTCGTTTGATAAAATTGGAAAACTCAAAAATCATTATCCAAAAAATCTGTTGGCAATGCCAAGCCGAAACCGGTGTCGAAATGTGGAGTAATTATTAAGATATAGAGGTTAACAAATCCATTGACGCTCACACACGAAGCCTCCTGTACGCAAAATCCCAGGCTGAGCGTGATGCGGTTTCTCTTAAGATTCTCGAATTAGAGGGGCAGGATTTTGATTTATTGCCGTATATAGGTCAGGATATTGTCAAGAAGGCAAAGAAAATCACAAGCGAAGAATCCAGCATGAAGGACAGGACTGAGGCCAAGGCATGGTTGCGTGAGCGGCATATCAAGCCTAAAGACGCGCTTAGATTGTACGAAGAAGCATTGAGGGCGGAATATGCCAAAAGGAATGAAGGGGAACAGCCGTGGAAATATAAGAACGGGAATACTACGGCTTTCAAACAAAACTTATCTCGACTTAAAAAGCGACTTGGTCTTTGACCCCAGTGAACGAACTTGGTCAAAGGCCGTAAATGGAGTGCAGATTAGGCGGATGATTATGGTGTAAAAAACGCATTCCCAAAACAGCAACCGGAACCATAAAAACCCAAAATCCACCTTCTTCCCAGGTGCAGACCAAGTTAAACCCGCAACAACCATGAACGCAATTAGTATCCCCATGAATGATAAAAAGTTTTTCATAGCAACCCCTCCTAAAAACAATATATCGAGGTGACTAATAGTCGTCAAATCTTTTTTTTAGGGTGACCATCGGGTGACCAAAAAGGTGACAGAAATAGCCGTAAATAGCCGTATTTTCGTGTCACCCAAAAAAATAACCCCTTGGATTCCAAGGGGTTAGGATTTTCGTTGGAGCTGAGGAGGATCGAACTCCTGACCTCCTGACTGCCAGTCAGGCGCTCTCCCAGCTGAGCTACAGCCCCGAAAACTGTTAGAATATTATCCTTTATAATCATAAAATCAAGACTTCTAGGCGTCCTAAATGGCTTTTATGTAATTTTTGGGTGAATTTGATTATTTTCTTAACGATTCGCCCCAATCAGATTTTTTTTAAGATAAATTAATATGTTGCTATTTTATAAACTTTTTATATGTTTACTCTATTATAAAATTAGGTTATATTAGTTACGTTAACGATATCTATAACGCAGAATTTTATATTCTAACCAAGTGAGAAGACCTATGAAAAAGCAAGCCTTTACTCTTATTGAATTGCTCATCGTCGTGGCCATCATTGGAATCCTGGCTGCCATTGCCGTCCCTAATTTTTTGAATGCCCAGATTAGAGCCAAGATCGGGCGGGTTGAATCGGAATTCTCAACTATACGGACCGCATTTGAAATGTACCGCATGGATCAAGGCGGCAAATTACCCGATGCATGGGCGGTTGGATGGTATGGCGCATGGAAATCTTTTACTACTCCGATCTCTTATCTGCCAACCGTGCCTATCGATATATTTCAACCTAAACAAAAAGATCAATTTGTTAATGAGCATAATTTTTATGAATTCGTTGAAGCCTATAAAGCTAAGACGGGTACCAACAAGGATTGGGCGCTGGCCAGTTTGGGGCCGGATCATCAAGATGATACCCTATCATTCGGCGCTTATCCTAACTCCAATAAATGGGTCTCATATTCAACCTCAAACGGCCTGATCAGCGATGGCGACCTGCTTTTTGAAACCCATCCGGGCTTGAATCCCGTCACATGGTAAACCAGTGAAAATGAAAAATGTAGAATCTTCTTATTGGATTCTTCATTTTTCTTGTTATAATTATTTATAAGGGATTACGCTTTCTGATCTACCAATACGAATGTCGAACTGATGACTGTTTAATTACAGCGTTATTTTGACATCAGTGTTTTCTGCTTTGGGCAAAAAAAATGCGGAGTCATAAGCTGGGCAGCCAGACTCCGCTTGAGCAGAATAATGGGAGGTAGGTATAGGGAGGGTAGTCCCTATTGTATTTTATGTTCTTTCTTATCTATACTATGCGTTCATCACAGGAAAAGTTATCTGGTACTAATATCATGTGGTCGTACTAAATAAACGAATTAAATCCTTATTGTGTAACGTACGCATTTTATAGTTTTTACTTTTTGATTTATCCCTCGCTTTAATACAGGTTCTCTTATTTCATTCAAGTTATCTATCGTAAAAAAATAAATCTAAACTAATTTATATTATCATTCTACTATATATACGAATGCTAGAGCCAATTTGTTTCATTTTTTGTTAATTATTTTATCCCTCATTGGATGTTCTGAATAATTAGCAACAAGCACCAAATTTTAGATTCATTATATAAGACGATTAGAAGAAGGATTTTGTTCAAAAAAATTCAACAATTCATAAAAATTTTTTTTCTATCAACTGTTAAAAACTCAAAAAGTAAATTCTATCAAATGTTAACAACTCAAAAAGTAAATTCTATCAACTGTTAACAACTCAAAATATAAATTCTATCAACTGTTAAGATGATCATGATTAAACGCGCTCAAGTTGTGTATTATCAGTAGTTTTGTTGCGTCGCAAAATGGAGAATCGGCTGAGGGGATTATCGCCTTCAATAGTAATATGGACGCTGGTTCCCGGATGCGCTTTTTTGACGTAATGGTTCTGTTTATCCAGGATCGAACCGATGGTAACAAAACCGCCCTTGGATTGCGGTCCGATCCATTCCAGTTTTTCTCCCACATCAAACGGATGCTTGACTTGCACTAAAGTCGAATCGTCATTGATCGATTCAATAATACCTACGTAATCCTTAGTACCAATATCTACATAAGAGGCTTGTAATGCTGCAGGATTCTCGGTGGGATACCCGAACGCGAAACCGGTGGCGTAGGGGTGGTGGCGCACAGAATTTACGTCATCAAGCCAATCCTGCTTCAGCGTGTAGTTGTCAGGGTCTGCGGCGTAGGCGTCCAGAGCGGCGCGGTAGGATCGTGTTATGGAGGCGATGTAATATTCGCTTTTCATCCGTCCTTCGACTTTGAGCGAAGCTACCCCGCTTTGCACCAGGGCGGGGATATGTTCCAACAAACACAGGTCGGTTGAACTGAAAATGATGGTCTTGTTATCCGCTTCAACTACCGGATACGATTCGCCGGGACGTTTCGCCTCTTTAACTTCCCATTGCCAATGACATGAGTGTTTACACTGGCCTTTTGAAGCGTTAAAGCCAGTCATATAAGCCGACAGCAGGCAACGGCCTGATACTGCCACGCACATGGCGCCATGCACGAAAATCTCCACCGGTAATGTATCCTGTTCCGTTATCTGTCTGGTCTCAGCCAAAGAGCATTCACGGGCCAGGATAATCCGTTGAGCGCCTGCATCTTTCCAGAACTGCGCTGCCAGCGCGTTGGCCGTGCTCATCTGGGTTGAGATATGGATTTCCACATCAGGGCGCAGCTGCCTGGTCAGCATAAATGTAGCCGGATCAGCCACGATCAAAGCGTCGAATGCAATATCCCTGGTCTCCTCCAGCCATTGCTTTAGCGCAGGCAGTTCGCTTTGCATTATCAGCGAGTTAACTCCAACATACAGCCGCTTGCCATATTGATGGGTAAGCGCAACGCTACTGCGCAGTTGATCTATAGAGAACGAAGCGCCATCAGGACGCATCGAAAAACCCGCCGCTCCGACATAGACCGCATCCGCCCCGTATTCCAAAGCCACATGCAGTTTTTGTTCAGTTCCGGCGGGAATTAAAAGTTCCGGGATAATCATCAAAATTCTTCTTTATTATGAATTTACATACATTAAAGAGTTAATCTTATATCAAACAAAAAGCAAGTATTCCGAACCATGTAGGGGCGCACCTTCGCGGTCGCCCGGTTATACAATAATCCCCAATCAAAAAAATCCAGATTCAGACAAAAAATGCTCAAATGTTCATCTTGGCACAAAACTTGCACAAAGACGTTCCAAACCAATTTTTAGGAGGAAAATCATGAACGTCGCCGTTGCCAATCAATTTGAACAAGAGGTTTCATCGGTGTTTGAACATTGCATAAGCAGGATCGCTGCTGAACTTAAGAAAAACTTTGATCCCAACAAAAAGAACTTGATCGCTCTGTTCCGTTTATTCTGTTCTTCAGTGAAGACCAGGAACTCATGGATCAGCAGCATCAACAAATCCAAGCATAATAATTACCAAAGCCAACCGCCAATCAATAAAACCAATGGGAAAACCAAGAGCGTACAACAAGAAAATCCCACGCCTCTCGATAAAATTCTCTCTTTTGCAATACCCAAAAAGAAAGGCGCCGAATATCAGCATCCCATAAAACCAGAGCACATGAAGAGCGGATTGCTTATGAAAAGATAAAATCCGGTTTTAAACTCATCATTACGCTGTTCAGTTCGCAATAATATTTCTGCGTCTATTGCGAATACGGAAATTATTTATTCATTTTTAAGTACTCTTTTTCTACGATATAATATTGGTGTAGCAATGTGTCTCTTCATACTTCTATAATTAGGAGGAGAAAAATGAATGCCGCTGGTAGTGTCTCTGGTAATATTGTGAAACCGCAAGTAAAAGTTGATCCTGAGTTGGAGAAGAAAGAAATTCGCAAGGCGCTATGTATCGCCGGAGTGATATTAATCCCCATTTTGGGTACGCAATTAGGCATTTGGAGCGAACGGCTTAGTGGAAAGATGAATTTCGGATGGCTGTCTCTGATCGATGAATTCTTCTCTCTTCTGGCGCTCTATCTGGTTCAGTACATTTACTATGGATTGTCAACCTTGATTTCCTATGGTCAAATTTTCATTCTACCCACTCTGCTGCTGGGATTGTTTTTTTATCTGATTCTATTTGGAAAATGGAAATGGCTGGCGCCCATACTTATCAGTATGCTGTTGATCAGTCTGCTTATCACGCCATTTTTGAAAAACAATCGCGACAGATTTATCGCCAGTTACCAGAAAGTTGAAGCCTATATCGGGCAATCAGTTTCCAAAGATCAATTCCTGCTCGAATGCGGAGAACCGGCCTTTTACAAACCGGTAGGACAAGCCAGTCATTGGGCTTACACCAACGGCCAATTCATAATCCCCGTCCGATTCGATGGTGACGTCGCCATCATCTCGGATAATGTATACCATTTGTTTGATTGAAAAACTTATTGAAATTACTCTCATTCACCTAATGATCTATGTAAATTATTAGTAGAGCGATTATCAAAATTATATTCGTTAATAATCACGTTTAGTCTTCGTAGAAGCCAATCTTTTCTGGCTTCTACGAATCGACAATCAGAACGTTATTATGAAATCTACTCTAGAAGCATGGTCATTTCAAAATATCTCGTTGACAAGAGCAAGCCATTATGAGAAACTCGGTTAATCAAATATAGACTCTAATTTTACCTTGGATCATCCAGGATAAAGATTCATAGATCAATTTCCACATCACATCATGAGGAGGGAATTATGCGTAATCTTTATATCATTGCATTAACCACACTGTTTGTGCTTCCACTTTTCGCGCAGCAGGAAACCGGTGAAATAGTTCAAGAAATTATTTTTGATGACTATGAACCGGCTGGTTTTTCTATTCAGGGCAACATTACAGTCGATATGGATATTTGGGATGAGCTCGGTTATGATGGTACGCCCGGTTGGGAATTATATATCGAAGGCGGCTCAACCAGTCCATTTGATTCGCAAATTTTCCGTAATTTAACTTATGACAGCACCGGGCAAACAATCTGGCGCTTGCAATACAGGATTTGGGCGAATTCTTCTCCCTTTCAGATTACTTCTTCATTGCGTTCTGTGGACAGCCCCTATTTAGGCATTTATCACCATTTCCTCATTCCTGAAGGATTCGAGCAGCAATGGATACTGGTGGACTATGCTTTCGGACCCGCGAGTTTCTATGAAGCCTCACGCGTCAGTCTGCAATTCAGACTGGGTAACCAGCAGGAACAGACGCTGCATTTTGATGATATCCGTTTATTCAACAGCAACGTTTTGGCCAGTTCTTCCGGCTTCAATATTACACAGGATAAAGAACAGAACTTCTTTGATGGATATATCGATCCTGGAAACGATGAAATTCCCTACAACAATTCTTTTGAATTGCCCGTAAGCAATGTAATCACCAAGGGCGTTTCAACTGAGCGTATTAAGGAAACAGAGGCGCCGGATGGAGTCCAGTTCCTACGAGCATCAATTACAAATGCAGGTAGCACTCTTTCTGATTCTTCGATTGGATTGATTTGTCAGAATGACAGCAGCTACACCGGCGCCTATCGCCTCAATGTCAGCCTGCGCAGCAATGCAGCGCCGCTGGAAATCAAAGGCGGGCTGGCTGGCGCCGTCGATTTATCCACTTCCAAACGTTCTGCGCCTGAGACTGTTGTTCTCAATGATCAAGATTCCTGGCAGCGCGTCTCTTTTCTGATTCCCGCTGGTGATTTCACTGGCGAACACATCTATCCTTTCCTCGAATTTGGAGGCCAGGGTGAGGCTATAGTTGATGTTGACCGGGTATTCATTATGAGAACGGATGAAGAAGTTACATCAGTACCAGGATGGGAAATGTTTTAGACATGATCAGTTGCCCAAAAAACTGTAATATATAAATTGAAACCAATCACCCGTGATAAAGATAATGTCATTAAGTTAACCGTGTCGTCCCCTTTCCCTCCGGTCTACTCTCCGTACACAAATCAAAAGAGGATAATGAAACGGGGAGCATCATAGAATGGGGAGTATTATAGAATGGGGAGCATCGGCTTCTAGCCGGTATGCCAAATAGAATATAAAGAGCCACATTACGCATAATCATTTCCATAGAGATAGGGGGATGAAAAAGGAATAACTGATTTGTGTTGTGATGCCGGATCACTTGCACATACTTCTTACGCTATTCGAAATTCCAAACCTTGGATATCATTCGATCACAACAATACTTCATATTTGTATGAAGAGAACCGACGGGATTGGTGTACCGGCTAGAAGCCGATGCTCCCCTGTTTTATGCTCCCCTTTTTGATGCTCTCTGGTTATTGATAGAGTGTTTTTTTCAGTTTATCAGAGGTAGGTGTATTGCCACTACTTCCATTTCACAACAATGTGTACGGAGAGTAGCCCCACGGGAGAGGGTTAGGTTGAGCGGGATGACAAACAACTAAATAGTCCAAAGTCTCTTTTCATGGAAACTTTGGACTATTAATTGTTGATCAAAACAATGCTTACGCTTCGGTTACGTTATCCCATTCTATGCCCAGTTTTCGAGCGGCGAAGCCGAACTCTTTGAGATAATCGCCATAGCACATCATCCAATGCGAGTCGCGTACTTCATGCAGCAACTTCTGCCACTTGCCTTCGATCTTGACATCCTGCTGTGAGCGGCAGATTTCATAGAACGGATTATCTTCTACTGCGCCTCTGAATCCCAGCCAACGACCACGGGTGTATTCGGGATCGATGAAGGTCAACTGCTGTCCGACGGGAATCTCTACCTTAGGCGCTGAACCGTAGTCGGATTCTTCATGAGTCATTACGATGGTCGGTTCGTAGCGGTCGCCATTCATCCTGCGGGGAGCGGAGCAGTGAGCGCAGGTCACGATACCTTTATGGGGGAAGGTGGAGTTATGCATAAAGATCGGCGTACCGGTGATGTGCCGCATCAACACTCCCGCTGGCATAACCACGAAATCCGACTCGCAAAAGGCAATCAAACCTTCGTCATTGAGTAGACCAAGCGTCAGGCAGGCGGTGGTTTTGGACATGGGAATAACCACATCCATACAGCTTTTGATAGTCATAGCTGGCGCGCCGTTTTCGATCATCAGCTCTTTGAATAGTTCGTAGAGCATAAAGCCGTTTACCACAAAAGATTCATCAGTCTGCAAAGTGGTTTGGGGCAGGGAGAGATAGCGCTTGGTCCACTTACGGGCGCGGTCCATACGTTTTACATCGTTCAATGCACTGGTGATCCGTGGTTCGAGTTGATCGTAGGTAACCTCGACCAGATCCATTTTGAATTTATCGCGTGCGATTTGAGGAGCGTCGCCAGCGTATTTTCCCCAGACGCCGCCTATGGCCATCATCTTTGAACCAACCAGATTATGGACGCCATATAGCGCCCGCAAACGCCATTTCAGTTCATCCATATCGTCAACTACTACATCATCGACGTGCATGTTTTTCAATCTTGGCGGATCGCCCTGACGGAATTCTTCGCGGTCGGTTTTGAGGTAGGCGACGCTCAATGATTCATACCAGTAATAAACCGGGCCGGATTTATGTCGCACGAAGATCAGAGTATTTTTATCTTCTGAAACGCAGGCTTGCAGAGTGCTGCCTGAACCTGACGCCGGATAGACGATGAATATATCAGCGTCTGCTTTATGAGCGCGTTGGGCGTCTTCAACTGTTTTAACTTTAACAGGCTTCAAACATTCGATGGGGAACTCGGTTTGCTTGGCCAAATCTTGCAACTCATTATCAATGCGCTGCACTTCCTCATTAGCGGACTGGTCAGTCAAGACGCCGCCCCATGAGCGCCAGGAGCGTTGCTTTCTGGGAGTGGCGACGGTATACATCAGTATAGGTTGAATGCGCAGCGGCTTGCCCCATTGCACAAAATCTTGATTCGGATCCCACCCATCCAAAGCCCATGCAGGTCTTTCGGTTTTCAATCTTGATTGACTCCAGGCCTTACCTGAAGCCAGTGTCAAGGCGGCTACAGCCGAGCCGCTTTTAAGGAATGATCTCCTGCTATGCATGCAGCAGCTTCCACTGCACATATCGTCCATGTCATCATGATGTGAATGATCGCTCATACTAATTGTCTCTCCCATATATATAAGGCTGAAAGTTTATCTATGATTGTTCCGAATTATTATGAAACCAATTGACATATTAGTTATGTAGGGTGGGTCACGCCTTACCGACCCACCGATAATAATTGATTCAGTGGGTCAAAAAACGCGATCCACCGTACGGGAACTTAACAGGGTAAAGATGAGGGGAATTTAATATTCCCCTCATCAGTTTTGATCAGGTCTCTTTGACTATCTTCCATCCCATGCGGTCGGCTAAATCAAAAATGGGTTCTTTAAGGTCGCCGTAGGTTGTGACGCGGTGCCAGCCCCATTGATCCCACTGGGAGAAGAGTTTTTCGATATCTCCGACAGGTTCGACAGCTAGTTTGGTGCGGCATGCCCGGTCATCAGGATCATTGGCAACGGTCTTGCCTTGATGGAAGATAATTTCTTTACGCTGTTGGTTAACTTTTATAGATGTGGTCATATAACCCAATGGAAGCATCGAACGCACTGAAGCGCCCTGGCGGTCTTCTGAATGAGTCATAATTGAGAACGGATTGGTTTCGCCATCTGGTCCAAAAACTTTATTTGAAGCCACGCAATGGGCGTAGATAATCTGACGTTTGGATGTATCGATAACCGGATCGGAGATGTAACCTGGGCGTCCCTGAGTCAACGCGGTTACTGCTACCATTGATGCGGTAGAAGATGTATCGCATTCACAGGCGCCGATCAGGCCTTCGTTATTCAGTTCGTGGAATCCCAGGCAGGGATAGGCGTGGATGTGTCCACCGTAGAATCCTCCCAGGCAGTTGATGGTGATGGCGTTGGCGTTATGTTTTTTGAGAACTTCTTTCATGCCCAGATACATGGCGGCGGAGGTCAGGAGCGTCTCTTTGGATACATCAATGACGTCTGTGGCGTTTCTGAACCATTCTTCTGCAACCTCATGGCTTTTATCTTTATCGGCTTTCTCCCAGGCTTCATTTACTTCGGCGAAAGTAATAAATTCCATGGGGATGCCGAAGATATCTTCAGCGGGTTTAGCATTCTGATCGAGAACCGCCAGAATCCTTGATTCTTTCAAGCGCTTTACGCATTGTTCTGTAGAAAGAAGCGACAGGGGGTCATCTATACAACTGAGGTCGCCGCATTTGGGGGTATGAGCCATCCGCACTTGCTTGGTGGCTGCCGCGAAATCAGCGGGTGATCCGCCTCGTTTAACTACTTCAAAGCATTTAACCGCGTTGACCAAGTCCTCAAATTTGGATGAGGCCACGAAACCCAGGTTGGGCGTCTTGTCACGCAGGAAACGCGCGGTGTAAACCAGGAATCCGCCGCTGCCGCCATATTGGAAGTCGGCGTAGAGAGTCGGTTTGTTAGAGGTTGCGATGGTTTGAACTACCCGGTTCCAGCAGTTCAATTGGTAGACCAGGTAACCGTCAATGTTCTCTGAACTATCTTTGGCCAGGATCGCTTTGGCTTCTTCTTCGCCTTTGGCCATAGAGGTGACAAACTCGAAACCGGGGAATTGTTCGGCTAGTTGTTTATTTGTTTTTTCCATGAAAGGCTTAAAATCGAAACCAACGTTAGGCCAGTCCGGTCCGGGTTGAACCTCAGCATGTAGTGAATAGATGATGCGGATTTTAACTTTGGATTTGTTCTGTTCCGCATTTAGCTGGCTGGGATTTGCCAGGATTCCTGCTGCTCCAGCTCCGGCGATGCATCCGGTTCTAAGAAAATTACGGCGGTTCATTGGGCATTTAGCGCAATTCAATTGCGTCTTCTGAAAGTTCATTTTTTTTCTCCCGCATTAATAAAATCCATCTATTGATATCATGCGACTCAATATATCTATTAGGTCATATATATCGCATGTTGTCAATCGGATAAAGAGATAATTTTATATCAGGATGGCTACAGGAGAAAATGGCTTCTTTGAGTAAACAAACGGAGCATTTGTCAGGATTTGCGGGAAAGTAAACGATCCCGGATGCCATGAGGGTCAAAACGCGATTCATTTTGTCGTCGAATTTCTTTAGACTTTTGACGCCTGTCGTTAAGGTAAGCGTTAATCTCATCTGTTTTTTGTAGGTAATAGCTAATTACATGGTATACATCCGCCAAATTCAGTGATGGATATTGTTGCACTATCTCCTCTGCTGTAGAGCCATTTCTAAAAGTATCGATAACTGTATCCAGCGTAACCCGTGTTTCTCCGACGCGGAGTACGCCATCAGCATCATAGGCTAGTGGTACGGGCAGAACCGGTATGGTTAGAGTCATAATCAATCACCTCAACTATATCTATTCTAATAGAACTTTTAATAATGGACAATACATTAATTGAGAGAGGAGAATAGAATCTCTTTGGATTGTTTTCAGGTCAAATCAATAATAAAATATGTTTTATACTGAAAGTGAGTATTTATTCATTTATGAAGCCTAAACAAGAAGATTGCGTAATATTTCCCGGCCGGTTGCCCAAGAAGGATATTGGATTCGTCAATGCACTGCTTGATGACCATGAAGGCATGGTGGTGGTTCGTACTGTAGAAGCTGAAGAAGGCCGGATGGAGTATTGGGTATCGCCGGATATGGTTGAAGAATTCAAAATCTTTGCTGCTTATATCCGCGACGAAATCCATATCAATATGACGCTTGACGACCCTATACCGATAACGGATGAGATGGTTGATTTTTTAGAGAAGACGGGTGGAATAATTGCAGACGCATAAACCAAGGGGCGTCCGATGGGACGCCCCTTTTAGTCAATGTGAATGTAATTACGCAGTTTATTGTAATTCCCAACCAGAGACGCTAGTAGATTTCATATCCAACGCTTTTTGGACGGCGGCGGCCATATCGAGGCGGCCATAGCCATATTGCTCATTGAAGCCATCGGCATTATAAGGCAGATCGCCGATCTTTATGGAAGTTTCCTTCAATACATCCAATAATTCATCAACCGATAAATCGGGATTAGCGGTAAGCGCCAAGGCAACAACGCCACTGGCCAACGGGCAAGCCGATGAGGTTCCGCCAAAGGTTGAATCGTAAGCTGAAACGGGATCATATCCCAAACCCGGAGCAGATGCATCCGTAGTCGTAATCGACTGATTGTATGATCCACCATCACTGGGAGCGAGAAACATAATTTCCGGTCCCCATTGGCTGTATGAAGAACGAACATCCTGATCGTTGCTGGCGCCAATATTGATAACTTTTGGATGTAGATTTTCTCCTATCAGTGGAGATATATTCTCAGGCATATCTCCACTGAATGGTTGTTCTAAAAGAATCTCTTCATCCTGTTCATCATATCCAAGAAACACATATCCGTCTGCTTCTTGACCATCAATGAGAATACGGAAAAAGTCCTTATCTGCTTCTGAACTTATTCTAAAATTAACATACAGATAAGATTCTGCATCAAAATCAGTTTCCCAAACCAATACGCTGGACTGATTATCATCTATATCACCGCTTTGAAATACATAACCATCTTCGGTTAAATCTGTTGGTATGATCTGGAACGGGGCATCTCCCTTGCTGCTTAATTCATCAAGAAAATCAGTTGAATCAGCGTAAATTATTACGTAATTACTCTCATCTTCAATATCATCCAAATAGGCAGATCCAATCATAACCATATCTTCGCCGGATGATCCAGAAGCATCTTTTTCATAGACGAATTCGATGGTGTGTTGACCCGGTTCCAGAGAGTAATCTGCTTCAAAGGTATAGAATGAACTGGCGTCGTTGCCTGAGGCGAATAAAACGGGGACGCCTTTATCTCCACGTTTCCCCTGATCAGATGTCGCGAAATCCAGTGCTGAAAAAACCAGATCGGCCTGATCTATGCTTCCCCACGAATTGTTAATTACATCAGCGTATTTCGCTGCATAGCGAAGCGCGTCGGCAATGGATGACTCTACTGCCAGATCATCTTCTTCAGTAGGTTCTTCTTCACTACCAAAATATATTTTAGCGGGAAGAATAGCGCTGCCAAAAGAAGCGCCTACAACGCCGATAGCATTATTTCCAATAGCTGCCGCTACTCCAGCTACTGATGTTCCATGCGCTTGTTCTGCATTATCAGGACTGGGGTCATTATCATTATTGCCGAAATCCCAGCCATGGATATCATCGATCAGGCCGTTGTTATCATCGTCAACGCCTTCCGTTCCAGCGGCTTCGATGGGATTGGTATAGATATTTAAGTCAGGATGGTTAATGTCAACCGAGTCGTCGACTATCGCAATAACCGTATTGGCGCTTGGCATCTGCAAATCCCAGGCGGCTTCGGCGGAGACATGGGCGCCGGGCTTACCGCCGTTTTGACCAGTGTTATTAAGATGCCATTGCTTAGGATACATGTAATCATTGGGCTTAAAACGTTTCTTAATCTGTTTGGCGAAGTTTGGATTAGACCAGACCACGTCAGCATCATTCCATAAACTATCAGATACCGTAAAAGGATCGCGGGATGCATCAAAACCTAGTATGAATTGATCATCAGTGAATAGAAGCGGCCGGATAATCGTCATATCATAGCGGTTGGCGATTGATTCGATATTGGCGCCCGGAGCTACGCATACGATAACTTCTGGTCGTGGATAGACTAAGAGTTTGCTTCCAGGCCGATGGTATACCGGATAGATGAATTGCGTTTGATCGATTGATTGCAGAGAGTTTTGCTTTGGTTGAGGCGCGCTTGAATCATTGGTAGTGACTACTGTAAGTCCTCCGCCGATATAGCGCGAACTGGTTATGTTCTGCATTTGCGATTCGAGGCTTTTGATTGATTGCAGCGCTCTGCGTTTCGTACTTGCGCTATCTTTTTCAATAGAAACTCCAACGACATACTTGTTGGGAACCTGAATCAAGCGGTGAGTTTTTCCACTACTCTGATAGGTAGTTGTTTGAGCATACGAAAGAGAACTTGCGAACATGAAAATCATACAGGTAGAAGTCAATAAGAGAGTGGATTGAAAAAAACGCTTCATAAAAATCTCCTTTGGAATATAAATATGGTACAAAGTACGCATAATGCTTAATATTAACAACTGTTAATAGTATCGGCAATTTTATGATTCTACTTGAAATTTCAGGTAATGAGAATATTTATTCAAGCGGAGTCGTGAATTAAACTGATTCCATGCTAATATGTATCAAAAATAACGGTGGAGGAAACCGATGAGTTTAATATGGGAAATGTATCAACAAGGCCGGATTGCCAAAGCGGAGTCAACCGCGCACCATAGTGCGGAAAAAGCTGTTGATGCAGCCGCAATGGTGCAACAGTTCCAGGATAAAATCGACAAACTGGTTTTGATTAATATGGCTATATGGGAACTATTAAAAGAATCCTCCGATGTTACTGAGGATGATTTAATGAAAAAGATGACAGAGATCGATCTTTCTGACGGTAAACTTGACGGTAAATTCCGCCATACGGCTATCACCTGCACCCAATGCGGGCGAACCATGTCCAATAAGCACCGCCGCTGTCTGTATTGCGGACATGAACCAGAAAGCCAGGGCGCTTTTGATTCTGTTACAGGTTAAGCAAGTATTGGTTTTGCAGGCTTTTTTATTCAGATAATTCATTCCACTGACGGTCAGGGAAATCAAATGATATTTCCTGGCCGTTTCTTGTTGCAGTCAGCGTGAACGGTGGATTGGGGGGATTGTCAATTTCCCATTCGAAGCCGGTAACATCCGCTTGGAGAGAAATTTGTTCTTTAGTCAGGGTGATCGATGCATCTGGAGTGACATTGCCGTTTAATTTCGTATCTTTTCCTCCCGTGATGGATGCAGCATTGTTCACGATCAGGAATATTTTATCGTCTCTCAAGGCTTGATGATAAGCGAACATGGCATTGATTTCATGATCCGATGAAGCAACCAGTTTGGCTGGTCCTTGCATCATGTTACGAATTTTCGCAACTAGATTGGCGTCTTTAATTTCTTTGAAACTTTCTTCGAAATCAGAACCGTTCTCTCCATGACATTCAGCGCAGGAATCTGCAAAAGATTCAATGGGACCAACGTATAAGTTGACTAACTTTCCCTGGTTTGTTTCAGCTGAATCAAGGCTTTGCCGGTTGCAGCCGTATATCAAAATCAAGGCAATAAACAGGCTGGTTAATGTCACGAGTCGCATAAAAGGTTTCATTATTATTTTTCTTTGATTATTTACCGTTGCATCATTTATATTTGCATCGAATGACTGGCGGTACATGAGTTCTATTGCACCATAAATAGAGTGTTGGCGTACAATGGCAAGAGCCGGACGATTAGGGATTTTACCGTTTTATCCAATATCCATCAATAGCGATGCATAACGGCGTCAGGCAGTATAGTAATGAGTTACTATACAATTTATCCATTCTATTTTCCTTATGTTTGTATTACTTGTTTGTTTCAGTTGGAGGCATGGATTTCAGGCGCGCCGCCGGGAGGCGTTTGAGGCTTTGGCTGCGTGGGTCGACTTCAATGCCTAAGGATTCCAGGGCGGTTACACCCAGGATTGGTTCGGCGTCGTCGGCGCCGAAAATTATGGTTGAGCCTACCAAGTCACCCATGAACTCGATTTCCGCTGTTGTGATATCCAGTTTCACTTCGCTGCCGTCGGCAAGTTCATAAATCCGCTTGCCGCGTGGTTCCAGCCCGATTGCCCGTAAATGCTTCGCCGGAACCAGGCAATCGACCGCCCCCGTATCAACCAGAAACAATCCATCCCATGACTTGTCTAATTGAGCTGGATTGTGGACTGTTACTGTGACGTGCGGCATTGACATTTTTCTTTCTCCAATTGAGACTTTGCGGAACTCCAATTATAGAATTTTTACTCCATAAAGCCAAATTATCATAAGTATTCTTGTCTCAAAAAATCATTATACAGCAGTATTACGAAGAAAAAGCAACTATTTTATTGATTGCGATAAACTTATTGCTAAATGTTTTGCTTATTTATGATCAAGTCGAGTGTTTGTGGAATTCTCTTTATTATAATCTCACCTGATTTTGTAATGGTTAGTTTTACTTTCTTTCCAATGTAGAAAGCATCAAAAATGAACATTCTATCTTCATACTTTATCCCGTTTCTGGTAAACGAATATTTAACAGCCATAGAAGTGTGAAATCTATATTTCTTTTCAACAGTTTTATTGGGCGAGACATCACCGAATTTATATGATTGTTTTGGGGATGATAAACATATATCCTTGATAACAATATCTGACTGATTCTCAAAAACAGCTGTGCTTGTGTAGACTAAAGAACTAAATAAGATTGAGATGCCTATTGAAATTGGAATATTAATGATCAAAACGAATAAAGCCTGTAGAGTCTTTTTTGGAAGATTTTCAATATTTCTTTTTCTGGCTTTTTTGTAAGATATTGTCAGGCATATTCCGCCAATGAAACATAAAGGTAGGCCAAAATATAAATGTGGTAAACATGTTAAAATTAAAATTAGCAACAAACTGTTTTTAACAAGCAAGCATGCAAGGATCAGGCTGATACTGATGCATAATGGTATCAGTCCACACACTAAAGCGGTTCGATATAATTTATTCATTATCTAAGATTTCTCTGGTTTGCTTGGGAAACTTTTTTATCAACCACTTAAGGGTTTCAACCTGGTCGCTGCTTTTTGCCCTTCTAATCTGTATCAAAAGTTTTTGCAAAGAAGGTCGTTCTAAGGTTAGATTAGAGGCGCCTTCATTGCAGATTGAACATAGGGCGCGAAGGTTTGAAGGATCATCTGTTCCACCCAGGGACTTGTCAACGATATGACCTATATGGAGCCGGGTCTTTCGTGATGGATCATAAGGGTGAGGTTCGCTGGCTACAGCGCCGCACATCTGGCAAGTGAAACCGTTTCTATCCAGCACAAAAGCGCGTGTTTCTTTTGAGATACTGCGTTCAAATGCTGGCTGAGGATTTGGGTTTTCAAGAATATATTGGCCGGGTATCAGGTCACTACGGTCATTGTGAGTTTGGATTTGATATCCTTCTTCAGTGCGCAGTTCTCTTACCCTTCGCGCCCATTCAGTTATTCCACCAGCCACTTCACGTAATTCATTAGAATCCATGATTCTGCCAATATTGTCAAGAAAATATTCTCTTAGTTTTGTTCTTGCGCCTTTCTTTTTTGACATAACGTGATTCCTTTATCCTGCTAAAGTGAATATTTTCCTCTGCGATAAGCACTTGTGTATTTGTCTAGAAACCGCATGTGCAACAGGTGGAGGGAAAGCATTACCAATTTGACGATAAGCTGGAGTCTTTTTACCAGTGAAATGCCAGTCATCAGGAAATCCTTGAATTCTTGCTACCATTTCAACGGTCAATTTTGGCATACCTACAAAGTTTTTTTCAGGTGGTTCATTGGCGATGCCCATTCCATCAACGCCAAGCGTCGCCCATGCTCGTTTGGCGCGTGTGGGACCCAAATCAGGTCCACCGTGTTTTCGGGATCCACCCACAATGGTAGGCCCAATATCATCGGCTTGTTTCATCCATTTCTTGGCGCCTTTCCAATTACATGACGCCATTAGGTCATAAAGTAATTCACCAATGCTTGGAGGGTTATTGTCATGAATTTTTGGCCAGGAAAAAAGTTCAGAAATATCTTTGCGGATAGCAACAATAACAAAACGGGGTCTTAACTGTGATACGCCAAAGTCAGAAGAGTTAAGCAATCTCCAATCGACAACATAATTCATTTTTTCAAATTGCCGTTTCAACTTAGAGCGATAGTTCTCAAAGACCGCATCTAAAAATCCACGTACATTTTCTAACATCACTGCACGGGGTCGACATTCATCAACAAGACGCAATGCTTCGGGAAATAAGTCACGTTCATCCTTTTTGCCTAATTGCTTACCAGCTTTTGAAAAAGGGGGACAGGGTACGCCACCTGAAAGAAGATCGATATTTTTATAGTTAGTTGCGTCAAATTCTCTGATATCAGCTTCGATTACATTCCAATTAGGTCTGTTATATCTAAGGGTATTACAACAATGCTTGTCAATTTCAATCAATGCCTCTGGTTCAAAACCAGAACGCTCAAGGCCTAAAGCCTGCCCACCAGCCCCGGCGCAGATTTCTATACAGTTTAGTTTTTCCATTATATTCCGTCTTGAATTCCCCTTTGATTCTGTTCGGCAACAAAGAAATCCGCTTTGAGCAGTTCACCATATCAAGTCTCCGGCTCTGTCAAAGGTAGATGACTTCTCCAATCGAAAATCTTATCCTTGCATCACTACGATTTTAGCATTAACGCTGCATAAAAGTCAATTAAAGTTGTTATGCTGCTAAATGCTAAAAAAATCCCGGCGGATAATCACCGCCGGGATTTTCATAATTACATGGTAGGTGTTATTAGAATAGTTGCCATTCAGCAACAGGTACGGGCTGTTCAAGGGCTGATAGGTCCCAGTGGGCGTCGCGGCTGCTGAAGCTGGAGCGGCTTGGGAAGGCGAAGTTTAATCCTGGGTCTTTGACTTGCATTCCGATGTGTCCATAGGAATCGTAGCCGGTAAACATGTGTTCGATATCAGCGATATCTACTGAGAACTCGGCGGCCCAGGTGTTGGCGTCGATGATGTAGGCGTTGTATTGGAATGAAGGAGCGTTCCAATCCGTTCCGCCTGCTGTGTCGGGAGAGATGTCATCCCAGTATCCAGCTGAATCGCCGGCGAATTTTACATATTCCTGACCGTCCACCGTTCCGGGATTGGGTGCAAAGACGATTTCCCAGGAGTCGGTCTGCCATTTGAGCAGAGTATCGTTTTCGGAGTCGGTTACCAGTGAACTGGTGTCGGGATCGACCAGAACAAAGGCGCAATATAGTTTGACGCCATCGGTCAGGATGTATGAGCGGGTCATGTTGTAAGGCTCTCCAACGGGTAGGTAGGAGTCGTCTTCCCATTGGGAAATCTCGTTAGCCGATTCGGCGTATACTGCGTCAAGCGCGTCGTCGGTTACGTCGGGAGCATCTGCAGGATCAATGCGGTTAACGGTGTAGTTAGGATCAACCGGTTCACTAGGAATGGTTATGATTTCGAGTTGGTCGATATAAATAGCCGCTTCAAAAGCGTCTACAGGTTCGCCGCCCACGCCTTGGATGGAAATTTCCCAACCAATCAGGCTGCCCCGGTTGGCTTCTATATCCGGATGAGCGTCCCAGGGATTTTCTTCAAAGGCGCTGAAGGATGCTGTGATGGTAGTCCATTCAGCCGATTTGGGGCCGACCGCGTCAAGATAACGGATCACTTCGCCAGTGTCGTCGCGCAGCTGGAAGACGATCAATACCGCATCGTCGACCAGGTTGTCGGGGTCGCCTTTGACTTGATAGCGTATCGCTTGATCAGCGTTAAAAGCGAATGGCGCTTGATTCATCGAACGTACGCCAGCGTATCCCCAGATGCCGCCGTCAAAGCTCATAGCCAGTTTCATGGAGTTGGCGCCTTCAACGCTATCGGTTGATAATTGGGCTGAGCCTAGCCCTGAAGTTCCCGTTCCGGCGTAAGCGTTGGTGAGGGCGGTTTGATTCTCATATTCATAATCATCCAGCACCTGGTCGCCGCTGGCGGCGGGCGCTTCGTCGTTGATCTTTATGTTGTCGAGATAGATGGTGGCTTCATAGGGATCAATAACTTCTCCCCCAACGCCCTGAACCAAAATTTCCCAGTTAACAATGTCTTCCAGATTGGCTGATACATCAGGATTGGCGTCCCAGGGGCTGTCTGCGAAAGCCCGGAAAGGAACTCTGATTGTTGTCCAAGCCGATGATTTGGGGCCGGTGTAATCCAGGAAGCGGGAAATTTCACCAGCGGAGTCGCGAAATTGGAAAACCAGTACTACGCCATCATTAGTAAAGTTTTCTGGATCGCCTTTGATGTCATAGGTTAAGACCTGACCATCCTGGAAAGAAAACGGTTCTGTTTCAAATGCTTGAACTCCGCAACTGCCCCATATCGCGCCGTCATAGAATAGATATAGTTCCATGGCATGAGAATCGGCGTCGAGATCGGCGAGATAGGCCTCGCCTGCACCAAGCCAGTTGTAGTTGTCAAAAATCATTCCGGGGTCTTCATACTCGAAGTCATCCAGGATGACTTCTTGAGCCTGCGCATCAGGTAAAAACGCCAGGCATAACAATAAGGTTGCGCCATACAAATAACTTTTTGCTATCATTGTTTCTCCTTTTCCATATTTGAATAAAGTGTTTGGTTCCTTCCCTATAATTGGGTAAGGTTCGGATAGGGTTGGATATGTTGAAGAACAACCCCCCTCTAACTCCCCCCCAACTTGGGGGGAGAATGTGAGGTCTAATATTATTTTAATGGAAGTTGGTGATAAAACAATTATTGCGGAAAGGGATTGTTTCTTATCATGAAGCGAA
Source organism: bacterium (assembly GCA_963662285.2). Taxonomy (GTDB): domain Bacteria; phylum Hinthialibacterota; class Hinthialibacteria; order Hinthialibacterales; family Hinthialibacteraceae. The sequence continues at coordinate 862,522 of CAXXMV010000006.1, forward strand.
TGATTCGAAATTGTTTCCAAAGAGACGCTTAACGTCGCGCTGGATTTCTTCTTCGGTAACAGTCCAACCGGAAATAAGTATATCTGAATACTTATCGGTCAGGACATCGGCGATGATGCGTCGTGAGTGAGGCCATTTATAGAGCAGCTGATCCAGCACCCGCGCATCGGAATGCTGCGGTACGAAACTCCATCCCAATAGTTCCAGGCGTTCGCGGGTGATCTCTTCGATGATGCTGGGATTATTCATATACCACCAGCAGCCGAAGGGCAGCAGGTTGCCGAATTTCCGTGCGATGATGCATAGTTCATGCTGGTTCTCGCGGCTCAACATGGTTACCAGGAACCGGTTGTCAGGATGTTTCAGGCATAAATTTTCGACGCAGGATAGATCGGTGCGTCCCACGCTGTCGCCCGCCAGTTGCAATTCGGGATTAAGCAGTTTCTTGACGCCGATCATGGCGGCGAAGGGCAGGTTGCGTTCACGGGCGAAAGGCAGAATGCAGGTTTTGAGAATACGGGTGCGGATGCTGTCATCGGGATATTTGAAACTGGGCGGCAGTGAAACCGCCAGATAACGCGGATTGATGCGGTCCGACCAATCACTCAGGAAGCGGCGCACCTCTTTAGCCGAAGCATCGGTGAAATCGGTTCCAACCTCATAACCCGTTTGGCGCAACGTCGAAGAGGCGACATCCCAATCCATTAATAATGGATCAATGCGCAGAGCAGCCTGAAAGCGGGGATGATTGGAACCGACATTATCCCATACTTCGCGCTCTACCGGATCGAAGGGATCATTGGTCATCACGGCGTAGGTTACATTGGCTTTTTGGAAAACCGTCTCTATATATTGATCAACTGTTTGTTCACGGAAATAAGCGCGGATTGATTCGAGGTCGCGTTCAGCTGGATCGAATCCCAGTGACTGAATGCAGGTGACGACGCCCCGGCATGCTTCAGAAATGGGAGCGCGTTCGATGAACAGATGCTTCCAGATATGATCGGCCTGTTCAGTTTTTGACATTGACCAGTATTGCGCATAAGGTATGGGATCAACGCGCATTACTTCCGCTACCAGGTAATGGTATGTCAGAAGTTCGTCGATGCCCCATAGCAGGATAGAACCGAAAGACGGGGGGAATAAATGGGTGTGCATATCCACCACTAGCGTCTCGTGGACAATATCATTTACGGTCTGTTCTATATTAGTTATGGAAATAGTCATTTAATGCTCTCCAGTTTTCTCTGATGCAATCATGGTAAGTACTTAGTAATATCATAATTCCTCAACAAGTTTGGGGGAGGTTAGGAGGGGGTTGTTTGGTCGAAACGCAACCCCCCTCTAACTCCCCCCAGGCTTGGAGGGAGAATTCTATCATCAATGCTTTGTATCAAGCATAGTTTATATCTTATCACTTTATTCGGATATCACGTAAAGTTCCGAATATGATATGCATATCATACTGCTTGACAAGGTCTTTTCCAGATTTCCTGCAAGATGAACCCTGACCATGAATTCTTTTTGCGTGATAATATATAAAGCTTAAACCAAATATAATGAAACGCAACTCTAGGGAGGGTTAATATAATGAATCCAGAAAAATTACTTGGCGGATTGATGCGTATGGGCATGGGGCGCGGCATGGGTATGGGAACCAAGGCAGCGGTTGGCATGGGTGCGCTGGGAGTGGCGCTGGCGGCTTTTGACCATTTCACCAATCAGTCGCAATCTTCACCCACATTCTCATCCTCGGCTCCACCAAGACCTACGGCGCCTGGTAATCCGACGCCGCCGCCTTACGCCGGAGCAACTCCACCTCCGCCTCCCGGCGCCTCAGCTGCAACGCCGCCGCCTCCTCCGCCATACGCTGGAGCGGCGAATAATGATGACGCCGCCGGGCAGGAAGCTGTGCTTTTGATCCGCGCCATGATCGCCGCCGCTAATGCGGATGGAGTAATCGATCAGGATGAGCGTAACCGGATTCTGGAAAAATTCCAATCGGCTGATTTGGATGATGATGAGCGCAGTTTCATTCTGCATGAGCTGTTATCTCCCGCTGATCTGGAGACTATAGTAGGTCTGGCTAATACGCCTGAATTGGCGCAGCAAGTCTATGCCGTTTCGTTGTTATCAATCGAAGCCGATACTGAGGCTGAACATACCTATCTGAGAACTCTGGCGGAACGGTTGGCCTTAGACGATGATGCTATTCAGAATATTCATACTCAATTGGGAATAGCATGAGGGTTGTGTGATAAACCAGGAATTTTGAATAAACGTAACGTCTTTAGCGTATAATTACTATCTGTGCTATACAAAATTTTAAGTAACTTTTTATTAGAATTCAAAAAAAGAATAATTCTGGAGGGTATATCATGTCTCAGTGGTTTCTAAGTTACGAAGGGCAGCAGTTGGGTCCATTCGATCAATCAGAAGCAGCCCAGAAAGCGCAAGCCAATCCCAACGGATTCGCCTGGCGCGAGGGTTTAGCCGAGTGGGTTCCGATTTCTCAGGTGGCCGAATTATGTCAACCTTCTACGCCATCCGCCCCACCTCCATCATCCAGACCTACTATCGCGGATGAAATTGATTTCAAGATTTTCGGAACTGAAATGCAGTTCGTCGAGATTGAACTTGATCCCGGCGAAAGCGCAGTGGCTGAAGCGGGCGCCATGATGTACAAGGATAGCTGCATTCAAATGCAGACCATCTTCGGCGACGGCTCGCAACAGACCGGCGGTTTCATGAGCAAACTGCTGGGGGCGGGGAAGCGGCTGTTGACCGGAGAAAGCCTGTTTATGACCGTCTTCACCCATGAGGGCAGCGGTAAAGCGCATGTGGCTTTTGGAGCGCCGTTCCCTGGAAATTTGATCCCCGTAACCCTGGGAAATATGGGCGGTTGTTTGATCTGCCAGAAAGACAGTTTCCTGTGCGCCGCTAAAGGCGTATCTATCGGGATTCATTTCCAGAAAAAAATCCTGACGGGATTATTCGGCGGTGAGGGCTTCATCATGCAGAAACTGGAAGGCGACGGCATGGCCTTTCTACATGCTGGCGGTACGATCATGGAGCGTACGCTCAAACCCGGTGAAGTGCTGCATGTCGATACCGGCTGCGTGGTGGCCATTGAACCGCGGGTGCAATTTGATATCCAACAAGCTGGCGGCATCAAAAGCATGTTGTTCGGCGGAGAGGGACTCTTCTTCGCAACCCTGCAAGGCCCCGGAAAAATCTGGCTGCAATCGTTGCCATTCTCCCGCCTGGCGGGACGTATGCTGGCGGCGGCCCCCAAAAAAGGCGGCAGCGTTGGTGAAGGCTCTATCCTGGGTGGATTAGGTAATTTGTTGGATGGGGATAATCATTAATTTAAGCGCGTAGCGCGTAGGGTGGGCTAAAAGCCGCGAAGCGGCGTAGCCCACCATGATGCATAGGTGGCTTCCGGTGGGCTACGCTTCGCTTTTAGCCCACCCTACTTTCTACTATTTTCTACTTTCACTAAGTGAACTCATATCTGCTAATATTGCAAATAGTTCAGTAGGATGGGACAAAGCGGCAGCGTGTCCCATCGCTTTGGTGTATCTCATGTCTTTTAATACAATGTGAATTACAAATATCTAGGGTATGTTCTATCAGGATTTTATGTTTAGGAATAGGGCGGTTCGGGTAAACTTTACATGGTTGATAAATGTGTAGGTTAATAGAAATCCGATGTGATACGTTTTCGCTTTATCCTATTGACCTTTTGCCTATGTTATTCTTACATAATCCCCCTTGATCTATAGAACTAGGTACTATAGAATAGATTCTGGTTTGGCAGGTGAAACAAATGAGTATGATACTTCTTAAAAACAGGTGGTTTGCCAAATTTGCTAGAAAAAAATGTATCCATGATGCTCAGTTACGCCAAGCGATTAGGGAGATAGAAAAGGGGCAAATAGATGTTGATTATGGTGGAGGGGTAATCAAACAGAGGATTGCTCGCACCAACCAAGGTAAATCTGGAGGATATCGGTCAATTATTCTTTATCTGCAAGGGAGCAGGGCTTTTTTTGTTTATGGTTTTTCCAAAAGTGAACGGGATAATATAAGCGAATTGGAAAAACGGGATTTCAAAGAATTGGCTAAGATTACTTTTGCTCTATCTGAAACAGACTTACTGAAACTTATCGAGATGGGCGCCTATCAGGAGGTACAGTGTGATGAAAAAGACTAAAACCTATAAAAGCGAAGCGTTCGCTGCAATCCATGAAACTGTATCCGATATGTATGAGGCGGGGGTGATTGATAAACAGACCATGCGGCGGTTTGATGATTCCTGTTTGACGCCTATTCATGAGTTTACGCCGGAAGAAATACGGACATTACGGGAACGGGAACAGGTTAGCCAAGCCGTTTTCGCTCACCATCTGAACATCTCCAAGGAATCCATTAGCCAGTGGGAACGAGGCAAAAAAAAGCCTCGAGGAACTTCATTAAAATTGCTTTCCCTTATTGCGCGTAAGGGACTTTCGTTTATTTCTTGAGAAAATCAGGTGGTTTCGATGGGACGCGCTTTCGTTTTGTCCCATCCTACTTTTACTACTTTACTGCCCTTGGCGCCCGTGTGTTTGAAGATATAGAGCGATAATTTTCCGGTTAAATTTAGGGAATCTTATTCTATAATGTAATTGCTTCCTGTTGTGACCGTACTCTTGAGGAGAGGCAGACGGGGAAATGGATTATACAAGAATTCGTAAATTATCATTACAGGTATTCATTGGTTTTTTAGCGTTAACAGCGCTTATTGCTATTGCCGCGCTATTGAGTGGCAATAGCGATCCAGTTACAGGCAAGATACTGTTAACCAGTCTAACCATATCCGGCGCAAGTATTTGTTCCATGTCATGCGTGGCTTTTCTGGAAAAACGAAAGAAATTGATTGCGCTTGGCTTTTTTGGCATCTTCCTTTCAATTATTGCAGCCATCTTGATCACCATCGGGATCTGGCCTGATATCCGAAATGAACTGTATTGGAAAAGCACATGGAATATAATTGTATTCGCTATCGCATTCGCTCATGCGTTTCTTCTCTCGAATCCACATCTGGACCTTGGACATCAATGGATTCAGCCTGTTTCAGCGATAACAATCGGGATACTTTCGATTCAAGTCAATTTCGCGATTTGGAGTAAAGTTGACAATGATTTTTATCTCCGGCTACTTGCTGTGACTGCGATCCTTGTTGCATTAGAAACCCTCATTATCCCGATACTCATGAAATTACGCAAAGAAACACCTGCAAAAGGTACTACTCTAACCTTAGAACATATCAAAGATGATTTGTATCAGGATTCGAATGGAAAAGTATATGTCTTAACAGAAAGAATTGAAGAATAAAGTGATAGGCGGCTTAGATGGGACGCGCTTTCGCTTTGTCCCATCCTACTTCTTCTCATCCTGCTTTTTTTAATTGATCTACTTTATGTCTGCTTATATTTTTATCACGCCAAGTTCTTAACTGCTTCAGTAATTCCTTGGATTTATTGGGATTTTGTTTGGCTAAATTGTGTTGCTCTCCGATATCTTTGTTAAGATCGTACAATTCAATCTCGTTTGTATCATAGAACTCAATCAGTTTCCAGTTTTGGGAGCGGATGGAGCCTGCTGATCTTCCTCCGAGAAAGTGAGGTTTTTCGAGAGGGTAATACCAGTATAGATTTCTTTCGGGGAAATTATTGTTCGGTTCTTTAAGAAGAGTTGAGAAGGATACGCCATCCAGAGGATGTTGTTTTGGAATAGATGTTTTTGCCAAATCGCACAGGGTCGGGTAGAAGTCGATGCTGCAAACGGGAGTTTGACAAACGTTTCCCGCTTTGATGTTTCCTGGCCAGTGAACGATTAATGGTTCACGAACGCCGCCTTCGTATAGGGTGGATTTCCCCGCACGAAGGGGGTGGTTGGTGGTGACGCGGTCTTCTCCGCCGTTATCGGAGGTGAAGACGATGATGGTGTCATCGAGTAACTGTAGGTCGCGTAACTTATGCACGATGTCTCCTACGCCTTGGTCGATACATTCTAACTGAGCCGCTAAATGGGGATTGTTATGCTTGGCTTTGTGATCTTTTCCCGCGCCGGGTTTATTTTGATATTTTTGGACGAGTTCGGGCTTACCGTCCAATTTTGTGTGAACGGCGTAGTGGCTTAGATAGAGGAAGAAAGGTTCTTCTTGATGGCGTTCGATGAAATCAAGGGCTTCCAGATTACTGCGGTCAACCAGGTGTTCCTTGCCGGGGATTTTTTTTGTGATTTCACGATTGAAATGATAGGGGAAGAAATAACTACCGCTGGAGATGCCTCTGTTTTCAGAGATGATTACTTCGTCGAAGCCGTGTTTGTCCGGAGAACTTTCATGGGCGCCGTGGTTTTTGTAGCCGGTTAAATGCCATTTGCCGATGATGCCGGTTTTGTAGCCTGCGTTGTGGAAAGTTTCGGGCAGGGTGACTAAATCTTCATCCAGGTGTTTGGGGTCGTTAGGGCGCAAGTAGTCGGTAATGCCTACGCGGGCGGGATATTGTCCGGTCATCAAACTGGCCCGGTAGGGAGAACAGACCGGAGCGGCGGCGTAGGCGCAGTCGAAGCGGATTCCGTTTCGGGCAAGGCGGTCGAGGTGGGGCGTTTCGTTGAAGGTGTTGCCGTAGCATCCCAATTCGGCCCAACCCAGGTCATCGGCCAGGATGAAGATAATGTTGGGTTTTCTTTGCTCTGTGTTTTGGGTCAGGGCTTGAGATGGATTTAGTCCTAATGCAGCCAGTGCGCTTATAGAACGTAAGAAATTACGGCGTGGAATTGGGATTGGTTTCATTTGTTATATACCTTTTAGTTTATGATTATGATGTATAGGTGGTTTTGATGGGACACGCTGGTGCTTTGTCTCATCCTTCTTCTTCTTTAGCTTAGAAATCTCCTCTTGCGCTGCGAATAATATTTCTGTTTTTATCCATCCAGTGATCCCGGTAGTAGGTGGACTCTTCGAAATTGTCGTTAAGCGAATGGATTTTTTTCTGCAGAGCGGTCCGGTATTTTTCCATAAGGTTCTGATGGACGCCGCCGTAAGCCAGGTTCTTCATCTGGTATGGATCGTTTTGGTGGTCGAAAAGCATTTCCTGGTGGTCCTTGCGGAATATGGCATAGGTGTACCGCTTGTCACGCAGGGCGCGCCATTCGTGACCGTTTTCCCATGCGGCGCAGGTGCCGGTGTTCATCAGCAGCGCGTATTCCGGTTCGGGGGCGTTTTCGCCAAAGGCTATGCGGCTCAGGTCCATGCCTTCAACGGAACCGGGGATTTCCAGGTTTGCCATTCCAAGCAAAGTAGGCATGATATCGACGGTATTAAGGCAGGCGTCTGTAACGGTATCCGCCGGGATCATTTTGGGCCAGCGGATGAGGAACGGGATGCGGGCCGCTTCGTCGAAGAATATATTCTTTTTCATGCGCCCCTGTGCGCCGAACATCTCGCCGTGGTCGGATGTAAATACTACGATGGTGTTATCGGCGAGACCCATTTTTTTGAGCGCGTCCATCAAGCGTCCCACGTTCCAATCCAGGTTTTCGGTCATGGCGTAGTAGGCCCGTTTCCAGTCGCGGATTTTTTCGGGACTTTTATCGATGTTCGACCAATCGTCGCCGTAGGGATCGAGTTTGTCCGAGTAGTTAGGCGGGATGGCAAATTCCTGGTTCTTGAAATGGTCGTAATATTCTGTGGGGACGTTTTGATCAGTCCAGGGGTCGTGCGGGGTTCCGTAGGAAAGAACCATTGCGAAAGGTTTAACAGACTGGCTGGCTTTCTGTATGTATGATATAGCCAAGTCAGTTTGGCCGTCGGGTTCGTAGACGCCTTTGTCGAAGTGAATCTTTTCCGGCGATTCGGTGTGGTAGTAGGCGTTTTCGCCGTAATACTGATGGTGGAAATTATAGGCCGCCCAGTAGCCATCAAAACCGAGGCGGTGGGGACCGCGCGGAACGAAGGAATTCTTGGGATCGAAATGGTTGCCCAGTTCATTGGCGTATAAATGCCACTTGCCGATGTATCCGGTGTTGTATCCGGCTTTGGTTAAGCAATGTCCCATGCAGGTTTGGTTTGGATTCATGCGCAGTTCGTTGATGACCATGCCGGTGCTGGTGGTATACTTTCCGGTGAATAGCGAAGCGCGGTATGCGGAACAAACCGGCATGGAAGAGACCGCCTGTCTAAAGTTGACGCTTTGCATGGATAAGAGGTCGAGGTTCGGCGTCCGCGCTTGTGCGTCGCCCGTGTATCCGCAGGATTGATAGCGCAGTTGGTCGGCCAGGATGTAGACGATGTTAGGTTTTTTAGAATCTTCGGCGAATCCGTTGGCGGCGATGGTTGCGGCCGAGAGTCCGGCGGCGGTGGTTTTAATAAACTGTCGTCTGTTTTGCATTTCGTTCCTCGCTAATTCGGTATGTCATTATATGGTGAGTCGGCGAAAAGGTGGTTTTGATGGGACGCGCTTTCGTTTTGCCCCATCCTACTTTGCTTTATAATTGAAACGCTGTTTTGGGTTTCATGAACGTTTTCTGGGTGAGATAGTCCCGCCGCCTAGTATTTCATCATTAACCGACAGAACCAATGCCTGACCTGGAGCGACTGCATATTGGGGATTTTCGAATTTAACTGTAAAGCCATTTTCATCCAGTTGCGTAACCATCGCGGGCGACGGCGTATGCCGCGAACGGATCTGCCCTAATACTTGATCGCCTACCTGTGGGGCGTCTATCCAGCGAGGTAGAAAAGCGCTTACTTCAGAAACCGCCAGGTCTTCTTTTTTACCGACTATGATAGCATTATTCTTCACGTCAATTTCACATACGAAGAACGGTCCATCAGTTAATCCAATGCCTTTGCGCTGCCCGACTGTATAGTGAATCACTCCGGGATGAGTTCCCAGTTGTTCGCCCAGTAAATCAAGGATGGGGCCTTCTCTATCTTCGACGTATTGCGCCAGGAACTCATTATAAGAACGGCCTGTGGTGAAGCATATCTCCTGACTTTCAGCTTTGTCGGCGGTGGGTAAGTTCAATTCTTGAGCTATGGCGCGGACTTCTTCTTTGGTGATCTCACCCAGGGGGAACCGGATTAGCTTGAGCAACTCGCGCCTTATGCCATAAAGAAAATAACTCTGGTCTTTCTCGCGGAATTTAGCGCGGTACATGCGGGGAGTACCATGCTGCTCATGAATCAGCTGGGCATAATGCCCGGTAGCGACATAACTGCAATCGTGTTCCTGCGCCAGTTCGTAGGCCTCCTCGAAACGGACGAAACTGTTGCAGTAAACGCATGGATTGGGAGTTAGTCCATCCTTATAACTTTGGATGAAGGGTTCAATCACCTGTTCGCCGAATTTTTTCATGGTGTTAACCGCGCAATGTTCGATGCCCAGTTTATCAGCCACCGCCCTTGCATCAAGAATAGCTTGCCGGGAGCAACAGGCGTCAGACTCATCCACTGGAATCGAATCAATCTGATTCATGGTGACGCCCACCACTTCAAACTTGCGGCGTTGCAGCAGCACTGCGGCGACGCTGCTATCTACGCCGCCGCTCATTAAGAGTAATATTCGTTGGTTCATTGTTTGCATAGTAGCGTTTTGATTTTCGTTTTAGTATGAAACAGGGGTGGTTTTATATAATCCCTCACCCTTACCCTCTCCCGTGGGGAGAGGGGATTTTTTATCCGGTGTTTTTTGTTGGAGAAATTACTCGCGTTTTATATGTATATAATATAATAGTCAATCCGTCTAAAAAACAAAGCGGGAGTTGGAGATCAAAAGATTTCCAACTCCCGTTAATTTTAATAAGCCAAAGTCTTTGTATAAATTCTAGAATTTATACATTAAAGTCGCCTGGAAGCGTATGCTGTCTCCATCTTCCCGGTCTTTGTATTCTGTATCCCAATACGATATTTCAAGACCAGTCAATACAGACTTATTCAGCTGCCAGAATACGTTTCCAAAGATGGATGAATTCTGTGAACGCTGAGCTGCATTAAGGTCGTCATTGTCAGGATCATCAATGGTGGCGCCGATGGTGTAAGTTAAGTCATCGAATGGCCCCAAAGCTAAAGCAGCCCAACCGCCGTTACTGCGGATGCCTTCCAGAGGATATTCAGCGCCGTTAGCTGGATTACCGTCACGGTCGACGCCATGGATTCCCTGGGCGATGCCGCCAAGATAAGCATCCATGTTTTCGCCTATCCAGGCTTCACCCTTGAGCGCTGCTTTTTCGCATAGTGGCATGTTCAGGTCTAATACGCCCGACCAGGTGTCAATATCATTGCCATTATCGAATAGATCGGTGTCTACCTCTTCCTGTCCCCAATGACCTGATAAACCAATGGTCGTGTCTTTATCGGACAGTAGAGGGAATGAAAGGGCTAAACGTCCTTGCAATGTCGGGAAGCCGGAATCTTCTCCAGCGCTTCCTGCATTCATGCCAAAGATTGAATCGCCGATGGTGCGGGTCAATGCGCCCTCCATTTGCAGGCGGACTTCTTCATTTACGGCGAATCCTTTGGTTAAACGGAACTGTGGGCGACGGTAGCCGATATCTCCAGCCCACCAGGCTACAGAATAATTAATTGTGTTAGGCACCAGAGGAGCAATGACGTCACTGGTCTGTCCGGCGATGATATTAAAATCATAATCAGGCCAATCAAGTTTCATGAAGGCATGACGCATCATCAGGTGAGACTTGTTTTCCGCACCGCCGCCGTAGAAATCGACTTCAACCTGGCCGCTGGTTTTGGCATCGCCTAAATCAGGACCATGTAATTTCATGCCAAGGCGGGTCTGGTTGGCGGTTGCATTGAACCGGTCATCATCATCAGTTACCGAATCTGATACAGCCCATTGCGCAAAATTTCCCACGCTGGTTTGATCGGTATCATACGAAGCGTCAAATTTCAAGTATCCGTATAGTTCGATGGCTTGCGAGCTGCTTACCGCCGGTTTATCTTCCTTCACAACAGATGTTTCAATCGTCTGGGTAACTTTTTCCTGCTTTTGCAGACGATTTTGCAGAGTTGAGTTGACGCCTTCCAACTCCGTCACTCTTGATTGAAGCGCTTTGATCTGTTGCTGCATTTCGCGCAATATCTCTTTTTCAGTTTGCGCGTTTGCTTGCCCAGCCCAGCATCCAAATAGGATGACAAGCCCCAATACTACTGGAATAAACTTACAATGATACACTCTCATACACATATACCTCCCTAATATATTTTTGTACTGTACCTGTTTACGAATAATTATCCCTGCGTACAGATTTGTCTTTTATTATAAATGTATTATCAATAATACAAAGGAAAAGGATATTCTACTTCAAATATTTAATATTACGGAACTTATGAAGGTTTAGTGAAACATTGTATAGGTACTATTCATATATCTGGGCTATGTGTAAATAATTTTGCAGGTTCGATGAACATGTTGGATTGGTTTTATGAAAAATTTTAATATTTAAAAATACGTAGAGTGCTTCCCCGCAAAGAGCGTTGCGAATTATTATGGTGATGAAAATACTATCGGGGTCGCGTTATTTTTCCGGCTTGAAGATGAGAAAGTATTGGTATTCGAGCACATCCTTAATTTCTCTAACCAGTTTCCAGCCTGCGTCATTCATTTCCTTGGTGAGCATCTCCTGTGAGTGGTTATGGCTTGGTGGAGGACCGATTTTTTGTCTTTTTTTCTTCCAATCAACTACAACCAACTGACCATTTTTTTTGAGCAGGGGGATCAAGCCTTTGTAATATTCAACCCGGTTTGAAAGGTGGTGGTTGGTATTGCAGAAGAAGATATGATCCAGGCTATTAGGAGGCAGCATGGGACGATCCATCGCGGCGTATACTGTGACTATGTTTTTTAATCCTTCTTCCTTAGACTGATCCTGTAAGAATTCGAGTAGATTGACAGCCAGGTCGCAGCAATAAACAACGCCTTCAGGGCCGACGGTTTTAGCGAATGGACGAGAGAAATAGCCTGAACCACCACCGATATCAGCAATGGTTTCACCTTTCTTAAGTCCGAAAGCGCGGATTACATCATCGACCTTCTGCCACTGGGCGCGAGAATCTATTTCAAATTGGCCGGGAGTATAATGGTGATCCCGTTCAGATTCCTGAGAATGTGCAGGCATCGAGCCATAAAGACCAACTAGTAGAGCTAATGAAATAATTAACCTGGGTGAAATGTTATAGTTCATTTAATCTTCTCCACGTTTAAGATAAAAAGAGGGAAGCATATAACCCGCTATTGTGAGCAAACTGAGCCATCCTAGCACCATGTAAGGCCAGTTGGAAGCAATAACGAAACCGGCGGTGGGCAGCCCGGCGAACAACCATACGAAGCCCAGCGCTTTTTTGAGGTCTTTGGTTTCCAAGGGAGCGTCGAGCGCCATATCCTGGGGCATCTCTACGAAACTGGCGTCGGATACAATCTGATGCGGCGCCGCTATGAGAAAATAATAAAGTACGCGACCGAATTCCGCTGAAAGTAGCAGAAGCAGTAATACCGCCCAAAAAACCGAACGGGAGCGTTTGCGGCAATGCGGGCAGCGCGATATCCAATAGAGGTGGATCATGCGATAGACGGCGTTCAGCACCAGCCACACGCCCAGGGTGGCAACGCCCAAAGTAAGGTGAAGGCTTCGTGATGGTTCCGCTGCTTTGACTTCGAACGATTTATGATCGCAGCGGCAAGAGAATTGATAGGTTTCCATGCCGGATAATCCTTGTTCTGCTAAAGCCGCTTTGGTTTATGTGAATCACTCTAAGCGCCCATCAATTTGTAGGCGGCCCACAACAGTAATCCTGTATCAACCCAAAGGGCTAGTTCATCTTCTGTATATGTTTCCATAAACCATACTTGTTCGTCCAGCCCTGCGCTCAGGGACATTGGTTTACTATTCGCGGCAAGTTCGTCAAACAGAGCGTTGATATCTTCTTTATGCGTGAAATCGTCTGGAATTTCTTCTTTTTCCGTATCTAAAATAAAACGGAAGAAATCTTTGGAGAATACAGTTTCGATCTGCGCTGGAGATTTAACCTCATTGAGTAGATCACGCATTGCAGTGGAACGCGTATTATCTTTATTGGTGAGATAGTTCTGCGCCGCTTCACGGGCGTCGAACAGGTAGGTTACGGCATCCCGCTCAATCAATAATAACTCCTCAAAACCCAGCATCTGGTTTATGGGATTATCTTCGAATTTATAACTGGCGCCGGGCAGCATGGCGATCTCTATTGAACTGGAAGTAACTGAAGGCATAGACGCCAGTTGCTGCAAAGAAGACTGATCTGAATTCAGTCCGGGGAAAGCCATTGTCAGCGTCGGTGCGTCATTGTAAAAACCGTAGATGTTCAAGCCGATAGTCTCTCCCTGGGGGAGCAGCTGAGATATCATGCGCAGTTTCATCTTATTGATAAGACCATTCATGCGGCCTTTACCGGGTATGCCTTCGGGCGCCTCTTGCTGCATTTCTTTCATCAGCGCAATATTTTTCTTTTGTTCTGCGCGTTTAGTTTTTCTGATTTCACGTTGCGACATGTCTCCGGATGACTTTGTGATCCCAATTGGAGCGGGTGCGCCATTGACCGGGATTTGCTCAGCGGCGGTCGCTGAGATGGGGGATCCGGCATGAGGCCATCGAATGGCCAGTTCCAACAGACCCGCAGGATCGTCATCGCCGAAGGGGAACTTATCAATCGGCTTCCATTGTTCCATCCAGGGCGCTTTTGTTTCACTTGGAGCGACGATGGTCATGCTTCCGCCTTTTTCTTTACATTGGAACAAGACGGCTGGGTGCATCACTCCCAAGGCGCTCAATCTTTGCGTAATCATGCCAAGCGCACCGGGCAGCGGTTCACCGGGATGGGTTGAGTTTGAGAATAGAGCCAAAAGCGTATCGGGATGTTTCGATAATATCTCTTGCGTAGGATTAACGGCGTCGGCTTCTGCAGGAGGCGGCGGCGGTTGATTCCAAAAATGCTCCAGGGCGGTTGGGTTGTTGCAAATCCATAAAAGCCCGCCATCCTGCATATAGGCGTATTCTCCTATGGGAGAAGCAATGGTTTTTATGATTGCTGGTCCAGCATGAATTTCGGATGTGGCTGAATCGGGATTGGCGCTGATGAAGGCGTCAATTCCGGGAAGCGTATCGGAAGCCTCGGTGGCGCCGCTTAACTTAAATGTCGCGATAAAGACGGAGGTGGGGATATCATCCTTGGGCGGCAGCAAGTAGAGGCGCATCTCATCGGAAGAAGAGAAAAGTCCGCTCAGGGTTTGGGTAACTCCCTGGGGCAGGGAAGCGCAGAACTCTTTATAAACGGTTGCCACAGCTGGTTGCTCCAGGAATGAATTGAAATTCCCGTTATTTTTGCGCCACTGATTGATGTCGGCGTAGAGCCAATAGGGCGCGGTACTGGGCAGGAAATGCTCGCTCATAACTTTGGCGGGAGAGAGGGCCGCCGTATCTTTCCCATCCTGTTTTGATGATTGATCTTCGTTGGCGGCGACGCCTGAAGCACTTTGTTTATTTGGATCGAATTGGCGATTCACGGCAATGCCGCAGATGATCCCCGAAGCGAAAATGAGAAGGACGAGTAGAATTTTTTTCATTATATTTGGCGCCATTAAAGATATTTGTCTAATATCAACATAAAACATATTATGATTTTCATTCACTTTATTTAATATCACTGGTGTAATGATTGTCTAATGAACTCCAACCCGAACATCGATGTCTTTCATTATCTCCTTGAAGCGATCATATTTCTTGATACGGTCGCTCTGATTTTCAAGTATTCTGAAACGATCCTCCTGGCTGGCCAGGATATATGGTGTTATGAAAGTCAATAGCTCGGTTTTTGATTGTCTCTTGCCTTTAGTTTTGAAAAGATGTCCCAGAACCGGTATGTGCATTAAGCCGGGTATTCCGTTTTCTGAATCGGTGAAACTGGTATCAATAACGCCGGAGAGAACCGCTGTCTCCTGGTCTTTAATAGTTAAGCGCGTCTCGACTTTTCGACGGGAAAATGCAGGCGCCGAACCATTGGGCGTTACTAAAGCGAATTGTTCGAGAATCTGACCTGTCTCCATATCCACTTCAATAGTAACCGTGGATGCGTCGTTGATGTGGGGGCTGACATACAACTTAAGACCGACCTCTTCGTATTCGATCTCCTGAGTGGTGGTGACATTGCCTTGAGAAATTCCTGACAGGCGGGGGATGCGGTTGATAACCTCAACAAAAGCCCGTTGGTTGTCACCCGCCAGGATGTTGGGACGGGCGATAACGTTGGTTTTGGCATTCGACGCCAGGATATTGATGGCGGCGTCGTATTTCGCAGTAGACAAAATCGCCGCCCGATCAAAGTTCATTCCACTTATAGGAGCGTCTAAAGTTCCTTGGGCGTTCAGAGTCAGTTTGTCGCCCCAGTCGATGCCCCATTCGTCGTCTTTAACATCAATGATTTCCACAATAAGAATTTCGACTAATACCTGGGATATTTCTCTATCCAAATCGTTGATCAGAGTATTGATGGAATCGAAATATTGTGAACTGGTAGTCACTAATAGAGAGTTGGTGCGCGTTTCGGATACGATGCGCACGTTGCCGATTAGGTTGCTGATGTCTTCTTGCTGGTTATTGGATTGTTGGTTGGTATACCAATAGAAGCCGCGGTTGCCTTGATTCTGGCGGTCTTCCTGGAATAGATCGTTTAATTGAGTCGCCAGATATCCGGCGTCGGCGTTTTTGAGAGGATAAACTTTGGTAGTGCCGAATTCAGGGGCGATGCGGTCAAGTTCCTCTATCAGTTTCTCGATAACGCCAAAGGCGCGAGGGGTGGCGGCTAAAACGATCAGTGAGTTGGTGGTCGGATCGGCAATGGTTTTGATCTTGCCGCTGAATCCGGTAATCTGTTGCTGTTGCTGATTTCCTCGACTGTAACCATAGAAATAGTCGAACGAATTATTTTGTGATTTGGCCGAGAATATTTCATCCAGCATATAAGCCAGATCAGTGGCCCGGACATTTTTAACCGGATAGACCCTAGGTTCTTCTTTTGAATTAGGGAGAGGTTGATCCAGTGTGTCGATCAGATCTTCAACCATGGGAAAATCGGATGGTTTCGCTGTAACAATTAACGCATTGAGCCTTTGATCTTCGACGATCTTGATTTGGTTTTCTTCATCGCCGCGTCGGCTGCGGGAACTGTAATAGGAGTAATAATAACTGCGGTTGTTATTATTAGAATCTTCATCGGTTAATAGTTGTTTGATCATCTGGCTGATGACAATGGCGTCCGCATTTTCCAGGACATAAACCCGTGTCAGTTTGTCGTAGGATTTTTTATGATCCAACACAGAGAGGACTTCGCTGATGGATTTCACGTCTTCTGGATAAGCATGAATGACAATTGAATTGGTGCGCGAATCGGCGAAGACAACCGGATGGTACACCTGGTTGCGCTTATTCATGGTGAATTGCTGTAAACCCTGCGCTACTTGTGATGCATCAGCATTGACCAGGGCGACAGTCTTGGTTTCCAGATTAACGGTGGAACTGGTATCCATTTTGTCAATATAATCGGTTATCGTGTCGAGTGCATCCTGCGGCGCTGAAAGAATGAGAGAATTGGTGCTGCGGTCGGCCAGCACTTCGCACATATCGTCTGCGGTGCGACGTTTCTGCTTATCATCTCCCGGAATTTTCGCCGCCACCAGATTGACCAGTATGTCTTCCATATTGCGGGCGATTTCGGAGGCGCTTAGGTAGCGTAACTTAAAAACCTGAACCGATGCGCCGATTTTAGCGCCTTTTTGATCCAACTGCTTGATGATGCTTTCCAGGCGGGTGATGTTGGCCATTGTATCGGTAATAACCAAGGTGTTAGTACGGTCATCGGCGATGATATTGGAATTCTCTGTGACCAGCGGCGTCAGCGCTTCTTTAAGTTGAGTTGGTGAAGCGTACTCCAGGTGAATTATTTTATTCTGAAATTGTGAACCGGGGATGCTTTCATCAAACTTATCGGTTACCTTACCCAGTCGTTGCTTGGCGGCGGACAGGGGCAGCACAATTATCATTTGATCAGTCTCTTCAAAGGTGATGTCTTGAAACCGGAATGCGGTGTCAATGATGTGCATGGCTTCTTCTTTGGTCACCTCGTTGGGATTCATGATGGTGAACTGGCCTTTGACGTCTGGAGTTTTCAAGACCAGTTTCTTGGTCATATCACTTAGGAATTTAAGCACCTGATCAATTTGGGAGTTGTTGAAATTAAGTTTGAATTTTTCCGGGCCGCCGGGAGTGGCTGATTCAATGGCTTTAGCCGTTGCTCCATTGGGGTAGAAGATTTCTCCCGATTTGAGCAGGTTCTTGATTGAATCGGCGAACAGTCCGCCGAGACCGGCGTTATTCTTCACCGCGGCATCTTCTTGATCTATTTGCTCCTCTTCTTGAGCGTATACCAAAGCAGTATTTTGAAAGCCGAAGAGCAGCGTGAATACCATGATTATCAAAGCGAAACGTTTTAACATGAGATTTCCTCGATTGGGATTTTTTATATGGATGTTTCTGTATATTCCTGACATGTTTTTAACCTCTAATATATTTAATGATATTTCATGTGTTTTCATGGTTGATTAATTTAGCGCTGTCCACGGAATCGATTTTTCAGCATTTCCTTTTCGCTGTCGCTCATGCTGTTAGCCAAATTCATCTTTTCTTCATTCGATAAATTCTTAAGTTGATCCATAGACATGCCCCGGAAAGTGAATCCCGCAGGCGCCTCCATGCGGCCCATACGCTTGAGGCCGGGAGGAAGAGAGGCATTTGGTGATCTATTTGGTGATCTATTGACTCTTGATGATTTGTTGTTGCCGTTGTTTCTGGTCGGTGGTTGTTGCATTGGCATGGGAGAGGGTGCGCCGCCGCCTTCTCCACCCTGGAATAATTGTACTGTAATCGGGTTGCCTTTTTCATCTTCCAGCACCACAGAAAATATGTTGATCTCTTTAAGTTTCGCTGTGCCGACATTTTGTCCAACAGAGACAGGTTGTCCGTTGATAACTGCTTTATCAAGATAGATAGCCGACAGCATGTAGTTGACTTGCACCTTCATAAAGATATTTTTAGCTGGTTTTTTCTCTTGTGGAGGAGTTCCCGCTGGATTTGCGCCTGGATTTCCACCGGAAGGAGGGCCGCCCGGATTCATGCCTTGGGGTGCGCCGGGAGTTGCCGGTGTGGGGCCATCTTTGGTTTGCAGGGCGGCAGGCTCAGTGTTTTTAGTCTGCTCAATAAGTTTGTCGACTTTGCTCAGTTCAATGGCGGATACTCCCCAGGCGATAACTTGCGAACAAGCCAGTAAGGCTAAAACCGCCAAAGCAAGGGGTTGCCAATATGCGCGGGCTAATTGTCCAATCCGGTTAGAAAATAAGGTTCTCATCATTTACCTCTGAGCCAGAGCTGATGGCGTGACTGGCTCTGGCTGTGCATTTAATAGATATGTCGTCAGCGTCATGGTTACATCAAGATCAGGTTTTTGAGGGTCTTTCAGTTTGCTTCTCAGTGAAGTTGGCTGACAAATGTATTTGGCATTTCTAATGCTATCAAGGAATTTTACCAGTTGCTCGAACTGACACTCCAGTGATACCCTGATATCCAGGCGCGGCAGCGGTTTGGCGCGTTTGTTGGTGTTGGGATCCCAATTCTTTATTTTAACGCCGCAACGTCCGGCGACTTGCTCTATTTCGGCGATCAATTGAATTATTTCATTTTCGCTGGCGAAATTGCCTTCTTTATTGCCCAATTTTTTGCGCATTATGTTGTTGCGCACTTTCTGGGTATCAATATCTTTCATCTGTGCAAAAAGTTCTGAAAAATGCACCGCAGTGTTTTCGGATAGGGCTGAATCGTCTGCCTGATTGAAGAAGACGCCCCATCCCATAAATAATATGCCAATTGCGGCCGCAATTGCGGTGATTTTTGCAAGCCTTTGTTCCCGCTCGGATAAACTCATTACCATGAATCCCTTCGTTTTACAAAACTACCTCGTCAGCTTAACGGGAAGGTTGTAATTTGCCCCTTAAATATATGATGAATCCTTCTTTTTCGACTACAGATCGATCTAGTACGATATCACGGAAGAACGGGCTATCATTCAATTTTTGTTGTAAATCGACTGCTCTTTGATTGTTGCCGCCTTTGAGCGCAATCTCCACGCCTGATTTGAAATCGAGATTGATGTTTTTGATCATGATTCCTTCGGGCAGGGTTTCGGCGAGGAAAAGGAATAACTCGGCGAAATTGACATTGGCGCTGAGCATCTGCCTCAATCCAACCTCTTCCAGTTGCAGTTTGTTCGAGAGTTTTATCAGGTCTTCGCCTTTATCAAGACGCGCTTCGACAGCATGGCTAAACCATATTCCCTTGCCAATCCACAGCACCAGGAATATCCCCGCCAACGAGCAAGCCATAGTAGTGAATTTTTTAGAAGGTAAAGCCGCCTCTGGCAGGAAATTCTTCCAGTTTACATTTTGCGCAGCATCTTCTAAAAGGTTTGGTCCGGCAATATCTCTGTTGAGTGAGCAATATGCAATGCACAGTAAGGAGAGATGGCCTCCAATGATATCATCATGTTTACCGGAAAAATATTTCAGGATATGGCTTTTGGTTACTTGCGATAGTTCCAAGCCATTATTGTGAGCTACGGTTTTGATGCGGTCGAATGACCAGTCTTCGAATCCACAGCACAACATCCCTTTGATCGATCCACGCGCAAAACGGTCAGCGGCATAATAGAGGGTTCGTTCGATTTCCTGCGCCAGCGAGTATTCTTCGGCGCCCGCTTCATCCAATTTTTGGCTTGCAGGGATATGACGTTTCAGAGGAACCGAGCGGGTCAGGTAAATCGCTTTACGGTCTGCGATAGTAATTGAAGCGCGTCCGTCTTCTTGAGTGATAATCATTGATGGTTCATCCAGGAACGAAGGATCAGCGCCGAGGATGTATTCATAATAACCCCAGAAGTCAGGTGTTACTTGAGTGGGCGCCAGGCGGTCTTCCGGCCACGAATGAAGTAATTCGTCAATGTATTCTTTGCGGGCGGCAACCCATAACAGCTGAGTTTTCTCTTCAGCTTCGCGACCCGAAGAGATCAACATATCCCATGATATATCCTCAATAGGAACATGCAGCGCTTCGGAAACTTCGAAGGATACCAGGTCGCTCAGCGTTTCTCCTTCCGCCGCCGGAGCTTCAAGAAAACGAGCGGTTAAACGGTGGCTGGGGGCGATTACGATAACTTCGTGTTTTGTCATCCACCCCAGTTTCAGTTTACGGTTGATGGCTTGAAGCGCAGTTTGCAGAGCAGAAGAATCCTGTTTCAAAGGTTGCTCTGCATCTTCATTATTTACTATTGGCTCGAAACCGGCGCCCAGAATGTTAAGGGAGTCATTCTCCCTGAGGACTTCCAGCCAGTAGATGCCGGTGGATGCCGGTTGCAACAAGATGAGATGCATGGCCCGTTTTTCTGGTTTCATCGCAATACTTTCCAATATCGAATTTCCGGTGGCTCGACTCCGCGATCCACAACGGCATAAATTTCTTTGTAAGCCCGCGAACGTTCAATTTGTCCTGATGAGCGTGCGGAAAAGACGGATGATTTCGCGCAGATGCTTCCGTTAATGGTGATGAATTTACTTTTTGACATTCCCTGAATGTCCATTAACTCGCCGATATTGTCGAACGGCGCTTCGCTTGATTTACGGTATTCAATAATTTTTTCAACCAGGTCTTCATCATTGAACAGAATATTTAATACCATTTTCGGCGCAGTGTTTATGTTTACTTTGCCGATCAAATTTTCTTCATCTGAAACAGTTATTTTATCGGCGATATTTTTGAATTTTTCTTTGCTGATGGATATGCTGTTGGAATTAGTGTTATTATTCCGATTGTTATTTCTGTTATTATTGCTGTTGTTATTGGAATTACTGTTGACTGTTTTTTCCATCAGTTCGCCAATCGAAGCGAATTGCTCCTGGTCGCGTACTGATATAATGGCGTCGATTTCATCATCGGATAATTCGCTGCTAAACTGCTCTTTTAGTTTTTCCTTATTGGCTGTATTGATATTAATGCGGGCTTCTCCCTCGCCGGAGACATTTTTTTCATAAGAATAAGCTGTGATGTATGGATACCAGCCGCGTTCCAGCTCTCCATCGCTGTTATCCAGGGGCGGCGTTTTGGCGCCATCGTTTTCATTGGCGTCGAGCAGGCCGTTGGTGTTGGTATCTTCTCCATAAAGCAGGTCGAGGGTCATACCCTTTACTAATAACATTTCCTCCACCGAATCGTAGAAAGCGTTTTTGGTCTGGTATGGTTCGGGTAATGTTTCGTAATATTCGCTTTCAGCGCCATAAGTTCCCGGATTGTCATCATCGTCGCGCCAATCGATTATAGCGTCAATGACTTCCTCTTCCGCATTAGGCAATCGAAGCAGGACATCCCGGCTGGCGGTATTGATATTAATTTTACTGCATTCATCCACTGCGCCATATTCTATACTGTTTTCACTATCGGGCGTTGAGCGGGTCAGGCTATAAGTCCCGTTGCCTAACATGACGTTTCCGAAGGCTTCAGAGTTTAGTGACCATGATTCGTCCAGGCTGTCATAAGTAGTTTCAGTTTTATCGTTAACCAACTCAGCCATCAGTCGATAGATGCCGGCTTCGGCCAACATGCGCGCTTCACTGGCATTATTTGTATTACGATTTACTTGTAGAGAAAGTGTGGCTTGCCGGTTAAAAAGCATGGTAATTGAACCTAGCACCGCCACTATCCAAAGCACAATGATGAGAGCCATACCGCATTGTTGATTATGTGATTTATCTCTCACCGCTTTGTCCTCCTTCATCAGACGACTCATTTGAATCTGAGGTTTGTCTGTAACTGGCTATCCAGACAGTAGTTGAGAACTTCTTTATATTCATCGGCGAAGGTTCTTCATTAGGTAGGCTGGCTTCGAAAAGCCCGATGGAAATATTTACCGCAATGGGTATGGCGCTTGATGAATCCCATTCGGGCCACCATGCTTCTCCATCAAAATATTGCAATTCGAGAGAGACCACGCGTGGCCCCAGCAGCGCCAGTTCCCCTCCGCTGAAGGGATCAGTATCAATGGTGTAGTCCATCCGGCGCAGCAGCCAGCGTTCGGGAGTGGTCTCGTCCAGATCGATATAATACTGGATTTCTGCGATATCACAGGCGCCAGCGCCTGTTTCGGCTGGATTGTTGACGCTGCTGATAAAAGTGAGACTGTCAGTATCAAGTTCGCCGGTCATCTGGTCGTATCCCACAAACCGGGTGACATCCTCATGCGGTGATAGGAAAGTCGCTTCCAGATCAGTACGCATACGGTCGAGAATCAGGCGGGCGGTTTCAGCCATATTGGTTTTACCGCCTAATTCTTTGTATGCTCTAAGAACAACAGACATAGAAGCAAAAGCGCTGCCTAACACCATCGCTGTAATGGTGGCGGCCAGTAATAACTCAACCAGAGTAAACGCTTTTTGTCTGTTTTTCATAATGGTTTAACGTTTGATATCTCTATATAATTCAATCTTTAGCGTATTTTTTTTCTATCCGCCGCTTGAAGAGTCATATTCCTCTCCCAAGCCACTGATCCTTACCCACAAGTTTTGTTTGGATTCATTGCCTCCTAACATTGTTGGGTATTTCTTTACAAGGGTGGTCGTTATCAACCCTCTCCTAACCTCTCCCAATCTTGGGAGAGGAATGTTAGACCACGGTGTTTTGTATGACTAAGTCAAAATGATATAGCTGGTTATATCTGCAAAATCCCTCTCCCCCAAGTTGGGGGAGAATTCAAGAGGGGGTTGTTTTCTATAACCTTAGATTTTTCAATTGGCGTTATAATCATAATCTAATAGTTGTTTTTAGGATTATAGGTGGACTCAATCAAGGGTAGAAAATACACTACCCTTGCCACCCGGTATTCTCTAATCCTTAACCCATAAAATATTATTTATATTTGTGGGTTAAGATCAGCCCAAGCCTGGGGGAGGTTAGGAGGGGGTTGCGCAACCCCCCTCTAACTCCCCCCAGGCTTGGGGGGAGAATACTATATATATTCATCTACCGCTTGAACTTGAACTGCTTTTGGAACTTGAACCGCCGCTGGAAGCATCTTCCGCCATACTGAAATAATGGTACGTTGTATACTTTAATTCGTGGTCTCTGCTTCCCCTCTTCCACATAACTTTCATTTCCACTTGATAGAGGTCAGTCATATCGGTGTATAAATAAGTTACAGTCCATTTAAAGCCGGACTGAGTGGTAAATTCGCCTTCGTTTGTATCATAAGGAGAGAACTGATTCGTACGTAGATTGCCATGCAGTTCTCCAATCAGCGTTGATGCTATGGAGTAATCCTCCGAAAGTTTCCCCGTCATAATTGATGCTGAGAATGTAGTCAGAATGCTGGTCACCGCAATTCCAAGAATTGTCATGGCCAGCAGCGCTTCCACCAATGAAAAAGCTGCCGCGCCGCGACTTTCTTTAGTGCGTTTAGCGGTGCAGATAAAAACTGACAGATTATTGATAAACCATTTATTCATAACTACTTACTCATAAAAACTCTCTGTCATACGGTTCCAGACCATGACTTGCCCGGTTAGTCCCACGATACCCACTGTATAAGTGTTTTCGTACTTATCTATCATATATATGAAGGTGTCAGACGTTGTCCCGTCTGGCTGGAAAGTGATTTCATTTTCCTTTTGCGAACCGGATAAGGTTCTTTTATCTATCTTGGCTATAGATGTATCTGTGCGGTATTTTTTGGGATATTTAATCGGCAGACGAACTGGTTCATACGTACCTGGAGCATTAACCGGATCGCTTTCAATAGATATCTGAATTATTCCGGTTTCCTGATCAAATAAAATCTGGGTTACGGCGCTGCGTTCAATGGCCAGACTCCTGGTATATCTCAGGATATGGCTCAAGGTTTGCGCGGCGTGTTTGAGAGTGGTTCCTTCAAGAAACGGTTTGAACATAGGCGTGATGCCGCCCAGCATGATAGCCATTAAAGTAATGACCAGCAGCATCTCCACCAGAGTGAATCCTCTGGAGAATATCCTGGGATTGTTATCCCGTTTAATATCAAGTCTTTCTTTGTTATTCATTATCTTTTATATGCGGGCGCCAAGGGCAGTGTATTTTCTGCCCTTGATTGAGTTCACCTCTTTTATTTCCAAAATTCTTATCAACGATCCAAGTAAAAGTAAGATTCATCATTCACTTAATATTTTCGGCAAATGTATTCATGTCTCTCAAATTTAATATAAGATAGATCATTAAGTTGAATTTATTGTTAATTTGTAAAAAATCATAGAATTAAATCCATGTAACTATAGTTACCAGTCAAGGGCAGAAAGGACACTGCCCTTGGCACCCGCTTGGGGGAGAATTTGAGTCTTAATGCTAACAAATTAGTTGATCATCTTCCCTATGTTAAGAATTGGCAGGAGGAAAGCGAATAAAACTCCACCTACGCCAATAGCCATAAGAATAATAACCATCGGTTCAAAAAGGGTGATGAATCGTTTGATGGCGTGCTGTACTTCCTGATCGTATGTTTCGGCCACCTGATCCAGCATTTCATCAAGTGAGCCGGATTCTTCGCCCACCGCGATAAGGTTAGTAACCATAGGGGGGAAAAACCCAGTCTCTTTCAGGGGTGATGCAAGTCCCTGACCTTTCTGGACTTTCTCGCATACTTCCCGTAAACAACGTGAAAGAATTGAACTGGAAGTCGTGTCAACCATCAGGTTAAGAGATTGCAAAACCGGGATGCCGCTTCTTACCAGGGTTCCCATGGTTCGCGAGAATCGGGCGATTTGCGCTTTTATGAGCATGGTCCCGATTAAGGGAAGCCGTTCGCATATTATATCCAGCGTCTCCTTACCTTTGGGAGTGTTCTTAATCTTGCGAAAGCCATATCCCAATCCGATCATAATCAACAGAATCAACCAGGAATAACCTAATATTACATCGCTGGTTTTAATTAATACTCGCGTTAAAAGCGGTAGTTTATCGCCGAAATCCGCAAAGACAGAACTAAGCCGGGGGATGACGAATGCCACCAGCATGAAAATTGAACCGATTCCAACCACTACCACCAGCAATGGATAAGCCAGAGCGGTGAGAATATTGGAGCGAAGCGCGTTTTCGGCCTCCATAAAACTGGCCAGTTGCTTTAATACGACATCAAGCACTCCGCCGGACTCTCCGACGCGGATCATACTGCAATAGAGACGGCTGAAATGTTTGGGGTATTTGCCTAATGCTTCAGATAAACTGGCGCCTTCATGAATTCGATGACGCAGGTCGCCAATTATGTCCGACATTGAGCCGCTTTCCGATTGTTCTTCAAGGATGGAGAGCGCCTGCGACATGACGATTCCCGCTTTGAGCAGAGCGCCTAACTGGCTGGTGAAAACCAGCACATCGCGGGATGTGATTCGTGAACGGCGGCTTTTAGTAGTTTTGGATGCTATGTTTTTGGCGGAAATAGATAGTTCTTCGCCTTCCTTAACGCCAAGAGGTCTCAGGCCAAGGTCTTTGATCTGATTGACCGCTTCTTGCCGGTTTTCCGCTGTCAGCGTCCCTGAAGATGTCTGGCCTTCCGTAGATAAGGCGCGATATGAAAAAATTGGCATAGTTATTCCCGTTTATAATATTAAACGCATGAAAATTACATCTGGTTTCAATAATCTTTGGTTTTTGTTAAAATAAATAATATGCAACCAAAGGCATCGCTGAGTAGTAATAGAGGTTAATAAATACTTATTCCTATCGAAAACGCCGGATTTGTTCGAAATCCCATCTTTTTTGACTATGAACTACAGTTTGGACGCAGGTTATTTTGAGAAAATCTCAATATATCTATAGATTAGATATTTCGTCTTCCTGCGTAACGCGTATTATCTCTTCCACTGTCGTTGTTCCATCCAAGACTTTTTGCCATCCATAATCTCTGAGATTCTTGATGCCCGCCATTTGATGAACCTGATTGGATGAAGGTCTCGTGAGAATCAATTCTCGAAGTTCATCATTGATGGGCAGCAGTTCGAAGATGCCGTTGCGTCCTTTGTAGCCTTGATTATGGCAAAACTCGCATCCTTTGCCCTTGTAAACCTGCTGGCCGGGGGGGATTTGCAAACCGGCGAGACGTAGCAATTCCGGATCGGGGGTATAGGGTTCCTTGCATTTTGAACAATTAACCCGGATCAGGCGCTGCGCCAGAACGCAGGTGACGGCGGAGGATATCAAAAACGGATCGACTCCCATATCCATAAGCCGGGTAATGGCGCCGGAGGCATTGTTGGTATGAAGCGTACTGAAGACCAGGTGTCCGGTCAGCGCAGAACGGATAGCGATTTCCGCCGTCTCAAAATCGCGGATTTCACCAACCATGATGATGTCGGGGTCCTGACGGACTATAGCGCGTAGTCCGTTGGCGAAGGTTAATCCACGTTTGGGATTAACCTGCATCTGGTTGATGCCTTCGATGTTGTATTCTACTGGATCCTCGACAGTTACGATTTTTACCGTAGGATTTTTTATGACGTTCA
This sequence comes from bacterium, assembly GCA_963662285.2. GTDB lineage: Bacteria > Hinthialibacterota > Hinthialibacteria > Hinthialibacterales > Hinthialibacteraceae. Next base: position 889,239 of record CAXXMV010000006.1, read on the forward strand.
ATCCCGCATATAGGGTAGTTGTTTTACCTGAACCGGTTGGACCGGTGACCAGTATGATGCCATAGGTTCGGTTGAGGATCCGTTCGAATTGTTCCTTCATGTCCGGATAGAAGCCCAGGTCGTCAATCTGGATCAAAACATTGGTTTTATCCAGGATGCGCATTACCACGCTTTCGCCGTGGACGGTCGGTATGGTTGAAACGCGGAAATCAAGTTCCCTATCGGACATGCGCAGCCGAATATGACCATCTTGAGGGGTGTAGCGTTCAGCGATGTCCATCTCTGACATAATCTTGATGCGCGAAATGACGGCGGGCTGCAAATGCTTGGGAGGGGGTGGAATCTCGCGCAGCATACCGTCGATGCGGTAGCGGATTTTCAGTTCGTTCTCGAAAGGTTCGATATGAATATCGCTGGCGTCTTCTTGCACCGCCTGAAAGATAATCAGGTTAACCAGGTTCACTACTGTCGGTTCGCTGGCTAATTGGTGCAGATCGGAAATATTATCAGAAACTATAATCGGGCTGTCTTCATCGCTCGGGCTGAGGTTGGCGATCATCTTTTCGATGCTGGCCCCGAAATAGCGCTCAATATTTTCTAGTAGTTCTTTGCGCCGCGCCAAGACGATTTCTATTTCAAAGCCGGTCAACATGCGTAGATCGTCGAACACCTGCAACTCGCTGGGATCGACCGCCGCGACGGTCAGCGAGCCATTCTCTTTGATTAACGGAAGGATGCAGTGCCGCAAAGCGAATTCCGCTGGCACCAGATTGACTACGCTGGGAAGTATCTTTTTCGGTATTTCCACCCAGCGAACTCCAGTCGCCTGGCTTTTGGCGTCCAAAAGACTGTCTTCATCAATGTAATGATGGCGCAGTATAATATCTTCAAGGCAGTCGCCGGTCTCCTGTTGCTCCTGCCGGGCTTTTTGCTGCTTCTCTTCAGATAGAAGTCCGGTATCAATTAATACGTTCAATAGGTCAGCATCAGTCATCAGTTTTTGTCTTATCCATGAGAAATTGGCAAATGCGTTGGAGTATATTAAATGATTCCAACATGCAAATTGCTTTATTGTATTATGAATACTACTCTATATATAAAAGAAATAATATATAATAAGATTACATCCTTACATATATAACGCAGTAGAATACTAAATCGCTATAAAAAAAATCAAATTTTATTTATACTTATTATTTAGTCGTACTTTTTACTGATTTGGTTCATCAAAATTTGATTAGTTGACTGTGATCAACATGTAACTACAATATAATAGTAATCAATATAGAAAAAGGTGTCAAAAATGCCAATATATGAATTTTTTTGTAAGAAATGCGGACAAAATTTTGAAGAACTAGTCTATTCTCAAAATGAAAAAATTAGTTGTCCTAAATGCAAAAGTGAATCCGTCGAAAAGCAACTATCCACCTTCGGCGTAAACACTCCATCTGCGTTTCCCGGATGCGCCAGTGGATCATGCGATATGGCTAATCCCCCGGCTGGCTGTGCAGATGGCTGTTGTCCCGGCTGCAAGCATTAGAGCGATTCGCTAAATTAAGTGTGTCAATGTGGTAGTTAAAATCCCTGAAATATGGGACTTTTAACCAATACTGCGCTTTCAATGCGTATATACTTTTGTTAAGCGCTATAACCTCATATATCTATATTTATGCATTTCCCACGTTTTTTAGTATAATAAGCGGTTTGTGTGAATTGACGAATATAATAATTCCCTCTTTAATAGACGATTACTGCTTAAAGAATATTTCATTGTGAAAGGTTTAATTGCAAATCCTCTCACAATTTAGATAAGGGGTTCTACAGATATGTCTGCGTCCAAAATGGATCACAAAGAGTTGCAACGCCGCTTGAAAGAAGATGAAGTCGCGGTGTTCATTACCGAAGTCAAGGATAAAGTAAAGATGCTTTATTCGGATTATGGTCGGCAATCATTGTTGGCTATATGTCTAATAGCAGTTGTTTTATTTGCCAGTCATTTTTGGAAAGCGAAACGAATGAACGATTTTGAAGCGTCTCAGCGTTTATATTCCAATGCTGTGGCGTTTGTTCAGCAATCTCAATACCATGATGCGCTTAACGATCTAGGGACGTTGTTAGATGATTATTCAGGTAGCAAAATCGCTGTTATGGCAAAGGTTATGCGCGGCAACTGCTATTCCCAGATTGGAGAATACGATCTGGCTTTGGCCGATTATCAAGCCGTTGTTTCAAAATTAGCTCCCGAAGAGGCTTCAATGGTGCGGCTTTCAATGGTTCAAACATTGCGCAGCCTGGATAAACCTGATGACGCTCTGCAAGAACTTGCTATTGTTGAAAAACAAGTTAAATCCCCATCAATGAAAGAACAGATTATTTACCTTCGTGGTTGCTGCTATGAAGATAAGAATGATGTTGATCAGGCATTGATAGCCTTTAAGGCGATTCCTCCTGAATCGAAGTTGAATTCATTGGCTTCGGATAAAATCAGCATTCTGGAAGCGCCGACAGTTGAACCGATCAATCCCTAGATCAATTATCGATTTGTTTAAGTTTGTTTAAGTTTATTGTAATATAAATTTTTAATTTCAAAAAAGCCCTTTAATATGGGCTTTTTTTTGAAATAGAGTCTAACAAAAAACAGTCCACCCACCCCAGGGCGGCTTGTGACCGGATTTGCCTGGAATATTATGGATTTGAAAGAGCGTGCGTTCTCTCCATCTGAATATGCAGATAAAAAAGAACTGCGCCGCTTTATGCGTGAAAAACGATCTCTGCAAGATCCCCGCGCTATGCAGTTGAAGAATCAGCGAATTGCTGAACGTTTTATCTCTATCCCCGAATTTGCTGATGTTTCATCTATAGCGCTCTATGCCTCTCTCTCAGATGAATCTCAAACTTATGCTATTGCTTCGTATTGCTTACAAATGGGAAAGTCCATTGCCTTTCCATGCATAGAAGAGAAAGACATAGTTTTTCGCCAGGTGAAAGATCGAGAAAAAGAGTTGCGCTTACAGGGTTCTTTCGGCATCCGTGAACCGGATAAAGATCTATGTCCTATAGTACCTATTGAAGAGATTGATCTGTTCGTTATTCCTGGAGTTGTATTTGATATCTTCGGCTCGCGCATCGGATTCGGCGGTGGATATTATGACCGGGCGTTGGCTCAAAAACGGTCAGATGCATTGTCTGTCGCCCTTGCCTTTGAGTTTCAAGTGGTTCATGCAATCCAATCTGAACCGCACGACCAGCTGGTTGATATGATTGTTACCGATGCAACGGTTTATGCTCCACGGCAATCAATTCACCTATGTAATTCGGAAAAGGATACTCAAACCTTTGCCAAACGGTTGTTTATGAAAGGGCTTCGGGAACAGGAAATTATTGCTTTACATGCTGACTTAGGCGTCGGTAAAACTGTTTTCGTCCAGGGTTTAGCCGATGCTTTAGGCGCCAATGATGATGTAATCAGCCCGACATTCATGTATAGCCGTGAATATCAATCCAACCCGCCTTTGACGCACATGGATGCTTATCGTTTGGATAATCTTGCTGATGTAAGCGATCCGTTCTGGACGGAATTATTGGATCATCGCGGCATTTTGGCTATAGAATGGGCTGAACGGCTGGGCAGCCGGTTGCCTAAAAGCGCCATTCACTGTTTTGGAGAAATTATTGATGATCAAACCCGTCAATGGACCCTCTTTACAGCTATTAATGAACATAACCAATTAAATGAGATATAAAATATGTTGATTCTGGCCATTGATACATCATCCCCCACCGGTTCCGTCGCCTTGCGCGATGGTAGCGGGACTATCGGCATTTTGACCGCCTGCGTCGATTTGACCCATAGCGAAGGTCTTATGCCCGCCGTTGATGATTTATTAAAACGCACCGGGAAAAATGTTGATGATATATCGGCTTTGGCATGCGTCACTGGTCCGGGATCATACACCGGATTACGGGTGGGCATCGCTACTGCTCATGGTCTGGCATTAACCAAGAATCTGCCTTGCGTGGGAATATCTTCTCTAGAAGTGCTCTCTTGGATTTTACCTCATTCCCGTTATCTTCTTTGCCCGCTTCTGCCAGCGCGAAAAGGATGGGTCTATGCCAGGCTGTATCGCTGGAAGGATTCCGCTCCAATAGCGCTTACTGATGAACTTAATGTTGAGCCGGATGAACTGATTCGCTCGATTCATGAATCCACTGTTTTTTATGGTCCGGGACTGGCGCCCAACCGGGATGATCTAAAAGCCATGCTGCAAGATCAATTTATTGAAATACCGGAGGTCTGCAATCTTCCCCGTGCGGATATCCTGGCGCAATTGGCCGCGCATCAGTTGGAGTCGGGCAATGGCGTATCAGCCGAAGAATTGCTGCCCCATTATCTTGGTTCTTCACAAGCTGAATTAAACTGGAAAAAGCGCCAGAGCGTACTATCAAAATGACCTGCTTAATTCGACCACTCTCTGAAGATGATATTGATGCCATATGCGCTATAGAGAATGCGTCCTTTTCCAACCCTTGGACGCGCAAAATGTTCTTGGCGGAATTGAATTTTCAAGGCTTTCATTTTTCCCGCGTGGCCGAAGATGAAGCATCCGGTCAACTGGTGGGATATAATTTCTTCTGGATTGTTCCCGAAGACGAAGTGCAGATCGCCAATATAGCAGTCCACCCCGATCACCGCCGCCAGGGAATCGCACAGCTACTGATTGATGACGCCATTCAAGAAGGTAAAGTCAGAAATGTAACCAGCGTCAGCCTTGAAGTGCGTGAATCCAACCTCCCCGCCCGGAAATTCTATGAAAAACTGGGTTTCAAACAAGTAGGCAACCGCCCCAACTACTACAATCACCCCAAAGAAGACGCGCTGATCCTGCGGCTGTTTTTCGGGGATGATTTAGGATAATATTCAGATTTTTTTTTTGATAAGTCTACATCCTTAAGTATTTCCATGGGATTCATCTGACTGATCATCTGGTTGACTCATCATCATTTCGCCGGAAAATGGCGTAGTTTCGCTTGTGGTGATTGTTTTTTCTTGTTTCGCTTTAGCGGTTTCTTTTTCTCGTTGCGCCTTTTTTATTAAACGTTTTACGTTTTTGGTTGCCTCTTGAAATTCTTCGCCGCCTGAGATTTCTCGTTTAAAAACTTCTGATTCAAGGATTGTTTTAATATCTTCAATTTGGATTTGAACGCCGGGTGAAACGCGCCTAACTTCACGGCGAATAGATACAAGCACGGGATCGCTAAGAATGATTGCGGCAAGACAAAATTTGTTCGTTGCTTGCTTCTGTGTATGAAAATCTTCAAGAGCGGATTTTCGGATCGCATCGCGTGTGAGGAGAAATAGCATTTCAAGATGAGATTCATTTTTGGGATTTAAGTTGAGGATATTGAAATACAATATATGTTCATGCTCTATAGGGCGTTTAAATAAGATCCGGTAAACATGCCACTCTTGCACGTTTGTGAGGATAACCCATTCAACTCCATCGTTGGCGGCATAATCGACTACTTGCTTCAAGTGGTTGTCCTTAAGTTCAATCCCTATCGCTTTGACTTCAATTAGAACACTAATTTTACCATCAAGTTTAACTGCCAGATCACAATAGGTTCCTCGGATTGCATATTCGCTTGTTATTTCAGAATACTTATCATAACCGAACATATCCCCCAGCATGTCTGTTGTAATGGTTACAGTATCAGATTCATTTATGTCGCGGTTTTTAGCAGATTCGATGATTGGCTGGAATTTTTTAAGAGACTGAATTAAGCGTTCTTTGATGCGTTTCGGGATATCCATTTGCTTCTCCTTGAATATTTCTTGGGAATTTGAACTATTTACAAAATAACAAAAAAATTATAAAAAAATAGTAGAATTTGATTTAAAATGGATAAAATAACTTTTTTTCATTTATCTTGAAGATAATATTCCTTATAAATGCGCAATTTTTATCAAAGTAAATCTAAAAGTTATGATTTGTCGCACTTATGGTATTTTTTATTTTTTACAACTCTACAGTAAATCGAAAATATGTATAAAAAAATGGGGCAATCGTAACGATTGCCCCAATTCTGTTCTCAATCAAGCAACTCGATTAATACAAAGACCAGTGATTAACCTCGACGGGTCCTGCGGCGCCGTGGAATGTTGCGTCGCGTCCGTTGCCGCTGATGTCGGTTAGAACGCCTTCTTCCATCTGGCGGGAGGTATAATACATCATTAAGCCGTTATCTTTCATTTCGCTGATATTTTCCTCTTCGGGAGGCGTTCCCAGCAATGCTTGAATCTCGGTTTCGCTTAGGGCGCGGTTCCAAATTCGGATGTTTTCCATGGCGCCTTCATACAATGCGCCGTCTTCTGATAATGCGCCGATATACAGAGGCGTTCCGCCCCAGGGGAGCATGCCGAAGGCGTCCACGTCATCCACCAGCACTCCGTTGTAGTAGAGTTTCATTAATTCCATGTCGTAAGTTCCGCATAGATGCACCCATTGTCCGGCGGGCGGCATGGGGGCGGCGGCGTCTCCGGCATCTGGTACGAACATGTGGATGCGGTTGCCGTACTGTGATCCTCCAAACAGACTGAATTCTTCACCAGAGCCGCCGCGGCCTACGATGCCCAGATTCGTCATTTGGCGGTCATGGAAAACGGGAGTCAAATTCACCCAGGCCTCGATTGTGATATAGTCTATTTCAAATAAATCCGGATCATCAAAAACCGCGTAATTGGTTTGGCCGTCGAACACGATGCCTTGTTCAGGTTTAAAGGCCAGATGCGACTCATCGATTTCAAAGGCGCCGAAAGTCCCATCGTTGCCATTGCCGGTCAGGTCGATTAACTGGTCGCCATCCACTGAGCGGGACGCCCAATAGGCGATCAATCCATTGGTTTTCATGGCCTCGATATCTTCATCTTCCGGCTTGATTTTTAACAAGTTCAGGATTTCTTCTTCGGTCAGCGCTTTATTCCAGATTTTCATATTTTCCATCTGGCCGTCCAGGTGACGGCTGCCCGGTTCCAGGGCGCCGAGGTACAATGGCGCGTCGCTATCAAGCGGTTGTCCCGGAGCAGAAGATTCATGCTGCAAAATGCCGTTGTAGTATAGCCTTTTGGTTCCATCATCCGTGCGGACACCAACGATGTGAATCCATTCATTAGCCGGTGGGACAGGGCCGTTGGCGTGACTGTATCCGCTTACATCTTCGACCAGGAACCTAATCCGGTCGTAAAGATAAAAGGTGAATAAGTTGGGCGCCCCGCCGCGGTTCATGAATACCTGATTTTCGTGCATGCGGTCGAATTTTACCCAAACTTCAAGAGAAAACGCGGATAGATTAAATGGCGTTCCATCCTCGATCTTGACGTAAGTGCTTTGCCCGTCAAATGAGATTCCACCATCAGGCATGAAGGTCAGATTGCTTTGATCAAGGGTATATGTTACTTTGGCTGCATTGTTGTTTCCGGCCAGGTCATTAACCGTGTTATCTTCAACCGAACGTTGCGACCAATAAGATATCAAGCCATCTGATTTCATTTGATCGATATTCTCATCAGCGGGTTGAGTGGCAAGCAATGCGGCGATTTCGGCTTCGCTAAGCGCGCGGTTCCAGATGCGTAAATTTTCCAGCATCCCATTTAGGTGCCGATCTCCCGGTTCCAACGCGCCAATCATTAAAGGTTCTTCACCATAACGAGTGACTGCTTCCCAGGCGGTTTCAGCAACCAGAATGCCATTATAATACAGTCGCACAAAGGCTCCATCAAAGACGCCGGCCACATGCACCCATTCGCCTGCGGGGAAGATTTCGGTTATGGCTGATTCATGGCCATTATCAACATTCTCGACCAGAAAACGTCCGTTGCCGTTATCGGCGTATAGAGTGAAATATTCTCCTCCGGCGCCCCGTCCGGCGATTTGCTGGCGGCCAGAGTTGTCGCGTAAATTGACCCAGGTTTCCACTGTAATCGCGTCAACGTTGAAATCATCGACTGTCGTCACCTGTAAAAATTCCGTAGTTCCATTGAGCGAGATGCCGCGTTCCGGTTTCCAGGTGAGTTTAGATTCATCCAACTGAGCCTGACAGACTGAACTTAAACCCATAATGAATAAACCAACGAAAGTTACGCTCCATATTCTTTGCCAATGTTTCATCGTATTCTCCTTTCGATATAAGCATCCTTATTCATTAAATAAAAATAATTAAGGCCCGAATCGGTATATATCTCCATCGCTTCGCAATCCATTGCTTAAATCAAACCACAACAGGTATTGTTTTTCGGTGGATTCAAAATCCTGATCCGGCCCGAAACTCATGATACACCATCCACCTTTTTGCTGTTTGATGGATGCCATGGCCGGATGGTCGAACCAGGTACTCGTACGACGGTGGTTCATAGTGTCCGGTCCCCAAAATGGATAAACCGCGTTTGGTTCAATATCTATGGTGTTAAAAACATCCCGCACGCTGGCTGACATATATGCCACTGGAGTGGTTAAGCGTTTGAAGCGTAATTGCCGTGGATTGATAAACGTAGTGGAATCTGGCCAATAGGTATTGGGGTATGAACCTTCATCGATCATGTACATTTCTATAGCTGTTCCGATAGCTTTCATGTTGCTTTCGGTAGCGGCCACTTTAGCGCGAACCTGAGCATTGAGAAAATTGGGTACGGCGATGGCTGCCAGGATGCCAATGATTGCTACAACGATCAGTAATTCGATTAGGGTAAAACTGAATTGTCTATTATGCATCTCAATTTCCTGATAAAGATTTATTCATTGAAGAATCGTATGAATTTTTAGAATGTTGCCAGAATCGATTGTATCATAGATTAATTGTTAATACTCAACTTATTTCTCTATTCGATAATATTATTGGCAGAATTGTACTGTTGATCAAAGGCCTTTTGCCAATCTTCAATGCTACTGTCTTCAGGCAATTCTATACCTGTAAGAATTTTAAGCGCTTGTTCAATGTCATGCCTATAGATTGATTCATTATTCTTGATCAGGACTTCTAAAAGAATCGGAAAATCTATTTTGGGAGCGCCATTTTTTGCCAGTATTTCTGTTAGTTGTACTGCGGTGTAAATACTGGCTTGCGAAACAATTTGGCGAAGCTCTGCTAGATCAGTTGGATTGCTTTTTATTTGTTGAACTAAAGAGCGCCCGGGGCCATACTCGCTCCAATTGATAATGAATTCCGCGCGCGTCCTGTTGTGATTAGTCCACAATGAAAAACATAATAAACTGGCTAAAGCGATGCCGCCGGTTATTGAAACGGTAATGTATTTAATTCTTTGTTTCTTATCCCATTTGTTGCGAACATTTTTATTTGCAGTATTTATTGCGAGAAGGATAGGGGGGATTAAAAGAAATAAAGAAAGGAATGGTATATAAATAACTAAACCAATAATTATCACGCTAAAACCAATCAGGATGGCTCGATATCTTATTGGCAGTCCCCATGTATGAGGTATGTGTTTATTTGCGGCATCACAGGCAGTTACAAACCAAATTACCGGAAACAAAATCCAAAGAGTGAATGGTGGAAGAAAGTAATCGAAATAGGCCATAGCGCAGATGTTGCATGCAGAAGCCGAAACAGGGCATCCAATTATTATCGCAATACCAACTAGTTGTATAAGATGTTTTCTACTCATCAATACTTCTCCTTACTAAATGTTGAGAAGTTCTTAGGCTAAATTATCATCGATATTTTCTTGCATGAAGGTCATTTTGAGAATAGTCATCTCCTCGAAGATATTAGAGCGATTATCAAAAATATTTTCGATTTATTTTCACGTTTGATCTTCGTAGAAGCCAATCTTCTCTGGCTTCTACGAATAGCCAATCATAACATTATTGTGAAATACGAATAATGGAATACGGTTCTAAGGAATATGTTTTTCCATCAGGCAAACTCACATCAACACAGGCGTCTCCATAATTGATAGCAAGGATGCAACCATCTTGCTGGATGCTGAAAAACACCTTGTCGGGGTGTTGAATGCGTAGCGCCTTTTGGGTAAGCGGGTGAAGTTGATTCACCGACAGCAGTACAGTATTGACATAGTCGCCATACAGGCCGGGCGGTTCCATGTCGCCGGGGAAGCGGTGAAACGCTCCCTGCCCTGTATCGCCCCTCGCCCATTTCTTGAATGTGGTGCTCTTCCCGTTCACTGTTTCCAGATCACCTTTGGGGAAAGATGGATATATTACCGTTCCGCCTTTACGCATCCAGGCGTCGATTATTTCAAGAACATCGTCATCGATAATCTTACCCCAGGCGAAGATGAATACTTTGTATCGATCCAAAAAGCCATCACGAATCAAGGTCTCATTCAGGTAATCCACCTCGACATGCTTACGGATTTCCCGAGCGCGTGGATTGAAGCCCCAGGCGTACAAATGGCGAAACGTTCCTTCATCCAATTGGTTCATGGTTTCGGGATAGTAAATCGCCGCATCAATAACGGGGTCTTGCCGGGTATCGAGTATCGAAAAATGTTCCAACCATTTTTGGATGGCCAGGGGATGATTAAAAATATTGGAATGATAGGTAAAGAAATGATCGCCGTTGGTCACGGTGGTGTTGAATAGACGTCCAACCGTCCCACGGGCGGTGTGAGAACTGGCCGGTTCAAATCCCAGATCGACGCCATATAACCGCGCCGCGGTGGCCGCTAAACGTGTTGCAAAAAAATTCTGTTGAAAACTATCAGTTTCATTGGTCAAGCGAATGCCGCCGTCAATGGCGATCATAGACTTGGTTTGATCAACGTAATCGGTACCCGCTTCGAGAAAGCCCCACCCGCCAGCGGATTGATAGATATTTGTATCGGGCATGGCATTGCGGGCCTGCTGCGCCCACCAATCGCACCACTTAGACATTGAACTGGTATACCAACGCGCCATATCCAGACGACGGCGTTTGGAATAACAGTTCATGGGAAGCACAGTTTTGACTTCATCAAATGCCGTAAAGTTTTTGTCCCATGCTACATTGAGTTGTTTGATGTTCTTATATTGATCCTTTACGTATCGTTGGAAATCTAACTGCGCATAGGGGTCGCCCGCCCAATAGCCGATGTGAATATGCATGGCCTGACCTTTGTAGCCCCAGTTGCCGCCTGCTGGATACTGTGATTCCCCATAGTTGCCGCTTGGTCCCAGGCGCACGCCTTGCAGAACCTTCATGGGTTCGTAATGCTTACCAAAGGCATTCAAGACGCGGATAACGTGTTTTTTATGATGAGGGCTCCAGATACTCTGGATGGGGTTGGATATACCATGCTCCAGGCATTCAAAACCGACGTTCTCATCGCTATTAATGAACCATTCCGGCAATGAATAGGCCGAACCGACTATCAATAGCGGAAACCATTTCAATCCATACTGACCGAGTTTTTCTACTACTGCATCATAAAAACTAAAATCGAAGCGCCCCAGTTCCGGCTCGATCAAATTCCATTTAACGTAGGATTCAATGGCGTTGAATCCCAATACTTTCGCCAGAGGCGCCAGTTCGTGCAGCGCGTCTATTGAAGATTTAAGCGCTGTGCTATCCGACAAAACCGCTACTCCCGCCGAACAGACGATATCCATCGGTCTCTTTAATTGAACCATAGGCTCAACCTCAACCGGAACGGATTGTATGGCCCGCTGCCAGTCGTCTTCGGAAAAATCGTCATGGATCAGGATACTTTTCAAATACTGTAATCCGGTGATTTTAATATGAGGTTTTTCAGACTCTTTCCATAGCGAAGGTTTTATAGAATTAAATTGAAAAAAAGCGCTTCTGACGCGTTTTGTGTTTAATCGGGTATATGACGCATAGCGGGCTGCATTACTCCACTGCCCATTGAAACGATCATCGGACAAGATGCTGCATTCGATAACGCCCGCCTCTAAATCGTGGAATTGCACTTCGATAACAATGGATTGACTATCCTGGCAGATAAGCGCATCGGCTTGAAAATCCCATGATGGTTTCACATAGGGATCACTGGTAAGAGGTTGAATCAAGACTCTGTAATCGTCGAAAGTTTTTGATTGATAATCTGAAGCATTCAATAACCGCAATGCCTGAGAAGATTCAATGGCTTGCGAAGAGAATAGAACACAAGGTTTATTTCCACAATAAACGGTGTTGCATGTAACCGCGAACAAAAAAACAGATATTAAATAATAACAATGTTTTCCCATGATGCCTCCATATTATTGTTATAACATAAGAACGCTTGATTGTATAACAAACGTTCTATATAAGTGAAGAGGTTATCATGCCCGATGTTGATATATCACAACATCCGGTTATTTCGGGTCGCCTTGTTTAATCCAATCGATATCGAATGCTGTCATAGCGACAAGCGTTAGTGTAAGTAATAGGTATACTCGAATCACTGTTTTTCTTATCAATTAATACTTGGTTATATTCATTCAACTTTTTCACAGATGATATTAGTCAGTTTTAAGCCCAGGCCTTCAGATTTTTCATTCTTGTCAATCAACTTAAACATAAGGTTGTTCTGGCCTTGATCCAATTGCAGCGTTCCAATATATTTTTCAGGAGCGTTTTCAATATCGGCGCTGTAAAGATCCAATGCGGGGCCTACCGGCGCCTCATCCATGAACATCTGCACGATTCCCTGATCGGGGCCTTTCACTAAATCAAGGCTTATTTTGTAGGTTCCCGCTGTGGGGAGTTCACAGCTGAAACTGATTGAATGAAGTCCGAACATGGCTTGACCATTTGTGCTCATAGAAAGATAACGTATATCTTTATTATTGACGTCTTTGCCAGACTCTTTCTTAAGAGTTGCATTTCTAAGCGAGAACGAATAGATCGGTGTGTTCCACCATACGGCGAAAATGATCTTTTGCGGATCAATAACCTTTCGCTCTTCAACCGGCGCTAATGCAAAATCACAAGTTGGCCGTTCCATTGAATAGAGATAAGTCACGCCGCAGTAGTCATTCAATATATCGTTATTGGTTGGAGCGTGCTCTATGGTTTGTAATATATTTTCTTTGTAAGCGTAGGCGTCTCCCAGCATGATGCGGTAGCCGCCGGTACGTCCCAGGTGTTTTTTGTAGCCCAGGCATCCGCTTAGTGGAAAAGCCCTACTTGTTTCCCAGCGTCCTGGAACATCGTACCATCCGCCATTATAAAAATCCTCCGACCCTGTTCCATGAACTACCAATTCGCCGTCAATGGTTGTCTGATCGTCGCCCTCGAAGAAAGGCGTCACGCCTGATTCAAATCCCTGCGATTGCTGGATAACGCCAACTATATGCCCCTGTCCTTTTGTATCAATAAAGGTAAACGGTTTTCCTTTAGTAGTAGGATTCTCTCTGCGCCATAGCGCATAGAATTTCGCTTCGTTTTTCTTTCTGGCTATAGGCGTATAGAGAATCTCTGCTTCAACAGAGACTTCTTGGTTCATTCCCGGTTCGGCGACAAGTTCTATTCTGGCAGACTTATCGTATGGCATGGGGAAATAACAATAGTTAGCGTCGTCGGATGTACCGATGAGTAATGATTTTGTTGCAGGTTCTCCCCAGGCGTATCCGAAGAAGTCCGCGACAGGGCAATTGATTGCAGGTTTATCATCATTATCCCAGTAGGCCCGAATGGTAATATCGCGGTTTTTTCCGATAAACGCTTCCGCAGGATTCATGCGGATGCCAACGATTCTTCCCGGTTGTTTCATGTCAAAAACCGTTGCAGTTTTTCCTGGTTGCAGGGTGACTCTGGATGTGAATTTTTTTATCGAACCTTCATCTGGAGCAATAAAAGCACTGATATCTTTCCCGGCTAAACTGAATAGAGTCTTGGCTTTCTCAATTTTTTTAATCTCTGTTGCATCAGGATTTGCAGAAAATGTTTTTATCCCAATATCTAGAGGATAATTTGCGTAATTGATTTGATAGAATTGGATTTTCTCGGCTCTGATAAATACTTTGCAGGATTTTTCATAACTCAATGGGACGTAACTATAGAAGCCTCCAGCGCCATACCCGGCCAGCGGGCGTGGAAATGTTGGGTGGTTTCCCATAAAAAGTTCGCGGAATTTCACCGTTATTCGAGGCTGATCTTCTCCATCAAAGTAGAACTCCATCACATCATCGGTCGGGGTTGGAGTCCATATCCGGTAAATGACGCCGGGGCCTTTCAAGTCGGCCAAAACCAATCCCCCTTCTTCCTTGCGCACGAAAGAATATTGTCCGCCGAATCCATCATTGTTGCCGCCCGTCCGGTCGTAGCTCGATATGGATGCCGCCTTGATTGATTGCTTCAACATGCCCAGGCAGTCGATCCGGTATAATTCATCAATTCCGGGCGTTAAGCCTTCATCAGCTGAAGAAACGGCGCCTAAAGTGAAGACCATTAAAACTAAAAAAACTACTGAATTTAATCGTATGTGAGAGTTCATTTTTAGCCTTTCCTGCCGGTTTATTATTTTCAAAATAAATAGGACTGTTTTGCAGCGCTGGTCCCTTATTTTATAATTGCTCATCAGTCATAATTTCTCAGGGTAAATCACCACTGATTTTTTTTCAAAAGAGTCATGTTGAGAATAGTCATCTCTACAATGATGTCAAGCAATCTTTTTAATTTAGTGAAACGAAATTAATTTATTATAATAGAGATTAAAGCAAACTGTTATTTTAGGAAATAGAGGTAATGATAATGAAAATAAGTAAATTCGCGGCTCTTCTGCTATTTTCTTTGGTATTTGTATTGATTGCAGATTTTGGATGTATTGCGGAATCTGAAACAGATGCAAAACAACCGAAGGGCAATCCCGCGCCAAAACCGTTGTTTCGCGATCTGGTGTTTGACGGCGCTGCTGATCCGGTATTGTGCTGGAACCGCCAGGAGAACAAATGGTTCATGTTCTACACCAATCGCCGGGCGAATCTTTCTGATGCTCCAGGCGTCTCCTGGGTGCATGGCACTCATATAGGCATTGCTGAATCATCGGACAATGGCGCAACCTGGAAATACCGGGGCATCGCTGACATTAAGTTTGGCGAAGGCGACGTAACCTACTGGGCGCCCGAAGTGATCGAACATGCCGGAACCTATCACATGTATCTAACTTATGTACCGGGGATTTTCAACGATTGGAACGCCCCGCGTGACATAGTGCATTTAACCAGTAAGAATCTCATAAAGTGGGATTATCAATCAACCTTAAAACTTTCTTCCGGTAGAGTTATTGACGCCTGCGTATTTCAACTTTCCAATGGAACATGGCGCATGTGGTACAACAATGAAGTAGATCACAAATCTATTTATTATGCCGATAGCCCGGATTTGTACAGTTGGGATGACATGGGAAAAGCCATCGGAGATCAGCCCGGCGAGGGGCCGATAGTTTTTCGATGGAAAGACGCTTATTGGATGGTGGTTGATGTGTGGCAAGGTCTTGGAATTTACCGTTCAACGGATTGCTTGAATTGGAAGCGGCAAGCGGCCAATCTGCTAGAAACTCCGGGGCAGGGAACTGATGATAAAGTGAAAGGCGGTCACCCGGATGTTGTTGTAAGCGGGGATCGGGCTTTTCTATTCTATTTTACCCATCCCGGTCGGCAGGGCGCCGATGCTGAAAAGGATACTTATGAACAGCGCCGCAGTTCTATCCAGGTCGTAGAACTTGAATATAACAACGGTGAGATAACCTGTGATCGTGACAAACCAACAAAGATTTACCTAAAACCGGATTCAAAGAAAAATTAACCTGCAAAAGTCTAGTCGTAGGGTGGGCTAAAAGCGACAGCGTAGCCCACCAAGTTTCACTAATGTCATCTCATCCGAAAGCCCTCTTCAAGCATTCCGCAGCTTCCCGGTGGGCCGCTTTGGCTTGGCTGGTAATTCCGCCCATACCCCAAAACGGGTGGATCATTCCGTTGTAGCGTGAGCACTGAACCGAAACTCCCGCTTCATGCAGGCGTTTGGCGTAAGCCTCTCCTTCATCGCGCAGTGGATCAAATTCCGCTGTAACCACCAAAGCCGGAGGCAGTCCGCTGAGATCATCCGCCAGCAAGGGCGAAGCGTAAGGGGATTCGGCTGATGCAGAACCCATATACAACCTTCGAAACCATTCCATCATACTTTTGGTGAGAAAATAACCCTCAGCATATTGGCTGTAAGAATCCGTGTCAAACGAAACCATGTTAGTCACCGGATAAATCAGCATTTGAAATACTAAAGGAAGATCGCCATTCTCTTTGGCTTTGATCGAGGTTACGGCTGACAGGTTGCCGCCTGCGCTGTCTCCGCCAACTGCAATCCGGTTGGGATCGCCATTATAACGAGCGATGTTTTGGTGCACCCATTTCGCCGCTGCATAGGCGTCATCCGCCGCTGCGGGAAACGGATGTTCCGGCGCCAGGCGGTAATCCACCGAGACGACTATGCAGTTCACTAAATTGCACATAGAGCGGCAGGGAGAATCATGGGTGTCTAAATTGCAAATCACCCAGCCTCCGCCATGATAATAAACCAGTACCGGAAAAGGCCCGTCTCCTGCTGGCGTGTATATGCGAGCATTGAGTTTATGAGTTACAAGGTCGATTTCGATATCTTCAACTGAATGCACATCTTCAGTGACGCTATTCATCGAACTTATGCCCGATAAAGCCGCGATGCGGGCGTCGGCCACTGGAATATCCTCAAACAACGGGGCGTTCTGTTTCTTGATTTCTTCAATGCACGCTTTTATATCCGGATCTAAGATTCCACCGCTTAAATGCTTTTGTATGATTTGTAATGAACCGCTCATTCATATCTCCAATCAGTATGTTGTTGATTATTTACATTGATTATTTACTATGTGTCAAGATTTAGGGGTTTTCCTCTTTATGAATTATGAAAAATATGTTATTAATGTAGTATGAAAATAAATCGAAAATCATTTATAAGCGCCGCAGGTACAGGGCTTTTAGCCATAGCATCATACAAAACCTCCGAAGCCAATAAGAGAAGAATATCGACTGCGATACTGGATAAGGCTGCTGCGCGTCGCGTGTTGAATGTTGATGATATCAAAGCGCCGGTCAAGATCGCTTCGATTGAGTTATTCAGGTTCGGTAACGAACATTTCGTAAAAACAACTTCAACCGATGGAGCCATAGGTTTCGCAATAACTAACAATCGCGTCGCGTATCTATATCCACTGCTCGAACAGACCGTCATTCCGTACTTTATCGGCGCAGACGCTCGCAATCTCGAAGACCTGATTGACGGTATTTATTTATTCAACAGTAATTACAAACTACAGGGACTGGCGTTATGGTGCTGTGTTGCCTGGGTGGAATTCAGCATCCTGGATATGCTGGGTAAGATTTTAGATAAACCCATCGGCGCTCTATTGGGCGGTATTATCAACAAAGAGATTCCGGTATATTGCGCCAGCGGCAACCGGAATACATCTCCTCAAGAAGAAGCCGATATATTAAAAAAACTGGTTGATGATAATGGAGTAAAAGCAGTCAAATTCAAAGTGGGCGGGCGTATGAGCAACAACGCCGATTCGATTCTCGGACGCACAGAATCTTTGATCCCGCTGGTTCGAAAAGTATTAGGCGACCATATCACCATTCACGCCGATTCAAACGGTTCCTATGATGCTCCCAAGGCGATTGAAATCGGTAAGATGCTCGAGGATATCGATGCCCATTTCTTTGAAGAACCTTGTCCCTTCGATCATCTGGAAGATACTAGAAAAGTAGCCGACGCATTAAATATTCCCATCGCGGGCGGCGAATGCGAAAGCAGTCATCAACGCTTCCGCTGGATGATCGAAAATAACGCAGTCCAGGTAGTGCAGCCCGATCTGCATTATTATGGTGGATTTATTCGCTCCCAACGGGTCGCCCGGATGGCGGCGGCGGCGGGAAGCCCCATTACCTTGCACATGGGCGGCAGCGGAGTTGGTTTTGTTGAAGTGCTTCAGTTCGCTTCTTGTACTCCGAACGCTGGAAAATTCCAGGAATTTAAAGGCAACTTAAAAAAACTCAGTCAATGGTATGATCCACCGCTTAGATTAAAGGACGGCGCCATCAATATCCCCGAAGGACCGGGAATGGGGATTAACGCCAATCCAGATTTTCTGCAAAAAGCCAGACGGATTATCCCTGGTTGAGGGAATGGTGAACATCTGTAATCCGCAATTCTATAACATAATATCAAGGGATTCTCAACTATGCTAAAAACTTGTGTGATTCAATTCATCCTCATCCTGGGTTTATCATCCTACGCGTTGGCGGTCGCGCCTGAATATTCAATAGTAGACAAGGGCGTTATCATCCAAGGCGTTGATGGAACAAATCCAATTATTTATGATAACGATTGGTGGGATGATGTATTCGACAACAACTATCTATGGGCGCAAGTTCATCTAGGTAAAGCCGATTTACGGGGCAATATCGTTACCCGTGATATGTGGGATCATCCAAAATATATCTATTCCATGAAAAAATGCGTCGATAATGCCCATAAAGCGCTTCGAGAAGCGAAAGACAGTGGTTTGAAAATCAACCAGCCCATAACTCCGGGGTCAGACCGCGTGTTGACTTGCCCAGCCAGCGGTAAAATTGAAGATACTAAATCATATCCAACTCCGGGCAGTCGTTTAATCGTCCAGCAAGCCAAAAAAGCCTCCAGCAATAAACCACTGGTCATTATCGCTGGAGGTCCTCTAACCACAATCGCCAACGCCTTACTGACCAATCCTGAAATAGCTGACCGCATTATCGTTTTCGCCTTAAGTATTCATTCCTATGCTTATAACGGAAAAGATGGCTGGAGTGGATATATCGTGGCCAAAAAAACTCGAATGGTTGAATGGGCTACTGGTTCGTTCTGGGATAAAAATTCTGTTTTCGCTCCGAAACACTTTGAAAATCTGCCGGACAATCCCTTCTGCAAAGATATGAAGTGCCTCATTAACACCGAATTAGGTCAACTCAATCAGCTGGGCGACGGCGCCCCGTTGGTTTGGCTCTACAACACCAAATGCTGGAACGGAGCAAAAATCAGAAAAGCCGTCTGGAACAAAAAAAAGGTAGATTTCATCGAAGACAAAGAAGGCGACATTCTCGATATCCCGAAAGCCAACACCGACCTAGACGAAAGCCGCAAAGAATTCTTCCGCGTAATATCTGATACCAACCTGTTTAATAATTAAATTCAATAATTTCATAAAACTCAATAGATATTTGGGAAATAATTGAGTCTGATCAGAATAACGTTATAGGTCAACTTCAGGAGGAGATGAAGGAATAATATTAAGCAGTTTTGCGATCAAATCAGGGATATCATCTACCACAACGCGCCAAAGGCGCTCATGTTTGATATCACCATATTCATGAGCCAACACATGCCGTTGTCCGTGATGCGCGAAACCAACATCCCATCCCCGATGCTAAAGTCATTCTCAAAAACCAGCAGGGTAATATTTTTGATAAAGTTATCCAAACCGACGAAATGGGATTTTTTAAGGTCGATAATATTCAAGCAGGTATTTATCAACTTTTTTCAGAAGCGGATGGTTACGCTCAACAGGAAAACCAATTCATAACCATTGAATCAGACAAACCAAATGTCGTGGATATCTTGCTGTACCCAAGCGCAATACTAAAGGGGATCGTCTTGGATGATCAACAACAACCTATTACCGGCGCCTCTCTTTATTTACAGAGTGAAATGGTTAAAGCCGATATTGCAAGTTTTCCTCCTCAATTAGAATCGCTGAGAGTCTATGAAAGTGATATCAATGGCCAGTTTGAAATCCCTGCTGTATCAATTAACGGCGATGCATTGATAGCGACTCATGCCTCTTTGGCTCCAGTACTCTATCAACTGCAACCCGATTGGAAAAATAACAGTGAGTCTTTGATTATTTACATGAATCATGGCGGGAGTATTGCAGGAAGCGTGATTGATGAAAACAATAACCCATTGTCGCAATCTGAGATCATATATTACAATCAACTGGATTTTCCCTGGCTGGTAGGACAAACTTCAACTAGGGAAGATGGAACTTTTCGCCTAGATAATCTTTCTCCGGTTATGCTGACATTACATTGCTTCTCCGTAAAGTCAGAGCAGACTAGTCAACATAGCCAAAAGTTCATGGTAAAGCAAAACCAGGTTACAACATTACAGTTTCAATTGAGCAACTCATCATCAATGACGAAACAGTAAAAAGGTCTAAAAGAATTATTTTGTCCATTGTGGGTTGTCGATGCTTAATCATGGTGCTAAAAATTTGGTAAGAGTTTTTTGTTAAAGAGTTCCCCATGATGATAATCTGCTGTACTGTGGATATATTCTACAATTCCTCCACAAATTCATAGACGGTAGTTCCATATTATCTAAATGACTGGCATAATAAAATCAGGAATTAATACTATGTATAAATTAAACATATATGTTATAACATATTGAAAAATTTAAATTTATGCATCAACCATATAACAGTTATATTACTCTCTTGTTTTATGAATATTATATGATGAATGCCTTTCCCCTATCGGAAGATAGCTAGTTTTCAATTTATTACGTTTTTTGACTGAAGGAGATGTTAATGAAAAAGATCATGCTGATTTATCCTCCATACGAACGGTTTCGCGGGACATCTTTCGCGCATTTCCCCATCGGTCTTGGTTTTTTGGCCACCATGTTAAATAACAACGGCTATGAAGCCCGTATTTATAACGCCGATTTCGGGCCGGTTGAAACTGAATGTTTCGGTGAAAGAGATATAGTAAGCCGCACCAAAACCCAGGATATTTTCAGCTGCAACGCATTGGATGATAATCATTATATCTGGAAGGAAATCCGGCAACGTTTATCGGACTATCAACCGGATATGGTGGGGATTTATACCACGACGGTCGCTTATCCTATCGTCTTAAAGATTCTATCCATCGTCAAAGAGATGAATAGCGATTGCGTCACCATACTTGGCGGCCCGCACCCCACTGTCTTACCCGACAAAGTGATGGAGATCGAGTATGTCGATTTTCTGTTAATGGGCGAAGCGGAATTCACCTTGCCGAAACTGTGCGACGAGATCAAAAATGGCGCCCGTAATTTCCAATCGATTGCTGGATTGGGATATCGTGATAATGGTAATGTGATTATCAATAAAGATTATGCCTTCAACGACAATATTGGTGAACTGCCAGTTGTGGACCGGGAAGTGGTTTTCGACCGGGAAACCTATCCCAATAACGTTTTGGGTGGAACCATCCTTGGCAGCAGAGGGTGTCCCCACCGCTGTACTTTTTGCGCCAGCGTTTCGATTTGGAAACGCCATATTCGCTATCTGTCTGTTGAAAATATCATTGCCGAATTAAAGCAATTAAAAGAAAAATACAAATTAACCCGCTTCTCTTTTTATGATGATACTTTTACCAGTCATGCCAAAAAAGCCAGAGAATTTTGTGAAAAACTGATCGAAGAAAAAATCGACCTCAATTGGACCTGTCTTACACGGGCTGATTTGATCAATGAACCGATGTTGGATTTACTCAAGCGCTCTGGTTGCACGGCTATTTCCGTCGGCATCGAATCGGGCAGCGACCGGGTTTTGAAGGCTATGAAGAAGGGCATCACAACCGAAACCATTCGTAATGCAGTTCGTTTAATTAAACGACATCAAATGGAATTTTATGCATTTTTTATTGTAGGTTTGCCATACGAAAAAGCTGAAGATATTCGTATGACTATCGACATCATTAAAGAGATCAAACCAGATCACATGAACCTCAGTACGTTTTTTCCCTATCCCGGAACCGAAGCGCATGAGGAAACCGTCAAACTTGGCATGCTGGACGCCGATTATGATTGGGCTACGAATTTAGAAATTGGTCATCACAGTATGCACAATTGTTTTACGCCCCATATTCCCAAAGAGGAATTCAAAACCCTGGTGGTTGAAGCGCTCGAAACCGCCCGTCAAGCCAATGCTGTGACCTTGCAAAAACGATTGAATAGCTATTGGCAGCGTAAAGGATACTATCTGAAGCATCCGGAATACCTGGTGAAAAGATTCTTTGCTATTGTCAGAGGGAAAACCAGTTCCTAGAGTATACTTTGTTTGAAGGCTGATCATGAAAAGTGATAACAACATTTTGGGGAATTAATGGGCAGTCAAAAAAGTAAGATAGGACAAAGCGACCGCGTGTCCCATCGTTTTATTGGATGTAATCATTATAGCAAAAAAATCTAAAATCTTTGACTATGATTTTAAATCGTATATACGTTTCTCCATATCTTGATTGATGCTTTTCAAAAAATATAAGTGATCTATTTCAGAATATAGGCTAAACTCCAACTTTATCAAAAAATAGAATTCCTCCCCCACCCCACAAGAATCCCAAAACCCCAAAATCACTGCTATGATGGTTGATTATGAATCAACTACAGCCAATCAATCATAATCAGACTTTATCCGATGTTGTGCGTTCGTTTGCGCGTCGCGGGGATGATGACGCGCTATGTTTTTTTAATGGATTTCGGATTTTCCGTTATTCATACCGGGAGGTCTATGATTTATCGCTGCGTTGCGCGGCTTATTTCAGAGATAAGGGCGTCGGTCGGGGCGACCGGGTTTTGATTTGGGCTTCTAACCGTCCTGAGTGGGGCGTGGTGTTCTGCGCCTGCGCATTGAGCGGCGTGGTGCTTGTCCCGCTGGACGCCCGCAATACTGAGGATTTCGCGGTTCGGGTGGGGCGGGAAACCGAAGCCAAATTGATTGTGCGAAGCCGGGTGAGACGCGATCCGGGGCTGCCTATTCCAACTGTGTTTGTTGAAGACCTGTTCGAGTTTCTCAAGGCCTATGATCCCGCAGAAATCACGGAACAGGTTAAGCCCGGTGATCCGCTGGAGATTCTATATACATCAGGCACCACCGGGAATCCCAAGGGAGTCGTTTTGACTCATGGCAATATCGTCGCAAACCTGAGTGATATTCTTCAACTTATTCCGGTTGACCAATCATACCGTCTGCTCTCGGTATTGCCGCTGAGCCACGCCCTGGAGCAGATGGCCGGGTTCTGGGCGCCGCTGGCGGCGGGAGGCTCGGTGCTTTATTTGCAGGCCATGAAGCCGTCCGCCTTGTTTCAGGCCTTTCAACGCGACCGTATCACCGTCATGATTCTGGTGCCCCGGCTGCTGGCGCTGCTCAAGCACCGCATCGAGAATACTCTGCAAGAAAAACACCTGACAGGTTATCTGAAATTAGGTTTAAGCCTATCTCCCTTGATGCCGGTATGGCTCAGGAAGATTTATTTCTATCCCATCCACAAAGGTTTCAATCCAAAATTCAACCTCTTCGTAGTCGGCGGCTCATCATTACCGCATGATGTCGAACAGTTCTGGAGAGCCATTGGCTTTGAATTGCTGCAAGGCTACGGGCTGACCGAAACCAGCCCTGTTTTGGCGGCTAGTGGTATCGGTGGCGCCAGAATGGGTTCGGTGGGTCATGCGCTGAGCAGCGTCAAGTTGCGCATGGGCGGCGATGGAGAAATCCTCGCCCAAGGCCCCAACGTCTTCGGCGGCTATTACCAGAATCAAAAGGCCACTGATGAGGTCTTCGAGGATGGCTGGTTCAAAACGGGCGATATCGGCGAACAAGACCAGGACGGTTTTCTATATATCAAAAGCCGCAAAAAAGACATCATCGTCACCCCGGACGGCCTCAATGTATATCCCGAAGATATCGAAAGCATCATGGATACTGATGCCGCAATCAAGGAAGCCTGCGTGATCGGTATCGGAGAGCATCAAGAGAAAATCCACGCTGTGGTTCAGTGGCATGAAACAGTAGCCGATGGAGACGCCGTCATCCAGCGCGTCAACCTTCAGTTGCCGCCGGAGCAGCGCATCGAATCATGGAGCGAGTGGACTGAAAACGAGTTTCCCAAAACCACCACGCTTAAAATAAAAAAGAATCTGGTTCGCCAGAAAATCGCTGATCAAGGCGATAAGCCTGATTCCCCCCAACCAGTGCAGGGAACCATGTTGCAGCAGATAATCTGCGAAATCGCCGATATCCCGCTTAAGTCCTTATACCCCGAAGCAAAATTGGGAGACGACCTGGGGCTGAGTTCTATCGGGCGGGTTGAATTGATCACCCGGCTCGAAGAGGAATACCGCATCGATATTGATGATGACGTGGTGACTCCAGATAC
This sequence comes from bacterium, assembly GCA_963662285.2. Lineage (GTDB taxonomy): Bacteria > Hinthialibacterota > Hinthialibacteria > Hinthialibacterales > Hinthialibacteraceae. Next base: position 913,466 of record CAXXMV010000006.1, read on the forward strand.
CACGGTAGCCGGATTGGATCAAATCATAATCCAGAAAAAAGGCGCCGCACAAGACATCTGTTTCCGGCGTTCGACCTTGTCGCCAATATGCCGCGCAGTGCGATGGGCTTTCGACCGCATGGTAGTGCGAAACTTAATGAGGATTTATTGCGACGTCGAATGCAGCGGCCTGGAAAACCTGGGCGGCTTGAATGACGGGCCATACCTGATTGTATCCAACCACACCAGCCACATTGATACTCCACTGATTCGTATGACATTACCGCCGCATATCGGCGACCGCATCTGTCCCGCAGCCTGGAGGGAGTATTTCAACGCGGAAGGCCGCCCGTTGCATATAAGGATCGGCAAATGGATGGCCTGGCAGATAGCCACTATTTTCTTCAATATTTTCCCCTTCCCCCAAACCGCCGCCTACCGAAAGAGCATGTCCTACGCCGGGGAACTGGTAGACAAGGGGTGGAGCGTGTTGTTCTATCCCGAAGGCGGTCGCACCATTGATGGCGATTGGAAAGAATTCCGCGAGGGAATCGGCATCCTCTCCAGTAATTTAAGCGTCCCCATAATACCGGTAGCCATCCTGGGAGGAGAAAAAATCCTACCCGCAGGCGCCGCGATCCCAAAACGCAACAAAGTAAAAATAGCCTTCGGACGTCCCTTCTGCGTAGATCACGCCCACTATAAAGAAATAGCCGATCAGGTAAAACAAGAAATGCGGGCGCTATGGGAAACGCTGTAACTCGCAAAAAAATCCTTCTCAGTATAAGTGTTGTTATTAATACGTATTGGCGAATTGCTGTTGCTGAAAATATTGTATTATGATATATTTGGTTTAATCATTGTTGTGTATAACTTTTTACATCATCCAGGGGGGATTCATGAGAACAACAACACGACTGATTATATCTAATCCAATCATTTGTTTGATCATATTATTAACCTATGCTTCCAGCGCAGTTTGCTCCACTCTTGATATGATGGCTGATATATCGAAGCCAGTAGTTACCGAATTCGCGGAATATCAACCTGAATTGATTGATATCACACCATCGGTTGAGCCATACAAAATCGCTGATGATTTCAGTAATGTTTGGAATTTCGATCAATTTCAATTTTCGGATGAACAAAAGCGGTTGCTTCTCGAAAATGGTTTCGTCGCCGTGCAAAGCGATGATAAGGAGATGTATGAGATTTACAACCGGGCGCTTAAAGAGAATACGCCTATCTTTGTTACGGTAGACGCCCTGCTTCATGCTTTCCACGAACAATTCGATTACATTCTGCGCACCCTCGAAACCGACAGGTTCATTTCTCATATACAACAGATGACCATCGCCCTGATCGATGGCTCATTGGAGCAATATAACGAGGCCGCCGATTCCCGCGTTAAAGAAGCAGCGCGCAAAAACCTCGCCTTTTTCTGTGTTGCGCTTGCCATGCTTGATGCTGACTATGCTGCTCCCGCATTGGTCGCGGAACTGGTTGCGTCTGAATTGCAACTCATCGACGCTCACAATAGCATGACGCATTCTCCGTTGCGTGGTTATGCGGAAGACTACACCCAGTACGTCCCGCGTGGGCACTATACTCTTTCAGAAGACCTGAAGCGCTATTTCCGCGCCATGATGTGGTATGGCCGAAGCACGTTTCATAACAAGGAAACAGCATTCTTAGGCATTACGCATGACATGGCGGAAATGGAAACCATTCAGGCCTTGCTGGTTACTCAATTGATGAACATATCATCCATAGGCGACAATTCGGTTTTGGATCTATGGCGACAAGTATACCTTCCCACAGTCTTCTTCGTCGGCCAATCCGATAACCTTAATATCGACGATTACACCAGCGCTGCGCTGGATGTCTACGGCGCAGATTTCACCACCCTACCCGTAGATCAATTCAGCGACGCTGATAACCTGGATGCTTTCATGAATTACCCCACCCGCCCGGCGTCGCAAATCAGCGCGGATGTCTGGGGCGGTGGATTCAGCATCATGGGTCAGCGTTTTATCCCCGATTCCTACATTATTGATAAACTGAATTTTCTTGAAGAAGCCCGTTTACCCAGCGGTTTGGATGTCATGTCCGTATTAGGCTCAGAGCGCGCCAAAGAGATACTGACTCAATCCGGTTTATACACAGAGATGTATGCAGAGAAGCATGATAAATTGTACCAGGAATTCTTGGATAAAGATGAATCAGTCTGGGCCCAAAATGTATATTGGAACTGGTTATATTGCTTAATGCCCATGCTGGCCGACAAGGAAGAAGGCTTCCCCTTTTTCATGCAGAACGACGCATGGCGCGACAAGGATTTATCCTGCGCCCTGGGTTCATGGGCTGAACTGCGGCACGATACGATTTTATATGCCCGGCCTAGTGCTGTCGGTAGTGCGGATAACTCATCTAATGCTTACAAATCGGAGTACGTCGAACCAAATCCCTGGGCTTTTGGTCGTCTAGCATCCTTAGTGCGCTATACCATTGATGGACTAAATAATCTTAACCTTATTAAAGATTTCAAATTTTCGGATAGAATAAATGATCTGTATGAGATTTCATCATCATTACAAACTATCTCTTTGAAAGAACTGACAAACCAACCTTTAACAATCAATGAATGTAAATTTATCCGTGGAATTGGAGATCCTTTGACATTGTTGTGTACTATCTTTGACGAGGAAGATGATAATTATTTTCCTGATGTACGTCCCGATGGAGAGAACATGGATGATATGTCGTTAATTGCTGATATCCATACTGACTTGATAATTGGAGAAGCCTTGGAAATTGGCGTAGGTCGCCCATTAACGATATACGTCATAATCGGAGAAGGGGATAATTTGTCGATTTCCGTGGGATCAGCTTTTTCCTATTACGAATTCGGTCAACCCATGAATGACCGGCTGACCGATGAAGCATGGCGTAAAATGCTGAATGAATCAGAGCAGCCGCCGCAACCAAGTTGGGTGAGCAGTTATATGGGAAATAATAATACACCGGATAATATTGATAAGAACGATAGGATAAAGAGGATATCCTCACCTGTTAGAGAAATGAATTATCTCATTTCGCCCTCTCTGCTTGCACAAGGAGAAAATCTAACGGCCCGGTTTGTTTTTGATGCAACAGAAATATATAGAAATATCGAATACTATGAAAAATATAATTATCCTTGCTATATACCCGGTATGGATTCTTACTTCGTCCAAATTATTTTAGGGGATCGTATTCTAGTTATTGAACTCGAAGAAGATGTTCTAACCGATGAACCTTTCGATTATTCCGCCGTCATAAATACGGACGACTGGCCAACCGGAACCTATGATCTATTATTCTATAGCCCCACCAATCTAGCGATTTACGCAAACAAGCAGTTCACGGTTTATGAAAGCGTCGAGCAAATTCCTACCTTAACTCCAACATTCACCCAGACGCCAACTCCAACTCTAACACCTATACCAACCGCGCCCCCTAATCCGGTTTATATGACGGATACCATGAATGATTCCCAATCGATAGTCTATGATTTCGATCCACCCTGGCAACGGGATATCATTATTCGTTGGGATTTCACGAAACAATATCAGAGTTATATGATAATGGTGAAAGTAAATGATAATGGTGAATTCCAGAATCTAGGCGAAACTGTCGGGAGTGAGAATTTCTTCGAGTGGAGCATCGATAATAAATATGGCCAAATCATTGCAGAAGAGTTTTTGGATGGACCTCAACTAAATACCGATTACACCTTCTCCATCTATGGGAGCAATAGGCGTTACTATTGGTTTTTATGTGAATCTTTCACCTTTCATTATAAAATTGATCAAACGGCGCCCACGCCCACATTAACTCCATCCCAGACGCCAACACTCACGCCGACACCTACGCCGACATTGCCCCTGGTCAGCGTTGATGATTGGTTTTTATATGATTGATAAAGATAGATGGGATACGGTTTAGCTATGACCCATCTTACTTGGCAAGCGGATCAGCGGTTTGATGAACACTTGGAAGAGTTGAAGAAAGGCCGTTAAAATGGGCGTCCCTTTGAAAGAGGTCATGAAAGAAATTTCCTCTGAACGCCAAAAATGCATACAGGCCAAAGCGGACGAATATATCAAAGAATATCAGACCCTTCAGGAGTTGCGTAAAGGGCGTAAATCGCCAACCAGATAATATGCAGCCAAAAAATAAGCGCACGAGTATGACATCATTGTTTTACCTAAATATTTTATCGAGATGATGTCGCAGATGGCGCAGGTAGTCTTTTACTATGAAATCCAAAGTCACCGGCTCTGCTTTTCCGATGTTGCATGGAGCGCTGGCGGCCTGGTCGGGAAGGCATTGGCACACGCGGCATAAGTGATGGTTGTAAGCCGCCCAAAGCGTCACCAACGCATCCCAGGGCATTCCGTTGTATTGCTGAATCCTCACCCATTCATTTTGGTCGTAAATTGGAAACTGATCGGCTGCGCCATACGCAGCCCGGACAAAGCGCTGGTGGTTGTTGGCTGCCGAGTCTATTAGATGTCCCAGAATCTCTTTTTTCGACCATGCAGTGGTTGAGGATTTAATCTCAACATCATTCTGATTCATGCGGGATAATTTTGGTTCAAACGTCTCAATGGTAGAACGGATTTGGGTTGAGGCGTCTTTCATGGCAGGTTCCTTTCATTTCATAACATGATAAAAGATATAATGATATTGAGGATGATTATCAACAGCATTCTTACTTCAATCCCTAATCAGGGATGTATTCAATATAAGTCCCATCCAATCACATCGGTGGTAAAATCACGGGAAAGAATGTAAAAAGCCACTTCGGGACGGTAATACAATGGGTCGTTAGGTAGTTCAACCATTGGTGAATAACCGATTAGCGCCCACTCTCCTTCCTCCAATTCAAATCCAAAACTATCCGGCCAATTAGTACCTGCATCGCCGCCCTCAAGTTCTGGATCATTATCACAATATAAGTAAGTCATAGGCTGGTCGGGTAGAAATTCATTCCAAGTCGTCCGGCTATTGAAAACCAGTGAAGGGTGAAACGGGTCTTCCGGGATTTCATCCAGATATCCGAAATGCACCAAAGGTTTTAACACGCTGTTTTTGGTGCGTTCTCCTCCTTCCACGCCTTCAAAGACATCATCAATTCGTTGTATTAGATGGCTATCATCATCCCAGAAATCAACCAGAAGAACGCCTTTTTCAGTGCGCAGTCTTTCAATAGCTCTCCCGATCTGCATCATATTTTCTTTAGATTTTTGGAGATATTCTTCAGCATTTTTCGGTTGAGATATAACTTGACTTTTATGAACGGTGAGATTTCGAGTTCGTGATCGGTCATAGGTTTTATTCTCTCCCGGACTGATCAAAACCCACTCATCCATCTGTACATAAAGGCTTAACATGAGTGTGAAATAATCAGTCTGATATTTTGTTTCGTTGATATTAATTGTGCTTTCTTCATCAAAATATATATAAGTATTAAAATCTGGATCGGAATCCTCTGGAATAAAAGGATCAATGGGTATTACATCCAAATAGCCGAAATGAACCAATGGCTGTAAGACGTCGAGCATGGTTCTGGGTCGGTCGCTTGGATTGCCGACATTTTCAAATTCTTCATGCAGCCGCTTTTGACCGATTTCCGAATCATCGTCGATCAGGTCTACAAGTTTAACGCCTCGCTCTTCTTCAAAGCGGATAATAGCATCGCCGATTTTCAGCATATCACTCAATGCTTGTTCCACTTGGGAATTGGTCTCTTGAGATACAGCATTCAATGAAAATAAACAGTAGATACACATGCAAACAATAATCTGAAATATACAAATAGACTGATGTACCTGTTTAACTTCTTGAGATTGCATAATAACATCTCCTTAAGTCATTGAGGATTTGACGTAATCTATATTGATAAATCCCTCTTGGCATAATTAAATTTCTGCATGATTCGATAGAGGTTATCAAAAGGTTATACTTATTTGAAGTAAAATTTTGTTTGAATTCTCGTCTTTGGAGGATTATTTACCAACCTCATAAACGCACGATGTTTTTGATACATCTTTAGATAAAGAGATTAAATAGTCGGTCGAGCAATTGTTGGGGTGAAGATAGATAATACGATAACTAACTATATAGGAACTTATACCACCTACGACGTTTAGCCTTCTATGTACATCTTTTCTGGTGATTTGTGCAGTTAACCTTTAATAAAAGGCTGGACGAGAAGTAAATCAATAGTATAATTTATAGCGCTATAGAGTTCATTATGGCCATAAAATGGAAATATTTTGCCAATAGATGGTAGATGCATAATGTCATATCCAAATTATCGGCCTGAATTCGCCAAATAATGTAAGCAAATCGTTTCAATAACAATAAATTAACTTAATTGATCTTTTTAGTATGCTAAAATAGTATTCCAGAGTCATTTTTAACATAAATAAAGGCGGTACAGATGAAAACAGGATTCCGACCACAAGCCCAGGGTCTTTATGACCCATCTCAGGAGCATGATAGCTGCGGCGTAGGGTTTGTAGCCAATATTAAAGGCGTTAAATCTCATGATTTGGTTACTAATGCTTTGCAGGTGTTAGTTAACTTGGCGCATCGCGGCGCCGCTGGCAGCGATCCTGAGACTGGTGATGGCGCTGGCATTATAATGCAGATGCCGGATTTGTTTTTGCGTAAAGTCACCAGTTCACTACCGTTTGATCTTCCTGCATTGGGAGAATATGGCGTTGGTATGATGTTTATGCCGATTGATGCCGGACAGCGCAAGTGGTGCGAAGCATTGGTGGAGAACATCATCCAGTATGAAGGCCAGGAAATCCTTGGGTGGCGCGATGTACCAAATGATGATTGCTATATTGGCAGGGTAGCGCGTTCAGTTAAGCCGTTCATCCGCCAGGTTTTCATCAAACGGGGCGCCAATGTTAAAGACCAGGCGGCTTTCGAGCGTAAATTATATATTATCCGTAAAGTTATTGAAAAAGCGGCCCGCGGTTATGATGGCGACGGGTATTTCTATATCCCCAGCTTTTCCAGTAAAACCTTGGTTTATAAAGGTTTGCTACTAGCTGAACAGGTGGGCATGTTTTATCCTGATCTGAGCGATCCTGATCTGACCACCGCTCTGGCTATTGTGCATCAGAGATATAGCACTAATACGTTTCCAACCTGGGACTTGGCGCATCCCTTCCGTTATATAGCTCATAATGGAGAGATCAACACTTTACGCGGCAATATTAACTGGATGCATGCGCGTCAGTCGTTGTTTAAGAGCGACCTGTACGGCGATGATATCAAAAAACTTTTTCCCATTTGCATACCAGGCGGCAGTGATTCAGCTACGCTGGATAATGCTTTAGAACTATTGGTGATGGGCGGTCGCCGGTTGGAGCATGCCGTAATGATGCTTATTCCCGAGGCATGGAGCGGACATGAGAGCATGTCTCAGACCAAGAAGGATTTCTATGAATATCATTCATGCCTGATGGAGCCGTGGGATGGTCCCGCTTCGGTGGCGTTTACTGATGGCGTGAATATCGGCGCGGTATTGGACCGTAACGGTTTGCGTCCTTCGCGTTACGTCGTAACCAAAGATGATATGTGCGTTATGGCTTCTGAAGTGGGCGTTCTGGATATCGCTCCGGAAAACGTCAAGATGAAAGGCCGCCTGCAGCCGGGACGTATGTTCCTGATCGATACAGTTGAAGGCCGAATTGTTGATGATGAGGAGATCAAAGAGAAAAGCGCCCAAAGCCAGCCCTATGGCGAGTGGTTGAGCAACAACCGCGTGGTTCTGGATGATCTGACTGTTCCAGCCGGTTCAGATGATGCGGTATTGTCTAATGAGGCCGTTTTGGCGGTTCAGCAGACCTTCGGATATACCGACGAAGATCAGAAATTCCTCTTAATCCCCATGGCGCGTGATGGCAAAGAACCGCTGGGTTCAATGGGCAACGATACTCCGCTGGCGGTCTTGTCTGATCGTCCACAATTGCTTTATAACTACTTCAAGCAATTGTTCGCGCAGGTCACTAATCCCCCTATCGATCCGATTCGTGAAGATTTGGTAATGTCGTTAGTAACATATATCGGCAGTGAACTTAATATACTGGATCAAACGCCGGAACACTGCCATCGATTGAAACTGACTTGCCCGATTCTGACTAATGAAGAAATGGCCAAGATCAAATATAGTCTTGATGGTCAGATAAAATCCAAAACCTTAAGCAGCCTTTTCCCGGTTGATGAGGGTGAAGCGGGTCTCGATAAAGCCATGGACCGTCTGTGCGAGGAAGTTTCGCTGGCGGTTGATGATGGCATTGGCATTATTGTTCTGAGCGACCGTGGAGTGGATCAGAACCATGTTCCCATCCCGGCTTTGTTGGCCTGTTCCGGAGTACACCATCACTTGATCCGTGAAGGCACGCGAACTCAAGTCGGCATTATTATTGAATCCGGAGAGCCGCGTGAGGTAATGCACTTCGCCTTGTTAGCGGGATATGGCGCGGGGGCCGTTAATCCATACGTCGCGATGGACATGGTCGAACAATTGGTTGAAGACGACCGGGTCGAAGGAGTGCAGGATAAGAAAACAGCAGTTCAAAATTACATTAAAGCGATAAAAAAAGGTCTGCTCAAAGTCTTATCGAAAATGGGCATCTGCACATTGCAAAGTTATCGCGGCGCTCAAATCTTTGAAGCAATCGGCCTGAACAGTAGTGTTATTAAAAAATATTTCACAGGGTCTGCATCACGCCTGGGCGGCATCCCCATAGATGTTATTGCTAAAGAATCGCTGATGCGCCATAACTACGGCTTCCCCGATAGAGCGGTTAAAAATCCTGACCTTGATCTTGGCGGCGCCTATCAGTGGCGGCGTGAAGGCGAACATCACATGGTCAACCCGGACATAGTGGCTAAGTTGCAACATGCTGTGCGCACCGATAACTATGATGTCTTCAAGGAATACGCCCGGATCGCCAATGACGAATCACGAAAACGAAGCACGATTCGCGGGATGCTGGAATTCCAGTTCGCCGATAAGCCTTTACCGTTGGAAGAGGTCGAACATGAATCGGAAATAGTGAAACGTTTTGTAACCGGCGCCATGTCGTTCGGTTCTATCAGCAAGGAAGCCCATGAAACCCTGGCTATCGCCATGAACCGTTTGGGCGGCAAGAGCAATACCGGCGAGGGCGGGGAAGACCCGGAACGTTTCAAGCGCCTGCCCAACGGCGACAGCAAACGCAGCGCCATTAAGCAGGTGGCCTCCGGCCGTTTCGGCGTGACTAATGAGTATCTGACCAATGCCGATGAGTTGCAGATCAAGATGGCGCAAGGCGCCAAGCCCGGCGAGGGTGGACAGTTGCCCGGTCATAAAGTTAATGAGGTAATAGCCAAGGTACGGCATTCGACGCCGGGGGTTACGCTGATTTCTCCTCCTCCTCATCACGATATCTATTCGATTGAAGATCTGGCGCAGTTGATTCATGATTTGAAGAATGCCAATCCGCAAGCGCGCATCTCGGTTAAACTGGTTTCTGAAGTGGGCGTTGGAACTGTGGCGGCGGGAGTTTCCAAAGGAAAAGCCGATCACGTATTGGTAAGCGGCGACTGCGGCGGGACGGGAGCTTCGCCTTTGTCGTCGATTAAACACGCTGGCCTGCCCTGGGAACTGGGGCTTTCAGAGACGCAGCAGGTTCTGGTTAAGAACGACCTGCGCTCGCGTATTGTGGTCCAGACTGACGGGCAGATGAAAACCGGACGCGACGTGGTAATCGCTGGAATCCTCGGCGCTGAAGAGGTTGGTTTCGCCACCCTGGCCCTGGTAGCGTCGGGTTGCATTATGATGCGTAAATGCCATTTGAATACCTGCCCGGTCGGCGTGGCGACTCAGAATGAAGAGTTGAGAAAATTATTTACCGGCAAACCGGAGCATGTGGTCAATTTCTTTACCTATATCGCCAGACAAGCGCGTGAGATTATGGCGCAACTTGGCGTCCGTAAATTTGAAGATTTGGTGGGTTGCACCGAATTGTTGACTCCGGATGAGAAAATTGATCATTGGAAAGGCAAGTACCTTGATCTGGCTAAAATTCTGGAGAAGCCGGATGTTGATTTTGGCGTTCGGTGCACGGAGAAGCAGGATCACGGTCTTGATAAAGCATTGGATAATAAACTGATTGAATTGGCTCAAGAGGCTATAGAGAATCAAAAACCGGTTGAGATTAATCTTCCTATCAGAAATATCAACCGGACGGTTGGAGTAACCTTGAGCCATGAAATCACTAAAAGATACGGCATCAAGGGTCTGCCCGAAGATACTATTAATATCAAATTCAACGGTTCCGCTGGACAGAGTTTTGGCGCATTCCTGGCCAATGGAGTTAGCATGACGGTTGAAGGCGACGCTAATGACTATACCGGCAAAGGAATGACGGGAGGCCGCTTGGTTGTTTATCCTCCTAAGCAATCTTCTTTTGTTGCTGAAGATAATATTCTGGTAGGCAACGTTGTCTTGTATGGCGCTACGGGCGGAGAATGTTATTTCCGCGGCGTGGCGGGCGAGCGTTTCTGCGTCAGAAACAGCGGCGCCTATGCGGTGGTTGAAGGCGTAGGCGATCATGGCTGCGAGTATATGACAGGTGGTCGTACTGTAATTCTGGGCGAGGTCGGACGAAACTTCGGCGCTGGCATGAGCGGCGGCATCGCTTACATTTATGATAAGAGCCAGACTTTCGCAAAACTATGCAATCATTCCATGATCGATCTGGATAAACTGGATGATCAGGAAAGCATCATGGAATTGCGCGGCATGATCGAGCGTCATCTGCATTATACCGATAGTTCTGCGGCGCAAGATATATTGGATAATTGGGATCAAAGTTTGACGCAATTCGTCAAAGTAATGCCTAAGGAATATAAGCGATATCTGATGGAGATAGAGCAGGCTTAACAATCCCCTCTTTTTAGTTCTTCCCCAGGTTTGGGGTAGAGGGGTTTCTGGCATCGTATTTAGAGTACTTAAAAACAGAGGTGTATCATGGGTAAAGTAACTGGTTTTTTGGAGGTGGATCGCGAACTACCTCAGAATATTCCTGTAGAGGAACGTATAAAGAATAATAATGAATTTCATAATAAACCATCTGAAGAGGAGCTTAAAAAGCAAGGCTCCCGATGCATGGATTGCGGCGTACCAACCTGCCATTGGGGTTGTCCTTTAGGCAATATTATCCCCGATTGGAATGACCGTATATATAGGGGGCGTTGGAAAGAGGCTCTGGACCGGCTTCATAAAACCAATAATTTCCCGGAATTTACCGGACGTCTGTGTCCCGCGCCCTGCGAAGCGTCATGCGTTCTTTCTATAAATAAAGATGCTGTGACTATTAAAGAGATTGAACTTAATATCATTGAGCATGGTTTTAAGGAAGGCTGGGTAGTTGCAAAGCCTCCATTGCAAGAGACGGGCAAGAGCGTCGCTGTAGTCGGGTCTGGTCCATCGGGTATGGCGGCGGCCCAGCAGTTGCGTCGTCTGGGTCATAAAGTGACTCTATTCGAGAAGAGCGCGAATATTGGCGGCTTGCTGCGTTATGGCATCCCTGATTTCAAGTTAGAGAAGCATATCATAGAGCGCCGGGTTGCTCAAATGGTGGAAGAGGGCGTTGAGATTAAGACCGGCGTTAATGTTGGAGTGGATATAACTGCTGATCAATTGAAAGCTAATTTTGATGCGGTCTGTTTGACGGGCGGCGCCATGAAGGCGCGCGATCTTCCCATTGAAGGCCGTGATCTGGTTGGCATCTATCAGGCGATGGAGTTTCTGGTTCCCAATAATAAAAAGGTCGCTGGAGAAGAACTGGCTGATGGAGAATTTATTTCAGCGCATGGCAAGCGCGTCTTAGTGATTGGCGGCGGCGATACCGGCGCTGATTGCGTGGGCGTCTCTAACCGGCATGGCGCTAAAAGCGTAATGCAAATAGAGATCATGCCTAAGCCTCCGCTGGAACGCACTGATAAAATGCCGTGGCCTAACTGGCCCTTTATCCTGCGCACCTCCACTTCTCACGAAGAGGGCGTTGAGCGGGATTGGAGCATCATGTCCAAGCGCTTCGTTGGTTCGGATGGAAAACTGGAGAAGGTTGAAGCGGTGCGGGTGCAGACTGAAACTGATGAGCAGGGGCGTTTGAAATTCGTTGAGGTTCCCGGAAGCGATTTCGCCATTGAAGCGGATATTGTTTTACTGGCTATGGGTTTCACCGGCCCGGTTCAGGAAGGCATGTTGAATGACCTGGGAGTGGAGTATAACGAGCGCGGCGCAGTTAAAATCGATGACAACCGTATGACCAGCATCCCCGGCGTGTTCTCGGCGGGAGATATGAGCCGCGGCGCCTCATTAGTGGTCTGGTGCATCGCGGACGGCCGTGAAACTGCGAAAGCCATTGATGACTACTTGATGAAGGATGATTAGTTATATCTAGATTAGTCTTCACCCTAGGGGATGAAGAATCAGAAGTGATTGAATCAAGGGCTGACCGCATTGCGATCTTGCCCTTGCCACCCGCCATTGATGAAGGATGATGCATAGTTTGAGTGATTCTTAATATAAAGTTAAAGCGTAAAGCCCCTAAAAAATGGGGCTTTATTTATTTTCATGGTTTTATAATTATCGAATTGTTAAATTACTGGTATTCAATTCAACGTAATATATATAAAAGAAGAGTGTATTTTAGTCTGAATCAAGGAAAACCTATACTTTATGTTTAGCCAGAACTATTAAATATAGGGAGATTGTTGAGGTAATTGTAATTAATTCGAGGCAAAAAAAAACTCCCCCGGTTGGACTCGAACCAACAACACTGCGGTTAACAGCCGCATGCTCTGCCGAATTGAGCTACAGGGGAATATTTTTGTTTTTTTATATGCACAGTAAGGATATTATTTACAAACTCCTTGCGAGCAGTGAATAGATTAGACATTTCCAAATTATAGTCAAGTCTTCAATATCATAGATAGAGATTTTTTTGAATTTATCTGCAAATTTATTGTATTACCCGAAAATAGCAACGATATAGCGAATCAATACCGGTTGGATGTTCGAATATTCGGGTGAAAGTCCATAATCCAATATTGGTAAATTAAAATAGCCATTTTTGGTATTGCAGAAGCCATTTGAGATCAAATATGTATAATGGCATGGTGTTTTATTGTCAATTTTAATTGTTATTTCATTATTCTTGTTAAAAACCATTATTTTCTAAAACGAGAGGGAAAAACAAATGGATAGCGAAACCACAGTACAAACCATAAGTATGTCGGCTTTATTAATCGGCTTAATAGGCGGGCTCTCTCTCTTCCTGTACGGCATGGAACAGATGACGACCTCCATGAAAGTAATGGCTGGTGGAGGATTGAAGACGCTTTTATCCAAAATGACGTCCAACCGCTTCAAAGCGGCGTTAACCGGGGCGTTTGTGACGGCGGTAGTCAACTCTTCAACGGTTACTACGGTTTTGGTTGTCGGATTTATTTCGGCGGGGCTGATTACCCTCACTCAATCGATCGGGCTTATTATGGGCGCCAATATCGGATCGACCATCACCGCCCAGGTAATCGCATTCAAAGTTACTAAATACTCATTGCTGCTTATCGGGGCTGGTTATATCTGGAATATGGCGGCGCGTAATGAAAATCAGAGTCATTACAGCACCATGCTTATGGGTTTGGGCATGCTGTTTTTCGGCATGTCGATCATGAGCGAAGCCACCAGGCCGCTGCATTCATACCCCCCATTTATCGATTTGATGAAAATGATGGACGCTCCATTATTGGGGATACTGATAGGAGCGGTATTCACGGCGATTATCCATAGTTCAGGAGCAACGACTGGCATCATAATTGTTTTGGCAAGCCAGGGATTCGTCACCTTGGACGCTGGAATCGCCCTGGCTTTCGGCGCCAACATTGGAACCTGCGCCACAGCTTTAGTGGCATCCATAGGTAAGCCCCGGGCGGCGGTTCAAGCGGCGATGGTGCATATTATATTTAATGCAGCCGGTTGTTTGTTATGGATTTTCTTTATTCCCTATTTAGCTGCGCTGGTGAGGTTTATCTCGCCGACTTCTCCTGAATTGGAGGGGATCGCCCGTTTAGCAGCGGAAACCCCCCGGCAAATTGCCAATGCCCATACTTTCTTTAATGTAGCTAATACCTTCATTTTTATCGGTTTAGTTAAACCGATGGCCCGACTGGTGGAGTATTTGATTCCGATCAAAATTGAACCGGAACCAAAAGTCGCTAAACCGAAATTTCTGGATGATGCATTGATCGGCACGCCCGATCTGGCCTTAGACCGGGTTCGGCTTGAACTGGTTCGCATGGGAGAACACACGTTGAAAATGGTGGTCAGTTCGATTCCCATCGTCATGCGAGGTAGCAAGGCTGAGATTGAAACCATTCCCAAGATGGATGATGATATCGACGCCCTGCATGAAGCCATCCTGGATTATATACGACGGGTATCTCAGGAAGAACTTACCGAGAGACACCACGAATGCGCTAACAATTATATGGCGTGCACCAATTATTTTGAGAACATCGGCGACACTCTGGAAATTAATCTGTGCACCATGGCCCGCGACCGCCTTAAACTGGGCGTGGTAATTGGAGATAAAGAACTGGATATCCTGCTGCCTATTGTAGGGAAAGTTAAAGAATGTTTGTATAAAGTGGTTCGCGGCATCACTGATTCAGATGCTGATATTATGGAATCAGTTGTCAATGAAAAACATCTACTACGTCAACTGGTCAACGACGCCAAAGCGCAATTAATCGAAAATATGACCGGACACGACAAACATAGCGTTCATACTTACCGGATTCTGCTGGAAGCGGTTGAGAACCTGCGGCGGTGTTACTACTTCACCAAGAAAATTGCTAAATCTGAACTTAAATACATCTCTCCTGAACGGGAAAAAGCGGTTGAATAGTGGATAGTGTTTTTTTTTATTTTCATCATCACACTAAATGGCGGGATATTATATTGTCAAAATTTTGTTGTCAATATAGAATACTCCATGTGGTAATAGATTAATTAAATCTGGTCAGATTATCGTTTCATTTGGGTAATCTCGAAATAAGGGAGTTTTGTAATGAGACATTTTATTGTTGTTGCATTCTTTTTAGTATTGGCCATTGCCGGGAGTTCTTACTCTCAAGAAGATCAGGTTCTTCAAGTAACTGATTTTGAAGATGAACTGGAATGGGTGTATAGCGGCGGGTCAATCATGTACTCATTTGTAGAATATCAACCCTTTTATGATGATACCATCACCCCTCATAGTGGGGAAGCATCATTGTTGGTTGAGTACGACAATACGGGGGGGGAATGGCAGTGGTCGCAAATTAATTTTCCCGGTGAACTCGGAGCGGTTGATGCAACGGGGATGACCGAACTGCATATCTTTGTCTATGTTGTTCCAGGAAGCACGGGGTATTCTGATACTGGATTTGAAATGCGCATTGAAGCGGGTGGGGCTAACCTCGGTTTTCAATCTACGGATGTTACCGGCGAATGGGTGGAACTGGTCTGGCCGATTGATACATTGACCTCAACCGGTAATCTGGGCGCATTGACCTACTTTGGAGGATTTATTGCTCCCCGTGGTGACATTTCCGGGCAGGTTTATATTGATGATATATATTTCACCCGTCCTGCTGATGTCCCTGAAGTAGAAATAGTGACTATTTACGGATTCAATGAAGAGGATCCTGATACACTTTTAACAGCTGGTTGGATTTCGGATGATGCCGGTCTTTCGGTTCCACTATTAGGTGAGGGTGAAGTTGAACCTTCCGAAGGATCCAACTATATGGCGTTTACGCTTGGCGAAGGATGGACCAATGTCATCCGCACCGAAAGCGCATTAGAAGACTTTGACCGCTGGGGTGATGTCAAGGAAATCATGGTTGACGCCCGTATGAGTGAAGCGGTTGTCGGGTGGGGCGCCCAGTCTGCATTAGTTATCCAAACCGGCAGTGGGGGTTGGGATCAGTATGCAGAGGCGTCTTATAGGTATGCGGTAGATGAGTGGCAAACGCTGGTTTGGGTTGTGGATATGGAAAAACATGCTGCTGCTTTTGTTGAACCTGCTGAAGGGGAAGATGCTCCCTGGATGATTATTCGTTTCTCAACCAATAACGGAAGTGAGGATGCCGGGAAATTGGTATTCTTCGATAATTTCCGGGTTGTCGTTACTAAGCAGGCGGCTGCTGTTCAAGAGTGGAGTTTATATTAGTAGAAATTTCACAAAATAGATGCCTTTATTATTAATGCGGAAATACACTACCCTTGGCGCCCGAGTGGTAATGTCTAAACCTGCATGTAGAAAGAATCCCATTGACATATTATCGTAAAATTACGATAATATAGAAAGAAGAAGTTAATTTGTTATATGCCGAAGTTCGAGGTTTTCTTCTATCAGGAGGGTCATGATAATGGCGGCAAAAGGACGAAACGCGGTTTCGCTTATCAAGGAATTAGTGAAGGATGATGCTGGATTTGAGCAATATCATCAGGAAGCGCATGTTAACGTAACGGTCGCTCAAATGATCTATGACGCCCGTAAGGAAGCCGGATTAACTCAAACTGAATTAGCCAAAATGGTTGGAACAACGCAATCTGTGATTTCTCAGTTAGAGGATGCGGACTATGAAGGACACTCTTTGACCATGTTGCAAAGGGTTGCGGTGGTTCTTCATAAAAAAGTAGATGTTCGTTTGGTTCCAGAGCCGATGCTCAAATCTTAATAATCTCAACCTACTTTTTAGATTTGCAATTCTCCTCTTGAATTCGCCGCGCCAATTTTTTTAATCAACATATCTGCCTCTTTTAAATCATTATCTGTTTTAAAGGGAGGTAAATTATCTAGTATATGCTGAGCTTTTTTATTCTGATTAATATCTATCAGGCATCGAGCCATTGTTAAATAGGGTTGGAGAGTTTCACTTTTTTTCTCTTGCTTCTGAAATATATCAAAAATGTTTTGAGCCAAGTCCGGGTCATCTGATTTGAATGAATATTCAATTATTTGGCTCGCAATTGCGCCTGAGCCGGGTTGTTTTTCAATAACTTTATGAAGATGCGAAATCGCTATAGATTTTTTTCCTGCAGCCCACAAATGAGCTGACTCACGTATAGCATGAAGCGCTTGATAACGTGGATGAACGGGCAGTTTAACTCTAAAGTAGGTGCGGTCTTCATCGAAATCAAATATTGCCTGCGGGGAACCGTTTTCTTTCATAATTCTTATTATTTTAGGTATACCGGTTCCCCTTCTTTCAGCCAATCTCAATTCTTTGAGAAATTCACCTATACGTCGATTTCTGGCAGGTACCGGAGGAACTGAATTATCGGAATCAAAATGCTCTAGTTTGATTCCCGGCATAGGTCCGGGATAACTGATGATTTCCATTCTATCCGGATATAAATAAACTTTGGTTGGTTCGGGAGGGAAATCATATCCTCTATGGTATATTGCATTTACAATAGCTTCTTCCATAGCCTGGTATGGGTATGGAAATGTTCTTTCGACTTCAGCTCGACCAGGTATTTTCTGTAATAAACTTCCACCAAGTCCTTCAAGATAATTAAGGCATGATTTTATCTGTTGAGCTAGTGGACCTACGAATTTTCTTTCTTCAATTAAATCACCGCCAGCATCATCGCCAAATTGAACAACTTCGATAAAGGCGCCTTCAAAAAACATCTCGGGCGATTCATTAAAAAAAAGCAAGGCGACATTTCGTGGAACTTCATGGTTATTAATTGGAATGGTTAGATGTAATTTTCTATAAGTGTCATGCGCTTCAATCGATAGATCGTTGTTGGCTAAATAACTTCTGATATCGATCAGGAATTGTTTGACCAAAGGTAGAGAAATATCTTCCACTTTACTATTTAAGTTCCGTCTTGAATCATAAGGAATCTTAGCGGCTTGTTCGAGTAATTGACGTTTCAAATCACCGGTTGCTTCAATTGAAGATGATCCGGAACGTATGTAGTATGTTGTCCCTGTCCTATCGCGTTTTGGCGCCTCGTAAGGTCGATTATCACCAGCTGGCGCCCATATTATAACAATACTTTGGCCTTGAAATTCCTCTATTTGAACAATGGGTATATATTCAGGAGAAATAAAACCTTTACTATTTCCTACAATCTCTCTTTGGATTTTATCAAGGTCGCAGTTGTTTAAGCCTGTTGGTGGTAAAATAGCATTGCCATTCTGATCTGTTTTTACGCCAATAATAATGTAACCTCCATTGAGGTTTAGAAAATCATTGGCATATGCGCAGATCGTATTTATGGTAGATTTCTTTACTACTTCATTCCAAGACTCTTTAAATTCAAGCCGGGTCTGCTCAATAGATTTTTGGTGTAGTAAATCTGATATATTCAATGGGATTGCTTTGTCCGCCATAAGTAATAATCACCGTAGTTGAGTAGTTTTCATAATAAACGAAAATGGTTATTAGAACCGCTCAAGTTATTTTATCGAATACATTATAATGAAGTTATTCTCATTATCAAAAAAAAAGCCCGAATACGTTCGGGCTTTTTTAGAATATATTCACATTACTTACATATCCTGAACGCGTTGGGCGATGGCGTCGCCGATTTTGGTTGTGGAGTATCCCGCTTCCTGGATGTCTTTGACGCTTAGGCCGGGGAGTTCGCCGCTGCCGAGGAAATCGGAGATGGCTTGATCGAGCATCTTGGCTGCTTTGTCTTCGCCCAGGTGTTCGAGCATCATCTGTCCGGCGCTGATGCAGGCGATGGGGTTGATGACGTTCTGGTTGGTGTATTTAGGCGCTGAACCGCCGATGGGTTCGAACATGGATGTTCCGCCTTCATCGGGATTGATGTTGCCGCCGGCTGCAACGCCCATGCCGCCCTGAACCATAGCGCCCAGGTCGGTAATGATGTCGCCGAACATATTACCGGTAACGATGACGTCGAACCATTCAGGATTCTTGACGAACCACATGGTGGTGGCGTCGATGTGAGCATAGTCGCGTTTGATGCCGGGATAGGATTTCTTGCCCATATCGTGGAAAGCGCGTTCCCATAGATCGAAAACATAGGTTAGTACATTAGTTTTTCCACAGAGGGTTAGAGTGTTGGTTTTGTTGCGTTTTTTGGTGTATTCATAAGCGTATTTCAAGCAACGGTCAACTTCGAAACGAGTATAAACCATTTCTTGAATAGCCACTTCGTTAGGAGTGTCTTTTTTGATGATGCCGCCGCTGCCGGTGTAGATGCCGGCGCTGTTTTCGCGTATAACGACAAAATCAATATCTTCCGGACCTTTGTCTTTAATCGGAGTCCAAACGCCGGGATAGAGTTTAACTGGACGAAGATTGATATATTGATCTAATTCAAAGCGAAGGCGAAGCAGAATGCCTTTTTCTAGGATGCCCGGTTTAACGTCGGGGTGTCCAATAGCGCCGAGATAAATAGCATGGAACTTACTCAGTTCCTCGGATGCGCTGTCGGGAAGCACTTCGTTGGTCTTCATGTAGCGGTCGCCGCCGAAGTCGAAATCCTGGTATTCACACTTGAAACCAGCTTTTTCTTCTAATACTTTAAGAACTTTTACGCCTTCCCGGATTACTTCCGGTCCTGTTCCGTCGCCGCCCATGACGGCAATCTTATAGGTATTCATTGAAACCTCCAAAGAACTTACGATTCGAAATTAAAACATGAGTTGTAAATAATACTTGCCGGAGGATGATTCTAGAAGTGATGCGAATTTTTTTATTGTAATTTGTGCAGGCAATTAGAGATTGTTTTTTATACGAGAGGACGGGAAAAAATCATATTGCACTGATTGTCATTAAATTATTATTAATTACAGATCGTTGACATTGCCGGGTTGTCCGGCGAATCCCTGACCGAGGATGCCTTTGTCGCAGGTCATGATATCGCCAATGCTAATTAGACCATTGGATGAATCATAGGCCATCCATCCCATAAGGCGTTGGGGTGATTGGATATACCATCGATCCGGTCCGGGGCTGCGTGCGACGTAGCGTGCGGTTGGATCGGCGTTGGAGGCGGCGCCCTGGTTATTGACTTGCCGCATATAGGCGATATTGCGGTAATGGTAGACTCCATCCATTACCGCTTCCCAGGCGGCGCTGTTTGGACCGGGGTTCTCTATGGGTACGAATGGATCGAAAAAAGCGCTGGAAGAGATATAAGAGTTAGGTGTGGTAAGCGATCCCCATACCCGGAATCCCCGTTGATATACTCCGGCGTTAGCCCATTCGTTGGGATCAAGAATGCTGCGGTTATGATCCAGGGAATACATTTCCAGCGCAGTTCGTATGCTGCGTAGATCCGCCAGGGATCGGGATATTTTGGCGCGCACCTGAGCGTTTAAGAAATTTGGAACTGCGATAGCCGCCAGGATGCCGATGATGGCGACAACGATCAACAGTTCGATCAAAGTAAAGGCTTTTGGTTTCATTTTTATTTCCTACTACTAGAAAATGCATAACTAATTCAAATTGATTTTCACATATTGATTGAGTTGATGTCAATACAATTCTTGAGGAGATTAAAGATTGTTCAGGTTTAATCCCGTTTCGGCTAGCGCTTTTACGATGCATTGGTTATAGTGTTTTCTTCGCATATTTTATTTAATTTCTAGGGTGATCAGGCTATGATGCTTTGGAATGCCAAGATAACAAATAACAAATATTATTGCGCAATTTGTTCCTTGATTGCGCTAATTGCTTTGATATCGGTACCGGAAGCATATTCAGTTCAAGTCGGGACGACTGCGCTTTATGGATTATTCGAGACTCCTTTCTCCGTCTCTCTGCCGTATGAAAATCCCTTCGACGCCTCTGATATTAAAGTAGATGCTGAAATAAAAAGAGATGGCGGGAGTCCGTCCACGGTTCCCTGTTTTAATGATGGTGATGTCTGGAAACTGCGTTATACGCCTTCGCAAGCGGGTGAATATACCTACCAAATCAAAGCTGAAACTGCGACTGATTCAGAAATATGCGCCCAAGGTAGTTTTACAGTTGAAGAAGCCCAACACCGGGGATTTCTCCGTATAGGTGAACATTCAAAGCGCCATTTTGTATTTGAAAATGGTGAATCTTATTTCGCTTTGGGCGAGAATATGGGTTGGGTGCAATGGAGTAACAGTGCGCAATTGGATATCTGGATTGGATACCTGGATGAATGTGAAGAAGCGGGAATCAATTGGATCCGCATCTGGATGTGCCCCTGGGGTAAAACCGAATTGACATGGACGCCCAAAGACGGGCGGTATCATGGATATAAACAATATGATTTAGAAAATGCACGGGCCATAGACGGAATCTTTCGTGAAGCGCAAAAGCGCGGTATATACATCCAGTGGGTTATAAATCACCACGGGCAGTATTCCATCGATACTAATCCCGAATGGCAGAATAATCCTTTCAATACCCAAAATGGCGGATTTCTGGAAAATCCGTGGGAATTTTTTACTAATGAAGAAGCCAAACGTCACTACCGCAACCGTTTGCGATATCTGGCGGCGCGATGGGGGTATAGCACGCATTTATTATCGTGGGAATTCTGGAATGAAGTCAATTTGACAACCAATTATGATTTTCCGGTTGTTAAAGCATGGCATGAGGAAATGGCTGATTATCTGCGGGGAATTGATCCTTATGACCATCTCCTAAGCACCAGTACCAGCCGTGATTTTGATCCCATGTTTCAAACAAAGGGCATGGATTTCATCCAGTCGCACGCATATACCAGCGGTTTGATTGAAAAATTGGAATTAATTTCAAAAAAATGCGTCGATGAATATCCCGATATTCCACACTTTTTTTCAGAGATGGCCTATGATTGGCGAGGTCCGACCAAGGGTGATGACACAGGAATCAGTCTGCATAATCAACTGTGGGCTTCGGTTCATGCTACAGCTGATGCAGGAACGGCGATGACCTGGTGGTGGGATAACTGGGTTCGACCCAAGAACCTATATTATCATTTCAGGGCGTTGGCCAATTATGTTGAAGGTATTGATTGGGATAAGGAAAATCTGCTTCCCATGCAATACAGTGTTGAATATAAAGAAGAAAACAGCGAAGACTTTTTCTTTAAGCCTCCGGTTGATTGGGGCAATTCACGCCGTACGAGGTTTACAATCAAAGAAAATGGTGAAGTGGAAGGTCTGGAAGAATGCACCAGTTTTGTTCATGGCCTCAATCACCGTGATATGGCGCCAAACCCGATATTTGCTATTAATACCAATGAATCGATAGAATTTGGATTGCAGATTGACCGTGTTTCAATGAATGGCGCGTCGTGTATTATTGAGCTAGATGGTGAACAAGTCTTTCAGCGGGTATTCGCTTCAGGGGAAAATGATTCTACAATGAGCGAAGATGGGAAAGTCTCCATTACGGTTCCCCCTGGACGACATAACATATTTGTTAAAAATACAGGACGGGATTGGTTTGAAGTGAAATATTATTGGGTAGGGGATTTTATCCAAAGACCCAAAGCATATATTCGCGGAAATAAAGATCGAATTTTAGTATGGGTTCATGATCGGTTGCATCAACTGGCGTATCTTTCATCTAATGAAAAGCCGGAACCTATAGTTGCAACGAGTTTAACGTTGCCGGAAATTCGTGAAGGAGAGTACCAGGTAGAACCTTTTGATCCCTATACCGGGGAAGCCGGACAGATAAAATCGGTCTTCGCCGGAGATAGTGGTCTGGTTGTTTACATCCCATCGTTTGAAAAAGATTTGGCGTTCCGTATTCGTCGTACACCAACGGCGGTCGGGATTCCTCTCCGATAAACTCAAAACGGTCTCCACGAAGAGACCTAGGAGGATTCGTTTCCATGTTTGAATGGATGAATAAGCACAAGAAAGACATCATGGCCTACACATTGTGGTTGGTCATACCCTCGTTTATTGTTTTGTATGGTTATGGGGAGTGCCAAAGCCCTCAGCGCTTTGAATGGGTGGCTAAGGTTAATGGAGAGAAGATCAATGAGATTGTATGGTCTCAATGGTTGAATAATATCCAGGACCGCTATCGCCAGTATGGCCAGGAAATTGACCAGGATAAACTGCAAGCGCAAGCCTTGGATGCATTGATTACAATGTCGCTCAATAAGCAGAAGGCCGATAAGTTTGGCATTGCCACTATCGACCAGGAAGTGGCGGAGGCTATTACAGCCTTACCTTATTTCAAAGATAAGGGCGGCAACTTCGATGTTAATATGTTCCGGGGAATTCTATCGCAATTTGATAAGAATCCCATCCAATTTGAAGAAGAACAGCGCGAACAACTCACTCGAACCAAAGTTCGTTCTTTAATCTCAAATTCCATCTTCCCCGCAGCCAGCACCGTTAAACGCACTGAAGAACGGGAAAAGCAGAAGGTCGAGGTTGATTACCTGGTCTTTGAGCCTTCACAGTATGTTGATGATGTTGCGCCTGATGCAGACCAGATGAAGACTTTCTTCGAGAAAAACGTGGAAGATTATCGCATCTCCGAACAGCGTGATGTCGAATACGCCCGTTTTTATCCTGCTCAGTTTGTCAGGGAAGCTACTTATACGGAATACCAATTAACTCGCTTCTTTGAAGAGAATCGCGAAAAGTATCGCATTTCTGATTCTGTCATGGTGGAGTATTTGACCTACCGCACCGCAGATTTCTCTGACAAAGCGGAAGTCGACGAAGCCAAAATCGAGCAGCATTTCGAGGCTCATAAGTCGTCTTATAATCATCCTGAGCAAGTCAAAATCCGTTATATCGTGCAACCGATGGAAGATTTGCTTGGTACGCAAGACGTCTCAGAAGAAGAGATCAAAAAATTCTACGACGAGAACATCCAGCGTTATACACATAAAGAACAGGTTGAAGCCAGCCATATTCTTTTGAAAGTGGCGCCCGACGCCAGCGCGGACGATGATGAAGCGGTCAAAAACCGCATTCTGGAAATCCGTGATGAAATTGCCAAAGGTTTGTCGTTTGAAGATGCGGCTATCAAGTATTCAGAAGGTCCCAGCGCGCCTAAAGGCGGAGAACTGGGAACATTTGGCCGTGGCCGGATGGTTCCGCCATTCGAGAAAGCGGCTTTTGAATTGCCTCTCGGGCAAGTATCCGAACCGGTAAAAACCCGTTTCGGGTATCACCTGATCAAAGTATCTGACCGTAAAGAAGAAGGCATCGATGCGCTGGAAACAGTCAGTGATGACATCGCAAAATTAGTTAAGAGAAGAAAAGCGATTGATGCGTTCCGTCTGGAGATGGAAGCATTGGATTCGCTTGATTCGCTTGAAGGACGATACGAGATTAAATCCACCGATTGGATTGCGCGCGGTGGAGACATTGAAGGTTTGACCTCCGGCGAGCGGTCGATGGTGAGTACGGTTGCCTTCAGCGCAAATAAAGAGAAAAAAATATTAGTCGCTGGTTATCATACCAACGATAACGTTTTTGCCGTTGAGCGTGTAGGACGGATGGAAAAACGGGCCATGACGTTAGAAGAGGCTCGTGAAAAAGTTGTTGAAGAAGCAAAAGTTGCTGTTGCCGAAGAACTGGCCAAAGCAGCCGCTCAAGCGGATATTGCTCGAATCAAGAGCGCTTCATTGGCGTTGGATGTTATTGCTTCTGAACGCAACTTGACTTTGGAAACCACAGATTACTTCAGCAGAGACGCCGCATCGGTTAAAGGTTTCGGCGCCAGGCCTACCGAGTTGATGAGCATCGCCTTCACATTGAACGAAGGCGAATCAGGCGGCCCGGTTAAAATATCATCCGGTTATAATATCTTTCGCCTGGTGGCTCGTAATCCTGAACATATTCCAGAGATTAATGAAGTTATTCAGGATGTTCAGAGAGATTGTTTGCAGAAGGAATCTGAACAACTGGCTCGTTTGGCTGCACAAAAATTTGGCGATGACCTTTATAACAGCCAGTCATCAATTGATAAGATTGCGGCTGCGCAAAAAATTGATTGGGGAACAACGGGATTGTTTACCATGCAGGATCCTATTCCCGGCATCGGTCAGCAAATGGTATTGAATTATAACGCATTCCAGTTAGAAGGCGTTGGAGAGATTTCCGATCCACTACCAGTCACTCCCCGTCAGTCCTATGGTCAAAATGATAAGCAGCCCGTGCAGGCTTATTACATTCTACGCTTGACCGAGATCAAGGAATCCTATCTTCCAGAGATGTCCGAAGTGGCAGAGGATGTTGAAAAAGATTACCGCTTGCTGTTGGCTGAGGACGTTGCTGAAAAACATGCCGCTGAAGCGCTTGATCAGATCAAGCAGAAGATTTCATCTGCATCACCACTATCAGCGACTAAGGCTGTAGAATTGAAAGAGTTTGAAGATGTTGATAACGCAAAGACTATAGCCAAGGGCGGAAAATATCGCGATTCAACTTCCATCACTGGAAATGGCTACGTCGCCGGTATTGGCGGCAAACCGTGGTCTTTCACAAAAACCGCACTTGCTTTGAAAGCAGGTCAGGTTTCCGGTCTGGTTAAGTGTTATAGAGATAAAAAAGATAAAGATGGCGCCCGTGTTCAGGGACCATTGCTGGGCGTGTATATTCTGCAAGTTCTAGGTAAATCCGCTGTGGATGAAACAAGCGCTCCAAGCAAGGTCAGCGAACAATTGCAGAACAGCTTCAAGTCCATAGCTTTTGACGCCTGGATCGATGAAGTCAGCGCCGAAGCTACTGCCAATATCGAATACAACCGCAAGTTCTTGTATCCTGAAGAAGATGAAGATGCAGTTGTGGATGAAGAAGGTATGGAAGAAAAAAGTGCATCGGATGCTTCCACTTCTTAAGTAAATCTGGTTAGTATTATTCATTACAGCATAAAAATTATTTCCCTGTTTGCTTTGGCGGACAGGGAATTTTTTTTACGTGCTTTTAGATTCTTATTACTTTGGGAGGGGCTGTTCCCAAATCTCAAAATAAATACAATATAATATCCATATATCAACGGGAAAGATTAAGACGCTAATGAACGGATTCTTTATCACCGGTACTGATACAGAAATCGGCAAGACGCTGATAACCGCATTATTGACGCTTGGCCTGAGAAGACGGGGCGTTGATGTTGGTCCGGTAAAGCCTATTGCATCCGGTGGGATTGAGGTGGATGGCGTATTGGCATCTCCTGATGCGCTGGTATATAAGAAATTTTCAGGGATCGACGAAACGGTTCATAATCTTTGTCCTGTATGCTTCAAACATCCCGCCTCGCCTCATCTGGCTGCGGAAATGGAAGGCCAGGTTATTGATCCTCAAATAGCGATTGAAGCGCTGCAAATTTTACATGAGAAATATCAG
The DNA here is from genome assembly GCA_963662285.2 of bacterium. GTDB lineage: Bacteria > Hinthialibacterota > Hinthialibacteria > Hinthialibacterales > Hinthialibacteraceae. Next base: position 939,898 of record CAXXMV010000006.1, read on the forward strand.
GCGCTTATGGTTGAAGGCATCGGCGGATGGCTGGTTCCCATAACCTATGATTATTCGATTGCTGATTTCGCAGTCGACCTGAATATGCCGGTAATTTTAGTATCCGCCAATAAGTTAGGGACGCTTAATCATACGTTACTGACCATCGAATCGATTCGTAAAAGGGGATTGAAACTGGCTGGCGTTATCATAACCCATCCCGCACCGCCTGCGGATCAGCATATTGCGCTTAATAATATTGAAACAATTGAACGTATTGGAAAAACCAAAATCCTGGGTAATATTCCTTACCTGGGTCAGGATATAGAACAGAAAGAGAACGCGGCTTCATTATGGCCGCAGATTAAGGATGCATTTCAGTGGCAGACAATTCACCAACTACTCAACATTCAATAGAAAAAATCAAGCAATGGAGAGAATGGGATCAGCAATACGTATGGCATCCATTCACTCAGATGAAAGAATATGCTCAAGAACCGCCGCTTATCATTTCGCATGGTGAGGGGGCTTATCTTTATGACATCAACGGCGACTGTTATTTCGACGGCAACTCGTCATTATGGGTTAACCTGCACGGCCACGCCCGTGTGGAGATTACCGAAGCCATTACATCACAAGCGGAGAAGATCGCCCACTCAACCCTGTTGGGTCAGGGTAACATTCCCTCTATCGAGTTCGCCAAACGCTTGATCGATATTGCGCCGGATGGTTTGGCCAAGGTCTTTTATTCCGACAATGGATCGACCGCCAATGAAGTGGCGCTCAAAATGGCTTTCCAATATTGGCGGCAAAATGACCAGCATCAAAAGAGCAAATTCATCACCTTCGATAACGCCTATCATGGCGACACTATCGGCAGCGTCAGCCTGGGCGGAATTAATCTGTTCCACCATATCTTCGGTGATTTACTGTTTGAGCGGTACAGCATCCCATACCCGGTTTATTCCAAATATACTGCGACGGAATCTCCTGAGACGGTCGCTCAACCCTCGCTGGATGCCTGTGAGAAACTGCTCAAAGAACATAGCGGACAGATGGCGGCTTTGATTGTCGAACCGCTGATCCAGGGGGCTTCGGGCATCCGAACGGCGCCTCCAGGCTTCCATAAGTCTCTGCGTGAATTATGCACCAGGTATGATGTGCTGATGATATGCGATGAAGTATTCGTCGGCTTTGGACGCACCGGAACTATGTTCGCCTGCCAGCAGGAAAACGTCTCTCCCGATTTCATGTGTCTGGCCAAGGGAATCAGCGGCGGCTATCTGCCATTGGCGGCGACTTTGACCACTCAGCGGGTGTTTGATGGCTTCTTAGGCGACTACTCGGAATACAGAACCTTTTTCCACGGCCATAGTTATACCGGAAATCAATTGGGCTGTGCGGCAGCGTTGGCCAGTCTGGATATCTTTGAAAAGGATGATACGCTTAACACTGTCAAGCCGGTGTATGAACATCTGGAGAAACGGCTCGATGCGCTCTATGCATCCAGCGACCATGTCGGCGACATTCATCAACGCGGCCCATCGGCTGGCGTGGATATCGTCCGCAGCCGCAGCCGGAATGAAGAGTATGCATTGGAAGAGAAGACCGGCGCCAAACTCTGCTATGCCTTACGTAGGCATAAAATCTGGCTGCGTCCATTAGGAAACACCCTGGTTATCATCCCGCCGCTGATAACCACCATAAAACAGATCGACTATCTGATGGACGCCATAGAAAAATGTTTAGAGGATGTGTTGTGATTCCTCTCCCAAGATTGGGAGAGGTTAGGTGAGGGTTGATAACGGGCCAATGTCATTAAGTTAACCGTGTTGTACCCTCTCCCGCCGGGCTACTCTCCGTACACAAATCAAAAGAGGAGAATGAAACGGGGAGCATCATAGAATGGGGAGCATCGGCTTCTAGCCGGTGTGTCAAATAGAATAGAATGAGTCCTATTACGCATAATCATTTCCATGGAGATAGGAGGATGAAAAAGGAATAACCGATTTGTGTTGTGATGCCGGATCACGTGCACATCCTCCTTACGCTATTGGAAATTCCAAACCTTGGATATCATTCGATCACAACAATACTTCATAGCATTAAAAGTTATTCATCAATAGAAGCAAACCAGTTAGGAAGGGATTGGGCTACCGGCTAGAAGCCGATGCTCCCCTTTTTGATGTTCCCCTTTTTGATGCTCTCTGGTTATTGATAGAGTGTTTTTTTCAGTTGATCAGAGGTAGGCGTGTTGCCACTGCTTCAATTTCACAACAATGTGTACGGAGAGTAGTCCGCAGGAAAGGTTAGGGTGAGGGGGATGTACAAAACAACTTAAGTTAATAACATTGGATAACGGGCGCCCCCGCAAACGCCATACTGTTAGATAGAGCTGTAAGCAAAATATATCAAAAAAGAGGGTTATAAAATCATGACAAAACGTTTATTCGCGCCAAAAGACGGACCTGCCCCGGTTGGTCCATATTCACCTGCCGTAGCAGCTAATGGATTCCTGTTTGTATCCGGTCAAATTCCTTTGAATCCCGCCACTGGAGAACTGGTGACTGATTCTTTTGAGAATCAGGTTCGACAGACTTTAGATAACTTAAAGAGCGTAGTCGAATCAGCGGGAATCACGCTGAATGAAGTAGTCAAAGTAACCATTTTTGTGGTTGACCTGGCTAATTTCGGCGAACTAAACCAGATATATGAGGAATACTTCAGCCAGAGCAAACCAGCCCGCGCCTGCGTCCAGGCCGCCGCTCTGCCCAAGGGAGTAGATGTAGAAATCGAAGCGGTTGCTTATTTGCCTGAGTAATAAATTGTTAATAAAAAAGGGGCGTGTGGGCGCCAAGGGCAATATCCTTTCTGCCCTTGACTGACAACAATGACGAAAAGTAATCAAACCTATGATCCTATAAACGGCGGTTAATTTTGACAATGTAGAAGTAAGTCATTTTCAATCAGCTAGATAAGAGATTATTATTAATTTATCCGCATAACCCGGAAGGTGAAATTACTATAGTGGAGATTTGTTTGCGCGAGCGCCTTCTATCAACCCTCACCTAACCTCTCCCAATCTTGGGAGAGGGATGTATAACCAAAGTGTTTTGAATAACTAAGTCTAAACGATCTAAACGCTTATATCCAAAATCCCTCTCCCCCAAGTTTGGGGGAGAATTCAAGAGGGGGTTGTTTTCTATAACTAGAGATTTTCCAATTAACTTTAGAATGATAATCTAACCGCCGTTTTCAGATTCTGTTTTCCGTGTGGATCGTTGGTGGGAATTATTGTTATAAAAAGAAGTGGACTAAATCAAGGGCAGAAAATACACTGCCCTTGGCACCCGACGCTACTTTTCCAAGGGAGTAGATGTAGAAATCGAAGCGGTTGCTTATATACCGGAGTAATTAATCGATTGGTTAGTCAAACAAAAAAGGGGCGCGAATGTTCGCGCCCCTCAGCATTATAAGTAATAGTGTAAAATCAGAATTTAACTTCAACCGATTTCAGCATTTTATCGATGCTGGCTTCATCTTGAGTTATGGGTTCAATCTTCATCAGTTTCCATCGCTCGCGGTGAGAAGTCATGTCGCCCGGTTTTAGTTGGGTTAGAGGACCAATCGACTCGACTTCCATCATCTCATTATTGGTGAAAATCTCGACGGAGCAGCCCATGTCGGGATATTCGGCGCCTTCGAAATAATCCAGATTCTTGACGAAGAGCATTTCGTCCAGGGCGTAAGCCACCCAATTCTGGGTGTATGATAATCCTAACTTGAACTTAACGCTGTTGTTCTTATCTTGTTTGATGGTGATGTATTTATTCATCAGTTTCAAACGGGGATCGACCATATCAGTGTAACTCCAGGTCACTAAAGCCCGTTCCGGCAGCCAATGCTCCGGGCCATGCGGGGCGTATTTGGGGTTGGGAGAGACGCAAATTCCGCCAGTTTCCATAACAGTCAGCACCCACGGAGCAAGTTTATAAGTTTTTAATCCACAGTTGGTTAGACGATGCATCAGAGTTATCTCGCCATTCTCCTCCATCGTAATTTCCATTTGCTTGCGAAAGCGGAGTATCTTACGGAATTCAGGATCATTGGCTTTCTTTTCGATATCCTCGAAAGACATCGATTTACGCAGTGAATCATCCAGAATCTCGATAGGAGAAGTCAGCAAAAGAGTATTACCATCGATCTTGGCGTCGATTTCGTAATTATCCTGATAGTAAGTGATATCGGCGGTTTCCGGTGCGACCCATAAACGATGACCGCCAAAACTATTCCACTCATCTCCGCCCACCACGCCAGCGGTTTCTTCAGTGATGCATAGCAGATTTTTTCCACCGACAAAACCATAGCGTAGCAAACGGGGACCGATATCAGCCACTGCGATCAGTTCCACTTCACCATTGCTAATACGATAACACTTGTCCCATCCTTTGAATGATATCTTTTCAATTTTCACTGTTCCTGCTCCTGAAGGCAATGCCATAATCATTAGTAATACTACGCATAACAACATGCCAAGCACGTTACGGATATTAATTCTCTTCATAATGAACCTCCTGAGTGATTACATACTATCGCTCATTAAGCGACTTTAGAATTGTCTCATATTTTTTACCAGCTTTCGACTGCCACAGGCTTTTTTGCATTAACTTTTGATTTTTACATGCTTGCTGTTCTCTAATAAAACGCGCTAAGATGTTAAGCATCAAAATAATGGGGAAATTCATGCGCTATTTTACTCGTTTAGGTCTATTACTAATCCCGGCTATGGTATTAATATCAGGGTGTTCCAAGAATAAGGATCGTCCCAATATCCTGCTGTTTACTCTGGATACTTTGCGATCCGATGCAGTCGGCTGCTATGGGAACGCTCAAATCAAAACTCCCAATCTTGATAAATTGGCTCATGAAGGCGTAATCTTCCAAGACGCCATGTGCCAGATTCCCGCAACTCTTACTTCTCATACCGCCATAATGACTGGTCGCAATCCCAAAACCACTGGCGTCCGATTCAGAACTGGACATGTACCCGCTTTTGAAGAGACCCTGGCGGAACGCTTTAAGTCTTGCGGGTATCAGACGGCGGCCTTTATCAGCAGTTCAGTGTTAGCGCCTGAATATGGTTTGAATCAGGGATTCGACCAATATGAAATGGGAAGGTTAGCAAAGCAAGAAGAGAAATCCAGTTTTGAACGTAAAGCGCAAGAGACCATTGATCAGGCTATTTCATATATTACTAAAAATAAGAATAATAAGCCTTTTTTTATCTGGGTACACTTATATGATCCCCACAGCGCCCTACTCAGCGCCAGCGCCTTATTCGACTATGTATGACCCTGAATATCAAGGCTTTATGCGCGGCGGCGTTAAAGAAATTACCCGTCTACATGCATCTAAAGGCAAAGGCGCGTCATCGCGGGACTTGCGTCATATACGTGCGCTCTATGATGGTGAAGTGGCTTACATGGATCACCAGATCGGGCGTTTGATCGCCGTCTTGCAAGAGATGAATATACTCGATAAAACTGTTATAGCAGCTATGGCGGATCATGGAGAAAACCTTGGGGAAAGCGGTCGTTTCTTCCATGGCGACGACCTTTATCAGCCATCCACTCATATTCCCTTCATCATGCGCTATCCAGAACAAATAATCCAAGGCGCTAAAATAGATCAACTGGTCCAAAGCATCGACCTGTTTCCCACCCTGATGGAAATAACTGATATCCCTATGATTGCAGGCATCGAAGGAACCTCTCTGCTGCCGTTAATTGCCCCTGAAGCTCAAACTGCGCAGGATATGAAACCGGGATTTCTCGAAACTGAAACCGATCCATCAGTGAATGGCAATAAACTATACGGGTTTACGGACTGAAACGCATAAATACATTTATAATTCAGCCAAGCGCCGTTCTGATGTCCCGTTGGGCGTTTTTTGCGAAATTCCTCTAACAGGGCCTTCATTGGTTATGCTGCGCATCAAGGGCGACCCATCGGTTCGCTTGATGGCGCATATCCGCTATCGCACTAAAGCGCTCTATCAAAGCCGGGATTTTCAGGCGCTGGCTGAGTTGAATACCACAATGGTTCACGCCGAAACGCCGGGAGTGGAAGCGTTGCAAAAAGAGGCCTTGAAACAGAAGAACTTTCTGCCCACGCCTGATGGCTGGCGTTTGCAAATGACGCCTGATATTTACCGCATCGCCCGTAATTATGGCATAACCAATGGCTGGCCGGTGGACTGGATGGTTTTAGAGGGAGTCGGCGTTGACGCTTCGTTGCCGTTTAATCAGAAAAGCGGATCATTCACTATCGATCAGATCGAACTCTATGCCCCCAAATTGAGTTTTCGTAAATCTCCACGATACCGCAACCCATTCTGGGTGTTGGAGGATTTCGAAGGTAGTTCACAAGGACTGCAAGATGCAAGACAGGGCGCCCCTCATTCTCTGAAGACGCAATGGCCGCATGAAGACCTTTTCGTAGGTAGACGTCAGCAAAATATCACCATTACTTTCAACGATTCACCCGATGAGATCGATGAGTTATATAACCTTAAATCCGATGCTGCGGAACAGCAAAATCTTGTTAGAACCAAGCCCGTTAGTGAACCGGATCAGCAAATTATCTTTAATTCACGGTCTCTGTTGGATGCATGGATCAAACGTGAATCCGGTGATATTGACATCATGGAACTTGACTCTTCACAACTGGAAGCGCTGGAAGCATTGGGATATACCAAATAACAATACTAATGATTGATTGCATGTTCTTTTCATTCTTTTGATAACTACTTATTAATAACTACTTATTAATAACTGCTTAATAATTTTATGTTCAAAATCTCTTCCTGAAAACAAAATATTAAAAAAAATCACTAAGCTAAGCAGTTGATTTAACTTGCCTAATGGTAATTATGTGTAAAATTATTTATACGTATATTTGACTTTTGATATTAAACTTACCAATATATAGATATATATAAGACTAGATGATATCATCTAGTCTATTTCTGAAAGGAGTTTTCTTATGAGAAAACTATTTGGTTTTTTGGTTTTGGCTGCTCTTGTTGCAGCTCCAGTAATCGGTTTTGCGCAAGGCACTAATTCAGGCGCAACCATAACAGTACCTTTTGTTGCTAATACGCCAGTTATCGATGGTCAGATTTCTGATGGCGAATGGGCTATGGTTGGCGTTGCCGAAGGTACATGGTCTTCGCATGATAGTGATGCTGTTGCTACTATGGCTACTACAGTTAAAGTATGCTATAGCGTTGATGCTGTTTATTTTCTTTATGAATGTGAAGATGAACTGGTACAATCCATAGCTACTGGTACTGAGCGTTTACAGGGAATGACTGATGTTGACGGTCAAATGGATGGTACTTTTCCATGGCAAGGCGAGACTGATTATGTAGCTCTTTACGTTGATCCATCCAACTATGCTGATGATGCTCCTGATGCTGAATTATACAGTTACGCCATCCAGTGGGAACCTTCAATCACTGCCAAGAATGAAAAAGATGCTGCTGGCAATAGTTATTTTTACACCGAATCCGGTAAATGGGGCGGTTTCAGAGCTCTCTTAAATCCTCCAGTTGTTGATGCTAATGGCGCAACTCATTTTTGGGGTGGCGGCGGAGCATGGGACGGCCAAGGCATCGAAATCGTTGATGGCGCTACAGCTGATGGATTTATTTGTGAAGTTAAAGTTCCCTGGGCAAGTTTCAATGGTTATTGGAGACGCTCAATGGAAAGTGGCATAGATTTAGGCGATAATTTGTACGAAGCTTTCATCAATGGTGGTGATACTGATCCTTACCTGTCAGAGTGGGGCGGTATGAAAGTGCTTAATATTGCTGCAGACGATACAGTGACGCCTGTTGGATCAGGTATCGTATCAGGCATGCCAATGGAAGGAACTACCTGGAAAGTACAATTCTGCCGTTTCTCGAATGGCGCATTGGGTTATGTAAACTGGGTTGGCGACACTGGCGGATTCGTAAGCCGTCCATTCGGAAACCTGGTATTTGGACCTGCCTCCGGCAGCGCTGTTGAAAATGCAATGCTTCACTAGAATTAATTGCTTAGTACTTATGATTAAAAACAAGAGAACGGTATGCCTTAGGGCATACCGTTCATTTTTTTCAATATTAATCACAGATACTTTATTGATGATCAACGTTTTTCTTAAAACGGGGCAGTTTACGGGAATACAAAAAGAGTTGCATCATCATGAGGGATGATGCGAGCATCATGACGGCTAGGATATAGAAGGTGGCGTGGAATCCCAACCAGCGGTACAGGCCATATCCTAACATGGGAGCGATTATTCCCCGGATTCCCCAATTTACGTGATGGATGCTGGTGTAAACCGGGGCGTCATCATCAGTCTTGCAGAAGAACAGGCAACCCAGCATAAAGTTCATCTTGCCGCCAGCGAATAGAAATCCGATCAATGCGGAAGCGATGTATACCAGTTTCATATCCCAGGCGAAAGCGTATAGCAATGGATGAAGAATCCAGATGCCATGCAGCACCATGCGCTGCCACATTGGATTGGGCTGCCGGTCGATTGTACGCCCCCACCAACGCAGCGTCAGGACTCCGACGATATTGTGAATAACTCCGGCGGTCAGCGCAATTTGAAGATAATTGGCTTGCAGCACATCGACGACGTATAGTACGTATATCGGCGTTCCCGCCAGATTGGCCAATCCCCCGATGAAAAAAGCAATCTCATAACGGATGAAGAGATTGTCTGATTTCAGGGTTGATATTATTTCTTTATATGAAACTAAGGTTTTGCGCTTGGCGCCAAGTTCTGAAATCTTTTCGTTGATTCGGGAAAGACAATAGGCGCCCAGCAATCCGCAAATAGCGGCAAAGGGAAAGATGTAGCGATAATAGTATGGATTAATATCCAGCAGTTTGCCCGCCGCCAGCGAAGTGAACACCGTTGCGATAAGCGCATAGGAACGAACATGTCCGGTTATGGTTCCACGGTGGGAATCGGGGTAAACGTTCTTAAGCAAGGCGGCGTACATCGGTACGTGCATAAATATGAAAAATAGCCCGGTGGCGGCGATGCAGCAAAAAACCAAAGGACTGAATCCCCAGGCCAGCAGGATAAAAATCATTTTGCAGGGGATCGACATGCATAGGATATAGGAAATATTGCGGCGCGTCCTGATCAGGTGGGGCATAGCGAAACTGAATAATGGCCCGATATGAACAAAAACCATGATCAGCACTAATTGGAATTCAGATATGCCGATAGTTTTACGCGCCACAAATCCCAGCATGTCGTAACAAATGCCGATAAAGATTCCTTCCAGCATCATGTAACGGACGTCCCAAAAATAAGCGGATTGGGCGCGCCGGGGCAGCGAAGCAACAAAGGACATGCCGGTTTTTCCAGTTCTTAAAGCATAATAATATAATAATAAAATATAGAATACGAGCAGGTAGAGGAAAACCAAACCCTCATGCCATGAAGATATCTCTTTGCGCCATAACATCAAACGTCATGTAATATTTCTTCAATATTCTTCGTTTTCAGCTTCTTGTTCTATCAGTTTAGCGGATCAATATAATATGGTGATTATGATAAACTATTGGATTCATAAAAGGGAAGCACCCTGGTATTAATTACTGATAATGATAAGGTTAACCCAACCTTACAATGAATCCGCATCTCAGTTAATATCGATGATTAGCACAATTTAATAATATAAGGAGGTGCTTTTGGAAAAATAATATATATTTATCCTGTATTGGTTTACTAATTGAAAACAAAAAATTTATAATGTTGAAATATTTTAATGAAAAAGGAGAGTAAAAAATGAAACGAGTTTTATTCGTGTTGTGCGGCATTGCGCTGATTGCAGCGCCTTCGTTCGCCACAACAAAAACAGTTGGAAAATCCGGCGCCGACTTCACGAGCATTCAGGCGGCTATCGATTCATTTACTGAAGCGGAAGTTACTGATGGAACTCCTGATGTTGTCGAAATCATTGACGGCGAAATGTATGATGAACAGGTTATTATCGGAAATTTGATACCTGATCCTGATGGTTTATCGGAAGGATATCTGGATGATGCCATTGATCTGGCCCTGAGAAGCGATTCATTTACACTTAAGGGAGCCGATCCTGAAAATCGTCCCAGCATCAATCCAATAGAAGCTGAATTTGCCTCTTATGGCGTTTTCACCAATGATTCGGGCGATAATTTCGTCGCCACTTTGTCTTTTATGGGAAAAGATATCAATATCGAAAATATTGAAATTCTTCAGGCATCTGAAATCAACGATGATCAGTATGGCATGAATGGCCAGGCTGGCAACATGGTCTTCAAGAATGTACTGTTCGCCCATTCCGGCGCCAAGGCGCCTGGCGAAGCCTTCGTCAACTTGAATAATGACATCTATATCGCTGATAAAGGTTTTGATAACTCTTATACATTCATTGACTGCACTTTTGATGCTGCAGTTGACGGCGCGAGAAACGACAACGTCGATACATTCTACTTCCACGGTTACGGTCAGGGAGATGCTGATGAAGCAGGTATCAACATAGAAGATGTCAGCGTTAATGTAGTATTCGAAGGATGCTCCTTTTTAAATAGCGATACAATAACCGCTATTCGCGGTAATGCCCAAGCCAACCATGTTTCGTTTAGCAATTGCTTTATTTCCAACAACAAGCAAGGTTTGATAGGTTCAGGTAAGGGAACATTTACGGTTGATAGCAGCATCTTTTACAACAACCAGCAGAATGGCGGTGATGCGGATAATGACTATACCTGTTTAGGAACTACCGGACGTAGTGGATTTACTCCAGCATTGACAGTTACAAACTCACTGTTCGTCGATAACTTATCCGCAGATGCAGATAGTCTGGCAGGTCTCCTCGGTTTTGAATTCCGCGCGGCAGCCATCCGTATTAAAAATGATGGAACCGACCCGGATATCACTATAGAAAATTGCACGTTTGTGAACAATCCTATTGCGATTCGTTTTACTGATGGCAGTGGACGTCCTCGAAGCGCTTCCGTAAACAATAACATTTTCCAGAATTGCAATTCTTCCATTCTAACGGCGGATGACGCCGCCGACAGTTATTTCAATTCAGTAGCAGACGGCGATCCAGTTACTGCACTGGTTGTTAGCGGCGCTAATAACGTTTTTGACGGCAACAACGCCGTTGTAGAAGACGCAGCGTTATTGCCAAACGTTTCGCTCGAAGGAACTGAAGCATCAGTGACATTCAATAATCCTTCAATTGATCCCAGCGATCCATTCTCCGGACCTCCATACACCGTCGCATCAGGCGCGCCAGCCGATGTAGGCGCTAACCTGGGTGGAACTACAGCTGTTAGTGAATTTATGATTTTTGAATAAGCCTGATATTAGTAGTTATAATCAAGCCCGCCTTCGGTTTTGTTGGCGGGCTTTTTTTATGCTAAAAAATAAATTACAAAAAAAGATTGACATGCTGTATATATCGTAGTACGATATATCGGGTAGCGTCATAAAGAGGTGAACCAGAGATGAAAAAAAAACAAGAGAAGACCAATATTCCACTGAATCATACTGATTTTCATATCCTGGTCTCACTGGCTGATGAAGAGCGCCACGGATATGGAATAATGCAGGAAGTTCAAAACCGTACCGATGGGAGCATACGACTAGGACCGGGCACGCTCTATGGCGCCATCAAGCGGTTGCTCGATTTAAAATATATTGAAGAATCCGATCAGCGCCCTGATGCGGAGAACGACGATGAACGCCGCCGATGTTACTACCGTCTAACCGGACTTGGTCGAGATGTTGCGATACTCGAAGCCGAACGCTTGTCTTCAGTAGTGAAGCAGGCTCAAGCGAAACGGTTGATCGGTCTAAGAGCATTGAAACCGGAAAATGCATCATGAAAACAACCAGTATCCATACAAAACTCTATCGGTGTTTGATGAAATTGTATCCATACCAGTTTCGTGATTCATTTGGCGATGAAATGGAAATGGTTTTTTGCGATATGATTCGTGACCGCAATCATGAGGGTAAGGGGAAATTGCTGCTATGGTTAGAGATCATCCCGGATGTTCTTCTATCCGTGATCGAGCAGCATTGGAATAAACCTAAGAGAAGGGAAGGGAAAATGAGTTTGACTTTTACCAGTATCTTATCAGCAGAAAAAATCGGACAACTAATGTTGGAAATGGCCGCAGTTCTATTGGTAGCTGCTTTGATGACGAAACCCGATCCAGTATCGCAAATCATGGTGGCGGTTCCCGCGTTTATTTTATGTCAAATCGTTTTTTGGTGGATGTCCAAATCTCGTAAACCTATTTTTCGCAAAAAATCGAAAGGAGATTCAAAATGATACCCATCGGCCCCATTGAGATTCTTGTCATATTATGTATTGCGTTACCTGGAATTTTTGTATACCGCCGGACTCAAGCCAGAACAATTCCGGTAGGTTCTTCCTGTGAATCTGGTAGTTTAACTGCACGGCGTCATCTGTATATTAAAATTGTTCAAATCATAGTCGTAGTCTTTATAGTATATTGTCTGGAGAAAAGTATTTTTCCTGAATTTATCTTATGATTTTAAAACTCTTTCATGGGATGCGAAATGAGGAATAATCTATTTCGTATCCCGTGAATCGAACTGTATAAGAAAAATAATCAGGAGATTTTTGTAGAAATGATATGCTGAAGAATTTGGTTAAGTTCTTCCATGTGATATGGTTTAGTTACAACGCCGCAAAAACCATAATCTTGATAATTAGCCATTATGGGGTCGCTGGAATAACCACTGGAAACAAGAGCTTTAACATCAGGATCAATTTTCAAAAGTTGCCCAACTGCTTCCTCCCCTCCCATACCGCCAGGTATGGTTAAATCCATGATTACAACATCAAACTTGTTATCTGTTTTTAATGCTTCCGTATAAGATTTAGTGGCTTCCACTCCATCATTTGCGCACTCAACTTCATAGCCAATGTTTTGAAGTATGTCCCTGGTAACATCCAGGATCAATTGCTCATCATCCATAATCAGAATATGTCCCTGTCCGGTAAATTCCTTGATTGCATTCACTTTTGTAGATTTTTCAATTTTGTTTGAGGAAGCAGGAAGATAAATTGTAAATACGGTTCCTTTTTCAGGGGAATGAGCGAAAATTGTTCCACCATGTTTACTGATTATAGAAAAAGAAGTTGCTAATCCCAGGCCGCTGCCTTTTTCTTTGGTGGTAAAATATGGATCAAATATCTTTGACAAATGCTCTTTCGCAATTCCAATTCCTTGATCGTGGATTGAAAGCCTGACATAATCTCCGGCTAGTAAATTTAGCGTATGTTCATCTCTATCATCTTTAAGGGTTACGTTTTCACCTTTGATGATGATTTCACCGCCTTTCGGCATCGCTTGGATCGCATTAATAATTAAATTTTGAATTACTTGACTTAATTGCCCTTTATCGACTTCTACAAGCAACAAATCATCGACAAAATCATATTTACAACGCACTTTTGAACCACTAAGCGTAAACGAACAGGTTTTTCTGACAATTTCTTCGATGGAAGCAGTTTTTTTAACTGGATCGCCTCCTTTGGAGAAGGTCAATAATTGCTGGGTTAAATCTTTGGCTCTCAGTGAAGCCAGTTCTGCTTGTGATAAACGCTTAAAGATTTCACTACTTGGATCCAGTAGATATTTAGCAAGAGAGATATTTCCTATAATGGATGTTAAAAGATTATTGAAATCATGCGCAATCCCACCTGCGAGAATGCCAACGGATTCTAATTTTTTAACTTTTAATAATTCTTCTTCAATTTGTTTTCTTTCAGTAATATCACGGTCAATTCCCCGGTAACCAACAAATTTGCCATCGCTGTCATAGAAGGGTAATCCACATGATTCGAGGATAACTTTATGGTTATCTTTATGGAGACTAACATTAATCAAATGATTAAAAGGTTTTTCAGCTTTAACATATTCATTCAATCTTGAAGCGATTTTTGGCGCTTCATCAGTAGGCATGAGATCAAATATAGAATTCCCCAGTAATTCTTCCGGATCATAGCCTAAAACATTTTTAACCTGTGGACTAACATAGGTAAAAAGCGAATTTATATCTGTTTCCCAAATCCAATCAGATGTGGTTTCAACCAAAGAGCGAAAACGCTCTTCACTTTTCTTCAATTCAGATTCCACATGAATTTTTTCTGTTATATCTTCAATTAAACCATCATAATAGATAATCTTACCGGATTGATCTTTGACTACATTGGCTGAAACTGATCCCCAAATAGTTGTTCCATCTTTCTTTGTAAATTGAAATTGTTCATCAATAACTTGACCTTGTGATAATAGTTTGTCTGAAAACTTAGCCCGCATACTTGGATTAATATAAAGGTCAGATACGTTAATTTGCAAAAAATCCTCAACAGATTCATAACCAAACATTTTTGCGATGGCATGATTGGCGGTAATAAAACGACCTTTTGGGCCAGGCGTGTTTCGATATAATCCAATGGGAATGTTAGAAATTAAGCTGCGGTAACGTTCTTCGCTTTCTTGCAATTCGCTTTCAAACCGTTTTCTTTCTGATATATCATTTTGTAAATCATCCAACGTATCGCTTAATATATTCGCCATATCATTGAAGGAAATGGCAAGTTCACCGATTTCATCGTTGCTCTTGATGCTGGCTCGATGTTTTAGATTGCCTGAGCGAATTTCTTTAGTGGCTCTGGTTAGAGTCTTGATGGGAGAAATCACATAAATCCAAATAAGCAAAACAATCACTAAAAATAAAACTAAGCTAATAAAAACTGCACCCAAAATAAAATTCCTTTGAAATTCCGGCAGCATTTTAACAATTTCATTATGGGGAACAACAATCGCAAAATACCAATCCTGAAAATCAAGATCATAAGCGAATAAATAGTTTAATTCATCATTTTCGTGGAATGATTCGATATGGATTTTCTTATTGGACGGTTCTTTATTTACAATTCCAGAAATAACATGGGCGAGTTCCAGATTGCTTAATTCTGTAAAATGTAAGGCCGAACCCATTTTAGCCGTTTTTTGCAGTCGATTTAAATGATTAGGATGAATGACAATGTTTTTCTTTTTATCAAAAATAAATCCATAACCGGTGTTATAATATTTTTTACTCAGAATCTCTTTATAGATATCATCTAAAATAACATCATGGCCCACAATTCCCAGAAATGCGCCACCAATGTAAATAGGAGTAATTAAACTGGTCATCCAATGTTTCCAAATGGAATCATAATAAGGAGCAGTCCATCGAGTTGATTGATCAGGATTGTTGATCGGTTCGGCAATATTGTAAAAAATATCTTGGGTAAAATCATGATCCGGTTCGATTTCCATAGCCCAGTCGTGTTTGTAAATCCGGATAAGTTGATGTCTGGTGATTAGGTACATATTAAATACGAAAGAGGAAATCCCCCTAGCGTATTCTTCAAAGCAAGATTCAGTTGATATGATTATCTGCTTAATCTCATCATTGAGTTCTGATTTTGACGACAAGAAAATAGCTGAAATATCATCATCTGGATATGCGTTTAAGTTTGTTCTGAGGGCGCCGTTGATATGTTGGAATTTTCTGTCGAAGTCCTGTAATTCGAGTTGAGTCGGCGTATGGGATAACCACTTTTTTATACGGTCTCGAGATTTGACGCCCAAGTTCTCAATTTTGCCGAAATGCTCCTGGATATCTTCTCCTTCATCAATAGCAAGAACGCTAATTGATTCATGCATATTGCTAACGACTTGTTTTTCAAGGATTTTTTGTGCAATAAAACCGACCAGCAGGAAAAATAGCAAAAATACTAGGGCGAAAACAAAGATCAATTTTTGCGTTAGATTAAAAGTGAAACCTTGATTTAAGTTTTTTTGAGATAAATTCATATTTTGGATATTTCAATTTTTTGTTATATATCTCCTGTTTATTCAACATGACTGATAGTACAGGATATCAGTTAATTGTATATGTTTGGAGGCAATATAGAACTTATTGTTTACTAATTATTTTATTTAATGTATATATCGTCTTAAGTTTGGTATACATACTTATATATATTTTTATTTATATATAAGCGTTAGCGTGATAAATCATTAAGTTGCAGGCGATATTACATCAGATGCGGCGGTTTTAGGTTTGGGAGGATTGTCGCTATTGAAATAGTTATTGGAGGTGAACACGAAAAGAAATTCTTTATCCTTTATCTTTATCCCTGCAATATTCCGGTGGAAGGGATCATTCTCTTCTGATACATTGCAGAGGATTATTACTGACTCGAGAGGTTTAGTGGATTTATAGGATAGCTGCATAACCACAAATGATTCTTCATCTTCTTCGGTTTCATGTGACATTTTTAAAAGATCAAATTTCAACTGACGCCCGCCAGACAGAACCTTTATCTTGTTTGAAAGATAATAATACATCAGTGGTTTAATCGCATCGAGTTCCTTTTGGGTTAGGATCAGATCGCCGTCAGGATCGGCGTTGAACAGTTCCAGGGTGCAAATCAGCGTAAAGCGCAATTCTATATTAATTTCGTTTTCGCTTATATCGATAGATGAATATGAGAAACTATTCAAATGCGCCGAGGCAAGCGCCGTGAATAAAGCAAGCGATAATAATATCCCCAGACATCGTTTCATGATAAACGCCTTTTGGTTAGAGAGGTTAGTAATATCTCTGTTTATGTGATTCCTACCCCA
Source organism: bacterium (assembly GCA_963662285.2). GTDB lineage: Bacteria > Hinthialibacterota > Hinthialibacteria > Hinthialibacterales > Hinthialibacteraceae. The sequence goes on from CAXXMV010000006.1 coordinate 956,661, forward strand.
GGCTTGGGGGAGGTTAGGAGGGGGTTGCGCACCCCCCCCTCTGACTCCAATGTCATTAAGTTAAGCAATTTTGACCATACAATAGGTGGTTTGATCAAGGGCTGACCGCAATGCGGTCTTGCCCTTGGCACCCAGTAATGTTATTAACTTAAGTTATTTGAATGTCCCTCTCACACTAACCCTCTCCCGGCGGGAGAGGGGACAACACTTTTAACTTAATGACATTGCCCTCTAACTCCCCCCAGGCTTGGGGGGAGAATTGGTATTAATCAAGCATTTTTATCTTATTGCTTGGAGCCATGTTCAACCGAGACGGTTGTGGTGATTCCACCACGGGCGCTGAAATGTCCTTCTACTCTCATCCATCGTGGTTGGCAGGCTTCGACCAGGTCATCCAGAATTGTGTTGGTGACCATTTCGTAGAAGATTCCCTCATTACGGAAATCTAACATATAGTATTTCAGCGCTTTGAGTTCTATGCACTTCTTGTCGGGAGTATATTCAATGATGATGGTTCCAAAATCGGGCAATCCGGTTTTGGGGCAAACCGAGGTGAATTCCGGGCATTCAATTCTGATATTATAATCCCGGTTGGGAAAGGCGTTATCGAAAGTTTCAAGTTTACTCATACTTCTCTCACTTCTTTATTTTATCCCATAGCGGGGATAGATTGGCGATGCGGGCGGCGCGATCGGGCAGCGGGGGCTTGTTCTGATTAATGCCCAGCTGATACCAATAGGCTACGCTGCACCAGTCATCGGAACGCTCGTATAGTCCCTTGTTCCACCCGATCTGTTGGATCGTCAGTTTCTGCAAACGCTTAAAGCGAATAGGGTCAGTTACGTGCCAGCGATACAATGATATGTAGTTTGTATTATCATCGACGTTTTCAATCAAGGTGCAGCCGTGATAGAGATGCTGATATTTCCCCAGCCCCCAGGCGGAGCAGTAGTAATCTTCGGTCCCTGTACCGCAGATGGTGGGGAATTCTTTATCATCATTAATATAGAACTTCATCTCGCCTTCGCCCCACCAATGCGGCCCCAGGGTGCGTACGCCGATCATGGTTCCGATATAGACTCCCGGCGCATCGATGTTGTCGAGAATGATGTAGTCCTGCAATTCAACCGTAGGGTTTTGCCGACGCCATTGGGCATGGAACCGTCCGGTGTTATGGGGTAGTTTTTTCAATAAATCATAATCGATCTGGTAAAAGACTGATCCGATATTACTTTCACTATCATTCTCCAGAGTAATTTTGGCGCCCTTTGCAAATGGCATGGCGAAGAAGAAATTGAAGCCGCGTCCTTCGGTCATGGATGTTAGTGATGAATAGACCGGCTGACTGACGCCATGCGCCTGACCTACGAAATCAAGAATGGGAACCTCGACGCTGGGGATATCGGAACCATCCCAATACATGCGCAGAATGGCGTTGCGGTAATGGTCGTTATTGGGACGAATGGTTATCCAGATATGATTGATCACTCCACAGTCCGGTATATCCATCAGGGTGAGGGTTTCTCCAGGCTTCAGGTTATTAAAACAGGGCGCCCCTTTGCGTCCGGCTTTGGCTTGTCCGCCCACTCCCGGCAACCCTTGGGGATTCTCCATAGTTATGGCGCGCGACTCTGCATCAGTGATTAACGGCAGACTGGATGCCGTCCCCATCGCCAATGGATTTGATACCTGGGATGTCTGACATGAGGTTAAACTAAATAATCCAACGATTATTATTATTGTTACAACGGATTTTTTCACCATCTTCAATTCTCTCCTTTTATGATATGATGACGTGTTACGTATTGATTTAGTCGATTGAAGCATCAGATCCCTACCCCAAGCCTGGGGGAGGTTGGGAGGGGGTTGCGCAACCCCCCTCTAACTCCCCCGAGGCTTGGGGGGAGAATTTGCTTCTCAATACTTTGTGTTATGCAAAGTTTATATCTGATCGATTCATATGACTAAACTATTACCTAGTCACAATGGTATGAAAGAATAATGTCGATGTGAAGGCTGCGTTTCCAATTGCTGCAATTATTGGTGATTAAACAAAATACAATACAAATAGATTGAATGCTAACCTATGATTTTTAATGACTTAAGTAAAACGGAACTAGAATCCCGTTTAAGAGCAGAACTGAATCCTCCGCAGTATGAAGCAGTGACTCATACCGGAAGTCCGTTGTTGGTGCTGGCTGGCGCCGGAAGCGGTAAGACGCGGGTTATCACCTACCGCATCGCTTATCTCATGGCGGTCGAGGGATTGTCGCCCTGGAATATTCTGGCGGTCACTTTCACCAACAAAGCGGCTAAAGAGATGCGCGACCGGGTCAGCAAACTAACCGGCGGCGCTATGCGTGGAACCTGGATCGGAACATTCCATTCCATCTGCACCAGGATATTGCGTCAAGATGGAAAGATTGACGGCATCGATCCGAACTTCAGCATCTATGACCGCGCCGATCAGACCACTGCCGTCAAACAGGCTAAATCAAAATGCAACTTGGGTGACGACAAAATCCTGAAACCCAATTCGGTTCTCAACGCAATTTCAAGAGCCAAAAACATGTTCCTCTGGCCTCAAAAATATCAGGAACAAGCCAACAGCCTTTATGAAGAGAACATCGCCAAAATTTATAAAGAATATCAAACCATCCTGCGTAATAACAACGCTCTCGATTTTGATGATCTGATAATGAATACCGTACGGCTGCTGGTGCAATATAAAGATGTCGGCGATGTTTACCGTAAGCGCTTCAAGCATATTATGGTCGACGAGTATCAGGATACCAATCATCCCCAATATTTGTTTATCAAAGAGTTAGCCAAAGAGCATCATCAAATATGCGCAGTGGGAGATGACGACCAATCGATCTACCGTTGGCGGGGCGCCAATGTTGAGAATATCCTCAATTTTGAGAAAGATTATCCATCAATTCACACAGTGAAATTAGAACAGAATTACCGCTCCACCAAAAATATCCTGTCCGCCGCATCCAGCGTGATACAAATAAATTCGTATCGTCATGAGAAAAAACTTTGGACTGACAACACGGATGGAGACAAAGCGGGAATCGTCAATCTGCCTGATGAAGAATCGGAAGCCTTCTGGATTGTCGAAAAAATTCAAAAACTGCACAATGATGATAAGGTTCCATTGGGCGACATCGCCGTCTTCTACCGGATCAACGCCCAATCCCGCTTATTTGAAGAGGAATGCATTCGACGAAGCCTGGCCTATTCTTTGGTCGGCTCAACTGCCTTTTATCAGCGCAAAGAGATCAAAGACGTTATGTCCTACGCGCGGCTGATGATTAACCCGGCTGACTATGCGTCATTTGAGCGGATCATCAATATTCCCAAACGTAAACTGGGAAAGGTATCTCTACAGAAACTGGTCGATTTCGCTGAACGCGCTAAACTGCCCATTCTGGAAGCGGCGCTGAAAGCCCAGGAAGCGGGGGAGGGATCAGGCCTTGCCCTGGCGACGCGCAAGGCCTTCCATCAATTCGCATCGCTTTACCAGCGGTGGGCGGATGAAGCCAATGATATATCACTGGTTAAATTGTTTGATCACATTACCCGGCAATCGGGCTATATGAAAGTTCTGGAAGATAGCATGGATATCCAGGATCAGACTAGAATCGAGAATATCAAAGAATTAATCAACGCCGCAGGACAGTATGAAGATGAAATTGAAGCAAATCAGGGAGAAGAAACCGCAGCTCCTACTACTACCCTGCTGACTTTGCAGGGATTTATGGAGAACGCTGCTCTGGTTTCTGAAGTAGATAATCTCAAGGATTCAGATGACGCCCTGGTTCTGATGACCATTCACAGCGCCAAGGGATTGGAATTTCCCTATGTATTTATGGCTGGTATGGAAGAGAACCTGTTTCCCCATAAACGCTCTGTTGAATCTGATGCTTTAGAAGATATGGAAGAAGAACGCCGCCTATGTTATGTCGGAATTACACGGGCTAAAAAGCAGGTTTATCTGACTCACGCCTGCTCGCGGAGGCTTTATCAATTCCGGGAAGTGGCCGAACCAAGCCGGTTTCTGAAAGAAATCCCTGATCAATTCAAAGAAACCATCAACTGGAGCACCTTCAAAGATGATTCGGAAGAAGGGGAACTTCTTCAAAGCAGCAGGAAAGCAGCGCGAAAAAACCTAGAAACCAATTTCACTGAAAACGACTGTGTTACGCACCGCACCTTCGGGTTGGGCGTGATTATCGAAATTGATGGAGAAGGACCTAAAGCGCATATAACAGTTGATTTTCAATCAGTCGGCAAGAAAACCCTGGTCCAGCAATTCGCCCGGTTAACCAAGGTATAGTATCGTTCCCTCTCCCGCCGGGAGAGGGCAAGGGTGAGGGGGATGTTAAAACAACTTTGATGGGTGGTAAGAGGCGGGTGCCAAGGGCAGTGTTCTTTCTGCCCTTGACTGTAAACTATGGATAAACGGAATAATTTCTATTTTTATTCACTCTTATATAATGAATTTGGTTCAATTTTCAAACGCATATTGAATTATTGAAACATGAATCATACGATCGAAACTATAAAGTTAATCATGATTCTATTTTCTGAGTGGAACATTGAAAAACATTATAGAAATTAAAAAGGTGAACTGAATCAAGGGCAGAAAATACACTGCCCTTGGCGCCCAATATTGTCATATCTTCAGTTAATAGAATTTCTTATATTCTCCTATATTGATATTTGCGGGTAATAATTAGACCCAAACTTGGGGGAGAATTTTGTTTCACGATGGGGTGGCAAGGGCAAGACCGCAATGCGGTCAGCCCTTGATCAAGCCACCTAATATAGAATGTAAGTCACTTAAGTAAATGACATTTGGTTAGAAGGGGATTGATCCTTCGAAGCGCAACCCCCCTCTAACTCCCCCCAAACTTGGGGGGAGAATTTTGACTTACGCAATTTTTGTGAGATTCTTCAGGAGAAAGAAGATGCATGATTGGGTATCCATCCAACAACAGATTGAAGGATGCGTTGAAAAACGGATTGATATGCAGCAACGGTTTTTTGAAGCTATCAGGAAAAAGGTTGATATCTTCGAAGGCGAATTGAGCGCCAACTGGGAACAATGGAAAGCCATTGCTCTTCAAACAACCAGGCATCTGGCGCCGGATTTCGACGAAGCGCCTTCGACCACTTATCCGGTTGATGCAAATCCTGATCCGGGAGTAATGATCGCAACTGACGGGTCGCAGATTTTCCCGAGTAAACACGAAATCTCTCCCCTGGCATTGATTACCGTCAGCCGCATCAAGATCGACTATAAGAATTATCAGGACATGCCTTTGATGGACAGCAAAGCATGGGTTCTAATGAGTGAGGACTTGCGCGAGAATCTCGAAAAAGAGCGCGAGATATCAATGGAAGATCTGGTATCCGACCGGCGCACTCTATTGGAAATGGATATCCTGGCTGAAATAGCTGAAGAGCAAGCCAAAGTAGAAAACTCACCGCCCATCATCGCCTTGTGCGACGGCAGCCTGATTCTATGGCGCCTGGCGGAACGTTTTGAAAAGAAATATGAGGAAGCCATTGTTGACGATTTCGTCAAGCATCTACAACGTCTGCAAAACTGCGGCGCCCTGGCGGCGGGTTATATAAGCGGATCGAACAGCCGTGAAGTGATGAACCTGATCCAGCTGGTTGAAGAATCATTTGAGCCTGACCTGTTCGATGAAATGGCCGATGATCCCATTGTGATCGATACGGTGTTATTCGGTAGAATATTAAAACCGGGGCAACGCTCCACCCTTTTTCACTCACAATCAAGAATCCTGCAAGAGAAATATGGCGAGCAACGGATTTCGTATTTCTACATGAATGTCGATGATGAAATCGCCAAGGTAGAGATTCCACAATGGATCGCTCAAGACAAAAAACTGGTAGACCAAATCGCCGCACATTGCCTGAGGCAGGCTAAACTCGGCGGTGGGTATCCGGTAGTGCTGGCGGAATCGCACGAACACGCCGTAGTGCGCGGCCCCGACCGGGAGACGTTTTACGCCCTGGTCGAAGAGTCGCTCAGAAGAAAACAACTCGATCCCCATTCCTCAGCCAAACAAATGCGCAAACGCACGGCGATATTGTGAAACCATAATAATTCTCATTCCATATACTCCCGAAAATCATCCAAGGGAGCATCGAAATCGTCTTCCATCTGAATCAAGCCGCGGGCGTTGCCAAATCTAGGACTTGGTTTGTTGGAAGGCAAAGAAACTAGTTGTACCTTCTGGTTTTTATCGTGCAGAATGAAAACTTCTTCACCGGCAATCGCAGCAGAGATTAAATCCGGCAATCTGGATTTTGCTTCTTCTAATTTGATCTGAAGCATTATCATTCTCTTATCGAAGCATCTATCATGATTATAACATTAATAAGAATAAAATGAGGCTTGTATTTGCTTTACTCTTGATATAATCACCTTAGATTCCTCAAAATCCCCTCTACTATCTGGATAAAACCATGGTGAAGGGGATATTGAACATACTACTATTCCAGATAATCCAACAACCGACCGGCGTTGCGTACAAAGACGCCTGATTGAATTATTCCAATTCCATCGGGATCGCCGATATTATCCTGGTACTGTTTTTGAGCGCTTGATTCCATTTGGCTGATCCACCGCCCCTGTTTATCAAGTGATTCCAAATATGGTTCAACTTCTTTCAAGGCAACTCTACGTTTGATGGTTTTGGGTTTATCGGGAGATTTAGCAGAACCACTGAGCAACTCTTTATAAGTCTTTTCCAGACTTGGACTAAAGTAATTGCCTTGCCAGCTGTATCCCGGCCGTGCTAAGGCGACATCAAAAACAATCTCGCCTTCTGGCGTGCAATAAAGCGGGCGGTTTGATTTCAGTTCATAGAAACGCGCCCATTTGCCGTTAGGTAATTTTGAGTTATGCAGCCATTCAAACGCCGCCTGTCCTACGCCTAGATATTTGAGATCATTGGTCTCTTTATAAACATCAAGCATGACGTTAAGTACGCCAATAGATTCAGCGGATGACAGCGCAATCGGTTCAAAGCGCCGCGCCGGGGCGGGCGTTCCATTGACCTCATACTGTTGCGCCCAGCCTCCCTGGGGTGATTTCCCCTGTAAAGCGATCAGGCAAATCGCTCCACGAAGGGCGGCGTCATAGTACCGCTTATCGCCGAATTGGTGATAACAGAGGAATAGCGTCCGCATAACATCCATCATGGCTCTATCGTTCAAAGTAATATATCTGGAATAACCTTTACTCAGCGGGAAGGCCTGGGGCCAGCCTCCATTGGGGTATTGCGAATCGAGCATGAACTGAGCGCAACGCCGGGCTGCTTTTGCAAATCGTTCTTCGCCGCTCACGTTGAATAGGTCAATCAGGAAACGGGTCGCGCCTTGGGTGACGTCATCGTCAAATGTCCCTGATTTATTTTTCTTATCTCCAGGCACGAATTCATGCGGAAAACCGCCGCAATCCAATTGACCGTCAATCAGCGCATCTCCAGCTGCTACAGCGATTTTCAAATAGGCTGGATCATGGAGCACTTGAGAAGCCCGCAGGAACAATCCTCCAACTCCCGGAGTGGCTGGCGGTTGTACGGTAATGATTTCACGGGGACGCAGAGCATGTTCGCCCCAGGTCAATTTTAAATCAGAAGACCATTGCGTAGCCCAGCCGCCGTTTTGTTGAAGGCTATTCATATAGGACAAAGCTTTTCTTAAATCCTGCTCAACTTTTTTTCTATCAGCGTCTTGATCTGCAATGACATTAATTGAGATTAACCATAAGCATAATATCCCCAACGCCACGCTTCGAAACAATTTCATTAGAAGCCTCCATAAGAATTTTTTCCATGATAATCATTAAGTTATAGCTTAACACATTATTAATACCATAAAACATTCGGTTTTCCAATTTCGACACACCACTATTATGAAATTGTCCAGAACTGGAACAGTTATTTTTGAAATCAAAATTTAAATATAGATAAGAAAATTAGATATTAAAGAAGGTATTATTTTAATTTGGTTAAAGCCTCTCAAAATATCTTTGCCATATAAGCCTGTAACATGCTGTATGTTAAATACTTATCCATTTTTAATCAAAGAATCGATTGTCTGCCTTACGTACCTTATATTTAGTTTTTTCCTGTGGTTGGTATGCATATTGCTTTATATAAATATCAAGTAGGGATTAAAAAATTATCAGGAGGATTAAATTAATATCAACGTTTATTCGTATTTGTTGGTAGAAGGGCCAAGAAGGAGTAATTATTATGGATTCAATATTTAACACAATGACGGTCCCGGGGGTTGCAGCTAATTTGCTGTATATCAGCGTTTTCGGAATCATTACGGTTAGTCTGGTTATTTGGTGTGCTCGCATGATGCAAAAAAAATATCAGACCATACCCGTTAGTTTCTACCAACGACGCATTTGTCAATTGACAAACAAACATCGCCTTAGTCCTAAGGATCTGGAAATTCTGCGTGATTTCTCAAGAATGGAAAAATCACGGAGGCAGGAGTATTACAATTACTTGAATAGAAACTCAGGATATTTTTAACATATAGCCTTTTCAAATAGTTCAATTTGAACAAAAGTCTTTTTTCATATACCTCCTCCCCAATTGAAATAGCCGTTCGTTGGTTTCCAGCGAGCGGCTATTTCTATCTAAAAGTATCTGCTTCTTCCATGCATAAGAAATCATTGTAGAATGCTTATCTCAAAAAAAGAATATATTTTATTTGATTTAAGCATCTGATCCCTCCCCCCAGGCTTGGGGGGAGAATTTGATCATCAATGCTTTTCTTATAGTATTGTTTTAATCTTATTACTTTATATGGCTGAACTGCTGCATAAAAAGGAAACAACAAGAAATATTAAATGTGCGCAAAAACGATTTATGAATATCCCATAGAGATGGACCGGTTTCTAATCGCTCCAGGCAGCATCGATGAGTATCTTGATTTTGAAGCCATTTTTGGAAACAAGAATCCTGTCGAGATAGAAATTGGATCAGGCAAAGGCCGGTTTATCCTGATCGAATCTCTCAAGCGTCCGGATGTTAATTTCATCGCAATAGAACGTTCGCAAAAATTTTTGCGGATAGGATTGCTGCGTGCGGCCAAAAATCCACGCCCTAATCTACAGTTTCTCTGTTGGAACGCAGATTTTATTTTGAAACTGCTGCTCCGCCCGAAAACCGTGCAAGCCTATCATGTCTACTTCCCAGATCCCTGGCCTAAAGGGCGTCATCAAAAAAGGCGTTTATTTAATCCCCGGTTGATTGAGAAAATGTCTGAGACTTTGATTGATGATGGCGTACTGCGTCTGAGGACTGACCACGAAGAATACTTCGAAGATACCCACGCCCGCATCCTGGATAGCAACCTTTTTGAACTAGTAGAAGAAGACGTGTCCCAGGAAGCGCTCCAGAATTTTGAGGATGCAGAAGAAGCCGCCACGCATTACGAAATCAAGTGGCGCAAAGAATTCCGCAAAATATTTTCTGTTAGGTATAAAGTTTCTCGTCAGTAACCGATAATACATAATAAGAATTAATTTATTTTATATTGTTGAATGGGCGATGAAATCATGGATAAAGTATTCTCTTCAAGAGTTTGGAACCCCGCTGCAATTTCTCCGGAAGCAATGATTATTGGAGCTATTGTTCTAATTGGAATCTTCTTTCTGTTCCCGTATATTCTCCGGAAATACTACCAGTACCTGGAATCAATGCGTTTTATGGAAGAGGTCTATGCGATGGCGCTGGAGGGAGAAGACTCCAGCATACTCAGGAACCTGGTTAAGCGCTATACGCTTAATGATCCTGTAAAGATTTTTTACTCTCTTCCTTTATTTGACGAACTTGTTCAAAAAGAGATGATGCGCGTTCTGCGAAATCCATATTCGTCAAATACAAAAATGAAATACATAGATCATCTCTACGACCTGCGCCAAAAAATGTATTTCGAGCATGCGCATCAATATAACTCATAAACCGAATTTAAGAAATTTATAAAAAAACAGTTACACTCCAGTCTTTATTATCCGCCCTCATTCAGGGCGTTTTTTTTATGTGGTATCCTGTATGCGTCGAATCGATAAAGGGATTGAGCAATTGAGGGGAAATTCCATTGATAGAAAAGATCAAAGTTCAAATCGCAGCGTTGTTTGCTTCTGATATTTCTAAATGGGCTATCCTGTTGTTTATGCTGGCATTGATTCCCCGGATACTGTGGGCTGTGACTGATCATCCCCGGCCTTTTTCCGATATGGAAGATTACTATTATTGCGCAATTAATCTGCTTAAAGGAGATTATCTGGCTCAGGCGCCCGACCGTCTTGCCTATCGCGCTCCCATGTATCCTTTGTTTCTTGCCGCTGTTATCCAAATATTTCCATCAAATCCATTGGCCGCTATAAGAATTGTGCAATCAGTGCTTGGCTCGATATCAGCAGTACTGGTTTTCTTCATTACCAAATCATTGTTATATCAAAGTAAACGTTTGAAATTAGTTCATTTAGTTAATATCGCCTCATTCATCACCGGCCTGGCCTACGCCTGGATGGCTTATCCCATTTTTTTCAGTTCGGTGCTAATGACGGAAACCCTTTTCATCGTTATGTTGCTGATATGGATGCTATGGGGTATGCATTTAAACGAAGGTTCGAGCAATTGGAGCAAAACCGGCTTCTCAATCTTATTGGGTTTAATGGCTCTGGTTCGTCCCATTGCGCTGTTTTTTCTGCCCATCGCCTTATGGAGGATATACTCAATACTTCCAAAGAAAGACAATTCTTTCAAATATTTCGCAAATTATGCAGCCTTTGCGGCTTGGCTGCTGCCCATTCTGCCCTGGATGATCCGCAACATATTGGTTTTTAACACATTTGTTTTTATCACGACAAATTCTGGAGTTAATCTATTTTTGGGCAATAATCCCACTTTCGGGTATTACGCCAGCGGCTATAAAGAAGAGATACGTAAAGAATTCATTGAAATTCATGGCGCCGACGAAGCTGCTGAAGACCGCTTGTTTCTACGTTTGGGGGCCGATTACATTGCTCAACATCCAGCCGAAGCCCTGAAGCGATGCTGGTATAAGTTTTATTTTCTGAACCTGTTAGATAAAGAACCCTGGCCTTGGGAGGAATACAATAAAGGTCAGGGATTAAAATTCGCCTTCAATATAAACTGGCCTACCTTTCGATGGACGCCCTGGTTTCTTGTTTTGGCTCTCATCGGCATAATCAATGCGTCTATTTATAAATGTCGACATGCAATTATGCTGCAAGTTATTCTATGCTATACGCTTGCCTGCTTGATCTTCTTCGCCCGGACGAGGTTCCGGCTGCCATTGGAGCCAATACTGACGATCTATATGGGAGTGGGCGTCATGGCGCTTGTTGAGCAATTTCTTTGGGGCTATCGTAATCTTCTTAAAAAATAGTGGATAATTTAGAAATATCAATATTTGAATAATCAGTTTGGAAGGATGCCGAATAATGATCACTGGTCCCCGCGATTTGTATATACCCGCTGATAGTTGGAAAGAAATGGTGCGGATGGCAGCTCCTAATCCACAAGGAATGGATGTAGGATTCGCCAAAGCCCTGGATCAATTTGAGCGCTACTCTGCTACCATCGGCGGTGAAATTGGCGATTCCATCCAGCGCTGCCATGATCACCTGCAACGTTTCCTTGCCACTGCGCAGGAAGTAATAAGCGCGGAATCCGGAGAAAATCCAGCAAGATTAGGAAGACCGCGTAATTTCGACTACGGCGACAAAGAACTTGTTTTTCAAGTATTCAACTACCAGGATAAAGATACGGTATCCATCCGGGAGGATCGATTCGCAACTATCCTGACCAATTACGACAGATTCCGGGATACTATGCATTTTATGGAAAGAAAAGTCAAAGAAGGTAATCTGGGAATATTACAAAACACCTTCCTGTTTATCCATAAACCTCTAGAACAGGCGGCCCTGAATTTTGATAAAGCTATAAATAAAACGCCGTTAGTTCACACAACTATAATCGGACAAGAAGCAGATCCTACTTATGTCCATATTTCAGGGACGGAGCCATCAAAAGAGGTCGATCCAGGTTTAATATGTAGAGTACTAAAACCAGGATACGCCTTTGAAGGCCGTGAAATTCAAGAGGGCGTTGTTATTGTTGCAGAATAATTTCAAGTTAAGCGGTCTATTGAGGTCGCTTTTTTCCATATTATACCTACCAGCAGGCAATTTTTACCGCCTGCTTTTTTATTGCTTAAATTAATCCCATAAATTTCAGGCAAAAATACTGGAAATATAAGATAAGTAATTTCAGTGTATTATATAGCACATCCCAACTTTTTTTTATAAAAATGAACCATAATATGTTTGGATGGCACGTAGATTGATATAAGAGAGAGTGGGTGCTGTAGCGGAGGTTGTATTAGAACTTCGACAGGGAATTTCGAGTGAACTGCCGAGGTACCGAACAACCTTCGAGGGTCGAAGGTTTCAACAAAGTTGGTGGCGGAGCTACCCTAACCTTCGGTACACTGAAAAGACCGGATACAAGCGGAGCTTGATACCGGTCTTTTTTCTTTTAAATTTTTTGTATTGATTTTATTAGTATTATGTTAGAAATATATTAAAGAGCTTTAAGTTACTCTTCTATTAATAATAAATCCGCCCTATTCTCTCAAAGTATATGTCCAAATAGATATCCAATTGAGTTCAAAAAGGTGACTTGGCGCCTAAACGTTTTATCTCAATATCAAGCAAATTGCATAAGGTATGGAAGGTTATTAATAAATCATGACCATTGATTCTCCAATGTTCATTTATATTACAGGTAGTTTATCGGTATTAATGCTCATCTGGTTAACTATTGAAGTTGGTAGAAATGATGCGGCTAATATTGTTAATGCGGTTTTCGGCGCGCGGGTTCTTCGGCGTAAAACAGCAGTTAGAATTGCAGCGCTCACAGTCATTATTGGCGCCTGGGCATCATCGCCAGTCATGGAAACTGCCCGTAAAGGCATTTTCGACCCCGCATCGATTCCTGTGCAAGATGCTCTTTGCATCTACCTGGCTGTATATCTGGTAGATACAGTTCTTCTCTTTTCATTCTCCTCTTTTGGAATGCCAATATCAACTACCGCATGTCTGGTCTTTTCGCTTCTAGGTGGAGGTTTCGCTTTAGGCGGGGCGGATACAATTCAATGGGACACAAGTATTAAGGTTATTTTCGCCATTATATGTTCAATATTCATCAGCGGCGCACTGGGTTTTCTTATCCAACGAGCATTCCGGGGGGCAATCGGACAGGAATGTGAAGACCCTGTCAAAGTACGACTGCACGGCCCATGGATCGCAGGCGCCTTGCTGACAGGTTTAGTCTATTTCATCCTGATGAAAGGCATGAAAAAACATTCTTCTAATTGTTTCTTTACGTCAGATGACTATTGATATTCTCGGCGCCCCGACAGTTCTTCTATTGGTTTGGATTTTCCTATCCTTTATTATTTGGATTATTATTTACATTTGGAAAGACAAAGTATCCCGCAAGCTTTTTGCAGCCATGGCGATAATCGGAATGCTTGCCATCGCCATTGCCTTTGGACAAAACGATCTTGCCAATTGCGCCTCACCAGGGGTAGCTTCATGGATGATCCTGGAAAATGGATTAGAAAATGCCCATCTAGCCCATGAATATCCAGTACGTCCCGAACTGTTGTTAATCTGTGGATGTTTACTTGCATTTGGCATGATGAGTAAAACAGCGCAGCGCGTGACTCGTTCGGCGGTTAATACCGGGAGTCAGGGTGACGTCGTCCGGCTTTATGCTCCTGAATGGTGCGTTAAAATTGCGAAATTTATTACTCCCCCGGCAAGATCATGACGAATCTCTGGCGCCTGAACCTGAATATACTCCAAAACATAAACTTCAGCATTACGATGCCCTTCGCGCTGCCGTTATTACATCAGTTTCTGCCAGCGTTATTGCATTCGCTTCTGGCATGGGGCTTCCAGTATCTACTACTTACGTTGCGTTTGCAGCAGTTATTTCAACCGGATGGGCGGATAGAATATTCCAGCGCGGAGATGCTCAGTTAAAACTGGGACGGACTATCTGGGTTGTGTTCTGCTGGTTTTTTTCCGCTTTTGTAGCGGCGATATTTAGCGGCGTCACTGCCAAAACTATTAATTTAATGGGAACTTTTTGGCATCATCCTCGTTCTGGTAATTAACTTGTATGTACGTTGGTATTTCAAAAATAAATCAGATCAACAGGAAGAAAGACTTCAAAAGGAAGCGGATGAACGTCGACAACAAATAGTTGATGATTCTTACGACTCAACACAGATGCTTTTCGATTGTGATATCGATTCTGAAGAAGAGTAGTATTAAGCGCATTCATGGGAGTGTGGTTTATTCTTGGCTCTTCACCCAAATCTTATTCGGGTCGGGGGGGGGGGGCATTGTAATTAACTTAGGTTGTTTTAACATCCCCCTCACCCTGCCTTCTCCCGAAGGGCTACTCTCCGTACACATTGTTGTGAAATTGAAGCAGTGGCAACACGCCTACCTCTGATAAACTGAAAAAAACACTCTATCAATAACCAGAGAGCATCAAAAAGGGGAGCATCGGCTTCTAGCCGGTACGCCAATCCCGTCGGTTCTCTTCACACAAAAAAGAATACTTTTCCACGATTTCAACCAATCCCATCCTAACCGTTTGCTTCTTTTGATGAAAAACTTTTAATGCTATGAAGTATTGTTGTGATCGAATGATATCCAAGGTTTGAAATTTCCAATAGCGTAAGGAGGATGTGCACGTGATCCCGCATCACAACACAAATCGGTTATTCATTTTTCATCCCCCTATTTCCATGGAAATGATTATGCGTAAAGGGGCTCATTCTATTCTATTTGACACACCGGCTAGAAGCCGATGCTCCCCGATCTATGATGCTCCCCGATCTATGATGTTCCCGTTTCATTCTCCTCTTTTGATTTGTGTACGGAGAGTAGCCCGATGAGAGAGGGGGCATGGTTAAACTACATTTCAGGAACGTCTGGATAGAAATTTTCTGGCTAAACTTTCACCTTTTTTATCTCCGCCTTTTTTAGTTATTGAATCAATTAAAGACTGAGGATGACGCATGTGCATTTCCGCTTCCTCTCTGGTAATAAGTCCACGCTCATAAAGACTGATTAACGAAGCGTCCATAGTTATCATGCCATCTTTGGCCCCGGTCTCAATTACGCTATAAAGTTGATGAGTTTTTCCTTCTCGAATAAGCGATGCGGAGGCGTGAACGTTGCGCAGAATTTCGACGCTCAGTACGCGTCCATTACCAGAGGCTTTGGGGATTAAGCGTTGAGAAAACACCGACAGTAAACACAATGACAACTGCACCCGCACCTGTTGCTGTTGGCGTTCTGGAAATACATCAATGACGCGGTCGATGGTTTGCACTGCGTCGTTGGTATGCAATGTGGCCAAAACCAGGTGTCCGGTCTCCGCAGCAGTCAAAGCGGCGGAAATTGTATCAAGGTCCCGCATCTCGCCTACCAGAATAACGTCGGGGTCCTGGCGTAAACAATACTTGAGAGCAGTTGAAAATGAATGTGTATCTCCACCCAATTCACGTTGATCAATCACGCTGCTTTTATGATGATGAATATATTCAATCGGGTCTTCAACCGAAATTATATGGCAGCACTTGTTGGTGTTGATCAGATCAATCATGGAGGCCATAGTGGTTGATTTACCATGACCAGTCGGACCGGTGATGAGGATCAAACCCTGAGGCGCAAAGGAAAGATCATAAACCAGCGGCGGCAGGCCTAAAGTCTTTAATTTGGGGATATCACTTGAAATCGGGCGAAAAGCGGCAGCCACGCAGCCTTTTTGTAAATAAATATTGACGCGAAAGCGATGTTCGATTCCCATACCCAGAGAAAGATCAAGTTCCTTTTCTTCCTCGAATCTCATACGTTGCTGCTCATTAAGAAGACTATATACCAAGCGCTTCACTTCTTTAGGAGACAAAACGGGAAAATCCATTTGCCTAAAGGTTCCGTCAACCCGGTTCATGGGAGGCGCTCCGGCAGTCAATAACAAATCAGAGGCGCCAATGCGGGTAGTTATTTCAAACAGGTCAGATATTTCCATGCCGTAATGCTCCTTGATCTAATAAGGTTATATCATTAATAGTAATCATAACTTGATATATTGTCGATAAAATATTGTTTGATTTAGAGCGATTCTCAAAACAAAATGCGTCAATGCGCATATATTTTTGTTAACCGCTCTAGATTGGTTTTCATAATAATATTCTGATTCACGACGATCGCTCTAACCCAATGAACGATACATCAATACATAAGGTTTAGAGTAGTTCATAAAAATAAATAAAAAAACCTCCAAGAATGACTGTGGAAATTCCAGGAGGTTTCTATTTATGTTCAAGGTTATAAAGTTTACGGCTTGAAAGTCACGCTTTTTTGAACTACCGGAGACCAGATGCCAGCTTTATTTTGAGCAGCCACCATGAAATAGTATTCCTGGTATACCGGCGGTTTTAAGAAAGGGATGCTGATAAAGTTCTTTTTGACGTCAATCTTTCTCTGAAAAGGTTTGCGTCTATCCTGGGTAAAAAAGCAGGCGTATCCTTCGATGTCGGCAATATCATCCTGAGACTCTGTCCATCTCCAATCTATGCTGATCGGTTTTAATTCATATTTCAGGTCAGTTGGCGCAGAGGGTGGAGTTTCATCAATTGTCGTCGCAATGAAATCACGGTTTTTCCATAAACGAACCGCATCGATTCGCATCAAATAGTCTTGAGTCAGGTCGATTTGATGAATCGGTTTAATAAAAGCCAGTGTTTGAATATCCTGGCGGTTTTCCGGTTCGCCCAGGAATTCATTCAGGTCAACGATAATGGAATGCCATTGGTTGATTTTATCACTATCCTCAGCAAAACGGGTAATGGGTGAGCGGACTCCAACTTTTGAAGATTCAATCCATAATTCCATACCATCAGGAATATTGCCGAAATAATAAAATTCCAAATAACGATAAGAAGACCAATCACGGGCAGCGATATCTTTAGTAAAACGAAGCCCGATCAATGCATCCAGGGGTATTTTATCTTTATCTTCATTTGCATAATGAGAACTGAAAGAGAACTGAAAGCAACCTTTCCCTTGAATCGCTGCATTCTGGTGCAATTGCACTGATCGCCTGAAGCCTCCGACTGAAACAACCGGAGCAATGCTAGATCCCTTGCCAGAGAAATCGAAATCGGCCAGTTCTATCATTTCTCCGCCTCCAGAAGAAAAAGCCGCTGATCGAAACTCCACTTTCTGACCGTGAGTTCCTTGATAGTATCCTTGGGTGGCTGAGGTTAATTCCAAACCAGATATTTTTTCCCAAGGGCCTGGTTTATCTTCTGTGATCAAACGATGATAAATAGAATAAGAGACATCGTGGACTGTTTCATCACAGCCCCATTGCAATAATAAATTATTCGGAGAATATGGCGAAATAGGTTTAATAGTTGAAGACGGAGCGGCGGCCAATACTGGCGAGACTCCAAGAAATAAGATTGATATGCAGAATCCGAAGGCGAGAAGGCTTCTCATCGATAACATCCATCCTTTGACTAATATTTACACAAGAATACGGGATTAAACATTATAAGTAACGACGCAGTTTGAATCAAAGCCATTGGAATATCTATTCTCACTTAAAAATCTGGAAAAGATTGGCTTTTTGGGAATTTCGATGCGATAATACGTGGATATATCGTTGATAATTGTTTTACTATCAAAATTGTTGTATAAATTTATTTAATTCCACAGGAGGATAGCAATGAACTTTACCGAATTATTGAAATCAGAAATGGTATTAGCCTACAAAACAACCGAAAACCTGATGGATTTGGTTGATGCAGACCAACTGGATTGGAAACCATCCCAGGAGAATAACTGGATGACGATGGGGCAATTGCTCAGGCATATCTCAGATGCCTGCGGCGGAGGCTTCAAAGGCTTTGTGACCGGTGATTGGGGAATGCCTAAAGATGTTGACGTCAGCAAACTTTCTCCTGAGGAGATGCTGCCGCCAGCGGAAAAATTTCCGTCGGTCGATAGCCTGGATCAAGCCAGGAAAATGCTGGCCGATGATAAGCAACTGGCTTATGAAATGCTAGAGAAATGTAACGAAGATGACCTGAATAACAAGATCATAACCGCCCCCTGGGATCCGACGGAGAAAATCATGGGCAGCCAAATGCTGATGATCGTAACCCACTTGACTCAGCATAAGTGCCAATTATTCTATTATCTGAAATTACAAGGCAAGCCAGTTAATACCGGGCATTTATGGGGTATGTAATAACATTACTTGATGTCTATGGAAGGGAGATAGGTGATGAGCGCCTTCTCCCTTCTTGGATTTGAGTAAGAAAATTTAGTGAATAAGGAAAATTTGGGAATGAAATCAGAAGACATGAATATTAAGAATACTCCCTTTTCACGTTTGGTTGTTGAAGATGAGGATCTTTCCCTCGCTCGCAGTGAGTATGCATCATTATCAGATAGGGAAAGATGGTCTGCGGCTGATTATCAATATCATTCCAGCATCGCATCCGATATGTTTAATCAGGCGATAGGAATGATTAATGATGAGGAGGTGGAGTTGTACTATGGTGAACTGCTGGCCTTGGCAATTGATCCCAAATATGCTCCTGCTCTTTTATCTGTGGGGACGATTGAATATTACTATGGAAGGCCTGAGGAAGGCATGAAATATTTATGTGAACTCGCAGCCTTGCCGCCCGATACTGAAGATATTGCTGAAATAATTGATAAGGCGGGCGATTTTCTAACTGGAAACCAGGATTATGAAGGCGCCTTAATATTGTATGAGGCTGCATCTAACAAAAATCCTGATGAACCAATATACCACGATGGCTTGAGCTATTGCCGTGGTAAATTAGGACAATACCAACTAGCAGTAGATGAAGCCCGGATTACTGTTGATCTTGAACCTGATAACCATATTTACTTATCAAATCTGGGTTGGTCGCTTGTAGAAGCAGAAGAATACGATGAAGCGCAATCTGTCCTTGAGCGGGCTGTCGAATTGTCGCCTTCAGATTATGATATGGCTCAAGCAAACCTTGATGAATTACTCAAAAGAAAAAAGAAGAAACGATAAAGTTGTTGACAATATTGTATTCCAATCACCAAACCACTCATCAAATAATCCGCGCATATTCATCCAAGGATAGTTTCCATACTTTTTCGCCACAGAATCTTTCTCCTTCGGGGCAGATGGGTTTTTGGTGAGCCATTGATCTGAGGGTGCATGGGGGTAGGAGATATTGGCCTATTTTGGGATTTACTTTTGATATCTGTTTGGCTTCATCAAGCGAGGCATTCCATATCTCTTCCTGAGCGTTGTAGCATAGGCGCATGGCGTGTTTGTGGCGCAGGTTTAGCAGGTCGGATGATTCGGTGTAGCGTATCGAGACGGCGTTGGGCAGCAGGTATTGCGTGAATTGCTGATCGACGCCTAATGCACGCAATTGTTCGATGGCTTCCCAACTGCGGATCATGGCTGCCTTATATTGGCTGAGGGCGTCGTCATCCAACTTGATCAACTCAGGCGTTATGTAATCCGGTTGGTTGGTCAGGTGTCCGGCCAGAATGGGACGTGATGCGGGGGTCATGCGGTGGCGTTGATCCTGCGAATCAGCGGTATGGCTGATTTTACGGCGGAAGGTATAAGAAGGATGAAACAGGCAGCGCGATAGTTTTGCGATAGTGGTCAAATTGAGCGACTCGCCTAACAGGCGGTTGCGTCCGGGATCAAGAGCTAACGAGATGGCTTCCTCATCGGAGAGAGCGGCTTGCGGCAAACCCAGAGTCTCTCTGACCGAAGCGGCCAGGACTGTTTCGTTATTGGTTTTCCAATCGATCAATTTGGATACCTTGCCATCAAGGCTTTGGTCGAATTCATCAATGAATGTTCTGGTATGATCATGGCCTTGGTGCAGGGAAGAGAACAATTCAACTTCGGGAATGGCGTCAGACTCAAGCGGTTCTTCCAGAATTACTTTGAACTTGGGTTCGGCTTCCAGCAGCAGGCGCACCATTTTGCCGATAACCAGTGATTGTTCCAGGGGCAGGTCATGTTGCTGGCAGAGGCGGTAATAGCGCAGCAGGGTTATGCCGCTAACGGTATGATATAAATATGCGAAAGTAGCCACCGGGAGCACGTATCGGGCGGTCTCCTGGGCTTTCTTCTTAACCTCATCCTGGAATTTCTTGGTATCTGTTGGACGTTGGGGGAACCTGTTGTGTAGTTCTCTTTGAACCAGGGGGGCTAACTTTTCGCATAGGGAGCGGTATTGATCCATCTGATAGGCCAGGGTGGAGTTATAAATCTCCAGGGCTTTGCCCTCTAAGGGAGGGATAACAGCGGCGCCCGGTTTTACTGCTACATAACGCTGGCTGACCTGCTCGGAATTATAGTATGGGTGGCTGTGCAGAAACGACCATAGAAAATGGCGCGAGACATTGTCAATGCTGAACTGAAAATGCGCATGTTGCAAGGTCGTATGGTGTCCCGCTTTGTACAGGCTATTGGCGAGGAAATCCCATTTTTCGGTGATATCTTCTTCATGGATAATGCCGCGCGATGAATAACAGGTGCGGGCCGTTGCCAGAAAGTTGTTGTATGCTCCATCAAACCGTTTGACAAGAGTTACTTGCGGCTCGTTGGATAGAAAAGTTTTATTCATTCCTCAACCTTTGTATGCATTATTCAGTAGGACTATTCATATTTTGGCAGATTGATATGTTTGATCCTTTCCTCAAGTTTGGGGGAGTTAGAGGGGAGTTGAACAGTCAAAGCGCAACCCCCCTCTAACTCCCCCCAGGCTTGGGGGGAGAATTTTATATCAATGCTTTGCATCGAGCATAGTTTTTCTTTGAGGATATAGATATCCACGCAGATCGTCTAGAGATGGTTTGGGATCAGTTTTAGACGATATCTGCTCTTGAGACGGTTTTTTCGTTTGATTCGGCGCTGTTTTCTTTACTGGAGTCGTTGAGCATGCCGATATAAATAACAATATTATCGCGCATAGAAAGTAATGCTTCGTTCGATTGATTAAATCCATCATATTTGTTCCTAAACCGCGCTTCCCAATCATTGTTGAAACGCTCATAATCTATTAATAATTTTAATGTTGAAAGGAAAACCGAATATGTGTTTCAACCGTTTATGGTGGAGACTGTTTTCCGTTACTATTTTTTTTATATCTGTTGCGCCTTATTATAGTTATGCCGCAGTTGTTAATACTAATAAGGGCTCGATTTCCGGCCGGGTAATCGTCCGTGAAGCTCCAGACCGGCTGGTTGTTACTATCTTGACGCAAGATAAGCGTCTTTTCCAGTTTTACGCTAGAGATGTTCTATGTGTAACGGCTGCAAAAAAAGTTTTAATTGGACATGCTGCTCCCATAGTCAGTGAACCGGATATTTCTTTAGCTACATCTTTTGTTCTCCCCAAAGGTATGGAGATTATAATTATTGAAGAAAAAACAGTTAAGAACAATGAATCCGGCAAGAAAGAGGATTCATCTGATTCAAATACAAAAAGCTCATCGGCAAACGAAATTGACCAAAAATGGGTCAAGGTCAGAGCATGGGGAAATGTTGAAGGATGGATTCTTAGCAATGTGTTAAGTGATAGCATCGTTTTTACTCCACAGGAACAGGCTATCCCGCTGAAAAAAACAAATATTAAACAAGATACAGCCTCTTCTGATGATACTGAATCTGACGTTGCCGAAAGCGCTGTTTCTGCAACATATACTAACACACTGGAAAAATAGGAGTTCAATCATTAATAATTCTACTTAGTATAATGCAATATGCACAAGTTATCCACAGGTTGTACCAGATTGGATATAGTTCTATAGAACTTTTACTAAACTGTTTTAATAGGTTATTAATATTTTAATAACAAGTTATCCACAGCTTGTGGATAGTTTACAACTTTGAAAAAACTCAGATAATTATAGGTTCAAGGGGAGCGCGAAATGGATTATCGTAGATTTGGAAAATTGGATTGGAATGTTTCAGAGATTGGTTTTGGAGCATGGGCCATTGGTGGATGGTGGGGCGATCAGAGTGATGATGAATCGCTGCAAGCTCTTCATAAATATCTAGATAAGGGCGGTAACCTGATCGATACGGCGCAAGCCTATGGCGAGGGACGCAGTGAGCGTTTGATCGGTGAAGTGCTTAAAGAACGCAGCGAAAGAATCTATGTGGCAACCAAATTACCGCCCAAAGATGGAGTCTGG
Organism: bacterium; assembly: GCA_963662285.2. Classification (GTDB taxonomy): domain Bacteria; phylum Hinthialibacterota; class Hinthialibacteria; order Hinthialibacterales; family Hinthialibacteraceae. The sequence goes on from CAXXMV010000006.1 coordinate 979,089, forward strand.
AGTCCACCATCCTGGACGCCGTATACCAATACTTTTCCGGTTGATTATATTACCGGAGGAGTTGAAACCAGTCTGAAAAATCTTAAGGTGGACTGCCTGGATATTTACCAACTGCATACATGGTGTGAAACATGGAATACGGTTGATGAAATATTCGAGACTGCTGAGAGATTGAAAAAAGAAGGTAAAATCAAAGCCTTTGGCATCTCTACTACTGAGAGTTATCCCGAATGCGTTATCGGGGCGGTAAAAACCGGCGTGATCGATTCAGTGCAATTGATCTTTAATCTGTTTGAACAACACCCCAGGGAGACTTTGCTGCCTATTTGCCAGGAATATGATGTGGCGACGATTATACGGGTTCCTTTTGATGAAGGCGCTTTGACTGGAAAATATAAGGGAGATGAGAGTTTTCCGCAGGATGATTTCCGTTCAATTTACTTCCGTAAAGATAATCTAAAAGCGTCAGTGCAGCGGGTGGAGAAAATCCGGCAGTGGGCGGATCAAGCCTTGCCGGATATGGCAATGGCTGAATTGGCCTTGCGCTGGGTGCTGAGTCATGAAGACGTCAACACGGTGATTCCAGGCATCAGGAATATCCGGCAGGCTGAATTGAATACCGCCCCATCGGACGGGAATAAACTTAACCAGGATCAGTTGAAGGCTTTGAAGCAATTCGCCTGGAGGCGCAATCCCTGGAGTGAAGACCTTCCTCTTTTGGGATGATGCGTCTTAAAAGTATATGTAACGCCCTTACCCTAACCCTCTCCCGTGGGGCTGATCTTTACATATAAGTTTTGTTATTATTTATGGCTATTAAGAGATCAATACGGGTGCCAAGGGCAGTGTTCTTTCTGCCCTTGACGTTAACTATAGACTAACTGAAAACTATGATTATTTATTTTTTTATAGAATTATTAACATATGGCTCCTACTGCTAAAACTTTAAAGTTAATAATTTTTCTGTTTATCGGGTGGAACAGTGATCAAATTATCGAAAAATAAGAGGTGAACTAAATCAAGGGCAGGAAATACACTGCCCTTGGCACCCTATATTGTTCTATATTCAGCCAATAGTATTTCTCATAATCTCCCATCTTGATATTTGTGGGTAAAGATCAGCCCGAGGGGAGAGGAGACTGGTTTTTATTATTGATCAGAAAGCAATTATTAATTTATGAATCGTTCAAGCCGAATCGCCATAATATTTTTTCTTGCGCCCATTATTGCGGCTTTGCTCTATACATGGTATTACCGGCAGAGCCGCATATCGTTGATGGAACGACTGGTGGATTCCGGAGTGATCGCCATTTTCAATGGCGGCATCATCACGCGGGATGATCTGCGCGACTATTTTCAATATCCTCCTATTCAAGAAAATTCCATTATCCGCTCTTTAGAACTTAATCCAGACGAAGTTAAGGATATTGGCCTACACGAAAAAGACCGGGAACTTTTTCAGGAACAAGCTGGACAACTTTTGTTGAATCAAGTCATCAAGCATCTGGCTTTGATTAAATACCTGGTTCCCAAATGTGATGCAGAATCACAAAAGAGTTTGGAAGGCGAAATAAAAAATTATCGTGAAACTTTGATGTTAGCCGATATGGAAATTGATCTGGCCCGAATTTCTCCAGTTGTGACGCAGGAAGAATTACTGTCGTATTATATTGAACATCCTGTTGAATTTCACCGGACAGGCAAGCGTTACGCCCGGCATATTATGTTATATAAAAACAACGAGCCGACCAATGAAGACAATCCATTTTCGGTTACACCGCAACAAATATGGACCCGGTTGCAGAGTGGAGAGGATTTTCATGCACTTATTATCGAAACGCGTTCTGATAACTCAACTAATGAAGGAATGCTGGGTTGGCTGCCGAGAGGTACGTTGCATCACTCGTTTGAAAAAGCCCTATGGGCGCTTGAAATTGGTGAAGTGACCGGGCCGATTTATGTGGATTCGACGGTGCATTTTATTCAGTTGTTAGATGAACAACCGGATGGTCTGATTTCTTTTGAAGAATGCAGTTCACGCATCAGATCAATAATTAAAGATAAGAAGCGTGTGCAGCATAGATATAAGCTCTTGGGATTTGATCCGGATACTTTCTCTGAAGGCAGCGAACTGACTGATGAATACCGCCAGAGACTGCTGGAAGCGGCTTATGCCCGTGGGTGGGATAAGAATATGGATATCGTTCGTAAAACCAATGCTTTTAACCGGTATGCTATCGCCAATTATATGTTTAAAGAGACAATGCAACAACATCGGACAAATCAATATTCAACCCAGAACGATGATTCGTCATGGATCTTAGAAAACAAAACCGCGCTTCGTTTGCTGGAAGATATGGATTTCCGTCTTCTAATTAAACTTGATCTTCCCAACGAGGAAGTTTTAAATTAGGTGATTCGCAGAAATAACAATCAAACCAATATTATACTCCATCTCGAAACTGATTCTTGATTTGATGAAATGCATATTCGGATTCTAAAAAAGCGTCCACGATATCGGGGGCGAAGTGTTTGTCTTTGCCTTCAGTAATTATTGCAGTACTTTTTTCATGTGAAAATGCTGGTTTGTAACATCGTCGAGTAGTGAGCGCATCATAGACATCCGCTAAGGCGAGAATTCGCGCTGATAAAGGAATAGACTTATTTTCTTTGCCGTTGGGATATCCTGAGCCATCCCATTTTTCATGATGGCTTTCGGCGATTTCGATTCCTATACGGATAAAAAGATTGTCGGGGTGCTTCTGGTTGACTTTCCGCAACGTATTGGCGCCGACTGTGGTGTGTTTTTTCATAGTTGAAAATTCTTCATCGGTGAGTTTGCCTTTTTTTTGAAGGACATTATCAGGTATTCCTATTTTCCCGATATCATGCAGTGGACTGGCAATATATATACTCTCGATGTATTGATCGGTTATTTCGGATTGATATTTTTTATCCATTTGAAGAATCTGGCAGAGTTGTTTGCAGTATTCCCTGATCCGTTCGAGATGATCTCCCGTATCCGTATCTCTCGATTCAGCCAATTGTGACATGGCGAAAATGGTTCCCAGATGTGATTGAGATATCTCTTCGACTTGTTTTTTAACGCGACGCTCCAGGATTTCGTTGAAATCGGTAACTAAATCATAGTATTTTTCTAATCGATTGTGAGTTTGTCTCATTTCTATTGAGGCCTGTATTCTTGCTTGCAGCAGAATACGGTCGAATGGTTTTACTAGATAATCTTTAGCGCCGATGCGGATGCAGGCGGCGATGCTTTCTAACTTTTCTACGCTGGATATGACGATTACCGGCAATTCATCCAGTAAACCTTTGGATTTAAGAACCTTTAGCACCTGGAAACCATTCATTTCAGGCATCATTAAATCAAGCAGGATCATATCAGGTTTATCATTGTCGACATGTTTAAGCACATCATTGCCATTGCTGACAGTGGTTGGAATATGTCCGAGAGAGACGACTACATCTTTAAGCAGTTCTTGATTAATGAGATTATCGTCGGCTATCAAAATGGACGCCGGTTCAATTTTTTTTGACCGGAAAATGGATGGATTATGGGAAGCATTTTGCGTGGGCATATTATTATATTATATATCACTACAGAATAATAATCCGTTAGTAAATGATCTATGATGAACTATCCGTCCTGGCGGAGCAATTATCCATCATATTCAATATAATCAATTATAATTGTATTTCCTTAAAGAACCAGACTATATATAAAAAACATGCTATCGTATGGCGAATTTATCAGAAGGGATATTTAATAAGCCCTGCGCCGCGCAAGCGGAAAAAAACATTAAAGGACAAATCATAATAAATGATCAAGCGCCTGAAACAAATATTATCTTCATTGAATGGTTGGCATTTTCTGCCTGGACCGGTCACAGTATTGCTGATTGTCTTCGCCGACGCCGTCGGATGGGATTTTTTACTTTCGAAATCCTTTCATGAATATTTAGCGCTGCTATTGACCGGAATTGCGGTTTTGCTTTGTATTGCGCATTATAAAATCCATGGCGGTTATTTATTTATCATTCTTACGTTTTTTACGGTTAACCTGTTTTGCCGGGAGATTCACTTCTCTGGTACGGATATCACCATATATCTCGCCCTGTTTATAACGCCGGTCTGGGCCTGGTTGTGGTTGGATCGTATAGGGGAAGTTTTTGAAGATAAGCCCTTCTTGTCGATTTTTACGGCGACGTTATTCACCTACTTCTTATCCCAGTTAATCGCCCGTCGCGTGTTCCGGGGAATCCCCGGTGAGGACATCCTGCATGTTCCTTTGGAGGAAGCCGTAGAGACAACCGCCCATATCTTGTTGATTATTTCTTATTCAATCGCCTCATGGAAACTCTCCACAAATGGTGCCAATAAAGAAATAGAAAATTGACAGGCTCTAATTACCAGTTCCCAAAGATAATCTAAAAATAATCATTTTTCAAAATGAACCTGATTTTTACTCAAGTGGTTTGATCAAGGTCTGACCGGAATGCGGTCTTGCCCTTGCAACCCACCTAACCTTTTAAACAATCTAATAAAAAAGGCAAATAAAAAAAAGGGCGGAATCCGAAGACTCCGCCCTGGTACTCTAAATAATCAGGTTGAATTATAGACCAAGAAGACTTAGGTCGGCGAATTCAGCCTTGTCGTCAACAACGCGTACGCAAATGTCGTCGACTAGTGCGTCTAGACCTGGAGCAGCTTGGACAACCAAGTAAGCTGTAGTCGCAACGCTAGGTGTAGCAACGCAAACAACTTTTTGCCAATCAGCGCCAAGAGTCAGGAAAGTGTTAGAGTTCAATGTAGAACCATTGGTAAGTGCAAGAGCAAAAACGCTTTCACCGGCAGCAGCTTTGGCATAGCATTCTGCAACAGCAGAACCTGCTTCTAGATTAACGACCATCAATGCATTTGATAGACCAGCAGCTCCAGCAAGTTTCATGCAGCCAGCGCCAGCAGCGGCAAAGTTATTGTCGCCATCAGCAACAGGAGCGGAACCATCCAACGGAGCCCAGCCATCAATGCTGGCTAGATCGCTTGCAAATGCAGTCGCGTTCGGATTAAGTGCATAATCTACAACAGGACCAGCGTTTACAACAGCGATGTTGGAGATAGTGACGCTAGAAGCGCCAGCAGCAGCAGCAACCTGGAAAGCAGGTACAACGGAACCTGTTTTGGTTACTATCGAAGCTGATAAGCTTTTGGTTTTGCCTGTTGCCAGGTTTGGACCTGAAACATAAGCAAACGCCAAATTGTTAGGATCAACGCCGCCATCAAACAGAACAGCAGCAACAATCACATCAGCTGTAGCGTTGTAATCAAATGTCAAAGAAACAGTGTCTCCAGGATTGCCAATAGCAATTGGAGCGCCAAAAGCCAAGGAACCTTGACCTGCAGCAACTGTAACCTTACCACCAGCAACTGTACCGCCAGCAAGCGTGCCAGCAGGAATAGCTGTGAAGCCAGCAGGATCAACTGCAACTGCTTGAGCAGCTAACAGATGAACGGCATCCATGCTGTCGCCTGAAGCTGCGCCCAATGTTACCAACCAAGCGCCTGAGAAGTCCGCATCAGCAGCAACGCTGTAGGAACCATCGGCGTTCAGAGTAGCATTTAGGCCGCCATCAGCAATAGCGCGGTCTACCATACGTAGGCCTGTGCCGCCAACTGCGATGTCAATCGAAGCGACTGTAGCAACCAGCGCAGCACCACCAGTGCCGCCGCCAGCTGTTCCATCGCCGCCGCCAGCAGGCAGACCACTCAGATTTACAACTGAGTTAGCCACACCACCAGGAACGAGAGCATTGTAAAATACATTGCCACCGTCTTGTCCGACGATACGATTGTTGTCATCTACTGCAGGACCGTTGCCAATAACGAATGCACTCATTACAACTGTGCTTTCGACATCAACGCCGCCCGCAGAGAACGTAGCAGTACCAGCTGCATCCACGGTAGCTACACTACCTGAAACAGCAGCACCAACAGCACTGTAGGTTAATTCACCTTCAGCGCTTGCGAAGAAGTCAGCCAAATCAAAGCTGACGCTTCCACCTGAGAGGACGATATCTGGTGTATCGTTAGCCTCTACTGTGGCAGAATGGACGGGCAAAGCCAACAATCCAAACGCCGCCAGGCAGACCATTGTGAGAACCGGCATTTTTCTCATAAAATTTTTCCCCTTTCGTAGGGTTAAAGTTTATTCTTGGTGAAAATCACCAAGTTACAGAGGAGCAAATGAGTTAAATGTCGGTCACTCTCCTTTCTAATCCATGTTTGGAGTACATACAGGATCATTTACATCAAGTTTTATTTTGCGTTATATATACGCATACCCGCTCCAACGAGTTTCTTTAATCTAAACTATAAGAAAATCATCCCATATTGTCAACCCTATTTTACGAATAATGCGCAGCAATATTTTGACTTAAGACTTGGCGAATTATACAAAGCAAAAGGCTAATATTTATCTTTACTATCGATAACGTATAAATACAGAATATCTCAGCAAGCATAATAATGATCTAAGGACGTAGATATCCAGGTAATTTAGTAGTGAAAGATAAGGGAATTGTGTACGTATCCTATTGTAATATCTTATTTTATGCCACCAGGAAATCAGGAAGCGCTTCACTCCCCAGTTCTTTATCAGGAAGTACATACGCAAGCGTTCGGTATAGTAATGGAATTGCAACTGATCTTGTTTTGTGCGCCCTGGATCGGCGTAATGGTGCAAAATCTTTACTTCGGGATCAACCAATAATTTATAGCCTTTTTTTAATATTCTTTGGCTAAGGTCTCCATCTTCATAGAGATAGAAATAATATTCATCGAATCCGCCGATTTCGCTCAAAGCCTCATGCCGGTATATCGAGAAGCAAGTTGATAATACCTGGGGACTCTCTGTAGGCTGCATCGAAGCGGTTGGATTGAAATATCCTTCCCAATCCATGCATGGCGACCAGCACCAAAGTTTAGTCAGCGCCTGGTCGGTGTAATAGATACCCGCCGCGCCTGCCGTCAGGGGATTGGCTTCCATGTATTCAATCAGTTTGGATAGCGCTCCTGAGCTGCGTAATTCGGCGTCGGAATCCATGTAAATAATATACTGGCCGGACGCGATACGGGTTCCCTGGTTACGGGCGGCGGATGCTCCTACGTTTTGGGTGTTTTCTATTAACTTAATCCAATCCTGTCCGCGCAGCCAATCGAGAGAACCGTCGGTGGAACCATTATCAACCACTATGATTTCTAGAGATGGATAATTTTGATCCAGCAAAGACTGAATAGCTTTTTGGAGCAGATCGCACCGGTTCCAGCTGACCAGCACTGCGGAGGTGATTGGAGTTTTCGAAATAGACGAAGTTTGGTTCATGAATCGATTACCGATGTTGACATGTTAGGGCAAGCCGCTTGCTGCTCTTCCCATTCATGCAGACTGGTTAATACAAAACAGGTATGGGCGCAATGACAGCATTTGATTCGCTCACGGCGCTGATCCGCTATTTGGGATTTCCACAGCCGGTCTAAATCATAATCATATTGATCCAGTTTAGCGAAGGGGGAGGTAAATTCACATGCCGTTACGGAGCCATCGCTATAAACCACGCCTAGAGTGCGCCCTGCCGACAGGCAATGAAACGGCGCCGGCTTACCTAGATACATGCCAATCTGGATTTCCAACTGACGCATGACCTGATCGAAGGCGCGGCCTTCGCGCCGATTAACCTCTTTGATGCGTTCCAGAATAGAAGACAACTGGTCTATGGGAGGCAGGCTGCATTCGCGTGGGTCTTCCTGCTGCTGAATATCCTGGGGGATATTCCAGGCTGAGAAACTGATACCTCGTACTAAATCATAAGTATGCTCAACGCCCATTTGACCCCACAGTAGTTCGGCGACCGATTCTATCTGGTGATAATTATTCTTATTGACATTGGTTAAAACCACTACCCGGAAATAGGGGTGTTCTTTGGATAGGGCGACCAAGCGTTTGAGATTCTGGACGATTTTCTGGAAACTGCCCGGCGCCCCGCGTAATTGGTCATGAGTATCCTCCAATCCATCCAGGCTGATTTGATAGGTAAGATGGCGTTTATACTTTAATGCGTAATCATGGCGAACCAGTTCTTCCATACGATCCAGCAATACGCCATTGCTATTGACCTGGATGTGATTGGTTTGGTTATCGCGGAAGAATATCTCAACGATTTGATCAAGGTCTTTGCGCAGGAACGGCTCGCCTCCGGTAATTGCCAGGGTGCGCAGGGCTGGCGTCGTATGCGCTATACGCTCTAGTTGTTCGAGAGTCATTTCCTGACCGGGATCATCCACGCGCCTCCAGAACATGCAATGGTCGCAACGCATATTGCAGCGATCCGTCACGAAGAGGATCAGATCTTTCAAACTGGGATTTGGATAAGCGCCCTTGGGATCAATCGGTGTTGATCTAATCCATTGTAAAAAACGGGGGAGCCGGATTGCCATTCGTCGTACCTTGCTTTAATGTTGTATAGAGAGATTATGAAAATCTCTCTAGTAATGCGTCCAACTTGAGTAATGCGTCCAACTTGTTTTGTCAGATAGTGTTTCTAATTTCGCCCTCACCCTAGCCCTCTCCCGGGGGGAGAGGGAATGTTGTTTACCAGACATTTTTATTTGGACAGAGTATATAGATTGGTCTTACAAAACTAAACTGAACCGAAGAAATCATAGCAGAGCAAAATGTCAGTGCAAGCGCGTACGATCCAGGATCAATATGATGCGCCTCAATTGCCCCGTCCGTTGGTCGGCGTGTGCCTGGCATTTCTATGCGGCATCGTCTACGCCCGGTTTTTTCCATGCAGCATTTTTTTAGCTCTGATCGCTCTGCTTATACTATGTCTGTCGTGGTTTACCATAGTCAGAAAGGGATTAATTAGACCCGATAGCGCGTTTCATTGGCGCATGGTCCTAATGCTGGCTGCTCTAGTGGGCGCAGTTCGTATGGAGAGTTTGCTGCAAAGTTGGGATAACCAATTGTCTCTGGTTGCTGAACTATCCCGTATGGGTGATCAGGAGATCACGGGAACGGTTGAAGAGACGCGCATTTATAATAACCAGACCGGGATTGTTTTTCTGACTAACGTCAAACTGGCCAAATGGAACAGGGAGCGAATTTTACCGGGGAAACTTGAACTGCGAGGTTCAGCCAATAAACTTGGCGATTTTTATCCCGGCGACGAACTGCGGACTACTGGTCGAATATCACCCATCAGGGGGCCATCGGTTCCAACTGGATTTGACTCGCAGACCTACCGCTATTCGCTCAATGTTTTCGCCAGTTCATATCTGGCCAGAGATAGTTCTATCTCTAGAACCGAACCTGAAGGATGGTCTCCCATCAGGGGTTTCGCTTATGGGGCGATGAATGATATTCAGCGGAAATTATCCCAAGACAAAAGTCTTTCATCTGAATCGATCAAACAATACACGGGCCTTATCGCGTCAATATGTTATGGTATCAAGTCTTTGACGCCTCAGGAGATTAAAGCCAGTTTATCGCGCTCAGGTTTGGCGCATCTGACCTCAATCAGCGGACTGCATGTGAGCATGGTTTTGGTTGTATTGATGCTTTTGTTGAAGCGGATGGGATTAACCAGAAAGCAGGCGGCATGGATTACCGGCGCAGCGGCTATTTTCTATGTTCTGCTGGTTGGCGCCCGTATCCCGACGTTGCGGGCGGTGTTGATGACCTTCGTAATTTTGGGATCGTATTTTGCGGAGCGGCGCATCGATTCACTCAATTCGCTGGCCTTGGCTGCTATTGTGTTATTACTGCTGTATCCGGGAGAGTTATTTCTACCATCGTTTCAGCTATCATTCATGGCGGTATTCACGCTGCTTTTGATATCTCCGGTTAATTTATATATTCTACGGAATTTTCGGTTCCGACCTTTGCAATGGTTTATGCAGGGGTGCATCACCTCAGCGGCGGTTATAACCGGGCTGGCGCCATTCACGGTCAGTTATTTTCATCTCTTCAGTTGGGGCGCTATTCCCGGCAACCTTATCGCCATTCCGGTGGTTGCATTTCTGCTGCCTATCTCATACGCGTGGTCTTTTAGTATGATGCTGCCATTTTCCTGGTTATCCGGGCTGCTTGAGCAATGCGCGGTTTGGTTGTGCGACCTGCTGTTGGCTACTATCAACTATTTTTCCCAAACTGTTTTTTATTATGAGATTCCACATATCCCCGTTGTTTGTACGATATTATTTCTTGGCGCTTTGATATTGATGAGTCGACCGAAACTGCAATTGTTGGAAATTTATAGAATTCGGATTCGTGCGTATCATATTTCTCTGGCATTGATTGGATCAATGATTTGGCTGCCGATGGTTTATGCAAATTTTGAACCATTGCGTATCGATTTTGCTGCGCTCGGACAGGGCGACTGCATCATCATCCGCACGCCTGACAAGCGCACTGCTATCATCGACGGTGGACCATCGCTACGTAATCAGAATCCTCTGCAAACGCCAATGCTGGTGAAATATCTGCAATCCGAGGGTATCGACCATATCGATGCCATGTTCGTGACTCATCCCCAATCAGACCATATCGGAACTTTAGGCGACGTCGCACAACATTTCCCAGTATCAATGTTGATTGAAGGGAGCAGGGAATCGGATATTGAAACATACAAGAAATTCGAGGATGTCATTGAGCATAACAACATTCCTAGAAAACTGGTGCACCGGGGGGATTATATTAAACTCGGCGAAACAACAACCCTGTGGGTGTTGCATCCCGAAGAGCAATCATCAAATATAAAACAAGACGTCAACGAACAGTCCATAGTGCTCTTGTTAATGCATCGCGATCTTGAGGCGCTGTTTACCGGAGATATCGGCGCCAAGACGGAAAAAATGCTGTGTAAAGAATTTGATAACTGGGATATTGATGTCCTGAAAGTTCCTCATCATGGCAGCCGCTATGCAAGCAGCGTAGAGTTTCTGGAAGAGACCAAGCCGGAATTCGCCATTATCCAGGTGGGACGCAATACATACGGACACCCGCATGATGAAGCGCGATACCGGCTATTCGATATCGGCGCGCATGTGCTGCGCAACGATTACGACGGAACTATCCAACTGAGATATTGGAATAATGATATACGCCTCTACGCCACCCGGTCTAATAAGTTGTATATTTATAAACGGTAGTAAATAGGAGATTATTAATGAAACGATTTATGTGCATAAATTGGAATCGAATAGGGCTGATACTATCTTTCTCGATAGTTGGATATACCGCTTTTTGTGCGGATGCATCGCAGGATGCGATTCTCGAAGATGACGCCTTACGGTCCGCTGTGCTTGAGGTATTGGAAAATGAATATGGCGTCTCAGGAATCGAATTGATCAGCGATGCCATGTGGGAAAGAATTAGCGCTCTTGATGATTACAAAACCTGGAGAAATTCATTAGTCGAAAAACTTGAATCCGGCAGCCAAATTGCAGAAACCAATTTGGGCGCCATCGAGTACAAAATCCAAGGTTCTGGTCCTATCATCCTGATCTCTCATGGCGGCTTCACTGGGTATGATATGTTGAATATCTTGGGAAAATTATCCACCGAAGGATTTACTCTTATCTGTCCTTCACGTCCCGGTTATCTTCGTACGACTTTGACGGAAATGGTAACATTCGAGCAAGAAGCTGATATGTTCGCCGCTCTTCTCGATGCCTTGGGCATAGATGAAAAGGTAGTCATATACGGAGCTTCTCTCGGCGGTCCCACGGCGTTGCAATTCGCGCTTCGATATCCCGAACGTGTATCTGCGGTAATTCTTCAGGATGCCGTGACTACCGATTATACAGCCTTTTCAGGCGAACAATCAGAGAGTTTATTGATTACGGAATTATTAATAGGTGAAAGCGGACTCGACCAAAGGTCTTGGCTTCAGCGTCTGATATGCGACCGCTGGTTGACTACTCTGTTTTATCAGTACATCCAAATTACGAATCACTTTGATGCGGACGCCAACCAGAGCATCGCGTCGCAAGTGATGTCACTTTCCAGTGAACGAGCAAAATTTTCTCAGCTAATAGATATGTTCGCCCCGTTGAGTATGAGATATCCGGGAACCATGCAAGAAATGGCGCAAACCGCCGACTTACCCGAGTATCCGGTGGAAAAGATACAAGTTCCATTCCTTTATACTCAAAGCACGGTGGACAGTGATGTGGAAATACGTCATGCGGAATTCATTCAGGAACGTATTCCCACTGCTAACATTTATACATTCGAAGGCATAGGGCATTTCTTCTGGTTCGGCGCTGAATGGGATACTATTCAAAGTGTTATGATAGAATTCCTTAAAACAAACGCCGCCTCCGGATGTTTTATGCAGTATCGATAGATGACGCAATTTTTGTCAATCAGGATAGACGAAATCCATTGTGATCTTGGTATCAGGATGCAGGCTTTGTTTTACAGGACAAGCCTTGGCGGCCGCTTCTAATTTTTGACGGTCAGTCTTGGAAAATTTTTTGCCTGGAGGCAGAGTTATGGTTACTATTATCTCTCCGATACGGCGTACGGGATCAGCGGCCATTTCTTTCACCACATGGACTTTGGTTCCGATGATATCCAATTGATTGGTCTGCGCCGTAAGCCCCATGATGGTGACCATGCAACTGCCCACTGCGGTGGCGACTAGATCGGTGGGGGAGAAGGCGGCGCCTTTGCCGCCATTATCCACAGGGGCGTCAGTTGTCAAGGTATCTCCTGATGGCCCATGCTTAGCTGAACAACGTAAATCACCTTCATACTGAATATCTATGTTAACTGACATTTTTTATATCCTTTTCGATATAATTTTATGTTATATCAGGCAGGCAACCTTAACTCAAAAGTGGTACCTTTGCCCTCTTCACTCTCTACTGAAAGTTTTCCATTGTGTAACTCAACCAACTCTTTGGCTATAGATAATCCCAGGCCGCTGCCTTTGGCGAAGTGTTGTGAAGCAACCGAACGAAAGAAACGATCCCATATTTTTTCACAGTCTTCTTTAGACATACCGATGCCGGAATCTTTAACCGAAAGGATGATCTGGTGTGGCTGAGTGGATGATTCATCTTTTCGCAAACTTATATTTACTTGACCGTTATCAGGGGTGTACTTGATTGCATTACTGATCAGCTCATTGACCACCCGCTGTATCTTTCCTCCATCGGCTTGGATTTTGCATGAATCAGAAATCTCATCTAGATTAAGCATAATTTTCTTTTGATCAGCCGCCGGTGCGCATTCCAGTACGGTATTTTGAACCAGGGCTTTCATGGATAGTTCGCTTTTAGTCAAATTAGTCCGTCCAGATTCAATGCGGGATAGATCGAGCACATCATTTATCAAATGAGTGAGACGGTCAACCGAGCTGGTTGCGCGTCCCAGTATACGTTGCTGTTTTTCGGTCAGTTCACCTGCTATGCCCAGAGAAAGATTATCCAGGCTGCCCTTAATAGCAGTCAGCGGCGTACGCAGATCATGAGACGCCTGAGACACGAAAGCGGTTTTCATCTCATTCAGTTCCTGCAAGCGTTGGTTAGCCACTTGCAGTTGGGTATTGGCGCTGTTCAGTTCTTCGGTGCGTTGATGCACCCGTTCTTCCAGTTCATCGGTCAATGCTTTCAAGTCTTGAATGGTTGAAGGGTATTTCAATATGGCCATAACAACTATCCGGCAAGCCTCAATACTGGCGACAAAAAGATACATAGAAATAAGCGTATGTATCGGAACAAGAATATTGAGGATGCTTATCACTATGCCTAAAATAATGAAGACGGCATATACCTTGGGTAACTCTGTATAAAATATCGAATAAAAAAAATGTAATACAACCAAAGCGCCCAATGACATTAGAGAGTAATAAAATTCCGCTCTGAATATTATGAGAATGCATAGTAAATAGAAAAACAGTATTTTATGTTTACCCAATGCTTCTGACATTTGTCTACCTCAAGAGAGTTTCAGTAATAGGTCAGCAAACTGAAATGCATAATCCCTAAGTTTTGGAGCGTTTTGGATGGGGTTGATTCATCGAAGAGCAACCCCCCCCCCTCTAACTCATGTAAAGGCCTGGGACATGGGTAACAGGTGTTCGGGGACATAGGTAACACATTCCCTGAGTGTATTCTAGCCTTGAAAGGAGGCGAAGAATATGCCCTGGAACGAGGTGGACCTTATGTCTCTGAGAAAAGAATTCGTATTGTTGAGCCAGCAAGAAGAAAGCAACATCAGCCAATTATGTAAACGGTTTGATATCAGCCGTAAGACGGGTTACAAATGGATCAAACGGTACAAAGAAGGAGGAGTCGAAAATCTCCAAGACCGTTCCAAAAAACCCAATACTTGCCCTCATCAAACAGATAAGTCTATCGAGCAAGCCATTACAGAAAATCGCGAAAAAGGATGGGGAGGACGCAAAATTCGCTCTCGTCTGATTCAATTGGGATACGAAAATGTTCCTAGCGCCAGCACTATTACTGCCGTGTTACGCCGACTGGGATTGCTGGATGAAAAGGAAAGTCACAAGCACAAAGCCTATAAGCGTTTTGAAAAAGATACGCCCAACGAATTGTGGCAAATGGATTTCAAAGGAGATTTTCCCACGCTCAAAGCACGCTGTTATCCGCTCAGCATTCTGGATGATTGCACGCGCTTTGTTCCCGGATTATTTTCGTGCGCCAATCAGCAAAGGGAAACCGTGCAAGACTCCCTGGAAAGCGTGTTCAGGATGTATGGTATGCCTCGGGCGATGTTGATGGATAACGGAAGTCCGTGGGGAGGATGCAAAACCTGCGAATACACCAGATTGACAATATGGCTGATACGATTGGGTATTCGCGTGTATCACGGTCGCCCCTACCATCCGCAAACCCAAGGCAAGGTCGAGCGATTTCACCGGACCTTTAAGCAAGAATTGCTGATAAGGGAATCGTTTGTGGATTTGGAATATTGCCAAAGGCGGTTTGATGAGTGGCGTTATGAATACAATTTTGAGCGTCCTCACGAAGCCCTGGATATGGATGTCCCGGCTAACCATTATACGTCCAGTCCTTTTGTTTATCCGGGAAGTTTGCCGGATATCGAGTACGCGCCGGGCAGCATTATCAGGAAGGTGCAACAAGGAGGTCGGGTGGCGTACCGTGGTGAAGATTACCGGGTGAGCCGCGCCCTGGTAGGATGCCCGGTTGCCTTGAAACCCGCTATGACCGATGGGATGATGGACGTATATTTTTGCCGACAAAAAATCAAGACGCTCGATCTGCGTTTGAATGAAATCAAAGAAGATAACTTGGCAATCCAGAAAAAGGCGTCACAATAGAAATTGGTTGGGCGAAACGGAAGCGGGCGCTGCAGGAGTGCAACCCGCCAGGGATAGCCGATCCGAGGTGCGAGGGATAATGCAGGAGGTGAAATATTCACCTCCTCCCTCTAAGCCAACCAATTATCCTGAGCATCTCTAGATGCCTAAAAAAAAACTCAAACAATAACCTGGGATAAATCCCGGTTTTGATAAAAAACTGTAACCCATGTCCCCGAACATGTGTTACCCATCTACCCGGTCTGTACAACTCAATGTCATTAAGTTAAGTAATTTTCACTCTACAATGGGTGGCTTGATCAAGGGCTGACCGCAATGAGGTCTTGCCCTTGCCACCTATGCCTAATGTTATTAACTTAGTTGTTTTGTATATCACCCTAACCCTCTCCCGGCGGGAGAGGGGACAACACGGTTAACTTAATGACATTGCCCTCTAACTCCCCCCAGACTTGGGGGGAAGAATTAATGCCTTACCGTTTCTCCACGCCATCTGATAGTACAGGAAATTCTGTGATTCTAAGACGGGTGCTTCCATACGGAATTAATTCCAGTTCTTCAATTTCAGTATGCTGCTCAACCGGGCTTTGTGGTGGAGCGTCAGCGCTATTATCAACGATAGTCCATTCTGGAACCAGGCGGCCTTTGACTTTTAAGACTACTGGATAATTTTTATGATCAAAAGGAACCGAACTTATGGAACTTGTTTCAACCTGAATTGAGTTTGCCGGATTATCCCGGTCGATCTGCAAGGCATAATTCCAAGGCGTACCGGGATATACGGCATAATCAATCACAGGCAACTCTTTATGATGCCGCTTAAGTGGTTTGAAATACTCATCTATCTTGAGAGAATAATAGAGCGGGCCGCGTAGAATTGATACAGAATTGTTGTAGCGCGTTTCGGTGCGCAGTTTCATGGGCAAGTTTAATTCAATAGCGTCACCGGAATTCCAGGTGCGGTTGATAACCAGATATTCTCCTGCTTTTGGTTTAGCAATTTTATCCTCAATCTTTCCGTTAATAGTAACGCTGGCGCCTTCGGCCCATGCCGGAATGCGCAGATGGATCGGGAATTGCGCTTTTTGGTTTAATTTTACCATGAATTTTATAGCGCCATCGAATGGGTAATTAGTCTCCTCAGTTATCTCCGCATCAACTCCATCGGCCACTTTGGCCTGAACCACCGAAGGACCATAAGCCACTGCCGCCAGCCCGTTATCATGAGTCGCCATCCACATGTGTGAAACGAATTTAGGCCAGCCCTGATGCATATTCGCCGTGCAGCATCCAAAGTTAGGCTCCAGGCCATATAAATTTGAATAGTCTCCATTGGTGCTCCAATGCCGCTTGGCTATGGTGCAGACTACCTGGTTGGATTGTTGATCATACTGATGCGCCCAATAATCGGGAGTGCAGGTTCCCGGATTGGCGTTATAAGCCAATAATTCCAGTCTATCAGAAAACATGGGGTCGCCGAAAGTTTCGATCAGGTTCTCCAGAGAGAACATAAACTCGACTACGCCGCATAGTTCGGTTCCCTGTGAAGGGTGGCGGCCTGATAAATGCTCATCGCCGGAATAGCGGCCAGCAACCTGACCATGATATTTATCAAGATTCCTGATAGCTGCATACGAACCATTTTTGAAACGATCTTCTTTAGCGTGAACATAAACCAGACCGGGATATTTAATGGCCATGCCCAGATTGACTACATGGCAGGGATGACCATAATCCTTGCGTTTTTTAGTCCATTCATCGTTGTATGGGAAATTGTTAAAATGCTCCGCCCAATCGAAGCAATTGCGATAGATGCTTTCAGCGGTTTGTAATATATCGGCGTCGCCAGTGCGGCGGTAAAGCCAATATGCGGTTACTAAATTTTCCATAGCCCGTACGCCGCGCCATTCGCGGTCAGGCCAGTCCGGGGCATGTTCTTTTAGATACTTAAAATAATTCTTAATAATATTAAGCGCCCGTTCATCATTGGTGACTTCGTGATATTGAATCAGTACTTTTAATCCCACCGCCAATGGCCAGCGGTCGTTATTCTTTGCAGGACCAAACCAACCGTTGGATTGACCAGTGGTCAGGATATGATCCATCCAATCCTGTACTTTTTTAATCAACCTCTCATCGTCCAGCAGGTAGGCCAGTGGAACTAATCCATCCAAATAATAAGGTCCACGCTCCCAGGAGTCGCCCGAACCGCCTTTCCAGGCTGATTCTGATACTGTTTTCCAGAATTCATCCAGATGCCCGGTCAAGCCGTTGGCCTGTATGGTCAACTGATCTTTGAGCCATCCCTCAGGTTTAACCGCGCCCAGTGGAAGAGAGACGAATTTGGTTTGCAATAATGGAGCGGAATTTATAGGATAATGCTGGTTTTCTGAATAAACTAATCCAGGCAGCATCATGCATAAGGTTAGCGTGAAAAAAGCGATTCTCTTCATCTTTTATTCTCCCCAATCTGATATGTGATTATGATATGCTAATTTAATGGCATATTCAATTTAAATGACGTTCCTTGGCCCTGTTTACTTTCAACCACAAGAGTTCCACCATGCAATTCAACTAAATCCTTGGCGATAGATAATCCCAAACCTGAACCTTTGGCGAAATGCTTTGAAGCAGTTGTACGGTAAAAACGTTCCCAGATTTTCAAGCACTCTTCAGACGTCATCCCGATGCCGGAATCTTTAACTGATAGTGAAACAGTCTTATCATCCTGCCATAAACGAATATCCACGCTTCCTTTTTCCGGCGTGTATTTAATGGCGTTGCTTATCAGTTCTCCAACAACGCGTTCAATTTTTCCCCCATCAATATGGATATTGAAATCACCTTCACCATATTCGCATGTAAGTTTAATCTGCTTTTGGTCGGCTGCTGGCTGGTTTTCGCTGATTATGTTTTCGACTAACGCTTTAAAGGGAACGTCTGTTTTTTCTAATACTATGCGTCCTGATTCAATGCGGGATAGATCAAGTACGTCGTTGATCAGGTTCGTCAGTCTATCAACCGATTTTGTGGCGCGGGTCATGACTTTGGATTGTTTTTCTGTAAGTTCCCCGGCAATACCCATTAATAAGTTATCTAAACTTCCCTTGATGGCGGTTAATGGAGTGCGTAAATCATGAGACGCCTGAGATACGAATTGCGATTTCATCTTATCCAGTTTTACTAACTCCTGGTTACGGACTTCCAGCACGGTGTAATTCTTAAGACGGCGAACCAGGATCGCAATTCCCATAAAAGACAGAATTAATGGAGCATAATGACCTGAAATCTGCCAAAAAGACCCATAATAATCTTCGTAGGTCAAAGGTGTATTACCTGGAACCATATTGAAATAGATGAGGAGATAATAGATTTTTCCCTTGAAAATTAATAATGAATATAATATTAAACCGATTAAATATATTCCGGTTTCTTTTACATCTTTCATATTTAGCCGGATAATATCAACCAGCATAATAAAAATAGTTAATCCAAATAATTGGTGAAACAGAACATCTACTGAAAAACCCCAGGATAAATCGAAAGAGCAGACGCATAATTCAATTAAAAATAAGAAGAATAGGATTATACGTAAAAAACTAACTGCTTTCCAATAATTGTTACAATATATAGTTTCGTAAAAACAGACCAGACAAAGAGGCGCTATTTGGTTAAAGAAGGTCAAAAGCATGTCAAAAGACATCGAATAACCTAAATAGGGATATAAATATCCTGGCCAGTTAAATAGTGCTAGTCCACTAAAAAGAGCGAAGCCCCCAAAAAACAAATATTCCTTTTCCCTTAGAAATACAAACATGCTTAATGATAAAATCCCGATAAATATAAGCATGAGATTAACTATGAAAAAATCTAAACCGCGGATAAAAATATCTAATAATAAATCAGAGCGTGATCCAACGTATCGATACACTGAAAGTCCTACTAACTTATAGGGAGAATAAATACGAAGAAATAGCATCTTTCCTAAATGAGATTTTTGTAGAGGAATGATTTGCCAATGAGAAAATAAATGCAGTTTTGTCGCAGGTTTTAATTCTCCTAATTGATAAATCTTATCCGCATCGACATAGGCTTCAACATCACCGCATATATTTAATAGTAATGATGGATCTAGCCAATCGCCTTCAGGTATAGGAACTTTAAACCAAAGAAAATCCGCGCCATTGCGTCCGGGAGGCATGTCAAGATCCTCGCTGGTTACCCATTCAACGCTCTCAATTTCTTCATAGGTCCAGATTGGAATGCCGTTTTCGTCTACAGGAGAATCTCCCCAGTGATGTTTCCATCCTGTTAGTACTTTCTGAGGTATATCAGTGCGGATGTTTGGCGGTGCGGATATAGACCAAAAGCGCCATACGCAAAATACCGATAACACGGTAATCAGTAGACTGGCCGTCCATAGATGTTTCCACTGGGTTGATTTCATTGACTAACTCCCGTTAATCCCTTCATGCATTAGTGGTTTTCATCAGCTGTAAAGCGACGTTCTTGAATGTATCACCGTATACATCATTCTGCCGGGATAGATAATCCAGTACGCCGGACATTTTTTCCGTGGTTATGGGATGCCAGCCTTCGCCGTTCATGCCATGCAGGCCGATCACCAGCCAGCCGTTTTTTTCTCTGGCTTGATTTATCATGTCGATGATCTCATCCAGCCCGGTATGTGACAGAGGCCACCAGCTGCGCACCGCCATCAGGTCGGTTTCGCCGGGGATGTTAATTGTTCCGGTGCGCGTGCCTTCACGGGCTGCGATATAATAACGCGCGATTTCATTGCGCACTTCAAATGATAAATGGTTGTAGGGCAGGGCAAGGGTTTTGCGTCCATGATAATCGAGTCGTTGGGTGATGCGCCGTTTGGAATAGATTAATTCACGTTTTAACTCTTCTGGAGAGAGATCAGGTAGATGAGGGTGAGTCATGGTGTGGCTGCCGATTTCATGTCCTTTTTTGATAACCGTTTTCCAATCGCTCCAGGTTCCGTGTGATATATTCTGGTTATAAGAATCGCTTATGCTGGATTTTAGTGGAGGAATCCAACTGGTTACCAGGTTGAAGGTGGCTTTGAAATTATATTGATCAAAGAGAGTCAAGAAAGTTTCGGTGGATTTCCAAAAGCCGTCATCAATAGAAAATGAGACCGCGAAACGTTTGTTATCTGGAAATATGTTATGGTTCATAGTCAATGCGGCGGATGGTAAAACCAAGGGAGCGGCTAATAAACTACTCAGGCAATCGCGTCGTTTCATGGTTAATCTTCTTTCCTGATCTTTCTAAGTTTTTATCATCATACCAAAAGCCCATAGACAAAAACAGGATTCAAGAGCATATTGGATTTCTCAATTCAAGTATTATATGATATAAATGAGTAGGTAAATTAAAAAATCAATCCGCCGTTCAGGCGATAGAAATGCGAGGAAATAGTGAATATGAACCCAAAAGTGATTATGCAACCTCAAACCCGACGTGGATTCATCCAGACCACAGCACTGGCGTCAGCCGCATTGGCGATACCAGCTTCAGCTTCCCAAAAGGGCGCTACAACCAAGATGTTTAAAAACCTGGCTGGCGGGCATATCGGCCTTAAAGCCAACCAGAAAGAAGCCATTGAACTGGCTGCTAAACACGGTTTTGAAGGAGTCACCCCCAGTGTTGGCGAATTGGCCAAAATGTCTTCCGCTCAACGCAAGGAAACTTGTGCGATGCTTCAGGAGAAGGGACTTCGTTGGGGCGCCAATAGTCTGTCCGTTGAATTCAGAAAAGATGATGACTTATTCAAGCAAGGTCTGGCTATATATGCTGAAGAAGCCAAAATCATGAATGAAGTGGGAATAACCCGCGTCGCTACCTGGATCATATCCGGCAGCAACGAACTTACCTTTCTGCAACATTTCAAAATGTTCCAGCATCGTTTAAGAGAATGCGCTAAGATATTGAAAGATCAGGACATTCGGCTTGGTCTGGAATTTGTCGGACCAAGAAGTACGCGCCAACGCTTTAAGTTCCCCTTTATCTGCACCCAAATGGGCATGCTCGAACTCTGCGAAGCTATAGATACAGGTAATACCGGTCTGCTGCTTGATTGCTGGCACTGGTATACCTCACATGGCACCCCCGAAGAATTGGCGCAACTCACCAATGATCAAATTGTGCTGGTTCATATCAACGATGCGCCTAAGGATATCCCCATCGACGAACAAATAGACTCAAAACGCCAACTACCATGCACCTCAGGCGTCATCGATATGAAAACCTTTATCAATACTCTGCAAAAAATCGGTTACGACGGCCCGGTCGAATGCGAACCCTTCGACGACGCCCTGCGTAAAATGGATACCGAACCCAAATTAAAGAAAACCAGCGCAGCTATAAGCCGGGCTTTTGATTTGATTGAAGGTTAGCGATGTTATAAAGAGGTAGTTAAAATAGAGTTTGTAATCGAGTATGTAGTTTTTAATGCGCATGCTAATTGAATTTATATTCGGTTAGTATGCGCTGGAATGGAGTGAGCCGTGAAAATACAAGTAAAAAATCTCGGAGCGTTAAAGCAAGCTGAATTTGAACTCGGAGATTTAACGATTATCTGTGGCAGCAATAATACCGGGAAGACGTACGCCACTTACGCCCTGTTTGGGTTTCTAACGTTCTGGAGAAACGCATTTTCCATCAAAGTATCTGAAAATACTATTCGGCAGTTATTAAATGAAGGAACTACTGAACTGGACATTAGGGATTATATTAATAATGCCAGTGAAATCCTTATACAGGGCTGTAAATCATTCACAGAGCAATTACCAGATATATTTGCTTCTGCTGACAAGCATTTTACAGACAGTGAATTCCTGGTTGAATTAGATAAAAGCGACATCAAGCCCATCTCATCTTTTGAAAGAACTATGGGAGCAGCCAAGACGCAACTTTTTTCCATTTCCAAAAAACCGGAAAAGGATAAGGTTACTATCTCACTTCTGGTTGAAAAAGAGAAGGTGAAAATTCCTAGAGAGATCATAAACCAAATTATCGGTGATGCATTAAAAGAAATTATTTTTGGACATCTCTTTCCTGAGCCTTTTATCGCCAGCGCAGAGCGTACTGGCGCCGCCATTTTTCGCAAAGAACTCAATTTTTCCAGAAACCGGCTGCTGGAGCAGATGAGTTCTATGGAAAAAGATATTAATCCTTTTGAGTTGCTCACCAAGGTTTATTCAGACTATGCATTACCAGTTAAATCAAATGTTAATTTCACCCGACAATTGGAAGATATATCAAGAAAAGATAGTTTTATAACTAAAGATTATCCAGATATCCTTGCGGATTTTTCTGATATTATCGGCGGCGAATATGTAGTAACCAAAAATGATGAGCTGTATTTCAAGCCCAAGGGAAAAAGAATCAGATTGACCATGGACGAAAGTTCCAGCGCGGTGCGCTCCCTGCTGGATATCGGTTTTTATTTGCGTCATGTAGCTCAACCGGGGGATTTACTCATGGTGGATGAGCCTGAATTGAACCTTCATCCAGAAAACCAACGGCGCGTGGCCCGGCTTTTTGCGCGTTTAGTTAATCTTGGCGTCAAAGTCTTTATCACGACCCACAGCGATTATATTGTCAAGGAATTAAACACCTTGATTATGCTGAATAACGATCTCCCACGTCTTAGAGAAATTGCAAAAAATGAAAAATATCTGGATGCAGAACTTCTTTCAGTAGATAAAATCCGGGTTTACATCGCTGAAGAGGCATTAGTCATGTTGGATGGCGGGAGCCGGAAAACCCGTTGCCAGACTTTAGTCCCCGCTGATATTGATCCTCAATTAGGTATAGAAGTCCGTAGTTTTGATTCAACTATAGATGAAATGAACCGTATCCAGGAAGAGATTGTTTGGGGAGGGGAGCAATAATGCCTGATTTGGATATCCTCAACCAGATGATCAAAGATTCCGCCAGGGTTAGAATTGAATCACGTCACCAAAAGCCTATTGTAGTTTTAGAAGAACCTCAAGCAAAAAAGTGTTCAGTTGAAATTCGTGGATTACCGGATGATGTAGTTATAATAAAGGCTGATGCTTTTGAGTCACCGTTCTCGGTATTTACATGTAAAAAAGGCGAATGCAAACGTGCTGATTACATTGTAGTTGCTGATACGGGGCGC
Source organism: bacterium (assembly GCA_963662285.2). Classification (GTDB taxonomy): domain Bacteria; phylum Hinthialibacterota; class Hinthialibacteria; order Hinthialibacterales; family Hinthialibacteraceae. The sequence continues at coordinate 1,002,660 of CAXXMV010000006.1, forward strand.
AAGAAAGTGATCATCTTTATCGAAATGAAAAAGACAAAAAAAAGTAAACAGGATATTGAAAAACAATTAAGCGGCGCAAAATGCTTTCTGGCTTATTGTAAGGAAATAGGAATATCTTTCTGGGAAAATAGCAATTTCCTCTCTGGTTATAAATACCGTTTTGTCAGTATAGGACATATCAGCATCTCAAAAAGGAAGACCAGGATTGAACGGAAATCCGGTATTCATGATGAACCGGGAAAGATGATGAAGGTTGATTGGCCGTCTCATCTTCAATTCAATCATTTAGCCGGACATTGAAACTAATCAGTATAAACACCTACTACACATAGATTTTCTGCTCAAATTTTCTTGTTTACTCAGATATTTTCCGAAAAAATCAAAATTTTTTACACATATCTCCATCGGTTGCGTCTTCTATAACAAATACACTTTTTTGGAGGAAGTAAATTATGATTACTCGACGTTCCGTTGGATACTTGTTTGTCGCTTCACTGGTTTTATTCTCGTTGGCGCCTGTGGTTTCATTCGGGCAAGATGTTGACCTCCCTCTAACCTGGAAAGGCCAGGGACATGCCGTCGGTATGGATAATGGCGAAATTGCTGATACAAAACTCGAAGTTATCATCAAAGTTGATGAAGATGGCTGGGTGACAGGCAAATTCTCAACCGAGACTGAAGAAGCCGCAATTGAGCATTTCTATTATGGCCCGGAAGAAGACGGCGTCCGTAAACTGGTTGTCGTTCTGGTGCAGAAAGATAATGGTAAACTCTTTGTTATTTCCGGTAGAATGCTGCTAGGTCAGCTTTTTTACGGAGAAGTGTTTGCTAAAGCCTATGAAAAAGAGGGCGATATTGAAAAAGGTCTGTCAATAGGCGACCGCATGGCGCAAGAGATTTATAGCGATTATATCCCGCAAGGCCTGGAAAAAGCATTGAAAAAATGCAAACCAATCGGCATCCTGGGCGCAAAGGGATCATTTTAAGTTTTATTGATAGTATCATCAAACTTTCCGCCTGAGGATATAATATCTTCAGGCGGAAGATTTATTATAAGGATTATTTGTGAACCCTGCTAACGATATCTATTTGAGTTTAATCGATCCTCTCAAGGAAAGTATGAAACGAAGCGTCTATCGTATCGTTCAGGACCCCGATGATGCGGCGGATGCTTTTCAGGATGCTTTATTCAAGGTTTGGAATTATTTGGATCGCATTGTAGATCATCCTAATCCTCAAGCCTATATACTGTGTATTTGCGTAAGTTCAGCCCATGATTTATTGCGGAAACGCATCCGTAAAAACCAGAACGAGGTTGCTTCACTACAAGATGAAATATCCTCCAGCTCCATAATTGAACATGCCTGTTATGCGGATGAAATTACCGATATCGTTAAACAGTCTATAAGTTCAATGCCGCTCAAACAGGCTCAAGCAGTATTCTTACGCCTCTTCGAGCAAGAATCTTATTCGGTGATTGGTTCGGCTTTGGGATGCGCAGAAGAGACAGCCCGTTCTCATGTATCCAAAGGACTGGCATTGCTGCGTTCTATACTGATTGATAAAAAAGTATCTCTCAGCGAGGTTCATATATAATGACTCAACTCAATTCTGATGAAAAAATAATCCAAAAGGCGCTTGAGAATATCATGGACGACAACATACCCGATCCATTAAACCAACGTATGGAAAAATCTTTACAGATATTCCACGAAAACCTGTCAAACCACCCCAGTTTGCAACGCCGCTGTAATAATCACGCAAACTGGAGCGAGTGGATATTCGGACGAAACATGGCATGGTCAACCTTCGCCATCGCTGCAACTATCCTGATATTTTCCATTATGCTTTTCTGGAACCAGACTCCGACCTGGGCGGAAGTGACCCGTAAATTCAAGTCATTACCTTTTGTCCACGCTTCGGTATACGCCAAGAGTCTTGTTTCATCAAAAGCGCTTAATATTGAAATATGGATGGGAAGCGGCGGCAAAATCAGGCTGCGTTATGGGCCGCAGATAGTCTTCGCCAATAAAAACGGTCAGCACATTACATACAACGTATTAAGCCGTAAACAAGCCAAACCGGAAAAATTCGCGACTGATATGATTGAAATATTGAATTCAGCTGAATCATTTTCACTGGAAACCGTCATCCATACGTTAACGGGTGATATGGCTGATCTGAAAGAAATTCCCACTCTGGTCGAAGGAGTATCAGACGACATCAGCATCTTTGAATTATCTAAAGAGAATTCGTCTAAAACAACCAGAATCTGGACGCTGCGCGAGAGCCTGCTGCCGGTTCACTTACGTCAGACTGATCTTAAAGAAGGGGACTCGATTGATGTGCTCTTCTCTTATACGCGCCAGCAACCAGCAGAATTCTTTGATGCTGAGAATTACGAGAAGATTCTTAAGGATGCATCAATCAAGACCCACGATCTGTATATGGCCTATTAGAGCTGTTCAATCTAAAATCGGCGTTTCGATTAAGATTTTAATGTTAATTGGTAATTAATAGGTTTTCATCAAAGGCTGGACACAATGCGGTCTTGCCCTTGCCACCCGCCAATTGGCCTATTAGGGCGTTTCTAATACGACAGTTATAAAGCGTTCATTAAACTACTCATGTTGGCGTATCACTTTAGCCGGAACGCCTACTGCGGTAACGCCGCAGGGTAGGTTCTGCGTTACGACGGCGCCTCCACCTATTATGGTGTTTGCGCCTATCTTTATACCGGGCAGCACTGATGCGCCAATGCCGACATGCGCCCCATCGCCAATTTTGACGTTGCCGCCTAAGTTTACTCCCGGTGATAGATGGGCGCCATCGCCGATTATGCAATCATGATCTACGGTGCATCCGGTATTTAAGATAACATTTTCACCGATTTGAGCATCCCAGTTGACTATGACTCCGGCCATTACCGTTGTCCCTGCGCCAATTTCCACGCTATCCGCAATAACCGCTTTGGGATGAACTGCTGATAATAATTCGTAACCTTTGGCTCGAATCAACTCGGCTTTTTCCCGGCGCAATTGATTATCGCCAATTGCGATAATGCCATACAGCACTTCTTGACCGCGTAGAGTTTCAAGGGCGTCTTGGGCTTGAACTACTGGAACGCCCATAACATCCATATTGGTTCTCGTCTCGTCGTCATCCAACAGGACGGCCACGGCGGCTTCGCGGAGGCGCAGTATATCTAAAACCACTTTGGCGTGGCCGCCTGAACCATAAAGAAAAATCTGTCCGTGTTGTTTCATGAAATCTCCTACTAGTAATAATCTTATTCTTTCAAAAGAATATCCATTGTCAATTTAAGCAATGCTTCTTCCAGCGTAGCAGCGATAACCGGCGTTGCGTTGGTGTGGCTTACTCTCCACACATCCTGACCGGTTCGGATACCGGGTGTCATGGATGGATAAATGGTTGTTTGATCGAATATGATCTCTATCAGTTGCTCTACATTGGGCATGAAAAAACAATCAGGTTCTGTTTCCCATTGATCGACGCATAATACCCGATCCTGTGCTATTGGGATGCCGCACAGATCATCCACTAATGCCAGGCATCCGTCTTCAACTGCCACTGCGGCATATAATTGGCCCCGATAAGCGAAACGATTGCCCGGTTGGGGATCAAAAATGATGGATCGCTCCCGGAGCAATTGATTTAATCGTTGATAATCAGAGAGTAATTCGTAAAAGTCTGTCATGTAGTTTATATCTGATAGGGCGGCGGACCATAATCAAGGTCGCCGAAGATAACTGCGCTATATTTCCATATTTCGGTATCCGGATCTTCCAGGCATCCTGCATCCAGTCCTGCTTTGACGCATGTTGCATTGAGAAAGGCGTCGACATCCCAGTTCTGTTCAGTGGCCACTTGCGGCAGCAGGGTGCCGGAACGCATGATGCCGGATGAATTGCGCCCATTTATCTGCAAGCCATGTTTGCCAACTTCTATTTCACTGATATGGTTCACTCTTTCCAGTGGAGTCAATACCGAAATCTGGATATCCAGATTTTCGAGTTCGTCAAGTTTTACAGGCTTAAAACGGATGTCATGAGTAGCCGATTGCGCCGCCATGACCGGTATAAGATGATCCAGGGTTAAATCACCGGGATCGAAACGCCCCAGGCAGCCTCTAAGTTCTCCAGCGTTTTTAAGCGTGACGAACACGCCGCATTTTTCTTTTAATGAAGGATTATCAACCTTTGGTTCATAGGACTCTTTATTTAAGGTTGAATAAATGCTCTGTCGGGCGAGGCTCAGCAGCGTCCTTTTATCTTCTTGAGAAAGCGTCATCTCATTTCCGGCAGTCATTGAGGTATCTTCCACCCTATCCTCCTGGTCAGACTTGGCGTAAATAGCTAAAGAACCGTAACCGACGACCCGGTGATCTTCGCCCATCGGGCAGTCTCCACTGTTACGGTAGCACAGTGTTTTGGCGCCGGAAACTCCGATGGACAATGCCGCTTCGACGGCGGTCAGCATGGCGCCGCCGCCGCACATTACGCAATGTGCATTCTTAGAGTTATCACATAATTCTTTTAATTTGGTATAGATTAAATCTGGATCAAGCGATTCTACGGCGGATAGCATTTCCTGATCTATCTTTTTAGCTAATTCATAGGACGGGTAGTGGCTCATATCTGATGAAACTACTATCAACACCTTTTTATCAGGGCATGATTTGATCACATTCGCCACCTGCCGCCCGACCTGTCTGCATAAATCCGGTTCGGTATGAGTTATTAACAGGGCGGCAACTTTGGCGTCGGGAAATACGGTCTGCACGAAAGGTAAATTGACTTCGACTGAATGTTCGGCTTGAAATGGCGCCGGATCGGCGAAGAGCGGGGCGCCCTGATCTAAAAGTCTATTGGTTAGTTCCTGATCTATGGGAATGCGGCCTAAAGGCGTTTCAAAATAGTTGCCTAAAAGCAGACAGCCGCCATCTACTCCCTGATGGGATAGGGCGATAACTAAAACCGTATCCGGCTTTTGATCCTGCACATAACGAAATGAATACCCTGCCACCGGTCCGGAAAAGACATAGCCCGCATGAGGCGATAATACGGCCAACACATTTTTTTTGGTAGGATTTATTTCCGCTTCGTCAATATACCTAAAGACATCTCGCTGCAAGACGCCAGGATCAGCCGGGTAGAAACGGCCGGCCACCAGAGGCTTGACTACATCAACTGATTTAATGGATTTATGTTGCATGATATCGTTGCAATTCAATATTTACATTATTTTTAAGCGGTTTAATTGTAGACCGTATTGGGCAAAAGGGAAGCTTATATACCCGGTAAGAAGAGTTCCGGATTATCATTAAAGCCCATGTTATTAAGGAAAATGCTCTAATCAGCCAGATCGCCTACAACGCCGGAGACGTTCATGTTTTTCCAAGCGCCTTTAATGAATCGTCTGAGAGTGAGGATCGCCTGTATGATGGGGGCGAATCCCCAGGCGATCCAGGCGCCGGAGGCGCCCATTGATGTGGTTGACAGCCAATAAGCCAGCGGCAGCATCAAGAGCCATTGTGATATGATGGTATAACGCAAAGAGGGCCGGGTGTCGCCTGCTCCCGATAAGGCGCCGCTTACGATGATGGATACGCTATTGCAGAACTGTTCCAAAGCCAGTAGCCGCAGAGCAAAAATTCCCATCTCAATAACCAGCGGCGAATCAGAGAAGATGCGCATGATGAATCCGGGAAATATGAATATCACAAGACTGGCGGCGGCCATGATGGAACTGCAAAATTTAATCGCCGTCCAGCCGAAGGCTTCCGCCTGGTCAATTTTTTTGGCGCCGATGCTTTGCCCCACCAGGGTGGCTGTGGCTACCTGAAAAGCCAAAGCGGGCATTATGTTCAACATGCGCAGTTGAAATCCTATGGCCGCCACGGCCACAGCCACTGATCCCGCCGAAGTGGTCGCCAGAATACGGAAAAAGAGGATGCGCGCCCCATTACGGAAAAAGCCGGAGAAGCCTGAAGGCAAACCAATATCCAGAATCTGTTTGAAAATAGATAAACTGAATCCTTTATTAAGAGTGATGCGAACCTTACGGGAACGCTTCATTAGTATATAAACCGCAATAGCCGAGCCGATCAGGCGGGCGATTACGGTGCCGATGGCCGCCCCCATAACTCCATAAGCTGGAATGGGGCCGTATCCAAAGATGAATACATAACTGAACAGAATATTAAGCCCATTGACCAGGGTGGCGATTTTAAGCGGCGTATAGGCGTCGCCCAGCGCCCGGAAGACGCCGTTGGTGGAAAATCCGATCATCAGAAAAACCACCCCGCCCATCAAAATCCTGAGATAGTCGGTTCCATCATGCAGCGCGTTGGCTTCCGCGCCTAACAGGATAAGGGAATACCTGGCCAACAAAACGCCGATAACGCCGATCACTAAACCCGATGACATGGAGAGCAGCAGCGAGTGAGAAGCCACTGAAGAGGCTGAATCATAGCGCTTGGCGCCGCAATATTGTGAGACCAGAGTTATGGTGCCTGTGGTGATGGAGAGGGTGCCAATCATCAAGACCAGAAAAATCTGCCGCGAGAAGCCAATCGCCGCCACCGCTTCAGCGCCCAGATAACTGGCGAAAAAGATATCCACCAATCCAACTGAACTTTCCAGCAGCGAATAGAGCACCGTAGGCCATGACATGGCCCACAACCGGCTTAATAGACTCGGGTTAATAATTTTTATCGTCATAAATAGTTGATTAGAGAACTGTCCAAGTGATGTTTTTACCTTAAGCCTTTTGGGTTCATCACGGAAGAGGCGCACGGATATGACAGTGGTTTTTCTGTTCTTGCGGTTGGAGGATGTGTTTTATAAAATGAAGAGTAGGAAAGATTCACTTATTGTTTATTTGCAAAGTATGACATACAGATGCTGTAAACCTGACAATGAAATCTAATACTGGTATAAATCACAAATCGGTTTTTCTTCTGGAGCGTCTTAAAAAAATATTAGATCTAGATGTTTTCATCTCTCTGTTTGTTTTCTTAAGATTAGAATCGGAGATATCGTCTTTTGAATTATTCTCCAGTTGATTGTCATGGTCTAGATTGCGGGGATCATAGGATTCCAGACCATTTTTCTTACGATCATTGATGACTTCATTATATAAAGAAGATTTAATATCGTTGTCATTTATGTTATATAACTCTTTTGCTTCTGTGATATTGATATCCAGATCGTAGATGGCGCTGTTCATGGAGTCTAAGCGTGAGTACAGACTGGCATGTTTATTTTCGAGCATATCACTGTACATGTCAGCATCAGTTTTATTGCCGTTTTCATCTTCATAAAAGAACTCATTCGCCATCAGACTACTCCAGAGTTTTTCTATATTATAGCATATTTACTATATCTGGTTCATTATCTTATACTACCTTCTCCTTAGGCGGCGTTTGCCGGAACAGGTTGCTGAAGAAGCGTTTTAAGCCCCGTTTATCGGATTTATTAACCTCTATTTGAAGAATAGTGGCCGCGATGTTGCGTATGGTTTGCGATGCTGGCGAGTTTGGCGTGCGGAGCAAGAACGGTTTTTGATAGCGCACGGCTTTGAGAACTTCAGGGTCGCGCGGGACGAAACCGATGTTATTGAAAGACAGGTCAAGGAACTGGCGGCACATTTGCAGCATCAGGCGTAGCACTTCCGAGGCCTCGCGGGCGTTTTGAGCCATGTTGATCAATAAACCGATCTCCCGGTCATCGCCATGTTTGAGCAGGGTCTTAATCAAGGCGTAGGCGTCGGTATAGGCGGTCGGTTCGGGCGTGGTGACCACGATGATCTTATCGGCGGCCGACAGAAATTGCATAACGTTGGGGTGGATTCCCGCAGCGGTGTCGATCAGCAGAATATCCGGCGGTGGAGTAAATCCTCCAAAGGCGTCGAACAGGCGGTTCATTTCCTCGATGTTCAATTGCGAAAGTTCTTCTACTCCCGAACCTCCGGGGATTATGTGGATTCCCGCCGGACCTTTGATAGTTATATCGCTCATCTTTTTCTCACCGCTTATAACATGCGAGAGGTTGAGGCGGGGCGTTAATCCTAGAAGAACGTCTACGTTGGCCAGCGACAGGTCTGCATCGAGCACCATGACGTTTTTGCCCATTTGCGACATGGCAATGGCTAAGTTGCAGGCGATGTTGCTTTTGCCGACTCCACCCTTGCCGCCGGTGATGGCGATAACCTGGGTGTCATTGTTCATCGGGAAGCGGTGAGTTTCCATTAGAGAAGCGATAACCGAGGAGTTTTCGGACTTATCCTTTTCTACAGGCGCAACTGTTTTCGCTCTAACCTTTTCAGCGGGAACAATTGTTTTTGCTACAACCAGGGCTGCTGCTTTGACTTCAGGTTTTAATGGCGCCGCATTTTGTTTCGGCGGAGATTCAGTCTTGGATTGAGCATCCAGAGCGTTAAGCGGCTGTGCGGCTTTAGTTGTTTCTTGAGGTTGAACGGTTTGTTGCGGTTTAGCTGATCCATTCTTGTTTTTTCTCTTGTCTTGAGCCGACCTGCGTTGCTGATTTTGGTTTTTTGCCGTCAAGTCATTGATCGGCGCTGGATCAGATTTTGGCGTTTCGATAACGATAGTGTTTTGATTCTTCGAAATTTTGGGCTGAGCAGTTTTATCAGGTTTATCGTTATTATCTGCATCTTGTTGTTTAGCGTTCAGTTTTGGAGATGCAGCTGTTGTGATTTTAGAGCCAAGCTTAGCAGGCGCATTTATCTTGGCAGCGGGATCGATTCTTGGAATATCATCGGTGGCTGTCGGCGTGAATATCTCGTTATCAGTATCAGCAGTCGGGGCGGGCGGTTCCATAACAGCGACGCTTTGAGCGCCGGAGTCGGGTGGATCGCTGGATTCTTGAGCGACAAGTTGCCGCAACTTTTCTGCCTGATCAGGAATTTTTTGATTCATCGGATTTATCCTGTTTTGTTTTAGTTACATTCGGTTTCGATGTTTTATCGGTCGATTTATTAGATTTTTGTGATTGATTTTTTACGTCGGATTCTTTAACCGGTGTTTTTTCATCTATATCATTACTTTCCAAATTATCATGTATGGAACGATTGATAGCTGGTTTAGTTAAAAGTAGTTTGGCAATTCGATCAGATTTTGCTTTTTCAATATCTTCCGGTACGTTTTGCCCGGTCGTCAAATAGGAAATAGGCATATTGAACTTTGTGATGGTGTTGAATATAGGTCCATAGGTGGTCGATTCGTCTATTTTGGTGAAGAGCAGTCGAGTTGGTTTAATGTCTTTGAAATGTTCCACGATATCTATCATGTCGCTGTATTTGGTTGTGGCGGACATAACAAGGTGAACTTCGTCGGGATGGCAAGCGTCGACGATAGCGCCTAAGGTGCTCATTTGAGGCATGTTTCTCTGGCAGGTTCCCGCCGTGTCGAAGAGGATCAGGTGAGCGTCTTTATGCTTTTTGAGCGCCTGACGCACTTCATCAGGGGAATATGTAACCTCTAACTCTACACCCAGGATTTCGGTGTATTTTTGTAATTGCTCAACGGCAGCCAGGCGATAAAGGTCGGCGGTAATGAAAACAATTTTGGGCCGCGTCTTGGAGGTTGGATTATAGCGGTACTGAGCGGATATTTTGGCCAGGGTAGTAGTTTTCCCGACGCCGGTCGGACCGACTAGCATAACGACTTTGGGCTTTCCGCCCGGTTGGCAAAGTTCGATGGGCGCCGTTGTTTTAATTCTGGATATTAGATGCGCTTTGAGAGATGTCCAAACATCATCTTCATCATCAGTGGTTTCGGCGATAGTTGAGGCAATATTCAATGCCAGGTGTTCATCAACATCCTGATCCAGGAGATGGTTGTAGAGTTCGCGGGTATGAGAAGGGATGGAAGGTTTTTCTCCGGAAATTAGCGAGGGTCCCAGATTCTCTATCAGACCGGTAAGTTTGATCAAGCGTTTCTCCATATCGGATAGACGCTTATCAAGAATTTTCTCTTCACCGGCAAATTTCCCGTTGTCGGCAGGAAGCTGTTTGTTGAGCGGCGATGAGGTAAATACGCTGGGATTTTTGCTGTTATTGTTTTCTTCAACGATCCTTTTGGAAAGAGCGAGCAGAGGATTATCCGCTTTTTGCATAGGCGTGTTCAATAAAGGATTGTCATTTTTAGCATTATTGAACTGCGACGCTGGAGCGTTGAGTGGTGGCAGATCGTTAAAAACCGGTTGATCATCCACGATCTTAATATCCAGGTTTCCTCCCCGACGCGGACTACGGGCATCAGGATTTTGATTAGGAGTCGGATTACTCTGAAATTTTGAACCAGACGAAGATTTTCTTGGATCAACGCCTGCAGTCACTTCCACTCCGCCTCTACTGAACCACCCGAGCAATCCACGGGACATATCCCTCGAATGAAGGATGATGGCATTGGCGCCTAGTTCAGTCTTGACCATACGCATGGCTTCAGCCATGTCTCTAGCTTGGAACTTTTTGACTCTCACTTTGCAACCTCACTGTGGCGATTCGACTAACGCCAACCTCCTGCGAAATTTCGTTGAATGATAAGACTATGATATGCGGAATGGTGCGTTCGCAGAGCCGCCGCAGATGAGCGCGGATACTGGGCTGCGTCAGCACCAAGGGATGATAACCAGATATCATGGCGTTGTTGCATTCTCCCTGGATGGCTGAAATAACGTGTTCGGCGTAGATTGGATCAGTAGCCATAATGCCAGCCGGAGCGCGTTGCATTTCTTCCTGGATTCGGCTTTCGATATTCGGATCAAGAGTGATAACCGGAACCTGTCCCGATTGATCCAGATACAGGTTGGTAATTACCCGCGCCAGATTCATACGGCAGAATTCGGTTAAAGTGTCCGGATTCATCTGGGCGGTTTGAGCATAGTCGGCAATCGCTTCGAAGATCATCTCCAGATGACGGATGGGAACGCGTTCGCGCAACAGATTCTGCAATACTTTTTGAATTAATCCGACTTTGATCTGGCTCTTTTCGATAATTTCGTCGATCAGCACTGCGTTGCTTTCGCGCAAGTTGTCTATCAATTGTTGAACTTCCTGGCGTCCCAGCAGTTCATAAGCGTGAGATTTGATTACTTCCGTTAAATGAGTGGCCATGACAGCTGCGGGTTCGACTACGCTGTAGCCCGCCATTTCGGCGCGGGAACGCTCGTCCGGTTCAATCCATTTAGCTGGCGTATGAAAGGCCGGTTCGATTCCTTTGATGCCGGGGACCTCATCATCTTCTTCCATACCCGGTTTCATGGCTAAGAGGCGTTCCGGTCTGATCTCTCCATCGGCTACCTTGATGCCGCGAATCATGATGTTGTATAGGCGGGGACCCAGTTGCATGTTATCCCTAATACGTATAGGGGGAACAATCAAACCCAGTTCGACGGCGGTCTGGCGCCGGATGATGCCTACGCGGTCGAGTAGATCTCCGCCCTGTTCGCTATCAACAATGGGGATCAGACCAAAGCCGATTTCAATTTCCATCGGATCAACTTCCAGCAGGCTTTCCACATCCTCAGGTTCAGGCGGTTTCTCTTCCTCTTCTTTTTTGGCTATTTCCTCTTCTTGAATTACTGAGCGCGCTTGTGTAACTTTGACCAACCAGGCGCTTCCTCCAAGTATTGCTGCTATGAGTATGAAAGGAAACACAATGCCCGGTTCCATCATTACTCCCAAAGCGGCGATGAGGAAGAGGGCTGCGGAAGCGACGAACATCGCTTCCGGTTTATTGAATAATTGCTTTGATAAGCTTTCACCCAATGCCGTTTCTTCGGAAGCGCGGGTAACCACCACGCCAGCGGCCAGTGCGGTCAGCAGGGCGGGGATTTGGCTGACCAGGCCATCACCGATAGTTAGGATAGTGTAGGTCGATAAAATGGAGGGTATCTCCATACCCTCTTCGGAGAATCCAACGCCTATGCCTCCAACAATATTGATTAAGGTGATAATAATGCCTGCAACGGCGTCGCCGCGCACAAATTTACTGGCGCCGTCCATGGCGCCATAGAAATCCGCTTCGCGCGCAATCTCTGCGCGGCGTCTGCGGGCGTCGCCTTCGGTGATAAGACCGGCGTTGAGGTCGGCGTCGATAGCCATTTGCTTGCCCGGCATAGCGTCGAGAGTAAAGCGGGCGGCGACTTCAGCAATACGTCCCGAACCTTTGGTGATGACGATAAATTGAATAATGATCAGTATGAGAAAGACGATAAAACCGATTATGGCGTTGTTGCCGGCGACAACCCGACCGAAGAAATCAATCATGGCGCCGGCTTTTTGAGTAACTCCTGAAGCTGGCATCAGGATCAATTTGGTCGAGGCGACGTTCAATGCCAGGCGATAAAAAGTCAGTATTAACAGAACCGATGGGAATGTAGTGAATTCCAACGGATTGGTCATATACAGCGACAGCATCAACACCATTAAGGCGAAAGTGATGTTTATGGCCAGCAATAGGTTTAGTATGAATGGCGGCACCTGTCCCAGCATGATGGCGAGGATGCCGATAAAGCCAATCGCGATGCCAATATTGGAACCGCGTTGCATAAGGCTTTTACTTACGATTGCTGTGGCCATTATTACTGCTCAGTCGCATATAATTTATGCGGTTTCCCGGGCGTAGTCTGAAATTTTACCTTGCAGTTTGTATACATAAGCAAGTACTTCAGCTATCGCCTGATATAATTCCGGCGGAATCTGTCCGCCAACATCGGCTAGTTTATATAATGATTGCGCCAGAGGACGATTTTCCACGATTGGTATATCATACTCTAAAGCAAGTTCCTTGATTCTTTTGGCATGTAAATTTTTACCCTTGGCTACTACTATCGGAGCAGAATTTTCTTCTGGAGTGTATTTAATGGCAATGGCGTATTCCGTGGGATTGGTGACCACTACGTCCGCTTCGGGTACTTCTTCCATCATTCTTTTACGGGCCATTTCCCGTTGAATGGCGCGGATGCGTCCTTTAATCTGTGGATCGCCCTGGATGTCTTTCATCTCCTGCTTCACTTCTTCTTTGGTCATGCGCAGGTCTTTTTCATGCTGCCAGCGTTGATAGGTGAAATCAATGATGGCCAGGATGATAAGGATGAGAATAGTGTAGAGCGCCAGTTCAAGCCCTTCATAACCGATATGAATCATTGCGTCTACTACGCTTAAACTGGATATTCCCAGCATTTCGGGAATATCGGTGTAAACGATGTATATCATAAGAGGCGCAATCATAAAGATTTTGCCGATTGATTTAAGTAATTCCATTGCGCCTCGAGCCGAAACCAGCCTTTTTAGGCCGGAAATAGGATTAAGTTTGGATGGTTTGGGTTGCAAGGGCTTCAAGGTAAAGATGAATCCAACCTGTATTAAATTGGAGGCGATGCTGACCAGGAAGAAAATAATGAAAAACGGAGCAATTATGATCATAGCGCGCATACCTACACCCAGCATAACGGCATGTATGCTTGCTTCGTTAACTACTTGATCGGCGCAATTTTCGAAATAAAAAATAGTTGCTTCTTTTAAACCATACCAGTAGTCATCGAGGTAGTTATAACAAGCTACAACTCCGGCGATAAGCAGGATGCAGGTGTTAACTTCCGTGCTTTTTGGTACTTGTCCTTCTTCACGAGATTTCGATCTTTTCCTGGCCGTCGCAGTCTCGGTTTTTTCCTGTCCGCTCTCAGACTCTGCCATATTATTCTACTCCGATGACTTTCAAGTAGTCATTCAGGATGGGGTCAATCTTCCAAGAAATTGCCCGGAAAACCATGGGTACAACATCAGATGCGGCTTAAAAGTAATGACGATATAAACTATAAGATTAGAAAGTATAAATAGAGCCATCGACATCCGAATTGCAAAACCGACTGACATAATATTCAATTGCGGCGCCGTGCGCGCAATAAAAGCTTCGGCCAGACTTACCAGCAGCATGCATCCGATCATAGGAAGCGCGATGCGGATTCCCATGATAAAGAGAATAGACATGACTGCATGACGTGGTTCTTCGCCTACAATGATTGTTTGATAACCCGCTTTACTTATTGCGGCCAGTGATATTCCCGCTCCGGGAGGGATCACTCTGAAACTATTGGCTAGAGCTTGTAGAATCAATTCCGGCCCGCCGATGATCAGAAAGAGCATGGTTCCGATCCATACTTTAATCTGGGCGATGAGAAAATTGTCCTGTCCGGTGATGGGATCAAAGACCGATGCGGCGGAGAAGCCCGCCTGTTTTCCAATAATTTCGCCTGACATTCCAATGGCGCCCAGCAGCACTTGAAATATAAAACTCAGCCCGAAGCCGATAGCGAATTCACCAATAGCAGTAAGGACGAAATCAAGCACGCCGCTATATAGTTGAGTGGCCGGTGGAATGCCGTATCCATTAGCCGCTTCATTAATGCCAAGGTATGGCCCGGCTAAAACCAATGCAATCCAGAACGCCAGCCCGGCGCGTACCGGGCGAGGGACGGTCTGCCCCCCGAAAACCGGCATGGCGAACACAGTTCCAGCTACCCTTATCATAACGAAGAAGAAGGTCATGAACTGCATCTCGTATGGCTGAGGTAACAGATTAAGCATTCCCATTAGTTTTCTTTCGACCGGATCATCGGTCACCGATTAGAAATTTTTGGCTACTTCAGGGATCTTTTCGAAAATCCTTAAGGTTAAATCAAGTATTCGTTCGATCAACCAGGGCATCAAAAACATGATGGTCGCACCGACCACAACCAGCTTAGGCACTATAGTAAGCGTCTGTTCGTGAATCTGAGTAGCCGCTTGTATCAGGCTGATGAACAGCCCTACAACCAATCCCACCCCCAACAGGGGAAGGCTTATAAGCAAGGCGTTGAACATCATTTCCTGGCCAAGTTTTACAACGTATAATTCATTCATGATTTTATCTTCTAGTCTCTGTCAGATTTTTTCTTATGCGCCCAGTGACATGTTTTGTATGAACGAAGCGCCCAATGCCCGGATCAAGACGCTCCAACCATCCACCAGTACGAATAACAGGATTTTGAATGGAAGCGATATGAAGGCCGGCGGCAACTGAAACATCCCCATCGAGATCAAAATTGACGAGGTCACAAGATCAAGAATGAGAAATGGAATAAAAATCATAAATCCCATCATGAACGCTTTTTTCAGTTCGCTGATCATAAATGACGGGATGAGAATGTGGGTCGGGATGTCATTAAAAGTGGCCGGTTTATTCATCTTGGCCATCGACATGAAAATCATAACGTCGTGGGCGCCTGATGTCCCAATTTGCTGCCACATAAACATCCTGATGGGAACAAGAGATTTTTGCAGCATATGGTAAAAGGGTAGAATTTCTTTTGTAACAGGTTTCCCGAAGGGATCGGTGTCTCCCGGTTGCAGCCCTTTAAGTTCCTGACGAAGATAAGGTCCGATAGCTTCCTTGTGCATCTTTTCAAAGACCGGCGTCATGATGTAAAAGGTCATGAAGAGGGCGACGCCGATGATAATTTCATTGGATGGAGTCTGTTGCGTTCCGATGGCGCGGCGCACTAAACCCAGCACGATAGAGATGCGGATGAACGACGTCGTCATGATAGCTATGCTGGGCAGCACGGATAGAATTGTCAGCAAAAAGAGGATTTGTAGAGTGATCGATACATCCTTGGGATTGGGTTGTCCATCCAGACCAATACTTGGAAATATCGGCGCTGCTTCTTGTGCGATGGCGCTATGAGCGCCAATCATCATCAATGAAACTCCTAATATGATTAAGATGCTTATTTTACGCATTTTGATCTCCCTTGCGTTTTAGTCGCTGTGAGAGTCCCTTTAGGAAGAGAAGGCTGGCGTTGACTTCTTGAGTCAGGTCCTGGTTTTCAAGAGATGTTTGCCATTGTGAAAGGTTGTTTTGGAAATTGGCTGGAGCAACGCCGGATTGTTGCATAGGCGCGTCTTCTGTTTCAGGTATGTTTTGCGCCTGGCTAAGATCAACCTTTGATATTAGAGAGACGGAATTACCACCCTCGCCAACCAGGTAATACTCGTTGCCGACTCTAAGCAGATGCACCTTGGATTTTTGAGAAAGAGCGTATGATCCCAGGCGTTGAATATATTCCCCGCCAAGGGTATGAGATTTTATGAAAAACCGTTTTAAGGCCCAGGCGATTGTTAATCCCAGTAATATGACGAAGGCCAGACTAATCAACATCTGTCCCAGGGATTTCATCAGTGATGGATCGCTTGTTGGCAGAGCGAAGTCTCCCGGAAATGTGGCGGAGGCAACCTTGCTGGGCGAAGGATTTTCCCAATATTCTTTAAGAGCATCAAATATTGGATCGGCGGGATGAGCCGGGCTGGCGGAAATAATAGTGGAATCTGAGATGGTTGATGAAGCTGAAACCTCTGCTATATCAGGGGAAGCGGCGGTTTTTTTCCGGGATTCGTCTGCTTCTAACGCCTGAATCTGGATGGCGGAATAGAAAAATAGACATAGAAAGAATCCCACACGAACTGTGCGTAAAAAAGAAGCAGCCATTTTTTTGTACTGTCAAACGCCAGGCATTCGACAGCCCTCAACCGAAAATATGCGAACGTATAAAAAACGCCGCAGAATAAAAAAAGAACAACCCTAATTCATGCAACAACCTTATCGATCAAAATACCGTTCTGGCCGTCGCTATTAACAATTTTTCCCTCGGCGATTACGCGACCTTCTACCATTACCGAAGCGTGATGACCGGCGCGGGATAATAAAGTATTCCATGAAACAGGCTCCAGCCGTAATATCTCTACTACTTTTCCATTTGGATGCCGTACAATAATTTGCGCATCGACTGCGACTTCGAGCAGTTTTGAAAAATTATGTTTGGTTTGCTGATCGCCATCGGGAAAACAAGCGCTGGAAATCTCTTGCTGCCATTTCGATCCGCGCGTGATTACATCCGCCTGGCGGCATCCAACTTTACCTTTGATGGAATGAACGCTCAGCAGGGCGCCCGGCCTAAGAGAGATAAGGTCAATTAATTTTAGTACAGAAGTTTGTTTAAGTGCAGCCATCTCTCAAACCACCATTGAATATCGAAAACGCCCCTTCTTAAAGGGACGGCTTATTTTATTGCTTCGATGCGTTCTTCAATTGTTAAGATATCTGTGATGCGAACGCCGAAATTTTCATCAATGACCACAACCTCTCCTTTAGCGAAAAGTTTGTCATTTACTAGAATATCTACCGGTTCGTTAGCCAGACGATTTAATTCAATAACCGAACCCGGGCCTAATTCGAGTACATCGCGTATTTTGCGATGGGTTCGACCTAATTCTACCGTAACCTCGAGCGAAATGTCTAAAATTAATTCCAAATTAGATATGTCCACCGAAGGCGCAACTGCGCTCTGCATATCCATCGACTGACCAGTCATAGGAGAGAACTGGGCTGGCGCAGCCATTATTGGTGGAGTCTTGGCCTGGATAGGAGCGCGATCACCCAATCCATCTTTGGGCGCTGATGGTCCAGCCGATGAAGCATTGATAATGGAATTAAGAAGATTGCGAGGTATAACTTGATAAATAGGCCCATTGACCGCGCCTGATTGCATATTGTAGGTCAATAGAATACTGCGTTCAGCGGATTCGGGCATTAAGTCGCCCAGGTTAGCCGGTCTGGTTATTATTTCGGGAGGCTCAAGTTGAATCTCTCCACCGAATTTTTGGGCCATTGATGTGTTGGCGCTGCTGAAGACGGATTGAATGGCTTCACTGAAAGCGCTCTCTTCAAGGTCTCCGAATTCGCTGCCGGCGCCGCCGCCAGTCATTTGGGCGGCCAGTTGCATGGCGTTTTCTTCAGACATAATAACCAGGCTTTTGCCTTGCACCATGCCTTTATAATTCAATTCAGCGACGACCATATCCCCGGATATTTCATCGGCGACTGAATTAGAATCGGTTTCACTGAAATCTCCTACTGTAGTATTGGCTGATTCTCCCAGCAGGGTGGATAGAACATCCTGACTGGCGTTAGACACAGTATGGCTATACTCCTTGATGGTATCTTCTTCTTCAGGAGTAATCGCCGGAGGAGGAGGTGGTGGAGTTTCTCCCCGCAATAGCGCGTCTATTTCATTTTGGCTTAGTGCTTCAGCAGTCATTTTATATGCTCTTTTAGTTTAGAGTTATTTTTATAATCGCTCTAGACGTCATCCGGCCCGGTAATAATTCTGGTGATTCGCACAGCGTTATGGCCCCGTTTAGTTCCAGATTTTGCGAAATAACGATATTCTTCTCCAATTCTAAGTACGCAGTCGTCATCTGTTCTTTTGTTTAATTGAATAACATCGCCTTCATTTAGCGCGAGCAGTTCACTCATGCTCATTTGGGCTGAGCCGATGAAAGCTGCTATCGGGATGCTAACCCGTCTTAATCGGTCATAAAGCACTTCTGCATGTTCTTCAGAAAGGTCTTTTTTGGATGCGGCGTACCATGAAGAACTGGATAACTGGTTTGCAACCGGCTCCAGGGTCGGGTAGGGAACGCAAAAAGACAAGGTTCCTGAAATCTCTCCCATGGTTACTTCGAAGGTCATGAGAATGACCATTTCCGAAGGTAGATATAACTGCATCAATAGTTGAGGATTGGTTTCGCATTGCTCGAGCGACAGATTGAGGGGCAGTACGTTAGCCCATGCTTCGTGCAGGCAGTCGAAGGCGCGGTAAAGCACTTTTTCGATGATGGTCTGCTCGATTTCTGTCAATTCCCGGTTCTTCTTAAACACATTACCGGCGCCGCCCATGAGCCGGTCAACCACCGGGAAGGATAGCGTCGGCGATAGTTCGATCAATGCCTTTCCTTCCAGTGGGTCCATATTGATTATGTTAAGCGATGTCGGGTTGGGGATGGAGCGGATGAATTCTTCGTATGAAATCTGATCAACTGAGACCAGTTTTACTTCAACGATAGTACGCAGAAAAGCGGATAGTGAAATAGAGAAAATACGCGCGAAATGATCATGCAGATTGTGCATCGTCCGGATTTGATCTTTGGAAAATCTATCCGGATGGTTAAAGTCATATACTTTAACCTCACGTATCCTATCATCCATCTCCCCCTCTCCGCCCATGTCGCCGGACGCGCCTTCGCCAGTAGCGAAAGCAGAGAGTAGAGAGTCTATTTCATTCTGAGAAAGAATATCCGCCATCAGTCAGTTACCATAAATTCCTAATGTTGATTATTTTGAGCATCCATTTTGTTGTTTTTTTTTAATTTACAAAAATATCCAGAAAAACTTCTTCTATTTTTGCTTTCTCTAAAACTTGATCGTTTAGTTTATTCTTGATTGTATTCTGAATCTTCTCTCTATTAGCCGGACTGGTGATCTCCATTCGCGTCTTGCTGCTGATTTCTTCGCGAATCACACGGTTAATATAGGGCATTTTGTGTTTGGTGGCATCGGTTTCAATGCCCATTTCAGCTAAAGCCTCTGGTTCAGAGGCATCACCTGCCGGTTTAATCTCTAAAGTAACATTGGCGGAGAAGATATATTCATCATCAGGATAAGACAGATTGCCGGTAAAGGGTTGTTTGAAGGTATACATATATCCTGGTTCAATAGTGCTTTTAGTATCTAATGTTAATTCTTCGCCGTCGCTTTCTCCACCAAGAAATCTCATTGCGGCAATGCCAATTATTCCAAGCAAAACAACAAACCCGATTATTATGAAGATTAAGCGATTACTTTTGGGTTTCTGCTCCTCTATGGCATCTTGTTTCTGCTCTGCTGCATCGCCCATTGATAAATCTCCTTAAATGATGTAACTCAACTTCAGATATAAACAGCTATTATAGGTGGTCAAAAAATTCCTTGTCAAGCAGATTTTTCCGGCTTTTTCCTTTTGGATCATAAAAAACAACCAATCATTTGATGATAATCATACATTTGTATACTGTTTTATGGTTTAATTGAATCATGTTTATGCTCATTTTCTTACCCTTTTAATGATATTTGGTGTAATTAAATATATAAATTAATAATATGTCTGTTAATCAGTGTTACCTATTTATTTATATTTTTTATTTTTTCATAAATCATAAAAAATATCCCGATTTTTCATTTCTATAGTAAATTTCCGCTTTTATGGGATATAACGGTTGGTGTTGTTCAACCGTTAAAAGGAACATAGGGCGGAAAATTCATGTAATTATAAAATTCTATAAGCAATTATCGTGCCTGAATAGAATGCGCTTAAATGAAGATATCGCTTGACCAACCTATCTTACGGTAGATAGAATACCAGTCGATTTGAAAGGAAAAGAAACGAATGAAATCAACACTAGCATTTCGATATGCCGGAGTATTGATGGTTGCATCTTTTTTGCTGTTTCAGAGTTGCGCCACATCCACCATTGCCATGAAGCCTGCGGCAATTGTTCAGTACGATGTTTTTACCTGCAAAGGATTATCAGCCGATAATCGTTGGATTGGTGTTACCGACCAATTTTTACCTGAAAAGGATTCACGCGTGGTTGTAGTGGCTGTATTATCTGATAAAGATATTTCCAGTTATGTCAATTTTGAGTTAATTAATCCGTTGGATAATGTTGTGATTTCTGAAACAATGCGTTATCCCAAAGAAAATCCTCTGGGCATTTATTTTGGGATTCCCAGATTGCTTAAACTGGGTGGAGAAGGCGATTGGAAGGCAACCGTATTTGTAGATGGAACTGCGATTGGTGAAGCGAAATTCCGTATTGGAGAGAAATCTGATGAAGATGGTGATGATGGTCCCCGGTATTTTGTGGTCGGAGATGAATCGACTTTAGATGAAGATGCCGAAAAATTGCAAGCCATTAGTGAAGAGGATCGTTTTTCATCCTATATTCGAGAAGCGACGCCGAATCTGTCGATTCCTTTGACATCGGATTCTGAACCGGTTGAAATTAAACCGGAATCTATCTTGCCTTAAATAATCTTTGAAATTGAGTATGGTTAAATATTACACCTATGGAAATTTACTCGATATCCATCAATAAGGAAAAAGATATCCTGGCGGCCCGGGACCGGGCGCGGGTAATCTGTGAAGAACTTGGACTGAGCATCACTCATCAGCTCCAGGTCACTACTTCTGTTTTTGAACTAGGCAAGAATATCCTCGAACATGGCGATGGAGGCGATGTATCGTTTTCAATCCAAACTGAAGATGATGACCTGAAATTGGAAGTGGTCGGCAGAGATCATGGCCCGGGGATTTCTGAGGAAGACATTGA
The DNA here is from genome assembly GCA_963662285.2 of bacterium. Taxonomy (GTDB): domain Bacteria; phylum Hinthialibacterota; class Hinthialibacteria; order Hinthialibacterales; family Hinthialibacteraceae. The sequence goes on from CAXXMV010000006.1 coordinate 1,023,954, forward strand.
GAAAGCGCTCAATGTGGGAAGCAGTAAATCAACCGCCAACCGCGGCATCCCCGCCATGAAGCGCTTGATGGATAGCATTGATATCGAAGCTGAACCGGGGATCGGAACCACCATTCGTCTCAGCAAGATGAAATCCAAATCGTCAACATCCCTGGCCAAGAATATAGTCAGTTTCATCAATAACAAATTTACCGCTAAAAATAAGATTACTCTGTCTGAAGAACTGCGTAAACAGAATATGAACCTGGTTCAGACTCTATCGCTTTATGAAGAGAAGAACGAGGAACTGCAAAAAAAGAACAAAGAACTTTTAGACTTAAAACAGCAACTTGAATTATCCAACGCAGAACTCCAGGATCGATCTTCAGAACTACAGGATGCGCTTTTATCACTGGGCGACCGGACTAATGAACTCGAGGCGCAGAACCGGCGTTTTACCGCCGTCATGGAACAGGTTCCCGGCGGGGTGATTATCACGGACCGTTCCGGAGTTGTTACCAAAGCCAACCGGCGATTCTATACTCTGTTCGAGTTGGAAAATGAATTGGTCGAAGATTTGAAAAAGGTGGATTGGTATTCGTTCTTATCCCGCTACAAGACTAGGGTCGACGAAGAATGGAGCAAAACGGCGGCTGCGTGGGACGATCAGCGAACTCAAGTTCATACATTTACGCTGATAACTCAAACCGAGTCGCCTAAAAATATCATTTGCCGGATCGTCCCTATCCTTGATGATAATCAGAAATTCCTGGGACGCATCTGGATATTTGAAACTCCCTGTGTAGGATAATTTTTGAACCTTGGAGTATTACTCTATTTCGCTTAGCAGTTCAATTCGGGCGAAGCGAGTGAGTAGAATATCAACTGTATTCTTTGATCCATTGGCGTCAAGTAAATCTACTGCCTGCTGGCTCAGTTTCTTTCTTTCCTCTCCATTTTTCAATAATTCTTCAATGCTCATTTTCAGCATATCGAAAGAATCTGCTATGGGAGTGACGCGAACGGCATTCTGTTTGAGAAACAACTGACAGGTTTTGATTTCTTTATCTGTTCGCGGAGTGAGAATAACCGGTTTACCCATAGCTATAAGTTCGTAGATATTTAACCCAGGGCGTGCGATAACCAGACAGGTTTGGCGGATGGCGGTAATTCTGTCTGATAATGATGGAGAAATAAGCAGTTCTGCGTCACTGGAAAAGGCTTCTTTAAGTTGATCTGCTGAATTGGTGGATACATCAGCCAGTATTTTGATGGGAGATCGGGTCAAAGGTCGAACCGCATCCAGTATAGGAGATAAATCTTCTGGCGATGCATTGCCGGAAACCGCAATCAGAAGACGGTCTTCTGAAGGCGTTTCATTATTTTGCGAGAAATATTCATCCAGAATGGGAACGTATTGCAAACCGTGAATACAGTCGGCCATACAACTGGCTTGCGCTTCTATATTTTCAAAATCCGGCTGTGTAATCAAACCCGGCAATAATGCGGCATCTACTCTATTGGATGCAAATAATGAATCTGAATATGCATCCGCCAGCAGCGCGAACAGGGATGTGTTTAAATCCGGTTGAAGCCGGGGAGGAGTAGTACAATCGGCGATTACAATATCGGCTGCAGAAACTTTTACGATTTCATTGAAAGTCAGCGGATTCCCATCGGGACGTGAATTGATCCATTGGATATTTCGTTTAGTTATCTCATCGGTTAGACCGCCGCACGCAAGACAGGACAAACTTACCGACTCGATATCGGCCTTACAAAACGCTTCAGCAAGCGCCAAACCCCGGATAACGCGCGCCGGTTGATCGCTATACGCTGCATCAATCCATATCATAACCGACTTTGGCAGAGGCGCTTTTTTTGTTTTTTTTGTTTTTTCTTTTCGATTTTTCTTGATTATTTTCCACAAAGCCATTTGCAATTCCTTCTTTCTCTATAGCGATTCTCAAAATCCGGTGCGTTTATGATGTCGTTTAAGTTGTAAAAAATATGGAGCGCGGGCATCCTTGTTCGCATGAATCATATCTACCTATCACTCCGTTCGCAATGACAGAGCTTTGACCTGGAGCATTATGTTTCTATCCAGATTTTATCTCTGAGGTTTTTACGTGATATGGATGTGACACAGATTAGTTCATCCAGCGGTGGGAGGCTGAAATGAGGCGGATTATGATTACCATCACGGTTTATGATTCCCCAATGCTGTAAAACTTTTAGGGAAAACGAAAAATCCGGCTCAAAATCAGTTTGAAGGTGATCATGAATGAAATCCCGGGAGTATTTTTCTAACGCAGTTTGAGTAAGACCTTTCGGTTCTTTAGCGTGACAGGCCAAAACGGTGATTATCAATAAAGCTTCACGCTTAAGCACATTTTCGTAATCATCTACTAAATGGCTGATAGCTTTGGCGTTTCTGGCCAGAAGTCGCTTGAGCATATACCGGGCGTGCGAGTATTTTTGCTCGGTTTTTACAATGTTCATTTTATAAAAGATGCGGTATATTCCAAAAATGATAGGATTGAAAACCATAAACGCACGACGTAAACTCTTGGAAAAAATAGCTTTTCCGAGAGTTGGAATGGTGGCTGTGCCGGTAAAGCAGAGTTGGATGTATTCTTTGACGCCTAGAGATATTTCTGCGTTGGGGATCAACAATTCCAAGTCGGTTGCCGGTATGTGGTGATAGACCAGAATTTGCAGGCGTTTCAATTGTTTAGATTCAACCAGACGTTCTTTCATGAATTCATCCAGTGATTTGTCTTGCAGTTGACGCATTTTCTCCTGCACCATACGCTGAATGGCGCGCTTTCGCTTGACTACTGGCCTGGCAGTTTTTTTACTTTCTTCCTGCAGGTAAGGATGAAGTTCACGATGCATTTGCCGGGTGTTGAGCTGCGCCGGGCTTGGTTCATCTTTGTGATGATTATCTATATTGCCGTTATCGTTTTCATCTTTTTGTTCTTCATTTTGTTCAATATTCTCTCCAATGATAACCGTTAATTCTTCGAAAATTTCAACTGATTCGGGAGAGAGTAAAGAGGACACCCATCTCTCTTTAGCATGTATCTTTTTAGCCATGGACCGAGTGAATGTTTCAGATTGTTCTGCTATATACGAACCTCTCACATAAAAGTTAAGAAACTCGATATTTTGCAGCCGGACGAAAATTTTCTCGTATGACATATCATGAAGAGATTGTTCAACGCTCTCAACAGATAGTTTTTTGTAATGAGAAAGATTAAGCAGCGTTTCGACCTGGTTAGTGACAAAATTCAAGTCATCGTGAAAGGATGAGTCGGTTAGATCCATGTTGTGTTTGAAGAATCTTTTAGTGAATCCTGGACCGCTCCAGCGTAGAAAGCGGGTCATGATCGAATCGGCGCGATGTTCTCCATCAAGAAAAACCATCGATTCAAGATTGAAGAGAAAATCTTCTAATTTATCTAAATCCGGTGTATGACATGATTCCAATAAATGTTTGATTGTGATATTCCGTAGATCGTCGAATGCAATCGGCAGTATTCGCAGGGGCAATAAGTTGGATTGATTTTTATCGACGTCATTCATGGGTTTTCATATTCCAATAAAGTAGAATGAGTGAATAAATCGATTTAAATAATAATGCGTTTTCAGCCATATCATAATAATATATAGTCTGTTTTATATGAAAGATGCATAGAGCGATTGTCAAAAATATGTTCGATTATTATCACGTTTGGTCTGAGAAAAAGAACATTGCTGCGTATGGCTGTTGCTTTAGACGCAGTTTCTGAGGGACATATTCTGTTGGGCGGGCGTAAAACCACTCTATGAGATATTGCTGAGTTAAGACTCCGTATGGGGATGGTGTTGAATATAGGCGGTAATTGCAGAAAGGACGCTGCTATTGGCGCCAATATTCAACTTTTATTTGAAGAATCGTTAAATAATGCTGCTGTCAGTGATGGTCTTCAACTGTAGTTTCAGGCGTAAGGTTTTCTGTGTTTTCCAGTATTTCATCAGGATTGGTGCGTCGTTTGATTTCATTGCGGATGGCGATAATCGGTCCCATCAAGATAAAGGCGAGCGTAAGCGCCAAGAGAACTGCTTTGAACCGCAGAACAGCGACGCAGAGAATCAATACAATGAATACATTGTATTGGTAGATATTCTTCTTTTCCACTTTACGAGCGGCTAAATCCGGATAGGGAATCGTGCTTACCATCAAGCCGGATAAACAGATCATCACAATATGAAGCGCTATACGGGAATACGCATTATCCAGCGGGAAGCCATATTCCAGACTTGCCAGCACTAAGGCCGCCAGAAAACACCCAGGAACAGGGCAGGGAAGGCCGACAAAGAACTCGCGCTTCTTCTTGCTGCCCATGGCTTGAATGTTGTATCTGGCAAGCCTTAAGGCGCTGCAAAGCGCATATATCAATACCAGCGAAGCTCCCAGGCGGTTCATATCTTTGTAAAGCATGGCATGAATCATGATGGGAGGCGCCACTCCAAAGGAGATTAAATCCGCTAATGAATCAAGCTGCACGCCAAAAGGAGAGGCGGCGCCGACTAAACGGGCTACTTTCCCGTCTATCATATCGAAAAAAACCGCCAAAAGTATTAGCATAGCGGCTATTTCGAATTTTTTGTCGAGCACGAATAAGACCGCTGCCACTCCACAGGCAATGTTAAGGCTGGTCAGCACATTGGGCAGCAAATGGATCAAATTGATGTTTTTATCACGAAAACGGGGACGCCTGAAATGGACGCGCCGTGGTCTTGATGAACGAGTCGGATCATTTTGAAATGATTTACGATTTTTGTCCCGGTTCATTGAATCGCTTTGAGAATTATTGAGATTTTGTTCCATAATTTTATAACTTAAATGATTTATTTTACTACGGCGCTTAAGCGCTTTGTTTTGTAAATAATCTTTTTTAGATTATCCTTGTTAAAGCATATAAGAAGGTGGTCGCTATCAACCCTCTCCTAACCTCTCCCAATCTTGGGAGAGGAATGTTATCCAATGTGTTTTGTATAACTAAGTTATAACAATATAACTGGTTATATCTACAAAATCCCTCTCCCCCAACTTGGTGGATAATTTAAGAGGGGGTTGTTATCCAAGACCTTGGATTATCCAATTGAAATCATAATCGAACTGCTTTTTTAGGATAACCAAGTTGTTGTTCTATATATGATACTGTTCTTTAAGAATAGGTAAATGGTTTTCTAACCGGGTATTAAGAGGATTCTTGGAAGAAGTCTACTCCAGACGCAAATTGATTTCCGCTAAAACCGCCGTACGTGCGCTGATGTATCCCGCCAGGATGCCGTCTTCAAAGTTAAATCTTGCATTACTCATTAATACGGCGAAATCCTGTGGATTGCGCAGGTCTTCGACTGTAATTCCAGGAACCGATTGGCGAGCGAGGTCGAATACCTTTTTGTGTTGATATTCGACCAGTTCGTTTAATAATCTCAGTAATTCATCTTGAGTTAACATTGCTTAACGGTTTCTTCCCTAGTTTAAAACCCGTCTAAGGATGCCGGATCGGTCGATCCACTGGGCGCGGATCACGTCAAAATGAGAGCGTGCAATTTTCCAGCGTGGATCGTCTTCGGTCAGATCATTGGGCAGGTCTTTGACGTATTCCGAGATCAAGGTTGAAAGGAAGCCGAATGCGTAACGCGGCGTGCCCAGGGTTGATAAGGTGTCCTTTAGATAAACGAAATCGAAATTATCCTCAAATATATCTGATAGAGGGCGCATTTCTGAGTCTGGATTTTTGCAAATCGCCATTCGTGAATTGGCGATTTCGTACAGTTCCTGTCCGCTCCATTTCAGTTCGGAAACCAGGTTGGATTTATCCAGCCGCATGTGCTTCAGTTGTTCGGCGGTTGCATTGCGGTGGATGGCGTCCATCTCGATGGGAAGGAAGAGTTTTAATCCCAGGCGCGGATATTGCAGCAACTTGATATCCAGCAGCTTTTCAACGAATTGCCGCATTAATGTTTCGTTGATGCTTAGCAGGGATGGTTCGTCAATCCGGTCCAGCATGACGTATACGCCCTGGTAGCCGAACGATTCGAGGATATCCATAAAACGGTCCAACAAGTGATAACGGCCTGATTCATCCGTGCCGTTGGGTAAAATAAACTCTTTACGCTCCTTGTTGGAAAGACGGCTTAACAATGTTCCTAGATTGGATGAATTACGGGGCAGCACTTTTACGCTTCGTCCCGCCCAGGCCGATTGAGTTCGGGCCAGCAGGTAATCGAATAACCACCAGCCCCATGTTCCCGCTAGTCCAAGACCTCCCACGCTGTATAGCACTTTTTTGAAGAAGGTGGATTCCATCCCGGTATACCAGGGAACCAGCAATGTTGCGGCGCTGGCTAGAGTCAACAAGATGATAAACATCCACTTAAACATCGGGCGCCATGAGTAATGTTTGATTATTTTTCGAAGACTTTGCATGGCTTCCGAGGTGGTTTTACGGTCGGAGTTGTAATATAGAGCGGCTAATGAGAGTAGGTAAACTTTTTGTTTGCGGGTCATCTCTTTCGGAGCATTACCGCTATCCAGAATCTGATCGATAAACTTGGTTGAGCCTAAAGATAAGATGGCGTCGAGGTGATCGGATATTTTCCATCGCTTAACCACGTCCTGCGATGCTTGCCGGTCATCAGCGCGGGCGCCGATTCTGCGGCGGAAAATGGAAAGAAATGGATTGAAATCGACGTATTCGATCAGGAAGATTTTTTTCTCTGGATTCTCTTTATTGAATTGATCCAGTTTTCGTCCCATTACCAGACGTAATGCGCTTTTTCCGCTGCCTTTTTCTCCAAAAGCCACTGCCGGAGCGGCCATTTGGGGATTGCCATACATCCGGTCGAAACTCCAGTGCACCACTGAAGAATCCAACTCAGAAAGAATTATATCTTTATCCGCATCTTCACAATTAAACGGATCATGCGCCATATTCCAGTGTTCCCGCCATTTTTGTGTAAACATATTGATTCCTCGTAATATCCCTAATAGTGAACATAGGGATAGTGATTTGTCTTTAGAGATTTATTACAAAGATAACGCGATTTTATCTTAATGGAAAGGATTAGCAGCCTTCATTATAATTATGAGAATCAATTACTGTGGTTTTTTCATCGGTAGTGTCATTAATATCACTATTCGGTATCGTGAATTCAAATAGATTTTGTGATTTTTGGGGTTTTGAATACCCATAATATTTAATAGTACGTTTTTCGCTTCCCACCGAATCACGTTCATACATAAGGGTATGCTTACGGATAAAATAGGTTCGTTTAGTCCAATTGCCATAGTGATCTGAGTTTTGGTCGAAAGTTGTCCGTGAAATATAATCGTCAGTTTGCAACTTGCTTATGGGGATTGGATCAAACAGACCAAAGAATTTATCTTTATCTTCACTGCTTGAAGCGCCGTCAGGATAATATGTGATTGTTTGAATCAGGCGGTTTGATGAATCGTGTGTAAAGACGGTGCGTTGTTTGAATAGACCATCGGTATTGTAATAAACCTCTTCAGTCCGGTTGCCCTGTTCATCATAATTAAATGTGACGAGCGCCGGTTTGGCGGAGAGGGCGGCGAATTGGGGGTCTTTACTGCTGTAAGTGTATTCAACCTGCTTCACCGGACCTTTAAGTCCATCCCGTTGCAGATCGTTGCCGCTGGTTCTTTCAAAGGCTTTGGGGCCATTAATCCAGAATAGTACTGTCATAAATATGGTTATTGCGAATATTGCTTCAGCCACTGTCTTAAAGGTGATGCGTTGGCCGGGGTGGATGCGCCATGTCGGGGGATCGTCGCAAACCAGATCGTTATATTCTTCAGGCTCATCTTCAAAATCGTTTTCGAAGTCATCTTCAACATTTTCTTCAAAATCATCTAGTGGTTCATTACTTGAAGTGAGTTCATTAATTTTGTTCATGACATCAGTCTCCCCTATAGATGTATAAACATTCCCTTTTCGTTAACGATTAAACTACTATATCGTAACGAATTTAATAATAATGTCTATCATGAATTTAGATTATGATAAATTTAATCTGCACGGCCTGAGTTTCTTTGATCTATTGCTATACTAGTATTCTTACAGATTATGAATAACTTGATAACCAAATTCTCTTATCCTCGATTCAGGAAGTTGGGTTTAGGTTATCAGAGGTGGATTTTTGATGGGTCGATAAGACTGACCCATCCTACGCATAGGCTTTTTAGCGTCTATATCCCCTCTCCCCGCGGGAGAGGGCTAGGGTGAGGGGTGTTTGCAAAAAAACCGCGTCATCCCGTAGGGGCAATTCCCTTGTGGTTGCCCTGTCTTACGTTATCACCTTTGATTCCATAAAGTACCTTCTTCCCACGGGAGAGGGTTTTAGCATCCGTTGATTGGAGGAACAAGTCATGGGTATGACTATCACAGAGAAGATTCTGGCCCGCCATGCAGGACGTGACTGCGTTACGCCAGGCGATAATGTCTGGGTCAATGTAGACGTCCTGATGACGCATGACGTTTGCGGTCCGGGAACCATCGGCGTTTTCAAGAAGAATTTCGGCCAGGACGCAAAGGTATGGGATAAGGAAAAAGTCGTCATTATTCCGGATCACTATATCTTTACTAAAGACGTCCACGCCAACCGCAATGTGGATATTCTCCGGGATTTCGTTAAAGAACAGGATATCAAATATTTCTATGATCCCGGTACGCCTAGTTATAAAGGCGTTTGCCATGTCGGTCTGCCTGAAGCCGGACATACGCGTCCCGGTGAAGTGCTATTCGGTACGGATTCTCACACCTGCACCCACGGCGCCTTCGGCGAATTCGCCACCGGTATAGGCAATACCGATGCCGGCTTCATCATGGGAACCGGTAAACTATGGGTCAAAGTTCCACCTACTATGCGCTTCGTTTTTGATGGAGAACTTCCTTCCTACTTGATGGCCAAGGATTTAATTCTTCACGCAATAGGAGAGATAGGTTTTGATGGAGCGACATACCGCGCTATGGAATTCGCCGGAGACGGCGTTTACAGCCTTAATATGGAAGAACGCATGACGCTGTGCAACATGGCCATCGAAGCGGGCGGTAAGAACGGCATTATTCAGCCGGATGACGTCACAACTGCTTATGTCAGCCAGCGAACAGAAAATAGTTTCGAGGTGGTTAAGGGTGATGCGGATGCAGAATATTTTGCCGAGTATGTGTTCAAAACGGCTGATATTCAACCAACCGTAGCCAAACCTCATTCTCCGGATAACCGCAGTACGGCAGCGGAACTGGAAGATGTAGAGATTACCCGCTCATATATAGGTTCATGCACTGGTGGTAAGATCACCGATTTCGAAGCGGCGGCGGAAATCCTTGACGGACAGACTTGCAAGGTCGATACATTCATCGTTCCGGCAACAGTGGAAGTTGAAAAGGTCTTGAAGGAAAAAACCTATAACGGTAAAACGCTGTACGCAATTTTTGAAGCGGCGGGCGCTCGAATCGGCCAGCCCTCATGCGCTGCATGTCTGGGCGGACCATCTGATACTTTCGGGCGGATGAATGGTCCCGGCGTATGCATCTCGACCACTAACCGTAATTTTCCGGGCCGGATGGGTTCAAAAGAATCACAGGTTTATCTCGCATCGCCATATACTGCGGCAGCTTCGGCTATAACTGGTCGCATCACTGATCCGAGAAAATATCTGGCGTAATAGAATAGGAGCAAAGTCATGGACGATATAATACGAGGTAAAGCATTTGTATTAGGTGATGATATTGATACCGATCAGATTATTTCGGCTCATCACCTGGTTTATAAACTTGACGATGAAGATGAGTCAAAAAAATACGGCGAATACGCTTTGGCTGGAGTGCCTGAAGCGCAATCAGGGCTTCCCAAAGGTCATACTCCCTTTGTTAAAGAGGGCGAGTGGCGCTCAGAGTATCAGATTGTGATCGGCGGCAAAAATTTCGGCTGCGGCTCCAGCCGTGAACACGCCCCGTTTGCGCTTGATAAAGCGGGAGCAGTGGCGGTAGTGGCTGAATCCTATGCACGCATTTTCTTCCGCAATTGCGTTAATGGCGGATACCTGGTTCCATTTGAAACGACTGTTAGGCTGGTTGAAAAAATCGCAACCGGCGATGAGATTGAGATAGACGTCAAAGGTTCAACCATTAAAAAAATAGCTACTGGCGAGACATTCAAATTACATTCGCTAGGCGATGTAGAGCAGATTCTCCGCGCTGGAGACGTCTTCGCCTACGCCAAACAATCCGGCATGATGTAATTTCATAAATAAGTATTTATTCGTTAATAATCAAAACAAAACGGGGCTGCAAAGCCCCGTTTTTTTTTTATCCACTTGTAGGGTGCGCCTCTTGTGGGCGCCCGAATCATCCAACACCATATTGTATCTAATCACCCGATAACCATACAAATATGCCCGACGCGACTAGTCATCCGAAAATTGTCGAGCAAATACCAAATTAAGCGGATGATTTTGAAAAGAAGATATTTTGATCTCAGAATCGATATTATATTCCCCGGATTTAATTTCTATTTTTAATACATCCTTCAGTTTATCAGATGCTTCAAGTGTATATTCATCCGGACCTCCCACCGTGACTCCTGATCCTCTAATCTGATTAAGTAGTTTTATTCTAGATTTATCACCAATGGCAATACGGTCAGCCATAATCAACACTTCGCAGGTTGAAATTCCAGATTTCAGATCAGGTTCTATCTTGGCTTGACTCAGGCCGCCTTTTTCTGATAATCTAACGACTCTTTCTTCGAGAAATTTTATGTCAAGAAGATAAATAATGAGATTATCGCCGTCATAGATTTTATTAACTTCGATATTAACTTTATCTTTTGGAATGGAAATCCGGGATTGATTGCAGGCCGCCAGTGATAGGATGATTATGGCCGAAAAAGTATATAGTAGTGATTTCATTTATTAACATCCTTTCATTATATTAATAATAAAACAAGATGATTGTGGTTTTAACATTCATAAATAATATATAAATAAGACGTAATTGCATCAATATTATTTAATCTGGAATGATTTCCACATTTGATTTGCAGGTAAATGCCTGATTTTTCTTTTGTTCCCTCAACAATTTAAGATTCATCTATTATTATACTCATGAGCATAATTTATATTGCCTTTATATAGATAGTGAAGGAAATTTTTTCATGGACAATAATGTAATAATGTCATTAATCATCATCGGTGGATTCATCATTGCATCAGCTTTAATGATTTTTGTCCTGCTGAAGATGCGTTACGATAAGGCTTTATGTCAAGTTGATGATTATATGGATGAAATTGCGCAGTACATGGGAGAATCATGGCAGGCAATTGATAAACAAAATCCTCCAGAAAAAAAAAGTTACGTCTCAACTGTTCGTTTTCTGATACAAAGAAGCGGAAAAATAACCAAAATCGAGATAGTTGAACCTTCGGGATGGGAGGAAATGGATAAAAGCATCATAGAAGTTATCAACGAAAAAAGCCCGGTTGAAAGAATTCCAGAAGGTTATCCATACCCGACTGTTGAAATCGAGATGAGTTTCCACTATTCATAATGCTATAACTGCATTCATAGAATCCCATTTCTCTGCTCTAAAACATCATCCACATTTTGATTGGGGTGATTACTGGTTGATATTCAAACGCTCCGATGTCGATATATGAGGGAGCGCTTGATGTTGCATTGGGCGCCTCAGGCGCATCAAAACGTGAATTGCCGCTGAAATCATGATCTAATACGGCTTCTTCTCCCCATCCTGCGTCAATAGCGGGTGAACCGGAAAGCAGAGCGTAATTATTATCCGGCAGATTAACAAACATTGGATCAGCATTCTGGTTGCCGATTCCCTGATAAACAGAATCTCCTTTGATAATTGAATATCTTGCATCCATGGTTGATCCTGGTTCCAGTTTTATAGAAGTCTGGTCATCCCGGCCCCAGATGATGGTATTGATCATCCTGGCATGAGCGGGATTCTGATGCATCCAGACGCCCCGGTCGCAATTGATGATAGTGTTGTTGATTACGGTGATATCAGCGCCGTTCTTGAATCCTATGCCGCTCTCGCAATTGATAATGACATTGTTAACTATAATAGGATGAGCGTCTTTGTCGCCAGAAATTCCTATAGGATCGTTGCTGCCTCCCCGGCAGTTCATAACCAGGTTCCCCTCAACATAGGCGTCGCAGGTATCAAGGTCGATGCCATCATCTTCGCTTCCCAGAAATACATTGTATCGTATGATGGGGCCAGGATTCTGTGTATCTCCTATATCTATCGCATCGCTATAGCCATAACGCTGCTCAAATGTATTGTATTCTACCAGTACGGCGCTATATGAGCCGTGTACGGCTTCGTTTTCTCCCGGTCCGAAGAGACAGCGTCTAATCACCATGTTGGGAGAATGGTAACTCTCCGTGGCTTTAGCATTAAAATCATCCGGCCAGTCAGTCAATGTGCAACTATCTATAATTACTGAAGATGCGCATCTATAGGCGTTTATCATACCAATCCGGTTACCTGAAGCGTGTGATCCGTGATTTACATAGCAATGCTTTAATAGTCCTGAGCCGTTTTCTTCAAAAGATATGGCGCCCCAGCGTTGTTCGCCATCTGAATCAATTTGAATAGGATGTTCAACTTCGCCGTTCATCTCTAATCGACCTAAAACAGTTATCACTACTCCTTCTTTGATCTTGATTTCTACTCCTGCAGCAACGGTTAGACTAGCATTACCAGCAATTAGAAGATCGCCATTAATAACCACTGGACCATCATTGGAATGCCATAATTCATCTGTATCAATGACGCCGGAATGAAGATTTTGGGCATAAACTATGTTAGAAAAGAGAAATATGGATAAAAAAGCAGCAAAAAATGTTTTGTATGATTGAAATCGGTATGAATTTTTGTTAGAATCATTAAATTTTCTAGGAATCATTTGGGTATCTTTCTCATTTTATATTGTGATGATCGGGATTAACTATATGAATTTATCAAACATCAGATAATTTTGTCAGATCAAATTGATCTAATTATATGATTGTAGTTTTAAAGCAATGAATTAACTTGGGATAGTAATATGATTAAAACTTCCAGAATATTGGAATGCTACCAGATAGAGTTGGTCGAGAAATTAGAAAGCCTGTTAGACGAGTTTTTCCGCGATATGATCAATAAAGGATTGAAAAGCTCTACAGCTGAGAGGCACGTGGCTAATGCAGAATTATTTCTTATTGAATATCATGCTTTTTATTTAATTGATGAAATTACCAATTTACGCAGTGAAATGATTTATGATTTCCTGGGTCAATGGTATTTTCAGAAAGTACATCAACCGGGCAAGAAGGATTTGAATGGAATTATTGTTTCATTAAAGCGTTTTTTTTCTTTTGCATTAAAAAAGGGAATTTTACCTGAGGCAAATTGTTTAGAACTCAAGGCCGCGCTTTGCGATGATCAATATTTCACAAATAGGTTTGAGAAATATAAAAAAGACCCTGACGGCTTTATTTACCCGGAGAACCGGTCATCTTTTTTATGTAATGCAGATTCCCTTGACAGTGATGATCAAATCAAGGAATGCATTTCGGATGATATGATTAATAGTGTATTTAACGAACAAGAAAATGCCATTACCCTTGAAGAAATGATTGCCAAGTTGATTGAACGTTTCAAATCTTTTAAGCCTAAAAAAAATGTCTTATCAATATTAAAAAAAGAAATGCCCAAATTATCAAAAAAACCGACTCCATTTAATTCAGTATCCCAGGAAGAGCCTACTATCAATACCTTAAAAGATCATTGCATGTCGTTGCATCGCGCTAATCATGTTTTTATACGATGGCTTGATAGATACAATTGTCAAATGTCTCATATCCCAACGGAAGCGATGACTGTTTGTATTGAATGCGATATGGTTTTAACCTCTCTTTTAGTGCGTTTTGATGTAGAGATGATTTCAAAAGAAGAGATAAAACTCGGGCATAATCTTTTCGATATGATGGACAAAATGCTTTGGAACGCCCGTTTTCAGATAGCCCACATTTTAGGTCTAGACTTACGTACCCTTCATTTATAGTATCATCGCTCCATAATAAACAAATTATTATTCAATAGTAATATGATGTAAGTATTTGTTTATTAAAGTTTAAAAATCTATTAATTAAGGTCATTTATATATGTTTCCAAGTTTGTCATTCGCCCGGAAATCACTTGATCGTTTAGATTGTACAATCTCATTCCTAATTGGTTTTGGAGTGATTTTTTATGTTTATAGCGATTCCGTCAATCGCCAATGGGATTTCCCGGTCTACTATCTGGCGGCGACAACCGTAGCGCAAGGCTCTAATCCTTATGATCCCGCAGCGCTGCAGGCTGCCTCGGATTCTATTGAAGAAGTTGGCTATGGTGGTAGTTTGCCGTTTCTCTATCCACCACATTTGGCCAGAGTTATGTATCCACTATCTAAGGCTTCATTTTTCACCGCCTCGTTCTGGTGGATGCTTTTCAAGTGTATTGCCTTAGAATCTATAATATTTATGTCATTAATGTTGATCGGTCAGCCGATACATTTATTAGGATTAATACTGGCTCATATCGCAGCGCTGTTTTACCGCCCGGTATCACTCGATTTCAGCGCCGGCAACATTGCGTTATTCGAAGCATGCCTGGTTTTATTTGGATTAAATGCATGGCGTTGTAATCGATTTACTATGGCTGGATTATTTACTATTCTAGGTTGTTCCATCAAAGGTACGCCTATCCTTATTTCTTTGTATCCACTACATTTACGTGAGTGGAGGTTAGTTAGGACTTTAACTGTATTCTCAGCTGTTTTTGGTGTTTATATGCTGTTTGATTGGAAATTATTCTTAAATTTCTTCGCTTTCTACCAGAGTCCGGAATGGGCTGTAATCTGGGATGAGCAGGTGCAGAGTTTCTATAATTGCTCTTCGGCAACAGTTATCCTTCGTACATTTTCAGATACATATTTTGCAGAACCGATAATCCGTTTGCCCATATTGGCTACTATATTGATTCCTCTTTTTCCTCTTGTTATATTTGGACTTATGGCGGTATCTATCAAAAAAGCCCAATCTGTCGGTATCCAACATACCAACGGGATTTTGCTCAGTATGATTCTATGTGGAGTGCTTTTGCTTCCGCCCCGTCTGGCTGGATATACTTTAGTGTGGACTCTGTTCCCGGTTATGCATGTATGCTATAGCTGTTGGAATAGCAAGCAGATCTTGCCGTTTATAATTGTTTTAGCAGGACTTATGTTGGTACAGTTAAACCTGCCTCCAAACCATGTTGCTGCTGGATTTACTCAGTTATTAATTGACAAAGATTTCTTTGGGTTGCTTTGTATTTTTACTGCAACAGTACTATTGTGCATTAATTCAACCCGAATTAGCCGTAATTCTATAAAAACCTGATAAAAAAGCGAAAAAATCACTATAAAAAATACAGTTTGAACGTTATTTGTCGATAATTATTTTATAATTGATTTGAGGAAAATATAAAAAAATTAATTTAATAAATCAGTAAATGTATTATTTTTGCATAAAACATTCATTATATTAAAGATAAATGCAATAACCCATAAATAATATTAATGAAAATTAGAAAAGAAATTTAAAATAAGTTGCATTTAAGTTAAAGTTAGAAAATTAATTGCCGATAATAGTTTTGGGGAATTAGGCATCGACCAAAATCTCCAATTGTGCTTTAATTACTTTTGAGGGTATATGAGTGGAATGCAGGGCGCATTCCGGGAGCTATATCATGGTTGACATCGTTGGCATCAATAGTGCGCAAAATCACGCCAACCGGGTGACTGAGCGAGCATCGTCCAAGAATATTGGTACGAAAACGCGAGAGTCAAATTCGTCTGCTCCTTCTTCGGGAGACCGCATTGAAATATCCGCAGGCGCAAAAGAAGCCAGTGCAGTGAGTCGTCTGATCGGCCTTGCGCAAGCGGAGCCGGATGTACGTCCGGAAGCGGTAGCTCAAGCAAGAGAAAAATTGGCCAGTGGCCAGTTTGAAGGTTTAGACGTATCTCGTAACGCCGCAAAGAAAATACTCGGAGTAGAATAATCCTCTACGCTAACCGGAATCGTTAATTTAATTACGATCCCCCGGAATAGTGCGGGGGATTTTGTATTTTAAATTCCTTAATTTTTTTACCAACTACGGATACAATAATATTCCTGTATAAGAAAGCAATAGTAAAAGGGGATTCATCTGTGATACGCAACGATTTACATGTTCATTCGGTTCAAAGTTTCTGTGGATTTCATACTATTCTTGAAATCGCTCAAATTGCTATCAGTAAAGGCGTTAAACTTGTCAATGTTTCCGATCATGGTTCCGGCCTTGGTAAGTTGATGAATTTTGGCGTGATAACCGACAAACGTCGGCTGCCTAATCCCGTAACATTACCGGATGGGTCGTCTATCACCATGCTGCGGGGCATCGAAGCCAATATTATGGATGTTGATGGAAATACGGATATCCCCGAAAAGTTCATCCCCTGGTTTGACGTGATAAGCATCGGTTTCCACTATTGCGGGTTGCCTCAAAATGGTTCAGAAGCGGATAACACCCGTGCTCTGGTTAACGCGCTTAAAAGATATCCTATAGATTTAATAACCCACCCGTGTATCTCAACTTATCCACTCGATTTGCCAACCATCATTGCATTATCCAAGGAATATGGCTTCGCTCTAGAAATCAATAACACCAACCTCAGGGTAGAGAAGACCAATGTCGATAGACTCAAGCAGATGATTGAACTGGCGCTGGATCAAGGCGTAACGCTGGTTGAAACCTCCGACGGCCATACCTACACAGAGATCGGCGAGAACGAAAAAGTTGAACAACTGCTCAGTGAAATGGGACTCAACGGCGATGAGTTCCTGGTAAACCGTGATGACAGTAAACTGCAATCTTTCCTCGATCAAAGAAAAAAACTGCGGATTTAGAGAATTATGCCATCGTTCTCCTGTGGGATTGATTTATATATAAATGCATAGGCTTACAAAAAAACGATGGAATACGCTTGCGCTTTGTCCCATCTACCAAGCTGAATAATAGTTCCAATTTAATCCACGTTCAATCAATTTTTAATCTATGGATTTAGGCTTAAAAAATTTCTAAATTTTAAAAATTTAAAAAATGTGTTGACAAAGATAATTATTTGGTTATGATTATAATCGTTAGCGCTAACAACTAATCGTTTTTGAGGTGCAAGTATGTCAAATCAACTTCCTGAAAATCTGAGTACCGCCGAATGGAAAGTCATGAAAATTGTGTGGGAGTTGCAGTCATGCGCCGCGCGTGACGTGTATTCAATCACGCAGGAAAAATTCGGCTGGCAGCCAGTCACAACCAAGACGGTCTTACGGCGGCTGGTCGATAAGAATCATCTTAAAACAAAACAGATTGGCAATAGTTACTTGTATGAACCCATCTCAACCATGAAAGACACCATCTGCGATGCAGCGCAAGAACTGCTGGAAGACACTCCGACGAAGATGTCGGCATCGCTGATGTTTCACATGGTGAAGAAAGGGAATTTGAGCGGTAAGGATGCCCGCGAATTGAGGGATATGTTGGATCAATACATCGAAGGGGAGAACGATAATGGTGATGATGGAAACGCTATCTAAGTTTGCCGAACACTGGATGGAGTTCATGCTCTTCCGTTCGTTAGATTTCACCTTGGCATTTGGTTTGATCGGTTTGGTATGGTTTTTCATCAACCGGCGTGTCAGTTCCCAGTTTGGTTATTTGCTATTTCTACTTGTGATACTCAAACTGGCTATCCCCCCTCAATTCTCATTGCCGAATCATTTTTCCTCTTTGAACAACACACCTGCAAAAATTGGGGCGCCGGTTAATTTCGAGGGTTCAATGATAGATGGAGCCGTGGATGAAACCCGCAGCGGAGACGCTGTGGTTACAAAGCCGGAATCCGAATCGAAGGCGACGCTGCCAGTTTCCATTTCGATTCCAACTTTGTTAATGGCGATATGGGCATTCGGTATTATATGTTTTGGCATACGCCTGTTTTGGATTGAATGGAAATCCCTTTTCATGATCCGCAATACCATCCCATTGGACCCAACATGTATGTCAATTGATTTACAAGACCTGCAAAAACAAACTGGAATAAGGCGGAAAGTGAGTTGGGTAACCGGTGACTGGATCAAAACGCCAATCGCATACGGTATATTTCATCCTGTTGTCGCGGTACCCAAGCGGATGAATGACCATCATTCCCGCCAACAAATTCGGTTCATCCTGTTACATGAATTGGCGCATATCCAACGCTGGGATAGTTTGGTTTCCTTTATGCAAAACATCACACGAGTGCTGTTTTTCTTTCACCCGCTGGTTTGGTGGGTCAACAACATCATCGATCAACAGCGGGAGTATGCCTGTGACGATGCCGCGTTGCGATGGAGCAAAGCATCACGAAAGGAGTGTGGTGAGGGTTTTTTGGGATTGGTGATGCAGGTGAATGAACTGCCCGCCTTTGCGCCCTCCGCACTCGGATTTGTCGACTACAAAACGTTCATTAGGAGAAGACTCATGAGAATATTAGATAAAACCAGAACCTTGAAACAATTATCATTTTCTTCTTTATCCTTATTATTGATATTATCCGCGTTTGTCTCACTGTTCGGCGTGCAAGCTATTGCCCAGGGACTGCAATGGACGGAGCTCACCTCCACCACTCAACCCCCTCCACGCGTAAGATTCAAGATGGTCTATGACAGTCAGCGGGATCGCATCGTCTTGCACGGCGGATATCGTGAAGATATAAACTCGAATGGAACGATAGAAAGAGTTACTCTGTCAGATACCTGGGAATACGATGGCAATGAATGGCAATTGGTATCTGAAGATGGCCCTCAAATTTTATCTCATGCTATGGCGTATGATCCCATCCGTGGTGAAACAGTCTTGTTCGGCGGTATGATTTGCATCGGAAAACATAGTTATATCTGTATGAGAGAAACATGGCGGTGGGATGGAAGCAATTGGTACAGTACAATCGATACATCAGGACCAATTGAGAGGTCAGACGCCGTGATGGAATTCGACCCGGAATCACAAAGTTTGATCTTGTATGGTGGAGTTGACGGAGCGACATTTTTTGACGCCTGGAGTTGGGATGGCAATACCTGGACCCAGCTTTCCGAAGAGGGTCCTCCTATAATAACACATAGTATTACGTATGATGAGAATCGAAAAAAACTAGTATCATTAAATGAGGTTGGCGCATATTTTGACGGAGAAACGGAGTATATGGTTGCAGGATATACAAACGTTATATCGGAATGGAATAACAACCAATGGATTCAGATTGAAGATGGTTCTATTCAACCCCGACCAATACCGCCAAGAGCCGGTAGTAGTTTTATATATCTTCCATTTATCAAAAAGATATTGTGCTATGGTGGTGGAAACCTTAAAATGCTACTTGCTCCTCAAGATGAAGTTCAGGATGATGACTTTTGGACCTGGGATGAGGAACGCTGGGAACAAATCGAACTCTCTCCCAAGCCCGTCACACGGATGGGGCATGGCGGGGTGTATGACTCCAAACGTGACCGCTTTGTGATATTCGGCGGCGTCACAGCGCAAGATGGCCAAGCCTATTACTTGGAAGATATGTGGTCGCTTTCTCTTAACCAACAAAGTAGTATTGATGCCAGGTTCTGGCAGGAATATTAGCCATTAGACACTGTAATCTATTCAGTAACGTAGAGTGGGGCGCGCTTTTTAATCCACCGAATCGATTAGTAATTATCGGTGGATCATAAAAAGCAGCCCCACTCTACTTGGTTAATGAATCCGGTTGTTTATCCATAGTTCGATGGGTTGGAAATCAGAACTCCAATTTGCTCCCATTAGATCGATATCCCCATCGACATCGGCGGTTTGCAACCCATGAATGACGCATTCGATTTTGGGTATGATAATGTGTTCCGTCCAGGCGTTTTTTTTGCCTGCTTGGTAACTTCATACCATGAGAAATAACACGGTTTCTATAGTGGCTAAGGAATATAACCGAATTTTTTCATAGTTATATCTCACTTTACTAGAATGGTTGCAATCTCCCACGGCTTGAGGTTGATCTGCACAGCATTGTCCAGAACGGATAGTTCATTCAACACATCTTCTACGCCATTGCAAAGAAATGAGGAATGGATGGTCGCCAAAGCAGGTGCGTGTAATACAGCCTCTGTTGTTTGCCCGTTCATTTCACGCAGCCGGACAATATATCCATCTTCATACTCAGCGCGTTTGAATCCGCTGATAACCACCGAACCGGGTTTGACTGAAATCATTGAATCCACTGCATTGCGTTCAGCGTTGGTCCAATTACGCCCGAATTGTAATGCTTCGGAATTTGAAATACTTTGACTGGAAGTCAATGCAAATCTAAATGTATACTTGCCCGCTTGACCCGCCCGGTAGTTGGTGAACCAATAATTATTCATCGGGTAGGCGAAAACATGTCCGTTGCGAATGGGTAGTTCCTCCAACCATTTGTTGGAATTGATATCCTGCAAGTTAATCAAGGGCGCGTCGTAGGTTACGAACAGGGCATCATAACCGTCGTTGCGAACGCGCAACCAGTTTTGTAGTGTAAACCAATCTTTGCATGAGCCAGGAAGCCAATCGCGTCCCGCCCGGACTACTGCGTTTGCCACCGCATAATCAATCTGAGGATTAACGCCTGCTAGAGGAAACGCGATATAGACGCCCTCTTTTTCGGTAGTGTATTTCTTCTGTATGTCATATTTAAATGCAATCGCTTTGCGTGCATCGTCGAAGTTTAAAGTCAATTTAATTTCAGGAAAAAGTTCATGCGACCAATAGAGAACAACGCCATTTCTACTATTTTCGATTCCCTCGAACTTGGGGACCGAAAATTCGTAAGGCGGTTGTTCGTTCCGCGCATAGATCAATTGACCAAGTAAATAGGTCGATTGGGAATCAATAAGTTCCTGATTGGTCTCTTTATCGATAATGTTTTTGATTCCCCCTTGTTCAAGGTCGAAGGTAATATCATACCGCGCTCCCACCAAACGCTCGCCTTGTAATGACCACTCAGGCTTTGTTCTTTCATCAATGGGGATATGTTGACGTGCGATGTTGAGCAGAGGCTCAATTTTTTGTTGCGCGCGAAGCGCAAACTCTGATTTGATGCGATACTGTTCCAGCACTTCGGGCAGGTTTGGTTGGCTGACAGAATTGTGAGCGCCCCAGGTATGCTCGTTATAAAGCATGATGTTATGCCATATATCGGCAAATAATTTTCTGAAATCTTCTTGAATAATACCTTTCGCGTGTAAACCGGTTATCAGCATCTCCGCCAAAAGTGCATTTTGCTGATTCTGTCGATTTATCGTCGTTTCACGTGCGGTTGAACCGGCGCCATCTTCCCAATACGGCCCTCCGTCACCCCTTGCTACCTTGAGGTTTTCTCCGTATTTTTCTTCAAACGAAGAAAACCATTCGGTGTTGGTCGTGAAGACGATTTTCGGGTATTCGTATTTCTTATTCCAGGCGCGAACCGTAATGGGCAACTGCTCCGTTAAACTGCGATTGTCTCCATAGGCGCCGTGGATATGGATTGCATCGTAGGGATAATCTTCTCGTTCATACGAACGCAGCAAGTCAGGGATGCGTTGTTCCGCAGTTGAAAGGGATGAACCTTTTTGGCCGTCTGCCGACCAGGCATCTGTTAGTCCTATGGCGCCCGCTCCTGCGTAATGGTCATGGAAATAGGCCAGTATTTTTGAGCCGTCAGGTCCCTCCCACCATGTCGGCGATTGCTTATAGAGTCCTCCCCTAAGCAATGGCGCCCGGGTGGTATTGATCCCCATGCTGAGATATTTAACGCCGCTTGATCGCAGCACAGTGGGAAGCGACCAGATATGAGAGGGTGCGTCTGTTAACGTCGCGCTGCCAAAAATGAAATCATGCTCTTTGCTCAATTGTTTAGAATAATATAGAGAACGGAATGACTCTTCATCGCTCAAAAGTCCTGTCAGCAAGTTGCTGTAGATTGCTTCCACTTCGATTTTTCCTTCACGAGCCTTGTTGAAGAAATATTCGATCAGTTCAGGCGCACGTGATTTGATCCAACCTTCCATGACATAGGTAGACTCTATGCTCCAGACGAATTCAGGATACTTGTCAATAAACTCCAATGCCATGTCGTTGCTTTTACGATGAACCTCCATCGCTTCGTCCTGAAGGTGCGTGTAGCCAATATCGACATGCGCCTGCGGAACTACCGATATAGTCCATTTGCGTGAAGGAGTGACGGGGAACTCTCCAGTAAAGATCACATCCTTCTTGTGTAAAATCTCGATTTTTACATGGTCTTCCTGCTGGATTTCCGGAATCGTGATATCCCGCTTGTTGGCTCCTAGCGCAGTTACTTTGAATGGATGCGTAAAGGTCTCTCCGTTCATATGTATACGCGTCTTCAGTTCTTTTAAGAGCCGGGTTGTCACAAACGAAAGCCTGGCTTTTTGTTTGAGCGAACCTTTTGTTTTAACAAATAGCGGCAGAGATTCAAACTCGACAGACTGTAATGCCAAAGCATCTGGTTGCGCTTCTGCAGTATGAACAAGCCGTATCGAATCCCAGAGTAACCAACAACTCATTGATTCAAAAGCTATACTATTTTCCCCTCGGCGCAGGTCTTTCGCAAACAGAGGCATGTCAATTTGAAAAGGCTTCCCCAGCGCAAAATCAAGATAACCATTCATGTGACCACCAGAAGGAAAGCCAATTGGAGACCTTGCTCCATTGATATCAACAAACATGCCCTGTGGTTGATTGGGGTGATAACCGACCAAACGAATTTGTAGAAGGTAGACGCCTTCGGGTTCAGGATCGCATTCAAACTCAATGACAAACTTATTTTTACGAGAACCGCCCCAACTATCCCCGGGTCCGGGCTGCATCCCGCTCCACCCGGTATCAGGTGAGGAAGAACCAACCCGATAGCAAACGTCATTTGGGAATGTTTTCAGGTACGCATTGGGTTCTTTCGCAATTGCGAATTCTGCATTGCTGCCATCTTCTTCCCCGATCATCCAGATTATTTCTTCGCTGAATGTCGACATGGAATGACATGAAAAAAAGAGCACGGCGCCTAGTAAAATTCTTGTTTGGTTCGTCATATTGAATATCCCTAAATCGAATGTTTTTTAGTTCCTCGTAAAAATCAGGTACCGTAAGGTGGGCGTGCTTTTTGATCCACCAATCGATTAGTAATTATCGGTGGATCATAAAAAGCAACCCCACTCTACTTGGTTAACGAATCCGGTTGTTTATCCATAATTCGATGGGTTGGAAATCTGAACTCCAATTGGCGCCCATTAGATCGATGTCTCCGTCGCCATCAATATCAGCGGCTTGGATGTAGTGTGAGCCTTTGGTTGATATTACTTGTTTTTGCCATATTTGGCCGTTGGATTTATTGAATAATACGGCCACTTCGTCTGGATCTTCTCCCTGGTGCATTTCTGAGTAGATCACATCCATCGAACCATCCCCATCGACATCGGCGGTTTGCAACCCATGAATCACGCATTCGATTTTGGGTATGATAATGTGTTCCTTCCAGGTGTCTTGTTTTGCCTGCTTGGGAACCTCATACCACGAGAAATGGTAGTATTGCGTCTTCAGTTCTGAAGGCGACAGCACAACATCAAGCCGACCATCAGCATTGATATCAGCGCAATCTACTGTTGAATTGGGGTGATATTCGGCATATTCGTGCGATATCCATTTACCTGTTTTGCTGTCGGAATTCTCAAACCATAAACCATTGATAATCACATCTAAATCATTATCCCTATCGATATCAGCCAGTTCGATCCCTTCGCCATCCGGGCATTTTAGAACCTGTTCTCTCCATCGGTCAGGAGCTTCCTGATACCAGAGATGTATGGTTTTGCCCAAGGGAGCGCCGAAAGCGGATTGATTACGGGTGGCGATATCCAAATCTCCATCGCCATCCAGATCGCCCAGTTCCACATCATGGGTGGGATGATCCGCAATTTGATGTATCTTCCATGAAGGCGTTTGTTTGATGGTTTTGCCGGGATTTTCATACCAGAACAGGCCGCCGATGACAATATCCAGGTCGCCGTCGTTGTCGATATCGCCCGCTTCGGCGTCGACAGTATTATAACCTCCATCGACGATGGGGAATTTTTTCCAATCGGGATAGCAATACCAAACCAATGGACCTTTTTGACCTGCTATTATAATGTCTAGTTTTCCATCTCCATTGAGATCAGCCAATAGCTTAGCCCAGGGATTCAGTGGGCCTTTTGCATCTACCACAATACGCTCGAAAGGAACCATAGCCTTTGATTCTTCGGTATTTGCTATAAGGCCTGAGGTGAACAACGAAATAATAATTGCCCAATACATTGATTTTACAATGGTTATATTTTTCATGAAATTCGTGAAAACTCACTTTTTTGATTAATAAATCAATTATTTCTCATAAAACCACTTAATTGGAATGGATCTGAATACCAGATCGGTTTTGGCGAAATTGGGATTGCCCTTTTTCCAATGGTAATAGGTCAGTAAAACATTCTCACCGGATAAAGAGATGCTGGTGTAGGCGTATCCGCTATCGGGGTCATTTTCTATATTTTTGAAATTCCGCCAGGTTTTCCCGCCGTCGCTGCTGATGGCGGATGTCAGGGGGGTGCGTTTTTGCCAATTGGCTTTGTTTCCCAGGGGATTATTGTTCCAGATAATTAAAATATCGGAACTATCCGGCACTCTTATTGTGGTTGCTGGAGAGGCTGGCGAGACCAATGTCATTGGAGTTGCTTCTGTCCAGTTGTTTCCCCGGTCATAACTGAAACTCTGATATACGAAACCCAGACTGGTTCTGATATTCATCAAGACGGAGCCATCGGCGCGTTGCACAAGACCGGGTTCCATTACGGGCGAATCATCAAAACTAACCTGTCCATTTCCCTTAAACCAGGTTTTACCTTCATCATCCGAGATATAGCAGAAACCTACCTGATTCTTGCTCTCTTTGCTGATATCCGGACAGTAGGCGATTGGCGCCAGGATGCGCCCTTTTTTCAGTTGAATAGCGCGGGCGTTATTCATGATGAAATAACCCATGCCTTGGGTGATGCGCAGAGGCTTAGACCAGGTTTTGGCCTCATCAGCGCTTTCTCGGACGAATAGTTGCAGGTCGTTTGAAGCGTTTTTCTGTAAGAAGAAAAAGAGAATTTTGCCGGAGCGCAACCTCAGAAATGAGATGCTCATGACATTTTGCTTGCCGATGTTCTCTTGGATAATAAACTCTTCGCCCCAGGTTAGGCCTTTATCGTTGCTGAATTTAGCTGCAATATCAGCGGTGGCGTGGTCGGATCTGCCGACGAACTTGCTCCAGGCCAGCAGCAACCTTCCATCCTTCAGTTCAATTATATCACCTTCGCTATTGCGCAGGTTCTCGTCAGAACTAGGGCAAACTACGCTGCGGAATGGCTCGTTGGAAGATGCATCCGCCATGCAATTCATTATAAAACCAAAGGTTAGCATGGATAGCAATAAAACATTTATATACTTGCGGGAACTCATTTTTTATACAATTCTCCTTAACGTTGTTATATCTAAGTTGTTTATAATTAAATATATACAATCATGGCCCCCAGATATCAATATCTCCCAGGCTGATCAAACCGTTGGTCATATCGTAGGGGAAGCCATAATCCAGCACTTTGTTAGGACCATAGGAACGGATATGCCAGGCTAGCCCGCCTGGAACCGATAAATTAATATTAGCCGATGTCTGACGGTCGCCCAGAGAGGAGTGATAGTCGGACCTGAACCAGGCTTCTTCTGATTCACGTTCGACATAATGGAAATACATATAGCGGTTAGCTCCATCAGTAGATGTAGCGAAAATGTCATAAGGTAATGTCGTGATATATGCAAAGGGCGAAGTTAACCTTTGTAATCTAGGGTAAGCCCAGTTGCTGGGAGGATAATGATTGTTGTCAAGCCGGTATTGCTCCAGCGCATTGCCCTGCGCTTTGATGTCGCCATAGATTCGAGCCACTTTGGCGCGGGTTTGAGCGTTGAGAAAGTTAGGAACAGCGATGGCGGCCAGAATCCCGATGATGGCGACCACAATCAGAAGTTCGATCAAGGTAAAAGATTTTTTCTTAGCGTGAGTCATTATTACTACCTCCGGTCAAATAATATTAAAATAACAAAATTATGATTCAATACGAATTTGAGTATTTTGAAAAATTTAGTCAATTTCTTGTCTGAATCATGATACCCTGGATTAGCAGGATATACAGGATTTTTTATCGTCAGTATTCTTTCTATTTTAATGGATTAAACCATAAATCAATGGGTTTTTTGACGCCTTGCGGTTTGAATGGCAGGGCGATTTTTTGGCCTAGTCCTGCTGATTGATAACCAGCCAATATCGCTTCCATTACTACCCGGCCATCTTCTCCAGTGGCTTTTGGTTCTTCTTTTCCCCTGACGCACCGGGCGAAATGATGAAATTCCTGGGGAAATCCATAATTCCATAGTTCTTCAAAAACCGGCCAAGTCCAGCCTTTGGTGGTCGGGGCTTTCTCAACTGCATAGCCGAAGCCGTATTCACTATAGGTTGGTAGAGCGTTGCCCATGTGCAGATCAGCGTAAGTCACGCCGCCTTCTCCATATACCTCGATGCGGTCTTCCATACCTCCCCTACGCGCCCAGCTGTTTTCTACGAAACCAACTGCATTGTTTTCAAATTCGATAATGCATAGGGCGTTATCATCTGCTTTGGTAAGTTCTTTGTGGACATAAGTCCCCATTTGGCAGAGAACGTTCTTTATTTTAGGACGATCCAGGAACCAATAGCAGAAGGCGATGCCATGACATCCCAAGTCAAAAAATGATCCGCCGCCTGATTTATCTATATCCCAGAACCAAGGCGCATGGGGTCCGAAGTGCTTTTCGCATTGTTTGATCATATAAAGTTTGCCGAAGGCGCCCTGATCGGCCATTTCCTTGGCTTTGACGTATTTGGGAGTGAAGAACAGTTCTTCAGCGTACATTAAGAGAACGCCTTGCTTCTGGCAGACGTCTATCATCTCATCGGCTTCTTCAAGCGTCATGCACAGCGGCTTCTCGCAAACAACGTGTTTTCCTGCGTTGGCGCAATCAATGGTCATTTGGGCGTGAAGAACGTTAGGGGCGGAGATGGTGACCATCTCAATATCTTTTTCTCTGAGCATGTCGCGGTAATCGTGAAATACTCGTGGTATTTTATAGCGCTCAGCCAGTTTTTCAGCATTACCCGGAGTTGGCGAGGCGACAGCGACAACCTCTGCTTCTTCGGGCATTAATTGGAATGATGCGGCATGGATATCAGCTTGGAATTGAGAACCTATGATTCCAACTTTAACCTTTCCAATAGGCATGATAACTCTCCATTAACAATAACATTAGATTAATTGTTGAGATAATCTAAGACAATAATATTGCTATGATCCCATAAATATGTAAATATAGTCTAGGTTAGTGAGGTTGCTTTACATGAATCCATTCCATTTTTAAAATAGATGCCTGTCAGAAAAATAAGGATAATAATTATGTCAAAACCAGATCGCCGTGATTTTTTGAAATCATCAGTATTGTTGACGACGATATCAGCTGCTTCGACAAAACGAGTGTTTGGTGCCAATGAGCGGCTTAGGGTAGGTTTCATCGGTTTAGGAGGGCGGGGCAGTTGGCTGCATCGTTTAACCATGCGTCATATAGAAGATCACAATGATGCTGAAATCGTCGCCCTGTGCGATGTCTACGCCAAAAGGCTCGATCAGGCTCATCAGCGTAGCCCGGAAGCCAAGACTTATGTGCATCATCAGGAGTTACTCAACCGTAACGATCTGGATGCAGTCTTTATCGCCACGCCGGATCATTGGCATGCGCCCATAACGCTTATGGCTATGGAAAAAGGCCTGGATGTATATTGCGAAAAACCCATGACGCTCTATTGGGAAGAGGCCAAAGAGGTAGCCAAAAAAGCGCAGGAACTGAAGCGCGTCTTGCAAGTCGGAGTGCAGGCATTGTCTTGGAGCAAATGGCGTAAAGCCAAAGAGATTATTGATAAAGGTATGCTGGGGCAGGTGGTTTGCTGCCAGGGCACCTATAGCCGGAATGCTCCGGGCGGAGACTGGAACTGGGATATTGATCCAAAGGCCGGACCGGATGGTAAAGGATTGGATCATATCGATTGGAAGCAATGGCTTGGTTCGGCTCAGCAGAGATCATTTGATGGGGATCGATTTTTCAGGTTCCGTAAGTATTGGGATTATTCCGGCGGTATAGCAACTGACCTTCATTATCATACTGTAGCGCCATTTCATCTGGCGGTTAAAAATGAACATCCCACCCGCGTAGTCGGAATGGGAGGAATCTGGGTGCATAATGACGGACGAGAAGTTCCTGATACATTCTTGACCGCCGCCGATTATCCATCGAAATATTCCCTGACGGTTCAATCATCTCAGGCCAATGAAGTTGGATTAAGAACTCTGATCAGAGGGGAAAAAGCAACTCTGTACTGTGGAGCGGATTGGGAAGGCGAATCCTACGGGAGTTTGAAAGTGACGCCTGAGAAACCATTCAAACAGGAATTCGTTTCACGTTGGAGCAAAGATGAATATATTATCCCGGATATCAAAGACGAAGGCGATGATAAACATGTCGATAATTTCTTTGCGTGCATCAAAAGCCGTGAATTACCCAACTGTCATGCCGACCTGGCCTTCAAGGTCATAACAACCATCGCCCTTTCAGTGCGCTCTTACCGTGAAGGCAAGATGTTTTATTATGATCCACAAAAGGAGATAGTGACTGGTTGAAAGTTACAAATTACATAACACAGGATTGTAAACATTATCGGGCTTGAAATCCTGAATTATGTAGGTGGAGTTTTGGGGGATATGGGTGCGGATTTTGTCCAGGTCATCTTGGGTGAGCAGGGAATTGACGTTGGTGGTGCGGAACTGATGCGGGATTCCGCTTTGAGCTATTACGGTGATGCTCTGTTGGATTAATTCAGTGTTGATTTTAACTCCAGCCAGGCGTTCGTATGATTCCAGGGGGGCTTTGATATCCATAGCTATGTAATCGAGCAGGTTATCGTGTATCAGTTTTTCGATAATGTCGGGGCGGCTGCCGTTAGTATCAAGTTTGATTTTGAATCCCATTGATTTGCATGAGCGTATGAAATCTGGTAAATCAGGTTGAAGGGTAGGTTCGCCGCCGCTGATAACTAAGGCGTCTAACTTTTTGGATTTGGCTTTTAACTCGGATAGAATTTTTGTTTGGGGGATCAAGTTACTCTCTAAATTATCAGCAGGAATCAGCGATCCGTTATGGCAGAAGGGACAGCGGAAATTGCAGCCCTGGGTGAATACTATGGCCGCAATTTCGCCGGGATAATCGCTTAAGGTAAACGGATCGAATCCACCGATTTTCATGATTGTTTTGTCACTTGATAATGCTTGCGCATTGTGAATTCGGTCTGCTTGCCTTCATTCCACTGGTTGACCGGACGTAGATAGCCGACCACGCGTGAATAAATTTCCGTTGTGGCGCCGCATTCAGGGCATTGGCTTACTTCGCCTTTCAAATACCCATGCGTGGGGCAGATGGAAAAAGAAGGCGTCAGGGTGAAATAGGGCAGGCTGTACATTTCGCAAACCTTCTTGACGAATGATTTCACCGCCTGTGGATCGGGCGCCGCTTCGCCCAGAAAAATATGCTGCACGGTTCCCCCGGTATAGCGCGTCTGGATGGGGTCTTGTAAATCAAGAACGTTGAAAATATCATCCGAATAATTAACCGGGAGCTGGCTGGAATTGGTATAGATCGGTTTGGCGCCTTCAGTGACCGCTTCATCATTGGCGAAGCGGACGCCGGGGTATCTCTTCTGATCTAAACGCGCCAGTCGGTAGCCAGTGCTTTCGGCGGGAGTGGCTTCCAGGTTATAGAGGTTGCCGGTCTCTTCCTGAAAGGCCAGCAGCCGTTCTCTCATATAATCCAGAACTCTTGTTGCAAAGGCGGTTCCTTCGGGCGTACCGATATCCTTGTTTAGCAAATTGAGGCAGGCTTCATTCATGCCATTCAAGCCGATGGTGGAAAAATGGTTATGCCAGAAAGTATCATGGCGTTGTTTGACTAAGCGTAGATAGTAACGGGTGTAGGGATACAGGTTTTTGTCGGTAAAGTTTTCCAGAACTTTACGCTTAGTCTCCAAGCTGGTGCGGGCTGTTTCCATTAGGCGGTCGAGGCGTTTGATGAAATCATCCTCACTGGTCGCCAAGTGTCCCAAGCGCGGCATGTTGATAGTGACTACGCCAATCGATCCGGTCAGCGGATTGGCGCCGAATAATCCCCCACCGCGTTTTTCCAGGGTGCGAAGATCAAGACGAAGACGGCAGCACATGGAACGGGCGTCGTCTGGTGACATGTCGGAATTGATGAAATTAGCAAAATAAGGGATGCCGTATTTCGCCGTAATATCCCACAGGCGATCCAGTTCGGGATTATCCCAATCGAAATCTGAAGCGATGTTGTAGGTCGGAATGGGGAAACTGAAAACCCGTCCCTTGGCGTCGCCTTCTGCCAGAACTTCGAGGAAGGCTTGGTTGAGAATATTCATCTCATGCTGGAAATCGCCATATACTTCATCCAGTTGCTGGCCGGAATGTATGACGCTCTCATTGGCCAGAGTTGATGGGACTTTGAGATCAAGGGTCAAATTGGTGAATGGCGTCTGAAAACCAACGCGGGTTGGAACATTGACATTGAAGACGAATTCCTGCAGCGCCTGTTTGACTCCTTTGTAATCCAATCTATCATAGCGAATGAACGGCGCCAGTAATGTGTCGAAATTAGAAAAGGCCTGCGCTCCCGCTGCTTCGCCTTGCAGGGTATAGAAGAAGTTGACGATCTGTCCCAGGGCGGTGCGGAAATGCTTGGCGGGTAGGCTTTCGACTTTGCCCGGCGCTCCGGTGAATCCTGAGCGTAGTAAATCCTGTAGATCCCAGCCAACGCAATATACGGATAGGATTCCCAAATCGTGAATATGGAAATCGCCGGAATTATGCGCCTCGCGAATATCGGGAGTATAAATCTTATTCAGCCAGTAAGTACGGCTGACTTCGCTGGATATATAGTTATTTAATCCCTGGAGGGAATAGGCCATATTGCTGTTTTCCTGCACATTCCAATCCAGTTTCTCCAGATAACGGTCAATCAGGTCTAAGTCGGCTTTGGCCGCCATTTCTCGGATTCGCGCATGTTGGTCGCGGTAAAGGATGTAGGCTTTGGCGGTTTTCTTGAAAGGCGAGGCCAGTAAAACTTCTTCGACGACATCCTGAATCTGTTCAACATTGGGGATTTCATCCTGCACAATCAATTGAGCCAGGGCGAGAACCCTGATGGTGAGTTGCCAGGCGATATCATCAGAGAATTCACCTGAAGCATGTCCTGATTTAAGGATTGCTTTAGTGATTTTCTTTATGTCAAAGTCACATAAGCGGCCATCCCGCTTGTAAATCTGAGTGAATGCGGAATTAGATTGATTGGTGGTTTGTTCTGATGCCCCAAAGGTTGTGACCATAATATATCTCCTTGATATATAAGGAATAAGACAGTTCAATTTCATGAAAACCAAATATTAAATAAGTAAGTAAAGAGATTAAATCCAAACTGATTTAAGTGTTAATCCATAGGGGGAAATGGAAGAAATGAATAATACCAGCTGGTCTAGTAATAAAGAGTACATACCAATAAGGCTTCAACACTCTAAATAATAGACAACGATATTAATCAAACCGCCTCTTTCCCTCGAAAGATACGATTAACCTTAACGCAAAGTGGTTTCACAAGCGTCAGGATACAGATTGTTGGCAGGTCTTCGGACTTGTAGGCTTTAAGAATGGTTAGGTTTTCTAATCCCCACTGCTTCCCGGTTTATATATAAACCAGTGCTTTACTGTGGGTTTCGTTCCTACATACCGCTGCGGGGCAGTTCCAGATTTTCACAGGATTCCCTCTTATGAAGCATCAATATGCTTCGAACCAACAACGGTATACATTATATAGGGTATTTATTGTATGTCAACCACAAAATATAGTATTTTAGGTTGATCAAGTGGCGGCGAGCGCAAGTTGAGGGCAGAGGATATCGATAACATCTGCTGCGGAGTATGATAATTCTCCTTCTTTGAGAAAGCGAGTTACCAAGGATAGTTCAATGCCGGTAGTAATAATAGCTTTTTCCAAATACCCGCTGGAGCGCATTTGAGCTAAGCCGATGCCAGCGAGAAGACCGTTGCAAAGGCATTTGCGGCCTTCTAATTCTTTGGGATCGCCGGATTTTCTGATGAAATTATCAGCCGGTTCAGCCGGGCAGCGATAGATGATTTTATCGTCATCCTGTTTAACTGGAGTGCGTAGAAATCCTAAATCGCAAATCCTGGGTCTAGCCTCATAGACCTTTTGATCGGAAACGGTATCGTCCATCTGGAAAACCTTAAACGGATATCCTGTGGGAGATGCTTTCGGATCAGTGAAGACTTTGGCTTTACCTTCAACAATCATTTGAATGATTTTCTTCTTATAATCATTTCTGATGCCGGATTCATTGCAAAAGGCGAATGGCGTGCCGATTTGCACTCCCTTGGCGCCCTGGTCAAGCGCTTCCTGAACTTTGGCTGGTTCGCCATAAGACCCAGCTAACCAGAAAGGTAAACCAAGTTTGCTTATCTTTTCAATATCGATGAAATCCTTATCGCCATAGATTGGTTCACCCTTTGCATCAATATTCAGTTTCCCACGTGGAGGAGCATTATGGCCTCCGGCGCAAGCTTTCTCGATGATGAAGCCATCGACTTTGCCGGTTGATTTTCGTTTGAGAGATATTGCCAGTGTTGCTGATGAGACGATAGCCAGGAATTTAGGGCGTTCGAGTGGTTTTGGCAAATCGCCGATGACATCTTTTGGTTTGAAAGTCATCTGGAATTTGTCATCGGCGTCAGCATTTTCAACGTGGATGCGAATGGATGCTTCTTTGTGGTCTACATATTTATCCAGAACGCCGGGGATTTCGCGTGGTATGCCGGCGCCCATAATGACGTAATCTATCCCGGCCAACATGGCGCCATAAATAGAGGCGAGATTGGGGAGTTGAATTTTTTCTAATAAATTAATCCCGACAGGATTGTTGTGACCTTCTTTGGCGAGAAATACTTCGCAGAAATTACCAACAACAGTTAACTGAAGTCGTTCCTTTAGACTATTGAGGTTATACATCGGCAATGTTTTGAAACTTTGTTTCTCTTTTTTACCGTCTTTAATGAAGTATTTTTTATAGATCCATTGAGCAATATCCTGATTAGGAAAATGATCCAAAGCGCGTTTTATATGTCCGCCAAAGTCTCCGAGTTGCAGACGCCTGGTTAAGACTGTATCTAGAAAAGTACCGGAAATAACGCCTAGTTGATTTAACTTAGAAACTGCGTTGGCAAGCACCCAGTTCGATACGCCTACGCCCATACCGCCTTGAATGATGACAGGATAACTCATGTGATTTTGTAATTTCCTTTATCGGGTATATCGCCTATAAATACTTAGAACTTTTTTAGTCAATCTTTGTTTCATTAAAGTCAAGGAATCTAAATATAGATAACCTATTTATACCCGAAGGAACTTGTGTTACTGCGAGTAAATAATATTTTTTAATACACCTCATATATCCAAGTTAGGTACAAATAAACGAATATACGATTAGAAGAAGATTTTAACCGTAATTTTAAAGCATAAAAGCCCTGTTAAAGAAGAGAAGCCCTTATTAGAGAGTTTAACTCTTTTCTCCGGGAATATTCAAAAAACCTGGTTTGACAGGAATTGGAGGTATATTTGCTTCCAAGATAGATGGTTTGAGGTAATTCTTCAAGTAAAAACCGGGATTTCTTGTTTCTGGAAACTTGTCACTTAAACCAATGATTCTGTCTAGAGAAATATAATAGCGGAAAGCGAGAAAAGAAACTAACTGAAACAGTGATTTTTCCTGTTCTTCAGAAACCATAGTTTTATCGTAA
Source organism: bacterium (assembly GCA_963662285.2). Classification (GTDB taxonomy): domain Bacteria; phylum Hinthialibacterota; class Hinthialibacteria; order Hinthialibacterales; family Hinthialibacteraceae. Next base: position 1,058,222 of record CAXXMV010000006.1, read on the forward strand.
TTACCTAGTAAAGCAATAGTTAGATAACCATCCAGGTCCATTTGTTCTTTGGAACGTCTGGATAAACGCTTCAAGAGAATTTCTTCTTGTGGAATATCGCCGGATCTAAAGGTAAATGAGTCTTCTTTATGCAATTCAGCCGGGATACTTTCTTCCCGTCCAACAAATATCTTACCGGTTGGTTCAATGAAGAAATGGAAAGGTAAATCGCCGCCGCCGTGTTTTTTCTCATATCTTTTTAAGAGGTTTGACATATAGGTTAATGCGGTTTCGCCAGAGTAATCTGCGCCGGTATCCATTATAACAATGCCTTTTACCTTGTGGCTGCTGAAAGAGCCTGATGGGAGTTCGCCAAGTGACGCCCTTGGGATTGATCTGGGCTGAATTGGTTTATCGTGAAACATCTCGACTAAACCGTATTTATCATCAAGAGACACGCATGATGATAAGAGAAAGATTGGTAAAAGCAACATAACATTTTTGATATTCAGGTAGGATAACATTTTTGTTTTATAGGGCTTAGGTACAAGATAATTCATAAGATTACTTTCTGATTTAGTATATTCATTATTGATGAATAGAATTTTACCAGAGGTTTTACCGCTGGTTTTATAATTCTATAAGAAATATTCCTAATAATATAGATATACTATAGAATCGTTTATGTCACAAGCATTACAAAAATATAGTAAGATAATCAGCAAAGAGGTATCAACCAATCATGTTGAACTCATCTAAGAGGCGCCTGATCGTCCTTCGGTGTTTTGGTGGTTTGAAGATTTGATTTCGGCGCGCAACTGGTCTAATTCATTGTTTAATAAAGTTATCTCTTGTATAGCATCTTTCAACTTAAATGAGAAATCTGTGATTTTTACGGAAAACTGTAAATTCATCAGAAGCAGGAAAAAAATTGCCAGGAATAAAACCGCCGAAGTTGTCATGCCAGCCCCTATGAATTTAGTAAACCATTCCAGGTAAGGATATAACCATAAAAATGAGATGGCAAAGACGCCGATGGCTATCCAGATGGCGGAGTATTGTTCCAAGATTTTCCTGCGCCGCACCAATTCGATAATGATGCATAACAGGATTAGACCAGATGTTATTATGAAGATTTGCTGGCGTAAAGGAATTTCAAGGCTATTCATTTTAATATTCTCCACAAATTTTTGTGATCAAGAGAAACTTTTCGATTTTACAGTTCCGCCTTAGGCGATAGCGTAATAGCGATTCTATTGTTATCCGAGATGTTAACTCCGGTTTTACACGCCGGAAAAATTAAGCGGAAAAGGCATCCCTTGGCTGGAAGATTTTCAACTTCGATTTTTCCTGCATGGCTGTCTATGATCTGATGTACAAGAGATAATCCTAGTCCGGTTCCTCTATCTTTTGATGTATAAAAGGGATCGAAAATCTTATCAATTTGTTCAGGCGTAATGCCTTGACCCTGATCTTCAATATCAATGGCGATTTCACCGGATGAATAGGGATAGGCTCGTAATGTGATTTTTCCCCCATCCGGCATGGCTTCTTGAGCGTTAATGAATAGATTCAGGAAAGCCTGCCTGCATAGATTGACGTCAACCGCTATTTGAGGAAGGTCATCAGCGCATTGCGTAGTTAGAGTATATGATTCATTGTCCTGCTGTTTATCGAAATATTCTTCCATCAAGCGCAATAGTTCATCAACGGGTAACGTTTCCAGGTTAGGCGAAGGAGGGCGGGCGAAGACGAGAAAATCGTTAACCACGCGAGACAAACGGCGCACTTCGCCCACGATGAACTCTGATAAACCTTCTTCACCAGGTTGATCGCCAAAGCGGTTGCGCAGCAGTTCGGCTGAACCTTGAATGATTCCCAGCGGGTTGCGTATTTCATGCGCCAATCCAGCCGACATGCGTCCCAGAGCTGCCAGGCGGTCTTGCCGACGCACTTGTTCTTCCAGGTGTCGTATAGTAGTTAAATCATGAAAAGTAACCACTAATCGTTTCAATTCGTCTTTTTCAAGCACAGGAACAAGGCTTACCTGCAAGGAAAGGATGCTATCACCGCATTCATAGAGGATTTCATTTTCCTGTTTGGAAATTTTATGATGCAAAGTATATGTGACCAGATTGGTGAAAGAGGAACTTTCAATGACGTCGCTAATATGCTTGTCTTTCCAATCCGAGATTTGCAGGATGCGTTCTCCAACCTGATTGATGTGGCTGATTTGGCCTTCCTGGCTGATGCTCATCACGCCGGTATTGATATTTGCAAGGATGCTTTGAAGAAAATGCTGAGTCTCAGCCAATTCGAGGTTGCTGAATTCCAATTCATCGGTTTTATCACGTAGTTGGGCTATTTGGTGTTGTATTCTGGCTGCAAGTTGGTTGAAAGTTGAACTGAGCAGGCGTTGTTCTTCCGTACCCTGTTTTTTCACGCGAACGTCGAAGTCGCCTTCCGCCATGCATCGGGCCGCTCCGGCAAGTTCATTGATTGGTTTAGAGATGGTTCTAGCAAAAAGAACTGCTGCAATTACGATGATTATCAATGTAACTCCATAAGCCACTGTGAGCGAATAACCGATAATACCAAGAATACTGGTTATGGGGATGCCTAAAGCGATGATGGCGCTTAGTTCATGCCGATGATTAACGACGGGGAGTAATTTCATCTGCATGGGAACAGTGGTTATGGCTTCGGCGCTGTTATCTGGAGGCGGCTCATGATCCTTTTGTAGAGATATAGGCGTCAGGCGGAATCGAGCAGGCCATCCGGTATCGTCGGGATCAATTTGCACTCTATCGATATTTATTTCCTGAAATTCTTTATAAGGTTCAAAGCCGAATAATCTGGCGATTTGATCCCCGGTTAAATAATTCTCAAATAGTTTTGGCTGAGGATAAAGAAGAACCGGCTGAGGATCATATCTTTTGACATTGAGAACCGGAGGACGTAATGGATCGTCGGGGAACTTTTCGATAAGAAGCGTTTTTAAGAATAAACCTCCAATGGTTTTAATCTCAGAGATATGTTCTCCCTTAACAATATCCTGGATTGCATAGCAATAGAGTTTATTGTTCTCTTCATATAACAATCCCTTGTTTGCCCATTTTTTCATATCCTGATAAGGTTTGTTAGGAAATAATTGTATAGGATATTGTGGATACTTTAATGTTCGTTGTCTGAGTGAATCAGTATCCCTTTTCCACAATTGAGGATTCGATTGCCATAATGCTCGTTTCCAATTCTCAGGTACTTTCTTCCACAATTCCTCTTCCCAAAAATTAATATTTGTTAAAACGTTTGTATCATCCAGCGATTCGGATAATTCCAATAACTCCACTAGATTGGGGCGTGTTGCAAAACGTTCCTGTAAGTATTGCGCAAGAGGTAAGAGAACTTCGGTTCCTGGAACACTTCGGTGAAAATTTATATCCCGCAAAATTTCATCAGCGGTTTTCTCCAGCCATTGGGTGCGTACTTTTTGATTGCGAATCTGGAGAGTGTAATAAGAGACTAAAGCGAGGGGGCACATCGCTATAATAGCGACGCCGAGGAAAGCGGCAATAAGTCTGCTTCTCAATCGTTTCATAGTCTCTGGAACGCGTTTAATACCTTTTCAATAATTAAAGCGGAACAATCAAATACGCCATATTATACCAAATTAAACATTTGTTTCGCCCTCTTTGGTGAGGAAATGCGAAAAAGAAATTAAACAATGGGGGAATATAAACAGTTATTTGTATAATTAGTATTATTGCCAGACGCCCGGGATGATTTCATTGCATTTAGGACATGCGCCATTGGTTACATTATTTTGACTGACGCGGAAGCCGCATCGCTCAACTAATAGCGCATTGCATTTAGGGCAATAGGTGTTTTCCCATTCAGGCGCATGTCCATGAACGTTACCCACATAGACGAAGCGTAATCCTGCTTCTTTGCCGATATTGCCCGCATTTAGCAGAGTTTTTAGTCGAGTATTTCCTACGCCATACATTTTATAATTCTCGTGAAACGCGGTTACATGCCAGGGGATATTCTTATCGACCGAAGCGATGAAACGGGCGATATCACGCAACTCCGCTGTTGAGTCATTCAACTCAGGAACCACGAGGGTCACTATCTCCACCCAGAAATTGTTCTGGTGCAGCAGGCCAATGGTTTGCAGAACCGATTCAAGCGAGCCGCCCATTTTCTGGTAACTTCTGGGTTGGAAACATTTTAAGTCAACCTTGAAGCCATCCACCCACGGTTTGAGATACTGGATAATTTCAGGCGTTCCGTTGCCATTGGAAACGTAGGAAGTGTGGAGTCCAAGCTGTTTGGCATGGCGGAATATTTCGACTGCCCATTCGGATGTGATCAGCGGCTCATTATAAGTGCTGGTAACGGTTTTAGCGCCGCATCGTATTGTCAGATCAACCATTGCTTCGGCTGTGATAAGGCGGATTCCTCCTCCGGCGTTTTCATCGCGAATGGCTTGTGAGGTTTGCCAGTTTTGGCAAAATGAACAGTGCAGGTTGCAGCCCATCATGCCAAAACTCATGGCGTCGGTTCCCGGCATGAAATGGAAGAAAGGTTTTTTTTCTATCGGATCGCAGTTGTAACCCGCTGTGTAACCAAATGGAACCTTCAATTGGCCATTTTGATTGAATCTAACTTTACAGACGCCGGATCGATTATTCTTGATCAAACAGCGGATGCCGCAAGCGTGACAACGGATGGCGTTATCTTTCTCTGGTGTGAATAATATTCCATTGCTTACGTGTTGGGCTAGTTGTTTTTCCAGTGTTATAGAATCTGATTGTTCATTCATGACAATATTTTATGCGATTATAAAATAATTTTCCAGAAGGGCTTTACCAAAGCTTAAAGAGTTGTAATATCTTGACGTTAGAAAAAAGCAGTATGCCGGAGTGGTGGAATTGGTAGACGCGCTAGGTTCAGGACCTAGTGTCCTTTTTGGACGTGGGAGTTCGACTCTCCCCTTCGGCACCATTTAAATAACTTAATATGCTTGACATACAATCATATCTTTCCAATCCCCCAAATAACTATTTCAAATTCTAAAAACAACTGGTTATATTGTTTTCCGTTGTTTCCACTTTTAGGCTTAAGGATTTTTGGCGCCAACGATGAATCCTATTACTCGTAAGTGAGTATCAGTTTCCAACTTTCAAGAACAGGATTTCCTTCTCCTAACCAGTCTTCAAGCATAAGCGTCCATTCACCTAGTGATCTTTCGGACGGTACATCTTCGTCGAGAATATAAATCCACATACCTTGTTTCGTTCCAGGTACTGCATCGAAGAAGTCGTACCATTCACCCGATGGCAATACCAGATTAATAATTATTTCTTCCCATTCCGAACACGTGACTGTAATTTCCGCTCTGAAATGCGTAAGAACACGATCAGTTGTACAGTTAATCACGCGTGTTAGTGTATCGAGTTCAAATGTATTTAAATCAAGAGATGGAATGGGTACGCCCGCCTGGTCTTCGAGTATCTCCGATTGGGGGCCTGTTGAGGGCGGCGGAGTGGGAGTCGGAGTCCAGGGTTTAGGTGTTGGCGTCCTTGTCGGGATTCTTGTTGGCGTAGCAAGTTTGGTCGGGGTAGGAGTGTTCGGTTTTGGTATCAGGATACTGGTTGGCGTTGGGTATAACATTGATGGAGAATCGCTAAACATAGAAGCGGAGAACGAAGCGCCCGGCTCCATGATAAAGGCTTCCATACGATCAATCAGTACAAGGCTGCTGCCTCCCGCGCCTCCAGCGACCTGGATAAAGGGCGTGATCCACTCACAGGCATCGGGCTGATACACCACACAAATACGCCCTTCTCGATCAACGTAACTGGATGAATTAGCGAGTTGAGTCAAAGCAAGGGAACCATCAACGTTAATTTGTTTGAGAACGTCTCCCTTAAGAGCTCCCATAAAGATAGATGCATTAGGTGAATTTGCCCGTAGAGTCGTCCGGATTAGCGCAGAGCATCCTTTGGAGTTTATCGCTGTCTCTGCTAATAGGTAGATTATTTCATTATTGTTAACCAGAAGGCCTATTCCTTTTCCATCGTTCGAGGAGGGAATCTGGTTTGCTGAAATAGAATACTGTGGAATAACTGCTCCTGGTGCAGCGCCGCCAAATCCGCCGGGAATCTCTACCCAGGAGTTTGAGGCCAAGGTCGATCCATTGAATTCATAAACGACTGACGGTTGTGGTTGGTTTCCTGAAAGGCTCCCTCCTGATATTGGATTCGGTTGGTTACTGAACATGGAAGAGCAGAACGAATAATCGCTATGCATCACAAAAACTTCCACTCGATCAATCATCACATTGGTTGTACCCTCCGTTTTTCCAGCGACCTGGATAAAGGGCGTAATCGACCCACCGGAATCGGGTTGATAAACTACGCAAATCTGACCTTCTTTATTAACGAAATTGGATGCGCTTGCACATTGATCATATGCAATCGAACCATCCATTTGACCTTTCAGGACGCCCAAAACAACTGATGCGTCGGGCGCGTTAGCGCGCAAAGTCATCCGGATAAGGGCGGGTAGGCCGCCTGCGTCTATAGTCGTTTGCGTTAATAAAAATGCGACTTCGTTCGGCTTAACAAGCACGGCAAGCCCTTTATTGTCCACTGATGATGGAATCTGATCTCCGGTGATGGGGAAGCATGGGAAAATCGATCCCGACGCGGCGCTACCGAAACCGCCGGGAATCTCTCCCCATCCGTTGGCTTCCAAGGTTGCCTGGTTGAACTCAAAAACGGCCTTCGGCTGAGGGGCTTCTCCAGGTATGACAGCTTCTTTTGGCGTTGGCGTCATTGTATGCGTCGGCGTGGGGCGTTTCGTTGGTGTGCGTGTCGGAGTGAAGGTGCGCGTCGGAGTGAATGTGCGTGTCGGTGTGGGGGTTGAAGGCTCGACATTTGTTATGGGCATTGGAACGATCTTTAGATTGTCAAACTCCAATTGTTGAGCATATAGTTGGATTCCTACATATCCTTTTTGGTATTCGTGATCGACGCCAGAGATAGTCAATCCATCATCCCGTGTAAACTTGAATAAACCGTCTTTGACTTCTAACGTCAAATGCATTCTTGTCTGTTCGGGATATGGTATATAGTCATCCTTCAAAAATGAGATCAATTGGTACCAGGGTGTATTATCACTGAATCGTTTGGAAATCTTTAAGAAGGGTCCGTCGACCCCATCAAGAGAATTCTGCGGCCAAATATCATTGATCATTATTACGCGGTAGTGACGGTCTGTGCCTGTATAAGCCCAAACTAGTCCAATCCCATCATCGTCATTGGCAACGGTATCAATCTCAAGCCGGAAATTCGTAAACTGCTGTTTTTTATAGATGAGAAATGTCCCCATAAGGCATGTGTCGTCAACATTACCCCAAATATTAGAACCTTGATAAAGTGCATAGCCGTCAAGCCCCAATTGGCTCTTACGGATCTCCCATGTAGGTGGTTCCGAAAAACCCAACGATACATCAGTGATAACCTGCCAACCATTAAGGCTTCGATCCTCAAAATTGAAAATGATCGATTCTTCCCCGGATGGAAGTGGTGTGGGTGTCTTAGTCGGCGTGAATGTCCGCGTCGGTGTTGGAGGCGCAGGATCTGAGTCAGATTCGATCAGTACACGGAATGTATAATTCCAAGGCTTGTTTTTATCTGCAGGGGCGGTATATCCAAAATTCTCCAAATACAACAAAATTTTGTAAGTTCCGGCAGAGAGTTGAAAGCGTCCGGTGGCCTTCTCATTCGGATTGGCAATGACTTTTGATGAATTGAGTGATGGAAGATAGGCGACTTCTGAGTTATCATCTGCGTCGAAGATCGTTCCACCAATAGCCGTACCTCCTTCCGTGTGTCCTGTCAGGGTGGTATCGATCCAACTGTCCGAGTTGAGTTTCAGCGTGTACCAGTCTCTCATATCCATTTGTGCGGGATCGACGGAATAATCTTTATACCCCAAGTGCCCATGGTTGCCTCCGCTACTGATATTCGGGGCGCCCGCTGCATTATCAGTGGATGCGGGGTCATCCGGTATCGGGTCCTGCTTGTAGTTGGTTCGCAAGGTGTATTCCCATTTGCCGTAGTGACAACCCTGGTAGTAAAAGATGTATACACAAATATAGTACTGCCCGGCCTTCAGGCGGATTTCTTTCTCTCTGATTTCGCCAGCTCTGGCATCAACAGCGCCTAATGTATTATCAGAGAAATATTTACCGCTTTGGCCCCAGATCGAAAATCCTATCCAACACCCGTTCTCTGTATAGGCGGAGAGAGTGGTTGTGAGCCAACCATCCTCCGGTATATTGAATACATACCAATCGCGCTTATCATCAATTGGGGGGGTGCTATACTCGTTAACTTCCAAATCGTCGCTAAATGATGAGCCAACATTCATAGTATTGGCAAAAGCTCGATCATCATCCGCTTCCGCCTGTCCGAAAGTTTGCATGCCGCCCATAAGAATGATGATTGCCGTAAGCGTTGAAACGAAAATAAATCTCGAGGTTATCCAGAAAAAAAGAACCGTTCTCATGCGAAAATTCATGATAGGCCTCCATTGGCTTCCAGTGTTTCACACTTACTGGATAGTATATGGATTTGATATTTTTTGTGGGCTGAAAATGCAGGCAGGTTAGTTTTGGTACTATAGGAGGACAGAGGCATGCTTGAATCCTCTGAGTAAGCGTCTCCAGAAGCAGCCCTATTATATTTACAAAATTATGATCCTATTTAGGATGGAATGTCAACAGTTCTCCCCTTATTATGCCAAGATATATGCCTTTTAACTATTAAGTAAGGGGATAGGATATTCATTCGGCCAGGCTGTTAGGTAAGACTATTTGGTAATGATCCAGCAAAGTTCCTTCGGCCAGGTATAATCCTAAGATTGCTTTTCTAAGGTCAATTTGAGCATCGCTTTCATCCAGTTGAGATGCGATTAAATCCCGCTGCGTTGTAAGAACTAAAAGATTGGTTGATTTACCGACGCGGAATTTTTCCAATTCAGCTTGATATTTCGCTTTCTGAAGATGAGTGGCTCTTTGCGTGGCGGAAATTTGCCGTTTGGCGCGAATCAGTTCGGCGGAGGCCATACGAACATCAAGTTCAACCAATTGTTTGAAATTATCATAAGCGATTTGGGCTTTTTCCTTGTTATTAATAACGCGGGCATGACGGGCTTTAGCGGCGCGGTTTCCCAAAGGCATGGAGAATGAAAATCCCGTACGGGCGTCATAATTCTCTTCTATGATTTTGCTAAAGGAATTATTAAATGAATCTGCATATCCGGTTTTGCCCAGGGTAATAAAAAAATCGAGTTGCGGCAACAAACCGTTTTTGGTTCTTACAAGTTGAATATCCTGTGTTTCTATTTCAATGCGAGCCTGATATAGGTCAGGCCGAGTCGAACAAGCGACGGCAATATGTTTTTCTATGGAGCCTTCATCGAATTCATCGATGTCGGGTGAATTCGTCAACTGGACATCTAAATCCCAGAAATCATTCAAGGGAGGATTAATGGATTGAAGAAGACGCAAGGTCGATTTATGTATAGCGCTCTGAGCGTCGATGACTGATTTTTCCCGGAGAGCCACTTCACCTTCAGCAGCAGCCAGATCAATTTCTGCAAGTTCGCCAACTTCTATACGGTCTTTGGTCTCCTGAAGTTGTTTTTCGGCAAGTTCCATGGAAGTGGTATGAATGCGTAATTCTTCTTTAGCTGAAAGAAGGTTCCAATAATTTTCTTCTACCTGGGCGATGAGAGCCAGGATAAATCCCCGTAATTCGTACAGGGATAATTCAAGGTTTTTTTCCGCAAGATGAACTCCCACCAGATTGGTATTTTCACCGAATCCCTTTAAGGCCGGTATTATAATATCGGCGCCTAAACGGGAAGAAAACAACTTGGTGTAAACATTCGATTCGCGTTCTGTGGTTGATAATCCAAACTCCATTTCCACGCCAATGGGTAAGCGTTTTGATACGCCGGTAGAGGAGTCGTACTGCCGGTTGGTCACAGACCGGAATTCTCCAACGCCAGAAGATCGTTGTCCATCGGAGTCAGAAAAAGTGAAACCTGTATTAAGGGATGAATCAAAAGAAGCCTGTTCTTCGCTGACAAAAGTACGGGCCGTCTCCAGTCCATATTTTTCTACCGATAAAGAGCGGTTGTTTTCCAGAGCCATCACAATACTCTCCCGTACAGTGAGTTGCAGTGTGGAGGATGAGGTCGGCGCATCGGCGTCCGTCCAGGCGAGTTCAAGGATGCTTAACAGTAAACAGAGAACAATTATAAGATGGATAGGTTTGTTATTCATTTTTCCTTGCCAGGTATCAAAGTAGTGAAATTTATTCAGGTTGTAAGTTTATATCCTTTTTTCGTTCGAACATTAAATAGAAGATGGGAATAATAACTAATGTAATGATACTCGAACTGAGCAATCCCCCAATTACTACCCGCGCCATTGGCGCCTGCACTTCGCCGCCTTCACCCAAGCCCAGCGCCAAAGGAAGCAATCCTACTGCGGTAGTTAATGTGGTCATCAGAATGGGGCGTAACCGGCGGCGTGCGCTTTCTTCTATGGCTTCCAGAATAGGCATACCATCCCGGCGTCGTAACAGGTTTGTGTAATCCACCAGGATAATTGCATTATTTACCACAATCCCGACCAGCATAATACAGCCGATAAACGATTGCAGGTTGAAGGTGGTATCGGTAATGATAAGCGTTATAACAACGCCGATAGTAGCAAGTGGAATAGCGAACATGACCACAAAAGGATCTATCAGCGATTCGAATTGCGATGCCATGACCATATAAACCAATAAAATAGCCAGGCAAAATCCGAATAATAGTTCCTTAAAGGACTTTTGTTGTTCTTCGTAATCGCCGCTGGGTTGAATCTCAAAATCAGCCGGTTTGGGAATGGCGTCAATTCGCTTTTTTATATCACCAATCACCGAACCTAAATCCCGGTCAGCTATATTGCCGGACACGGTTATAGTTCTTTGTTGATCCTCGCGTTCAATCTGAACCGGACCTTCACGTCTTTCGATATTGACCACATTTTTGAGAACGATGCTTTTGCCTTGCGCATTGGCGACCGTCATATCGAGTACATCCGCAATCGCAAGCCGGTCGGTCTCCTTCAATCGAACCAGGATTTTGTATTCATCCCCGCCTTCACGAAACATCGTCGAACTGGTTCCGGAAAGGCTGGTTTCAATGGCGCTTGCAATCCGTGAGACCGAAAGCCCTAATGCAGAAGCTTTGGCGCGGTCAATGCGAACTATTTCTTCCGGTTGACCTTCTTCACGGCTGATACGAACATCCGTGATGCCTTCCACTTGCTCCATCTCATCTTTTACCCTTAAGGCCAATTGTCTCGCTATATCCAAGTCATATCCCCTGACTTGAACTTCCGCCGCTTCTTCTCCTCCAGCAATCATTCGCAACAGGAATAGGCCCTGGCCTTCACGCACGCGAATCACGATACCGGGAATATGTTCTAATAATGGACGTAAATCCTGGCATACTTTCGCACTGGATCGAAAACGTTGACCGACTGGAACCAATGTTGCGCGCACCTCGCCGACATGTCCTCCTGAACCGCCTCTACCACTGGCGCCAACGCGGGTGTATATTACGGTTGCTTCGGGTATGGCTTCTCGGACGATTTTCTCTATTTCCTGGAATGTTGCATCAACCACCTCAATCCGCGTCCCGACCGCCATTTCTCCGCTTACCCGAACCTCCGATTCATCGGCTTTAGGCATCAATTCCACACCGACTTTACCGGTCATCCAGATACTTCCACCCAAGAGGATAAGCACCAGAAGAATTACTATATAACGAAAGCGAATGGCTGTATGCAGAAAAATAATGTATTCGCGTTCCAGAAAAGACATGAATTTATTGTTGTGGTTTTGAGCGGTTTTCTTCTGAATTTTAAGAAAGCGTGATGACAAGACAGGGATAAGAGTAAGCGCAACCACCAGCGAACAGAATAACGCAAAAACCACTACCACCGCCAATTGCCTGAAGGTGACGCCAGACATTCCTCTGACGAACAGAACTGGTAAAAAAACGACGATAGTCGTCAGAGTACTGGCGAAGATCGCAGTTGATACTTCTTCCGTCCCCAGTAGCGCTGCATTGAACTTTTTCTTCCCGCTCTCCAGGTGACGGTAAATATTTTCCAGTACGACGATGGCGCTATCAACCAGCATCCCCACTCCAAGCGCCAGTCCCCCAAAGGTCATGATATTTAAGGTAAAACCGCAAAAATACATCAACGCAAATGTGGCCATGATCGAGATGGGGATGGCAACGAAGATCACAAATGTACTGCGGATATTCCGTAAAAATAAATAGAGAATCACAATTGACAAAAGCGCTCCATAAAAAGCGGCGTTTCTGACATTGCCAATCGCCCGCTTAATATATAGCGAACTGTCCAGAGTCGGGAAAACATGTAATTGAGGAAAATCTTCATTAATGCGATCAATTTCAGCAAGAGCGGCTTCTGCAACTTGAACGGTATTGCTGCCGGATTGTTTATTTATCGCCATTCTCAAAACAGGTACTCCGCCTGAGCGGTAAATGTATGTGATCTCTTCATAAGAATCAGTGACCGTTCCAATATCTTTCAACAGAATAGGAACAGCATCGCGCATCTGAACAACTGTGTTTTTAATTTCGTCCAGGGTTTGATATTCACCTTCGGTGCGAACCTGCGATTCGAGATACCCCTCATCCACTTTTCCGGCGGGTAGATTAATATTTTCCATACGCAAGGCATTCAAAACCGTATCCAGGGACATATCAAGGGAGGTTAATTTATGGCTATCCAAGTCAACATGAATTTCTCTTCGTAATCCACCGCGAACATCAACCGCAGCGACGCCGGGGATGCGTTCCAGACGGGATTTCACTTGATGCTCGACTACATCGCGTAATTCAACAGGGTCTAATTTGCCGGAAACGCCAAGATAGAGCACTGGAAATGAGGATAAATCGAATTTGTAAATTCGAGGGGAATCAGAATCTTCCGGCAGATGATCGCGGATTCTATCCACACGCGTTCTAACATCATTAGCAGCATCATCAATATCTATGCCCCAGACGAAACTTACTCGAACCCGGCTATTGCCTTCAGAAGAAGTCGAAATTATTTTTTCCACTCCCTGAATTGAACTTACAGCTTCTTCGACTGGCCGGGTAATCAGTTGCTCCATCTCTTTTGGACCAACGTTGGCGTATTCTGTGGCGACAGTAATACTAGGCCAGGTAATATCAGGCATTAAATCAATAGGTAAACGCATGAAGGAGATGATTCCAAACAGAATCACCATGATAAAAAACATGAAAGTTGTTATGGGACGATTGACAGCGAAATGAGAAATTTTCATCCAGTTTTTCCTATTTATCTTTGGATGTATTAACTACAATGGAATCTCCATCACTTAAAAGGTGTTGCCCCATAACAATAACTTGCTCACAGGGCTGTTCGCTGGTTATTTCAGTTAATTGGGGATTAGAAATTCCTTTGGTGATTGGAATAAATCTGGTGGTGGTTTGGTTGGCATCCGGAACAAAGACGCCCAGCTGGGTTTCTCTTTTAACAATGGCATGGCTAGGCGCCAGCATGACATTTTTACGGATGCCATATTGAATTCGAACTCTTGCGAACATACCAGGCTTGAGAAGCAGGTGTGAGTTTTCAAATTCGATCTCTGTCTCTGCGGTTCTGGTGTCAGGGTCGAGAATAGGAGCGATGCGGGTCACTTCTCCTTCGAAAATCTGATTGGGATAGGCATCCACCTTTAGAATTGCTTTCAAACCAATCAGAACTTTGGCGTAATCACGCTCAACCACGCTGATAACCGTTTTTACCACAGACATATTTGCTAAAGAGACAATGGGAGTTGATGCAGACATCATGGCGCCTTCATCAACATAACGTTTTCCGACAAATCCGGTGATTGGAGAATTGATTTGGGTATAGGAGAGCCTGGTTTGCGCCGCTCGAAGGGCAGCTTCCTGTTGAGTGATGCTGGCTTCCGCCACTCTTTTACGTCCCAGAAATTTGGCCACTTCCGATTCAGAGGTCTCCAGCTCGGTTTCTGCGGCCACTTTTCTTTGGCGGAGAGTTTTGATGCGTTCCAGCTCGTTTTGAGCAGTAGCAACCGAGGTATTGATCTCTTCAAGCGCGGCTCTTGCCACTAATAATCTGGCTTTGGCCTCATCAACTTCATTTTTGATCTCTTCATCATCCAAAGTCGCCAATAATTGGCCTTGCTCAACTTTATCGCCGAGATCAACATAAATCTTATTGACCAGACCGGAGATTTTAGGAGACACGGAAACTTCGGCATTTCCCGCTAAGGCGCCGGTAAATTCCGCTGTATCTTCAATGTCTCCAATGGTAATATTTTCGCATATTACAGCAATTGGCGTTTTGCCCCGTTTTAACGATTTTTCTTTAGATGATGCGAATAAAATGAGTTTCCATATTACAAGAGCCGCTAAAACTAGAACAAATGATATCAGAATAATTTTTCTCATGATTTTCCGGATAATATAGAATTTAATTGTTTCATATCAGAATGAAAAGGATCAAAATATTAGTCATAAATGTTCAAGCAATTGTTCCTTTAAACCTTTTATTCAAAGATATTTGAATATTCTTCTATAGAGTGATTTTCATAATAATGTTCTGATTCGTGATCCGAAAATCCAGAAAAGATTGGTTTTTCAAAGAGCAAACATATTAATAAACGAATATAATTTTGATAATCGCTCTAGAATTTAATGCCACCTGAATAATAAGACTGAGCTGACCTCCAGGTCTAGTACTCCAGAAGGTTCTTTTTAAGTAAAATCAGGGTGTATAGTTTTATGTTTATTTATGGGTCGGTTTTAAGAGATATTCTTTTAATTACCTTAGGTTAAGCGCTAAAATATGCATTATTTTGTTTTTGATTAATGGCTTCCCTTTACATTAGGAAAAAAATATGCCCAAATAGATAATATAAATCACTATATTAATATATTCTGGTAGATATCATAAATCATCCATAATTATTAATTATTAAATCCTCCCTTTGTAGAGGGGAATCTGCGTATTTTTTTATTACTTAAACCTCAATGAGGAATCTTAAAAATAGTAAAGGGGAATATGTCTATGAAAAAGATGTTAGGTCTAGTAGTTCTATGTGCTTGTATGCTTCTTTTAGTTACAGGAGTTGAGGCGCAAGTGGTCAAAGAGATTAATTTCTCTGCAGCTGAAGGTTATGTGGACGGATTGCTGATTGGACAGCCAGCCAATAGTGATTCAAAGTGGACTGCTGCCAGCGAAGCCCAGGGTGTGGATACTTTTATGGTAGAGAACGAAGCCATGCTCGTTCATCCTGATGGAACAGGAACGATTTGGCTTAATATCAGTTTCCCGGTCCAACATACCGGTTTTCTTACCGCTACCTGGGATTGGCAATATTTTGGACCACCGGAAAAGCATATGGATTTAGGTTTTACAATCGGCGATTTAGCCAATTACCTGGTCGATGGCGATCCATACACCGTGTTTAACGAACAAAGCGCCATCACCCGCATGGGCGATCTTATCGATGCTCGAAACGGCGATTGGGTCGGCGGCGGCAGTTGGGAATCAGCGAATGGCGTTGAATACCGGGATGGAGTATTGGTTCATATGCGCATGGTCGTTGACATCCAAGAATGGTATTTTGACATCTACGCACAAAGAGATGGTGAAGAGGAAGCTTTGGTGGCGGATGATTTTCTTTTCCGTCGCGCAACTTCAGGAGAAACCGATGGAGTGAATGGGATAACCTTGTGGTTGAATGGCGGCGATCCTGAAACCAGCGTTGTTCTGGATAACATTCTCCTGGTCGGTCCTGAACCAATCGCGTCTGTTGATAGTTGGGATTTATTTTAATCCTTCATTCCATAAAAAATATTATTTAGATGGAATGATGTTAGATTGATCTTAAGAGTATTGGATTATCCGGGACGCAACTCAACAGGCTGCGTCCCGGTTGTAGTTTATAGGTTATTTTTTTGCGTCAGGATTGGATAAGCAGGTGACGGCGTATACGCTTTTTCAAAGATGTCTTCAATCTGTGAAACGATATGGGGATGTTGATGAGCGATGTTGTCTGATTCGCTGATATCGTTTTTTAGATCGTATAATTCAATAGGCGAACCAATGCCATTGCGGATGCCTTTCCAGTCTCCCATGCGGGCTGCTTGCAAGTATTTTTTTCTGGCGTGTCCATAATCCCAATAGAGATATTTGTGTTGTTGCTTTTGTTCTTTTCCAAGCAGGGAAGGGAGGATGGATATTCCATCGATGTTATCGGGAGCGTCAGTTCCCGCCAGTTCAGCCAAGGTTGGCATGATATCCCAAAAGGCAAAGGGCTGGTGGTTGGAATGATTGGCTGGTACATGACCAGGCCACCGAACGATCATTGGTATCCTGATTCCCCCTTCGTACATTGAACGTTTTGCGCCCCGCAGTGGTCCGGCGCTATTAAAGAACGATGGTTTGTGTAAAGCCTCAACCGATGGCCCGTTATCGCTGGTGAAAAACAGAATGGTGTTATTGTCGATGTTTAATTCTTTCAACCGTTTTAAGATGCGTCCAACGTCGCGATCCATCCGCGTCACCATAGCGGCGTAATTTTTTTCGACCTGCGGCCAATCACGGCTGCTGTATGGTTCGTCGCTGGGCACGATTTGTGAGTCGGGCGAATCCTCTGGATAATCCGACCAATGGGGGATGGTGTAAGCCAGATACAGAAAGAATGGTTTCTCTTTTGATTCATCGATAAAGTTTAAGGCGCGATCTGTGAAAAGGTCATGGGTGTATTCTTGTTTCTGTTCACCCCGGTTTCCTGAGAGTAGTTTGATGCGGTCATTATCCCAGAGGTAATCTGGATAGTAGAAATGCGCCTGATCCTGATCTAAGTGACCGAACCAGTCATCGAATCCCTGATCGTTGGGTTTGCCTTCTGATCCATGAACGCCCAGGCTCCATTTACCAACGCATCCGGTTCGATATCCGGCTTGGCGCAGCACTTCAGCAATAGTGATATCAGAATCAAGCAGGAAGGTTCCGTGAGGGATATTGTCGCGCAGCCGACTATGTCCATTATGCATTCCTGTCATCAAGCAGCATCGTGATGGAGCGCATACTGTGGAACCGGCGTAAGTCTGCGTGCATCGCGTTCCCTCAAGCGCCATCTGGTCGATGCAGGGCGTTTGAATCATTTTCTGACCATAACAGCCCAGGTCGCCATATCCTAAATCATCCGCCATTATGAAAATGATGTTTGGTTTGTTTTTGGAATCAGCGAAAGCATTATTGGGGTATGGGATTGAATTCAATAGTAGAGATGACGCTGCGCCGGATAAGAAAGTTCTACGTTTCATGTACTTCTCCAAAAATAAAATTTAACGAAAAAGTTAGAAGGGCATAATCTATAACTTAAAAGAATACACTTGAAAAAGAATTATATATCACAGATATGCCGTTGACGTAAGAATGACTGACATTTATCTATTATTTTTCAATATTAGAGGTAAAACAGAATGTTTGCTTGACAAAAGGGTGAATATATGGGAGATTGAGTATTCCAATTATTTGGAACTTTATGTTTTGCCTTGGCATCTTCAGGGATTTGGAAACTGTATTTGATAAAAATACGTTTCCTGACTCACTTGAACGAACAAATCGCTCAAGATTAAACCAACCGATTTAACAGGAGATGATATTATGGCGAAAAAGGACAAAGATAAGAAGGATAAGAAAAAAGACAAGAAGAAAGATAAAAAAAAGAACAAGAAGAAAGACAAGAAGAAAAAGTAACTAGAATTTGTTGAATGAATCACAGTGCAGTTACGGTTGCGTATATTGCAGACTTCTTATGGTAGACTAAAACATATTTAGAATCCCAGGAGAGATTTTCGGTCTCTCTTTTTTTTTGTTTAAGATACATGAACTTTATGCTGCGGGACAGGCGACTTTTTTCCAGATTTCTTCCTGATCCCGGCAGTTGTCCGATAATACGAATGGAGTGACAGTGGCGTCATTGCGTTTCATGGTCATATTGCGGTACTGGTTTAAGCAATAGGCCGGTAGATCAACAGTGATTTCGCTGTGTGGAGGGATTTCCAGTTCGGTATTTTCTGCCAGAGCGGCGTTTTGCAGCCCCATAGAAGGAAGCAGGATTTCAAAGCAACGCCCTTTTTCCAAAAAAATAGTTTGCGGTTCAGCAGTTGGATTTTCTAACTCAAGATGGACGGATAGAAAAGGAGGAATCATTTTATTAATCCTTTTGGTTTGAATCATGTTTTTGAGATAGATGATATTGAGGCCAGATCATTCGTTTTGGCCTTTGGTTCATCTGTGGTAAATCAGGCGACTGGTATGATCCCTCAATCCATGCATTTTTAAGAATGACGCGGCTATTGTTCATTGCTTCCGGTAAACTTCCCACTCGAACCGATGGATAAAAATGGAGTGAATTGGCGTTGTGAATTTCAAAACTGTCATCTCCATCACGCCAACCGGATATTAGATTTACATCTTTGTTGCATGCTATAAGTAATGAGCGTCCCCCAACGGTTTTGCCTTTATCCTTCTTGCGTCCGATGGGAACGTCTTGATATGCGCGACGGCTAATATCTTCAGCTTTTTCTTCCTTTAGAATATTAATAATATTTTTAGTCGGTTCCATGGAAATTCTTTGCCCGGGCAAAGGCAGGTTGATGACGTTATCCAGTTGCTTGCGTTCTTTTTTTACTTCTGGAGGTAAGTTATCTTCTTCTTTATCAAGGTATTCCAATGCATGACGAGTGGGCCGGTTTATGAGGCGCTCCAGGTTCTCTTCGAATTGCGTCATCCAAGCTGTTTCCGGTTCGCGCACCACGGCGCATTGACCCTCCTTAAAGAATGGATAGAAGCATGTGCTTTTGAATTCTTTACGGAGAAATGAAAGGCTATTCCATAATTCTTCATCAATCAGGAATAATGGGCCGCCTAGTTGATAGATTGCTGAGTCGATCTGGTTGGTATCCAGCACCTGAGTATTATTTCCATAGGTTATATAAAATAGAAGTGGAAAATGTCCTATTTTGGGAACTATGATTTCAGTCCACTTGCGCATGACTTCTATGGCGATTTTCTCGTCCGGTACATTCTGCTGATTGAGTTGGCAGATGAGTTTTTTTTCTGATGAGATTAATACAGTGCATAGCGCGTCTGGATTTTGGCCTATAGCTTGACGCAGACTTTTGCATCTATCCTGCATCCATGATTTTGGATCAGCATCAGCGAGAAAGTCGTTTAGTCTATCTTCTGAATAACGGGAAACAATAAATACGGTTAATATTGCTGACATATTCCAACCTTCTATACTACAGTCTTCCAACACAAAAGAATCCATATTGTACATGCATTACATCTACGTACAAAATAGTATTTAATTAAGAGAAACAAATCGATATCATTCAAGAATATGTTATTACGAATTGGATTTGTAAAATAGAGTAGTCTACTATTTTCCCGGCCAATCCCAATTTACTAAATCATCGCTCCAGGCCATCCCCATACTGGCATAACCATGCGCGCCTATTGCCTTTAGTCCATCTTTTGAACTGCCGTGAAAGAACATGACGCACTTTCCTATAGTTGGATTATCCCGTAGATCAACCACTGTCGCCGCAGTTAATCTGCCTTGCGCCCAGGGCCATTGTTTTTGCCCCAGGGTAATGAGTTGAACGTCATCGCCCCACTGTTCTATGTTTTGGGACCGTTTGACGCCAATGCCATTTTGAGGTGAATGGAACATGATGAATTCTTCATAGTCTTTGAGGACCGTTACATTTTCTCCAGCTTTTCTATGACCCGCGTATGTCCAGTTTTTCAGGTCATACGAATATGAGAGGCTGACGCCGTTTTGTTTGTAGAAACACCACCACTTGCCATCGGCGTCTTGAAACAGGTAGGGATCAATCATACGTCCCATATCTTCAACTGGAATATCAGCGCCCTTAACCGCTAATAATTCAGGTTGAGACCATTGTTCTAAATCATTGCTGCGCATGATCCAGATGCGTGATGTTTGATTGCCCCATTTTTCCAGATTGGGCGTGGGGTAGGTTTGCAGGCAGATTAACCATTGATTATCAAAGCGGATGATATTTCCCGGACTGGAATAATTCAGATCACGGTCGCGGGGCGTGATAGTGCGGGGAAAAGTCCAATGGATCAGGTCGCGGCTTTTGCTGTAGGCCGTCATATTATAATAACCGCCATCCGCAGTTGATTCTGATAGGGTGAAATATAGATAGAAGGTTTGGTTGTGATAGACCACCGCCGGATCGCGGTAAGCGAATTTGGAGTCTCCCTGGAAAATTATGGGAGAGGTTATATCACTCCAGCTAATTTTTGGGGGTAGTTTATGGTCAGATGGTTTTACGCCAGTCTTATGTCCATTGAAACCAATTGGATTTGGATTGTATTCGCCGATCAAATCCACATTAGATTTTTCTGGGATATCTTTTTCCATGCCCAGACCCCAATAGCATGCGTTTACTATAAGGCGTCTGAAACCTTCGTTTTTAAAATCATCTCCATGTCCCATGGTAGAAGTGAATACTCTTGATTCTTTCCCTTTGGCGCCGGTATATGTCTTGGCCCAGGCAACGGGAACTAGTTCTTTATCAGAATTGGGGGGATCATTTGGATTCATACCGGTTAAAACTTGACCCATGATAAGTGGTTGGCAATCACCGTTTAAGGTTGTGATTCCATAAACATCTGAAGGTCCCCAGATATCCCGGCAACCTTTGACAATTGGGTGTTGCTCCATCCCTTCAGCAATATGGCCGCGCGTGCTTTCTACTTGATGGCTGCCATAGTGTTTGATCCATGTTTCCCCCAGGATTTGCCGACCGAATCCGCCATAGAAGTCGTTTCCTTTATATCTGTAATCATATCTGATATAGGTTTTACTATTGTCATCAATCTTGAAAGCAGCTACCGTCGGTCTTATGCCGATCATGGGTTTTCCGGAGTTGGTGTAATCAACAATGCATTTCATCTGTTCATCGGGTAAATCCCGGAAGCGGATAAAAATGATCATCAAATCGGCGGATTGGAGAAGATCAAGCCCAGGTATATTGTCGCTCTGATAAGGATTTATGGTTCCATCCTTACGGTCTATAGCGAAGAGCACCGTGCATTTGAATCCATGACGCAGCGCCAGAATTTTGGCTAATTGGGGCATTGATTCTTCTGATCGATATTCCTCATCGCCTGTAACCAAGACGATATGCTTGCCATTTCCCGCGCCGTTGGCGCCTTCAAACGAAATCCATTGATCAGCCGCCTGGGTCTGGTGAATCAAGTAAAAAAAGGTTCCGGTGAATAACCAGAACCAGATAGATATCTTAATGTAATACTGTTTCATTATAATAAGGTCTTTCTATTAAAATTGCGTCGTTATCAACCCTCTCCTAAACTCTCCCAATCTTGGGAGAGGAATGTTAGACTAAAGTGTTTAGTATGACTAAGTCAAAATTATATAACTGGTTATATGCCAAAACCCCTCTCCCCCAAGCATGGGTGAGAATTCAAGAGGGGATTGTTATATGAATCCTTTTCATAAATAATCAAAATCCTAATTGAACTGCTGTTCAGGGGATTATGATTATACCTCAAGTTTCCATGGTTTGCGGTAAGGTCTTCTGAGCCATGAATTCAGTTCTGGGTGGTTGGTGATTCTCTCATTTTCGCCATCCCATACCAGGCGCTCGCCCGTTCTGTAGGCAATGCTGCCTAAATGGCAGATATTGGATGCTTTATGACATACTTCCACATCGCAGACGCAACGTTCGCGCGTTTTTAATTTTGTCAGGAAATCCATGACATGCCGAGTATTCATGTCCAGGTGATCTACCGTTTTATCTATGGCTGGGGTTCCCTTACCGAAAGGTTCTTTTTCCGGCCAGACGATAAGCCGGTCGCGATCCAGGAAAAGAGTCCCTTTTGATCCATAGAATTCAATGCCGTATCCGTCCCAGGTGGCCATTTTAGGTTGATGAGGTGGATCAAAAGCATTGCCGGAGCGGAGGGTGAACTCAACCAGGCAATCTTTGAATTTGAAGATAGTATCCAGCGTGTCGGGCGTTTCGGAGCAATCGGTGAAGAAGAATTTCCCACCCTCAGCGGATATGGAAAGCGGGTCGCTCTGCTGTATGCCCCATAGAACGATGTCTAGCTGATGGACTCCCCAATCTGTCATCCAACCGCCGTCGGTATCCCAGAACCAGCGGAAACCGCCGTGGCATCTTTGGGGGAAATAGGGACGTTTGGGTAATGGTCCCAGCCAGAAATCCCAATCCAGTTCCTTGGGTGGTTCGGTAAACCTGGCTTGTCCCATGCCTTGGGGATTATTATTACGCAGGCTCCAGCTTTTGGCTTTTTGGATATTACCTATGTAGCCTTCATGTAGTAACTTGACGCCTTCCTGGAAATTTTCGGCGGAATGAGATTGGGTTCCGCATTGCACCACGCGGTTGTATTTCCGGGCTGCTTTGATCATCTGCTGACCTTCCCAAACTGTAACAGCCAAGGCTTTTTCGCAGTAGATATCCAACCCCGCTTTGCAGGCATCGACGAATGGCAGTGCATGCCAATGGGGAGGCGTGGCGATGATAACCGCATCTAATCCTTTATGTTCTAAAAGGTTACGATAATCCTTATAGGTTTTGACGTCTTCGCCTCCGGCGAGTTCCTGTCCTACTTTAAGACGATTCTGGTCAATATCGCATACTGCCAGGAAATTAGCGTCGCATTTGAGGAATTCACGAATAAGGTCTTTTCCCCGGCCGCTGCATCCAATTAAACCAACATTAACCTGCTCATTGGCTCCCAGTACATTGATGGCTGGCGCTGAAGCCAGAAAAACGGAAGCGCCGGTTGCAACCCGGTTAAATTGTCTCCGTGAAATATCGTTATTCATTATTTTCTCCCAATAATTAAATGTAATCGATTATCAAGTTATTTTATTTCCTTAAATCTACAGCAATGCATTACCCCTGAATAGATGAAAAGAGTGAATTTTTTCATAATCTCTCTAATCATAACAATCAAATAATACAAAGTTTTTTTAATTTGGGCATAGAGGTTGCAATATATCCAATAAATCCTCTTTCCAGGCAAGAGAATCGGCAAAATTTGCCGGTTTTTGCCTGTGTAATATGGATAAATAATCCGAAAAACTGGATGAAGACATGGTTACCCTCTTTGGAATACTAAATGTTGGCGCTCGTGGATTGAGCGCAGCTCAATCCGGGCTTAATACCGCAGGTAATAATGTCGCCAACGTTAACAATGAAGCATATTCACGCCAACGGATTGTTCAGACTACGATCGATCCGATCATGTTTCCCAATGGAGCGGCAGGGCAGGGAGTAAGCGTCGTAACCATTGAACGTATTAGAGATATGCTTTTGGAAACTCAGATCAATAATGCGACCAGTGATAAGAATTTCAATGAACAACTGAATTCGATTATTGATCGAATCGGATCAATAATGAATGATCCATTGACTACGATATCCGATACTTCGAATAACAGCTCAAATGGAGGGCTGAATAATCTTTTATCCAATTTTTTTGATGCTTTCCATGAACTAACAAATTCTCCGGAAGCGCCTGAAGTCCGTTCAGCTGTGGTGGAAAGCGCGCGAACATTAGCAGAGTCATTTTCTTCCATCGCGAACGATTTTGGCTCATTGCGTAGTGACCTTAATGAACAAGTAAAATTTTATACAGCGGAAATAAACCAAAAAACGCAGGAGATTGCCAGTCTAAATGAAAGGATTGCGGCGGCGGAGGGAGGCAGCAAGGTAAATGCCAATGATTTTCATGACCGGCGCGATAAACTAGTTACAGAACTCTCAGAAATTGTTCCGATAAAAGTTATTGATAATCCTAATGGGACAATAAACGTCTCAATTGCCGGCCAAGCTGTTGTAGATAATGTCAATGCCACAATGCTCCAATTAGAAAGCGTTGATACTGAGAACCTTGATATCGTCAGTATTCGCATCGGCGCAGGGGGCATGGATGTCATAGATAAAGATATCAGAAACGGAAAACTGGGCGCCATCCTTGACGCCCGCGACCGTCTTGTGCCATCTCTTCAGGATCAGATTGATGAATTAGCTCGCGGCGTTATGTATGAAGTAAATAAAATTCACTGTGGTTCTTCCGGCGTTGAGGGATATGACAAAGTCACCAGTAACTTTGATTTTCCGCAAGGTGCTGAAGATGAGGATAGTATAATAACGCTGGATCGAATTTTCAATAATCCGGTATTATCCAGTAGGAAAAGCATAGGTAATAGTCCATACCCGGTGCAAAATGGAACGTTCTCCATCAGGGTGGCGGATGAAGATAATAAGGCTCGTGATGTTTTTGATGTAAATATTAACGTCGAAGACACCTTGAATGATATAGTTGAACGTATAGACCGCAGTGATGGTGTAGTAAGCAGCGTTCGTTCATCACTGAAGTTTGATCCGGTTTATATTGCAAAGGTGCAGGGTAATTTAGGAGCGGATGCAACTGAATTGCCTGGCGCAATTGCTTCGTTTGCGTCATTAGAAGGGAAGCCAATTGCAGAGGCAGCAGGTGATTATACCTTCGATATTCGTCTGCGGAATCCAGCGGGAAGTGAAGTGGATTCCGACCCGAATACGAGTGGCATTAATCCCTTTACGGTTACGATCAACAGCGCAATGACGCTGCAAGAGGTGGCCGCTGAAATACAGAATACCGGCGCCGGTAGAATCCGTGCGCAATTAGTAACCAGTACTACTGATCCCGATAGTACCGTTTTGCGGATAGAGGCAATTGAGAGAGGCGCCACAATCTCTTTTGAAAATGATAATTCCGGAATTGTCCAAGGTTTTGACTTTCCTATAACTGATCCATCTGTTCCCTTGATTGGCGGCAATGCGACAAAAACGCAAACCGTTTTTACCGGAGACTCAGCGGACTCTTTGCTGGGAGCGGGCGGCCCGAATTTTAACACAGTTTACGCCGGACCTCCTCCGACTATTATCGGCGAAGGCAGTTTTGATTTTGTTATAGTTGATAACAATAATATTCCCGTCATGCATACCATTGACATTGCGGCGGCTGGCGTGAATACGCTGGATGAACTGGCTGCGCAAATGGAGGGATTTGATAACAATATCAATGTGGAAATTACAGCCGATAATGAATTCATCATTACAGCTGATAATAATCGCTCATTCTTTTTCCGCAATGATACCACCGGTCTGGTGGAAGCGATGGGCTTTTCTGAAATTGATGGATTCGGAAAGATAGGCGACCAGCCATTTCAGGAAGGCAGTTTCGAAATAATAGTTGCGGAAAAAGATGGTAAAGTTACTCATATAGTTGAGGTTCCGGTTCAAGCGGATTCATCCAAAACGGGCGGTGTTTTTACGCTTAACGATATTGTTGAGCAGATAAATCGCACAACTAGTGATTATAGCGCTCCTTTAAGGGCTTCTATCGTGAGCGATCCAAGCGACCCAACTAAAAATCAATTGCAAATTAAATCAGAAGAAGGTTATGAATTTACATTTCGCAGTGACGACAGCCTTCTTCTTTCCGCGCTAGGTTTTACAAATGGTCCGGTTTTGGCCGCAACCGGAGATAATCCGATACTAGGCGCGGATCAGACTATATCGATTGGAGATTCAATCGGCGGCATCGTGCGGGCGCAGATTATAAACAACGATATCATAGAGATTTCAACTACGGATAATGATCAAATAACCTTTGTTGGTGATAGCAGTTATTTCCTGGCAGCTGTCGGCATCAATTCGTTGTTCAATGGAACTGATGCGTTATCAATGGAAATAAACCAGGATATAAAGAAAAATAATAATCTACTGGGAGCTTCGAAAGACGGTGCACGGGGAAATAACGAATCAGCGTTGGCTATAGCGCAATTGCAAGACAAGATTGTTATCGACAAGATGACGCTGAACGAGTTTTACCGCTCAGCAGTAGCCAGTCTGGGCAACGAGGGAAGCCGCACCAGACAGTTTCTTCAAACGACTGAAGATATCCTGCGCGAACTGGAAACATTGCGCGAACAAAATTCCGGAGTATCTCTGGATGAGGAATCTCTCAATATTATCCGTTTTCAACAAGCCTATCAGGCATCAGCGCGTTTTATCTCCACAATCGATGGCCTGATTGATGTAATCATCAATCAAATAGGCGCCTAATTAAGGTGAATTATCATGGTTCGAATTACGCAAAATCTAATAAGCGACCGGACGTTATTCAATCTTCAGCGAGGTATCAAGAGGTATACTGATGCTCAGAATGTTGTATCTACCGGACAGAGGATCACCAAGCCGGTGGATGATCCTATCGGCTTCCCGGTAGCGTTGAATCTTCGATCTTCGATTCAGCAGGGGCGCAGTTTTCAACGCAATGTGGAATCGGCTCGTGGTAATCTTGAGTTGACTGAAACCACCATGAATAGTTTGACTGAGACGCTGCAAAGCATACGCAGTTTAAGCGTGCAAGGTGGAAACAGTATTGATCCTAATGCCCGGATTTCCATTGCTGAACAAATAGCGGAATTATACGGACATATCTATGATCTATCCAATACTGATTACAAAGGCCAATCAATCTTTGGCGGCAGCGTTACTGATGGAAACGCTTTTAGCGTAAAAGATAATGCGATTATTTATAATGGCGATGATTTTGAACGAAACATGATGATCAGCAAGAATGCGCAAATCACCAATAACCTGAATGGCTTCGATACCTTCCTGCATACTCCTAACCAGATCACCGGAGCAGTGAGCATTGAAGATGTTTCCGCGCCTTTATATCAACAATTAAGCAAAGCCAATCCCAATTTCACCAATCTTCCTGCGGTGACTGATGGTCCTCAGGGAGCGTTGGTTGATCCGTCGCCCAATCCGAACAATAGCCCTACTGAATTGCCCAACCAGTATGCCTCGTTTGAAATATATGGTAATGAAATTCGCGTTGATATTTCAACCGATTCGCTGGAAGATGTTGTTGATCGAATTAATGTGCAAGTAGAGGATGTCACTGCCAGCATTAATGAACGGAACCAGTTGGTAATTACATCAAAAAGAACCGATGGACTTGACTTAAGTGATGGTGAACGGCAACTGGGTTTTGAACCGGATACTCCCAATGGCTTAAATTTATTGAGCGCCTTGGGGATGAATCGGGTAGTGGAAAGTTCGCGTCCGCTAACCCGTGGGTATCCCGCAACCGATCCGATTACTGATGGAACTATCAGTCCCGCTCCAGCCAGGGGCGGAGTAAGCGTAAAGAATAGTTCTTTTCTTTTTGCGGGAACCAATAATGGTCCTTATGATAATCCTGCTGTTCCTTTCGGAGATAACCTGGCAATAACCAATATCGATTCTGAAGGGAATGACGCCTATCTCGCCAATGGCGATCCTGATTTTATTAATGAACTGGAAGCGATTCGGATTACTATTGATGACGAGGTGATTGATATCGACTTACGCGCATTAACGGAAGGTCGCGATTTCGATGCAGTGGTTGGTAATGATGACGATATGCCTGGTTCGACGGTAGAGGATCTACTGGAACTTATAAATAATCATCCCGCCCTTAAAGGGAGAGCGACAGCGTATATCAATGCAGACCAAAGCGGGATCAGTTTATCCGCAACCAGCAGTACTGATGTGTTTAAGGTGGATAACGTTCGCAAATTATTTGGCCGCGACATAACTCAGAGTGTCGCCATTGACGCCGTAACCAGTGATGTTACGGTGACCGACGCCGGAAGAATTTCAATGGATACCAAACTGGATGATCTGCCCGGCGCATTGGTCGATCCGGTTGACGGTAGTTTGGGAGTGCGCCGTGATGCGCCGCCTCCAATAGGCAGTGAGCCTAATCCAAACCGGGGATTAATCGCCATTTCCAATGATGGAGATAATGTCGGCATCGATCTGCAGGATGCAGAAACTATCGGTGATGTGATTCGGGCTATTAATGATTCAAAAGTCGGCGTTGAAGCGCGCATCAATGAAAGCGGAACCGGCATCAATATTGTTTCTCTTCGAGCTGGTGAGGGTGAGTTGAGCATCGTCGACATGTTTGACGGAACTCTGGCCCGTGATTTAGGTTTGTTCAGTCCTCCAGCGCCGGTCCGGGTGCAATCCAGTGCTGGTTTAGCTGAAACCGACATTCTGGGCGCCTCATTCGGGACTATGTCGAATGGTTCGTTTGATATAGAAGTGCGTGATGGAGCTGGAAGAACGCTTGATACATACACCATTGACGCCACTACCACGGATACCATAGAGAGCCTGGTGAAGAAAATTGATGAGTCGGATGGCAAAGCCGGGCCGGGCGGCGGTTTGATCTCAGCCTATTATAGCGGCGGCGAAATAAATATCGTCAGTAATTATGATGGTCATGTAATTGTTATAGATCCAGCCAATGATACAACTGGAACCGACGCCGCTTCACGGATAACCAATCTGCTGGATATTGATGCTTATACATTTACTCTTGAAACTGATACGCCAGCCACGGCTTATGAAAGCAAACAGAATACTGCTTCGATTATGGGAATCAGCGCCGATGGCGATGTTAATGAAATAGAAGAACAGAATATTTTTAATACTGTAAAAAGCCTTGAAAATGCTCTCCGGCAAGATGACACGGAGGGGATTTCGCAAGCATTAACCAATATTGATAAAGACCTGGAAGCGATTCTTAATAAACGAACCACTCTGGGCGCTCGAATCAACCGCCTGGACGCAACCTCAGCTAATTTGCAGGATGGCGAAGATTTTATGCGCCAGGAACTATCCAGCATTGAAGATGCGGATTTGGCCGCATCGGTCTCAGAAATGACCTTGGCGCAGAATGCCTTCAATGCGGCGCTATCAGCGTCATCAAACGTGATCCAACAGTCGTTGATGGATTTTCTTCGGTAGAATTGCTTGGTATTTATTAATCCATTATCCGGCAATAAGAAAATCATATTGCCGGATTTGTTATTCTGATTAACGGGGAATCACATTAGGCGACTACATTTTACCCATGCTAAGATGGCGTGAAGCATTCATGGCTTCTTCCGCTTCGGGAATCATGCCTTTTTTAACGAACACGCGCGACAGGTTGGTATAAACCAGCGGTTCATGCGAATCAAATTCCGCTGCTTTTTTCGCTGCTTCCAATGCGTTATCAAAATCTTCCATTTGTTGATATGCAATAGAGATGGCCAGATAAATCTCTCCATCATTGGAGTCTTCTTCTAAGGCTTTTTTATATAGCTCAATGGCTTCTTCGTTTTTGCCTTCGTCGAAGAGATCGAGTCCCTTGCTGTATAATTCTTCTTTGGCTCCCATGATCACTCCTGGATTTTATTTATTAGTTTGTGCGTCAAATATTATCTCTTGCTTATTATATATATTGTAACACGCAAATCATTGTAGCACGTTCATAATGAAATTCGATTGATGTTTGCACAGTTTGTTATTTTTTGAAGGTCTTACGTCGAAATAATTCGTTTTTATTTTCAAATATTTTAGGATTCTGAAGTACATGGTTTTTCAGGATTTTCCTGCACGAGAGATTAAAATTATCAGAAGAAGCGTACTTTTGTTTAAAGCATTGTTGACAAACTCAAATACTCAATGTGATAATCGATTGCCAAAAAGAAATGAAGGACGATTTTTGTTTCATATAGGGAATATTGGATTCCATTCAACATAATCGCATGATGCGATGAAAGAGGTGATAATGAGTACTTTTTTGCATGAAAAAATACGTCTTATTATTCGACCTATCGCTTTGACTATCTTGTTTCCCGTATTAGGATTCTTGATCTGTCTTTTGCTCAAACTATTTTGCCATATTGAGATTCCCCGGTTAATCCAGTCGATCATTAATTTCCCGATTGCTGCATTGGCTGCGTTCGTATTGTTCCCGCGAGTGTTGGGCATTCCCTTTGGCAAAATTCCAGTGAAGGATTTTAATCAGAAGATAGGCTTATATCTTCCTGGCAGCGCCTGGAAACACATTATACTTGGAGTGATGCTCGCTGCATGTACGTTGTCGGGTATGCTGGTTGCATCGATTATTTCGAGAAAATATATCCTGAACTACGGGGCCATTACTCTGACTCACCTGATTTTCGCTTTGAATCCCGGCCTCTGGGAAGAAGTGTTCTACCGGGGCATCCAGATGCTGATTCTGTTGGGTTTAACAAAATCCATCCGGAAGGCTGTTGTTATTCAGGTTGTTCTTTTCGGTCTTTTGCATATAAAGGGTTTTGATTTATCTGCGTTGATTGATGCTGTTTCTGTTATAGTCATAACCATTGGTTTTACTTATACGGCATACAAGACCGGGACTTTGATAGCCGGGATAGTGTTCCATTATTTACATGATGCTTTATTATTCTTTGTGCAGATACCAGGCGGCGTAGAGTGGAGCAATTCTGACAGGATTTGGTTTTACGCTCTGTTGTGGTTGATGGTTGGATTTGGGTGCCTGGTGACAAAAATGGCAGCGGAGAAATTTAATGTCCGAACTTCAAGTGGATTATATACGATAAAAATATGAAATCTCGAATTGAATGGCTTATTTTACTGATAATCGTTCTTGCTTTCGCCCTGCGGTTTATTGGTTTATCTCGTAATCCGCCTGGTTTATTCCGCGACGAAGCCGATAAGGGTTATACCTCTTATTGCCTTTTAGAGACGGGCATGGATCAGAGTGGACGATGCTGGCCTCTTTTTGTTAAGGCGATGAATGTCACTACGTCTTCGCTCTATCAATATGTAGATATTCCATTTATCGCCATGTTTGGTTTGAGCGAAACAGCAGTGCGGCTTCCGGCATGTTTAGCAGGGGTTGCATCTGTATTGGTGGTTTATCTTCTGGCGCGTTCTCTTTGGGGATCGACTATTGGTTTATGGGCCGCGCTTTTTATATGTTTGTCGCCCTGGAGCATCTTGCTCAGTCGATGGGCTAACCAGTCAATTCTGTTGACGGTGAGCGTTCCATTGGGGATTTATTTCTTTCTTAGAGAAGGGAATCGAAAATTTCCCTCTGTATCTCATGCTTTGCTGTCGAGCCTGTGTTTTCTAGTCGCTCTTTACACCTACGCCCCGGCGCGGTTATTTGCGCCGGTGTTGTGCGTCTTGATCTGGGCCGCCTCGTTTTCAAAGAGCAATTTATCTGCTGCAAACCGAAGCATATACCTGAAATCATTGATAGCGTTCTTTGCTCTTTTCGCTGTGGGGTGTTGTCCGTTAGCTTACCATCTTCTATTTGAAGTGAAACAAAGCGCCGCACGGCTTTCAAATATTTGGATATTCGATCAACCGTTGTCAGGAGCGGTTATCGAGTGGCTTAAGAATTACATGCTTCATCTATCTCCCGGTTTCCTTTTTTTGAATGGCGACGGAAACCTACGCCATAATACTAATGTATTCGGACAGGCTCATTGGTATATTTTTCCGTTGCTGGTTGCCGGGATAATCCAGGCTGTGCGGCGCCGCTCACGCATTGACCGGGTGTTGCTGGTTTGGTTCTTCTGTTTTCCTATCGCCGCCGCCTGCACCCGTGAGAGCATCCCCCATGCGCTGCGCAGCGTTTTCGCCATACCGGTTTTGCAGGTGATGGCAGCTTATGGCATTGTTGCGTTGTATCAATGGAAGAATGAAATATCCATCCGGATATCCAGGGAAACCATAAAAACCTGCGTGGTGGTATGGTTAATAGCGCTTGTTCTTTTTCCCTTGATCTTTCAGTATGATTTAATGTTTCGCTATCCGAAATACGCCGCTCTGGACTGGGAATATGGCTATAAGGATGCGTTGCATTGGTATAATGAACATAATAGTGAAGCCGATAAAATCATCGTCTCCGGATTGGCGGAATACCCCTATGTGTTTTTTCTATTCTATGGCGAATATTCGCCTGAGCAGTGGATCAAGCAGCAAAACATAGAAAATGTCGAGTTTTATCCTATTGGCAAGCCAGTACAATCCGTATTGGATAAATCCCAGGGGCGCATATTATATTTACTGCGTCAGGAAGAATTGCCCATAGCCCCATCGGAGCAATTAATAAGATTGCCCAACGGTCAGGTGATTTGGAAATGGGTGGCCTGGGGTAAACGTCATGACTGATTGTGCGCCTGACCTGGACGAAAATGATGCGTAAAGTATAAATAGAGTTATATGGATTAGTTGTTTGGACAGAAAGTAGGTTTGCATGGACATTTGCCAAATCGCGCAGGAAATGCGTCCGGTGGTATATCAGGCTGGAGAAATCGCCAAGCGGTATTTTTCCAACGTAATAGCTGAACGTAAAGCGGATCGCAGCATGGTCACGGTTGCGGATAGAGAAGTTGAATTATTCTTGAAACAGGAGATTGAACAGCGCTTTCCTGAACATGGCGTATTGGGCGAAGAGTTTGGCCACCACCAGCTGGATAACTCTGATTATATATGGGTGCTTGATCCGATTGACGGCACGGCGCCCTTTGTCTATGAATTACCGGTCTGGTGCATCTCGGTGGGACTTTTATATAAAAAGAAGCCGGTGTTGGGTTTTGTTTATCTGCCCGTTGTGGATGAATTATACTGGGCCTACGAAGGCAGTCACGCCCATGTCAACGACCGGATTATCAATGTCGCCGAGCCTTGTGAGATGGATCGCGCCACCTGCATCGTGGCGCCATCCGCGACGGTAAGAGGCTTTTCCATGCAATACAAAGGCCGGGTGTTGTCATTTGGATCGGCGGCGGCGCATATGTGCTATGTGGCGCGGGGCAACCTGCATGGCGGCATCCTCATGCAGGTGCGCATCTGGGATATTGCGGCATCGGCGGCCATCATAAATGCGGCCGGGGGAGAGATGCGTTATCTAGGTGACGGGGAAATTGAATTCGGCCAACTGATCGACGGCAGAAAAATGGAGCCATTTTTAATCGGACATTCGCATAATGTCGATAAACTTGCGGGATTGTTAGTTTCTAAAGCGTAGTTACTCTCAATAAATTGCTTATGTTATTTTTATGATTTCTTTGTATCATGCACCTAAGTGCAATTATCAGAATCATATTCGTTTAATATCATGTTTGATTCTCGAAAAAGACAATCTTTTCTATTTTTCTCTCTAATTATGCGCCAAATCGACGATATCAAAGCGGAACGTTGTATGATCCCAGGTATGATCTAGTTATTCTATATCTTCTTTTACAGGTAATCTGATAATAAAAGTAGAGCCTTTTCCCTCTTCGCTTTTGAAACTTAAATTCCCATTATGCGCTTCAATGATCCGCTTGGTTATGGCTAAACCCAAGCCCGTACCTTTTTCTCCCTTGGTGGTAAAAA
Organism: bacterium; assembly: GCA_963662285.2. Lineage (GTDB taxonomy): Bacteria > Hinthialibacterota > Hinthialibacteria > Hinthialibacterales > Hinthialibacteraceae. Next base: position 1,091,750 of record CAXXMV010000006.1, read on the forward strand.
ATGGTTGCCAGATTTTATCCTGTATGTCTGTAGGGATTCCACATCCTGTATCGATAATATTGATCGTAATTTCTTTTTTATTGGAATTTACTTCAATAATCACGGAACCTTCTCCGTTCATGGCGTGGGCGGCATTTCGCAATAAATTGATTAATACTTGAATGATTCGATCCTGGTCGCAGATAAAACAAGGATCGTCAGGATTTGTTATTTCATATTGGATGTGTTTAGTTTCTGGATCGAATTCGAGAATGCTTAAAACCGGTACAAGTAATTTAGAAACGGCAATAGATTCCTGTTTCAAGGTCTCGCACGTCTGTTTCCCATACGATTTTATTTCGTTCAGGATAGTCAATATCCGGTCTCTAGCCATAACCACCTGATTGGAGACCTTATTGATCAATTCATCGTCTGGATGCATCTGTTGAATGAGTTGCACGCCCATCAATACACTAAGTTGGTTACGTACTTCATGGTTGATGCCGCTAGCCACCTGACCGACGGTCGCCAGTTTTTCCAACCGCACCACATCGTCTAATAATCTCCGATTTTCAATAGTTAATTCCAAATTTTCAAGCGCCCTTTTTACCGTGATCAATAAATCATTCGGATCCCATGGTTTATTGATATAGCGATAGACGCGGCCAGTGTTTATCGCCCCGATCAAATCATCAACATCAGTAAAACCAGTAAGAATGATGCGTACAATTCCCGGACATAATTCAATACTTTTTTCAAGGAATTCAACACCGGACATTCGCGGCATGCGTTGATCGCTAACAATCAGAGAGACCTGATGGGTTTGCAACAATTCCAGTCCTTCCGCTCCGCTTAAAGCCGTCAAGACTTCATAATCTTTTCTCAAAACGCGCCGAAGCGCATCAAGGTTATATTCTTCATCATCCACACAGAGAATCGTATGCTTGAAACTCATTTTAATTTCTCCTGAATATAATAAAATAAAATAGAATTCATTTGAATTTTTTTAATACTGTCAACAAACGGTTGATATCTACCGGTTTGATAATGAAATCGGTAGTTCCCCATTTCAAGGCTTCTTGTAAATAGTTCTTTTTCGGATTACCGGTCATAATAACCACCGGTGTTGTTGTATCGGTTTCCCTGATTATCCGGAGCGCATCCAAACCACTCATTTTTTTCATCTCGATATCCATTAAGACAAGGTCGGGTTGAACATCGTGGAATATACCTACGGCTTCCAGACCGTTGCCCGCCTCGGCCACAACATTATAACCGTTAAGAATTAAAGTCCGCTTGATCATTTCACGGATGAAAACCACATCATCGACAATCATTATGGTGTTAATTGTTTTAGGGGATGAAATGGCCTGATCTTCATCAGGAACAACTGGCTTGGGCGCTAGAAAGGCAAGGGGTTCTTCCTGGGTTTCAACGCCCATGTGTTTGCGCCATTTTATGATTGTTTGCCGGAGATCATCGGTATCAATGATTCCGGAGTTGATCAGCACATCCGCTAATGCATATACAAATACTTGTTCAGTTTCCGAAGAAGGCTTCTCACTATTTTCATTCATGGTGACAATTTATTCTCCCTTAAAATATAGGGTAAGAGTGGTTTTCATCATAACATTCTGATTCGCCATTTAAGGACGAATTGGTAAATTGAGAGTAAACAGAGCACCTTTTCCTGGTTCACTTATAACCGCTATACTACCCCCATGCTGTTCGATAATACTATATGAGATAGATAATCCTAAACCGGTTCCTTCACCTACCGATTTTGTCGTGTAGAAAGGATCAAATATTTTCTCTTGGATATCAAGGGGGATTCCTTTGCCGTCATCACGAATTTCCACTACGGCCTTATCATCATCCCGGTAGGTCGTGATCCAAACATTGCCCTGGCCTTCAATGGCCTGTTCTGCATTCGCTAATAGATTCAGGAAAACTTGATTGATCTGCCCAGGGGAACATTGCAGGAGAGGAATGTCGCCGTAATCTTTATGGATGGTTACATGTTCTTTGTAACGGTGGATCAGCAAATTGAGAGAACCATCGATTGCTTCGTGGATATCGTAAACTGAACGATAACTCTCATCCACGCGAGAATACTGGCGCAGATCAGCCACAATCTGCGCGATACGGTTCGAGCCATCGTCAAAAGAGCGAATCAGTTTTTCCACATCATCTTTGGCGTAATCCAAATCCGCTTTGCGATAGGCCTCATCGAATAGGGAGCGAAGTTCATTGGGCAATTGTTCTTTTCTTTCGTATATGTCATCCACAATATTCTTATATCCAAACAAGTATTCTTTTAAGGAAGGGATGTTGCTTTTAATGAAATTGCTGGGATTATTGATTTCGTGGGCGATTCCCGCAACCAATTGCCCCAGAGAGGCCATTTTTTCCGAACGCAGCAATTGTTCCTTGGTGCGTTGAATCCGGTCATAACTTTTATATAGCATGATAAAAAGCCCGGCGGCGAATATTAAGATAAACAGGAACAACGTCATTAACCAAACGCCCGACATCTGCATGGGGACTCGAATATTAGCGGGCAAGGTTTGCAAAAAACGTTCAATGGAGTGGTATTGATCTTCATTGATAGATATGAGAAGAACGACCATTACGAAAAGTACAAATCCCTGTGTGAGAATCGGGAAGAAAAACCAACAAGAACGGCTAATACTGAAATCCTGCATTTTTCTTTGACTTAAATTATCTCTATCTTCCATGGGATTTGATAGAAACATGAAAATCAATAAACAGTAGAGTCCGGATATTATAGCAAATGCAGCGCTTGGCCCGATTCTCTCTGGAATTTGGATATTGAGAATAATATCTGAAATTCCTATAAGACCTCCACATAAACCAGCCAGGAACAGGGTAACGGTCAATAATTCACCCTGTGGCATTTTTCGCAAGAACCCAGTTTTCGATTTCATTCCATAGAAGAGAGTTCCCCATAAAAGAACAATCAAACCTAGTAATACTGGATGGTGATCTGCTTGGATAAGATAGTATCCGAGTGCAAGCGATATGAAGATTCCTAGCCCGAATCCCAGTCGGCGCCATTTAATAGCAATCAAATATACCCACAGGCTGGAGCCAAAAACCAATAACAAGGAAGGCGTATCCACAAAATCCAAAATGCTGCTTCCCAGTAGGATAGCCAATAGAAATAAGGTACTTAAAAGAATGTATCCTATGGAAACCGGAACGAGCGAACGTCTGACTTTCGTCTCATGGCAATGTTTCTTGGTTATTGCTGACGATCTGTTCATTAATAAAGCGGGGATCGGTAAAAGAAGACAAAAAGCAATTGAATATAAGAAAGTCAGCATACTTACGGCCAACGAAGCGGCAAGATAATCCAAACTACTTAAACTACCGAGTATCTGAACGATCCCGATACTGTTTCCCAAAGCTCCGATAATCAGTAAGTTACGAATGACGCAATGCCAAAAATAATCCCGATAAAACCGATCCTGTTTCGGTGACCGCCGATCAATCAAACTCGATGCTGCTTCTTTCATATCCCGAATCGAAAATTGGGTCCAGGTTAGTAAAAATCCACCTCCCAATGTCATGGTTAAAGAGGGATAGTCAATAAAAGACATAAATCCCACATCAAGAAACGCATAGCTGATTAATATCCCCACTAGCAGGACAAGAAACAGAATAGCCAGGATAGCTGGAAAAAACCTTTGAAGCTCAGTATTCATAGGCTTTCTTTCCTTTTCAATATTTAATGATCGATAACATAAGTATCCCTAAGCGTTAGTTGCAGCATTATTTATAGCAATATTGACAATCATTGAAATATAAAGACAATTGCATATTATTCGTATTCTTTTGTAAGTTTTAAAATCTCATCCAAGTTTTCACAAAAGAGATCAGTTAAATCTGGATCAAAATGCTTCCCTTTTTCCTCTCTTATAATTTCAATTACTTTCTCATGAGGAAAGGCTTCTTTGTAAGGCCGCTTACTGGACAGAGCATCATAAACGTCCGCAAGCGCGCATATTCGGCCAGAGAGTGGAATATCTTCCCCCTTAAGCTGCTTTGGATATCCCTTTCCATTCCACTTTTCATGATGGGAAAGGGCGATTATTTCCCCGGTTTGGATCAATTCAGAGGCAGAATCATTCAAAATACTGGCGCCAATCGTCGTATGTTTTTTAATGATTTCATATTCATCAACTGTTAACTTAGCGGGTTTAAGAAGGATATGATCGGGAATTCCAAGTTTGCCTACATCATGCATGGGACTGGCGAGTCGTATCAATTCAACATCATTTGCAGGAAGATTGAGTTTTAGGGCTATAAACTCACAGATCAAGCTAATTCGTTGTATGTGATTCCCTGTACATTCATCTTTATATTCGGCAGCGATCACCAAACGCCGAATAGTATCTAAATGAGCTTGATGAGATTGTCGCTGGGCTGCGACCATTTCGTCGAGCGCTTTGCGCAGTGAAGCCGTACGTTGGTCGATTTTTGCTTCGAGTTCTTTTTGATAAATTTTTATAGCATCCTGCGCTTCTTTTTGTCTCAACAAAGAAGCCGTACGAATCCGTAATTCTATTTCATCAACAGGTTTGCAGATAAAATCACTGGCCCCCGCTTGCACAGCGCGAAGTTGATCTTCTTTTGATGTATTGCCAGTTACAACGCAAATAGGGATATCACGAACATCGGCGTCTTCCCGGATTCGCCGAACTACTTCAAAACCATCCATTCCGGGCATTTGTATATCGGTTAAAACCAGATCGATATCGAGTTTTACTTTGGCTAAAGCTTCGAATCCATCCTGAGCGGTTTCCGTTTCATGCCCGTGAAAATTCAAAATCGTGGCAAGCATATCACGCAAGGCCTGTTCGTCGTCAACAATCAAAATACGTTTGGGAGAAGCCATGAAATCCTCGGAATCGCTTTAATATAATGGATTATAGAATTCACGCCAATTGAGTTGCAGCGCCCCTTTTTATTTGTACAAAACTAACGGTCAAACCTTTGCGTAATGCAAATCAAGGGTGGATATCAATTTTTGGACTGCAATTAATTGCTGTCGAGAGATAGTCGCTCGAATTCCATGCTTAGATTCTCCCATAAAAAAATATGCTTGTCTATTGATCATATACCAATCTACTTCTGGTAATCGCTCTTATTATGTTTTTTTAATTCGACTTAATTGGCAGTGACACAATAAATTTCGACCCTTTACCCATTTCGCTCTCCACCGCGATTCTTCCCTCATGTTGTTCAATAATGCTGTAAGAAAGAGAAAGGCCCAGGCCAGTACCTGAACCAACCGGTTTTGTTGTAAAGAAGGGATCAAATATCTTGGATAGATTCTCTTTAGGAATACCAACGCCATTATCACGGATAGTAATTGTGATATTATTATCCTGATATCCGGTAAGCACCCAAATATCACCTCCGCTCTGATTAAATTCTATAGCGTTCTTGAGGATGTTAAAAAAAACTTGATTGATTTGACCGGGAGAACAGCGAGTCAGCGGGAATGATTTATATTCTTTATGTATGTTTATTTGATCTTTATAGAGAGGATAAAGCAATGTAAGCGACGAATCGATTGCTTCTTGAATATTGAAGGAAGAATAGTAGTCATCATCGACTTTGGAATATAGACGAAGATTATACAGGATACTGGCTATGCGATTTGAACCTTCATCAAAAGAGTCAAGAATTTTTTTTATGTCATCTAAATCATAATCGATCTCTTTCATCTTTTGCGGCAGATTTATTTTTTTTAATACATCTTCAGGAATCTTTTGTTGATTATCAACAATAATTTTTACAAAAGAAAACAAATCCTGAATATCTTCCTTAAGCGGTTGTATATTGCTTTTAATAAAGTTAACCGGATTATTAATCTCATGACACAATCCCGCAACAAGTTGCCCCAGAGACGCCATTTTGTCGGTTTGTATCAATTGCTGCTTTCGTAATTGGATCTGTTCTTCCATGCTTTTACGTTCTAGAACCCGGTTCAGGACTTGCAACAGATAATCCAAATCCAACGGTTTGGTAACAAAATCCGATGCGCCGTTTTTCATGGCTTCAATAGCGCGTTCAACTGTCCCATAGGCTGTCATTATCACAACCGGGATATGAATTTTACGTTTTTGCAGTTCTGCTAACAGTTCAAGGCCATTGATTTCAGGCATCATGATATCAGAAATAATAATCGACGGCGTGCAGCTTTCTAATTTCGTTAATGCATCGGATCCATTGGATGCCGTGATTGTTTCAAAACCTTCCAACTCAAGAAAATCGCAGAGACTCAAACGGATATCTTCTTCATCGTCAATCACAAGCAATGGAATTTTATGTTCGATATCTCTCATGGTTTACTCCTTATCAATAAGATGTCTGATAGCAGAGAGTAGAAAATCTTCATCAAAAGGTTTGAGCAATACCTCATCAGCGCCCAATTTCCTGGCTAGTTCTCTCGTTCCTCTTTGAGAGGAGGCGCTGACGATCACAACCGGTAGGTCGGGATGATTTTTTTTAATCCTTTGGAGCACTTCTATACCATCGATGCCCGGTAATTTAATATCTAAAATAACCAGATCGGGAATTTTGGTTTCCAACCAGATCAGTGCATCTTCACCGGTTCCCACCAATTCTGAGGCATAGCCCTCAAACTCCAGCAAGTCGACCATACTTTCAGCGAGTTCCAGTTCATCGTCTACGATTAAAATTTTTGTTTCTGACATAATTACTCTCTATTTAGGTTGAATGGGTAAATTCAAAGTAAAAGTTGATCCCTTGCCCAATTCGCTTTCAACTGCCAGCGATCCTTCATGCATTTCTACTAGTTCTTTGACGATCGAAAGGCCCAGTCCGCTGCCGATGGCGCATTTTTGCGATTCCGCCGTACGGTAGAAACGTTCCCAGATTCTCAATCGATCCTGGGCTGACATACCAATTCCCGTATCAGTTATAGATAAAACAAGGCGATGGTTATCATTTCTCGTTAGGTTGATAATTACACGGCCATTTTCCGGTGTGTATTTGATCGCATTCCCTATCAATTCTCCCACAATGCGTTCCATTTTACCAGCATCAACCTTAATCTTGTACGAATCATCCTGGATTACTTTTTGCAGAGTGATTTTCTTTTGATCGGCGGCGGATTGGTTTTCTTTCACCACATTCTTAACCAGTGTATCGAAGGGCGTTTCGGTTTTTTCAAGAATCATCCTGCCGGACTCTATGCGATTCAGATCAAGAACATCATTAATCAGATTGGTCAGACGGTTGACGGCTCCTTGTGCGCGATCCAGGACGTGTTGTTGTTTATCGGTCAGGCCTCCGCCCACACCGCGCATGAGATTATCCAGATTGAGTTTTATGGTGGTCAGCGGCGTGCGCAGGTCATGCGAAGCTTGCGAAACAAAGACCGATTTCATCCGGTCCAGTTCCATCAGTTTTTCATTGGCCTGGACGAGTTCTTCATTGGCCTCATGCAATTCAGCCGTCCGCCGCTCGACCCGGTCTTCCAGTTCTTCACGCGCCTTGATCAAAGCGGTATCCCGTTCCTGTATCTGATCCAGCATATCGTTGAACACGTGAATTAACTGGCCGATTTCATCATTCCCTTGCGATTGAGCGCGAATGGAATAATTGCCTTGGTTGGAAATACCTTCCGCTGTTCTTGATAAAAGCAATACCGGTTCTGTAATCATACGCATCAAGCGCATTGCCAACAAATATGCTAATGTCAAAGATACAATTAACACAAGTATGGTTATAAAAATAATATTAATTAATCGTCTGTTTAATTCTGTCAAATCACAGATGATTTCCATTTTGCCTTTGTGAATTGACGATCCATCCGAATAATCAAATAATTTTGATACTTGAATATAATCACGGGAGAATCGATAGTCGTGATCTTCGTGATCCAAGGGGGGGATATTATATACAGGTGTTTTTACTAATTCTTTTAAGTCTTCAACGATTTCGGGCTTAAAATCCTGAATCGGCGAATTGATACTTTCTCCCTCAGTAAGCGCCCGGTCATATAAAGCAAAAATTTCACGATCTTCACGAATGTATAGTCGGGCGGCAATGATTCTTTTATCTTTTCCAAGTTTCTCTAGAATATCGCATGCATCCTTTGGTACATTAAATTCAAGAGGCGCTTCGCAAAGAGAACACATAATTTCCGCTTGGATTAATAATCCGGATGCCATTTCCTTCTTAATCACTTCTTTTTCATAAATAATAAACATTAAAAAAGCCAGCAGCGCTGCCAGGCTGCATGATAAGATTACGATTAACGAGAGTTTTCGTTTTATGGACCAATCGCGTATGGGTCTCATTTTATCACCTTCACTCTCCCTTGTTTTTAGGCAATGCAGATTTCAATAAACTGGAATTTACTTTGAAATTCGATCGTTTGGCCGCAGCGAGATTAAAGATATAGCGGATGCGTTTCTTTTCAACCTTAAATTCAATATGTCCATTCGCATCATCAGTAAAGCCTTCAAAATCGCCAATGTATAACGTGGGGAAACCTTTCGATTTTTCATTAAGCGCTTGTAAACCACTGCGATCTTTGCCGGTTATTTTTTTCAGAACATCCTCGGAAGGAATCAACAAAATATGACAAGTCCCGAAATCGTTCAATGAAGTAACCTTCTTGGTTATGATTTTACGATTTTTTGATATTTTAGCTTTCAAGTTTTTGTCTCCATTGATCAGTTTCGCGGAGTCATTAATCAACTTCAAATATGTATTTGCCTTGGAATCATTTCCTAACAGACCGATTACAATTTCCGGCTTATCCGCAGAAAAGGCTTCTGCCGGCCATTCAATGTATTTAATGAAATTGAATATATAGGAACTCTTTATTTCAAAAGGAGTGCGCTCCTGCGAATACCCGGAGGATGCAGTAAGTACCGCAATCACTATTAATCCTATGTGAGATAATAACCTGTGTTTCATCATTGTTTTAGAAATTTATCCTAAAGATCCCTTAAAAGCGATACGTCAGTTTTGCGTAAACGCCGCGTTCGACTTCGGAATATTTTGTATACCAGCCATTTGCTTCATGCGTCTGATCGTCGAGCAAGTTAGTTCCAACGACGCTTATTTCAAAGTTGTCGCTTGGCTTCCACCCTAATCGTATGTCCAGTCGCCCGTGTTGTGGTATCCGCCAATTATTGATTTCATCGATCCAGTAATAGGAAGCATCCAACTTCACGTCCCTCGTAATATCGAAATAGGAGTTGATTTTAATTTGATGGTGAGGTGACGAATCCTCAAGGAAGTAAAAAAGCAAATCGTTTGAATTGTTCTTGCGGTGCAACTGAATTTCCAACGCCGAGTAACTGGTCGTTAGTTTCCAATAATCGGTGATCTGCGCGTTGGCGGCTAATTCCACGCCATAGGTTTCTCCCGTGATATTATTGTGACTATACCCATCCACAATATAATACATAATAGGATTTGTATATAAAGTTGGATTGCTATAGTCGCCGTCGATTGTAGCATAATCATCAATCAGAGTGTAAAATGCAGAAAGATCGAAAGATAACTTCCGCGACGCTTGCAACCTTTGACCTAGTTCAAAAGATAAAATGCTTTCTGATTTTAATCGATCACCATTTTGTAACTGCAATAGCATGGGAATCATGCTGCCTTGATAAGGATAATCAAGCGTATACATGAAAAATTCTTCATCACTATGTCCCTTGTAATAATGTTGAGCGGATCGAGCAATGGACGCCCAAAGCGTGTATTGTTCGTAGGGAGTATAAATTAATTTAACGCTGGGTTGATAATCAAAATCGGAATAATCGCTATACTGAAACTGCGAGCCGTACAACAACCTCAGTTTATCTTCAACGATTGTGAAATTATCTTGAAAAAATGCAGTAAATGTTTGATCATTGGAATGTAATGGATCATACGTACAAAATCCATTATGTATATCATCGGACACAAGCCTATATCCACTACCAACGATGAAATCATGATTGGGAAATGGAGTAAACTGGTATTCAAAATCGGTCTTAAAAGTATGATAATTGACGTTCACAACTATATCGTGATCTAACGAAAAATAATCGTAATAAGTTAGCCATTTCATCCTGGAACCATCGTCATAGGCGTGATCCCATTGAACCAGGAAATCGAGATTTTTTTTATCTTTTTCATAACGATTTTTTACTTGATATAATTCAGGGGGGATATATACATTCGGCCAAGACACCCAAACGTCGTCTTTACGCGCATCGCCTTGAAAGGTCAATGCGTCCTGCTCGGAAAGTTCCCAATCAATGCGAAAACCGGCATGTCCCAAGGACCAATCATCCACAAAATCCTTTCCATCGACCGTATTATTACTGTCGACGTCCTTATAAGCACCGTAAACTCGATAGAAGGCATTTTCGCTTATTTTCCCGCCATATCGAAAAACGCTTTTGTATAAGTCCGTCCCTGCGACGCCAGAGATAAGACCTCCTTGCGAGTATTTCGCATGCTTTGTAATAACATTAATAACGCCATTGCCTGAATTCGTTCCCCAAAGCGTCCCCCCCGGTCCTCGAATGATTTCAATTCTTTCTATGTCTTCCAAAGGATAGTCCTGAATACTCCAGAAAACTCCACCCCAATTTAAATAGTTCACTTGACGTCCATCGATTAATACCAAAAGATCGACGCAATATTCGTTCGCCAGACCTCTTGAACTGACTAGCCATGTGCTGGAATCAGCATTACCAACGAACAATCCGGGAACCATGCGTAATAGATCGGGGATGTTAGTGGCGGCGGAGCGGGAGATATCCGTGGCTGTTATGACATAGGCGGCAGCGGGGGTTTCCCATACTTTCTGTGGCGTCTTGGAGGCAAGCGAGATATATTCTTGAATAATGATTTCCGACAGTTCATCGATATCTTTCAGAAGCAGTTCCTTCATGCCGCTTGATGAGTCCTCTTCGACTGCATCAACAGGAAGAGTGAAAAGAATGAATATAATCGCCAGGCAAGCGATTTGCCGCAATAGCTGGTTAACGCTAAATAGAGAATTTTTTCGTATAGTTTCATCCATAATTCATTCTCCTGACATTGCTTCATTTTACTATTACAAAAATCATCAAAACCGATACGTCAATTTGCCGTATACGCCGCGCTCGACTTCGGTGTAGGCTGTATACATCCCATTCGCTTCGTGCGTCTGACTATCAAGTAAATTGGTCCCAACAAGGCTTATTTCCAATTGTTTAGATGGTTCCCAGCCCAACCGCACATCAAGTCGTCCATGCGGTGGGATTCCCCAATTATTGATTTCATCAACAAAGTAATAGGATGCATCCAGTTTCACATCTTTTGTTATATCTAAATACGAATTTATTTTGAACTGATGATGGGGTGAACTATCTTCCAGAAAATACCACACGAAATCATTAGAATTATTCTTGAGATGTAACTGAATATCTAATGCCGAGTAACTGGCCATCAGTTTCCAGGAATCCGTGATGTTTGCGTTTGCAGCCAGTTCCACACCATATGTTTCACCATCTATATTGTTTCCCGGGAAAGCGAAAACTATTAAATGTGGAATCGGATCGGCAAAAAAGACTGGCTGATCCCAATTCGTATCAGCTGTTAGATGGTCTTCTAAAATATTATAAAAAGCAGAGAATTCGAATGACAGATATCTCGTTGCTTGAAGCCGTTGACCGATTTCGAAGGTGAGTTTGTTTTCTGAATTCGCATGTCCTTCATCACAAAAAGAAGCCAACATCGGGATCGTACCTGAGCCGTAAGGAAAATCCAGTGCGTAAAAAATAAAACTATTCTCATTCATAACTCTGTAGTAATGATTAGCAGATCGAGTAACGGACGTCCAAACCGTATATTGTTCGTATGGAGTATAAACTAATTTAGCGCTGGGCTGATAATCAAAATCGGAATAATCGCTGTATTGAAATTGAGAACCCAACGAAAGTTTCAGTTTATCTTCGATGATGGTGTAATCATCTTGAATGAAAGCAGTAAATGTCTGATCGTTAGCGCTAGGCGGTTCGTAATGCAATGCGCCATTTTTAACATCATCTGATACAAGGCGATATCCACTCCCTATGATAAATTCATGATCGGGGAAAGGATTAAACTGGTATTCAAAATCCGTTTTAAACGTATGATAATTTAAATTTACTACATAATCATTGTCCAAATTAAAATAGTCGTAATACGTAAGCCATTTCATTTTGGATTCATCATCAAACGCATGATCCCATTGAACCAGTAAATCCAATCCTTCTTTATCTTTGATATAACGGTTTTTAACTGGGAAGAATGGTTCTTCCCGGACTCCAGGAGAAAAATGAGTAAACCAGGCATTATCTTGATATGCAGTTCCTTGAAAAGTAAGTTCATTCTGATCGGAGGGCTGCCAATCAATTCGAAAACCAGCTTTGCCATACGACCAATCATCCACAGAATTGTTACCATTCCCATCTTTGAATGAATCAACGTCTTTATAAGTACCATAGACGCGGTAAAAAGCATCTTCGCCCATCTTTCCGCCATGCCGGAAAACGCCTTTATATAAATCCGTCCCGGCGATGCCAGAAAGAAGCCCACCCTGCGTATTTTTGGTGTGCTTGGTAATAATATTAATGACGCCATTACCTGAATTCGTGCCCCATAACGTGCCGCCAGGCCCACGAATAATTTCTATTCTCTCTATGTCTTCAAGTGGATAATCCTGAATACTCCAAAGGACGCTGCCCCAACTTAAAAAGTTCACTTGACGGCCATCAAGTAATACCAGCGTATCAATCCCGTATTCATTCGCCAGACCTCTTGCTCCAACGATCCAGGTGCTGGAATCCGTATTACCGACGAACATACCCGGTACCATGCGTAATAGATCGGGGATATTTGTCGCAGCAGAACGAGATATATCCGTGGCTGTGATTACATAAGCGGCGGCAGGCGTTTCCCAGACTTTCTCAGGTCTCTTGGATGCGAGCGAGATATATTCCTGAACGATGATATCCCCCAATTCGTCGATGTCGGTTTCAAGCATCGATCTCAAGCGCTCGTCTGAACTCTCTTCGGCGGCGGTGAGTGGAAGAGTGAAACAGCAAATCAGTAACACAAATACGCTTGTTTGCAGCAACCTCTTGTTGTGTTGTACCATCATTCATTCTCCACAATTTCGCTGACTTACATTACAAAAAAAAATCAAAACCGATACGTCAGTTTGACGTACACGCCGCGCTCGACCTCCGAGGGTTTTCTATACACCGCCTTTGCCTCATGCGTTTGATCGTCCAGCAAATTCGTTCCGACCAGACTTATTTCCAAATTGTTTTTTGGTTTCCAACCCAAGCGGATATCGAGTCTTCCGTGTTGGGGTATTCCCCATCCTTCTATTTCATCGATAAAGTATAAGAAGGCGTCCAATTTAACGTCTTTCGTTAGATCGAAATAAGATTGAATGGATGCCTGATGGTGAGGTGATGAATTTTCTAGAGAATAATAATAAAAATCATTCGAGTTGTTCTTATGATGGAACTGAATATCTAATACGGAATAACTGGCCATTAACTTCCAAAAATCGGTAATTTGTTCCGTCATGGACAGTTCCGCACCATACGTTTCTCCATTGATATTATTACCCCAATATTCATAAACAACATAATGGGGAAGGGGATCCATATAGTAAGAAACGCGATCGTAATCCGCATCTAGAGTGATGAAATCATAGATCGTCGTGTAAAATGCCGTTAGATCGAACGATAGATTTCTTGTAGCCCGATATCGTTGACCTAATTCATACGATAGGATACTTTCAGACTTTAATCGTTCGCTATAATTGACATACAATAACATGGGAATCCCATCCGGCGCAGACGTTGTAAGATTCGGCCACGATGAATCATAATTAAGGGGAAAATAATGTTGGGCGGAACGAGTGATAGAGGCCCAAATTGTATACTTTTCTGTTGGTGTATATACTAATTTGGCGCTGGGTTGGTAATCGAAATCAGAATAGTCGCTATATTGAATCTGAATGCCGAGTGATAGTTTAAGTAGGTCTTCTGCAATAGAATAATTATCTTCGATAAAAACGCTTCCCGTTTGATCGTTGGCGTGACTGGAATTATATACGATCGTTCGATCGGTCATATCGTCCATCGTAAGCTGATATCCACTTCCCACGATAAATTCATGATTGGAAAAGGGAGTAAACTCGTACTGAACGTTCGTTTTAATATCGTGGTAATTGAACTTGGAAACAAAGTCATTGTCCAATAAAAAGTAGTTATAATAAGTATGCCATTTAATCTTAGAATCATCGTCTAATGTACGTTCCCAGAGAACTTGCAAATCAAGGCCCCTTTTATCGTATTCATATCGAGATTTAACAGGGAAAATTTCGGGAAGATCAATTTCTGGAATATACCAGGCGTACCACACGTCGTTTTGAAATATCTCGCCTTGGAACGTAACATCGTCCTTTTCTGAAGGTGCCCAATCGATGCGAAAGCCGCTTTTGGCGTTAGACCAATCATCGACGGAATCCTCTCCATTCGGAAATTTGAAACTATCGGCGTCACGATAAATCCCATATATACGATAATAAGCATCGTCCCCCATTTTCCCGCCGTATCGGAACACGCTTTTATACAAATCCGTCCCGGCGACGCCGGAAATCAAACCGCCTTGTGTGTCTTTCGCATGTTTTGTGATGATATTGATGACGCCGTTACCGGAATTCGTTCCCCAAAGCGTGCCGCCCGGACCTCGAATGATTTCTATACGTTCGATGTCCTCTAATGGATAATCAAGAATGTCCCAAAACATTCCGCCCATTACTAAATCGTTTGTTTCGCGTCCGTCAAGTAAAATAAGTAATTCTGTAGTGTGCTCGGTTGCCAATCCTCGGGATCCGATTACCCATGTGTTTGAATCCCCTCTTCCAACGAACAAACCGGGAACCATGCGCAGGAGATCGGGGATGTTGGTCGCGGCGGAGCGGGAGATATCCGTGGCTGTTATGACATAGGCGGCGGCGGGGGTTTCCCATACTTTCTGTGGCGTCTTGGATGCGAGCGAGATATATTCTTGAACGATGATTTCCGACAGTTCATCGATATCTTTCAGAAGCAGTTCCTTCATGCCGCTTGATGAGTCCTCTTCGACTGCATCAGCAGGAAGAGTGAAAAGCATGAATAGAATCGCCAGGCAAGCGATTTGCCGCAATAGCTGGTTAACGCTAAATAGAGAATTTTTTCGTATGGATTCATACATAATTCATTCTCCCGTCATTGCTTCATTTCACTATATCAAAAATCATCAAAACCGATATGTCAGTTTGCCGTATATGCCCCGCTCGACTTCGGTGTAGGCTGTATACATCCCATTCGCTTCGTGCGTCTGACTATCAAGTAAATTGGTCCCAACAAGGCTTATTTCCAATTGTTTAGATGGTTCCCAGCCCAACCGCACATCAAGTCGTCCATGCGGTGGGATTCCCCAATTATTGATTTCATCAACAAAGTAATAATTGGCATCAAATTGGATATCTTTGGTGATATTGAGATAGGACTGTAATTTAAATTGATGGTGAGGAGAGGCGTCTTCGAGAAAATAAAAAACGATATCTGTTGAATTTGGTTTACGATGTAATTGAATATCGATTGCGGAGTAACTGGCCATGAGTTTCCAGTAATCGGTAATTTGCGCGTTGGCAGCCAGTTCTACTCCATAGGTTTCTCCATCAATATTATTTCCTGGATAGCCATATAAAACAATATGAGGAATTGGATCGGTGAATGAAATTTGATTATTCCAATCAATATCGGCTGTACAATGATCATCAATAAAGTTATAAAAAACTGAAAGATCGAGAGACAGGTTACTAAATGCCTGAAGCCTTTGCCCGATTTCAAAGGTGAGAATGCTTTCAGAATCCGCTTTTCCATCATAACTAAAATGAACCCGCATGGGGGGCGTCCCTTGTCCATATAGATCATAAAATGTCAAATAAGGCCAACTACATTCACTATGCGCCCGGTAATAATGTTGAACTGACCGAGTAATGGATGCCCAGATTGTATATTGTTCATATGGAGTATAGGCTAATTTTGCGCTGGGTTGATAATCGAAACCGGAATAATCGCTATATTGGAATTGAGAACCGTAATAAAAATTTAGTTTGTCATCAATGATTGTGTAATTATCCTGGATAAAGGCAGTAAATGTTTGATCGTTTGCGCTTTGAGGTCTATATTCCAAAAAACCATCAACAGTATCATCTGATATTATCCGGTACCCGCTTCCGATAACGAAATCATGATTTGAAAAAGGCGTAAACTGGTATTGATAATCTGTTTTAAATGTATGGTAATTTAGATTCGATATAAAATCATTGTCCAATGAAAAATAGTCGTAATAAGTAAGCCATTTCATCTTGGAACCGTTATTAAATGTGCGGTTCCATTGAACCATCAAATCCAGTCTATCTTTATCCTTAATATATCGATCTTTCATAGGATCGAATTGGGGATTGGCTTTTCCTGTCCAATTAAACCAAGCGTCATCTTGATATACTCCGCCTTGAAAAGTAAATTCATCTTGTTCAGAAGGCTCCCAATCGACTCGGAAACCCGCTTTTCCTAACGCCCAATCATCGACCGACTCTTGTCCATTAACATCCTTAAAGGCGTCAACATCTTTATATGCCCCAAAAATACGAAAAAAAGCATCTTCTCCCATTTTCCCACCATACCGGAACACGCTTTTATATAAATCAGTACCAACCAAGCCTGATAGAAGTCCTCCTTGAGTGTCTTTTGAATGCTTTGTAATTATGTTAATAACGCCGTTTCCGGAATTCGTTCCCCAAAGCGTACCTCCCGGGCCACGAATAATTTCGATCCTTTCAATATCCTCCAATGGATAATCCTGAATACTCCATAAAACTCCACCCCAATTTGTAAAGTTCGCTTGGCGGCCATCAATCAATACAAGCAAATCAACTGCGTATTCATTTGCCAATCCCCTAGATCCAACGATCCATGTACTCGAATCAGCTTGTCCGACAAACAAGCCGGGAACCATGCGTAATAGATCGGGGATGTTAGTGGCGGCGGAGCGGGAGATATCCGTGGCTGTTATGACATAGGCGGCGGCGGGGGTTTCCCATACTTTCTGTGGCGTCTTGGATGCGAGCGAGATATATTCTTGAACGATGATTTCCGACAGTTCGTCGATATCTTTAAGAAGAAGTTCTTTTAGTCCACTGGATGCGTCCTCTTCGACGGCATCAGCAGGAAGAGTGAAAAGCATGAATAGAATTGCCAGGCAAGCAATTTGCCGCAATAGTCGGTTAACACTAGATCGAGAATTTTTTCGTATGGATTCATACATAATTCATTCTCCCGTCATTGCTTGATTTTGCTATATCAAAAATCATCAAAACCGATATGTCAGTTTGCCGTATACGCCCCGCTCGGCTTCGGTATATTTCGTGTATATACCGGTGGCTTCATGCGTTTGATCGTTAAGCAAATTCTTTCCAACGACGCTCACTTCCAACTTATCGGTTGGCTTCCATCCAAGTCTGAGATCGAGCCTTCCATGCGTAGGAATTCTCCAATTGTTAATTTCATCGATCCAATAATAAGATGCATCAAACTGAATATCTTTGGTGAGATCGAAATAGGAATTAATTTTGAACTGATGATGGGGAGAGGCGTCTTCTAGAGAATAAGAAAAGATATCCATAGAATTATGTTTACGGTGCAATTGTATATCCAAGGCCGAGTAACTGGCCATCAGTTTCCAAGAATCTGTGATTTGCGTGTTAAGCGCCAGTTCTGCTCCATAAGTTTCTCCATCAATATTATTGCCTACATATGAATCTACTATATAATGAATAATCGGATCATTGAATAGAATGGGATGTTCAAAATCCGGATCGACTGTCATATTATCTTTAATCATATTGTAAAATGTGTTGAGTTCGATGGATAAGTTCTTATTCGCTTGAAGCCTTTGGCCGATTTCGAAAGATAAAATATTTTCTGAACCCGCATGACCTTCATAACTTAAACGCATAAGCATAGGGATGTTTGAACCGGGGAAATAATCGGCTAAATTAGTATAACTTTCCTCATTTTCTCCCCGGTAATAATGTTGGGCGGATCGAGTAATGGCCGCCCAAAGCGTATACATTTTTGTTGGAGTATAAGTTAATTTTACGCTGGGCTGATAATCAAAACCGGAATAATCGCTGTATTGGAGTTGAGTGCCTAAAGATAGGTTTAGCTTTTCTTCAATAATTGTGTAGTTATCTTGAATGAAAGCTGTGAATGTTTGATCGTTGGCGCTTGGCGGCTCGAATTCACACCATAAATCCGGTTCAACTTCATCCGATACGAGCCGATATCCGCTTCCCACAATGAATTCATGATTTGGAAAAGGATCGAACTGGTATTGAAAATCCGTTTTCAAAGTCTGATATTTCCAATATGCGAGAAAATCATTTTCTAGTGAAAAATAGTCGTAATAAGAAAGCCATTTCATCTTGGATCCGTCTTCAAAAGTATGGTCCCATTGAACCTGCAAATCGAAACCTTTCTTATCTTTTTCGTATCTCTCTTTGACAGGATATAATTCTGAAGGAAGATAATTTGGAGTATGCCAATTGAACCAAACGTCATCTTGAAACGCGTCTCCTTGAAATGTAAGTTCATCCTGCTGAGAAAACTGCCAATCGATTCGAAATCCCGCCTTAGCTAACGACCAATCATCTACTGAATGGCTTCCGTCCACATCGTTGAATGAATCGACGTCTTTATATGTTCCGTACAGTCTGTAAAAAGCATCGTCGCCCATTTTCCCGCCATATCGGAATGTCCCTTTATACAAATCCGTCCCTACAATACCGGAAAGAAGACCCCCCTGTGTGTCTCTGGCATGTTTTGTGATGATATTGATGACGCCGTTACCGGAATTGGTACCCCAAAGCGTACCCCCCGGTCCCCGGATGATTTCAATTCGCTCGATGTCTTCCAATGGATAATCTTGTACATTCCAAAATATCCCTCCCCAAATATAATTATTCACTTGGCGGCCATCAATCAATACCAACAAATCAACCGCGTATTCGTTCGCCAAGCCTCGGGTACCAACAATCCATGTACTTGAATCTGCGTTGCCGACAAACAAACCGGGTACCATACGCAGAAGATCGGGGATATTTGTAGCAGCGGAGCGGGAGATATCCGTAGCGGTGATGACATAAGCGGCGGCGGGCGTTTCCCAGACCTTCTCCGGCCTCTTGGAGGCAAGCGAGATATATTCTTGAACGATGATATCCCCCAGTTCGTCGATATCTTTAAGAAGAAGTTCTTTTAGTCCACTGGATGCGTCCTCTTCGACGGCATCAACAGGAAGAGTGAACAGCATGAATAGAATCGCCAGGCAAGCGATTTGCCGCAATAGCTGGTTAACGCTAAATAGAGAATTTTTTCGTATGGATTCATACATAATTGATTCTCCCGTCATTGCTTCATTTTACTATTACAAAAATCCTCAAAACCGATACGTCAGTTTGCCGTATACGCCGCGCGGGACTTCGGAAGCGAAATGCCAATATGCTGACAATTCTTCTCGATGGCGGTCATCCAAAATATTATGCGCTGCAATGCTCATTTCCAAATTTTGGGTAGGTTTCCAACCTAATCGCATATCGAAGCGAGTATAAGCTGGAATATCTTGACGATTATCGACAAAATAGAGAGAGGCGTCTAATTCCAAATCCCACGGAAGGTCAAGATAGGAATGGAATTTAATTTGATTGTGAGGGAAATTAGTCTCTCTCCCATCATCATCTCCTAAAAGAAAGCCGCCGGGCGCCATATGCCATTCAAGATCCAATGCTGCGTAACTGGCTAATAAACGCCAATAATCAGTTACCTTTGAATCAATAACAAACTCCACGCCGTATGTCTCACCATCCATACTATTTGAATATGTATATTGTAATTCATAATATGGGGGTGGGCCTGCACGTAAAACCGGATCGAGAGTATCCGCTGTCCACAGATCATTATCATTTTTATAAAATGCCGTCAAATCAAACGAGAATCGTTCATTTAGCCGAATTCGTTGACCGATTTCAAACGATTGAAAATTCTCGGATTTCTTCATTGGGTAGTCAGATCCAAAAAAATAAATCGGAGGCAAAGCAGGATCATAGGGATTTTCAAAACATAATATACCATAATACGCTCCCTCTTCTGATCGGCTGGGAATTCTTACGGCGCGTGAAACAGAAGCCCAGGTTGTATAGTTTTGATTGGGTGTATACGCCAGCCTTGCCGATGGTTGAAACTCAAAGCCAGTGTAATCATTATGCTCAAGTTTAGCGCCTATAGTAAAATCAATATCTTCGCAAATGTTGATCGTATCTTGTAAAAAGGTCGAAATGAGTTGCGGCGTATCAGGTTTTGGATGAAATTCGATAAATTTATTAGTATAATCATCAAATAAAACACGGTAATTAATGCCTATGATGGCATCGTGATGTGGGAAAGGACTAAAGCGATACTGGCCATCAAGATCAAAAATATGAGATTCGAAGCCAAACATTATATCAAAATCGTACGCGAAATAATCGTAATAGATCTGTAATTTTAAGTCGGAGTCGTCTTGAAGGCTCTTATCCCAATTCAATAAAAAACTAACGGCTTCCTGATTCACGCTAACGCCATGATAATCAATTCGATAAGGTGGTCCAATCACTGGACGTGTTGTGGAATTATGATTCAAACCGTTTAATGCGTTTACCTGAAACATAAATGCGTCGTCATCAGTAGGATTCCAATCAAATCTAAATCCGGCTTGTTCCATGTTCCAATCATCATGTGCATCATTACCTAACTCATCTTTGAATTCGTCCACATCCCTGTATTTACCGTAAACGCGATAATACAAGTCCTTGTTAATTGCTCCTCCATATCGTACGCCGCCTCCAATTTCGTTAGTTCCTCCCAATATGTTGAGAAATCCACCTTGAGTTTCTTTGGCATGCTTTGTAATAATATTTATAACGCCATTTACTGCATTTGACCCCCATAAAGTCGCGCCCGGTCCACGAATGACTTCAATTTGTTCGATATCTTCCAAAATGTAGTCTTGCGCGTTCCAAAAAGTGCCTGATAGTACAGGACTATACACAGAACGCCCATCTATCATGACCAATAAATCTCTTGTTAAGAGCCATGTGTAACCACGCGAGCCGATCGTCCATGTATTTGCGTTCATATTACTGACGAGAAAGCCGGGAACCATACGCAAAAGATCAGGTATGGTAGTGATACCTGAGCGGCGAATTTCCGTCGAAGAAATGACATACGCAGCAGCAGGCGTTCCCCACAACTTATCTTCTTTCTTGGAGGCGCTATAGATATAGACAGGAATATCCCCCAGTTCATCGATATCGGTCAGAAGAAGTTCCTTTAAACTCTCATCAGAAGAACTTTGAGATTCTTGAGCAAAACATTGAAAGAGTAACATGGATGATAATGAAAAGAGAATAAAAAAATATAATACAGAATATCGAATTGATGCCGCGTAAAAAGACATCTCATTCTGTTTTTTTGAATTGAGCATATCTCTTCTCCCATGAAATAAAGGATAATAAACATTAACATAAATCAATCGATAGATAAATAGAATATATGTTTTTGGAATAGTAATAATAATTTGATTTAATTTAAAATTGGATGAGAATCATGAAAATTATCTGAAAAATAAGTTAAATTCTATTCATTTCATTTCCCTTAAGTCATGTAATAATAGATTCTTATATGGATAAAGTAGTGAAAAGCCGGGTTGCAGCCATTATTTTGATTAAACGAACTTCTGGGGGTAGGTTGGAGCGCAAAACGGCCTCTACGCAAATAGTCCACTGCTGCATTCAACCTGCCAGGATAATCTGCAGTTTAGAGCGTTTGTCAAAATTATGTTCATTTCTTATTCTGATGCGGCGGGGCGATTCTTTTCCCTGTCTCTGGATGAAATTCATTAGGCAATGCTTTGGATGGAGGGATATCCTTGGTTTCTTTGATCCATAAGTCCTCTATTCTGCACGCACGTTGCTGACAAACAGTGGTTCAGCGGCGAAAGCGCAAAATGACAAAAAAAGGAATCCTATCAATAAGATAGTTCTCAAATACATCAAGCGTGATCAGGCTATAGTAATACTCCGAACATGGTTTGAATAATTGAATATAAGCAATCTCAAAAAGTATTAGGCCCCTGATTAGAACTATCAGTCATTTATCTTATCAGAAGATATGGCTTCTTGAAAAGACTACTTAAATATTTTAAAAAACCGTAGACTTCTCAATTTATTTCTGGAACAATATGCAATGATTCATGAAGACTCTAACCGCAACAGGTAGTTAGATAACGTAATCCATTCTGTTTGGAAAGACATCATAACTCATCTAATCTCAACGAAGACAGAATTTTTCGGGAGTGTCGGATGATATGAACACTCAAAACAAGCAATCTAAACGGGAAAACCTATCGTGGATCGACGATTTTTGGGGCGGATTGGCCGCTATGCTGGTGGCCTTGCCTTCCGCCATCGCCTTTGGGGTTCTCGTTTATACGGCGCTGGGTTCTGAATACGCCGGGCAAGGAGCTATGGCTGGTATACTTGGTGCGGCTGCACTCGGTATTACAGCGCCGTTGTTTGGACGCACGGGTGGATTAATTTCGGCGCCCTGCGCACCAGCCGCCGCAGTTCTTTCGGCACTGGTGGCGGGGCTTATGACCGAAAATTACGGGAATGGCTTTGATGCTGACAGCATTATCGCTCTGATGGCGTTGACCGCCTTGTTCTCGGCGGGTCTGCAAATCTTCTACGGCGCCATCGGTGGGGGACGGTTAATCAAGTTTATTCCCTACCCGGTAGTTAGCGGCTATCTATCCGGGGTGGGGGTGCTTATTGCCCTGGGACAGCTCCCCAAGTTATTTGGTCTGGCAAAAGGAACACCGCTCATTCAGGGATTGATCTCCCCGGAACTTTGGCAATGGCACGGGCTGGTTGTTGGACTTGTCACCATGACGGTGATGGCGATCGCGCCACGCATTACGGTAAAAGTACCTGCCGCCATTCTTGGCCTCCTAAGCGGTTTACTCGCCTATTTCGTACTCGCCTTTTTTTTTACGAATCTTCTAGAAATACAGAATAATCTGCTTATTATTGGTCCGATCCAAACTTCAGGTTCATTTTTTGACGTTGTAGCCGATCGTGCGAAATCACTGTTGTCGATTAATCTCATCTCTGTCCAGCTTGTTATCATTCCGGCTCTTACCCTTTCGGTTCTCTTGTCCATCGATACGTTGAAGACTTGCGTGGTGCTCGATGTTCTGACCCATAACCGGCATAAATCAGACCGTGAACTCATGGGTCAAGGGATTGGCAATCTTATGGCCTTTTTGTCAGGTGGTATGCCCGGTGCGGGAACGATGGGACCGACTCTGGTCAATGTGACCAGCGGCGGCCGCACTCCGCGCTCTGGTTTTCTTGAAGGCGCATTTGTCATCCTAGCGCTCCTGCTCCTTGCCCGGCTGATCGCCTGGGTGCCCATTGGCGCTCTTGCTGGAATTCTGTTGATTATTTCCTTCCGAATGTTTGACTGGAGTATGTTCCGGCTGTTGCGCTACTCCACCGGGCGCTTGGATTTTGCGGTCATCGCCGTCGTAATTCTTGTCTCCGTGACCGTGGACTTGATCGCGGCTTCCGGAGTCGGCATCGGTCTCGCTATCCTCTTGTTTATCCGGGATCAGATTAGGGGATCCGTCATCCGCCGTAAGATGTATTTGAATCAAACTTCTTCCAAAACCCGTCGTCTGGCGGCAGAGCGTACGTTGCTCAACCAATATGGAGACCAAGGAGTTTTTTGCGAACTGCAGGGCAATCTTTTTTTTGGCACCACCGATCAACTTTTTTCTCAATTAGAGTCGGATTTGCAAACAAGACAATTCATTCTCTTGCACTTACACCGCGTGCAATCGATCGATTACACGGCGGCGCATCTATTTAAGCAGATGCATTCGCAATTGGCAGAGCGCGGCGGGCGGCTCTTGTTGAGCGGCATGTCTTCCGTTCTGTTTGACCAGCATGACTTCGAGTATTACCTGATCCAACTGGATACTGATAATGATCACGGCGTTTTAGTTATGGAAACACTCGACAACGCCTTAGAATGGATTGAAGATAGCATTCTGGAAACGGCGGGAGCGCCAAAAAAAGACGAGGAGCGGTTGCTTGAACTGAATGAGTTTGACCTGTTCCGCGATTTCGATGAGAAAATAATGAGTGGGATTTCTGCTTGCATGCACGAGTTAAGCGTTAAAAAGGGACAAAAGATTTTCTCCGAGCACGACCATGGAGATGAGATTTACCTGGTTCGCCGGGGCAGCGTCCGTATCCTTTTACCCCTGGAAGGGAAAAGGCGCTTTCATGTTGCCACTTTTGGTCAAGGAGACTTTTTCGGCGAATTGGCCTTTCTTGATTGCGGCGTCCGCTCTGCCGATGCCGAAGTAAAGGTTGATACTGATCTTTATGTACTCTCCCGCCCGCGTTTCGACGTGCAGGCGCAGTCCGATACTGATTTTGGTGTTAAAGTTTTCGCCCGGCTGGCTCTAGAAATTGCTCATCGTCTTCGTCAGACCGATGTGGAACTACAAGCGCTTGAGGAGCGTTAAAGCACGTTTTCCGGCTTTCCTGGATCACATTGTTTTAGCCAGCGGCGTCCACTTTGACAATTCCGGAAGTATAAAAAAAATCTCCTTCTAGTGAACCTATCATAGTACGAAAAGAAGGAGATTAAAATAACATATTAGAACTTAAATATTTTCGTTGGTTATGCAAATTTTATAGAGAAGATTATGCTCTTTTTTATTCTGATGAGGCGGGGCGATTCTTTTCCCTGTCTCTGGATAAAATCCATGTGCAACGCTTTATCGGCCATGCGGATGCGGGGACGCCAGCCTTTCAATATTTTCTGGATGCCCGTGTAATGCTTGGTGTGAGGATCGTAGTAGAAATCCCGTTGCGCGGGAGCGTCAACCTCGTTGGCATTGAAACGCAGCAGTTGTTCAACGGTGTCCGTGGTTGACAAATATCCCAATTGAACCCGTTGGCCATGTACGGATCGCTTCCCCCGAAAGCGTGTGATTAAATATCTGTTCGATTTCCTGTCGCATGCGCTGGCTGTAATTATATTTGGTTTCCTGGTAGATGACGTGAAACCTCATGCGGATTTAGGATTGGATAGACGGCGTCGATTTTTTGCGTGAGCTGCGGCCAGCCAGAACTCTGGACAATTCATCGTGATCGCCTTTTTTTAAGGCGTCGCCCCACCGCTTCATGGTTTTGGGATCGATCCCGAAAACTTGATGCAAGACCGTCGTTTTCAGTTTGGCGTTATAGAGCCGGGCCACCATCAACTTATATTGAACATGCTCCCGGTCATCCGGGATGGTCTCTAATATTAATGCGCTAAAATAGACATGCAAAATATTATTTTCTGCATCTTTATAAACGCTAAATACCGGATTTCTTTTATCAACGCCTAAGATGGCTTGCAATGAGTGGGAATAATGAATCATAAAATCCTCCCTTTCCAAGTTGTTCTTTACGAGAAGATTTTATGGGATATGCAGATTTATGTAAATTTTACCTATTTATCAGGATTTGTTTTTGCGATTTTTAGGGGGGATTTTTAGGCTATTTAGTGAGTTCTGAAACTGGAAAAACAATGTTGAGCCGAATAATTCCTTTAACCGCTGCAATATATACGGCGTAAAAAATGCTCCGGAAGGATTTATAGAATGGTGCAAATTCCGCGGCAGTGTTGAGATAAAAACCGATGTAGAATGGGGAAAATACAAAAACCCCTTAACTCCGGCGCCGGATATTATGAAATTTCAACCTGAAACTTCTATTGATGTTAAGGTAATGATTAAAGAGATTAATGAGCAAGAAACAATCAGACCGCATTGAGTTAAAGTGGTTTTCAAAACAACGGCCCTAGTTACAATCCGCAGAAGCTAATAAAAAAATTGGTTTCTGCGGATATTATAGACGTTATCAACCGAAAAAAAATCAGGGAATCTCTATACAAGAAATAGGAAACCGATGATAGCGATTGCCCACCAAAGAAAACCTTCAACAGCCTTATCCAACAACCAGAAATAGATTAATGAAATAATAAATACGATAGGGCAGTAAAATATTAATTCCTGAAATGGTATGCCAGCGAAAAAACTCAATACAAATACAAGTAAAGAATAGATTAATGCGCACCAATAAGGTTTCATATCACGCATTAGTTGAATTAACGCGCTGATAATCACTATTTTTAGTAGAAGAATCATGATCTAATATTGTCCTTTTCATCAATTCAACATTATTTTTATTCTCAACGAGTAAATCGGTAGATATATATTTAAATAGGTTGAACCGAATAGTAAACGCTTCTTCTCAATTGCGTCCAAGATAATTCGCTTTATAGAAAGGCTGATAAGGGAGAGATTTCTCTTCAGAATCAATAAGCCTACTACTGAAGTCAATCATGAATTATAAATTTTCAATCAAGATGCAGGGACGAACCAATGCGTCCGTCCCTGCATTATTGTATTACCAGTTATCTCAACTAACGGCTTTATGGGCTTTGGTTATGGCGTCGATTACGCGGTTGTTCATTTCCCGGGTGAATTTTGGTCCTATCCTGACTTGTACGAAGGTCGGGCTTTATCATATTATACTATTCTATGAATTCAAGAATCCCCCATGAAAATGGCTGGTTCCACCTAAAGGTTTGTCCAGCCCATGACCAACCTTTACTTCTAATATAATCAACAGGCTCGATCAGACAAACATTAAAACGAATTTCATGACCTACAGCCATGCTTTTTACGGGTAAGTATTTTGTTTCAATAAGAACCTCAACCAACATACTGTTTCCAAGAGGTTTGCCCTTGGCTAAGCCAACAATTTGATTGCTGTTGTTTACTACACGGGCTTCTTTTCCTTTCTGTTCTTTTGGAAAATATACAGAATAAATTGGATTTTGTGGAGATGCTAATAAAGCACTCGATTCAGTAGAAAGCATTACTATAAATCGGTCGCACATCCAATCATCTTTTGATGATCCAGGATTAGGCGACTTTTTTGTAAACTCAAATGAAATATATAATCCTTTGTCTGTCAATAATATATTTACATCTCTTTTTTCTCTATCATTGGTTTCACGTATCACATGATCAGAACCTTTATAGCCTTGTTGCATTACAAGAGAGGCGCTATTTAACCAATCATCAATATTTCCATCTATAATAGGATCGTTATGGCTTCTTCTAATTTTCAAACGGGGGATAGAAGACATAAAATAATGATTTTTAAGAATGTTCGCTAATGGATGTTTCCAGATTCTTCCAGGTTCATTGGTCATAACAAGGTCATCACCATCGAAACAAATGGCTTCACTCTGCCCTAAAACTGCATATATGAAGTGTGTAATAGGATTCAGCAAGTCGCTTTCTTTTTCTACATCGTAGATACCAATCCCATCGTATGTCATTACAGCGAGTTTCTTGTTTTGAGATGAATATGATGCGCCCGTTACAACACTTGGTATATTTATTTCTCCAATTTTCCGTAAGTAATTTGTTTCCCCTTCGACGCAAGCATCTAAACAAAAAATCTCTTGCTCCTTACTGTTTTGACTATTCGTCTCCACTTTAGTAATAATATAAATTTTACAGTTCATATAAAAAACAGCTTCGCAGTTACGTGGTTTTTGATCGGGATAACACACGTCAAATGTCTTGAAATTTGTGGTTTTATCTATGTTTTCTGCTAGTGGTGAGAGAATATGGATTTGAATATATTTTCGTTGAGAACGGTTATCACCAAAATCGGCAATGTAAATATTGCCCTCATCATCTTTGGCCATTCCTTCCCAATCCATTTTTTCCGGGCGTCCTTCCAGACCTAGCTGTTTTATCCTCTCAGGTTTATACAAATTTGGCGCATCTTCATCAGGCAATCCATTTAAATGAACAACCTGCAAAATGTTTCCCTGAAGGTCAAAGCGAAAGATATATGGAAAATGATCATTGATCCCCCAATATTCATATGTTTTATGGGCAGGTATAATTCCAGACATCCCATGAACAACATCATTTGTAATTTCTAGAGTTGGAGTGTTATCTAAGAATTCCCCCGCTATATTTGGTTTCGCAAAGATTAGAATTAAAGTTAAATCAAGAATGAATATTAAAATACGCATAATTATTGGTTTTCCTCAGATTGATATAATAGAAGGGCTGATAATCTTTCAAGTAACCGGGATTTCCAATCCAATCCATAATACTGATGAGTCAACCAGTAACATCCAAAACTAAAAAGCAGGGACGAACTGATTTGTTCCTCCCTGCATTTTATATATTATCAGATATCTCAACTAACGGCTTTATGGGCTTTGGTTATGGCGTCGATTACGCGGTCGTTCATTTCCCGGGTGAATTTTGGTCCGATCCTGACTTGGACGAAGGTATCGTTAATTCTGAGCGTCTGCTTGCATGTATCAGGGCCGTACTGGATCGCCTTGCCTTCAGGGGAATTGAATGAAGGCCAGTTGGGGTGGCGGGTCTGTTTTTTCATGATTGATGATGCAATAGGCAGAAGCACTGAACCGGATATATTACCGGCGCCTACCCGCTGCTTTTTCATCTCTTCCTTAAACTTTTCACGCGCTTCTTTGTTCTTGGTTTCAATAAACACGGCGTATCCGATGTCGCCATCGGGATCAGGCCGCTTGCGCAGTTTGATGCCCGGCAGTTTCTTGATGCCGTCGCGCACGTAATTGCAGTTGCCCCGCATATCTTTGATCATAGTATCGAGTTTGGGCAGTTGCGCCCCCAGCACGGCGCCGGTGAACTCGCTCATGCGGAAATTCTCTCCAGCGAAATCATCAACCTTGCTTTCGCCTAAACGGTCGGTGAAGACGCGCTGCATAACTCCCATATCATGGAAACGCGCCGCTCTTTCATAAATGATCGGATCGCTGGTAACTACCGCTCCACCTTCGCCGGAACTGATCATTTTGTGGTATTGGTAACTATAAATCCCCACATCGCCGATTGCTCCGAGTTTGGTTCCCTTGTACGAACCGCCCACGCACTGTGCGCAATCTTCTAAAACCTTGATGCCATGCTTCTTGGCGATAGCCATGATGGCGTCCATATCGCACGGGCCGCCCAGCAGATGAACCGGAATAACTGCACGGGTTCTTGGCGTGATCTTGCGCTCAAAATCTTTGGGATCAAGGGTGATCGATTCATCAATATCAGCGAAAACCGGCAACGCTCCAGCGTTTATAACAGCAGTATAATCTGACCACCAGGTATAAGCGGGCATGATAACTTCATCGCCGGGGCCTATGCCCAAACCAGTCACCGCGCAATCCAACGCCGCTGTTCCCGATGTGACGCACAGGGGGTATTTGGCGCCGATATACTCGCCCCATCCGGTCTCAAAATCCTTGACTTTATGAGGTTTGCCCATCCCATAATATCTGAAGGGAGATTTCTCTTTAAGCACGTCCATCAGGGCGTCGCCTTCAGTGTGGTCATAATATTGAGGCGAGATAAAAGTAGCATTGATATATGGGACTTCCGCAAATGCCGCACGGTTGTTAAGCGCGTTGCCCAGTACCGTGACTGAGCAAGCCGCCAATCCATTTTTGAGGAAACTACGCCGATGGATGCTTTGTTTTCCTGATTCTTTTTCTTTCAAATTCTGAGACATGAGATACCTCCCCAACTTGTTTTAGGTTTAATCCATTATCTATGATTTCATATTATTGCATTTTCGTCAATTGGCTACGTCTCATATAGGTTTTGGAAGACCGGATGCTGTGGAACAACTTGGGTGTTTAAGTGGTTTTGATTGACTGAGAGATAAGTTGGCGTGCGCATAAAATCATAAGTGATTACATCATGGGCTGACCGTTCTGCGGTCGCGCCCTTGGCGCTCCTACACGGTGAATATGATTTTGATAATCGCTCTAATTGCGTAGACTATTGATCGGAGCGGGGATGTGACCGCCGTGGGCTATGAAGGCCTCGTTGCCGTCGGGGCAGGCGACATTGGTGATGCAGGATGAGCCGAAGAGTCCGCCGAAGTCAACGAAATCGCCGACTTTTTTGCCTGGCACGGGAATGACGCGCACGGCAGTGGTTTTGCCGCTGAAGACGCCAATGGCCGCTTCATCCATGATAATTCCGCTGAGCGTCGCCGCGCTGATATCGCCGGGCAAGGCTACCATATCCAGACCGACCGAGCAGACGGCGGTCATGGCTTCCATCTTTTCAACTGTAAGCCACTTTTGTTTGATGGCTTCTGCCAGGGCATGATCTTCCATAACCGGGATGAAGGCCCCGGATAATCCACCCACTGAAGAAGAGGCGAAGATGCCGCCTTTTTTGATGGCGTCGTTGAGCATAGCGACTGCCGCAGTGGTTCCCGGAGCGCCGATTTTTGCAATGCCCATGGCCTGATAAATCTCGCCGACGCTATCGCCGACTTTGGGAGTCGGGGCCAGAGAGAGGTCGACCACTCCGAAACTGACGCCCAATTTAGAGGCCACTTCACGGCCAATCAATTCCCCGGTGCGGGTGACGCGGAAAGCGGTGTGTTTGGCTACTTCGGCGATTTCATCAAGTGAGACGTCGGGGTGATCCTTGACCAGGGTTTCGACGGCTCGCTTGACCACTCCAGGGCCGCTGACGCCGACGTTGATGACGCAGGAACCTTCGCCGGCGCCGAGATAGGCGCCGGCCATGAAGGGATTATTCTCCGGGATGTTGGTGAAGACTACTAACTTGGCGCAACCGAAGCCGTTATTGTCGCTGGTGGCAGCGGCAATTTTAAGAATCATGTCGCTGACGATGCGCACAGCATCGACGTTGATGCCCGCCTTGGATGTGCCTATATTAACCGAAGAACAGAGCCGTTTGGTCTGGCTTAATACTTCGGGCAGCGAGTTGATCAGAATGGCTTCGCCTTCGGTGATACCTTTGTGGACTAAAGCGGTATAACCGCCGATCAGGTCAACATTGACATCGGCGGCGGCCCGGTCTAAAGCGCGGGCCAGCTGCATGCCGTCTTTATCCCGGTGACCTTCAAGCAGTCGGCTGGCGGGAGAGACGGCCAGGCGCTTGTTGACGATGTTAAGACCGTATTTAGTGGAGAGGCTGTTGCATATCGAAACCAGGTCTTTGGCGCAGCTGTGAATTTTTTTATAGACCGATACCGAAGCCTTGGCGATATCGGGATTGGCGCAATCGTCGATATTGATGCCCATAGTGACCGTGCGGACATCCAGGTTGCCTTCTTCCAGCATTCGAACAGTATTGAGAATATCGTTTACTCGTCGCATGGTTCCATCTTGAATAGTTGTCTTATTGAAAAGATATCGTTGGCTACGCGGAATAGGTTTTCGTGCTGCAAAGTGGCCACTAAATCGATGGAAGAGACCAGGGTTTGCAGTTCGCCATACAGCTGTTTTATATCAATATGCTCCGGTACTGAAATTTCACCTATGTGGGTCACTTGGGTTCCCTGGATGGTGAAATAATAATCTTCGATATTGATATTGTTATCGGCCAGATAGGTGGTGACCGTCTTGATGATTCCCGGTCGGTCCCGGCCAGTCAGAGTCAGGATATAGCGGTCGGATTGTTTGGGGATATCGACCGCTTTTTCTTCGAAATCGCGGACTATGACCGAGGCTTCGTTAGTATGGAAATTATCTTGTATCGCCTGGCTGATCTGTTCTTTGGAATAGGCCTGAGTGAATTTAGCCGTTAAGATTACAGTGAAATATCCATGGATTACGGTTTGGCTCATTCCATCGATATCACCTCCCATATCAGTAATGGCGGAGGTGATGCGTTGAATGATTCCTATCCGGTCAGGCGCTAATAGAGATATGACGCATCGGGTTGATTCTGCAATCACAATTTAATTCCCTGTCAAGCAATATGGTTTATTAAAGGATTTTGATTATTAAAATAGATCATTACCGCATCTGATGCTGAAGGCAAGACCTTTAGAATACTTTGCATGTTTGCGTTTAGAGTTTGGAAACGACTTGTTTCAGTTTTTGGTATTCTTCATCCAGTTTGATTAATAATCCGGCAGCGGTTTGGAGGTCGTTGTTTTTTCCCGCCTGTTCGATGGCTTTAGATATATGACTGAGGGAGAGGGCGGAAATATTGGCCGAAGAGCCTTTCAGCGAATGAGCGGTTGATGCTAACAATTCGAGATCATTATTATGTATAGATTGATCGAGTTTTGTATAATAGTTCTTGAAATCATTAATAAAGAGGTTCATTAAATTCCGTAGGAATTCTTCATCGCCATCCACCCGTTCTAGCAATGAATTTTTATCGAATATGGGAAGATAATCTTCTTCATTGTTGTTCATGGCATCGTGAGAGTCGTTTCTTTTATGGTAAGTCCACTTTTCGATAGTGTCAACAAGTTTCTGGGGCTGAATAGGTTTAGAAATGTAATCATCCATTCCGGCGTCAAGACAGCGTTTTTTATCGCCTGACATGGCGTGAGCGGTGATTGCGATAATAGGGATATGGTTTCTATTCTCTTTTTCGAAATTGCGTATAGCTTCAGTTGCTTCAAAACCATCCATTTCCGGCATTTGAATGTCCATCAGGATCAAGTCGAATTTATTGCTGGTATACTTTTCGATAGCTTCTTGACCATTGTTAGCGATATCTGATTTATAGCCAATTTTATTGATGATTTTTTGGACGATTTTCTGGTTAATTATGTTATCTTCGGCGATTAGAATTGAGATATTGCGTTTTTGGTTCTCTTTAATGGAATATTTGGTTATTAAATATGAGGATTCATGGTTGGTTGGCTTGGCGTCTAATCCAATGGCTGTAGTTAAACAATTAAAAAGTAGAGACTGTCTAATCGGTTTGGTAAGATAAGCGGAGAAGCCGGCCAGTAGCATACGGGCGGCGTCGCCTTTTTGACCCATAGATGTCAACATTACCAGAGTGGTATTGTTTATGTGAGAATCATTTTTAATGATTTTACCGAGAGTTTCTCCATCCATCTCCGGCATCATCATATCGAGAATGGCAATATTAAACGGATCATTATGTTTAAGAGCCAGATGCATTTTACTCAAAGCTTCGATGCCATTCTCCGCTTCATCGCATCTAACCTGCCAGGTATGCAACTGTTCTTTCAAGACCAATCGATTGGTTTTATTATCGTCAACAATGAGAATGCGTTTGTTTTTGATGCTTTCAGGAATTATGAAATCAGTTTGAGCGTCAGAGGATTGTTTTTGAAAAACAGTAGTAAACCAGAAAGTTGAGCCTACTCCTTCTTTACTTTCAACGCCAATGTCGCCTTTCATCATAAGCGTAAGTTCTTTTGATATTGCCAGTCCCAGCCCGGTTCCGCCATATTGGCGGGTAGTTGAACTATCTATTTGAGAGAATGATTGGAAAAGATGGTTGATGCGATCATGAGGAATGCCAATGCCGGTGTCATGGATTTCAAAACGCAGTAAAACATCAT
The DNA here is from genome assembly GCA_963662285.2 of bacterium. Taxonomy (GTDB): domain Bacteria; phylum Hinthialibacterota; class Hinthialibacteria; order Hinthialibacterales; family Hinthialibacteraceae. Next base: position 1,125,447 of record CAXXMV010000006.1, read on the forward strand.
TATCGGTCTCTTTTACTAATGTAACGCGAATACCAACTTCTCCGGCGTCGGTGAATTTGACGGCATTGCCAGTTAGATTAATGAGGATTTGGCGCAGTCGGCTTGGATCGCCATGCAACAGGCTGGGAACAGTATGGTGTATCAGGCAAGTGAATTCCAGTTCTTTTTCGGTTGTTTTTAGAGAGAATAAATCAACTAGTGATTCCATGCATGACCGGAGATTGAAATCAATATTCTCCAGATCAAGTTTTCGCGCTTCGATTTTTGAATAATCCAGGATATCGTTGATAACTTTTAAGAGAGAATTCGCCGAATCGTGAATGGAGTTTGAATATTCGCGTTGTTCTTGATTCAAGTCAGTTTCCAGTAAAAGGCCTGTCATTCCAATAACGCCATTCATGGGCGTACGGATTTCATGGCTCATGTTGGCCAGAAAGTTACTCTTGGCTTTACTGGCCGCTTCGGCTTCCAGTTTGGCCAGACGGAGTTCTTCTTCAGAATGTTTGCGGTGAGTGATATTGTTGATGGATAAAAGAACATGCAGTTGATCGTTGATGGTTAATGGATCGGCGCTGATTTCCAACCATAATTCAACTGGATTGTCATTGATTACAAGCGTTCGGATTATTTCGCTGTTATGAACAGCTTGATTGGTATGATAGACCTGATTGATGATTTTCCGTATCGGGCAGCCTTGGCATGATAATCCCTTGCCGCAGCCTTTTTCTGATTCGAGGGAGTTGATACAGCAGAGACCATTTCCTAAGGTATCATTTAACAAATCGTCAATATCTTTTTTAACTATTTTGGCGGCGACGTTATTAACTTCTATAATAGAAAAATCCTTATCAACCAGCATCATACCAATATTAGTGGTATGGAAGATAGTTTGAAGGTTATTCCTTTCCTTTTTCAGCATGTCATCGGCTGTTTGGGTCAGGATCACATGGCTGGTAGTAATAGCAATTGTTTCGAGTATCTTTTCTTCCTGGGGAGTAACGATTTTTTTACTGAATAATGCCAGTACGCCGATGGGGATTCTTTCTGAAGAAAGCAGCCGGAAACCGGCAAAAGAAACAAGGCCAATTTCTTTGGCCCACAGGGGATCGTGAATCCTTGGGTCGTTTTGAGCATTATTTGTGATGAATTTGGCTTCTTTATACGATGCCATTAAACCGGTTTCATGACATCCAAATGGAATACGCCTATGATTTTTGCCATCAATATGAGTGTAACGACCTGCACTGGCGATGAGATGAAGGCAGCGATCTTTGTGCTGGCATACATTAGAAGCATCAGTTGAATTTGGGTGGATGCATTCTGATTCACAGATGTCGCCTGGTTTGATTATCCAGATTCGGGCAAAATCCGCATCAAAAAATTCAACAATCCATTGAACAATCAGGTTCATCTTTTCTGGCAGTGAACCGGGGTGAAGCAGGCTTTCTTTCAGATTAATTATTTGGTTAAGAGAGAAATCAATTTGTTTTTTTTCAGTAATATCTCTCCAGATACTTATAATATTTCCAGTTTTTGAATTATCTTTATGGTTGTGAATAATTGAAGCATCGACTGAAAAAAACTGTTTTTTATTATCTTTTGTATGAGTGAATTCAATGTTCTTACATTCACCATGCAAGGATAGTGAATTCTCAAGCCCCGCCCACTTTTCCTGAGCGTCGCCGCCCAGTTGGCTGAGCCAGTCGTTTAGATTATTAAAACTGTTTTTCGGGCAACCGGGGTCAGATAAATCGTCGAAAGCCTTATTTGAGAGGAGAATATTATGATTCTCATCAGTGATTAGGCTGGCGTTAGGTGATGATTTGAACAGAGTCTCAAAGGAATCAATCATCTGATAAGTGGTCCTTGTCTTTTTTAACAATGAGAATGAATCAATGGGTATCAAGATGTATAAAACAAGTTTTTCACTTTGTGAATATAAACATTTTGTTGATATAGAATTTTCGCGAACACAAGAAAATAGAGCAACAATATTATTTATATCATGTAATTTGATTTTTGTCGCCATGCTCCGATGGTTTATTGATAATTATTGAAAAATTCTATTCCAAGCCAATTATCAGCCTGATGGTTATGTCTAAACCGATATACTTTGATCACAACATGATTTCAGCAGCGATTTTTTTAATTTTACCTTATTACAAATGAAGATCAAATAAACTACAAGGATATATTTAATGGTTAGAATTTTGTACAATTTCAAAATACGTTTTTGTTTCCGAACTGGTTTAGTGGGATAAAAAAGACATTGATAAACTTGTAGCCCGGTATTATTATCCAGGGTGAATAATTAGGGAAATTAAATTCGATTAAAATACGATAAATTGTTCATGGGAGAAAAGATGTGACGAAATTTAAAATGCCTTTCTTTTTTATTCTTATGGCATCATTTGTCTTTGAGTGTATTCCCGGTCTGGTTTGGGGATTAGAAAACGATGCGCCTCTTTCGCCGGAATCCATAATTGAATCTTTGGAAAACAATACTTTATATATTGCAGAGAAAACAGCTTGCCAGATTGCTGTGTTTGACGCTGAATCTGCTATCGTGCGCTCAAGCATCTGTGTTCCTTCTGAACCGACGGGTTTGGCGCTTTCCCGTGATTCAAAGATACTTTATGTGACATGCTCTGGCGACGAAGGGACTCTGTGTATTATCGATGTAGAAACAGAAAAAATTTTTGGTTCAGTAAAGGTGGGGCTGGGCGCTTGCAGCCCGGTTGTACGAAATGATGACCAACGCATTTATGTTTGCAACCGTTTTGAGAATAGCGTCTCCGTAGTTGATCCTGAAGCGCGCCAAGAGGTTGCACGTTTTGCCGCGGACCGTGAACCGCAAGCAGCGGTATTATCAGCGGATGGCAAGTTTTTATTTGTGGCGCATCATATCCCTGCGGGACGCGCTAATCAGGCCAAGGTCTCAAGTACGGTTCAGGTTATCCAGACTCAGGGACTGCAAACTATAGAAAAAATCAGCCTGCCCAGCGGCAGCACCTGTTTGAAGGGTATCTGCATAACGCCGGATGGCCGTTATATTTTTGTGACTCATATCCTGGCCCATTTTCAAATGCCCGCCACCCAGCTGGAGCGCGGATGGATCAACACCAACGCCTTAACCATCATCGACGCCAATAACCATAGTTATGTAAATACAGTTTTGCTGGATGATGTGGATCGCGGCGCCGCTAATCCCTGGAGCGTCAAATGCAGCCCCGATGGGAAATATCTTGGCGTGGTTCATTCTGGCATGCATGAACTAAGTCTGATTGATTTACCTGCTTTTATAGAAAAACTAGAAAATCTTCCGGAAGAATCACAAGGTTCAGGATATGGTTATTCCAGCGGTGATGGTGGATATACTACCAGCATTGCTGACGCTCCGACTGATCTTACCTTTATGGTGAAAATTCGCAGCCGTATTAAACTTCAGGGTAGCGGCCCCCGTGGGCTGGCTTTTCTTGGTTCGAGGGTTTATGTACCTAATTATTTCTCTGACAACCTTAATGTTATTGATCTGCAAGCCAAGCGCATAAAAGTGACGCAATCTATCGCCTTAGGAGAAGAGATGGAGCGATCCATCCAACGATGGGGCGAGGAATTGTTCCATGATGCATCCATCTGTTTTCAAGGCTGGCAGAGTTGTTCCAGTTGTCATCCTGACGCCAGGGTAGACGGTTTGAACTGGGATTTGCTCAACGATGGAATAGGCAACCCCAAAAATTCAAAAAGCATGTTGCTGGCGCATCGAACTCCTCCCGCCATGAGCACTGGAGTGCGGCCCGATGCGGAATATGCAGTGCGCAGTGGATTGCGCCATATACTGTTTGTCGAACGTCCCAAGGAAGAAGCCGAGGCGATGGATGAATATCTCAAGTCGATGAAGCCGATGGATAGTCCAATCAAGCGTGATAAAGCTTTCGCCTCAAAAATCCAAAATGGGAAAAGATTATTCTTCAGCCCGGAAACCCGTTGCGCGTCTTGCCATAGCGGCCCGTTATTCACCGATATGCAATTGTATGACGTTGGTTTGCAGGGGTCTTATGATAAACAAGGGAAATTTGATAATCCCAGTTTGATTGAACTATGGCGCACCGGCCCATACTTACATGATGGCCGCGCGGCGACTTTGCGTGATGTCATATCCACCTGGAATCCTGAAGACCGCCATGGGCGTACCTCGCAACTTAGCGAAGAAGAGATGGCTGATCTGGAAGCCTTTTTGCTGTCTTTGTGATGTAGTAATTAATGATTGATAAAAACGCAACCCACCTCTAACTCCCCCCAAACTTGGGGGGAGGGTTTAATCCTATCAAACATGTAGGGTGCGCCTCTTATAGGCGCCCGAATCTCCCAATAATCATGGGCATCACTTGGTTTGATTAATAAGCGCATCAAACGTGGTTGCGTCATGAGTCGCCAGACGCAGGATGTCGTTATCGCCGTCGCCATCCAAATCGCCTACCTGACCGTTATAGATTCCATCGTTGGTTAATAATTGTTTCTTCCATTTCAGGTTGTCGCCCTGATTGAGAAAGATATAGACTGGCGTTTCTTTCTCGCCTAATCCTATAGCGCGGCTTTTGTTGAATCCCGCCAGAACGTCATAGTCTCCATCGCAATCCATATCAAATACCTGGATAGTATGGGTGGCCGTCATGTTTTCAGCGATGACATGCTCTTCCCATGGACCATTCCTGGGGTCCTTGGCGCTATACCATGCAAGCGGGTATTCTTTGCGCTCCGAATGTGAAATGAAAATTTCTACCCGTCCATCGCCATTGATGTCGCGGCAGAAATGCTTGGTTGCGTTTTTGGACCAGTCTCCTGTCTGGTTATGCCATTTCGGATCGATAGTGCGCACCGTCCAATCTGCGAGAAGGTCGGCCCCGGGATTTTCAATCCAATATCCATTGACGGCAATATCAACATCGCCGTCTCCGTCAATGTCGCCCACGTCCATTCCTTCATGCAGGTTCTTGATGGTGAAATCCTGGGCTTTGATCCATTTGTCGGGTGCATCCTGGCGGAAGATGGTTATGTTATTTTCTACGTAGGATATGACAACCAGATCAAGTTTTTTATCGTTATTAAAATCAACCAGGTTTACATCTTTGATGAAGTCGGGAGACTGCCCGATGCGGTGAGCTTTCCATGATGGATTCTCGAACCAATAGGCCGTTGTGGGATCGCCGCCTTTATCCCATTCGCCGGGGTGCTCAAAACCGAGGATATCCAGATCGCCATCATTGTCGATGTCGCCGATATCCAGATCGCCGCAGGAAAAAGTTTCACCGCCCGGGGCTTTCTCCGCGATAATATGCTGCACCCATGATTTTCCGCCATCACGGGATTCAAGCCAGCCCAGCCAGCCGCCGTGACCGTTATCATTTTGCAGCGCGATATCCTGGAGACCGTCACCGTTGATGTCTCCCAAGGCTCGCGCCCACCATAAATTGGCGCTGGTGGAGATGGGATAGGTTTTGAATTCCACATCGGCGCATCCCATCATGGGCGTGAAGGTGACTACGTGAAAGAGCAGGGCGCAAAAAAGACAAATAGCTGTTAGTTTTTGATTGTAGAGTAGTTTCATAATATTCTTTCCATGCACAATTATAATTTTTAAGGATCAACAAGGATTTGAGTACTTTTAAATAATTTTTTTTGTCTGAATCAGGATAACCAGGATGATAGGATGCTCTTGATAAGTGAATCTATAATTAATCACCTCAGAATCAGAATAAGCAACGAGAAACCATATGCTTTTGATGTGAAATCCTGAATATCCGGTAAATCCAGAGTATCCTGATTCAGACATTATTAATTTAACCTCAATTAATAAGTATCCACTTTCGAGATGAACCATTTTCAATTATAAATCTAGCAGATTATTCACTATGCGATAGTCTAGGTTAGTATTATAGTAGTATTTTGATAAGGTTCAGATTATATGCATGTCCTTGCAATAGATAATTATCTATGTTACTTTCAGCCGCTAGTAGGGATTTGTTTATATCAAATCAACAAATAGAGAGGGATTCATTATGGTTTGGAACACAAGTATGATGATTCGGAATATAAAATCAAAATGGATTATGTTAGGTATGTGTTTGGTTATGTTTCTATCAACTTTTTCATCATGGGCGGCTATGGATTTCAAGTATGATGCAACTTTTGTTGAAGGATGCACTTATGATGACAGCGTTCCAAATCCAGATAAAATCCTGGGCTATCCAGTGGGAACTCAAGCGGCGACTTATCAGGAGATGTTGAATTATTTTGAAGCGCTCAGTGAATCGTGTGAGCATGTTCAATTATTTCAGTACGGCGAAACCCATGAAGGACGCAAACTGATTTATCTGGTAGTATCGTCTCCAGATAATATGCGCCAGTTGGAAGCGATTAAATCTAAGATACGTAAGTTGGCTAATCCACCAGGCGACAGTGATAAAGTTGAAGCCGCATCTATTATTGATAAAACACCCGCCATTGGCTGGCTGGGATACAGCATTCATGGCGATGAACTTTCATCTACCGATGCAGCTATCTGGGTGGCTTATCAACTGGCGGCGGGCCAGGATGAGGTTACTAAACAGATATGCAAAGAGACGGTAGTATGCATTGATCCTCTGCAAAATCCTGACGGGCGGGAGCGCTTTCTTACCCAGATGCGCATGTTTAACGGTAAGGTGATGAATCCCGACGTGCAGAGCGCCAATCATGCAGGCATGTGGCCTTGGGGCAGAGGCAACCATTACCTGTTTGACCTAAACCGGGATTTTATTATTTTTTCTCAGCCGGAAACAGTCGCCAGGATTAAGATATGGCGCGAGTATAATCCTCAGATATTCGTCGATTCGCATGAGATGGGTGGATTGGATACATATCTATTTTCGCCGGCTCGTGAACCGATCAATCCATTTCTGCCGCCTACGCTGGAGAAATGGTCGAATGTTTTTGCACAGGATCAGGCCGCCGCTTTCGATAAACATGGCTGGAGTTATTATTCCCGCGAATGGCTTGATAACTGGTATCCCGGTTATACCGATTGGATATCCTATACCGGGGCCATATCCATATTATACGAACAAGCGGGAGTGGATGGTTCTGCGATCAGGCGGCAAGACGGAAGCGCCATGACTTTTCGTGAATCAGTGCATCATCATATTACCAGTTCGTTAGCTAACCTGCATACTTTGGCGCAACGCAGGAAAGAGATTATGCGCGATTATGCGACCCTCAAGTTGAATAATATCCAGCCATGCGGCAAAGATGAAATCTGCGCTTACATTATTGAACCGGGAAAGAATGCGAGCCGCGACTCACAGTTTATCGAACATCTACAGTTGCAAGGCATCGAAGTATTCAAGACTACTAAATCTCTCAAAATGGCTCAGGTGAGTTCCAGGTTTGGAGAAATAATAACAGACAAAGAGTTTCCCATCGGAAGTTGGGTTGTTTACACGCGGCAGCAGATGAAAAACCTGATCAATGCGGTAATGGAATTTGATCCCCGCATGACGGATGAATTTCTGCAGCAGGAACGTTTTTATCTGGAAAAGAAAAACCAGTCCAGGTTGTATGATGTATCCAGCTGGTCTATGCCTATCGCCCATGCGGTGCAATGCTATTCGGCTACCATGCCGGTTGAAATTGATCGGGCAAAAGAGAGTTCCCTTAAAATTAAACCAATTTTTCCATCTACGGTTCCGGCTTATGGATATGTGTTAGATGGCGATGATGATGCAACAACTTTCGCCGTGTCTCAATTGCTGGAGAAGGGAATCGCTGTACGGACTGCGGAAAAAGCATTTAACGCGGCGGGGCGTGATTTCCCACGAGGCAGTTTTTTGATTCGAAAAGTGGAAAACAGGGATGGCATGAATGAAATCATCAAACAAATCGCCCTGAAAAACAAGGTGCATGTTTATGGCGCCGATACCGCGCTTGATCTGGATATGGTGGATTTAGGCGGTCGGTATTTTGGATTGCTGACCTGTCCACGCATTGCTATTGCCATGGGGCGCGGCGTTAATGCGAATTCTTATGGGGCATTGTGGAATCTATTGGATGCCAAATATCAAATTCGCGCTTCATCGCTCAATGCGGAAGTTTTATCTTCTTTTGATTTGAGAAAATATAATGTGCTGATTTTGCCATCCGGTACATACGAAGAAAGCGTTCTCCCGACGCTGAAGCAATGGGTCAATAATGGCGGGACGCTTATCGCCTTAGACAGCGCAGTGTCATTTTTCACCAAAGAAAAATCAGACATGTCTTCGGTGCGTGAGAGAATAGATGTGCTGGATAAACTTGAAGAATATGAAGAAGCTGTAGAGCATGAAGAAAATGCGCTGACCGCCTCAGCCAGTCAGAAGGATGTTTGGGATTACCGTGCGGAAGATATCAAAGAAGCGACTCCCGTCGAGAAGAAGGACAAATTAGTAAAAGAGAAACTGAAACGCATCGATGCATGGGAAAGACGTTTCAGTCCCCATGGAACATTCTTGAAAACCAAGATCGACGCTTATCACTGGTTGACCTATGGCGTCAATGATCCACTGGCGGTTATGGTTGGTTCTGGTCAATCTTATTTATCCAAACCTCCAGTAGAGACTCCCGTGCGTTTTACGGATCAAGCCTCTATCCGGGTAAGTGGATTATTGTGGCCCGAAGCGCGACGACGGTTTGCCAAAACCGCCTATTTGACCAGGGAAAGCGTGGGAAAAGGCCAGGTGATTTTGTTCCCGTTTGAACCTGCATTTAGAGGTTATTATCACGAAACCGCTCGGCTGTTATGGAACGCAATCTTCCTGGGCCCGGGATTAGGCGCCCAGACGCAGATTCCCTGGTAATATAAAGATTAGCAAAATATGGTGTGGTGAAGATGTAGAACGGTTTATAATTAAAGGTGTGGGCGCCAAGGGCAGTGTTCTTTCTGCCCTTGACTGATAACCATGTAGCAACGAAAACAATCCTATGATACTCTGTCTTACGTGTGGGTCGCTAGTAGAAATTCTGGAAATTAGAGTAGACTCAATCAAGGGCAGAAAATACACTGCCCTTGGCACCCGGCCACCCAATATAAGGTGAGGGCGATTCTAAAATAATTGGCTGATCTATTACTTGTTTTTAATGTTGAGTATTTAACGTAGTTCTTGATGACTATCAAGTGGAGAGTAATCATGGGGCGTAAACAAGGTTGTTATTGGATATTTTGTCAATTGGGAATTGCTCTTCTGATTTCGATTGGTTCAATAGCGTATGCCGCAGAAGAAATAGTTGCTCTTAATCTAAAGACTGAATGGCAGAATCAGTTTAGTGAACTTAAACGGCAAATTGATAATCGTGATGCCTTAAACCGGCTGGCGCATCAAACCTTTAACTGTGAGTCGTTGATCGATCCCGGCGACCGTGATCCGGTTGATGTAGTGGTTCGACGCACTTGCGCTCTCTTGGATGATATAAAGGGTAACCTTAAACAAGATATAGTAGTGGAGTTTCAACAGAGAATAGAAGAAATAATAGCAGCTAAATCGCAAATTGATATAAGCCAATCCCTCCAGCGTTATGCTGTGTATCTGGATATATGTCAGTTACGAAGAGATATTGCGTTCCAGAATCCATTATTGGATTTTGATAAGTTGCTTTTTATCAAGCGCCATAGGTCTGTTGCTCCAGACGAACACATGTGCGACCAGTTCTATGGTTGTTTCGCCTGTGCGGGCGGTGGATTATTTGAGTTGCGCAACCCCTTCAGCGATAAGCCGTCGTTGCGTGATATTTTGAGAGACAGTCAGGTTGAGCGGGGACGCTTAGCGGGAAAATGTCTTGCTCAAGGATCGTTTCTTTCTCCCGATTTGTCTTATGATGGACGTTCTATATTATTCGCCTATACCGAGAATAATTTGATGGCCAAACCGAAGAATGAGCCTTTCCCCGAAAATGATGACCGATGGACCAATGGTCGCAGTTACCATTTATTTAAGGTAGATGTTGATGGATCGAATCTGGAACAGCTGACCGATGGAACCTGCAATGATTTTGATCCATGCTGGCTGCCCAGTGGACGGATTGCCTTTATATCTGAACGGCGTGGAGGATTCTTGCGTTGCGGTTTCCGCCCTTGTCCGGTTTATACCCTGCATAGCATGAACGCCGATGGCAGGGATATTGTACCCCTTAGTTTTCATGAAACCCATGAATGGCATCCCAGCGTTAATCATGACGGCATGATCGTTTATACCCGATGGGATTATGTTGACCGTGATACCAATGTGGCCCACCATCCCTGGATCACTACGCCTGATGGCCGTGATGCGCGGGCTTTGCAGGGCAACTACCCCACTCAGCGGCAGCTGCGTCCCTGGATGGAGATGGATATCCGCGCTATTCCCGGATCGCATAAGTATGTTGCGACTTCAGCGCCGCATCATGGTCAGGCCTATGGTTCACTGGTTATATGCGACCCGACGGTTAATGATGACGGCGCCATGGCCCCGTTGAAGCGGTTAACGCCGGAAATTCCTTTTCCTGAAGCTGAATATAAAAAGCAAGGCATCCGCCCCAATGAGGTCTATGCAACAGCATGGCCTTTGAGTGAAGATTATCATTTGTGCGCCTATGACCCCCAGGCGGAGAACTATGGCGTCTATCTTATAGATTCGTTCGGCAACAGGATTCTATTATATAGAGATGAAAGCATTCCCTGTTTAAGTCCCATGCCGTTAATGGTGAGAACCAAACCGCCAGTACTGCCTCATAAAACGTCTGTGGGGAAACCGGATGGAGTTCTGGTTCAAGCCAGTAATTCAGAAACAATACACGTAGTCAATGTTTACGACAGCCAGTTTGAATGGCCCGAAGCAACCAGGATCACCGACTTGCGCATCATCCAGGTGCTGCCCAAGACAACCCCTACTAATAATGTTCCCCGGATTGGCGTCGCCTCTCAGACCAATGCGCGAGCGGTGCTTGGTACTGTTCCGGTTGAAAAAGATGGCAGCGTCTATTTTAAGGCGCCGGTCAATAAACCTATTTACTTTCAGGCCTTAAATAAAGATGGTTTGGCTATCCAGTCGATGCGTTCACTTACTTATGTACATAAGGGAGAAACGCTCAGTTGTCAGGGATGTCATGAATCACGTTACGCGGCGCCCCAAAATTCAAGTTTAACTTCTTTGGCGCTACGCCGGGCGCCATCCATTATTAAAGCAGAGGTGGACGGCTCTAATCCATTCAATTATCCACGTTTAGTGCAATCGGTGCTCGATAAAAACTGTGTGGACTGTCATGCAAAACATGAAAAAGCCCCGAATCTGAGCGGCGTCCCTGGTGATGATAAAGATGGCTATACTCCTTCATACCGCAGTCTGGCTGAAAAATATGGTTTTTATTTCAATGTCTCCAATGGATCATTCAATGATCCTCATCCCATAGGCGGGGCGCGTACTGTTGCCGGGCAATTTGGAGCGCAGGCTTCAAAACTATATCAGATGTTAAAGGCAGGTCATCATGACGTGCAGCTGTCGAAAGAGGATATGCACCGCATAACCCTGTGGCTTGATTGCAACTCGGATTTCTATGGTTCCTATGAGAACACGCTGGCGCAAAGCAGAGGCGAAGTTGTTTTCCCGATTCTTGAATAGGAAGATCAGGATTAACTTATTCCTGGAATGGAAGAAATGAGCGTACTTTTTCTTTAAGAGCAGTTAAGTCGCTCGATTTGATAACAAAGGCATCCGCATTCCAACTCATGAAATTGTCCTGATATTGTGGATAGGCTGAGTTGATAATAATCGGTCGTTTGCGGTCATGATCCAGTATTCTGGAAATAGCGTCTAATCCATCCATCCCCGGCATTCTGATGTCGATAACCACTAAATCAGGATTCTCGCTTTTACATAAATCAATGCCTTCAAATCCATTCTTGGCCAGAACCACTTGATAACCTTCTTCGGTGAATTCTGTTTGATATAACTGGCGAAGGTTAACTTCATCTTCAATGATCAGAATCTTTTTCATTTGGCGCCTCCAATTCTTTTGGCAGCCGGATTTCTATTTCGGTTCCTTCTCCTGGTTGGCTATTTACATGTATCGAACCGCCATGGTTTTGTATAATCCGTTGTGAAACATGCATTCCCAAACCTGTACCGGTATGTTTTGTAGAGTAGAAAGGTTCAAATATGAGGCTAAGGTTTTTGGGCGCTATGCCAATACCTGTGTCGCATACTTTTATGCTGATGTCACTGTTATCTTCACATAATCTAATAGTAATTCTACCTCCATTTTCGATGGATTGAATACTATTTTGAAGAATATTTATTAACACTTGCCGCATCTGGTTGCGGTCAAAGGGAAACATAGGAATATAATCCCGTTCTATATCGATGGATACGTCATATTCCTCACATTCCGCCTCAAGAAGAGCTACAACGTAGTCAATCAGTGCATTCATATCATGCAATTCTTTAAATGGAGAATTGGGCCGCGCATAGAATAAAAGCCGGTTAAGTACGTCCTCCATACGCAACGCTTCATCTTTGACAATTTTCATGTGGGAATATTCCGCATCTCCTGGCCCGCGTTTTTTCAACATCATGTTTATAAAGCCGCCGATTGCAACTAGCGGCGTTCTAATTTCATGGGCCACCGTAGCCGCCATTTGTCCTAAAGCAGCAAATTTACTCGCTTCAATCAGTTTTTCCTGGCTGGCGCGGAGTTCAGAATAGGCCATTTCGGTCTCTTGCATTTTTTTAGCCAGCTGCTCCATAGCGTCGGCGTGAGCAATAGCTAAAGCTGCTTGAGAGACCAGGATATCGAGGAATTGAATATCTTCTTCATTGATGGGACGTTTAGTAATGACGTTGTCTGCAATCAGAACGCCGACCGGTTCGTCTTGAACCATCATAGGAAAAACAGCGAAATTGTCGTTGCCTAACTGTCGGATTATCTCTTGATTGAAATGGACGTCGGTAACTCCATTTTTGACAAGGAAAGAACGTTTTTGTATAATGGATAGTACCAAAATAGAGGATTCATCTGTCAGAGGAACGGAAAGTATTTGAACAATCTGATTGGCGCGTTGTTCTCCGGAACCGGCGTTTTCCAGATATGATAACAACGTATCGGAGAGCGATTCTGATCGTGGAATCCCTAATATTCTGTTCCACACCATATTGGCTTCTTCAGGGCTGGATGGTCCAAAGGCAATTCTTCCTATTAAATATTGCTTGGATTTATCAGTCAGCAACAGGAAAGCCCGGTTGAAACGGAAAACTTCATCAGCGGTTGCTGATATCAGTAACAGACGCAAGCGTTTTTCCAACGTTTCGGTGCTATGAAAAAGCTGAGTGATATCGTGTAGGTTTGATAGCGACTTGGTTCGATCTACTACCAGACGTTCCAGATTTTCTGAATAATGCAGTAATTGTTGCTGGATTCTTTTCCTTTCGGTGATATTCCTTTGAACGCAGATGAAGCCGAAGACCTGTTGTTCCTCCATTAAAATGGGGGTCATGCGAACTTCAACATCGTATAGCGACTGGTTGCTTTGCATCCAAGTCATCTCTCCAAACCAGGGTCGCGCCTGGTGGATGCATTGCCAGATTTCGTTATGTTTTTCAGAAGAATCTTTATCGCTCCAAAAGCATTGCAGTTCGCATCCCAGTATTTTTTCCTGCGACAAACCAACCTGTTTTTCGAATGCTGGATTAGAAAAAAAGATCATTCCATCTTTATCGAAGAGCAATATCGCATCGGCAGCTGAGTTAATTGCAGTTTTGAAACTACGCAGTTCCTGCTCAAGCGTCAAAATTTTGCTGCAATCTTCCAGATATAGGCAAATAAAAGAACCGATGCGGCATGAAATGATCTGGACTTCTATTTCGTTTCCTGAATAGGAATTTATTTTAATCAGTTTTGGCGTAACGGATGGAGAATGCATTAACGAGAGAAATAATTCTTTTTCAGCATCATTTTGTACTAATTCTTCTAAATGGCGTCCATCTAAACTTCCGGGATTTTCTAATATTTGAGATGCTTTTTTATTGGATCGAACAATAATGCCACCATCATTAATAATGATTATTCCCAATGGGGCATGTTGAATAACTGCATCGAAAACAGCCTCTTGAGCGGGATTCAGGGTAGAACCGAGATCGCCAGTATTATCATTTCCCAGATCATACGGCATAGCCAATTTCCTTATTTTTCAGATTATTTTTATGCCTGTATATTATAGAACGTTTATAAAAATAATGTTTGTTTATATTTAAGATGGTTCAAGGCAGAGCAATCACCCCCTTTAAGAACCATATATATAATATATTAATTTACAAATCAGCAAAAAAATTGAATTATTTAATTGACAAATTGAATAATTCAATATAAAGTTTGAATTATTACAATGAAAACTAAACAATTAGTATCTCTTTGCCCTGTATGTGGAGATAAATTGCGAATCTCCAAGATGACCTGCGGATCATGCTCGACTCAGATCGATTCGGAGATCGAGGCGCCTGCGTTTTTCCGTCTGCCCGATGATCTTCAAGAATTTGTTTTGGTCTTTCTACGCCGCCGGGGAAATATCCGTGAGGTTGAGAAGGAACTCGGAATCTCGTATCCCACGGTTTGTAAGAAATTAGATAAGGTCAATGAATTGCTGGGTAATACAGATAAAAAAATAGATCGTCTTGAAATTTTGGAGCGGCTGGAGCGCGGCGAGATAAGCGCTCAACAGGCCGCTCAATTATTACGCGAGAGGTGAGAAAAATGGATATGATAACTTATGAAAAAGCCTTTCATGAACATGGCATTATTGAAATTATTATGTTGTTTTCTATTCTTATACCAATTTTCGGATCGATTGCAGTTGTTCCAGTCTACCGTAATTTTCTTAAAACAAGTTTTTTCAAGTCTTTAGGATTAAGTATATTATGCTTGATATTAGCGGTATGGTTCAATACGCATTATTTGGCTATGAATCATCTGATACTAATGCCGTTTTTTTTTGGATTGGACGCTTAATCCATTTTTTTCCGTCACGCGATGCATCACGCCGGGTTTTTTCGTCCTGTTTTTTATTCCATTCATGATATTTTTTTATAAGAAATGGTTTCTTAATGAGACTACCGAAGAAGAGCGGAAACTGGATATGGATGGCGTCCGCGCCTGGCTACGGCCCATGAATTTGTTCTTCAGCCTAGGACTTTCATTTACTTATTGGAAAACCTTCGCTCCGGGTGAATCAAGGGATGAAATTTTCGCTGCCTTCTCCGTTCCCCTGTTGATGCTGGTTGCTTATCCAATTGGGATTAATCTTGCGAAAAGGAAATCAGAGCGTTCCAATAAGGGAGAGAAAGAGAATCGCTCGATGGTTCAGAAAAAGATACTTGATCTGCTTGAATCGGGCAAGATCAATCCGAATGAATGCGTTGAACTGCTTGGTGCGGTGAGCAAAGCGAAACCGGCTAATCTAAACACCCGGCAGGAAACTTCAGCGCCCGAACATGAAGCAGCCGCGCCGATGCCTCCGGAGCCGCCAACTCCACCGCCTATCGATAGCACTGTTAATGATAAACCTACTTCAACCAACTGTAATGAAATAGCGCCGGAACATTAAATAATAATGGCTTAGTCAGGGAGATGAAAACGATGAAACCGAATCAAATTAGAATAGAAATTTTTGACCAAAACAGCCTCTATATACTTGGTTATCTTTTGTTATTGAGCATTTTTATTGTAATTTGCATCTTGATTTATAAAAAATATTTTAAAACAACTTGGGGAAAAGTATCAGAAAGAAACGAGAATCACGCCATTGTTCAGCAAAAGATACTTGATCTGCTTGAATCTGGTAAAGTCAATCCACAAGAATGCGCTGAATTGCTTGGGGCTGTGAGTGAAACTAAAGAAGAGCATGGGGATAACCAGCAGGAAACGCAAACACCGGAACATTAAAGTAATTGCTTAATCAGTGAGGTGAAAAAATGCAATCGAATCTTGGCGTAGATGTTTTCAAATCAAGTTCTATCGATCCAACTATATTTGTTTATCTTTTATGTTTATGCATTATCGTAGTTTTGTTCACTATGATTTATAGAGATTATCTTAAGATAACCTGGTTAAAAGCATTTTTGTTCTCTTTGTTTTGCGTAGCATCCGCCGGGGCGGTTTTTTACTATAATGTTTGGATATATGAATCCAGTCATGTAAAAGTGTCTCCTCAGCAAATGACGCAGAAAATCATTCCTAATATGTTATTGGTTTTATTCGCCTTTCCATTAATCGTGCAGTTAATTCGCAAGTGGACCGGTAAACTGACAGAGCAGGAGAAAATGGTCGGCCCGGAAGGATTCAAAGCGTGGTTGACTGTGGGGAATCTGGTTTGCTGCGTCGGCATTTCGCTATGTTATGGCGCTATGCAAGAAGATGGCTCTTTTATCGCCGTGTTGATTGCGCTTTGCGTGACAATCGCCATTGTTTTGATTTATCCATTTGTTAATTGGATCGCCCAAGATAGAAACCAGATTGACGCACCATCATCAGGGGATGATATGTCCGCCGCGCAGGTGAAAATTATTAAAATGCTGGAAGAAGGCAAAATCAGTTCCCAGGAGTGTGGGGATTTATTGACGGCCTTGAATAATCCTGCCAAAGAACCTCAAGATAACGAATCTCCTCAGGCGTAACATGCCCTGAATATGGGCTTTTTTACACCAATCGTGATTAATCTACCTATTTCTGAAAAAGCGCCCGTTTTTACCAATTAAGTCGTTGTCAGGGCGCCTATCTTTAATTCTTGTTTTCGTATAAATATAGTATCTCTTTAGTAAAATGAATAATTATCTTGATGCTTATAATATTTTTATTCAACTATATTTAATAAGAAAGCGAGTATTACTAATGTCAAATTGGAAAAAAATGGGATTTCTCCTCAGTGTGATTTTTGCCGTCGGTATTTTGCCTGTCGCGGCGTTAGAGAATGCGCCTTATCCGGTGACTCCTGTATCTCCAATTACGGTGGAAATCGGTGTTCTGGCTCCTCTTTCCGGATCTCTTACCGAGTTGGGCGCTACTGCGTTAGCCACCTTGGAAATAGCCAAGGATGATTTTCAAAAAGTATTTCCTACAGTGACAATCAATGAAACGGTGGTCGATACAAAATCCGATCCCCAAGTAGCTTTGCAGGAGTTGCAGGCGTTATCCCAAAAGGGAATCAGGGTATTTATCGGGCCGTTTTCCAGTGAGGAACTGTTGGCTGTCAAATCATTCGCCGATCAAAACGATATTATTTTGATTTCTCCGACCAGTACGGCGCCTTCTTTGTCACTGGATGATAATATCTTTCGGATCAGTCCCGATGATTCCCGCCAATCAATGGCGCTGGCCACTTTTGTCAGCAGTCGACAGATAGATTATATCGTTCCTGTAGTGCGCGATGATATTTATGGTAATGAGTTTATCGAACAGTTTCAGCCGCAGTTTCAGGGATTGGGTGGCGAGACGGTTTCCCCCATCGTTTACAATACCTCGAACACAGATTTTGAGCCGGTAGTCGCTCAAGTGAAAACTGCGGTGCAAGAAATTCTGCAACAGGCGCCTGATGCCGTTGTGGGAGTTTTGGCGGTTTCGTTTGATGAAATAGTGGGTATATTCAACGCCGCATCCGGCGACGAACTACTGTCTGGATTGTCGTGGTTCGGCGCTGATGGCGTCGCTCAAAATGAAAGCATCAATGCGGATGCGGTAGCGGCGGCATTCGCGGAAACGGTTGATTTTACTGCTTCCACTTTTTCCTATAACGCCATTTCCCACCCCTATCTGCCTTTTTCGCAGCATTTAGAGAATTTGATTACCAAGGTTTTGCAAAATTATGCGACTCCACAAACAACGCAAATCCCCGCGATTTACGATGGGCTGTGGTTGGCCGGAATCATGCAGTTTGATGCCGGTGTAACCGACCTTAATCAAGAATTGGTGCGAATTTCCAGGCAATTGGTAGGAATAATCGGCACGATAGATTTTAACGATACCGGTGACCGTGATTATGGATTCTATGGATTCTATCGTTTTGGCAACGCCAAATGGACTTTAATTGCGGCTTATCGTTTTTCCAAGTATGGATCAATCGAACCTTTCACCGATTTCACCTTCAATATTGAGGCTCAAGATAAAATCGTCAAAATGGGTTTGCTCTTGCCTTTATCTGGAGATAATTACTCTGCCGGAGCCAGTATCAGTACCGCGATTGAAAAAGCTGAAATAGATATCAATGCGGTGTTACAGCGTTATTACACTCCAGATTCCAAGTTGGAACTTGTAGTGGGCAATACCAATTCCGATCCGGAAACCGCCTATCAGAAATTGGTGGAGATGAAAGAACAAGGCGTTCAGTTTGTGATCGGTCCTGTAAATAGCGCGGAACTGGAACGGGTGGCGCCCTATGCCAATGAACAGAATATGATTCTACTTTCTCCTGCCAGTACATCCATGTCGTTGGCGAAAAAGGATAATGTATTCCGTTTGGCCTTGAATGATGAAAAACAATCCAAAGCCCTGGCGATATTGGTGAAGGATCAGGGTTATTCGTATGTGGAAATACTGTATCGCGACGATATTTATGGCCAGGAATTAAAGCAGTATTTTACTCAGCATTTTGAAGCATTGGGCGGCGTATGCGGCGCCGGAATTGCGTATGATACAGAATCCCCTGATTTTCCAGGCCTTATATCTCAAGCGGAAACTGAAGTTTCTTCGGCGGCTTCCACCTATGGTCAAAGCAAAACAGCTGTCTTGTTGATTGCTTTTGATGAAGTAGGGCTGCTGTTTGATGCGATTCCTACGGATTCCATCCTGGGTAATTACCGCTGGTTTGGAACGGATGGATTCGCCCAGAGTTTCATTTTCTCCGAACTGCCCAGAGCGATTGAATTCGCCATGAAAACCGATCTGACTGCTTCCATTATGGGTACGGGAACCGATGTTATGGTGACGCCTACGGAAACTATGGTCAAAGATTTGACCGATCTCTTCGGATTTGCGGCTAAGGCATTCGATATAAATGGTTATGACGCAGCCTGGATTTTCACCTTATATTCAATCTACCAGGATAGTCATCCTCTGTCAGATCCAACTCAGTTGATTGAAGATTTTGATTTATTAACCAAGAAAACCAATGGCTATCTGTCTCCCAATTTCCTGGATGAGGCTGGCGACCGTATGTTCGGAGACATTGAATTCTTCAAACTGCGTCCATCGGGTAATTCGATTACCTGGGATAAGTACGCGTCCTACGTCTATTTCATCAACGAAACAGGACCTTTCTACTTCCAGGATACTTCGACCTCCTTTGCGAAGATTGGTCCCTATTTGCGATAGAGATTACCGTATTAAAGATTACAGTATTAAAAAAAGCCGGAGCAGGATGAAAACCTTGCTCCGGCTTTTTGGTTGTATAGAGGTTAAGAAAAAGTTACCTGTTATTTACAAAGTCCAGCCTTTTCTGAACTCCGGTTTGATAATCCTGTCGGCTTCTGAAACGTTTTTAACTTTCATGTTTTTCGCATCCCAGAATAAACGTTGATCTTTGAGTTGCATGGCCATGACGCCCAGCAACGCCATTTCGGTTAAGGCGCCGCCATAACTGAAATTTGAACTGGCTGGTTTGCCGTCTTTGCAGGCGCGAACCCAATCCTGCGCATGTCCACCCTGGCCTCCCGGCACCCGTGACAATGATCTAGGCGGTTCTTTATATTTATCACCAGAATATAACTCGATTTTCAAACCGCCTGCGCCATGCGAACCGTGGGTGATAACGCCTTTTTCACCAATAAATAAGGCGCCATTGTTACCAAGTTTGATGCGATTTTCCATGCCTTCAGGAACAGGCGGCAGCAACCTGCCATCATACCAGGTAAGTTTTACTGGAGGCATATTGCCCCGCGCCGGGAACTTATAACGGACGATTGCGGCGCGTGGATACGTCTCACTGCTAACTTCAGGAAGCCAATGGGTTGTAGAAGCTTCTACGTATTCAGGGGAACCTAATTTCAAAGCCCAAAACGCGGGATCCATGATATGGCAGCCCATATCGCCAATAGCGCCCGTCCCGAAGGCAAGCCAGCTGCGCCAGGTAGTGGGACAGTAGCAGGGATGATAGGGGCGGAATTTCACTGGCCCCAGCCAAAGGTCCCAGTTAAGGTTATCAGGTATCGGCGGGGTGTCTTTGGGGCGGCTGCGGACGTCAAAGTTAGACCAGGGATCGCCGCCGACCGGACGGTCGCTCCAGGCGTTTACTTCCCGGATGTCGCCAATGGCATTATCATCGATCCATTCATGTAATTGTCTGATTTCATCAGAAGAGTGTCCCTGGTTGCCCATTTGGGTTTGGACGCCATATTGACGCGCGGTTTCGGTCAAGACGCGGGTTTCATAGATTGAGTGCGCCAATGGTTTTTGGCAGAATACATGTTTTTTGGATTTTAAGGCGCGCATGGCTGCAACGCCGTGACAGTGATCCGGAGTAGAAACAACCACCGCATCAAACTCGTTTTCGATCTTATCAAACATCACCCGGAAATCGGTGAACTTTTTGGCTTTGGGGAATCGTTCAAATGAACCCGCAGCGTTTTTAGAGTCTACATCACACATTGCAACGATATTCTCGGTGCTGACGTCACGGATATCTCCGCCGCCCTTGCCGCCCACGCCTATACCGGCGATGTTTAATTTATCGCTGGGAGCGGTGTGTCCCTCACGGCCTAATGTCTGGCTCGATAAAAATAACAGTGATGAATATTTCCCGGTTGTGCGGATAAATTGCCGACGATTTGAAGGTTTTGTATCCATTATTTGGTTCTTTCTTTTAAGTTTTTTTCATTCTTTCATAGAACTGATAAACATACAAGAAGAGAAAAGAGTATTTTTTCTGTTAGAGTGATTCTCAAAAATATATGCGTACTGAAAACGTTAGATTTGTTAAAAGTCCCATCTTTCGGGAACTTTTAACAACCACATAGACTTACGCTATTTTGAGAATCGCTCTAATAGTACGACTGGTTTCTTTTGTCAGGTGTTTTTTTGTAATTCCCCCTCACCCTAGCCCTTTCCTGCCGGGCTACTCTCCGGTCACAAATAAGGAGAGGAGAATGAAACGGGGAGCATCATAGAGCAGGGAGCATCGGCTTCTAGCCGGTGTGTCAAATAGAATAGAATGGTCCCCATGACGCATAATCATTTCCATGGAAATAGGGGGATGAAAAATGAATAACCGATTTGTGTTGTGATGCCGGATCACGTGCAGATCCTCCTGACGCCATTGGAAATTCCAAACCTTGGATATCATTCGATCTCAACAATACTTCATAGCATTAAAAGTTATTCATCAATAGAAGCAAACCGGTTAGGAAGGGATTGGTTGAAGTGGTGGAAGAGTATTCGTTTTTGTATGAAGAGAACCGAAGGGATTGGCGCACCGGCTAGAAGCCGATGCTCCCCTTTTTGATACTCTCTGGTTATTGGTAGAGTGTTTTTTCAGTTTATCATAGGTAGGTGCATTGCCACTGCTTCAATTTCATAACAATGTGTACGGAGCGTAGCCCTAAGGGGATAGGGAACAACAATGATAACTTAATAACATTGCCACCGATCCCAAGAGGGCGATGAGTACCATATCAGGCGTCCAGCCCTGTTTGCATGTTTCAATCTTTTGAACATATCATTACGACTTTTTTCTCATGAACCATGTGGATATAAGGACGAAGAACAAGGGGATGAAGATCAGGTCGATGAACGTGGCCGAGCACATCCCGCCGGTAACAGCCGTTCCAATGGCCGACATCGCGCCAGCGCCGGCGCCCGAGGCAATCGCCAGCGGTAGAGTGCCGAAGAAAAACGCCAGGGAGGTCATGATGACGGGGCGGAAACGGATTTTCACGGCGGACAAGGTCGCATCAACCAACCCTAAACCATTACTCATCTCTTCCTTGATGAATTGGATGATCAGAATGGCGTTTTTAGTCGATAGTCCCAGCGTTGTCAGGAATCCGATCTGGAAGTACACATCGTTGTTCATCCCCCTGCAATACGTGGCCAGCAGCGCGCCGAATACACCGAGGGGCAGCATTAAAAGGTTGACGATGGGGATGGTCCAACTTTCGTACAACGCCGCCACGCAGAGGAAAATAACCAGGATGGAGAACGCATAGAGCAACGGCCCTTGAGCTGTTGCTATTCGCTCTTGATAGGAAAGTCCCGTCCAGTCATAACCAATCCCCTCTGGTAGTTTGGCGACGATATCTTCCATGGCCTGCATAGCTTCGCCGGTGCTATGTCCCGGCGCCGCTTCGCCCAGTATGTTCAATGACGAGAATCCGTTGAAGCGCTCCAAACGGGGAGATCCGGAATTCCAGCGGCAGGTAGCAAACGAAGAGAATGGAGTCATCTTTCCAACGTTATTGCGCACGTATAGTTTTTCCAGGTCTTGAGGAAGCATGCGATATGGAGCGTCGGCCTGGACGTAGACCCTCTTGACGCGCCCGGCTTGAATGAAATCGTTGACGTAAGAACTTCCGAAAGCCGCCGCGATGGTATTATGAATCGAGGTAATGGGTAAACCCAACGCGCCAGATTTTTCCCAATCCACATCGATTCGGTATTCGGGAACGTCTTCCATACCGTTGGGCCGAACTCGCACTAACCTGCTGTCTTTTTTCGCTAGGTCAAGGAACTGATTTCTGGCATCCATAAAAGCGGCGTGACCTAGACCGCCGCGATCTATCAACTCGAATTCAACACCCTGGGCTGTACCCAACTCGATAACTGGGGGCGGCGGGAAAGTAAAGACCGTGGCATTGAGCATTTTTGCAAATTCTTCCATTGCCCTGCCCGCGATGGCCTTGGCCCTTAAATCGGGACGGTCGCGAAGGTTCCAATCCTTTAGTTTGACGAATACCATGCCGTTATTCTGAGCTCGACCGGAAAACCCCATACCGGCGATCGTCAGACTGGATTCCACCGCTTCTTTTTCGTTCTCTACGAAATAGCGACCGACGTAATCCGAAACCTCTTGTGTTTGCTCGATGGTGGCGCCGATCGGCATGAGGATTTGGGTAAATAGAATTCCTTGATCTTCATTGGGAAGGTAAGCGGTCGGCAACTGAAAGAATAGATATCCAATTACTCCTACGATGATTGCGTAAAGGAACAGATAGCGGAGTTTCTTTGCGAGAGAATGTCCGACCATATCGACGTATTGATCCCTAATCCAGAAAAAGATATAGTCGAACCATCTGAAAAATGGACGCAGAAAGAAGATCGCGTTTTCTGATGGTTCATGCCCTTTTGCCACCGGTTTGAGAAGCGACGCGCATAGAACCGGTGTTAGGATCAACGCCACAAATACCGATAGGAGCATGGAGGCAATTATCGTTATAGAGAACTGGCGGTAGATTACGCCGGTCGATCCCGGGAAAAACGCCATTGGGCCAAACACCGCCGAAAGCACTAATCCAATACCGATCAAAGCGCTTGTAATCTGGTCCATCGATTTGGCGGTGGCTTCGCGGGGCGAAAGTCCTTCTTCGGCCATGATTCGTTCGACGTTTTCCACGACGACGATGGCATCGTCTACCAACAGTCCGATAGCCAATACCATAGCGAACATGGTCAGCATGTTGATGGAATATCCAAACGCTCCCATTACAGCAAAAGTTCCCAGAAGAACCACCGGAACGGCAATGGTGGGAATCGCGGTGGCGCGGATATTACCCATGAAGAGCCACATGACCAGAAACACGAGAAAGACGGCTTCGAATAACGTTTTAACCACCTCGTGAATGGCGACCTGGATAAATGGAGTCGTGTCGTAGGGATAGACAACCTTAATTCCCGGTGGGAAGAAGCGGCTCATCTCTTCCATTTTCTTTTTGACGGATTCTGCGGTCTCTAAGGCATTAGCGCCGGGCGCCTGGCGAATCGCCAGCGCGGCGGTGGGCCTGCCATTATGGAATGCCTGAATATCGTAGGACTCGGCTCCTAATTCCGTCCGTCCAACATCCTTGATCCGCACGACGGAGCCATCGGGATTGGTGCGAATGGGGATATTGGCGAACTCATCCGGGGTTTGCAGCAAGTTCTGAATGACGATGGATGCGTTCAGGCGTTGTCCGGGAACGGCTGGCATTCCGCCAAGCTGTCCAGCGGATATCTCTACATTGTAGGCCTTCAGCGCCAGAATGACTTCTTCGATGGTAAGATTGTAGTTGGTGAGTTTGTCGGGATTTAGCCAGACCCGCATAGCATACTGGGAGCCAAAGCACGTTACTTCGCCGACTCCAGGAGCGCGGGCCAGTACTTTTTCCAGCTTGGATTGGGCGTAATCCCGTAAATCTTTACCATCCATGCTGCCGTCTTCAGAAATCAAACCTACAATAATCAAGTAATTCCGAGTGGATTTGCTCACCATAACCCCGGAACGCTGGACCACGTCGGGAAGACTAGCCATTGCCAGTTGGAGTTTGTTTTGCACCTTGGCCCACGCCAGGTCGGGATCGGTTCCCGCTTTAAAAGTTAATTCGAGACGTGATGCCCCTGACGAGTCGCTGGCGCCGGAGAGATACAACATATCGTCAAAACCCGTCATCTTCTGTTCGATGATCTGGGTTACGCTGTTTTCCACCGTTTCCGCCGAGGCGCCGGGATAAAAGGAGTCTATGGCGATAGATGGTGGAGCGATAGGCGGATATTGCGATATGGGTAAATTGTAAATCGACAGTCCACCTAAAACCATAATGGCGATCGCGATGACCCAGGCAAAAACCGGTCTATCGAGAAAAAATCGTGATAACATTCTAATCCTCCATTAATTTGTTTTGGTGACCGGTTGGGGTGTTGTATCTGATTCTGTTTTTTCTTTCTGGCTATCATCCGAAGAAACAACCTTGACGGAGTCGCCAGAGCGAACTTTTTGCTTTCCTTCAATGACAATAGAATCCCCGGGGGCAAGCCCCGATTCGACGAGCCACTTATCGCCAATGGCGCGGCCGAGAGTGAGCGTAAGCTGTTGAATCTTGTTTTCCTCATCAACGAGAAGCACAGTGGGATTTCCTTTCGGATCGCGGGTGATGGCTTGTTGCGGAATCAGGATTGCTTTCTCATCAACCCCTTCTTTCAGGATGGCCCGCACGAACATGCCTGGCAAGAGAATTCCATCGGGATTGGGAAGAACGATCCGCAAAATAAAGGAGCCGGTCGTAGGATCGACCGTGATATCACTGAATAGCAAGGTTCCTTCTTGGGAATACGGCGTACCATCTTCCAATAAAAGTTGAATCTGCTGGTGGGCTGCTCCATTCTGATTCAACTTGCCGTCTTCCAGGTTGCGCCGCAACCGCAGCAGTTCCGTGGTAGATTGAGGGACGTCCACGTAAATGGGATCGATTTGTTGAATCGTCGCTAGCGCCGTGGGTTGATAGGCCGTTGCCAGCGCCCCTTGGGTAACATTTGATTTTCCGATTCGACCGGAAATGGGAGCGGTAATTTTGGTATAACCTAAATTGATCTGCGCCGTTTTGATTGCCGCTTCGGCCTGTTTAATGGCTGCTTGCGCGACGGCCACCGATTCCCGGTCGCTTTCGACCTGCGCTTCAGCCGCCCGTAGGGAGGCCTCGGCTACCTCGGCTTCGGTCACAGACTGGTCGCGTATGATGGCGGTAACAGATTTTTCTTTGAATAATTTCTCATACCGGTCGCGGTTTGTTTTAGCGAGTTTCAAGGTCGCCTTTTGACATTCGACTCCGGCGATGCTAGCCATCAACGCCGCCCGCGCCCGATCAGCCGTCTTTCGCATGGCGGTCAGGTTTGCTTGAGCATTATCGAGCACCGCCTGGAGGGGCGCTGGATCGATCTGGTATAGCACCTGTCCGGCTGTGACCTTGGCCCCTTCTGTAAACAACCGTTCTTGAATAAGGCCGTTCACCTGGGGACGGATTTCCGCAACAAGATAGGCGGAGGTGCGTCCTGGCAATTCTGTTGTAAGAAGAACGGATTCTGGTTGAATCTTAAAGACGGCGACTTCTGGAGTCGTAACCGGCGGAGCTTCCTGCGTGGGTTCACAGCCTCTCAGAAATAGATTCCCTGCTAGAATCGTCGAAATCACCGACCATCGAACTACTTTATATATGCTTTTGTCAAGTTGCATTAGTACCTCCATACTATTTGTATGTGGATTGTTTTTTTTATATGTTGCAAGGTAATCACGAGGTGATGAGACCTTCAAATAGGATATTCAAAATTGTATCCGGATTTTCCGGATACGGATGACGTTCGGGATTTTCGAGCCATAGAAACAGAAAAGTATTTACAATATTGTCGAGAGAAGCGGCCAGGTAATATGGCTCGGCGATCTTTTTAAAGCGTCCGTTATTGATTCCGCTCTTAAAAATGGCGGCGATTTGCTCCAGATTATCGCAGTATCCCTTACGGACCTCTTCATCCAGGTTGGCTTTAAAATTGTAACTCAATCCTCTGTTTTCGGTTAAATACAAGCGGATTAATTGGAGGTCATTACGAAACAATTCACCTTTGGTGCGAACAAAATTCCTCAGTTTCTCCACTTCATCTCCCGACTCTTCGAGCGCCCGCATAATCTCATCGTGGAAACTCTGGGAATGTTCTAAAATTATATCTTTGTAGAGATGTTCCTTGTTCTGGAAAAACTTATATAGCGTTCCAATGGCGAATTCGGACTTTTCCGCAATCTCTTGCATGGAAACGTTTTGGAATCCCTTCTCAGAGAATAGATCGACTGCCGCATTGAGAATCTCTTGCCGTTGCCAAAGTTTCTCTCTCTCGCGTCTTGAAAGAGTTTCTTTTTCCATTTTCTAACCTCATAAAAAAGGTTACGTTCAAAAAGTGAATCAATATTCATATTATATAATATGGCGTCATAATACGAAGGTGTGATTCATACATTTTTGTTTTTGAAAAATATACTAAGGATAATTCAGAACGTGGGGGATTGATCCAATTCTCAGAACTCCTGACTCGCCAAAATCATGTACATTTTAAGAACAATCAGTTGGTTTATTGGAAATCAAAGAAAAGCGTCTTGTTTGGGGTGTTCTCCTAAAAAGTCAACTTGGCCGGTTTCAACTTGATATATTGCAGCTTCAACTCTTAATTTATTATGCTTGATTCGCTCACTAATCAATTCGCTCTCGCATATTAATTGTTCTATTCCTTGCATGATGTTTAACAAAACGGATTTTTTGATGATATCTTCTTCGCTTGAATCAGGATTACTGCGTCTTATCATCTCCACCGGTTTGGAAACAGATTCAATGACTGTTGAGATGAATCCTTCTCCTTGCACTCCTTGAACTGCGGCAGTGATCGCTCCGCACCGGGTATGCCCCATCATAATCATCAGAGGCGTTTCCAGGAAACCAATGCCATATTCTATAGAACCTAAACCCATGTCATAGCAACGGTTTCCAGCAGTGCGGACAGTGAATAAATCTCCCAGGCCAACATCAAAGATGTGTTCAGGGGAGACTCGTGAATCAGAACAACACAAAATAGTTGCTAAGGGATTTTGTCCGTCGGCGATTTCTGCAACTCTCGGTTGGTCTTGCCGCAGATAAGTTCTTTCGTCGGTTACAAATCGTTGGTTGCCTTGCTTCAGCATTTCAAGAATTTGCTCTGCATTCATCTTAACATCTCCAGTATTAATTCTTGAACTATAATATTAAGATGGAATTTTACCTATATTATGATAATAAGATAGAGTAATTCTCGAAAAATGAGTAAAGTTAGTGAATTTTTTAACTTTTATATTTTTTATATATATATTGATTAAAGAGTATCTTCTTCTTTATAAAATAACGTTGACAATATCCAATTCTCTGTGTGATAATCAATTTTCCCAAATGAAATAAGGGCAGATTCTCTTTTCATCCGAGTAATCCAGGTTCATTGGAGTGGATGCTCTTTCATTTGTACTGCTCAATTCAACAATTTGTGGAGAAAACCATGCTGTGTGAAAGCAAGGCCGCAATAGTGAGAGGAGGAACCGGAAAAGGTATGGGGCGCAGTACGATATCACCCCAGGATATTACCGAAGGCGTTGCCTTCCTCTGAACAGAGGAAGGCAGGTTCATATCGGGAGCAATACCACCATATTTGTATCGTTAAGTTGTTTAGATTTAAGTAAAACACTTTTTATTCAGGAGTCTGATTATGAAGATAACTAAATGTGCAATATTCTGCTTTCTGTTTTCTACCAGTATCATTGGTTTCTGTGCAGATACTTTATTAGACGTACCTATATATGTTACAGGTGGTTTTTCAGAACCTTCTTGGGAACCTGGTAATGGCGCCGTACCTAATGGTGCGATAGAGGATCTACGGTTATTTGATGATGGCCAGTCAAATGGCGATATAGTTGCAGATGATGGAATCTGGACCTGTGTTGTTTCCGGATTAGAGCCTTTTCAAGAATTTGATTGGAAAATCGCCAGTCCTGGTTGGAGTCCTGTCAATGTCCCCGACTCAGCTCCAACAAATCTTTGGGCTATTGCTGATGAAAATGGTACAGTTTCTTTCATGTTCGATACGAATTTCCAAAATGATGGTTTGCTGCCCGATGTTGGACAACCCAATAGTATTGGATTTGCCTATTCAGAATCGACCTGGGATGCGCTTCAACCCATAGACACTATTTCGTTAACCGGAAATTTCCAGACTCAGTTGGGAGGAGATATCGATTGGGATTTTTACAATGAAGAATCGCAAATCTTATTACGGGATGATGGTAACGGTTTTGATCAAATCGAGGGAGATGATATCTTTACCGGCTCGGTAACTGGATTGCAAAACGGTACGTATGAATACCGGGGAATAATTGAGTTTGATGATGTGTACTTTCCAGAATTTACTGCCATTGGATTAGCGAATGCTGAGCGGAATCTAAAGTTTAATGTTCTCGACAGTTCTGAGGAGATTGTATTTCAGTTGGATGCAAAAAAATCCCGCTTAGGTCCGATTGGGGATTCTTCTTCCCCTGGACCTCCATTCTACGCTCATTCAGCCGCTTGGGGGAATAGTTTTACTAATACAGAGGATATGGGAAACGCATTGGATTTGGTGTATCGAAAAATATTTACCGTCGTTGAACCAAACAATTATACAGTGCGAATACGCGACAAATCATTGAAAGAATATCCTGTATCAGGGAGTTATCCGTTTACCACCACTGAGCCAAACCAGGAAGTTCAAGTAGTGTTTGATCAAAACCAATACGAAGATGATTACGAACCTTCATCAAATATTGTTTTTATAGTTGATAACAAGACAAAATCACCATTGAACCAATGGGAATACGTACAGCTTGTCGGTGATTGTATGATTGATTTTGGTGGAGAATCGGACTGGAATGCGGACGATAGTGGATTTGAAGCTTTTGATCAAGGGATCGTTTCAGAGGGTGACCAAGTTGCCGATGATGGCGTTTTCGCTATCCGTATCCAAACAGACGCCACGGCGGCTAACAAGCAGTTGAAAGCTGTTGGTAGAAGGCTTGATATGGGTGACGGGCAGTGGGATATTCAGATTGGTGGGCCAGGGGAAGGATTGACCATCAACACAACCAATACGAATATTCCTTTCAGTTACACACCGGGTGAATACACTATCCAAATCGATACATTGACTGGTCGCGTCGGTGTAGGAAGCATACCACCGGAACGTATGTCGTTTGAGGTTTCTGTAGGTGGATGGGAATTACATTAAAGAAATCGATACGAATACATAAATTCAATCGGTATTTTCGGTCATAGCATGAAAGGAACTTTCAATGTCACGATTGTTCAGTAAATTGATTATTGCTTTTATTGGCATCAGTGTTTTTTTAAGTTTAGTGTATGCGGAGCCACAGGTTCATGTTATTAAAAATATGGATGTATATCGTGAGAAAGGGCGGTTTGGCGGGTGGCCTGCCAATCATGGGATGTGGCATTGGGGGAATGAGATTCTGGTTGGATTCAGCCGGGGGTATTATAAGGATTTAGGTGACCGGCACCATATTGACAGGGAGAAGCCCGAAGAGCATCTTTTTGCCCGAAGCAAGGATGGCGGTATGTCCTGGAGTATTGAAGATCCTTCCAAGGTTATCGTTCCTAGAGGGAATACGCTTCATGGAATTAAGCCACCTCATCTTATTCCCGTTAAACCAGTTAAAAATCAAACTCCAATTAATTTCACCCATCCGGATTTTGCGATGACGCTACGGATGCTGGATGTTAATTCAGGACCTTCTTTGTTTTATTATTCCCACGACCGTGGACGCAACTGGAAAGGGCCGTTTGAACTTATAATTAATGGTGTTAAAGGTATCGCCGCAAGGACCGATTATCTGGTTGATTCTTCCAAAGATTGCATGGCTTTCTTAACATGCGCCAAGGAGAATGGCCAGGAAGGACGCCCTTTTTGCGCCCGAACTCAGGATGGCGGCGTCACATGGAACCTTGTATCCCGGATCGGCCCGGAACCGGAGGGATTCTCAATTATGCCTTCATCAGTTCGGCTCTCTGAGACAGAATTACTTAGTGCAGTGAGACGGCGTGAAGGAGATAAACGCTGGATTGAAATTTACCGGTCGACCAGTAACGGTTCAAATTGGAGTTTATATAGCACTCCGACTGATAACATCGGTATCGGGAATCCGCCAAGTATGATTCAATTACACGATGGCCGGATTTGCTTAACCTATGGTTACAGGGCTGAGCCGTTTAGCATCCGAACTCAGTTAAGTGATGATAAAGGGAAAACCTGGAGCAAACCAATTAGCCTGCGCTCAGATGGAGCCAGCCGGGATCTTGGTTATCCACGGACCCTTCAACTGCCTGATGGCGTTATTGTGACGGTTTATTATTTTTGCGATCATCTTTCTCCGGAACGGTATATTGGAGCAACTTTGTGGAGAGTAGAGTAGTATTCTAATCTTTCATTAAAAAAAGGAATGGATGGATTATGCCCGAATCTGAGAAAAAAGAACTACTGTGGAGTAAGTTGGTTTTACGCTGGACGCTAATTCTGATGGGCGTGATAGCTATAGTTTGGGTATTGTATTGGAGCATATCAACTCTGGTGCTATTGGCGTTTAGCTTTTTGTTAGCCTACTTGCTTAATCCATTAGTTACAAAGTTAACTCAGCAGGGAGCGCCACGGACTGCATCGATTATGATGTTGTTGTTTTTCTTTTTGATTGTAACCATTGGATTTACGCTATACATTGTTCCTAAAATCTCTGATGAAGCGGCGCGATTGATTAATCATAATGAGGCCTTTGCCAGCGCTACGGAGTGGATAAGCAATAATGTGAATCCCAAATTAGAGAAAATTGGAATCGAAGCATGGGGAGAAGAAGAACTTAGGACAAAAATCAATTATCTATTCTCTTTGATCAATAGTTATTATCCACAATGGATCAGGCCGACCTTTAACGCTTTTCATTCCATGTTTTCTGGCATAGCCAGTTTTATAGTTGGTTTGTTAAGTTTGATGCTGGTTCCTGTGTTTACCTTTTATCTACTACGGGATTTTCCCAAGATCAGCCAATCGTTTTTTGAAATGATTCCTCCACATTGGCGGGCGATTGTCTCTGACTGGGGAGGCGAACTGGATCATGTCGTTGGTGGTTATATCCGAGGGCAATTCAGCATCGCTCTGTTTTTGGCGACCATCAATGCTATCGGCTTGACAATATTGGGCGTCCCGTTCGGCTTCCTGATAGGATTTGTGGCTGGTATGGCTAACATGGTTCCCTATATGAGCATCGTGGTTGGCCTGATTCCGGCATTGATAATATCATTCCTGGATAAGCCGGAAATTTGGCGCTTGATCTGGATACTAATGATTTTCGGCGGCTCGCAGATGTTGGAGGGATTTTACCTGAGTCCACGGATTATGGGGCATGAAATTGGTTTGCATCCCGTGTTGATTATGCTGTCTATAATATTAGGCGGTTCAATATTTGGTCTTGTCGGTATTATACTGGCTGTGCCTACAATGGCGGTTCTTAAGGTAGTCGCAGTTCGGGCGCATCATGAATGGAAGAAAAAGTGGCCTCAGGAGGCTTAGGTGGATTAAGCGCCCTTATTAGTTTGTTCCGCTTTGTTTTTTTGTATTCGTTATTGATTGTCATATAGGGCGCCCATGAAGGACGCCCCTACTGGTTTTATTTCGTGTTTCTTTTAGTAAAGGTTCTTTTTTGTATCATAGTATTAGTCAAGGGCAGAAAGGACACTGCCCTTGGCGTCCTTTTAGCATTATATTAGGTTGTATTGATAAGATTTAAGATGAATGTTTTAATGGAGATTATTAATGTCTGGTACTGAAATGAACTATGTTTCGCTGGGGCGTTGCGGGATGAAAGTGAGCCGGTTTGCTCTTGGTGGATGGACTACATTCGGTGATAGCGTGGCCGATAAGCCCATAATCCGGAATATCCTGCAAACCGCTTTTGATAGCGGAATTAATTATTTTGATATAAGTGATATATACAACCGGGGAGAGACCGAACGGGCTATGGGTTCTGTGCTGGCTGATTTTCCCCGGCATGAGATCGTGATAGCCAGTAAGGTCTTTTTCCCCATGAGTGATGATGTCAATGACCGGGGCTTGTCACGTAAACATATCATGGAATCGATCGAAAAAAGCCTTCAGCGTATTGGAACTGATTATCTGGATATCTATTTTTGCCATCGCTTTGATGTTGAGACGCCTATTGAAGAGACAGTCCGCGCTATGGATGATCTGGTGCATCAAGGCAAGATTCTATATTGGGGAACCAGCGAATGGACTGGCGAACAAATAAATCAGGCTCATGAAATATGCGATAAGCGGAACCTCTATTTCTCTCAAGTCGAGCAGCCGGTCTATAATCTTTTAACCCGTAATGCTTTTGAGAATGATGTGCAACCAACCGCTACCCGGTTGGGTAAGGGATTGGTTACTTTTAGTCCATTGGCCTATGGAGTTTTGACGGGGAAATATGATAACGGAATTCCCCAAGGTACAAGATTAGATCAAATTGAGTGGCTGCGGGACCGGTATTATAATGAAGAGTGTCTTAACCGGGTGCGCCAAATGGAAACCTATGCTAAGCAACTTGGATGCACCAGAGCGCAGCTGGCTTTGGCCTGGATTGCAGCCAATCCTGCGGTTTCGAGCGTTATAACCGGAGCGACCAGCGTTGATCAACTCAAAGATAATCTAGGCGCTATCAAGGTTAAACTTGATAGTTCCATGATTGATAATCTCAATAGGCTGTTTCCTCTATGATTCTAAAAACGTCAATTAGATTATAATTCAAAAGTCAATTGAAAAATCTATAGTTTTAGAAAACAACCCCCTCTTGGGAGAGGTTAGGAGAGGGTTGATATTAATCACTCTCGCAAAGAAAAAACCAGCAATATGAGATTAACTTTTTAGGTGAAATGAAACAATATTGTGTTATCATACTGATTACAAATGATTTATTTAATTATTTGTAAATTAACCTCCGTTTTTTAGGATGATGCAAGATATGAAAAATCGATATAAAACTACTGTAAGTAATGTTAATGGATCGCAAGACAAGCGATCCATTGCTGCTCTTCATTGATTGAGATGGAATTGGTATTAAAATCATATTAATAGGTTAGAAGGGATTGATCCGTCGAAGAGCAACCCCCCTCTAACTCCCCCCCAACTTGGGGGGAGAATTTTTGTTTTACCTAATTCAACATATATAAAGGATTGACATAGTTTGACAGACGCTAAACTGACTGAAAATAAACAGGTTGTAGAATTTCGTGTTCGATACAGCGAGACGGATCAGATGGGTGGAATATATAACGCCCGCGTGTTGGAATGGTTTGAAGTCGGGCGCACGGAGTGGTTTCGCGGTAAGGGATTGGCATATACTGAAGTCGAAAAGAGGGGTATTTTCCTGCCCCTGGTTGAAGCGCATGTCGAGTATAAGGGACATGCTGAGTATGATGATTTGCTCAAAATGACGGTTACTGGCTGCATCGCTGGTAAAGTCCGGCTGCGTTGCGATCATGAGATTGTTCATAGCGACAGCGGTAATCCTGTTGCGCAGGGTTATACAATACATGCCTGTTTGAATGAATCGGGCAAGCCGGTTCGGCTTCCGGAATGGCTGTTGGAGATAGTTTGATTGGATAGGTTATATCAAGTGTTAGACTGATTGGTGTAAGTCTTTAATATGGAGTGTTTTATTTGTAGTTTATTTTTGTGGATTTACCCCTCACCCTAGCCCTCTCCCGTGGGGAGAGGGGACTTGGTTGTCCGATTTTATAGAGTGAATTTATATTAAAATTAGTTTAAATCATATAAAGTTAGAACAAATCTAGAGTTTGAAAAATATATGTCTGTGAGAGCGTTATGAAAATATCTGACCGAATGTTATTGAGTGGAAATGAAGCAATCGCGCTGGCTGCCTATAAATCTAAAGTGGCTTTAGGCGCTGGTTATCCAGGGACGCCATCTACTGAAATATTAGAGAATTTTTCAGAATTCGGCGGGCAGGCGCAATGGTCGCCCAACGAGAAAGTGGCGCTTGAAGTGGCCATTGGAGCGGCGTTCGGTAAGACGCGGGCTATGGCGACTATGAAGCATGTGGGATTGAATGTCGCCGCTGATCCATTGTTCACCGCCGCCTATACCGGAGTACAGGGCGCTTTGGTTATTATCTGCGCCGATGATCCGGGAATGGCTTCGAGTCAGAACGAGCAGGATAACCGCAACTACGCCTCCGCCGCCGGACTGCCTATGCTGGAACCTTCTGATTCTCAGGAAGCCTATGATTTTACTGTGGCTGCTTTTGAACTATCCGAAAAGTGGAATATCCCGGTCATCCTGCGGGTGACGACGCGCATCTGTCATTCCAAAACGGTTGTTAATGTTAAGGATATTGAGGCGCCCTCTTATGAAGCGGATTTCGTGCGGGATATTAAAGGGCGGGTTATGATCCCGGCTTACGCCCGTATCGCTCATAAAAAACTACGTCAGAAACTTGATGATATCGCCGCGTGGAATGAAACAAGTGATTTGAACCAGGTGTTTGAAGGCGATAAGTCTCTGGGAGTGATTGCATCGGGCATCTCTTTTCAGCATTCACGCGAGGCGGCGCCGGGGGCCAGTTTATTTAAGCTGAGCGTCAGTTATCCATTGCCATTAGAGAAATTACGTAAATTCGCCGCATCGGTGGATCGTTGCGTGGTTATAGAAGAGGGCGACCCCTATCTAGAAAAAGCTATACTGGCGGAAGGCGTCAAAGTTGAAGGCAAAGCGCAGATGTACCGCTTTGGAGAATTAAACGTTGACCGGGTTTGTCGAATAATCGCTGGCGACGAGTCTCCCGAAGCCGTTCCTGCGCCGGGTAAACCGCCTCAGTTATGTCAGGGATGCGCGCACCGCACCGTCTTTCAAATATTGAGCGATCTGGATTGCATTGTATCCGGCGATATCGGATGTTATACGCTGGGCGTGCTGCCTCCATTTAGTGCGATGGATTCGTGCGTATGCATGGGCGCCAGCGTCAGCATCGGATTGGGATTGCGCCATGTGCTTCCCGATGAACAAGCCAAACGCGTGGTTAGCGTAATCGGGGATAGCACCTTCATGCATAGCGGCATCACTGGTCTGGTGGATATGGTTTACAACAAACCCAAAACCGGACATGTAGTGATTATTCTGGATAACGGAACTACAGCCATGACCGGTTTACAGGAACATCCGGGAACAGGTCGTCTGCTGGATCATTCCGCCTCCGCCAAAATCGATTATGAGGCGCTGGGTAAATCAATTGGCATCCAGAATGTCCATACCATTGATCATGTGAAATTTGAGGATGAGTTCAAAAAACTGTTGATGGAAGCATTAGAGAAAAATGAACCATCACTTCTAATAGCCCGGAAAGAATGCGTCCTTGCCGTGCGGAAAATTAGGCAATATGAAAAAGAGGCCGCTGAAAAATCGAAATGTGAGCGCCAGTGTCAATGTGAAGGGCAGGAGTAAATTAAGATGACTAATAAAGTTACCAACGTCGTGGTGGCCGGATTAGGTGGTCAGGGCGTACTTAAAGCGTCTGATATTTTGGCGGAAGCGGTGTTTGGCGCTGGATTCGATATAAAAAAAGCTGAAGTGCATGGCATGAGCCAGCGCGGCGGCTCGGTGAACAGCGACGTCCGTTTTGGCGACCGGGTTGATAGCCCGATGGTTCCCGATGGCCAGGCTGATTATCTGGTGGTGTTATCCGAAGACCAGATTGATAATAATCTTGATCGTTTGCGTGAAGGCGGCGTATTGATCGTACCGGATAATATTGACAAGAAAGCTTTGTCTAATCCAAAAAGTTTGAACGTGGCGCTGCTGGGCGTTTTGAGTTCTCATCTGGGTATTGATGAAAAATTCTGGATAGAATCGATTTTGGCGAATCTTCCAGAGAAAATTCATGAAGTGAATAAAGCGGCGTTTGCTTTAGGTAAAGAAAGCGTTTCATGATTCTGAAATTGCTGGGAAAGTTGCCTGGATAAGTGCCCACCTATCTTTTTTCATGAGGAATGTGTGTTATATTAGAATGGATGGCCGGGGCATGTTGCAAATTTCGCCCTCACCCTATCCCTCTCCCGTGGGGAGAGGGGACATGCAGGAATACGTAAACATAAATGTCGGAATAACTATGCTGGGATTTAATAATATTCTGTCTAATGGTGGGAAAGATACATGAAAGAACAATGGAATGACCGACCTGGTGGATTTCATCCGGCCAGTACGCCTGATTATCTACCCAAGACGCAACTGGAAGACCTGCAACTTCGTCGGCTTATATCGGTAGTCGAACTTTCGTATGAGAACGTACCAATGTTTCGTCAGCGAATGGAAGAACGGAAACTCACTCCAGATGATATTAAATCATTGGATGATATCCGGCGTCTTCCATTTACTATGAAAGCAGACCTGCGCGACTCATATCCATTTGGTTTATTCGCCCGGCCAATGGATGAGGTGGTTCGTCTTCATGCTTCGAGCGGAACTACCGGCAAGCCTACCGTTGTGGCATATACCCAAGAGGATATTGATGTCTGGTCGAGCGTCATGGTGCGAACCTTTGCGGCTTGCGGGCTGCATCGCGGCGATATCATTCAAAACGCCTATGGTTATGGGTTGTTTACCGGAGGCTTGGGCGCTCATTATGGCGCTGAGGGACTTGGGGCGACGGTTATTCCCATATCGGGCGGCAACACTGACCGGCAGATAATGATCATGAAGGATTTCGGAGTTTCCGCATTATGCTGCACTCCCAGTTATTTTCTTCATATCGTAGATCGCGCGGAAGAGATGGGGATTGATATCCGCGAGTTGCCCATCCGCGCAGGCATATTCGGCGCTGAGCCATGGTCTGAATCGATGCGCACCAGGTTGGAGAGCGGCGGCGGGATCAAAGCTTACGATATTTATGGACTATCGGAGATTATCGGTCCTGGAGTAGCCAGCGAATGCGAGGCGCAGTCCGGGCTGCATATATTTGAAGATCATTTCTACCCCGAAATCATTGATCCAGAAACTGGCGACCCGGTTCCTGATGGAGAAGAAGGCGAATTGGTCTTCACTACTCTGAGCAAGAGGGCGATGCCCGTCATCCGTTATAGGACCAGGGACATTACTTCAATCATCACCGAACCCTGCGCTTGCGGACGTATTGTCCGGCGGATTAAACGCATCGGCCGCCGCAGCGATGATATGTTTATTATTCGTGGAGTTAACGTCTTCCCGTCACAGGTTGAAGTAGCCCTTTTGTCGATTGAAGACACGCTGCCTCATTATCAGATTATCCTGGAGCGGGTAAAAGACCTGGATATCATGACGGTTGAAGTTGAAGTGACCGCCAAATATTTCAGCGACAAAGTGCGGGCTATCGAAGAACTGCATCAGAAATTATCCCATGCCATAGAACAGACATTGGGAGTGAAGGTAAACCTGCGTTTGGTGGAACCGCATACCATTCAGAGAAGTGAAGGGAAAGCGAAGCGCGTCATAGATAATCGTGATCTCAATGCGTAAAATTTTATATAGAAGATAGTATGTAGTTAACTTCTATAAACCGGGGATTAAATATTATGAAAATTCATCAATTATCTCTGTTTATCGAGAATAAAGCCGGTCAATTGACTGAACCGTGCGCTTTGCTGGCAGATGCAGGCATCAATATCTTAACCTTGATGCTGGCGGATACTCAACAGTTCGGCATCCTGCGCCTGATTGTGCGTGATTGGGATAAAACCAAGACGCTATTGGAAGATAATGGTCATGTGGTTAATGTAACCGAGGTGGTTGCCATTGAAGTGCCTGACCGTCCTGGCGGCATTAAGGAAATCATCGAGATCATTGATACGGAAAGCCTGAATATTGAATATATGTATGCTTTTACTTCGGGCCGAAAAGATAAATCCGTTATTATCTTCCGTTTTGAGGATGTGGATAACGCTATTGAGGTTTTAAAGGACAAAGGCGTTAATGTTATTGGAAGCATCGATTTGTTTGACCAGGTCGAAAATAGTTGATATTAATAATCTGCTGATTTATTGGAGTTGTTTTTGAATCATGAGCATTACGAAAACGGAACATCATACATCCTTTGTTATAGACAATAAAATATGGGACCCGGCGGAGACGCTGTCGAGGTCTCAATTACGTGAATTGCAAGCAGTCCGTTTAAGGGAAATCGTCGCCCGCGTGGCGGATGTGCCTTTTTATAGTGATGCTTTCAAAGAGAGAAATATCTCACCGGACTCCATTCAAAGCGTGGATGATCTTCATAAACTGCCTTTTACGAATAAATCTGACCTAAGGGATCATTATCCCCTGGGATTCCTGGCCGTGCCGCGGGAAAAGCTGGTTCGTCTGCATGGTTCTTCTGGTACTACCGGCAAGCCGACCTTCGTGGGGTATACACCCAAAGATATGAAGATGTGGTCTGATATCTGCGCCCGGTTTCTCACCGCTGGGGGATTACGGCCTGAGCATACCGTCCAAATCGCTTTTGGTTATGGATTGTTTACCGGCGGCTTCGGTTTGCATTACGGCGTTGAAAAAGTCGGCGCCCTGGTGATTCCTGTGGGCGGCGGTAACACAGAGCGTCAGTTATCCCTGATGATGGACCTTAATACCGAAGTCCTGGTTTGCACCCCCAGTTATGCGCTTTATCTGGCCGAGTACGCCAGAGAAAAAGGCATCGGGCCGGATGAACTGCCCTTGCAATACGCTCATTTAGGCGGCGAACCCTGGACCGAAGATATGCGTATTGAAATCGAACGTCAAATGGGTTTGTATGCCTTCAATAATTATGGATTGAGCGAAGTTATCGGTCCCGGCGTCAGCGGTGAATGCGCCGCCCGATGCGGAATGCATATTCAGGAAGATCATTTCCTGGTTGAGTGTTTGAACCCCGATACTTTAGAACCTGTGGCTGAAGGTGAAAAGGGTGAGTTGGTTTTCACTACGCTTACTAAAAAGGCCATGCCTTTGATTCGATACCGCACCAGGGATATTGCATCACTGGATTCAAGTCCCTGCGTATGCGGTCGTACCACCGTCAGAATGAGCCGGGTGGTTGGACGTACGGATGATATGATGATTATCCGTGGAGTTAACGTCTTTCCTTCTCAGATCGAGGAAGCTCTGCTGCGGGTGGAAGGAACTGCGCCGCACTATCAAATTATAATTTCCCGTCCCCAGGCATTAGATGAAGTGACGGTTCGTGTGGAAATGCGTCCTGAAGATTTCTCGGATATGATGACGAAAATGCAGGATTTGAAGATGCGCATCATCAAGGAAATTCAACATGTGGCTAACATCAGGGCTAATGTTGAGTTGGTTGATCCCCACACGCTGGAGCGCTTCCAGGGCAAAGCCCAGCGCGTAGTTGACAACCGGCAAGATCAGGCTTGATCGATTAGGTCTTTCATTGAATAAATCTCAAAACGCCCGATTCTGTTGGGCGTTTTTTTTTAAGTAAACTATATGTCAAATAAATGGATGTCCTGGACAATCTGGTTGATTGGCGCCGGGTGGATAATGTGGGATTTGCCTTACATTGTCCTGGTGCTGCCCAACGATTTTGATTACTACCTGAAAGCGGCGATCGATTTGGCGTCAGGTCAGAATATTTATTATGATTGGATGGCCGAATCGGTGCGGGAAGGCATCGGGTCCTGGTATTTATATCCGCCTTATTTCGCCGCTGCGCTTTATCCCCTGACTTTTTTTGGACAAATTATCGCGGAAGTGATCTTCGCTGTTTTGGTTATCTTATCAATACTGGGAGTTGATTATGGATTGATTCGTTTAAGGCGCAGAATTTTTCCTGATGCGCATCGCATTGATCTTTTAGTGCATAGTCTGGTCTTCTTCGCCATGCCTACCCGGTTGCTGGTCGGTTCTTTACAGGTTGAGGGCTTGTTGTTTTTATTGTTTTTGATTGCCTTGATATCGATGATCGAAAGATGGAGCGCATGGACAAGTGGAGCGGCGATTACTTTGGGCGTATTAATAAAAATATGGCCTACGCCGTATATTGCATCCATGTACGGCGTGTTGCGATGGCGTATGATTTATCCGGTTATTATAGTAAGCGGTATAATCATTGCGCTGTTTACATTATTGTTTGGAGCGAAACCGCAATGGATTTTTATATTTGATATCTTCCCCGTTCTTATGTCTTACGCCGATGCATATAAAGATAACCAGTCATTGACGTTGTTCGCTCAACAGCACTTGTTTTTATCAGAAAATATAATGCGCCTGGTCAGGTGGTCGATACTGGCGAGTTATCTTTATATGACCTATCGTTCCAGAAAAGCTTTGCAGCATTATGATTCAAGCGCTATTGTGATTAACGCATCTTTGTTTTTGTCCGCATCACTCTTGATCACTCCAACCGCCTGGACTGCCAGTCATATACGATTGCTGCTGCCTATCATGTTGTTATGTGGGTTGTGTTCAGAAAGAGGACGTCAATCTACATGGTTATCTTGGGTGACATTATCGGCTATTGTATTTTACATATATCCACAAGAGCTATTGAAAAAATACCTGCCCATCTGGATCGACCGGTTCCCCATGCTTTATGCGGCGGGTATATTATATATTATTTTTCTGACCCTCTCTTTTTATAGAACTAAGAATATTTGTGATAATCCTCCAAGTCCAAAGCAATGAACCTGGAGGATGAAAAGGTTTACGTTACTTTTAACGATAAGTTTGTTGTGTGAGTTATCCTAGCCACTTAACATCTGAGTCGTTTGATTTTGCTTTTTCAATGCGTACTTCAATTCCGCGATTTTCCAGAAATTTCGCAAAGCGTTGTAAGCGTTCTGTGGTTGCTGGCTGTTCACTGTCGCCAAGAGAAGTTTTTCCGATATCTGTCCGGTTAAAATTGGGTCGTGAGGCATATCGATTAGCATACATGATTTATACTCCATATTTCCTTATTTGCTTTTTTCTCATATCACTTATAACGAAGAGATCGTATTGATTATTGAGTCAACTAAAGATGATTTTTGTTTAATGCTGTTTATGAATACAAAGAAACCATTTAAGTATTGACTTTAACTAAACGAATTATATTCAAATTAATTTGATGTAGAAATTTTGAAAACGCATTGTGGAATTTGAGATTGAAAAATTGCTCGATAGCGTTTTGTTTATCTCTCTACATCTTATTACGATCTTTCTGTCAAAAAGTTTCATTTATTTTTTAATTTTTTAAAAAAACTCATACCATTATTTATTTCGAATAGACAGATAGAATTATTATGGGTCAATAAAGTTATCAAGAAACATGGAGCAAACTGATGAAAAACATGAATGATAAGAGAACCCAATCCCTTGATAGAAGGAAGTTTCTGGAAATCTCGGCAGCTGTTACTGCCAGTGGAGAAAGCCTCTCTTGCATTGCTCAGGCGAGTGATAATAGCAAGGGCGAATTGATCCACAAGAACGAACGTCCAACAATGACTTATCGATGTTTGGGTCGAACCAATTTCATGAGCAGCCGTCTGGTATTCGGCTGCGGCGCAGCTTTACGCGGAGGACATGCCTTCAATTTATTAGAACGGGCCTTTGAAGCGGGAATTAACCATTTCGACACCGGGAGACCCTATGGAGATAGCGAGCGGCAACTGGCGCCTTTTCTGAAATCACATCGTGATGAGATTTGGATTACTTCTAAGGCGGCGCACATGGGATGGCCTAGTATGAAGGTTACTCCCGATCAGGGAAAAGAAGCAGCCAAACTTTATACGGATCAGCTGGAAGAGAGCCTCAGGGAATTGAAGACTGATTACATCGATTGCTATATGTTAATGATGATTGATGATCCAGGCTTTGTTAAGAACGAAGAATTACACAACGCTTTCTTGAATGCAAAAAAGGCGGGTAAGGTGGGATGCTTTGGCGTTAGTACTCACAAAAATGCTCAAAAGGTTTTAGAGGCAGCTATTGAGACGGGGTGGTATAGCCTCGTTATGCCGGCCATCACTCCTGCTGGATGGTACGATTATGAAACCAAAGAACTATCGGTGAAAACTGTTCCTCTATTGAATCTTCAACCACTGCTTAAAAAAGCCAGCGAAGCCGGGATCGGATTGATCGCCATGAAGGCGGCGCGTATGCTCGAAAAGCAACCGGAAATCTTTGATCAATATTATCCGGAAGAATTGAAAATGAAATCGCTGACGCCGTTTCAACGATCTTATACCTATATTTTGGAAAACGGTTTTGACGCCGCCAATTCTCATATGCCCAATAATTCCATATTACAGGATAACCTGCAAGTGGTTCGGGCTTAAATAAAATCGTAGTTATTAATATTGCGTTTAGCAGAAAATAAAATCATAAAATATATCTAATAAGCCTAGTAATTGATAAGTTTATGTGAGTAGAATAATTGAGTCTTATGTATTATAAAAAAAAAGGAGAAAAGGGAAATGAGAAAAGTTTTGTTTTTGCTACTGCTGTGCGCAGCTCCGTTGATGACTCAGGCGCAACTATTTGAACCTGGTAATGTTATCTTTGCTGATCCATTTTATTCACCAGATGGTCAAATTGTTGAGTTGAAGATCACTGGTAATGAAGCTGAAGTAATCAATGTCGTCCGGTGGGATTTGGGCGACACAGATCGCCGTCGCGCTTTGGGATTGGATGTTGATCCCAGCGGCAATGTCTGGGTAGGTCTGACTGCCGCTTATGGTGATGACAGCGAATTCCCTGAAGGAATCGGCGAAATTCTACGCATCGACAGTCAAGGCAACCAGCAAATATTTCAGACCGATATAACAAAAGTAACTTTCCTTACTGCTGTCGGTACTGACGAAGTTATTATTCAGAGTAATGTTGCGACTGATAATTTTGCTCTGGGTTATAAGGTCGAAAATGGTGAAGTAGTAGATTCTCCCTATTATGAAAAAACAGGTTATGGTGAAGCTCTGCTGCTGCCTGACGGTCGCTTGCTGATGGGTGATCATGTTACTGGTGGAATTCTATTATTTGATAAAGCTGGTGGAGCATCTACTGGCATGTTCTCTGAAGTTTTGGGTGCTGATGGTAATGCAAGAACGGTCCGTTCGCTGACCTATAATAATGAGATAGGCGCGGTTATCGCTTCTCTGCAAGATCAACACACCTTCCTGCGTATAAACTTGAATGGTGAGATCGAAGAAGAATATAATGGAACCGCTGATGGATTTACCGGAGTGTGGGGCGTCGCGCAGATACCTGGAACAACCCAGTTCATAACTGGAAACCATAATGTTGCAGATTTAGCTAATACTTTGGCTATTTTTGATGCCAATGATCTGGCTGCCGGTCCACGCTTGATTGAAATTACATCTGGTTTTGAGCAAGCTGGTTTGGAAGCTGGAACCTCGTTCCAATCATTCTTTAACATCGCTGTAGTACCAGGCGCTGAATTCCCGGTTGGCCTTGCTGAATGGCAATTGTTCTAAGAAACAATAGTTTATAGAAAATGATGGGACGCGCTGACGCTTTGTTCCATACTACAATAGCTACAAAAGCGGGCTGGAGATTATCTTCAGCCCGCTTTCATATATGCTATGCTTAATTTTTTGATGTATCGCTGATGATGCGGTAGGCTTCTGGATTCCGGTCGCTGAGGACGCTGTCGCGGAACATTTCGCCCTGTTGGCCGGATGAGAAGCCGGGGGCGATGCGTCGGCGGTTCAGGTCTATATCGGTAATGATCATCCCCGCTTCGTAGCCCGCATTGGATAGTATCTGACCATAGGGATCGACGATGCCGCTGCGCCCGATGGGGTCTCTGGGTCTCCAACCATTACCGTCTTGTACTCCCCGGCTGACGACGGCTAGATACTGGTCATTGTCGATAGCCCGGCTGCGGATCACTATCCAATCCAACTCCTGTCCCCAACCCGACCACCAGGTAGGCCAGAAAACCAGTTCGGCGCCTTTTAACATAAAGACGCGGCTGGATTCAGGAAAACTAAGGTCATGGCAGATTTGTATGCCGATTGTTCCGAAATCGAGTTTGAATACGGGGAAATAATCGCCGCGTACTACTCCTTTTTTGAGTTCCGTCTGGGTGGGATGAACTTTGTCGTAGTATCCAGTGATGGAACCGTCGCGCCCAACAACAATGGCGGTGTTGCGCCTGGTTCCGTCTCTCTCGGCGACCAC
Source organism: bacterium (assembly GCA_963662285.2). Classification (GTDB taxonomy): domain Bacteria; phylum Hinthialibacterota; class Hinthialibacteria; order Hinthialibacterales; family Hinthialibacteraceae. Next base: position 1,170,243 of record CAXXMV010000006.1, read on the forward strand.
GGGGAAGATGATGTGCATCTTATGTTTTCTGGCGTTATCTCTGATGGAGTTCAAGGCCGTGAAATCCGGTATCTTCAGCCCTTCCATATTAATGGCGCCCTCACCCAGACAGGCGATATCGGCGTGGGCTTTTCCTGCTTGATCCAAATGTTGTAATATCCATTTCATCTGCCAGGCGCGGATTGCTTCAGGAGTTTCGCCTTCCTCCCAACACGGTTGTTGAAGGATGGCGACCTTAACTATACGTTTTTTAGATTGCTCAGCTGATTCGGCTGTATTAAGAGAAATTACCAATAATGAACAAGTAAATAGAACTAAGGTAATAGGTATGAGTAAGCGATGAGTTTTGGAATGTAAACATGTTTTAATTAGTCGTCTAAACAATCGGGTAAGAACTTTATGATATTGGTTTTTCATGAGGTTTACTCCGCTTTTTTAGTTTATAAGTTTTTCACTACGGATCATTACATTAATATATAATGATCCGTAGTGGATTGAATAGGAGTGTATAGTGATTGTGTAGTAAGCGTATGTTATCCGATTAGAGAGTTTTTTATAATTATGTTCCGTAATTCGCATTTCTAAAAAAGCCGAAAAAGAAATCCTTCTTTTCTTATTATCACCCAAAAACATAAATTATCCTCATTACTATAATCATCCATTTTGTATAGTAAATATACAAAAAGTAACGAAAAAAGGTTTTATTGATATTTTTGTATTGATATATATATTGGTCTATCGAAAAAATAAATAAATACTGTTGACTTCTCAATTGTAATGGATAAGTTCCTCTAGATAAAGTATTAATATCTGCTTGGAGACGCATAATGGAAAACAGACAAATTCAGGAAGGTTATTGACTAATGAAGAAAGTATTTGATATTTATCTACCTTTCATCGTGTTTGGTTTTTGTGTGTGTATGGTCTTTCTGGTTCCATTGGCAATGGCGCAAGATGTGGAAGACGAGATTCCTACGGCGGTGATTCAACTTCAGGCAGTAACTGAGCAAGACCTCACTGATAATGGGATCACCACGGGTCGAGCTACAGGTTTACCCGTAGTCGGTTATGGAACCACCGTTTATCTTTTGGGTAGTGGAATACCAGTGGAAGAAACCGAGATCATAGGATACCAATGGACCATCACTGGTGATGATTTCTTATTCGACTCAACCGAGCAGAATCCAACTTTTGTTCCTGCAGTCGTAGGAACCTACAAAGTCGAGTTGGTAGTAACGGATTCTGCTGGAGAAAAGAGTAAACCGGCTAGCTTGGATATCACGGCGGCGAAATGGCTAGGGGTTGCGAATTGCGCGATATGTCATTCTGACACCCCTCTCAAACTGGGTAACCGATTCGAAGAATGGAGCATGACGGGTCATGCTGCGTTTTTCGCGGAAAATATCGATCACGGCGCAGCTTATTATGGTGAGCGTTGCATCCATTGCCACACGGTTGGATACGATGAACTGGTCGATAATGGAGGTTTTGACGATGTAGCCAGGAAATTAGGCTGGACATACCCCGAAACCAAGGAAGCAGGGAACTGGGCAAAAATGCAAATGGATTACCCTGATCTAGCCAATTTGGCTAATATTCAATGCGAAAACTGCCATGGACCGGGAGGTTCGCATTACGGCAACAGATTTAAGATTGCCACCACTTTCGATTCCGGGATGTGCGGTTTCTGTCACGATGCGCGTGGCGGCGGTAATCATGTCAAAAACTACCAATGGGATACGTCTAATCATGCGAGTTTCCCCCCGATTCGTTCTGGTCCAGGCAGTGAAAGCTGCGTACCATGTCATACCGGTATCGGCTTTGTGATGACGCACGATGAAGATTACGCAACTCATAAGCTCTCGACTGAACCCTCAGCTATTGGTTGCGCTGTTTGTCACGATCCGCATAATGAGGATAACGAGCATCAAGTGCGCGTGGTTAAAGATGTCACGCTTGGAAACGGAGTCGTGGTGACGGCGGAAGAAGCTGGATTAGGCGCTCTCTGCATAAACTGCCATAAAGCGCGAACCAATGTGGATGAATATGCTTTGGAATATCACAGCCGCTTCGGACCCCATCACGGACCGCAAGGCGATTTGGTCAAAGGCACGGGTGGTTATGAATATCCTGATATTACCTATACCTCTTTTTCGCCTCACATGAAGGTAACTGGTGATTCATGCGTGACCTGTCACATGGCTGAACCGCCTGAAGATGCTCCAGATCGAGCTGTTGGACTCCACACCTTCCGAATGTCGGCTGCAGCAGGGGAAATTGAAGGAGTCACTGAAGACGTCGTCAACACGAACGCCTGCGCGAGATGTCATGGTGAAATGGAATCGATCAATTATATGGCTAAAGGCGACTATGACGGAGACAACGTGCGGGAAGGCATCCAGGACGAAGTTAGCGGCTTGATGGAATTAGTTGGTCATCTGCTTCCTCCATACGGTTCTCCCGATGTCGCTGTGGCGGATACTTACACCGATGCCGAACTGAAAGCGGCGTATAACCATATCTTTCTAGAAGAAGATAGAAGCCAAGGCGTCCATAATCCGCAATACGCTGTGCAACTCTTGCAAAGCTCTTACTTCTCGATGACCGGCCAGAATATTCCTAATGCATATATGCTCATTGAATGGACGACGCCTGTGGATAATTGGTCGATATACTAACGTTAACAAAGAAGAAATAATCTATTCAGATTATTTCTATTGTCTCTCTAGGGAAAAAACCCTCGCCTTTAGGCGAGGGCTTTTTTTATTTGTAAGCGTTAACATTTTTATTTGTGATCGTTTAACCTTCTGAACGATAAAGTAGACTTCGTAATAAGTTTCTGGGGAGAGATATTGATTATGAAGCGAATTGCTCTTTGTTTAGGTGTATTTGTAATTCTTCTGCTGCTGATAATATCGATCATCAAGTTTGATAATATTTCAACAACTACTAATGAAATAAATCAAAGAATTTCAACGCCTAATAATGTGGAACAACCACTTCTGACTCAACCGGATGATGCCAAAAATCACAATAGTGCTATTCAATCTAGACCTAGTCAAATATCTGCGTTATTAAATACACCCACTCCCGCAGAAATCATTCCTCAAACAATAACCATTAATGGTTTAGTGGTTGATGAGAAAAATGAAGCAGTATCTAACGCTGATGTTTCTGTAGAAATATATAAAAAGGCAGATTTGAAGAAGACGGAGAAGCGTAAATCATTGGATGATGGTTCTTTTAATTTCAAACTAAACGATGCGCAAACCTACAAACTAATCGTAAGTCATGAAGGTTATATTCCGTCTAAATATACTGGAGGTTTTACGGATCACAATCCACGGATCATATTGAAGCGCCTGGGTAAATTCATTGGCCGGGTGGTTGATGAGTTAGAAAAACCCGTGCAATTCGCCAATGTTGTGATCAAGCCCGTCACAGGCGCAGCCCGGATTCTGTTGAATTTACAGACGGATCAGGGTGGCGCGTTTGCAACAGAGGAAATTTTACCCCCTGGTGAATATGAAATTGCTGCAACCCAGGATGAATATCATGATGTTGGTGAGGGAAGTCTTAAACAGGAAATAACGCATCCTGTGGAAAAGGTAACGTTGAGGCTGCTTTCTGAGGTGTTTGAACTGCAAGGCCGCGTGATTGATTACAGAACGAAAAATGGCGTTCCAGGAATGAAAGTCGTCATGCAGTCATGGGGATATGGTGGAACATATTCAGGTCAAGTAGGCGAAGAGACCAGTGATGATAAGGGGGCGTTTCATTTTAAGAATATTCCTCCCGGAGAATATGTAGTGAGCGGATGGAAGCCAGCTGACGATTCCAATCCATACCGTTTTGCGGATCGATGCAGGTCGGTGGTTGCTTCAATGCGCCATAAATCCATGAATGAAATAATTCTTTATGCAGCCAAATCAATCGAAATTTCGGGTAAAGTCATTGATGCAAAACGAAAACCAGTTTCCGGCGCTAAAATCATCTGCGCTGAACCAGGTGGAGGAATGGATGCAACGACGGATAAATCAGGTCAATTCAAGCTGATATTTCCACCGTCTGAGTTGCACAAACCATCCCGCTACCGGCTTCTGGCCAGTAAAAAAGTAGATGACAAAACCAGGTATTCATTTAGCCAATGGCTGGTGAGTGAGAATGGTGATCCTATTCGTAATGTTGTGTTGACCTTGGAGGAAGGGATAACCTTGAAAGGCCGGGTGCTATCGCGCCAAGGGGCGCCTATTCCTGATGCGGCGTTGAAAATTAAGAATAGATATACCAGTGAATCTTCTGAGACGAAATCAGACGATGCCGGAGCGTATGAATTTTTAGATATCATGCCTGTGAGTTTGATCGACAACGCTTATCAAAATGCATATTGGCTAAAGGCCAATGCTGAGAATTATTCAGAAGCATTGCATTTTCTTAACCCTTCAAGCGATCAGCAAGAGATGATCCGCGATATCATTCTTGATGAATCATTAATGATAAAAGGCAAAGTCACCGATTCTGAAAACAGGCCTATTAAAGATGTCTGGGTCGATGCCAGCCTTCCCGGACAACCGGGCAAATCGGAAATGACTGACGCCGATGGTCTATATGAATTTAAGAATTTACCTTCCGGGCGTTATGATCTGATGTTTCAATATACCAAAAGACCAATGAGATCAGGTTATTTATGGGGGGTGCAGGCGGGTGAAGAGAATGCTGATATTAAACTTACGTTCCAACCAATTTCTTTAAATGTAAGTCTGGATATTCATGAAGACGTTGACCGGGCGGCGCCGATATCAGCCAATATATATAGAAAAATGGAGGATGGATCATTGGCGGAACGCAATGGAGTTAAGGTTTCGCTATCTTCATCCTCATTATCCATAATGATGTGGGAGCCGGGCATATATCATTTGCGCTGTTATGTTCCAAATTGTCCTATGGCGGGCGCCTGGGTGGTGGTAGAGCAGGATATGGAGGAAGATGTAATTGAGATAACTGTTCCGATTGGCCCGCCGAAACCGATGAATTCCATCACGGGAATTATCCAACAGATGGAAGGATTTACCTGTCGTTTTATCCAAAGTCCTTTATGGAACCAAGCGCCTGTCGGACCTTCGGGAGAGTTTAGTTTGACCGATATTCCTGATGGATTGGTTGATCTGGTTTTATGGGTATACGACGACCAAAGAGGAATGCCCATTAATGTTGATGCGTTGATGAATATGCGGGTTGAAGGCGGCCGGACAATTAATATTGGAGAGATATCCGTCGCTGATTTCTTTCATCCATGACAAAACCTATCTGCAATGGCTTTCATACTTTCTGCAAGTAACTCTTATAGTTCAATAAAAGATACTTTAATCCGCCTCTATATGATAAAATATTAATAGAAGATTGTATGAGCAATAACACTGGTTTTACATGGAGAACGACCATGAAGATACCGGCTCAAGCGGAACTGCTTAGAATCTATATTGGCGAGAATGATAAATATAAAGGCAAGCCGCTCTATGAAGCGATTGTCGACCGGGCGCGGGAAGAGAAACTGGCGGGCGCCACGGTGCTGCGCGGCCTGTTGGGGTTCGGCGCCCACAACCGGATGCATACCCATAAAATTCTGCGCCTGTCAGAAGACCTTCCCTTGGTTATAGAAATAGTTGATTATCCAGAAAAGATCGCCCAATTCGCTCCACTGCTCGATGATATGATCGAGGAAGGATACGTCACCTTGGAGAAGGTGAATGTTATTGCTTACCGGGTCGGGGATGATAAGAAGGATGTTTGATGACGTAATACTCAGTAGGCTAAAGAATGATGATGGTTGTTAATTTTAACCAGTAAAATTACTCATTGCCTCTTTTCGGGGGAATGAGCTAAAAACCCCTTTATGCTTTCTTCCCTAATCTTTTTGCAAATCATTACATCTCTATCATACATGTATTCATGATTTGATTGATAATAACGTTATCAAATAAACGTCACTAACATGTCTGGAGGTGACAACATGTATGTTAAAAGGCGTATTCATCAAAGAAGGAAAATGATATTTAGAATAAATGGAATTTTAACTTTTCAAATATTAATAATTCTTATTGCTATAGTAGCGTCACAGGGAATTTGCTCTGAAATTGAAACCATCCACAATCCCTTATTAACTATTCCACCCGGGTACTCAAAAGGGGTAACTTCCGTCGTTGTTTTTTCAGATGATTCTCGAATCATAACGGGGTCTGGTGATGGCGTGATTATATACTGGGATAGTATATCCCTCGAGATGATTAGAATGTTCTTTGATCATGAAGGCGGCGTGACTGCTTTGGCTATTTCGGCGGATGAGGGGAAATTTTTATCCGGCAGTGGAGACAATAGCGCAAAACTATGGGATTTGGAAACAGGAGAAATCATCAGTCAATTCGAAGGGCACTTAGGCGCAGTAAACAGCGTGGCTTTCTCGCCAAAGGGCGAATATGTACTTACCAGCAGCAATGATGGGACTGCCAAACTGTGGAATAGTACTAATGCTAAAGTAGTGCATACATTTAGTGGACATGAAGATTCTGTAAATTCTGCGGTTTTCTCTCCTGATGGGTCTCATGTTATCACTGGATCACAAGATCAGACAGCGCGTATTTGGAACTTGGAGAAACCAGACCAACCAATCAGGATTATAGAACATACAGGAAGCATAAATAATGTCGAGTTCTCTCCTGATGGAACTAAATTCCTTACTTGTGGGCAAAATGTTATCCTATGGGAGTTGCATAGCGGGAAACCTCTTCATGAATGGTCAACATCAAATTCTTTTACTCCTTGCGCTTTTTCAAAAGATGGTAAGCAGGTTTTTGTTGGTTTTAATTTGTATGATGTTGAGAGTGGAAATCTAGTTGAGTCATTTTTTAATCATTCTTATACTCCACGAAGCAATGCTTTTGTTCATGATGGGAAATCTTATGTAAACGGTTTTACTATATGGAATCTAATACAGGGAAATCTGAACAACCTACCTTTATTCGCGGTTTATATCTTGCGCACATTGCAAACGCTGTATTTTCACCTAATGGAAGGACTGTTCTTTTTGCTTCTGGTCGTTCAGGGCAAAAACCGATTGATCATTCAAAGCAATTAACTCCGGAAAGTGGTGAAATATCTGTAGGTTCAGTGACAATGTGGGACATTATTACCGGGGAATTGTTATTGACTCTTCCCGATCATGCTTATCCTACTGCAATTGCGTTTTCTAGAGACGGCGCAAAGATTGCGACAGGCGAATCTTGTAAATATGAGCGTCCCCATCTGCGTGTGTGGAGCGCTCAAACCGGGGAATTATTACAGGCTTTTCCCTCTTTCTCTGGCATGGTGAAAAAATTGTCGTTTTCACCAGATGTTCATAAGATTGTTATCATACATTTCAGTGAAAATCGTGAAATGGCGGAAATTTGGGATGTAGAGAGTGGTGAACTGATTCAACAATTAACAGTGGATGATATACCTCTAACGGATATTTCTTTCTCGCCCGATGGAAAGAAGGTTCTCGCAGGAGACTATGACGGAAATCTTAAACTATGGGATGCGGAGACGGGTGAATTACTAAAAATGTGGATTGGGCATGATCCAAATAAAGTTACCACAGTCGGTTTCTCACCAGATGGAACAAAAATGGCTTCAGGAGGTGAGGACGATATGGTGAAGGTATGGGATATGAAAACAGGCCAACTTCTTCAGACCTTATACCAAGTAACTATTTACTCTTTAGCCTTCTCTCCCGATGGAAACTATCTTCTTGGTGGATCTTATTCCTCATCTTCAAGCGATTCTGGCGATATTTTTATATGGGATGTAAACAGTGGTGAGCAATTGGTCCGTTTTCGTGGGAACCATATATTATCGAGATCGGTAGCATTTTCGCCCGATGGAGGGCTAATTGTGACCAGTGGAAGTGATGGTTCAGCGAAAATATGGGACGTAAGCGAATTCATCAAGGATTCTTTTGTTCAAAGGTGGAGTTTATATTAAACGCTCCGTACCAATTATAGCGGTTAACAAAAGTATAGGCGTATTGATAGTGGTGGTTTTACTCAGTAGGCGTAAGCACATTGATGGTTGCCTTATCGACTCTTCCATCATTGGTCATACATGATATAGCGTGGCTGCCGGATTGTAGTTTTAGGTACATGGGATTATCAACCGTCGCTTCACCCAGATATTTTGTTTCATAATACCAATGGATGGAGCCATCCTTATCCAGGGATGTTTTGAGTTGGATGCGGTCTGCATTATCTTCTCCAGTTAATATAAATTCCGAGCGGTCAGTGGGGGAAAGGATGCGCAACTCTTTGGAGATCACTGCGCCGCTGGATTTGGATTGAGCGATATATGGAGATGTGATGTTGGATAAATCCCAGCCCTGGGGTGACGCAGGCCAGCGCTCGATAATTGCATTGGCGCTTGGCGACTGGTTCGGAGCGGGATAGTGAATGTCGCATTTCCGGTTAAGAAACTGGCTTTTGGGTAGATGCTCCACATGGGTGTGAGGGCACCAATTAGATGCAGGCAATCCGCTGCGGGAACAAATCTGGACTTCCTGAAAATCTCCCTGAACGCCGGGCCATTCGGCGCGGTTCAGCCGGGGCAGCATGGTGAACAACTTACGGGCCAGCGGCAGGGCGCTGCGTGAACCGACCAGCAGCCGTGATGCGCGGCCGTCATTGTTGCCCAGCCAGACTGCTACGGTGTATTGTTGATTGAACATTACCGTCCAGGCGTCGCGGTATCCCTGCGATGTTCCTGTTTTCCAGCATACACGCGGCGCCATTGAAATCCGGTCGGGGTTTGCGGCCAGGGGATCATTCTGCAAAGGCGCTTCCAGCATCTCATAGGTTTTGATGCAAACGCCCCGCGATAATGATCGAAATGGCGGCGCCGTTTTTTGATCTTTGAAATATTTCAACACGCGGTATTCACCCAGATTGGCCAACATGGCGTAAGCCGTAGCCAATTCTTCTAATTTAACTTCGCAGTTGCCGATGATTATGCCTAGGCCGTAATGTTCGGCTGAACGGTGCAGGGAACTGAATTTGATGCTTTGCAAATAACTATGGAAGGATTGTTGGCCGATACGTTCTAAAACAGTTATGCACGGCACATTGCGCGAAGTCTGCAAGACGCTGCCAGCGGTGATCAAGCCTTGGTAGGATTGGTCGAAATTCTCTGGATTGTAGATTCCCTGATCCCATGAATCATCCAGCAGAATCTCGCAGGGATAGAGTTGGTTTTTTTTCATGGCCAAGGCGAACAACAACGGTTTGAGCGTCGAACCTGGAGAGCGTTCGGCCTGACAGATATCAAATTGTCCATCGATTTCCTGATTAGCAAAATCTACTGAACCAACCCGCGCCAACACTTCCGCATTAGAAGAATCAATGATGATAGCGGCGGCGTTTTCTATCTGCCCCCATGTACGTTTTACCGTTTCCTGAATTATTTGTTCGGTTTTAAGTTGGATGGAGTAATCGAGCGTAGTGACAAGTTTATTGCTATCATTGAGTTTATCGCGGTATTGCATCGCCAGATGGGGCGAAAGTTTGGGGAAATCGCGCCAAGTAGTGTTGATCCATTTTCGTTTGGCTTCATTGTATTCCTGGGTGGTTATCAAATCTTCCTGCAACATACGGACTAAAACAAAATCGCGTCTTTTCTTGGCCTGCATCAAATGCAAGCGTGGATTATATTTGCTGGGCGCTTTGGGTAATCCAGCTAATAGGGCGGCTTCATCAAGGTTGAGTTCGTTGGAAGGTTTACCAAAATAACGCCGTGAAGCGGCTTCGCAGCCAATTAAGTTTCCTCCATAGGGCGCGTTATTGAGGTACGACCAGAGGATTTGTTCTTTGCTTGCTCTCAGCCGTAGGCGTATAGCCTGCAACTGTTGGTAGAGTTTAGTCTTGATGGAACTCTGGTGACCGTGACGCAGTTTGATTACCTGCATGGTTAGAGTCGATGCGCCGGATACGGTTCGACCATGCCGCATGTTTTGATAGAGGGCGCGCAGTACTGCGATGGGATCGACGCCGGGATGATAATCAAAACGATGATCCTCAACGGCCAGCGTGGCCTGGATCAGTTTGGGGCTGATTTGATCCAGCGGGCGCTCAAAGCACCAGTTATCATCGGAGTTCAAAACCGGATAAAGTAATTGTCCATTGCGGTCATGCAGTTCTCCAGATGAATTGGTTTTTAGATAGAATCCCACATCCATAGGCCATAGCAAGATTGTGCAGACTATCAGCAATGATACGCATACGACTAGTATCAATGCTTTGCGCTGTTTACGCAGATAGTCTATAAGGCGTCTGGCTATGTTGGAGAATCTTTGCTTCATTGTTTAAGCCTTATTCATGATCTTAGTGGCGGGTGCCAAGGGCAGTGTATTTTCTGCCCTTGATTCAGTCTCCTCATATTTCCAGAATTCTCACTAACGATCTATCGAAAGACAGGGTCATAAGGTGGATTTCGTTTTGCTATGGTTGTACGTCAAGGGCAGAAAGGACACTGCCCTTGGCACCCAAACAACCGTGGAATCCAGAGTAATGTCAGAAAGCACAACCCCACTCTAACTCCCCCCAGGCTTGGGGGGAGAATTCTAAACTCAATACTTTATTCCACCGTGATCGTTTTAGGTAATGATGAAGAGCGGATTTTTGCGTCGTACATGCATTCGGCCTGGATTGGTGGATATTGATAGCGTCCCTTGGTTACGGCTCGCACCAGGTAGTAGAAATGATGGGTTCCCCGGTGTAATTGGTTGAACGCCAGAACTACACGGTCGTCACGGATTTCCATATGAGACGGCAACACTGCTTCTTTTAGGCTGCCGGATGGAACCGCGTTTGGATCAAGCCGGGGATTTTCGATTTCCAAGCCGGCTGGTAATAAGTCGGATACCAGAACATAATCTAAGGTATTGGGACAATCGATCTGGATATCGACTACATATAATTCACCCTGATCGAAGTGCGAGCCTTCGAACTCTTCATTGCCTAACATTAACTGACGTTTAACGCGGATTCCTTCATTAACCTCTTCAGGCGTAGCGTCTTGAGGGATGCCATGCGATGTCAGACTGACGTACATCGGGGTGGAACCTGTGTTGGTTACTTTGCCTTGGATTAAAACACCCTCTTCTTTGGCTGAGAATATCTCCGTTCCCTCGATTGATTCATTGGTTGATTCAAATTGAATATTCGCTGAAGCCTTAGTGATGCCTTGGGCCATGTCGGATAGATATCCACTCAGGGCGGTGACGATAAAGGCGGTCTCCTGGGTGTTGCCATAGCGGTGTTGTTCGAGGAAGGAGATCAGTTTTTCCGCCAGTAATGCGATTTTTTCCGGTTCTCCACCCATCTGTTGTAGGGCCATTAACTCCACTGCATCATTACGGATTTCTGATCCGAAAACAGCGCTGTTATAAGGCGAATCGAATTGTTTGGTTGGCGTCTTGCTCAGGTAGAATTTGATGCGTTCCTGATCGTTGGTATTCATGGCTAACGCCGCCGCCAGCAGATAGCGAACCGTAGTGGGCAGGGCGATGGCGTCAAAGCGCTGGATTTGTTCCAATGCTTCAGAATCGCCGCCCAGCGCCAGAACATACAGGGCGTAGGCGCGGATATACATATCGTGATCTGAACGCTTGTTCCACTCCTGGCTGATGGAGCGCACGTACTTTTTCAAGGCGTCATAATTGGCTTCGGGGATTTTATATTCCCGGTCATTTTTGATTAACGTCAAAAAATGAAATGCATAAATTGAGCCGTATACATGAGGTCTGGTATCTCCACTCCAGTAGCCTAATCCTCCCGACGAGGTTTGCATGGAGAGCAGGCGTTCGATTCCGATACGGATGTACTCATCTATCCGGCTGTCTTCCAGCGAGGCTTTGAGCAGCGTCTGGTTCTTGCGCAGCAGGAACATGGGCAGCAGCCTGGATGTGGTTTGTTCCACGCATCCGTGGGGATAGCCCACCAGGAAGGCTAATGCGTCTTTAAGTCGCAGCAGCGAATTGGCGCTGACCATTATCTCCATTTTATTGCGTGGATCGGCGATCATCTCACTGTTATCGAACGAGAATGTTTCTCCCGCCGGAAGAACCTTAAGAGCATGTCGGGCTTGAAATGCCAATGGAGGATAGACCGGAATAGGCAGTTGTTCGCTAACCTCTTCGATAGAGTTTCCACTCTCATCAAAGAATTCAGCCTTCCAGTTTACATATCCCTGTCCGACCAGTTTTTTGGTTATCAGGTTGGCTGAATAGGCTTTTTCGGCATGAGCCGGAATTTCCAACTCAATCGCGCCTTGGGTATCCTGCAGGGTTCCAGATGTAGACCAGGTTAATTTGACCAGGCAGTCCTGATCGGTCTGGTTGAATACTACAGCGCTGCTTTGGATTGAATCATTGGGCAGCAAAAAGCGGGGCAGGCTGGTGCGCAGCATGTAGGGACGCCGCACGAATATATTGTCGCTGATGGAACCTGTGGCGGTGGCGTTTCTAACCACTGCGTCCATTCTTAATTGACCGGTATATTCGGGGATATCCATTTCGATGGTGACCAGTCCATTCTCGTCGCTGGTTACCATGCCCGACCATACCGCTACCGGTTTAATCCAATTCTTCAATGGAGGAGCGGCCACCCGCGAGGCTAACGCCATATCGCCGCCGCCGGGCAGCAGCTTTTCGAAATCATATACCACCCTATCGTAGTAGTGGTTGTAGCGTAAATCCGGGCGCCGCAAGCGGGCGAAATGAGAGTATGGATCAGGGCTTTGGTAACTGGTCAGACCATGAATCCCTTCATCCACCGCCGCCAGGGTTAACTCCGTCTTCACTGGTTGCCCGTCATGATCTGTGATGGAAAGCGTGAAACTATGTTTCTGCGCCGGACGGATTTCTTCCGGCAATTCTGTGAATGCAACATTCAGTTTCCGATTGGGATCATTAACCTTGATGGTCTTGGCGGTAAAACTTGAGAATGGATAGACCTGTGATTTCTTGGAATCCACTTCATGGATGACCGATGCTTCGATCCAGATATTTGGATAATCCTTCTCTGTGAGTTCAAGGCTGAACTGACCCACATTATCTTTGATGCTAACGGGAATCATTTTCTGAATCTCATCGGTTTGTATTACAACCAGACCTTGTCCGTTGAAGGGAGACTCAATGCGGAAGACCGCTTCATCTCCCACGTTATAACTCGATTGGTCGGCTTGTATCTTAACCAGACTGGGTTGGGAAGATTTTACCGGGAAACATTGTCTACCGTTGCAATAAAAGTGTAATGTGCTGAATTGAGGCGTAGCATCGCTGTGAACTCTGATACGGTACTGTCCATAATCTTTAACGTCGAAATAGGTTTGTCCTTTTCCCTCTGTTAAAGGTATCGATACAGTCTTGATAATTTGATATTTTTTGGTCCAGTTGGGCGAGTTGTAACTGTAATAACGGCGCACGTAATAATCCCATGTCTCCTTTTCCAGTGTGACCGAGGCGTAACTAATCTGCGCAGCAGCCTGATCCGGCTGAATGGCGGCGGCGAACACATCAATACCCCCGGCGCCTTTGTTGGGCGTAGCGGCAATGCCCAGGATAGTCGTACTTGGGAAAAAGGTTGCGTTGGCTTTGGCGGCGACCGAACGTCCGCCCAGCTCGGATACTTCGCCGATCACTACGGCCTGCATTGGAAATGTGACGTCATTACCGGGTGTGTAGTTGAAACTGAAATCCGCTCTGCCTTCAGAGTCAGACCAGTTTTCACCCAGGGATACGCTGTTTGGAACATGGGTGGAATCATTATCGAAATGAAATTCCTTCCACTTTTCGGGCTGATAGGCGCCGCGTTTGAACAGTACTTTGACGCTGCATTTACGTTCTGAGGCGGGGGAACCGAACAGGTGTTTTGCAAAAACGTTTATGAGGTAGTCTTTTGCTGGAAGCCAGTTATTTTCCACCACTTTAACTTCAGCTTTCATGCGCTGTGGAACGAACTCTTCCAGATTGAAACTGTATCTTCCAATAGGGCTGTTTGATCCAGGTATAGAAAGTTGGATTTGATATTTTCCAGTCGGGTATTCTTTTTGAGTCTCGATATCCATCGTCCCGCTGCCCAGCTCGGATAAAGTTATTGGGCGGCTGAACAGGTTTTTGTTGTTTGGCTTAACAACTGTAAGCAACATGGGAACATCGGGAACCGCATCTCCGTAATTGGTGCGAACAATCCAGTTGGCGTGAATCGTTTCGCCCGGACGGTAAAGGTCGCGGTCGGCGTAAATAAAGGCGTCATAGGCGTCGCGTTGATATAAGGGATGCCAGTTGGGAACTTCGGAAGCGTTAATTGGCCGATCTCTTAACTCCAGAAAAGTAAAATCGGCGCCTTTTTCAATAACAATAGTCGATGGGTATCCTTTGGGGCTGGACAAATCACTAAGTAGCGCGATTCCCTGACTGTCGGTGATGCCATGAGCCAGAATCTGGTTTTTGTGTGAATAAACTGTGACTTTAGCCTCTGACAGAGGTTCTAGAGAGAACAGGTCATGAGCGAAGACCGCCAATTGATTATTGGTCCAATGAGTCAGCAAACCGATGTCGGTGTAGAGAATAATTTTAGTGGTTTGAGTGTAATCTTCACCATTGGCTTGAAGACAGAATACGCCCCGTTTTTGTTCCGGGAATATATTGTCCAAATCAATAGGCGTGGTGATCTCTGTATAGTCGTTGCCTTGTATAGACATTTTTTTATGGCTGATCTGTTCACACCATAAATTATTGAAATGAGGGCTGCCATCACCATTATTCAAGTCCCTTAGAGCAGTCGGCATATTGGACGGGAATACGCGATAAAGAGTTAAATCAACTTCTTTAATGTTACGGGTTATGAGAGGGAGATGCATTTTGGTGCGTTGGGGGAAATAATATTTGCCTTCGATGCCGAAACGGGCTGAGGGTGAGATGCGTTCAGTTTTAACCGACCGGGTAATAGGGTAATCAGTTGTGAAATTTTGATTATATTTGATTCCCTGATTGAACGTAATCTGATAGGAAGTATTCTGCTTCCAATCGCCGTAAATATATAGATTGCTATTGCTCCAGGCATAGGCAACTCTTTGATTGGAAAGCGCAGGAAGGATTTCAACAAATTGATTAAGTTCATCCGGCGTGTTTTCCAGGTTGAAATTGGTACGGATATTTAACGCTAATCCTTCATCTCCACGATTATAAAAATAATCGCCTTCGATAGTCAGAGGTTGTGGAATATATTCCAGTTTTGTTTCATAATCGCTTTGTAGGATGCGTCCTTTTTCTCCCGGCATGCCCTGGGGTAAATGCAGGTTGACCTGAAATCTATTTATGTCAGTAGGGGAAAACTGCACATTATGAGCGTCTTGATAATCCCTGGTCAACACCTCAAATGCAATAGACTCTTTTCCGGGGATAGACGTGATTTTTAAGTTATTTTTCAGTACATCAGAATGCACCTTATCAGAAAAACGAAGAGTACAGATCGGGCTGTAGCGGTCTCTGTTTCTCCAATACTCACAGCCCCTCACCTGGTAATTATTATCCCAGGAGACTGTTTGACTATATATGTTTTTAAGATCAATTTGCCGACTGGCATCAAATAAGGGAGGTTTCAGGGAGTAATTGACCGGCCAAGCCAATTGGGCTTGTTGAAAATCAAGTATAAAACTCTGGTTGTTTGGACCCTCTGAAAGATCATAAGAAAGGATATTACCCTTGGCGTCCTTGATTTGAACGGCTTTTTTTAGATCATCCTGTGAGACGGGGTAGTTAAAGGTGATTGAAAGTTTTAAGGAATCTTTGGTTTGCTCTTGAATCCAAAGATTAGATTGCAGGAAGGCGGCGGGGAAACTGAAATCACATTGTTGAGGATTAATGGCTTTTCCGTCTACCGACTTAAGCGTATTTTTTAGAGAGACTTTGAATAATCCGTTAGCTGGTTTCTGGTGGGGCGTAAACATCAAAAAATTCGGCCCGGTTTTAAAGTTTCCCTCAAGTTTGGGTTCAATCGAGAAAACCGACCAGAACTCATCTGGTTTGATATCAATTTTACGGTCGAAGAAAATGATTATCTTGTCGCCTAGAGTCTCATCTGGTAGTGGTACGGTTCCGGCGACATTCAGGTAGGCGTCTGACCTGGATTCAATCAGCGAATTAATACCGGCGGCCAGACCAATGGTCGCAATCAAGACGGAACTTATCAGAATGAAGAATACTAATGGATTAGTAGCAGCGCTAAATCTTCTGGGAATTCTCAATAACCTTTTCATGACAGTATCCTTTACCTTTTATAAATTTAATCGAATTAATATGCTTGTGTATAACCACGTTATGTTTTTAATTTTGTTTGACAACGAACAATAATATTGAGAGGATATCGAATCTCAAATATCACTTGTTTTGACGCATCATAATCAAAAATCTTCACACGATTTAAATATTACTCGATTTGTGATTTAAACAGAGTTGATAAGGGTGTTTTTAGAGAAATTCTAACCTTGAAAAGTGGAATACTACGGCATTTCCACTAGTATCAAACCATTACAAAAATGAAGCAATATACTTTTCAGCGCCTTCTTTCGATAGATATGACGATTCTCATTTGTTATACTAAATTCAGGATATTGGAGATACGTAAAAATTATTGGAGGAACCATGAAAATTAAGTACTGTGTTTTGATTTTTATTGCAATGTTAGTTGTTTTTGCGCCATTTAATGCATCATACGCCCAACCAGTCGAACAGTCTCCAGTCGCCGCCGGGCCGGAAGCGGTTGGCATCGTACCTCTGACTGGCGACGTCAATCTCTGGGCTGAAAACGGCGGAGGCAGCAACTGGTGGAGACCGGATTGCGACATGCTCAGCAATGGCAACGCTATTGTGTTGGGCGGCATGCGCAAAGTCCCTTACGCATCGGGCGGTCCCGACGCCGAAAACGCCCGCGATATGATCGCGGTTTTTTCACCCACAGGCGAGTTGCTAGTACCTGCGCGTACCGCGTTCTTTACCAATGCCGGTGAACCGTGGGAAAACACTATCTGTACGATCCGCAATGATGATAAATTTTACGGTCTCTGCGCTGATACAGTTGGAGGCCGTTCCGGCGACCGCTATGTTGTCCATACCATCGCCAATCCACACATGTTTCCTGACGCTTTCCCCGGTTACGCCGCAGACTACCGCAACGATTACCATACCGCGATTCAGATAATCAACAACGATGGCACTCCAGAAACCAACTTAATCAACATTTACGGCGATTACCTCTCAGAAAACGGTCTCTTGCGCGGCGGGATGGTTCGTTTCCTGTCCAATGGCAATATTGTTGTCAATTATGAAGACCGCCAAACCAGTAGCCTGAAAGCTGAAGTCTATGGTAGAGAAAGGCCCGGCCAAATCGTTGGCGCCGTGATTCTCGCCCCGGATGGCAGCATCGTCAAAGACAAGTTCGCGGTTAGCAGCGACAGCCGCAGTAATTCTTCAAACCGTTTCGGCCTAACTTCCGGCGATGGCTGGTTTGCTGTGCGTTATGATGACGCAATTACCGGCCCCACTATCGTGGCCTATGATAACGATGGCAACGAACTGGGCGGCGGCGAGGGGCGCATATATACGGCTATTGATATTCCCGAACTGGGCGGCGATGGCGGCAACCGGGGCGACCCCAATGGACTCGAAGCGGTAGGCGACGTTCTATATATCACCCATCGGGGAATCGACCGGGCGGGCTATCTAACCACCTTTAAGGTAAGCGATGCTGGAGTATCGGTCATTAGAACAGTACGTTTTTCGGATCAATCTTGGAGCACCTTCGAACATAACGCCGATCTGGGCGTTGATTCGGCGGGCAATGTCATTGTCTTGTGGCAGGATCAGGCATGGGACCGTTTTCAAACGGGGCGTTGGGAAGCCTTGGCTAGAATGTTTGACGCCAACCTGGAACCTTTGACGCCGTCGTTCTGTATGTTTGAAATCGGCAATAATACTGATGAGGATGAGATTGATCCTATCTTGGGTCCAGGGCGCACCAAGCAATGCCGCATCGCTATGAACGATGATATTATCATCGCCATCGCTGAAACCAATAACGCGCCCTATGGCGACCCGTCATCGATTGCAGACGAATATTTCACCTATACATTCATTGCCAGAATGCTGAAGAATCCAACTCAGACTCCAGTCCTCAACTGGGAGGTCTTTTAAGACATCACAAGCAAGACGGTATTCTTATTCCTGAAATGGAGAACTCATGTTCTTAAATATAAGTAATTCAGTCTATTATGCAAAGCAATTGATACGTTCTTCTCTGCTATGTTTATTATGCTTTTATTTATCGAATCCGGTTGTGGCTCAAGATGCAGCATGGACTCCATCGATCGTAACAGAGCTAACCTTCGATCTTTTTACTATTGAAGACTCAACCCGTGATGATTTTATCCGTACTGGAAAGTACATTACTCCGGCGGATGATGATCCATCACTGCTACAGACCGTTTTTCAGGATGTAAATAAATACCGGCTGCATCTGGAATTTATGGTTGCCGAATTTCCCGAACGCTTTGCTGGTTTAACTTCAGCTGAATACGCTGACATGGTGTTAAAGCGCAGCGTCCGGCAATATTTCGCTGGTTCCATCTTTAAAATCAAGACGCGGCAAAACGAAATAATGTACGGTTTCAACGTCGAAACCAATCCCGCTGAACCAGTTGAACTCGCTGAAGCGATAGATGTGTATCATCAATTAGCTGCTGTAATGACGCTGCGGCCTTTGGTTTATGCTCCCATATCAATAAACGATATTGAACGTGCGGCGCCGTGGAGCGTCAATTCTCAGATGCCAATTTATCTACCCGATGCGCAGGTAGCGCAGGATTACGAAGTATACTCATCTGCGGTTAATTATGGCCGCGTTAGGTTGGTTGAACTTGATGAGTTGGCTGATCTGGTGGATAGCGGCCAGGTCGGGTGGCAGGATATCGTGGTCATAGATAGTGCGCCATCTGATATCGAAACGGTGGTAGCAGGAGTGGTGACAGGCTCTCTGCAGGGAGAACTATCCCATGTCAATGTGCGTTCTCTGCGTCGCGGGACGCCCAATGCGTATATTAAAAATCCGCATGAAGTGTTTGCGCCCTATGAAGGCCAACTGGTTAAAATAGATTTCGGGCAAGAAAACTACCAAATTATCGCGCCTGTAGATTTATCAGAAGCCGAAGCCTGGTGGGATGAGCGCCGCCCTAAACTGGAACCGCTGCCTGAATCAGGCGACGATTTTACCGACCTGATAACTCTACCGGATTTAGCTGTTTTGCTGGATCACTCAGAAACTGTAACCAGGTACGGCGGCAAAACTTCTGGTATTGTCCAGTTATACAGATTTCTCGATGACTCGTTTTTGGTAGATGGATATGGCATCCCCTTTTACTATTACCTTGAGTTCATGAGATCAAATACCATACCAGATTTTCGTAATCCAGAACAACATGTAACCTATGAAGAATATATAAACCTGCTCTCGGAAGATGAAAAATTCCGCAGCGACTCGGTTTACCGCTTTGAGATTCTCAATGAATTTCAAGATTACATGCGCGACAATGGCCGCATTAGCCCTGCTTTGATTGATCTAATCGTCAACCAGACCATCGACGTTTTTGGCTCGTCAGACGTCAAAATACGTTTCCGTTCATCCTCCAATGCCGAAGATAGCCTCGAGTTCAACGGAGCGGGACTCTACGATTCAACCTCGGCCTGCGTACTGGATACGCTCGACGTTGATGATGAGGGGCCTTGTAATTGCGATCCCGGCGAAAAGGCGGAACGCACAGTCGAGCGTGGTCTGAAGAAAGTCTGGGCCAGTCTGTGGAATACCAGAGCATTTGAGGAGCGTGAGTATTTTCAAATCGACCATACAAAAGTCCGTATGGGAATATTAGTATCGCGCGCTTTTCCAAGCGAAGACTCCAACGGTGTGGCCTTTACAGGCGACCCTGTAGCTGGAAACAAAGACTATTATGTAATCAACGTTCAACAAGGCGATGAAAGCGTAGTTCAGCCCGGAACAGGCATCATATCTGAAAAAGACATTCTTTCTATCGAAAATGGTCAGGTGATCAGCCTTAACCGTTCGCGTGGTTCTTCATTGCTGACCGCTGGCCAATGGGTTCTTTCAGAAGAGCAACTAAACCAGCTCGGGGCAGTTATGCATGAAATCGATATTAACATGCCGCTTGGAGAGTATGAAAACCTGCGCGACCGGATTATTTTTGATATAGAGTTTAAGTTCCAGGATGGCGTTTTAGTACTCAAACAATTTCGACCTTCGCTGATTGCTTCAGAATTGAATCCACCAAACCAAGACTTATTTACTATTCAGATTCCACCTGATACCAAAGTTGTAGGCGTATTTCAAGAAGGCCGTTCCTTGATTGATGAGTATGAGTTGTTATCGACCATCCATTTTGCTGAGGGAGATTTCACCATACCTACCAATCCGGGGCAATATGATTTAGATATAATTAAGCGCTTCGAGTTTGGCCGCAAAGATCAAACTGCTGAAGCCCTGGGGACAGGCCGTGTGGATGTCTCTGTCGAAACGGGCGTCGATAGTGATATTGTCAGGTTTAAATTTATGCAGGATTTCAAGGTTAATGGTAATACGATTAACTTATCTATCGATAATTTATGGACTAGCATTACGAACGGAGCATTGGATCAGGAATCATTGCTTTTTGATGAACCTTATTTGTCGCAAAATCTTTACATGTTAGGTAAAATGCAGGTTGGAGTTCGCATTATATTCTTGAGATTTGCATCATCCGGATACGAAAGTCTGCCATTGTATCTTCTTGATCTGCAACTGGAAGACAATCAGTTCATTCAGCTCTATCAGCGTTGGCAGCCTCCTATGGCCGGTTCAGGTCCGGCAAACCTGGTTTTTGCAACCTACAATATCCATGAAGGCATTGGCATTCAATCGGATTATTGGAACCTGATCTATGCTGCTGAACATCACAATTGGAATGAACAATATTGGGTGTTTTTTGATGAACCGATTGGCGAAGCCTTCGGTCTGGCCGTCATTACCGAAGATTTTCCCAGTGCTATAGAGGTCTATACCTTAGACGCAGATTTATACCCTCTACGCAGCATTGAAATTAACTCGATTATCAAGGAACTCTACCTGGGCGTCTTTCCACCATCAGTGAATGTAAAATCTTGGCAATTATATAATTAATCGATAGAGGAGTTATAACCTATAATTGCAGGGTGAAAAAAACTGGGAGAACCAATTCAGGGACGCAGGGAAGTTTTCGTCTATATTTTCTTGCAGGTAATTTGGGAAGGATGGACGAATCTTTAATCGGTTCTCCCTATAGTCGTTTTGACCAAATCAGTGTTATTTTTTGTTTTCTTATAATATTTGCCCTCCTTTTATTAGTACTGCATGGTTGATTATATTATTATTTCTTGACATAATGTAAAATAATATGAGTATTTTTTTTTGTTTGTGATATCCTTACAATGGTAAGTAAATAACAGGTTGGTATTTTTGTCAAGTATTTTGTTAAGTATTTTAATATTATTTTTAGATTATTTGAATTTTAGATGAAAGTCAGAAGATAAATAATTGAAATTTTAGTTTCTATAATGTTGTGATGATGGTGGAAGTCGTTTAATATGTGGTAAGATATTTACTAGCATCAGTAAGGGAGTATCAAGGTTTTGAAAGCATTCGGTGAATTGCTTCGTGATTTTCGACAAGATCGGCGGATGACTCAGCAGGAAATGGCTGATCGTCTTGGCCTTTCATCTCCGTATATTGCGCAAATGGAGAGCGGTTTTAAGCCGCCGCCGCCTCAGCCGCTTGTAGAAAAATTGTCTGCTCTGCTGCAATTGCGTTTTGAAGAAAAACGCACCTTCGTTGAATCGGCTGAAAAACAGCGGGAATTACAAAGTCTGGTCAAGGCGACGCGTAAGGTTGGATATGTTCTGGCGGGTAACAAGGTTTGCGTTCCCCAGAAGTCTATTGCTTATCGCATCCAACAGGAGATAGACGACCTGGTTGATTCCGTCCCGTTATCAACTTCTTTTTCCGTTGATCGCATCAAAAGTACCAAGGGTAATCGTTCTACGGGTCTCGGAAAAAATCTACGGTCAAGGGATGATATCCGGTCGTGGGCGCTTACTCAGGTGGGCGATCAGCCTTCAAATTGGTTGTCATTTCTCGGTAGTATGTATGGCATGTTATTACTAACGCCGGATGAACGGTTGTTATGCCGGCAACCATCTGATGTCAGAGATAAAATTATTAACCATGGCGAGGATGTAGGTACATTCTTCAGTCTTCTTCATCAGGCCATTGATGAATCAAAGGATCAGGTTAACGAAGGCGTTCTTCCCGAAGTTATTGCGCCTCATGAAGCATGGCGTAATATGGATAGTTTAATGGGGCAGCCTCCTGATTCGGCGGTTGAATTGATCCCCAGGCAATTAGAAGGCGGGGATAATATTCGTCATATTCCGGTTATCGGCGTGATTAATACAGGAAGCGATGAGTTTGAACATGAAACCGGCTTGGGTTATGTTGGATTGCCGATGGACTGGTTTAATGTTGAGAATGAGTATGAAGCTTGCATGGTGAAAAGTGACGCCTATGTTGCGCTTGGCGTGTGGCCGGGTTGCAAGGCGATTTATGAAATAGACGCCCCGGTTGAAAACGAAGACCTGGTAGTTGTCCAAATGGGTGACCGGCGTTGTTTGAGAAAGTATTTCGATCTCGGCGAGCAGATTATGCTCCAAGGCGGACCACTCTCTCGACCGGTTCAAGTTTCCAAAGGACAATCCTCTATAAAAGTGATCGGGGTTGTTAGAGAACTCATTTCCCGATTCAAGGAAATGCGTTAGGAGAAGTGACTATGGGAGAAGGTACAATAGATTTCGGGCCTTATATTATCGCAGGCGAGAGCATCCTTCTTTTGGCATTGGTTATCCTTGCCACAATCATTTACCGTAATAGAAAATTGCTTGTTCGTCAGGGCGGGCGTACGGAGACGCTTCAACCGGATGAAGATATGTCCATCCAGGAACTGGTTGATAGAGCACGCAAAGAGAACCCATCAATGCCATTGAATATTATGTTGGGCAGCGGTTCTTATATTATGGAAGAACAGCTTGACGTTAATTCATCCGTGCGGCTGCATGGAACAAGCGTTAATAAAACCAAGATTGTATCCACTGGCGATCATCCCGCCATATCTATAAAAGACGCCAAGGATTGTTCCCTGGCCAATATCCAGATCGAAGGCGCCGTCCAGTGCAGCAATGGAGAAGTGACTCTGCGCAATTGTCATATCGTCGCTAAAGAGGATGGCATTTGCATCGAGGCGCTTGACGGTTCCGCTGTTACCTTCAGCGGCGCTATAAGCGGACAAGAGGGAGTCGCTATTCGCGCCAAGGGTGGATCGAAAGTTACTCTCAAACCGCCGTACGCTCTTTCGGGGGATGACTTCATCGTGGTTGATCCCAAGAGTTCTGTTGGCATCGAAGATCAAAATGATGCTGCCAAAAAAGAATAATAAACTTAATAAGCCCACGAACTGACCAGTTCGATTATGGATTTTAATCCTGATCCTAATCTGGTATAGAGTGATTTTGCGTTGCGCTCCACTCTGCGGGAGTGTTGCAGTTTTTCCAGTTTGACGTAAGTTCTTGCGGGATCGCCGCCCGGTATGTTTTGGGATGATTCAGGGCTTCCCGCAGCGAGAAATTTCCCCCTCTACAAGCATTCTCCAGCATCTCCTGGGCTTGCGGTTCATAAATCGCGAGCAATGGTTGCACCTGGTCTTCGATGCAAGGCAACACTACCCACCGACCCGGCTTGCGTTGTTGTTGCAGCCATTGCAAAGCCTCAACCGACAACAACGGCATGTCGCATGCCGCAAATAGCCAGCCCGATGTTGGCGCCCAACGCATGGCGCTTAACATACCCGCCATCGGTCCCTCGCATCCGGTGATATCCGGGATTTGCTTAAAATCAGGCAAACTGATTTCAGTAGGCGCCTCACCCAATAAAACAGGATTTGCTATTTCTTCTTTAACCGTATCCAGTATCGACTCCAGCAAATTTCTCCCCTGCCATTGCAATGCTGCCTTTGGTTTACCCATTCGCTTGCTCTTGCCGCCGATCAGGATTCCCGCATAAAGTGGCGCCGCAGACCATGCATCCGCTAACCAGTTATTAATTATCTCTTTGGCGCGCTCCAACCTGTTTTCCGCATTCCAAGGCAGGATATCAATTATGTTATGCAGTCCATCCGGTTTCTCTTCCTTGTCAGGATGTTCCAGCCATAGTTTCGGCAAGGCGGTATTTTTATGACCTTCCAGCAAAACAAAGTCCACTTGTTTTGCAAAATAACCAAGATGGTGTTCAATATCTGAACTGTTTTTACGCGCCCTAATGAATACCTGTTCTGCATCGTGAGCGATTAACCGGCAGGCGCCCGCTTTCCAAAGACGGTCGGTGTCTTTACCGGGGCGGTCTAATTCCAACTGATGCGCATCATGCTTAACTACGCCAACCGATAGTCCATGTTCATAAAAATACGCAATGAGTCTCTCCAAAAGCCAGGTTTTGCCGGATCCGCTCCAACCGCATATCGCGAAAACAAGGGGGTGGGAAGAATTATTTGATATTTGCATTTTTTTAATTATTAAATCCAGGGATGATATTCCACTATTTCTCCACTTTTATAATCTTCTCGATCCGGCGGAAAAATAGCCGTTCCTTCAGCCGAACTGGCCGAAATGAAATCACCCGATCCATGCGAGGGTATTAATTCCAGCATAAGTTTCTTACCAACATTAATAGTCTTGGCCAGCTTATAATGGATGCGGCCTTTGGGGCATTGCACTGGTTCAGAAAGTTTTACTGGAATGGAAAACGGCTCGCATTTTTCATATCCCATCCGGCGGCGCAAGGCAGGTAAAACCATCTCCCGCATTGAAACCATTACCGAAACCGGATTTCCCGGCAGCCCGAATACCAAGGTTTGTTTTCCACTCTGTTTATCCTTCATTAAACCAAAATGAAAAGGCTTGCCCGGTTTCATCCGAATCCCGCGAATCAGCCACTTGACGCCCAGTTCTTCAAGAACATCTGGAACATAATCAAAGTCACCCTTACTCACTCCTCCGGCAATGATAACCACGTCATGCTTAAGCGCATCCTTCAGTTTCCTTTTCAACGCAGCCTTTACATCGCGAACCAGGCGAAGTGAAACTGGTTTCAACTGAAGAGTCTTCAGCAATTCTTTTATGGATACGCTATTACAATCCCGGATCTGTTCCGGTTTAGGCTGAACGCCATGGGCGACAATCTCATCTCCGGTAACAATCACCGCTATACCTGGTTTTGAGACGACGTCAACCTCGGAAATTCCCAATGACGCCAGAGTGGCAATCGTTGCGGGATTCACGACGGTTTTTTTAGGTAAAACAATCCGGCCCCGCCTGGCGTCCTCGCCGCGCTTGCATACATTTTCACCGGCTTGCGCTTCACGCAAGAAACGCACTTGATCTTCACTCGCTATCTCAGTGTGTTCCACCATAACCACCGCATTGGCGCCGGACGGGACAGGCGCGCCTGTCATGATGCGCAAGCATTGACCGCGTCTGATGCGTCCTTCCCATGTCTGACCGGCAGGCAAGACGCCGATATTAGAGAGCGTCCCGCCATTGACCACATCTTGCGCCCGTACGGCATAACCATCCATCGCGGATCGATTAAAAGGTGGATAATCCCTATCAGCGCAGATCGGCTTGGCCAGCACGCACCCTATGGATTTACTTGCCGGGATAGTTGAACAGGCGCCAGGCGCAACGGCAGCGAGAATTGTTTGCAAGGCTTCTGTTGGATCAATTAATGGTTGTTTGGAATTTTGGTTATTTTTCATTAAGATGGGTTGCTGGTTTCTTATGATTTCTCCTCACCTATCCCCCGATAGCGTAAAGCGGGGCAGGGAGGCCTTCGCGATCAACATCTTTCTTGTCATCAATAGCTGTGTGGAATATATCGACTAAGTCATCATATCTTTCCTCGATTAAAAGCGGGCGGATATTATAAGTTTGACGTGACTTAATACATATAAGCAATTGTCCGTCATGGGTTATCCTTATCCGGTTGCAGGCCGCGCAGATTTGCCTGGTTCCAGAATGGATCAAACCGATTTCACCGCCGGTTTCTTTGATAAAATAATATTTCGCCGGCCCCATGCCGATGGAACCATCAGCTGGAATCAAAGTAAAGTACCGGGATAAGTAATCATGGATTTGATTGCATGTAATCGTCTCGCCCATATCATTATTCCAGGCGGGATGATTCATATATTCAATAAAACGTATGGTTGTCCCTTCAAGGTGCGCTTTCCTGACCGCATCAGGGATATATGCTATACTGGTGAAATTCATCAACACCCAGTTGAGTTTCACCGGCGCCAGATTATATCTCCGGGCTTCTTGTATTCCTGCAAAAACTGCATCAAGGCGGTCATGGCCAGTCAAATTTGCAAAGTGGTCTCTATCGAAAGAATCCAGACTGATATTAATGCGCGACAATCCGGCTTTTTTTAATGCCTGGCATTTTCCGGCTAATAAAGTTCCATTGGTGGTTAAGGAGATATCAAGATTTTCATTCAACTCTCTAAGGTCAGATGTGATTTCAAGCAAATCCGGGCGCAGCAAAGGTTCACCGCCAGTCAACCGGATATGATGCAGGCCATTTTGAACCAGCATCGAACATAGAAATACAATTTCTTCACGGGTTAAACTGTGGGTTGAGGCGATTTCTTCCAGGTATTTTTCAGGGCGGCAATAGACGCAATTCAGGTTGCACCGGTCAGTTAAAGACAAGCGTAGATACAGGTGCTTAAAAACGTCTGATATCTGTTTCATATTGCTATCATACACCATTAGATCGATTATGTATATTTGAGAAGTAGCTGGTTTACCTGATCAATATCAAGCCCATTTCATTCACTAATGCGCGTCCCTTGTCCATATTATTAGCATCATTCTTTGCGTCTTCTTTTTCAAATTCCAGCGCCAGCGCTTGCATTTCTTCATCCGTCAATGTTTCTGCAACCATGGGGTATAAGATATAGTCTTCTGTTTGCATGTGTTTTCTCAGCATGGATGCGTACTGGGATATATTATCCATCAGTTTTTCGGTGGGGATATTTTTCCCTTCCGAATACCCCTTCAGCGCGTTGGATATTTCAGAAATCATATTACGCCCGTGGTTGTGTTGATTGTTAAGAGCCTCGATTTGCGCATCCATTTCGCCTTTCTTTTTTTGCGCCAAAAGGCCGAACATTACATGTTCCTCTTTGAAATGATGCAGCTTAAACACCACGGTGCGGAAGAATTCGACCGCTTTTTGAAAGAATTCCACAGGAGGCCGATTGCCGTTTTCCATATCTTCTTTGGCCAAAGTAATGTTATCCAACGCTTGCCGGATTAAACCATGTTCGTGTTTTAATGTTTGCAGAGGATCCATTATTTATCTCCCTTGTAATATAAGCAAAATTTAATCGAAGACTCTTGTTCAAAGAATCTTATTCAATAACATAGAATTAATATTATAGAGCGATTCTCAAAATAATGCTCTTTTATTAAAACGTTTCTAAAAAGCCTGCTCCAAGAGATATAGCGGTTAACAAAAATATATGCGCCTTAACGCATGTTATTTTGAGAATCGCTCTAGCATGTAAAAAGAGGAGGTTGAAAGTGATCAACCTCCTCTTGAGTTTCGTCTTCCATCCACTTTTTGCCGGTTCATCAGTTATATTACTGATCTGATTATTTCAATGTTTCGTTATACCAGCTCGAAGAACCCGCTAATGTATTTTGTTTAGTGATAATATCAAGGAAATAATCAACTTCTTCTATGTTGCCATCTTTAAAGGTTACGATAATTCTTACAGCAGTACTCTTGGCATTCTCCGGAACCTGCCAGTTTATCATCCCTGTCTGGTCGCAGGTCATTCCTTCCGGACCTTCGATTAAAGTGAATGTAGGATCTCCATTCAAATCATGCGTTTCAATTCTGTGAGTATACGCGGCGCCCGCTCTAGCGCTGAGTTTTGGCGCGTTTAATATGTGGTTGGCCGTATTGCCATCAATGAACATCTCATGGCGATGTCCGACAGTAACTATAAATGATTCGTCAATTTTATCCAGCAATTCACCGTTAAGAAAAATCTTACGTTCGATCCTAATAAGATTTTCTCCAGTTTGTTCGGCAGTTGGAGTCCATAAGATCAATCCGTTTTCCGGATTCAGCGTCATTCCCCCGACATTCTCCAGCAATTCCCATGTCATGGTATGTCCCAGATAAAAATGTCGCTCGCTGTCCGTGAATTTAGGCTTATGCACATACAATACGCCAACTTGCGCATGTTCGCCCGGTTCTGATGTTGACATTTGCGGTGTTGAACCATCGGGTTTATGGGGAATCACCCGCAGAATTGTTTCAGGATGAGAACGGCGTTGTTCCATATCCACCGCCACAACCGTTACCAACAAAGGCGCTCCATTTTCGACGCCGTCTACCACTGTTTGATTGGTGGTACGGCCATAGATCGCTTTTTCACATTCGAAATATCCCAAATCTCCCTGAGCGGTATACATCACCACATATCCTTCAACATTCTCATCTATGCTGGGCGTCCAGCGTACCGCAAATTGGCCATCGTAAGCGCCCACCGCAATATCCTGAACCGCATCGGGTAATTCATGGTGTGCGATTCGGATAGTTTGATCTGAATACGCCCATACTATATTATTCTTGTTATCATGCACCGATATGGCAATATAATAATCACCGGCGGGTAATGTAAGTTGGTCTGTGTTGATGATATGAGAATTTTCTATGTTATCTTCCTGATATACGCCAATCAGAAAACCATCTCCACCTTGACGGTCGCGATCAAGATAAACCGAAGCAATCGCGCTGCTGTCAGGGTCTTCATCATACCAGGTGACGCGATATTGATTGGCTTCTCCCGTCGGTTCAATGCTGATGATCTCTACTTCTGGAACATGGTTTTGAATCAATGCTTCAACAGTAAAATTCCCTAACGATTCAGAATTTTCAATCGTTACAACATAATCACCGCCTTCAGGCTCGCTCAATGCTATTGACGCTTCCCGTTGATTTGGCCTGAACAATGAAAAACCACTGACGCTCGCATATCCGTCTGGCAGGGCGCCATTACTCATATCCAGTACTGTTCCATCCGGCAGCGTAATCGACATTATTAATTCTGTGACATTTTCGTTCTCATAGTTTAAGCGAAAGATAACCGCTTGCGCATCATAGGGGATTTGCAAATTGGTAATCGGTTCGCCTTGTGGAGTAAACTGTACTTTTTTCCCTACTCGTCCAGTAGTTATGGCATCCACCCGGTCCCAATTCGACATGAATGAGACCACCGGGATGGGCTTGTTTTCTTCCGACTCCATTGCTAGTGCTGCATTGGATTGGCGCCACTCGCTAACCGGAATTAATTGCTGGCTGACTTCATCAAAAATATACTGCTGGTTATAAGGCGTTTCCCAGGCATTGACCGGAGCAACAATTTTAGCGCCGCCGCCGCCTTCCCATATAACTTTTTCATTGGGATATATAAGTACTGAAGCATGACATACATCAACAAATGCCGCTGTTATTTTGCCATATAGATAAATGAATTTATCGGTAACTCTTGCGGTCGCCGAAGCAAACGACATACCACCGATAATTGGAATATAATCAGGTATGCCAATCGAAGCATTCGCCTCGCCATTGATTACTGTATCCCATGCTTTTGCTTTATTCTGTGATTCAATTGTGGCTTCATAATAGTCATGTGTAGGTTCGTTGTTGCTGTCAACCAGTTGGAATCCATAATCAACGCTGCCCCAGATATCTATTGTGTTGACTATGCATTCATCAGTCGAAGCGTCCCAACCAGCATCCGGTTTGACTGATATAGGACAGACTTGTTCGATAAACTGGTTGCGATAACTCCCTATTCTTATAGAGCCATCCCATTTCACCACGCCTGCTAAATAGGTGGTGTTATAGGAGACATAGAAATCATAGGGCGCCGAATATGATAATTCCGCTCCGCCCAGCGGGATAAAACCAAACATCGACATATCAGCTTTAATATCTATATAAAACGGCCAGGGACGTATTTTTCCTTCTGCATTTACTAGAAAAGCAGATATACCGCCAAACTCCGGACCTGCCGTGATTGATACGCCCGCACCCAGCACCATAGCTGGAAGATTGCGAAAACTCACATTCTCAATATCAAATTTGACGCCCTGAAGAAATGCGCCGGTTTCAAACAAATCCACATTCATTCCTGCTGCTGAACCGGATAACTTGATCAATCCGGGATACTCTGGTTGGATAAAACCGATAGCCAGTTCACCTCCGATGCCTGCTCCTTTTTGTTTCTTAAGCAAGAAGATTCCTCCACCGAGATGTAAGAAAAATGGATCCTCACGAAATTCAAAAATAACCTGTTTGATTTGAAATAAACCTTTGATATCTATTGTTGGAATCTGGATGCTCAGGTCGGATATCCCCCAACTATCACCAGATAAATAAATGGTGATTCTCTCTTTCATGGGAACCAGAGTCTGGTCCATTCCAGCAGAATTTTCATCATCGTCAAATTTCATAAATATAGGAGGCAGTGAAACAGTTAAAGTGATATTCAACCGGCCATTGGCAATTTCAATATCCGCTCCGGCGACATCACTATCCAAACCAAGCAGCCGGGTTCTTCCACTATTTCCGACTGTATGGATTTTTCCTTGTTGAACTACAACATCTTCCAACAAAATATCATCAATTGGGCCTATACCATTAATAATCAAATGATCGTATGTACCGTTGGTTAAATTGCCCGAGATAACCTCAGATGCGTTTACTCGAATGTCATTGGCATAATTATGCTGAGGACAAAGTGATAATATTACCATAAATAACGTGAGTAATATGCTTCGTAAATGTAGAATATAGGCGTCTGATAGACATTGTTTAACTACTGAAAGATTCATAGTCTTTCTCCATTTTAAGAAGATTTTTAATAACAATAACTACTTTTGGTTGGGCTATTCAATCAATAAAATAGAAAATAGAATAACTGCAAAATAAACACTATAATAATTAAATAATGAATAAAATATACACCATTATCGATTATTATACAATTATAATTTTATAAGCAACAATCTCTGCAATTAAATATTGTATTATGGATTGAGGAATTTAGGTTATCAGGCAACCATGAAGAGATTACCCATATGTGTTGCCGTGGGGTGTATATTATCGGGCAACCATGAAGGATTGCCCCTACGTGTTGTCATAGGGGAGTTTTGTTTTTTATAATGTTACCCAACCGTTTTGTTTGGCGCTTTGGAACAGGGCTTCGATGACTTTCATGTTTGATACGGCATCTTCTATAGGAGTAGGGACATCTGTATCATTTATGATCGCCTGCGAAAAAAGATCGCCCTGGATGGTGTATTGATCGCAGGATTCTAGCAGTATTTCTTCGATATTATCTTCGTGTTGATGCCAGATTTTACATGCTGCGCCAGGGGGAGCGTTGAAAGGTATTTCGATTTCCACCCGTCCACGGGTTCCTAGAATATTGACTCTTTGATAGGGCGCCAGTTGGGTTGAGCAAACGAATGATGATGCGCCTTCAGCGAATTCCATGATGCCGGATGCGAGGCGGTCAGTCTTGAATTTTGGATCAAACTCAATCAATCCACATACGCGTTGCGGTTCTGCATCGAAGATAAACCGGGATAGGGATATGTTGTAGCACCCGATATCCATCAAACCGCCTCCACCGATATCAGCCTGATTGCGGATATTGGCGGGATCGAGATTGGTGTAAGAGAAGAATGATTGAATGGCCTTGAGTTCTCCGATGCCTCCGTCATGCACAATACCCCTCGCCCTTAGCCATTGCGGGTGATGGCGGTACATGAAGGCTTCCATGGTCTTCAACTGTGGTTTTGATTTGGCGCAATCGACCAGTTTTTGGCCCTCAACTGATGATAGCCCGATGGGCTTTTCGCAGAGAATATGTTTGCCGGATTGCAATGTTTTTATCGACCACTCAACATGAAGGTGGTTGGGCAGGGGATTGTAGATGGCGTCGATATCCGGATCGGCCAGAAGTGCATCATAACTGCCGTAGGCTTTGGCGATGCCCAGCTCGGCGGCAGCTTGTTTGGCTTTATTGATATCACGCGAAGCGATAGCGGTTACTTCGCATAAGCGCCCCTGCTGCATGGCGGGGATTACTTTTTCCGTTCCGATTTTGGCGGTGCTGATGATTCCCCAGCGGACTTTTTTCATGGCGTCATCCTCCTGAACGTTTGACGGTGTGGCCTTGTTTGGTTAGTTCATCGACTAATAAATCCCGGTGGTCGCCCTGGATTTCTATGACGCCATCTTTGACGGTTCCACCGGAGCCGCATTTTTGCTTGAGTTGTTTGGCCAGCTCGCGCAGGTCATCCATAGTATGAGGCAGCCCGGTGATCAGGGTGACGCCCTTGCCTTTGCGGCCTTTGGTCTCACGGCTGACCCCGAACCACGCCATCCCGCTTGGGCGTCGGCTGCTGCTTTTTACAGGCGCCTTTGGATGGAGATTTACTCTGTTTAGAGAGCATCCCGCCTTGTTCGGTGGAGTAAACCAGTTCGCTATTATTATTGCTTGATTTCATTATTGTTTTTTGTGATTCTTTGAATTTTGTTAGTTTAATATAGCGTTTGATTTAAGAAACGGGAATGTTGATGTTGCGATTGTCAGGGTGATCGTTATCAACCCTCACCTAACCTCTCCCAATCTTGGGAGAGGGATGTATGCCTATAGTTTTTTATAACACCAAGCCAAAGCAAAATAACTGGTGATATCTCAAAACCCCTCTCCCCCAAGCATGGGGGAGAATTCAAGAGGGAGTTGTTTTCTTAACCCTGAATAATTATCTTATGTGCTTTTAGCGTGGTATGCGGTAGGAGTGGCTTTGGTGGGCTACGCCGCTTTGCGGCTTTTAGCCCACCCTACGTATGTTAAATAATTTATTCATCATCGGTTGTTGGAATTTCATTGTCATCAAAATTTTCTGAAGTCGCAGTAGGAGATTGAATATTTTTTATGTGATCGCGGACTTCATCTAATTCCAACTGTAAAGATTTGGGGATATCATCCCATTGCTCGGATGAGTCAATGTATTTCTGGAAATATTGCTTGGCCTTGGATTTTTCCTTTTTTTCTTCATGAATCAGAGCCATGTTATAGAAGAGTTCCGGGCGGTTGCAACCCATCGACTCGGCCTTCTCGAAATTTTGCATGGCTTCATCAAAATTTTCTTCTTCGCATAACGAGGCGCCTGCATTATAGAAATCCAGCGGCTCCTCAGTTTTCCATTCATATTTCTGCATCATATTGAAGGTTTTGTCTGGCTCCAAACTGTAAAAAAAGAGTCCAGCCATATCTCTGAAAGGCGTAATATTGATCTTTTTCAAGTAAATCTTCAAAGCGTTTAATCTCGAATTCGAACAAATCCTTGATAGGTTTTTCCTGCTCTATTTCAACAATTTGAGTTTCTTCGTTCATTTCAACAATTTCGCTTTCCTCGTAATATTAAAACCTGATAAACCTTAATTATAATAGCGAATAGTCCAGAAAATACAAGTTGCCGTTATAAGGGTGATGCTTTACTACCTTTTTTCATTTTATTGACTTGTATGATTTGATGGAACGCCCGATCATTTTCTCTTAAGTACGGCTTGAAGTTCCAGACGGAAGAGCAGCCAGCCCAGGCCGAAGAATACGGTTACGCCTGCTCCAACCACGAATGCTACGCGGGCCATCAGTTCGAATTGCGACCCGGTGTAGACTGGAACTAATTCCATTAAACCCCGGCAGGCTAAGGCCATTCCCGCAGCTGCGATGATGACGCGGATGAAGAATGGAATCAGGGGCCATAGTGGAAGGCGTCTGATAGTAGGCCATAATAGGGCTATGAGTAAAATCATCTGCAAACCACTGGCTAATGATGACGCCAGCGCCAGCGACCAGAGCGGCCATTCCGTATGAACGAACCAGGCGCATAGAGCGATATTAAACGCCACGCTGATGATTCCGGTAATGACCGGAGTGCGGAAATCATGTCGCGCCTGGAAGGTTCTGACCAGCACTTTGACTATGGCGAAGAAAAACAGCCCGATGCTATACATAACCAATATTTCCACCGTTGGTTGCAGCCATCCGCTGGAGTGAAAGGCGCCCCGGTCATAGATTACGCCTACGATTTCCGGCGCCAGAACAATCAATCCAACAGCGGATGGAATCATGAGCAGGGTGAGGTACTTGATGACATTGATCAGGGTTTTGGACGCCTCTTCATGCTTGCCCTGTTCGAAATACTGGGCGATGCGGGGAAACGAGGCTGTGGCTAATGCTACGCCGATCACGCCCAGGGGGAAACTGGATCAGGCGGAAGGCGTAGTTCATCTGCGATATCCCGCCATTGCCGTATTGTGATGCGAAGCAAGTCTGGGTAATAAGCGAGTTGATCTGATATATGGCCAATCCAAACACGCTGGGCGCCAGTATTTTCAAAACATGCCTACTTTGGGATGAAACGGCGAGGCCCAGGGAGGCGGGAAGAAATTAATCTTCCTGGCTGGGAAAAGTTGTATGACGAACTGAAGTAAACCACCGAATATCACCGCTGCGATCATGATGCTCATCAGCGAAAAACCGACGGCGCCGTATAATCCCGCGCCAACCAGGCAGCCGACTATCAGACTGGCATTGAATAATGTCGGCGCCAGCGCGGGGATGAAGAATATACGGTAGGTGTTTAACACTCCCATGGCCCAGGCCGATAATGCGATGAAGAAGAGAAAGGGGAACATCATCTGCGTCGCCCATATGCCAGCTTCGACGCGCCAGTTTTCACTGGGTATAACCTGCATCTGCTGGGCCAGGGGTTGCAGTTCATCAGGGAGATTCAATTGCTGGGGGAATTGCAGCAAAATAGGGACGAACCAGGGCGCCAGCAGTATGGCCAATACTGAGACTGCTCCGACGGTGATCGCCAATGCGCGGAACACGGCGGCGCTGGCGATGCGGACCGCCTCTTCGCCTTCCCGCTCGCGCACGCGGGTCAGCAATGGGATGAAAGCGGCTGAGAGGGCCCCTTCGGCGAACAATTGCCGGCAGGTGGATGGAATTTTGAATCCAGCCCAGAATATATCCTGCCACACATGGGGCACGTAGGCGGCGATGCACGAATCGCGCACTAATCCCAGTATGCGGCTCATTAAAGTCGCAATGCGAAAAGTCCGGTTGATTTAAGTAGAGAATCTTTTTTCATACTGGCCGCATTGTAGGCGTGGCGTATAAGTTTTCAATACCATCACATGTTTATGTAATGAGATATTGGGAAGCTAATTTGATTTATGCTGAAATGTTGACGATTGATACGGTTTATATATTCAATCTGGTTGTACTTGATGTTATTAAATTTATTACTTTAAGGTGGCAGGGAGTTATCAAAAAATAGGAGTTCCTGTGGATGCCTATGGATAAATGATTCCTGATAGCTTCCACCTTATTTTCTCAAAAATGCTGTTCTATAATGACCGATTATCGTTTTTAGCTAAAAGATCGATCATTGCGATAGAAAATGACGACCACTCTATCAAACGAGTCTACGTAAATACTTAGGAGAGATAAACATGGCTGACAAGAAACCTCAGACTCAAGGAGTCAACCGAAGAGAATTTTTCAATACTTCCGGTAAAGTGACCGCCGCTCTAAGCGCCGCCGCCATCGCTGGACCCGCTATCAACGTGCTTGGCGCGAACGATAAGATTCGCGTTGGCGTTATCGGACCGGGCAAGCGTGGAAAATACCTGATGAAAATGGCCACCGATGCCGTTACCCGTAACGAACTGAACGTCGATTTGAGCATGCAGTTTGTAGCGGTTGCCGACATCTATGAAGGCTGGGCCGAAGAAGGCGCCGCCAAAGGCGAACAGTACAACGAAAACGCCCTCGATAACGAAGGCGAAGTCAAAGTTTACGACCATCATAAAAAACTGCTGGAAGATAAAAACGTGGACGCGGTTATCATTGCTACCCCCGAACACCAGCATGCTTTCCAGTTGATCGATGCGCTCGCCGCAGGTAAAGACGTTTACTGCGAAAAACCGATGGTTCAAAACATTGCTCAAGGCAAAAAGGTTCTGGACGCCTTCAAAGGCAGCGACCGCGTGGTTCAGGTCGGAACCCAGCGCCGCAGCGTTCCTCTATTCAAAAAAGCCAATGAAATCGTTAAAAGCGGTGATATTGGTCAAGTCACCTATTGCGAAGGCTGGTGGCACCGCAATGAACCTGATGGCAAACCGGGTCCCTGGGCTTATCCCATTCCCGACGACGCCTCTCCTGACGTCATAAACTGGCCTGAATTCCTTTATGAAGCCAAGAAAACTGCATTTGACAAACAACGCTACTTCCAGTGGAGAAGTTTTTGGGATTACTCAAACGGCATCGGCAGCGACTTGATGGTTCATCAGATCGACGCCATCTGCATGGTCATGGGCGTTGGCGTACCCAAGAGCGTTATCTCTTCCGGTGGACTATACCGCTGGAAAGACGGCCGCATGACTCCTGATACATGGGGTTGCCTGATGGAATTTGAAGAAGGCTTCCAGATCAATTATAATGCGCGCTTCAACAACATCTGCCGCCCGAATGAAAGATACGTCATCGAAGCTGAGATCGACCGTATCGAAGATAAAGAGAAACAAAAAGAACTTAATGCGGCGCTCAAGGTTTTGACTCGCGGCAAGGTCATCAATGAAAAAATCCAGGATTACGGAGTTCGCATCTGTGGTTCCAAAGGTTTGATTGAAGTTTTCTGCCACCATGATATGAATGTATGGCCCGAACCTAAATACCTGTGGGGCACAGCTTCCAAACTGAAATTCCAGAATTACAAATATTGCAATACCCAAGCCGAAGCAACTGATCAAGCGGTTCGCGATCACATGCAGAACTGGCTGGAAAGCATCGTCACCCGCAAAACTCCTAATTGCACAGTGCGAGATGGATTCGACGGCGCCTGCATTTCCAACATGGGAACCATGTCATTCATGTCCGGCAAAAAAGTTATATTCGACAAAGAGAAACTCGAAGCCAATACTATCTAGATTGCTTAGGTGGTTTTGGTGGGCTACGCTTCGCTTTTAGCCCACCCTACGGAATTATCTTATTTACAATGCATACTTACCAAAGGCCGCGTAGCGATACGCGGCCTTTGTTGTAAAACAGATACGAATATCACAAAGAATTGTAGGTTATAACTGGGCGCCAAGGGCAAGAGCGCATTGCGCTCAGCCCTTGATCAAGCCACCAACGATATGGTGAAATTCCATAACTTAATGAAATCACCTCTATAAAACTATTTAAGATTCAATTCTGGATTGCAGGAAATTGGTGATGGCGTTGTCGTATCTGGATGTATGCTCGAAGGCTTTAGCGGCCAGGCGATGCCGGGTTTTGATTGAAATGCCGCCCTGCTGGTTCATCTCTTGTATGATTAATTCATAATCAGCCGGGTCGGTAATCACAACTACTGATTTGAAATTCTTGGCTGATGAGCGGATCATGGTTGGTCCGCCGATATCGATATTCTCTGTTGCCACGTCCATCGATACATCCGGTTTAGCGACGGTTGCTTCGAAGGGGTATAGGTTGACCGCAACCAGATCGATGGGATAGATGCCGTATTTTTCCGCTTCTTCAGACTGCGCCGGATCATTGCGCTTAAACAAAAGCCCGCCATGAATCTTGGGGTGCAGCGTTTTGACCCGGCCGCCCAGCATCTCCGGCGATCCGGTGTAATCGCTAACTTCCTGATACTTAACGCCGACTTTGGAAAGTGAGCGGCCTGTGCCTCCAGTTGATAATATATGGACATCTTTTTCCGCCAGGGCTTTGCCGAACTCTTCAATGCCGGTTTTGTCGAAAACGGAGAGTATCGCTTTTCGGATTGTGACGATGCTCATCGGGATTCCTTTCAGTTATGCAAAATAATTAACGTTAATATCAATATGTATTATTAAAATTGCGTTATCGCTTCCAGTCAATCTAAGCCGCTTATTGCTTTTTGGGATTCAATCGATTCAGATACCATTCAATATTGTTTCTCATGCGGGTTGTGGAAGCCTTGGCCAGGGCTTTTTGGAATGCAATTTCAGCCGACTCGAGTGACGTCGGGTCGCCCATTGCATAGAGACCCACGCCCTCATTGTAATAAAAATCCGCTTCGCCGGGGTGTAGTTTCTGTGAAGCCCGCGCCAGATTTACCAGCATCTCGTGATCTTTCTTGCGGTAATAGACTTCGCTGAGGCTTTTCACGGTAGGCGCTGAGATGTCATGAATGGTCAAAAGAAAAAAGTCTTCAGCGAAATCCAGCCAGTCCAATTTTTCAAACAGGTTAAGCAGGCTGCGTTGATTGGCTGGATCGGTAGGATTTTTAAGAACCTTCTCCTGCAATGAGGTCAGGCCGGATTTATCTTCCAGGTATTTTCTCAGTTCGGCAATCTCTTTACTTTTTTTGGGATAATAGCTTTTTAAGCGGAAATAATCGTCTTGCACTACATCGTAAAAGCGCCGGTGAAACAAACATTTTTCGCGTATCATCAAGGCGTCGAAGCGTTCGTCTTTATCGATGGTATGAGCCAGTATCGCTTCCAACTCTTTTTGGGTTTGCTCATACTTCCGCCGTTTGAAGAGTTCCTTGGCGTAATCCAATCTGTTTTCGGGAGCGACATCCGACCATACATCCTTGATGGTTCCCGTAGCGTCTTTTGGCATGGGGATGTCATCAGGATCGGGTATCTTTCCCATTTCACGCAAGCGCTTCAAGGTCTCATCCGAGTCGCCATCTGGACCAATGAATTTTGACAAGTCGATGGGAGTGTCGCTGTATTGCCCTTTGCCCAGTTCGGGTCTGGGGCGCCGGGGGCGGTTCTGGGAACCTTCTTCATTGGGCGTGGTCTTGGTATAGCGGCGCAGCAAATCATTCTTCAACAGGTTCATCAAAGAATTTTGGTTATTGGCGCCATCCGAATCAAGCAAAGGCGCCAAGGGTATGCTATCCTGGGCGTAAACAGGCGCTGACAAAAACAAGCACACCGATCCCACAAGTAGAATAAGTTTATTAAAATAATCGCCCGTCAATAATAACCACATTGATCAAAAACGCCTTTGAATATTTTTCCAATCGTATGATGAGTTAAAAGCCAATTGAGTGGGCTAAAAGCCAAATCGTAGGGTGGGCTAAAAGCCGCAAAGCGGCGTAGCCCACCAAAGCCACCCATGTATCAATCATCCTTTGGCATAACAATCTTCCCCGGATTAAGAATATTATGCGGATCGAATACCGCTTTGATTTTGGTCAAAAGCCAAATCGTAGGGTGGGCTAAAAGCCGCAAAGCGGCGTAGCCCACCAAAGCCACCCATGTATCAATCATCCTTTGGCATAACAATCTTGCCCGGATTAAGAATATTATGCGGATCGAATACCGCTTTGATTTTGGTCAAAAGCCAAATCGTAGGGTGGGCTAAAAGCCGCAAAGCGGCGTAGCCCACCAAAGCCACCCATGTATCAATAATCCTTTGGCATAACAATCTTCCCCGGATTAAGAATATTATGCGGATCGAATACCGCTTTGATTTTGGTCAAAAGCCAAATCGTAGGGTGGGCTAAAAGCCGCAAAGCGGCGTAGCCCACCAAAGCCACCCATGTATCAATCATCCTTTGGCATAACAATCTTGCCCGGATTAAGAATATTATGCGGATCGAATACCGCTTTGATTTTGGTCAAAAGCCAAATCGTAGGGTGGGCTAAAAGCTGCAAAGCGGCGTAGCCCACCAAAGCCACCCATGTATCAATCATCCTTTGGCATAACAATCTTCCCCGGATTAAGAATATTATGCGGATCGAATACTGCTTTAATTCCGGTCAACAGATCAATCTCCGTTTGACTCATTTCATAGGCGATATAGGGTTGCTTGCTGATGCCGATGCCATGCTCGCCGGAGATTGAGCCATCCATCTCCACGGTTTTCTTGAACAGGTCGCTGACCGCCTGTTCGACGTTGGGGTCGCTCTCGTCATGCGACATGAAATTGACATGCAGGTTGCCGTCTCCAGCATGACCGAAGCACAGGGTGAAGATGTCATACTTGCGGCCGATGGCGTAGGCTTCTTCGAGTATTTGGGGAAACGCGGCGACCGGGACGCAGATATCCTCATTGGTCTTGAACGGCGCTTTGGCGAACATGGCCGGACTGAGGCTGCGCCGGATATCCCACAGTTTTTCCCGCTCGGCGTCGTTTTGCGACTCGGTAATCTTGCTGGCTCCATTGGAGCGGCATATACCGGCCAGGATATCCAGGTCGCGGCGCACTTCATCCTGATTGAAGCCATCGGTCTCCACCAGCAGCAGCCCGTCGGCGATGGGTAGGTTAGCTTCGGGTTGATGAGCGTTGGCCGCTTCGAGGCTCAGGCGGTCGATGAATTCCAAAGCGCAGGGCAGGGTTCCGCTGTTGAGCATGGCGCGCACCGCCACCGCTGATTGGTTGACCGAGTCGAACAATGCGACGAAGGTAGCGCGGTGAGCCGGGTAGGGAATCAGCCGCATAGTGGCTTCGGTGATAATGGCCAGGGTTCCTTCCGAGCCGATCAGAAGTTGCAGCAGGTTGTAGCCCACCACGTTCTTGCGGGCTTTGGTCCCGGCGTGGATGATCTCTCCGGTGGGCAGCACGGCCTGCACTGATTGGATCCAATCCTTGGTGGTGCCGTATTTTACGCAATTGAGTCCCCCTGCGCATTCAGCCAATGTACCGCCCAGGCTGGCCGTCTTGGCGCTGGATGGATCGGGTGGATAAAACAACCCTTCTTTCTGCACGGCTGATTTCAGTTCTCCCAACGGAATGCCGGGCTGGGTTCTGACCAGGCGGTTATCCTTATCTATCTCCAGAATTTTTGACATACGCTCCAGCGACAGCAGGATGCCGCCCTTGAGAGCCAATGCGCCGCCGGTATGACCAGTGCCGCCGCCGCGTGGATAGACCGGAGTCTTATATTCACAGGCCAACTTCATCACCGCAGAAATTTCCTCAACGCTCTCAGGCCACACCACCACTTGAGGGGGATAATTGTTGCGCGTTGCGTCATAGGCGTAGGTCATAAGGTCGACATCTTCGCTCGACGCGCGTTCTTTGCTTAACACGTTGCGCAACGCCTTCAACAACGATGCATTGATAGGAGGGTGGGCGGTGGATGATGCATGAACGTCTGACATTGATAGCACCTGCTTATATTGAGTTATATCATTTTATCCCAAGTTCCCCACGCTCAAATAGGGAAGTGATTGATTAATGGATGTTTGGCTGCTTCGGGCGCCAAAGACAGGCGCCAAGAGCAGGGTATTTTTTCTACCATTGAAGCGATCACCCACGGTGGGTGGCGGGTGGCAAGGGCAAGACCGCAAAGCGGTCAGCCCTTGATGCGATAACCTACGTTTCTCAGTATCCCTCTCCCAAGACTAGTAGAGGCCAGGAGAGAGTTGATAACAACCACCCAATCATAAAAAAACTAAACAAATGGCGGGTGGCAAGGGCAAGACCGCAAAGCGGTCAGCCCTTGATGCGATAACCAACGTTTCTCAGTATCCCTCTCCCAAGACTGGGAGAGGCCAGGAGAGAGTTGATAACAACCACCCAATCATAAAAAAACTAAACAAATGGCGGGTGGCAAGGGCAAGACCGCAAAGCGGTCAGCCCTTGATGCGATAACCTACGTTTCTCAGTATCCCTCTCCCAAGACTAGTAGAGGCCAGGAGAGGGTTGATAATAATCACTCAATCATAAAAAAAACTAAACAAATGTACAATATTGGCACGCTTATTGCCATATAACGTATCGAAGCATCAAATAAATCTAATATTCAGGAGAAGCAAAATGACTCTCACACCCCAAGCCATTACCAAATTCGATGAAAATATCATGGATACCATGTCCTACTGCATCATGAAGATTTCCGAAAACTTAAAAAAAAGATACGACCCGGACTCGCCAGAATCAAACTCGCTCTTC
Source organism: bacterium (assembly GCA_963662285.2). GTDB lineage: Bacteria > Hinthialibacterota > Hinthialibacteria > Hinthialibacterales > Hinthialibacteraceae. The sequence goes on from CAXXMV010000006.1 coordinate 1,212,568, forward strand.
CGTCTCTTCTGTTCTGCGTCCAGAACCATGATGCAAATGACCAATAAATATCTCAGAGCCAAAAAAATCGAAATTCAAAACACCCAAAATCAAAATACCAAAAATATAGTTAACAGCAATCAATCAAATTTCAACAATATCCCGGTTGATAACTCAAATTCATCATTAAAACAGCAAAAAAATGATAATAATCATGTAGCATCATTCTGGAAAAAAAAGAAAACCGCATAACCAAAACGGTTTCAAAGAAAAATTAAATGCAATTTCCCGCCGTTCCTCGACGGGCATAGGATAGTAATGCGTGTTATCTTGCACTGAAGAATATAAATAGTCGCCAAGAATGGGTGGCAAGGCGATATTGTCATTAAGTTAAGTCTTAAAGTCCCCTCTACCACCGGGCTACTCTTCGTACACAAATCAGGAGATGAGAATGAAACGGGGAGCATCATAGAATGGGGAGCAACATAGAATGGGGAGCATCGGCTTCTAGCCGGTGTGTTAAATAAGATAGAATATTTCTATTAGCTTATGTATTCATCCATGCTGGGCGCCAAGGGCAAGTTTCTCTACGCCCTATGCTCAAATAGAGAGACGCTAATCCTCCAAAATCTCATAATCCTCACCGGATTCGGGATTAAATCCAATGAAGGCTGATATGGGGATCAGCATCAGGTAGCAGATGGCGCCGAGGATGAAGTTCCAGTGGATGCCCAGCGCTATGCTGATTACTACCGCCAGGGTGGATGAGAGCACTCCGGCTGCGCCGTTCATAGCCCAGAACCAGGGAGTGGGGCGGTTATCGATGTATTGCACCAACCTCATACCGCTGGGGAAAGCGTAACCCATCATGAATCCCGCTGGCGAGATAAGCGCGACAGCGAACAGGCACTTGATCCAGATATCAACTGTTTGCAGCCATATAAAGAGGAATGGCGCCCAGAAGGGCAGGGTGATCAGGTAGACGAATAGCCCTAACGACCAGATAACAAAGCGCTTACAGGTGTTTAGTTTATATCTTTCCGAGAGAAAACTACCCGCTCCGGTGAAGAGGATCAAGGCGAATAATACGATGCTCAACGAGTAGGCCGGGCGTCCCAGGAAGACGTTTAGCCTTTGTAGGAAGCCAATCTCGACGAACATGAATCCCATGCCGATTACTGAGAAATAGGCCGAGCCTCCGCTGATTAGAGCCAAGGGCGTTTCGCGTAGGGCGGGCAGCATGGGGATGACGATGGTGGCCAAAACCAGCAATATGGAGAGTACAACGATCATGATCAAGGTGCGGGTGGCCAGCAGGTTGCCGAATACCACTCCCTCTTGCACCGAGGTTTGGCTTACTCCTTCCCATATATTCATCAGGAACTCAAACAATTTGGCTGGTTTATGAAAGGGCAGCTGATTGAAGAAGAAGGGCTTGTCGTCGGTCGGCGGGGTCAGGTTCAAATCCAGGGTGGCGGTGTAGGCGTCAAGTTCAGCGCGGTTTTTGGCGGATAGGATGTTTTGCAATACCACCGAATCAGAACTCTTATCAGGACTATGTACGATTACATATTCCAGGCCGACAGCTGCTTGGTTCAGTTTTTGGATGGCTGAGGCGTCCAGTGGCGAACGGGATAAAACCAGAGTGGCCAGTTTGTTGCGCACCGATGCGATGAAGATATGCTTGTGTGGTTCGGTTACGCCTTGATCCATCAAGGCTGCCGCCGCCAGGGCGATCATGCGCCCGGTTTCGTTGATTTCTCCGGGGGCGTGCCAACGGCTTACGGTCAGGACGCCATCTGGTTTGAGGTGGTTAAGGAAGATATTCCAGCCTTCAACGGTATAAAGGCCGTTTTCGCTAAGCGAGAAGGCCCCGGCGCCGGTGGCCGCCCAGGTGTCGATCATGCTCATCTGGATCAGGTCGAATTGCTCTGTCGAACGGGCGAACCAGCTGCGGGCTTCGTCAGCGATCAGTTTGACTCCCGGTAGGGTATTGACGTTGCAGAAATCGCTGAAGCCTTTTTCGTTTTGCAGCAAATTAACGTTGATGGGATTCAGTTCGATCCCGGTGATGTCACGGAAGCCGAAATACCAGGCAGATAGGATGTCGCGCCCGCCGCCGATGCCGATGATGGCCGCCTTGCCGCTGTTTTTGTAATAATAGGCGAAATTGGTGATGTCGTATTTCAGGAATTCCAACTCTTCAGATTGGCCGCGGAAACGGTACATGGGCGAACCCGCCGCGCCATCAATATTGAGGATGCGCCATTCTTTCTGGATATCGGGGAATTTGGCTGAAGCGCCCCATAGGTGGGCTGAGCGCATACCCCGGTTATACACCGCCACTCGTGAATAGGAATTCCATTTTTCATATAGCATGTTTTTGTTGCGCCGTTCAATATTGTCTTTAACGAACATGGGATGCAGGCCTTTGGTGGTCTGGGTGTTGGCCACGCACAGAATGGTTAGTCCTATGAAGATCAAGACCGGGCGTAGGAATAGTTGGTTGAAGCCTTTTTTGATGTATGGCCATTCACCGACATGGGAGAATGAGAAGAAGATCGCGCCGAAAGCTCCAACGGTTCCCGCCGTCAGCATGGCCGCTGGACCATCCAGATAGTTCAATAAAACCAATACCAGCAAACATCCCGCCGCCGCTCCAACCAGATCGACCGCATAGACGTAACCTATAGGATACGGGCTGCGGGTCAGAGCCAGGCTGATAGCCACGCCAGCCAGAAAGAAGGGGATGCTGACGCAGATGGTCAACTCAGCCCAGGCGAATACGCCCGATGCGGTAAACACGCCAGTCAGTGGAATGGTCAATTGCATGGCCAGACAGAAGAGGACGCTCAGGGCGTAAGCCGAAGTATAGAAGGTTAATTTTTGTGATAGGTTATCGTATGACAGTTGTTCGCGCTTCAGGTATACCCAGACCGAACCGGCGGTCATACCGAACATGGCGATGCTGATTACGAAGAAGGCCAGGTAATACCAGGCCATGACGGAGAGGATGCGGGTCTGGATCACTTCCAGCATCAGCATCGATAAGGTTAAGCAGAATACCCCGGCATAAAAACAGAAGCGATCTAACATTCTCGTCCCCTTCAAAATAAATTCATTTGCACAATGAAAAACGCCCTTCCATGTATTGTCAATTGGCCTGGAAGGGCGTTGGGTTATTATCTACTACACATGTTATGCTACAAATGGAATTTTGACTATGATAAAAACACAAATTGGAATATCTAAAGTTGTAGAAAACAACCCCCTCTTGAATTCTCCCCCAAATTTGGGGGAGAGGGGTTTTGGCGATATAACCAGTTATATTCTATTGGCTCAGTTATACAAAATACTGAGGATAAATATTCCTCTCCCAAGATTGGGAGAGGTTAGGTGAGGGTTGATAATGACCACTCAAGAAAAAAAATTCAGGTCATCCTTTAATCCAGAGCATCCAGATTCAGACAAAAGTTTATTTCTTGGGTTCACCAAGGGATTCTTTGATTTGTTGGATGAACGGGGCTGCATCCTTGGGTGGTTTTACGATGAAAACTGCGTACTCTGACATATCTTGGCCTTGATGATGAAAGCCTATAATCTCACCGCGATATTTATCCTGGGCGTGGAATGCCTGCGGGCCGCAATCAACCAGGTCTTCTACCGTACCGGTTTTGGCGATGCGTTCGCGTAATTGCGTCATACGTTCTTTAACCTCTTCAGGAGTTTTGCAGTAAGCCAGCACTAAGGTGGTTTTTTGTTCTTTATCTTCTCCAAAAGCATATTCAGCAATCAAAGCAGGAGCGAGGAACTCATAACCCAAAGCCGTCTTATTACTGTATTGATATGAATGGGGAACAAGATTCTTCTTAGGGAAGCGTCTGAAGACGCCGGGTATTTTCTTTCCTTTTTTTATGGTCTCTGCAACCTTGGCGGAGAAATCTTTGAGCAGCGGCTCGGTCTTGCCCTCTTCGCCGAAGGTGGAAAGTTTAATGTAATAGCGTCCCTGCATGAAATTGAGAGTATCCGGCTCCAGGTATCCCGTGGCGCCGATATCGATGAAATTATAATCGGTGGAACTCTCAGCCGAGAAGATGCCATAGGCGTTTAAGCGGTTGCCCATGTCATAGATGTCGACGGTAATCTCGTCGCTGCCGCGTTTGTATATGGCATGTCCCAAGGCTACGAAATCGTAATCGTGATAGATGCCAGCGGCGCCGTTGATCAATTCGTAGAGGTTTTCACCATAAAATTCCGCTTTGCCGTCCAGAGCGGCATTCATCTCCTGAGCGTCAGGCAGTAGGGCGGATAGTTTTTTGATTAATTCTTCAGAGACAGCTGGTTTATCGGATTTCTCTGGAACTTGAGCGTGAACCGTGACGGTTAAGATTAGTGAGGCGATAAATAGAGTGATGATTCTATGGGGATAAAATTTTTGGTGCATTGTTTTTTCTCCGTAATATGAATTTGATGATTATTTTACATCTAAAAGGGCCTGAAAGGCATCCGCCTGACAGGCCCTTTATATAATAATGTTTGGCGTCTTTCAAACAGGGCGCCCACGAGGGGCGCGCCCTACATTGTTAATTTGTCTGGCGTAGTCCTAGGCGAATAATTGACGGGCGCTTTGTAGTCTTTCCACAATATTTATATCATTGGGACATGCTTTTTCGCATTCATGGCATTCGCCGCATTTTGAACTTAGACGCTGGTTTGGTGAAAGTTCGTGATAGGTCTCCATCGCGGTTTGCCGGTCGTGTTGCTCTTCCAGGTAATAATCTTTGCAGCGCAGTACGGTGGATATTTCAATGTTATCGGGACAGGCGTCTTTGCATTCGCTGCATGCCATGCAATGGGTGGATCGGTTATTCATGGCGTAACGGTAGAGTTTCATATCTTCACTGGCGGTCAATGCTTCGCCAGCCGCTTTTTTATATGCGTCGAACATCTCAAAAGAACCGATGCCTTTAAGAACCGTAGTGATAGCGGGATTCTTGAGCATTTTCTTGACATACATGCATTGATCATCGATAGATTCCAAGCCGGACATTGATTTCATGGCCATGACGCCCACTTTTTTGGCATGAGCATCACGCAAGACGCTATCAAGCACCTGAAGGTTTTTCTGATCCAAGCGTGGATTAAGCAAACTGAACATGCCGCTGGCTAATGCCGAACCGCTGGCTTTGAGGTTTTTATCATGACTGGTATGTCCGCAAAAACGTACTTTGCCTTTGGCTTTGAGTTTTTCGAAGGATTTTTTGATTAGAGGATCGCGGGCGGATTCTTCATCGTGCCGGTTAAACATAAAGAAATCGACGTAATCGCAATTCAACACTTTCAACCATTCATCCAGTTTACTGTAATCTTCCTTTTCATAATCTTCGCGGTTGAAGAAATTATCTTTAAGAGCGACGTAGACATCTTTTCTTCTAGTTTTGAGAACTTTGCCCAGTTCTACAATGGAACGGCCGCCGATATAAGAATTGGAGATATGAACCAGGTTGACGCCATTATCGATGGCGTATTCGTGGATGCCGGGTTCATTAACCAGACCGCCCATGCTGATGGCGGAAATCATGAGGCCGGTGTCGCCTAACATGCGATAGCGCATATCTGGTTTGTAATTCAATATTTTACTGGTATCGGTTTTATTCTCTGAGGCCTGAGCTGACGCTCCTAAGCCTGCAATGGCGGCGGTTGCGGCGCCGCTTTGGATAAATGAACGGCGACTCATGAAGATTTTTTCTGTCATTATTACATTCTCCCTTTTTTTATTAAATCAATATTATTATGCGTATATTATTTTACATTAGTCTATAGTTTGAAGGAAAAAGGTTCGGTTTTAATTGCAACAATAATATTATGCGGATATTTTTAAGATATTAATAAATCAGCGGCCATATTACCGCTGACAACCGCTCCTTCAATTGTAGCGGGTAGAGCAGTTGCAGTCCAATCTCCAGCAAGAATGAGGTTATCAATTGCAGTTTGAGCATTTGCCCGTTTTTTAACATTATCAGGCGTTGTTGAGAAAGTAGCGCGAGGCTCCCAAAATACCAACGAATCTGTAGGCGCTTTTGATATGCTGCGGGGATAAACCTTTTGAATATCTTCAATAGCTGCTTTGACTAAATCTTCCCTGCTTAATCCCTTAAACCTGCGTGCTGCGCTGATTAGAAGACAGACGCAATGCGACTTGTGCTCTCCAGGGCGCATGAAATTGGCGCGGTGGAATATCCATTCGTATGTACAATCCAGTAAACAGCAGAAATTTTCATCCGATATGGGTTGGTCATACCATAAATAGGTGCTCAATATGGGCGATGCGCCCAGATCGGGGATGGGGATTTGTTCTTCTAAGCCTGAATTTTTCAATAACTTACGTAAGTTATTATCTGGAGCGGCTGAAATGCAGGCGCCGCACTCAATGCGTTCGCCGGATGAGCATATAACTGCTGACACTTTGTTATTCTTATATTCCAGACGTTCGACGCGGTGATCAAGCAGTACTTGGCCGCAGCGTTCTTCGATAAATCTGATGGCTTTTTCGCCATGTAGTTTTTGGAGAGCTACACTGGCTAAAGCCATACGCGAATCGGCTCTTCCAGAAAAGAAAGCCTGTTTGAGCACGGTTTGCAAAAGGGCTGCGTCGGCGATCTGAGGTTCTTCGTTAAGGGCGGAGAGGGCGATTGATTCCCACATGCGTTTGCGAAGCTTGGGAGTCTGCCCCAGGCGTTGGCATAGTTCCGAGACGGTTTCGCCATTGTGTACAGCCTTTTTTCTTTTCATCTGCAAGCCGAAATGGATGGCGGAGACCTTATCGCTTAATCCCAGCGAACGCATGGATAATAGACCCGCTAAAAGATCGAGCGGCGCCGGGAGTGGATAAGAGCGTAAGTGGTCACGCAATCCATCACCGCCCCGGTAAGGAACCGAAAGCGATGGTTGGAAATAGAGGTCGTCGTAGGTTCCCAGGAGGCGCAGTAAGTCGAAGGTCTTGTGATAACAGCCCATTAGGGCGTGTTGACCGTTGTCGATCATATCGCCGGTGCGCCGGTCGCGGGTAGAGTAAACCCGTCCGCCCAGGAATTTTCTTTTTTCGATAAGGGTGACTTTAGCGCCTGATTGGGCCAGGCGAACTGCTGCGGATATACCGGCCAGGCCGCCGCCTATGACGACGACATCGGTTACCATGGCAAAACCCTTGAGATTCTGCTGCCCAGCCAGATGGATAAGGCGATGCGCATTTTCTGGCTATTAGAGATTCTTATGCGTTCTGGATAAACGTTAAAATCGGCCAGAACAATTTTTTTATAGAGGGAATAGTATATTTTTTTCATTATTTCCGCTGGAAAAAGCAGGTGGTGATCACGCCGGGAATAGAGTTTATTGGCGCTATCATAATATTGCTGGGCGCGGTCAGCGTGAAATTTCATGAATTCTACGAAAGCGGGATTATACACTTCATTGAGCAGGTCGCTCTCGGAATACTTGAATCGTTCTAGTTCGTCGGCGGGCATGTAGATGCGGTCGATGCGGGCGTCTTCGCCGACGTCGCGCATGATGTTGGTCAGTTGCAGAGCCATGCCCAGATCGATGGCGTATTGTTTGGCGTTTGGAGAACTATAGCCGAAGATTTCTATACTGATCAAACCCACTACGCTTGCAACGCGATAGCAATATTCCTTTAACTCTTCGAAAGTCGCATAACGCTTTTTAACCAGATCCATCTCGCAGCCGTCGATCAATGCATGGAAATATTCTTTGGGCATGTTGAATTGCTCAATGACCGTCTGCATGGCCTCAGTTATGGGATGCTGAGGATTGCCGGCGTAACAGGCTTCTAATTCAGAGCGCCACTGGTCTAACTCTTTTCGCGCTGCGTCGGGCGATTCTATGTTATCGACGATATCATCGGTCTGACGGCAGAAGGAATATATGGTGAAGATCGCATCCCGCTTGGCTTTAGGTAGAAACAGAAACGAATAATAGAAATTCGTTTTACTCTTCCTGGTTTTATCACGCGTATAATTGTTGCTGTTTGACTGTTCCATATCCACTCAATTCATTATGCGACTTTGGCCGCCATTTCAAATAATTTATTATACCGTCTCCGCATTCGAGTCATGCGAAACAGAGAGCGCCCTCCACAGGAGACGAAATCCCACTTGTTTAATTTAGGACGGTTATCAAATACGTTATAGCCATTTTTTAATGTCCGCGAAAGGATGGTTACGCCGCCGAGCCAGGTGAAGCGCAACTCAGCCGACAGGGGCCAGCGTACGCTTTCCAGCAGGGGATAGCCTTCATCGAATAATTGCCAGGTACGCTGAACCAGTTCCTGCATGATATTGATGTATCGTTCATCATAGACATGAGCGAATAGATCATCCATAGAATACCCGTTGGCCTGCATCAGTTCTTTGGGAATGTAGACGCGGTCTTTTTGAAGATCGATGGCTACATCCTGCCAGAAGTTGGTCAGTTGCAAGGCGGTGCAGATGCAGTCGGACATGTGGAACAGTTCCTCATCGCGGTAGTCGAACAGGTGGAGGATAAGGCGTCCCACCGGATCAGCGGAAAATCTGCAATAGTTTTTAATCACGCCGTCGAAGGTCTCGTAACGTTTTACAGTTACATCCTGCTTGAAAGCGTGCAACAAACCCCGGAACAGATCAATCGGAAGTTCGCATTTCTTGGCAGTATCGGCCAGAGCGATAAATACCGGGTGTTCGGCTTTACCTTCAAAAGCTTGTGATAGCAATTCATCCCATGAATTGAGATAATCCATGCGGCGGCCTTCGTAGCAATCTTCGTCAGAGAAATCGTCCGAAATGCGGGCGAAGGCGTAGATGGCGTAAACGTGAATCCGTTTGGCCTTGGGAACCAGCATTGATCCAACCGGAAAGTTTTCGTAGTGGGATACGGTCAGGCTCCGGCAGAAGGCATAGGAATCCTCCACCGACCAATCATCACGCAAAAGCTGATGAGGCAGGTTATACATCGAACAGATGGCATCTAATGTTGGTAGTTTTATGCCCATAATATTGAGATGTATGGTATCATAATAGATGGATTTACTCCAGCATCAGGTAATATTTGTGAAATTACCTGATAGTGATTTATTTTTCCCCTCACCATAGCGCCTGGAAATTTCGGGCGCCCACGAGGGGGGCGCCCTACTTTGGATAGGGGATTTGTTATCAGGAGTGGATTTTTGATGGGTCGGTAAGGCTGACCCATCCTACGCGTGAGTGGATTTACATTATGGACGATCATGATTTTTCTTCAATAGAGCAGGCTTACCGTAATTCATCCAGAAGGGCGCCTCTTCCTCAGCCATCGCGGCGTATGTTCGGCATTGATTTCATGTTTGTTATTTTATTTATGGTTGCAGGTTTTTATTTTGTGTGGCCTAAGATGTTTCAAACTCCCGAAGCTTATGCTCCTGAATCGGCGATTCATGAAACTCTGACGGTTTATTTGATGGCTCAAGGTTGTTGTATTGCAACCGAAGATTATGGTGACGAATCGAAATTTTCGGAGCAAATCAAGCAGGCGTTGGAAGCGGTTCAGCCTAAAGGCTCCAAGGCGCCCAAAATATTGCTCATAGATGATTCGGGGAATCTTCTGGTTGGGGAAGAGGAATGGCCTGAAGCGTGGGAAAAAGCAAATCCTCCCTGGCAATACCGCAAAGCAGGCTCAATGATTTATCGCCTTAAAGGCAATGCTATTCTGATTTTTTTTGAACCTATCGATGATAGGCAATTGACGCTGGTGGTTATTAAACGTTTTACGCCGATGTTTAAGGGTGATGGGAAGAGCTGATTTGGTTATTCTTGGTGGGTTATGCTATCGCTCCATCCTGTTTGTAGGCGTATTCAATCAAGGACTGAGCGCAATGCGCTCAGTCCTTGGCGTTCGGCCCTAGATAGAAATATCAGAACAATACTTATTTTGTTTTAACTGGATCTGCTGGTCGAGGAGGCAGTTTTCTAGGATATTCATCTATCTTTTTTAGGATTTCCTGGATTCCCTGCTCTAACTGAGGATCCCGGCCTTTGAGTACTGATTCCGGATCATTATCGATTTCAATATCCGGATCTACCCCATAGCCCTCAATGATCCATTGGCCATTTTCATCATTGGTACCACTTAACGGAACGAATACCTGCCCGCCGTCAAGCAAGGGGCCCCGTCCGGAGATTCCTACTACGCCACCCCAAGTTCGTTTACCAATCAACGGACCAAGACCTGCTTTGCGATAATAATATGGGAAAATATCACCGTCTGAAGCAGAGGTTTGGTTAATCAAACATACCGTATGACCGTGGAACACTGTGTAAGGATAGGTCTCCGGGTAGTTGCTGGAATTACCAAATCGCGTCCCCAGTAACTTTGTGTCTAGGCGTTCGATGATCCATTGAGACACATTCCCGCCGCCATTAGAGCGCACGTCAATGACAAGACCTTCCTTGCGGATTTGGGGATAAAACCATTTGATAAACTCATAGATGCCATTTGCGCCCATGTCCGGTATATGAAGGTAGCCAACCCGTCCATCAGTCAACTTAGCGACTTTTTCAAGATTCTCGCTAACCCACTCCAGATAGAGGAGATTATCTTCACTAAAGATCGGCTTAAATGTTACTTCACTCGCATCCTTTATAGTAGGATTAGAATTAAGAGTAAGAGTTATTGGATCAGTTTTGTGCTGCAACAATCGATAAGGATTATCGTCGCCTTTCAATTCAACTCCATCAATGGCGAGAATATAGTCGCCAACATTAGCCTCTATACCGATTTCGTTCAGGGGAGAAATGTATTTTTCCTCCTCATTATCGCCTTTGAATATTTTCGAGATGCGATACCTTCCTGCTTCCTTATCCAATTCGAACCGGGCGCCCGGTAAGCCCACTTTGGGCCGTTCAGGAATCTCAAAATCTCCTCCGACAATATAACAATGCCCCGCACTTAGTTCAGACACCATTTCACTCAAAACATAGTTAAGGTCAGAACGATGAGCCACATGTTTTAGCCAGGTTCTATATTGATCGCCTATTGCTTTCCAATCATACCCGTGCATATTTTTCACGTAGAAAAAGTCACGGTAGCGCCTCCAGACTTCGTTGAATATTTCCTCCCACTCTTGAGATGGAACGCGGTCCACCATCAGGCCTTTGGTCGAAACAGTCTTTTGATCCTTCGCTTCTGGTTTAGCATCGTATAAATGGTACGCTCCCTTTTGGCTTACCAATACTTTATTACCATCTGAAGAGAGAGCGTAACCAGACATATCTTCAACCAGTACTTTGTCTTCCCGTTTTTCCAGCGAATAAATATGAAGGTTCGATTTTTCGTAGCTGTCCCGGCCATAGAAAGGAGCGCCTGATGTCTTATAAATCAAGTAGCCTTTCTTTGCGGAAAGACTGCTAATGTTATTAGATTCTATCGGCGCCCGGACAACCCGATCCGCGAGACCTAAATAATCAATTTCGATGTAATCTTTCTGCTTATCTTTCTTTTTATCTTCAGATTTATCCTTAGATTTCTCATCACTCTCATCACAGTCTTCGACTTTTTTATCAGTATCCTTGTCTTTATTCTCTTCTTTTTCTTCCTCGAAGGTTATTTCATCGTTTTCAGGCGGAAAAGGATGTTTAACGTCTTTACGCAGCGACAAGGCAAAAATGCCTGTTTGACGGTTCGTTGCAAAGTTCCACTCAAGGGAACTGATCTGCGGAGCAAAATTGCGATCGGAGAGATAGTAGAGATAGTTGCCCTCAATACCCCACACTGGATTATATTCATCGAAATAGTCATCCGTGATTTTTGTTAGTTTACAATCATCAACGCTCCAGATATAAATAGAGCGGTATCTATTAGGATTTTGCATGGAGAAAGCCAAATGCCCGCCATTTTTGGACCAGACATAGTCTCTGATCATTCCAAACTCGTCGTCTGCGATTTGAACGATTGTTTTATCAGAGATGGTTAGCGCATAAAGTTTTCCGTTTTTATCGGAGAAAGCCAGCCGTTTTCCATCTGGAGACCATTCCGGTGCGTATAGCATGGCTTTAAATTCGGTAGTAAGTTGTTCGGGTTTTCCGGCGCCATCCTGATCGATTAGATATAGCTGATCTTCGCCAGTCATGTCCGAAATAAAGGCGATCTTTTTACCATCCGGAGACCAACGCGCCCATTTATCGTGCGCATTGGAGGTATTGGTTAGATTTCGAGTAGTTCCTTTTTCGATAGGCGCGGTAAAGACATCTCCTCTTGCTACGAATAACGCTCGTTCACCTTTAGGACTAAGTTCGAAATCTTCAATGTTCTTCTCAGCCGAATAGCGGGATGGCCGCATAGCTAAACCGTCATCAGGCACTAAAATAGAAATCTTCTGATCCTGTCCGGATGTTGTATCGAAAATCTGAAGTTCACCGTTCAACTCATATACGATTTTGTTTATATTATCTGAACTGGGCCAGCGAATATCCCACTTGGTGCTATGTGTAATTTGCGTTAATTCCCCGGAATCGACTTTGTAGTCGTATAGATTGAGCGTGCCGTCACGATCCGATGAGAAATAAATGGAATTACCGATCCACATGGGATCACGCTCGGAACGTTTGCTTGGGGCAATCTTTTTAGCCTCATACGTATTTAAGTCAAAAATGTAGAGATTCTGCGCCCAACCGCCTTCGTAACGCTTCCAAGTTCGAAAGTCGCGAAACAGAGGGGAGTAGACTACTTTTTGGCCATCAGGTGAATAGTCTCCAGCGCCGGAGGTTGGCATCTGAAGTTTTTCCGGTAGACCGCCATCAGTACTTACGGTATACAAAGCCGTCAACACGCGACCGCCATTGGCGTCGCGAAGCGAGCGGAATAGAACTTTTTCGCCATCCGGCGTCCAACCATATACTTGGTTGTCGTATCCCCAACGCGGCGGTAATGGTCCATGAGCGGGGTAATATGTGAGTTGCTTGGGGATGCCGCCTTCTGCGGGGATTACGTAAACTTGTTCGTCGCCATCATACTGTCCAGTAAACGCTATCCATTTACCGTCCGGTGAGAATTTAGGGAACAATTCTTGACCAGAATGAGCGGTAAGCCGCACCGCAATTCCCCCAACGCTATTTGCCTTCCATAAATCCCCCCCATAACAGAATACTACCGTATCCTCATGAATGTCTGGAAACCGCAACAACTTTGTTTGAGCAGATACTATTTCTGTTGTGAATAGAACGCATAAAAAAAGCATAATCGAACATAGTATGGATTGACGTAAGCGCATGGCTTCTCCTTTAATTCAGTAAATTAAATAATATTTTAGTCCTGTGAAAAACAATTAAACTGACTGGTATTATATATTTAATAGTCGCTGTCTTTATAGACGTAATATTGAATAAAATTACAGAGTTGTAAGGTCTCTACAGAACAATAGGTTTAACATAATGGTTTATCAAGGGCGGAAAATACGGAAAATACACTGCCCTTGGCGTCCAACTTAAGGTGTATAAAATCCCCCCTCGCCCTAGCCCTCTCCCGCCGGGAGAGGGGACTTTGGATTGATTCTATTTTAAGCCTTCCGGTAGGATTAAGCCTGATGGGGGTATGGTTAGTTCGGAGCGCAGCTGGGTGTGGTTTTGCGTGTCGCCTCCGGTTTGCAGGAAAAAGCGCAGTGCTGTGGTGATTCCGGCGTCAATGTTGAGCGTCGGGGTATTATCGGCTGTGAATCGTGCGCGGCTTAGTGATACCCAATCGCCGTCCACCGTTTTGACCCAGCCGCCGCCGTATTCTGCATTTCTTACTTGAGTCGCGCTGAGGCCATTGCGCCGGAAATCTTCCACAAAGCAATAATACCCTTTCAGATACTCTCCGCCGGTAGTGGTTTGGAAACTCGCTAAATGCTTCCACGCCTGTGATTCATTTAAGAAAAAATAAGCGGAATAAGTGGTGTGTTCACCATCAACTTTGGCATGGACCAGGCATTTGTACGTCTCGTCCACTTTCCACTGATAGGGGAACATGCTTTTGCCGCCGGTTCCTTCATTGCCGAAACGGCTGATGCGTACGCCTTCGCCATTGTGTAACACTTTCACCCGGCGGTCTTCTTCTACTGAGTTGGGATCATTTTGTTTTCCGGGATCCCAGACGGAAAAGATAACCACTTTATCTTCGGGAGAACGAATTTCTTGAATGCCGAAATACCCATGCCGGAATCCACACACGGAAAAATAGGTTCCAGGATGAGACTCTTTTACAGTGACTTCATTGTAGTAGATGCTGCCATCCGGCGCCGGGAACCATAAATGCACCGACCGCGCCGCTTTTGGTTTTTCTTCTTGGGCTTGAATAGATGATGAAACGAAGAATAAAACCAGTGAAATAATTATTACGCTTTTCATACGGATTGATTGTAAGTTTATCATGTTAAATTGATTATCATTAAACAAAGTTTAATGCTCTTTCTATGGATAATATGAAACGACATTTTAGTCGAAATAAATCTTTACCCAATCTCTAGTGTAGGGATTAAACTTGCTATATTTGCAACATGAATCATCTGACTGAATCCTTGACTGAATCCGCTATTATGAGAAAATTAATACTAATCCGGTAAACGGGTATATTTTACCTGTCAAATTTGAATATCCCGGACGATAAAGAAAGGAAATAGTTATGAAAAGAAATATTTTGTTGTGCTGCTTATTGTTGATTGCCATGGTTAGTGGATGGAGCGCTCCGAGTGATATTGTGTGGACCGATGATGTTGCTAATAACCCAGTGATTATTGAGCCGGGTTTGACCGAAGCCAACCGGGCCTACTATGCGACAGTTATATTTGATCCATACGCCAATATCTGGCGGGCCTGGTTCGACGCCAGCAGCGGCGCGGATGTGGCATACGGCCAGTCTTCTGATATCGATGGCATCAACTGGGGCGACTATGCTCTATGTCAGGGATTCACCGAATCGTTTAAGCAGAGCAAAGCCTTTGTTATTCAATTAGGTGAAAACTTGTTTCGCATGTGGTATACCGCTGATGACCGTCTTGGAGGATATTTTATCAACACTTGCGAATCAACCGATGGCGTAAACTGGACCAATGATCAATGGACGCTGGGCATCGCCGAGCCGGATGCAGCTACCTATGGCCCCATTGAACGGTTCACCGCCGTTCGTTTGGAAGACGGAAGTTTTGTCGCTTACGTTCGTTGTGAAGAACCGGAAATCGAAGGAACTGTTGAAGGCGTAAAACTGCTGTACCGTTATACCTCAGATGACGGCATACAGTGGACCTGGACCAATGATACATTGGTTAACGGCGTTGAGGGATTGGAAGGCATCGAATTTTCATCGGTTGTTAAACATCCGGATAAAGCAGGCGTGTGGTACGCCTGGGGGAATCCCGCAAATTCATCTGGACCGTTTCAGTCTTTTGTTTCAGTTGATGACGGCCTGACTTTTACGCTTGACGAGAATCCTGTTTTGGACATCGGTGAACTGGGAACTCAATCCTATAACGTTGACCGCAACTATCATCCCAGCGCTACTTATATGGGTGATGGCAATTGGGTTATGTTCCGTACTGTGGCCGAACCTAAAGGAACCGCTATAGCAACTGGAATTGAACAAATCGATACTGGTTTGAATGCGTGGGAATTATATTAAACGCAAAAATGTTTCATCGTAAATTAAAGACGGGGCGTTGATTATTGCGCCCCGTTTTTTCGTTTAGGGGGAAAAATGAAATCGGAAGTGGAAGTGATAGCATCAAGGGCAGAAAATACACTGCCCTTGCCACCCTTCTTGCTCTTGGCGCTCGTCTTGCTCTTGGAACTCGTCGGAAGTGATAGCATCAAGGGCAGAAAATACACTGCCCTTGCCACCCGTCTTGCTCTTGGCGCTCGTCTTGCTCTTGGAGCTCGTCGGAAGTGATAGCATCAAGGGCAGAAAATACACTGCCCTTGCCACCCTTCTTGCCCTTGGCGCCTGTCTTGCTCTTGGAGCTCGTCGGAAGTGATAGCATCAAGGGCAGAAAATACACTGCCCTTGGCGCTCGTCTTGCTCTTGGAGCTCGTCGGAAGTGATAGCATCAAGGGCAGAAAATACACTGCCCTTGCCACCCGTCTTGCCATTGGCGCCTGTCTTGCTCTTGGAGCTCGTCGGAAGTGATAGCATCAAGGGCAGAAAATACACTGCCCTTGCCACCCGTCTTGCCCTTGGCGCTCGTCTTGCTCTTGGCGCTCGTCTTGCTCTTGGAGCTCGTCGGAAGTGATAGCATCAAGGGCAGAAAATACACTGCCCTTGCCACCCGTCTTGCCCTTGGCGCTCGTCTTGCTCTTGGAGCTCGTCGGAAGTGATAGCATCAAGGGCAGAAAATACACTGCCCTTGCCACCCGTCTTGCCATTGGCGCTCGTCTTGCTCTTGGAGCTCGTCGGAAGTGATAGCATCAAGGGCAGAAAATACACTGCCCTTGCCACCCGTCTTGCCCTTGGCGCCTGTCTTGCTCTTGGAGCTCGTCGGAAGTGATAACATCAAGGGCAGAAAATACACTGCCCTTGCCACCCGTCTTGCCCTTGGCGCTCGTCTTGCTCTTGGAGCTCGTCGGAAGTGATAGCATCAAGGGCAGAAAATACACTGCCCTTGCCACCCGTCTTGCTCTTGGCGCCTGTCTTGCTCTTGGAGCTCGTCGGAAGTGATAGCATCAAGGGCAGAAAATACACTGCCCTTGCCACCCGTCTTGCCCTTGGCGCCTGTCTTGCTCTTGGAGCTCGTCGGAAGTGATAGCATCAAGGGCAGAAAATACACTGCCCTTGCCACCCGTCTTGCCCTTGGCGCCTGTCTTGCTCTTGGAGCTCGTCGGAAGTGATAGCATCAAGGGCAGAAAATACACTGCCCTTGCCACCCTTCTTGCCCTTGGCGCTCGTCTTGCTCTTGGAACTCGTCGGAAGTGATAGCATCAAGGGCAGAAAATACACTGCCCTTGCCACCCGTCTTGCCCTTGGCGCTCGTCTTGCTCTTGGAACTCGTCGGAAGTGATAGCATCAAGGGCAGAAAATACACTGCCCTTGGCGCCCGTCTTGCTCTTGGCGCCTGTCTTGCTCTTGGAGCTCGTCGGAAGTGATAGCATCAAGGGCAGAAAATACACTGCCCTTGCCACCCGTCTTGCCCTTGGCGCTCGTCTTGCTCTTGCCACCCGTCTTGCCCTTGGCGCTCGTCTTGCTCTTGGCGCCTGTCTTGCGGGCGCCTAAAGTCGCCTTGGATATGGGATAGTATTGTAATTAACCTTTAGAGGCGATTAATGCGCAGGCTTCATCGATGATCTCTGAGATGTGGCCGGTTTGGCTGGTTGCGTTGCCCAGGAAAGAGAATAGATAGGTTTTACCGCTTTTGGCATTGATCAGGCCGGATAAAGATCGAGAACCGTTGAGCGTACCGGTTTTGGCGAAAACCCGCTTATAGGCCGCTGTATCCCGCATGCGTTGTTTCAAGGTTCCACTCACGCCGGCCTGGGGGAGGGAATTAAAGAACAACTTTGATTGGGGTGATTTTCTAACTGATTGCAAGATGGCTATTATAGCGTTGGCGCTTAAGCGATTCTCGCGGGATAAACCGGAACCGTCAGCGAAATAAACGCCATCCAGTTTGCAGCCATGTTCGGTCAGGATGTCTTTTACCGCCGCCACTCCCATGGGCCAACTGCCCTGGCCGTATTCAGCGTATCCCAGGGTCTTGATAAAATGTTCGGCGTAAAGGTTCTGACTGTTTCGTAGGCAAACTTCAACCAGCTGCTTTAGTGGAGGAGATTTATAAACGTCAATCTTTTTCCATTGGTTACGCTCTTTCAATAAAATATCATCTCCATCAACCGGATCGCCTTTGACAGTTACTCCTTCTTTTTGCAAAGTCTCCTTAAGCACCGTAGCGAAAAACAGGGTTGGATTGGGTACCGAAGCATAGATTGTTGATGAACGTTTGGCGCGAATGGTTCCCTTAACCTGAAGAGCGGTCTCTTTAGGATTACGTACTATTTCGACGCCTTTATCAGATTTTCTGGTTTTGACAGTTTTTACTGAAGGTATGAGTTGAATGTATTTGGTAGGTGGATTAAGGGATAATTCAGCTGGTTTACCAGAGGCGTCGGATCCCTTGATTAAAATATCTATGCAGCCGTCGTTGAACGAGAGTGCGCTTATTTCAGCTGCATACCATTCTACTAAATCTATTGGATTCCAGTTTAATCCATGCGGTATGTCATCAAATACATCGTCAACTCCGATGATATCTCCCTGGATTGATTTGATTCCTTTTCTTTTTAGCAGCTCAGCCCATAGACGGAACTGATAAGTAACATCTCCATTGTTGAATCTACCGCCGATGCTGGGATCGCCGGAACCGGTGATGATCAAATTACCATACAGGGTAGAACCTTCAATAGAACCGGTATGGAAGAGCGAAGTTTGATAGATGTATTCCGGACCAAGTTTGAGCAGAATGGCTGCGCAGATGGGAATTTTCTCATTTGATGCAGGAATTAATGTCCGGTGGGGAGTGATCTCGAATAGTTTGTCTGCGCTGTTGGCATTCTCGACCGAAACGCTCCAGACATAAGAAGGCTGCGTCTTGAAGAGAGTTGTAAGTTCTTCCTTCAAAGACGCAGCCGAAGATATGACATTATTGGTAAATAAGATCAGGCAGACGGTTATAAAATAAATTCGCTTTATCATTTGCAACCGTTTATGGCTCCCTCAAACTAAATCGAATTACGCATTAAACATAAGACTCTAAACATTAATACCTTAGTTCATGCTCATCTGGCCGCTCGCCGCTGGAGTATCCACTTTTTCCTCAATTACATTCTTAAGAGAATGACTTTCAATATCCATTAAGGCGTTAACTGTTTCACTCTCTTTATTGGTGATATTGATTGCGTTGATTGTCTGAACGCGGGGGCCATATTCGATGTTATACATATAGTTCATAAGTGATTTATAGTCTGCATCAATATCCATGGTCAAAGAACGTTTGATGTAATAATCCTGTCCTGAATCTTCTTGAGCCTTATTGAATTTTTCGATGACTTCAGGTGGGATCAAATCATCCTTGAAATATTTCTGGTATGTTTTGTACTTTTCGACCATATCAATAATAGTGCGAACTACAACCATCTTTTCATCTATTGTAAGTTTGGCGTCTGCTTCAACTTTTGCGGGATCAGCATCAGGGCTTAGTTCAGTCCAGAATAGATCGCCGATCTGCATAGCTTTTTGTCGGATTCCGAGATCGGTTGTATCGGCGTCGCGGAACATGCTCATCAAGCCGCTGCCGCCTCCCATACCGCCCATACCCATGCCCATCATGCCCATGCCCATACCACCGCCCATGCCCATGCCGCCCATGCCCATGCCGCCCATGCCCATGCCCATCATGCCCATGCCCATAGCGCCGCCGCCGGCCCAGTCATATTTGACCAGATAATTATTTTCACTCATGAGTTCGGCTTGGAGTTCTCCACGTTCACTTTTAAACGAATCTTCCAATTCTTTATCGACCACGTTGTAGCCATGACCTTTGTAGATAATCTGGTTGATGCTGATCACATTATCGTTGATCGCTTGTTGGGCCAAGTCATAGCACAAGCGTTGAAATTCGACGATTTGGTGAAGTAGAAGAGAATCATTTTTCATGATTTCATCATCAACCTGGAAAATAGGAATTAAATCAGCGAAACTTTTGCCGGTATTTTGACGGATAAAATCAAGTACATAGAGTTCACGAATTGTTCTGGTAGTTTTGTCTGATGCCAGGAACTGGTCATTGATGCCCAGCGAATGCTTTAACATGGTGTAGGTTTTTTCGTAAACTTCACGGATCGCCGGATTAATTGTTCCGATACTTTTTTGCTTTTGATATTGAGCAATTTCCAACAGTAATTGAGGCAATTCTTTTGCTTCGGGCAATTCATCCTCGAAATGATCGAGGTAAGTGGTTGATTCGTTAGCCTGGATTTCAGCGCTAGGCTGGGGGCTGATGTTCGGGCGATTTTGGATGCGTAAGTCATCAAATGTACAATCAGCGGCGAATCCACCTTCTTCGTCTGTTCCCAAATAAACTCCGGTAACAACTGAAGGTAAAGAAATATTAGTGGTCAGAGCCGTACCAGCTGTAGGACCCATTGATCCCATACCGCCGCCCATGCCCATGCCGCCCATGCCCATGCCGCCCATACCCATGCCGCCCATGCCCATGCCGCCCATACCCATCATGCCCATACCCATGCCCATCATGCCCATACCCATGCCGCCCATGCCATATCCACCGCCGCCTCCGCTGAAGAGAGAGTCTTCTTCGAGGTCGCGGGCGTCGCGGATGGATTGTCCACCGCCGTAGGGTACGCCGCGGTTCTGGCCGTTAATGTATAGAGCCTGGCGTTTCCCTTCCCAGATAGCATTGATGTGATACCACTGTCCTTTTTTCCAGTCAGAGATATAAGCCGTGACGATGCTGGGAGGTTTTACGTAATCGCGTAATTCAAAACTCAGTGTGGCGCCTTCGCCCTTATAGATGGCAATCATACTGTCACGAGCGAATGGGCCAGGACCCACAGGCAGCATCTGGTTTATGTTCATTCTTTCAAACATGGAATTGCTGGTATCCTGGCTTTCCTGGTCAGTTTCCATGCGAAGTTTGATTTGATCGCGGGTGAACTTACGTGAATCAAGGGCCATAAAGAGGCATTTATGATGAATTTCAGTGTCTGAAGGATCCCAATCAGGTTTGACGAAAAACTCTAAGGAACCTTGGCGTGGATTAATAACCTGGTGAGTTTGTACATTGGCGTAAGCGATTGCGCGGCCATTGCTGGCTTTGAATCCTGTGCCGAAGCGGCCTTCGGTGATGCCGCCGCCAACTTCCCAGGAACTGCTTACGGTTAGTTTGGTTGTTTTGCTTTCTTCTTCAACCTTTTTCATGCGAACGATTTGATTGATAACTTCGTCGCGATAATTTATCGAAGGATCGAAGCGTTCGATGATTTTTACTTTCTTGTCTAAATCATTGAATCCATTTCTGGCTGTATTTATCTTATCTTGAATAACTTTGATGACTTTATCGGCTTGAGTGGGGAGAGATTCATTGGTTGAGATGCTAGAATCGCCCTCTTTTTTAATCTGAGAAACGATGGTTTTATATGTTCGCGAAAGGCCTTGCAACTTTTCATTATACTCTTTGTATTGCTTTTGCTTTGGAGCGAATACATACAGATGCATTCCTGCAACGACAACTGCGGCGATGATAATCGCAATAATTGCTTTAACTTTTTTACCCATTATCCTATACCTCTCCCTGCGCCATTAAACGGTTTTTTTTTTGCGTTTTTTTTTTGAAAATTTGTAAAATAATTACTAATTTTAAGTTCTATCTCATTTCAGGCGGATCACCGCTGGATTTATTAAGTTCCTGTGAACTTAATTTACGAAATGAGCCGTTCTCGCATTCCGCACACCCTGCCTTCTTTAAGTCTTTAATCGTAAGATACTTATGCTCAGGTCCAACCGCATAGCGCGTATCGCATGCCGTACATGCGTAAATTCCGCCGGGCGGACGAACCTCTCCCGTATAAAAAGGAGTATAACGCAAGCGGGATGATTTTTCAGGTGTTGGAGATAAAACCTTTTCTACTACTAATAGCGACGATTGGTTGGCATGAATAGAAGCGCCATGATAATGATTGAAATTTGGATGGATTTCATTGATCACCCAACCCATATCCAATAGATTACTCTGGATGGGATTTAACTCTGATCCAGATGGAAAAGGCATTGATAATAATAGACTTGCGCCGGTTTTTACGGCCACATTACAACGGTGCGCGAATGTGGTTATGCCATTCAGGGTATATGACGGATCGGTTAAAGCTGCATCGAAGCGATCATGTAATTCGGTTGGTAAAGGTTCACGCACATCATATTTAAAAGTTTTAATATAATCGCATGTAATGTCTTTAATATAAGATAAGTAACGATCATCAATGTCAGCGACGAACAGTTCTCCAGGCGCTTCCAATTCGGACATAAACCTTTTACGAACCAGAAAACAGGCTACAGAAATCAAATCATCGTCGCCCATAAATATGATAGAGCGACCAAGCAACCCTTTTTCCAAGAGAAACAATGCTTTGCGGACGCCCGTTTCCGCCGTGGCGTGGCTTTGGTCTAGAGTGACATCAACTTCCGGTCTGGACTGGCATATTGCTTCAAATTTTTCAATAACAGCGAATGATTCGGGTGAAGTGATTCGTCCGGTTCCTAAACATGCAGAGCATTGCTGATTTACGAACTCTTGTTTTCCGAAAAGATTACGCAGTAGTTCACTGCCTTTTTCGGTAATTTTAAGTTTTTGGTCTGTGACGAAGAAATCTCTTTTTTCTAATTCGCGGCGCATGGCGGCCAGGACCGGGACCGGGATTCTAATCTCGGCGGACCAGTCGCGCGTTGAATGAATCTTTTTTCTGTACAGCGCCCATAGAGCTTTGGTAACGCCTTCAATGCCTTCACGCAATTGAATGGACTGGGCGATTCCGCTAAGCCATTCCGTTTTTTGGATCGAATTCATTTTATCATTCATACTTAATCCGTTTTCAGTTCTTTTCTCTAAATTTAAGCAAATCAACCAGCGTTTCATTTACAGGAGTTGGAACGCCGCTTTGCTGACCGAATTTAACAATGGCGCCATTCAGGGCGTCGATTTCAGTTCTGCGTTTTTTTTCTATATCCCGCAGCATAGATGGATAATGCGCTGCGGTTGTTGGAACCATCTGGTGGTAAAATGCATCCCGGTATTCATCGGCGCTATGCCAGAATTGTTTGATAGCGCATTTTCGGGTTACTTGAAATGCTTCTTCAATAATTTGATCCATTATCGAACGGGTTGATTGGTTGTCAGCCAAATCTCCGTAAGTAGCGTTGAGCAATGCGCCTAATGGATTCAATGCTGAATTATACAGTATTTTAGCCCAGATGTATTGCTCTAGCGACTCTGTTGCTTCAACTGGAATCTGCGCCTCCCGCATGGCGTGGGCGATGTTTTCTATTTTATCCAGGGGGAATTGACAATTATAGTGACCGATGCGTATGGCGTCGGCATGGACATTAACTTGGATAACGCCTGGCCGGGGAAGTTCAACTCCCGTTATTACGCGGGCGCCGAGGGTGCGTTCCCACCCAATCGCTTGCGCGATGGTCTGGCAATTGCCATAACCGTTCTGGCATGAAATAACCAGAGAATCATCATTGACCAGAGCTGCGCATGATTGAATCGCCTGCTGTGTGTCGAATGCTTTTACGGTAATGATTATTTGATCGAACCGCCTGGAATGGTTTGGTATGTCGTCTATTGACTCATAGGCGGGTAAGGGTTGGGTTTGGTGTTCGCCCCATTTGCCCGATATGCGGATGCCCTGGTTGATAATGCCGTCAATATTCCATTTTCTTCCAATGAATATTACCTGGTGGCCGGCATTGGCGAGCAATCCCCCAAGCAGCGTTCCAACGGCGCCAGCTCCGAAGATAAGAATATTATTCATAGTAACGGTCTTTTTGAAAAATCAATAAAAAATCAAGAAAAATTTAAAGGAACTTTTTTATACAAAAAGTTCTAACAAGAAAAGCCCCGTGGCGGGGCTTTTCCAGTGGTATCTTTTTTATAGGTATGGCAATTATGCCTAACCTTAATTTGCGTTGGGAATAACCGAGATTACTTTCCGGTTACGTTTCAACTCAAATTTGACGATTCCTGTTGCTTTCGCGAACAGCGTATCATCGCCGCCTTTTCCTACATTCTCGCCCGGGTGATATCCGGTACCGCGTTGTCGGACAAGAATTGATCCGGCGTTAACTAATTGGCCGCCAAATCTTTTTACGCCAAGCCGTTTAGCTTTGCTGTCACGACCGTTACGTTGTTTTCCACCGCCGCTTTTTACATGAGCCATTGATTCATATCTCCATTTCAGGGAATAACCGGGAAATTTTAGTCCTGATTGCGCTTTATATCAAGAGCTAAGAGCCGCCATAAACTCGATTTAGAATTGTTCTTTTGTAATAATCATATAAAATATCTCCTCATAGTCAACTTCTTCATATGCAAATACTGATTATTGATCAGGCTGCTCAGGGTATCAGGTTGGGCTATTATGAACGTAGTAGTCTGTCAAGCAAAGGTTTATGAATATCCATCTCTTCAGAGTAGGCCAGGATATTATTCCATAATTGATGCTCTACTAGATTAATTTCATCAGTGTGATTAGATATAACCAGTTTAATTTTAATAGATTAAGAGTTGAATTATCTTTTAGGTTTGAGTGAAAACAACATGCGTAGTGATAAGAAAAAGCGTTTTTCTGAAAAAGATGATCAACAATTAATATCAGAACGGCTTTGCGCGCATATTTCGATGCTGGAAATTGTGCAACAAAATCTTAGAGAAGCCGGATTAAAGAAAAGCGACCGCCTGATTCGCGCGTGCGGAGATATTAAAAAGCATCTTGAAAGTCTGGAAAAGCAGATCAATAAAAAGAAATTTTCCAAGGATAATAAAATAATTCCCGTTCTTGATGCAGCGAAAAAGAAGCAAAAGCAATTTGTGGTATCGACCTCAATGTATAAGCGGCTTAATTCCCGGAAGGTTTTGAAGAGTTTTAATCAATATTTAGATTCATTATCCAAATTGAAAAGATAGAATATTTTAGTAGATTAGAGTTGATTATTCTCTAAATATTTTGTGAGTATAGTTATGGTTGTTAATTATTTGGAAACTCCTCCCCCAAAAGGGAATTCTGAAGCAGCCGCTTTATCGGGTAAGAAAGTTTTATCGTTATTATTCGATTTGTTCCTGGAGAAAGAAGCCGGAACCCTGGCGGGTGATGATATTGAATTTCTGCATAGAATGCGCGTGGCGACGCGCCGCATGCGCTCTTTGCTGAAGATCATGAACGGGGTGTATGACGAAGAACGCGTCCAGCCGCTATATTATGATCTGCGCCGCGTCGCGCTGTTGCTGGGTGAGGTGCGGGACATTGATACTTTTGTGCCCTTTCTGCGATCCTGCCAAACCACTCTGCCTAAATCAGTCAACCCAGCGATTGAGCATGTTATTGAAGACCGCTTAATGGTCCGTGAGAAAAGCCTCAATATTATCCGGGCGGAATTTAAGAGCGAATGGTATATTGATTTCAAGCGCAGTATGGCCGATTTTATTGCTGAACACTCTTTTTATGATCTGGAATCGGAAGATATTCAGATCGTCGCCCCACGATTGATTGAAAACTGTCTGGTAAAGATATTGAAACGCCGCAACCGGATTTATGACGCTACTCATGAAGAATTGCACCGCCAGCGTATTAGATTCAAGCGCTTCCGTTACGCCTGCGAATTTTTTATGTCTTTTTACGGCAACAAATTAGCCTCTTTTATTCAGGAACTGGAGGAGATTCAGGATATCCTGGGTCTGATGCAGGATCATTCGCGCGATATTAAATTCCTGGAATCCAGCAAAGATGAGATCGTCGCTGACATGAAAAACAAAAACGGCGCCGCTTCCCTAAACGACCTTCTAAAACATTTCCATAAATCCATCGATCAAGAACACAAAAAATTCCTCCTGACCTGGAGAAGATTCTCCCTGCCGGAAAATGAATTACGCTATCTTTATATTATCCGGAATGGGATTGTTTGAGGTTACACCACTCTATGTAGAAATGACGTAAGTACGCTTCACATTTGGTTATTAAAAGTATACAGTTGTAAAATATATCAGATATATTCAGGAAATGTGCTATTGACTTCCTGTTTACTTATATGTAATTATTGAATTGAAAATAACGAATTAATTTTAGTTACTTTTGATCTTGTAAAACGTAAAAAATTTAATCGGGATTAGTGAAAGAATTATCCTAGACCTTTATTATGAATAAAAATACACAATCATTAACGTCATTAGATAATGATTCCATTCCAGAACCTCACGAGTTAAAAAACAAACCTCTTGTTGAAGCAATTTTTGAACTTCGATGGAAACTTCAACCAGTGGAACCTCAGAGTCAGCAGGGTAGTATTATCAAATTTGGCCTTGATCCAGGATTTCAAGTACTTGTTGGGCAATATTATGAGCAATGTAAAAAAACCTTCCCGGAAATAGAAGATTTACCCATAACTGATATTCCTCCGGAATTAACAGGGCATTCGGTTAGACATAGATTCCGATCAGGTAAGGGTGATTGGCCTGTCACTCAAATTGGCCCAGGAATTTTAACAGTAAATGAAACGGAGAAATATAAGTGGGATACATTCAAAAAACTCGTAATGGAATCAATTGATAACATGTATAACATTCATACGAGATCGCCATTGTACCCGATCCGAGTAGAATTACATTATATTGATGCAATTGCCTTTGATATTGAGGACTCGAATATATTAGAGTTTTTGCGTAAAAATCTTCACATTGACATTAAAGTCGATGAATCATTGATAGAGGAACAATTAAAATCAGCACAACCCGCTGGTTTCTTCTTTCATGTTGCATATCCGCTTTCAAAACCAAAATGCACTGTTATAACTGAATTTAAGATTGGACATAAAAATAACAAACCATCTATAATCTGGGATACGATTCTCAGATCAGTAAAAGAAGATGTACCTCAAAAACCAGAAGATATCAATTCATGGCTTGATGAAGCTCATGAAATTACTGATAAAGTATTCTTCACATTGACAAGAGGCGATTTACAAAAAGCATTCGAGGGCAAAAAATGATTACCACAGAAATAATGAATGCGGAATTCAAGCAAAATTCATCAAATTCAAGTTTTTTTTATGAAAATGAATTCATGAGTTATCATGAAATTGATGATAATTTGAATATTTTTCCTCAAAAAATAAAATCTGTTAATTATTTGCTAAGTTTATTCTTAGCAGGTACCATGTTTACAGTTCCAATTGTTTATGATGATCCATTAAATGAATTTCGAAGGTCGGGATCTTCGTCGCATTCTTGGGTTCAGAGAAAAAGAAATAGACGAATAATTACTATGCATGAAGCAAGATTAATTGCTTTACAAATATACGAAGATACAGAAAAAACCTTACTCGAAGATTATCTTAGAGAATCTCTTTTACTAGACTACTTATGGGATGAAGAAGAATGAGTTGTTATGATATATGAAACATTGAATTCATCAGATTCTATCAAACAAGGTGATATATTTCAAAACATACCAAGAATTGATATGTCTTTGTTAGGTATTCCTATAATTGGAGATGATGAGACTACCTCTCTTGAGAATTGGAAAGATTTGGTTGAGGAGGATAATAATAAATTTGCAGCAATCTTACCAATTTCTAAGGTGCAAGGTATTGTAATAACTCAAAATTGCGATTGCCAAACGTCAACTTTTGTAAACTTGTGTCAAATAAGACCTTTCTGCGAGATGGAAAAAAATACGCCAACTACGCCCAAAAGATGGGCGAATTTTATTAGAAAGAAATCTCGTGAATCTCTGCGATATTTTTATTTACCTGAGGACAAAAAATTTGGTTTCAATGAAAGAATGATATCTGATTTTTTAACAATAATCACGATAAAGCGCGAAGAATTGAATCAAATAAAGGAATATAGGTTAGGTCGACTTAATAATATTGCTTATGAAAATTTCAGAGAAACATTATCTCAATTTTTCCGTCGATATCCATACGATGAATGGTATCCTTTTACAAAAGAAGAATTCGATGCTTATAAATTAGATTATCCACAATCCGAGCCATTTGATTGGCAAAAATGAATTTCACATTCTCCCCACCCCCACCAAAGCTAAATCCAAATAACAAATCCATTAAAAAAATTACTTACGCCCAAGCGTATAAAGGCCACTTGGGCGTTTATAAAGTTTACGCTTCGAATAGCGGTTATAGTTTTTTCTTCCACTTCCCAAAATCAGTTTCAATATCCGGGGTCCATTTGCGGTCTATTTGGCCTGGGGTGTATTTTCCTTCGCGGAGCATTTGGTGGCCGAAGTTGTCTCGTAGGCGGATGTTTTCTGAGGTGGTTACTACTTCTTCAGCCAGATGCGGGGGGATGAAGATTACTCCTTCGCGGCGTCCTAGGACTATGTCGCCGGGCATTACGGTGGCCTTGCCGATGCGGATGGGGATGTTGATGCCGGTCAGGGTTACGTCTGCTATGGCAGATGGATCGACGCCGCGCACGAAGGTGCAGAAGTCGGGCAGGGCGTAAATGCCGTCCAGGTCGCGGATGCCGCCGTCGATTATCATGCCGGTTTTGGTTTTGGCGTTGATTGAGGTGGCCAGGTTATCTCCCGCGAAGGTTCCGTCGACTACTTTGCCGAAGAGGTCGATTACTATTACGTCGTTCTCTTGCAGGGTGTCGATGATCCATGAGTTCTGGGCGCCGATGCGTTTATCCTGCTTGCCCAGTTTATTGGTAGCTTCATCAAGATCGGGGCGTTTGGGGATGAAAGCGGCGGTTACGGCTCGGCCTACCAGCACCCGGTCGGGATGCAGGTTCATCCAGTCGCCTTCGAATTGCAGAGTGTATTTGTGTTTGCGCAACACGCTCCAGGCTTCTTCGATGGTGACCTTTTTCATGCGCTCCAGAATATCATCAGGGACTTTGGGGCGTCCATCGTCGAACCGTTCATAGAGATTGAGTTTGGTGTATTCGATGCGCAACTCTTTGGATAATGCGCCATACTGCGCGTAAGAGGGGCTGGTGAAAACCAGGGCTAGTAAAACCGTTAATGAACAACTTATAAAACGCATAATTTATTCTCCTTATCTATTTCTATGTTATTAAAAACGGTTCTATAAAGAAATCTGTGGGTGAATGATAGCAAAAATACTTCGAATAGTAGAGGTATAAAAAAGACATCCGGTCTCTTATCCTGAAAGAATGAAATCAGCGAAAAATCATCAACCAGGAGGAAACCGGATGGATGTCATTAGAATCCTCAATCGTGTTCATAAAATCAAGGGGTATGTATATGCTTCTAGCAAATTTGGTGAATGGAATGGTAAAACATCCATAGAGGTAAAAGTCCGTGCTCATGTCAAAAGCCGCCCGATATGTTCATGCTGCGGAGAAAAAGGATCAGGTTATGACAGATTAGATGCGCGCCGATTTGAGTTTATCCCGATATGGGGATTAACCGTATTCCTGATCTATGCCATGCGCCGCGTGAATTGTCACCGCTGTGGAGTGAAAGTTGAAAAGGTACCTTGGGCCGATGGTAAACATGAATTAACGCATATCTATCAATGGTTCTTGGCGAGCTGGGCCAAGCGGATGAGTTGGAGCCAAGTGGCGGAAGCATTTCAAACAAGTTGGTACAATGTTTTTCATTCGGTTGAACGGGCGGTAGAATGGGGCCGCCAGCATGTGAACCTGGAAGGAATCACCGCCATTGGAATCGATGAAATGCAATGGGGCGGCGGCCATCAGTATGTGACAGTGGTATATCAAATCAATGAGAATTGCAAACGGCTGCTGTGGATCGGGGAAAAAAGAAAGATCAAAACACTGTTGAAATTCTTCAGATGGTTCGGGGAAGAGCGTTCAAAAAAATTGGAATTTGTGTGCAGTGATATGTGGAAAGCTTATCTCAAAGTCATTCGCAAAAAAGCCAAAAGCGCGCTGAATGTATTGGATCGGTTTCACATCATGGCTCATATGAACAAAGCCATAGATCAAGTCCGCGCTGGAGAATCCCGTGAATTGAAGGCCAAGGGATTAGAACCGGTATTAAAAGGAAGTCGCTGGTGGTTTCTGAAACGCCCGGATAATTTGACAGTCAAGCAGGTCGATAAATTAGCCAACGTGGTTCGATATAATCTGCGCACGGTGAGAAGTTATCTTCTCAAAGAGGAATTTCAATTTTTCTGGGAATATAAATCAGCATGGTGGGCTGGACGCTTCATGGATCAGTGGTGTACTAAAACCATGCGCTCGCGAATCGAACCAATGAAGAAAGTGGCCAAGATGCTGCGCAACCATCGCGAACTGATTTTGAACTGGTTTCGGGCGAAAAAGGAGTTTTCTTCTGGAGTGGTGGAAGGCTTAAACAACAAGGCCAAAGTGACTACCAAAATGGCGTACGGTTTTCGAACCTACAAAGCGCTGGAAATCGCCTTATATCATACACTTGGCGATTTACCAGAACCAAATTTCACCCACAGATTTTTTTGAAGAGGCTTAAAAACTATGTTACTAAGAACTACGTTGAGTACCCGACATAAAAGTTTTGAAAATGTTCTCGACTAACCTTAATATTAGGTGGCTTAATCAAGGGCTGAGCGCAATGCGCTCTTGCCCTTGGCACCCATATTTTGCTTCCATCTTGGGGAAGGAGCATTAACTTAACTCCACAGCCTATCGTGGGAGCGCATTTGATTCCATTCGGGGGTTGGTTTGAAAAATTCCGGTTTGTATAAATGTTCCTGGGCGGCTGCTTCATTCAACTCTACGCCTAATCCCGGAGCATCGGGAACTTGGATGAATCCGTTTTGTACAATTGGTTTAGGTACTCCGGTTACCAGATCATCCCACCAGGGGACGTCGACTGAATGGTTTTCCAAGGCCAGGAAATTATAGGTGGCGGCGGCGCAGTGGACATTGGCCATGCATGAGATGGGCGTTCCGGCGAAATGAAGCGCCATGGCTACGCCTTTTTCTTCGGCGTAGTCGCCAATCTTTTTGGTTTCCAGAATGCCTCCCGCCGTAGCCAGGTCGGGATGAATCATATCCACCGCGTGGGCGTCGATCAGTTTGATGAAATCTTCTTTGAGGTAAATATCCTCGCCAGTCAGGGTGGGGACGTCGATGGCGTCAGTAATTTGCTTCCATAATTCGGTGTATTGCCAGGGGACTAAATCCTCCAGCCATGCGAACTGAAATGGTTGAAGCGCTTTGCCCAGGCGGATGCAGCTGTTAACTCCGATATGGCCGAAATGGTCGGCGGCCAGGGGAACCTCATAGCCTACTTGTTCACGTATGGCGGCTACGTATTCTGATAGGTGATTGATTCCCTTATCGGTTATTTGAGTTCCGGTGAATGGATGGGGAAGCGAGTAATTGAGTGAACCCAAAGGACTGGAAACAGTGTTGGGGATGTCTTTGAGCAGGCTGATTCCCAAATCCATTTTCAAAAAGGTGTATCCCAATTTCATTCTTTCTTTCATGCGTTGAGCGAATACTTTGGAATCGGGTGAGGATACGGTGTCGCAATACATACGAATTTTGTCGCGGTGTTTGCCGCCCAGCATTTGATATACCGGGACGTCATAGGCTTTTCCGGCAAGGTCCCATAAAGCCATCTCGACTCCAGATACGCCGCCGCCCTGCCGGCCATGATGCCCGAATTGTTTGATGCGCTTGAAGAGTTTTTCTACATTACAGGGATTTTCTCCAAGAATACGGCTCTTGAGAAACAGGGCGTATTTTTCGCTGGCGCCGTCGCGCACTTCGCCCCAGCCGCAGATGCCCTGGTTGGTGTCGATGCGGATAATGGGGCAACGCATAGGCGCGTCTTTGATGACCGCGAAGCGCATGTCGGTTATTTTTAGATTGGAGGGGCTGGAATTGCGGTTCACATTACGGGCGCCGTATGCGATTTCTTCTTCAAAGGCGAAAGGAGAAGCAGCGGCCAGGGCTGATGCTCCGAGATATTTCATAAATGAACGTCGGTTTGAGTTGCGTGGTTGACAAATATTTTTTCCCATTCTGATTCTCCAATGCGCATATTAATTTGTTTTGAAAATAACATAAAATATATTACCGGGATAGAGCGATTATTGCATGAAACTGGTTCAATTCAGATTTGAGTATTTTTTGTGACAATCGCGCTAAACATACTGTCCAGCGCACCAGCCTGATGACCATGCCCATTGGAGATTATAACCTCCCAGCCAACCGCTCACATCAAGAACTTCACCAGTAAAAAATAGCCCCGCCACCTGACGAGTTTCCATAGTCTTGGGTGAGATTGCATTACAATCTACTCCCCCCATAGTCACTTCTGCGGTGCGGTATCCCTCTGTGCCGTTTGGCTTGATGGTCCATTGCTGGATCTGCTCTGAAATGTCCTTAAACTGTTTGTGGGATAGCGCCCCTATTGAGCTTTCGGCAAGATCACCAGGCGTTATTACAGCCGCAAGACGTTTGGGTAAATATTCCGCTAACACTGATGTCACCTTCCGCTTCGGGCGTTGTTGTTGCTGTTCTTTCAGCGTTTCGAATAGATCAATTCCTGGCAACAGATTGATCGTAATATCCTCGCCGGGGCGCCAATATGATGACATTTGCAAGATGGCAGGGCCGCTCAAACCCCGGTGGGTAAATAAGATGTTTTCACGAAAACTCTGTCGTTTGTTACTGACAACGGCATCAACCGCAATACCCGATAAGGTTGATAGTTGCTCTTTATCTTTGGGTTGCAGGGTGAAGGGAACTAAGCCGGGAGATTGCGGCCATATCTTGATATTAAACTGCTCTGCAATTTTATACCCCAAGGGGCTGGCGCCTATGGTCGGTATGGATAATCCACCCGTAGCAACGACTAACGACTGGCAGTTATAATCGCCCCGGCTGCTATTTACTTTGAAATGATGGTCGCCTAATTGTTCAATCTTTTCAATAGTTGAATTTAGTTGAAAAGATACCCCGGCCTGTTTGCACTCAGATAACAACATATCCAGAATGTCACGTGAACTGCCGTCGCAGAAGAGTCGTCCATGTTCGCTCTCGTTGAAGGCGATATTATGCTGCTGCACCAAGGTCAAGAAATCCTGAGAAGTGTAGCGACTGAGAGCCGATTGGCAGAAATGCGGATTATGGGAAATATAGTTTTCGAAATTTATGCAGTAATTGGTGAAATTGCAGCGCCCGCCGCCGGACATCAAAATTTTCCGCCCCGGCTCCTGGGCATGATCAATAACTAGCGTCTTGCGTTCACGCTTGCCTGCTTCAATTGCGCACATCAATCCTGACGCTCCGGCGCCAATAATGATGACATCTGTTTTCCCGGTCGACAGGGAATGCTGTTTGATCACACGTTCTTTTGCATCCACGTAATATAAGTTCCTTTGTTGGGGTTAAGCATTTGAGTTCACTGGCGCGTTAGAGTTCGGTGAGATGATTTGTTTTTTCTTCTATTAATTTTCTCATGACGATAAGACCTTGTCAACAAATGTCTCATTAAAATCATGTTTTCGTCAATGATATTCATGGTTCATGAAGGTAAATACTGAAAATATCGGCGTACCACTCACATCTAATACAACTAACTTTCAATCGATTGATTCAGGCGTGCGTTTTATGAATTGCCTTGCCATAGATAACAATATAGGAATAGAATATAAAGGTAATGCAATCATAATGGATTATACAGCGGTGGGGAATCGTTCCTTTGATATTCTGGTTCGAAAAGATATATCGTGGTTGATAAGTTTATATGCTTACTGAAAGCGATGGATTTTTAAAATCGCTATAACGAAAAGGAAAATGTTCGATGAAAAGAAAGGGAATTATTCAATCAGGCGTGGCATTGCTGGTATGCTTTATCTGTGCGGCGGCCTATGCGGATGCAACTTTATCGATTGGGCCTTATTTGAAATTCGTAACCCCGGAGAGCGCCGTCATATCATGGCGAACTGATCAACCAGTCAAAGCCAAGGTTGAGATTACAACCGGAGATAAAGTATTTGACGTTATCCAGGTTAACACATCGTCAACCAAGCAAAGCGTTACTGTTAAAAACATGGCGCCTAAAACACCATATTGTTACCAGATCATTTTGCAGCCGGGTGAATCAGAGATTAAGAGTCCAACCTATGAAATAGATTGGAAGATGAATTATACCAAGCATCCATTGCCGGATGGAGCGTCTCTGTTTGATAACGCTGCTGATTATGCGCGGTATGCGAAAATGGCGCAGCAGATACTGAGCGACAGCGGCGTCACGAAAGGCTATTGCGTGGTTTATGGGTGCAGCGATGGACGTTTGGCTTATGAATTAGCCCGCCAAAGTGAATTGACTATCCTTGGTTTTGATGAAGATAAAAATCGCATTCAAGCCATACGCAATCGATTGCTGAAGAGTAATCTCTATGGATCAAGGTTTACTTTTTATAACATCCAATCTCTTAAGGAACTTCCCCTGCCGGATTCATTCGCCAATTTAATTGTTTCAGAAAAATTGTTGGATGATGGCGTTGCTCCGGGAAGCGCCCAGGAATTGAGCCGCGTGCTGCGTCCTGCAGGGGGCGCGGTTTGGTTGGGACAATTGAAAAAGCCACCGCAGACTTTCGCTAAAGAGAAACTGGTTGAGTGGCTCGGTGATCTTTCATACTCTTTTAAGTGGAATAATTCTGATGAGGCCGATTGGCTTACTTTTGAACGTCAGGGTTTAGTTGGCGCCGGTTCGTGGACTCATCAATATGGCAATAATTCAAACACCGCCAATAGCGGTGATTCATTGTTAGGCGCATCAAGTACTGAGGATATGGGCGTGCAGTGGATCGGGCGTCCAGGGGCTGATTTTGGTATTGACCGTAACCCAAGAATGCCGGCGCCGCTTGCGGTCAATGGGCGTCTATTCCATCAGGGCATGAATCGATTGGCGGCGCTAGACGCCTATAACGGCAGCATATTATGGTCGCTGGAGATTCCCGACCTGCGCCGGGTTAACATTCCCCGCGACGCCAGCAACTGGTGCGCCGATGATGATTATATCTATGTGGCGATTGAAGAGGAATGTTGGCAGTTAAATGCCGGTAATGGCGATTTGGAACAGGTATTCGTAATGCCTTCGACTGTAAATAGAGAGACTGATGAGTGGGGTTATATCGCCAGTGAGGGTGAACTTATCTTTGGCAGCACTATTAAAAAAGGATCGGTCTACACTGATTTCTTTGGCAACAAAACCTGGTATGATCAAACTTCCGGTTTCGGGACGGGCAAAATATGCAGCGACCGTTTATTCGCTTGCCAGAAAGAGAATGGCGCAACCGTCTGGCAATATGAAGATGGAGTGATTATCAATACAACCATTTCTATGGGAGGCGGCAAAATCTTTTTTGTCGAGTCACGCTATCCGGCGGTCAACAGTTTAACAACAAGCCGTGTTGAAAGCGCCGGCTTATGGCGTGATCAATACATGGTGGCGTTGGACGCTGAAACCGGAAATAAGTTATGGGAAAAACCGCTTGATACTCATGACGGGATCGTGGTCTTCTTTATGCTGTATAGCGATGATTCCCTGGTGATTACCTCATCCGGCAATAACAAATATCACCTCTATTCTTATGATGCGCAGAATGGAAATGAGAATTGGAACAATTCTCATACTTGGCCGAACAATAATCACGGCGGGCATATGCAGCATCCAGCAGTGACAAATCAGACGGTCTATGTTGAACCATGCGGTTATAACATGAAAACCGGAGAAATCGTCACCAAAGGCATGGGACGCCATAGCGGTTGCGCTACCTATGCGGCCACTTCGGATGCATTGATATACCGGGGCGACTCGCGGCGCATATCCATGTGGGATTTTGAAACGGGCAAAGTTTCCAGTTGGTATAACTTACGCCCCAGTTGCTGGTTGAGCGTCATCCCGGCTGGTGGAATGATTCTGGCGCCGGAAGGCGGCGGCGGTTGCAGCTGCGGCAACTGGTTGGAAACATCCGTGGGATTCATGCCCATTAAAGAGAACATTCAATAGTAGAATTAAAAAGGAAATCCAAAATGCGTTCAATAATAATTACAATAAATATACTCTTCGCTTTCTCTTTATGCGGGTGGTCGGAAGACTGGTCCACCTATCGCCACGATAACCGGAGAAGCGCTATAACCTCTGAATCGGTCAAGTTTCCTTTAAAGGAATTGTGGACTTATTCGTCAAGCATCCCTCCTCAAACCGCATGGTCTGGACCGGCCAAATGGGATTCGTACGCTAATCTTATTAACCTGAAATCCATGCGCGACTTTGATCCGGTTTATTATACCATTGTTGTAGAGAACCGGGTTTTCTGGGGTTCTTCGGTGGATGATGCAGTGCATTGCGCCAGACTGAGTGATGGTAAGGAGCAATGGGCGTATTGTACTGATGGTCCGGTTCGAGTCGCTCCATCCTGGTATGAAGGCAAGGTATACTTTGGCTCCGATGATGGATATGCATATTGCGTAAATGCGGATAATGGCAAGTTGGTCTGGTCGTATAAACCGTCGCCTGAATCGAAAAAGATTCCCAGCGATGGGAAATTAATATCGCCCTGGCCCTGCCGCACCGGCGCATTCGTTCAAAATGGCATTGTATATTTCGCCGCCTCACTGTTGCCTTGGGAAGATTCATACCTATGCGCGGTAGATGCCAAAACCGGCTCAGATCAAGGCGAAGGATTGTATAAGATCAAGCATGCGCAATCTGCTATGCAGAGCGCTATTTTGGCTTCTGAGAAGAATCTTTATTTGTCGCACGGACGTCAGCAACCCCAAGTTTATGATATAGGATCAGGACGAAAGGTTGGCGTGATCGGTGACAGCGGTGATGGCGGGTCTTACGCCATCTTGACCGAAGATGATATATTGATTCATGGCCGGGGGCAAAACCACGACACTGATGGAGAACTGAGAGGATTTAACGCCCAAACCAAAGATCATCTGGCCACTTTTCCCAATGCCAATTGCATGGTGATTCAAAAAGAGATTGCCTATCTGCATTCTAATGGCAAACTGACTGCTTTTGATCGAGCCAAAAACATGTTGTTGCAGTCCAACAAACTTAAATTGCAGAGTGATGAAGAAAGATATACCAAAGAATTCAAGAAATTAAAAGATCCTAAAGGCGATACGGAAGCCGGGAAAAAACTGCTGGAAACAATCAGCGCAGTGCAGGTGCAGATTAAAGCCATTAATCAACAACTGCCATCAACTTTTAATTGGAAAATTGATGTCCCGTTTTTTCATTCGATGATCCTGGCCGATGATGCTTTGATTCTTGGCGGGGAGAACCTTGTCGCGGCGTATAATATATCCAATGGCGAGCAGCTTTGGAGCGCAGCAGTGGAGGGCAATGTGCATGGTTTGACTTACGCCAATGGTCATCTAGTGGTGAGCACTGATCTTGGTAAGATAGTATGTTTCGCAGGATTAAGCCAAAGCAGTTCTAACAGTTTGAAATTAGGAGCGCTTTTGGGGATTAGGTGAGTGGTGCAGGGCGCAGATGTAGGGTGCGCCTCTTGTGGGCGCCCGTAATTTTCAATCGCCCTTTGTGTTGAATTTGAATTATTATAGTTCGTGAGTGGCTCAGGGCGCCCATGAAAGACGCCCCTACGGGTTTGGTTTGGATAGAGGTTTTAATAAAACCGTAGGTGGCAGCATCAAGGGCTGACCGCGATGCGGTCTTGCCCTTGGCACCCGTTAATCGCCCTTTGTGTTGAATTTGAATTATTATAGTTCGTGAGTGGCTCAGGGCGCCCATGAAAGACGCCCCTACGGGTTTGGTTTGGATAGAAGTTTTAATAAAACCGTAGGTGGCAGCATCAAGGGCTGACCGCTATGCGGTCTTGCCCTTGGCGCCCGTCTAAGGTTTTGGATAGTTTGTGGTTTTAATCTGATTATATGGAGAGTGTTTATGAAGAATTTACATCATTTACTTTTTGAGCGGTTGGTTATCTGTGTAATTGCGGTTTGTTTTCTAGGCAGCGTTTGGGTGGATGCAGCTGATCCGCCAAGAATGAAACGGGCTGATGCATTTCTTGGAATCCATTTTGATTTCCATGCAGGAGAAGACTGCAAGCGCGTTGGCGAGCGTACCACGCCGGAGATGATCGAGACGGTCATCGACAAAGTTAAACCAGACTACATTCAAATCGATTGCAAGGGGCATCGCGGCTTCTCCAGTTATCCGACCAAGGTGGGGAATCCGGCGCCCGGATTCGTCGGCGACCCATTGCGTATCTGGCGGAATGTAACAGCGAAGCGGGGGATGCCTCTGTTCATGCATTACTCAGGCGTTTGGGATTTCGAGGCGGTCGCCAAGCATCCAGAATGGGCTGCGGTCAATGCAGACGGGAAGCCTAACGATAAAGCGACTTCAGTATTTGGAGCGTATGCCGATGAATTGATGATTCCACAACTAAGGGAATTGGCCGGCGAGTATGGCGTTGACGGAGTTTGGGTCGACGGCGATTGCTGGGGAACTGTAGCTGACTATGGCGAGAAGGCCGTTCGAGAATTTTGTGAACAAACCGGCGCCAAGGCGGCGCCGCGCGAGAAGGGTGAGCCTTATTGGGACGAATGGATGAATTTCAACCGCGAGGGTTTCCGCCGTTATGTGCGCCATTATGTAGACGAAATGAAAGCGTCCCACCCGGATTTCCAAGTTATCAGCAATTGGGCGTTCAGCGATCATATGCCAGAAGCGGTTACCGCGGATGTGGCAAGTTTGTCGGGTGATTTCTCACCGGATGACAGTTTAAACTCGGCGCGTTTCGCCGGACGGTGCCTCGAAGATCAGGACACGCCTTGGGATTTAATGTCGTGGTCGTTCAGCCGCAGAACAGGTAAACAGAAACCGGCTATTCAACTTATGCAGGAAGCGTCTCTGGTACTTGCGCTGGGCGGCGGATATCAGGCTTATTTTAAGCAGGATCGAGATGGCGCGGTTCGCGATCTGGCTGAAATGGACGTCATGGCTGAAGTCGCCAGGTTTTGTCGTGATCGCCAGGCGTACTGTCATCGATCAGTAGCCGCGCCGCAGATTGCGCTGCTCTATTCTACGGCTGGACATTACCGGGAATCTCCCAGGCTTTTCCACTGGAGCGGCGCTAATGGCGTTAAGGTACTGCGGCAAGCGCTGACTCAGATTCTTGAGAATCAATATGGAGTACAGATACTCAGCGAGCACCAACTGAAAGGGAATGCATCCAACTGGCCTGTTATCGTTGTGCCGGGGTGGGAGTATCTTGAGTCAGATTTTCGCGACGAATTGGCGTCATACGCCAAATCCGGCGGCAGTCTGCTGTTGATTGGTTCCGGGCCGGAGAAACTCTTCAAAACCGAGTTGGGCGAAAAAGCCGATTACTCCATCGCCCTGGTTGATCAGGTTGACGATGAATTTCCAAAAGTACTCAGTAAGGTATTCCCTGAACCGATAGTTGAAATCACTGGCGCCAAGGATGTTGATGTTAGTCCACGCATGTTGAATGGAAAACTGGCGATTCACCTGGTAAATACATCAGGTCCGCACGCCAATGCGCCGGATGGCGGCATCACAGAGGTTAAGCCTCTTGGACCACTGAACGTATCGATTAGTTTGGATAAGGCTCCGAAGGCTGTTATGATGCAGCCGGAAGGAAAATCGCTCGAGATGAAATGGGCTAAAGGCAAGGCAACGGTTATAGTACCGCGCCTGGAACTCTATTCAATTTTGGTTGTTAACGATTGATTGGAATACTCAATAAAAAATTCAATACCCCATGTGAACTGAGTGTACATGGGGTATTTTTTTTAGATAACAAGGCGTGTTTTTGGTGGGTTGGTGAGGCGCTGATCCTACGCGTGGGTGGTGTTTGGTGGGCTACGCTATCGCTTTTAGCCCACCCTACGCGTGGGTGATGTTTGGTGGGCTACGCTATCGCTTTTAGCCCACCCTACGCGTGGGTGATGTTTGGTGGGCTACGCTATCGCTTTTAGCCCACCCTACGCGTGGGTGGTGTTTGGTGGGCTACGCTATCGCTTTTAGCCCACCCTACGCGTGGGTGGTGTATTACAACAGAGGATTTTCCACTTGGATATATGGGGATGATTATGATAATCGATTCACCGTCGGATAACATCAATGGTGACGGTGTAATTTCCATCGTTATCTGCGGAGGCGCCGGGATAATCCAACATGGCGAGATAGAGTATTCTTGCTCCACGAGGCGCTTTGATCTGAGTATGTCTTCCAATTAAGAATGGTTCTTTTGAATTATCAAATACTCCCACCAGTGATCCAATCAATCCTTCATATTCCCGTAAGTTCAGGATAGGCTCGGTTTTTACCCAAATGCCCGATTGAGTCCATCCTTGAGGTCCATAAACAACAGAACGCAATGGAAGGTGACGCGCCTTACCGGTGGCGTGTATATCAAGCGTCTCTCCGCCGATAATCACGCCTTCCAACGCCGTTACTGGAGAGTTATCTGGAACCCGGTCGATGCATTCATCTTCAGGATATTCAATTACAACTCCTTCTTCGGCGCCAGTTAGAAATATGTCGGTGGTGGCAGAAACAATCAATACTTCTGTTTTCAGATGTCCATATTGTTGAGAGGGATCTAGAATGCTGGGAGTATTGAGGAAATCTTTTGGTTTAAGAAAACCTTCTGGTTTAAGAAAACCATCTAGTTGCTTATTGCAGCCATGCATTGTAAAAAAAGCAATGCATATCCAGGAGAATAACCAGGATTTATGTGATTTCAAAAATCTGGAAAATATACTGTACATTTATTTACTCGAACCCTCAAAAGACGCAATAGCGAATGCATAAAAGAAAAATTACGTAAAAACAAATTATAAAAAAATCAAAAAGCAAAAACCAATATATCATTTCAAAATACTATATATATTAACAATCGCTCTATCGCACTTGGTAAAAGAAAAGATCGCTAGTTGTCTGATCTAATGATAAGTTCATACTATACAGACTTTTAACAAGCGCTACCCTCAGTATATTATAACAACAAGGACGAAATTGTCCCATAAAAAATTCAATCTTTTTTCAATAAAATAAATACCGCTCAAACTACGCTTCAAAAAAGCCTGAAAGACAGGCTTTTTTGAAGGTATAGATTATTGAATAAGAACGAAATACTGGATGTAACTTAACTGTTTTGTTCGATATTTTCTTCTGGATCCTTGAAGAACAGAAGGAAAACCGCTGAGCAAATTACGGTCAGGACGCATGGAACCAGGAATAATCCGGTGTAATTGATCACAGCAGGCTCTACCGAAGTATTTGTAAACATACCCTGAATCCATCCTACCAGGTAACCGCCAAGGGTTAATCCCAGCCCGAAAGTGACTTGGAAATATAAACTTTGGGCGGAAGCGCGGATATTGGCCGGAGCGATTT
Source organism: bacterium (assembly GCA_963662285.2). Lineage (GTDB taxonomy): Bacteria > Hinthialibacterota > Hinthialibacteria > Hinthialibacterales > Hinthialibacteraceae. The sequence goes on from CAXXMV010000006.1 coordinate 1,253,742, forward strand.
TATCTACATATATTTGTCCTACGATGAAGAAGAAGACATAGCAGATGCCATGCAATGGTAGAACGGCGATAATTAACCAGGATGGTTGTCCCAGAGCAAAGACGGCGTAACGAATCGGCCAGGCTATGATGCCGATAGCTATGGTTTTGCGAATGCCTAATCGGGGTAAGGCGAAAGGTAGAATTAAAAGAAGCGTGAACAACTCACCGACCTGAGCGATGATGGTGCAAGCGGGAACCCATTCTTTGGAAATCATGGTCTCAAGAAAACCGGGAGTGGGAATGTAATAGAACATCAATTCGGTAGATACTACCAGAGATAGGATCATGAAAAAGGCGAAGTTTGGATTGATGAACAACTTAAAGGCTTCGACGAAAGCAAAGGGATTCTGGGCTTCTTTTGCAGGAGGCGTGTTTGGCAAAGTGAAGCAGAAGATGCCCATGATTATGGAAAAGACGCCGGCCAGAGTAAATAATTTACTTTCTATTGAAAGGTATGAGGCGATTTGTGCGGCTTGTTCTGATGCGGGCAATTGAAAAATCTCATCCCATTTAACGCCAAATGGTTGAAGGTATTTCCACCATAGAGTTAGAAGTAAGCCTGCAACTACCCAACCGATAGTGCCGAAAGAGCGTACGATGCCGAAATCTTTTTCTTTATCTTTTAAATGATGGAAACAAATAGAATTGGTCAAAGCCAATGTGGGGGCATAAAGCAACGAATATAGAAACATATAAGTCCACATGGAGCCAAATACTTGGATTCGGGCTATGTATAAAAGCAGTACGCCGCCGATAATATGGACAATAGCCAGGAAGACCTGGGTCGGCATCCAACGGTCAGCAATTTGTCCACCTATAAAAGGCGAAATTAAACTGGCCAGGGTGAATACGGCGAAAATGCCGCCTACCTGCATCCCGGTAAATCCAAGATGGGTTAAATAAGGCCCTAAAGTGATGTACCACAATCCCCAGATGATGTATTGTAGGAACATCATGATGCTAAAACGAATTTTCAAACTCATTGCGTCCTCCAGGATATTTATTGATGATTATCTATAAGTTAAACAATTTGATGCTATTACAAATGGTTTAATCTGATGCGGCTAGAAAATTGTATAGATGAAAGGCGCTATGACCGGGTTTGAAGTCAAAAGGATCAATGCGCTTAACGCCAAAATAACCAATATAATAGGCAGCAGCCAATATTTCTTACGCTCTTTTAAGAAAGCCCAGAATTCTAATAATAAATCATACATAGTTACAAATTTCCATTTTCTAATAATTTAAGAATAAACCTGAACATTATACACTGGACTTATACGGTCTTGCTAGTTGTACCAGAACCCTGACAATGTTCTCTCATTTATGGCCTGAGATTGCGATCCGTAGATCGAGCAATATATCCATCATGATTGATGAAGGATTCACATAGCGCTCATGAACTTTAAGCGCATCCAGGATTCGTTCCATGACTCCCGTCAGTTGATCCAGTTTAGCTCCTTGCCATAATTTTTGCAGGTCTTTTTGGCGGTCAGGATTCTCAAACTGCGATGAATCGCCTCCAGAAAGCGCAACAATGCCATCACGAACAATGCGGAAAAGAATGGTCAGGTTGTCGGGCAGGTCATCGCGGGCTTTAGCGATTTCATCAGCTGAATCAACCACGTAGGACTCTTTCTGCTTGATCTTGAGCAGAAATTCCAGCATCCAGTCGCGTTTGTCGAGGTATCCCTCTTCAATAAGTTTGTGAGCCTGTTCCGGCAACCCTCCGGCGGCGCGGGCAATTGCTGTGGCCTGGGCGAATGATAGTTCGTCCGGCAGCGATTTAGCGAGCGACTCAATCTCCAACGGCATCAGACGCACCGACCAGCACCGTGAACGGATGGTTGGCAAAATACCTGCTACGCGGTCGGTTAGAAGCAGGAACCGGATATGGTCATGCGGCTCTTCTAATATTTTGAGCAGGCTGTTGGATGAAGATTCATTCATGCTATGGGCGTCATGAATGATGAAGAACTTTTTATCTCCCTCATAGGGCAGATGAAGAGCCTGTTCCTGCATTACTCTCATGTGGGCTACGGAATATTGGTTCTTTTTACGTTGTTGTCTTTTTTCTAATTTTTTTTTATCTTCGCTCCAGTCTTCCCACGGATGCATTTCGATGACGTCCGGGTAAATGCCTTGCTCTATCTTTCTGCAATTGGGGCATTCTCCACAGAATTCATCTTGATTAATTTGGCATATATAAGTCATCACGATTGCCCGTGCGACCTCTGATTGACCGGCGCCGGGCGGTCCGTAAATCAGAGAGGTGCGGCCGAATATCCCCCGGCTGATGGCGCGGGTAATTTTTTTGTGAACCGTGGTATGACAGGGTACTTTATCCCAAGGCATAATATTGTTTGAGAGATAATTGGTTTTTTGCTGAGCGGTTTATATAATATATTTTGATAATCGCTCTAATCATAGCCTTGAATAATCCAGGGCAGTTTGGCTATGCTAGATATATCTCTTCTCTGCGATAATATTGGGGGGAAGCGTTAAAAAGTCAAGCAACCGCTATTATGTTTGTGGAGATTTCCGTTGCGCATTTATCAAATAATTACTCTAATCATTATGTTAATCGTTGTTATCGGTATAATTCTATTTCGCGTCATCGCGGTTAATCCATTGATATCACAACCGGATATCCAGATTGATCCCAATGAATATCGTGCAGATATTTCACTACGCTGCCTCAACAGCCGATTTAATGCTGATGTTATTTTTGTTACTGATCCCGAAACTCCCCTTCAATTTCAATACGACCTGAAACTGATTAAAAATCCTCCGGAAGGGTATTTGCCAGCTCCATCCGATCAGGCATGGAGCGTTACATCCGGAATGATTGAAGAACGCGGCGGCAAGGCCTACTGGAAAGGAGGATTGGAAGGATTGCAAATTATCAGCATATCCGGCCAGGTTAAATTTATCCCCCCTGATCAGGATGGTCTATTCGCCCGGAAATTACCGGAGATTAAAATACCTTATGAAGCCTCCCTCAAATGTTTTTTCCCTAGAAGGGTAGATTCAATAGTTGATGGGAAAGTTAATGGTTTTAAAGTCGGGATATATCCCGATCCAACTGATCCTGAACATCTTAAAAAAACAGCCAATGCAGAGTCGGTTAAAGCGCATCAACAGGTTTATCAACCGCCGAAATATTTCTATCCCGTCACTCCTGATACGTATCGGCTTAAGATATTCAAAGATTATACGTTGGGTGAATTTGATCTTGATCCACGATTTATCAAACTGACCTATCCGCGCTATGTCGCTATTAATCCCAAGATTTTCACCAAACTGGAGATGTTGGAGGAGGTCGTTCGCAGCCAGGGCGTCAAACTCTCGAAATTCAAAATTTTCTATGGATACCGTTCACCGTTGTACAACATCGGTTCGCGTGAGAATGACGGCGACACGACCTTGAAGAGTCCTTTTTCGACTCACATGTATGGTTTGGCGGTGGATATCATGATCGATGAAGACGATGATCTTGTGATTGATGACCTGAATCGCGACGGGAAGATTACTCATGCGGATGCTGTAGTGTTGCTGAGGTACGTCAATATTCTGGATAATAAACTGCAAGAAGAGAAAAGCGACCTGTTGGGCGGCGCCGGATCATATATCCATCATGATTTCTGGGAACGGGGCGAGTATGTCCAATCGCCTTATGTCCATATTGATGTTAGGGGATACCGCGCCCGCTGGGGCGCCAAGGACTCAATAGGCATTCTCAAAGAGAAAGAACCATACCGTTTGAAAAAGCCGATTCCGAACTGGCCTTTCTAGAATTCGTTACTCTGAGCTTAATTAATTATTATCCAAATGCTTTATTGAAGATTTAACTTCATCTGGGATTGTATCTTGAGCGGATTTGTTGGAAAATTAAAAGAAGGTTAGTCATATATATAGGTCAAACGATGATTACGTAAACTTGGTACACAAACTATTTGTTGGATTGGAGAAACAGAATGAACATGCGAAGAAGAGATTTTCTAATATCGGGGATCGGCGCGGCAGCCATCCTTCAAACAGCAGGAAGCACTGCTCTAGCGCAAAACGCCCGGCGGCAAAGAGCGCCGCGCATCGGCATTCAATTGTACGCCGTACGCAATGATTTTAGCAAAGACGTTCCCGGCACCATCAAAAACATGGCCGGATTGGGATATCAGGGCGTCGAGTTTTGGGGATATGGCGGAACTCCAAATGTTTTCCAGGACTGGTCGGCGGAAAAATTGCGTAAAGAACTGGATGACAATAATATCCGCTGCTGCGGCATGCACATCAACTTAAGCGCGCTGAGCAAAGACAATATTGAAACCACCATCAAAAACAATCAGGTCTTGGGAAACCGTTATTTGAACGTCGCGGCTGCGGGCAATATGATGGAATCGCCTGAGACTATCAAAAAATTCGCCGGCATCCTGAACGAATCCGCCAAAAAATTGCAAGAGCACAGAATGCGGGTGGGTTATCATTGTCATGGATTCGATTTCAAACAAGTTGATGGAGTATCCGCTTGGGATACGCTTTTTGCCCAGGTTGATCCTGAGGTCATGATGCAACTTGATACTGGCAACTGCGCTGAAGGCGGCGGCGATCCGGTTACAATATTGAAAAAGTTCCCCGGACGCGTTGCAACACTGCACGTTAAAGAATTCAAAGGCGCTCCACTCAAGGGCGACAACGCCGTTTGGAAAGAAATTATTGCGGTCTGCAAAGAACTGCATCGCACCAGGTGGTACATCGTTGAACAAGGCGAAGCATCAGGCGGAGGATTAGATATTCCACGCGCTAGTTTTGAAGAGTTGAAAAAATTGCTGGCGTAAGTCATTGATTTATTACAATAATCAAACGGGTTGTAGGAGAAATCTTACAGCCTGTTTTTTTTTGATTTTACTTGTGGGTGCTTTCTTGAGTGTTATTAATTTCGCTCTATCGTTGGTGGTTTGATCAAGGGCTGACCGCAATGCGGTCTTGCCCTTGGCGCCCATGCAAACAGTTGATGAATAGGAAGGGATTGGCGCACCGGCTAGAAGCCGATGCTCCCCTTTTTGATGTTCCCCTCACCCTAGCCTTCTCCCGGAAGTAGAGGGAACATTGTTGCACTTTGTTTATGGTTTATTCGAGCGCTATAGATTATAAATATGTTTGGCGTTATCAGCTAAATAACGCTTGGCCAGAGCCAATGCGGCGTCATAGGAAAGGTTGTTATTATCAATACGTTTTTGCAGGACGCGGGCTAATATCTTACGGCAAAAGTGCAGGGAACCGGCTGCCATTTCTACTGAGGTTGAATCGTGCCCGATGGCGACTTTGTTATCCGGCAGGTAGCCGATATAGGTCTCCATACTTTGTTCGAAGAATTCCAGACTGAGGATGGGCGACCAGCAGGGATCAATGAATACATTGGCGGTTGATTTGGCTAAATAGGCCGCCTCTTCGATGAATGGCCAGCAGTGCAGCAAAACGAAATTCACCTTGGGAAAATCGTGGATAAGTCTTTTTAAGGGCAATGGATTGGAATCGGGTACATTATGGGTGCCGACGTGAATCTGATGAGACCATCCATATTCTGAGGCCAATGCGGCGCATTCATAAACTACGAAATTGCCGAAAACCAGTCTCTTATCCCGGTCATCTGTTGCTTCAAAACAAACCTCGGAATCATTGGGGCGCTCAAAATTCAATGGCCGTTTGTAGGCTTGCAACTGCTTAGTTCCCATGAAACCCGCCTGACGCGCCAGTGAAAAACACTTGGCGAGAAATTCGCGAAACTGATCCGCGTTTTTGGGATCGATTCCGGTCTTATCCACGCAAAAGCGCATGGCGTTAGTGGGCTTGCTGTAGAAATCGCAGAAATGATCGATGCGCAGCAGGGGCGACATGACCTCATACTCTCTCCGCTTGCTCTGGTTGAAGCCGAATTCCAATTGAACCGGCCTGAGGATTTTCTCTATGTTGCTAATTTTGCAGGCTTCGGGATACCAATCCATTAAACGCTGGTATTTGCTGCGAACCGTGTTATCCAGTTTAAGTACGTTGTCGATTTGGTTTGATTTTGGATCAAGTAAATCCTGAATGCCTACGCTATATAATGAGCGAAAACCTTGATCCAGGCAGGTGAACCAACCAGTGCTGTGTAAGCCATCCAAGATTTCAATAATATGAGACCAGGCGGTCGCCGGTTCTTTTTTGAACCACTTTTTCAAATCCTGAAAACCTTTGTTTCGCGCCAGGGCATTGCGGTCTACGCCCTTTGAACTTAATGCCATACCCGAATATGGATCAAATAGGATATCGATGATCGATGCATCATCTGCTACAGCGTCTGATTCCAGGTCGGCCACATAGCCGGATTTTCTCCAACCAATGGCGTCGATTGATCCCCAATGCTCATGACCGGATATATTGGGCAGCGTTTGGATTTGCTGGAGGAGGGATGATTGGGTTTCGCTTGCATAAGAAGGCAATGATTTTGTTGCCAATCCGGCGCCAACGGCTAGTCCGGCGCCTGCTGTGGTGATGAGGTTGCGGCGTGATATCCTGTTCATAAGAGATTACCTGTTTGTATGAATATGTTCTTGTTAATCTAAGTTATCAATTTTAGATCATCCTGGCAAGCGATGCTTTTGGTTTGGTCTGTGCGGCTACCCTATAATAATGGAAAACGATTACTGTATAATGCAATATTCATCAGACATTAATCTAAAAACAATATAAGGATAAATGTAATGGTTCAATCTCATCTCGATCGCCGTCATTTTATGAAAACTATCCCTGCCGCAGCAGGAGCTTTGGCTCTTACATCAAGCGCCGCACAAGAAAAAAGTAAAGTGGTTGAAGTGCATCGCCCCGGTATAGTAGGCGCAAACCATCGCCCTGATCCAGCGGGCGTGATGGAAATGCTGGATAAAGCCATGCATGAAATATCCGGTGAGAAATCCACCCGCGACCAATGGGCTAAATATGTCTCCAAGGACGATGTGGTTGGATTGAAAGTCAACGGATTGGGCGGCCCGCAGCTGTGCACTAGTACAGTATTAATTCAGGCCGTCATCAAACGCTTGGTGGAACTAGGCGTCAAAGAGAATAATATCATAATCTGGGAAGACCGGCAACGTTGCATCAGGTCATTCGGGATGCCGGAAAACATGGGTGATACAGGAGTACGCGTATGCCGGACTGATCATCCTTCCATTGGTTGGGCAGAACAGGAACTCGTTTTTGGCGGCGTTGCCGCGAACATTTCCAAAATTTTGACTGAGTATACAACCTGTATGATCAATCTGCCCATTCTGAAAGATCATTGTTTTTCGGGAACCACTATGGCGTTAAAGAATATCTCCCATGGTATAACCAACCGCTCAGGTAAGTTTCATACCAACAACTGCAATCCATTTATCGCTGAAGTAAATACAACTCCTGTGGTGCAAAAGAAATACCGCATCACCATTCTGGATGCTTTCCGTGGATGCTACGACAAAGGCCCGGAATGCATCCCGGCCTATCTCTATAACTATGATTCTCTCTATGTAGCTGTTGACCGCGTCGCCCTGGATACTATCGGAACCGAGCGGATCGCGGCGGTTCGCACAGAGAAAAATTTATTGCCTTTTTCAGAAGTGAACCGGCCTACAAACTATATCGCCGAAGCCAACAAACTTGGATTAGGGACTAATGATATGGCGAAAATTGATTATCAAAAACTTGGGTGATAGGTGAAGGGGAAGAATAAAGATGGGAAGCGCTTTCGCTTTGTCACATCCTACGAGATGTCTTTGTCGGGCGTATTTTTAACGTTACTGATTTAGGAGGAATATTCGATGATTTCGCGTTGTTGTTCAATGGTACTTTTTATTTCTACTATTTTGTTTTCGACTCTGTTTCTTGTCTCCGACAGTTCGGCTTTATCAGAAAATGAGAAAAAAGCGGGTTACACCGCTCTATTCAATGGTAAAGATTTGAGCGGTTGGACAGCCACCGGCAATAGTGATCGCTGGATCGTCAAAGATGGCGCGATTACCGGCCTGTCAAATGGAGGTGGATATTTACATACAGATAAAATTTATGAAAATTTCATTCTGAAACTGGAATATAAAATCGCTGATAGCGGTAATAGCGGCATTTTCTTTCATTATGTTGAACGGGGCCGTTCATCCCAGATGGGTGGAGAGATACAGGTCCTTGACAGTTACGGTAAAAAGCCAGATAAGAATTCCGGTGGTTCTCTGTATGATGTTTTTCCTCCAGCAGTAAACGCATGCAAGCCTTCAACTGAATGGAACTCGGTTAAGATTGTATATATATGGCCCATATTAAAAGTAACTATGAATGGCATCGTGATTCATGACCGTGATATGCGCGACCACGAGAATACCCGGTGGCGGGCGCGCAGTGGACCAATTGCTTTCCAGGATCATGGCAGCAGCGTCTGGTACCGCGATATTCGTTTAATGGATTTAGGCGGCAACGAAAAAAGCGAGTGGATTCCACTATTCAATGGAAAATCCCTGGATGGCTGGGAATCCTTTGGCGCCGCTACTTGGAATATTGAAGGCGACGTCATTAAAGCGGAAAATGGCGTCGGTAGTCTGGTTACAAAAAAGAAATTCAAAGATTATCACCTGTGGACTGCGGTTCTCAGCGAAGACCTGGTTCAAGGAGGCGTTTTGTACCGCTGGTTGAACAAAAAAGATCAGGGACATCAGGCCATCATCAATAATGCCACGCAGGATAATGCCTGGAAGACCGGCAGTATCAAGGATATTCAGCCGGCGCCATATCTTTATCCCGGTGACGGAAGTTGGTTTGGATTGCAGGTGATTGCCCAGGGTAATCAATCAACCGTACTGGTTAATGGTAAAGTTATGGCGAAATATGACCGGACTAAAGAGGTTGAGGGCAGCGTCGGCCTTCACATTGAGAATCCATTAGGAATTCTTCGATTTGCGGATTTAAGAATAAAACCGCTATGATTTGAGTGATTCCTGAATATTAGTATTTCACATTGATTATAGACATCTCCAAAAGCCCATATCTATGGGCTTTTGTGATTTCAATTTAATTGTGATTTTATGAATCATTATCATTGATGGAATGGTTTGCTTTATTGTTGCAATTTATGCTATAATTTTAGAGTTGTTATTTATTTTTTATTTTTCCGGTTGAGGGACGCGCCTGATGATAAGGCGATTTGTGGTTTTTATAGTATCCGCATGCGTGGTTTTCTGGGCTTTGGCGTCTGGAGAATCGGCCTATCTATATTCTTCTGAAATCACTTTACATGATTTATTTGACGATGGCAAAAAAGTCTATGACGCCAAGGATATACTGCGCTTCAGTACACTGTGGATGCGTAACACCAAGCATACTGATGAAGGCGACCTTAATGGAGACGAAGTCGTTGATTTCCAAGACCTGATAGGTTTAACCAATGCATATAAAAATAATCTTGCGCCCAATTCGTTCTCTATAACCGATGCGACGCCAACGCCAACTCCAATGTTCGATCCAAACGCTACTCCAACTCTGACGCCTACGCTTGATCCGAACGATACGCCAACGCCGACATTTGATCCCAACGCTACGCCAACGCCGACGTTTGACCCGGATGCTACGCCAACGCCGACGGTTGATCCGGATGCTACGCCGACGCCGACGGTTGATCCAAACGCTACGCCGACGTCGACGGTTGATCCGGATGCTACGCCGACGCCGACGGTTGATCCAAATGCTACGCCGACGTCGACGGTTGACCCGGATGCTACGCCGACGCCGACGCTTGATCCGGATGCTACGCCGACGCCGACGGTTGATCCGGATGCTACGCCGACGTCGACGGTTGACCCGGATGCTACGCCTACGCCTACTCCGACTGTTGATCCGGATGCCACGCCGACTTCTACATCGGCTTCAGGCCCGACAAACACGCCCACGTCATATCCTACAGTTGCCATTCCGACGCCAGAAATTCCAACGCCGGGCATTCCACCGCCGGAGTTTGTCCGTCTATGGGAATTGCATCCTTCACTCTCGTTGTTTCGTAATGCGGTCTATCCTCCATCAGCCGATGGTTATGCCGCCAGTGAAGAGGGGTATGCGGTTATTGCGCCATTGTTAGATGGATCGAATTCATTTATCTCTATTGATCGGTTCGGGCGGATTTTTAACCGGAATCTGCCGATCTCATTATCAGATTATTCAGGATTAGCGTTGGTTGACGGACAAGCGTCGTTTGGCAAATTTTTTGAGTCGCCGGAAGATACCCGGCGTTTTCGTTTTGAATCTTTCACCATGGAAGCGATTGCCGGTGAGCTGCTAGACGTGGAGCATTTAGGCGCTGACGCCATTGACTGGTCGTTCTGTGGTTCAACCACTGGCGCCGCGATGGCGGTATTGCGCTACCCCAACTTGATTGTAGTGCATCGCATCGGCGTTATTGGAGAATATCTGGGTCAGACGGAAATTATGACTGGAGACGATTTGCCCACTAATCCCCAGACTTTTCTTTGCGGCGTCAGTGGAGACTACATTGCGGTTTTGTATTCCAGGAATTTTGATTCCAGTAAAAGCACATCAACTCCGTTGAGTATCTGGATTTTGAATACCTCTGGTGAATTGCAAACCGAAGAACCTATTATTATCTCATTCGATATGATGATCGACCACATTGTTGGAGATGGCAATGGGACTTTTTATATTGTTTCCCGAAGTTCGTATGGTCCTAATCTGACCAGATTTACAAAGGATGGAATAATTGGCAACCGCGTTTTGCCGCATAGCGCAATCGTCGATATTCAATGGCAAGACGATATGTTGTGGGTGCTGGATGGCGCCTCGCATGTTATGTGGGGTTATAACGAGGAAGGCATTTTGCGCAATGGCCCGGTTTCTCTATTTCCACCGGGATGGACCCAGGCGCCGAAATGGCTGCAATTAAAAAAGAGCGGCGCCGATTTGGGGGCTTTTTTCACTGACTTGAACACGCAAAGCACAGTGCATTATATGCAGATCGAATCGGGTATGATGGCCACGCCTACGCCGCTGCCTGCTCCGGGCGTACCAACCGGCGTGACTGCTACGGTTGAAATTGGTGATGATCTTTTAATTGATATGATCAAAATCGCACGCGGAGTATATACCTGTGGAAGCCCTGATTCTGAGTCGGGGCGTCGTCCTAATGAAGGGCCAGAGCATACTGTGACTCTAACTCAGGATTTCTTCATCAGCAGGACTGAGATCACCAACCAGCAATACCATGCTTTTAATCCGGGTAAGCAGGCGCCAAATTATGGTGGATTGGATTTAGGTCTTGATGATATGCCCATTGTTGGAATATCTTGGGATGACGCCAATGATTTCTGCGAGTGGCTTAGTGCAACAACTGAATTTACTTTCTCGCTGCCGACCGAGGCTGAATGGGAATACGTAGCCCGTGCGGGCAGCACGACGCGGCGTCCCTGGGGGGATGATCTCGGAAACCTGGAAGTATGCGCGCATACCAACAGCGCTGATGTCAGCGCGGCGTCTGCCTATACAGATATCGAAGTGAGTCATAATTATTCAAACTGTGATGATGGTTACATCGGTCCGGCGCCGGTTGCATCGTTTCCCGCCAATGAATTCGGCGTCTACGATATGTTAGGTAATGTGCGCGAATGGTGCTATGACTGGTTTGAGAGATATGATGGCAGTTCTTTGACTGATCCCAGCGGCCCGGGTAGTGGGAAATCACGCATCATACGGGGCGGCTCATGGAAAGACGGCCCTGATGTGATCCGTTGCGCCTACCGTAGTGGACGCCCGCCTGATGAAACAGATGCAAATTTAGGATTCAGGGTGGTGATTCGCGAGGATTAGAATTGTTTTCTTATTATGCCGAATAAGCAAGTCCCCTCTCGCGGCGGGAGAGGGCTAGGGTGAGGGGGAATTATAGGGTGCGCCTCTCTTGGGCGCCTTGTATGACGTATTAATCATTGATGACAAAAAGCCCCTTTTCAATCAGGTTAAGGGTAAGGCGGGTGGCAAGGGCAGTGTATTTTCTGCCCTTGATTGAGTTCACCTCATTTATTTCCATAGTTTTTATCAACAATCCACGTTGAAGGTAGAATGAAATTCAATTTTTTGTGCTTGTAAATGGATTATAAATAATCAAGGTTCTTTTTGTTTTTCCAAAGTTTTCAGTCAAGGGCAGAAAGGACACTGCCCTTGGCACCCATATTGATCTATTCATAGCAATTAATTCTGTCAAAACTTGTGGGTAAAGATCAGACCTTCGGGAGGGCTATAGTAAGGACGAATAAAAAAAATCATCACCCGGCATAAAAAATTGGTCACATGTTTGTATAACCTATAACGAATAATCGATCCATATAGAAATATATTTACTGATGAATGATAAAAAAAAACATTTGACAGCGTCTTAACTGTATGGTAAGATGTCATACAGATAAGGCAAGGATCATGTTGATGGATATCCGGATTAATTACAATAGCGGCGAGCCGATTTGTAGTCAGGCTATTGCGCAGATCAAGTTTAAGGTGGTCAGCGGCGAGCTGCGCACTGGCGATAAACTGCCTTCGATCCGTGAACTGGCCAAGTCCTTGAAGATTAACCCCACTACAGTATCCCGCATATATTCGGAACTGGCCAACCAGGGAATCATCACGTTGCGCCAGGGGCAGGGGGCGTTCGTATCGGATATGAAGGTGCGGCTGTCATCCCAAGAGGTGAAGCGTTTGATGCAGGATCATGTGCGCAAGACGCTGGTTGAGGGATTGCGCCTGGGAATGGATATGGATGAGATCATCGACATGATGCAGGCGGAGCATAAGAAAATTACGAAAAGCGGGCGGTGATATATGATCGAGACGCGGGGGCTTACCAAGACTTTTAATAAGAACGTCGCCGTATGTATGTTGGATCTGAAGGTCAAAGCGGGTTCAATTCATGGCTTTCTAGGGATGAACGGAGCGGGGAAGAGCACCACTATCCGCACTGTAATGGGGCATCTTCACCCCAGCGCCGGGCAAGTGCTGACGTTGGGGAGCAATCCCTGGAAGCATAGCGAAGAACAGCGCCGTCGGGTGGCTTATGTTTCGGAAAATATGGAGATACCTGGTTGGATGACTCCACGGAATGCAGTGCAGTTCCGTTCGGCGTTTTATCCTGAGTGGAATCATGAACTATGCCGGATGTTATTAACGGATTTTGGACTAATCGTTGATACGGCGTTCCACGCGCTTTCTAAGGGGAAGAAGCGGTTGTTGTGCATCCTGTTGGCTCTGTGTCAAAACGCTGATCTTTTAATAATGGATGAACCAGCTTCGGGATTGGATGTAGTCGCCCGGCGTGAGTTGCTGGATAGGATTCTGGATATCGCCTGTGACGGAAGACGTACGGTATTTATCTCTTCCCACCTGCTCAGCGATTTGGAACGTGTGGTGGATCAGGTTACATTGATCAGCCGGGGGACGAAATTAATTGATGGCGGCTTGGATCAGTTGAAGCAATCGATCCGCGAGATTCATATTTCCGGTAGTTTCGAGCAAACTGATTTTGAGCAATATTTTCAGACGCTTCAGTTCAAGCGCAATGATAACGGCGTTGATGCAATCATCGCTGATTATGATGAAGCAAGATTCAGCGCGTTCTGCGCAAAATTCAGTTGTGGGGATACTGCGCAGGTTAATGGATTTAATCTGGAAGATTTATTCGTGACGCTGGAGCAAAACCGCGCTGGATTGATTAACGCAGATATGGAGGAATCCACTGATGATGCGTGAATTAATGCTCTTTGAATTGCGGAAAACTTGTTTGTTATATACAGCGTCGCTGCTGGTGTTATTTGGATACATTCTTTTTCGTCCGTCACCACATGGATTTCTTGATTTGATACTTGTGTTTATAGCGTTTGTACATGGCGCGTTGATTGGTGGAAAGATATTTTATGATAAAAGATGCACCCAGGCATTTATATTTACGCTTCCGCTCACTAAAGCAAGATTGTTTGTATATAGATTTATTTATGGCATTCTTTTGATAACCATATCTATATTCATTATTCTTGTTCTATTAGCCAGTGGGATGAGAAATGTACTACAGCAATCATTGGATTCTCTATATTTTCCTTATGTAATATGGTATGAGTTTCGAGTTTTATATCAGATTATGCTGTGTACATTTTTTGGATATTTATTTGGAATGCACACAATAATCCATGCGCAATTAGCAAATTATATTGAAAAGAATTTTTCTAAATATCACAATTTATTCATATTCTCTTTGATGAGTTATCATATCATAATGAATGTTATTACCTTGACGAGTTTATTTAAATTAGAATCTGTAGTAAAAATCGTGGTGAATGATATGTTTTATATACCATTTTTGTTAGTAGTATTATTGTTTAGTGTATGTATGCCATTTTACTTCTATCAACATTTCGAAATAGATTCATGATACTTCTGAAATATTACTACGAGGAAATGTAATGAAAAACGATTCATCTATTCGAGAGAAACTATCCTGGATTCCATATTGCATCTGGGTAATACCTGTGTTGATTTTTTTTGTATATTATTTGAATTACTATTTAAATAACTGGCAGGCTTCATCAATAGCCAAAAGAGTTTCTGCTGGTTCTCTTGTGAATTATTACAATAAGGCTGATTCGGGAATTGAACTTATTAGAATAATTGATAATGGGATTATAACCGGGATAGATGTTTATTGTAATGATGTTTATCTGGGGAAAACCCCAATAGAAATAACTACTAAAGAATTCGTTGAGAAAGTTCCTAAATGGAATAAGCCACCACGTCAAACAAGTATAAATACATCTTATTTGAATTTTGTATTGCCTACTGTAATTACAAAATTTGATGGATTATTAATGAGTTACTCGCCATGCGATCCATTATCTTCTTATACGAATAGATTTAAGTATGATAAAAATAAAAACTTGAAATGTTTTTACTGGTTTAATTTTGAGAAGGATGGCTGCAAAGGAGTAGAAGGAAATAGAGCCCTTAGTTCTGGATATGGTAAACTTAGAACATATACTCCAGACGTTTATTTCTTGTCATCGAAAAAGCATTTAGAGACTCTTCTGTTTGCATTGCGACAAAGAGAATATAAGCCAGATAAAGCATGGCTGGATCATTTCTGGCTCTATAGCAGTTTGCTTTCTAATGAATTGGTTTGGAAATCAAAAAATGACGTACATTTAAGAAACACTGTTAATACTATTGTCCACGCTGAGTTCAATATCCATGACGGGATGAGTCAAGCAGAATGCTTTCGGGTCGTAGATGCGATTATGGATCGATCTGAAAAATCCGGTTCTTTCATTATACCTTCAGTTGAATCGTATGCGTTGGAAATAGTTGCGCCGAAGGTATTGGATTACATCTGTGAACAATATAAATATCTTTTTGATGGATTAAGAAACTTGTGGACTAGACGGGATGGAAACATACCTATCGATAACTTTTATTACTATTATAGCCTGGAAGGGATAGATGCAAGAATATTGCCATTAGTACACGCAATATTCAATTATCATCCACCACAAATATTCAATCACCTGGTTTATAATTATTCGCATAAGAAAGATGAAAACCTTCTGTTACTCGTAGGCAATTATCCCAAAAATAATGCTTTACGTTTGGTGAAACTACATTTTGAAAATGTAGTTATGAAAAACCAATTTGTTACTTCGACATTATTTAAATCATTCAAAGAAATACATAATCCAGATATCACACTATGGATGGCGCAAACAATAGAAAAGCATACAACAAATAAATATTATAGCGAATTAAGAGAATTCTTTGAAACGCGTTTCAGGTATCCGAAAGATAAAAAAGAAGATTTGATCAACTATGTCTATAGTTCGAAATTACCTAATGAATATAAAATTAGAATGCTTGCGAGAATCAAACATAAAGAATCCTATGAAGATGCTATGTCCATTGTAAAACTAAACCCTAAAAATGAATGGACTTTAATATCTTACTTATCTCATAATCCTAATCCACATTTTGAACCGTTTCTGCTGGAAACACTTGATAAGCAATATGAAAATTTAGAGATAGATAGAATTAGCTCTTCATTATTCCGGGCGTTGATTAAATGCGATACAGCAAAAACCCGTGAGGCTGTATTGGATAAATGGAATGAAAATATTCTTATTATCAATAAGAATATAATTCGTGAGTTATCCAGTCTTAATTGGGGTGATCCCGTATTGACGCAGTGGACGCCGATACTATCAGATATAGAAGATAACGAGTTGAGAGTAATTGCGGTTGAAGCGTTAGCCAGGACTGAAACTACCCAGTCGTGGGAGGTGCTTAATAAATGGTTGGAAGATGTAAATGATGCCGTAAGTTATGCGGCTCTTAAAGCAATAACGGATTATACGAAACTTAAAAATCAGGCTCAGGCGCTGATAAATGGCCAAATTCGACCGGATGACTTGCTGTCTCCGGCTGTTCCTTACGTGTGGAATGGAAAAGATTACGTAAAGGAGTCCGCCCGATGATGTGTAAATTAATGCTCTTTGAATTACGGAAGACTTATTGGTTATATACAGCATCGCTGCTGGTGTTATTTGGATATATCCTGTTTCGTTCGCAACCTCATGGTGTACATGATATGGCGCTGTGGGTGATATCCATTTTGCATGGCTATGTGATAGGCGCCAGGATTTTTCATGACAACAGCCGTACCCAGGCATTTGTGTTTACCTTACCGCTTACTAAAACAAGGTTGTTCTCTTATAGGCTTATGTTCGGGATAATTTTGTTAACCATATCAACAAGTATTATTCTTGTTCTTCTAGCCAGTGGGATGAGAAATGTACTACAGCAAGATTTAAGTTCACCCTATTTTCCTTATGTTATGTGGTATGAGTTGCGAGTTCTGATACCGGTCATTTTCTATTCCTTTTTTGGATTTGCTTTTGGAATGTACACAATGATTGATGCGCAATTATTTATGTATCTTAAGAACTTTAAAAATTATCCCAACATATTTAAGTTTTTGATAATTATTTATTCCTGCCTTATTTGTCCTTTATTTTTTATGATTTTATGGGGGAGAGCAACAACGGTCAGAAATGATATGTTTCTTATCTCAATTGTCTTTTCATTATCAATATACTGTATTTGCGTCTGTTTGTACTTTTACCAACAATTAGAAATTGATTCCTGATATTTCTGAATTTTTTAATAAGAGGAATAATGATGAAACATAATATTATTGTTCGAAAGAGTTTTTTCTGGCTGCCTTTTGCAGTTTTGATTATAACAATATTTTTTTATCCCGTTTATCAATTTTATATAAACCACTTTAGTGAACCTGAAAGCATAATAAAAATAATTGATAATGGTTATGTATCGGGGATCGATGTGTATTGCAATGGTGTTTATTTAGGGCAAACTCCAATAGAAATAACTAAAAAAGAGTTTGAGAATAAAGTTCCTAAATGGGATGCTCCACCGCGTCAACCAAGACTAAAACTTTTTCGTTCGTTGGTTGAAACGCCTATTGCGATTCCAGATTATCCTGGATTATTGATGAGTTATTCCCCTCGTAATCTGATGCCTGATGATCAAAGAGATGATATTATGCATTTTCTCTATGATGGAAATCATGAACAATTTTTGAATAATTTTTCTTATTGGTTCAATTTTAAGAAATATAGATGCGCAGGAGTCACAGGAATAAGAATTGAGAGTATGAGTAGTTTCGGATTTGAAAAACGTATGACTTATGAATATTATCCTCAGGTAGAATTTTTATCACAACAAGAGCATTTAGAGACTCTTCTGTTTGCATTACGCCATTCTGAATATAAACCTGACAAGGCATGGGTGGAGCATGTCCGGCGTTATAGCGGTTTGCTTTTCAAGGAATTAGTTTGGCAGTCCAATAAAGATGAACGCTTAAAAGATGCTGCAGATGCAATCGTCCGTGCCGAGTTCAATATACAGGAGGGGATGAATCAAGCCGAATGCATCCGGGTGGTTGATGACATTATGGCTCGATCAGAAAAATCCGGTTCTTTTTTAATACCTTCGCTTGAATCTTATGCTATGGAAATGGTTGCTCCTCAGGTGTTGGAATATATCTGCGAACAATATAAAGAATTTTTCAGATCAAAGCAACCATCGAGTAGAAGAGGCGTATATATGACCGATGATAAACTACTAAACTTTTACCGCCTTGAGGGGAAATTAGCCAGAAAATTGCCCTTGGAATATGCCATCCTAAAATATCATCCCCCGCAAATATACAATTACCTGGTTTATAATTTTTCGCAGTTGGAAGAACAAAATCTCCTTCGGCTAATCGGCAATTATCAACACAATAAATCTGCTAGTTTGGTGAAACAATATTTTGAAAAGAAACTGAATGAAGAACGATTTAACCGAAATTTTTCATTCAATCTATTCAGGCAATTGTATAATCCCAAACTTACGGATTGGATGCGGAATACAATAGAAATGCATAGTCCGAATAGCAGGGTATCTGAGTTAAAAGTTTTTTTTGAGTCGCGAATTAATGATCCAAATTATTCTAAAACAGATTTGACTAATGATATTGGGCGATCAAATATGAATGAAAACGACAAAATACAACTTCTTTCAAAAATCAAAGTTCCAAAATCATATTCTAATGCTAGACATATTTTGATGAATAATCCTACAGGGGAAGAATATTTGATCAATCTTTTATCCAAAAATCCCAATCCCCATTTTGAACCGTTTTTGCTAGAAACACTTGATAAGCAATATCGAACTTTAGAGATTAAAAGAATTAGTTCCTCTTTATTTGGAGCGTTGATTAAATGTGACACAGCAAAAACCCGTGAGGCCATATTGGATAAATGGAATGAAAATATTCTCGGAATCAACAAGACAATAATTCATGAGTTATCTCAACTAGAATGGGGCGACCTAATCTTGACGCATTGGACTCAGATGTTGACCACTACCCAAGAAAGCAAATCAAGAGTGATGGCTGTTGAAGCGCTAGCTCGGACTGATACCCCTCAATCGTGGAAGGTTATCTATGAATGGTCGGGCGATGAGGATAAAGCCATTCGTGAGGCGGCTCTGAATGAGATAAACGATTATAAAGAACGCAAAAATCAGGCTCAGGCTCTCATAAAAGGAGAAATTCAACCGGATGACTTGCTGCCTCCGGCTGTTCCTTACGTGTGGAATGAAAAAGATTACGTAAAGGAGTCCACCGGAGGTTGATGAAATCGTATTGTCTGCCTAAAATATCAACTTGTGAAAAACGCTTCAAAATGCGAGAGTGGCGGAATTGGTAGACGCGCTAGACTTAGGATCTAGTGGCCCTTGGTCGTGAGAGTTCGAGTCTCTCCTTTCGCACCATTGATTTTACTTGACTTACGAACAACAATCCCCTCTACGATAATCACCGAAATGTTGATTGGTTACCATGTCTTGATGAATAATACTGATTTATTGAGATCACAGAAGAAATTAACCTTAAAAACTAATCTCGCCGCCGGGAACTAACTGTTTCTCGGCGGCTGGTTTTTCATTGTTGGTGATTTAACTCAGAAAGCGTAATATCAAAGCAACGCAATAAACAAAATGCATCTACAAAGATTTTATGATAGCGGCGTTGATTTGATCAAATTTATCGATGATGCGGTCCGCCTGGTGGAGTTTATCGCGGGAGAAAGTTGTTGTGATGGCTATGGCGTACATGTTAGCGGCTTTGGCTGCACGTACTCCATTGACGGAGTCTTCGATGACTACGCATTGGCCTGGATCGACGGAGAGATTGCTGGCCGCTTTTAGGAAGCCTTGGGGGTGCGGTTTGCTTTTGGTGACGTCGCTGGCGCTGATCATGGCGCCGAACGTGGTTTTCAGGTTGAATTTATCAAGCACGAAATGCATGCTGCGTTCCTGGCCGCTGGTGGCAATGGCGAGTTTTAAGCCATTCAGCCTCAGGTCTTCGATGAATGTAAGTACTCCGGGAATGGGTTCTACATCATGCATTAGTTGATAGAAATTTTGATCTTTATGCTCAAAAAGCAAATCCCAGTCTGGGTGGAAATCATATTTTTCCGAGATGCCTTTTATGAAAGCATTGCGGGTGGCGCCGGACAGAAAACTTAAGTCTTTATTCTCTATTATCAGGCCATGTTTGGCTAAAGCGTCTAATTCAGTTTTTTGGTGGATCGGTTCGCTGTTGATAATTACGCCGTCCATATCGAAAATTACTGCTTGCATGATGTCAGGATTGAAACCTCCGTTGTAAGCCGCTCTAGAAAATACAAAGCGATGGCGCGATATTGCACGCCACCGCTGGTATAAACACAATACATCGTTTTAGTAAATTAAGCGATGATTAACTTAAGCCCCAGGATTTCATATTACGGATGCTCATGGCAACGCTTTCGAATGGATCGCGTTGGCAACTATCCTGTTCGACGATGCAGTATTGGGCTTTGGCTTTTTTGCAGGCTCGGAGGATGGCAGGCCAGTTCAGGTTTCCTTCGCCTACTTCAGCGAATACCTGTCCTTTGTCGGTCATAACCATATCTTTCATGTGAACCGTAGGAGCGCGTCCGGCGACCTGATTAATAAAACTGGCTGGATCAGCGCCGCCATGCTGCACCCAATAAGTATCGATCTCGAAATTAAAAAGTTTTGGATCACTCTCAGTAATCAGGATTTCCAGGCCGGTGCGGCCATTGTATTTGATGAATTCGAAACTGTGATTGTGATAACCCAGAGTCATTCCCGCTTCAGCCAGTTTGGCGCCTGCTTCGCTCATAAGTTTGGCGAATTTCATATAACCCTCGTCGCTACGGAACTCGCCCGGCATACTGCTGACCACGACATGGCTATTGCCGATGGCTTTATTCTGGTCGACGACCGCTTGAACGTCGCCTGAAATACCTTCCCAACCAGTATGCGCTGAGACGGCTTGCAGTTCGTTCTGTTTAAGGAGTTTCGATAGCTCGGCTGGAGAAACGGCCTCGCAACTGGTGATCTCCACGCAGTCATAACCGATTTTCTTGATTTTTTCAAATGACCTGGCGATATCATCAGGAGTCTTGAGATAATCGCGCAGGGTATAAAGGATAAGCCCGATCTTGCAACTTGTTTTTTTGACTTTATCTTTTTGGGCTGAAGCCAATGACGATGCTCCCATATTCAAAGCCACCGCCCCCGTTAATCCTGTTCCTATAAAATGACGCCGGTTTAATTGTTTTCCCATTTTGGTATACCTCTTTTTAGTGGTGTCTCTTATTGGATTATAACATTTTTTCTTACGCCTTCAGAGGCCGAAGGTGGAATATCTCGAGGGTTAGATGCAATCGTACGTAGTAGCATCAAGGGCTGACCGCATTGCAGTCTTTCCCTTGGCGCCGCTTATCACTTATGATATTAGTATAGCTCAAGGGATGTTTTTGCCTTGCTCTAATCACCCGTTGTTGAATAAATTGTTAGGAAAACATCATGAGTTCATTTCTATCCTCGTTTTCAGATGCGCCAAAAAGACCACTGGTAGAAAATCCATGGTGGAAATATGGATTCCTAATCCTGACTTGTTTGCTATTGTTTACCAGTATTTATAACCAAATTGATAGCCAAACAAAAAATTATAGCATCATAGTTTGTAGTGCTATGCTCGTTGTAAACCACTTAGCATTTTCCTTTAAATACACGCGACAATTAAGAATATTCATGCGTGTGTTAGCTTGGTTATTTATGTTATTTGGTATTGTCTATATTTTCGGTCTATATTTTATGCTATTTACAGGCATGTAGCACCTATAATGGCTAATCGATTCGGTGGGTTAAAAAGCGCGACATACCCTACGGTGCTTAGGTGGTTCGTGGTGGGCTACGGGGCTATGAGGTGTGAATGATGTTTAAGAAGGCGTACGAAGCAGTGAAGAATAATATTGGCAAGACCGTGATGGGGCTTGGTGTTCTTGGTATGGGGCTTGGCGCATTGAGCGCGAATGCTTCTGAAGTTATTCGCACCATATATATTGATACCTTTAACAGTGCTGCATATACACAATCTGGTGCTCAGCCGATGAGCATTGAGCAGAAGGCTAAAGCGCGTTCAGATTGGGATTCACACTATATTACGATCAAAGATGACACGTTAGAGTACCGGATTGGCTCACCTGATTCAGATCCGATTGAGACCACATTCTTGCCCAGCCGTGACGAAGATCCGAAAGGAATTGAGCGGCAGAAGATTATTGATGAATACATTGATCTGGCTGAAGATTTAGGCGGTGTTGAGGTAAAAGCAAAGACCGTCAAGGCAACCTTAGATTTCCCTGATACTATTTATGGAAATGTTTACGATCTTATAACGGGTCAGCCCGTAACTGATGGGACCGCCCGATATTTTAATGATGATAATTCTATTAATGAGAGAACGACTTTTGATGGTTCAGGCGAGTATCGCTTTGATATTGTCATGAGCGATCCATTGGAAGAAAATCACTTAGCAATTCAAACCCCGGAGGAAATGATGAATGCATATGATCGAACTACCGCTTCAGCAGATTCACCTCAGAGATTCGACGTCGGCCCAACCGATGAGGGCAATCCGTTCTATTTTTATCCAGGCCTTGCAACCGATATGATGGAGGGCCGGGCGCGATGGGAGTTGCCGGTTCATGTTTATTTCGGCGATAATCCAACACCTGAGCAATTAGAGAACATCCAGTCTGCAATGGATCGCTTCAACGAGCTCTGGGCGGATCAGATAAGTCCAATGAATGATTATATTTCTGCTAATGGACTTGAACATCCTCTTCTGCCTGAAACATTTTTTGTAAGAAGGGAATATGCTAATAATTTTAGTCTTGCAACCAATTTCAATGCTGTTGAGCATCAGGGATGTAATCTTACTTTTCATCCAGGAGACGAACTTGTCGGAATTAGTGAGAATGCAGATCGAAAAATCGTTCATGCAACTCTTAATTATGGTTCAGGCTCAATGGAGCATGCGTTTGGTCATATTGCCGGTGCGTATCACACGGGCAATAATGGGATTGATTACCCGCCGGGAATTACGAGCGCAATGAGTCCTTCTGCTGGACTCTTGTCTACATATGATATGCAGGTTTTTGCCGCTTTTTACGCGTGGCCCTTTGACAAGGATAATGTAAGAAACATCAGATTCTTAACAACCGAGAACGTCGATATCGGAACACCAGTATTAAACTGGATGATGTATTAATTTTTTTTCTATAAAAATTCATTGAGGTGAATTATATTCGAGAACAGATTCCCATTAACAATAAAAACAGAATATCTATTGCATTGGAATTGAATACAACCCCCGAATATAATGAAAACCATACAACAACCCTCCATGAATTAGGCCATTGTTTAATGCTCGCCATAATGGCTAATCGATTCGGTGGGTAAAAAAGCGCGACACACCCTACGGATATGAAAACTCACAATCGTATGTGATTGAATCAAGGGATGACCGCATTGCAGTCTTGCCCTTGGCGCCCGCTAATCGATTCGGTGGGTCAAAAAGCGGGACCCACCATGCTTTATCTATTGACATTTCAAAAACATCTCTTGAGAAATTCGACAACTTGTTCGGCTCGTTGCTCGACTTTGGCTGTATCAGCTTGCAGGGTTTTGATGAATTCGTTGGTTTCAAAGTCACCGCGTACTAAATCAAAATCCAGTTGGCGGTCTTGATCATCTCCATCAGCGCCGAAGCCGATTTGGGATGTTGCGTCAAATTCTTTACGGGAATCTTTTTCAACCATTTCGCGCAAACGGGCGCAACTGTTCTTCCACTCGGCGATCATGTGTCCCAGGTTATTAAGAGTAATTTCCTGACAAATTGTTCCTAATCTTTGCTCGATCAGCGAGCAGCACCAGGCCCATTTATCCGCTTCATATTCGCTATGGAGTTTATTGAACTTTTGCTGGATATCCTGGATATTTTTAATTTCTCCAGATTCGATGGATTGAATAATCTCTTCCACCTTAGGCGCTGGAGCAAGCAAACCGGAGAGGTCGCGCCAGTCGTATAGTTCACTGTTTTCGGTTGGTTTGAAGATAGACAGTACATCCTCAAACGACGCGTCCTGGTTTAACTGTTCGATCTGATCGACCAGACAGTCTCCGATGAAGATGCGAATAGCCATTTCGTAGTTGTCGCAGCTGTAATCGATGCGGAAACGGTTGATAACTATTCCCTTATATTTAACATATTCATCCTGATGAGAATCTACGCCGCTCATGGCGCGCAGTTCTTCAATGCCCTTGATCATTCTTCCTATAGTATATGGTGAGAGCAAATCGAAATTGATCAGGTCAAGCAGATCGGGGTCTTTTCTTCTGTCGCGTTTAGGCCATTTCTTGCTGTCACGCATGGTTCCGGCGGTCAGCAGGTTGCGGGAAGGCAGTAGGACGCTTTTTCCCTTATCTTCAAAGAGGTATGAAAAAGGCAGGTTTGATGAGTCGAACCTGGAATAATGCTTCCCGATTACCACAGTGAACGGACCCGTCTTGCTGGGCCAAAGCAGGTATGAAGAAGAACCCGTCTTGGAACCCCGTTCCAGGATGCCTTGATGCACCGGTCCCAGTTTATACATGTGGTTGCTCTGATTGGTGCTGCTTCCGGCGTTGAAGAAAGAGTACAGACCGGCGATCAGCAGCGTCGATTTATGATGCGTCACGGTATAGGGACCGGCGAAGATGGAGCATGCTTCGCCATGATACGCTTCGGAATTGGCGAAGAAGACAGAATTATCGGCGGAGAACTGTTTACCGATTTTAACGCCCTGGCCGAGGAAGCAATCAGATAAGGTTGAGTGGTCGTCAACGCTTGAACCGGATAGAATGATGAAATTTTTGGCTACAACTCCATCTCCGATAGTCGTCGGGTCTTCCTGGCAGCTGTTAATTGTTCCATTTTCTAAACGGGTTGCGCCTGATATGTAAGAGTAGTCCGCGAAATTGACGTTCTGGATTGTTTTACAGTTGGCGATGGTGCAGCGCTGGCCGATTGTCCCGATATCGGATGTTTTGGAATCGGCGTAATAATTGATCAGGCGATTCAACTCTTTTATCAGTTTTGGTTTATGACGATACAAGACCATCATATACGCAATTTGAGAAGAGAGGCGGTCAAAAATTGTTAAGGTTCGGCCACCCCCTTCGTTCAATGCTTCCACTGGATTGCCATTGCCGAAGCTGGAGGTTCCATCAACTATAAGAGTAACCACATTTTCGATTATGGCGTTGCAATGAACGTGATAATTGGCGATGGACCGGACATTGTCCAAATATACGTCATCATCAATAGTGCAGTTGTGAATCCTGCTATCGTATAATCCACAGGGCAGCGTCATGCCTCCCGGCAGTTTGATATGTCCGGTGAAGGCGCCGACAAGAATGGCTCCGCTGAAATGGATGTTACGGAACCTTGCCGGATCGAAGGGGTCGGATATTTGGACATTATTCCAGTCACTGCTCGTACAGCCTTTGGCGAGCAGTGACTGGATCTCGGATTCATTGAGCATTCTGTGTTTCATATCGCAATGATCCATTTCTATAATTATTTTATCATAGTTGAGGTAATGCCAGGTTGTCTTGCTCGATGCCTTTGAAATACTTAACTGTTCCCACTTTCAATTCCATGGTGGCTTCTTCATCGCATACGATTATGGCATGGGGATGAGTTTGCAGCATTGATACTGTCCACATGTGATTGACGCCTTCTTCAACCACTTTTTGCAGGGCGCGGGCTTTCTTATATCCATTAACGATGATCAGTACTTCCTTGGAATCCATAACTGTTCCAACTCCAACGGTCAATGCTTGAGTGGGAACCTGATTGACGTCATTATCAAAGAAGCGTGAATTGGCCAGTATGGTGTCATAAGTCAGAGATTTGATTCTTGTGCGGGAAGTCAATGATGAGCCGGGTTCGTTAAAAGCGATATGTCCATCAGGTCCAATGCCGCCCATGAAGAAATCTATTCCTCCAGCAGCCTTGATTCTCTCTTCGTATTCGATGCATTCTTTTTTCAGATCAGCGGCATTGCCATTGAGAATGTTGACGTTCTCTTTGGGGATATCGATGTGAGAGAAAAAGTAATGCCACATAAAGTAATGATAACTCTCGGTATGATCTTCCGGTAAATTTATGTACTCATCCATATTGAATGTTATTACATTCTTGAATGAAATTTTTCCGGCTTTATTAAGATTAATCAGTTCTTTATACGTCCCAAGCGGTGATGAACCTGTGGGGAGACCGAGAATATAAGGTTTATCCGGGGTTGGCTGAAAATCGATGATTTTCTTGGCTATGTAATAGGCGTTCCATTTACTTAGTGATTCATATTCTTCGTGGATAACGATTCTCATTTTTAAATCCTCCGCTGAAATGATTGAAATTATTGTTATAAAGCTGCTTTTTTTGAGAAATAGCAATTAACTGAAAATATCACTGTATGCTCCTATGTCTAGAGAACTTGTACCTAAAAGTGTAATTTCTGTTCGCGATTACATTAAATAATAGCCGCATAGAATTATCCTATATTTCATTCAATATGATTATTTCACTCTTGTTCTCTATACAATGATAACGATAATAGACCAACTGGAGGATAGCCCTCTATATTTTTATACTGAACAGAAATGAACTGAGAAAAATGAGTAACTCGATAAGATATTTAGCGGTTTTACTTTTGCTGAGTCTCAGTTGCTTTGCTGACCCGGTTACGGAGTTATTCGTAGAAAAAATCATTGATGATGACATCTCCGGCGCTTATCAGACCGCTATTGCCGATATCAATAACGATGGTTTGTTCGATATCGCTGTTCTGGGAGAAGGAGAATCGGGCGTTTATTGGTATGAGAATCCCTCATGGCGCAAGCGGCCGATTTGTATAAACGGTCTGACCCGGCATATCGATTTCGACTTTTACGACCTGGATAATGATGGAGAACTGGAACTGGCTCTGGCTTCTGATTTTAACCTTGGTAATACAAAAAGCGGGGGAACCATATCTTGGTTGGATCGAACCAATGATATAAATCAGCCCTGGGAATCCCATCATATTCACTCTGAACCGACCATCCACCGTGTGCGCTGGGCTGATTTGGATGGCGATGGTCAACCAGAACTTATCGCCGCGCCCATTGCCGGGGTTGGATCTTCTGGCCCGTCATTTAATCAAACTCCGGTTCGACTATTATCTTTTAGTATTCCTCCTGATCCCAAGACCGATAAATGGAAATATGAGGTAATAGATGATTCGCTTCATCTATTGCATGGGTTATATATAGAAAAACAAACTTCAGCTGATATTGCTTATACCGCCAGCCTGGAAGGCGTAATGAGTTTTCAGCGAACTTATCCAAACAGGAAGCCTGTTTGGACAAAGATAAAACATTGCAACGGCGCAACAGAGCAGGGAACGCTTTCTGGCAGCAGTGAAGTTGTCCTTGGGAAAATGCGTAATGGAAATAAGTTTATGGCGACGATTGATCCCTGGCATGGCAATATGGTTGCAGTATATTCACCTATGATTACCAATGCGACTGTTGCTGTTCAACGCCGGGTGATTGATGATTCGTTGGTGGTCGGTCATGCCTTGGCTTGCGCTGATTTCGATAAAGACGGCGATGATGAAATAATCGCCGGATACCGCGGCTCAGGGCATACTATATATTATTATGATTTTATTGCATCATCCAATGAATGGAAACGAATAGAAATAGATAAGGCGGTTGCGGCGCAGGGATTCGCGGTAGGGGATGTGAATCGCGATGGTTTTCTTGATTTTGTCGCTGCTGGCGGGCAGACGCATAACTTAAAATTGTTCTCTGGAACTGGCGCAAACCGGGAATTTTTGAAATAATCTCAATATACCATATCATCTATTGTATATGGTGGTCCACTTGGCTTAAACCTATTTACTGGAAGGATGAATTAATATGAAACGTTTTGCTTGTATTCTTGTATTATTTGCTTTACCTATCTTTGCTTTATCAACCTATTCTGAGACATGGGAAACTTTCCCTCTGCGCGACAATGGATCGATTCCGATATGGCAAGTCGCCGGGCCATTGCCATATACGCCGGTATATCATAATGATGAGAAGAGCATCGGTTTCTATGTCGATTTTCTTTATAAGCAGGGCGGCGAGACGGAATATGTTCCTTCTGAAGGCGATAAATTTGAATACGAGCCGGGTAAAACAGTCGCCTGGAAGACCGGAGTAAGCGACGAAGCCGGGCTGCTGGATTACCTTAATATTCTTGAATCAAC
The DNA here is from genome assembly GCA_963662285.2 of bacterium. Lineage (GTDB taxonomy): Bacteria > Hinthialibacterota > Hinthialibacteria > Hinthialibacterales > Hinthialibacteraceae. Next base: position 1,282,132 of record CAXXMV010000006.1, read on the forward strand.
CTGGTTGACCCAAGGCGTGGTTTACTCTTTTTGTGAACTGGTCGCCGATGAATCCAAAGAGGTTTTGCTCAAAGTGCGCAGCAATGACGGGGTGCGCGTGTGGGTTAACGATAAACTGGTTCATAGCAATCATGCTGGAAGAAAAATAGAACAGGAAGTCGATTTAGTTAAGGTTACGTTGAAAAAGGGACGTAACCGGCTGCTGGGTAAAGTTGACCAGATGGGCGGCGGCTGGGGATTGCTGATAACAGTATTCGAAGCCAATGGCGATCCGGTTCAAGGCGTTGCATCCGGCGTTCATACCGACAACGCCTTCAAGAATAAGATTAAATCTGTTGATTTTACATCCTCGTCTTTGGTGTTGAAAACTCCTGAGGGCGAGAGACAATTGATAACCGCCAGTCTTGAGTCAGGCGGGTTGCTCAATGCCACATGTCGGTTTACCTCAAAAAGTTGGGATAAAAGTTATGAATTTCCTTTGGGTGATATTCCTCTGGGAACGCACCGTTTTGAGTTTAAGATTCCATCTACCTCTGAACCGGTTGATGTTTTGTTCACTACATCCACCGATAGCAAAGAGCAAAAAGGTTTAATCATCCAATCTCCCAAAAAATGGATGATCTATCTTCTACAACATACTCATACAGATATCGGGTATACCCGCCCACAGACCGAAATTCTTCCGGCGCATCTTCAGTATATTGATTATGCGCTGGATTTTTGCGATTTAACTGATGATTATCCTGATGACGCCAAATTCCGTTGGACCTGTGAAATCAGTTGGGTGGTGCGGGAATATTTGAATCGACGTCCTCCTGAGCAGATCGCACGATTGAAAAAGCGCGTCGCCGAGGGTCGCATCGAAATCGCGGGCATGTTTCTTAATATGGCTGAAATCGCTGATGAGAGTTCATTGGCTTCTTCACTTCAGTCGCTACGTTCGATCAACCAGCAATTAGGTGTTCCGGTTCGAACCACGATGCAGAACGACGTCAATGGCGCCGGTTGGTGTCTGGTGGATTATTTTGAAGATATCGGAATTGAATATCTGACCATGGGAATCAATAAGACGCGCTCGCTGCTGCCTTTTGACCGTCCGACCTGTTTCTGGTGGGAGTCTCCCTCCGGCAGCCGGGTGATGGTGCATCGCTCCGACCATTACCATACTGGAAACATGTGGAAAATCCACAGCGGCGAAATGGCGCCATTCAAAACAGGCTTGTTGGGTTATCTGAAATTCCTTGATGAACAAGAATATCCCTTTGACCGCATCGCCGTCAAATTTTCCGGTTACCATACTGATAACTCTCCGCCATCCACCATTGCATGTGATGTAGTAAAACAATGGAATGATACCTATGCCTGGCCTAAACTGCGCTTGTCTACGGCTCATGAATTTCTTGATTATGTTAAAGAGAATCATGGCGACGAACTGGCGGTTCATAAGCAATCCTGGCCGGATTGGTGGACAGATGGATTCGGTTCTGCGGCGCGTGAAACGGGCGCTTCGCGCGATACGCATGTCGCCATGCAGGTCAATCAGACTCTGCTAGCTATGTCTGCTATGCTGGGCGCTGACATTAAGCCTGATGTAATGCAAAGAGTGGATAGCGTTCACGAACAACTCTTGTTTTATGATGAGCACACCTATGGCGCCGCCGAGAGCGTCAGCGATACTATGGCCGAAAATACTATGGTTCAGTGGGGTGAGAAAGCTTCTTATGTGTGGAATGGAGTGAAGCAGGCAGGCATGTTGCGCGAAGAAGCCCTTGGTCTGTTACAGGGTACTGTGCCGCGCGGCGACGATCCAACTATTGCAGTATTTAATACGCTTAATTGGAAGCGGTCGGGTGAGGTAAAAGTATTTATTGATCATGAAATTCTGGCGACGGATGGCAAACGTTGCATTGTGAATCCCGTCACAGGTAAAGTAGTTCCGGCGCAGTTGCTCAGCAACAGGGCTGAAGGTTCTTATTGGGCGTTGTGGGCCGATGATGTGCCTGCATTGGGTTACAAAATCTTTAATATCGAACCCAGGAAAGAAGCCATTGAGCAAAAAGAGAATCCGACGGATGTCACTATTCTGGAAAACGATTTTTACCGTATATTAATTGATAAGCAGACCGGCGCTATAACCAGTCTGGTTGATAAACAGAGCAAAACCGAATTGTGCGACGATAGTTGCCAGTGGGACCTGGGGCAGTTTATTTATGAAAAACTGATATCCTCCGCAACCGTACCCGGCAGCCGTGAATTACGTAAAGGCGCTTTTGAACGTTCATCATTACGAGATGTGAAGATCCAAAGCGGCAATAATGGACAGATCTGGCGAAGCGTCGTTATTTCCGGCGAAGCTGATGGTTGCGCCGTTCCTGGTGGAGTGCATTGTGAAATCCGCTTGTATGATACTGAAAAGCGCATCGAATTTCTTTACGCCATCCGCAAGAATCCTATTACAGACCCTGAAGCTGTCTATGTGGCGTTTCCGTTTAACCTGGAAGATGGAAAATTTACTTATGAAGGACAAGGCGGCGTTGTGCGTCCCGGTATAGATCAGATTCCACGTTCTTCTTCTGATTGGCAGACTGTGCAGAATTTCCTGACGCTTAAGAATGATAACCAACAGGTTATCCTGGTGTGCGATCAGGCGCCTCTGGTGCAGTTTGGCGATATCAACCTGGGTAAGTGGCAGGAGACTCTTAAAGTTGATAATACTTATGTCTATTCTTGGGTAATGAATAATTATTGGTTCACCAATTTCCGCGCCAGCCAGGAGGGTGAATTCAAGTGGCGTTATTCGCTTACTTCCACCGAAGATAACCGCATGAAGACTGCGTCACGTTTTGGTTGGGGATCGCGCGTCCCGATGGTCGCCCGCCCATTACCGCCGGTTAAAGATGCGTCAAGCAAACAGCCAGCGGCATTATCGGCTTTGGATATTGATTCGGAAAACCTGCTGTTGGTTGAGGCTCACCCGTCGCGTTATGGTGATGGCGTTATTCTTCATTTACGCGAAGTAGAGGGCAAAGAACAGTCCATTCCTATCAATGATCTTTCTGAATTGCAAAAGATTCGCCGGGTGGACGAGGTCAACGTTATTGAAGAAGTAATTGAGAAAAGGTTAAAAAAACTTACATTCAAACCTTATGAAGCTAAGTTTGTGAAACTTACTTTCTGATAGGTTCTACATTGCATAAGTATGATTATGGATTAAGAATTATCCGGTTAAACGAATTTATCGTGTAAAGGGAGGATTCTGTCATGGTCAACGTCACGCCTGGAGCCAGTCACAGTATTACGATTCGTTTGGAACTTGAAAATGTTCCCGGTCAGTTTGCTAAAGTCGCCTCGGTGGTTGGCGACTTGGGCGGCAACATGGGAGCGGTTGATATTGTTGGGGTGATGAAGAATATCATTATTCGTGATTTAACAATAGATACGAGTAATGAAGATCATGCGGCGGAGATTGTAGAAGCGGTCAAGAAGATGAGCGGCATTACAGTGCGCAATGTATCTGACCGCGTATTTCTGCTTCATCTGGGCGGCAAGATCAGCGTGGAGAGTAAAATGCCCTTAAACACGCGCGACGCCTTATCAATGGCATATACGCCGGGCGTGGCCCGCGTCTGTATGGCGATTGCGAAAGACCGCAATGCTGTTTATAACCTGACCATAAAAAGCAATTCAGTGGCTATCGTCACTGATGGAACCGCTGTTTTGGGATTGGGTGATATCGGTCCCGAAGCGGCCATGCCGGTTATGGAAGGCAAAGCGATGTTGTTCAAGGAATTCGCCGGAGTGGATGCCTATCCCATCTGTCTTGATACCAAAGACCCCGATGAGATTGTCAGGGTAGTGCAATTAATATCGCCTGGTTTTGGCGGCATTAACCTTGAAGACATATCCGCTCCGCGCTGTTTTGAAATTGAAAACAGATTAAAAACCTTAGTCGATATACCTGTTTTTCATGATGATCAACATGGCACCGCCGTTGTTGTGACTGCGGCTTTGATAAATTCCTTGAAAGTTGTGAACAAGAAGGTAGATGGAATCCGGGTGGTTATACTTGGCGTCGGAGCGGCTGGAGTCGCCTGCACCAGGATGATGATGAATTTAGGCGTCAAAGATATTGTTGGAATAGATAGTACGGGAATAATTTACTCTGGACGAACAAAAGGGATGAACCCTATAAAGGAATGGTTCGCGGAGAATACTAATCCTCAAAAAATACAAGGCGATATTTATGATGCTTCCAAAGGCGCCGATGTGTTTTTAGGATTATCCGGGCCGAACCTGTTTCCGCTGGATGCTTTGAAATCAATGAATATCGATCCCATCGTGTTTGCGTTGGCGAATCCTGATCCGGAAATTACTCCTGAGGAAGCTCATGGATTTTGCCGCATCATGGCGACGGGACGGTCTGATTATCCAAATCAGATTAATAATGTTCTATGTTTTCCCGGCATGTTTCGCGGCGCGTTGAATGTCAGAGCCACTGATATCAATGAAGAAATGAAACTGGCCGCCGCTTATTCTATCGCCAATACAATACCGGATAATGAATTGTCGGAAGAATACGTTATCCCCAGCGTCTTTGATCGGCGCGTTTTTACCCAAGTCGCCGAATCAGTTTCAAAAGCCGCTATCGAATCCGGCGTCGCGCAGCGTAAAACGCATGAGAAATAATTGTAATAGGTTAGCCAATTGAAGTGCGTATCACTCCCCCAGGCTTAGGGGAGGTTAGGTGGGGTTGATTTGTTGAAGCGCAACCCCTCTCTAACTCAAAGGTCAATAAGTTAAGCAATTTTTAGCCTACAATGGGTGGTTTAATCAAGGGTTGACCGCAATGCGGTCTTGCCCTTGCCACCCATTATGAATAATTATAAGGAGAATTTTGCATGCCTGGTTTTACAGCTGATCATTTTGCTTTCGGCGTTTCTGACCTGGAAGCGTCTATAGAGTTCTACACCGAAAAAATCGGACTCAAATTAATGTTCAAAGAAATTGATAAACAACACCATGAAGCGTTCGCTTTTCTGGAACTGAATGGCGGAAACCTGGAATTGTTGCAATTGTTGGATGATAACAATCAGCCTGTTCCACGAGTTAAACAAGATATTAAAGAGCCGTTTTGTCCTCATTTGGCGATTGGAACCGATGATATGGATGGGCTGTTATCCGGACTGCATGAGAAGCAAGTCCCGATAATCAAAGGTCCATTGGAAATCACCGGCAAAGTCCGGTGGGTTTACTTCGCTGATCCTGATAATAACATACTTGAGTTCGTCGAGTGGCTTTAAGAATACAACTGAAGGAACTTTTTAATGAATCTTCATCCAATTGATATTGCTATTCTCGTTGTATATTTACTAGGTATAGTCTGCGCCGGTCTCTATTTAAGGCGCCGCGCCGCTGGCGGCGTGGAAGATTATTTCCTGGCGGGACGCAAGACGCATTGGCTTTTTCTGGCCATGTCGGGCAGCGTTACTACCTATGACATCACCGGAACCATGTGGATTGTGGCCATGTTCTATACTATGGGTCTCAAGGGAATGTGGATTCATTGGTCATGGGGATTCATGATGCCCGCTTTCTTTATGACATTCGCGGGCAAGTGGGTGCGGCGCTCTAATGTGGTCACTGGCGCCGAATGGATTCGCACCCGTTTCGGTGAAGGGATTGACGGACGGATAGCGCGTCAGGCCTATGCGGTTATGGCTATAGTGTTCTGCGTCGGTTTGATCGGTTACGCCTTTCAGGGGATCGGCAAATTCAGTTCAGTTTACTTGCCTGTATCAGAAACCACCGGCGCCTTGTTTATCATCAGTATAATCTCAGTCTATGTAATTCTTGGAGGCATGTATAGCGTTATCTTTGCTGACGTAATACAGACTGTTATTCTGACTATCGCCGCCTTTATGGTGGCGGTCATCTGTTACAATAATATTTCCTATGAATCACTGGTGGCTTCAGTACCCGAAGGGTGGCTTGATATCATGCCCGGCTGGCAGCCGGAATATCTGGCCAATACCGACTATCAGTTTTTTGGATTAATGTGCATCGCCTGGACGGTTAAAGGCATGATGTTGAACGCAGGCGGCCCGGGTCAACTGACAGATTTTCAGCGTTTCCTATCGGCGCGCAACGCCAGGGAAAGTTGTAAACTAGGCGCTGCATGGTCGTTCTTTCTGGTATCGCGCTGGGCTATGTGTATAGGCATCACTGCTCTGGCCATCACCGGGATCGCTGGAGTATCTGATACCGAAAAAGTTCTGCCATTTGTGTTGAATGAATATCTTCCCGTCGGTTTGAAAGGGATAATCCTGGCGGGATTTATCGCGGCCTTTATGTCAACCTTCGATTCAACCATCAATGTAGGCGCATCCTATATTGTGGAAGATTTCTACCGCGCTTTATTCAATCCCGATGCTACCAGGAAACAATTGACCCGTGCGTCATACCTGGCATCCCTATCAATCATCATTGTCGGAGTATGCGTCGGATTTAACGCGACTTCAATTACATCAATATGGAATTGGCTGATTATGGTCTTCAGCGCCGGATTCCTGATACCCAACCTGCTGCGCTGGTATTGGTGGAGATTCAATGGCTGGGGAGTGGTAGGATCAGTCGGCGCAGGAATGTTCTTATGTTTCTTTCTAACTATTGTTTATCCTGAGGCGCCGATTTACGTCAGTCTCTATATCATTATCGGAGGTTCGTTTATTGCCGCTATTATCGCTACCTTCGCGACTCCCGCTACTGATAGAAAAATCCTGCATGATTTTTACGCTTCAATCAGACCGGGTGGATGGTGGCGGCCCATTAAAAATGAGATTGGCGTTGAGAATATTCCACCTAATAATGATAACTTCACCCGCGATGCGTTCAATACAGTGATAGCATTGGCTGTAGTTCTCAGTCTATATCTAATGCCGGTTTATGCCGTGATCCATCATTGGACGCATTTCGCAGTCCTGGCGGGAGCATTCGTCATCGGTTCATTGATATTAATGATGACTTGGTATCCATATCTTCCTGAAGATTAGGGTGATAGACAACGCCATGTTTTATTTAGAACGATAATATAAAAAGCCCCTTTTCGGTAATGAAGAGGGGCTTTTTTGAATTTAAAAATCTAATCCGTTCTAATACAGGTCTTTATAACTAACCAGTTTGATTCCTCTGCGTTTAATGACCTCTTTTACCTTATCGCTGGTGAAGGCCTTGGTGACTCCATCGCGGTCGGCGGCGACATTGCGGTATCCTTCGTGACCGATGGTCTCCATTTCCGGGGTATCAAAAGCTGGATGTTCGACGAATAGCCAGACGCCCGGTTTAAGGTTCTCCAGAATTTTCACCATAGCGTCGATCTTTTGATCCGGCGTGGTTTGGCCGCCGCCAAAGCCGCCTGCGGATTGCAGTCCAGGCGCCGAGAGGGGCAGTTGGTATTCTTTTGATAATCTGTTGACCAGCGCTTTCAGTTCCGGGGTGCAGGTCGCTGTGCCCATGTGGTTGGTTATATGGGAAACATGCGGGATTTTCTGTTTGGCCAATTCAATCTGCGCCCGTAGTTCCTGTTCGACTTCTTCGATCTTCCATTTGGATTGCAGGAAACCAGTATTAGGCGGGAAATCATTACGTTGAGAAGTCATAGGGAAAAAATGCCCCTGCTCATCAACCAGACTTGGCGCGTTAGATATCGGTCCCCATTTGTAATATTCCCATTCACTGGTCAGGTCGAGATGAACGCCGACATCATAACCGGGATTCTCATTAAGCATCTTTACGGCTTCGTTGAACCAGGGAGCGGTTACCAATACTTCCACCGAGCGGGCGATGCCTTCTTTATAGCTTTTGATGCAGGCCAGATTTACTGAATGAGCGGCGCCAATATCATCGGCGCGGACAATCAGCTTTATGTCATCTTCAGCAATAGCTGGACTGTATGATATCACTACCATTCCCATTCCCAGTAGCACTGCAAGCACGAAGAACTTGGTAAACTTTTTTAATAGTATATGTCTCATGATAATAATTCCTTTCAAATTAGGTACAATCATTATTGCATTATAACAAAGCGTAGGAAATGGCTAATAGATTTGTTCAATTTGTTTTGCCAAGATGGCATGATATTTTGCGTGATGCAATTATTATGTTGCTATCACTAATACTTCCCTGTAGGATAATGTTTTCGGGGAGGAAGGGTAAATGTTGATTAAGCGGACATTGGTTTATGCAATTGTATATGTATGTTTGATATGGCAGTCTGCGGTTTATGCAGATCAACGTCTCGAACTGGTTGATGCGTTGCGCGATGATAATGTCAAACTGGCCTCGGAACTGATCCAATCATCAACCGGAAACATTTCTTCAGAACAGTTGCAGAAGATTGATGAGGTTCTGCAAGAGAAATCTTTTCAGCAGGAATGGATTCCAGTTTTTGAAGCGCTGATCGAACACTATCCCAAGCGAAGTCAGTTACGTTTATCTTTAGCTGACTCATATCTGAATGCCAAAGATATCAATACATCCATGAGCATCCTTGGTCAGGCAGTTGATGATGATCCCGGAAACCAGCATCTCCTGCAAAGCGCATCCGTCATGGCATATACCAAGCATCAATACCCTGAAGCCCGTGAATGGGTGGATAAACTGCTTAAGATCAATCCCAGGAATGTAGAGGGACTCTTCTTAAAAGGCTGCATTCTCTCCCGCATGGGCAATAGCGATGATTCCCGTAAATTGTTTAATAGAGTAATGGAACTCGACGCCTATCATCGATTGGTGCATTATGAACTTGGATTGTTGGAAAATCGTTTGGGTAATAGTGACGCGGCTGAACTGCATCTCCGAACTGTTATCAATCAGCAGCCCTTTTTTCTTGAAGCCTACAATGCTTTATCAGTGGCGCTGGCTCGACGGAATAAGCAAGCGGAAGTCGAAAAAGTCCGCCGTATAGCAACCTATCTCAAATCATGGGATCGCCCCAAACTACGCCGCGTCTGGCATTCATTTAATAATCCCCGCGCTATTCCACTCCAGGGCATGTATGAATTATCCCTTGAGTTTATCCAGGTCGGGCGTGATGATTTGGCTCAGCAACTCCTGTTCAGTCAATTCGAGAAAATAAAATCCAACCAGACCCTGGTTATGCTGTTGGCGCAGATTTATCAGAACAGAAAGAAATATCAGGAATGTCTTGATATCCTGGATCAGATAGAAAACCAGGATCAGCGCGACTCTGAAATGTTCGCCGTCTTAAAAGCATGGTCGCTCTTTCAATTAGACCGTATTGATGAATGCCGCAATTACTATGATAAAATGTCGTTGATGCATGGTGAATCAAAACATTTACAAAATCTTAAAAAAGCGCTTTATAATTACTCTGGAGCAAAGGATGCGCCGTTGGTTTCATCTGTTCCAAAGGAAGCGCAAGCCGTACAATCGCGACCGGAAGTTAAAAACACTGAATCAGATTCACCCGCAGTTTTGCCTGATGCAACCCGTCATGCTAATGACGATGTTATATCCAGTATTTTCAAATTCGAAGATGTTACCCGAAAAGTCGGTCTGGATAGTTTCAAGCATACCCTGGGCAATGCCGACAAGCGTTGGATTTTGGACGCTATGGGGTCAGGCGTGGCAGTGGGAGATTATGATAATGATGGAGATGACGATATATACTTCGTCAATGGACGACCTGATGCCAAGCAGGCGGATCCCCGTTATCGCAATGCGCTGTATCGAAACGATAAGGGGCGTTTCATTGACGTAACCGATCAGGCTGGAGTTGGCGACACGGGGTATGGCATGTGCGCTATCTTCGGTGATGTGGATAATGATGGTTATGTCGATCTATTCGTGGGCAACTATGGCGCTAACACTCTATACCACAACAATGGCGATGGAACTTTTCGTGATATCACAGATCATTCAAATACTGCTGATGATGGATACGCCGCAGCCGCCGCATTCGCCGACGTAGACCGTGATGGCGACCTTGATCTGTTCGTAGGCAACTATGTTGCATTTGATCCCGATAAGCATTCAGATGTTCGAGGTTCATATCTTGGCATGGCGGTTTTCGCTGGACCCCTGGCTTTTCCCCCTCAACCAGACCGCTTGTATCTTAACGATGGCAATGCGGTCTTCACCGATGTCTCAGATAATGCAGGCATGAATCCTACAGTGGGTCGAGCCATGGGCGCCGTCTTCTTTGATCTGGAAAACGACGGCGACCTTGATCTGTATATCACCAACGATTCCACCTATAACTTCGTCTTACAGAACCGGGGCGATGGAACATTTGAAGATGTAAGTTACCTGTCAGGCGGCGCCTTCACCGAAACCGGCGTTGAAGGCGCCAGCATGGGAGTCATAGCGGGCGACTATAACAATGATAGCTTCTTTGATTTATATGTGACCTCTTATGAACGGCAGACTGATCGTCTCTTTATCAACGATGGGCAAGGGCATCTAACCGACAACACCGGACCGGTGGGGCTTTTAGGAACCAGTTACAATCTGGTAACCTGGGGCGCCTTATGGTGCGACTTTGACGCCGATGGCTGGCTGGATATCTTCACCTCCAATGGTCATATCTATCCGCAAGTGCGCCAACTGAGCCAGGGTCAGGCGTATGAACAGGGCGTGACTTTTTATCAAAACCAAGAAGGTAATTATAAAGATATAACCAGCGTGATGAAATTTGAGACCTACAAGCCGAAGCCGGGCAGGGGAGCGGCGCTGCTTGATTACGACCTGGATGGCGACATGGATATCATCATAAACTGCATCGATGATTCTCCACAATTGTTAGAGAATAAAACCAAAACCGGCAATTGGTTGACCGTATCGTTGCAGGGAACTTCAGCGGATTTATATGGGGTGCGCGTAGTCGCCCGAAAGGGAGAGCGAACCTGGAGCAGAATGATTGATGGCGGCTCCAGTTATCTCTCTAAATCAACATCGTCAGTACATTTTGGATTCGGCGAAATTACCGAAATCGATTCATTGACAATATATTGGCATCACCGTGATCAGCAAATTATCAAATCGCCTAAACTAAATCAAATATTATCTAAATAGGATGCGCCGGGTGATGGCTTGTTAAATTGGATATGATATATATTATCAAGAATTTCTTAAATTCATTAGAAATCAGGATATCATAAACTCAGACTGTATTAAAAAAGGGAGAGTATAATCGATGAAAAAGATTGTAGTACTACCTGTGTTATTGGTTGGATTGGTGTTATCGAGTATTGTTTTTGCTGAGACGCCTTCTTCTATCACTGAACTGCTTCAGCCATATATCGAAAAACATGAACTGGCTGGCGCTGTCGCGCTCGTGGCTGACAAAGACAAAGTGTTGTCCGTGGAAACTGTTGGATTTTCCGATATCGCCGGAAAGAAGGATATGGAATCCGACGCCATATTCTGGATCGCCTCGCAATCAAAGGCCATGACAGCTGTCGCGGTGATGATGCTGGTGGACGAGGGGAAAATCGGACTCGATGATCCCGTAGAGAAATACTTGCCGGAGTTCCGTGGGCAGATGGTCGTGGTGGAGAAAGATGCCGACCACGCTCTACTGCGCAAGCCATACCCACCCCATCACGGTCCGTGAAGTCCTCAGTCACATGAGCGGACTGCCGTTTAAATCTGCCATTGAGACGCCGACTCTTGATGGCTTGCCGCTCGCCGCCGCCGTGCGCAGTTATGCAATGACGCCGCTGCAGACAGAGCCGGGCGTAAACTATGCCTATTCCAATGCGGGCATCAATACGGCGGCGCGCATCCTCGAAGTCGTGAGTGGAATGAAATACGAAGATTTCATGCAGCAGCGGCTGTTTACGCCGCTTGGGATGAAAGATACTACTTTTTGGCCAACCCAAGAGCAGACGCAGAGGATCGCCAAATCGTATAGTCCAGGCGCTGGAAAAAAGAATCTGGTAGAGATTCCCATTGGCCAGCTTACCTATCCACTTACAAATAGAACCAACAGGTTCCCAATGCCTGCGGGCGGGCTATTTTCCACGGCGCAAGACACAGCGCGTTTCTGCCAGATGCTGCTCAATGGCGGCGAACTGAATGGTAAACGTTTCCTCAGTGACGCGGCATTCAAAGAACTGACCGGGCGGCAGACGCCGGAATCGGTGAAAGAAAGTTACGGCTTTGGATTGTCCGTAGGCGATGATTGGTTCGGGCACGGCGGCGCTTTTGCCACGAATATGCAAATCAGCACTGCCAAGGGTCTTGTGATGATCTGGATGGTGCAGCATGACGGCTTCCCAGGCGAAGGCGGGAAAGCGCAAAATGTTTTCAAACAATGGGCGCTTGAACAATTTGGAAAATGAGACATCTTGATCATTGAGGTGAAGTTAGTTTGGTCGGATGGGACAAAGCGAAAGCGCGTCACATCTTTTTTAAACGCCGGGCGCCAAGGGCAAGACCGCAATGCGGTCAGCCCTTGATGAGATCACTTGCGCAAACTCAAAATTCCAAATCCTTAAAACTACCCAAGAGTATAAAATCCTGAATATCCTTCTATCCTGGTTATCCAGATTCAGATAAAAATATGATCCTCCTGATCAGGTTTCCTATTGAGATTTTCGAATGAGCAGCACAGCGTCTGCTTCTCCGAAAGGGGATGTCAGGGTTTGTTTGGCGCCGCCGTTGATTTCATTACCGCGTTGACGTTCGCGGTTGTTTGGGTTGAACCAGAATGAAGTGAAACTTCCGTTGGCGTTTGAGAGATCGACTTCGACTTGTTTACCTTCGGGGAGATAGATTAGATACTTTTCTCCCTGTTCGGCCAGGCAGTATTTTGTGGAAACTAAATCGCTGTGTGGGATCATAGTGGTGAAATTCATCCGCTTAGACATGCGGCGCGCGTATCCCATGCTTTTTCGGATGGGTTCCCACTTGGGATCAAATTTCTTGCCCAGTACGACGCCGTCGTACGGATCCATGAAGATGGGATTTAATCCACGGCATACGCTTTTCCATAGCCATGCCTGATTGCCGCCGATTCCCCAGAGGTGGTCGGTGTCGGTCAGGATGACTTTGCCGCCTTTGTTGGCGGGCGGATTGTCGCGATAGCCGCCGTCGGGGTTTGGGGAAATCCAATCGGCGGGACTGTCGTACAAGTCTTGATTGCTGCCGCCCTTGAATTGGAAGGTCATTCCAACGGGGTGCTGTTTGGGTTTTGATTTTTCGTAGTCGTGGATGAAATAGATCATGGCGTATTGAAAGGGCGTGGATGCAGGGTGATTTTCGTTGGAAATTTCATATAAAACATTGTCGAGATCGTTGACGGTATCTATGACTTTTTTGATGTATGTTTTTTGGATGGCGAGGATATCAGGATTTACTAATTCATGGATTTCAACGCCGAGGCCGTCGCCGTTTTTGTCGCCATTGATTCCATTGACATTGTTGTCTTTATGGAACGGGTGGCTTATGAGGCTGTCTTTCATGCGTTGCAATCCCCAGCCTTCGAACAACATGACCGAGACGTAAATGCCCTGGTCGCGCGCTTCAATGACGCGGGAACGCAGGCGCTCGAAATAGGCGGGATTAAATTTATCGAGATTGAATTTGGGTTTTTCGTCCAGCGCATTTCCCGGTCCGGTGCGCTGCCAGGGGAAAGGCGCGACGTGGTGTAGGGTGTTTTCATTGCGATGATCGGAGCCTGAAGTGTTCCATGATACCAGTTCCCACGCCCACATGCGCATGAAATTGTGGTTGAGTCCGCTCATCCAATCGAGATAGGCGGTGTAATCGTGTTTGGGCGGAGGATCGGTAGGCCCCATATCGACGAGGTTGTACCAATGATGGGAACCGGTTAAAAAGATCGCTTGGCCGCTGTCATCGGTGAAATAACGCGGATTCTCTTTGCAGAGCCTCAATGGTCCGGTCGCGGGTCCGTCCGTGGGTTGAGATCTACTTTCCAGGTTAAAAGCGAACGCAATGATCAAAGCGAGGAGAATTGCTGAATATCGACTGTTCATAATAAAACCTCTTCTTCTATGATGGTTACTATTGTTAACCGGGATTACCTAATCCAATAGGGTAGGTCGCGCTTTTTGACTCACCGAATAGACTGACTTCTTCTTGCCCTTGGCGCCCGTCATCAGTTTTTGAATGGTCTACGCATTCATCAATAATTTCATGTATTAAGGTGTACCACATTGTCAAGACGGATTTGAGAATTTTTTGTCTGAAACATGATGCTCAGGATGACAGGATTCTCATGATGGGCGAAGTTATATTCTTATGATATCCAAATTCAGGGAATCCAAATATCCTGAAATAGGAAGAATACCCATGATGAAAAATCCTGAGTATCATGCTAATCCGGGGTATCAGGATTCAGACATTTTTTAATCAGCGCCCCATTCTTATCAGAATCGCTCCATCGAATCGTAGGTGTAATTGAAAAAGCAGGCGCCATCTTAGCAATTTTTTATACTATCTTTTTCATTTATTTATGTATGAATAAGTAGTAGTATCATGTATTCTATTTACAATTATATCAATAATTTATATCAAATATCGCATGAAATTTCCATTTCAATTCAAGAAAAGTTTGTTTTTTCTTATGTCATCAATGGTTTGGTTGAATAGACATTCATTTTAAGATGATCTAGAATCGCTTTCCAATAGTGTTATTATCTGGATTTCGTTTATGAATTTATTTTATATTTATTTCAAAATAACGGATTATAAGGATTTTTTTTAATCGATGATTATCAGGAATCTTGATAATTTCTCTGAATGATAACCGAAAACGCATTCAAAACATTATTATCACAATAAATTTATTGAGGAGAAAAGAATAATGATTAAACCCCATGGTTCGAGTACGCTTAATCCACTGTATGTGCAAGATGATGTAAAAAGAAACGCGCTTATTCAGGAAGCAGAAGGACTGCCCTCGATTTTGATTAGTTCTGCTGCTGCGGGCAATGCCGTCATGATGGGAAGCGGCTATTTTAATCCACTAACCGGATTCATGAACAAAGCGGATTCCATTAGCGTTGCGGAAAAAATGACTACTTCCAGCGGTCTGTTTTTCCCAGTGCCAATCATCAATGTAGTAGAAGATGCTTCTTCTATTAAAGGCATCAGCCGCATTGCTTTACGCGATCCCAATGTTGATGGAAACCCGATAATTGCTATACAGGATGTGGAAGCAATTGAAGAGTTTTCTGATGATGAAATGAAAATGATGACGGATAAGATTTTCTGCACGGATGATCCTAAACATCCAGGCGTTGCAGCCTTTACTTCTGTTGGAAAAACATGCATCTCCGGTCCTATCCAAGTATTGAACTTCTCGTATTTTGATAAAGAGTTTCCAGATACATTCAGAACCGCCTATCAGATAAGAGAAGAGATGGAAAAACTGGGATGGGAAAAAGTTGTTGCGTTCCAAACCCGTAATCCCATGCATCGCGCTCATGAAGAACTATGCCGTATGGCGTATGAGGCTGTTAAGGCGGATGGCATCCTTATTCACATGTTGCTGGGTAAATTGAAACCAGGCGATATCCCTGCTGATGTCAGAGACGCCAGCATTCGTAAAATGGTTGAATTATACTTCCCCGCGAATACAGTTTTAGTCACAGGTTACGGATTTGATATGCTTTACGCCGGCCCGAGAGAAGCTGTACTGCATGCCGTTTTCCGCCAGAACACAGGATGCACTCATTTAATCGTAGGAAGAGATCATGCTGGAGTCGGCGACTATTACGGTCCCTTTGATGCTCAGACCATATTCCACGAGCAAGTTCCTGAAGGCGCTTTGGAGATCGAAATTTTTGAAGCGGATCATACTGCCTGGTCGAAGAAATTAAACGAAGTAGTTATGATGCGTGATCATCCAGATCATACAAAAGATGATTATGTCTTCTTATCCGGCACAAAAGTGCGGGAGATGCTGTCAAAAGGCGAAGCCTTACCAGTAGAATTTTCGCGACCGGAAGTGGCGGAAATCCTGATGAAATATTATCAGTCCTTATAATTAGGAAGATCAATAAAAAGGGAGCCATTGGCTCCCTTTTTTATTGTTCAGACATGTTAAGTTGAAAATGTAGAGCAGAAGTTCACGATTTCATGAAAGGGATTTTTTTTATACTACTTTTGTAACAGGTCAGCCATATGAAGTAGTGACACTATAGATATGTTTTATACAAGGCTTTTTTATTAAAATTCTCCCCACAAGTTTGGGGGGAGTTAGAGGGGGTTGCGTTTCAACGAATCAACCCCCACCTAACCTCCCCAAGGCTTGGGGTAGGGATAACGCACTTCAATTGGCTGACCAGTTACCTACTTTTTAAGTGAGTTGTATATATTTATATATATTCATAAATACTTATAAATATATACAAGTAATATAGAAATTTACGATTAACGGAAAAGTAATTAATAAATCAAAACTTATTGATATGTAAATGAATGAAAAATATTATATAAGTAACAAAATATTTGCATGTAATAGTTTTAGTTTAGTATGCAAATAATATGTATTGTATAGCCATAAATAAAGTAAATTATTTGATTCAAAAAAGCTCAAAGTTGTCTTGACTTAGAGAATTATTTATATTAGTGTAAATAATCCAAAATGTGAAATTCTATTATTCTTTAATGTTGGATTATTAAATTTGACATTATTGGGTGTTAAATTTAATAATTGTTTTTTCTATTATTATATTATTGTATGTATTAGAAATACAATGATTTATGTTGATTATTCCCGAACCTCAACAGGGACATTTCATAAGTTGTTTTTCGATTTGAAGCGAAGGAATAGGAGGGGAAATGCCATCAAAAAATGGTTTTGATCCTTCACGTGATAAAATAATATAAAAATTAATTTGCTTTCCCTACAATAATTGATTGAGGGAAGTGATAAATATTAATATAAATATTTATAGCAGCATTACATAGTAGAAATGTAATGCGTAAATATATTTATTTATTAGTACTGGCTAATTGCGAAAGGAGGTGGGGCGTTTTTTTGTTAATCTGTTCGCAAGATGGGTGAATCCACTGCGGATTGGAAAATATTCTAGATAATAACACAAGATTCTGAGGAGGAATTTCGATGCCAAGTTATGTAATTCCTGATAAATGTGATGGATGTAAGGCATTAGATAAAACCGCATGCCAATACATCTGTCCAAACGATCTCATGGTGCTGAATAAAGACATCATGAAGGCTTATAATTGTGAGCCTGAAATGTGTTGGGAGTGTTACAACTGCGTAAAAATATGCCCCACGCAAGCTGTGGAAGTACGAGGTTACGCAGATTTCGTTCCCTTGGGCGCAAGTGTGACGCCTTTGAGAAGCACCGATTCAATAATGTGGACGGTGAAGTTCCGAAATGGGATGTTGAAACGTTTTAAGTTCCCCATTAGGACTACTCCTGAAGGATCGGCAGTACCAGACGGCGGATGGAGCACAGGATCAGATGATCTCGCAAGCCCGTGCCTCTTTACCGAACCAGATTCCTCGGGGCTCCCTGCAGTCCCGGGACTATAGAGTTTAGGAGGTGATACTGTGGCAAACTTTGAAACAATAGAGGTTACAACTGATCTCCTGATACTCGGTGGAGGTATGGCTTCATGTGGAGCAGCAGTTGAAGCTGCTTACTGGGCGAAAAAGAACAACGTTAAAGTTACGTTGGTTGATAAAGCATCGATGGATCGAAGCGGCGCTGTCGCGATGGGTCTTTCAGCCATTAACCAATATGTTGGCTTAAAAGACGGACAAAATACTCTTAAGGATTATGTGGATTATGTCCGCAATGACCTTATGGGAATCACCCGTGAAGACCTTGTTGCTAATATCGCTCGTCATGTTGACTCCAGCGTGCATCTATTTGAAAAATGGGGACTTCCCATTTGGACTGATGCTGAAGGAAAATACGTCCATGAGGGACGTTGGCAGTTGATGATCAATGGTGAGTCTTATAAAGTTATCGTTGCTGAAGCAGCTAAGAATGCTTTAGGGATGGAAAACATTTATGAGCGCGTCTTTATAGTTGGACCAATAATGGACGGCGAAAAAATCGCTGGCGCAGTTGGTTTCAGCGTTAGAGAGAATAAATTTTACGTATTCAAAGCCAAAGCCGTTATGGCGGCTATGGGCGGCGCGGTACACGTCTTCAAACCGAGATCATCGGGCGAAGGCCTGGGTCGCGCGTGGTATCCACCCTGGAACTCAGGTTCAAGCGCATACTTCACATTGAAAGCCGGAGCGGAAATGACCTGTCAGGAAGTACGTTTCATTCCGGTTCGTTTCAAGGACGCTTATGGTCCTGTCGGCGCTTGGTTCCTTCTATTCAAATCCAGAGCAACCAATGCATTAGGCGAAGAGTATATGATCACTCGACGCCCGGAACTGCAAAATTGGGTGCCCTATGGCAATGTTAAACCTGTTCCGGCTAACTTACGCAACTGGCTCGGTATGCTAGATATAATGGAAGGCAAAGGCCCCATTTATATGAGAACCGAGGAAGCTATTCAGAAACTTTCTGAACAAGAGCCGGATGAAAAGTTACGCAAGAAAAAACTGAAAGAACTCGAATCAGAAGCATGGGAAGATTTCCTTGACATGACAATTTCCCAGGCGATTATGTGGGCTGGAACCAACGTTGCTCCAGAAGAGAAACCTTCTGAAATCGCAGCGGCTGAACCTTACTTCATTGGTTCTCACTCCGGCGCATCCGGCGCTTGGGTTAGTGGTCCTGAAGATTTAGCTCCAGATGAATATAACTGGGGTTACGCCAATATGACGACTGTACCGGGTCTCTTCTGCGCAGGCGACGCTTCTGGCGCATCAAGTCATAAATTCTCTTCTGGTTCACATGCAGAAGGACGCATTGCTGGTAAAGCTGCGGTAAAATTCTGCGTCGATAATCCTGATCAACCTAATGTTGATGCAGCAACTATCGAAAAACTAAAAGCAGAGATACTCAAACCATTGGATATATTTGAACAGCATAAAAATGCTTCAAGTGATCCAGAAATTAACCCCAACTATATTAAACCTAAAGCCTTCATGTTCCGTCTGCAGAAGATCATGGACGAATATGCCGGTGGTGTTTCGGCTCAATTTAAGACCAGCCAAGCTTTATTGGATAAAGGTCTTGAATTATTGGATTTCCTCAGAGAAGATGCTGAACTATTGGCAGCTGAGGATCTGCATGAGTTGATGCGTTGTTGGGAAAATGTTCATCGCATGTGGCAGGCTGAAGCGCATGTTAGAACGGTTATGTTCCGTGAAGAAACACGGTGGCCGGGATACTATTTCCGATCTGATACTCCAACAATGGATGAAGAAAATTGGAAATGTTTCGCTAACTGCGTACGCAATCCTAATACTGGCGAATGGACTATGTTGAAGAGAAATATCATACCTATTTTTGGTGAAGCAAGCGATCACGAAACAATTGGTGGATAATTCCCTTATTCCGTAGATATTAAGTTGATTCGTTATATACCCCTCCAGATATTTGTTATGAATGTCTGGAGGGGAACTTTAGCGTATTAAGGTTTTGTGGAGACTAATGGAATCATATACCTGTCCGCATTGCGGCGAAACTTTGAAGCAATGGAAAACACCCGCTGATTCGAGTTGGGGAGAAGGTTTTCAGTATGTTTGTTTTAATGATGAATGTTCCTATTTCTTGAAGGGATGGGAGCACATGAAAAGTAATTACAATGCTAACAGTTCTTACCGGCATAGATTCGATCCGGTTAGTGGAGAAACAGGTCCTCTGCCGGTGTGGTCTAAAGATGCCTTGAAAGACAATGTTTGCGAATAATTTTTGTGTGATTAGATAAGATTAAAGGAGGATTTGAATAGCAACTTTTTTATTCATTCAGATTTTTCAACGATGATTTGAGCGGTTTGCGTAATATGGTTCTTTATTCTAAACAAACATGTATTTGAGGACCGCTTAGAAAGAAAGATAAGACCGATTACTATGAAAGAAATTAATAAACTGAGAGAAGCGATCCTCAAGGATTTCAAACGTTTTTCAAAAAGTGATGAATTCAAATTCAGTTGTCATTGTGACTTGAAATGCTTTAACAAATGTTGTTCTGATGTGAATATATTCCTTACGCCTTATGATATTCTCCGTATGAAGAATGAATTAGGAATATCCTCCCAAGAGTTTCTTGATAAATATACTATAATCCCTATTGACCGAAACCAGAAATATCCTGTTGTGCTTCTTCAGATGATGGACACCGATGCTAAACAGTGTCCTTTTGTCGATGCTGAAAAGGGGTGCACCATTTATAATAACCGTCCCTGGGCCTGCCGTATGTATCCTGTGGGATTGGCTTCACCAGATGATAAAGAGACGGCTCTTGATGAAGAGTTTTATTTTCTGCTCGAAGATCCCATTTGCGAAGGATTGAAAGAGAGCAAGGCTTGGACTTTTCAGAGTTGGATGGAAAATCAAGGCGTAGAAGAATACAGCGAGTTGGGTGAAGCGTTTAAGGAAGTCGTTCTACATCCGATGATGCTGGATGACAAACCGATGGATCCTAAAAAATTGGATATGTTCTTCATGGTTTGCTATAACCTTGATTCGTTTAAACGCTTTGTTTTTGAAAGCCGCTTTTTACAGATGTTTGATGTTGAACCGGATGTATTGGATAAAATTAGAGATAGTGATATTGAATTAATGAAGTTCGGCTTCAAATGGTTGAAATTCAGCTTGTTTGGCGAAAAAACCATGGTTATCAAAGCTGAGGTTCTTGAAGAGAAGAAGAAAATGATGGAGAAGAATGATTAAAGAAAACTATTCTGCATGGATGGGGTAGCAACATGACATCAAAAAATAAGAAAGTACTCGTGATCGGAGGCGGGATTAGCGGAATAACCGCAGCCCTGGAAATAGCCGAAGTGGGGTATGAAGTTGCGCTGGTTGAAAAAGCGGCTTACCTCGGCGGACGTGTAGTGCAGATGAACAAATATTTTCCTAAAATGTGTCCTCCGACATGCGGCATGGAAATCAACAATAAGCGTATTCGCAATAATCCCCGGATTACGGTTTATACCTTGTCGGAAGTAACTGGCATATCGGGCGCCGAGGGAGATTTTAATGTAAGCATTAAAAAGAATCCCCGGTATGTCAAAGAGAACGCATATATTTCTGATGAGACGATCGGAAAATTATCATGTGAATGCGACAACAATTTCAACCTGGGTATGAATAAATCCGCGGCGCTCTATTACCCGCACCCGATGGCTTATCCACCGCAATATGTAATAAACAAAGATGGATTGACGGCTGCGGATCAGGAAATTTTAAGCAGTGAATGCCCTGAAGGCGCCATAGATTTGAATGAAGCGCCTGAGGAGATATCGCTTAAAGTCGGGGCTATTGTTGTGGCTACGGGGTGGACGCCTTATGACGCCGCCAAGATTGAGAATCTTGGTTTCGGGAAATGCCGTAACGTAATTACCAATGTAATGATGGAACGGCTGGCGTCTAAAACCGGACCGACCGAAGGTCAGTTGTTAAGACCTTCTGATGGGGTTCAGGCCAAACGATTCGCCTTCGCCCAATGCGCCGGTTCAAGAGATGAAAATCATCTGCCTTATTGTTCAGCAGTTTGCTGCATGGGTTCTTTGAAGCAGATTCGTTATGTGCTTGATAGCGACCCTGAAGCTACGGCGACCATTTTCTATATTGATATAAGAACCATCAGCCGTTGCGAGAAATTCTACTATGACCTTTTAGATAACGAACGTGTAACGTTTATCAAAGGCAAGGCGGCTTTGATCACGGAAGACGCGGAATCCATGAATCCTGTTCTTGAAGTGGAAGATTCGGTCAGCGGCCAGAAGATGAAAGAGTCGTTTGATATGGTAGTTCTCGCTACCGGGATGGTTCCCAATACGTCAGCGGAAAAAATTCCCTTAGCTGGGATCAGTTATGACGATTATGGTTTTATCAAATCGGATAATGGCGTTAAGGGTATATATTCTGCGGGATGCGTTGAGCGTCCCATTGATGTGGCAATGTCGGTAAGAAAAGCGACCGGCGCAGCGCTAAAGGCTATTCAGAGTCTACAGGTCTAACAAGGAGGCTGGCATGGATGACAAGGTCGGGGTCTATATCTGCACTAGTTGGGGCATCAAAGAAGCCCTTGATATTGATGCCTTGTCCAAGGTTGCTGACGAATACAAGGTTGCAACCTGCAAAACCATTAATGGTTTTGGTGAGGAAGATTTTGATATCATACGCAATGACGTGCAATCTGAAGGAATAAACAAAGTCGTGCTGGCTGGACCTTCCCCTCGATTGGATATTGACATTGATGTTTTCGGCAAAGACGTGATAGTCGAACGGGTTAATATTCGTGAAGGCGTTGTGATGTGTCAACCTCCCAACGATGAAGATACCCAGATGATGGCCGAAGATTATCTTCGCATGGGGATCGTTAAATCGCAAAAGACGAAGCCGCTCGATTTGTTTGAAGAACATACCCGGATCGATAAGACGGTTATGATTGTCGGTGGAGGAATCACCGGACTGACAGCAGCTATTGAATCCGCTAAAACCGGCTATGCAACCATACTGGTGGAGAAAGAAGCGGAACTGGGCGGATGGATGAAGAAATGGTATAAATCCTATCCCTCACAAGCTCCTTTCAGCAATCTGGAATCAAACGGGATCGCTGAACTGGTCGAGCAAGTAGAGAAAAACGAAAAAATAACGGTTTATACTGCAACCGAGATTGATAGCATCTCCGGCGCTCCCGGTATGTTTGATGTGAAATTTAAATCCAGCAATGGCAGTGAGCCGAAGCGGGTTGGTTCAATCATACAAGCGACCGGATGGACGCCATTCGAGCCGGATGGACTCGATCATTTAGGTTATAAAAAAATAACCAACGTCATTACAAACGTCCAGATGGAAGAACTGGCATGTAAGGGCGGCATTGTTCGTCCTTCAGATGGTAAGCCGGTAGAAAACGTTGTATTCATACAATGCGAAGGATCGAAGGATAAAGAATATTTCTCATATAGTTCTTCAGTTAACAGTCTGGTTTCTTTGAAGCAGGCGCTATATGTCCGTGAGCAATCAGCTGACGCCAAGGCTTATATTTTTTATGATCACCTATTAACGCCGGGACACTATGAAGATTTTTATAAACGAGTGCAGGAAGATAGAGGCGTTTTTCTTACTAAAGGTAATGTTAAATCGGTTAGTGAAGAAGCCAATGGCGCGTTGTCGGTTATTGTAGAAGATACCATGTTAGGGGATTGCATCTCCATCGAAGCCGATCTGGTGGTGTTGGGCTTGGGAATGAAGCCGGTTTCCGCTGATGGTGAAGCGATTCGCGCATGGGTGGATGCCAAGGCAGCCGTCAAGAAAGCTGAAGCGGAAGGCAATAAACCGCAGGAAGCTCAGGTGGCTCTGGCTGAGTCGCCTGCACCGGATTCGCCGATCTTAAATCTGGACTACAGACAGGGTCCCGATCTTCCCGTATTAGAAAATGGATACCCTGATTCGCATTTTATCTGCTTCCCCTATGAGACTCGCCGTACTGGTATCTATACGGCGGGATGCGTGCGCAGTCCAATGGATTCCAGTTCATGCGTAGTTGATGCGACTGGCGCAGCGTTGAAAGCGATTCAATGCGTTGAGATGACTTCGCGCGGCGAGGCGGTTCACCCACGGTCGGGAGATATCTCTTATCCGGAATTCTTCTTGCAGCGATGCACCCAATGCAAGCGGTGCACCGAAGAATGTCCCTTCGGCGTTTTGAATGAAGACGTTAAAGGAACTCCTCAACCAAATCCAACCCGGTGCCGCCGGTGTGGAGTATGTATGGGAGCCTGCCCGGAGCGAATAATCAGTTTCAAAGATTATTCGGTTGATATGATTGCAACCATGATCAAGGCGGTCGAGATACCCGATGAGTTTGATGAAAAACCAAGGGTTCTGGTATTGGCTTGTGAGAATGATGCTTATCCGGCCATAGATTTAGCTGCGAAAAAGGGATTGAAATATAGTCCATTCGTTAGAGTGATTCCTCTGAGATGCCTGGGATCAACCAATATCGTATGGGTGGCGGATGCATTATCCTGTGGTTATGACGGAATCATTCTGATGGGTTGCAAGTATGGCGAAGATTATCAATGCCATTATATCCGGGGCAGTGAACTGGCGGAGAAACGAGGCGATAATGTTCGGGAGAAACTAACCCAACTCGCTTTGGAAAATGAACGCGTCGAACTGCATCAGGTGGAAATATCTGATTACGAAAAAATCCCGGAAATTATTAATAACTTTATGGAAGTAATTGAAGAAGTCGGATACAACCCGTTTAAGGGAATGTAGTGCAGTATTCATAGATTCGGTAAGTTTGTATATTCCAGGATCAGCTTGAGCTCTAAAGCATCAAGATGTGGGAGATAGCAGGATGACGACAGAAGTAGAGGGTCAAGTTCAAGAAACTCAGGAAATCTCATCGCAGGGAAACGGAGAACAAAAAAATCCGGTTCGGATGTCGCCCGATTTGACTTTCATCAATGAGGTTGCTTCTCTGGGCGGTGAAGATTATAAAAAATGTTACCAATGCGCCACATGTTCAGCCACATGTCCGATATCGCCGGATGATAAACCTTTTCCTCGTAAGGAGATGATACTGGCTGGTTGGGGCGCCAGGGATCAATTGGTGAATGATCCGGATATCTGGCTGTGTCATCAGTGCAACGATTGCTCAGCTATCTGTCCGCGTGATGTGAATCCAGGCGATGTACTGGCTGCATTACGGAAATACAGTTACCAACATAACGCTGTACCCGGATTTATGGGGAAACTGGTTAATAAGCCATTGTTTCTTCCGGTGATTATTGGATTGCCGGTTTTGATAATGGCTGTAGTGGTTGGCGCTTTTGGTAATTTCCAACCGGAAGGGGAGATTATATTTAGAAACTTTCTCCCTCATCCTTTCCCACTGGATTTTCTATTCAGTTTCTTTGCCATATTCGCAATGGTCATATCAGCCATAAGCGGATTGAAATTCTGGAACGGGCTGAAGACTGGCCCCCGGCCTCCGGTTGCTGGCGCTAAAGGTTTTGTGTTCGGGATTATTGAGGCGGTAAAAGAGATTATTTCTCATAAACAATTCAATGAATGCGACAAAGCCAATCCCCGTTATTATTCACATTTACTAACGTTTTATGGTTTTATTGCACTGTATATTACGACCTCGCTGGTGTTTTTCGGATTATATATTCTTCATATTGAAACGCCGCTGGCATTGACTAATCCAGTTAAAATTCTGGGCAACCTGGGCGCTTTGGCCTTTCTGGTCGGTACCGGTTTGATGTTGCTGGATCGGCTTACCAGTAGAGAAAAAGCGGGTAAAAGCACCTATAACGATTGGTTGTTCATTGGTTTGATGTTCGGATTGGCGCTGAGCGGAATTTTGACCGAAATATTCCGTTTATTGAATATACCGGTATTGGCATATTCTGTTTATTTCATCCATCTGGTATTGATCCTTTCGATGATGGGATATTTCCCTTATTCGAAGTTTGCTCATTTACTTTACCGGACGCTAGCGATTGCTTATTATTATGGGTACGCAGTTGCGGAAGAAAGAATAGAAAATTAAGGACTGGATGATTTTAGTAGATTGTTGATTAATAATTACTCCCTGAATAAGGTAGATCTTGGAGAATTCAATGAGTGACATTAATGGAATTAGATCGCTTTGGAAATTAGAAGATTACTGGGCAATATGGCTGGGATTTGCTTTACTGATTTTTGGTTTGGCTACTTTTCTGCTTAATCCTCCAGAAGGAATGAGTGAAAAACTTGAAGCCGCCAATGCCATTATGGAGAAGGAAAGCGCAGCGCCCTTCAAAACAATAGCCTGGAATAATGCTAATGATTCCAAAAAGAAGATAAAAGCTACCGATGAGGGCTATGCGAAGAAGATGCAGAAATGGTTGAGCATGCCTCATAGTTGGAAAACCAATCCGGTCGATGCGTTCATTTTCAGCGAGGAACAAGCGGCGGCCAAGAAAGTCCCTGCGGTTAAGAAATATGAAGCAGCCCAAGTAAAAACCAAAGAAATGCTGACTTTAGCGCAGAGTAGTGAAACCGCAGCCAGAGAAGCGCAATTCAAAGATGAGGCTTTGAATGAAAAAGCCAATACCGACATCCTGGCCTGGCGTCAAGCCAAAAATATAGAATCAGCTGCCAAAAAGAAAACCTCAGTATCATCATATAACCAAATTATCTACCTGGTCGGTCTATGCATTGGGATGGCGATATTCTTCAGTATCGGCATTGCATTCATGGGCGACTCTCCATCAAAATTTATAGCGGCTTTTCCCGTTGTTTTTATCCTTGCGGTTGCGGCTTATATGTTGGCGTCGCAAGTCACCATGAAGGAATACGGCATCGGATACGCTGCGTGGGCTATTATATTCGGTTTGATTATCAGCAATACCATAGGAACGCCCAAGTGGATCATGCACGCCGTTCAGACCGAATATTTTATTAAAACCGGATTGGTTATGTTGGGCGCCGAGATATTATTCGGCAAGATTCTGGCTATTGGTTTACCGGGGATTTTCGTAGCCTGGGTGGTTACTCCTATAGTGTTAGTCTTAACATATTTATTCGGTCAAAAAGTGCTGAAGATTGAATCTAAAACTTTGAATATCACAATTTCAGCGGATATGTCCGTCTGTGGAGTTTCCGCCGCCATAGCAACAGCCGCCGCTTGTAAAGCAAAGAAGGAAGAACTTACTTTAGCGGTTGGCATGTCATTGGTATTTACATCAATCATGATGATTCTTATGCCTAATTTTATTAAATTTGTGAACATGGATCATGTTCTGGGCGGGGCCTGGATGGGCGGCACAATTGATGCAACCGGCGCGGTTGCGGCGGCGGGAGCGTTTCTAAGCGACCGGGCGTTATATGTTGCGGCAACCATTAAGATGATCCAGAATGTATTGATTGGCGTGATTGCTTTCTGCGTTGCGGTATATTGGTGCGCCAAGGTTGATAAAGTGGAAGGCGAAAGAGTTAGTATTATGGAAATCTGGTACCGCTTTCCAAAATTCGTCATCGGCTTCATCGGAGCATCAATCATTTTCTCTTTAATCTACCAGTCTTTAGGTTCAGACGCCGGTTATGCATTGATCGATAATGGCGTGTTAAGAGGATTTACCAAGATATTCCGAGGTTGGTTCTTCTGTTTTGCATTTGTAAGTATTGGTTTGGCGACAAATTTCAAGGAACTGAAAAAATATTTTGTTGGCGGGAAACCTTTGATTCTCTATATTTGCGGTCAAACGCTTAATTTGATACTTACTTTAGTCATGGCTTACATTATGTTCTATCTGGTATTTCCAGAGATTACGGCGAAAATTTAATGGAACATACTAATACTGATACGGATATTAATCAGTCGATTATACGCCTCCCCATCGAGCAAGAAAATCCCGTAAAAAGAGATTTTTTATGGCGATGGGGAGCGTTAATATTTTCACTACTAATTATATGGCTGTTTGTATTTCAAATTGCGCCTGCAATGCAAGAAATAGAATGTATTGCGGATGTACATGAAGCAATAAGGGATTATGACATTGAAGCAACTGGATTGATTTACACCGAAGTGGAATTATTCGGTGAAGCGGATGTACATATCCGTGATGCCATGAAATACTAAACATCAATTCAAAGATGAGATTTAACTAGTCCAACAATTATGTTGGCGGCCGCAATTAGTATGATTACGGCGAATACTTTGCGCAGCAGGGCGGGGGATGCTTTGGAGGAACCGAATTTTGAGCCCAGGAATCCTCCTATCAAAACAGCTGCTCCAAGAGCGAAAGAAGCGTTTATATTGATTGCGCCCTGGGTTAAACTATGAGTAATCAGGGCTGCAATTGAACATAATAAAATATAACAACTTGTTAGTGCGGCGCAATTTTTTATACTGATCCATCCAAAACTAATTAAAATTGGCCCTAATATGATTCCTCCTCCGATGCCGACCAAACCAGATAATATTCCTATCAATAGTGATACGCCAAATGAAACTATAAAAGAAGGAGTTTTTTGAACTGCTATATTTTCATGGGTGGATTTATCCGTTTGGGTAATCATACGAATACTGGCGGCGAGAAGAGTTATTGCCAGAAGAATTTTGAAGATTGGAGTGGATATCATAATTGCTGCGCCAATGATGGCGCCGGTAATTCCTCCTGATAAATAGGGCAGGGATGTTTTGAAAGCAAAATGACCTTTGGAATAATAGTTCCAGAATGTGATGATGCTGCAAATTATATTCAGTTCCCAGGCTATAGGACGTAAAACAAGAGGATCAATTTGCCAAAACGAAAGAATAGCAAGATAGGCGGTTCCTCCCCCAAGCCCGACAGAAGAGTAAGCCATGGCGGTTAATAAGAGAATTATAAAGATGAATGTATTTTCCATAGATAAATAATCTACAACATATTTTAGAGATAAGCAAATGGATAAACCAAACAGAATCATAATCATCGGAGGAGTAGCTTGCGGTCCGAAAGCGGCGGCAAGAGCGCGTCGGCGTGATCCAAATGCAGAAATAATACTGGTAGATCGAGGAGAATATCTATCATACGCTGGCTGCGGATTGCCATACTATGTTGGCGGCTCAGTTGCAGAGATAGAGAACCTGCAAAAAACCTCTTTCAATCTGATTCGTGACGCCGATTATTTCAAGAATGTTAAAAATATTGATGCAAGAATACGTACAAATGCAGAGCAGCTGGATCGCGAAGCTAAAAGTATTGTATTGAGAAATCTGGATACAGGTGAGACGGAACAAGTGCAATATGACAAACTTGTTTTGGCGACCGGTTCGTCTTCAGTTGTTCCTCCCATATCTGGAATTGATAAAAATGGCGTTTTTGTTTTACAGAATATGCACGATGCGCTTGAGATAAGAAAACGCATCGATGCAGGAGAAGTCGATCATGTAGTCGTGATTGGCGCGGGACTTATTGGTATTGAGATAGTGGAATCATTCTTCAACCACGCAGTTGATGTTGTTGTGGTGGAGAAGGAGAAGCAAATCCTGCCATCCATTCTTGATGCTGAAATAGCGCAATACGTTCAGAAAGAACTTTCACGCGATGGCGTGGAGTTTGTAACGGATCAAACAGTTCTCGCCATTGAAGGAAAAGGAAAAGTCGAAAAGGTTATTGTAAAAGGCCGGGAAATTGCTACTGATATGGTAATTGTTTCTGCGGGAGTGCGCCCCAATACCAAATTAGCCCGCCAAGCCGGATTGGATATTGGTAAAACCGGCGCGATATGGGTAAACGAATACTTACAAACCAGTGATCCAGATATATACGCCGGCGGCGATTGCGTTGAATGCCAGGATTTAGTAAGCGGCGATAAGATATTTACTCCTATGGGGACAATTGCAAACCGTCATGGAAGAATCATCGGTAATAATGTAACTGGAGATAATGAGGCTTTTCCAGGAATTGTGGGTACCGTAATCGTAAAAGCGCTCAATGTAAATATTGCGAAAACAGGACTTACGGAAGATTCTGCCAGGAAAAAAGGCATGGATGTGGAAACATCAATAACTCCATGTCAGAATCATGTTCATTTTTATCCGGGGAATAAATTTTTCCTGATAAAAATGACGGCGGATCGTGAAAGCGGACGTTTTTTAGGTGCGCAATTGGTAGGACCGGGCGATATTGATAAACGGGTAGACGTGTTGGCGACGGCAATCCAGTTTGGAGCAACATTGCAACAAACGGCAAACCTGGATTTGTGCTATTCACCTCCATTTTCTCATGCTTTAGACGGATTGGCGCATGCCGCCAATAATACCAGAAACCGCATTGATAAAAGCGCCGCAGCAATAAGCGCTCAACAAATCCTTGAATGTATAGAGAAATCTGAAAATCCACCGATTTTGCTTGATTTAAGAGAAGAGAAAGAAGCAGAAAATAATCCAATTACTATAGGCAATGTTATCAATATTCCCCTTAGTGAATTAAGAAAGAGAATAAATGAACTGCCCAGGGATATAGATATAGTATGTTGTTGTACTCAAGGAGTCAGATCATATGAAGCAATGTTGCTCTTAAAAGGAGAGGGATTAGATAACATATCCTTTATTGACGGAGGTTTGAAAATGTTGTATTGATGCGATAAGATGGTTTGTTTTATATAGATATCTTATATACCATAAATAATAACTTATTAATAAATATTGACTTGGATATTTGTTGTTATTTATATAGATTCCTTATTATATTTAACATTTAAAAATCGAAAAGATATCTATAATCAACCTATTATATCTTATTTGATTTATCATTAATCTATCTGATAAGTAGAGCAAACAAAAGGTATATAAATATAAAAATGATGGCGGGAAAAGTAATAAGATATTGTTAAAATAAAAGTTGAAATTAATAAAAAATCTTGACCGTTGTGTTGACATAATATGAAACCACATGGTATAGTAAATATCTAATATGTGGAAAAGAGAATAATCCAATATCTGTTACAGATTCCATTTCATTGTTATTTCTAAATGAAATAGGCGGACAGCTTCTCAGTTTATTATTTATTTTGTATTTTACTGTATACCTGAAACAGGTTTTTTATTAAACAAAGATATTAGTTCTACAACTTAGCCGAATAAGTATAAATACATAGTAAGAAAAAATATCTGTATAATATGTAATTATTTATTAATACGTATATATGTCTTGGTGAAATATCTCCATTCATAAATACTTAATGATTTTTGATAGATTCACCTAAGCGGAATTATTATATTCAATTATAATGATTAGTTTTGTGTGATGCTTATAAACATAATTTTGTTTTCATGTATCGTTCAATATTTTTAGTTTCAGTAAGGCAGATAATATGGCGAATATTGTAAAAAAGAAAAAGAGAAAACTTGGATCAGGCGGTTTTTCAGGTCAATCTTCCGGCGGCACTGGCAAGGTAGTAACAGCCCTACGACCAAAATATGTCACCAAATTACCTCCATGCGCAGATAATTGTCCCAGTGGAAACGATATAAGAGGCGTTTTGACCACGATGGCTCAGGCCGAAAAGAGGGGCAAAAGTACAGAACAATCTTTTCGTGAAGCATGGGATATTTTCTTAAAGACTAATCCTTTTCCAGCAGTTTGCGGCAGA
Organism: bacterium; assembly: GCA_963662285.2. Lineage (GTDB taxonomy): Bacteria > Hinthialibacterota > Hinthialibacteria > Hinthialibacterales > Hinthialibacteraceae. The sequence continues at coordinate 1,313,373 of CAXXMV010000006.1, forward strand.
GTTTGTCCTCATCCCTGTGAAACCGAATGTAATAGAAAAGAGAAAGAAGGCTCGCTCGCGATCAATAATATCGAAAGGTTTATTGGTGATTTCGGCATCGAGCATAAACTTACTCCCGCCAAAATTTCTGAAGAACAATATGCTGAAAAAATTGCAATTGTCGGCGCTGGCCCCGCTGGTTTATCATGCGCATACCAACTGGCGCGTAGAGGTTACCCGGTAACTGTTTTTGAATCGTTCGCTAAACCGGGCGGCATGTTGCGCTATGGCATCCCTGAATACCGGTTGCCGCGTGAGGTATTGGATGCCGAGATTAACCGTATTCTTGATATGGGCGTAGAATTAAAATGCGATACATCTATCGGAACTGATATACCTTATGAGGATCTGAAAAAGGAATATAAAGTCATATTTGTAGGGATTGGCGCCCACAAAGGCCTGCCCCTTCGCGTTGATGGAGAAGAAGCCGACAACGTATATTCCGGCGCTGATTTCCTGCATAAAGTAAACTCTGGCGAGAAACTGGATATTGGCAAAAAAGTGATAATCATCGGTGGAGGAGATAGCGCCATTGATGCGGCTCGCGTATCGCTTCGTTTGGGCGCCGAACCGATAATCCTATACCGCCGAACTATAAAAGAAATGCCCGCCATAGAACATGAAGTTACAGAAGCGGAAAGAGAAGGAATTAAAATGGAATTCCTGGCCGCTCCTTTAGAGATGTTGCCTGGTGATAATGGACGTGCGCGAGGAATGAAATGCATCCGAATGGAACTTGGAGAGCCGGATGATTCCGGAAGGCGCCGCCCGGTCCCGATTGAAGGAAGCGAGTTTGACGTAGAAGCAGACACCATTATCGCAGCAATTAGTCAAGAACCAGATTTCACAGGATTCGAGCATCTACGGGAAGGACGCGATTGGCTGAAAGTCGATGAAAATGGTTTAACTATGGACTCAGACGCCTTTGCCGGGGGAGATGCGGTTTCTCTTGGTTTGGTGACTATAGCCATATTCCATGGCAGACGGGCTGCTGAATTGATTCATTGCAACCTGCGCGGCATCACCCCTGAACCAAAACCTGATATGCCCAAGATTACAGCTGACAAGATGAAACTTGATTTTTATGAAACAGCTGAACGACATGAACGAACTTCTGTTGATCCAGAAAATCGTTTAAAAGACCCATGGGCCGAAGTTGAGAATGGACTTTCTCCAGAAGATGCCGTTGCGGAAGCCATGCGTTGCATGAGCTGTGGAACATGTTTTGATTGTGGAACCTGTTGGAAATTCTGTCAGGATAATGCAATCGTTAAGTCCCCGGTTCCTTTTGAACCATATAAATTCAAGATGGACTTTTGCCAGGGATGTAAAAAGTGCGCGGAGGAGTGTCCGTGCGGTTATATTGAAATGGAATAAATGTTATCTTGTATAATAAATTCTAAAGATTTAAAGTATCAGTAATAAGGTATAAATTCTTACGCTTATTCTCAGCAAGGAGGATCTAACCGACATGGCGGATGGACAAACGAACGGCAAGACCCCAAATCTGGATAAACTAGATAAGGGACCGTGGCCCAGTTTTGTGAAGGAGATCAAACGAGCTGCCGAAAGCAGTGATATGAGTAAAGATCTCCTGGGACAGTTGGAATTGTCCTATGAAGAAAAAATTGGGCATTGGAAACATGGTGGAATCGTAGGCGTTTTGGGGTATGGAGGAGGCGTCATTGGGCGTTATTCTGATGTACCGGAGAAATTTCCCAATGTGCAACATTTTCATACTATCCGGGTGAACCAGCCAGCTGGTTGGTTTTATTCCTCTGATGCTCTGAGAACGTTATGCGATATTTGGGAGAGACATGGCTCTGGTTTGACCAATATGCATGGTTCAACTGGTGATATTGTTTTTCTTGGCACCAGAACAGAGGAATTAGAACCAATTTTTGCAGAGTTGACCAAAGAAGGCTTCGACTTGGGTGGTTCAGGTTCAGATGTGCGTACTCCCAGCGCTTGCGTTGGACCAGCGCGTTGTGAGTGGGCTTGTTATGACACCCTGAACTTATGTTATGACTTAACCATGGAATATCAGGATGAACTACACCGTCCCGCATTCCCCTATAAGTTTAAGTTCAAATGCTCTGGATGTCCTAATGATTGCGTAGCAGCACAAGCGCGTTCGGATATGTCTATAATCGGAACCTGGAAAGATGATATTCAGGTTGATCAAGCTGCTGTTAAAGAATACGCCGATCAAGGGCTTAATATTGAAAAGGATGTTTGCGGCAACTGCCCAACCAAATGCATGGATTGGGATGGTTCCACTTTGAAGATAGATAATCGTGTATGCGTTAAGTGTATGCATTGCATAAATGCTATGCCAAAAGCATTGCGTCCTGGCAAAGAACGCGGCGCCTGCATTATGATCGGAGCGAAAGCGCCTATTGTTGACGGCGCCCAAATATCTTCAGTTTTGATTCCTTTCCTGAAAATGGAACCACCTTATCAGGAAATCAAAGATCTCTGCGAGAAAATGTGGGATCTATGGTGCGATGAAGGTAAAGCAAGAGAACGCATCGGTGAGTTTATTCTTAGAGTTGGTATGGCTAATTTCTTGGAAGCTATAGAGATGGAACCTAGTCCATACATGGTGGCTCATCCAAGAGATAATCCATATATCTTCTATGATGAATATATTGAAGAAGGCGACGACGAAGAAGAAGGCGACGAAGAATAATCCATAACCCTAAAGACTTGGTAGCACTGGTAATTTAAGGATAATTCAAAGCTAATAAAAACAGGAGGTTTACTGATGTCTCAAACTCAACGAATAACCGACATCGGCCCACCCAGATACGATAAATGGTTTCCTGAAGTTATTAAAAAGAACTATGGGAAATGGAAATATCATGAAATATTAAAGCCTGGAGTACTAATGCATGTTGCAGAATCCGGCGATAAGTTGTTTAGCGTCCGCATTGCTTCTCCACGCTTATTGAGCATCCATACTATTCGTGATTTCTGTGATGTCGCCGATAAATATTGCGAAGGTCATCTGCGTTTTACCAGCCGTAACAACGTTGAATTCCTGCTTACCGATGAATCGAAAATCGATCCGATAATAGCGGAATTGAGAGCGCTTGGTTTTCCGGTTGGTGGTGTTGGAAACACTATATCCAATATCGTCCATACCCAAGGTTGGGTGCATTGCCATTCAGCGGCGACTGATGCCTCTGGCATTGTCAAGAACGTCATGGATGCACTGTGCGATAAATTTGAATCCAGGGATATGCCTGGCAAACTACGTATCGCCCTGGCTTGCTGCTTAAACATGTGCGGCGCGGTGCATTGTTCAGATATCGCGATTCTAGGTTTGCATAAAAGCCCGCCAAAAGTTAATCACGATTTGCTCAATAATATTTGTGAAATACCTACAGTTGTCTCAGCTTGCCCAACCGCCGCAATTAGACCTGCCAAGGTTAATGGTAAAGACTCTGTGGAAATTGATGAGGATCGATGCATGTTCTGCGCAAACTGCTTCACTGTTTGCCCTTCAATAACATTGAACGATCCACTAAATGATGGCGTTTCGATCTGGGTCGGTGGTAAAGTTTCTAACGCCCGTCACGTACCTATGTTCTCGAAACTGGCTATTCCATATATTCCCAATAATCCACCTTACTGGCCTGAAGTGGTTGATGCTATTACAAATATAGTTAACGTATGGTCGGCGAATGCAAATAAATACGAACGAATGGGCGAATGGATCGAACGAATCGGTTGGCCGCGTTTCTTTGAATTGACTGGTATTAAATTTGAAAGTTATCACATTGATGATTTCAAATACGCTGGTCTATCATTCAACCGATCTGCTCATATTCGTTTCTAAGAAGGAAAAAAGATAATGTCTGACGAACTAACAGTCGAACAGGTTGCTGATGCAATGTTTAACATGGTTAAAGATGCGATGGGTCAAAAAAAATTGAAACCCATGGATCTGCAAAAATCCATGATTGAATATTTCGGCGCTGATAAATGCGATAAGAAAAAATGTAAAGAGGCGATCAAAATACTGATCAATTCCGAGCGTTGCGTCTATACCTATTTTGGAGGTTCTTTCATTGAGATACCTCATGAAGAAGGCGCTGCAAAAGGGTAATGTAAAGGATTAATGTTCGACTAAATTGACATAATGCAGGCATGTTAAATTGTATGAAGAGGCGCCAAAAAAAGCATGCCCCCGGGTAGTTATCTGTGGGCTTCGAGGAGGCTCCGGTAAAACTATAGCGACGCTTGGTTTAATCGGCGCCTTGAGAAAACGCGGTTTGTCTGTAGCTCCATTTAAGAAAGGACCTGATTATATTGATCCTCAGTGGATCTCGTTGGCTGCGAATTCATCTTGCCGTAATTTGGATTCGTTTTTAATGAGTCGGGACCAGATCCAACATTCTGTTTTGCAATATGGCTCTCATGCGGATATTGCAGTAATAGAAGGAAACCGGGGATTATATGATGGTATGGACGAGGAGGGAACCTACAGTACTGCTGAGTTAGCTATACAACTTGAATCGCCTGTAATATTGGTGGTGGATTGTACAAAAGCTACCCGGACAATTGCTGCATTGGTTCTGGGATGCAAACACCTGAATCCAAAAACTCCGCTTCGTGGAGTGATTTTGAATCAGGTTTCCAGGGAAAGACAGGAATCTGTTATTCGTAGGGCAGTTGAGCACGATACCGGAATTCCCGTTCTTGGGTCTATCAAGAAGAGGCATGATTTTTCTTTTCCGGAAAGGCATCTGGGTTTGCATCCACCAACAGAGCAGGATTCACCGCAATGCACTTTACGACAGATTACTGATTGGTTTGAAGAGTCTGTTGATGTAGAGCAAATTATCAATATTGCGCGGTCAGCGCCTATGATTGAATTTGAAGAGCGCAATATTGAGGTCGAGAAGAAGAGTAATAGACATAAAAAAGTAAGAATTGGCATCATTCGAGATGAAGCGTTTCATTTTTACTATCCAGAGAATATTGAAATTCTGGAAAGAGGAGATGCTCAAATCGTTGAGATAAACTCTCTGAAAGATAACTGCCTCCCTGATATAGATGGTTTATATATTGGTGGAGGATTTCCTGAGATTTATGGGAAACAACTTTCAGAGAACCACGAGTTTCGTCAAAATCTTTGTGATGAGATTAATAAAGGTTTGCCGGTTCTCGCTGAATGTGGAGGATTGATCTATTTGAGCAAGGCCATTGTTTATCAGTCATGCGCCTATGAGATGGCCGGGGTTTTTCCAGTAACTTATAATATTTCTAATAAACCCCAGGGGCATGGATATACCATTGTTCGAGTTGATCAGCAAAATCCATTTTATTCAGTAGGAACTTTGATGCGTGGTCATGAATTTCGCTATTCCCAGGTTATGGAAAACGATTATGATATGACCAATAGCGTGTTTGCCATGGAACGTGGATACGGTTTTGATGGAACGAGAGATGGTTTGAGTTATAAGAATTGCGTGGCTTCGTTTTGTCACCATCATGCCGCTGGCAGTCCTGAATCAATGATGGGCTTATTGCAGTTGGCCAGAGAATATCCCTCTCTTATTGAGGGTTGATGTAAAAAATACTCATTAAGTCAACAAAATTAGTTTGGCTGATGAATGATTGGGATGGATAAAAAATGGCACAGGTTGAATTAGCTGGAAAAATGTTTGATCTTGATGAAGATGGTTTCATCCAGGACGCAACCGATTGGGATGAAGAAGTTGCTAAAGCGATTGCTCCTACTGAAGGTGTGGAGGATATGTCGGAAGAACATTGGAAAGTAGTTAATTTTATCCGGGATTACTACAAGGAATTCGGCGTGGCTCCTATGGTTCGCAAACTTTGTAAATCAACTGATTGTGATATGAAGAAAATATATGAACTATTTCCTTCTGGTCCGGCCAAAGGCGCTTGTAAAATTGCGGGTTTGCCCAAACCGACTGGTTGCGTATAACGTATCTGCTCGTATGACATGCACTGAATAGTGGGGCGGCGGTCGCTTGATATAAGTTCCTCTGATCGCCGTCTATAAGGCTATTCTGTTGAGAGAATTATTCTTTCTGATTTTGCAGGAAGAGAATGTCTCCTTGCGTCTTTGCTTATTAATATTTTGCTTTTTTCATTAGCTACTTACAGGGATTCAACTATAGATAAATTCGCAAGATAAATTTTGTTATTTCTTCTCCAAAGTCTGAATTAGACTTTGGAGAAGAAGATAATCCATTTAATGCGAACGATTACCCGTATTTATTTTGTTTTGTAATATTATGTTTTTATCTAAAATATTATCGCTAATAGAGTATTCAACTAATGAACCTGTTCGATCTACTTTCAGAAAATAAATCCAAGATTTTTGATGAATGGCTAAACATCATTCTGGGTAGTTATTCAGATGATGCATCAAACTTTTTTAAAAAAGAAAAAGATCCTTTCGCTAATCCGGTTGGAAATATATTTCGGGAAGCAAGCCATAAACTTTTTGAAATATTGATATTGGACGAGTCGCTCCAAGGGATCGAAGAACCGCTGGATAAAATAGTCCGGATTAAAGCCGTACAGGATTTTAGTCCATCCCAAGCTATCCAGTTTATTTTCCACCTTAAACCAATTATTCGTGATGTATATAATAAAAATAAAGATAACGGCGTATCCATAGATTCTCTTTTGGCTATCGAATCCAGAATTGATCAATTGGCTTTGATGGCATTTGATAACTATATGGATTGCCGGGAAAAAATATACGAGATCAAGGCTAATCAGGTGAAGAATATGTCGTACAAGCTTTTAGAACGATCTAATATGTTATCAGTGACTGAAACTGGTGAGACTTGCGTCAAGCAGGGAGAAGATTCATGCAGCAAAAATGGAGGGTGTGAAAAATGAGCGCCTCTACTTCATGGTTAGGCTCTGCCAGAAACAAAATAATACTTGCTGTATGCATTATTGCGATTATTTTATTGGGTATATTCACGCCTTTGTTAAGGTTCTTTTTCGGCGCCATTCTCCCCTACATCGCGATATTCACATTTGTGATTGGAGTAGTATACCGTATTGTGCTATGGGCCAAATCTCCGGTTCCATTTCACATACCTACTTCTTGTGGTCAGCAAAAATCTCTGCCCTGGATTTCATCCAGTTATCTGGATAATCCGCATAATACTCTCGGCGTCGTATGCCGTATGGCGCTGGAGGTTTTATGCTTTCGTTCGCTATTTAAGAATACCAGTACAAAATTGATTGAAGGACCACGGATTGTATATTGCACCAATATATTGTTATGGTTAGCCGGTCTGGCGTTTCATTGGTGCTTCTTGATAATAGTAATCAGGCACATCCGCTTTTTTACCGATCCGATTCCATCTTTCGTTTTATTGCTTGAATACCTGGATGGTTTTTTACAGATAGGCGTTCCGGCCTTGTATATTTCAAATATTTTATTAATCGGCGCCTTAATATTTCTGTTTATGCGGAGAGTTATTCATCCCAAATTAAGATATATATCATTGCTGGCCGATTATTTCCCATTATTGTTAATTTTACTAATCGCGCTTACCGGCGTCTTGATGCGCTATACGGTATTGAAACCGGATATCGTTGGCGTGAAAGAACTGTCAATGGGTTTAGCCACTTTCCATCCGTCGGTTCCAGCCGGAATTGGTTACGTGTTTTACATACATTTATTCCTGGTATGCGTTCTAATCAGTTATTTCCCTTTCAGCAAACTCATGCACATGGCAGGAGTGTTTCTGAGTCCAACCAGAAATCAACCGAATAACAGCAGGATGGTTCGCCATGTCAATCCGTGGAATTATCCGGTTAAAGTACACACCTATGAAGAGTGGGAAGATGATTTCAGGGATAAGATGAAAGCAGCAGGTTATCCATTAGAGAAGGAATAACTAAATCTTGCTAGTTTGAGATAATGATGTGATACAGTTTTATGGTTGTGCGCTTACTCAATTTTAATGTGAGATGGTGTAAAAATGTCGGATAACGTATCTAAAAAACCAGAAGAACTCGCGCGAATCGATTATAACCTTCCAAAAAAGAATTGGATGGATCCCCATATCGATTTTGAAAAGAAGAAGGGCAACTGGTGCTATACCGCCGCTCCCAAGAACATTGAATATGTGGGATTGCCTAATCCACGGGAATGGTCTCCAACCGATGAGGATTGGCAGTTGCAAGACAATTGGAAAGAGATAATTTTCGAAGGCATCCGGGAAAGATTAGATAAGTACCGTTCATTAAGGCTATTCATGGATATCTGCGTAAGGTGCGGAGCCTGCGCTGATAAGTGCCATTTTTTTATCGGGTCTGGCGATCCCAAAAACATGCCGGTGCTGCGCGCCGAATTGTTCCGTTCCATTTACCGTAATGATTTTACCCTGGCCGGAAAAATATTGGGCAGTTTAGCCGGAGGTAGAGAATTAACAGTCGATATAGTCAAAGAATGGTTTTACTATTTCTTCCAGTGTACTGAGTGTCGACGATGCTCGGTTTTTTGTCCTTACGGCATAGATACCGCAGAAATAACCATGCAGGTCAGGGAATTGCTCAGTCTGGTCGGCGTGGGCATCAACTGGGTGATGGAGCCGGTGGCCAATTGTTATCGAACCGGCAATCATCTGGGAATACCTCCTCATGCGTTCAAAGATAATGTGGAATTCGCGGCAGACGATTTGCATGATATAACGGGCGTAAAGGTCGATGCTCCAGTCGGCAAGAAAGGCGCTGAAATTTTGGTAATCGTGCCTTCAGCCGATTATTTCGGCAATCCCCATTATTTCACCTTCCTGGGTTATATGGCTTTATTCCACGAAATTGGTCTGGATTATACCTTCAGTGGATATTCATCCGATGGCGGCAATTTCGGTTTGTTCCATTCTAGAGAGATGCTCAAACGGCTTAACGCCAAAATATACGCAGAAGCGAAACGCCTGGGCGTTAAATGGATACTGGGTTGCGAGTGCGGACACATGTGGCGCGTGATGCATCAGTATATGGATACCATGAATGGTCCAGCTGATTTTCTGGAAGAACCGGTTTCACCAATGACCGGAACCAGATTTGATAATGCCAAAACCACCAAGATGGTTCATATCTGCGAGTTCACTTCTGATCTGATCAAAAATAATAAAATAAAATTAGATCCCAGCCGAAACGATAAATGGAAGGTGACCTTCCATGATTCATGCAACCCGGCGCGGGCTATGGGTTTAATAGAAGAGCCGCGTTATGTTTTGAATAATGTAGTTAATAATTTCCATGAAATGCCGGACAATACTATCAAAGAGCAGACCTTCTGTTGCGGAGGCGGTTCAGGATTGGGCGCTGATGAGAATATGGAAATGCGCCTGCGGGGCGGCTTCCCCAGAGCCAATGCGGTGCAGTATGTAAAAGATAAGCACAAAGTAAATTTCCTCTCGTGCATCTGTGCAATTGATAAGGCTGTTCTACCGCCTCTTATGGATTATTGGGTTCCAGATATTACGGTCGGCGGCATTCATGAATTAGTGGGTAATGCCCTTATTATGGAGGGTGAGAATGAACGTACTATGGATTTACGGGGCGAACCATTCAAAACCGATGATGACCAAGGAGAAGCGTGATCATGTATGATAAGAACAAAATCATCCCTGGCATCATTGTATTTTTATTATTATTTACGTTTCCCGTCTGGTATAACGCGGCTTTCGGAAGCGATAGCAAGGTTCCTGATCCTCAGATTGTTACTAAAGAAAAAAACTGCGTTGAATCCAGGGAATATATGCGGACCCAACATATGGATTTATTGAACCAATGGAGAGACGCTGTCGTGCGCTACGATATGCGGATGTATAAAACCGCTGATGGTAAAAAAGTTGAAATAAGCCTGACAAATACGTGTCTCAAATGTCATTCCAATAAAACTCAGTTTTGTGATTCATGTCATGATTATTTGGCGGTAAAACCATATTGTTGGGATTGTCATATTGCGCCCATGGAGTAAAAGAGATGGCTTTGGATAGAAGAAAATTTTTTAAAATCGCCGGATTATCCAGTTTAGTGGGTTTGATGGGTAAGCAGTCATTTCCTGTGGGAGGGGAATCGGAATCCAAATATTCCCATGGAGATGAACAGTTGCATGGTGAACGATGGGCCATGGTGATAGATTTAAAGAAATGTAAAAATGGTAAAGGCTGTGATCAGGATTGCAAAAAAGCCTGCCATGTATCACATAATGTCCCCAGTATTGATGAACCCAAACATGAAATCAAATGGATTTGGTTGGAAGAATATGATAAAGCTTTTCCAACTCAAGAAAATGAATTCATCAACCAGGAATTATTGCATTCGAGAACCCCAGTATTATGCAATCATTGCGCTAATCCGCCTTGCGTCAAAGTGTGCCCGACGCAGGCAACCTGGAAGCGTGAAGATGGAATTGTCATGATGGATTGGCATCGGTGCATTGGATGCCGCTATTGCGTCGCCGCATGTCCGTATGGATCAAGAAGTTTCAATTGGTTTGATCCGGTCGAGCGAAATGAAAATGGTAATATTGAAAAAGAGCAGAAGTATTTGAAGACCGTAAATCCAGTTTTCCCGACGCGCTCCAAAGGCGTGGTGGAGAAATGTACTTTCTGTGATGAGAGATTAGCTAGAGGTCAACAACCTGCCTGTGTGGAAGCCTGCAAGGAAGGCGCGATGATTTTTGGCGATTTAGAAGAACCAGAGTCGGAAATCAGAAAGATTCTGAATAATCGATTCAGCATTAGAAGAAAACCCGGTTTGGGAACGCAACCACAAATCTATTATCTAATATAAGGTGTGAAGATGTTTGAATACGCTTTGAGAGGCAACCGGCAGTATTGGGTATGGCTGGCTATTTTGGGCGGCATTATCGGGGTTGGCGTTGTGTGCTATCTCATCCAGTTCACCCAGGGTTTGGGAATTACTGGGATGAGCCGTGATGTAACCTGGGGTTTTTATATCGCTCAGTTTACATTTCTGGTCGGCGTCGCGGCATCAGCGGTGATGGTGGTATTGCCCTGTTATCTGCATAATTACAAAGCGTTTGGCAAGATCGCCATACTGGGCGAGTTCATCGCTATTGCTTCAGTAACCATGTGCATCCTGTTTATAATGGTCGATCTGGGGCAGCCCATGCGCGGCGTGAATATCATATTGCATCCTTCACCCCGATCATTGATGTTCTGGGATATGATTATTTTGAATGGTTATCTATTTATTAATCTTATCATATCCTGGTTTACGCTGGAATCAGAAAGACGGTCCGTCGCTCCGCCTAAATGGATCAAACCGGTGATATATCTTTCAATACCCTGGGCGGTCAGCATCCATACGGTTACAGCGTTTCTTTATAGTGGACTCACAGCCCGGCCCTTCTGGATGACAGCTGTTCTGGCGCCAAGATTTCTTGCTTCGGCATTCGCAGCCGGCCCGGCTTTATTGATAATCCTATGTCTCATTCTTCGGAAATTGACAAAATTTGATCCGGGAAAAGAACCGATTCAAACTCTGGCCAAAATCGTGGCCTATGCCATGGCTGTAAACCTTTTCCTGGTATTGATGGAAGTCTTTACCGCTTTTTATAGCGCCATGCCGGAACATACAGTGCACTTCAAATATTTATTCGGTGGTATTGCAGGCGCCAGCGCTTTAACCTTATGGATGTGGTTCTCCGTAATGATAGGATCGATTTCCCTGGTATTATTGATCTATCCCAAGACGCGCATTGATGAGACCGTTCTCAGCATAGCATGCGTGGGAGTTTTTATTTCCTTGTGGATCGATAAAGGTTTAGCGATGGTGGTTGCCGGATTCATTCCTTCGCCTACCGGAGTATTTACCGAATATGCTCCAACTTTACCGGAATTATTAATTTCTTTAGGGATTTATGCCATAGGAATGAGTATAATAACTGTATTATATAAAATCGCGCTTACGGTTAGGAAAGAGATATAAAACGGTTTTCGGAGTAGAGTTTTTTTTTGAGTAAAAACTTTTGAAAGGAAAAGGTATTGACCTATGTCCGTCGTTACCATTTCCTATGGTTCGAGTGATATAAGAGGACACATCGCTGATGGCGTGGCCCAGTTATTAGGCTACAAATTAGTCGGTCGTGAAGTATTAAAAGAAGCCTCCAATCGTTTTAATGTGATGGAGTCAAAGTTATCTCACGCAATTCATCATGGTCCCACTTTTTTCGGCATGTCCGATACTACCAGAAAAAAATATATTTCCTACATATTGGCAATCGCATCAGAATCATTATTACAAAATGAAATTGTCTATCATGGGCCAGCGGGGCATATCATAGCGCAAGGGATTCCTCATATCTTAAAAGTACGCCTTGTTTCATCACCGGAATCAAGAATCGCCTATACCATGGATCACAATAACCTTTCCCGTGAACGTGCGGAGCAGGTTGTTGAAAAAGAGAATATCGACAGAAAAAAATGGGCGAGCATCGCTTTTGGTATTAATGATGACGATAAAGATATCTACGATCTATTAATCTGTGAATGTCAGATTGGAATGAAAAGAACTATTGAAACAATCGTCAATGCAGCACGGGAAAAAAAATATAAACCGATGACGTACTCTATGCAATGCATCCGTAATAAGGAATTATCCTGCCGTATACAAGCATTGCTTATTGATATTAATCAAGATATTAAAGTGCAATGTGAAAATGGTAGAGTAACACTTTCGGTCTGTCTTCGGGAGAGCGAAAAAAACAAAAAACAAAAAATCATACAAAAACGCCTGGAAACGATTGATGATGTTGAGCATATCGAAATCAATATAATTGATGATATGTTTGATCGTGATGTTGGAATTATGAGATAACACAAATCTGTATTATTTACCTCTTGCGTTTTTTCCAACCTGAATTTATCAAGAACGGAGAGGATATGAAAAATGGACGGTCCATTAAAGATACTACTGCTGGATGATGAAATGATCGTTGGGAAACGGCTTGAACCAGCGCTTGCCAAGTGTGGCTATGATGTTGAGTTTTTCAGTAATCCCCTGATGGCGCTCGAACGGATTGAGCAAAAAGAATTCGATATTTTGGTAGCTGATATCTATATGGATGAAATGGATGGATTTCAGGTTATTGAAAAAGTACTGGGTAAATACCCCAATATCAAAATAATTGTTATAACTGGTTACGCCATGATGGAGATAGCGCGTGAAGCTATGGATAAGGGAGCATTTGATTTCATAGCCAAGCCATTTAAGCCGGATGATCTTAGAAAAATTATTGTAAAAGCAGCATGTGCTCTGGGATATAAAGCCGATGACGGGCAATCGTAAAGATATTATTGACGTATGAAATTAGTTAATAAAAAATATGGTTTATTTATTTCCTTGAGTATGGCAAGTCAATGATAGAAGAAGAATCCACTAGTAAGGCGCTAAGTGAAAGACCACAATTCAGTATTCGAATGCAAATATATATCAGTATGGCGCTATCAATTATTGTCATACTGAGTATTGCAATTATCCATTTTTTGATAATGCAAACTTTGGATACTTCTCATATAGATGGATGGGTTAAACTTTTGTGGCGCGTTCATTCGATTTTACTGATTATGCTTTTTATTGTAATACTATTTAATACTTATTTATTAAATAGAAGAATACTGGCGCCGATCAATCGCTTCGTCCATTACACTCATAGAATAGCGACTGGCGATTATTCTATGATTGTGCCGGCGCGGCCTTACCGTGATGAGTTTTCCGAATTAGCTATGGCCATCAATATGATGATAAAAGAATTGGAATTTCGTCAGAAAATTCTGATTCAATCGCACAAACTACAAGCGATGGGTTCTCTGATTGCTGGAGTCGCGCACGAACTCAATAATCCAATCAATAATATAATGTTAACTTCGAGTATGCTGAAAGAAGATTTCGGAACATTGTCTGATGCAGAACATCTGGAAATGATCGAAGATATTATCAATGAAACTGATCGATCCAAAAGAATTATTTTTAATCTTTTGGATTTTGCCCGTGATAGAGAAAAGAAGGTTGAACCTCTTGATATGGGCAATATTGTTAAGGAAACATTAAAACTAGCCGCCAATCAAATATCATTAAAAGGCTTAAACATCGATCTATCGGTGATACCCGATCTTCCCACCGTGTTATGCGACCGGCATCAAATGATACAAGTTTTTCTAAATGTGTTGATTAACGCGCTTGATGCAACTCCAAAAGGCGGTGGAATAAAAATTGATGTGGGAACTTCCAATACGGCAAAGTTTCTTACTGTTAAAATTACTGATTCCGGTCCAGGAATTCCTGAACATGTTATTCCTTCGATATTTGATCCATTTTTTACAACTAAATCAAAACAAGGCGGAACAGGATTGGGATTATCCGTCTGTCAGGGCATTTTATCTAAACTCAATGGTGATATCAGCGCTTACAGTGACCAGGATATCGGAACGACTTTTACTGTTGCATTGCCGCTAACCAAGAATGATTCAGTGGAAACTTAATCAGTAGAAAAAAGGAATATTGTCCTGATATTTTATGATGAATTGATAATAAGAGGTCAATGAGGATTTTAATATGCTAAATAGAATTTTTCCCTTTCTGATATGGTTTAATAATTATAATGGAGCTAAATTATGGAATGATTTTATCGCCGGGTTGAATGTCGCGTTAGTGCTGGTTCCCCAGTCGATGGCCTATGCTCAGCTGGCTGGTTTGCCGGTCTATTATGGATTGTACGCCGCGTTTTTACCTCCTATGGTCGCCGCCCTGTTTGGCTCCAGCAACCAACTGGCGACCGGACCAGTCGCCATAGTATCATTGATGACGGCCACTGCTCTTGAACCATTGGCGGTGCAGGGCAGCGATGGATATGTGGCCTATGCGATATTGCTGGCTTTACTAGTGGGATTATTTCAGTTTACTCTGGGACTATTGCGGTTGGGGATTCTGGTTAACTTTTTATCTCATCCAGTTGTGATCGGATTTACAAATGCAGCGGCGATTATCATCGCAACTTCTCAACTATCCAAACTGTTCGGGGTGGACGTCGACAAAGGTCATTATCATTACGAAACCGTAATTAGAATAATAAAAGCGGCTATTAATTATACTCATTGGCCGACTTTTTTTATGGCTGTTCTGGCCATCTCGATGATGGTGTTTCTTAGAAAATTATTACCTAAGATACCCAATGTATTGGCGGCGGTGGCGTTTACCACCTTTCTTTCCTGGTCGATGGGTTTCGAGAAATATGAAAGTGTCAATATAAATCAAATATCATCACCGGAAATAATTAATGCAATATCTAATTTTAATGAATCCATTGAAAAAGTTGATTTTTTTTCAAAACAAAGAGCGGAATTATCACCAGTGATTCGAAAGGCTGAGAAAGAAAATGGCATCCATTCAACGGAAGTGATTAAACTACACCATGATGCATCATTGATAAACCTGAATATATCCGAGTGGGGAGAGAAAGTTGAGTATTACCGTTTTGTTTTGAGGCATTATAATTTCGAATCTGGCATTGATAACAACGATAAAATAACTTTTTATATATTAAATACCTTACCGGATAACTTGAAAAATGAAGGCAAACTATGGCGATTGAAGGTAAATAATCGTAAATTAGATGAGTCCGCACTGAAATTTATTTGCGGTGGAGCAGTAGTCGGCGTTATTCCTGAAGGGTTGCCTCAATTTAAAATCCCGAAAGTGGATTTTTCCATTTTTTTCCAATTGTTTCCCGTCGCCGTTATCATATCACTTTTGGGTTTTATGGAAGCCATTTCCATAGCTAAAGCTATGGCGGCCAAAACCGGTCAAAGACTTGATCCTAATCAGGAATTAATTGGACAGGGATTGTCGAATATGATTGGATCGTTCGGCCAAAGTTATCCTGTTTCAGGATCGTTTTCCCGATCTGCGGTTAATATCCAATCTGGCGCAAAAACAGGATTATCGAGCGTGTTTACCAGTTTTTTTGTTTTTATAGTTTTATTATTCTTTACGCCTTTTCTTTATCATCTTCCGCAGTCGGTGCTTGCATCAATCATCATAATGGCAGTGATCAGGCTGATTGATATTCCCGGAATGGCGCGCGCCTGGCGCACCCAGAGATACGATGGAGCTATAGCAGGAATCAGTTTCGCCTGTACTCTTGGATTTGCGCCTCATCTGGGGAAGGGCATTATAATCGGCGTATTTCTTTCTCTGGCTGTCTTTTTCTACCGGCATATGCGCCCCAGCGTGGGTTTCCTCTCAAAACATCCTGATGGCAGTTTCAGGGATGTAAATCGATGGGGGCTTAATCAATGCCGCTATATTGCCGTAATTCGATTTAATGGATCGCTGTTTTTTGCAGACGCCAGTTATCTGGAAAATCGCGTGCTGGAAAAAATATCTTATATGCAAGACCTACGTCATGTTTTATTTGTGGGCAACGCCATAAATGAGATGGATGCTTCCGGCGAAGATATGATTTCATCATTGTTTGATAAATTAAAAGTTGCCGGTTATGAAGTTTCTTTCAGTGGATTGAACGATGATATAATCGACATCATGAGACGCACTCATTTATTAGATAAAATCGGTGATGATCATATGTTTCGCAACGTGAGAGATGCGTTGAAAGCAATCCATGCTAAAGCGCATTACGAATCAATCGAAAAAGAGTGTCCATTACTAATAACCTGTTCAAACTATACAGTTGCCAGCACCGCAAACGGCAAAAGCACCTTTTTAGCCCGATTAATGCCTTCGATATCTCATGGTTCCAAGCAGAAATAATATTGAGAACCACTTTAATCTTTAATCTTATTTCTTCGCCATTTATTCCGGGGTATGAGATAATACAACAGCGTCGCTCCGATTATCAATGTAATCATTGAAATAAAGATGCGATGCATCCAGCTGGTCGATGTATATGATGAGTTAGAAAGACCAGTATGTACGGGCGCGGCCAGGATGCCGTCTGCTAACTCAGCATGGCATTGAGCGCAGGTTGCCGCTAGATTATCTGGATGAACCGATGAGTTCGGATCAGCGCTTGGGAGGATAAAATGAGCGCCATGACAACTACTGCAATTGGCAACTTCCTTGGAACCATTCTGCAAAGCTAAACCATGATAACTATCAAAAAAAGTTTCAACTTTATAGTTGGATTTATTATGCTCGTTGGTCATTAATAGAGAACCATGGCAACGTCCACAGGAGTTTTCGGATACCTTAAAGAATGAGGCTGGAGATCTTTCATCTTCTACTTTATATATTGCATGCTCCCCATGGCAGTCGGTGCAGACGGGAGCATTCTTATGTCCGGTCAGAGCCGATTTACCATGAATGCTCATCTTATATTGCTGCATCTCAGCAGGATGGCATTCGCCACAGGTATCAGCGATATTAAAAAAATTGGTCTTTGATTGTGGATTACGCAATGGCATGATTGAGTGATAATCATGACAGTGGACGCATGATGGCGCTTGAGAGTTGCCACTGGCCAGGGCAATAGCATGGATGTTATCATTTTTTATGAGAGAGGTGGATTTATGACATTGAGCGCATTGCATACCGATTTTGAATTGATTGGTGAATGAGTTTTGATCTTTGGCAGAGAGTAATTGATGAGCATCGCCATGGCAGGCAATACAACTTGGACCTTTTTCAGTCGCATGAACAGTATTGGCAATCTCATTATATGTATTGTGACAATGATTGCATTCGACTTTTTCCAATTCAATTGGATGGGGTGATGTTACAATATCTGTATGACAAGCTATGCAATCGAATCCCTTGTGGGCTGAAGTCTTGAAGGAATGGTAGTCGATAAACATAGAAACCGATTGGCCGTTTACCTCACCCATCAATTGTTTATCTGCATGGCACTCCATACAGGTTTCATTTTTAAAGGCGCCTGTATGCCCATTTTGGGGATACTGAGCAATGCAAAAGATGAATAACAGGCCGATTGTGAAAGAGGTTATCCTTCTAAAACGTATCATTCTTATCATGGGATATTGGGGCATTTCACAAAAAACATTATGAAGGAGAAAAAACTTGATTGTTAAATCATCAAGTTTTTCTTGCCTATTGGCTTCCTTTTTTAGAAGGCGTTCCATCTTTAGATTTGGTCTTTGTTTTAACTTTAGGTTTTGTCTTTAAAATAACGCTATTGGTATTATTAATAGCGAAGCGACCGCGCAGGATGCATCCCCTCATTCCTGGTTCGCAGGGACTCGATTTTACTCTCATGCACTTGCCGTTTAATTCATTCGGGCAATCCCATCCACCCATAATTCAACTCCATATCTATCTTGGAAACATGATATTTTTAATAATAACTATTCATCAAAAACGTATTGCAATCCCCGGTTATCGGCTTTGAGGAAACGGATATCCGCTTGCATGTTGTATTTGGCTATGGCCTGTTTCATGGCTATAGCGACGTCTTCTTTGTTTTTAATCGTCATAGCCATCATGGTAGAACCGGAGCCGCTCAAGTACGCTCCAATAGCGCCAGCTTTTCGGGCGGCTTTTATTACATCGAACAGAGGTTTCAGCGCCGGGATGTTGGCTTGCCTTTGAGGCTGATGGATGCGGTCGTCAAACAGATCGCCCATTGATTCATAGTCGCCAATGGCGAAAGCTGAAGCGAGCAGGATGCCACGGTTAAGCGTGTAAATGGCATCCTCTCTAGGTATGTTATGTGAGAAGATATCCCGCGCTTTATCGGTTTCAACTTCGTTGCTTGGAGAAATTGCCACAAAATCGATCCTATCGGGAACATCGAATCGGTAGACAAGCAGTTTATCTTTAATGATTCCGGAAGCTGCCATTCCACCGTAGTAGCAAGCGGCGACATTATCAGTGCAGCCCTCCAACTCAGCCGCCCATTTAACGATATCTTTTTCTGTAATCTCTAAATCCAATAACTGGTTTAATCCAACTAATACAGCAAGTCTTATAGTTGCGCTGCTGGCAAGACCTCTTGCAATTGGAGTTTTATTATCAATGCGCAAAGTGAAATCTTTGGCCGCCGCGCCGCTGCGTTTGAAAAAATAGTTAGCCGCCGCTTTAACCATCTCTTGGCATGGAGGCTGAAGTTTATTATCTAAGCCTTCGATTACCTCTAATGTTGTTTTTGAATCTGATATCTCTATCTCAAAATAATTCAATAGATTAACGGCGACGCATAATGTATCGAACCCTGAACCGAGATTGGCGGATGAAGCGGGGATTTTGAATTTAATAGTATCTTTCATTGAATAACAATCTAGTTGAATATTATTATTGAGACGCCTTTGTCAAAGAAAGATATTGTTTCCATTCATCGTAGGCAGGACGCTTAACACCTTTTTCGTCGTACATGCCGCAATCTTTCCATACTACAAAAGCCTCCGGGCAACTATCTTTTATTTTAGCCCATAAGGCGTCATAGTCGCGGTATAGGAACGAAATTACGAAAAGATATTTATCCTGATTGGCTCTATCCAGCAGAGTTCGGATGAAAGTACTTTGCATGTTGGGGCTGCCCTTGATAGTAAGGTTATATCTTTTTAGCCGGATGGTTTCCGCTGGAAAAGTTGTTTCGGTGATGGCTATAGGCTTATCGGTGAAATTTTTGAGCCATTCGAAAATCTCAATGGGTCTATGCGATTGTCCCGCCATGAAGGGGTGATAACTGATGCCGACGATATCGTTGTACTTTAGGAATTCTTTGATTTCAGCCTGTTGTTTGGGCGGATCCCATTCTTTGTTGGTTAGGTTATGTAATGAGATAGTAGCGAAAACGGGCAAGTCCGGATGTTGTTCCTTCAACTTGGAATAGGTCTCTTTATAGAGTTCAAGGTAATTGGGCCATTTTTCAGGTGAATGATGGAATAGTTCATTGGCTTCTATGCTGATGGCCAGGTAATCAGGCTCAAAATAATCTATGGCGCGTTGGCAGTAATTCAGATAGGCTTTTTTGATGATGGGGTCGTTGAAGGCTTTGTTTTGAAATGCTTCCGGCAACGGCATATCATCGCTTTCTCCACGGTACAATTCCATACCGTTCCGTCCTTCGTTCAATACGTTGAGCGACAGGAAAATTTTCTTGTTGCGGCACGTTTTCTTGCGGCTATCCCAGTCTTTCAACATATTGGGATGAAAAGGCTTGCCTTCCAATGCTTCAGTCCAGGGTACGCCTTGCTCGAGGTGTTGAGAGATGATGTCGCCGTTCTGGGCGATCCATTGGTTGGTTTCAGTTACAGCCGGGATGCTGAAATCATAGGGGAAGGGGGTGAATCCCATGTAGAAGCAACGGTTTTGGCTGGTGATAGGTTTTAATTCGTACGTTATATCAGAAGATTTATCCGAGCATCCGACAGAGAAGAGAATGCTGAATAATGATATGAAAACGATGATTGATGATAAAGCGCGAAAACTTAATGAATGCAGTATTTTAGAATACATATAAATAACTCCGCTTTAAGTGTATATATAATAGTACGAGGAAACCGGAGAAAAATTTTAACGTTCGATGAATTCTTTCATCCGGCGCAGGCCTTCACGGATGTTTTCCATAGATGTGGCGAATGATAAGCGGATATATTCCTGATCTTCGCCCTGATTCTTTCGTCCGAAGCAGGTGCGGGGCAATACCGCGACGCCAGCTTGTTCAAGCAGGGCTTTTTGTAGTTCGTTGGCTGTGCTCATGCCCAGGCGGCGGCAGGCGTCGGTAACGTTGGGGAAAGCATAAAATGCGCCCTGCGCCTTAAGACAGCGGATTCCTTCGATAGCATTGAGGCCTTCTACGATAACTTTACTGCGCTCTTTGAATTGCTCGATCATATAGAGCGATTCGTCTTGCGGGCCTTGCAGAGCCTGGACGGCTGCCAGCTGGGAGAAAGAGCAGGTGCAGCTGTCGATGTTGGTTTCGATCTTGGCCAACTGTTCGGCCAGCGAGCGGTTCATGACGCCGTAACCCAGACGCCATCCGGTCATGGCGTAGGTTTTGGAGAAACCGTCGACCAGAATGGTTCTTTCTTTCATGCCCGGATTGCTGATGATGGAGTGAAATTCGCCTTCAAATATTATCTGGGAATAGACTTCATCGGCGATTACCCAAAGATTATGATCTATAGCTAATCTGGCGATCTCGCGCAGTTCGCTTTCGCCCAGCATGGTTCCGGTAGGGTTGCCGGGCGTATTGATGACGATCATGCGGGTTTTGGGAGTAATGCGGTGTACCAGATCGTCTACCGAGAAATTCCAATTGTTGGATTCCAGCAAGGGCAGGGGAACAGCTTTAGCGCCGATCCACTCAGCCACTGATTCATAAATGGGATATCCCGGACTGGGGTAAAGCACTTCATCGCCGGGATTAAGCAGAGCCATCATGGCGTCGAAAATAATGGGTTTGGCGCCGGGAGTTACCACGACTTCTTCGGGATCAACCGGAATGCGTCGGGTGCGTTGAATGTACTGCGCGATGCATTGGCGTAGTTCAACAATTCCGGCGCTGGCCACGTAATGAGTTTGTCCCTGGTCTATGGCTTTCTTGGCTGTTTCACGGATGGGCGTAGGAGTATCGAAATCTGGTTCTCCTAATCCGAAGGAGACGATGTCGCGCCCTTGATCTTTCAGTTTGTTAACTTCAGCCAGGACGGAGAAGGCTGTTTCGGTACCCAGGCGTTTCATACGGTCAGACAAAGGCCGTAGATCAGAAGCCGTATTGGTAGAGAAGAGAATAGTCCCAGTGATGGGCGCTACAATCCATAAAGGTTTGCCTGAATGGTTATTGTTTAAGAAATTATTAAAAGATTCCGCTGTCAGCTCGTCAGTGTTTTGAATATTCCATTGCGGCGCGTCAACCGGAGGTTCCGGACATATTGCCGTGACGCAGGGATTAGGGTATTTGTTGACGCAACCTGCGTCTGAAGAATCAACCAGACAAAACACGCGGCGTGATGCTGCGCCATTGTTTAAGCAATCATCTAACTTCGCCAAACCGGATTTGGGGATGCAGGTCGGCGGCGTTCCAATCTCTTGATACGCGTCTTTAACTACTTCGCTGAATTGCTCTGAGTAGAGCAGGATATCGCCGCCCGGCCAGTTGGGATTGGTCGGATCGACGCGCATCTGGTGGAACAATAGGCAGCCGACAGCGTTTATCAATGATGATGAACGGTTCGACGCCTGAAGGCGATTGATTCTATGGGAAAGCGCAGCTTGGTTCATTCTTTAATTAGTCCAGTTAAAGTATCACTCGTTGTTCAATTTGGTTAATAGATAATGAATATATGGATTATTCTTTGGGCAGCAGATCCATATTACTGCCGCGAATGGCGCCCATAGTTTTAACGGCCTGGTTGGCGGTCATGCCGTCATAGACTACAGCGCATACTGCCGCAGCAGTGGCAGCCGGATCATCGGCGCCGGGATACAACACGTTTCGGCCTACCAAGGCGCCGCGTACGTTTTCTCCCTCGCCCATGCCGCATTCAAATTGTTCGATAACGCCTACCGGGTTGCCGGTTGATTCGCCTCCCAGCATCAGGATAGGACCGGAGAATGCATGCGCGACGCGGTGATAATCTTTGACATAGGGTATCTTGAGCCATAAGTTGGCGGATGAATGAGAAAGGCCGGTGGCCACGCCCATTACTTTGATTAAGGCGTCAGCCTCAAAAACAAGTTTGTAATTCCCGTCAATCTGTTGAACGGGCAGCGGTTCGAGGAATACAGGCATATTTTCTTCGTTGCAGGCTTCAATGCTGCGGGCGCATTCTTCCATGGTCTGAATGGCGTAGCGGTCGTAGGGATCGGGAATGGCCAGACGCATCAATAGTTTGGCGCCGTCCAGTTTAAGGCTTTTAATCTTTTTAACGTCGCGGTAGGCGGTCATGCGGTCGAGTAGTTCATATTTGGCGCCAGCCAGACCGCTGCGGTTCATGCAGGCGATCAAGACGCGGTGGTCGAGAAAACTCTTGCCGTTTTTCTCTTCATAGAGCGAATCGAGCAGAAACAGGTCTTCAATCACGTCAGCTGTCGCCATGATGCCATCGACGGCTGAAGCCATCAGCACCCGTGCGCAACGCCCCAGGTAATCAAAGCGGTTGCCCATAGCGGTTGGTTCCTGTCCAACATTAGTAACCATACGCGCTGGATGGTCGGCGGCCAGAATAACCAGTTTGCCGTTGGGAGCAATGGTTTTACGCTGTTTGCGTTTTTCCATACGCTCTTGTATCAGGGTTGGATGCTTGACGCGAAGGTCGGCTAATTTATCCCACAGGTCATCTGTGAGGAAACGGCGGGTTTGGAATATATAGTTGCGCGGCAAGGCGTAGTTAACGTCAATCCGGTTGCGGCATGAGAAGAAGAAGGCTTTGGCCGAAGCGATAATGTCTTCGGGTATTTCGCTGCCAATTGGTTTAATCTCGAAAGAGAGCGTCCCAGCGTATTCCGTCTCAACCAGGGCGTGGAGATATCCGGCGAGTACTGTTGGATTTAATTCACCTTCAGCGGCGCTTAAGGCCGGGTGGACGTCGCCGTAACGCTGGTCGCCGTCAGGGGCGTTGCGGTTGAGAACTACGTTTGCGATATGAATATGCCCGATGTAGGGGATTAATTTCTTTAATACTCCGGGGCTTTCGCCGGATATCAGCATGTGGCTGGTATCGATCATCAGACCGAATTCATCGTGACCGTAATAATGCCGCACTGATTCGACCAGGCGCTCCGCCCGGTCTGCTGAGCCGACCAGGGATTCCTTGAAGAAACTGGTTCCGGGGATATTGGTGCGACCGTCAAAGACTTCCATCAAAGGCCGCATGGGGGGCTGCTTGCCTGCTTGTTCGAATATATATTGGCAGATTTCATGCACCGATCGGCGTAGTTGAGCCAGAGCCTCTTCGCTGACGCGGTCGGCTTCGGCGCCGGATAATCCCTGCATGATGGCGGGATTCTTGCCGCTGTAGAAGGCGAATTTCTCACATCCGAAACCATAGGCTTCATCGATGCATTCTTTTAAGCGTTCGATAGCCTTGCAGCGTTCGTTTTCATCTAACGAACAGATGTCGGATGGTTCAACGATTTTGTCTTCGTTGATCAACTGCACCAGTTGGGCGGAATATACAACTTCCTCAATTTGCTTGCCCTGTCTGGCTTTTTTAAGAATTTGTTTAACTTCTTTGCGAATCGATGAAGATTTGATGCGGGTAATCTCTACTGATCCAAAATCAGGGTCGTCAATGATATATTGAAGACTTTTCAGTACATACTCTTTACGACCCTCCCCGCGCATCACTGATCCGGTGTTGCCTGGACCGGGGAAAAGCACGGGATGTACTACGCCCAGAAGGTTAGTTTCCAAAGCCACGGTTAATACTCCCAATATATTCGGTTTAAATTTCCACAATTATTATAGGAGTTTAACGATTTAAAATGAAACCCTATCAAATGTTTATGTCATGTACTTATTTCAAAACAATAGTTTAAAAGGAACATTTTCTTATCTGATCAAGGAAATGAGAGTCCTCCTGGAAAGCGGACGATGTTGCCCTGGCTATACAAACCGTTGCTGGGATCGTAACGGTTAAGTTTACTGAATCTAGAGCGCACCAGGATGGTTCCGTCGGCATTTAGGACGCGATGGTTTTTATCGGGTCCAACGCTGTAGACCACATAGTCCTTGGGGATTTTTTTACTATCCGCTTCATTGTAGTCTGGCGCTGTGCCCTCTAGGGTTCCATTGGCGTCAACCGGAACACGGACCGCTTTGACGGGGGAGAAATTGCCCAATGCGTCGAAACCGAATCCGCAGCGCTCGTAATATAGTAATGGATTGCCATCGTTGCCCCATTGACCCATTTCCAATAGGAACGGATCGGGTAAAGCGTTATTGAGGTAAGGGATAGGCGTAGTCAAACCTGCCGGGCCATCGGGGTGATTGGGAGGGAAGCCAGCGGGCATTTGCCACTCAACGCCGCCATGATCCATAACATAGGGATAACTTCCTCGTTCAATACAATACATTTCAAGAGCTGAGGAGAGCGTTCTTAAATCGCTTTGCGCTCTTGCTACTTTGGTTCTATTCCAGGCATTAACGAAATTGGGAACGGCTATTGATGCCAGAATTGAAATAATCGCTACAACAATTAATAACTCGATTAGAGTGAATCCACGTTTCATGCTATGCCCCCGGTCTGTACAATTAATAAAAAACTATTTATATCAATAACGTATATACGGTATTAATGTGACAAATTTCATGAAATACTTATGAATATCTTGAAAAGATGGATATGAAATGAAAAAATTTTATCGGTCTTATATAAAAAATAGCCTGTATCTTATTTTAGTGATTGCTTTGCTTCTTATGTCGGCGGTTGATAGTACATATTGCAGTACTCCGGTTTACGCCAGACATGGCATGGCCGCCGGGCCGGAAGAGAATGCGGTGCGAGCGGGTGTTGAGATATTAAAGAGCGGCGGCAATGCCTTTGATGCGGCGGCGGCTATCGGTTTCGCTTTGGCGGTAACATATCCTGCTGCGGGCAACCTGGGCGGCGGCGGTTTTATGGTTGCTCAGACTAATGATGGTCGGCGGATTTTTCTGGATTTCAGGGAAACCGCCCCGGCTGCGGCCTCGCGTGATATGTATGTAGATAGTAATGGCGATGTCATAAAAGGATTAAGTACGAAGACTGCTCTCGCAGTCGGCGTGCCGGGTACGGTTCATGGGTTATTTCAGATTATAGATAAATTTGGAAGCAGGAAACGGCAGGAGATTCTTGCCCCTGCGATTCGATTGGCTGAGGAAGGATTTCCGGTTTCGTATTCACTGCATGGTTCTTTAGCATATCACCAGAAATATCTCTCCCGTTTTTCATCGTCAGCTGAGCAATTTTATGCGGAGGGAAAAGCGCCTGAGTTTGGATCGATATTTAAGCAGCCTAATCTGGCCTGGAGCCTGCGGCAAATCAGCGAGCAGGGGGCATCCGCTTTTTACCAGGGCGCCATCGCTGATCGGATTGTTCAATTTATGTCGGACAACGGCGGCATCATCACTAAAGATGACCTTAAATCTTATGCATCAAAATTCAGGAAACCAGTGCAATTTGATTATAAAAATTATTCCATAATCGCTCCTGGTTTACCAAGTTCAGGTGGCATTGCATTAGCTCAAATAATAAAACTGGTTGAACCGGTATCCCTGCGGGTAATGGGGCGGCATTCAGCGGAATACGTCAAAACCATTGTCGAAGCGGAGCGGTTGGCTTTCGCTGACCGCAATTATTTCCTGGGTGATTCGGATTTCGTCAAGTCGCCTGTTGAGCAATTGATCTCTGATGAATATCTTGATAACCGGCGTTCTCAAATGAAGGGCTATTATGCGAAGAGCAGCGCAGGCGTTGCCCATGGCAAGGTAGAATCTAATGATACCACGCATTACTGCGTGGTTGATAATGAAGGTAATGTTGCGGCTATCACATATACATTAAACTCTTCTTATGGTATGGGCGGAGTTGTGGATGGCGCCGGATTTATTCTCAATAATGAAATGGATGATTTCAGCGCCCGACCGGGTAAAGCTAATATGTTCGGTCTGGTTCAGGGTGAAGCCAATGCGATTGAACCGGGGAAACGTATGCTCTCCAGCATATCTCCGACTATAGTCTTGAAAGACGGGAAATTCGCGTTTACGGTTGGCTCACCGGGCGGCCCGACCATTATTACCACCAATCTCCAGGTCATGTTGAATATGTTTGAATCGAATATGAATATCCGGGAGGCCATTGATGCGCGGAGGTTTCATCATCAATGGATGCCTGATGTGATTGATTATGAGCGTTTCGCTTTCAGCCCTGATACGTTGCTGCACCTGGTTGGTCGAGGCTATACCCTGCATGAAAAGCGCCAGATTGGATTTGCTGTGGGAATCCAGAGAATGAGTAATGGCATCCTGGCGGGTTATGCAGATCGCAGGGGTGATGGCGCCGCTATTGGGTATTGATTGGTGAGATGATCGACGGGTATGATTCCTCCATCAAGCCTGGGATGACAACTATAGAGTAACGTAATTAAGCATATTATCTCTGCAAATGATAATCGGCGAAATTCAGGAATTGATCCCAGTCGTATTGGTTGATGGAGTGCCCGCCTTCACGGACGTGATAACCTACGTCGCTCTTGATAATGGCCTGATTGAGGGGAGGCGACTCGATTGAGTCCAGACCTTTTTTATATGAAGAATTTATAACTGACAATCTATCATAATTAAAATATACTTACAGAAATAGCATTGTTCTACCTTTGGAATACTCTTCATCCTGAGAATTGCGGCATCATCTCTATTCCTCTTCCCGCTATCCTTTGGTGAGTTGCATGTGTATTATTTACTTAAGTTTATCTTTATATTAATGTTATCATATCACTAGCCTACGCGTAGGGTGGGCTAAAAGCGAAAGCGTAGCCCACCAAGAATAACTCTTATATCGAAAGCATGGAGACAGCGAATTGAGAATCCATCGGTTGTATATATTTGCGTTTTTTATTGTTATGTGTCATGCAGCAATGGGGCAGGTTGTTATCAACGAGATCATGTATAACGCTCCTGATAGTGGTTTGGAATATATTGAACTTTATAACTCAGGCGACGCGACGGTTGATCTATCCGGATGGATGCTGAAAGATAATCGCGATTCCCATGTATTTACTCTACCGGATAACACTAAATTATCCGGCAACAGATATATTGTCATTGCCGATGATGGCGAGTTGTTTAGAACCACCTATGGAGTTAAACCTGCCGCCAGCGGTTTCACCTTCAATCTATCCAATGATGGCGACGCAGTCCGGCTGTTTGACGCCAATGGATCAGCGATCGAATCAGTCGTGTATGACGACCGACACCCCTGGCCGGAAGAGGCGGATGGCAATGGCTCGTCGCTCGAACGCAAAAACTCACGCTTGCCGTCAGACCTGGCTTTCACCTGGGATTATTCCAATCCAAAAGAGACGCCGGGTGCAAAGAACTCAACCCATATCGACCGGATCCCTCCTCTAATACTGGATGCAGACCACTCGCCGCATATCCCGCAGCCCAACCAATCCATTACTGTTACCGCCAGAATTCTTGATGTCGATGGTGAGGTGGATTCCGTCAAGTTGTTTTACGGATGGAACAGCGGAACAAGTTATCAATCAACTAATATGACTGATGATGGTCAACATGGAGATGGTCAGGCCGGTGATGGCGTCTATGGCGCTGAAGTGGATGGCGCTGGAACTGGCAGCATCTTCCGCTTTTATATCGAAGCGAAAGACAATCAAAACTTGGCTTCCCTTATGCCTACTGAAGGAAAAGAACAACCATATATGACCGCAGTGGAGAGAGCGCTTGAAGGTGAAAAAGTTCCCATACTACGGATTGTGATGCGCCCGGAAATCAACCAGCAATTTCTTAATCAATACCGAACCGATGAATATTTTCCCGCGACGTTTTACGATGGCGACCAGGTTTATTATCAGGTGCATATCCGACATCGCGGGCGTTCCCGCATTCAAAATGGACGCTTCAAAATCCGTTTTCCCCAAAGCCAATTGTATCGCGGCAAAATCCGCCGTCTCAATTTCAATGGAACCGATACCAGTACTATATTGCGCGAATATCTAAGCTTCCAACTATATCAGGATGCCGGGTTGCCTAACCTGGAAAGCGAGCTGGTTCGTTTCCATATCAATGGTAAAACTACCCAGGGAACGCCGTACCGTGTGGCTATCGAAAATCCCGGTTCGCAATTCATCCACCGGCGCCATTACTTTGATAATGATGACGGCAACCTATATAAAATCACATTAGATGGCACGCCGGATAACAAGGCCACATGGCGTTACGTCGGCGACGACCCCGATCTCTACCGAACTTGCTACATCAAACAGACCAACGAGGAAGAAGACGACTATAGCGATATCATAGAATTCTGCCGAGTGCTTTCTCAATCAAATCCCTGGGAACCGGAGTATCTGGATAAGGTAAATTCCGTCTTGCAATATGATAGTTTCCTGCTTTGGATGGCCGTATCAGCCTGCGTGGCGCATTGGGATTCTCCATTTACGGATCATGCCCATAACTATGTTTTGTATAACAACCCCGGAACCGGGCAATTCAATATCATTGCCTGGGATTTAAATGGAACGTTTAGCTATACGTCAAACCAGAACGACTTGAATTACCGCAAACTGTACACTCATATTCGGTCAACCAAATTTCCAGCCATAAATAAAATCCTGAATCACCCTGTCATGGGCGCAGAGTATTATCAAAAAATCGATGGCTTGTTGAATACGCTTTTCACCCAACAAGCCATGGATCAGAGGATAGATGCAGCAGCCAACGCTCTGAAACTGAATGCCAATTCTGTAAGATTTCTAAAAACCTACGTCACCCAACGAATCAAAGATTTATCTGAGTGGATCAATCGTGAAAAAGGTATGGCCTTTATTACCAAGCCGGTCTATCAGGGCAGCGCCGGGCAAACCTATCTCTATCGGGCGGTTGCTAAAGACTATCGCAGCAACCAGTCCGTCACCAATACATTAAAGAAGAAGCCAAGTTGGTTAAGCGTGGATCCAAAAACCGGAGAACTGGTTGGCGTTCCTACTGAACAAGGCGATTTTGACGTCGTCCTCGAAGCAAAGAGTAAAAAGAATGTTCTGGTTGAGCAGGCATTTACCATACAAGTGGTAGACGTCCGGCCCAGGTTGATAATGACATTCAACCAGGACGGCAGTACGATAAACGACTTGAGTCCATTCGCCCATCAAGGCTCATTTCGGGGCAGCGCACGGAGAACCGAAGGCCGCTTGGGTCAGGGACTATCTCTCAGTTCTAATTCTTATGTAACCATTCCTCATGATGAATCATTAAACCTTACTGGCTCCATCACCATTGAAGCTTGGATCAAACCAAACTCCATCTCCACTGGAAATCCGGTAATTATGACCAAAGGAGATGAAGACGTTTTTAATTATACCCTGATGCTTGGCTATGGACCGTTTAGTTGGGATCAAATGGAGCCTTGCTTCATGCCGCATCGTTTTGATATTGAAAACCGAGTCTACTATGGGCGCAAGGAAATCGAAGCCCGGTTAAGAAATAGACAATGGGTGCATATCGCTGGAACCTATGATTCCAATGATGAACTGGTTTGCGTTTACGCCAATAACCGGCGTATCGTGGAAAGTAGTTCAAGACCGCGTATGATTGACAATACCCGCGCTCTATTAATCGGTCTGGATAACAGCCGCAGTTTCCAGGGCGTGATTGATGACGTTAAAATCCTGCCCTACGCCAAACAGGATTTCGCAGCTGGTTTATGTATTTCACAAGTTGATATTTCAGGATTATCAGCCGCGCAGGATCGCATCGCCTTGTCTCTATCCGCATATCGCACTGATTCTATTGATACCGGGAAATACTGTCTGTATCTAGCGCAATCTGACCAATGGATTGCGTTACCCTCTCAGAAGCTTGCACCAGGCAAGACGGTTTCATGGTGGCTGGATGATCTGGGTATGGATCAGCCGTTATCAAAGGATGAAACTATCGCTCTATATCCCATTAGTTCCATGCATCAAGCAAGCGAGCGGTTTGTGTTGGATCAGATGTCCTATGGCGGCAATGGTCCTGATGCCAATGATCCCGGAGTTCAGGCCGCCGTCTGGCTGCCCAATCGATCCGTGAAAATCACGCAGGATTATCCTGTTACATTACAACTAAACAACTTCGCCGATAACGATGATATGGATTTGGATTGGAATGTCATCCCGCAAGTGATTGATGGACCCAAGATAACAGCATTCACCATAAATAACGGCGTCGAACAAACCAAAAAAACAGAAGTGCAATTACAACTTTCAGCAACCAGTTCAAATTCATCATGGAAAATGAGAATCTCCAACACTCCAGTAATGGGTGAATGGTTAGAATTCTCCAAAAACATTCAATGGACTCTACTACCTGATGATGGCCCCAAGACGGTATATCTTCAGATACTAAACGACCAAGGCGAAAGGTCATCTATAGTTCAAGCAACTATAAACCTGGATTCATCAACCCTGATTAAGGATTGGAAACAGTTTGAGTGATAATGTCAGGGGGGAATTGTATGATGGGTCATGCCTTACCGACCCATCTTGATTCTAACCTTATACTAAGTGGTTTGATCAAGGGCTGACCGCATTGCGGTCTCGCCCTTGCCACCCATCACCGATCATAATCACCCAATTCTTCTCGCAAAATCTGGTAGAACTCATCTTTGGCATGACGTTCGATCCAGGGTTGGTGGCCGCATTTATTGAGTAGGATGAATCTGAAATCTTTGAGGATTGGCGTCAATGGTTTTTGCACTCCATCAGCGGGATGCGAATCATGGTCGCCGTGAATCGCAACTACCGGACATTTGATGTACTTGCCCATCTCCAAAAATTTTCCCTGTTCCCGGAGATTCCGCGCTTCATTCCATACGCTGACGTGGAGATCAAACTGACAATGCAATACTTCTAAATCCAAGGTTAGAGGATCGTATGAGTCGGCTTTAGCGCATAGTTCGCCTAAAAGGGCCAGCATCCGGTTTTGTTCTTGAGCAGAAGAATTTTCCAAACAAGTCATAATCGATTCTACTTCATATAATTCCTCTTGGTTGAGCCGCTCGAAACGGGTTTTCATGATGTCAGCGGCGTAATGTTCTTCAAAGCAACCACTGCTGACCAGGATTAGTTTTTTGGTCAATTCAGGATAACGGGCGGCGAACAGAAAACTGAGCATAGCCCCCCATGAATGGCCAATCAGGGTGACGGGAGCATCAGCCCGATGCTGCAAGACATCATGCAACTCTTGAATCTGTCCATCTACGGAGAAAGCGGTTTGCAGAGGTTCCAGGATTCCCCATTGGTCTGCAAGTTCCCGCGCCACTGGCGCTATACTTCCCGGTGCTCCCGGACCGCCGTGAATTACTGCAATGCTAAACGGTTCTTTTCCGTATGTCCGTAGGTTTTTCATATTGACATTATACTTCTTTTTCTTCCTCTTCATGCTCGCGCTCAATTATTTGGCGGATGGGTTCATTGTCGGCGAAAACGCGCCATTCGACCACTTTATCGTTGCGAACGATGCCATACCACGCCGCTGGAATATCCCACCGGTTTTCCAGTTTGAGTGGACCTCCGGAAGAATAGGTTCCTCCAGCCCGACCCACGGCGGCGACCGATTCTCCATCACAATACATCTTCTCAACCTTGATCCAATAATCGGGAACCATCGAATAATAACCCTTCCAACCCTCGCGCATCTTCTCTTTGCCCTGTTTGCGGGTATCCATGGCATCGATAAAGATATGGTCGTCGCTCATCAGGTCGCATAGACCATCCACATCTCTCTGGTTGATCTT
This sequence comes from bacterium, assembly GCA_963662285.2. Taxonomy (GTDB): domain Bacteria; phylum Hinthialibacterota; class Hinthialibacteria; order Hinthialibacterales; family Hinthialibacteraceae. The sequence goes on from CAXXMV010000006.1 coordinate 1,345,874, forward strand.
ATCTACAAAAGCATTGATTACATCGACCGTATTCATATTTCTCATTCTCCCGGTTTGGTTTAAATCATGATTTGCAGCACTGCATGAATTGAGCAGTGCAGATTACAATATTCAGGTAAACTCGTACGTCTTTTCCATATCACTCAAGCCGCTAAGATGTATTACGTTTCAAATCGACATTACTCATCATTTAAAAATATATCATTAAAAAGAAGGAATTCTCAAGTATGTTTTGGAAAAAAAAGCCGGAAACCAAGAAATTAGATGAGTATAAACAACCCATCGAAGGAGCGCAACAGGAAGAGGCGCCCAGGAAAGGCTTGTTTGCTAAACTACGCGACCGACTTAAAGCGACCAGTGAATCAATTGCCCAGAAAGCGATCAATCTCTTTAATTTATACGGCAAGATCGATGATGATCTTCTCGATGAACTGGAAGAAATACTGATTTCAGCCGATGTGGGAATCAAAACCACCACTGCTTTAATTGAAGAACTGCGTCTGCGAATCCGCCGCGAAAAAAAAGCCAATTCAGAGGATGCCAAATGGCTGACCGATACGCTGCGTTCTCTAATGAGAGAAATGCTAGACCAGGGCGACATGTCATTGATCCAAGCGTCTGAGGGACCAAGCATCTACCTGATTATCGGCGTTAACGGCGTCGGTAAAACAACCGCTATCGGAAAACTGGCCAGCCGGTTGAAGAGTGAAGGGAAGAGCGTCTTGCTGGTGGCGGCGGATACCTTCCGCGCTGCGGCTATTCAACAGTTGGAAATCTGGGCTAACCGGGCTGATGTTCCTATTGTGATGGGTGAAGAACGGGCTGATCCATCCTCGGTCGTTTTTAATGCTATGACTGAAGCCAAACAAAGCAAACCTGATGTGGTTATTATCGATACCGCCGGGCGCTTGCATACCAAATCCAACCTGATGCAGGAACTATCCAAGATGAGCCGGGTGATCAGCCGCGAATTTGAAAATGCGCCTCATGAACTGCTTCTTGTGCTGGACGCCTCGACCGGACAAAACGCCCTGGTTCAGGCACGGCAATTTCTACAATCCTGTGGAGTGACAGGTCTGATCCTGACTAAACTGGATGGCACCGCACGGGGCGGGGTGGTCTTTTCGGTTCATCAGGAACTGAGTTTGCCGGTTAAATTCATCGGAGTCGGCGAAGGCATTGATGATCTGGAACCTTTCAATCCCGATGCTTTCACCAAAGCGTTGTTCCCGGTTGAAGAAGATGAAGAAGAGGGAGTTGAAGAAGGCATTGATGAAGATGCTGAGGTAGAAGGCGCAGAAGAAGCAGGGAATTTTTCTTAGTATTCATTCATTATTCTAGTTATCAAATTAAAATGGGGGACGCTGATTTGCATCCCCCATTGCTGTTTTAACGGCGAAGCGGGGTAAGAGTACTTAAGGTTGGTAAGACTAGTCACTGAGCAGTTTGAGAATTTCTTGTAATTCCGTTTTGATGCTTGATAATTTGCAACCGTTTTGGTTTATATTATTATGGTTAGGTTCAGGTGCTATAGAATTACTCTCAATAACCTCAATTTCATAGTTATTTTTCTCTTGTTCGTTCTTACGTTCCTGGCGTAACGCTTGCAGGCCAGCGCGTAATTTCTTTTCGGCGCCGTCTAAAGTGTAGCCTTCGTTGTAAAGAAGGTTCACAATTTCGTAAAGCAACTCGATATCGTTCCGGGTATACTTTCGCTGGTTGCCGCCTACCCGTTTAGGATTCAGTTTGGTGAATTTAGTCTCCCAATAACGCAGCACATGAGGCTCGACTCCAGTGAACTCGCTGGCTTCACTGATCGAGTAATAGATCTTTTTAGGGATCTCTTCAAGCGTCTTGGTATTTGGATGAATTCGATTCGTCATGTTTATAACTTGCTGAATGCTAAAGTGATATCCCGCCTTACATAAAGATTACGTTTAGTTTACTACCGTTTACATCCATAATTCAACGGGAGTTAGTAGATTTGCAATAACTTTTTCATGAATGCTGATCCTGTTTTATTTAGTAGAATTAAGCAATATCGTAATTATTTGTTGAAAAATGGAGGTTTTGTTATGCAAATTGCATTATTTATGGTGATCTTATGATGTGGTATATACCTGTAAACGTTGGGTTTATCTTTTTTAGTTTAATGCGATGGATAAGATGTGTGAGACTTTGCTATAAACAGGAATATACTCTGTAATTTCATCTTGATTCTATATTAAACAATTTCTCCTAAGTCGAATAAAAAGAGAATTTTTAATACGGATTCACTGTTTGCTATTTTACATCAATGTTTGCAGGTCTTGGAAATACTGTATCAGGAATCCTGACAGCATACGCTTCTTCTTCAAACAACTTTGCCATATCGCGGGATAAAAGAATTATTTTTCTATCAATGACTTTATCAAGCATGTTCATAAAAACAAATTCATAGTTACCATCCCGGCGGATTGGAATCCCAAAGTATGCGGGATATTTCTTATCGTGATTTGAGTTGGCAGAGTATGAATAATTATACTGTGGATCAAGCAACCGGCAGAAGACGCGGAATTGTTCTTCTAATGGCTGCCCATCAGGATATTTGCATTGACCAATTGCAAAGAAAAATTCTTGATAGGTTTCTTCTTCAAGTGGGATGTTCAAATATACGGTTCGGGAGCAGTTTTGGTCAATTTTTAGCGGTGCTGTTCCAAAAAAATGAGACGAAGCTGTTTTATCTTTGGGGGCGCCATCCAGGAAAATAGTATAGTCTCCCTTAGCGTTTATTATAATTGGATTATTCATCAGCTCGGATGAATTCTTATACATTTTCATGGTAGGACGTGATTTGTAGTTTGAGTTGGATTGAATAAATGCAAGTATGCGTTGTTCTTCCTCTTGCAAATGTTGAACGTTTGAGAAATCCAAAGAGAGATATACTGATGTAGGCTCATTGTCTAATCTTATGACTATATCCTGAGTCCCGACATGAACTGCATATATCTCTTTAGTGAGATAAGGGCTTTTTGTCATCATGGCTTTAAGTTCATGAAAACCGCCTGCTTCCAAACCAGTTATTCGAAATCTACCATCATTGTCGGTTGTATCTGATCGGGTGCTCAAACTAGTACCTTCAGGAGTGATTTTTCTAATATTGCAGCTGATATGAACATCCTTCATCGGTACGCCATTCTGATCGACCACGATGCCTGCTATTTGCTGATCGTCATTATCATCTTCTCTAACGAGGATAAAATCCTCTTTTATCTTCCTGGCGCCTTTTTCGGGACGAATATGCCGGTATATTTTTACATAATCCGGGGCGTTGGCTTCTAAACTGGCCCAATCGGAAGGCGCATTATTCAGCGTGTATGCTCCAGATGAATCCAGAGGGACTTCTTTGATTCTATTGGCTTTATCCAAATATAGATTCCAATAGACCAGAGTGGCTGACGGGATGACGGCGCCCGCCTTATCGGTGACTTTGCCATATATGACTAATCCCGTTTTTAGGATTACATCTATGTTTTTATAATCTTTTCCGGGTTCGATTAAGAATTCCTGGCTTTCTCCGTAACCAAGATCAGGGTGAAATGCGGTGGCTTTAGTTTTCCAGGGATGTCCATCTTCACTCATATACCGCAATATTACGCGATATGATCCGTCTTCTCTAGTAAGTAATTTTTTCTGACCCCAATCGCACATTACTCCAGCGCTTGCGACTGGTTTCTTATCTGAATCGTAGACATGGCCGCTCATGGCGCCCTTGGTGAAAACATATAGTTTTACATTGTCCACATCTCTCTCATCGATTCTAATATTCTCCCGGTAATTTGCCGGCAGTCCATAAAGCGAATCGTCATTTTCGCTGGTATAGGCGTCTCCAACCTGGTAGTTGCCCCGGTGAATGTTTTTGAATATGAATCCTCCGTATTTATCGGTGGTTGTGGAGGCAATTGTGTCGCGGAAATATGATTCATTGACGATTAAATCAACCGTGAAGTCAGGAATCGGTTCTTCGGAATCTTTTTCCAGCACCCAGCCGGATATGACATACCCTTTATGATTGAGCGCTAAGGTGCACTGTTGAGCATCAAATTTCAGGTCGATCATGGTTTCTGATTTATCTGTGTTCTCATAGTCTTTGGCCTCCGCTGCAATCTGATATCGACCAAGTGGTAGTTCGTCGAACCGGCATCGACCGTCTTGCGCGGTATCTGTATTGAGGCTCAGGATGCCTTCGCCTCCGATACGCTTTAATTGAACTTTAGCCATAAAAACAGGATTGCCGTTTTGGTCTATAACATTGGTGGTAATCTGTGAATTAGTTCTGAGGATTATGGTACGCTGTGCGTCATTCGCAACCACATTTGAATTCAGGTGGGGGCTATAGCCTTCAGCTAATGCTTCCAGACGGTATGCTCCCGGCCAAATCCTTTGGAAACTGAATGATCCGCTGGCATCAGTAATTGATGAATAATGCAGTGCGGCGTTGGTCGTTTCAGTAGGTTTAACTCTTATTTGGTTCTCATCGTGGATGGCGTATAAGGCAATATGGGCACCAGCGATTGCTTGGGAATCTTCATTAACCACGGTTCCTGATATGAAGCGGCTGCGGGCCAGGTGGATTATCAGTGGATAGGCATTGTCTATTTCAATATCGATCTGACGGGTTGCTGCTGCAATGGCGATGGGTGATGATGCGTATGCAATATATTGACCAGTTGGCAGTTCAAAATGAAAGCGCCCAAATTCATCGGGCGTCCGGGGTTGAATATGTAAATCATTATATTGCAGTGGTTTAATGGAAATATGCGCCTTGGGAAACGTCATCTCGTTCTCGTCAAGAATCGCTCCTTCCAATGATAAAAGTGTATTACTTTTATTTGTTGGCGCGTTTAAGGTCGTTGACTTTTCATCTGGAGAGTCATGGTTAGCGCTTGGTTTATCGTGAATCGGGATGGAATGCGCCGCTACTGGAGGTAATTGTGGATTTTGAATGGACTGGTAAATGAGATAACTCAGCGTCCCGAATACAGCGACAACCAGAACCAAAGCGCAAAGCAACAGGCCTGATGATGAATGTTTCCGTCTCATGATTAATCTCTCCCGAAGAAATTATGATCAATCTCCATACCTCTGTACTAGTATAATAGTACAGTATGCGCCTGGTTGTCTACTCTGAATAAAGAGATTCTAAAAAAAGTTTGGATATTATCGTGACTATCAAAGTTATTGCGAGAATAACTCAAGGCATCTGTTTGGGATTATGCGGGAGCGGATTATTAGGTTTTTTTATTTCATGAAACATCACGGATTTTCATCTGTTTTATTCTTCGAGGCCATTAACCGTTCGTATTCCTTGGGATGATGGTGTTGCAATTCTTCTTCAGTCATTTTTCCGGTCAACCATGTCATGCTCATGGGGTATTGATCCGGGTGGAACATGACGAAGAATAAATGCCAAACCACGATGGCCAAGGTAGCCAGAACCGCTTCGTAATAATGAATCAACTCCGCAATGTCAATCGCCCATTTGGGTAAATAATGGAATGAAGTAATCGGGAACCATAGAATGAGTCCGGTAACCACCATGATAATGACGCCCCAAACCAAGGCCCAGAACTCCATCTTTTCCATATAATCATAACGGTCGAATTTAGGCGGTTCGGAGCGTTTGCCCAAGTGAAATAGTATGAAATTCCAGGCATGGGAAAGTTCCTCCCATTTTGGCAAAAAGGCCATGAATTCCGAGCGGCCGCGTTTGGCGGCGACCATATATATGGCATACAAAATGGAAGTTCCCGTTAGTACGATACCGGATATCCGGTGAATCAACCCGCGCAACGGTTCCGTAAAATATACGTAAGAAAGCAGAGTCACCCACCAGGATTTAGGACTGGTTAAAGCAAAACCGCTTATCGCCAGCATAATAAATGAAACGGTTAATAGAATATGCAGCAATACTTCAAATCGAGTGAATCTGGTATAGGAAAGCAGCTTCTTTTCCCGGTGAAATTTCTCTTTTATCTTACCCCAGAAGATAATGCCATTATGGAGAAGCATTCCACCGATGACCACCACAATAAGAAACAGGTATATTCTAGGAACCCAGGCGGCGATGGCTTTGGAGCGCATTGTGACATCCGAATGAATCGGCGCCGCCAGCACATTTTCACCGACTCCCGGATGGCATTTACCGCAAGTTTCAACCAGCCGTTCTTTGCTGACAGTCGAATTCGGGTTGGATGAATTCAAGATTAAGTGATATCCGTGACAACTGGCGCAATCGGCTACTTCACGGGATTTATGTTGTAAAGCAAGGCCATGATAACTGTCAAAATAATTTGCGACTTTTGTGTCGCTTATTCCATATTTATCGTTTATAACAATGGAGGTATGGCAGCGGCCGCAGGTATTTTCGGAAAGATTCAACATCGAGACCGGAGAGCGTTCATCCGTGTGGCGTAAAATAGAATGTTCACCATGGCAATCCGTACAGACTGGCGCATCCTTATGGCCTTGCATTGCGGACACGCCATGCACGCTCTGCAAATATTGTTCTTTTTCCGTTTTATGACATTGACCACAGGTTTCGGGTACATGCATAAAATTGGATGGAGATGCAGGATCGCTTAACGCCAGCGTATCATGATAGCCATGGCAATTAATACAGGTTGGCGCGTCAGGGTTTCCCTTAACCACTTCTTCGGCATGGACGCTTCCCTTAAACAAGGTTTCCTGGGATGCCGAGGAAAGGCCGTACTTATCCATAATTGTTAAGTCAAAATGGCATTTACCGCATAAATAAGAAACCCGCTTATGACTTAATTTTGACGCCGTATCATCAGTGGATAAGATATTATGTTCACCGTGACAACTGGTGCATGTGGCTGCATCATCCAAACCTTTTTTAACCGTTTTCCCATGAACGCTTTTTTCATAAATTTCCGAAATTTCCTGGTGGCATTTGGCGCAGGTTTTTTCTACCATGCTTGGATGCACCAAGGATTCAGGATTTTCAGAATGTAAAATTTTATGATAACCATGGCAATCCACGCAACTGGCCGCTTTGGATTCCTCATTTAACAGGTTGGCTTTCCCATGAACGGTATTCGAATAAGTCTTTACTGCGCTATCAGGAATATTTGTTTCATTCTGCATATCATTATTATCATGACATTTCGAGCAAATTGTTAAATTGTTTTTATGGTTCGCTATACTATCAGGATCATCAGAAGAAAGGATGTTGTGAGCGTGCCCATGACAATCAGAGCAACCGGGCGCCTCTTCGCTATTTGAAGGATGAACCGAAACAGCAAGGTCTTCTATAACTTCATCATGACACTCAGAGCAATCAACTTTTTCTAATTTCTCAGTGTGGGGAAACTCAGAAATATCGCTATGGCAATCGATGCAGGACAGGTCTTGATGAATGGTTGCGTTGAATTTTTCGATATCTACAAAAATACTGGTTTTTCGCCCGGCAATTTCAGCCGTCTGGTCTTGAACTCCATGACATTCCATACAACTTGCATTATCACTAATTTCCTGGGAAAAAACGGTGAGGTGAATATTGGCGCAAATAATCAGCAAGACGGCATAATATTCCAATCTGCATTTACTCATTTTTTTACTCCAAATCTTTATAAAATCTCAATAAGATTAGAGCGAGGGGAAATAAAAAAACACAAGAAGTTCAACTTACTAATCTAATACTCAACACTGTCTATTTCAATAAATCACAACCATTCCATATATTATGGCCGCAACAATAACTAAGCCGGTGAACAGGAATATCATACCGAATAGCACCGCAAGCCATGATATCAATCTTGAAGGCGCTTCGACGATATAATCGTCCAACTTGCCGCTTTCAAGCAATTGCTGATATTCACGGGGACGCTCTGATTTAAATTCTTCCAGCGGAACGCGACCGGTGAAAATAACTGGATCCATCGGGAATATACCCGGTCGGAAATGAGTGTTGAAGAAGTGAATCGTGAAAATAAAACCTGCTGCCAAAAGCGCTTCATCACTGTGAATGATGGTAGCCACGTTAATTATCCATCCCGGTAAAAACAGGGTGGTGAATTCCGGGAACCATAAAATCAGACCAGTCGAACCGATGATCAAGACGCCCCAGAATACGGCAAAGTAGTCAAATTTTTCCCAATAGGTCCACCTTCCAATCTTGGGACGTTTGCCCAGGCCCAGGAACCAAAGAACGTTCTGCTTCAGTTCTATTAGATCCCGTCTAGTAGGTAACATGGTATACTCTTCTGTAAACAGGCCTTTAATGGTAATTTCTCTTTTTCTCCACATGTTAAATACAAGGAAGAGATGAATGCCAAAGTACGCGAAGGTAATAATTGCGCTAATCCGGTGAATGAAGCCTGTTCCAACCGGTCCGCCTAATATTTTAGAAACAAAATTGAGGAATCCTACATCGGGGAATTTCAAGGTCATTCCAGTCAACGCCAGACTCAAGAAACTTACAATCACCATTAAGTGCAGAATCCTTTGGCTATATCTGAACCGGCGTATAAATTTGCCGCCCTGATGTTGCAGGGTCTCCCGCTCTTTTAATCTTGCTTTATGTTGGTAATGGTAAATCAGGGACCGGATCAACCATAACAAGGTATGGAGGCCGAAGAATGTTAAAGTCCCTATTAACAAGCAGGTCATGAATATGAAGGAATAAAACAATATTGGATACTTATCTTTATCATAGTGGGTGGCGTGGGTTAAATATCCGGTAAACTGACGGTTGGAATGGGGATGGCACGCCCGGCATGTTTCAATAATATTATTTCTATGTAAGGTAGACAGTGGATTGTAATTAGGCAAAATATTATGAGAACCATGACAGTCGTTGCATTTGGCGGCGACCGTATCTCCCAATTTTGAAGCCTTGCCATGGTATGTTTCAAAATACGATTCAGTTAAACTCTCATGGCATCTTCCGCATGTTTTAAATAATTCCGTCCTGAAATCGTCTTGATCCACCCTGGAGATAGTGTGCGAGTGGTGACAGTCCTTACATGACGGTAATGGTTGGTCTGTATCGCTGAAAACAGGACTATGGATGCTCTTATCAAATTCTTCCAATATTCCAAAATGGCATTTGCCGCATGTTTTTCCAATGTTCTTTTCATTTACCGAAGAATTTTCATCTTTAGGAGCTAAAATATTATGCGCATTATGGCAATTGGTGCACATAGCCGTAACTACCAGGCCGCTCTCGATCAAGCCCTTGCCATGCACGCTCATTGAGTAGTTGCTGACAATCTGATCTTCCGTAATGGCTTCTCTGATAGCCGCAGGCTGTCCATGGGCGTGGCACTGGCTGCATAATTTTGGGACGTTTTTGGGAAATGTTACCGATTGCGGATTATCTTTGGGAAGCATGTCGTGAGTTCCATGGCAGAAAAGACAGGTCGGGGCATTGGGATCGCCCAGTGCTTCAAATGCGCCATGAATGCTGGTCTGGTGGTCAGATACTTGCTTCGCATGGCAGACAGAGCAATCAACCGGTTTGATATCTTTGCAAACCGGATCATTTTCCGGGTGGACGTCATAATGGCATTTCACGCAGGAGACGTTGGCGTGAACCGAATTATCAACATGACCCTTATCGATAAATAATGCTATCTCTTCTCCATCCTTCTCCATTTTTAAGTTCTGGTCGGAGTGGCAGGTCAGGCATGTACCGTCAGCAATTTCAATATCATATTGCACTCTTTGGATTTTATGGGGCGAGTGGCAATCAACGCATATTGGGATTTTATGGGGTTCTTTTTCCCACAATTGCCCTTCAATAATCTTTTCATGTACAACTTCAATCTGAGCATGGCAGGTCATACAAGTTGTTGTAACATTATCTTTATTAATGGAAGATTGGGGATTGGCGTGATGTAAAATATTATGAGATCCATGACAACTGGTACAAACCGCAGTAACTATCAATCCCCGCCGGAACAGACCTTCTCCATGAATTGACATCGAATAATTCGACACGACATTATGCTGGTCAATTTCATGCGTCTCGGTCATTTCCGTGCCTTCCTTATGGCACGTTCCGCAAGTTGCGGGGATATTCATGATATAAGTTTTGGATGAAGGATCGGAAGGTGGGAGAATGTTATGTTTGCCATGGCATGAAGCGCAGGTAGGGGCGAATTTATCTTCCCGTTGTAATGCAGCAATCCCATGGACGCTTGCGGAAAAAATTTCTAAAACATCGTCATGGCAATTGGAGCAATCAACTTTACTCAATCCTTCTTGGTGAGGCAGTTCTTCAATCTCATCATGGCAATCTATACAGGATAATGACTCATGTACAGAATTTTGATAATCATTTAGATCAATGAAAATCGAAACTTCTTCTCCATCAATCTCCCCGGTATTGTCCTCTTCGCCATGACATTCCATGCAACTTTCCACTTCATCGACATCTTGAGCGAAAAGAACGGAATTATTTGAAATTGAAAAACAGAAAATCAGTAGGATGAAAAGATAAATTTGCTTCATAATCAACGCACCCGGTTCTTAATAAAGCAAGTTGTATGTTTATCGTTCCATTGGTTGAATTACAATTATAGAGAAAGTTTTGACATATAGCAATAAATAGTTTTTGGCTGAGCACGCTGTTACGGAGGGTTTTATTTTATATTCAGAATATCGTGGATTCCGATTTTAATGAGGATGTATTCATCGTTTTCTAACTTGAAAATAATCCGGTAGTTCATGGATACGCTGATTTCCCACATATTTGGATATCCTTCCATTTTGTGAAGGCGGAGAGATGGATGTTGCGGATTTTCCAATAAGAGTTGTAACTGCTTGTCAACTCGCTTGCGGATGGTAGAAGGCAGTTTGTTGTAGCGGGTAAGATATGGCTTAGTGATGCGAATTTTCATATCTTCGCCGATTCTTTATGCAGGTATGCAATGGCATCTTCAGCATTATCAAAGGCTGGGCTTACATCTCCTGTACGGATATCCTGTTCAGCGGAGCGAACATCTTTCTGCCACTCTTCCGTCCAAAAGTAGGCTTGATCTTTGATAATAAGACCTGCCTTGGTTGCTATCTCGATTTCTATTTTTGTCAGACCTTTGGAATTGATAATATCGTTATTGATTTTCGCCATTTTCGCCTGCGCCCGCGCAAGGATTTTCTGTTCGGCGTCAGAGAATTTAACGGCTGCAATTTTATCGGTCAAGCGTTTAGGAGTAAGTACGATTTTTCCATTTACCGTAGTGGCGTCTAAAATATCGCCCGGCGCCAATTGCGCCTCGTCGAATACCGGCTTGGGAATGGTGATCTGATGTTTGGGGCTGATACGGGTGGTCGGCATAGCGTTCCTCATTATAGAAATAGCGGTTTTAGTGCTTATTAAGTTTAGTATGAATTCTTTACTTCTTTACCAGATTAGCAAGGTCTATGGTTTTTGTCAAATTGATTTAAGTTTATGCGGTGAAATGTTTTTCAGTCTTCACGATCAACCGGCGGCCATGATGGAAGAGAAAGATATCGCCAGTCGTCGGTTATCTTCAGCAATGTTTCGGGAAGCGGTCCTTTGAGGTTCTGCGCTACTCCGTGGTACTTTCCTGTTTGATCTTTCCACAAGGCGAGGTCAACTGGTTGCGTTAGGGATATTTCTAAATCATTAAGTTTAAAGCGCTGTAATGCTCCAGCCGCCAGGGCTTCCAGTTTCCCATTATGATCCAGCCTGATCGCCGCAAGTCCGGTGGCGTCGAATGTCACTTCATGTTTATCAATCCAGAAGGTTTTTTGCATTGCGTCGCCAGCGACGCTGTGGGCGCCTGCTACGTGGATTACCGTACCATCAATCAAGCGGCAAAAACCTTCCGTCCGGGGAGCGCTGGATGTGTGTCCGAATGCATTTAAATGTCCCGTAGCAGGAGATTGGGATTCAATTCCCTTGGCGCGCATCGTTTGGCATACGGAGGCTACCAGGGATTGAGGATCGTCAAACTGTTTCATGGATTCTGGAATAGCGATATGTTCTTGCAGCGGCTGGCCATCAAAATCTCTGCTCCAGTCTCCTATGCGCAACAGTGCGGTCCGTCCTTGAGCCGCTTTACGGAAAAACCGGGCGGTTGAGGATTTTTCGAATTCTGGATGATAGAGAATCACCGCGGAATATGTCTGAGGACCGTATTGAATCATGCCATCATTATTCACAATTAAACTATGGTTATCAATTTCACTGCCGGGAATAAGGTCAGCCGGATATCCCGCCCGCCATAGAGCATTTGCTATATCCATGCCAACATCATCATAGGCCGGGCCAGCCCAATTCATGGAGCAGGCATGGCCGAATACTACCGCGACCGGGCAATCCAAGGGGCTTTTGGTGATGTAATTGAGCAGACGCACGCGGCTTTCCGCGATCATCAAGTCATCCCGTAACAGGTCGCGGCTGCCTGCCAGAATTGATCCAGGGCGCGGCCATATTGGATGATAATTGATCCGGCCGCCAGCCAGCGTGTGAGACCAGACGCTCTCCTGGTAAGCGGATTTAGCGTCTGAGTAAAACATATTGTACCAGACCGGGCTGTTCCATTTTTTAGCCAGGGCGGTGCGCACCGCGAAAGGAGTCATTTCATCGGTCTGGGCTATATCGCGTTTGGCGATCCACCAATCCAGGCCATTCTTTTTGAATTCCCGTGAATCAGGATAAGGCCACCAGGTTGGATGGGTGGCGACCAGAGCTGATGCGCCGAAGGTCTCTTTAACTGACTGGTAGAAATCCTGCTCAATGGCGCCATTGCGGAGGCGCGACATCTGCATGAAATGATTGATCGCCGCAATCCGTTCCGCTTCACGGCCTTGGACGCCCTTTGACATGAGCAGACAATCAAACAGCAAAACCCTACCGCTGGTTTGTTCGGCGTATTGCTCTGCGCGATGGGATGAATACCAGAATTGATCTTTGGCGGGATTGCCGTCGAAGCAGGGCGGGAAGCCCCACTCATCTTTACAGACTCCAGCTAACGGGACGTCTTTATATGCGTCAATAATCCACCGTTGATATTCCATGATATGAGGGGCGAACACATCCGGCGTCAAGTGAGTGCATGCGGCCATGACGCTTACCTTGAGGTTCTTGGAATCAGAGGCGGATGGAATTACAACGCTTACTGCTTCGCTGGATTGCCCGATGATGCGGCAATCCTGAGTGATATCCCTAAGAGTGGCCGGGTTGATGCCATGTTCATTGCGCTGATATGCATAGACGCGCATCAACGATCCATCCAACGGAATATAATGCGTGGTGCGGTGGGTGTAGTGGTCGCTGAGGTCATGGCTTTTTACTGTTACCTCAATGGCATCTCCGCCGGTTAATTCGGCCTCCTGCAAAATCAGCATCTGCTGCAACTCGTCGGGATAGAGTTTTTGGAATGCCCGCCGCGCCAGACGTACGTCCAGGTCCATCACAATAGGTACGCCGCGCTCGCGGGCGTAGATCGCCGCTGCTTTTATCTGATCATGAACCTTTTTATCTGATACTTCATACAAAGGCGCCCGTAGACTGGTGGTCAGTAAGTTATAGGGCGAGTGCTCGCTGACCAGATCAATAAATTTCTTGTATCCCTCCGACTCAAACTCAGCTTCATGCCAGAACCAACAGCCCAAAACAGGATAAACCTCTGGTGGAAGACGATGAGGCTGAGCATTCAGAATATTCACGAAAACGAAAACAAACGATAATAACAGGGAAGAGCGCAGCATTTTCATTATGGTATTAATTCCTTAGGTTCAACTGATAGTCAACGTTATTTACTTGCACTCAAATATGCCTTAGCATAACGGCGCCCGAATTCACGTAATGAAGGTGCGTTGAAATGAATATGGTCATCCTTACAGGTTAGTCCATCCGCTGAAACAAAATACACATTCTTCATTTTGGCGGCTACTGTTTTATGAGCCTGATCAACAAAATTTTTCTCAGCAGTCCAGGGGCTTTCTTTGAACTTGCCCATCTGGCCAATGATAAAAGGAACGTCAGGAGCATCTAAATCTTTGCGGAAACGGCGTATCACATTTTGCAGGTTCTTTTCATAGTCCTGCGATAATTCGGCAGTGCAGTCTGATTCGCCTTGATGCCACAGGATTCCCTTCAATACGCCAAACTGCATGGCGTACCTGGTTCTTTCTATCGCGTCATCATAAGGATTGCTTTGAGTCTGTTTCCAGGAAACTCCGGGACTCCAGGTTGAAATTGGCGAACCGCCGCAGGCGCATGGAACCAGTCCGATAGTGATATCTTTATTAGATTCGAGTAGGGTAAGGCCGAAGGTTTGGGCTAAACAAACACCAGCAGCTGATTTATCAAAATGGATGGGAGCTATTGCTGGAACCCAGGTTTTGCTTTTGTTTAAGCTTAATAGCCGGGGATGAGGAATTTTATCCTGTTCAGCGATTTTGCCCCGTCCCGCCATGTTTGATTGACCCGCTAATAGGAAAATATGTAGAGACTCTTTTTTTGGTAGATCAATATTTTCTGAGAAAACCGTGATGCTGCTGAGTAATATAATGATGATTGCGGTGCACATGTGTTTATACATTTTGTAATTACCTTTCAGTTTGTTTGATCTATTCTATAGAATAATTGAACCACCTTTTTTTAGTTCACTACGAAGGTTTTGCGGATTCACATGCTCAATGGATTGGTGGTTGTTTATCGCCAGGCAGGCGGCCACGCCAGCTGCTTCTCCGGTTTGGTTCATGTTGACCATGACGCGAACAGCGGAAAAAGCCTCTTTGGCCGCGTCTAACATACGGCCTGCGATAATCAGGTTTCCATACGGCCCCTGAGGGATCAAGGTTCTGAATGGAATCTGGTAAAAGGTTGGATTGACGGCGGTTTTTTCGCGCCAGCGCCCGGATTCCCGCGGCGCTCCCGGTCTACTATATTCCATTCGTCCATCGAGATATTTCAAGGTGATTCCCGGTTTATCCTGATGATGTACGTCGATGCGGTAACTGCCATTAGCGATAGCATCATCAAACCGTTTGCCATAGAGAATATCATCATCTTTCAGTTGGTATTTACAATGAATGTGACGGGTTTCGCGCAAGCCGATATGAGAAGGCAGCGCTTGCAGAGTGATGCTATTTTGCGGCGCGTATTTTCTTAAAATATCATGTATAGCCCGAATCTGCCTGCGGCCTTCGATTTCGGCTTTAGTCAGATCATCGGCGTTGGCGCAGTTTACGTCGTAGATGCGCGTGCCAGCCAGCATGTAGACTTCGGAGTTTGGAACATAACCGCCCCACATAAAACCTTCAGGCAGGTTGTATTCCTTGCGGTGTTCGGTGATAAGTTGATTGAAATTGACGCCGCTAAGCGATTTCCATTGATCAAAACGGGCGCAGGTGGTTGGCGGTTGCAGCGCAGATCGCGTGTAGGATGGAAGGTTCAATCGGGCGCATAGATCGCCGTCGCCAGTCGCGTCAATGAAGACTTTGGCTTTGATAGCGCCCCGGCCTGATTTGTTTTCAACGATTACCGCTGTTAGTTCACCATCAGTAACAACCGGTTGAGAAAACATGGTATGTAAATAGGGCGTGATCTTCTCTGCCGTTACAAGTTCATCGAGTTCGATTTTCAGTTCTTCAGAGTTGAAATCATAGCCCCGGCTTCCATTTTGGGGGAGTTCTTTGCAGGCGCCGCGTTGTTTAAGGCGATCCATTACTTCGCTGGTTAATCCGGCGAAAATCTCTTTTTCAAACACTTCATCTTTATGGCTATGCCATACATTGACGAGTGAGTTGGTCGCTGTTCCCCCGAAACTGTTCTGTTTTTCAACAATAACAACCTTGGCCCCCAGTCTGGCCGCCCGAACTGCTGCAAAAACTCCTGTGCAACTGCCGCCCAGGACGCAAATGTCGCATTCAGCAATAAACGGGATAGTTCTGGAAGGCTCAATTATTTCACCAGGTTCAGCACGTATAGGAGATGGTTTGAAAACCTGCAAACCAGCAAGAGACGCAAGGCTCATAAAAAAGCGGCGTTTCATTTCATTCTCAATTCTTTATAGGAATTAGCATAACAATGTAATTATCTTCTATCATTAATTATTCTGTCAATGATAGGATAATTAATGAATAAATACGGAAGAAATCTGATCAATCATTGAACTTCGCTTTACATTGTTAATATTGATTTCAATAATTTTTTTGGGAGGATGACTTGGCGTCGTCTAACTTCGGAACAACCAGTTCTTTCTTCGGAGAGTGTTGAAATTCCTGTAGTGGTTCGCCCGTTTCCGCATCCCATAGAATAACTCTATCTGTACATGCCGTCAAAATCCATTCCCCGTCATGAGAAAAACAGGCGTCTGTCATATGAGACGGACTGTTGAATGCGCGGATTGTTTTTCCATCACTTGTTCGACTTAGTAGAGCGGAATTATCAATGGCTGACGATAGGATTAATTTGCCATCTGGTGAGTATTGAATGCTATTGATGAAGCCTTTGTGGTTTCCCAATTTATGAATAGATTGGCCCGTTTGAGTGTTCCAAAGAGTAATGGTTTTGTCTAATCCTCCAGTCGCCGCCCGGGTTCCATCCGGGGAAAGGGCGACCGCCTGGATGTAGTTCTCGTGCCCTCCAACATCAAATGACTGAATCTTTTCGCCTGTCATTACATCCCACAAAACGGCCAGGGCTGGATGACCGGTTATCAGTTTTTTGCTGTCAGATGAGAAATCGCATGAATAATTCCATCTTCTTTGGCCGTCATTGACAGATAGGGTTTGCAATAGTTTCCCATCACGTGCGCTCCATATTTTCGTGGTCATATCGTGGCTGGATGAAGCGACGCGCGTTCCGTCGGGAGAATAATCTACGCACCAAATCCATTGTGAATGACCTTTTAACTTATGAATTGTTTTTCCTGATTGGCGTTTCCATATTCTCGCTTCAAAGTCCTTGCTGCCAGTGACGATGTATTGTCCTGAAGGAGAAATGTCTACGGAGAAGATGCCGCTGCGATGCCCCAACAGGGTCATTTCCACTTCGCCGGATTCAATATTCCAGATTTTGGCCGTGCCGTCCTCGCTGGCCGTTACGATCCATTTTTTATCGGGGGAAATAACGGCTGAGTTAATTTGTTTTTTATGACCCCTGTGTGTTTCTTTTTGTTGTATTGCGCGGGCGTCTTGGGATGAATACTTGTCTTTGAGTGAATCTTTGTTAGGAAAGGTTTGTCCATAACTGGGGGGGATTAAATTTAAAAGGATGCAAGATAAAAAGACGCTGGCTGAGAAATAATATAGTTTTTGCATGAATAACTCCCATTCTGATTAAAGTGGTGAGATTGAAGATTTATACTAGCAGACGCTCAAATGTATTTCAACATCAAGATGCAACATAAATAGCCCATCAAAGTTAGATTGATAGAATTTTAATTTATAGAGTGAATGCTTGATCCAACCTTATTTTTTACAATCGCTATAGCATAAAATTCTAAAGAAATCTTAACAATCATTGAACTTCGCTTGACATTGTTAATATCGTGTAGAAGATCATTATATTGGTTATTCATTTTTACAAATTAATAGGGAGACAGAGCATGAATCAATCATCAATTTCTCGTCGGGGATTTTTACGTTCAACCGCATTGGCATCTACCTTAAGCCTTACCGCATCTTCCACCGTTCTGGGCGCAAACGATGAAATCGTATTGGGCATGATCGGTACGGGGGGGCGGGGCCAGCGTCTGCTGCGTGCTATTACTAATATAAAAGGATACCGCGTTGCCGCGTTGTGCGATCTGGTTCCAGAACGTTCTCAAAAAGCGGCTGAAATTTGCGAGCAATATAAACCTGGACCCAAGCAGTATACTGATTTCCGAAAAATGCTGGCCAACGAAAAACTGGACGCCTGTCTGGTAGTCACCGAAGAAGGCAATCACGCCAAATGCGTCATTCCCGTCCTGGAAGCGGGGCTGCATTGCTTCAGTGAAAAACCCATTGACACCACAGTCGCCAAAGTTGATCGCGTGGTTAAAGCAGCGCGTAAAGCTAAAGGCATCTATCAGGTTGGTTATCAGCGCCGTTACCTCAAGGGCTTCCAGGATGCTATGGCTGATATCCATTCAGGCGAACTGGGTGATGTAACATTCATGCAAGGCGAATGGCATTGGAATTACGGCGTTGGCGGGCGTTATCTGGATATGGATTTCGCGGGATGCTGGTTCCTGGCTCAGGCCTGCCATCATGCAGATGTGATGGCTTGGGTAATGCAAAACAAGCCGCCGCTGGCCTGCTCCGCTATGGGCGCCAGAACGCAGGATAATCAGAATCCGCCGGCTCATTGCGCCGAAGATCATTCGTCTTTGATCTTTCAGTTCCCCGGCAATGTCAATTTTACCTATACTCACTTGATGAATTGCTGCGATCCATTCACTGGAGAAAAACTTTGGGTGCACACCCAAAAAGGCGGCATTGATCTTCCCGGAGGAATATTGTATCCCAGACCTAATATGGGCGAGGAAAAACGTTACGCGCCGAAGAATACTGATTGGGACAAGGGAACCTATGAAGAACTCGAAGCCTTTGGTCAGCATATCCGCAATGGCGAGCAAGCATTGAGTAATGCAGAAACCGCGCGCGTCGGAACGCTAATGGGCATACTGGGCGGTATGGCTATGTATAACGAGTCGACCAACAAGTTCGGCATGTCGCGCGCCGGATGGAGTGATCTTGGGTCAGTCATCTAATTGATAAACTGCATAACGCTTTGTCGAATCTATAACGCATGGAAAGAAAATCCCCTCTCCCGCCGGGAGTGGGAAAGGGTGAGGGGAATTATCAATACGCTTTCTTGTGCAATGGAGAGATTGTAATGATTGGAAAAAAAGGATTATCAAGAAGATCGTTTTTAGCGACCACGGCCAGCGCTTCAGCATTAGCGATTGGCGCTCCGCAAAAAGTCTTGGGCGCAAATGATGAAGTTGTTTTAGGAATTATCGGAACCGGGGGCAGGGGTCAGAGTCTGCTTAAACGCATCACAAACATCCCTAATATCCGCATCGCCGCTATTTGCGATAAACGTGAAGAGCGCCGTACTCAAGCGGCGGAAATTTGTGAAGGCTACAAGCCAGCGCCAAAACTATATTCCGACTTCGAAAAGTTGTTAGATCAAGAAAAACTCGACGGCTGCATCGTGGCCACCGAAGTGGGCAACCACGCGAAATGCGTCATTCCCGTGCTCGAATCAGGGATAAACTGCTTCAGCGAAAAGCCGATGGATTGCACCGTCGAAAAAGTTGACGCTATCGTCAAAGCCGCCCGTAGAGCCAAAGGCTTCTACCAGGTCGGCTTCCAGCGCCGCTATGCTCCAGCCTTTTTAAGCGGGGTGGGTAAGATTCATGAAGGCGCTATCGGTGATATTACTTTCATGCAGGGTTGCTGGCATTGGTCATGGTCGGTCGGCGGCTGGGTGGCCAATGTTGAAATGTCGGGCGGCGAGATCGTCGAACAGGCCTGCCATCACATGGACGTCATGAATTGGGTTATGCGCGGCCAACGGCCTATGAAATGCGTCGCCATGGGACACATGGCCGGGCAGCGCGGCGAGTATTTCCGGCATAATACCGAAGACCAGTCGGCTGTGACCTTTTATTATCCCACCGGCGCTATCTTCTCTTACACTCATCTCTTCTATTTGGCTGAACATTTCCAGGAAGAAAGACTGCTGGTTCATGGCAAGACTGGCGGCGTCGATCTGCGCACCGGAATGCTATATCCCCGTCCGGGGCTGGGTGAAGCACAGCAGATCGCTGAAAAGGTCCCCGACTGGGATTACGGCACCTCCGAAGAACTCGAAGCCTTCGCTGATCAGATCCGCAATAACAAAAAACCACTCAGCAACCAGGAGACTGGTCGAGTCTCTACTCTTATGTCTCTAATGGCGCGTAAGGCGATGTATAAGATGCGAACCCATGAATTTGAACCTTCAGTTGTATCCTGGGAGGATTTGCGAACTATGTCTTAAATGACTAATACAATGTAATGAATTTTGACAAGCGCCAAACACTGTTTTGGCGCTTTTGTTGTAAATTTGTTCATTGATATAACGTATTTGTTAGATTTCCATTAGGATTATGTTAGAAATATTGATATTTATGAGATAATCTTCCATGTATACACTATTATTATCTTGAACGGTATAATGAATACTGTATTATTATAATAACATCATGACATTTCGTAGGTTTGGCGATTATATATCTAATAACTATACATAATGTAATGATAATTAAATAATTCTTTATTTTCTTATTTAGGAAATGAACAATTATTCATGGAGGAATTATGTCAAAGCAGAAAGCTTTTACTCTCATCGAATTGCTTATTGTAGTTGCTATTATCGGTATTTTGGCTGCTATCGCCGTCCCTAACTTTCTCAATGCGCAAATCCGCGCAAAGGTTGCCAGAGTAGAGTCGGATCATAAATCCCTTTCTACGGCGCTTGGCGCCTATCAGATCGATTATAACTCGTTCCCCGGTGATCATGACCTTGATCAATATATGGGTCCAGGTGGTCAGGATGGTCTTTTCCACCTCACTACGCCAGTCTCATATATGTCGTCGCTTCCCGCTGATCCATTTGTTGAGAAAAAACTTAAAGGCACGCTTGGCTTGGGCAATAGTAATGCCTATGCTGCTCTTGGACGTCCAGATTATGAAATGGGCAGCGGAGCTGATAATGCGCCAGGATACAGAAAACAGTGCTATAGTCTAATGAGCTATGGGCCGGATTATGATGATGATAACTCCAGTCATGATTCCTTCCCCTATAATACGGATCATGACCGCTATAATCCCACTAATGGAATCCGTTCGGATGGCAACATTTTCCGTTTCGGCGGCGACTATTCATCAGGATGTCTAATCATGGATTGGGGTTCATCACGAATTGGTGGTGGATGTGGCAATTAAACACAAAACGTCTGATCTGGTATTTTGTTCATAGTAATAATATCATATTTTATACTTGCATATTTTATACTTGATTTTTTTATGGGGTGCCTTTTAATTAATAAGTCACCCCATTAATTTATTCGGAAAGGAGATAAAACTTTTTATTTGTATTGGCATTGGGAAATAAAATATTAGTTATTGAAAGGACAAACAAATAATGAAGCGATTAAGTGTTTTGATTTTCGTAATCAGTCTATTTACTATGCCTGTTATGTCTCAAGTTTTATTGGAAGAAAATTTTGATAATGCGGCTATAGATGGCGTCTTTATCAATGTAGTTGATAACAATACAGGCCAGGATATTACACAACCTCAACAGTTTCAAGTAATCCAACCTGAAGGTTGGACAATTACAGCGGAAATCGATCCTGCAGACGTTAGCGCAGAAGGCGTATTTGATGGATTTTCCGCCGATTTTCCTTATCCTGCTTGGTCGGCTCTCTTTTATGAAGGTGAATGGGACAATGGAGGCGGCGACCGTAATCTAGAGAAGCCTTTCTTGGATGGCATCATGGTTTCAGATTCCGACCGGTTCGGCAACCTCGCCTATCGCACCTGGTTGAATAGTCCGTCGGTTGATTTCAGCGGATCTTCGATCATTATTGAATTCGATAACCATTACCGACATAACGATAACCAGGTTGCTCAGTTGGATATCAGCTGGGATGGCGGCGCAACCTATACGCAAATCTTTTCCTGGGATGATACTAACCACAATGATAATGAGAGTTATGTAGGTCATGAAACCTTTGCTGTTGTCACCCCGGAAGGCGCCAGCAGTTTCACTCTGCGCTTCTTCTTCGGAGGAGATAGCGACCAACGCGGCTTTACTGATTTCGATTGGTATTGGGCCTTTGATAATCTTCTAGTACGCGCTGGCGGCGATGCCGGCGCCCCTGCTGTTCCGGCTTTAAGCATCTCAATAATTGATCCTAACGCTTTTTCAGGTATTGTTTTGACTAGTTCTGCATTCTCTGGCAGTGCGGATCATGTTAAATCCGAATGGCAGGTTGCATTGGATGAAGCATTCGAGAATTTAATATTTGCATCTGGAGAGACGGAAGGAAATCTTGTATCTATCGAAATACCCAGTGATGCTCTTCCTGTTGGACAGATGATTTATGCGCGGGTTCGCCATCTGGATTCTAATGGCTTTGCTTCTGCATTTTCAGCGGCAGCTCAAACTTCTACTCCTGTTCCTGCGGGAATCAGCATAATTGAAATTGAAGATTTTGAATCAACTGATGAATGGTCTTTACCAGAAGGCTGGAAAGAAATCAATTTCAATGATCCACTAACTGGCGATGCAAATGAAGATAATTTCGCTACTTGGTCTGTAGTTACTGAAGACACTATGGCTTCTATCGGCGGCGACCGCGTTAATGTTCCTGTTTATGAAGGCAAATCCGTGTTTGTCGATGCTGATGCTTTCAATCCATTCCAGGATGCTCATCTGTTTTCCAAACGTTATGATCTTACTGGCGTTACAAACGTTTGGCTCACTTTCGGCAGCAACTATGTTCAGAACCAGGATAACATCGGCGCTTTGGAATACAGCGTTGATGGCGGTGATCTGAGCAATGACCGTACTCCAACTGGAACATGGCTGCCCTTGCTTTACTATCTCGATACAGAAGACATCACCTATAACGAAGATGGTACTCCTAATGCAGCGGAAACTTTCCGTGATGATAATGTAGCTGATGGTACGGCATTCGCATATAACTATTGGGTATTTGCTACTCCTATCGAAGATATGGGACCCTATATCGCCAATGGATATAATGATAATAAAACCGCTAACAAATCATTCCTTAAATTCCGCCTCGAAGCAGCTGACGAACAATCCAATGTTGTTATTCGTTGGTCGAATATGGGAACCGATAGTTGGTTCTGGGGAGTGGATAATGTGACTATTTGGGGAACATCTGATACTGGCGTTTCGGAATGGTCGCTTTATTAATCTTTTAGCAGTTGCTTAGATAGTTAGTTATATAAGATAATTTAAGGGAGAGCATCCATTATGGGTACTCTCCCTTTTTCTTTTCTGTTAATCTACAAATTTTTTCTAAAAACAGTGGTTGATATCAACCCTCTCCTAACCTCTCCCAATCTTGGGAGAGGCATGTTTGTTCACAGTGTTTCTTACAACTAAGATCAAACAATACAACTGGCGACATCTCCAAAATTCCTCTCCCCCAAGTCTGATCTTTACCCCAAAATATCAATATGAGAGATTATAAGAAATACTATTAACTGAAGATAGGATAATCACGGGTGCCAAGGGCAGTGTATTTTCTGCCCTTGATTGAGTTTACCTCTTTTATTCCAATCATTTGTATCAACGTTTTACTCAATAAATTGAATTATGATAAACGTTCAATTATTAATAGTTAGACTAAAATTAGAGTAAAAACGTGAATATCATAGAAATTTTTCCGTTTTTCAATAGTTATCTTTCAATGGCAGAAAGGACGCTGCCCTTGGCACCCGTATTGATCTCTTCATAGCCATTAATAATAACAAAACTTTTGGGGAAAGATCAGCCCCCAAGTTGGGGGAGAATTCAAGAGGGGGTTGTTAACTACAACCTTTGATTACCAAATCGTCGTTAGAGCGGTTAAAAAACTCATTGACGAACGTTATTATGAGAATCGCTCTAAATTCCCCCAAAGCAAAAAAATAAAAAAAACTCTTGACACTGTAATCGTCTACGACTATAGTCATAGACGATCCAGCAAAGGCGAAGGTGAATTTGCATGAAGAAATTATCAACTGATCCATTAACTCCGGCTGAATGGAGCGTTATGAAAATTGTGTGGCAGCTCGGCGAAGGCGCGTCACGCGAGGTTCATGCCGCGCTTCAGAAACAATATGGTTGGGCCAATACCACAGTCAAAACTCTGCTTGGTAAATTGGTGCAAAAAGGTTTTTTATCAGTTACCCAAGATGGCAATAGATACATATATAGCGCTACAGAATCATCCATGGGATTGACGACCAAGGCCGCCGATGTCTTTTTAGAAAAAAGCATGGACGACGAGGTCGGGCAGTTGCTTTGTTATATGGTTAATAAGGTGGATTTATCCACAGAAGATATTGAAGAACTGGAATCGGTTCTTAAGCAATACAAAAAGAGGAAGGGTGGGGAATCATGAATGCGTTTGCCGATGGTTGGGCGCTTTTTATGCTTGATCGCACGCTTGGATCGACGCTGGTTTTTCTGCTTGCTGCGTTGATCTGGTTTGCCATGCGTAAAAGGATTTCTTCCCGATGGAGTTATCTTTTATTTGTTTTGGTGTTGCTCAAACTGATCACGCTATTTCAACCATTCGGATTAATTTCATTGGAAAAAGAGACCGGAAATAATCCGCTTCTATCAAACGCAACCATAACGATTCCCATAAATTCTTATCTCTCAGAATCAGATTCTGTAACGTCAACCAGTGATATAAGTCCGCCTACAAATATTGGCTATATACCTGATCAATATTCCAGAACTCCGGTCGAGTATGGGGGCGTTGTCTTATGGCGCCGCTTACGGGAACTGGCTTCTACATTATCTTTGCAAGCATTTCTCATGACTGGTTGGGTTGGCGTCGTGCTATGTCTGTTGCTTAAACTGATCTATACCGAATGGCGCATCAAGTCATTGATCCGCCGGACGCAACCTTTCAATTTGGATTTATTGCCATTTGATTTCCCGCAATTCTGCCGGGATGCCGGAGTGAAATATCCGGTGCGGTTATATTTCGCCGATTGGGCGCCTTCGCCATTTGTGGCCGGGATCATACGCCCCATCATAGTCGCACCGTCGCATTTTCATGTAAGTTACCGGACAGAGGAGATTAAATGGGTTTTGCTGCATGAATTATCCCACATTCGCCGGTGGGATGCATTGGTTAAATTGATTCAAAAACTGGTTCAAATTGCATTTTTCTTCCATCCAATTGTCTGGATCAACAATCGGATACTGGACCGGTTCCGCGAATTCGCCTGTGATGACGCCGCAATGCATGGATCAGAATCTTCGCGTTATGAGTGCGGCGCAGGATTCTTAAGGATTGTGTTGTTAGCCAACAATCCATCTTCCGTTCTGTCGGGAGCAGTCACTCTGTTTCATTCTAAAAAGTTAATTAAGGAGAGACTAATGAGAATCTTAAATTATAAATCAATTATTGATAAACCTTATTCCATCCTGATGGCGTCACTCTTCGCTCTGCTTATAGTGGGTACGCTGCCATTGGGTATTATCACCAGTCATGCGCAAGATGCGGATGTTGAGGTAGATGCTTTTCCTCAACCCGTTCCCCAACCGAAAGTCAAAGTCAAATCGGATAAATTAGATTATGATTTCGACTATGACATAAAAATTGAACATAAGATAGATGAGAAGATTCAGAAGGAGATTGACAAGACGATTGATAAGGTAGAGCAACAGTTCGATTTCGACTATGAATATGATTTTGATATTCCTCAAATCGCCATGGCCGATTTCGATACGGGCGCTCCTCCTCACCGGGGGGTCTGGACGGCTCAGTTCCGCAAAGGCCAATTGAACTTGAACCATGAGTTTCACACCGAAAAGGGACGCTCCAATTTCGGGGATACTTATAAAGACTACAAACTGGATTTCAAAGGGCTTGCATCAGTTGAGGAAGACGCTTTGGTTGATAGCATCACCTTTACGCGCGACAGCGATGCCGGAACCATTACCTATAAGGGCAGTTTTGAAGAGGGATTAGGTGCGGGACGTTTCGCATTCGCACCGAAGAAAGAATTTGTAGATAACTTGAAAAAACGGGGAATCGAAGGAGAAATTAAAAATTTTCATCTATTCCTGTTTACCAACCACGGATTCAGATTGAGCACTTTGGATAAATTCGCCGATCTGGGATATGACATTAAAACATTCAAACAATTGGAGAAAATATGTTTGTTCAATGTTAATCCAGAGTATATTGTAGGATTGAAGGAACTTGGTTTCACAGATGTGTCTTTTGACCGCTTGGTAGAGATGAGCATACACAATGTCTCGCTGGACTTTATAAAAGATTTTCAAAAAGCTGGTTACAAAGATTTATCCGCCAAGGATTTTGTCAAACTACGCATCCATAACGTATCGATTGCCTTTATTGAATCGATGGCGGAGATGGGGTATAAAAATCTCTCCAGTAAAGAACTGATTGACCTGCGAATTCACAATATCTCTTCAGAGTATATTAAATCACTATCCGCAATGGGATACGCCGACCTTCCCCTGGAAACCTATATGAAGATGGGACTGCATGGCGTCAAACTGGATTACATCAAAGAGATCGCCCGCTTGGGATATAAGGATATCCCCGCCGATCAATTGGTGAATATGCGCATCCATAACGTTAAGCCCGAATTCATTGAAGCCTTGGTCAATGAGGGATACAAAGACCTATCGGTTGAAGAATTGGTGGATCTACGCATCCATAATTACAAACCGGGTCTGGCGAAAAAGTTCGTGGAGATGGGTTACGAGCGTCCCTCAATGGATCTTATGAAACAGTTTAGCATCCACAATGTCAGTTTTGATTACATCAGCGATTTTGAAAAACTGGGTTATAAAGATATTCCTATGCAACAATTCATACAGATGAAGATTCATAATGTAGACGCCAGTTTTGTAAAGGAAATCGCTGAACTTGGTTATAAAAATGTCTCTGCCAAAGACTTGATTAACATGCGAATTTTTAACATCTCACCTGAGTTCATCAAAAAGGAAAATGAGAAAGCAGGAGAAAAACTGAGTATTAAGGAGTTAGTGGACCGGCGAATCCACAATGGTAGAGGATAAGAGAAAAGAGGATAAGACGGAGAGGGCGTATAACTTCGTCCTCTCCTATTTATTATTGGTTAAGCAGACAATCCTGCTCATTGGTGAACCATGAGATGGTAATTCGCAGGTAGGTTTTACTTTTCAGCAACACGCTTTTGGCGCTTCGATTTGTAGCAGTGATGTGATCTTCTCGATGGCTTGTTTCTTATTGAATGGTTTGATCATATAGTCGTTCACTCCGGCTTGGATTGCCTCTTGAATATGCAATGCATCGGCCAAGCCGGTGACCATCATGATGGGCGTCTCAATGTCTTTTTTCCGTATCGACCTTAGTGCGTCTATGCCTAGCATATTTGGCATATTCCAATCAATCATAATAATGCTATAGGATTCTTGTAGGGTTAACTTTACCGCACTCAGGCCATCACTGGCCTGATCGACATCGCTGATTCCGATCTCTTTCAACGCTCCCACAAGAAGGCTTCTGGCTAATAACGAATCATCCACAACGAGTGCTTTCATTATGTTTTACCTCAATTCTGTTATATTTCTTTGCTATTGATAGTGACGCGAATCATGAATTCCCCCAGATCGCTGTAGAAAGGAATCTCGATCCATGAAGTCAATTTCGGATAATTGATTGTGAAACGGTTTCCCCGGATGACGGTTGGGATGCTAAGTTCAATCGGTTTGTTCATATTCTGATTAATAATGGCTTGCGCTCCACCGGCGACAATGTTTACTACTTCTGCAATAGCGTCAGTTACCTTTTCGTCGACTACGACTAATTCCTCATGATAAAGAGTACCAACCAGTTTCATCGCAGTTTTGACGGGAAAAGCAATAGATACAATTCCTTGAATATTACCGCTCAATCCAACCAGCCCGACGATATCACGGCTGGGTTGTACAGTTAGGTTCAGCGCTAACTTTTCACGATGCACATGGCAGTCCAGCATGGTATGAAATAAATTGTTAACGCTTTCAATGAATGGATTTATGTACTCTGCTCGAACAACGGGCGCCATTTTATTCGGGCTGCTGGTCATGTTTTCTAATTTACGTTTTACCAACTGCAGGTTATTTGAACTCATTTGATCACCAAAGTATATGAAGGATTATACTTTTTAAGAATGTGTATCCCTCACAAGATGCATTGCAATTAAGTGTTTACTCAAGAATCATTGAACTAATAATTCTTACTACAATGATATCTATTAAAAGATAATAAAACAATGCAAATAAGAAAATAATATTACGAAAAAGATATAAAACATTGCAATTAATATAATGTGAATTATTGCTTTTCGGTATTTAAAACTGCGGTATTTTGAATTAAATGATTAAATATATTACTGTTGAGCGAAATGTGAATGTTTTTGCCACTGAATATCCAGATACATAAAACTTGGTTATCTGGCTTCAGGCAAAAAAATCCCCTCTTAATTCAAAACCTTTATAAGAGGGGATTTGTTTTTTGGTGGAAACTTCGTTATTTCAACAATTTCAAGAAATTGCTCAGCAGGCGTTTGCCTTCCAGAGTAAGGATTGATTCGGGGTGGAATTGCACTCCATAAACAGAGTATTCTTTATGCTTTAGACCCATGATCTCTCCCTGGTCTGTTTCGGCGGTGATTTCCAGACACTCAGGCAGACTGTCACGGTCAACCAGCAGGGAATGATAGCGTGTGGCGATGAAGGGATTCTCCATACCGGCGAAGATATCTTTACCATTATGTTTCATCATTGAGGTCTTGCCGTGCAGTATGCGGTCGGCGCGGCGCACTACGCCTCCGAAATGCTGTCCGATGCACTGATGGCCCAGGCATACTCCTAATATGGGAATCTGATCTTTGAAGCGGTTGATCACTTCGAGGGAGATTCCACCGTTTTCCGGTGTTCCCGGTCCGGGAGATATCAGGATGCCGCTAGGCTTCTTGGCAGCGATTTGGTCCAGTGATATCCGGTCGTTACGATAGATTTCCATCGTGGCGCCCAGCTCACCAAGGTATTGAACCAGGTTGTATGTGAACGAATCATAGTTATCAATGATGATCAGCATGTTTATTCCTTCGTACATTCAGCCATTTCAACCGCACGCAGCATGGCCTGGCTTTTGTTTCTGACTTCCTCATATTCAAAATCACGGTTCGAGTCGGCGACGATTCCAGCCGATGCCTGCCAATATGCTATGTTATCAACTACCGCAATGGTCCGCAGGGTAATGCAGAAATCCATATCGCCATTCAAGCCAAACCAACCCAACGCTCCAGCGTAGGGGCCGCGCTTGGTCTGCTCCAATTCTTCGATGATTTCCATAGATCGAATTTTGGGCGCTCCGGTAACCGTCCCCGCCGGGAAGACCGCTTTCATTAAACTGAAGGCGTCGTGATCGTCAGTCAGGTCGCCTTCCACATTGGATACCAGGTGCATGACGTGAGAGTAGCGCTCTACATACATCAAGTCGGTCACTTTGACCGAATGGAACTCGCAGACCCGTCCGATGTCATTGCGCCCCAAGTCGACCAGCATGATATGCTCGGCCTGCTCTTTGGGATCTCCGCATAATTCCTTTTCGAAAAAATTGTCTTCTTCATTGGTCTGGCCGCGTCGTCGCGTTCCGGCTATGGGGCGGTAGATCACATGGTTGTTGGTCATCTTAACCAATATTTCCGGCGAGCCGCCAACCAGACAAAGGTTGTCGTGACGGAAGAAGAAAGTGTAAGGCGAAGGATTTATTCTACGCAAAGCGCGATACAGGTTCAGTGGATTACTTTCCAAAGCAACTTCATTACGCATGCCGACTTGAATCTGGAAGATGTCGCCCGCTTTGATGTGTTCCAGCGCTTGGTCAACCGAGTTTTGAAAGTCTTCTTTGCTCCAGTTGGTTTTTGCTTTCGGCGCCTCTTTTCTTCCGGCGCCGAAAGAGATGCGGCGCAGCGGTTTTGTCAGTTTATCAATAATTTCATCGATACGTTTCAAGGCCTGTTGATATGCGTCAACAGGTGAACCATCGATAAGGGCATTGGTGATTACGCTTATAGTCCGTTTGAAATGGTCAAAGGCGACAACCGTATCAGCAAAGTAAAAAACCGCATCAGGAATATTAAGATCATCGCGGTTTTCGAACTTCAATCGTTCGAAATACTGAGTCATTTCATATCCCATAAAACCAACCAGACCGCCAGAAAATGGTGGAATATCTTCTACTTTGACCGGATCGAAACGTTTGACGAACTCTTGCAAAACTATCAGTGGATCATGGTCTTCACTTATAGGATGCTTGATCTGTTCGTATCCGCGGGTTTCGATCATCTGCTGGCCGCGACAGGTGAATATATGAGATGGGTTGAATCCGATAAAAGAATATCGCCCCAGCTTCTCACCCTGCTCGACGCTCTCTAGAAGAAAAGCGTGTGGATCGTTCTCCGCCAGTTTATAAAAGGTAGAGACCGGGGTTTCCATATCAGCCATGATCTCTTTACATACGGGTATCAGATTTCCACTTTGAGCAAGTTCCTGGAATTGTTCCTGAGATGGTTTGTACATTCGCTTATTATCTAACCACTTAGTTTTTATTTTGCTGGAAAATCAAAAGACAATCTACCAATTTGAATTAATTGATAATAATAGCGGGTAAATAATACTAAGGCAATATCTAACCTAAACGACGCCTATTTGCTGGGTAAGGTCGCATAAAGCAGCCCCGCTCAATCCATCAATTTACCTTGTATTTATTATTAAGTAACGTATTTTTTCATGGATTCAATATTTAATCCACGTTTATTCAAAATAAGAGTTATAAAAACAATTGACCAAATTTATGTTTAATTTAATAAAAAACAAGTTATTAAAGATATAAATGAAAAATAACAATATTTATCGTGAAGAATTGCGTAATATCAAGTCTCGTGGAATTAACAATACCCTATCATACTGGTAACCTGAATGATCGATAAAAAAAGTTATTTTAACAGTAATTAGTAATCATTATTGTTGGCAGTACTTTTTAAGGTTGTGGTAAAATAACCTCATCCACTGGTAAAAAAACCACAATTATTCTTGACTAGATAAGAAAAATATGAAAAATGATACTTAGCGGTATTTAGGTGAGTTAACGCCTAATTGAAAATTAATGTTTTAACATTATTTCGAAAATTCGAAAGGAGATCAAAAGATGAAGAAATTGAGTGTGTGTTTATTCGCGGCAGCTATCGTAGCTGCTGGAAGTTTTGCGTATGCAGGTCCTTTGGCTGATGCTACGTCCGATACCCTGTGGGGAATTGAACTGGGTGGTTTCGTGGATGTATCGTATACGTACAATTTCAATGATCCAGCAAATGACATGAACGGCGCCAGAGTTTTTGATGCCGACAACGATGAATTCCAGTTGAACGGAATTAATCTTTACATCGACAAACTGCCTGAGGATGAAGGCGAAGCTGGTTTCCGTATTGACATCATGGCTGGTGAAGATGCCGGAATTATTGGTGACTTGGGTGGTGATAACATCTTTGATGATCAAGATTTTTCTGTTTACCAAGCTTATATTTCCTACATCGCTCCTATCGGCAATGGCTTGACAATCGACCTCGGCCGTTTCGTTTCTTGCTTCGGTTATGAATCAATTGAAAGCCCGGCTAACGATCAGTTCTCACGTTCACTTATATTTGGACTATCTGGTCCTTACACTCAAACTGGCCTTCGTTTAACTTACCCCATCAACGATATGTGGGAAGTTAGCGGTGGAATTACACAGGGTTGGGATGTTGTAGAAGATGATAATGATGGCGTTTCCTGGCACGCAGCCCTGCGCTGGATGCCTTTGGAAAACGTTTACGTCCAGGATGCTATTTCTTATGGTCCTGAAATGGCTGGCAGCAATGACGACTATACCTTCTTGAATGACTTGGTAGTTACTTGGGACGTTACAGAAGATTGGTCAGTTGGCACAAACTTTGACTATGGTATTTATGATGCTCCAATAGGCGATGACCTGAATTGGTGGGGCGTTGCTGGTTATGCCCGTTATGACGTTAACGAAGATATGTATCTAGCGCTTCGCGCAGAGTACTTTGATGATGAGCGTTGGGTTGTTGCTGGCGATGACGTCAACATCTTTGAAGTTACTTTCACCCTCGGCTACACAGTTACCGAAGGCTTGTTGACACGCCTCGAATTCCGTCATGATGATGCAAGTGAAGATATATTCATGGATGACAATGGATTCGAAGATACACAGAATACTCTAGCTGTTGAAGTTGTTTACAGCTTCTAATTTATTCTTGACTGGTTCGGGATTAATTTAGATTTTCAAACCGGGCGGTTCTTTGAACCGCCCGGTTTTAGTTTTAAACCACAAAAATCAAAGCAGTATTCATTCATTTTCAACAAAAGTTGTCTCATAATCTTTGTATACTAGACATGCCGACCCAACGCGCAGAGAATATCAGAGAATTGCGCTTTTTTGAAATAATATGTTGCTATATAGAAGTGGGCGCAAGCGCCGAACAATTTTATTGAGTTAAAATAGATAAATTTCTTCATAAAGGAGAATATCAATGAGCAAGCATATCAATCGCCGCCGATTCTTAGGTTCTGCTATTCCCGCCAGTACATTCACTATTGTTTCACGTCATGCGTTAGGTGGAAACGGATATGTTTCTGCAAATGATAAGATCAACCTGGCCCATATCGGTATAGGAACCCAAGGAATCAATGAACTGGGCAGTCTGCTTGAGAATCCACGGATTCAGATCGTTGCAGTGTGTGATCCGAATAAAGATAGCAACGATTATGTGGAGTGGGGCAAGAATAATGTTCGTAACACCATACGAAAATATTTGGACAATTCTTCCTGGAGAGAAGGTCAAAGCGGTTGTCCTGGAGGCCGGGATGTTGGGCGGGAAATCGTAAATACATACTACGCGAATCACCGGGGTAAGGATAACTTTAATGGTTGCGATGCTTACGCCGATTTTCGCGAACTTTTAGAGAATGAGAAGAATGTGGATGCAGTCAAGATTATGACGCCCGATCATCTACACGCAACTATATCAATTGCCGCAATGAAGAAGGGCAAGCATGTCCTGATGCACAAACCTATTGCTAACCGGTTGTATGAAGGCCGTCTGGTTCGTGAGACTATACGACAAACTAAGAGGGCTACGCACCTGTTGGCTTATGGCAGTGGAATCGAAAACGGAAGGATTGCAGAACAGATCAAAAAAGGCGTAATCGGTTCATTGCGGGAGGTGCACAATTGGACGAACCGTCCGGTGTGGCCTCAATATAATGAAATTCCGAAGGATAAGCCTTCGATTCCCGAGGGACTTGATTGGGATTTATGGCTTGGTCCTGCTCTACATCGCCCCTATCACCCGCATTACACTCACACAGTTTTTCGAGGATGGTACGATTTCGGCGGCGGTTCGATGGCTGATATGGGTATCTATAGTCTGTGGCCGGTGTTTACTGCGCTGAACCTGGGCGTTCCGTTGAGTGCTCAAGCCTGGAAGACCCATACTTGCTATATCAACGATAACGTCAGCAAAGGGATGAATAATGATTTCTCCTATCCAACAGCCTGCTCTCTTCGCTTTCAGTTCGCTGCCCGTGGGGATATGCCGGAAATGGATTTGTTTTGGTATGATGGAGGAATGAAACCACGCTTACCCCGCGAAATTGAAGAGCATGATGTTGAGATGGGTAAAGAAGGCATCCTGTTCATCGGCGATGAAGGCGCCATTATGGCTGATTTCCACGGAGATAAACCGCAGCTGTTCAGCAAAGGTAAGGTCAAACCGCTTTCGTTGGATGAGGATTCGTCGAACAATTCAGAACGTAGAAATCACTACAAACTCTGGCTTCGCGCATGTCAAGGAGGTGAACCATCGCCGGGGAATTTCCTGAACGCAGCGTCGATTACCGATACTGTCAATCTGGGGACGGTCGCTCTTCGAGCAGGTAAGAAAGTGTTCTTTGACAATAAAAATATGAAGATCACTAATGTTTCAGAGGCGAATAAGTATTTGTATCGCGAATATCGGAAAGGTTGGGAGTTATAAGAGGAAACATGATGAATGGAAGATCATCAGGATTAGGAGGGCGCTGTTTGCGATTATGAACGGATGGGAATCGTTCATTTTAAGAAGCAGATGGCGCTTTGGCTTTCGGGATCGGCGACGATGTGCGCTGTTTTTCCTCCAGTAGATGCAGAAACATCAATCACGCGAATCACTTTAGAAAACTCCTGGGCATCCGGTAGTAAGTGGTTTAGGAAATTAGGCGATAAAGTGAAGAAATCTTCTTGATACTCCGCAGCCTCGTCGTCTGGATAGACAGGTAAAAATATGATTTGCGACTCTACTAAATCCTGGAAAAAATGAGTGCCATAAGATACTTCAGGCATCTGCCCATATTCCTCACGGGCGATTTCAACCAGGACTGATGTGTTGTTGATATCAGCGTAATTGACGTTGACTCCCATATCAAGGTTGCTGCTGCCCCATCGTCCGGGACCAATCATAATGCTTTTACCTTCGATTACATCAGGATGGGAATTGATTCGTCCGACTGTACGTCCCAGCACTTTTTTTAAATCCATAGAGAGATTAGAAGCATATTCAATAGGATCAACCATAATGATGAACCGGATATCAGAAACCACGCCTCCGCAAATGATACGCTGTGAGCGGAATAAAATATTCTCGTGAGCGATGTTTTGGGGAAGAGAGACTGGTCCTTCGGTTCCGGGGAGTCCCATGAACCGGCATTGCACCAAATTGATACGCAGCCGATTATTCTGGTCGATATAGGCAGTGAATTCCGTGTCTATCGGATAATCATAGGATGCTTCCAGTTTGGCCAGCATTTTACCCATTACTCGAGCAAAATCAGTTTGTCTGATCAGATTATTGAATGTTAGAACCAATTCGCTATCTTCATCGAAAATAATGGAAACTGGATCAGATAAATGGTCTTGCGTTAAACAGGAGACCAAAAGATTCAGGTTGGGATAGTCTCGATTGGTCAGGACTTCAGCAACGCTTCGGGTCTCGAAACTGTTGGTTTTGAGATTAAGGAGATCGATTTCCCGTTGAGAATATTTCGCAACTTTCATCCCGGTTTCCGGTCGGAGTTGCGGGTGACTAACGGGTATCAATCTTGGATAATCAACCCCGGTGCGGTCAACTGCACGCGTACCTAATCCAAATACTAATCGAATGATGCCCTGTTTGGGATCGATCCGGTCTGACCAGGCGTATAGATTCCGGGAAAAGGCCACTCCGGCAAGGCTGGGGAAGAAATAATCCTGGAAAGGCATACCGGATACGCGTTGAACCAAAAGAGCCATCTGCTCATCCTGGTGATCTAATCCCCTTTTTCTGCGGTATGATAATGCATCCAGATTGAGCGCGCTGGCATAAACCAGTTTGACAGCGCGTAGGAAGTTTTCCAGCCGGTCTTCAGGATCGCCTTGATTGGTGCAGAATTCGCTCCGGTATTTTCCGGCGAATGAATTGCCATAACTATCTTCGAGCAGGCTGCTGGAACGAACAATAATAGGTGATTGGCCGAAATAATTAAGCATGCTTTGAAACTGTTGAATAACGTCCTGGTTGAATTTGGCCTCTAGAAACCGATTTTCAATTTCTTCAAATTCTTTATCGGTGATTGGTTCTCCATAAGTCAATTGCATGCGTAGTTTGAAGAGGTTGTTCTTGACCAGAAAGGTGAAGAACACGTCTGAACCGATATAGAAAGAGTCATGATTATCAAGAATATCGGTGAAATCAAAATCATCTTTATTCTCTAACAGGATTCTGCGGGCCAGAAGCATACCGGCGGCTTTGCCGCCGATGCGGCCTGATCCGATAATTCTGTTACGGATTTTGAAAAGGTCTTTAATGCGAAAATGTTTTTCAGCTAAATTGTAAAACCAGGGATTATCGCCCAATATCATGCAGATCAGTTCTTGTTTTAAGGAGACTACTTCTGGAATGTTTTCAATATTTTCGCCTTCATGGCTGTAATACCGGACTAATTTGCGGTATACCGATTCCCATGGCGCAGTTGATTCCACTCCGGTTCGTAGGGGATATTTCAAGGCTTGGGTAGTAATCTTGGCGGCGTCGCCGCTATGAAAAATGGGCTGTATATCGTCATCAAGAATCAGATGAGGCATAAACATTTTGGAAGAATATCTATTCCAGACTTTTTGAGGGTGAAGATAACGTTTATGATTAATATGGTAAACATTGATCAAAAGCTGGGTTGTTTCACGAATACGGGCCACGGTGCTTTCGTCATGGTTTTCCAGTTCTAATCCAAAATAGGCTACCGTTTTCAGTTCAAATAAAAAAGGGCAGGTGATTTGAAAGAAATTGGCTAACAGCTCATCGGTTGTCCATTCTTCAACCAGGATCGAAAGGTTGTCGAAAACATAGAAATACTCTAATCCATTTTGTTCAACTATACGGTGGATTTCACTGCTGAAATTTTCAAATCCCGACTGGGGATCAAGTTGGATAATTGTCAAACCTGATTGCGGTTCAAGAATGGGATGATGATCAGCGAAGCGTAAATAAACAATATTGCGTTTATCTTTAATCGCCTGATTAGTGAATTGAGTAGCAAAGTAGCGGTAGTCGTCCAGTTCTTCCACTTGCCAAACCACATTGTCGCCCAAACGTATATCACGCAGAATCTTATCCAACGCAGAGATTCCGCTTTTCACGATCTCTGAGTTGGAACTCATAGTCGATTTAGTATCCTTTTAGAGTAATTATCATAATTATGATATAAATAATTATGCATAGTAATTGCTGCAACTCCACATGTTAATAGGGATTTATATCCAACCACGGTTTTTCATGGCTTCCACCACTCGCAGCACGGAGGCGACATAGGCGGCTTTTCTCATATTTATGTTAAAACGTTTGGAATTTTTCAACACGGCTTGATAGGAACTGGTAATTTTCTTATCCAGCCGTTCATGAACGGTTTCTAAATCCCAGTAATACATACTGGCGTTTTGAACCATTTCAAAATAAGAGACCGTAACGCCGCCGGCGTTGCATAATATATCCGGGATAAGATGGATATCTTTTTCATGCAGGATGGCATCGGCTTCAGATGTGGTTGGACCATTAGCCAATTCCGCTATGATCTTTGCTTTAATATTGGAAGCATTGGTTTTGGTAATAACATTTTCCATAGCAGCCGGGACCAGGATATCCACATCCAGTTCCAGGATATCTTGATTGGAGATTGCTTCCGTTCCGGCAAGATTAATAATAGAGCCGGTGATTGATTTATGTTTACGGACAGTTTCCGCATCCAATCCTTTGCTGTTCATCACGCCGCCCTGAGAGTCGCTGAGCGCCACAATCTTGCATCCCAAAAGTTCGGAAAGAAGAACAGTGGCGTAATATCCGGCGTTGCCGAATCCTTGAACAGCTACTGTGGCTTTGGATAGATCGAGTTTTAATTCTTTAGCAGCTTCACGGATGGCGATAACTCCACCACGGGCGTTAGCATCAATTCGCCCAACAGAACCGCCAACGGCGATGGGTTTGCCGGTAATTGCGCCAAATGAATTGCCCCGGCTGATTTTGAAATATTCATCAATCATCCAGGCCATAATCTGGGGATCAGTATAAACATCTGGTCCGGGGATATCTTTGTCAGGCCCGATAAACTCGCTGATGCGGGATATATAGGCCCGGCTTAAGCGTTCCAGTTCATTTTGAGATAATTCTTTGGGATTGCACAATACGCCTCCAGCCGCGCCTCCCAGTGGAAGGTTCAGAAGGGCGCATTTCCAGGTCATCAAAGCGGCTTGCGCTCTCATGGCGTCAAGCGTGCGGTCCTGATGGAAACGAATACCGCCCTTTGTGGGGCCTTTGGCGTTGTTGTAATGAATGCGGTAACCCTGGAAAACCTTGATAGAGCCATCATCCATCCGAATGGGCATTGATACATGAAGTTCACGTATAGGATGTCTCAAGGTTTCATGGACGCCAGGATCCACTTTAAGAATTTCGATGCAGTCATCTAATTTTTTTTGAGCAATTTCAAAAATATTCTGCTCTGTCATTTATCTTTCCTCCACTAAACTGGGTGCGCTTGAATATTTAATAAACAGTTGTTATGCGAGAATTCGTGAAATTAGTTATTATGAAACTGAGATTGGAGACCTGAAGTAAATTCAAGGCCGCCAGTCGTCGACCATGGACTCAGAAGAAGATGGAGATTGCATGTCTTTTTCCATATCTTTATTTCCAATTGGTTGAATCTCCTTAGAGGGGATTGTACTTTCTTCTTTTTTCAATACCCAAGGCCGCCATACATCTTCAAAAGAAGATAGTACGTCAAATATGGGATTTAAGACATCACCTAATGATTCAGTTGCGTCGCGACCTTGGTCGGAGAGGTGGATAACTGATCCTAAATATTGCTTCTGTAATTGATGCGATAATTTATGGAGAAGTAATTTATAAACATCAGGATTGTCATAATGATTTATGATAGATTCGTGCAATGTTTTATAAAGATCTTCACCATCAAGGATTTCGGATTGCTTAATTTTATCTGAAGCGCTTTGAGATAATTCCAGCGCTTCGTCTTGCCTTTTCTGTACGCAATAGACCATAGCCAGAAGATGGGTTGTTAAGTAATGGAGTTGGATATCCACTTCAGGATATTTAAGATAGGGCGTGCGGCTTTCGATGGAAAGAGCTTTACGATAAACCGATTCAGCTTGATCAAATTTATCTAATAGTTGATAAAGTAAACCCAAATGGGTCAGGCTTTTAGCAATCCTAAGATTATCCTGCCCCAATAAATTTTTTAATATGTCCAAAGATTCTTTGAAATATGGCTCGGCTGTTTCATATTGTCCTAACGCAAGAAGAAATACTCCCATGATTTTCTTGTTGAGCGCGTCATATTCGTTTGGATAGGGGTAATCTTCGGATTCTTTCAGCATTAATTGGTATGATTTCATTGCTTCGTCATAATCACCCGCAAGGATTTTTAGTTCCCCATCTTTTTTGTATTGCATTATTCTTGCATAACTCATTGGTAATCCTCCAAGCCTGATTAAGTCAATATAAAAGAAATATTGATAAGTATATTAACGCATAAAACCGCAAAATAATCTAGCGAAGTCTGGAATCCTTATTTATAGTATATTTCTTTAAGTGATCAAAAAGGCAAGTTTCAATCCAATAATCTTTCTATGACTGGTTGGTTCTCAATTCCAATTATTACTCAAGTTATTTTACTAGTAGGTTTTAAGTCGTCTATGCATCAAATCGCGTCTAATCGTTAATCATGAAGAGAGCAATTGAGAGTATCTATAGGTCGTGGTAGGATGAAAATAATGGAAAATTTATTTGGTGAATTACTGGCTGGTGTTAAAGGAGAGTAGTCCACCGGGAAATGGGATCAATTATGAATAAAATATCACGCCGTGCATTTGTAAGGAAAACTTCAGTCGTGACGGCTAGCGCCTTCGCTCTGCCATGCTTCGGTATTGCCAAGTCAGCTCAATCGGCCAATGGTAAATTGAATGTTGCTTTTATTGGCGTAGGCGGTAGAGGGTCAGCTAGTCTAGAAGGATGCGAGAGCGAAAATATCGTTGCTCTGTGTGACGTCAATCAGGATAGTTCCGCAAAAGGCGTTAACAAAAATCCTCAAGCCAAATTTTTCAAGGATTATCGGGTAATGATGGACAAGATGAGCAAGGAGATCGACGCGGTCTGCGTTGCGACGCCCGATCATTCACACTTTGCCGCAGCCATGTCGGCCATGCAAAACGGGAAGCATGTATATGTGGAAAAACCTCTGGCCCATAATGTCTGGCAGCTCAGAACTCTTAAGAAGGCCGCTCGTTATTACAAAGTAATCAGCCAAATGGGCAACCAGGGTCATGCTACTGATGGCATCCGTTCCATTAAAGAATGGTATGATGCGGGTGTGTTGGGAGAGGTAAGAGAAATTCTGGCATGGTTTGATGGGCCTGATTTCAAGGGCAGTTATTTTGTTAAACCGGATCATTTTCCACCGGAAGCAATGCCAGTTCCTGAAACTTTGGATTGGGATTTATGGCTTGGACCAGCTGCCAAGCGTCCATTTAATAAATGCTATGTACCGCGCACCTGGCGTGGATGGTATGACTTTGGCAATGCTGAATTAGGCGACTGGGCCTGCCATACGCTGGATGCTCCGTTCTGGTCTTTGAATCCGGGAATGCCGAATATAATTAACGCCGATAAAT
The DNA here is from genome assembly GCA_963662285.2 of bacterium. Classification (GTDB taxonomy): domain Bacteria; phylum Hinthialibacterota; class Hinthialibacteria; order Hinthialibacterales; family Hinthialibacteraceae. The sequence continues at coordinate 1,385,977 of CAXXMV010000006.1, forward strand.
GCTCAGGTGCTCCTGATGGCTTTACGCCGGATCAATCCCTGATTCGTTTTGAATTTCCCGCCCAAGGGGATAAGCCTGCTGTTACACTTAAGTGGCATGATGGCGGCTTGAAGCCTGAATTACGCCCTGAATGGGGATTGGACAACTTACCAGGCAGCGGCATGATAATGATTGGCGATAAACTCTCACTGATGACTGGTGGACGTCCCAACGATCCAAAATTATTACCCAATAAAGTATGGGAAGAATTTTCCAAAAATCCTCCCGAAAAAACCATACCCCGTATTGATGGCGGCCCCTGGGCTGAATGGTTGAGAGCCATTAAGGGTGATGGCCCCATGCCCGGATCGAACTTCGACTATTCCGCAGAACTGACCGAAATGACGTTGCTGGGTGTATTGGCTCAACGTTTCAACACGCGGATCGAGTATGACGCCAAAGCCATGAAGGTAACTAACCAACCCAAACTGAATGCATATATCAATGAACCTGTTCGCGAGGGATGGGATTATGGTAAAGAGGTTTGGCAGGCTTAGGCGCTCAGTTGATAAGAAAAGATAACCAATGATATAAATAAGACAGGCGGGATGCGTTTCCCGCCTGTCTTGCTGTAATGAATCTTGTGGAACCGTATTAGTTATACTTAATCTCAATGTGTTTTGGTTTGGCCTCTTCGATTTTGGGAAGAGTAATATTCAAAACCCCATGTTTAAGCGCCGCTGTGATATGCTCTGTATCAACCTTATCGGATAATTCGAATCGTCTCTGATAGTTCACCAGTTCAAATTCTGTATATACCCGGTCGCCGCTAAAAGCGGATTGCGCTTTGCCTTCAATGGTAAGAATTCCATCTTTTACATCGACGGACATGGATTCCTGATTCACTCCCGGCATATCGGCCTTGATCGTGAAGGCATCCTTGTCTTCCAATATATCCACTGGAGGAGCAACGTATCTTGCCGCTGCTTTTCCATCGGTTAGTGCGTTTTGATCTGCAATCGTCTTGGTTATTCCAAACATGATTCTTGCCTCCAATTAAGTTTTTCGCTTATCAATCTTTAAGAAATTTTTACTGCAATAGACATTGGTTTGGTCTTTTCCGCTTTCGATAACCCGATCAGCAGAATACCGTTTTTGTACTGAGCTTCAGCCTTTTGGGCATCTACGTCTGCAGGCAGTTTAATTGTTCTGACAAACTTGCCTTTGGAGCGTTCTGTACGAAGAGAATTGTCTGCGTTTTGTTGGTGATTAGATTCTGTTTCTCCTGAGATCGATAGAACATTATCGGTTAATGTGACCTCAATCTTTTCGGGATCAATGCCCGGCGCCACCGCTTCAACATACAATTTCTCTTCATTGTTGTAGATGTTTATTTTTGGATAACTTGATGCAACAGGTCTGGATGCAAACGCATTCGCCATACGGTTATGGTTATTGACTTTGCATGCTGAGTTAAACATGCGGTTAATTTCGTTGCTCAGAATATCTAGTTCTAAGAATGGATTATTGTAAGTCATTTTTTTTGTACCCCCTTGGGTATTATTTTCTGTTTTATTCTGTTTGTTTTTGTGTGCGTACGCTTAATAACTACATCAACACATTAACACAAAATACGTGCCATTTATGTAAGTTAAGTATTCGTAGAGGTATGAGTACAAATGAGCTGGTTTTTAGGGTGTGTCGTTTTGGCGCGAATTATACTTTCTTGAGTCGAAAGGATAGTGTGTGGCATACAAAAATCCCTCTCCGTTAAGAAGAGGGATTTTTGTATTGCGGTCTTTATAGAATATAGATTTTAATGATTTTTTAATAAACCATCCAGATATCAATGCTGGTAGTTTCGGCGCCGGGAGAGGGCGCCGCGGCTATCCAATTTGCAGGATCGTTGCCTGATCGTTCTGCCGATAACCTTTGCAATGACATGCCTTGGCCTGATGCTTCAATCGGCCAGGGCGCCGCATGAAAATAAATCGCTTCGTCGATTATGTTCCATGAGATGTTCCCGCCTTCATCGGTTAATACAACTGATTGAGGTTTTTCCAGAGCGATCCGTTCGCCTTTGTTGGATAACTTACCTTCATAAGGTCCAAGAATAGTAATGCTCGAATCTACTATACCAAATTTTGTATAGAATAAATCTAATGAATTTTGATCGGTTGGATCGAAATCTACTATAAGCAGTTGCTCTCCGGGAGCTAGTGATACGCTATCGGGGAAAGTGAAGCCTATTCCGCCGTCAATGCGCCAGGGGCCATTCTGGTTTTGCAATTCTACTACCTTATCAATTGGATTCATTAGTTCAATAAATTCTCCAATTGGAATATCCGCCGAGTCAACCGTCCCGGTATAATACATGATCTCATTGATGATTATGTCAGGATTGCCAGGAGCGTTGGCTTGATTTTTAGTAAGAGGCATTGCCACCAGGAAGGGGTTGCCATCTTCGAAACGTCCCAAAGAACGATCAGTAATTTGCGCCTTAAAAGATACTGCATCGACCACCCGGTCTACGCCGGATTGGCCTGGCAGGTAAGAGAGATATAAGGATTCTCCATCTTTGCTTAGCCCAAATCCACTGCCGGATGGATTGTTGAAATCAGTTAATTCATTGAAAGTGATAAAACCTCCAGCCGGGATTTCGATAGCGGGAAGCGCCCATTTGCGCAGGTCGCTATCATCATCACTGAGATGCCAGTCGCCCAGGTGGATGGTTGATGAAGAATTATTGTATAACTCAATCCAGTCGTTTGTTGAAGCATCCTCTGATGAAGAAGAATTGGCCAGAAATTCGTTGATCACTATACTGGATAGACGATTTGCATCCGGTGATCCCGGAGAACCACCGAGAGCGAAACTGGTTTGCCAGTTGCCGCCGTAATCCAGAGAACCATCTTGCTGAGTGGGAATAGCGCTGGTAATGGGAACCAGGGAATGTCCGGCGCCGTCAGCTGCGATAGGCCAACCTCTTCCATCGCTATAGTTGAATGATATGACGTCCTGATTATCCACTATTGTCGAAAGGGTGATTTGTTCTCCAGAGTTGGATAATTTACCGGAGTATGGTCCGATGATTGTGGTTGAAGCATCCAACCCGTAGTATTCTCTAAAAGCGTTGATGGCCTCAGTATTTTCAGCCAGGGAAACCAGGATATAACCATTAGCTGGAATGTGAACGCCATTATTGATAATCATCTCTATGCCGTTGGTGAATGACAGTCCGTTGAGCGATAGATCGGAGGTTGGATGGGTGTTATGTAATTCGATGAATTCAAAGTCGCCGTTATCAGCCGGGTTGTACATCACCTCAGTGATGCGTAGATTTTCCGCAATAGACGCAACGCTGGATGGCTGTGATTTAACCATAAACGAAGCTTGATTCAAAGCGCTCCAATCACCGTTTAAGAAGGTGCGCGCTTTGACGGTGGAGTTTTCGGTGATCAGCACTGCACTATCAAAGAGTTTGGCTGATTGGGTGTTGATGGCGCCATCTACCATACGAGGATCTGATCCATCCAACGTGTAATAGATTGGAATCACAAGCGGCTCGTCTTTAGGTTTAGGTTGGGATGAGTTAAGCGATAAGCCGAATACTATGTCGCTGCTGGTTGCGTTAACCTGGTGAACTTCTACCGCAATAATGTTTTGCCCTTTTTGCAGTAGTTCTTTGGGGATGATGAATGGACCCTCATATTGTGCGTTGGTTATGGTCAGGTTGGCGAAGGTTGAATAATCAACGGCGCCGCCTGACATGTGTACGCGCAGCGCTTCAATGCCATTTATATAAACGATTAGTCCGTCATCAACAAAAGTATTAATTTCGAAAGTACTCAAGTCTAGATCAATGTCATTTGAAATAATGAATTCCTTGCGGAAATAGTAGGTAACTTGACCTATTTGTAATTCAGTGTTCTTTTGCGCCTCCAATGCTGTGTTTTCATGATAAAGCAGCGCTTTGCCGGATGGCCATTGAGCATCGTCATAGTCTGGATTCCTCCATGTTATACCCAAATCACTGCCGGATTGTTCGTATTTCCATGAATCATCGATTTTAATAATCGGAGTCGTAATCATCTCTTGATCTATGGATTCTTCCAGGGTCATTTTTAAGTCAAAATTGTATTCGACTATTCCGCCATGTTGGTTGAAGGATGGCGCTGGAATGCCGGGGTAGTAACCGGCGGTTTTCAGCTGGTTTAATACGTTGGTCGTTCTGACCGGGAAATATGTTGTCAGCAGACGATTGGTTTCTTTCAACCATTCATTATCGCGCGTCTTGGGGCTTCCTCCACTGACGTCTCCCCAACGGGCCGATTCTCCCACCATGGGGCGATACATAATATCTACTAGTTTTTGGTATCGCGCGGTTGCGGCGGTAGTTGTCAGGCCGCCGTCATTAAAGAAATGTTGGTGGATGCGGTCAGCCAACCGCATTTTGAATTTCTGACTGGACATCAGTTTCAGGAAAATAAACGAGGGATCGTCGTATCCCTTGGTATGGAAGGTAATCACATTCCTGTCAGGTTCTTCGAGGGTCCACTCGGAATCCCAGCAGAAGAAATGGAAGCCGGCGCCCGGTTGCCGACGCCGGTTGGAGTAGAAATTCCAGGGCGTCCCGCCTCCACCGATGACCGTAGGCGCATCACGGTTGCCGGTGAAATAAATGACCAACATGTAATCAATTAAACTATCGATATCTACATATTGCTGGATGGCTTCATATTTCGAGTCATCCTGGAATCCGCCAGCCCGGGCTAGAGTCATCATTGCGTTCCAGGCGTCTTTGTTTCCTGCTTTGACCTGGGTGGCGTTGATGCCTCGCGTGCCGCTGGTTACAACGTCGTATTCTTCTTTTTCGCCGCCAAAATATTCCGCGCCGAATCCATCATCAGGACGTTCGCAGAGGTCATATACTCCCCAATATAATCCGTTCAAATATAGATGAACGAATCGTCCATGCGATGCGGCCTGTCCGGTGCTTAATTGGCAGCGCCGCGAGAATTCATCGCGTAGATAATCGGCGCGGGCTATGTTGCTGCCAAAACCGCCTTCGCCGCCATGCCAGGTGTAGTTATAGCCGCCGCGCAGCACCAGTTGATCGAATTTATCTACTGAAGAGTCGTCAAACATTTGGTAGCGTAGCGTAGCGGGGCCATAGTCGCGCTTAAACAACATACGGAATGAATGCTTTTTTTTATCTGACGAGCGGCTGTAACCGCCTTGGATGCGGATGCCATTGTTGATCTGGAATCCTGGCTGGCTGTCGTCGGAGAAGAAAAATTCTGTAGAACTTGGTCGTTCCCAGGCTACGCCTTTGTTGTCGGTGTGAAGATAGATGCCAGTTCTGGAATCAAATAAATTACCGGGATCTGTGACAATTGACATGATAGGCAGCGACTTCATGTCGTCTTTGATGGCATCACGGTAACTTGAATTATTAACCACGTCGGGATCGATGTCATAATCAGCATTGACGCCGCCGCCCCATTTTGCGGGGTAACTATCATGGCGTTTTTGGATCAACACGTCGTCCAGGAAAATATAGGTTTGGGTATTGATATCTCCCGGTTCATAGTCTGGTTTGATGACCCTGGCTCGAAGGGGCGTTGTTTTGCTGATGAGAATCGGTTGGGAATAAATCGTTCCATTTTCCATTGATGGTTCTGAGCCGTCGGTGGTGAAACGTATGATGTCCTGATCATCTGTAGTGGTTAATTGAAGATTGAATGGATCATCACAAAAGCTATGTTTATGACTGAATTGAACCTGGTTGACGAAACCGATAACGCCTTCGCCATTGATTGATCCCGGTGTTGGTGGATTGAAAAAGCGTGGTTGATCTTTCAGAACGGCTATACCGGATAATTCAGCCTGGATCAGAAATTCCTCATCATCAATGGCATGGTTAAAGCCCTGAATGGCTAGAAGATTAGCGCCAGTTTTTAAAAGAGCGGCAGCGTTTACCAAAGATATTTCTTCCAAGGCCAGTGATTCGGAGATAGAGCGGGGCGCCGGAGCGGTGGAATCCCATGCGGCATTATCGGGCGCATTGCGTGATGCGATTTTCTGTCCATTCAAATAAGCGATGAAGCCGTCGTTATACCGCATGCGCAACAGAAGGTTGTAGTCTAGTGCGGCGTCATCAACTTCAAACGGGATGCGTAGTAAGGCGGAAGACGCCTTATCTTTCATAGTTGTTTGCATATCCCGGCCGATCAAAGAACTGAAACCTTCAAGACCAAGACCGCCGGAATCGCCAACTAATCTAAAACGGGATGATTGGAATGAAGAGTACTGTCCTTTAGCGGCGAACAGTTCAACTTCCGCGCCGCCATTGAGCTCGAAAAAAATAAGTTCGACGAGATGGCCCCCAGCGGAAAGATTGACTGAGGCGAAAGTATCCTGAGCGCCATGAGTCGTGTTATCAACAATAACGTCTTTTCCATCAATGCGCAGTTGAGCTCCGTCATCAGAATTGATGCCGAATGTCCAGGCGCCCGTTTCGGGGATTACTATATCAGCTGTGGCGTGTAGAACGAAATTGTTGGCGTCCTCACTCGCCGTTTGACCGGGGAATGGAGAGTTATCGGTGAAATGACCATCTTCCTGGTTGTCCATGTAATTTATTACGTTTGTTGTTTCGGAAGAGATGCCGATTTGCAGGTTAGGATCGTTAATAACTTTTATAGCTGTATCTAGATTTATGACGTTGGTATTGGATAGATAAACCGTTACTGTAAATTCACCGCTGGTAGTTCCATAACCGACGCCGAGAGTTGTTTCATCCCAACTAGAATGGTTGAAATTTGGATCAATCCACGATTGGCCGAGTGAATCATCGCTTGGAACCAAGACGCGTATGGGTGATGAAGCTGAGATGAATGAAAATATTTTGGCTTTTTCACCATAGGAGAAACCATCTTTAGGCGTGTTCTGATCAGGATAGGGAGCGTATTGATGTATGATGGTCTGGCCGTCTGAGTGGATTAAAGCCAGGTTTTCTCCGGCTGGATCGAGGCGGAAATTGGTATGCAAAGGTTGATTCGCTTCAGCACGGTCTTTGCCTGATGCAAAGACCAACAGAAATTTTCCCGGTTCAAGGATTACTGTTGGAAAGGTCCACAAGGTTGGATTTCCAGGATCGTCTGATAGATGCCAACCTTTAAGATTGGCGGTTTCTGATCCGGCGTTAAATATTTCTATCCAGTCTGGATAATCTCCATCTTCATCGGCGTAAGTACGGTTGCCATCCGCCATGAATTCTGATATTCGAATATCGTAGTTCATATCTTGAGCAAAAGAGTAAGATGTGAAGCAGAGGATTAGCAGAAGCGCTGGTAAAACTTTCCTGGCAACGCTGGATTTGTTTTTATCATAAATAAAGTAATTCATTCTCATTAATACGTTTCCTTATCTGAATATAAAAATAGAGGATTAGAATCTAATCGATTCATAATATTCGTATATTTACAATATAGTATGGATACAACGATCCTGTCCCACAATATTGAGTTGTACTTTAGTATATTTATTAATTCTGATAAATGAATCGATAGAATGATGTGAACTATATTAGAAGGATTTTTAAGACTAAAAGAGTAGAGACATAATTTGCAGATTTTAGGATTATGTAAAATTTTAATACAAGAAAAAATAGATTTGTTATCATTTAACTATCGTATAAAAAGCAAGAACTGTTAGAATATAGGTAATAGTATATTATCAGGAAACTTATTTGGACTTGTTGAAATTAATCAATGATAGAAATTAATTTTACTTCAGTTTTAGAAAGATTTATAAACTCTCGTAAGAAATTCTTCCGGGTTTTTTCGATTTTATTAACCATTCTTCTTCTCTCAATTCTTTCTAAATTAGGTTTTGCTGAATCGCTTGCGTCCTGGAGTGATTCAAATATGAATCAAGGTGTGATTCAAGCATATAATCAAAATCCAACAATAGATAATAATGAAGGTTTGCATGCGATTCATAGTGAGGTAGAGAGTGTTCCTATGGTGCGTTTAGTTCCTGCACATGTTCCTATCTATAACAGAATTTGGTTTAAACCTCTTTTATATTGCCTATTAACGTTTTTAGTTTTATCGGGATTATTGTTGTTTTATTCAAGAAGAAAATTAGTGCAATACGCCAATGATCTTGAAATTAAGATTAATAATCGGACTGCTGTACTGCGACAGAATGAAGAGCGTTTTCTGACCGTGATTCAATCTAGCAAAGACGCCATGATTGAGATCAATTCTCAAGGATTAATTACATTATTTAATCATGCATCGGAAGAGATGTTTATGAGAAAAGCCGATGATGTTATGGGGCGAAAACCAGATATTCTTATGCCTGAGAAGTATAGAGACTTCCATCACGATTATGTTATTAATTACTTCTCAACCGGCAGTCCAAACAAGGCTGTTGGTCGAACGGTGGAATTAATCGCTTTACGAAGCAATGGACAAGAATTCCCTATTGACCTGACCTTGTCGTCTGGACAGCATGGCAATGAACAGTTTGTTTTAGCAATTATTCGTGATATCACAGTGCGAAAAAGAAATCAACAAGCTCTGGAAGAGAGAGAAAAAACTTTTAGAGAAGCTATTGAAGTGGCTGGCGCCATACCTTATTACCAGAACTATGCAGAGAATACTTATGATTTTTCTACTAATGGTATAGAGGATTTGGTTGGTTATCCAAAAGATGAACTTACGCCTGATATTTGGGAATCATTGACCGAAGAAATAATTCTCAAGGGTGACCATCAGAATTTGTCTTTAGATGAAGCGGTTAAAAAGGCTCGTGGTGAAGAAGGGCTGAGCTGGCGTGCAGACTACCGCATACGAACAAGAACTGGCCAGGAAAAATGGGTAGCGAATTCAGCTGTACAGATTCGAGATGAAAATGGAGTTGTGGTTGGTTCTTTTGGAATCCTGCAGGATATCACAGAAAGAAAAGAGGTTGAAGAAAACTTGCGGGAATACCGTGAGCGGCTTGACGCCGTTTTGGAATCGGTTCCTTTACCTTTATTTGCGAAGGATAGAGAAGGTCGTTACATCATAGTTAATCCGGCCTTTGTGGATTTTTTTGGAATTCCCGAAGATGATTTAATTGGGAGAACCACTGAAGATTGTTTTGATAACAAAGAATCCTATATCCATCATTTAAATGATCTCGAGTTGATGGACGAGGATAATTTCAGGGTTTATGAGAATCGGGTGAAGAATAGTCATGGAAAAGAGCGTGAAGTTGTTTTCACCAAGGCTTGTTTTCATGATGCTGATGGTTGCGTCAAAGGTTTGGTCGGTACTTTATTTGATATTACTGACCGCAAGAGCCTGGAAGAACAGCTGGTGCAGTCGCAGAAGATGGAAGCTGTCGGGCAATTGGCTGGTGGAATAGCGCATGATTTTAATAATCTTCTTACCGGTATCCTTGGTTACAGCGAATTGATGCTGATAAAAATGCATGATAATGATCCTAATTATCGTCCTGTATCTGAAATAAAAAGAGCCAGTGAATCGGCTGCTTCACTTATACGCCAACTGCTGGCTTTCAGCCGCAAGCAAATACTTGAACCTGAGGTTATCAATCTTAACGATTTAATTATTAATATGGACAAAATGTTGAGAAGGATTATTGGCGAAGATATTGAACTGGTTACGCTGGTTGATTTGAATACCGGTAATATTAAGGCTGATCCGGGACAGATCGAACAAATAATTCTGAATCTATCCATTAATGCCCGCGATGCAATGCCTGGATGTGGAAAACTCACCATTGAAACTTCAGATGTCATCTTGAATGAATCCTATACGGTCAGCCATTCTGAAGTTAAGCCAGGCGAATATGTATTACTGACTGTCAGTGATACTGGTCATGGGATGGATAAAAAGACCCAGGATATGATCTTTGAACCTTTCTTTACCACTAAGGCGAAAGGGAAGGGAACGGGATTAGGACTCTCTACCGTTTATGGAATTGTTAAACAGAGCGGAGGGCATATCTACGTTTATAGCGAAATTGACAGTGGATCTTCCTTTAAAATATATTTTCCACGAGTTGCTGATAAAATTTCATCCATCAAATTTGACAATATGGAGGAAACTGATTTAAACGGTAATGAGACGATATTGTTAGTGGAAGATGAGGATGTAGTGCGTGAGATGGTATCAAGAGTTTTAAAGAGTTATGGTTATTATGTTATCGAAGCCAGTTATCACGTTGAAGCGGAAGAAGCCTTTGAAAAGTATCAGGGAATGATCGATTTGCTGGTTACGGATGTTATTATGCCGCAAATGAGCGGTAAAGAACTCGCACATAATTTATTAATAATCAATCCAGATTTAAAGGTATTGTATATGTCGGGTTATACAGATGGCGCTATTGTTCATCATGGCGTATTAGATAAAGGGCTGAATTTTATTCAAAAGCCTTTTATGCCCGAGGCATTGGCGCAGAAAATTCGCGACGTGCTTGATGGACGATGTTGATTATAACTTGATTCTCTCCTTATCGATTCATCGCACAGCCTGTCCCTAATCAATTCCCCGGTTGGTAAGCATGATGTCGCCCCGGCTGGCGATTCCATTGCTCACGGCGTATTTGCTGCCGCGTGCGTTTGAGGTCGCGTCGGTCCATGATTGGCCGTACCATTCCCCATCAGGTCCGATTCCCCCAATAGCCCAGTCTCCAGGTTTTAATGGCTTGTTGCCATATAACTCAGCAGTATTCTCTTTGTAGGCGGGGAAATCATGATCGTCGCCTGTGAATGCAGCATCGTTATCCACATAGTAGTAATAACCCTGTGGTTTCTGGAAGGGATCGTATGGAATGGATGACATATAGGCTATCGGGCTGGTCAGCGGCGCCAACACGGCCTGGTTTCCACGCGCTTCGAAATCCGGTCCAGCTCCAACCATATTAAAAATTGTGCGCAGGCGTTCGTGCCCTTCTTCCAGGTCATCATCCCACCAATCAATCAGCAGCACGCCTTTATCTAATCGTAAAATTTCGATTGTTGTTCCCAAGGCTTTCATATCGGCGTAGCATCGGGCGCTTTTGGCCCGAATTTGGGCGTTCAAGAAGTTTGGAACTGCTATGGCCGCCAAGATACCGATAATGGCCACCACTATCAGTAATTCGATTAATGTGAAAGCGCGTTTGTTTGGCATTGCATTATCCATATTCACAGGCGTTTTTTGAAAATCGTTCCCCGTTCATATTATAGATGTTTTTTTCTACTTGTATTTGAAATGTTTTCCTTTATAATTCATTCCGACATACTTGATACGGTAATCCGCCATGCCTGGATTGTTTAATTCAACGCATTACGGATTATAGGGAAGCCGGTGTGAGTCCGGCGCGGTCCCGCCACTGTTATTGGTCATGCCTCGACTGTTTATCCACTGTCCGTTTAAGATGGATGGGAAGGAGGACGAGGATAACGGCCATAAGCCAGGAGACCTGCCGTATATGAGTTGTCACCTCTTCGGGGATTGAGAGTGTGGCCGTGTAGAGCGCTTGTATCCAGCGCATTATATGCCCTTGTCCTGTGAGGTGACTGGGGTATTTTTATGTCTGCCTCAGTTATTTCCTCTTCCAAGATGACGCTTTCTTACCCGTAAACATTTTATCTTTCTAAGGAGTTATTCGAGATGAAGCGTTTTACGGCAATGCTATTAGGTCTGTGTTTGTTTGTTCCTGCAAGTTGGTCTTTAAATAAGGCTGGCTTGGTCATCAAGAATTCAACCGGTGAGTTAATTACCCGTTGCGTAGAATTCGAAGAAGAATCAGTGACAGTAGAAAAACTGCTGCAAGACTCAGGCTTCAAACTGGTTACTGAAGATAGTGAGTCGGGCGTCATGCTGCATTACATTCATGATGATGGCGCTATGGATGGTTCACTACATGCCGATGGTTGGGTATGGAACTTTTTTTTGAATGATGCCAATGGCTGGGTATTCTCTCCGGGCGACGTTTCTTCTGCGACTGTGGTGGATGGAACCATCTTTGGATTTGGATTCGGAGCATTGGGTGAGGTTGAATTGCCCGAACGAACATTCGCTGATGTATGTGAAATAACCAGTATGGCTGGAATTATCGTAGATCATAGCGATGGTACGCGGGTGATTAATGTGGTTGAGTTTCCCGGTGAGACTATTACTGGACTGCAATTGTTACAAAGAACTGGTTTTGAATTAAAAACCAATGTTTCATCCTTTGGTACGGCCATTTGTGCGATTGATGGCGAAGGTCAGCCGGGCGATGATTGTTTCGGTGATCCGGAAGGCCGCTATTGGGCTTTTAATATTTTAGGTTTGGATAACCAATGGATTTCTTCTATGGTTGGAGCTGGTGATGCAATTGTAAGGAATGATGATATTCATGGATATTACTTCTCGACCTGGGGATCAGTAGCGCCACCAGTTAAAAGAGATGATATCCTAGGCGTTACTTCCGGCTTGGATAATTGGGAAGCCTATCAAGAATAAGATATATAATCATGATAAAAAAATATTTTCAACAGTTAATTATATGTATATGGGCAATGACTCTCATAAGTGGATTTAATGACGCTTATGCCGTGGAATTTGATGAAGAGTTTACCCTATACCGGGGAGAGGAGGCTGTGGAGTTTTCACGTAATCCGCAGAACTCTATTGTCGTTGATTCTGAAGGCCGTATTCATCTGGTCTATTTTGTTCCAGACCAATCATCCAATTCTCCTGAAAACCGCATCATGTATATGACTGTTGAAAATGGAGAGACCTCTTCTCCCGTCCGCGTGGATAGTACGGATATGGGCGGGGGGAGGCATCCCTCCCTGGCTATTGATTCAAAAGACGCCGTTCATGTCGTATGGCAAGATTACCGTCATACAACAGCAGCCGGTAATTACATTGATAACATCGAAATTTATTATGATGTCAAACCCGTTGATAGTCAGTTTGCTCAAAATGATTGGCGATTGACGGATACTAATGCTGATCATAAAGGCGACAATGGTTTTGTTCCAAATATCGCTATCGGCTGCGATAACCGGATTCATGTTACATGGTATGATTACACATCCAATGGAAACAACGCTGATATTTATCTGCAAAGCAGCGACGCCGATGGCGCTTTTGTTAGTCAATCCGGTATAGAAGATTTTCGGATTACTGATGTCCAAGAGAATCCTGATAACTATACCTCCAATTGGCTGCCGGATGTTTGCGCATTGCCTGATGGTTCCGTCTATGTAGTTTGGGGTTTCCTTACTGGATGGCAGGGAACATTTGAATTACAGGGGCGGGTAGTTTCAGCTGATTGCGCCCTTGGCGATGTAGATATCATTGCTCCTAAGGGCGCTAGTTTTAATGATCCTCCACGGTTAGCGAGCGACCAGCAGGGGAATATGGCGATGGTTTATACTGCATACATCGATGGAATGTATCAGGTTAACGTCCAATTCAAGCCAATAGGTGGAGTGTGGAGCGGCGCAGTGATCGTCAATGATGGAACAAAAGATTCTGCGCAGCCATCAATTGCTTTTGATTCACTAGGAGTCGCTCACATTGTATGGCAGGAAGATTTTGGCGGTATATATCAAGTCGCCTATGCGCGGTTTGATCCACTAACCATGTTAGTCGATAACCACACAGTTCTAAGCAGTGAATACGCCGACGCCAGAACGCCTGCCATAGCATTGCATCCTGTTACCGATCAAATAAATGTGGTTTGGATAGATCGCTGGGAGGAAGGCGAACGCGCTATCGTTATGTGCAGTGAAATATATATGGCGGTTGATTCCTGGCAACTATATTAATGGAAAAAGTAAAATCTCAAAATTCATCGAACTTTGATGCTGCATTTACACTGATCGAATTATTGATCGTGGTAGCCATCATTGGAATCCTGGCGGCTATTGTAAGCGCCAACTATTTCCGGGCGATTCGCCGCGCTGACGCCGCCGCATGTCAACAGAACCTGCGCACTATACATACTGCGTTGAATGCTTACCGCCTGGATTACAACCATTTTCCCCCTGCCGATGGAATCGCTGATGTGCAGCCTCATCCAGACAAAACAGAGTTCGGCTGCGGGCCAGCCGCCAATGGTTATTGGAGCGGAGTATCAATGCTCTTGGTTAAATATGACTATTGCGCAGAAGCCGCTCTGTATTGTCCGGCGTTGAAGCGCCAGCATAGTAATCGTATTGAGGCCTGGCCCAGTTGCGGTGATACGGAATTTTCCGGTAAACTGGTTCCGCAATGGCGTTTCATGCGCTTCGCCTACAATAGCGCCGCCACTGATGTTGGTGGATACAGCGGAGGTGAACATAATATCGAAGAAGACGGGGATGCTGATATCTGGTTAGTGCGCTGTCTTAATATTGATGTCGGGCAATTTGATGCTGAACGGGCTATCCGCTTTCCCTTTCGGATTAAGCAGGATGAAGAGAATTCCGCCCTGACCTGGTGGGGAGAATATGAACTTTCGCTTCATGGAACTATCCGTTTGCGTCCTGTCCAGTTGAGAAAATAAAGCAGGTTCCAGTTAAATAATTACCGCTTGTTCTATAGAACTCAAAAAAAGGTTGCTTATTCGCAACCTTTTTTCATTAGTATTCGTTTAAATTAATGCGTAATGATTGCAAAATTGGATCGTATGTTAATATAGGATACGTCTGCATATTTATATATTTTTCGGGAAACAGTGGAGAGCGTCCATGATCGATCATGATCAGTTATGTGAGAGAATTAAATTTCAAATTGAATTGAAAAATTTCCCTGAAGCGTTGATACAACTGCGCCGGGAATTAGAGAGCAATCCCGAAGACGGTCAGGTACAGTTTTGGTTGGGGATCGTCCTGGCTGAGATCAAAGAATACCGTGAAGCCAAAGATCACCTTACACTAGCTAAACAATTCGATCCCGAAAATATGGATATTGATAGCATCCTGGAACAGATCGACCTTAAGCAATCCGGCGGCATAGAAGAAAAACCCATCGCATCGCACTATTTCAATCTTGAAGAACCCCAGGAATATAAGAAAAAACTATGCCCGCAATGCGCCAGACAAATCGCGGTTGACTCTTGGAAATGCGGTTATTGCAATCATATTTTTTATAAACGCATTATCGTCACTTTAACCATAATGCTTGTACTGTGCGGTCTGTTTGTGAATATCTTCAAAAACTGGTATTCAGGATTCATGGGCTATGGATTTAGTGAAGCTTTCATCGTTAATAAAGCAGGTGAAGATGGAGAACGGATTGCCATTAGTGATGCGGAATGGAATTGTGTAGGTTTGGGTCTTGCCCAACATTTGGGAACAGGATATAACGGTCGCGTCAAAGGTAAAATCAAAAATTCCGGCGACCAGGATATTGAGAAGGCGGTTATAACCATATTCTTACAATTCGATGCTGATCGCGATGTAACCTTTGTCTGGTTTGATGTATATAACTGGGCGTCAGGGATGGAATTGGATTTTGATTTCCCCGGCATATCGCCTCCCTATCGACCGAAACGCTGCGAATTACGAGTTGAGAGCGTCGTGTTGGCCAAAGAGAAATTAGCGGTCGGCGTAAAACCGACTTTTTATGTACCTTGGGGAGGGGGCGTCGGTCAAGTTTGTCATTTCCCTTCATACAAATTCACGGCAGGCGAGGAATTGCTGGCGGAGCGGCAATATGCCTGGTATAAGCCCGCCGATCCGTGGTCTTTCAAGCAATTTCTGTTTGCATATTTAGATATCATTCCACCATTGATTTTCAATTTCTTCTGCGTCATGGCGGCGGTTATACTGGTTAATCTTTGCGACCCAGATAGAAAATGGAATACTGAATTAACTCTTGATGCATTCGCCAGCGCCTTTTTGGTTATTGGATTCATCCCGCTTAATGTTCTTTCCTATATTCTAGGGATATTTTGGCTTTTCAGAATGATCCTATTTTTTGGCAAGTTATATTTGTTTTATCTGTTCTTTAAAAGGTCTATTGGATTTACTATTCTGATGATTATTTTTTATGTCTTGGTAGTCATGTCTTGTATGGGGCTATGGTATAAAATTGTAGGTGCGCCGGAAAAAAATATTCCTCCTTCATATCATCAATTGCAAATGGGAGACGAAAATATGATGGGTGGCATGAAAGGCGCCAATCCACCCAAGCCCTGAGTTTTTATAGAATCCAGGTTTTTTAATATGTATGATTTTTTATTAACGTTATTGCGAGCTAAATGTTATTTATAAAGAAAAAAAAAGGATAAGCGGCATAGATAGCCGCTTATCCTTTTTAGTTATACAGTTTTATTAGATGGTGCTTTCTCAATTACTTTGAATTCGGTGAATCATAATTCTTTCAGCATAGAAGGAATCGGGTATTTCATCTTCATTCGTATCAATAAATACCACATGCGCTCCGGCAATATCGCCTGGCAGAATCTCTTCATCCTCTTGCAAGCGTGTGCGAATAACGGTGGATTCATCAATAATAACGGGGATGCCTTCAATGACCGCAAGTCCGTTTTCAATATCGAATGAATCGAGCAAGCCCCGGATTCCGCCCTCGTTGGAATCACAGATATTGCTCTCAACATCCATTACCCGCACTTTTGATGCTTGCAAAATTGAGCCATTTTCAGTTTCGATAATCATCGCCTGTATGAATACGTGTTGACCGGCTTGGATTTCTACTATTTCCGAGTCCTCTTCGGATTCTTCATCAACAAAGCGACACTGACGAACAAACGGCATATATTCGATTTCAGCTTCAGTTGTATCGACCGCTAAGGCGCCGTCAATGATCGATAGCGAAACTTCGTTTACTTCTGATATAACGCCCCGGAGAAAAACGGTTCCATCTTCCCAATTGATGCAAATACAGGCAGTAGCATTTCTTGGAATAGCACGGTCTTTCCCACGATTCATCCTTCCCTGTCCTTGAGGAGTTCCAGGCATAGGATTCGATGCAACATCGTCTGATCCGATTACTCGAATGCCTCCTTTTCTTCCACGGGCTTCAGAATCCAGGCTCATCAAGCATAAACCGGCGAAAATTCCAACCAACAGCGCAAAATACAATGATTTCTTAGGCATAAGTCTCTTCCTTTCAGGATTGAATTACGGTTGCGTTCCAAATCGGCAGTGAAAAATATCCGTACAAGTGTTCAAAAAACATTAATAGAATGCTTTTGCAGAGTCACTTATTCATGAATACGAATGTAAATTGACTGCCAAAATGATGAAAAGATGCAACTCTACTACAAAGAACAATCAAGAAAGAAATCGGGTTCACTTACAGAGGGGATTTTTTTAAGGAATTTGCTGAGGGAAAGAAAGATTACCGCCGAATCGTCCCAAATCGCCTTCCGACCGTAATCCGTTGCTGGGTTGATAGCAGGCAGAGGATAGTAACGATCCGATTCCGGGAAGCGGTCGCAATCCCAAACTCGAATCTTTGCCATCCGGACCAAAACTTATTATTCCATAACCTGGAATAGGATTCCGGGGGGGAACCATGAAATGCGAATAATCGTAATATCCAAATCCAAATAAATCAGGGACATTTAATATTTCCAGAGATATTGAATCATTGATGGTTTGCGCCGTATTCTTCGTGAAAGGATCACGTAAAATTTCAATATCGCCGGGTAGATAAGAGCCGATTAGAGATTGCAATGCAACTTGAGCATCGTAATTTGTGATAAATTGAGACGGAGGATCGCTTGAACCATAAGGATAATGTCCCCGGTCAAAGGAAAAAGTTTCTACCGCATCAGAAATGATTCGAAGATTGTTCTGCGTGGAGGCTATTTTTGCTTTTAACAAAGCATTGTTAACGACAGGCATAGAAATAGCCGCAAGGATACCGATGATTGCCACCGATACCAATAACTCATTGAGAGTAAAAGCGCTTCTATATCTTTTGCGATAAAACAGATAATTATGACGTTTCATAATATATAAGTATATCAACGTTTGCTGAAAATGTGAATCACTTATTGAAAGATAATATGATATTGTTATCAAGTCAGTTAGACTTTATATAAAAGATTCATCAAATAAATCCTGAAAGTAAACCCAAATCGTTTTCTACGCCTTCTATAATATATAGGTAAATAATAATTTACAGGAGAAATATTGGATGGCTGTTTCTGCGCCAAACCCAGCTGGAGAAGATCAAATTCACGAAATCCAGAAATCTACTGACCGGACTCAATCGGATCACGAACTTCTGGAGCGTTCGATGAATTGCGACCGGACGGCGTTTAGTGAATTAGCCAAACGGTATTTTCATATCGTTTATGCGACAGCTCTATCGATTCTTAATTCTCCAGAAGAAGCTGAAGACGCCTGTCAGGATGGATTGATCAAAGCGTTTCGATATATTAAAACGATCAGAGATCCCGATAAATTTGGTTTTTGGTTGCGGAGCATCGTCCGTCAGGAAAGTTGTTCACGTTTAAAGAAAAAGTCCAGAACGCTTACTTTATTGAAAAAGATTAGTACGGAAAATCAATCGGATGCAGTACTTATTCATTCTGATAAGCAACGCCGATTGTATCATAAACAATTATTGCATCATGCGGTTGAACACTTATCAGAGAAAGCCAGGGAAATCGTCTTGTTGCACTATATGAGCGGTTTAAGTTGTGAAGAAATTGCCGTTCAAGTCGGTTCACGTCCAGGTACAATCAAGAGTCATTTATTCAAATCGCGTCAGAAGATGCTCGGTTATTTGTCTGAAATCGGAGTACACTCCATTGAAGATATTTAAGATAGAAAAAGTAAGATGGGAATTTATTTCCCTCTTAAGTTTGAGGTTATCATGAATAGGATACCGGATACAAACGTAGAGAAGGAAGACGTATTATTACGCGAGTTAGGCAAATCCGTCTTTCCCGATCAGGAACGTTTTCAAAAGAATCTTTTTACCCGGCTGGAAATCGAACATATCAGGCATTCTTTAGAAGAAGACCAGGTCGTTGCCTGGCGCAGAAAGCCCTGGTTCCGGTTTGCTTATGCCGCGGTCTTTCTAGTAATGGTGATGTTATCAGGAACGTACTGGTATTATTCTTCTACAAAAGCCATTGCAACCGTAGCGGTTGCATTGGGGGATATAACGACATCCAGCGCATCTTCACAGGATAAATCTATTTATCCTGGAGATATCGTTCAAAGTGATACTGCCAGTCAAGCCAGTTTGTTGTTATCTGACCGATCTCTAATCCGGCTCGACGAGCAATCGTCCCTGAAAATGATCGAACGGCGCAAAATCAAACTCCTGGAAGGACGTTTGTTCGCCGAAATCGCCCGGACGCCCCAAATCGATCAATTCCAGATTGATACCAAAAACATATCCATCATCGTCTTGGGAACCTCTTTTGAGGTAGACGCACAAGAAGAACAAAACACCGTAACGGTTTATCAAGGCTCGGTGCGCGTGGAATGGTCAGGTCAATCAAAAACTTTAACTAAAGGTGATTCCTTATCAATTTCAACGAATAACCAAAGTTCTCAAAGCCATACAGTAAAAACTGATATTCCGGTCTGGTTGATGAAATTACGTCAGGCTGAATCGAACAACCCTATTATCCAAGAGATGCAGAAGCATTTCCCCAGCCGTTCGTTGAATATCAAGAAAAGTCCATGATGAAATCTTTTTTTTTTACCATATTTATATTGTTATTCATGGAATCTGCTTTTAGTGATAATCCAGTTCCAATGGATGGCTTTACTGTTCATTCTCTTGATCCCACGGTGAATCTATTGAGCGGAATGGTTTGGACTTCCGATGGATTAGTGGTTTGCGACCGCAGTGCGGGGACGCTTCTGCTCATTCATAACGACCAGTCCACTGAGGTCATTATCGACCAATTGGATACTCCTGTAGATGTGATGGAATACCAGAATCAATGGCTCATTCTTCAAGAAATTGAAGGTTCGTTAATTGCCGTCGATAAGGAAACATTACACCGAAGAACCATAGCCGGAGAATTCATTCATCCCACTGCATTTACTATCGATGATAATAATACGGCTTATATCACAGAATTTGAGACAGGTTTTCTATTTAAGATTGATCTTGAATCAGGAGAGACTGAACGAATTCCTGTGATGTTCGACCGACCGGCGGATGTTCTCTTTGTAAAGCCTGATTTGCTGTATATTGCTGATCAGGTAGGAGCGGATCTTCAAGCGGGAACTGTGGTAACAATAAATAGAAGCGGAAAACTTTTACGCTTCGAGACAGATATTATCGATCCTACAGGACTCGCCTTATCGCATTCTGGAGAAATATATGTTTCAACCTTCTCGATACGTGATTCATCTTCTGGCAATCGCATGCAATCGTTCAACGGTGGAGTGGTATGTTTAAGCGATCATCATATATCCACCGAAATCGTCTCCGGTCTATTAGGGCCGACCAGTATTCTTTTTGATGATGAAGGTAATTTGATCGTTCTTGAAGAACCCACGGATTCTATTTACCGATTCTCCTCTTCAGGAGAACGGACGCCGATTCTGGAAGGATTCGCACCAGTCATGCAGGCGGCTCGCAACAACAATGGCGATATTTATGCTATAGAAAATACTCCTTTGCATCAAATAAAGATTCGTAAACAAGATGGTTTTATTTCGAGTTGGGGGCATTCATTTATTAAAATGTGGGATCGAGTGAAGATGGCTGTTGATGGACCGGGCTATGTATATATTTCCGAACCGATGTTTTCCCGCATACTTGTTTACGATCAAACGGGAAATCAGGTTCATGCATTTGACAATATATTCCCGTTTTATATGATGGGCATACCTACTGGCGGGATTTTTGTCTTCACTCTGAGAGGTAACTCATTCGCTCTTTCCCTGTTAAAAGCAGAGGAAAGCATCATAAATATTCCTATTGAACTCGACAACATGTTCACAACCGGTTTTGCCAGATCAGATGACCAACTGGTTTTATGTTTTGCCAATGGAGAAATACAGGAATTCTCGCTTGGAACTAACCAGAAAAAAAGAATCAACCCAGGTCATAAAAGAGTTACCTATCTTTCATCCGCTCCAGACAAAAACAACGAAAATGCATTCTGGTTATTGGATTCCAATTATAATATTCTATTCTGGGACGGCAACGAACTGATTCCTGCCGCACAGGCAACTGAACCGGGCATACTCCTCGCTGCTTCCAATGGCGTTTTATTCATAGGAAATTCCGGCAAACGTTTCCCTATCCAACCTGAAACCTCAGCAATTTCAGGTTGGAATTTATATTAGAGGATTTGTTTATTATCAGGATTTTTTTATTCAACTAAACCGAATATCTAAAGATCGGGCAGGGGATCGTCCAGACGCATGGATAGCGCGATGCGCTTTCGTTGTATATCGATTTTGATCACTTTAACCTGTACCACATCGCCGGTTTTGATAATGCTGCGGGGGTCTTTGACGAATTTATTGGCCATGGCCGAAATATGCACCAAGCCATCCTGGTGAACACCGATATCGACGAACGCGCCAAAATTAGTGACATTAGTTGCTACGCCTTCCAGGATCATGCCGGGCTGCAAATCTTTAATCTCTTCAACTCCGTCTTGAAAAGAGGCGGTTTTGAATTCTGGACGGGGATCGCGGCCGGGCTTCTCCAACTCAGCCATAATGTCTTTCACCGTTGGCAATCCATACTTGTCGTCCACAAATTTTTCCGGAGATAGCGATTGAATGAAACTGCAATCTCCAATAAGGGATTTGATTTCGCGTTGCGTTTCTTTGAGAATACGCTCCACCACCGGGTAGGCTTCCGGATGGACGGCGGAACGGTCGAGTGGATTGGCGCCATTCATGATGCGTAAAAAGCCAGCCGCTTGCTCGAACTTTTTAGGTCCCAGGCGCGGAACTTTCAGAAATTCTTTACGGTTATTGAAAGGCCCGTTCTCATCCCGGTGGCTTACTATGCTTTGAGCCAGTCCCTCATTCAAACCTGCGACTCTCGACAAGAGAGACGCCGAGGCTGTATTGACGTCCACGCCAACTGCATTGACGCAGTCTTCTACCACCGAATCCAAGGTTCGCGCCAATTGAGATTGACTGATGTCGTGTTGGTATTGTCCAACGCCGATTGATTTGGGATCAATTTTAACCAATTCAGCTAACGGGTCTTGCAGCCTCCGGGCGATTGATACAGCCCCGCGAATGGATACGTCTAGATCGGGAAATTCACGGGCGGCCAGTTCGGATGCGGAATAAACCGAGGCGCCCGCTTCGGAAACCACCAATTTTTTCAAGTTCAAGTCGGGATGTGATTTGATGATTTCGGTTGCAAGTCGATCCGTTTCGCGAGATGCTGTTCCATTACCGATACTGATCAGTTCAACGTTATGCTTACGTGAAAGCTCGACCAGCGTATCAATAGATTCAGCCCATTTATTGCGCGGCGCGTGAGGGTATATCGTCGTCTGATCCACCAATTTCCCGGTATCGTCAACCACCGCAACTTTGACGCCCGTACGTAAGCCGGGATCCAAACCGAGAGTGGGACGTGGTCCAGCGGGTGCAGCCAATAAAAGGTCTCGCAGGTTATCTGCAAAAACTTTGATGGCCTCTTCTTCGGCGTTTTGCCAAAGACGCATTCTTAAATCAACATCGAGATGGGTGAAGATTTTAACGCGCCACGCCCAACGAACAGTCTCTTGCAGCCAATGGTCGGCGGGGCGTTCTTTATTTTGAATATGAAAATGTTGGGCGATGGTTTGTTGATAGAGGTCGGCATCCTGGCTTTTGGTCTCTTCTTCTGCACCGGTTTGCAATGTTAACCTGAGGAATCCTTCGTTAGCGCCGCGAAATAAAGCGAGGGCGCGATGTGAAGGAATCTTTTTGATCTCTTCCTGATATGCAAAATAGTCGGAAAACTTGGCGCCTTCCTGTTCATTACCCTCAAGAACTTCAGATTTAAGCAAGGCGTTGATCCAAAGCGTTTCGCGCAAACGGCCAATCAGTTCGGCGTCTTCGGCGAATTCTTCCATCAAGATTTGGCGTGCGCCTTCCAACGCGGACGCGGCGTCATCGATTTTATTATCGGGATTGATATAAGTCTCGGCAAACTCTTCCGGAACCAAATTAGGATTAGATAGCAATTCATGAGCCAGCGGTTCCAATCCGGCTTCGCGGGCGATTTGCGCTTTGGTTCTGCGTTTGGGTTTATATGGTAAATACAAATCTTCCAATCGGGTTTTGGTATCAGCGGCCTGAATGGATGCTTCGAGTTCGGGCGTGAGTTTATCCTGCTCAGTTATGCTTTTAAGAATCACTCCCTTGCGTTCTTCTAATTCACGTAAATAGCGCAGACGCTCTTCCAGCAGACGCAACTGGTTATCTTCTAAAGCGCCAGTGGCTTCTTTTCTGTAACGCGCAATAAATGGAACAGTCGAGCCTTCATCCAACAATTTGACTGCGGCTAAAACTTGTTGCTCCTCAACAGCCAATTCATTCGTAAGACTTGTGATAATGCTATTCATTTATAGTAACTTTCCTATTATTTAGCAATGACAATTAATTTTTTTGTGTAAATAGAATCGCTCTATTACCACTATATCTAAAGCGATTTTATGCAGAAGATATCGTATCCGAAAAATGATTTTGGATAAGTACTTTGAAGCGAATATCATTTTTGATTCTAATTTCTGTTTTCCGATTATCCTATGAGACGTATTTGTTATTGTCATTCATTATAATCATGTAGACTTTCACATGATTTTTATTGATAATAGATGATATCCGTCGAAGATATATTTTTTTGACGATTCATCATCAAAGGAAAGAAAAATATGAACAGGAATTATTCATTCATTATCTGCATAATAATTATTTGTTTTATTATAAATTTCTCGTTTGCCGCATCTCCCTATAACCTGCGAATATGGAAATCTTCCGACGGATTGGGTGAGACAAACTGCAATTGGATTTCAATAGATGACCTGGGCAATGTTCTTACCACTCACGGCCCGGTTGCTTCAATGAGTTATATAACGGGATACGAGGTTCAGAGTATACCTATCGAAAGGCATCTTGAATTTCGGTATAGTATCTTATATGGCAATAAAATCTGGGTAAATAAACCTTCGTCAGAAATTGGAGTATACGATTTATCAACCAAAGAATGGAAAATCAGTAAGTACAATGGACCTCACTTGTTTAACAATATGACCATGGCGCCCATTTCCAGCGATTCTGTGATCTTGTTATCAACTGATATCATAAGAAGGTTTGATATTTCAACCAATAAAACAACAATTATTCTCCATGCCTCTCAATCTGTTATCGCTCCTTTTCTTCAC
The DNA here is from genome assembly GCA_963662285.2 of bacterium. GTDB lineage: Bacteria > Hinthialibacterota > Hinthialibacteria > Hinthialibacterales > Hinthialibacteraceae. The sequence continues at coordinate 1,410,298 of CAXXMV010000006.1, forward strand.
ACGATTCCATCAGAGGACGGCGAAATATTGATTACAGGGCAGGGCGGTCTGGCTAAACTCAGGTTTGAATATAGCAATGTTTCACAACCTCCATTGATAACGAATTTTCCCTTCAATAAAGAAAGCGGCCTTAAAAATCTTACATATCCATTATCGGGTAATGGTAACTCAGTGTTTGGTAGAGCATATATTCAAGGAGGAACAAAAGCACTAGTTTTTTTGCAAGGAAAACAATGGAAGGTTCTACATGAATCCCCGGAATTCGGTCGGGGAGGGGGGATTAATGATAATGACTATTGGTTTTATGATTATAATCGTAAGTTGAATTTATATCATTTGAATCACTATAAACTTGGAATAGTGACTACAGCCGATCAAGAAATTCCAGGAAATTTAGATTTCAAGGTTGATGAAGATGAGTCTCTTTGGGTCGCAACTTTTCGTGGAGTGAAGAGGTATTCAAAGCATACTTGGAATGTTCCAAAAGACTTGGACAAAAGTAGTCTTTTTCTTGTTTCTATCTTAGAAGATGAAAGAGGAATTATATGGTTTTTGAATCAGAATTTTTTAATTCAGTATAATAACGGTTCTTGGAAAGAACACAGGTTACCTAAAGATTTCTTACATTCACAATATGCCACGCAAAATCTGGGATCAACACAGACTGGAAAAATTGTTATTGGTGGATTACCCAATACCTTATTTTTTGATCCCGCTTCAGAGCAATTTGAATATTCTCAGATATCACAAAAAGGTATTTCAATAATAAACACGCAAGATAATGGCGATATATTCTCGCATGTTATTACGGAACGTTGGAAAAACTATTCGTTATGCATATTATCAGGAGATGAGTTTGAGCCAATATTAGAATTAAAAGATAAATGGAATATCGGTGAACTACGGTATGTTTATCAAGACCGTGATAATAATCTGTGGATTGGAGGCATGGGCGATCAAAGGTTAGCTTTATATAAAGAGGGCAAATATCAGACATTTGGCGATCAGTATCCATCAGATTCTGCTATGTGCATCCTTCAACTTGATAACAGTAAAATGTGGTTTTCAAGTAGAAAAGATCTGGTTGAATACGATGGAAATGAGTTTTATGTAATACGTAAAGGCGTTGATTCAATCTCATCCATGATCAAAAGCAAAAAAGACGGCAGCGTGTGGCTTGCCTCGTGGAATGGTTTATACCGTTATCACGATGGCGCATGGATTACATATACTAAGGAAGACGGATTACCTTCTTCTGGAATTATGAAAGTGTTTGAAGATAGCAACGGTAGGATATGGGTGGGTACGCAGGAAGGGAGAATTGCATATTATGATCCCAGTGCTGATCCTGATCCTCCCAAAGCCATTTTGCATCCCGAAGAGAATGTGTCAGAAATATCACCTGGCGGCGAAGCGCGTTTTGTATATTCAGGTATTGATAAATGGAAATACGTGCAAGCCGGGCGCTTGTTATATTCCCATCGTATTGATGATGGAGAATGGTCTAAATTCTCTCAATCCACGCTTGCCTCATATGAAGGACTGCACTCCGGCGCCCATCATTTTCAGGTTCGCGCTATGGATATACATCTAAACGTTTCCACAGACACCGAGACATTTGATTTTGTAGTATTAAAACACTGGTATATGGAACCAATGTTCTTATGCATCATATCAATTTCCAGCCTTCTAACATTGATTTTTCTTGGCTATGCCATAAATCGCCATCTTAAGATAAACCATTACGCCCATAATCTAGAATCAACTAACAACCAATTGAATGAAGCAAACTTAGATCTACAAGAAGCCAATGCTCAATTAATCCAGCTGGATCAAATGAAAACGCAATTCGTCTCCCAGGCCTCACACGATCTGCGTACTCCCCTGACCGCCATAAAAGGCAGTCTTGATAATCTTCTTATGGGGATAGCCGGCGTCCTAAACGAAAAGCAAGCCAAGATCATGACCCGTGCAACAACATCAGTAGATCGTTTGACAAATCTCATCAATGACGTTCTCGATCTCAACCGTATAGAAACAGGTCGAATTATTTTAGAAAAAACCGATATTCCATTTAAAGCGTTAGTGGAGAACATTGTTAATGAAAATCTCCCCGCCGCTGAGCAAAAGAGGATTCAATTAAATTTTGATGCAACCGACGGAGATTTCATGCTTAGCATTGATGGTAGTAAAATTGAGCGAGTAGTAGGTGAACTGATTAGTAATGCGATTAAATACACTCCTGAGAATGGAACAGTAGATATCGATCTCAAACAGAATGATCAAAAAATCACCTTATCTGTTAAAGACTCCGGCATCGGTATGACTAATGAAGAATGCAGTAAAATCTGGGAACGTTTTTACCGGACTTCTGCTTCTCAGAAATTCGCCAAGGGATCGGGTCTTGGGCTTTCTATTGCCAAGGAGTTAGTAGAATTGCATGAGGGGACGCTTTCCGTGGAGAGTGAACCGGGATATGGTACAACATTTTTACTGGAATTATCTTAATAGAAATAATGAAACTGAGTTTAGAGCGATTATCGAAATTATGTTTCGATCTAACGATGGAGAATCTATAGGAGCCTTTACGAGGCCCATACATGCGGTTATGTGAGAGTGATAAGGTAGAATTGATTCCTACCTTATCACTACTCGATTGTTCGTGGATGACAATACTACCGATTAATACAACATGAAGTCATCGATTGCTGTAACTGGTTCAAGGTCTGCCGGGTTTTGATCCAGGTTGTTGGTTAGCATTACCCAATCAACCATAGAGCCATCTTCACGGATATGGATGCGGAAGGTATGAACGCCCGCAGTCAGGTCCCAGGAGAGGTCCATATTGCCATCGACTCCTACCCAACCGGTATGAAATTCATCATCATAAATTCGGACGCCTAGTTCGTCCAATTCTATATAGCCTTCAAAACGGTAGCCAATGGTAACGGTCTGAATATCGTCATCCATTCCCACATAGAAGGAATCGTCGACGCCGCTGGGGGTGCGGGTCCGGGCGATAGCTCGGTAAGTTCCCGGTTCGGTTATTTCAAAGACGAAATCCAACTCGTCCATTGTAATCGAACTGCCTCCACCCCGTTCAGCATAGGCGTATAATTCCTGACTGGCGCCGGGAGCGAAGCGAATCGAGAATGGCAGTGATGCATCATTTGATGTGAACAGGTAAGCATCCTCCGCTTCAATCATGGCCTCGCCATTGACCAGTTTAACCGCAACGGGAGAGTCAACATTCACATTCTGGAAAGAAAATGATTTAGCAATCACATCCTCGCCGGGTAATGGAATTGGATTGTAATAAAAATATGTTCCTTCAAACAAACCACCTATGATATCATCACCGGGCGCTGTGACCGAATAGGTCAATGTTTGAGAACCCGCTACTCCAGTCAATGACCATTCGACCTGTCCTTGATCATTTATTGCCGCAGAGCCTGCTGAAGCATTCAAGTTGCTGATAGGCCAGCCTGCCGGGGGGGTATCAGTAACAGACATCTCTGAACTGAATGATCCACTGGCTGGACGTGAAATTGTTACTTCGTAGGTTTTACCAGTTTGATATTCTGTATCGTCTATTTCCCGAGTGATAAAAAATTCGGTCTCTTCATCGAAATTTGCAATGTCTAGATTTGGATTGTTAGTAATGCAAAGCCAATCAATAGACGCGCTGTCTTCGCGGTTGGCTAAATAGAGATAATGATCACCGGCTTCTAACTGAAAAGACCTGGGATCCGCCGCAGGATCTGAACTGCTGACCCATTCGTTGGCGAAATTTTTCTTCATACTCACAGACCAATAGGACGAATTATCTCCAGCAGGATAATCATCGATCTCGAAATGGAACGAATCGCTGTTGCCATCTTCAGAGCGGACGTGGCCAAACAGATAGTACGTTCCAGATTCTTGAATAGAGATTGGAATCTCTAAGATAGATTGCGCAGAAGAAGTCATCGCAACTACTGAGATGCCTTCTGATGTTTTAAGGTCAAGCATCAAGCCGAAATCGGTTTCCGCTCCCAACCAATATCCTTGTTCTACTTGAACGATGGTTGGAAATGATGGATCAATGAACAGTGGTTGTTCGAGAGGCGTGAATTCAGGCGCCTGTGGAAGAAGGGCTTGGCCGCCGATGAAACTGTCGCGGTTCTCTCCATCGTTAAAAATTCCCCGCCATGCCGCTGAACTATTTTGACCAAGAACCACGTCGTAGGTCAAGGTTGCTTCACCATCAAAGTCTGTCAGCACCCAATCAATGGCGCCATCGCCATTCACAGTTGCCTCGCCAGCTGATGACTGGATGTTTGATGCTCTGGCGCCCATCGGCATGATTTCATTAATAGTTGCTATAGCGACCTGCGAGCGGGCTTTGGCGGTTAAGGTTACGTTGGTAAGAGTGGCGCCTTTTTCTAATGAATCGGTTGGCAGAGCGCGCATAACGTTTAAGGGTAATTCAATTATTTGTACATCAGTAAATTCAAAATAGGCTATTTCATTAGTATTTTCCGTCGTTGCAGCTAATCCGGCAAGAACGGTTTCATCAAAAGCCGCCGCTTCACTTTGAAGCCATAGCCATTCACCTGCGGTATTCTTGGTATAGAAATGGACGCTGTTGCCTATGCGTTCCAAGCGGATTGGTCCTGTATGCTCATCGGTGAAGCCGCCAGGTTGATCAAATGGATCGCCATCCCTGATTGATCCGCCGCCCTTAAGCGTACGGAAGGTTGGAAATACCGAGCCGAGATCAGAGTTTCCATCTGACTCCGGTCCGCTGCTCATTAATAGAGAGATATGGATTGAGTCTTGATCGAGAGACTGGCGGATCATTAATCCACCGCGTCCCATGTCATCAAAGGGCCAGGGTTTGGATTCGATAGCGAAACTGCCCGACATTTCCTTGAAGGCGAAATGGAACTCATCGGTAAAACTGCGGTTACCGATGGTAGCGCCCACTGCATCCACCAGGTATTGTCCTGATCCTGCATCGTACTCCACCGTTCCGGGAATTCCGGGTTCGCCGATATCCAGATGATCATCAAAGATACCGATAGGTTCCTGTGCGATGGCGCAAGGCGTGATTATAAGCAGCGCCAGTAAAAAATAGATTTTTTGTTTCATGATTCTCCTCCAATTATTAGTTTAGATTCTGATGTCCCCGTAATACGTTAGAGATAACGATAATGTTGCTTTAATTTCTCAAATATCAGATGAATTATCTAGGGTAAAAATGGAGAAATCAACAATTTAGTATTGTAATTTACATTGTATATATTATTTTGTTTGAAATGATATTAGTTTTTTAGGATAAAGCGATTGTGAAGAGTTAGAGTAAATTCAAGGCCTTTGCTTTTGGCAAAGACCTTGAATTATTTGATAAGAAACAGAAATTATGAATTAATGATTACCCGATTATCAAAAAAGTAATCTCAATTCAATAGTTATTTCATCTTTCATATTCACATAATTTCATTAATACTCTGACCAACTAATTATGTCGGTCGACCTCGTCCCCTCTCCCGCCGGGAGAGGGCTAGGGTGAGGGGGAATTACAGAACACCACCTGACAAAAGAAAATGGTAGAACTACTAATAAATATCCCAGTCAACAACCCGGGTTGCTTCGCTGAGGATGCGGATGTTTCCCCAATAGGTCTCGTTGCTATAGGCGAATTCGTAACTCGCATAGAGCCATTCCTGAGCGCCTTGATAACCGGCTTCGTTTTCGCCGTCCGAGTCGTTGATTGAGATATCGAAGCCATAGGTCTGGTCTTGTTCGAGTTCCCGTGCGGCCATATCCACCATCGCTTCGACCTGCCAGCCGCTGTCATCGGCTTTGACCTTCGATTCAATGGTTAACCAATCAGCAAAGTCGCCTCCATTGCCTACGCCATTATCGGCGCGAACCGATATCTGGTCTGAAGTATTAGGCGTTCGACTGTTATCGTGGTCAATGTAAATTTCGGTGCTGTCTTCTTCCCACCAGCTGGCGCTTTCGCCAATAAAGACGACATCATCAACCACATCAATGCTGATATACAGATTGGTTCCATCATTTTGGAGGTATACCGTCGCGTTTAAGTCTTCCTCTGTAGGCAATGCCCACTGTCCATAGAATTGCGCATGGACTCCTGGGCGTTCGGGTGATGAACCATCCCAGTACTGGCTGTTGGCGCCTGCAATTTCATCGGCGTTTATCACTCCGTCGAGGGTGATATTATTCGAGGTTAGCGGCGCATCAATAATCTCAATGCCGGATGCAATGGGCGAGGTGCAGAGTATGTCGTCGAAATACCAGGTTTCCACTGATTCACCGTCAGTGATGGAACCGTCGCTCTGCACCCTTCCATCTACGATGTTGATATACCAAAGGTTGCCGCCGGATGGCAACACAACGCTGGCTTCTTCGTCATTGATCAAAACTTTGGTTGTCGATCCATCATCGATAAACACAAAATGATTCCAGTCGTCCTCTTTGATGGCGGCCCCATCGGCGCCGCTGGGATTATCGCTGGAAACCACGCGGAAGTTGCTGCCGTTAAACGGCAGTTCAATACCGATAAACGAGTCATTGACCAAATCGGAACCCGGCTGCACCGAGAGATAAACCGTGTTGACCGAACCGTCCATTCCATAGCCGAATATATCGTAATACACCCACAGGCTGACCGTGCCTACTCCACCGGGCAGAACGGTCGGATGATGAGCGCCGATATTACCCATTGAATCCAGACCGAAGACCATCGACTGATTGAGGTTTACTTCGTCTGCGGCGTCCGGCGTATGATTCCAGAATTCGCCTAGTTCAACGCTGGTCGTAAATCCGCTGGCGCGTCCCTGTTCTTCCCAATCGAACGGCGCCCATGAAACCGAGTCGGGAGCGCTGCCATACCAGAAGAAATAAGTTTCATCCGCCATACATATTGTTGACATGATTACAAACAATGCGGCTATGGTGAGAATAGATAATCTTTTCATCATGGCATCTCCTTGATCACCGGGATTATCCAATTGAAACGTAAATCTAAAAATAGTATCGATTCAATTAACCGAGTTTCTCATGAAGAATACGTTTTGTCAACAATATTTTTATATAATCATAATTTCATCAATGGTTTTGGTGGATATTTAGGACGGTTTTTGAATATGTATTTGTACATAGTTAAATCTTAACCAGCTGATCTCCCATCATCAACCGCATCCGAACAATAGATATGATCCCAGATTGAATCCAGGATTTTGATTGCTTGGTCAAGCGGCTGCACGCGGCACTTGCCTTTATCGTCTTTGGATAGCAGATGAGCCATTTCTGTTTTTTCGCCTTGCTCGCTGGATGTTGAGATTTCCCCGGATAGTTTTCTCAGTTTATCAAGCGCGTCTTCGATGTCGAAATCTATGCGGGTGTCAAATTTTTTTTCAAACCAGGTTTCGATGAAGGCGTCCAGTTCTGGTTTTGTCATCCCCTCTTCGCAAGTGAGCAGGTGGTAGTAAGTCAGGATGGCTTCTTTACATTCTTCTTCTTCTGCGGAATCAATTAAGGTTTGGAAGACGCTGGCGTTGACGCTTATATTACGGAAAAAAAGCGTCTGAGTTACATCGTTAAGAAAGGCCACCCATTTGTTTTTGTAATTCATATACTGCTTCAGAGCGAAACCGCCCAGAGTTACCGTGACTGACAAAATAATAAGCAGTAAAGGATATATTTCATGAATATCAGGAATGCTATTCTTATCAATCGGCAGCCAGTCTAAAAATGATGTCAGTCCCAGCATGAGCAGGATTAGTCCAATCAGGACACCGAGACTGGGCAGCACTTTGACCAGCGTGGTTAATCCCAGCCCACAGGCGGGTACGAAAAACATGATTCGGTCTTTCAAGGTCATGCTTACTTTTACGTTGGGGAAAAGAATTTCCAAATCGGCTTTGGGAACGTTCTTGTAATAAAAAATATAGGTGCATCCGGGTTTGAAACGGAGTTTTTTTACATCGACGCCTTTCTCTTCAAAATACTTCTGATCCTTATATTTCAGCAGAAGGATAACCCGCTCGAAAAGTTCGAACTCTACCTTCTTGGGATAAAACGGCAGGAATTTCAACATCGTGGTAGACGATTTGGCGCCTCTGGAGAAAAACAGATAACGGTCAAAGGCATCGAAATCGACATCAATATTAAGCTGAATTAGGGTTTTATCCTTAAAAGCGTTGAGCAGATCATCCTCAGACAGGGGGTGAAAATTGGCTTTTTTGAGTAAGTGTTCAAAGTCACTATAAAACTGATCGGATCGCTTTTCATCATCACGCTTAGTGTCTTTATGAAACGTTTTGAAATGAGTATCAGGATTAGCGGGCGAAAAACAATCTTTCAAGCGCTCTAATACGGCATGAAAACTATAATGGTAGTAAGCCGTCAGGATATCGCAAAAGGTTTTGAATTTTTTCTTTCCATTTTCATCCAGTTTATCATCAGCTAAACACATCTCGATCACGTCGGATCGTCGATAAGGTATGAACATCTCTTTTTGTATCTCTTTCTTCATTGGCGCCCTCACTACAAAGCAAAGGTGATAATCAGTGTAACAAGTTAACTGTTTGAAGCGTCTGCAATAATATATATAGGTAACGATTATCAAATCTCCGTAGGGGTAACTCTTGTGGTTACCCGATTACGAAACATCTTTGGATTTTACAATCTCCCTCACCTTAGCCCTCTCTTTGTGGGAGGGATATGCAACCACCAACGCGTAGGGTGGGCTAAAAGCGAAGCGTAGCCCACCAAGTATAACTAGAGCAGGCATTTCAATGCAATTTCATCACCTGTTTTTACGTTGATCCAACCGCTCTCCCTGAGGTGAGCGGATTGGGATATTCAGCCCTCCACTGGCTTCCAGTTCATCGAAGAGTTGTTTTTTCATAGCTCGTAGGGTGGGTCGCGCCTCACCGACCCACCAAAAACCACCCTCTCCAACCAACAACCCGCCAAAACAAAATTACTTTGACATAACTTCCTTTTCCCAACTTTCAATCGCCTTTTTAAGTTTAGATACAATCTCCGGGTGTTTATCCTTTAAGTCAATTTTTTCACCGGGATCTTCTTTGAGGTTGTGAAGCAGCACCGGCGCCTCTGCGTCTTTGCCAAACTCGGCCTTTGCGTTCAGCAGAAGTTTCCAATCCCCCCTGCGTACAACGCGTTGTTTGTCTAATGCCCAGAAAAGGTCATCGTTCCGGTGAGGGCTTTTATCTTGGTTGGTTATGGTCGGCATAATATCCTTGCCATCATAAACGCGATCCGTTGGCAGTGATCCTCCAATAGCATTCATCACTGTGGGGAACACATCCATAGTTATACCCACTTCATTGATTACCTGTCCAGCCGGAATAATTCCCGGCCAGCTGGCAATAGCGGGAACTCTGATTCCACCTTCGTACAGGCCGCCCTTGCCGCCCCGGAAATCGCCGGAACTTCCGCCAGTGTAGTATTGGTGTGAATCATCCAATAAGTTACGGGCTTCGGATGATGGGCCATTATCGCTGATGAAGAAAATCAGTGTATCATCGAAGAGATCGCAACGTTTCAGTTCGTCGATAATTCTACCCACGCCATCATCGAGCACGGAAACCATGGCGGCTTGAATGCGACGGTGAGGATCGTCGATATGCTTGAATCGTTCAGTATATTCCGGGGGAGCATGCATGGGATAGTGGGGGGCATTGAATGGTACGTACATGAAAAAAGGTTTTTCCCGGTTGTCGCGGACAAAGCGGGACGCCTCGCGAATTATGATATCGTTGAAATAGACGCCATTTTCCCAAACGGTTTTATCGTTTTTCCATAGGTCATGCATTGGTAGGCCGGACCAATAGAAAATATGGGAATAATAATCGATGCAGCCATTGATGAAACCATAGAATTCATCGAAACCTTGATCGTTGGGACGGCATCCTTCGGCGCTGCCTTGGTGCCACTTTCCAAAAACTCCGGTGCGGTATCCCTCTTTTTTTAAGGCTTCGGCCATGGTGATCGCTGTTGGCGACATGCCCATTTTATTGAAACCGGCAGGAATATTTCCCATCACGCCGCTACGCTGCTGATATCGGCCTGTGAGTAAAGCAGTGCGTGAAGGAGAACAGACTGGACAATTTGAATACCAGTCTGTGAAGCGCGTTCCCTTAGCGGCTAACGAATCAATATGGGGAGTCTTAACATCCTTACCCCCGTAACATCCCACATCACCGAAACCTTGATCGTCGGAATAAAGGATAACCACATTTGGTTTCTTCTTATTGTTAGATTGAGCTAGACTGCTGGTTCCACTTAACAACGAAAGCGAAGCTAACGCTGTGGTTGATAGAAAATCTCTTCGTTTACATTTATCCATTATTGCACCTCTAATGGTTAATATCATTATCACTATATTACCCAACTATAACCCAATGGGAAATGATTGCTTTGTTATCACCTATTTTTACGTTGATCCAACCGCTCTCCCTGAGGTGAGCGGATTGGGATATTCAGCCCTCCGCTGGCTTCCAGTTCGTCGAAGAGTTGTTTTTTCATAGCCTCAATTCGTTCCTGGTAGGCTGGAACCTTGATCAGATTATGCCGTTCATGAGGATCGGTCTGTAAATCATAGAATCCATCGTGATCCCACACTCCGTAGTAATAAATGTACTTATATCTTTCAGTCCTAATAGATAAGACGGTTGGAGTGGCGGGAAAATTCCATTCCCAGTGATATTCATAAAGAATATGGTCGCGCCAGGTAGTGGATTTACCCTGTAATAACGGGAGGAATGATTCGCCATCCATCTTGGCTTGCGCAGGCGCTGCAATTCCAGCCATATCCAATATAGTGGGAGCGATATCAATATTCTGCACCATCTGGCTTACTTTAGTATTTGGCTTAATCACGCCGGGAGCGTAGGCCAGCATGGGCACGCGGATAGACTCCTCGAAAGCGTCGCGCTTATCATAGAAGCCATGCTCGCCAAGCGCAAAGCCGTTATCTCCCATGTAGATTACAGTGGTGTTTTCGCTCAAACCATTCTCATCCAGAAAATCCAGCACGCGCCCCAGATTCTCATCCAATCCATGCACCGTCTCGCAATACTGATGGTACAGATCATCAAACGAAGTAACCGGATCATTATCGTATTGCCCGGTCTCCATGTGATCAATACCGTGGATGCTGTAGCGCCGTTCGCGCACCCAGTGCGGTTGGGTTTGATAATTGCGTTCTGTATCGGCCATAGTTTCAGGACGCTCAACTTTTTCATTTTTGTAACGTCCCCGATAACGCGGCGCCGGTTGGAATGGGTAATGAACCGCTTTGTAGGATAGATACATGAAAAACGGCTGATCATCATCCTGCTCGTTTTTAAGCCAACCGAGCGCACGATCCGTCAAGACATCAGTAGTATATCCTTCAAATTGCTGATGCTCTCCGTTTATATTAAGCGTAGGATTGTTATATGCTCCCTGGCCTTTTAAACTAGCCCAATAGTCAAAACCCGGACGGGGATTATCATGCTCGTGTCCCATGTGCCATTTGCCGATAAACGCAGTTTTGTAGCCGTCTTGCTGCATATATTTCGGGAAGAACACAGTTCCTTCCGGCTCCGCCCTCTGATTATCAACGATTTGATGATGATGCATGTACTGTCCGGTAAGGATCGAGGCTCTACTCGGTGAGCACAGTGAGGTGCTGACAAACGCGTTCTCTAAATGCACTCCCTGACGCGCCATGCGATCCATGTTGGGCGTCTCCAGAAAAGAGGGCGATTCTTTCATGAATCCCATAAAATCATAACGGTGATCATCGCTCAGAACGAAGATAATATTCCGTTTCTTTCCCTTATTTATTGTCGCCGCGTCAGTTGGTCGGGTCTTGGCTGATAAAGCCAGCGCCGCCATACCGCTGCTGGTGGTTTTGATAAAGTTACGCCGGGTTGACTGGGATTGTAATGAAGAAGAGATGCCATAATTATTTTTCTGCATAATGCACCTGGAATCTAAAATATGGTATTGATATTAAATTCAATATATTTAAGCATACTTAAGTAGTCGAGTATATTGATATATTGATGGGTATGATTTAGCATATATTGGTATCTAAGGGAGAATCTTGTAAAAACAATACTCATTTATAAAGCGAAGGGGAAATATCCATGAAACGACGCGATTTTTTAAAGAAGTCCACCGCAGCGACGCTTGGGGCGGCGGCGCCATTTATTATTCCAACAGAGGTCTTTGGTTCGCAAAACCGCCCCGGCGCTAACGACCGGATTGTGGTTGGTTTTGTCGGGGTTGGAGGCCGCGCCCGTTGGATAATGAAATACGATGAAATGCCGGATGCGCAGATTGTGGCGGTCGCCGACTGTTATAAAAAGCGTTTCAGCGATCTGGCCAAGGAAATTAAGCCATCGATAAAATGGAACAAATATGATGACTATCATGAGATGTTCGAGAAGGAAAAACTGGACGCTGTCTTTGTCGAAACGCCGACCCACGCGCGGGTTTTGATTTTAATCCAAGCCATGCAGGCCGGTTTGGATGTTTATGGAGAAAAGCCATTAACCCTGACTATCGCCGAGGGCCGCACCCTGGTCAACACGGCGCGTAAACTTAAGCGGATTCTTCAGACAGGCACCCAGCAGCGTTCAATGCCTATCAACCGCTATGCCAGTAAACTGGTTCATAGTGGCGCTATTGGCAAAATCCACACTGTCAGAGTATGTAATTTTGAAGGCCCTAAAACCTGGGTTCCAAAACCGGGACAACCTATGCCCAAAGGATTGAACTGGGATCAATGGTGCAACCAGACGGAATTGCGCCCCTATCACGAAGACCTGCATGTCAGATGGAACTGGTGGCGTGATTACGATGGCGGCGGCCGCTCCTGGGGCGTTACAGGATGGGGCACTCACTCATTTGATCAGGTGCAATGCGGACTGGGAACCGATACAACTGGTCCGGTTGAAATATGGCCTGAAGGTAAAGGCGAAACAGCTGATGTAACTATGCGCTACGCCAGTGGAACGCTATTGAAAATGGATGGCAAGCGTCGGCAGCACGAAGATTTAGGCGGCATCTTCCTGGGCGAGGAAGGTAAAATAGAAATCCTGCGGGGCAATTTCCTTACTGATAAGAAGGAATTGTTAAAAGACGCTCCACCTCCCACACCAGAAGGCGCTCATGAATGCGAGCCGCATTTTAAGAACTTCTTCGATTGCATCCGATCACGTGAACTGCCCAACGCCGATGTTGAGATCGGTCACCGTTCAACCACGGTCTGCTACCTGGTCAACATCTGCCGCGACTTAGGGCGCAAACTGAAGTGGGATCCAGATAAAGAACAATTTATAGGAGACGATGAAGCCAATAAAATGCTATCACGTCCCCGTCGTGAAGGATTTGAATTACCAAAGATTTAATTCTGATAATAGCATTTCGATTATGATTAAACGTCAATTGGTAATTCTAAGGTTTTAGAAAACAACCCCCTCTTGAATTCTCCCCCAAACTTGGGGGAGAGGGGTTTTGATGTATAAATTGTTATGTTGATTGGACTTAGGTGTACAAAATGCTTTAGTCATATATTCCTCTCACAAGATTGGGAGAGGTTAGGAGAGGGTTGATATTGGCAATCTTTGCAGAAGAATATCTGATTCATACAAACAAAGGGCATGGAGAAAAACTCCATGCCCTTTTGAATAGTAATTATTTCTTTGTTTACTATACGAAGAAGAGGAAGGTAATTAACAGGAAGACTGGCAGCAGGATGGTGCATGCATACATGAACAGGTATCCAAAGAAACTGGGCATTGGAGTGCCTGATTCTTCAGCAATGGAACGAACCATAAAGTTAGGAGCATTCCCGATGTATGTACATGCGCCAAAGAATACCGCGCCCGCTGAAACCGCTTTCAGATAAATTGCTTTGTTGGCGATCAAAGACGCTACTGCTTCCGGTTCAGCTATGCCCGGATAGAATTTGCCAATGGCGCTGGTGAAGAAGGTCAAGTAGGTCGGAGCATTATCCAGGAAGCTGGAAAGGGCGCCGGTGATCCAGAAATAATGCCAGGGTTGCTGCACTGATGCGACTAAACTCGCCGCAGCGCCATTCTCTCCCGCTTTCAAAATGGCTAGACATGGAATCATGGTCATGAAGATTCCCGCAAATAGGTATGCTACTTCTACAATTGGGAACCAAGTGAATTCATTATCTTTCCGCAATGATTGGGGAGTGGATTTAAGCGAAATGATGCCAAGAATTACCAATATGGCGTCGCGTAAGTAATCCTGGATTCCACGATGGACGCCGAGGATAGTAACTTCTCCCATATCGTAGAGACCACTCATCAATACCGCCCCTACAACTCCGCCAAGGAATATAAAGTTATACGAACCAGTTAATTTTAACGGTTCTTTCTCTAAAGATGCATCTGGCTTGATCCCCTCTTTTTTATACATAATCAAATCGATGATGTAATAGATAATCAGAAGGATAACTACAGCGACCAGCATGTGAGGCAGAAGGTTAAATGTCCAGAAGAACGGAACGCTATGCAGGAAGCCCAGGAATAGTGGAGGATCTCCCAATGGAGTTAACGAACCGCCTATGTTGGCTACCAGGAAGATAAAGAACACTACCATGAATGTACGGTTTTTGCGGTGTTTGTTGGCGCGTAGGAAAGGACGAATCATCAGCATTGCAGCGCCAGTGGTTCCCATCCATGATGCCAGAAAAGTACCGATTGCAATCATGATTGTGTTGACGACTGGCGTTCCGACCAGCGTCCCACGCAGAAGAATGCCGCCTGAAATGGTATACAGCGCCCATAGCAGGATAATAAATGGGACGTAATCGAGAATATAAATATGCAATATCTCATGAACAGCGCTCCCTCCATAAGCAATCAAAAATGGAATAGCTAAGGTTGCAGCCCAGAATGCCGATATCTTGGGGAAATGATGATGCCAGAAATGAGGCGCGAATAATGGAAGCAATGCAATAGAGAGAAGTATTCCAACAAATGGAATGCAAGTCCACATCGGCAAACTTTCACCCAGATTCACTTTAGTTCCATGACCACTTTCGCCATGTTTAGCAACTGCCTGTTCATCCTTCCCCACTGTCGAATCATTACTATGTTCGCCAGCGCTTTGGGCTTCATGGCTAGTATCTGCTTGGGCGATCAGGGTGGTCGAATCTGAAATCGGATCAGCGGCGCTAACGTCAACCGCTAAACCAGACAGACTGATAAAAAGCCCGGCCATTAACAAAAAACAAAGTTGTTTCATTTCATATCACCTTTCATTAACTTGTTTTACATATATCTTTGACAAAGCCCAGATGTTATTGCTGAATTGGTTGATCAGATAACATCTGTCATTGTTGATAAACTGATTTATAATTAATTAACTATCTTGAATCCAAATGTAGTGTGAAGTCTCGCAAAGCGCTTTTCAACATGAACATATAAAAACCTGCGTCCTTAAAAGCGTATTTGCCTTCAAGTAAAAAGGCAAGGAACAATCTTCATTTTACGCAAATTAATCTTGTGCTTGAAACAGTTATAATTGTTTAGTGAAAAACTGTTTTGAAAAACCTTGCATCCGTTTGACGCCAAAATATATCATTAACTTAACTACTTATTAATGAATATCTTAAAATGATATAAGATGTAATTAGCATGAATATTTATTCAATAAATTTCTAGAAAATTATCAGCATTGTAAAACTTGCTTGATTTGCTTTTAAATAAAAATAAGTTATTTTAATGGTGTTGATGAATATTTTTTTGAATTCCACTAATCAGCATATTTTCAGCATCTTATAATCTAAAAATGAGTGTGATGATAATGAACGACTTTGAAAAAAAGATTGAGAATTCGACCGGGAGTGAATTACATTGCTCTGAAATCGATATTATTCAAGTTAACATCGGGCTGATTTGCAACCAGCAGTGCGCTCATTGCCATGTAGCCGCATCACCCAAGCGTAAAGAGGTCATGCCTTGGCCGACCATGGAACTGGTTCTTAAGGCGGCCAGGCGCGTTAGAGCCAGAATGGTGGATATAACTGGCGGCGCCCCGGAACTCAATCCACATTTCCGGCGTTTTATCGATGCTCTAGCTAAAGATGACTTTACAATCGGCGTTCATACCAATCTTACCGTGCTGCTTGAAGAGGGTATGGAGGATATGCCGGAGATTTATAAATCTCACCGCATCCAGTTAGTTGGATCATTGCCTTGCTATCTTGAAGAGAATGTGGATCGTCAGCGGGGCAGTGGAGTATATCAACAGAGCATTGAAGCATTAAAACTTTTGAATTCAATTGGTTATGGAATTGAATCAGAGTTAAAACTGAATCTGGTTTATAATCCCGCCGGGCCGGTTCTTCCTCCGAACCAGAAACTATTGGAAGAAGATTACCGTAGAGAATTGATGCAGCGCTTTGGAATTTCGTTCACCAATCTTATTACTATAACCAATATGCCAATCGGTCGCTTTCAGACCCAGTTAAACAAACAGCATAAAGGAGTCGAGTATATGCAATTACTCAAAGATTCCTTTAATCCGCATACCATCGAAGGATTGATGTGCCGTCACCAAATCAGCGTTAACTGGGACGGGACAATTTATGACTGTGATTTTAATCTGGCCTTGAAATGGCCCGTCAATCATGGATCTCCCACGAAAATACAGAATTTTGATCCATCGCCTTTGTCTTCGCGAAAAATTGTTACCGGCGAGCACTGTTTCGGCTGTACAGCTGGATTCGGATCATCCTGTTCCGGCGCTTTAACTGATGCTTGATGAAGATGAACCGCCCTAGAGGTGATTATTATGTCAATCTACAAACGAAGCATCGTCTTATTTACAATCATTACCATTTCTATAAGTTTTTCATGGTCTAGCGACAACAATCAATCTAATGAACTGGATTATTCTCAATATGCTTCTGTTCTTTCTATGCATGTGAATGAAAAAGGCGGTGTGAATTATAAAACTCTTAAAGTAAACCGGGAGTACTTGGATTCTTTCACCAATTCTTTAGCAATCTTGAAACAATCTGCTTATGACGCATGGCCTGAAAATGACCAGCTGGCCTTTTGGATCAATGCATACAACGCGCTTACCCTCAAAGTTATCTTGGATAATTATCCTATTAAAGCGTCGTTTCTTGGTTCATTACGCTTCCCCAAAAACAGCATCCGCCAGATTTCCGGGGTTTGGGATACAATCACGTTCAAGGTTATGGGTAACAATATGACCCTGAATGATATCGAGCATGATGTGATCCGTAAGAAATTCTCTGATCCGCGCATCCATTTCGCTTTAGTCTGCGCCTCTGGCGGTTGCCCGCCATTACGTAATGAACCATTCATAGGCGATGAACTTGATAAACAACTCGATGATCAGGTGCGGGATATGATTGCCGTATCTTCAAAGTTTCGCGTTGATCACAGCAGTAGAACCATCTTTTTATCTAAAATTCTCGATTGGTATGGCGATGACTTCATCGGGCAATATAAGCCATCCAAACCTACTGCGGGTAATTCAGCAAAACAACATGCATCTATCAACTTTTTGGCTAAATATGTTGATGAAACCACCAGAAAGACACTACTTTCAACTGAATACCACATCTCATATCTGGAATATGACTGGTCGCTAAACCAGCAGTGATAGTTACAAGTATCTGAAATATCGTGCTTTAAAAAATAATGACGACCGAAACGTCTCGGTCGCCACTTTCAACAATCTCGCCCGTATGGAGATTGTTTTATATAATGGGTATTATGCGGATATATTCAAAAACTGATCCAATGTAGATACAAGTTTATCTAAATCAGGTTTAGCGATCTGACAGTCTGCGCCTACCGCATCTCCTTTATTGCGATTATCTTCTGTAATGATCGAAGAGAAAATTATCACTGGCGTTTCTTTCAATTCGATGTCCGATTTTATCAATTTAGTTAAACGCAATCCATCAAGACGAGGCATTTCAATATCAGATATTACAATATCGATAGATTCATTACTCTGGAGGTGATTCCAGGCTTCCTCGCCATCGTTGCATATTAAAACGCTGTTATAACCACCGTTAGATAACGTACCTTCGATCAAAGATCTAATTACACTTGAATCTTCCGCGATCAGAATTCTCTTGGATCCTCGAATTAACGCCAGTTCTTCAGGTAACTCTTCCTCACTTGTTTCAATCATATGTGGCGCAATTTCCTGGGTGATTTTCTCTACATCCAACATAAGAACCAATTGATCTTCAACATGAGCAATGCCTGTTAGACAAGTGCATTGGTGATGTTCAGTCGGCGGCTCAATATCTGACCAGGAGATGCGATAAATATTGGATACTGTATCTACAATAAATCCAAACCATTGTTTATGAAATTCCGTCACAATTATCCGGCTTGATTGATCCTCTTCTCTGTCTTTATAACCCAAAGCTCTAAACAAACTAATTATGGGAATAATATGTTCTCGGAGATTTAAAACTCCCTCAATCATGGGGTGCGTCTGAGGAGGCAGTGTAAGATGTTGGATTCGTATAATTTCTCGTACTTTAGCTATATTTATGCCATATTTTTCTGATTCAATCCCGAAAACCAAAACTTCCAGTTCATTTGTGCCAGATTCCATTAATATTTCTTTTTCGATATTCATATTGATAATTCTCCGATTTCACGAGTATTCCCCATGTTGTCAATCTACAATTTATTTAATTGATCTTTATCATTATATTTACTCAAATCCATACAGGAACTTTTTTTTTGAATTATTTCTAAAATTTAACAAAATGATGCAATGCATCTGAATAAAATAATGCATTATTTTTATCTATTTATGATTACGTATGTAAAATAAATAATATTTAGACATAAAATTCTACATATCCAGTACTTTTAACTATCAAAAAAGTGCATTTTATTTTGACAATAGTTCCAAATGTTCTATCATTATTAACAGTGAGTTTATTGGGATATGCGCGAAAGTGTATAAAGTTCATTCTCTAAAGGGTTTTTTCTGATGAATACTAAAAAAGTTGGATTCACTCTTATTGAATTGTTGATTGTGGTAGCGATTATCGGTATTTTGGCCGCTATTGCCGTACCAAATTTTCTAAGCGCCCAAATCAGAGCCAAGGTTGCCCGTGCGCAGGCTGATATGAAAAACTTAAAAACCGCCTTGGAATCTTACCAACTGGATTATAATAATTTCCCTCCGGCGCGGGTTAACGCTATTACCGGGGAGAGCGGCCAAATCGCTTTAAGTCATCGGTTATACCCGTTAACTACTCCTATTTCATATATGAGTTCTATCCCCTCTGATCCATTCTGGAGCCAAATGAGCGCGCAAAATCCTGAATTTTTTGATACTTACGATTATTTTGATAATTGGTCAGGAGTGAATATCGACAACGGCGTTCCTGGTGGAGGAACCAGGGGATTCAGTTACCGGTTGTCCAGCGCTGGACCTGATAATGTGATGTGTTGGGGAAATCCAGCTTATAATTTTGATTCCACTCATTCGGGAATTGACTATGATTTATCCAACGGAATTGCTTCGGATGGGGATATCGTGACGGTTGGCGGTTCGGTAGTGAACACGCGATATGTTGTGAGTTATCCTTTGGGAACCTATCCACGGTAGAGAAATTTGCATAACAACATTCTCATACTTTATTCAACTAGCCTGTATATATAGGCTTGTTGAATAATAAACGTAGCGATAAACGAACAAATTATTGAGAAGTGTTCTTTTTCATGGATTTTAACCGCAAGAAACTTTTGAAAATCAAAGTAATAATTCCAGTTTTAATCACACAATAGGCGCATAAACCCACTTCCAGTTTAGATTATTGGAGTTATGATAAGTGTTTTAGTCTTAATTTAGGAGAGTATATGACTACCACCGAATCAACTCAGCTCGATTTCAGCGATTTGTCGCTGAGTGAAACAGTTCTAAAAGCCATTAAAGATTGCGGTTACGAAACCCCCACCCCCATCCAGGAAAAAACCATCCCTCTTATGATGGAAGGAAAAGACGTTCTGGGACAAGCCCAGACCGGCACGGGGAAAACTGCGGCTTTCGCAATGCCTTTATTGTCGAAGATCGATTTAAAACAGACCCAACCTCAAGTATTAGTCTTAACCCCGACGCGGGAGTTGGCCATACAGGTTGCGGAAGCATTCCAGCGATATGCTGGCCGGATGCGGGGATTTCATGTTCTGCCTATTTATGGCGGCCAGGATTATGAAATTCAACTACGGCAGTTGAGACGAGGGGTGCATGTCGTAGTCGGTACGCCAGGCCGGGTAATGGATCATATGCGGCGTGGAACGCTTAAACTGGACAACCTGAAATGCCTGGTACTTGATGAAGGCGACGAAATGCTGCGCATGGGATTCATCGATGACGTTGAATGGGTGCTGGAACAAGCGCCTGCAGAACGTCAAATGGCATTATTTTCGGCGACGATGCCCAAAACCATCCAACGTATAGCGCAAAAGTATTTGCATGATCCTGTAGTAGTATCTATAAAAGTTCATACATCTTCCCCTGAAACCATTAACCAACGCTATTGGATGGTTAGCGGATACCATAAACTTGATGCTCTGACCAGGATTTTGGAGGGGGAACCCTTCGATGGCATGATTGTTTTTGTAAGAACCAAAACCGCAACTGATGAACTTGCAGAAAAACTTGAGGCTCGAGGTTATTCTACAGCGGCTCTTAATGGTGATGTTCCCCAGAAGAGGCGGGAAAATACTATTGCAGGATTAAAAGCCGGGAAATTCGATATCCTGGTTGCTACAGACGTGGCGGCCCGTGGATTGGATGTTGAACGTATCAGTCACGTGGTTAATTACGATATTCCTTATGATCCCGAAGCTTATATTCACCGCGTGGGCCGTACCGGTCGAGCGGGACGCACTGGAGAAGCTATATTATTTGTCGCGCCGCGTGAGAGACATATGTTGCGCGCGATTGAGATTGCCACCAAACAGAAGATCACAATGATGGAGTTGCCTTCGGTTGACATAATCAATAACAAGCGTATTTCAAACTTCATGGAGCGTATCACCAATACGCTGGCGGTTGAAGAATCTGGTTTTTATTATCAATTGTTAGAACAATACCGCCAGGAACATAATGTTCCGGCTTTAGAGATTGCTGCAGCCCTAGCCAAAATGTTTCAAGGCGATAAACCTTTATTACTTAAAGATAATCCTGTACCTATCAGGCCGTCAAAGCCTCTCAAGTCTTCAAGGTCTTCAAAATCTGAACGTGGTGATAAATTTCATGGAAAAAGAGGGGCGACCAAAAAAGATAAAGTTTTAGGACCAGTTGATGCTGGTAAAGAACGTTATCGGATTGAGGTTGGTTATGCTCATGGCGTTAAACCCAATCATATAGTCGGCGCTATGGCTAATGAAGGCGGCATTGATAGTAAATACATCGGCCGTATAGAAATTTTCAATGATTTCAGCGTGGTGGATCTTCCTGATGATATGCCGCGTGAGACCATTCGCCCCTTGAAAAAAATCTGGGTGTCCGGCCAGCAAATGAAAATTTCTAAATTCAAAGAAGGCGATAAGCCTAAATCAGGCGAGAAGCCTAAGACGAGTAAAACCAGAAGCCGGTTTATTCCCAAAGATAAAAAAAGTAGTTCTGCTAGACCCAGGAAAAAGAAATCTTCATCCTGAATCTGTTTTTATGAAACGTTATAGTTGATCCAATTTCGCCCTCACTCTCTCCCGGATGGAGAGAGTGAGGGCGATTGTCGTATTTTCTATCCCAAAAAGCATTTAAGGATTTGCGTCTACCGCTGCTAAATGAATATAAGAAGAAACGTTTGATACGCTTGGGGTATTACCCTTTATGGCGAATTTTATGCATACCGGAGCGCTGGGTAGTGATACTTTCTTAAGTGATTTTAGTAAGCCGGTGTCGGGATTAATGCTGAATGATACTATATTTTTTGAACCCTGATTGGCGGCATACAGGAACTTGCCGGTTGGATCGATGGCGAAATTACGCGGCGTCTGGCCTTGGGTTGATTCGTGTCCTATAAGTTTGAGTTCTCCGGTTTGTTGGTTTACTTTGAATATGGCGATGCTGTCATGTCCACGGTTGGAGCCGTATAAGAATGATCCATCCGGGGAGACATGAATATCAGCGCAAGAGTTATCGCCGGAAAAACCTTCGGGTAATGTTGATATGGTTTGGATCTGTTCCAGGGCGCCATTTTGGGCATTGCATTTGAAAGAGATTATTTCACAACTCAGTTCCTCAATGGAAAAAGCGTATTTTCCGTTGGGGTGGAATGTGAAATGGCGGGGGCCTGAACCTGGTTTTACGCTGGCGAATGGGGGATCGTTTGGTTTGAGTTTCCCATTTACCAGGTCTATGGCGTAAATCATGATCTTATCGATGCCCAAATCGGATGCGTAAGCGAATTTATTCGATGGATCAATAACAATGGAATGAGCGTAAGGGGCTTTTTGCCGTTGTGGATTTATGCTTGATCCATGATGTTGTTGCATATCGCTGGCCTCGCCGAGTTTTCCATCCTGCAGTATCGGATGAACCGCAACATTGCCGCCGCTGTAATTAGCGTTAAAAACCCATTTACCGGTTTTATCGACGCTCACATAGCATGGCGCCTGACCTAGAGAGGATTGCTGATTCAACAGACTTAAATCTCCGTTATCGGGATTAATGGCGAAGGCGCTTAATCCGCCGCTTTTCTGACCCTGGAAATTGCCTAGTTCACTTACAGAATAAAGAAACTTGCATGTTGGATCAATCGCTAGATACGATGGATTAACCACTCCAGATATCTTATGCAATAAGGTTAAGTCTCCGGTGGTTGAGTTCATGCGATACACGAATATCCCAGGGCTATTCTCAGACGCATAACTCCCGACATAAACATAAGGATCATTACTGGCTTCTTGAGCGAAACCGAGCGATGATAATACAGTGATGACTAAAGATGTTATCAGGTTGGTTTTTATGAGCGATAAATTCATTGATTTGATCTCCTTGTAATTGAATTTATGAATTAAATCTAATTGACATTCGATTTGCGATGCGGCGAGTGAATTCATAAGGGTTTTTCCTGGCTTTTTCAACTGCATCCCTAACTTCAGGAGTATCAACAGCGGAAAGTTCCAGCGCCCGGATAGCATACATCCCGGCAATAAGATTGCTGTTGTTAATCTCTTTGATAATTGAATTAATATGTTGGTCTGCTTCACCTAATTTGCATAGGGCTAGAGACGCCGCAATGCGAACCGCCGATGATGAATCGTTGGTTGTTTTTGATAGTGCAGCGATAGCCGAAGCGTCTCCAAGTCTACCTAATCCTGTGGCAGCCCAATATCTTATGGATGGTTCTTTTGACTCCAGTGCAATATTAAGGGCTTTGGCGTTGCCTTGATCAGCCGCTGTGATGATCTTGATAAGTTTTCGGACTAAGTTTTTGTCGGTATGGTTTTGCAGAACAAAATATTTGTTGCCGTATTGTTTTCCCATGTCTTCTATAATTGGCTCAGGGATAAGACCTGGATCGTTGTTTTGAATCATCCATTGATATAGATCATTGCGCATTTGCTTTAAGGTTGCTTGATATTCTGTTTTGTCAGCCAGGTTGTTGATTTCATTGGGATCATTTTTGATATCGTATAGTTCTTCGGGAGGTCTTTGCGGTTGAAATATCCGGGATTGCAGCGGGGTAAGTTTTCCGGCTTTATGAAGCTGCTGCATGTTTTTGGTAATGGCTTTGTCGTCTTTGTACTGATTCGGTTGGGCGTGGGGCAGGTGGGACAGGAAATTACGGATGTATTTGTATTTTGGCGTACGGATGCAACGGATAACGTCAACCGTCTCATCGCAACGATCCCTGGCGCTGACGATCATTTTACGTGGAGTATGATGAGCGTCGAATATGTTCTCGCCCTGGACATAGCTTGGGATGTTGATACCCGCTAAGGCCAATGATGCGGCGGCGATGTCGATCTGAATCACAGGATCATGGCGATTCGTCCCGGCATGTTTTTTATCGGGAAAACGTACGATCAATGGAACGCGGATGCCCTCATCGTATAAAAATTGCTTACCCCGGATATGGCTGATGCCATGATCCGTCCAGAAAAAGACAATGGTGTTATCCAGGACATTGCTCTTTTTAAGGTTCTCTATAATCTGTCCCACTTCATTATCGATTTGAATCCATGAATTTAAGTAATCCGCCCAATCCTCCCGCATGGTTGGGGTATCGGGGTAGTAGGGCGGCAGTTCAACATCAGCTGGATTCACCCCATGCTTGGCGCTGCGGTTTTTTCCTCCATGCAGCATGATCTGCGCGAAAAATGGTTTATCGCCGGGGCATGATTCCCAGTTGGATGCATCATAGGCGGACTTGGGCCAAACAAAGTTATAATCGGTCTTACCCATTTTCTGGCAGGATGGACCGTCGCCCAAGGTTACATAGTATCCCGCATCACGAAACAGTTCGGGGATAAGTTTGATGGGCAGTTTGTAACTATCATAGTAATCCCGGTTGCCTCCAGCTTTGCCGGAGTCGCTTTGGCTGCGGTGGTTATGAGCGCCCAGCGTCGTCTGGTACATGCCCGTGATCATGGCTGAGCGGCAGGGAGAACAGACCGGGCAGGTTACGAAAGCCGCATCAAAACTAATCCCATCGTTGGCCAGAGCATCGAGATGGGGCGTTTTAATGGTTGTTTCGCCATAACATCCGATGTGAGGCGAGGCGTCTTCGGCTAATATCCATAATATATTAGGAGGATTTTGATCCGGGGCGGCGCTTGATCTCAATGGTCTTGCGGCCAAGGGAATGGTCATCCCCAGCGTTTGGAGTACGGCGCGTCGGCTGATTTTATTATCCATGCCATTTATCCTTTGAATATAACGGTTATTGATATTTTGCAAACTACTCTATACTCTAAGTTTGTAATATAGTTGAACATAAATCTAGAGTAGTTGATTCGGTAGGTCAAAAAACGCGATCCTACGGGATAGGTTTATGTAATATTGCGATATGAAGGTTCTTTACGGAATGGTTGGGCGTCCCTAAGATTGAAATGCGTATCAATACATTGAAAATAACAATCCAGGTTAAATAATGAGCAGGAGAGATAATTCAATCATATTAAAGGATATTTGGCTGATTGCAGCGGGTGGTTTGCTGATATCTGTTGTATTGGGATTGGTCTCATATTTCAATGTTAACTTGCTGTATGCAATCGGCGACGGTGAATGCATCAACGTCCTTTACGCCAATGGTTATTTTGATTCATTAACCAAGGGCTTATTACCTGCCAACTCTGAACCTTTCCAGAACGCCAACCTGCTGACCCGGTCGCTGATTACATTTTCAACATGGTCGTTTATTCCTTATCGTGCGCTGATTTGGCTTGGACAAGCAATGGTTGGAGTATACTTTCTCTACCGATCAATGCTCTTGTTCTCTTTGATTGGAGGAGCGGTAACCGAAGAGCGGATTTGCTTCACTGCCTTGCTTTTGATTCACCCGCTTTTTTGGATAACGCTGATTTTTCATCCATCCGATGCACTGACCGCTGTCCTGGTATTGGACTACGTCAGTCGGATTGTTGGTGATAAGACTTCTGATATCACAGGATGTGCATCATTGTTTATCCTGAGCCTTAGTGGCAGCGCTGGCTTCTTGTGGGCGCTGGCCTTGGCAGTCGCCAATCTTTTTATCTATCAACCATTATCATTTACGAAGATAAACTTCGCCCTGCGTAGGATGGGGTATGCGCTTGGATTCATCGCTCCGATTGGCATTATCTATGCAGTGCGGTCATTTGAATGGGGGATATTAGGCGGCCCCTGTCTGACGGATTATCCGACTGCCTTCTCGCAAATTTCAATCGCTAGGTTATTTGATGGAGTATGGTCCAGTCATGCCATTGATGCGTTTAGTTGGTTTGGCAATGGATTATTGTATGCATCTGTTACTGTACCTGTTTTCGGATTTTTGTTTTTGCTCGGTTTGAGCAGTGGATTAGGCGAATCAGGTAGTAAACGAAGATTCAGTCTGATGATGGCGATGGTCGGCGCCATCTTGTTGTTCTTCTTTGCTTTTACGCCGATTGATGTTTCGCGCCAATGGATGTTGTCATTTCTTCCTATGGGCTTGATTGGCGTCTTCGGGGGCTTGAAATGGTTGTCGCAATTTAAACCGCAGAGCCGGACGCCTGTTTGCATAGCGTTTTGCGTTTGCCTGGCGTTTTTTACTGTGTTGTCCAGCGTGAAGGATTTTCAGAATTATTTTGACCGGGCGCGTTATTACCAGAATATCTGCGTTGCAATGCAAAAGGAACTCGGACCGGTCATGGTCAATCAGCATGAGTTCGCTGCAGTGCGTTTTGATCCCGTGGTTTTGTCACGAACGCCATTCGCCGAACATTTATACCCGGTCGATTTGGGATGGAATATACCTTTTTCGACAATATTTGGTAAACAGGGTGGGCTTTTCTTTGATTTACGTTTCGCTCCGGCGCCGGATGAGATTATACTGTATTCCCGTTATTGTGAGAGTATAAAACAGTCTTCGGCCATGAATACGCTAAGCGCCCGAACATGGGAAGCATCGCTGGATGAGCATTATTCTTCAACTCTTTTATTTAATCTGAAGTTATATAAACGGGAAACTGATCCGGTTAAGGTAATGAGCGACTGGCGGCTTGCGGCTATGGAAGACGGGTATCATTTTGAAACGCGGCATGAACAGAATTGGTTTGCTTCTCATTTTTTGGGAGAGCGACAATCTGCATTGGATTTTGATGACGATGTATTGCCGCAACCGATTGGGCTGAAATGGGATTTCGAGATCGATTTCAGCAATACTCATCAAACCGGTTCTGCATTTGGCTTTGCTCCTGATTCAGCATATAGAGCCATCGGCAACTATGGCGCTGGCAGCGGCGGCGATGATGCAGTCAGAAAGATGGGCGTGTTAGAATCGGTTCCGTTTACTATAGAGGGAGATGAACTGAGCCTTTATGCTGATATCCCATCCGATTCGACGGCGTCATTGGTTTGTTTGGCGGTTTATTGCGAAGTTCCATTCCAGGTGGATGGCGCTGAAGCGCAATTGGCCCGGCATATATATGAAAAAGAGACTGTTGAGCCTTTGTTGGGAGATGTCTTTTTCTATATTAATCCCCAGCATTTGAATTATGGTCCAGGCTGGATTCGCGGGTGGCGGGTAGTGCAGGTTTATCAACAAGCGCAACAAGATGGCTGGCGCCGGATTGAGTGGCCGCTTGATGCATGGCGCGGCAGGCAGGCTTTATGGCATGCTGCGGATCGAAGCCCCAACCATTCAATCAGTTTAGATCAAATCGCCCAATGGAAGCGGCCGCCGGGTTTATATTTTAATTTTGAACATGCAAACTATGATGGCTGGCAATCCATTGGCGCTGCGTTTGGCGATAAACCCGCTATAGGATCAATTGGCGGGCAGGACGATATTGATGGTTATGAAGGAAATTATTTTGTTAATTCTTACTATCAGGGTTCTGATGCAGCCACTGGAACGTTGCGATCAGCAACCTTTGAACTGGAATGGGATCAGATCAGTTTTCACATCGGCGGCGGCAATGACGCAGATAATTTATATGTAGGTTTGCGGGTAAATGATAAAGTAGTGCTGCGGGAAACTGGCGGCCAGTCAGAAAACCTGCGTCACATAACCTGGGATGTTTCAACCTGGCAGGGCAAGACGGCGCAACTCGAAATAGCAGACTTTTCTTCCAACCCCTGGGGACATATTCTGGTTGATGATATCCAGGTGTATCAGAAGCCTGTGTTGCATCCAGTTTCTAATGAAGAGCGTGGGCGCCAAGGGCAAGACCGCAATGCGTCCAGCCCTTGATGCGATCACCTAAGATTTTCAGTATTCCTCTCCCAAGACTGCTGAACTTTACCCACAAATATCAATATGGGAGATTATGAGAAATCCCATTATCTGAATATAGGACAATATTGGGCGCCAAGGGCAGTGTATTTTCTGCCCTTGATTGAGTTCACCCCTTATATTTCGATAATTTAATCAAGGTTTCACTGAACAAAGAGAATTATGATTAACTTTAAAGTTGTGGTAGTTGGAACCATATGTCAATAATTCTATAAAAAAAGATAAATAATTATAAAAATTATTCAGTTTCTCTATAGTTGCCGTCAAGGGCAGAAAGGACGCTGCCCTTGGCACCCGTATTGATCTATTCATAGCAATTAATTCTGTCAAAACTTGTGGGTAAAGATCAGCCCAAGACTGGGAGAGGCCAGGTGAGGGTTGATAACAACCACCCGAATATAAAAAATCCACCTAAAAAAGTGCGCGAATAGCGTAATTCTCTATTCATGGTTAATCTCAACAAATGACATTGATGCGTAACGGTTATACTTCTTCAGCGCCTCAACCAGGCGGTCATGTGGTAGAGCATAAACCGTATTGCCGCGTATGCCGGTCATGGTTTTGCCAGCTACCATAGCGTTGATAATCGATTCTTCCGTCGCTTCGACTGTGGCTTGGAAAAGCTGGGTCATGTGTTCATTGGATAATGCATTTAACGATAACATCTCGGTTGGCTTAAGTTTCTTGGAATTGCCCGTCGAAAATGCCAGAAAGATATCACCCGATGTGTCTGAACCGACGCCGCCCACTTTGGCGATGCCTAGAGCAGGCCGCAGCGCAAGCCGTTTTAGTTGATAGGGCAGCAGCGGAGCATCCGTGGCGACGATAACAATGATCGAACCTGATCCGGGTTCGTATGACGAATGAATCTCTGGCATTAGATCGGTAATCTCCTGACCGACCGGAACTCCGGCAATGGTCAAACCGGGGCGGCTTCCGTGGTTAGCTTGAACCAATACGCCTACGGTATAACTGATGTCTCCAAATGTTACAATCCGCGAGGCAGTCCCGATTCCGCCTTTGAATTGATGACACACCATGCCCGTGCCTCCGCCGACATTGCCTTCTTCGACCAGGCCGGATGCGGCTTGATCGAGAGCGGCGAAAACGTGTTCTTCTTTGACATGGAAACCATGGATATCATTCAGCAGACCGTCATAAGTCTCTGCGACGACGGGAAGGCTGGCGCTGTAATCAGCAAAGAAAGTACTAATTAAATTATTTTGATATTGCCATTTAATAAGCGAGTCTCGAACCAGACCGACGCTGCTGGAGTTAGTGATAAGAATAGGCGCGTCTATGGCGCCGCGTTCTTCCATTATTTGCGTCCCGGTCATCTCACCGGAAGCATTCAGTGAATTCCAAGCGGCGAATACCGGATCATAGGTTTTACCGCGCGGCAGAATCGCCGTGACGCCTGTGCGAACCGGCCCCTGACCAACCACCAGGTCGCCTTCGCCCTCAATGATCGTCGCATGGCCGACCTCAAGATACGGAACGTCAGTAATCGCATTGTAAGGTCCTGGCGTTCCTTCAAATGGAACGCCTAAATCCCTGGCGCGAGGCTGCGATTGGGCGTGGCTTAGGTTAATTGAACATACCATGAACAATGCAGTAAGGGTGAAGTTTAGCAATGACCATTGTCTGTTATACAAGGTTTTTCTCCTTGAAAAATTCATAGGAAATCCGATGGGATACGCTGCTATGGTGATTTAAATGATAAAGTTTTTTCGCTTTGTCCCATCCTACTTTTTTCTTCGTATTATTTAAGATTTATTTTTATAATGCGAGTTTTGTTTGGTTCGAGATTGATGGCAAGTCCATTATGCAGTTGGGCGCCGGTGAATGTTTTGGCGCCGTCATCCATGGTTACGTTATAACTTTCTTCCGGTTCTACCGTAAACCATTCGGGGATGGTGTTCATGCGCGGCCAGTCTTTCTGGAATCCCATGTAGAGTCGATAGCGTGGTATATCGAATTCCAGATGTCCTTGGTAGTTTTCTTTAGCTCGCAATGAAATAACGATGCCATTGTCTATAGGTGCGGCGCCGAGTTCCAGCCCTTGCTGCCAGGGACGCGCCAGGACGCCTTGAGTATGCATCAGCGCTTGCATGATGGTGGTGCGGACGCCGTTAGCTTGCAATTTCATGGTTCCCCAGAGCTCGCCGTTCTCCAGGCGCGAGGGATGATCAACTATGTTGTTTTTGGTTTCGCGGTCGACCCATTCAAATCCTTCTTTGACGGGAAGACGGTTGAGCATGTAAATGGCGCCTTCAATAGAATCCGCATACCCGTCAATGGATTCACCTTCCCAGGGATAGTCTTTGTATTTGGGATTCATCATGCTGGCTAGAGTCGCCTTCATGTGTGATGTGTATGTGTTCGTCCCCATCGCCATGTCGTAGCAAAGATACCCCACATAGTTGTATCCCCATCCATCGCTCATTCTGCCATTCCGATCGTCCCTTTTCGTGAGATGGTTATACATCATGCCCACGTCAAGGATGCCTTTTTCGAGAATCGTGTCATACATTTTTTTCAGGCGGTCGCCATATTCAACCGCTTTTTGCGGGCGGTGTGTGGTGAGCACAGCTTGCAATAAACCGAGACCGCCTATTATTTCACAGCCGTGGTCGCGCAGGACGCGTCGGGACATAGTTGTCGTCGGCAAAATAATAGTCGGCCAGTCGTATTGCCCAGGTAAGATATTTTTCATCTCCAGTCATGGTGTATAACCGCGCCAGCGCTTGCAGCTGCTCGCCATTCACTTCGACATCGTTGGAGGGGATCATACCGAAAGGCGTCTCAATATCCGCGAATTTCCAGAGGTCGTCTTCAATGGCGCGCATGCGGTCAAACCATTCATCGCGGCCAGTCACTTCGACAATAGCTATAAGGCAGTCTTTGACGTATTCCGATGCCTGAAATACTAACTCTTCGTTTTTTACTTTGATAGTCTCTTGTTTTTTGTAATCATACGGCGCCGGGATGCGGCCTTTCACATTGCATAAAGAACGTTCAGCATGCAGTATGCTGCGTACCGGGCCGTTTAATGCTTCTATATCAGTGGCCCATGCCGCCCATGTCAGGAAGGGATAACAATCGGCCGCTGTATCCCGGTAATTCCAATAACCATCGGCAATGTACAAACCTGTTTTTTCGTCAATTTTCGGCAATGCGATTTCATGCAGCCAACGATGGACCTTGCTTAACGAATGGCCGGCGATTTTGGCTGACCGTGAGGCTCGCGCAATGGCGTCAGCATCTTTCTCTTGCGCCAAAGATATCTGAACCATCATGCCAGTGATTAATGTAAGTAGAATAAGACGTTTCATAATATTATTTCCATTATCTGTTTAAAATTGGAATTAGAGAGATGATTCCGTGAAATTCTCAATTAGAATTATGCGGTTTAAATTCTAAAGAGTCAACATGATATGCATATTTCGTTATAATTGGCGGCGGGCGTCAAAAGAGGGTGCCAAGGGCAGTGTATTTTCTGCCCTTGATGCGATCACCCACGGATCTAAGTATCCCTCTCCCAAGATTGGGAGAGGC
Source organism: bacterium (assembly GCA_963662285.2). GTDB lineage: Bacteria > Hinthialibacterota > Hinthialibacteria > Hinthialibacterales > Hinthialibacteraceae. Next base: position 1,441,871 of record CAXXMV010000006.1, read on the forward strand.
CAGGTGAGGGTTGATAACAACCACCCAATCATAAAAAAACTAAACAAATGTACATGATTGGCACGCTTCTTGCCATATAACGTATCGAAGCATCAAATAAATCCAATATTCAGGAGAAGCCAAATGTCTATCACGCCCCAAGCCATATCCAAATTCGATGAAAATATCATGGACGCCATGTACCACTGCATCATGAAGATTTCAGAAAACTTAAAAAAAAGATACGACCCGGATTCCCCCGAATCAAACGCCCTCTTCCGTCTCTTCTGTTCTGCATCCAGAACCATGATACAAATGACCAATAAATATCTTAAGGCGCAAGATAAGATAAATCAAAATACCCAAAATCCGCTAAACAACAAACAATCAAACTTAAACAATATCCCGGTTGATAACTCAAATTCATCCTTAAAACAGCAAGATAACGACAAAAATCATGGAGGATCATTCTGGAGAAAAAAGAAAACCGCATAACCAAAACGGTTTCAAAGAAAAATAAAAACCAATTTCCCGCCGTTCCTCGACGGGCGCGGGATAGTACTGCGCGTTATCTTGCACTGACCAATATAAATGGCCGCCAATAATGGGTGGAAAGGCGATATTGTCATTAAGTTAAGCGGGCGCCAAGGGCAAGACCGCAAAGCGGTCAGCCCTTGATGCGATAACCTACGTTTCCCAGTATTCCTCTCCCAAGATTGGGAGAGGCCAGGAGAGGGTTGATAACAACCACCCGAATGAAAAAATCCACCACAAAAAGTGAGCAAAGAGCCTAATCCTCTATTGCTGACAAATCCAGTATGTTACAATCAACCTAATCCTATACATCAGGTTAAATATTATGACGCCCGAAGAAAAAGCGCTTAAGAAAATCAAAGCAGCCAAACGAACCGGCGCCGATTATCTCGATCTTTCAAATATGGGTTTAACCTCGCTGCCGCCGGAGGTGTGTGGACTCACCAACCTGTCTAGACTAGATTTGGATAATAACCAACTAAGCGTGCTGCCGCCGGAGGTGTGTGGACTCACCAACCTGACGACACTCTGGCTGAATAATAACCAACTAAGCGTGCTGCCGCCGAAGGTGTGTGGACTCACCAACCTGACGAAACTCTGGCTGAATAATAACCAACTAAGCGTGCTGCCGCCGGAGGTGTGTGGACTCACAAACCTGACGGAACTGTATCTAAGTTATAACCAACTAACCTCGCTGCCGCCGGAGGTGTGTGGACTCACCAACCTGTCTAGTCTAGATTTGGATAATAACCAACTAAGCGTGCTGCCGCCGGAGGTGTGTGGACTCTCCAATCTGACGAGACTGTATCTAAGTGATAACCAACTAAGCGTGCTGCCGCCGGAGGTAGGTCAACTCGCCAATCTCACTTCACTCGATCTACGTAGCAACCAACTAATCGTGCTGCCGCCGGAGGTAGTTCAACTCACAAAATTAGAATATCTCTTTCTTGTTGGAAATAAATTACCCATACCACCTGAGATTCTCAATTATTCTCATAATCCATCAAAAATCCTAAATTACTATTTTGAGCATATTAAAACCGAAGCGCCTAAACGGGCGCTTAATGAAGCCAAGGTGCTGTTCGTTGGCCAGGGAGATGTGGGTAAAACATCGTTGATCAAGATGCTGCTGACAGGTAAATACGATAAGAACGAGAACAAGACGGAAGGGATCGACATTCATAAGTGGGATGTGAAGATAAAAGGCGATAAGGTGCGTCTTAACCTCTGGGATTTCGGCGGGCAGGAGATTATGCATTCCACCCATAAATTTTTCCTCACCAAACGCAGCGTATATGTTCTGGTGCTCGATTCGCGCAGGGACGATCGCGCTAACCGTTTATCCTATTGGCTGAGGCTGATCGAAAGTTTTGCCAGCGATTCTCCGGTAATCGTAGTTTGCAACCAGTGCGATGAGGATCAACTCAACCTCGATTGGCGCAACCTGCATGCTAAATTCCCGAATATCCGCCATTTCGTCAAACGCGCATCCTGCGAGACGCCCGAGGGGATAGATGATCTAAAAGAGGCCATTCGTGAACAGGCTGCTAAACTTGATCACCTCAAAGATGTCCTGTTAGAAAGCGAGTTTGCTGTTAAAGATGAACTTGAAAATATGGAGGAACCTTTCGTCTCGTATGACGACTATCTGGAAATGTGTAAGCGACATGGTTTGACCAATGAACAGAGCCAAAACACCCTGCTTGAGTTTCTGCACGACCTGGGAATTGTGTTGCATTACAGCGATGCGCCTCACCTGGAATTTACCAATGTCCTGAAACCTGAATGGGTGACTGAGGGAGTTTATAAAATCCTCAATGCAAATGAATTTAAAAACACCAATGGCGTGGTGGAAACGGATAAACTATCCCTCGTTCTTGACCATAAAGCCTATCCCAAAGATAAGCGCATGTTCGTATTAGAGATGATGGTGAAATTCGAATTGTGTCATGAGTTTGAAGGTTCGCGTCACTCAAAATTCCTTGTACCGGATTTACTGCATACCGAAGCACTTGATACCGGCGACTGGTCGGATGCGCTGGCTTTCCAATACCACTACGAGGTGCTCCCTCAAAGCATCATGACCCGCTTTATCGTACGCATGTTTCCGTATATGTCTGATAGCGTCTGCTGGTTGAAAGGGGTCATGCTTGAATCGGAAGACGGCAGGAATCAGGCGTTGATTAAATCAGATTTAGACGATGCCAAAATCTTCATTAAAGTGCGGGGCCAAGAGGGAACCCGCCGCGACCTGCTGCAAATCATCCGCGCCGAATTCAGGTTGATACATGAGACATTTTCCAAACTAAGGCCAAAGGAAATGGTTCCAATCCCTGATACAGAAGCAGTGTATCCATACAAAAGTTTATTGAAATTGAAAGAAAATGTGATTGATAAATACTATCTTCCGGAAGCTGATTGTATTATCTATCCTAATCAATTATTGGATATAGTCGAAACGCCAAAATGGCGTGAAGATCATAAAAAAATGAATTCATCTGAATCAGATGGATCAATTAATTTAAAAATTGATATTAATCAGGGAGATAAGAGAATGGAAAAATACAAGATTAATAATGAAGGCGGCGCGGTTAATATTAAGGGAACACAGAACGTTGGTTCTATCAATTTCGTTAAATCGGTTGAACAATCCACTTTAAGCGACGACCTGAAAAATGCCTTTACCGCCGCTTATCAGAAACTAAAGGAAGGCGGTCTACCGGAAGCATACCAAAAACCTGTTGAAGACGACCTAAATACAATCAAGACGGAGATGGAAAAAGAAACTCCTGATCAAGGGGTGGTCAAAACAATATGGAATAGAATCCAACAGGTAGCTCCATCCGTAGCAACAGCGCTTGGTATGGCGGCGGCGTTAAAATCATTGTTGGTCTAAAATGCAACGAAGTAGGGTGGGCTAAAAGCGACAGCGTAGCCCACCATGATACGTAGGTGGCTCCGGTGGGCTACGCCGCTTTGCGGCTTTTAGCCCACCCTACGGGATTTTTTTTAATCCACAACAGGATGTCTTTTATCCCAACAGCTCTTGCAGCATTTTCTTGCCATAGCGCAGCGTTTTTTGCATGTCGGGGACGCCGTCTTGCTCGAAGGTCAGGTAGCCGGTGTATTCTATGTCGCGCAGAGTTTTGACTACTGCTTTGAAATCCATTACTCCTTCGCCGATCCCTACGAAGACAAGACCTTCGCTGTCGATATCGCGGATGTGGGCGTTCATCAGATGATCCTTAACCTTGAGAATGGCCATCGGTGGATATTCGCGCTGCAACTGAATCCAACCGATATCCAGATTCATGCCTAAGCGTGGGTCTTTGATGTGATCCCACAGCCGCAGGAAAGCGGTTGAATCGTGTACTAAGGTGTGGGTGTGGTTTTCGATGGTGAAGCGCAGGCCGTGGTGGGCGGCGCGTTCGACGCAGCCCTTCATGGTATGCACGAAGGTATCCCACACTTGGTCGTAATCGAATCCCTCTGCGATATCTATGTGGAACTTCTTACCGGCGCCTGATTCAGCGAAATAGCGCGGCAAGTAGGCGTGCGGTCCGGTCATCTCGCGGGGCCAGGGCGACACGATGTTGATGAAAGGCGCATTCAGGGTGCGCCCGATTTTGCAGCCCTCCTCGAACACATCCAGGCTGCGGTTGCGGTCGTCGGAGTTGAGACTGGAGAGGTTTTCCACGGCGGATTGAAAGAGCACAAACTGCGAAACGGCCAGGTTGTGCGAATCAAGTTTCTTCTTCATGTTGGGGATGGTGGAAGGCTGGAGCCAATAGTCTTTGAGATCGACTGCTTCTCCGATGATCAACTCGATGGCGTCGAATCCCAGCCCGGCGGTCTGGTCTATCGCCTTATCAAAGGGATAGCCTTTGATGATGCCGCCGTAGTTCCAACACACGTTGCCCAGTTTGATCTGACCGGGCTTAAAACCGGGGGGGATGAATCTCTTAGGCTTTGCGGCGGCGCCCAATGCGGGAACGGCGCTGACAGCGGATGCCAGGGCGGCGCTTTGGAGGAATTGTCTACGGTTGGCAGTGGAAGTCGATTTCATGATTTCTACTCCTTGAAGTGTATCCTTTTGTATGCAGAATTACTAAACACTACATAAAATACTCGATATTGAAAATCAAAAAGGGCATACAATTTGTTATAATAAGTGGCTTAATCAAGGGCTGACCGCAATGCGGTCTTGCCCTTGGCACCCATCTAATGTCGTGTGGGTTTTGTTGTTTTAATATATAACCTAATGTATACATCATACAGTAATTATGCAACGCCAATCCCAGAGCCATCAGGCATAACGATCACGCCCCGGTCGAGCCGCATTCCCTGGAACGGGTCGTTGCTAAGCAGGGCGGCGCCGTCCAGATCAATGTAATCAACCAGCGGCGCCAGATGCGCGGCGGCGGTTACGCCCAGGGAACTTTCTATCATACAGCCCAGCATGATGCGCAGGTTGTTGGTTCTGGCTATGTCGATCATCTGACGGGCGCGGCGCAGCCCGCCGCATTTAGCCAGCTTGATGTTGATGCCGTCAGCTAAGCCGATCCACTTGGTTATATCCTCGGGGCCGTGGACGCTTTCATCCACGATAATGGGGATTCCGGTATGGTTGGCTTGCATGATGCGGCGGTAGCCGTCGTGATCGGCGCCGGGCAGGGGCTGTTCGATCAAGCGCACATTGCATTGCTGCATGATGGGAAGGTATTCCAGAGTCTGTTCGGCGCTCCATCCCTCGTTGGCGTCGATGTAGAGCGGCTTGCCGGTTTTCCCGGCGATGGATTGCAGCGTTTCGAGGTCTTGGCGCCCGCCCACTTTGATCTTGAGAATGGGATAAGGCGCCGCGCGTTCGACTTTCTGCATAACCACATCCAACTGATCCATGCCGATAGTGAATGAAGAGATCAAACCGCTGAGTTGGGGGATATGCCACATTTGATCCAGAGACGCGTCTTGCTTCTTACCCAGTGCGTCATGCATAGCCAGATCGATGGCCTGCCAGAGTCCAGTCTCGCCGGGGAATTGCTGGATCAGTTCATCGAGTATGGCATCCACCGGACGCTCTAAGTCGGGTTGTTGAACCACCCACTCGTGCGCCAGTTGAGCCATGCGCTCAACCGTCTGCCCGCGGTAGTAGATGGGCGCCCCTTCTCCCAGACCATCGCCGATGCGGATGAACAGGTTGCTCACCGTGCGCCGCATGCCGCGCGCGATGCCGAATGGATCGCGCAGCTGAAGTTCACGGATGTCTATTTCGATAGGTGGATTCATAAGGTATTACTCATGATATTAAAACGGAGCGTAGATTGTTCTACGCTCCGTTGATTTGCATGTTGTTGGTGGAGTGGTTTTGAGTGGGTGATTCGTGGTGGGCTACGCTACGCTTTTAGCCCACCCTACTTGCTATTGCATGAGTGGTTTTGATGGGACACGTTTGCGCTTTGTCCCATCCTACCTTTTTACTACATACCACACACTATCCACTGCACACTATTTCACTGCCTTAAAGAATTCTGCGGCTGATCCGGCGATTCCTTCGGCGTCCAGTTTGTATTCTTTGTACATATCTTCGGGGCTGCCGGATTGACCGAATTGATCCAGAACTCCCCAGCGTTTAACTGGTACGGGGAATTTCTCTGACGTCACTTCGCAAACCGCTGAACCCAGGCCGCCAATGATGCTGTGATCTTCGACGGTGAACAGGCATCCTGTTTCCTTGGCGCATTTTACGATCAATTCTTCATCAATGGGCTTGATGGAATGGATGTTGACGATGCGAGCATCAATCTTCTTGGCGGCCAGCAGCTCTTTGGCTTTGAGCGCATGTTGTACGGTTCCACCGGAAGCGATGATGGTCATATCAGCGCCGGGCGCCAGTTCAGCGCCTTTACCTAATTGGAATTTATAACCCTCGCCATTGACGTCGGGTAGTTTCTGACGGGTTAGACGCAGGTAAACCGGGCCGTCGTGTTGCGCGGCGAAGGCTACGGCTTGTTTGGTTTCCACTTCGTCAGCTGGTTGAATGACGACCATACCGGGGATAGAGCGCATCAGGCCGATGTCTTCCAGACCCATTTGGCTGTGGCCGTCTTCTCCGATGCCGATTCCGGCGTGGGTGCCGACGATTTTGACATTGGCTTTGGCGTATCCAACCGAGATGCGGATAGTATCGAAGCGTCCCGTGATGAAGCAGGCGAAACTGCATACAAAGGGGACTTTGCCCGATAGAGCCATTCCGGCGCCGGCGCCGATCATGTTGGCTTCAGCGATTCCAAACTCAAAAAAGCGCTCGGGGTATTTATCGGCGAAGAGGCAGGTCATGGTGGATTTGCTTAAATCAGCATCCAGAACCACAACATTAGGATTGCTCCGCCCGATATCCACCAAGGCTTCTCCAAAGGCGAGACGAGTTGCTTTTGTAGACATATTATCCTTCCATATCTATAGGAAAATTCTATTAATTTCAGTGTTACCCCGGTATGTCTGGTTACTCTGGTAGAACCGGGTTTGATCCAGATCAGGAATTATACTTGAGCCAGTTCCTTGAGCGCCTGCTCGGTCTCTTCAGGATTGGGAGTCTTGCCATGCCAGCCGACCTGGTTTTCCATGAACGAAACGCCTTTGCCTTTGACGGTTTTAGCCCATATAAGAGTGGGGCGGTCTTTGGTGGCCTGGGCTTCGTCGAGCGCTTTGATAACCTGTTCCATGTCATGGCCGTTGATGGCGATGACGTGCCAGTTGAATGAGCGCCATTTGGCGTCGATGGGCGTTAATGACATTACGTCTTCGACATAACCGTCGATCTGGGCGTTGTTGTTATCCAGGATAAGCGTCAGGTTGTTGAGTTTGAATTTGCTGGCGGCCATAACCGCTTCCCAGATTTGGCCTTCCTGTGATTCGCCGTCGCCGATCATGCAATATACGCGCCAGGCTTTTTTGTCCATTTTGGCGGTCATAGCCATGCCCAGAGCGATGGAGAGTCCTTGTCCCAATGATCCGGTCGAGGCTTCCATAGCGTTGCAGCGAACGCGGTCGGGGTGTCCCTGGAGGAATGATCCGAATTTGCGCAGATTGATGAGTTCTTTTTCATCAAAATAACCCGCCTGAGCCAGGGCGGAGTACCATGCCGGGACGCAGTGTCCCTTGGACATGATGAAACGGTCGCGTTCTTCCCATTGGGGATTGGCCGGATCGTGTTTCATTACTCCGAATAGAAGCGCCGCCGTGATATCCGCGGCGGATAATGAACCACCCGGATGTCCCGAACCGGCTTCAGCCAGCATCCTGATGCTATTCATGCGAATATTTCGCGCGTGTGATTTGAGCGTACTTATGTCTCTAGTGAGTTCAAAAGCCATTACTGATCCCTTCAGCCTTCTTCTCCCGAAAGGGAGGAATATTCATTCATGTAATCAGATTTAATTATGATGATATTGACTGAATGTCAATGCGGCAAGAGTGACGGAGCGATTGAATTAAAAAGTTGCCTGAAGCGTCAGTTGTGCGGTAGTTTTATTAAGAATCGTTTTTAAGCGTATTTAATAGATTATCGAGATGATGTAAGATAGTGAACGGTGTCTATTTGATTGGATAGATATGATATTGTTTGACTTAGGCGCAAAATTTGTTTTATCCCGGAAATGATTGCTTATTGATTGACGCAGAATTAAAAAATGTCTGAATCTGGATGTCCTTGATAAAAGGATACTCTGGATGGGTGAATCTATAATCTGATGTTATCCAAATACAGGGATTCTGAATAGCCTGAAAATAGGAATAGGGCGAATGATGAAAAATCCTGGATATCCTGCTAATCCAGGGTATCTTGATTCAGACAAAAAAAATATCTTTAAAATATATTCAAATGCATGTTGAAACTAAAATTTATTATAAAGGAAAAACTATGATATTTCATCTGAACGATAAAGAGCAATGGCAACCTGTGGTTGATAAATGGCGTGAAGAGGGCAAAGTTATCGTCACCACCAACGGAACTTTCGATATCGTCCATGTAGGACATATCCGGCTGATGACCGAAGCCAAAGCGCAGGGCGATATCCTAATCCTGGGATTAAACAGCGACAAATCAGTTAAACAATATAAAAGCGAGAAGCGCCCCATCGTCCCCCAGGAAGAACGGGCCAAGTTGATTGAAGCCTTACGCTGCATCGATATGGTGATCATTTTCGATGAACCGGAAAGCGCCCGCTTCGTCACCGAGGTCAAACCTGATATTCACGCCAAAGATTCAACCTATGGCTATGACCTGATCGAAGCCCCCATAGTAGCCGAATACGGCGGCAAGATTTATCTGGTCGAAAAAGACGGACATTCCACTACTAATGTTATTCAGAAAATTATTGATGTTTATAAGGATGAGTTGTAGGTAAGGGATGGACTTAATGCTTTCGCTTGTGATTTTGAGTACTACTCAAGGGCTGAAAATATTCTGCCCTTGGCGTACGCGCCTATTCATGTAGTAGATTGATATAATGCATATTATTGAAGGTTCATCTCAAAAGTGATTTGCAAATTATATATTTGCCCGTAAAATATATAATAGTTGTTCATTCCCGCAGAAATGGATAAGACGCTGATGAATGCCCTGGACATTATTACAGCGATAGAAAAACTGCCGCAAGATGAAAAACAGTTAGTCATTGATTTTGCGGTTTCTATCAGAGAAGCAATGTATCTAGCTGCTGACTATTCCCCGGAAGATGAGGAGATGATCGTTGAAGAAGCCAAACTCTGTAAACAAAGGGTAGATGTAAAAGAACATTCTTCGGCGGATGACTTGCGTAATTCTCTTGGTTTAACCTAAGAGCAATTTAATGAGGTTTGTTCACCGCAAAAAATTCACCAAAGGTCTTGAAAAACTCACCCCAAACCAAAAGAAGAGCGTTGGGGAAGTTATTAAATTATTCGAAGATGATCCTTTCCATCCTAAACTCAATAATCATGCCCTTCATGGTAAACTAAAAGATTTGCGATCTATTTCTGTCGGAGGAGATTTACGTATCACTTTTTTTGAAGAAGATAATTATGAGGTGGTCTACCTTGTATGTATTGGAACCCATAACCAAGTGTATTGAAGATTCTTTACATTGGCGCCCCGGTATGATTTCAATCAGGCTGGTTTCATTTTTAGGATTTTTTTGACAAGAAGGTCAACGTTCGTATATGGATGCCATGTTCTACTTGATGGATTTGCAGCAGAGTTATGATGAAAATCGTTAATTCTTTCTGCACCTTTAAATGCTTTTTCAAGGTTGGGGTATAACGAATTAATAATTGATTGATTCTTTTTGTAATCTGGGATATATACTTGTAAATCATGTCTGACTTCATCGTTATCCTTAAATTGTTTTGTTGTATAAGCGAAATGAAGAAGAAACCAGAATTCAAAACTGGGAGTTGAAAAAGCGATATTAAAGGTAGGCTTTTTCCCTTTTATATTGTTATTTATACTATTTGCTTTATCGATGGCTTTATCGAAAGTTTCATGTGTATCGCGATCAAAAACACACCAAATGTGATCAAACAGTGCTTTATTTTTATTGAGCATTTTTTCTGCATGTTCCACAACCTTTATTGGTGCAGAGTCACATTCTTTACCATGGATTTCTATCTGGAGTTGATGGATTTTCCTCTTTTTTCTTAGATCTTTAAAATATTGTGTTTCGGTCGTCTCTCTTTCGCATACAATCAATATTTTATTACCTGAGAATTTAGGAGCATTTTGAGTGAATTTATTTTTTGCGCGATTTTGATGTCTACTCATTAGAAATCAAGCCCCCCCAGGAATGGAATAGCGCCATAGCGTCCCGCCAAGTATCCTTTTTGCAGGGCTTCTTCTTTCCGGGGCTTAAAATCGGTCAGGGGATATAAAATAGTCGCGGCTTCTTTATTCTTCTCGGTAAACCAGACTTGGTCGCGTCGCAATATATCCGTATTCAACTGGGTTGTATCATGGGTTGTGAAAATTAGTTGAGCGCCATTTTTATTCAACTCCTCGCTGTGCACCATCTCAATCAATTTTCTGAAAAGCATAGGATGTAAATTTGAACCGATTTCATCCAGGAAAATAGTTTTTCCTAGATTTAGTGAATCTACCAAAGGGCCGAGTAATGAGAACAAAACTCTTGTTCCTGCCGATTCTTTATTTGGAGTTAAATAGACATTTTTGCCTGTATCATTTTTCTTGTGAAGGAATTTCCATGCTATTAATTCTTCTTTTAATTTCTTAATAAACATATCCATTATTGAATTAGGTTTACTTGTTGGTGATTCTAAATTACGAAATTCATTCCTTTTCGTTTTTATATCCATAACGCCTAAATCCGCTTGTTTTAATATATTTCTAATGATAATAGACTGTTCATTTTTATCATCAATAATTGAAGCGGTAATTTCTGAATTGGATAATGATTCAAAATAATCTAAAAATCGAAAGCAGTTTTTGAACCATTCGTAAACATTACCTAATTGCCTATGGTTAAATTGAGCGGCAGTCGATAGAAAGAGAGTTTTAAATTTTGTTTTCTCTTTCAGGCTTTCTTTCTCGCCCTTGAGGAATGTACTGAAATTCCATTCATACTCTTTTTTTTCATCATTAAAAAAACGGTAAAACCATTGCTGGGCTTTCCCATTAGGGTAGGCAATAAGCCATTCCTTATAAACTTTCTTTTTTTTTATCGCAAATCCATATTGATAACGGATTCCCTCATGAATAAAGATGATTTCGAATTCACTTAGTTCCTTTTCGCTTTTTGAATCAAATCCAAAAGGAGCAATATCAATTTCATCAAGAAAATTTCTTCGGATTGATTCGTCAACAATTAAATTTCTCATGAATTTTCCGGCTTTGTATAAATTGCTTTTGCCTGATGCGTTAGCGCCGTAGATGGCTGCGCTTTTTAGTAGTTTTACGTTAGATAATCCTGGCGCTTGGGGATCGATCAGGTGGTTGGGGTGTTCGTTGTCTTTATTGTTGGCCACCATGCTCAGGGTTTGTTTATCTTTAATGGAACGGTAATTTTTTACTGAAAATTCAATCAACATTGTACTTGCCTATCAATTTAATCGCGATTTCCGCATAAAAACTGCGGATGTATGGTTATAATTTACATATATATCGGATTATGTGCAAGTTTACTTGATCTTTTTTTAGATATTTATCTAAAATACTCTAATCATTTCTGAGAATATTCAGAATCATAAGTGATAGCATCAAGGGCTGACTGCATTGCGGTCTTGCCCTTGGTGCCAGGCAATATCCTCTTTTACTGTTTTTTCTATCCAAGTAGATTATTTCGACTCATCATATTTCTAATAATAAATACCATGTTGATGATTATTGAGGTTGCTGTCGGAATTTTTTGAAACAATTTGTTGACATTTATTGTAACAAAGATTATGATTATTAATCTTTGTTATATTCTATATTCTGTGAAACCGAAAGCAAAATATAGATAAACATTATTTGAAAATCATTAATATTGGCGAATTAAAATGAATGATCATAAAAAAATAGCTTTGAATTTCTTACCCATAGAACCACAGAATTTTGAATTCACAGTTTATCGCAAGTTAATGATAAATAATGAACAGAGACCTTGTGAAGATGTTTTTAAATCTTCATTACCAAATGAAAAGAAAAATGAACCTTGGCCCAAATATTGGGTGTCCTTTACACAAAAAGAAGATTATGAAGAATTTTTAGTTAATACTAAAACAAACAATTATTTGACTAGAGAGTATCTTTTTCAACAATTAGTAATGAATATCAAGGAGCATATTCCTGAACGACTCGAAAGAAATGAAGAAAAATTCTATAAACGTAGAATATTTTTTAAACTTGAAGAATTTGATATTGGCAAACAAGTAATATGGCTAGATCCATTTTATTTAAAAAAAACATCCACTTTTGGATTCTTAATTGATTTTTGTTTTATCTCTAATGATGATTCATCACATTCAAAAGAACGTCAAAAACTATCTCTTAATTTAGATAGTTCCTATCGCTCAAACAAAAATTTCCACCAAGAAAAACTTTATAAAATAAAAAATTTCATTGACATATTTCTTGAAAAATTAAATCCAATTTCTGATAATACTGACTTGAACTTAAGGATATCTAACAAATTTTCATGCATTAATTCAAGTACATTAAGTAATAAAATCTACAGTTTTGATAATATGAAAACTAATAATTCTCAATTTCAGGGAATCAAAGAATACGGACCCTATCAAAAAAGTAATATTAATATTCACTATCATTTTATATTTAAGGAAGAAAATATCGATTTAGGCCGGGATCTATTAAGGGCTTTAAATGGAGAAACATTTAAACAAACTTTTCCAGGAATGGAAAAAATGTTTCATATAAAATTAGGAAAGGATAATGTTTCAAAAATAATAATTAATTCATATAATAAAAGTGAAATTGATAAAGCAATCGAATCAATCAACAAATCAGGCTATGAAAATAACATTGCTACTTTCATTTTCCCAGAAAAAGATTCAGATTTTTACTATAACCTAAAGAATGTTTTTCTTAATTCTGGTGTTTTAACCCAAGGCGTTCATATTGAAACCTTAAAAAATACGTCTGGTTTAAAGTGGTCGATTTCAAGTATTGCTCTTCAGTTGTTTTCAAAATCTGGTGGGGTGCCTTGGAGGCTTAAACCTAGTAATGAAAATTGTTTAATCATTGGAATTGGCAAAGCGCACCATCTGAAAAAAGATAATGGTCGAACTTTAGTTGAAAAATATTTTGCATATTCTGTTCTGACAGATTCAAGTGGAAAATATGTTTCTATGGATGTACTTTCTAGTGAAAAGGATGAAAATAATTATCTAAATAGTCTTCAAGCAAATCTGAAAAAAATTGTAGAAGATTATAAAGATAAATATCAAAAAATCACTCTACATATACCTTTTAAAATACAACTACGAGAACTTGACGCAATAAAGAAAACGATTATAAACATAGATTCAGAGAAAGAATTTGTTGTAATCAAAATTGATGATCAGAGTAAATATTTTGGATATAATATAGATGTTAATTCATTTGTGCCTTATGAAAGTACTTTGTTAGAACTTTCACAAAATGAATATTTATTATGGACTGAAGGTTTAAATTACCATAATAAAAAAGTGATTAAACGATATTCAAATCCACTCCATATAGAATTTTATTATTCAAATAAAAATTTATTAAGTCAGAGTGAAAAGAATTTATATTTACAGGATATAATGAATTTGTCAGGTGCAAGCTGGCGGGGATTCAATGCAAAGAAACTACCGATATCAATGTTTTATCCCAAGATAATATCACGATTCATAAAAGAGTTTTCAACTCGTAATCTAACAGAGATTAATTTTCAAGATTTACCACCTTGGTTTTTATAAAAGAAGATTAGCATGAATTTTAAGGAAAACGAGATAATTTTTTTATTAGGTGCTGGGGCTAGTAAAGATGCAGATATCCCAATGTCTAATGAAATGATTGAAAAAGTTGAAAATTTAATTTTATCTGATAAATTTTGGAAAGAGTTTAGGGATTTTTATTATTTGATAAAGAGTGCAATTTTTTATGCAGATGGTGTTCAGGGTAAGTTTAATAAAAAAGTTAACTTTAATATAGAGAGATTGTTTAATGTCTTAATTGAACTAGAAAAAAAAGAAGAACATCCACTATATCCATTTATTGGCCAATGGAATATTAAATTTTCTGAAATTGTAGGTAATGATTATGAGTTAATTAAAAAATTTCAAGATTTAATCTTAAGTGAATTAAAAAATTGGATTACGCTAAAAATTAATAGTAACGCAGATTACTATAAAAAACTCAAAGATTTTAAAATAGAGATCAATCATTCTCTCAGGTTATTTACTCTTAACTATGATTTATGTGTAGAAAAGTCATTGTTATCAGAAGATTTTATTGTGGAACGAGGCTTCAATGAAAATCGCATTTGGGATTACAAAAAGATAATTGACTTTCCTGCTGACAATACTCCAGATATTTTTCTATATAAGTTACACGGCTCTATTGATTGGGAAAGAGATAAGAATACTGGAGAAGTCAAATATACTGATTGTAATGCACAAAATCCAGATTTGATTTTTGGAAGCGCCTATAAACTACAATATGTAGATCCATATTTATTTCAATTTTCTGAATTTAGGCACTACACTCTTAAAGCAAAACTCATAATTGTTGTTGGTTATGGCTTAGGAGATGAACATATAAATGGAATCATAAAGCAAGCGTTGGAGCAGGATGATTCAAAAAAATTGCTATATGTATCTCCTTCTGCAAATAAAGAAGAAATACAAAAATATCTTGGATTGAACAATGATGATCAATTGGAAACGATAAAATCAAGTGCCTCGAATTACTTTCAGAAAGAATTAGAATTGAATAAATTGAAAAACTTCTTTCCAGATGATTCAGATGATTTATGGATGTGAATAAATATAGTGATTTTAGTGGATGCTGGTTCAAAAGGGGTGATACGACAATGCCTTTTGTACGTTTGATCTTTTTAATGGATTATTTAAGAATAGTAGTTTTGTTGTAATGTGAATTGTGATATTACCAGTTGTAGGTAACAACCACACCCCTCTTAGAGATAGAAGATGGTGGTGAAGATCAGGTCGGTTATGATGATTAGCAGGATGGAGAAGACTACTGACCGGGTGGTGGAAACGCCGACGCCTTCTGCGCCGCCTTCTACTGAGAGTCCTTCATGACAGGCCACGATGGCGATAACCGCTCCGAAACCTACGCTTTTTATGAGTCCTGTGAATAAGTCGGTCAGAGTCAGGCTGGTTATGGTTCCGTTGAGGTATAGTCCCATGGACATGTTCAGATCGAAAATACCTACCATAAGACCCCCTGATATGCCGATGAAGTCATCAATGATGGTGAGGCAGGGCATCATGAAAACCAGAGCGATGAAACGGGGGACGACCAGGAAGGGAATCGGTCTAAGCGCCATGGTCTGCAAAGCCATGATTTCTTCGCCGACCACCATAGTTCCCAGTTCGGCGGTGATAGCGGCGCCAACCCGTGCGGATATCATGATGGCGGTTATCAGCGGCCCGATTTCGCGGCAGATAGTAACGCCGACCAGCCCGGAAACCATGTTGCCCGCTCCAAATTTATTGAGCTGATAAGCGCTCTGCATGGCCAGGATCAAGCCGATAAGGAAATTTATTAGTATGAGAATTGGAAGCGAGCGTAAGCCCGCTTCCAGCATCATCGAAGTTGTCGCCTCGCGGCGGATGGTTTTGGATTTCGAAAATGGAGCAATTACGACATTATACATAACAGCGGAAAAAAGAATCCATAACCGTCCAATATAAATAAAGACGCCCGCCAGTCTTGAATTCAGCATTCCGTTAGTTTTGTCTATTTCTGCTTTCATAAATTAAAAGTTATTGAGTTCCATTAACCAATCGTTGGTTGAATAAGGCGTTGCGTTGACTGATGTTAGCCCCATTGCGTTAAGTAATTGGGTGTAAACGCTGAGATAGCCATAACGGGTTGTGACGACGTTAGTCTGCGCTTCAACCAGTTCGGTCAAGGCCTGGGTTACATCCAGGCTGTCGGCTAAACCTTCTTCGAAAAGGTTCAAGAAACGTTCGTGGTTTTCCTTGGCCACGATCTCTGCTTCCAGAGAAATTTCCATGTTGCGTTGTTCTTCCTGCAATGCTAAAGCCGATTGCTCAACCAGTGTTGATATGGTTCTGATAGCGTCTTCATAGCGTTTTTGCTGAGCGTTAAGTTGGGCTTTGGTGCGTTTCATTTTGGCTATTTTTCTGCCGCCTTCAAAAATGGGAATTTCTACCTGGAAGGATAGGGCCCATTCTTCTTGTTCAAATTCGACGCGCCCGCTTTCATTGAAACCCCAACGACCGCCAGCCGAAGCGCGGGGAGCGAATTCACCGCGTGCGATGTTAACCGACTCGCTGGTCTGGTCTACTAATAGAGCAGCCACTTTGATGGAAGGATGAGTCTCCCTGGCTATAGCAAATAGTTTTGAATAATTCTGCACAACATCAATGTTTTTGGATGATGGATTAAAATTAGCTAATTTATCAATTTGGAATGAATAGAGGTTGTCGATTGGGTTGCCCATGATCTGGTTTAGTTTCACTTGAGAATTTTGCAGAGCAATTTCGGATGAAACTACATCCCGCAGAGCTGAAGAACGGGATAATTGAGCGCGCAATACATCGGTGCGGATTCTCATGCCAACCTCAAAGTTGGTGGTAGCGCTGTTAAGTTGTTTGTCCGCTAAAGCCAGGCGTTGTTTTTGAACATTGAGTAGTTCCTGAGAGCGTAGGACGTCAATATACGCAACAACGGTATTATAAACTACGGCCTGTTCCTGACCGGTCTCCTGCCATTTGGCTGCTTCTTGCTTAAGTTTCGATAGTTTGATTTGGCCGATTACGGAGCGGTCGAAGATCAATTGGGATACGTTGATGCTATTGATGTAATTGGCGCCGGAGAAACCAAGTGCGCTTGGATCAAAAATGCCTGCTAAGGGAGAGTCTGCGGGCATATCAAAATCATAACGACCAGAAGTGACTTTACTCATGCTGTTTTGAAATGAAACTTGCGGCCAATAGTAGCTATAAGCTTCGCTTTTGCCGTGTTTAGAGGCTTGTGAATCGAAACGTACGGCCATCAGTTCCCGGTTGTTTTCCAGTGAATTTTGGACTGCGTCGGATAAGGTGAGAACAGGGCGGTCGTCGGCAGTGGATTGAATTGGATCAATCACATTAAGAGTCAAAGAAAAGATGAAAATGCTGACAATAGAAATGCAATATATAGTTGATTTGATTTTATCAACTATTGATTTCGTGCGTATAAGATGCATGGGGGAATTCCTCCGAGATTATATTGTAAAAAGTTTAGATACAGTTTGTATGACTTAAGTAGAATACTCAACCCTTTATAAGGAATATTGCCCAGTTTTTCTTTGGTGAATATTTGTATGTAAATAGATTCACCTGAATGTTTTTCGGAATGTGAATAAACGTTTTTATGTGAATCACTCTGATGCAGATGGCGGCGAGATTCGTTTTGGAATCTCGCCGCCTGATATAATTAATCGGTATGCAGTTGATATTTCTATCGCTTTAATCCAAGACCTAATGTTTCTTTGCAATATTTAAGGCTTTGTTCGAGATCGAATTTTTGCTGACGTTGACTTAGTTCTTTTGATCCCTCGCCGGATGGACGTTCGGCTGGATGATCCCAGGCTTTGCCACGTTTGGCCATAGCGACGAAACGGGCGAATTCATGAGCGCGGGCTTTGGGGAAAACATCCCAGAATTCAGGAGTCAGGTATTTAAATTCGCGCGGCAGGCCGGAAATGATTTCCAGGATGAAAGGTACTTCGGGGCAGAGTTGTTTGTAGAGTTTGAGATATGCATCCCAATTAATTTGACCGTCGCCTATGTTAGCCCAGGCGGTCATGGCGCCGTTTTCGGTTTCCCAGACTGCGTCATCGCGGATGCCGGTGGTGACTGCATAAGGTCCGAGGATTTCTAGATTGACCATAGGATCTTCGATAGCCCAGATGGCGTTGCCGTTATCCATTGTGGCGCCTACGTAATCTTTGCCCGCTGCTTCAATGAGCATGGCCAGTTCCCAGGCTTGCATGTCGCCAGCGTGGTTTTCGATGGCGATTTTTACGCCAGCATCAATGGCTTGATTGCGAACCGCCTTGCAGGTTTTTACGGTTGCTTCAATATGGCGGTAGATGCCGCCTTCGCCCTTGCGGTCTGCTGAATGCCCCTGATAACAACGCGCCACAGGTGATCCCAGCGCTTTGGCGACGCGGATTGTTAGAGCCAGGTGCTCTTCGCTGGTTCCATATTTGGTGATGGCGCGGGATGAGGTGGGGCAGATGCCTCCCGTTCCAGCGTGAAGTTCGATGCCAAGGTCATCGGCTTGTTTTTTGACTTCACGCAGGTATTTATCTTCCAGGCTTTCGTATACATCCAGGTCGGAAAAGAGCACTACATCAACTTTAAGCGATGCGGCGTATTTAATGATTTGGGGAGCTTTCCATCCAAAATCCCGGATGGAGAAATTATCGAAGCCCAATTTGATGTTTGATTGTTTGGCTGATGCGCTGGCCAGTAATGATGTATTCATGGCGATGGCGCCAGTCGCTAGTGCGGTTCCTATGAATTTCCTTCTATTTATCGCATCACTCATGATATTCTCCCATTTATATTATGTGTCTTTGTAAAATTGTTGGTTAAACTCGATAAAATAACTTATCATATTTCGCGGTAATTGGAAGATGGACTGGCGGTGGTTTGATCAAGGGCTGAGCGCAATGCGCTCTTGCCCTTGGCGCCCATGCAGGTGGTTCAGGTGGGCTACGCTATCGCTTTTAGCCCACCCTACGCGTAGGCGTGTTTAATCAAAGGCAGAAAATACACTGCCCTTGGCGCCCCCATCTGATGTCGGTTAGTTTTTGTTAACTCTTCGGCGACCCGACTGCCAGAATGTAAATCGGTTTTTCTTCCTTGGGGATGCCTAAAATATCTTTGGCTTTGGGTGTGAGTACCGAGCCGTTTGGAACGCCTCCCAATCCTAGAGGGATCAATTGCAGCAGAAGGTTTTGCGCCGCGTGTCCTCCTTCGAGGTAGACATAACGCTCCGCTTCCTCTTTGTACTTGCTATAGGTGCGTTCGATGACGGCGGATATCACGAAGACGCAGGGGGCGTCATAAGCCGAATTGGTAGATAATCCTTCTTTGGAGAGAGCATTCCAAACATTACCTGACTGCACTTGAACTGCTGCGTGTTCATCCGGCAGGTAATGATAAACTCCATCCGCTACGATGTAATAGATTTCCAAGGGATACGTCCCTCCTGCTGATGGCGCGGTGCGGTGTTGGTTGGCGGTGCGGTTGACTCCCTGGGCGGCCCATAGCAGTTGGCCGATTTGTTTTGTGGTGAGAACTTTATCAGAGAATGCGCGTGTTGATTTACGTTGCCATAAGGTCTCTTCGAGTGAAAGGTTGCCTTGTTTTTCCACTTTAGGGAACATGATTTTCTTCGGAGTTGGTTTTTGCGCTATGGCTGTGGATGTTACCAATCCGAGTAGAACTAAAAAAGAAAGAAGTTTGCCTGCGTATGATAGACTTATCATTATTGTTTCTCCTGTTTTATGATGCAATCCATCAGAGGATTGAATAAGTATTCTTCCATGCCGCCCCAGAAACTATCTTTTTGCATTAAGCCGCCCACGCGGACGGCTATCAGGTCGAGACTGGGGATTACCAGTAAAACCTGATTACCGGCGCCTGCGCCCATGAAGGCGTCGCGGGGGAGTTTGGCAATTACGCCATCTGAGTTAACCCACCAGGCCAGACCTGCGCGGGGGCAGGGGCCTTCGCCGGGGCCGCGGTATGGATCAGGCGTTCCGGCGTCGGAGGTGACTAATTCGACTGTTTCGGGATCGAGGATTTGCTTATCCCGCCATTTGCCTTTGCGCAGCATCAACCGGCCTACGCGGGCTACGGCGCGAGCGGTGTAGGCGCCGCCGCCCCAATTGGCGACCAGCGGAAAACCATCAACGGTGTATGTTGCGTCATAACCGCACGACCATTCGGAATCGTCCACTCCGATGGGACGCATTACCCGTTCGCGTAATAGAGTTCTGATGTCATGGTGCGGAGAATCTTTTAGGGCAACGGTCACGGCGTATGAGAGCAGCGCCATACCGGGGTTGCTGTATTCGAATGAGGTTCCCGGTTTGAATTTCATCGGCGCCCAATCGCGTGATATGGAGAAAGGATCGGGTTGTTTTTTCCAGAAGCGGGTTTTCCAGCCGCTGGATTCGAAATGCCCCATATCTTTGACTTCGGCGTCTTCCACGCCTGATGAGTGGGTCGCCAAATGACGGATAGTGATTCCCGCGCGGGTGGGATCATCGCGCCATTGTTTGATATATTTATCTGCGGGATCATCAATATCAATCAGACCATCCTGCAACGCGAGCAGAAGAGACATGCCGCCCACCAGGGCTTTGGCCATTGATGCGGTGTAGTGTTTTTTGTCAGGGGCGAGTTTAGGTGAATACCACTCGCAGACAACCCGGTCGCCTCGAACAATGAAGAGTCCGGCGGTGGAATGCTCTTTTAATCCGACGAGCATCTGTTCCACTTTTGCACCGGACATGCCTTGTTCATGCGGCGTGGACTTGCGCCATTGGAATTGATGTTGTGATTGGCTCAATACAGGATTCAATAGCAAGCCAATCATGAATATGATCAACATGATTGGTTTGGTTGTATGGAAAGTTAGGTAACGCATGTTATCACCTATGAATCATTCTAGAGTGAAAGTTTGGCATCCAGTTTTTCATTATCGGATAGCATTTCTTTCCAGGTATATTCTTTGCCCTGGTAAGCGGCGTTTCGTCCCATGATGGCGGTCAGAGTTGATTCGACTCCCTGCGCCGATTCGTTGATGTATTCTTTACTGACTACGCTATCGTAGAACGCTTTTACCTTGAGCGCTTCTGGATTCTCTTCTTCACCTTTATATGACCATTCGTTTTCGCCGCGTATTTTGGCTGGTCCACTCAGTGAATCAAGGGCGCCTTTGGGGCCATTGAAGCGTTCACCCGCATCTCCCCAGCCCAGTTTGAGGAATTGAGTTGATGCGAAGACGATCTCTGCGCCATTGGGATACCAGAATGTTACGCCGTAATGATCCCATGTATCGCCGACGGCGGTGCGTATTTTTCGTCCTCCGGTTCCATAGGCTTTCACTGGATGAGCATCCATTACCCAATTGCATACATCAATGACGTGGATATTCTGTTCGACCAGAATATCGCCGGATAGCACTATGTCAAACACCCAGTTGCGAATGCGTTTTTCCTGTTCGGACATCCCCGGTTTATGTTTGGGACTGAGCCAGCCGGAATGGTAGTGGGCTTGACCGCAAGCGATTTCTCCGATGGCGCCTTGATGGACCCGTTTGACGGTTTCTTGCAGATCAGGGCGGAAACGGGATTGAAAACCGACCATGACCGTACATTTTCCATTAGCTTTCTTTCCCGCCTGGAGTACGCGGTCGGCGCCGGGGGCGTCAATCGAAACCGGTTTCTCTAGATAGACATTTTTCTGCGCAGCCATCGCCGCTTCAAAATGCTGTGGATGAAAGTAGGGCGGGCTGGTAATGATGACACTATCCACATCGGTGGATAGTAGTTTTTCATAGGCGCCGAAACCCTGAAAGGTTTTGGGTTTACTGTCTGGAAATCTGCTTTTAGTAGAATCAAGCCGGTCTTGATAAGGATCGGCCAGCGCGGTGATGCGGCTGTTGCCATATTTCGTGAAATTATCCGCATCATGATTGCCTCTTCCGCCGCATCCGATGACGCCCACGGACATCGCTGAGTTCGCTTTTGAACCAAGAGCGGCTTGTGATGTCATGACGGTGAACGCTGTTGCTGATGTATGAATGAATTTACGTCGGGTTACATTATTCATTATAGTTCTCCTTTTTTCGTGAATCAGATTGCTTGGCATAATAACATTTACTTTCGCGTTTCGACGAATCCAGTAAAGATTGGTTTTGTAGAAGACTAAAGTCAATAATTAACGAACATCATTTAGATAACTGTTATAACTTAACAAAGAACTACTAGGAAGTTGAGAGGAGTGAAATGTTGCGATACAATTATTTTTTTTTTGATGATTCCTGATCAATCATGCTTCATCTTTCTATACAGAAATTAGATATCTGTGTCATACTGTAGATACATAAGTTTCTGATACTGGTCTGGAGGAGTGGGGTAATGCATAGAACAAAGAGCATTTCGCGGCGTAATTTTTTGGGCGGCTTTGTTGCAGCGGGCGGAGTTTTAGCGGCGCCGTATATAATTCCAGCATCGGCCTTGGGTAAAGAAGGCGCATCGGCGCCTAGTGAACGCATTACGCTTGGGATAATAGGAACCGGCAGTCATGGGGTGAGCCGTAATATAAAACGGTTTCTTCCCGAACCGGACGCCCAGATCGTGGCGGTATGCGATGTTGACCGCCAACGGCGCGTTGACGCTAAAAAATTGATTGAAGACCGTTATGCCGAAAAGTTTGAGGGAACTTATAAGGGCTGCGATGATTATAACGATTTCCGCGATATTATTGCGCGGGATGATATCGATGCGGTGATGGTGGCCACGCCGGATCATTGGCATGTTATCCCGTCAGTGATGGCCGCACGGGCGGGCAAGGATGTGATGTGTGAGAAGCCGCTGTCTCTCACCATTCTCGAAGGCCGCATCCTCAGCGACGCCATCAAAACACATAACCGCGTCTTTCAGACTGCCACGGAAAATCGTTCGGACGTTAATTATCACCGCATGATTGAGTTGGTGCGTAATGGCCGCATCGGAAAATTGCATACTATCCGGGTGGATTTACCGAGTGGTTTTTCTGTCCAGGAACAGAGTTATGAAGTATGCCAGCCTCCAGACGGTTTTGATTATAATATGTGGCTGGGGCAGGCGCCTGAGGCGCCTTATTGTCCAGCCCGGATTCATTGGAATTTCCGTTGGATTCTTGATTACTCAGGCGGGATGCTGACAGACTGGGGCGCTCATATGATCGATCTGGCGCAGTGGGGTAATGATTCAGAATATACTGGGCCGATTGAGGTTGAAGGTAAAGGTGAATTTCCCAAAGAAGGTTTGTATAACACTGCGACCAAGTTCCGTATTGAATGCAAATTCGCCAATGACGTTAAGATGATCATTCGATCCAAATCTCCAGCCCTGCGGTTTGAAGGGACTGAAGGATGGATTGCCAACGATGGCTGGCGGGCGGAATTGAAAGCCAGCGATCCCAAAATACTGGAAGAAAAAATCGGTGCTGATGAATTGAAATTGTATACCTGTCCTGAAGGCGAACAGCGCAATTTTCTGGACTGTGTGAAATCCCGTGAGTTATGTTACGCTCCAGTTGAGGTTGGCCACCGTACTATCACTATCGCTCACCTGGGGAATATTTCTATGGTGCTGGGACGCAAGTTGCGTTGGAATCCTGATATAGAAAAGTTTATTAACGATCCGGTGGCTGATTGGCTGCTGTCCCGGCCCATGCGCGAACCCTGGACGTTATAAGAATAAATTGAGTAAAGAAGCAATTATATTTGAAAGAAATTAATTGAGGAGAAAGTGATGGAAATGAAAAAGTTATTTATACGGGGATTGCTGATGACTGGTTTTTTGGGATTGGCGTTGACCTCTTTGGCGGCGGGCGACCTATGGGTTGAATATGAAGGCAAGGTAGGCATTGGCCAAGGCAAGCATATTGTTTTTGTGACCGGCGATGAAGAATACCGTTCAGAAGAATCCATGCCGCAGTTAGCCAGAATCCTGGCTAAACATCATGGATTCAAATGTACCGTGTTATTCGCTATTGATCCTAAGGATGGATCGATTGAACCCAATCAGAGTTCAAACATTCCCGGTTTGGAAATGTTGAAAGACGCCGATCTGATGGTTATCTTCACCCGCTTCCGCGACTTGCCGGACGATCAGATGATTCATATTCTCGATTATATTAATTCCGGTAAACCCATTATTGGACTCCGTACGGCGACTCATGCCTTCAACTTCAATCAGAACAAAACTTACGCCAAGTACAGTTACAATAACAAGAGTGAAGATTGTAAGGGTGGATTCGGCCGTCAGGTTTTGGGCGAAACCTGGATCAATCATTACGGCAATCATCAGAAAGAGAGCACGCGCGGTTTGATTGCAGAGGGCGCTGAAGGTTCACCGATCGTCAAAGGGTGCGACGATATCTGGGGTCCATCGGATGTATATGGCATTACTACGCTGCATGGCGACAGTAAACCAATAATTATGGGTCAGGTTCTGGTGGGGATGAATCCCGATGATAAACCTAATGACGAAAAGAAAGCCATTCCAGTAGCATGGACCAAGACATTTACTGGAGATAAAGGGAAAATTTCCCGCGTCTTTACCACAACCATGGGGCATAGCGGCGATTTGCAAAGCGAAGGATTCCGCCGTTTGTTAGTGAATGCATGCTTATGGGGATTGGGGATGGAGGATAAAATCCCTGACAATGCTAATGTCGAGTTGGTTGGGAAATATGATCCCAGTCCAATCGGTTTCAACAAAGCTAAAAAAGGCGTTAAACCTTCAGACCATAAATAGAGGATTATAAATAATGAAAAAAACAAATCACTTACGCAGAAATTTCTTGAAGGGCGCTTTGGCGGCAGCTGTAGCTCCCTCTTTTGTGCCTTCTACCGTGTTTGGCGCAACCGCTCCCAGCAATAAATTCACTATGGGATTTCTCGGTACAGGCAACAACGGTACTAACTGGCTGAGGGGATTCCTAAAAGATGAACGGGTGCGCGTCATAGCAGTGTGCGACGTTAATCGCGAAGGCCCTGGTTACTGGGATAATTCAATACGCGGACGGGATGTCGCCAAGCGCATCGTGGATGAGCATTACGGGGGCGTTGGTTGCGGCTCTTATGAAGATTTCCGTGATGTGATCGCGCGGGATGATATTGATGGAATCTATATCGGGACGCCGGATCATTGGCATGCCATCATGGCTATTGCTGCGGCGAATGCAGGAAAGGATGTCTATGGTCAGAAGCCGCTTTCGCTGACTATCGCCGAAGGACGCGCTATGTCCAACGCCATCCAACGTAATGGGGTCGTCTGGCAGACGGGAAGCCAGCAGCGCTCTGATTCCAATTTCCGCCGCGCCTGTGAATTGGTGCGTAATGGCCGCATCGGAAAATTGCATACTGTTCGTTGTGGATTGCCGGGAGGCATGCCGGATTATGGTCATACTGCGAATCTGACTGATCCTGCGCAGGTTCCCAAAGGATTCAATTATGATATGTGGCTTGGACCATCGGAAGAAGAATATTATTGCCCGGCTCGCGTTGGAGTCAATTTCCGGTGGAATCTAAATCATTCCGGCGGCCAACTGACTGACTGGGGCGGCCATCATCCCGATATCGCCCAGTGGGGCATGGATACGGAATATACCGGACCAGTCGCTATCAAGAATCCCAAGGCCAAATGGGCGGAGCATCCTGTTTATAACACTGCTACGGAATACTATTTCGAATGCGAATACAAAAACGGCCTGAAATTGATTATTTCCGATAAGGAAAAAGGCGGCGTAACATTTGAAGGATCGGACGGCTGGGTTTGGGCTAACCGGGGAAATCATAAAGCCAGTTCTAAAGAAATTCTTGAATCGAAGATTGAGGATAACGAGATTCATTTGTATGAAAGCGATGATCATATCACTAACTTCGTCGATTGCGTCTTCTCACGCAAAGAGACCATTGCGCCGGTAGAGGTAGCCCACCGTTCTATCTCTCTGGCTCATCTTGGCAATATCGCCATGATTCTGGGACGTGATATAAAATGGGACCCGGAAAAAGAGAAGATAATTGGAGATGGCGGAGCGAATTTCTTGTTGAAGCGGGCTTACCGCGCTCCCTGGGTTTTGGAAGCATAATTTTTGTTGTTTATCTATAAACGGCAAGTAAAATGCTACTGAATTAATCTCAAGCCCCTGATTTTTTAGGGGCTTGAGTTATAATGTTATACATAGAAACAAACTGCCGGATAGAACAACGCGTGTAATAATCTATTATCTATGTTTAGATCAAGATAATATGCGTAACGTTGAGGCGAACAGAAAGCCTCCTTGATATATTGCAGATTCTTTCCAGGAATAGTAGATAGAATTATTATCAATTAAACTTCGTTCATTGAATTATGTTTTTTTCTTATTAATTCTAATATGCAAAATTTTTTCATGATTTTGTTTGCTGCTATCTCCTTTATTATTACTTTCAACATTGAATGGTCTTGGATGGATGTGTTTATTTGTTACTAAGACTGACTGATAAACTCTTGTTTTATGGAATTGAGGTGAATTATGCCTATTGTAAGTTTATTTTGCGCATCGCATTGCCATGGCGAGGAAATCGCAAAGCGAATTTCTCAAAATCTTGGATGCGAATTAATTGAAAATAAAATAATTAAATTAGCTGCAGAACGATTTGATGTTGATTATGATAAATTGCTTCGTTCCATGCATGGTCAAGTATCAATTTTTAATAATATTAGCCACGAAAGAGAACGATGCATCGAATATATCAGAATGGCCTTTGCCGCAAGATCCAAGCAAGACGATTTTATCTACTCTGGTTTTGCCGGTCATTTAATGCCTCGAAAATTCAATCATATTCTGCATGTTTGCATCGTCGCCAATAATGACTATCGGATTCGGCAAGCTGTAAAAGGTGATAACCTAAATGAAAAAGAAGCTCTACGTCGTATTCAGATAGATAACAAACAGCGCTTCGAGTGGACTAACTATTTACATAATTCCAATCCATGGGATCAATCATTATACGATATAAAAATCCCTATTCATATTATGCCGGTTGATAAAGCGGTAGACCTGATTTGCGAACATGCCATGGTTTCTATCCCTGAACCTGCGCAGAATATTATGCAGGACATTGAAGATGAAATCACCAAATGCAAAGTGAAAATTTTATTGCAAGACAAAGGCTATGATGTCAATGTCTCATGCATTGATGGCATGGTCACTGTTCAACTTAATAAATTCACTCTGCGATTGGAAAGAATGAAAACCAAAATTGCCAAACTGGTCAAATCATATCTATGTATTGAGGATATAGAAATACGCGCCGGTTCCTGTTTCAACCGTCCCCGGATTTCTCCTTACGATTTTGAGATTCCTTCCAAGGTTTTACCAGTTGATGATGAAAAAGATTATGTTCTTACTATGTCTAAACGCCTGCAAACAGAGGAATATAATCATTTTTTTGAAACCTTTGAATCCGTATTATTGTAATGCCTGTATGGAAATACCCCTTCTTCATTGTCGTACTCAAATTATGTCTTAAACCTCAGATATTCAGCAGTTCTCTTTGATCTAGCATATTGCGCGCAATAAGGCCGCGCTCTATCTATAAGATATGTAAATGTGTTAATATCGAAGTTGGATTTTATTAAAATATCTTAAGGTGAACTGATGAAAAAGACTGGTCTGATAATATTTATTTGGGCGATGGCCGCGTCAATTTGTTATGCGGTTAGTTTGGATAAACAGCTGCGTAATCCGATTCCAGTTAATACGGCTGAAGCGGTATTGGAAATATTCTGGGATCCCGATATCAGCGATTTTTCACAATGGGAAATTACTCCTGGTGAAGCCCATGGTCTGAAAATTTTTCAAAATTGGGGCGCAGTGGATTTCCAATGGACGGTGAAACCGAAACAAGGTCCGGCGCTTCAGATGAAACGGCAGGTTTGGGCTGATTGCTCGAAATACGATAGTTTGATTCTTAGCCTGACAACCCCTCAACAATCTATAGTGAAAATAATCGCCGGTACTGATAAGGGAGCAATTACTTTTACATCCAAACCATCCGAAGGTAAAAAATTAGAATTACTGATGGATTTAAATGGCGCCCGAATAATTGAAGAACTTACATTGGAAATCTATGCGCAGGATGAAGGTATTTCCGCCGGATGGTTGAACTGGATAATGCTGCAAAACTCAGAACAACTAAAAATCCATTTAGACCAGTGGAACCATTTTGATGATAAATGGATAAAACATCTTAAATCTGAAGATTATCAACCTTCTTTTGATCCGGCATACGGAATATTTCTAACCAAAGATGAGGTTGACTTATTGCGGGATATTCATAAAAAACAGATGAAGGAACATGGGGAATCTTATTTCTCGCGATTGGCGCTGAGCGCACGGAATTATCAGCCCGAAAAAGCCATAAAGCAATTCGCGCGGGGCAATACCCGACTTAGAGATGATAATGCTTCGGGATTTTCAAGCATTGCAAGAAAGGCCGCTGTTGCTGCTATTGTTCTAAAAGATAAGGAACTGCTGCGTATCGCGGCGCGTAATGCGCTTTCTCTGGCGGTCAGCCAGTATTGGGATCATGGTTTCAATACCCAGTTTCCATTATCCGGCTGGGAACTGAGAGCGTTTAAGCGGTCTTATTGTATGGAAGATACAGCATGGATAATGGATCTTGCCGGAGAATTGTTTACGACTGCGGGGCGTCGATTAGTGCTTCGTAAACTATCTGAAGAAGGGGCTGGTCCGATCAATTTTTGCACCTGGCGGCATGAGTATATTTTCGATTGCAATCAGCTGGCATTTTTTAATACAGGGCGCATGGCAGGGTATCTGGTGCTTGAAAGAGAATATCCCAGAGTTAAATCATATACTGATATTGCGTTTAATGAATCAATCGAAAATATCGAGCGCGCCATTGCTTCTGACGGCGGTTACTATGAAGGTCCTGGATATTTCTCCAGCGTGGTTCGGCGCAATTGCATGGTCATTCAACAATACGCCAAAGCGCGCGGCGTGGATTATTCCGCCGTACTCCCTGAAATCTTGAAGCGAACTGATCAATTCGCCTGCGCTATTGCATCCACGACTGATAAAGATCACCTGGCAATCTGCGATGGCGACGATGACGGCCTTGATCTTCAGGCCATGTTGATTCTCGCCGCGCTGATGCCTGACAGTTATTGGGTGACGATGAGCCATAAAATGATGAATCGCATGACGCCGGGAAGTATGGACCCTTTCGACCTTCTCTTAAGCAGACAGATACCTCCTCAAGGCCCTGTCTTGCCTGAATTTGTCTTTTTGCCGGAAACCGGATACATGTGTTCCCATCGAAAATTAGATGGTAAAGATGTGAAACTATTTATTATGGGCAATATGAAAGGCGCTGATCACTGCCATGAAGATAAGGGCAGCTTCATTCTTGAGTATGCCGGAGATTGTTTCGCCGTAGATATCGGCATCGGTAGTTACAAAGATCCATTGCATTTTCCTTATAAGCATTGTCAACGCCATAATATGCTGGTTCCGATTGATGATGGCGTGCGCGTGGCGCCGAAGAATCCCATACCTTTTGATATTAAGCCCGTTGGGCAGGGTGATAGCCAAAAGTTCGCCGCTGAAATTGATGCGTCTGTCGGTTGGAACGGCTATTATAAAAAATGGGTTCGACGATGGAACTCACCTTCGCCAGACCTGATTATTATCGAAGATGAGTATGAACTCAGTAAAGGGAAGGGCGTAGAGTTTTATTGGCAGACGCTTTTACCCTGCAAGATAAACGGACGTATGGTGGAGATTCAAGGAAAGAATGGTACAGCAATCATCGAAGCGCCGGAAGATTGCGGCATCAGAATTGAACAGTTGCCCATGCAGAAAGGCGCCGAACAAAACCGGATCGCCATAAGAAAATTATCACGATCCGGTACATTGAAAATATCTGTCAGACTGCAATGAGGCGGTGGTATTCTTTACCAGTCAACATCATCTGGAAAGATGCTGTTGTGTTTGACGCCGATACGCTTTTGCGCCATCCAGTCTTGCACCGTTTCACGCCAGTCGAGGTAATGCTGGGTTTGTTGATGGATGCTGAAATCTTTTGGTGTTTTATAACATTCATAAAGGAAGAAGCGGTTCGGATCATCCTCCGCTTTGAGCACATCGAAACACAGGTTGCCCGGTTCTTTGCGCGTGTTGCGGGCGTTATTCAGAGTGGCCTGGATAAACTCTTCCGTGTTTTCCGGTTTAACGTGAATCGTAACGCATACTACATACATAATTGAAATCTCCTGGTAATTATTTGTCTTGGTTCATTGGTAGTGATAGGTCAGCCAATTGAAGCGCGTTATTCCTCCCCCAAGCCTGGGGGAGGTTAGGTGGGGGTTGATCCGTCGAAGCGCAACCCCCCTCTAACTCCCCCCAAACTTGGGGGGAGAATTTTGACATGATCGCTTTGTATAAAGCATAGTTATTATGTTGTGACTTTATATGGCTGAACTGTTAGCATCGGGATTATTTGAGTTCCTTGATTTTGATATCTTTGAAGCGGATTTTTAGTTGATCGCCTTTATGGATTTGCAGGGCGATGAAGCCTTTTTGTCCGACATTCAATTTTTTATGGATCTCATCATTGAGGATGCCGTCGCCGTTGAAGTCAGTGATGATGACGCCGTTTAATTTCGCTGTAACTTTTAATCCTTCTACTTTAATTTCAAAATCATTCCAACCACTTTTTTCGTCGCTGTAGTAAAAAATGATGCCCGGCTTAGCCATGGATTCATTGACCCAGCCTTCAGCGAGATCGGGGAATATCCAACGCTGATTGCCGCGCGTCTCATCCCACATCATGCCGGTGCGCCAGAAGCCGCTGGGATGGATATCCACTTGCGGGCCATTGAGCCAGCCATCTTGATCATTATCATCGTAACGGCTCATAATTTGAACGCCGCTGTTGCCTTTGCAGTCTCTATAAGCCTGGAATTTTAAGCGCAGCACGAACTGAGAGTATTCTTTATCGCTCATCAGCCACACGTAGTCATGACCCTTGTAATCCAGTGAATCGGCCAGAATGGTTCCCTGGTCAACTTTCCAGAATGGCTTTTCTTTGTCGGCTGCTTTGCACTTAACCGTCCAGCCGCTGAGGTCTTTGCCATTAAAAAGCGGCGTCCATTGCCCGGAATCCTCTTTTTCACTTGCAAGAGCATCTAAAGAGTACAGGCAAACCGCTAGAAGCAAAACGGATAGCAAGGCGCGTCTCATTAACAAACCGGTATTGATCTTCATTGGGTTTTCCTTTTGAAATATATCTTTGTTAAGTAAATCTCATGAAAGGATACATCATCAGTGAGTTAAGAATCAAGCGAATGGCGTGAAACAGTTAAGGAGAGATGTGTGGCAAGCATGAGCAAGGAGGCGGGGGATTTGAAATATCTATTGACATTACTCTCAAAATATGATTTTTCTTAAAAAGGATGAAATATCTTTAGCCAATAGTTCAAACGCCAATAACAATCCTTAAATTTCATTCATCAACATTCTTTTTGTGTAAGTTAAGTTATCATAGTTGTTTTATGGTAAGTAATGATGATTAAGTAGAGTAATATTGGATCGAATTACCGGAATAATATACGCCATTTCCTTGAGTGCCGTTGCATTTGGAGTGATTTTTTTGATAGTATTACTTTATCCAATAATTTGAAAATCTGTATTAAAAACACGAAAAGGGGCTGTTTCCCTAAAAAGGAGGAAACAAAATGTCAATGTTAAAATCAATCCTTGCCGAGCGGATTCCTAAATTTCGGGAAGCACGGCAACGTATTGCGAAGACTTATGGAAATTTGAAGGTTTGTGAAGTATCAGTCGGTCAGATATATGGAGGTTTGCGCGGTGTTCGTGGACTTATATGCAACACTTCATCTGTTGAACCTGATCAGGGGTTGAGAATTAGAGATATTCCGATCAAGGAACTCACAGATAAACTGCCTGAAGAAATTCTATTCCTTTTATTATCCGGTTCATTGCCGGACGCCGAGCAATTGAAAGACTTGCAGAATGACCTGTCCAGCAGATGCAAGGTTCCCGCTTATGTGGTGGATGTGTTAAAAGCCATGCCTTCCGATTCGCATCCCATGGCTATGTTCAACACCGCCATTCTGGTGATGCAGGGTGAATCGATATTCGCCAAGAAATATGAAGAAGGTATACCTAAGTTAGAATTATGGGATCCCGCTTTTGAAGACGCAATGAACATCCTTGCAAAATTGCCCGCAATCGCCGGTTATGTATATCGGTTGCGATTCAATAAGGGTGAACTGATTGAACCAGATCCTTCTCTGGATTGGGGCGCCAACCTGGTTCGTACGCTTGGACTACCCGATTCAAATGGTATGTTCACCAAATTGATGCAACTATATCTTACGCTTCATTCAGATCATGAAGGCGGTAACGTCAGCGCTTTCACCAGCCGCGTAGTCGGATCGGCTTTATCTGATGCATATTATTCGTTGTCTGCTGGTTTGAATGGTCTGGCTGGACCGTTGCACGGATTGGCCAACCAGGAATGTTTACGTTGGGTGGCTATGCTGCGCGACAAGTTCGGTGGAGTTCCTTCTGATGAAGAATTACGTGAATTCGCATGGGAAACTCTTAATAGCGGACAGGTTATTCCCGGCTATGGTCATGCTGTGCTGCGCGTAACCGATCCGCGTTATGATGCATTCCTCGAATTTGGAAGAAAACATTGCATGGATGATGAAATTTTCCAACTGGTTTCTAAAATATTTGATATCGTTCCCGATGTTCTTAAGCAAGTTAAGAAAATTAGCGATCCCTGGCCCAATGTAGATGCTGGATCAGGCGCCTTGCTGAATCATTATGGTCTAGTGGAATATCCGTATTATACAGTATTGTTCAGCGTGTCGCGTGCGATGGGCATTTTGGCGCAATTCGTTCTGGCTCGCGGCGTCGGAAGACCGATCACCAGACCTAAATCAGTTACAATCAAATGGATGATGGATTTTATAGAAAAAGAGACTGGCGACAAAATTGATCGCGGCATCTATGGCGAAATTTAGAGGGGTTATGTCTGGAGTGGTTGCGGATTAGCGCTCACCCAACCACGAGTGAATAAATCCCGTAGGGGTACCTTGTGGTTGCCCGGTTCCAGATTTTCCCATGTTAGGGTTGCTCGTAGGGGCAATCCCTCGTGGTTGCCCGGTTCCAGATTTTCCCATGTTAGGGTTGCTCGTAGGGGCAATCCCTCGTGGTTGCCCGGTTCCAGATTCTCCCTTGTGAGAGGTAGCCCGTAGGGGCAATCTCTTGTGGTTGTCCGCCTTAGTAACCAATGAATAAAGATAAGAAGCGGCCTGTTATGGGCCGCTTCTTTCACTTAAGTAGATAAAACTTGCCAAAAAAATGAATATCCCCTTGCGAAAAGTTAGGCAAGCCGTAAAATATAAGGTGTGACGAGTATGTTGAGTGGATACTAGAAACTATAATTATGACAAATACCAAAACTCTTAGCGAAAGTCTTGAAGATTATCTGGAAGCCATTTTCCACATTGTGGATAAAAAACAGGCCGCCAGAGCTAAAGATATCGCATTGCGTATGAATGTTAAGAGTTCGTCCGTTACAGGGGCGCTGCATGCGCTCTCTGAAAAAGGTTTGATCAATTACGCACCGTATGACCTGATTACCTTGACTGTTGAAGGAACCAAAAAAGCTGATAATGTAGTGCGGCGCCATCGCGCGTTACGTGACTTCTTCGTCAAGGTTCTTTCGGTTGGAGAAAAAGAATCTGAAGAAGCTGCATGCAAGATGGAACATGGCGTATCACCCAATATTTTGAAGCGCTTTCGTGAATTTATTGGATTTATTGAAAGATGCCCGCGAATGAACATTCATTGGACTGAAGGAAGAGGTTATCATTGCGAGCATGGTGACCTGGTCGTCAATTGCGAAAAATGTATATCCCTATGTTTGAAAGACCTGAAAGTTGGAAAGGACAAAGCAGAGTGCAATTAAGCGCTCTCAATGTGATCCCTATGGTAACACCCAATACAACCAAAATGCCTTTAGCCATGGTGGAAACTGGAAGAGTAGTGCGACTGGTTGAAATAACCGCCGGAAAAAATCTCAAGACTCGCCTGGCAGATATGGGACTGTATCCTGGTATGGAATTTACTGTCATAAAGAATACAATGGGCGGACCATTTATTATTGCTGTAAAAGAGAGCCGCATAGCTATTGGTCGAGGTATGGCTCAGAAAATCATGGTAGAATAATTTAAAATATCAATATAAGAAGAGTTTTTTTTGGATAAAAAGTTAGGTGCTCCTAAAATATATAGGAGAGCCAAATGAGAAAGAATAAAATGTCTTCAAAAATAAACAAAATAACTATTGCCTTAGTCGGGAATCCAAACTCAGGCAAAACCACAATTTTCAATAAAATAACTGGCGAGCGCCAGCATGTTGGTAATTATGCAGGCGTTACGGTCGAAAAAAAAGATGGTTATTGTGAACATAAAGGGGTGAATATCCATGTAGTCGATCTGCCTGGAACATACAGTTTAACGGCATTTTCTCTCGAAGAGTTGGTAGCCCGGAACTTCATTATTGATGAAAAGCCGGATGTGATTGTTGATATCCTTGATGCATCAAATATCGAACGGAATCTTTATCTTGCAACTCAATTGATGGAACTCAACGTCCCGCTGGTTCTGGCGCTTAATATGAGCGATACGGCGAAATTGCGCGGGATAGAGTTTGACCTGAAGCTTTTGTCTGATCTGCTTGGAAGCCCAATCGTTACTACAATTGGCCATAAAGGCAAAGGGATCAATGAACTGCTGGATGCAGTGATATCTGTCGCAGAAGACGAGAATAGGGCGCCTGGCATCCAGATGAATTTAGGACGCGATATTGAGAAGCACATCAATAAGATTCAGGGATTGATTGAACGTGAACAAAAACTGACTGAGAAATGCAGTCCCCGATGGCTGGCCATAAAATTATTGGAAAATGATAAGGAAATCCACCAGGAAAACTGGCCTGATGATATTATTCAGGCAACCGAAAAAGCAGTCAGGCGTATTGAAGAAGTGCTGGGCGATTCGCCTGAAATTATTATCGCCGATAAAAGATATGGCATCATCTCCGGCGCCTGTCAGGAAGCTGTCCGCCTGACCGTCGAAGCGCGTCATACTTATTCAGATAAAATAGATGAAGTTCTCACCAATAGGATACTAGGTTTGCCGATATTCTTCATCATGATGTATATCGTTTTCCAGTTAACCTTCGCTTTTGGTGAAATCCCCATGGGGTGGATAGAAAACGGCTTCGCTTTTCTGGGTGACTCGATAAGTTACCTATGGCCTAATGGATCTGATAGCCTTTTGCTTTCATTGCTGGTAGATGGAATTATCGGCGGGGTTGGCGGCGTTATCGTCTTTGTTCCCAACATATTTCTGCTCTTCATGGCCATAGCCATTTTGGAAGATACCGGTTATATGGCGCGGGCGGCGTTTAATATGGATCGTTTGATGCATAAAATCGGCCTGCATGGCAAGAGTTTTATACCTATGCTGGTCGGATTCGGCTGTTCGGTTCCGGCGATTATGGCAACCCGCACCCTGGAAAACCGCCGCGACCGCTTGATTACTATGATGATTGTTCCATTGATGAGTTGCGGCGCCCGGTTGCCCATATACACTTTGATTATTCCCGCTTTTTTCCCACAGGTATGGCAGGCGCCGATTCTCTGGTTGATCTATTTGATTGGAATTATGGTTGCCATTGGTGTGGCTAAACTGCTGCGTATTGCTGTTTTTAAGGGAGAAAGCAGCGCCTTCGTTATGGAACTGCCGCCCTACCGCATCCCCACTCTTAAAGGCGTCATGGTTCATGTGTGGGAGCGTACATGGTTATACCTCCGTAAAGCGGGCACTGTCATTCTGGCCATCTCAATTGTAATGTGGGCTTTATCAACCTTCCCTCAAAAAACGGTTTATGACCATGATTATGATGCCATTACAGAACAATCCACCAATGATTATTTATCCGCTATCAGAGGTCTTAATCCACTACTTGATATATCGCCTCAATCTACGGTTCTGGTAGATGCGCTTCACGCTGAATATAACATGATTGAAGAACAACAGGCGTTTCACCCGTTTGAAACGGGATTTGAAATGGCGGAGCAAAAGAAGAATAAAACCATTGATCGACTGGTTCAGTCTGAAGAAGGAAAGAAATTAGCCGTTTTTCTTGAAATGATCGAACAGATATCAGTAGTTAGAAATAATTTTGATGCATCCATCGAGCAAAATGAATTGGAAACAGGCACTACGAAATATTTATTGTTTGATCAGGAGAAAGATCATACTTTGGAAGCAATTGAAAAATCCAATCCGGTAATATATCAAGCCGCTGTTAAATACATAGATGATATCAAATCTCCATACGATGAGAAAATGTCTGAGATCAATCAATTAATTCACTCGGAGCAAATGACCTATTCTATTGCAGGTCGCATCGGCAAGGGTATAGAACCGGTTTTGAAGCCGCTGGGCTTCGATTGGAAAATAGGAACCGCACTAATAGGGGCTTTCGCCGCCAAAGAAGTATTCGTGGCTCAATTGGGTATTGTCTATTCGTTGGGAGAGACCGATGCAAAATCTGATGCGTTGCGTCAGAAACTACAGAAAGATTTCACGCCCTTAGCGGCTTTCTGTATTATGATATTTTGCTTGATCAGTGCGCCATGCATGGCCACCATAGCAACCACCAGGCAGGAAAGTGGTTCCTGGAAATGGGCTATGCTGCAGTTAGGTGGATTGACTCTGATAGCCTATATTCTCACCTTGGTTATCTATCAGTCCGGTTTATTATTTGGAATAGGAATCTAAAAGGAAATCTATCATGTTTGAAAACATCATTGTTTTTATTATAATCTGCATCGCAGGATTTTTTGTAAGCCGTTCGTTAAGGAAATCCTTATCCGCCAAAGGTGGAGGATGTAATTGCGGACAAGGCGGCGAAGGTTGCAGCGGGCAATCATGCTGCGATTCTTCTCAAGAAACTATTAGTATTAGTAACAATAAAGATCAAAAGAAATAAAGATTGCAATTTGTTTTTCGACTTCACAGGTTTATATCTCTATGCCAAGACTAAGTCGAACCAATAGGATTGAAAGTTTCATATTAGGCCTTTTACTTTGGTTGGGGATTTTTTGCGTTAACTCTTATGCATTGGAAATTGCTTATAAAATCTCGATGCCTAATCCTGCTGATCACTATTTTATTGTTCAGATAGATATCTCAGGTATTGAGACTGATTCACTCGATCTTCAAATGCCCGCCTGGTCTCCCGGACATTATCAGATTTTCGATTTCTCCCGTAACATAAGCCGTTTTTCCGCCCAAGCGAATGGAAACTCTCTTCCATTCAATAAAACAGATAAACTAACCTGGAATATTCAGATGCTTGGCGCCTCTCAAGCAACCGTTAAATATCGAGTTTTCAGCGATAACCTGACCGGAGAATTATCTCAACTCAATGATTTTCATGCTTTCCTGATTGGCGCCAGCCTGTATATGTATGTGGTTGATCATCAAGACAATCCAGTATCTTTGGATATCGAGCCTTATCCGGGGTGGCATATTTTATCCAGCGCCGGTGAAATCGGTCAGAGGCATTTTGAGTTTCCCCATTACGACCGGATGATAGACGAATTGGTTCAAATGGGTGAATTCATTGTGGATCGTTTCACTATTGCCAATACAGAATATCGCGTCTGCATCGCTAACACCGGAAGCGGGGAAAGACGGTTGGAGTTGGTTGAAACGCTTCGCGTACTTCAACAGTACGCCGTCGAAATGTTAGGCCCCATAGATAATGACATCTATACTTTCTTCTGGCATTTTTTCCCTGATTCAAATTACAGCGCCGCGATGGAGCATATGAACTGCTGTCAGATGACCCGTAGACATGCCTTGAATGATCAAACGCCAAATATGGATATGACCATCTGGGTGGCTGCTCATGAGTTAAGCCACACATGGAACGTTAAACGGCTTCGTCCTCAAGGTTTGGGGCCGTTCGATTACACCAAAGAAGTTTACACGGATCTTTTATGGTTTGCCGAAGGGTGCACCAGTTATCTGGCTGATCTGATCATGGTGCGATCCGGCGTTTGGAACAAAGAAGAATTTTATGATCAATTCGCTGATCAAATGACGAATTTCCGTAATTCAACGGGAATTTATGAACGCAGTCCTGAGCAGGCAGGTTTTGATAACTGGCTGATTCCAAATAATGATAAGTATAAAACTGATTGGTATAGTAATTGGACCAGTTATTATATATCCGGCGAGTTGCTAGGCATGTGCATTGATCTGGAAATCCGCCGCTTAACCGGCAATCAGAAGAATTTTGATGATTTCTTTTTGCTCTTATATAACCGCGCTTACCTGCAAGCGGAAGCGGAATCTTATTATGCTCCAGGACGCGGCTATACCACCAGCGACCTTCTGCAAGCGCTGCATGATACAACCAATACTTCCTGGGATTTATTTTATTCTGATTATATCGCCTCTTCCGGCGATATTCCTTTCGAGCAATTTTTGGCTTACGCAGGATTGGAACTGATTGATATTAATAACGAAGTCTCAGCCAACTTTTATCAGTCATCAGCTGATTTTGAAGCATACCCGGATATTTATCTTAATCAAAAAAAATTCTTCATAGAAAGCGATACGCTCTCTTCAGTGGATATCCAGAATGAAATTAGGATTTACAAAATTATCGAATCAGATGACGCATCGCCGTTAGCTTTAGAAATACGGCAAGATTGGCTCCAACCTCAACATACAACCTCTCTCGAATGGATGCATTACTAGCAAAATACCTTAAATACCATTAATCTGCTTTTATTCCAATGATTTTACAAAGATAAGCCCAAAAACAATGGTTTAAGACAAATTTCATTTTTAATTGACTATAATATTAGTAGTTGGAAAACTCAAAAAAACTGACAACATATTCGCATTTCTTCTCGTTAATATTAGTTGAACACTCTTTTATTTGATAATGATATATATATGAAAAAGTTCTTGTTTAATACTGTTTTGCAGTTATATTCGTCGATTTCTTATCGAATGGTCTGTCTATTTATTCTCGCATTGTTTTATTCTACACTGGTTTTCGGCGAATCAGTTTGGGTATCACGGTTATTCAAACCCTTCGATGGGCTTGCTTATCAAGTAGTTCGCGACATGGTTCAGACTCCCGATGGATCGATTTGGTTTGCCACATGGGGAGGAGGACTTTCCCGTTTCAATGGCTCTAAATGGGAAACAATTAATGAAGAGAAAGATTTATCAGATTATATGATCCGCAGTCTTGCCTGCGATCTTCAAGGTGGATTATGGGTCGGCAGTATAAA
This sequence comes from bacterium, assembly GCA_963662285.2. Taxonomy (GTDB): domain Bacteria; phylum Hinthialibacterota; class Hinthialibacteria; order Hinthialibacterales; family Hinthialibacteraceae. The sequence continues at coordinate 1,481,328 of CAXXMV010000006.1, forward strand.
GGGTATTAAATATTATGATGGTCTGCAATGGAAACAGTATTCCACCCAAACTGTACCGGATTTGAAAATGGACTCAGTGTTTACTATACTCCCACGAAAAAACGGTGAGATATGGTTCGGGATGGATAACGGGTTTCTCTATTCATATAATTCCCTGGAAACTGCCTCTAAAGAATGGACTCTTGTTAATAATCCTGAGTTTTTCCAAAACAAAGCCATCCGCTGTTTGATTGAACTGGATGATGGATCGATCTTGGCGGGAGGAAATAGAATCTATCAATTCAATGGGCGGGAATGGAATGATCATTCTTTAGGTCAAGATATTCGTTATTTATATAAAATGAAAAATGGTCGAATTATGGCCGCAGGACTTAAAGCGCTCTTCCAGTTTGATGGAGAGCGATGGGAAATAGTAGAAGATGCAGCTGTTCAACCACGTAGTATTTTTGAAACCCACGATAGTTCCATCATGGTTGGTACGAAAATGGGTGTGCGTTTGTATCAACACAATGCTTGGAGCGATTTTAAACTATCCAATGACTTCGCTCAACCATATGTGGAAATGATTCGCTCTTTTGAAGATGGCTCGATATGGATAGGTACAAGAAATGGAGTCTATTTAGTTCAGCGATCAGATTGGGCAATATTCACGCCGCCACCATCAGAATATATTTTTAAAGCGAAGCGTTTTTTTTCATCTCCACAAATTTCTCCGAGAATAATCACGCAAAAAGGTGAAATCATAAGCCCAATAGAAGATGACTGGATAAACCTTGGGACTTTTAAGAAAAACAATGATGAAATTATTGAAATCCTGCATTATGATAAGGATCGACTGACGATTCATACGAGAAATGCTTTTATTGAATACACTGCCAACGATCTTTCAATCATACGCTCAGTTCCAATACCTGATTCTTTGAATCAATTAAATGGATATCAAACTGTTGATGGAGTATTCTGGTTATATGGTGCGGAAGGACTATTCTATTGTACTGGATTGGGCTGGAAGCCTTATGAACGGAACAATCATCAGCCAAACGAGAGAGTAAGATTATTCAAGGAAACACGGGATGGAACAAGATGGATAGTTTTTCATGATGGTATAGAAGTGATAGGTAAAGAATATCCTTTTTTAGATATATTTAAAACGCCGCGTAATATTGGCCATGCCGTAACTGATATTTGCGTTGACCGTGATGGTTCCATCTGGTTTGGGACTAGTGGATTGGGTATTTTCGTTTATGACGGTATGGATTTTAAGAATTATAACAGTCGCAGAGAACTTCCCAGTGACTGGATATTATGCCTGTATGAAGATTCCGGGGGCGCTATATGGGCGGGGATGGATGATTCTACCGTTGCTTCTTTCCGGGACCACAGATGGATCACTTTTTCAAAAAAAGAGATCGAATTGGAATCCCGGATAACTAAAATTACTGAAGATTCGAGCGGCGCGGTTTGGTTTGTAGTAGAACCCGCAGGTTTGGTGCGATACACTCCATCAACCTATGCCCCCGAAACCATGATTGATGTTTTTCCCAAAGATATTGTTCCGCAAGGAATGGGCATTTTTTCATTTCATGGATGGGATGCGTTGCATATGACGCTTCCAAATGAGTTGGCTTTTTCTTGGCGAATATTAGATCATCAAAGCGGGAATGATATCGTTCCATGGTCGCCATATGAAAAGAAGAATACGGTCAGTTCTCCTCCCTTGAATCCCGGAGAGTATGTATTCGAAGTGCGGGCGGCCGATAAGGAAAGAAATTTTGATCCCACTCCCGCATCCGTGCGGTTTTTTGTTGAACCGTATTTTTATATGAAAACCGGTTTCTGGATTCCATTACTTGTTTTAATTATCCTTGTATTGGTTTCATTACTCATCGTTTACCGGAAACACCGGGCATTACGGGAAAGTGAAAAATGGCTTTCTCATGCTCAGAAAATCGCCCACATTGGTCATTGGATCGCAGATTTTTCTCAAAACAAACTGTTTGGATCAGATGAGGCTTATAGAATATTAGGAACCGCAAGGGAGAGTGTTAAAGGTTCGTACCAATCCTATCTGCATTTCGTTCATCCTGAAGATAGGAAATACGTACAGCAAACTATTCGTACGGCATTAACAGAAAAACAAACGTTCAAATTCGATCACCGTATTATTTTAGCGGAAGGCTTATTATGTACGGTTCAGATACAATCCAATATCGTGACCAACGATTCCGGCCAACCAATTCGTATGGTGGGCACTATCCAGGATATAACTGATAAAAGACGCGCTGAAGAAGACGCTCAAAGAATTCAAAAACTCGAAGCGATCAGAGTCTTAGCTGGCGGAATCGCGCATGATTTCAATAACCTTCTGATGGCGATTCTCGGGAACATTTCATTAGTCAAACGTTCTCTTGATCCCCAGAGTGTTGCTTATAAACGATTGCTCGTATCGGAAAAGGCCAGTCATAAAGCTCATGATTTAACCATGAAACTGATATCTTTTGGTGAGGCGAGCAAGCCAATCAAGAAATTGTGTTCTCTGGACACAATAGTGAAACGTTCATCACTCCTCGCGATTAATGAATCCAATACTCGTTTGGAGTTTGACATACAGGATCATCTCGATGCGGTTGAAGTTGATGACCGGCAAATCGACCGGGTAATCAAGAATGTTATAGATAATGCCAGTCAATCCATGCCGGACGGGGGGCTTATAAATATTTGTATCAAGAATATTGAAATTCATGATGAATCGATGATTGATTTATCCAAAGGACATTACCTTGTAGTCACTATCGAAGATCATGGTTGCGGAATTCCTTCAGAACATCTATCCAAGATATTCGATCCCTATTTTACCACTAGGGATAACGTGACTCAGAAAGGTATGGGTTTGGGCTTGGCAATCAGCTTTTCAATAATCAAACAACATAAGGGGCATATCATAGTGGAATCCGAACCGGGCATTGGATCGAAATTTCATATCTATCTACCCGCTTATGAAGGACATCATGCCAATTCTGATAATATTGATTAGAACTAATAATTCTATAATTATTAGCAATCCCCGGCAATAAATCACCGGGGATTACTTTATTACGAATAGTTACGAAAAGGTTTGATTAAAATCCTGGAGGACCTCTCATGAATCCTCTTGGTGGTCTGGCGTTTTGATTAATACCTCCAGTTATTTCACTATTATCGAGATCATTACTTTGATTGGCGTCCCAATTCTTGAACCAATCCGCCCATAATGATTTGAAATCAGATTGAGTTATATTGCCGTCATCATCCGCTTTTTCCATAAAAGGCGCCACCAAGAGCATTCCTGGAGAAAAACCTTCTGGAGGACCGAATGGCATGTCTTCTGGAGCGTGAAAGATTTGCCCTAAACCATCTGAAATCTCTTTTTCATTTAGAATTTTGCTATTGTCCTTATCCCATTCAGTAGACCATTGAACAACCTTGTTATCCCATTCGGATTGAGGAATTTTGCCATCTTTATCAATATCAAGTACATCAAGGAGTTGTGGGCCTAAAAACATACCCGGACCAAAACCGCCGGGACCGCCGGGACCGCCGGGGCCGCCGGGGCCGCCAGGACCGCCTCTACCACCAGGGCCGCCTCGCGTGAGTTTGACTCCTTCAGATTCTCCATCCAACTGTTGTTGGATGGATAGACGACGTCCTTCGATCCAGGAAACAATAGAAAAACTTGAGCGTATTCCCCCTGGTCCTCTTCCTCCGGGGCCTCTTCCAAAATCTGGTCTTCCTTCTCTACGGACTTCTCTGTTCTGATCTGCCCCTGGTCTATTTCCGGGAGAAAATGGATTATCTATCTCTCGCGTTATATCAATGGGTTCATCAGAGATTGCTTTAACGTATTGATCGAATTGCGAGTTCGGTTCTTCTTTTACTGTATCTTGAATGACCTTATTTATGGCGTCAATTTTGTCTCTGATGCGTTCCGGTTGGAAAATTGTTTTATTGAACTCGCGGATATATCCCAAATATTTTTCTTTCCACTGAGGTATAGCCAGTATGCGTTCAATAAGAATCTGATTAGTCGCTACAGGTTGATCTATGTTCGCTTGCATTTGATTAATGTAAGATCCAACCATGGGGAACGTGCCGAATGAATGATTCAAATCCCAAGGTATCCATAGGTATTTTTGACTATTGGGATCGCCATAGATGTAAAAATTCTGTCCCATCGAGAGAATTCCATCGTAATTGGAGGTAACCACATATACCGATAGAAAACGCAGGAATTGATTTACATCGGTATATTTTTCGATCTGTCCTGTGAATTCTTCATCGCTCGATTCATTGACGAATTTGGTGAAATCCATAAACCGTTTGGCTTCTTTCCAGGTAACATCATCCGATTTTGGCATGTATTGTCGTACATAATTATCCCAGTTTTCGCCCAGGTATGGAAAATCTTGAAGATGTTGCGCTTTGACTAATAGACCTTTTTTTTGATCAAAATTACGTTTCAGAAAGTCTGAATCGACTTGTTCAATCATGGTATATAAACCAAGATATTCAGGTTCGTTGCGTCCTTCCACATTCAAATAAATCTTAGCCAATGCTGTTCTGGGCGCCGCTATCTGGAAATCCCTGAACATTTCATAAGCCAATGTATCGATCATGTGAGATGGAGTCATCATATTGTTATTCAGATTTAATTTTTTGATGCCAAAAAATTTCTGGTTTTTTGAGAATCTATTAAAATCAACTTTGAATGATTTCTTGGGGCTATTACGCGCCATCATAAATGTTGAATGCCCCTTAAACCGTAGACCAACATTCTTGATGGTTTGTCCTTCAAATACAAAATCTGCTTTAACGTATGTAAAATTCGTTCCTCCCATACCAGGTCCCGGGCCTCTCATTCCTCCTTCTCGGCGGTTTGGACGTTGATCTTGTGTATCAGGTCGGTCGTTAGAATCTCGTATGTTTTGATCCGGTCGTGGAGGACGTTGATCTTGCGCATCAGGTCGAACGTTAGTATCGCGCATGTTTTGATCCGGCCGGGGAGGACGTTGATCTTGTGCATCAGGTCGAACGTTAGTATCTCGCATGTTTTGATCCGGTCGTGGAGGACGTTGATCTTGTGCATCAGGTCGAACGTTAGTATCTCGTATGTTTTGATCCGGTCGTGGAGGACGATTATCTCCATCATTCATTGGCGGACGATTGCCCATAGGAGGTCCACCGGGGAATCCACCGGAATTTTCCGGTTCGATTTTTTCCCATTGTTCAGCGGAAACCTTTAATTGTATGGTCCATAGTTTCGTCATGCCGAATAATTCATCTGATGATTTATCACCCAGCGATTTTGATTCAGCAATTTCTGGATAATAGACGCACGCCAATAGAAGAATTATTAAAGTACAGCAAATTGTGAAATACTTAGATGTCATCTTGTATTTTCCTCTCAATAATTAACTTTTATTTTCAGGATTTTTTTTACAAATATGTTAATTTGCAAGAATGAGGCCAATAATTATTTATCCATGAGTATAAGTTGATGCATAGCAAAAAACGCTGGATTGTTTTATTGATTTGTGGTTTATGAGAAATTAAAGTATTTTTACGAGGAAAATTGTTAATACATAAATTGAGCAAAATTAGCACATTAGCGCAGGTTGTTTGCGCAATTATTGCTCAAGGGATGAAAGGTAATATGAATGCCATTCAAGTTATTTATGTATTTTGAGGATTTGGTATAAGGCGTGTTACGTAAGGCGTTTGATATAAATCATATCCATCATCTAGATGATTTTTAGGTTTCACTTTCTTTTTGGGGGATTGAATCAATTTCACTCCACGAACCACTATTACCAGGTCTTGATAATCATTATCCCCGGTGAATTCCCAACATATTACATACCAATTCTGTTTGATGCCGGATTTTGTTTTATAAGGATATATCCGGGCTTTATGGATATGGCCATCAAAACGCGTGATGGGTTTATTCCTCTTATCCTGGGTATAAACAGTCTCTTTTTTTACTGAAAAAGTAGGATTAAATGCGGCGCTTTGCACGAAAAATCCGAAGGGACTTGGTGGCGGAACAAACCGGTATGGCCCTCGCGGCGTTGCCGGGAGACCTGAAATCCGGCTTTGACCATCAACCTCCGATCCACTTTCGAATAATGTATGAAGGCGGGTGGGAGCGCCTAAAGAATAATAACCAAACCTGATTTTTGCAGTTTCTGGTTCTTGGGTAGATGAATATTTTGCTGCAAGAACAATTTCTACTTTTGGTTCAACTTTTATAAATAATCCTTGTAAAGAGGCGCTATTTTTAATGTAATCGATCTGGTTTAACATAAATCCAAGATCATCCAGAACTTTTTTTACTGGCGGTTCGTTATTTTGCGCAAAACAGACGCTCGAAATAAGCGCCAATATAACTATACTGATTAGGCGCGTCATAAAAATACTCCTCATTTACTTTTACTATGGGAATTATCACAAACTGATTGTAATACTGATAACATTTTCATTCATCCCCCTTCAATCAGGGACTGGTTTTTGTTCAAATAAAAGCCTCTATTTTTTATCTCTGATAGGAGTTGCACCCATGAGTAACATTTCACTATCCAGAAGGTCCTTCGTGACAAAGTCAGTTGCTGGAGCCGTTTTGGCGTCGAGCGTCGCAACCAATAGTCTGGCCGATTCCACCGAAGTGGTGGATGCTAAAAAAACAGACGATTCCAAAGGTTCCCAGAGGCTCAGTCTGGATCAATTAAAAAAGTGGGAAGCTCTGCAATATGGCATGTTTATCCATTTCGGTATGAGTACCTTTGTTTCTAACGAACTTCCAACAGGTAATGATGATCCTATAGTATACGCCCCGGATCGGCTGGACGTCGATCAGTGGGTCAGCGTCGCACGGGATTCTGGGATGAAATACGCTGTATTAACTACTAAGCATGTTGCCGGTCATTGCCTGTGGCCTAGTAAACAAACTCACTACTCGGTTGCAGCCAGCGGCAATAAAACGGATGTTGTAGAAGAATTCGTCAAAGCATGTGAACGCCGGGGAGTGCTGCCGGGATTCTATTATTGCTCATGGGATAATCATCACCGGTTTGGCAGCGTTACCTATTCTGATGCCCGGAATCAACCCGAAAACGAAAAACAAAAAATAATTCCATACACTACTTCTTTATATCAATCCTTTCAAACCGCCCAAATTACTGAACTTCTCACCCAATATGGCTCAATCGCTGAGGTGTGGATTGATATTCCCGGCGTCTTAGGACGCGGTTACAGGCAATTTCTTTATAATCATATTGCCGAGTTACAGCCCGAATCCATCATTATGATGAATAGCGGTATAGGAACCGGGGAAAATTATAGAGTAGATTACGCCTGGCCGTCTGATTTGATCGCCATTGAAAGAAAAATGCCTCCAGAAGCCGGTCATCAACCCTGGCGAACCATTGAAGGCAAAAGATATTACATGCCAGGTGAAATATGCGATCCCATTGGTAAAGAATGGTTTTACGTTGATGGAGACGTCCCTCGCGCTGATGAAGACCTTAAGAATCTATTTGATATATCCATACAGCGCGGCGTAAATCTGCTGCTGGATGTTCCACCAGACAAGCATGGCGTTATTCCCAAAGATAACGTTGAAGCCTTAAAGCGTTTACGGCGTAATGTGAAAATTTAGTATTATATTATTCAGGAATTAATCCTGGATTAACGCCCAACACCCATTCACGCTTGAAACGGTCAATAAACGCTTCATCAAATGCTGTATGTCCTTCTATTGAGCGTGCTTTCCAATGCTTCTGTAGGTCTATGGTTAAGTATTGTTTCAGGTAGGGGATTGATAATTCAGAATAACTCCAATGCCATGGTTCATACGCATATCCCGTGCGTAGCGGATCATTGGTGTAAACCTCTTCAAATCCAAAAGATGCACCATTTTTTTTAAGCCACTGGTAAAGATCATGGTAAATCCCCCCTTGAAGATAATGCTCGGTTAATAGTGGATCAGACGGACGGGGTTTGGAATTATCTATGATGTCCAAATCAGTTCCCCAATGATGACGTGATGTTCCGGGGATGCTGGAATATCTAATAATATTCTGGATGATTTTTTGAGGCGGTATTTTTTTCTTCAGCAGTGCTCTATATTTACTGTTCCATATATTTTTCTGACGTTCGAAACTCCGGTAACTTGATAAAGAATAAAGTTCGATTCCGTCTTTTTTGGCGGCGAAGATCATTTTTTGAAAAGCTTCGGCTGCTGGTTTTCTTAAATTGAATCCCTTACCAAACAGGGAGGGCTGTTGTATACCCAGTAGTTCCAGATCGGATATAGAGTGATGAGTAGCCTTGGCATTGCTATAAGATTTGATGGGATGAAGCGCCGGGCATAGTACAGCGCCGCAAAAATAACCAGTAGTATTTGAAATAAATTGCCTGCGTTCCATTATCTATCCTTATCTTTTGATATCTATGCAATAAAAAAAATCAGACTATTCGGCGCTTAACCAAACAGTCTGATTTTATTTAACCTATAAAGTAGTAACGTGAATAATTAAGTGATTTAATTATCCATCATTACCGACAGATTCTGTAGGGCAACCTTCGATAGCGGCTTCCAGTTGTTCTATCTCTTCTGGAGTCGTTGGTTGTTTGGTTATATAGCAGTGGTCGCCATCATCGCTTTCAGCGATGTTATCGGGAGCTTCGTCCAAGCATACCATGCAATAAGTGCAGCTCTTATCGATGTAATATTTGCCTGGTGCATTGTCTTCAAAACGATCATTCTTATCAGCCATTATAGTAAACCTCGCAATTAATGTTTATCGAATGAAATAATCACTCGATGCAAATTGAACCTCTAAAAAACAAGTGTATTTTTTTTCACTCAGCCGTCAAGCGTTAAGAAACAGATTAAAGGTTTTGAATTAACCCTTTTCTAATTACTGAGTATTGTAGTAATATGTTTATTGATGATTTCAAATAGTATTTTGATATCTTCGGGGGAATAAAAAATTCACCGTCAAATAAGAGAGGAAACATGAGAATGGAAAATATTTTATCGTCTCGACGTAATTTTATGAAAAAAACCGGTTTGGGAGTTACTGCCGGTTTGGCAGCTGCAAATTACCAGGCTCTTTCAGCTTTTGGAAGTAACGACAAACTCAATCTCGCCATCATCGGCATCGGCGGTCGTGGAAGCCACCTGTTGAGATGGGCCAAGAAAAAAGAAGGCGTTCAGTTTGTCGCCGTTTGCGATGTTTATGTCAAACGCCGTAAAAACGCCGCCAGAGCCGCTGATCTTGATCCTGAAAATGAACAGGATTGCACCGGCGATTATATGGAAGTTTTGAAACGTAAGGATGTAGACGCTGTAATTATCGCTACTCCTGACCATTGGCATGCCCGCATCGCTCTCGACGCCATGAAGCAAGGTAAAGACGTCTATCTTGAAAAACCAATGACCAAAACCGTCGAAGAAGCCGTCGAAATTTGGAAAATGGTTAAGCAAACTGGACGCGTTCTTCAGGTTGGCAGTCAGACCACATCCAGCGACCAATGGTGGCAAGCCAAAAAAGCCATGCAAGAAGGCATGATCGGTAAACTGATCATGAGCCAAGGCTCATATCATAGAAATTCCATTGAAGGTGAATGGAACTGGAGCATTGATCCTGATGCAGGCCCCAAGGCTTCTGGCGACAATTACGTTGATTGGGAAACATGGTTGGGATCAACAACCAAACGCGACTGGGACCCTGATAGATTCTTCCGTTTCAGAAAGTTCTGGGATTATTCCGGCGGCATCGCTACAGACCTTTTCTACCACGTCATGGCGCCATTGAATATCTGCTGGCCCGAACCGCAATTCCCATACAAAGTTATGGCCAGCGGCGGTACATACATCTTCAAAGATTCACGTGAAGTGCCTGATACTTTTGCGTTAATGGCTGAATATCCCGGCGAGCATCAGGTTGTTCTAAGTTCAAGTATGGCCAACAGTACTCACATTCCCGGGCTGATCCGCGGCCATGAAGGAACTATCATGATGGTTCCTCACGGCCAGTTTGAAGGACATGTTGACCACATTACAGTTACTGCTGAAAAGAAATTTGAGAAGAAATTTGTTGATAAATTCGGCAAAAATGAAATCCAGTTTGCTTGTGAAAAACGCGAAGATCACATGGATAACTTCCTGGGCTGCGTAAAATCACGCAAGGCTCCTGTTTTGAATGCTGAAACAGCGCTCAAAGCCATGGTTACTATCGCCATGTCAGTTGAATCATATCAAAAAGGGAAAATTCTCTACTTCGATGAAAAGAACTTGCGTGTTCTCGAGAGTCCTCCCAAAGCGTAAATCAAAGACATAACCTTAATACAATCAGGGTCTGATGGATTTATTTCCGTCAGACCCTTTTAAGATTTACCTCATTTTTATATGCAAATCATTCTTCAGCAGGAACAACCGGAATCGGCCCCATTTTAGGCATCTTCTCTAATTCTCTGAACAGGTCGGGGAACATATCTTTGGCTAAGATATCATCATCACTTGGTGCGCCGTCTTTTCCATAACTGCGTAAATCCACTTTGCCGTTCTGGTCGATGCTATAAATCAAACGATGATTCCAGGGATCAAGGAAAACCTTATCGCTCAAAGCATAGGGACCTTTCCATTCGCCGGTCGCTTCAAGAATTTCCGGTTTGACGATTAGAGCATCAAGGTTGTTCGTCTCATTGGGGTAAGAGCCTGTATGCAGACGGTATAACTCAAGGGAAACCATCACATATAACATTTGCTGTTTGAAAGTCAGACTCTTATCCCCGATCTGAACGCGATAGGAATCGATTGCAGGGCTATTATTATTAGATTCTCCACAACCCATGAATATAACGGCAGCTGCCAGAATAATCAGTATTGTTTGAAATGGATTCTTGTTTGATTTAATAAAGTTATTCATAGGTATTTATAGATTTGAATCAAACTTTGGCCGGGATTATCTATTCTCACGAAGCATGGGATCATTTCTGGCATCGAATATAATGTCTTCTAATTCCTTGCGCGCCTTATCTTCCTGACCATTCTGGATAAACGATAGCGCTCGCGATGCAATCATCCGGTCGAAGATGCGCTGTCGCGCATGTGGAGAAGGGAAACTCTCAATAACCAGCGCCCGCAAGGTTCCAACCAATTCCAGGAAAGTACCATATTCCTCGCCATAAGCCATTTCTAATTCCTGGCGGATGGATGCCGCCAGAGTCGGGCTGATGCCGGATGTCGAAACCGAGATCGATAATGGACCGCGTTCAACTGAACTGGGGACGATAAAGGTGCATTCTTCAGGAGCATCAACCACATTGCAAAGAATATCTTTTGATTTACATAGTTTGGCAATAAGTTTGTTCGTCTCTCTGTCATCGGTTGCCGCTATAACCAGAAACATATCATCTACGTCGGATGGTTTAAAATTGCGTTCTTTCCAAATAATCTCTTTTTGAAAAGCCATATATTCCAATACAGAATCAAGTTTCGGGCTGGTAACGGTTACTCTGGCGCCGCAATCGCTTAACGAAGCGACTTTACGCCGGGCTACATCGCCGCCTCCAGCAACCAGAACCGGCTTGTCGGTAACCTTCAAACAGGCTGTATAGTAGGGCTTATACGCCATATTCGGCGATTTCATATCAAGCAACCTCCATAAATTACACTATTAGTCATTCTAGCATAATGGAAACAAAATTTCTTATGGTTCAAAGAAAAAAAATCTTAATTAATTAGTTTGTTTTATTATCCTTACAGACCACTCAGCCATTTTTGGGATCGGGATTTTGGTTCCCGGAAATTCACTTTCAAGCGTATAAGCCTCAGGGGACGGATTGATTAACAGGTTTATAGATAGATTTTGCTCATGTAGATGTACGAAAATCAACCCGGATTGCATGGAACGAATAATCGATTTTGATTGCGGACCAGCTAATGTGTACCAACAAAATCTATTCTTGTAATGGACCCGTAACCTTTCACCTTGATTGAATTCTTCATAGTTTGGAATAATTCCTGTTGGAAACAAAAGTTGCGCATCGGTATTGGTGAAGGTTAGGACGCCCTCCTCAATTCTTTTAATGATTGCTGAATGAACCTTATCTTTTATCAATTCGATTATCGCATCTTCAAAGGGCTGCTTGTGTATAACAACAGTCATGTCATCTGAAAAAACATAGGCCGTTGTTAAATTATCGCTTGGAACAAACAAAACCTCTATTCCATCAGTGACGGAGACAACTTTATAAGATGACAATTGGTTTTTATCATTTGCATTGAGCCGTTTGCTGTCATAACCATAACCAATGGTTCGTGTGAACTGGGGGTGAGCAGGGAAGATAACCGGCGGTTGACCTTTATAAGACCAAGACTGCATTCCTCTGGCGGCGCCGGGGTCCTGCAATATTACCGCCGCCTGATAATTCTTGCCGACTAGCGCATATTTCGATAGCATAGACTGCTCGTGAATCTCGAAATACGGTTTATAAGGCGTCTCTGGCAATACTTCAGGTTGTTTATGATATGCCGCGCCTAACAGGAATGTGCATCCCCCTCCTCCCAGGCTGAAACCGGGCGGCGAATCGAGCAACGATTCGATATAGCGCGTGGCAATTTGAGTGAAATCCGCTTCTCGCCGGGAATAATACGATATAGGACCAATCAGTTGAGCGATGCCAGAGCCATTTAACTCTCCGTTATTTTGGTTATCACTGATTAAGGGAATGCCCCGGAAATTATAAATTCTGGAAAACCACCTCAAGCAGCCGACAATAGAATCATCTAAATCATTTTGGTCTGTATGAAGCCGATATAAAAACAGATAGCGTATGAAACTCAACGCCCGGCGTAAACCAATTCCGTTGGGATCAAGGTATTCACCGGACTCTGCGATTAGTGGTTTCAGCCAATCAAAGGCCAGATGCGCGGCTTGCTGATATTTATCATCGCCGCTCAGGCGCGACGCCAAAGCCATTACGGCGCACCAGGTCATCCCTTTTTCATTCTGCATACGGACCGGGTGAGTGAATAAGAACTCGATGCGTCCATCCAGAAATGCTCTCAAAGCGGTTTTTTCTGGCTTAGGCAAATATTGAGCAATAAGAACATAAGCATTAATCAAAGGTTCGGTAAGCAATGATGATTGGTAAGATTCGTTCTCCGCAGAGAGAATTGAGGCCGATTTTTGATCTATCAGAGCAGCGATATTAGAACGGATTTGTTCCAGGATCACTTCGCTTTTGCGCCATTTGGATGATGGAATGGTATAAGCATAGGCCATTGCGCCCGTCAATTCAGAGCGCCGTAATGCTTTTAGTTGATCAGTAGATGCATCAATTGTTTTTAATAATTCCTCAATATCACGGTCCAGCATAGCGACGTACAGTTTGGCGATTTGGCTGTCCTGCACCGTAATTTGTATAGTTGAGGCGTCTTCAGCGTAAATTGGATTAGTTGTGGCGAATAAGGCTAAGGTTATTAAAAATGAATGGATTAATAATTTCATGATCCTCTTATTATGCTCCAGGATTAAATACCTTTTAAGATATACATTACCAATAAACTTTGAGCAACTGCTATATCGCTTTTCCTTTTCAATTGATTCTTATATCATAGTTATGGTTCTAATACCATAGTTGCATGTAGAGCGATACTCAATATGACGTGTTTCAATGTGATTTCAATACGCATATTGTTTGTTTAATAGTTATACTATTTTTGCCAACAATTAATTCCGGGCGTCAATGTCCCCTCTCCCCGCGGGTGAGGGTAAGGGCTAAGTTAATATTACCCATGATCAAACGAGTTGGAAAGATATAACCAATGCGCAACGTTTCTCTATATTTATCAATCGGTTTGGCTGTTTTATTATCTTCATGTGGAGCAAAACAGGATAATTCTTCAAAATCAGTGCTGCATCTTTTCTCTGATGCGGAACTGGTTGAAGCGCAAGGCGCGCTTCAATATCCTGAAGACAATAAACCACTGCCTTCCATGTTAACCTATCCACACGACTCCGCATTATGGATGACCGATTGGCAGGGTAAGCAGGCGCTGCGTTTTGAAAGCAATGAATCCGGTGATTTGCGTGGTACGCTTTATTCGTTTCATAAACCACTCGAAAAGAACTTTGAGGTCTGTTTAAGCAGCTGGATGGATATTTCACGTCCAGAATCATGGAATGGCATTGTATTTTGGATGGGTGATAACATCAAACGCGCGGTCGGCGTCAGATGGAAAACCATTGGAGTTAAAAATGAAATATCTGTTCAGGTATTCAATTATCTATTCCCTCATGTTAATCCATTGCTGAAGCGTTCATTGCCCATTAATGATTCACATTGGGCTGATATCAAACTCAGCGTTCAAGACAATAAAATATCTTTCACCATTGACGATCAGCAACCAGTCACTTTCCAGGCAAAAGAAGAATGGTATTTAGGCGATACATTTGGATTATTCCAGGGCCTAGGAACGGGATTCTTCGCTGATTTAGTCGCTTCAATGGGAAACAACCAGTATCAATTTGGCGATCTCTTCAAAAATTGGAACAACGAGATGGCCAAAACCACCCGCAAAATCCTGCTTGAAAAAACTGCAATCCCCGACGATTTCGTCGGTAAGGATATTCAGGTGCGTAGGCTCGCTATCGCGGATGACTGGCGTACTACCGTTCCAGTGCATTGTCCCAGCCAATTGGTTTACAAAGTATCTGTTCCTGCAAACGCTGTATTGCATTCAGCCTTTGGCATTCTGCCGCCTTTTTCGCTGGTTTCGACCGCAGCTGAATTTCAAATAATCGCCAGGACATCCAATAATAAGGAGAAAATACTTGCTTCTAAAGTAATAACTCCGGTAAATGAACCGCTAAGTTCTTTCCGGTTCCATGATTATCATTTATCGCTGGCTGAGTATGCCGGAAGCGAAATTGATCTGATATTCAAACTTGACAGACTGAGCGGGGAAGAGCCGCTGATCGCCTGTTGGGCTGAACCCGTCATCGGCGTTTCTAAACCCGAAAAGAAGAAGACCAATGTCCTGTTGGTTCTGCTCGATACTCTCCGGGCGGATCGCGTTGGAGCCTACGGTAATCAGAGCGGCCTGACGCCATACATTGATCAATTGGCTCTAAACGGTTCGACCTTCCTTCAGACTGTATCGCAGGCGCCTTGGACTACCCCGTCACACGCCTCTTTCTTTACTGGTCTCTACCCGTCCGAAACCGGCTGCGGTAATCCCGGAAGCAAGGGAAACCGCTTGCAGGAATCCTATCTAACCTGGGCTGAACGTCTCCAGCAAACCGGCTATAGCACCGCCGCCTTCACCTCTGGAATCGCCGTGCGCGGCGACCTGGGCTTTAACCAGGGTTTCGACCGCTATTATGATATGATGTACGACAGTTCATATAGTTACGAAGCAGTTCATCAACGCGCCTGTGAATGGTGGGACGCGCATCAGGGCGAGCCGTTCTTCCTGTTTTTACATACTTACGCCGTACATTTTCCCTACAAGCATCATCAGTTCCTGGAATACCGCAATATCGCCCGGACATGGGATGATCAAAAAATACTGGATGATGATTCGTATGATGGCGGCGTGCGCTATGCTGATGAATGGACTGGTTCCATTATTCGCGAGTTAAAGCAGAGAAAGCTCTTCGATTCAACTTTGATCATCATCGCTTCCGACCACGGTGAAGACCTTGGCGAACGGGGCATGCCCCGGCCATCGCGGCATGGGCATACGCTTTATGATGAACTATTGCAGGTTCCCTTGATTTTTCATCTCCCCGGCAGCATACCTCAGGGCAAGAAAATCAATCAGCAAGTGCGTTTGCTTGATATGATGCCCACCGTCTTGGATGTATTGGGGCTGGAACAACCTGTTATCCAACGCGGCAAGACTCTGTTGCCTCTTATGAACGGTAAAAAAGAGATTGATAGATTTTCCTATAGTGAGGGAATGACCTACGGTACGGATCAAAAAGCGGTACGAACCGAAACATTCAAATACATCTTCGCGCCGGATATTAATAAAAAACTGGATAACTCACCTACTGGATACCCCATGCCCGTACCTGCGCCTATCCAGTTATACGACTTAAAAGCTGATCCCGCAGAAACCAATAATATTGCCGCTCAACAACCCAAACACCTACAAGATATGCAAGCCATATATCAGTATATTCAAAGTGAATCACTATCCCCGGAATTCTTCACCAGCGGCGATACCACGCTTGAACCTCCCGCTATTCCCGCTGATATACAGGAACAGATGGAAAAACTTGGATATGCAGCGAAGAACTAGGGATTATGTTGATAGTTTGGATTAGGTTAGCGTTGGTAAGTTGTAGTTTTTGTGTGGAGTATAGATTTTTCTTATATAGAGTGTGAGAACACTCTTTCTTTTAATTAATTCTACTGAAGAATATCTTCACAAATAAGATAATATCGCTTTATATCTACTAGAATCTGTGATAGGATTTTTTCGTTCGACGATATCTTATTAAAAATCAATTGATTATTATCACTTATTCCGCAATTTAGGAAGACACTATAATGAAAATTTTATTTCGTTCGATTCTATTACTATGCCTGATTACTAGCGCTGCTTCACCCGATGATCTTAAAACTCAGGTTGATCAGTATTTTCGTCCTCTTCTGGAATGGAAGCCTAAATGCGCATTGGTAATTGGAGTCGTCGAAAACGGTAATCAGCATGTTTTTAGTTACGGGCAAATGTCCCATGATAATCCCCAAAAACCGGATGGTGATACGGTCTTCGAGATTGGTTCGATTACGAAAGTTTTTACTGCAATTCTACTTTCTGATATGGTGCTCAAGGGTGAGGTAAATCTGGAGGATTCCATTAAAAAATATCTACCTGATTCAGTAACAATGCCAAATTGGAAAGCGCGGGATATTACTTTGCATGATTTGGTATGTCATATTTCGGGTTTGCCTGGACTACCTAGTAATATGAAACAAGAAGATGCTGTAAATCCTTTCGCCAATTATTCTGTGGAGAATTTATATGAATTTCTCAATCAAGTAGAATGTAAAACAGAACCTGGAACAAAATATGCCTATTCAGAAAGTGGATTTGGTTTACTGGGGCATTTGTTAGAGAGGATAAGCAATTCTAACTATGAGACCCTCTTGGCATCACGATTGACTAAACCATTGGGTATGAAAGATACTGTAATAACTTTCAATTCGGATATACGCTCAAGAGTGGCTCAAGGTTATGAAAGAGATGATACTCCTATAAAGAACTGGGATTTAGCAGAGGCCCTTGTGGGAGCGGGTGCGATACGATCCACCGTCAATGACATTATGATATTTCTCCGCGCCAATATGGAAATTGATCAAACAAGCCTAACACCGGCCATGAAATTCTCGCATCAAGCCCACCTTCCGAAGGATAAACAAGTGAATCAGAGTATTTGTCTTGGTTGGCATATTTCTTACGGTGGCAATTATAGAACTCCCTTTATTAGTAAGGGTGGAGAAACGGGTGGCTATCGCGGATTCCTAGGATTTAATAAAGAAAAACAAATTGGAGTGGTAGCAATGATTAATTACAGCGTTTGGCAAATGGAAAGTGGAGTTAAACATTTAATGAGCGTCCTTTCGGGTTCGGAAGCATATATGGATATGCCAGAAAAAACCCAAAAAATATCAGTTGCTCCCTCCATATTAGATGCTTATGTCGGCCAATATGAACTACCAGGCAAAGTAATAGTACTAATCACGAAATTTAATAATCGTTTATATGTTCGAACTGCGGGAGGAGAAATAATGCCAGCTTTTCCTGTTT
This sequence comes from bacterium, assembly GCA_963662285.2. Taxonomy (GTDB): domain Bacteria; phylum Hinthialibacterota; class Hinthialibacteria; order Hinthialibacterales; family Hinthialibacteraceae. The sequence continues at coordinate 1,499,194 of CAXXMV010000006.1, forward strand.
CGGAAACTGTGTTTTTTGCTAAGAGATTTCAGGCGGAAATTACGTTTTGTAAAAACGATCAAGGAAAGGTTACGCATTTTCTTTTGCATCAAGGTCTAGATCATAAAGCAATGAAAATCAAATAACATTGTTCCTGACTCATACAGCCAATACAAATTCCATAATATTAGGAATAACATACAGTCTAGGAATATCAATTTTTGCAATTACTTAATCATAAAAAATCCTGAATATCCCACCCATCCTGGATATCCAGATTCAGACAAAATAACCAAAAGCCACCTATTGCTTTTCCACATCCCGTTCAAAGATAAAAAACCATCCATAATAGCTCTCTCCAAACGAAACGCGCTGCGGCGGTTTGAAATTCTCATCCAGCCATTCACGCATGGGTGTCATCAGGGGATCATCCATTATCTGGCGGATATATTTGTCATAGGCCACTACGCAGCCGATGGGCAGCGTCTTCCAATACTCAACCGTCCGCTGCATATCATCAGGCGTCATATAGCCGCGTCCTGCGATAGTCATGAAAAATGGCATACGCGTCATGCGTTCGCCTTGAAACGCGGGGGGAATCTCTTTATCAGTCCAGACATAAAGCGCTGGATTGGTAAGATTTAGCAGATATGGTTCATCGCAAAAACGTTTAGCGTGTTTGGCCAGATTGCTCTCATCGGTCAGAGATATCCCTGGATAGAACCAATCGTTTTTAGGCCAACCAGCCATTGATGCAAGAATAAAAACACCTATACCTATCCAGTTAACCAGTGTTTTCTTTTCAAAGCGCTGAGTAATTTGATCCAGCAGCCATGCAGCGAAGGCGCCCGCCAACAATGCCGTCGGCGCCGCGCAAACCAGGAAATAATGACGCCATAGGTGAGTCGGGATGATAATATTCCCTAGCAAAACGGTAATAAACAATATCCATACAAAGCCAATCGTTTTATATTGCTTACCCTTCAGTAACATCAGGGAACCGAGGGGTAGAATCCATAAAACCGGGGCGAGATTTACGATTGATTTCCATTCATGCCAGCGGAAAATCATGGTGTGATGCGTGAAAGCTCCAGCCATCAGGTGGTGAGCCGTCCAGATATCGAACCACATGGCAGGCAACGCGCCCAGTATGAGCATAGTAATCAGGAAAGGCGCCATGATCAACATGATTCCTACAATCCACGTCAAGCCATCTTTGATGAATCTGTCAAGAGATTTTTCTTGACAGAAGATAAGCCATGCTGCAATAGCCGGGGGAATCACGAAAATGGCAGTCTGTTTGGATAGGGCGTATAAGCCCAGCACGACCCCAGACAGTAGTATGCGTTTAGTATTATTGCGGATTAATCCTGTTATCAGCAGCCAATAGACTATCGTTTCAAACCAGGGCGCCCAGGTTGAAGTATGCAGGTATTTAGCCCAGATGCAGGTGAACGGTTCGAGGGTTAGAATCAGCAATGCCGCCCAGGCCGCTTTTTCTCCCAGAAGTTCCTTGCTTAAAAGCCAGAGCGCTAATAGTCCAATTAAGCTAAATAGAACCATTGCCAAGCGCATGGGGATTATAGGTGCGTCTCCCACCAGGAAGAACAGGGCGGCTATTATAGGCGCCAGGGGAGTCTTGTTGAATTGGGTGTCGCGGTAGATTACATAACCATCGGCCAGTTGTTTGCCTTCCGCCCAATAGACTCCCTCATCGACGTTGGTGCCGCACCAGACAGTGGCCAGGCGGATGATGGCCGCGATTATTAAGATTGCAATTAAGTATCGGTTGTTTTTGGACATAAGGCTAAGCGTTCATCAATGCGCTTTGGATATCAGAAGGCTCTAGATCATAAATCGATTCGGGAATTGCGTCATTAAACTTATTGTCAAAGATATGACAGGCCACTTGCCGGTTCCCGATCTGCATCAACTGTGGTTCATGCTTGTCGCAGGGATCGAAGCAAAAATGGCAGCGCGGGTGGAAGCGGCAACCCGAAGGTGGATCGATAGGATCGGGTACGTCTCCCTCCAGTAGTATGCGTTTTCTCTTCTCTTCAGGATCGGGAATCGGGGCCGCTTCGAGCAATGCGCGGGTATAGGGATGCAATGGTTTAGTATAGAGGATTTCGGTTTCAGCCAGTTCAACGATCTTACCCAGGTACATGATGGCCACGCGGTCGCTGATATGACGAACCACGGAAAGGTCGTGGGCGATAAACAGATAACTGAGACCCAATTGGTCTTTCAAATCCATCATCAGATTAACGATCTGCGCCTGGATCGAAACATCCAACGCCGAGACCGCTTCATCGGCCACAATCAATTCCGGTTCAACCGTCAGAGCGCGGGCGATGCCTATTCTCTGCCGTTGGCCGCCGGAAAATTCATGGGGATAACGGTTCAGGTGTTCTTCCAGCAGCCCGACTTTTTTCATTAAATCGATGCATCTTTCACGTAAATCCGCCTTGGTTAGCGCTAATTTGAATATTTTAATCGGTTCGCTCAAAGCGCTGCCCACTTTTAAGCGGGGATTGAGCGACGAGTATGGGTCCTGGAAGATAATCTGCATCTGCTTGCGGTAGGGTCGCATCTCTTTATTGGATAGATCAAGCAGGTTGGGAGAATCCTTAAAATAGACTTCTCCTGAGGTCGCATCCAAAAGGTTGAGGATCATGCGCCCGACCGTGGTCTTACCGCATCCGCTTTCGCCCGCCAGACCCAGCGTTTCGCCTTTATGAATAACCAGATCGACGCCGTCAACCGCTTTTACATGATTGACGATTCTTCCGAGAACGCCTTTTTTGATCGGAAAATGCTTGACTAGATTTTTAACCCTAAGTAATGGTTCCAATTTCACTATTGATATCCTGTTTTTCTGAGCTAACGGCTATAATTACTACTCGATAATAAAGAGAGAACAGCAAAACGAAAAGGGATCGTTTCCAGTCAGTCTCTCATCTACAGCGCCTTATTGAGCGATTCCTTTATTCAATGTAGTATAACCCTCTCAGCAATCCCAATCAGGAGAACCATATAACCGATGAAATTGCAACGACCCATAGGTACTTACGATCTTACTCCGGAAGAAACATCCGTTTGGATTATCCTTGAAAACCGCATCAGGGATATGTTCCACCGCTATAACTATGGTGAAATCCGCACCCCGATGTTCGAGTATACTGAACTTTTTCAACGCGGCGTAGGCGAAGCCAGTGATATTGTCGCCAAGGAGATGTATACCTTTAAGGATCGCGGCGACCGCAGCCTTACTCTACGTCCCGAAGGAACGGCGGGCGTAGTTCGCGCATTCATCGAAAACGGTTTAGAGAAAAAAAGCCCTGGAATATCCAAACTATTCTATTTAGCACCCATGTTTCGTTACGAACGCAAACAACGGGGGCGCTTCCGTCAACATGTTCAATACGGCTGCGAGGTTTTCGGCGCTGACGGTCCCAATATTGACGTTGAATTGCTGGTTATGCTCAATCAGTTTTATCAGGAACTCGGATTGATCGAACTTGATCTGATAATCAACAGCGTGGGCTGCAATGTTTGCCGTCCCGGTCATCGTGATGAATTCGTGGCCTGGGCTAAACCTTATCTGAAAGATTTCTGCGAAGATTGCCAACGCCGCTTCGGCGCTAATCCCCTGCGGATGTTTGATTGCAAAGAGGAACAATGTCAAAAAATCCTGCAACACGCCCCGAAATTGATTGATTACCTCTGCGATTCCTGTCAGCCCCATTTTGAAGAACTACGGGCCGGGTTGGATCGGCATGGCATCACCTATGAAGTCGATCCCAAACTGGTGCGCGGTTTGGATTACTACACCAAGACCGCCTTCGAGATGAGCTACGCCCCGCTAGGATCGCAAGGCGTATTGATGGGCGGAGGCCGTTACGACGGATTAACCAAGTACCTGGGAGGCTCTAACACCCCCGGCATCGGCTTCGGCGCCGGCTTAGAACGTCTCATCATGATATTGCAGGAAACAGGCAAGGGAATTGAGCCAGACACGGGCATGGACCTATTCGCAGTATCTATGGGAGACCGTGCGAAGATTGAAATAGAAGGCCTGTTGCTCAAAGCCAGGGCATTAGGTCTACGATGCGACCGCGACTTCACTGGAAAATCAGTCAAAAAGCAATTCCTGGCCGCCAACAAACTAGGTGCCCGCTTCGCTGTAGTAATCGGCGACGATGAAATTGATAAAAAGATAATCCTGCTGAAAAACCTGGTAGAAGGCTCGCAACAGGAAATCCCCTGGACTGATGATTTGTCTGAATTACGGGATAGTATCAATGGTTCCGCATAAACTGATTATTATCATAACCAATTGAAAAATCTCAGGTGTTAGAAAACAACCCTCTCTTTGAATGACCGGGCACATAGTTTACACTTTAGCATGTAGGGTGGGTCGCGCCTCACCGACCCACCGAAACCACCTAAGTATCCAAACATATCCGATGGTAAAAAAAGCCCAGGATGAAAATCCCGGGCTTTTTGAATTATTGTAACCTATGCGAAGCCGTTATCACCACTCCCAACCCGCTAATTGAATTTCGTTGGTTTCTTCAAACTGACGAGTAGAATATGAAGAATCATAAACTTGGTCAGTGTGAATCTTATAGGCCGTATTACTAAAAATCCAATAGGTTTTCCGGGGGATTTTTATTTTGACTATATATTCTCGCTGTTCCACAGGTGAATCGCCCTGTTTTGGTATTGGCAGAGGTCTCATCCAAATGCTAGGATCCATATACTGCTCTCTTCGATAATCACCCTGTTGTGAAGCATGGGTTATTCTGGATGTAACAGACTGAACCAATGGACTCATGGCGCTTAACATTCCTTCCATCCATTTATGGTTTTCTTTACGGAATTTCATAGCCTGTGGGCTGTTATCATTTTTTTGAGGTAAACACTGTACGTAAATGATTTTACTATCCCGGGCGTTAAAGAAACTGGGCGCTGGTATTAACTTAGATGAAGGAGCATATTCAGAAATTATGTTATTTTTTATAAAATGTCTCGTCAGTAGGTCAGGATTCATATCAACTACGTAGCATAATTCCTGACCTAAAGGAAATGTCTTATGCATTTGTTCTGGAGTTAACCATTGACCGTTTTTATCTCTTTCCATACGCCACTTATAGGCTGCTTGCAATGCCAATACTCTTCTTTTTATAACTGTCATTCTTTGAGTTAAGTAATAACTTGTATTATGAATATTTGAAGAGTTAGTTATAGATGGATGACTATATAATCGAGATACGGCGTAAGTTAACTTTGGCAGTTGTCTGGCTTGTTCAGCGGATAGCAGTGGATCACTCTCATAAAAGGCATCCGGTAGTCGATCACAACGTTTGCGAAGAGCGGCGAGAGTTGTCCATTTTCCAAGCATAGAATTTACTACTGGAGTTTTCTTCTCTTTGTTTGTCAGAAATCCGACTTTTATAAAATCACTGCATAAATCATTATAATCATAAGTTTTCGACTCTTTCTTTGCGAATTCAATATGGGGAATAACAAAATTATTGCTAATCAATATGGAAGCCGCTAATTGATCCGAAGATAACTTGCTTTCTTTGAAAATAGCACTAATTAATGTTTTCTTAGTAGAATAAAATGATTTCTCTTCAAATATTGAACTTATTAATAAGTTTTCAATATTTGAACTCTGGCAAAATCTTGGTAATTTCCATTCATTAAATTTGATATTATTAAGACTTTTATAAATTAGTGATGTTCTTTCATAATCAGGATTAGTCCAAATCAAATGATCAAATCCATCAAACCCTAAATGATGAATATTAATGCGCAAAAACTGTAGATGTTCTTTTGCAAAGGCATATCTGACACTTTCTCCGAAATCAATGATAGTTTTAAGTTGTTTCAAAGCGCTTTCAAAATCGCCTTCCAACCAGTCTCGATAAGCCATTTGTCTAATAGCGTAAGAGATTCTTTTTAACCAATATAAATTATGAGATTCGCGTGAATCTATATCAGAGAAATGGCTCTCATTTGGAGCAGCAATAAATGGGTGGCATTGCAGAGCCTTTTCCATATTTTGCACATGAGTTTGCATTTGATTTAAATAATCATCAAACCATTCAGGTGAGCTTGCATTGGCGACAAATCCTTGGTTTTCGCAAGGATTGTTAAATTGATTGGACATAAATATTTCTTGATTTGCGCCTGATATTGTATCATCGCTTGAGGGGAGCAGTTTATAATATGCTTCCTGACTACCAGGACCGTATTTATCCCAAATAGCCTGATTGAATATTTTGGCGTATTCCGGTGCATTTGCAATTTGATTCTTGATATGTTGCGCTTCAAACAACTTATTACCCAGCACAAGAATCAAAGCTGTTAATATTGTACATTCCATTAAGCGTTTGGTTATTGATTTCACGGTCATTCTCCTTTTTGAACCGCTCATTAATAATCTTTATTAAATACTATTGATCCGATGATATTTATCTTGTCTAACCCATACCTAGCTCTATCCCGGTTAACAAATAAATTAAATCGAGCCAGCCAGTGTTAAAAATAATCACAATCACGGATAGCATAAACAAGAATATTCGTCCAACATACAATTGGCGATACATAGTGCTTCCGGTCAGTACGCTGTGGTCTGTCGCAGTCCGCCATGTCGTCAAAATTATGCCTATAAATAGGGCTAGAATAATCCAGGGAATACCAGGAATAATGTCTAACATATCAATATGTTTTCTTTTAGTTATTGACGTTGCAATATCTGTAATATGCGAGGTCCCGAATTGCAGGTAGCAATAAACTAAAGATACAGAGAGAAAAGCTGGAATACATTCCAGGAAGGCGTATAGCGTGTTACGTATGGCATGAGTAAACAAAGCCGCACAGGCAAAAAGCCCTAAACCGATCAGGGGCAAACAGAAAAATATTATTAATTTCTCTCTATCTCTGTTGCTATGAGCATTATTAAACTCAAAGGTATTTATTCCAAAGATTACAAACATTATGCACAAAGCGGGAACAAGAGCCAGCACTAAGCCTGACAGCCACTTGGCCCAGAAAATTTCACTCAAAGAAATCGGTTGATAAAACAAAACATTCTGCTGACCATGCTTCTCGTTATTCTTGTAAGTTGATATCCCGATATATATTGATAATAAAACTGAACCGACTAAAGATAAACTTACGATTAGATCTGAATTAGTTGCAAAACCGAATACACTGACAATAATAAAAAAGACGCCCAGTATTAGAGATGTCCAGTTCTGTTTTATTTGCAGCCATAGCAGCTGTTCCGTCTTGAATCGAATAGTGCTATTCAAAGAATGGCGTAGTTTTAATATCCCCATACTGGCGCCAAAGGGAATGGTGAAAACCAGTAAGAATAATGGATAAAAATAATAAACGCCGATTTTGGTCTGAAAAGCATAATGATGCGCAACCATCATGCTGATGAAAACAATCACTATCCCGCAAAGCAGAACCGTAATGGTCTGTTTAACTTTACTAGATATTATCACCCCGACGCCATAAGCGAAGATGCTGTATGACAATATGTAGGCGAAGATTTTATTTTCAGATTCCCATAACGTAACTCCGAATAGCAATGTTACCAGAAACCATAGCGCTTGAACCAGACATACCACTATTACTATTGATAATCCCGCAGCTATTTTTTCAGAGAAAATACGCGTCCATGAAACCGGCAGACGCGTCAATAAGATAACATTGTTTCCACTACGTTCTTCGGCCATGAAATAAGCCGCTGCAATCAATGCAATCAGGGCGGTTATAGTGATTTGCACCTTAAAAAACCAATTACTCAAACTCCATTCATCAAATAGACTAACAAAGCCGATTTGATTTTTTAAAATGGGAAACAGTGCCATAATGAAAGCCTGCACCATCAATGCCAATGCGGCATGTCGGCTCAGCTGCTTAAAGTCTTTTTGGAAAATTGCAAAGGATTGTATATTCATGATCCCACCAAATCTACGAAGATATCTTCGAGCGTCATCTCTTCGATTATCACATTGTCGGCGCCAGACGACTGCTTGATGTCTTGCTGCGTCTTACGCTGGTCGAAATTGTAGCAAGTGATAATCGCTTCACGCCCATTTTTCTTGACGCTCAAGGCATCGCATACTCCCAACTTATCGGGAACCGACTCTCCGAATATTAAACGCACCCGTTTCATGCAATTCTGCAAGTCATCCATACGATTTGATGATATTAATTGTCCTTCACGGATGAATGCAACATGATCCAACAGTCCGGCGAATTCATTCAACAAGTGCGACGATAACAGAATGGTCTTGCCCGATTCCTGATAGCAGGCCAGGATTGTTTCGATGAAGTTCCTACGCGCCGCCGGGTCGAGTCCGCCGGTCGGTTCGTCAAGCACCAGCATTTCCGGTTCAAATGAAAGCGCCAACAGCAGCGCCAGTTTGGCGCGCATTCCTTTGGATAGTTCTCCAACCTTCTGTTTTTGTTCCAGGCCGAAATCCATCAGCAGTTGATTGGACAATGTCCAGTTCCAAGTCGAATGATAAGCGGCGACCAATGAGATTAGTTCATCGACCTTCATCCATTCGTAATAACCATAATTCTCTGGTACGTAACCCACCCGCTGCCGGATTGCAATGCCTTGTTTGGCCGGATCGAGACCTAATAAAGAAATCTTGCCGCTGGTTACAGGTAATATACCCATGATCATATTTATAGTGGTTGATTTACCCGAACCGTTGGGGCCGAGTAAGCCGAATACAGACCCTGTAGGAACTTCCAGGTCGAGATTGTTAACCGCAAGTTTTTTCCCGAATTTACGGCTCAATCCCTTAGTGGATATCGCAATGTCACTCATTTTCATTCTCCTTACTGAGTCTCCCCGCGCTGTTGCGGATCATGTCAATGATTTCCTCTATGCTTATCTGGTAGTGGTTTGCTTCCAGCGTCAGATCATCCGACATCCGTTCCAGGATTTTCAGACGCTCTTTCTTCTCCAGCCCCGGGCCGTCATCCGTCACAAAACATCCAGCACCCTGCCGCGCTCGCACAACCCCCATGTGTTCAAGTTCCAGATAGGCGCGGCTCACCGTATTACGGTTCACCCGCGCTTGCACCGCCGCTTCTCTGATAGTGGGGAGCTGATCCCCTGGTTTTAGCGCTCCGGTGGCAATCGCACGCCTGACCGACTCGACGATTTGGAGATATGTTGCTTTTGGATTGGATAAATCGATTGTAATAATCATTGTGCTAGGTATGCTATGACAATTATCAAAAAACGTCAAGCAGTTTTTTTGATTTCACTAGAATCGGATTAGTTAAATTTAATTAAATAAGGTGCTTGGGGATAGAAAATATTTTGTGACGGATATGGTTGCTATAACCTTTCCCTTCAGAGAATAGCACAGAGCGGGGAGCATCGGCTTCTAGCCGGTGTGTCAAAGAAACCTATAAAACAGTCAACCAATTACGAATATCGCGTAGAATCCTTCTTCACATGCACATACTACTGGTACCATTGATAATTCCAAACCTTGGATATCATTCGATCACAACAATACTTCATATTTGTATGAAGAGAACCGAAGGGATTGGCGAACCGGCTAGAAGCCGATGCTCCCCTTTTCGATTATATCAATCGCATCCTGATTCTGACAAAAATTATCCCCAAAAAATTAGATCGGCAGCTGAATCATCCTGTCGGATTTGGTATTGAAAGTCAATTCGCCTGGTTGGGCGTTATAATAGAGCAGGCAACCCGGTAATTTTTCTTGAACCATTGGGATTAATTGATCACGGCTGGTTTCGATGATTTGAGCATCCATTTTAACGTCTAAACGCCAGGATAAGGCGGCGGGGAGGGTAGACCATAGAAAGAGAACCAACTCTCCATGAGTGGTTTCCCCTAAAACCAGAGATAATTTTTGATTCGTCGATCCCTGATTGGTCGTGTTTTGATTATTCCGCCTTAGCAGAAATAATGTATTTGGCAGTTCATCAACAGTCACAGACATTTACCCTGGTTAAGATTTTGTATTATATTACATAAATGAATAATCAACTAATCCAGTGGTTGTTAATTTAAAACTTATGGGGTGAACAATGATGATGAAACAATCAGCGTCTTCCTTTATTAAGATTATAGGCTTACTTTTTGTATCTTTCCAATTTATATCATCTCCCTTGAGTCATTCTGACGCCATTAATAATCCCAAATACGGGCAATTAGATAAGTTCCGTCAGTTGGAAGAGGTATTGCCATCACCCAATCCATACCGCACCGCTTCTGGCGCCCCTGGAAGTGAATATTGGCAGCAAAAAGTGGATTATGTAATAGACGTCGAATTGGATGATGCAAACCAACGCATCACCGGTTCCGCCAAAATATCATATCTCAACAACTCACCTGATGTTCTGAATTATTTATGGATGCAGCTAGACGCCAACATCTACACTCCTGCAGCTGATTCAGTTATGAAGTCTGAGGCGCCAGATTTTAACAGCATAAGCCATTCAGGGTTGCGTTGGTTATTATCGCGGCAGGATTTCAACGGCGGCATCAACATCACTTCTATCAAAGAGAACAGCGGCAAACCACTGGCCCATCAGATCGTTAAAACCATGATACGCATTGACCTTCCGGCGCCGCTTAAACCGGGAGATAAATTCGTATTCTCCATTGATTGGAATTACAAAATCAACAATTCCAAATATGTTAAAGGTAGAACGGGTTGTGAATTCTTTGAAGATGACGGTAATTTTATATATGAAATAGCCCAATGGTTTCCCCGCTTATGCGCCTATACCGATGAATCCGGTTGGCAGAACAAGCAGTTTATGGGTGACGGAGAATTTACCCTGGAATTCGGCGACTACCTGGTGCGCATCACCGCGCCCGATGATCATATCGTGGCCGCGTCAGGCAAACTGCAAAATCCCCGCGATGTAATGACGGCGGAACAGCGCCAACGGTTCAAACAAGCCAGGACTGCTGAGAAACCGGTATTCATCGTTACTCCTGATGAAGCCAAAGCAAACCAATCTTCCAAGCCTGAGGGAAAGAAAACCTGGATTTTCAAAGCGGATAACGTCCGCGACTTCGCGTTTGCGTCTTCACGCAAATTCATCTGGGACGCCCAAGGTTGCAATAACGGCGGCAATACAGTCATGGCTATGTCGTTTTACCCCATCGAAGGTGAACCTTTGTGGAGCAAATACTCAACTCACTCCATCATCCAAACGCTTGACGTCTACTCAAAATATACCTTCGATTATCCCTATCCGGTCGCCATTTCAGTCAATGGACCCGTTGGAGGTATGGAATACCCCATGATCTGCTTCAACGGCCCCAGGCCGGAAGAGGATGGCACATACTCCAAGGAAATCAAATACCGTCTTATCTCGGTCATTATTCACGAAGTCGGTCATAATTATTTCCCCATGATCGTCAATTCCGATGAACGCCAGTGGACCTGGATGGATGAAGGTCTCAACACCTTTATGCAATACTTGACTGAACAGGAATGGGAAGGCGATTATCCTTCGGGTCGCGGCGAACCCAAAAAGATTATTGGATACATGACATCGCGTAATCAGGTTCCCATCATGACTAATTCGGAATCACTTTTGCAATTCGGCAACAACGCTTACGCCAAACCATCTACGGCTCTGAATATCCTGCGCGAAACCATCCTGGGCAGGGAACTGTTTGATTTCGCTTTTAAGGAATACGCCACACGCTGGATGTTCAAACGCCCGACTCCGGCGGATTTCTTCCGCACCATGGAAGACGCATCCGGCGTTGATCTCGATTGGTTCTGGCGTGGGTGGTTCTACTCAACCGAGCATTCTGATATCGAAATCAATAAACTGATTCATTACACTATGGACAGCGGCGATCCTGAAATCGATAAGGCCAAATCCAAAGCAGAACGTGATGAGGAACCGGAAACCCTATCCGAAATGCGAAACAAGGATTTGCCCAAACGGGTGGACAAATACCCCGAATTAAAAGATTTCTACAATGAATACGACGAATTGGACGTCACCGAGACTGACCGGGAAAAATATAAGGAACTACTGGAAAAACTGGATGACGAAGAGAAAGAGCAACTCAAATTAGAATCCAATTTCTACGTAGTCGATCTGAAAAACAACGGCGGCCTGGTGATGCCGGTCATCATTCAGGTGGAATATGAAGATGGAACTACTGAAGAGATTCGCATCCCAGCCGAAATATGGCTGCATAATGCAAAAAACGTTTCCAAACTTATCCTGACCGAAAAACTGATTAAACGTTTGATTCTCGATCCACACCTGGAAACCGCCGATGCTGATATAGAAAACAATTACTTCCCGCGCCGCATACAAAAGAAGAGATTCAAACTCAAAAAGCCCGACGAGAAAGACAATCCTATGCAGCAAAAGCGCAAGGAAGAAGAGAAAAAGATCAAAGAGGATGAAGAAAAACTAAAAGAAGCGGAAAAACCCGAAGTTTGATAAGAGTATTCTGCTCCATTTTATGATATAACTGGGTGCCAAGGGCAAGACCGCAATGCGGTCAGCCCTTGATGCGATAACCTACGTATCTAAAAAAGCGCGTAGGGTGGGCTAAAAGCGAAAGTGTAGCCCACCAAGAATAACTTAAAAAAATTCGATCCTAAAAGATCGGTTAAAAATCTATGTCAAACCAATTACCTGTTCCATTAGCATATAATCCTGATTTATTGTCGATCATGCCTGAAGCGGTTGGAAGGGTGCTGGAATTTGGCTGCAACGATGGCGCTTTAGGTAAAGCCTACAAAGAAAAATTCCCTGATACCCATTATATTTCAATAGAAATTAATCCCGATGCAGCAGCGAAAGCAAGCCAACATGTCGATAAAATAGTAAACGGGGATTGTGAAAAAGTCGAAGTTATCGAACAAGCGCTGGATGGCCAACCCGTCGATTGCATTGTTTATGGGGATGTCCTGGAACATCTCCACGATCCCTGGGCGGCGCTAAAACTTCATTCGTCATACCTGACAAAGAACGGCGTAGTGGCCGCCTGCATCCCCAATATCCAGCATTGGACAATCATCAATAACCTGTTCCACGGTTACTGGGAATATCAGGATTCCGGTATTCTGGATAGAACTCATCTAAGATTTTTCACCCATCGATCAGTCCGGGCGTTGTTTGAAGGCGCTGGATTGTTCATCGATTTTATTCGTGGCCGCCGTCCGGGCAAGGATCAGTTTCCCCAATTTCTAGAAGCGATGAAGCCAGTTCTTCCACGGCTCAATGTTGATGAAAAAATATTCGCTGAAGCGGCCAGCATTGTCCAGTTCGTAGTTCGCGCAACCAGAAATGATTAGAATAATATGAATCATAAGAACATAGGTAACTAAACAGAGGTAACAAAAAAAATAAAACCTACCAGAACATTAGTAGGGCGCCAAAAACCGGGGTGCCAAGGGTAGTGTACTTTCTACCCTTGAAAACCACCTAAGATTAAACAAGCCAACGCGTAGGGTGGGCTAAAAGCGAAGCGTAGCCCTCCAAAAAACACTATATATATTCTTCAATTGACTTTAAGATATCATTAATCATACTTCATCTGCAAACTATTAGGAGAGACTAATCCATGAAACCTGTTCTGCATTCCGTAAGTTACGCCGGTCTCTGGGGGCAAGATGCGTTAAACCTGGAAGAGTTCATTTCTCACACTGCTGATCTAGGATATTCCGGCGTGATGCTGATGGCCAAACGGCCTCACCTGTCGCCTTTGGATTATGATGAAAAGAAAATAGATCAATTGGTAAAATTGCTTCAAGCAAAGAATCTCACCGTATCATGCATGGCGGCCTATAGCGACCCCAATTGCGGCTACTCAGCCACCAGCGGGCCATTCGCTCCGGTTGGTGAAATGCAATTGCTGAGCATCCGTCATTTCGCAGATATGGCGCAAAAACTTAACTCTCCCATTATACGCTTGCTGACCGGACTGGCCGCAACCGGAGAACCATACAAAGTCCAATGGGATCGTTGCGTAAATTTTATGCGTGAAGCCTGCGATATAGCTGCCGCTTACGGCGTTACAATCGGCATTCAGAATCATGATGATATCGCCGGACACTATCTATCAATGGGCGACCTGATCGAAGAGGTTAACCGTCCCAATTGCAAAGCCTGCTTCGACGCCTGGTCGATTGCGTTGCATGGTGATGATCTTACAGAAGCCGTCAATACCCTGGGCGACAAGATAATCCATACCACCGTAGCCGATTACGTCAAACGCCCCCGCTTCCGTTATCATAATCCAGGGGAAGGGAATATATACGAACGCATCCTGGATGAAGTGCGCGCCGTGCCGCCTGGCGAAGGTTTTATTGATTACGCCGCATTCTTTGATGCGTTAAAGAATATCGGTTTTGAAGGAACAGTCGCTTTTGAAATGTGCTCCCCCATTCGCGGCGGAGGAAGCCGGGAGAACCTGGATCGTTACGCAACAAAATTTCTCGAATTCTTTGAACCGTGGGTGGTTTAATCAAGGGCTGACCGCAATGCGGTCTTGCCCTTGCCACCCGTCAAATTAATATAATGAGTTATATCCCAAAACCCCTCTCCCCCAAGTTTGGGGGAGAATTCAAGAGGGGGTTGTTTTCAAAAACTATTGATTTTTTATTTAATGTAATCATAACAGGTGTTTTTTTATGACCATGATAATGATGTTGAATTTAAAGGGGGGCGTCGCCAAAACGACTAATGCCGTAGCTATTGCTGAATATCTGGCGACGATGAAGAAAAAAATACTCTTCATCGACGCCGATCATCAATATACCGCCAGTGAATTGTTGATTGGAGAAGAACGATGCCTGGAGCAGGATTCCAAGCGCAAGACGCTGCATGATCTTCTTTCCAGTATGATGAGTGAAGATTTTGAATCATCAGTTCTTGAGCAATATATCACCAAAGATGCATCCAATATATCCAGAATCCAAAAGTATATGGATTGCATCCCCTGCTCATACCGCATAGATGAATTCACTTCCAATATTGCTAAAGCCAAAAAAGGCTTCTTGGGGGACGACGAATTTCAAAAGAAATGGTTGAATCAAAAAAGAAAGTTACACCGCTGGTGTCTCAAAAATTATGATTTCACCATTGTTGATTGTCCGCCCAGCCTCGCTATCCAGGTGCGTTTCTTTTTGGGATGCGCTGACTTCTTTATCGCTCCCACCATTCCCGATAGATTATCAGTACGCGGAACCGCTTATCTGCTGGAGCGAATCAGAAAAAGAGGACACAAAAGAATTCTGCCCCTCGGATCATTATGGTCTATGGTGCGCGTGCAAAACCGCAAGCATAAAGAGATGATGAAAATCGTTGAAGATGAAAAATGCCAATATGATGGAATCCCCAAACCATTCAAAACCTACATTCCCAACATGGCGGCCATCGCCAACGCCATGGAAAACAACAAGCAATTCGTTAATTTCAGCGACAAATATAAATCCCAGTCAATAAAACTATATAAAGCTCTATGCCAGGAAATTATTGAAAGAATCGAGAAGAATTAACCTAGGAAAACCAATGAACAGCAAACAACGGGTTTTAGCAGCCATAAATCATCAACAACCGGATCGCATCCCCATAGATTTCGGCGGCAGTAATGTCTCCAGTATGCATGTAACCTGCGTTGCTGCGTTGCGCGATTACTATGGTCTGGAGAAGAGACCTGTAAAAGTTCACGAACCTCATCAGATACTGGGTTGGATTGATGAAGACCTCAAACAGGCCATAGGCATTGATGTTGACAGTCCATTCCCCGCAGCCACCGGATTCGGCTTCCCCAACGAAAATTGGAAAGAATGGGAAATTCCAACCACTGGATTGACTGTGCTGGTTCCTGAGAAATTCAATACTGTACCAGAAGATAACGGGGATATTCTTTTGTATCCCCAAGGCGACCAATCGGCGCCGCCCAGCGGCAGGATGCCCAGAGGCGGCTATTACTTCGACGCAATTCTAAGGCAGCAGCCCATAGATGAAGATAAACTTGATCCAGAAGACAACCTTGAGGAATACAGCGTCGTTTCGGATAGTGAAATAGAAGAATACGCCCAAACCATTCGTAATACTGCAACCTATGGACGCGCTGTAGTAGGTAAAGTTAACTGTACATCTTTTGGAGATATTGCCCGCGTTCCCGGCATCCAGTTGAAACATCCCAAAGGCATTCGCGATATAACTGAATGGTACATGTCCATAGCCACCCGGCCTGACTACATACATGCCGTCTTCGCTAAACAGTGTGAATACGCATTAGTCAATCTTCAGAAACTCAAAGACGCCTGCGGCGACCTGATTGACGTGCTATATATCTGCGGAACCGATTTCGGAACGCAGGATTCCACCTTCTGCTCGGTCAACACCTACAACGATCTCTTTAAACCTTATTACAAAACAGTCAACGACTGGATTCACCAGAATACCAATTGGAAAACCTTTAAGCATTCATGCGGAGCGGTGGAACGCTTTATCGATCCCTTCGTTGATTCAGGATTCGACATCCTCAATCCAGTGCAATGTTCAGCCAAAGGTATGGCGCCCGGTCATCTCAAAGACGCCTATGGCGACCGCATGGTCTTCTGGGGCGGGGGAGTGGATACCCAGAAAACTCTGCCTTTCGGAACTCCGCAAGAGGTTCGCCAGGAGGTATTGCAGCGCTGCGAAATTTTCTCCAACAACGGTGGATTCGTCTTTAATGCAGTTCATAATGTACAAGCCAACACCCCGGTAGAAAACATAGTAGCCATGATTGACGCAGTCAAAGAATTTAACGGAGAGTGAAATTACCATGTACAACATCATTAAACAAAGTTTGTATGTAAGTCTTTTTCTCTGCTCACTGCTAACATTATCAATGCAGGTTGTTTTAGCTGAAGACAGCGGAGTCTTCTCGGTTAAACAATACAATGCCGTCGGCGACGGTCAAACGCTTGACACCAAAGCCATCCAGTCAGCCATTGACGCCGCCTCGGCTGCCGGAGGAGGGACGGTCGATTTCCCTGCGGGAACCTACCTGTCAGGTACGCTTATCCTCAAAAGCAATATTACCCTGAATTTACAGCCTGGCGCAGTATTATTGGGCAGCCGTAAAGTTGAAGATTATCCACATACTATTCCCTCTATCAGGTCGTATACCGACAACTACGTCAAGCAAAGTTTGATCTATGCCGAAAACCTCCACAACATCGCCATCACCGGCAGCGGAACCATCAATGGACAGGGCGACGCCTTTAAATGGAAAAAATATGAAAACCGCCCTTATATAATCCGCATGATCTCTTGCGAGAAGGTCTTGATAGACGGAATCACGCTCATCAAATCACCCATGTGGATGCAGCATTATCTGGCCTGCGAAGACCTAACAGTTCGCAATGTCCATGTCTTCAACCATGGCAATTATAACAATGACGGTATTGATCTGGATAGTTGCCGCAACGTCCGTCTTTCCGGTTGTTCTTTCGATTCCGATGATGACGCTCTCTGTCTCAAAAGCACTACCGACAAACCATGCGAAAGCATAACCATTACCAATTGCGTACTCAGCAGTCATTGCAACGCCTTCAAAATGGGAACCGAATCAAACGGCGGTTTCAAAGATATCACCTTCTCCAACAGCACAATCCACTCTCCCCGGCTTAGCCAGGTCGAATATGGCAAACAGCGCGGTCTGGCGGGCATCGCATTAGAGATCGTTGATGGCGGAACTATGGATCAAATCGCCATATCCAACATCGTTTTAAGGGGAGTCTCCGTACCTCTCTTCCTGCGCTTGGGCGACCGCGCCCGGCCATTCATCAAAGATGCGCCCAAGCCGAAAGTAGGCCAATTCAAAAATGTAAGCATCAGTAATATAGTCGCTACTGGCGTCTCCAAAATCGGCTGCTCCATCACCGGACAACCAGAGAAATTCTTAGAAAACGTCTCCTTGCAGGATATCCATATCGAATACGAAGGCGGCGGGACAGAGGAAGACGCCATGCGGGAAGTAGAACACAAACCGACGTCGTATCCCGAATCAACCATGTTCGGCGTCCTTCCATCCTACGGCTTCTATTGCCGCTATGTAAATGGATTAAACCTGCGCAACATCAACTTACGCTGGAAAGATAAAGACCTACGCTCCGCCATGATATGTCAAAAAGTGAATGATCTAACCATTGACGGTTTCTATAGTAAAGCAACTCCTGATGGAAATTCTTCAATTATTTTGGATGATGTATCTGGAGCATTACTCAGAGGATGTCAGACCAAAGAGGCTATAAATGTTTTCTTGCAATTAGAGAATGAGACCAAGGATATTAGTTTGCTTTCCTCGGATCTAAGAAAAGCTGAAAATGCTGTTAAGTTTATGAATCAGGAAATAAGAAAAACCTTTTTCCAAACCGCCAATCTCGGCGTATAATAAACAGAACAGCAAGTGGAATCCATGTAGGGTGCGCCTCTCGTGGGCGCCCTGTTTGAAGCAATCACCTATGATTCCAAAGGATAAAAATTCATGATCAATTCCATAGAAAAGCAATTACAGCAAATCCCGAATGTAGGCCTTGCAATATCCAGCAAAATGATGCGTCTGGGAATCAAATCCATCGATCAGTTAGCTGATAGTGATGCGGAAAAGTTATATGACCGCCTCTGTGATATGGACGGCGTACAGCATGATGTCTGCCTGTTGGATGTCTTCGTATCCGCCGTCGAATTCGCAAAAACCGGGACAAATGAACCCTGGTGGGAATATAGCCGCAAACGCAAGCAAGAAGCATGAATACCAAAAACCCTGAATATTGCTTGTAGGGCTTTCCCCCTCAAACAAAACAGGCATCGCCTGATAGTAGGCGCCAGCCATCATAATATAATAAATATCAAGGATTAAAAAAATCCCTGGAAGTTGGAAGCCCCTTTTATTATTTATTTCTAGAAATCCTCTAAGAATCTCTTAGGGGATTTTTTGGAATTATGCCCTATCATTTCTCCCTAATATTCATAATTATCATTGTTTTACATATATTTTGCCTATGATTTATCATACAATAGAATCATATACACGTATGCATCACATAAGTCTAGAATAATCTGGAGGTTGTTATGTTAAATAAGAGTATGATCCGCTGTTTATTTACTATATGGTTTGCGACTCTCGCCCTATTCGTTTCAGCGGCGGATTTCGAAGCTGGCGTCGCCAAGGCGTGCATTACCCCTTCTTATGATATATGGATGTCGGGTTACGCCTCACGTGACAAGCCGTCGCAAGGCAAACTACACGACCTCAATGCTAAAGCCCTGACTCTTAAAGACAAAGATGGCAATTGCGCGGTGCTTTTGACCGCTGATCTGATAGGCGTATCGGCTGATCTGAGCGACCGGGTGGCTCAGCGCGTCAAAAAACTTACCGGAATAGAACGTGAGGCTATCATGGTAAGCGCCAGCCATACTCATAGCGGCCCGGTGTTGCGCAATAATCTGGAAACCATGTACGATCTTCCACCGGAAGAATGGGATAAAATAACTCGATATACTAAAGAATTAGAAGACAACATGGTAAAGGTGATCTGCCAATCGGTTGAAAATCTACAACCGGCCTCACTATATCGTGGAAATGGCGAGGCGCATTTCGCCGTCAATCGGCGCGAATATACCCTTGACGGAGTTAAGATTGGAGTGAATCCCATAGGACCTTTGGATAATGACGTCCCGGTTATGAAAGTCGTCGATCAATCCGGTTCGATAATGGCCATAGTTTTCGGCTACGCTTGCCATAATACTACTCTCAGCATCTTCAAACTAAGCGGCGATTACGCTGGTTTCGCTCAATACGAAATTGAAAAGAATCACCCCGAAGCCATCGCCATGTTCTTTATCGGCTGCGGCGCTGATGCTAATCCCAATCCCCGCAGAGAATTGGAACACGCCCGGAATTATGGCAAACAATTGAGCGACTCAGTAGACCGGGTGCTCAATGGCTTCATGCGAGAAATCAAAGGATCAATTAAGACCTCATTCACCACCGTACCTCTTCCCCTGACTCCCGCGCCAACCCGCGCCCAACTTGAAGAACAGGCCAAAGATGAATACATATATATCGTCCGCCGCGCCAAGAGTCTCTTAAAACAACTTGATAAAGACGGCTCTCTTCCAGAAACCTATCCTTATTCATTGCAACTGTGGAGCATTGGAAATGATTTCCGCTGGTTAGCCATGGCGGGCGAGGTCGTGGTCGATTATTCCTTACTCTTCAAGCACCTATACGGCAAAGATGATATCTGGGTGACGGGTTACGCCAATGACGTCTTCGCTTACATCCCATCATTACGGGTATTGCGAGAAGGCGGTTATGAAGCAAACGAATCCATGATCTATTACGGCCTACATGGTCCCTGGAAGCCTGAAATTGAAAAGATTATTGTAGATACAGTAGCCCAACTGGCTGATGAGATTGATTCCTAACGCTATCAGCGTAACAGGGTGCCAAGGGCAGTGTTTTTTCTGCCCTTGATAACCACCCAAGATTAAAGATACAACCTATGGAGTAAAACCAATGCTAACATCAAACCGAAACACTTACCTAATCGCCTTCTGCATCCTATTCGCAGCAAGTTCATTCGGATCAGATGAAACTCAGGATTTCTCTCCCCAACCGGACGAGCAGCAATTATCAATATCTATGCATTCCAAGATGGAAGAACTTCCTCTGATACGAGTCGGTCAATCTGATTCTGATCTAATTGGTAATGATAACCGCGTACTCCAGGCCGCAGTGGATTACATAGCCAACCTGGGCGGCGGCGTGGTCGAGATTGGCGCCGGAACCTACACCATGCGCGATTCACTGCATCTTCGCGCTAATGTAACCGTCCGCGGCGTTGCGGATAAAACCATCCTGAAAAAATCGGATTGCGTATCATCTCTGCTGGCCATTGACGGCGACTTCGGCGAAGAGCAGATCACCCTGAAGAATCCAGATGGATTCAAGGTCGGCGACGGCGTTGCAGTGTGGGATGACCAAGCCGGTGGTTTTCATACGGTCGTAGCCCGCATTACCGGACGCCGGGGCAATACTTTTTCGATCAGCAAACCCCTGGGTTCTGATTATATGATTAATAATAAGGCTCATGCTGATACGGTCTTTCCAGTTGTCAGCGGTTATCATTTAGGAGGCGTACGCATTGAAAATCTCGTCATCGATGGCAACCGGGATAGTAACGTCCACCTGAACGGCTGCCGTGGAGCGGGCATCTTTCTCTATCGCGGATTCGGAACCGTGATCAAGGATTGCATCGTGCGAAATTACAACGGCGATGGCATCAGTTTCCAGCAATCCAACGACGTAACCGTTATCAATTGCATCTGCGAAAACAACGCAATGCTGGGATTGCATCCCGGCAGCGGCTCGCAGCGTCCGCAGGTCAAGAATTGCATCGCCCGTAAAAATGGAACCGACGGCCTCTTCTTATGCTGGCGCGTGCGGCATGGATTATTTGAAAACAACATCATGGAGCAAAACGGGAGATTCGGCATCTCCATCGGACATAAAGACAGCGATAACCTGATCCAAAATAACCGCGTAGTTTCTAACCAAAACGATGGAATATTCTTCCGCAATGAAACAATCGGCATGGCGGGGCATCGCAACAAACTAAAGAACAACATCATCGAAAACAACGGCGCCGAAGGGAACGGCGCGGGCATAAGAATCCGCGGAGAAACCAACGGAACCGTAATAATGAACAACATAATCCGGGATACCCGCCCAGCTGATCAACAAACCCAAACAGTAGGAATCCGAATAGAAGAAAAAGCCGGAACCGTTATTATCGAGAATAATAAGAACCAATCTCAACAGAAGATTGTTGATTTGCGTGAGGAGAAGTAACCTGAAAATGGATGAAACACACTTCCGCTTTGTCTCAACTAATTGGCTATCCTGGATGATTTCCAGCGAGGTAGATGTACTGTAATTGGATATTGCTGTTCCCAAGGAGGATAACAACGTATGTCTGAAACTGTATTTACAAAAGTCGATTATGATCTGGGCTCATTGATTAAGTATATCGGATTAGGAGAAATTGGTCTTCCAGATATTCAGCGGCCTTTTGTCTGGAAGAATGCCAAAGTTCGCGATCTGTTCGATTCCATGTATAAAGGTTACCCAGTGGGTTATCTGCTGTTTTGGCAAAATGGGCAGGCCGATGCTTCCCGAACCATCGGAGTCGACAATAAACAGAAACCGCCCCGTTTGGTGATCGTAGATGGCCAGCAACGCCTGACTTCTTTGTATGCCGTCGTCAAAAACATTGCCATTTTGCGGGATAACTTTGAAAGCGAACCTATCCAGATTGCCTTCAATCCACTGGAAGAAAATTTTGAAGTGGCCGACGCGGCCATTTGTAGAGACAAGTCATTTATCCCGGATATCTCTGTTTTGTGGAGTGCGGATGCAAAGATAACCCGGATTATTCGAGACTACCTTGAGAATCTGCGGACGAGTCGTGAAATAAGTGAAGACGCAGAGTTGGAGATAGAAGACCGAATTCTAAAACTTCAGGGATTGCTGAGTTTCCCGTTTACCGCTCTAGAACTGGCATCAGATATTGATGAAGAGGCAGTATCGGATGTGTTCGTACGAATCAACAGCAAAGGAACACCGCTAAATCAGGCCGATTTCATTTTGACTCTAATGTCGGTATTTTGGGACGAAGGGCGCGCTGCCCTGGAGCGTTTCTGTCGCGAATCTCGTCAACCTGCGAAAGGCACAGCGTCCTCGTATAACTATTTTATTAAACCGTCCCCCGATCAGTTGTTGCGAGTAGGTGTGAGCGTCGCATTCAAACGCGCCAGATTGAAATACGTGTACTCGATATTACGGGGCAAGGATCTTGAAACCGAACAATTCAGCCCCGAACTCAGGGAACAACAATTTGAACGTCTAAAGAATGCCCAAGAACGTGCGCTGAATCTCCAACACTGGCACGACTTCATGAATTGTATTCGTCAAGCCGGGTTTCGCAGTGAAAAAATGATCAGTTCACAGAACAATCTGATGTTTGCCTATTCACTCTATCTGATTGGTCGTACGGAATACAAGGTACCCGAGTTCAAACTTCGACGAGCGATCGCTCGCTGGTTCTTTATGTCGGCTGTCACAGGCCGCTTTACCGGCTCGCCGGAATCAGTCATGGAATCCGATCTCGCACGGTTCCGTGACGTAGATACCGACGAGGGATTCATGAAAATTCTCAACCAAATCTGCGACATCACACTCACCAATGATTTCTGGGCAGTTTCTCTACCGAATGATCTTGCCACCTCATCATCCCGCAGCCCTTCACTGTTCGCCTATTATGCAGCGCTGGTAATGCTGGATGCGCGAGCGTTATTCTCCAAAATCAAGGTGGCCGATCTACTAGATCAGTCCATTCAGGCTAATCGTGCCGCCTCAGAACGACACCATCTGTTTCCTAAGAGTTACCTTGGTAAACAGGGTATGAAAACTCCCCGTGATACAAATCAGATTGCTAATTTCGCGCTTGTAGAATGGGGCGACAATACGACTATTTCCGATCAGGCGCCTTTGGATTACGTGCCTGCAATGAAGGCGCGATTCAGTCAGGCAGAACTTGAGCAGATGTATCGATTTCATGCTTTACCGCCAAACTGGGAGCATCTGGATTACCGGAAATTTCTAGAGAAACGTCGCGAACTGATGGCGCAAGTGATCGCCGAGGGCTACGCGACCCTTCTGACCGTGGAAAACAAGAAAGATATAGCCGCAGCAGAGTTTGATCTGTCAAAGGTCATTTTGAACGGCGAATCCGAAGCAGTGGAGTTCAAGTCTACCTTACGCACTAACATGCACACAGGCGATAAAGACCCACGTATGGAATTGGCTGTGCTTAAGACTCTGGCTGGTTTTTTGAATACAAATGGCGGTATGTTAGTTATAGGTGTTTCGGATGATGGTAGCCCAGTTGGTATTCAGGCTGATGAATTTGAAAATGAAGACAAGATGAGTTTGCATCTTGTAAATATTGTCAAATCCCGTTTGGGAATACAAGCCATGATTTCTCTTCATATTAATTTTGACGATCGCAACAAATATCGTGTTATGGTAGTGAAATGCAATAAATCTCCTACGCCTGTTTTTGTTAAGGATGGCAACAATGAACGTTTTTATATTCGTACAGGGCCATCCACAACTGAGTTGAGTCCCAGCCAGACTCCTGAATATATCAAACAGAGGTTTATTGCATGACCCCACCCACTGGCTATACTGAAGATGCTGGGTACCATAGGCAAGACCCCAATGTGGTCTCACTTACTAACATGTAAGACTGTGTTTATGAGATATCCAAGAGGAGAGTTGTGAAATGAATGCCATGCAAAAACAGACGCTGGGACATCTGAAATCAAAGTTATCCGAGTTTTATCAAGACCGTCTTGAAAGTCTTTATCTGTTTGGATCGCAAGCCAGGGAGACAGCTGAAGCTGAGTCGGATATTGATGTCATAGTTGTTTTGAAATGGCAGGATGATTGTAAGGTTTGAACGAATTGTTATTACAAAGGTTGCATCAAGGGCTGACCGCAATGCGGTCTTGCCCTTGCCACCCGTCACCCGTCAAAGCGCCAGCGTGTCCCAGCGATTGTGCATTAAATTTGTTCCTAATTATTTCAAGTAATCTAAGAATTCATCAACAGTAATCCCTGCTTGACGGATGATTGAACGCAAGGTTCCTTTATCTATTACGTTATGATCTGGAACAACAACGAGGGAATAAGGTTCATCTCTGCGCATAATAATATGGCTTCCATGCTGTCGTTTGATGTTAAAGCCCTTTTTTGCAAGCGCTTTAACACATTCACGGCCAGATAATACGGGCAGTACGCTCATACGGCAACCAAAATTGCATTAAAGTGATCTTCCGGGATGGGACGGTTATCTTCTTCCAATACTGCGATGTAGCCCTGAATGGCTTCTTTGATGTTATTGATTGCATCTTCCTTGGATTGCCCTTGGCTCACGCAACCCGGTAGGCTGGGACATTCCGCCACCCAAAAGCCATCTTCTCCAGGGTAAATTAGAACTTGTCTCATCATCAACCTCTCTAGCATTTATTATTCTATTATAGTACAAAATAACGAAATCCTACGGAAATATCCCTTTATCCACATAGAACTGGGCGATTTTCCGGATTGATTCAATGAATGCGGCGGTTCGTAGGTCTATGTTATCATTCACGCTTTTAAGCGTATCGCGGATGTGGTTGTAGGATGACATCATGGTCTCTTCGAGTCCCGCGTATACCAGGTCTTTTTCGCTGGCGCCGTAGCCCATTTGTTTGACATGTTCGGGAGTTATTTTCTCGCCGAACAAATCTTGCAGCGTACTTAATATGCTGCTGTGAAAGTTATCATCAAAGCGTTTGGTCATACGCCCGAAGCGGACGTGGGATAAATTCTTGACCCACTCAAAATAGGATACGGTCACCCCCCCGGCGTTTAGGTAAATGTCGGGGATTATCATGACTCCTTTATTATGCAGGTATTCATTGGCGTAGGCGGAGATCGGGCCGTTGGCTGCTTCTGCTATTATTTTGGCTTTGATCCGCTCAGCATTATCTATGGTAATCTGATTTTCCATCGCAGCTGGAATAAGGATATCGCATTCCATTTCCAGGCCAATGCTTCTATCAGGAAGATTTTCGGCGTCGGGGAAATCGAGAATTGATTCTGTCGCTTTACGGTGTTCGATCACCTTTTCAATGTCTAATCCATTGGGATTATAGATGGCGCCTTCATATTCACTTATGCAAATAATTTTGGCGCCAGCCTCATGAAAGAAATGCGTCGCGTGATAACCCACATTGCCCACTCCCTGGATGATAACCGTCTTGCCTTCTATGCCTGTAGCAAGACCCAGTTTATCCATGTCATCCTGGAAACTACATGCATGGCGCGTGCCATAAAAGACGCCTAATCCGGTCGCTTCAGCGCGGCCATCTACTCCCCCCAAACTGACGGGTTTCCCTGTGACGCAGCCGATGGCGTCCAACTCATGCACCGCGAGAGTAGTATAGGTATCGACGATCCAGGCCATCTCTTGCGGACCGGTTCCGAAATCGGGCGCCGGGACGTCTGAACTGGGACCGATGAAATTCTTTCTATACAACTCGAAGGTATACCGGCGGGTTATGCGTTCCAATTCGGATTCAGAATACATATGTTTGGATATTTTGACGCAGCCCTTGGCGCCTCCAAAAGGGACGTCAACCACGGCGCATTTATAACTCATCAGCGCGGCCAGCGCGGTAACTTCATCTTCATTGACGTTAGCGGCGAAGCGGATGCCGCCTTTAGTCGGTAATATATGATGACTATGCTCCGCCCGCCAGGCATGGATAACCTCTATGGTTCCATTATCGCGTTCAAGTGGAAAGGTTATGTGATAAACGTTACTACAACTCTTAACCTGTTCTAAAAGCCCTGGCTCAAAATTGGTGTAACGGGCGGCTTTATCGAAATTCCAGTTGACCTGCTCGAAAAATTTCAGTTCACCTGACATAGTCACATCCTTATACATTCATTATTGTAATTCAATAATGCTCCATATACCCTGATTCGTCATGGATAAACTTATGACGTCGCCATCAGTTGTTATCTTCAAATTACGGCTCTCACTATTGGGTGAATGAATCGTTGCCTTGCTTATAGTTCTCGCGCCGAAAATCTTCTTGGATATTTGTACTGTAGCAGATATCGGCGTTATCGAATCATTATCAAAGTCATAATTTTGATTGAGAACATGACACACAATAGGCGCCTTGTCATCTTCAGTATTATATCGCAGGGAAACACGCAGATCATTTTCTGTTTTACAGCGGATATCTGTTTTCAAAGACTGGGGAAGCGAGTCGATATTCTTACACTCAATAACTTGCGCTTTTAACTTATTCAACCATTCGGCTTTGGCTAAAGTCATGGGATGTACCAAGATTGAATCAATTCCCGCCAGTTGCTTCATGTCCGGCTTGGTTGATGCATCAGCCATATAAACGATCCTATGTGGAATGTTGGCATCGGTCATTTGTATGCATAATTTTTTAGTCGCGTTGAAATCATCGTTACTGCAAATAACGGCTGTCCTGGTCAGCGATTTATATCCATCAAAAAGCGCTTTGTTCTTCTGCACAAATTGGTATAGATCAGCAAAATCCTCTGGTTTTCCATTATACCAATGGGTTCCCAGTTCTTTGGTATAACACCATTGCCGGTGGGGAACCATAAAGACGCTGCCGAAAGCGTAGGTCTGGGCTATCCATGCCCTGACAAATCCCGGTTTATCATTGGCTTTGATCCAGGCCCAGTCCTGACCCGATGCGGTAGCCGTCTGCCGGTCGCCCAAGGCTTCCACCATGCGGTAGACGAATACCGGTTGCGCATTGACTTTTTTACTCGCTGCATCCTGGGGAATCTCGCCGCAGAAATAGTCAATAATAGGGGAGGGAATAACAGTTCGCGGCGACGAGGCGCTCGAATTGACGCTGCGCACCAGGGCTTTGCCGCGGATTTTCTCCGCATATTCATAGACCTCAGTGATGCGAATCTTCATCTGCTCATTTTGAAAATCCTGAAATTCTCCACGCAGTGGGATGGTATGCGCTTTATGCTTAAAGTCATCAGCCGAAAATCCTTTGCCTCTTAAGAATTTCCCATAATCAAAATCATCAATATTAGTGACGCCATAATCTTTAAGTTCTTCTTTGGACTTATTCTGCTTGAGATATTCTCTGAAACCTTTCATGCAATGAACGCAAAAGCAACCTCCCATATAGGAACTGCAATTTGAAGAACCGCCGTAATCATCTATATGCAAGCCATCTATTGGCGCCAGGCAGGCGCGTTTGGCTTGATCGAGAAAAAACTTTTGATATGAGGGATTATTCGAGCAAAACCAATAAGATGGATGGCCTTTGTGTTTATGATCCCACAACCAGGGAACGCATATTGCGTTGCCTTCCAGATCAAGGCTGATGGCTTCTTTGAAATTATCCGGCGCGAAATCGATATACCCGCCAAAATCAACTAAAAAGTTAACGCTGCCGCAATACCTCATTCCCCGCTTATGAGCTTCAGCAACGCGTTTATTAAAACTCTCAACGCTCTTCTGATCGCGCGAATTGCATAAGCCTCCCCAGCCAACCACCGTTCCCGAATAGTCGTCATACTGCTTAGGAGAACTGGCTGCATACATAAAAACAACATCGCTGGCATGAATCGAAGGACGCTCTTCGGCATGCGCCAGGGTAAATCCCATTAGGCTGATGACGGATAAAACAAAGACGTGTTTTATAGAAGGTTTCATATTATGCTTTCTCCCAATAGTAAAACTATCCAAAATATTTTAATCTATTAATATTACTGTTTCTTAGTTATACCATATTAGATGATTAAAATAAGATATCACTAGAGTGGAGCGCTCAAATGAAAAAAATAATTCTATCAATATCTTTAATTCTATCTTGTGCTTTTCCTGGTTTCGCCAAATCCGTTTTGATCATTGCGGATGAATGGCCGCAAATGGAAATCTTGGCGGAGTATCTCAAGACTGAGGGTAAATTCAAGGTTCAATCAGTCGAACAAACCGGGATACCCAAACGCATATCCTCAAACAGGGCTGTTTTTATGTTCATTCATAAAGACCTTAATCAAGACGCCGCATTACAGATGATCGATTATGCAAAAAATGGAGGGAAATTAATTGTCATGCACCACGGCATATCTTCCGCCAAGCGAAAGGTTCCTCAATGGTTCGATCTTCTAGGCGTCCATCTACCAACCAAAGAAGAAGAACCGGATAACTATTATACCTATCAGCATGAGGTTGATTACCATATCGTAAATCTTCGTCCATCGCATTACATCACAACCAATAAAATCCTATGGCCGGATACTATAGAGTATCAATCATCCGATGCGCCTAGTCGTTATGCGCAAACGCCTGCCATGATCTTTGAAAATTCAGAAATATTCATGAATCATAATTTCAAAGATGGCCGTGAAAAAACCGTCCTGCTTGGCTTTCATCATAAGAATCCTAAAACGGGAAAAATAATTATGCAGGATCGAGGCGGTTGGTATAAGAAAGCTGGGAAGGGATGGGTATTCTATTTCCAACCAGGACACCTGACATCTGATTTTCAACAACCATATTGCCAGATGCTATTAAACTGCCTGAACTGGAAACCGGGGAAATAATATGACGCAGAGAGAAATGACGCAAACTCATAATCCGCATAGTTTCATGAATCTATTAAGGTTGGTTGGTTTAACCCTTCTAACGGTTGCAGTATATGTCGCCCTCAAAATACAGGGCAAATTGAAAATGTAAATTCAGTCAATTAAAACAATCCACCAAAGCGTAGGATGGGTCGGCCTTATCGACCCATCAAAAATCCACCCCAACTAACACTCCCCACTACTCAGCCGCCTCAAAGTATACTATAGGAGTGTTAATTTCTTGAAAAACCAGACGGAAATCCTTGCCAAATGTTTCTAAAAATAAACTTTTTTTCCGGTCAACTGCATTTAATTCCTCAACGCATGGAAAATCTGAATCGGCTTTGAATGTATAAGCCCCATTGGCCTGGATGCATTCAATATCCCTGATGCGCGTCTCATGTCCCGTATCCAGCCCATCAGCAATCCGTAAAAAGGAAGCCAGTTTTCTCACTACCAACTGATCTTCAGGTGAAAGAAGAACAAACAGGGAATGAGAATGCTTAGGTAAAGATCTACGATGGTATCTTACAATATTGGCGAGCATCCTTAATTCTCTATCATCAAAAGCAGGAAGATTGCTATTTAGAATAATCCTCATCGAGTGTTTATGATGAGATTTTCTTGAAATACTCCACCCGATATCATGCAGAAAAGCGGCGCTTTCTAATAGGGTGCGTTCTTCAATTCCTAATTCATGAAGTGATGTTAACTGATCAAAAAGGGCCATTGATAGTTTTGTTACATGAAGAGAATGCGAAACTTCATGACCAATAGACTCTAATAATTCTCTCGCTTGAATGGTTTTGGATTTTAATCCATCAAAGGACGGCATTATCTATGTTCCTCAAAGAAGTGCATGTGATGCATAAAGCCAGCTTGCGTGATAGTCCAATATTGGATGTCATTTGACATCATTCAGTAATACTATATCTTGATTTTTTGGTTTGTCATTAAAAATTTTCTTCATTAATACTACATTTAAGCAACTGCATATTATAGTATTTACATTTCTTTCTAACAAAAGGTTAACACAAATATTACGAAACACCCACATTTTTTATTCAATTAAAAAATATCTTTATAAAAAGAGAAATTACATGATTAAACCTGAATGAAAGTTATAATGAGACATCGCAATCTCTTAATTGATTATTTTATTATTCAATGTAATATTTGCAAATCCCTATGAGATAATTAAGAGGAGAATATAAAAATGATAAACCGAATGTTTTCAGCATGTTTTCTTATGTTATCGCTGCTCGTTTGTGGATTCACTTCAGTGGCAATGGCGGAAAGCGTTCAACGGTGGGGACGATTCGAAAACTCATTTATAAGTACTATAGAATACCAAAATCCTGTCCAGCAAGTGAAATTGAAGGTTGAATTCACTTCACCTGACGAAAAAAAACGTACTATTCTTGGATTCTGGGATGGCGCAAAACAGTGGCGCGTCAGGTTCTCCCCTGATCAGATTGGTTCTTGGACTTATAAAACTTCCTGCTCCGATGAGCAAAACAGTGGCTTAAATAATCAAACCGGCAAGTTTGAATGCATAGCATATAAAGGCAATCTCGAGTTATTTAAGCATGGCGAACTCAGGATATCTGATAACCATAGATACATAGTTCATAACGATGGCGCTCCATTCTTCTGGTTAGCCGATACGGTCTGGTGCGGTCCGGCGCTGTCGGATTTCGATGATTGGCAGGTATTCTGCCAGGACCGGGTTGATAAAGAATTCACCGCCATTCAATTCGTCATGACTCAATGGCGCATGACCAAAACTGACGCCGATGGCAATCCTACATATACTGGAAAAGAAAAGATCGCTTTGAATATGAATTATTTCCAGCGTTTGGATAAATACGTAGATCAAATTAACCATGCCGGTCTGGTGGCGGTTCCCGTCCTGCTTTGGGCTATTAATGGAGAAGAGAATCCCGGTTGGTCATTGCCTGAAGATCAGAAGATTATACTGGCTCAGTACATGATCGCCCGCTATGGCGCTCATCAGGTTATCTGGTTCCTGGGCGGCGACGGTAATTACAGCGGATCAAGAGCAGATAGTTGGAAACGCGTCGGCAGAGCAGTATTCAATAAAGATCAACATCGTCTGGCGACCATGCACGTCGGTGGAACTATGTGGGCTGAGAAAGAATTTAGCGGTGAACCATGGTTCAGTTTTCTGGGCTACCAAAGCGGTCATGGCGATAGTCAAAAAACATTTGCTTGGTTGAACCAGGGACCGCCCAGTACTGAGTGGAATAACCAACCAACTTTGCCATTTATTAATACCGAACCGAATTATGAAGCTCATAATGGATACTCGTCCAAGAAAGTGCATAATGATCATGCCGTTCGCCGGGCAGCTTATTGGAGTCTTCTGGTTTCGCCTCCCGCCGGGGTAACCTATGGCGGTCAGGGCATCTGGGGATGGCATACAAAAGTACAAGCGCCCGCCGACCATATAAGCACCGGTTTGGGATCGCCCTGGAATATCGCCAAAGACCTGCCCGGCGCCTTCAGCATGAAATATCTGCATCAATTTTTCAAATCAATCGATTGGTGGACATTGCTGCCTGCTCCAGAGATGGTTTTGAATCAACCAGGAAAAGAAGATCCGTCAAAATTCATCGCCGCCGCGAAATCTAAGGACGGCGCCTTAGCAGTGATATATCTTCCTGAAGGTGGAGAAGTCAAACTGGATACAGCATCATTAAAAAAGGACGCCGTGGCGCGTTGGTATCATCCACGTACAGGCGGTTGGCTTAATGCAGATATGATTCTACAGACTCCTCAGGTTTTCAAGACGTCTGATCGCAACGACTGGGTTCTTCTGATTGAAGCGAAATAATTAAGGTTAAACACAATGTCTCTTATCGGTCTCGACATCGGCGCAACTGGTTGTAAAACAATAGTATTTAGTGAAGAAGGTCATATTCTTGGACAATGCCATAGAGAATACAGTATCCTGCATCCTCAACCCGGTTGGATTGAACAGGATGCTGAGCGCGTCTGGCAGATGGCCTGGGATTCCCTCGAAGACGCCATCGCCGATGCAGGGCGGGGTGATTCTCCCACGGCAATGGCAATATCCGTGCAAAGCGGCGCCATTATTCCCATCGATCGCAGTGGTTTCTCCATGCGCTACGCTATTTTGGGTATGGATGCCCGCTCCAGTGCGGAAAACCAATGGCTGCAAGAGACATTCGGAGCTGAAGAATTATACAATCTGACCGGGGCGCCATTACACCCTTCAAACATGCTGCCCAAATTACTCTGGCTGCAACGCCATGAGCCGGATTTATGGAAACAGGCAGACTACTTTCTATCCTACGAAGATTTCATATTACGCCGTTTCATCGGTAAACCTATGACTGGACATTGCCTGGCCTCATGCACTCAGATGTATGATTTAGCTAATGGATGCTGGGCTGGAGATATTCTTGATAAATGCAGTATAGATGTAAACCGTCTGGCCGCTCTGGGGACTGAATCAGTCGGCGTTCTGGGAACCATGCGCCTGGAATTGGCTATGGAATTAGGCGTCCATCATAATGACATCGCTATCATCAGTGGGGGACGCAATCATGCCTGCGCCGCCATAGGCTGCGGCGCCATCAAGACCGGATCAGTAGTAGTCTCCACCGCAATCGATCAGGTAATTGCAACAGCTATAGATTCTCCTGCGATCAATAAAACTCTGCGCGAGGGCAATATTGAGGTATGCCGTCATGCAGCGCATGGATTATATTTGGCAATGAACCGGAATCCGAACAGTGAGTTACTGCTGCGTTGGTTCAGGGATTCTTTCTGTGAACCGCAAATCGAGCGGACTAAACAAAGCGGAGGTGATCCCTATGATCTTATACTAGCGGATGCTACAGAAGGCCCTACCGGATTAATGGTTCTGCCTCATTTCGCTGGAAGTGGAACGCCTCAATTAGACGCAGAATCCAAAGGCGCCATTCTTGGTTTGACCCTGTCTGACAACCGATCAACTATCGCCAAAGCAATGCTCGAAGGATTAAGCCACGAACTACGCATCAACCTTGATACGATTCGGGACGGTGGGATTGATATAAGCCAGTTGAATATTGTAGGCGATAGCGCCAGCAATCCATTATGGCTGCAAATTCAAGCCGACATCTGTCAGATTCCATTGAACGTTGCCCAAACAACAGTAACCTCATGCCTGGGCGCGGCGCTTCTAGCAGGAACCGCTACGGGAGTATATCCAGACCTTGATTCAGCAATTTCGCAAACCGTAAAAAAACCACAACGCATCGAGCCGCAACAAGCAAACGCCGCCGCTTATAATAAAGCTCATCAAACCTATAAAAAGATTTACCCCGCCATCAAATCGATAGGACGCGCTTCTACTTGGTCCCATAATACTTAGCTAATCAAATTATTTCTTCGGCGCAGTCCAGGAAAACAGTTTTGCATCAGTGAATGGCAGTTTGTTGAATGAACGGCTGCTCTTCTTATTAAAAAATATCTTATCGGCGAAGTCGGCTAAGGCTTGCCAGTCTTCTATCATCTGATCATGGCCGCCTTGGCGGAAGTGGATTCCATTATTGCCGCTGGCATTGAGAAAGTCGAAAACTGGTTGGGCAGCGAGATAGGTCTGCTGTTCGCCGATAGGATTAGCCCACTTGTCGCCCAGGGCGTCGGTGGTTAAGAGCGCCCGTGGCGCCACCAGGGCTTTAAGGAAATGTTGGTCGAATGGAAGTCTGGTTTCCTTATCAGCGAAATCCCGCAGACGCTTATGAAACCAATAACTGAAGCGCTTGGGTTCGGTAATCAGTTTAAGGCTTTCTCCAACTCTAACCCGGTAGCAGCCGCCTCCCCCGCAACCTGAACCATTGGGAACCGTCAACGCGATGCGTTCATCCAACGCTCCCGCCAGTAAAGCAGCCTTACCGTCACGCGAATGGCCAGTTATGGCGATGCGCTCTTTATCAACGCAATCCAGAGTCATGAAATAATCCACCACCCGATGGCATCCCCAGGCCCACGCGGCCAGAGCAGCCCAGTCGTATTCGGGGTAAGCTGATTGCGCAGCGCCGATTACATCGTTTCCCTCAACATCTGGATCAACGCTGTCGCGGGCGTACTCGCAGGCGATGTAACCACGGTCGATCAGTTCACAGGCGATGGGAATATCTCGCAGCCCGGTTTCACCCAAGTGGGGCGTGAACTTGATAATAGCAGGGAAGGGGCCGCCGCTGTTAGGAATCATCATACCGATGTTTATCTTGATTTGACTGTTCGGTCCCAGGGTAAGCAGGATGCGCTTTTCAGTTGCGGCGCCATTGAATACGCTTTTTGAAGATAGTTCACGGGCGATTATGTTGTCTGGCGCCGGGGGCATGAAACCGTATTGATAGTAGAGCATCATCGATTTGATTTCAGCGCGACGCTTAGTCCAATCCGAGATACTGCGAACCATCGTTCCATCATTCATCATAAAAGGATTGGGCAGTTCTCTAATTACCGGCAGTTGATCCACATCCGGTAACTCAATCGCACTGGGCGTCTGCGCTTGTGAAATAATCGTTAAGCAGCAGAAAAACATGATGACGGCTAAGCAGTAAATCCACATATCGTTTTTATCTAACATTGGCGTCTCTTTTCAGGTTTATTAGCATATTCTAATCCGTTAGTTCTTTCCGGGAAATGAGGATTAATTCTGTAATTACCTATCTAAACCTTCCTTTTTTGCAGCCATTCTGAGAAAATTTACACTCAATTTAATATATTTGCCTTAAATAATGCACAGGAGAATAGCAATGGATCGTAGAAAATTTTTACAAGCCAGCGCCGCTGGACTCGCAATGTCGTCTTTGAGTAGCCATGCCGCTGATTTCGATAGACAAAAAAAACGCAAAGTCGCTCTGATTGGCAGTGGATGGTATGGCAAAAGCGCTCTGCTCCGCGCCATCCAGGTGGCGCCAATAGATGTGGTCGCCCTGTGTGACGTCGATAGCCAGATGGTGGCTGAAGCCGCTGAACTGGTTGCCACGCGGCAGCAATCCGGCAAGAAGCCCCGCACCTACGGTGATTTCCGCGAAATGCTTAAAAAGGAAGAACTGGATATCGTCCAGGTTTCAACCCCGGATCATTGGCATGCTCTAGCCGCCATCGCCGCCATGCAATCCGGCGCTGATGTATACGTCGAGAAACCCGTCAGCGTTGATGTTGTTGAAGGCCAGGCTATGGTGGCCGCCGCCAAGAAATATAAACGGGTAGTGCAGGTCGATACCCAAAGACGCAGCACTCCGCATCTGATTGAAGCAAGGGATAACATCATCCGCGAAGGCAAACTGGGCAAGATCGCCTATGCCGAAGTCTGCTGTTATTATCACATGCGTAATCGCAACAAACCTCAAGTCATTACGCCGCCTGCAACTTTAGATTACGATTTCTGGGCAGGTCCAGCGCCCAAGATTCCCTTCAATCCCAATATTCATCCGAGAAGCTGGCGCGCCTATATGGAATATAGTAATGGCATCATGGGCGATATGTGCATCCACATGTATGACATGGTGCGCTGGATGCTCGATTTGGGTTGGCCCAAGCGCATCAGTTCATCCGGAGGCATCCTGGTCGATAAGGAAAGCGTA
Organism: bacterium; assembly: GCA_963662285.2. Lineage (GTDB taxonomy): Bacteria > Hinthialibacterota > Hinthialibacteria > Hinthialibacterales > Hinthialibacteraceae. Next base: position 1,535,140 of record CAXXMV010000006.1, read on the forward strand.
GCCACTATCTCCGATACCCAGACCGCCACCTTCGACCATTGGGATAAGGATATAGTATGGACCCACCGCACCTGGGGTTCCACGCCGGATAAAGATTACCCTTGGGGCGCCATTATATACGGCGACAAGGGAACCTTGAAATTAAGCGTTCATGGCTACGATTTCATCCCTCAAGGCCGGGGCGAAAAAATCCGCAAGGACGTTACCTATGAATTAGAGCAATATCCCGAAGACAAAACCGAAAAAGATCTAGAAAAACAATGCGCTCCAGCTCTCCGCGCTCATTGGAAGGATTTCCTTACCGCTGTTGATAACCGGACCAAGCCAGTCGCCACTATCGAAGAAGGCTTTATCTCCAGCGCCAGCTGCATCATGGCCAATATCGCCATGAAAGTTGGCCGCACCCTGGCCTGGGATCCAATCAAAGGCTGCATCATCGGAGACGATGAAGCCAACAAATTACTCCAACGCCCCTACCGCAAACCCTGGGTGCACCCCACACCTGATAACATTTAAGTGATAGTATTCATTGAGACTAACGGGCTATGCGAATAATTGCATAGCCCGTTTTGGTTAATCGTTTTGATATTTCAAACAAGGGCTGCTGCGTCAACCTTGCGGCAGTTAATGTATTTGGTTAATTATATTGTTGATAATTTGTTATTTTAGGGCTAATATTTTGAGATATCTGATAAGTATTGTTTTGTTGCGTGATAAATGTCAAAGTGAGATATAACATGAATAGAAACAAACTAATCTTATTTATATTGCTGATTATTCCTTTTTCTTTGAATAATTGTATTTTTATGCCGCGGAATAACTTGAAAGTTGATAAGCAGCGTCAAATTGAAGAAGATAGCCGTAATCAAATAATTGAAACAGATGATATTGTCTCGGCGACATCCGTTATAGTAACGGATAATAAACACCCGACAATATTCTCTAGAAAATTATACGAAAAGGAAGCTTATGCAAAAAGAGATTTTGTTTTGAATCAATTAAAAAAGATGAGAAAACTGGAAAAAGTTTTTGGTAAAGTAACCCATTATCAGGATAATGGTGACAAATTATCTGTAGATGTCTTCAACAGAAAAGGAAAGATGCTTGGGAAACTGTGCTACATGAATGACTATTGGGTTCACCAATATGTGGAATGGGATAAAGGGAAACAAAATGGTTTAACGGCATTTTTTACAAAAGATCATAATCCCTATCAGATATATACATTCAAAGATAATAAACTGGATGGTCCGATCTATGAGTTTGTAAAAGAGGGATCAAGAAAAGGAACTCTGATTCGATATATTGAAATGAAGAATCATTCGTATATGGGATTGTGTCTTGGTTGGAGTGAGGATGGCGAAATCCTTGATGAATCGAGATTGATAACAGAACCAAAGCCATATTATGGCCTGCCATAAAGATTATAAATTAAGACTTTTCGCTTAACAAAAGCGCGTAGGATGGGACAAAGCAAAAAAAAACTTTTCTCTCAAAATCACCTCTGCAGCGTGTCTCATCCGCCTTCGCTTAAGAGCATTCTCGTAATCTAATCATAAATGGCCTGATTCCATTGGACTCCAGTTTAACGCATGTTATTATTAGAGATACTAAATATCTAATAATAAAAGAGTCCATTATGATCCATACCCGACGACAATTCCTGCTGACATCGATAACTTCACTGCTAGTTCCGCAATCTCTCTTTGCCGGACAGAATCCTAAATTATCTTTTGGGATGCTCACTGACGCGCATTATTGCGAAGCGGAGGCGCGGGGGACGCGTTATTACCGGGAATCAATAAAAAAAATGCGTGAATGCATCAGCGAAATGAATCAACAGAAAGTTGATTTTGTGGTTGAACTGGGAGATATGAAAGATCAGGATTCGCCGCCGGTTGAATCTCAAACCATTAAATATTTGCAGGCCATCGAAGCGGAATTTCAGAAATTCGACGGTTCCCGGTATCACGCCCTCGGCAACCATGATATGGACAGCATATCGAAGAAGCAATTCCTGACGAACATTGATAATACTGGAATCGCCCAGGATAAATCATACTACTCCTTCGATAAAGGCGGTCTGCATTGCATCGTTCTGGACGCCAATTTCACCAGCAAAGGCGTCCCCTATGATCATGGCAATTTTGATTGGACTGACGCCAATATCCCACAGCAAGAACAGGACTGGCTCCAAAATGATTTAAGCAATACTAATAAACCCGTAATTGTGTTTCTTCATCAACTACTTGACGGCGAGGGAAGCGTGTTTATCAAAAACGCGGTGCAAGTACGTAAAATCCTTGAAGCATCAAACAAGGTTATAGCAGTCTTCCAGGGACACCATCATGCTGGACAATACAACCATATCAATAAGATTCATTACGTAACCCTGAAAGCTATCATCGAAGGCGCTGGAGAGGAAAACAATGCTTTTGTTATAGCAAATTTCGAGCAGGATCGTATAGTTATAAAAGGCTACCGCAAAGCGGTTTCGAGAAAACTTGAGTTAAACAGTTAACCAATAAGCGAGAGAAATCATGAAAAGACGGGATTTCCTGAAAACCTCCGGCGCCTTTGCTGGTCTAATGACTATCAGTCCATTTACGAAAGCCAGTCAAGAACAACCTGATCGACCCAACATCATTTACATTATGGCTGATGATCTCGGCTATGGCGACTTGGGATGCTATGGCCAGAAACTGGTTAAAACTCCCTATATAGACTGCTTGGCGCAAGAGGGGATGCTATTCACCCAGCATTATTCCGGCAGCACCGTCTGCGCTCCTTCCCGGTGCAGTCTTATGACTGGATATCATACCGGGCATACCTTCATCCGGGGCAATAAAGAAATTCAGCCTGAAGGACAATACCCTATACCCAAAGACACTTATACTGTCGCCAAACTGATGAAAAATGCCGGTTATAAAACGGGTATAGTAGGCAAGTGGGGGCTGGGCGCTCCGGATTCTGATGGCGCTCCCAATAAGCAGGGATTCGACTATTGGTTCGGCGTGAATTGCCAGCGACAGGCGCATCGTTACTACCCCACTCATCTTTGGGAAAACACAACAAAAATTGAACTGGGCGGCAAAAAATACTCTCATGATTTGATGACCGAAAAAGTTCTCCAGTTTCTGGATGATAGCAAGGATGCGCCCTTCTTCCTTTATCTGCCATACACCATTCCTCATGCTGAACTGAATGTTCCTGAAGATTCCATGAAACCATACCGGGGCAAATTCGAAGAAAAATCATTCCCCGGCGCTGGCAACTATGGCGCAACCGATGAACCTAGAGCGGCTTTTGCAGGTATGGTTTCGCGCATGGACCGGGATGTCGGGCGTATCATGAGTAAACTGAAAACCTTAGGTATTGACGATAACACCCTGATTCTCTTCACCAGCGATAACGGCCCCCATAAAGAAGGCGGCCACGATCCTGAGTATTTTAATAGCAATGGACCACTACGCGGCGTTAAACGCGACCTCTACGAAGGCGGCATCCGCGTACCGATGATCGCCCGTTGGCCTAAGACGATTAAACCTGGAACCAAATGCGACCATATCTCCGCTTTCTGGGATTTCATGCCCACCTGCGCTGAACTGGCTGGCGCCAAGATTCCTCAAGGCATCGATGGCATCTCCTATGCTCCCGTTCTTTCCGGCAAGCCGGAAAAACAAAAGACGCACGAATTTATGTACTGGGAATTCCATGAAAGAGGTTTAACTCAGGCTGTCCGTATGGGAGACTGGAAGGCTTTTAGTCCGGGCAAAGGTAAACCACTGGAACTTTATAATCTCAAAAATGATATTGGAGAGCAAAACAACATCGCTGAAAAACATCCGGATATCATCAAGAAAATTGAGAATTATATAAAATCAGCCCGTACCGAATCCGAAGTATTTCCAGTGAAATAATCATCCTCCATATTTTTGAGGATGATTTTTTCCCGAAAATCCAATTATGCAGTTTGATTATTGTTTTAAGGTGATAGAATTATATGTATTATATGACATAATGTATTGAATTATTGTGAATAATATTATTGGAAGTCGACTTTATAATAAGGTGAAATGAAGATTATGAATAAACCCTCCCATAAGTCGATACAGGAAAATGGTTTTGGAAATTGCCGTTGGTGCGGCGCGGAGGATATTCGTCTACAATATCTGATGTGTCCTAATTGTTTTAAGATGTCCAACAAGGTGCCTTCCAAGGCAATGGTGCTTTTGAATAAACCGGAAATTAAGCAGAAATTGGGCGAAAAAGGCGCGACTCTTACTACTTTCACTCCAGAACTGCGTAAATTTATTACCGGAGAAGAGACCAATTTTCCACCAGAAAAAGACGATATTTCTCACTGGACTCTGATGCAAGAGGTCGCGCAGAAAAATGTAGAACAGAAAGATATTCAATTCTATATCAGAGAGATGGTTAAGAAAGCGGGATATCCATTACCCCCGACTGATGAAGAACTTTTCAAAATCATCGGATTAGAATGCATGTTGCGCTTTATTATCCGTAGTTTGGTGCAACGTGGAGAATTGAAAATTGGTCTTGATCTGGACGAAGATGAGTTTCTTGATGATTTGCAAGAAAAGTGCATGGATGCCACTGTTCTAAAAGAAGATCAAGCAGATTGGAAACCGCAGGAAACAGCAGTTCAAACAATACTTGGCGCCGACGATAAAAAAGGTATGAACGTCCGCGATATCATCATGAAAAAATATGGCCGCTGATTTGAGCGCCAATCATCTTTTCAAATGCTTAACAACTGTATTTTCCAGAAGTTCCATTGAGAAAGGCTTGGGCAGGATGCCTTGAGCCTTATTCTCTATAAGAACATCATCGGTAAGGGTTTGGCTTAAACCACTGGAAATCAAAACCGGCGTGTCAGAAATTTCACGGATTTGCTTCAAGCAGGAAAAACCATCAACTCTAGGCATAGATATATCAAGAATTACAATATCAATCTCGTCTTGATGAGACTTGAAAAGTTCAAATGCCTGTTCCCCATCATTCGCAGTGATAACTTTATATTGCATGAGCTCGAACATAGCCTTCGCTACATCAAGCACCATAAATTCATCATCCGCTATTAAAATGGTTGCTTTCGCCATAATATTACCAGACTCTGGTTGATTAAAATCAAGTAAAAAGCGCCTATGAAAATTATACTCGTTATTATCGTTTTGACTTAAAAAAATTCGCCTTTTAAGTCTTGCTCAAATTGCTAATCAGTAAGTTATTATCAAAATCACTCTAAAGGATTACAATAGTCCATACTAGAGCGATTCTCAAAATAACGTGCGCCGATGCGGTTGTTAAAAGTCACCCAAAAACAGGACTTTTAACAAATCCAATGTTTTCCATGCGCATATGTTTTTGTTAACCGCTATAACTATAATTTTAGGCTTACTATAAAATAAATACTATATAATGATGATTCGTAACAGGTCAGCCATATGAAGTAGTAACACTATAACTATGTTTTATACAAGGCTTTTTTATTAAAATTCTCCCCCCAAGTTTTGGGGGGAGTTAGAGGGGGGTTGCGTTTCAGCGAATCAACCCCCACCTAACCTCCCCCAGGCTTGGGGGAGGGATAACGCATTTCAATTGGCTGATCAGTTACGATGATTCTATGACGATAAACTCACTATGTATAGTGTTTGATTTATATTTTAGATAGTTTTACAGTAAAATAGTGATTTGATAAATTTTGTATAAGTAATTCGATAGAATTTCTGGTTGATAGATTAAGAATTTATATTACTAACAAGATGAAAACATACTGAATGAATAATATGCTTATAATATAATATTGATATATTAGGTCTGTGAAAAAGCCTTAAAAAGGTTGAATTTTTAGAATTGCGAATCAGAAATCTATCTTGAAAACTACTCTAAGTGAATCTTATTGATAAAAGCATATATAAATCCTTAAGACAACCTGTTAAAAGCATTGCATAATAGTAAAAGTGCTGGCACGATAATATATATAGATCGGTTCTCAAAAATATGTTCTTCCATAATCGCGCTTTGTCTTTATATAAAGCCATACTTTTCTGACATCTTCGAAACGCATATAAGAACATTATTATGAAAATATCTACAAGTCCTAAGTAAACTATTTGGAGGATGCAGTGAATCAACCCGCTGTTGTGCAATATGCCTTAAAAGAACGATCAGTGGAATTAAGAGAATCTTCCATTCCTGAACCATCACACAAAAGCGTTGTTGTTAAGATTGCTGGAGCAGGGATATGCGGCACCGATGTTCATCAATATCTCAATGAGCATTCCTGGCCGATCAGTGTTCCGGTCATCATGGGGCACGAATTCAGCGGTATTATCCAAGATGTAGGTAAAGGCGTATCCAATTTCGCTCCCGGAGATCGCGTAGTTTGCGAAACTTCAGCAGTAATCTGCGGCGAATGTAGTTATTGTAGAACCGGTCAATACCAATATTGTGAGCATAGAAGGAGTTTTGGTCAGTTATTAGACGGTGGATTTACTCAGTATGTTGATGTCCCGGTTCATTGTCTGCATAGGGTGCCCAAGAATCTGCCGCTTCATATTGCAGCGTTGACTGAACCAACCTGCGTCTCGTATAACGCAACCGTAGTCCATGCTGATATACGGCCTGGAAAAAGCGTCGCTGTTTTAGGATGCGGAGCGGTTGGATTAACCTGCGTCCAGCTGGCGAAAATGCAGGGCGGTTATCCCATCATTCTTACTGGTTTGGCGCGTGATAAAACCCGCTTGGAAATGGGTAAAAGAATGGGCGCCGATTACACCATTGCGGTTGATGAAGATAATTTACTGGAGAAAATCAATCAGATACGGGATGGTTTAGGCATCGATGTGGTGATAGATCTTTCAGGGCGTAATCAATCTCTTCGTGATGCTATTCATATCGTTCGTCCTCAAGGACAGATAATAAGAGCAGGATGGGGGCCTGGAGCTTACAATTTCTCTCTAGACCCTTTAGTGCATAAAGGCGTCCGGCTTGAGGGAGTTTTCAGTCATAATTGGGAAATATGGAATCAATCTATCAGGCTAATGGCTTCAGGACGTCTCGATCTATCGGAAATGTCGGTTATCCGGTTGCCTATTGAACGCTGGCAGGAGGGTTTTGAAGGCATGTGCGAGGCGCGATTGATCAAAGTTATTATCGAACCCAATGGCCAGATTGATGATTAGCTAAGGCTTAATAATAAATGCTTTATAATCCTGTTCTTCTTTTTGAGGGGCAGGATTTATTTATATAGAGTAATAATATTTGGACAATTTTAACCTCATTTCTGACTTGTAATATTCAATTGAGATACAAAATATAAATTAAAATTAATATGAAGTAGACTAAACCATTCGTTTTGAGATACCGTCTTAATATGTTGAAAGAGGAATTTCAGAACGTTTTTGTTAATATTTATATTATAGTTTATCGCTTCGGGAGTCAGATATGCGATCTGAACAGGATTTGGTGGAAGGCGTCAAGCAACAGGATCCGGGGATTTTTGAAGAGTTCGTACGCCGCTATCAACAACGGGTCTATTTCACATCATTACGCATGATGGGCAAGCGCGAAGACGCCCTTGATGCGGCGCAGGATATATTTCTTAAAATCTGGAAATACGCTCCGAAATTGCAGGATGCTGTTGTGCTGGAACGCTGGGTTTACCGCGTGACCATAAACGCCTGTATAGATCGCCTACGCAGCAGAAACGTTCATGAATCTCATCTAAATAAAAATAATGTTTTAATGTTCTCGCTGGCAGAACCTGGCATGAATCCACGGGATTATGCTCGAAGATTGGAAGATTTGGGTAATGTCAGAGAAGCGTTGGATGGTTTGACTGAACGTCAACGGGCAATATTTGTATTGCGGCATTTCCAGAACTTGAAAATCAAAGAGATTGCTGAAGTCATGTCTATGCCGCTTGGAACGGTTAAGGCTACCCTTCATCAGGCCTTTTATAAATTAAAGGAATTATTGAGCGACGTCGTCGTCGAACAACCGGAAAGAAAAATTGATGACACCGAACAAACCGGTTAAATCAGGGGAGGCGATTGATGCGATTTAAATGCGATGACTTAAAAGAACGCTGGCCGGAATATATCTACCGCGAACTTCCAGAACACGAACAATCATTATTCGTCCATCATCTTGATGAATGCGAAGATTGCAGGGCTGAAGAGCGTCAATGGCGCGGCATGTTGTCGGAATTCGATTCGATCGTGTTGTTTGATGATAGCATGGAAGCTCCCACCGAGTTGCTATACCGGGTCAAGCGCCAGATTCGGTTTTATGAAGAGTGGTCGAAAAAGCAGAAACAATCAATGCGTAAATGGATCATTGGCGCTGCAGCCGCTTGCGCTCTGATAATCTTCGGGCTGTGGGGCGCATATCAAAACCAGTTGGATGCCCGGCTCAGCGCTAAAGAGAATTCTACATTTCAACCAATCAAAGCCTCTATTATTGATTCTATATACGATCCCGACATTGTTATTCAATACCATGAGCATGAGATATTGCAAAAGCCAAAGAAGGTCGACGCCTCGGTTGATGAGAAAGAGAAAGAGCCAACCGAAGAGAATAAATAGGTGGTGGTGAGTCGTCCCCTCTCCCGGCGGGAGAGGGTGAGGGAGAATTTTTAATTACTTAAGTGGTTGACGGTGGGCTACGCTTCGCTTTTAGCCCACCCTACGGGATTTAACTTAAAAAGATGGGACACGCTGTCGCTTTGTCCCATCCTACGGGGGATCTACTCTAGGAGAAAAAAATGCGGTTATTTTGTTTTTATGGCGTAATCATATTTTTATCTCAAATCGTGCTGTTGACTCCAGGCCATGAATGCTTTGGCGCTGAATCTAATAAAATTGATAATTTAACCCTGGCTGACATGGTCGAGAAGACTTTGCAAAAACTTGATCCCATTATTGTTTTGTATATCCAAAAGCGCGATCAGGATTTTCCCGGTAAGCCAAATAGTAAGTGGAAATCAGTTAATTTATTTGGTACTCAAGGAATAGGGTTGACGAATAGAACTGATTTTATGGAAAACATTACACAAGATGAAATGGATAAGAATTTGCCAGTTCAAAGGCAAATTTCTTTAATCAAAAACGGTTTTAGTTATTCATTGAATACATTGTTGAACCATGGTACTAAATCATCTAATCAAGTTTTGTATAATTTGATCGAATCGCAATGCATCAGTTCGTGGTTTAAACAACACTCTTTTACTTACTATCCAGATTTAATTCGAAATAAATATGATGTTTATGTCGTACCAGAAAATTTAGAAATAATAAATAACAAAGTTACGATTGTCGTAAGATACCGTAATAGCAAATTATATGGAAAAGACAAGCGTAAGAAAATTACTTTTGATTTATTACGCGGAGCTCTTCTTGAAGCATATCATCTTGAACAACTAGATTTGAAAACTAATAAATGGTATTTACGTCAAGCCTATGATGTTGTTGAATGGCAGAAATTGGACGATGGAACTGATTTTCCTAAAATATGTGAATATAGATTTCCTTCTTCAACAAAAAAAGGCCCTAGTAAGTTATTGACGACTAAATTAACTGTACTGCAAGTTAAGAGACCTAAGAATTTTGATCATATAGTGAGCGATTTTAGATTTACTGTTGGATGTAAATATTACGATATTGATACCAAAACATTTCATGAAGTCGGGTCTGGTGAGAGGTTTGAGGAACTTAGAAATAAACCTACGAATTGCACACTGGTTAAACGGGCGTTGGGGATGGAGTTAGAGGAATTTAATAAACTGTATGATGATTTGAAATGGTGATGGATGGAAAGTTTATGTCGTCCCCTCTCCCGCCGGGAGAGGGTCAGGGTGAGGGGGAGTTTTGAATTACTTATGTGGATGATGGTGGGCTACGCTTCGCTTTTAGCCCACCCTACGGATTGATACGGGATTGCTGTCACCCTATTGGATTTGATGGATTATTGATAGTATGGAAATATTATAATTAACAAATTATAGCAAATGAAAATTAAACAACCAATTGTTTCTATAGAGTTTGGAAGGGGATTACTCATGAAAAGAAGGTGGAATCAAACCGGATTTACATTATTGGAGTTGATGACGGTTGTTGCCATTATCGGGATATTGTCCGCCATTGCAATTCCTAATTTTATGAATGCCGCTATTCGGGCGAAAGTGGCGAAAGCAGAAGCTGATATAGAAAATATTGTCTGGTCTTTAGAGATGTATTTCGTTGATTTCGATGAATATCCTACTAATCAAAAAACGGGTAAATCATTGCGTGGAGACCTGTCGCGCTTAACCACGCCGATTCCTTATATAAATGTTGTTCCTGAAGATGTCTTTCTTTCGCCTAACAGGTATGAGCGTAAGGAATATATCCAAGCCGTTCGTGATGGGAATCCAAATTACCGGTTTATCAATTTTCTGTCTACTGATGGAAACCGCGTATCATTAAAGCAGTTTGGTTTAGAGGGTTCAGCCAATTATGCTATGTATAGTTATGGTCCCGGTTTCAGTGCGGATTGCGACCCCATGATTCCCGCTACTTTCATAAAATATAATCCCAGTAATGGAACCACTTCTCATGGAGTAATTCTGAGTTTCGGCCCCTAAACTGCAAGTTTATCTCTAATTCATATTACTTATATAGAATGCCATAGGAACTATTATGTCGAAATATAAATGGGATAACCTCATTCTTTTTGTGGAACAATTGGCCACCGCCTCGAAACTGCAATTGCCTTTGGATAAAACAATTGCATCAATGAGCCGTGAAGCCTTGGATAGCAAGTGGGGCAAGACTCAGGAGAGCGTTTCTGAGTTGGTGCGGCTTGGATCAACCTTGTCGGATGCAATGGATAATTATCCACAATATTTCCCTGGAACCATACGACGGTTGGTCAGGGTAGCAGAAGAGGGCAAAGTTCTAACCTGTATGCTCAGCAGTCTTAGCGGGTATTTGCAGTCGTCCCGAGAAGTACAGCACCGTCTTCAAAAATGCATGATTTATCCATTGATCGTATGGTCTTTGCTTTTGATAGATGTAGGAATACTGGTGGCTTATGTTTTTCCGAAGTTCATAAATCTGCAACAGGCTGCTGGGATGCAAGAGACTGATTTCACCTTGAGAATGCTAACCATTGGTCCAACGGCGTTGATTCTTATTGAAGGGTTATTTCTGCTAATTGCGTGGATTATGATCGGCTGGCTCAGCGCCGACCTGGAAGGGAAGCAATATACTGGCGGTAGGATCAACCGGGTAATCGCCTATATACCTTTTTTAGGCAATCTACATCGACATGCCAAGGCCGCCGAGGTTTGTGAAATTCTGGGAATATTGATTGAAGGCGGTAGGGATGGGCGCGAGGCGGTCAGTATCGCCAGAGATGTTATTGATAACACGCCAATCCAAAAAGCCTTGAACGAAATTGACGCAGCTCTGCTTACTGGAGAACAGTATCAAGTGATTGACGATAAAAGCGTGATTCCCCCGACATCGCTTTGGATGATATCCGAGAGCAGTTCATCACCGGAATTAGGCCAGGCGCTAAGAAGCATTGCGACGTGTCATCGCCGTCAGGTTGATATGCTATCGAGCATTCTACGTGAACTAATCGAACCGCTGTTGCTTTTTTCCATTGCGGTATTGGGTGGTATGACCATAGTCGCTTTTTACTTTGCGCTGTTTAAGATGACTGCTGGTTTTATGATGTTCTAAAAGGCATAAGTGATAAGAACCATGAATAAAGACCAATTAGATATAAAGATAAAAGTTCCGCTGTATCTCCGCGCCTTCAGGATAATAATGGCGTTGACTGTTTGTCTGGTGCTTATAGCAATATCGCTGGTAATCTTTACGTATTATCAAAGCAACTGGAAGAATATGGATTTTCTGACTTTTATGTATCCCATAATCATCCTGGTTTCTATAATCATTCTTCCACTTTGCGTTATTGCAGCAAATTACTTTTGCAATGATCATATTGTCCATATAAGCGTCTCGGTTTTATTGGGAATTATTATTTATGTAGGGCTAATGGATTTACAAGAGACCTCGAGAGTTGGTTTGTATATTGGAATTGTTCTGGCAATTTATTTGAGTCTGTTTTTTGCTTTTTATAAAATGCCATTGATGATATTCATCCTCTTTACAATGATTATAGTGTTAGGTTTTGGTTGGCAAATTCTTCCACCGCTAATATCCATGATAGTTTTGGATATAAAGCCAAACCAATTATTTATGCCTTTTTTGTTTTCTTTTATCCTGTTAGCGGTCGGGGGAATGTTGATGGCCTGCGCATATCTACCCCGTGAAATTGAATGGAAAAGATATCTCTTTCCATACCGCAATAATTCTGTATTCTCAATTCACAAAAACAAAGATGGCGGGTTTACGCTGATTGAGGTGTTAATCGCAGTTGCCATAATCGGGATACTTTCAGGAGGCGTGTTTCATTCATGGGCTTCTATAGTGCGTTCTCACAAACAGTTGCAGATACGCTCTCATGCATTGGAAATCATTAATTCTGAAATGAACGCATTGATGGCGACCGAGGCGGCGCTGGTTTATTCTGAAGAACCAAATGCGCTGCCCATAAATTTACAGGATTTCGTCTCGCCTTATAAATTCACTGGAAACTACCTAATCAATAAGACTGATGATGCTGGAATTGTGAAAATCACAGTCAACTTATCGCATATCATAGAGAATCGCAGCGAGCGTAACTTCAGATTGGTGGGCTACCGGCGTTTGGAGGTGAAGACGCCATGAAACATTCCAAAAAGGGCTTCACCCTGATTGAGTTATTAATTGTTATTGCAATGTTGAGCATTATGTCTGGAGTTGTTACTAAAATGTGGATCGGCATGGAGAGAATGTCATCCGCCGTGCGCAGCAACATGAAATTCTCGTTTCAGGGACGCCGGATTCTGGATCAATTCAGAAGCGACATCATGCAATCAACCCAAGTATCCCATTCTCCAGAAAATCTTATAACGCTGAACCAAGATATAAAGAACGGGCAAGAGCGTCAGTTGATATACCGTATGGATGGCCGCGAGTTGATTCGGGATACGGTAATAGGCGATAAGATAGCGCGGTCAATCAAAATAGCATCGCTTGATAAACTAATGCTTGATATCGCTTTCAAGGATAACGGCGCGGTGCGTATAGAGTTAAGTCGTAAACCAAAGCAACTTCCCATGCAATTCAGGGATTGCCGTATGGCGACTTATGTCAGCGCATTGGGAGAAGATTTATGAGAGAAAATGATCCCAGACGGGGCGCTGCGCTTATACTTTATGTAATGTTTCTTACGGTTGTTGCGTTATTGATAATTACAGCAACAGTAAACCGGAATATCATGGCCTCGCGGGATCTGCACCGGGGATTTTATAAAATCCAGGCTGATTGGTTAGCCCACGGCGCTGTAGAACAGGCTCTGGCAGTAATAAAGAGTTCCGGGGATAACGTTACTCCGGTTAAACGTGATTTCAGCGAAACAGTCGCACCTGTGTTTGTGGGCGACGATCCATTTGATAATAAAGAAGATACGTCCAGCGATCCTAGAATCATAACCGCCATATACAGTTATCAGATTAGTTCAGTTGGTGAAGATCTGCTTAAGCAGAATGAAACCAGGGGCTTTTTGGTATCAGCCCGATGCGATATACCCTATCGCTCAATCAAACTGACCAGCATCCAAACCCGGATATGCGCTTATTCTGAGGATCATGGGTGGAAGGTGCGTCCCCTGGTCAGTAAGTAATTGATTTTGTTAATTACTCCTCATAACTAGCTCCTCTTACTTGCTTTTCGTTTACTTTCCCCTGCTGGGAATATTTTTCCAGTATATAATTGCAGCTGGTATGTTTTTCCCTATATTAAGAGTTTTTTTAGGATCGAATTATGCAAATTGGAATTATTGGTTTACAAACATCAGGTAAGACGACGGTTTTTAATGCATTGACCCATGGTCATGCGGAGACATCGGTTTCCGGAGGAGATAAAGGCGCTAATCGTGGTATTGCTAAGGTTCCAGATGAACGGATTGATGTTCTGGTCGAACTTCATAAACCCAAAAAGACGACCTATGCAACTGTTGAATTCACCGATGTTGCCGGGTTGACTAAAAGTTCGGGTGACGAGAAGGGCTTTAGCAATAAGTTTCTGGGCGATCTACGTGATATGGAAGCCCTTTTAATCGTAGTGCGCGTCTTTAATTCCGGTTCAGTACCCCATCCTGATGGTACGGTTGACGCCGCCCGCGACCTTGATGCCATACTGACAGAACTGATCTTAGCTGATATGACCATTATCGAGAATCGTCTGCCCCGTGTTGATGACGCCTGGAATAAACAGCCCGGCAAACGTAAAGAGTTGGAGAATGAGAAGGCAACCCTCCAACGTTTTATGCAGACCCTGGAAAATGATCAACCGATTATCGCTGCTGAACCTACCCTCGAAGAAGAGAATTTTTATATCCGGCCCTACGGGCTTTTGTCTGGCAAGCGTATGCTTTGCATGGCAAACATTTCCGATTTAACCGATGATGAGGAAAAGAGCGCTTTTGAGAAATTAAATCAGGCCGCAGAGCGTTGGAATATGCCGGTTGTTTCGATGAATGCACAATTGGAACAGGACTTGCTTGATTTCCCTGAAGAGGAACGTCTGGATTATTATCTGGAATCGGGTTTGGATGGTCCTTCCGGCGGGAAAGTGATCCAGGAATCATACCGGATACTTAAGCAGCACTCTTTCCTCACCAGTGGACCGGATGAGGTTCGCGCCTGGACTATTCCCATAGGAATGGTTGCTCAACAGGCCGCAGGAAAGATACATAGCGACATTGAGCGTGGATTTATCCGCGCTGAAGTTATAACTTTTGCAGATATGAAGGAAATGAAGACGGAAGAAGCCATTAAAAAAGCCGGGAAATTCAAACTGGAAGGCAAAGAATATGTCGTTCAGGATGGAGACATCATCAATTTCCGGTTTTCTGTGTAAGACTCAAACATGATTTGATTGAATTGGCGGCTCAGGCCGCATGTCTTGCTGCATGATGGGAATGGCAAGCGTTTTTAGGGTTAGGGAGCGACTTTAATTCGCTCTGACGCCAATGGGGAATTATTCGCCCCATCTCCCGCTTTTTGGGGAATTGAATTATTGGTTGTGAAGGAGAGAGAAAATGGTCGATCCCTTACTGGATCCGCTCGATACAATGCCGGTAGACAGGCCTACTCCACAGGTTATGCAGCGCTATAGAGACTCCACTCAAGCGACAGGCGAGACATTCGAGGATATACTCTCTAAAAAAATAGACCGGCAGCCGACTCCTGTTATGACGCCAGATGCTTTGCGGGTTCCTGAAATAAAAGCCAAACCTAAGAACAATATTTCTGTTCCTCAAGATAACCAACAAGTTCAATCCGTCTCAAATAATCTAGCGGCGTCATCTAATCAGATCAAAAACGAATCAGTTACAGAAAAGTCCATAGCAGAACCAATCCAATATCCTGAATTGAAGCCTTCTGATATTCTGCCTATAAATCTATTGGATATTTTGAATTTACAGATAGGCAATAAAAATCCAGAGGAACAAAAGGCGCCAAAAGTTCAGGTTACGCAAGAAAAACAAGAAAAATCAGTTACTAAAGATGCAACTGATATTAGTCCTAAACAAACAAAATCCGAAATAGTGGATCATGATGCTCCTGTTTTAGATACTCCAAAGCAAGACGCTGTACTTCAAGATACCACTTATATTATCCAAAGAGGCGATACTCTTTCTCATATCGTTTCATCCTCACTTAGAGAATCCGGTCAGGAGTTTTCCACTAGAGATGTTTATCAGTTGGTTAATTTATTGGCGGCTCACAACGGGATAGAGAATCCAGATAAGATTTACGCCGGTAATAAACTGGATTTAGAACCAATCTATTCAAGGCAATTCATTGCTCAAGAGAATAAAACACAGCATACCGCTCTGCCGGGCGAATTACAGCCTCCGGTAAACGGTTATATAACTTCAGAGTATGGTATGCGGCAGCATCCCATTTCCAAGCAAGAGGATTTTCATAGTGGCATTGATATAGGCGTACCGATTGGAACGCCTATTACTCCGGTTAAGTCGGGTCAAGTCACTTTTACTGGTGAACAAAGTGGATATGGCCAGGTTGTGGAAATTGACCATAATGATGGGACGCGTTCGCTTTACGGGCATCTCTCTGATCTGATGGTTGAAAAAGGCGACATGATCGAAGCCAATGATGTCATCGCATTGTCTGGCGATACGGGACGTTCAACCGGCCCGCATTTGCATCTGGAAATCCACCAAGATGGTAGAACTATCGATCCTTTAACGGTTATTTCCCGTGATGAGATTGAAAATGGTCCACGTCAGATTGCACGCGGTGATATTAAATAAAGCAGTAGATGTACCCCTAATTGCTTCCGGAACAATTTTTCTCCCCTCCCGAAATGAAAATTTTTATAAATAATCTATTGACAGTCTTTAGATATATAGTTAATATATAAACAATACATAAGCAAACGCTATTCTGTTTGGCGGAGAATCAGGGTAAAATTAATCATGAATATCATAAAAACGGTTAAAGTGGTTCGATATATCACGCATGGTTTAGGAGCGGCAATGCTGCTCTTGTTTTTTACTTTTCTGATCGGGGAGGGTATTCTGGGAAATGAAGGTCTTCCTCCAATATTTCGCCCGGAAACGATGGCTGTAGTCTTGATGTTGCTGGGATTAATGATTGCCTGGAAATGGCATGGAATGGGCGGCTTGCTGGTAATTACCGGCTATATCGTTTTTGCTGGTCTCAATGGGCGATTGTTGTTGAATACTCCATTTGCCGTGTTCCCTATAATTGGATTATCGTATGCCCTATGTTGGATATTTACCCGAACATCGAAACAAAATTGTTTGACTATTGAAATAAATGAAAAGTTGGAAAGGAGTTAAGAAAATGACTGTCAATAATAAACGCAGAGGTCCATGGACTCACCGGTTTTTGATTTATCTATTCAGCACATTGCTTACTCTTTTGTTTGTCTGGCTTTTAGGATTCGTATTGTGGGATATAAGTAGAATCAAGGGGCCTGATTATCAAGCAATCGAAAAAGAGCAAATCGGGAAGAATGTATTTGATCAAATCTCTGAGTTGATAGAACAACGCAAGAGCATCGAATTACAAATAAAGAATCAACGCGAGATTCAAGCGATTCTCGAAACCAGCACCAATAATTCTCAACAAACCATGAATCAGCTGCTTGATATGCATAAGCATAATTTAGAGCAGGGAGTCAAACCCACCGAAGCCGAGCAGAATGCCCTGGCGGAGAGTGAAAAAATATTCCTGGATAATCAAAAAAACTTTCAGGAAGCCAATCGGAAGATCGCCTCTCTAAGTGAAAAATTGAGGTTGGTAGAAGATGAAATCAGCAGGCGGCAAGCCGAATTAAAGGAACTCCAAAAGCCGGTTAGAGAAATCTATAATGAATTGTATGCAAAACATCGTTTTAAGATTGCGTCTTTAAAACTTGGTTTTTTAATTCCACTTTTGTTTGTGGTTTCCTGGTTGGTTATTAAAAAGCGGGGTTTGGCTTATTCGCCTATTATATATTCGGCTTTTATCGCTGTTTTTTCACATACCGCTTTTGTAATGCACCAGCATTTTCCACGCGATTTCTTTAAGTATCTTGCTATTGGCGCCGCCATTATCATCGTATTGTGTTTCCTGATCCATTTGATCCGTATGATCGCCAAACCAAAACTGGATTGGCTCATAAAGCAATATAAAGAAGCTTATATGAAACGTCTCTGTCCAGTCTGCTCTTACCCGATTGAACGGGGGCCGTTTAAGTATTTGGTCTTTCCTCTGAAATGGTCGGTGATGCGGGCGCCCAATCATCAAGGTGAATATCCTGATGATGACAAACCTTATTCATGCCCGTCATGTGGAACGCAATTATACGAGAATTGCAAGGAATGCAATGCCATTCGACCTTCGCTGCTGCCTCATTGTCAATCGTGTGGAGCGGAGAAAACGTTTGAGTGATTTGATTGATTAGAAAAACGTTATACAATGTGATATGATTAACAGGGAAGAGATGTCTTCCCTGTTTTTGTT
This sequence comes from bacterium, assembly GCA_963662285.2. Taxonomy (GTDB): domain Bacteria; phylum Hinthialibacterota; class Hinthialibacteria; order Hinthialibacterales; family Hinthialibacteraceae. The sequence continues at coordinate 1,553,321 of CAXXMV010000006.1, forward strand.
TGAAGACTTCGCTTTTCGGGTATATCCATGTAATAATGGCGAGTAATATTTATATGTTTTAGTCAGGTTTTGACATTATCAATATGAGCGGTAAAACTGAATCATCCAATATGATTGAGCATGTTGATGTCTCTCCCGGAGAAGACGTAATAATAGAGCTGCGTGACCTGGTAATGTCGTTTGGACCGAGAACCGTATTAAATTCTCTTTCATTCACTATTCCACGTGGCAAGACGACGGTTATTATCGGCGGAAGCGGCTGCGGCAAATCGACCTTATTGAAATTGATGGTAGGCTTTTTAAAGCCGGATTCAGGTGAAATCCTGTATGATGGGCAAAATATTGCGCCCATGAATGAAGATGAACTTGATCCGGTTCGTAAGCGATTCGGCATTCTGTTTCAGAACGGCGCCCTGTTTAATTCCATGACGGTAGGTGAGAATGTTTCTTTGCCGATGGTCGAACATACTTCTCTGGATGAGAAGATTATCCGTATGATTGTCAAGATGAAATTGGAGATGGTTGGTTTAAGAGGATTTGAAGACTTGAAGCCATCCCAGATTTCCGGTGGAATGAAGAAGCGGGTCGGCTTGGCGCGGGCTATTGCTCTTGATCCTGAAATTGTATATTACGATGAACCGTCAGCGGGTTTGGATCCGATAACCGCTGCGGTGATTGACGATCTGATGAATGATCTGTCGCACAAACTTGATATAACATCCGTGGTTGTAACCCATCATATGAGCAGCGCATTCAAAATTGCGGATAAAATTATTATGCTGCACAAGGGCAAAATAATCGCTCAGGGATCGGCCGATTATTTTAAGCAGTCAGAGCATCCATTGATTAAGCAGTTTGTAGAGGGATTGGCTGATGGACCTGTTCCATTCAGCATGTCCGCTGACGATTATATAGAAGATCTATTACATGTAACGTAGCGTAAAGGAATGATTTTAATGGCTTTAGTCTCGTTGTCAGAAATGAAAGTGGGTGTTTTTGTTGTATTGGCTTTGGTTTTATTCCTGGTCGCGATATTGTCGGTGGGGAACTTCCAGGAATATTTCAGTCGAACAGTAACCATTCATATCACCATCCCTTCAATTGATGGACTGGAAAAATACTCGCCTGTTACCTATTCCGGAGTACGCATCGGCACGGTTAAGGATTATCAATGGGATGAGGAGAGGCAAACAGTTGTTATTGACGCCCAGGTGGACATTGATTCTTCCGTCTCATTGGATTCAAAAGTGAATTTTACGTCGGCCAGTCTTTTATCGCCGTTATTCATCAGTATATCAGGCGGCAGCAAGACCAAGCGCATCCGTGATTTAATTAAAAATGGCGCAATAGATACTAAGGATATATATCTGGAAGCAGAACCATATCTCTCGATAGGAGCAATCTTCGCTTTGGCGGGAGACGTGAAAAACGTTCTGCAAAAAGTTGAAGGCGTATTGGGTGAGATAGATAAACCGCTAATGGCGATATCAGATTTCATTGATGATGCAAGTAAGAACGTCAATATTATCATGCATGACGTTGATGGAATGATATCAGACGGTCATCCACGTATAAACCAGCTGTTGGATAATTCCAATAATATGATTACCAGCGCTTCAGGAGAAATAATCCCGACGTTGCAAGATATCCGAAAAGGCGCCAAAGGAGTCGCGCCTTTAGTATCCAATACGCAAAAACAATTGCATGACGTCTTGAATAAAACCAGCGGCCTGATCGAATCCATAAGCCCCGAACTGGATGAACTTTCAGACGAAGCAATTGTACTGATCAAGAGTATCAATAAACGCATTGAAACCATTCAATCTTCTATTGTGCGATTAACTAACGACGTCGATTCCGTGGTGGTCAATAACCGCGAGGATATTGATCGCATCGTCGCCCATTTGGAAACTACAGCAGCCAATCTCAATGAAATAAGTACGGAACTTTCAAAAAATCCCTGGCGTATGATATGGAAAACCGAGGAGAAAATGGCGCCTCCCCGCGTTTCTCCTAAATGGAATCCCATTATGGATGCTCAAGGCGCTAATTAGGATAGAATTCTCCCCCCAAGCCTGGGGGGAGTTAGAGGGGGGTTGGGCTTCGATGAATCAACCCCTTCTAACCTCCCCCAGGCTTAGGATAATCCTTAGAATTTTCGAAGGATTTTGCAACTGTAGGGGCGTCTTTTATGGGCGCCCGATTAGCCCGTCAGTCCGGGAATTGGAAAAACCAAATAGGATTCATAATCGGGTAACCACAAGGGTTACCCCTACAGTTATTTGATAATCGTTACCAATTAATATTAATAAGGTGAAACTATGCGTATTGTGATTGCTCCAAACGCATTTAAGGAATGTATGTCAGCGCCGGGTGTTGCGGAAGCCATTGCCCAAGGCGTTAAATGCGCTTGTCCGGAAGCGGATATAATCAAGGTTCCACTGGCGGATGGGGGAGATGGTACAGCCGAAGCGCTAGTCGCCGCGCGTAGCGGGCGTATGGTTAAGATGACCGCCAATGATCCTTTGATGAGACCTGTAGAGGTTAAGTATGGTCTGTTCGATAATGACAAGGCGGCTGTTATCGAGATGGCCATAGCATCCGGACTTTGGCGATTGAGTGATGATGAAAAGAATCCTCTGAAGACTACTACCTATGGAACCGGCGAGATGATCCTTGATGCGTTGGAGCGCGGCGTGCGAACTATAGTAGTTGGCATTGGCGGAAGCGCTACAACCGATGCCGGTATCGGCATGGCTCAAGTTTTGGGTTATAAGTTCTTGGATGCGGATGGCGATGAATTGACGCCCACTGGTGAAATGATGAACGCCGTGGCGCATATCGATGCGTCGAAGGCTCATCCAGCGATAAGCGAAACGACATTCCTGGTGGCGTCAGATGTCACTAATCCCTTGCTGGGTCCTGATGGCGCCGCGCCGGTTTATGGTCCACAAAAGGGCGCCACTCCTGATATGGTTGAAACCTTAGAACAAGGCTTGTCTAATATAGCAAAACGCTGGGATGAAGATATGGACGTAAGTATTGGTGACATGCCCGGCGGCGGAGCGGCGGGAGGCCTGGGCGCTGGAATGGCGGCGTTCTGCGGGGCGGAAATACGATCCGGCTTTGATCTGATCGCGGATTATGCCAAACTGGATGAGGCCCTGGACGGCGCGTCTCTGGTTATCACCGGGGAAGGGAAGATTGACGCTTCCACTCAATTTGGTAAGGTTCCCGCTGGCGTAGTAAAACGCGCTAAAATGAAGGGCGTTCCTGTGATAGGATTGGCTGGATCTGTATCGAGCAGCAGCGTCTCTTTAGAGTCGCAAGGTATGCTGGCTGTTTTTTCGATAGTACCAGGACCGATTGATTTAGAGGAAGCCATGAATAGAGCGGAAGAGTTTTTGCAGCAAACCACAAAACAAGTGATAAATATTTGGCGGTATAAAGCATGAACATATTAATAATGGGCGCCGGTGAGGTTGGTAAAGGTCTTTCTAAGCGCCTTTCCAGTGAAGGGCATCAGGTCAAGGTTATAGATATTGATCCTTCTGTTCTTGAAGATCTGGAAACGCATGTTGACGTAATGGGTATGGAGGGTAACGGAGCCTGCGCCTCATTGCAGCTTGATGCAGGCGTTAAGGAGATGGATCTTTTTATCGGGGTCAGCGATAACGATGAGCGTAATATGATCGCCTGCTCCATCGCCAAGCAGTTTGGCGTCAAGACGACTATTGCCCGGGTGCGCAGTGATGAGTACATTTTTCCTGATCGCTCCTATTACGCCACATCAATGGGGATTGATCTTATCATCAATCCCGATGAAGTAGCATCGGTTGAATTATTCGATCTTTTAGAGAATCCAGCGGCGGTATCTGTAGCGGATTTTGCCAGTGGGCGCTTGAAACTGGTTGGCATCATAGTAAAAAAAGAATCCATTGTATGTTCGAGAACTCTAAGCGATTGGCCGGAACTTGGGCTAGACAAATCAATGCTGGCTGCTGCGGTGGTGCGTGATGGCGAGGCATTCATTCCCCGTGGTGATACATGTCTTCTGGTTGGTGACAGAGTATTTGTGATAGCCGCTCCATCAGCGCTGGATAGCGTGAATAAAATCGGCGATATCCAGAATAGGGAATTGAAAAAAGTAGTACTGGTTGGCGCCAGCCGCGTATCGTTTTTTCTTGCGGAAAGGTTGGAAAAAGCCGGTACGAGAATCCTCATCATCGATAAGGATGAAAAACGCTGCCGGTGGTTCGCTGAAGAACTGGAATCGGCCACCATCCTGTTTGGCGATGGCCGGGACATCTCGATTCTAAAAGAAGCGGGCGTGGACGACGCCGATGGCTTCATTTCTGCATCTCAGGATGATGAAACTAATATCCTGTCAGCTCTGCTGGCCAAAGAACAAGGCGCCAAGCGCGTTATTACCCTGATGCGCAAGCCGCAATACATCCCCTTGATGGAGCATATCAAACCTATCGATGTAGCCATCAATCCTCGCCTGGTGACTATCAACGCGATTATGAGATATGTGCGCCAGGGGCGTATTATTACTATGGCCTCGCTAGCCGCAGAACAGGCTGAAGCTATTGAATACGAGATTTCAGCTGAATCCCCATTGATCGGCAGGCCTCTAAAAGAAGGCTTTCTCCCCAGAGAAGTGCTGCTGGGAGCTATCGTGCGGGATGATGAAATAATTATTCCACGCGGTGATGATACTCTGCAGCCGCAGGATCATATCGTGGTAATTGCCCTAAAAAAATCTATATCAGATATTGATAATCTTTTATCAGAAAATGGCCCTGCTACCCGTTGGCAGAAGTTGTTTCAGTCAATTTCCAAGACTGTTTCTCCCTAGATATTTTAATTCTCCATATGGTATGTTATTATCCAATATGTTGAATATGAAATCTTCATAGTTGAGATAATGCAAAATGTCCAATTCCGTAGTGGTTGATGAATCTGTAAAAGTATTAAATGCAGATGTAGATGAAAGTCCTAAGAGAAATCCCAAAGTCTTATTTTTACTGGCTGCATTCGCTCTTTTCTTTCATGGTTTTATTTTCAGCATCGCATTGATTGCGTCGGTTATTCATCCAGGAGAAGATTTGGTTGATCGTTATTTTTTAGCGATAAATATTCTATTTTATCCTACTATTTTACCTATGGGCGTTTATGCTCCATTAGCGGTATGCTCCGGTCATGGCATCTTGAACAGAAAAAAATGGGGATTATTCTTGTATGCCTTTATTCATGCAATGAATATCGCCGCTATTATGACTTTGATATTAAAATATCCCGCTTATATTACAGTAACTAAAAAAATCTATTTACCTATGACGGGATGTTATGGATTTTTGCTGATTTCTATTCTTATCTTTTGGTATCTAGGTTCAAAAATTGTACGAGATTATTTTGGCTTGCAACGCACATACGTCTTAAAGCGGTATGCGATATATCTGGTTGTTGCTTTTATGATAACATTCACAATCGCGTTTTTTGCCGATAGCGTTTTTGGCTAGAACTCAAGTGCATAAAGTTACGTTCTTCCCGGTTGGTTGAAATGAACATTGGAGAGACGAAAAATGAGTAAGCATGATTATTCTGTTCGACTTATGGATCGCAAAGATGTCGATACCGCCGTATCGTGGGCGGCGGCTGAGGGATGGAATCCGGGCTTGTATGATGCGGATTGCTTTTTTAGCGCAGATAACTATGGCTATCTTATTGGAGAATTAAACGGCGAACCGGTTGGCTGCATATCATGCGTCGCTTATGGCGACAGGTTCGGCTTCATCGGTTTATATATAGTTAAACCTGAATATCGTGGTCAGGGCTATGGCATTAAGTTGTGGAATGACGCTATCTCCTATCTAAAAGACCGTAATATAGGTTTGGATGGAGTTATCGAGCAGCAGGAGAATTACAAAAAATCCGGCTTCAAACTGGCCTATAGAAATATCCGCTTTGAAGCAACCGGAAATGGAAAACTGGCGCCATCCATTGTTCCCGTTTCAGATATTCCGCTGGCGCAAATCCTGGAGTACGACCGGAAATGCTTTCCGGCTGATCGCGAAATATTCATGCAGAATTGGTTAAATATGCCCAATGCGGTATCAATGGGCAAAGTTGAAAACGGCGTATTGCAGGGATTCGGCGTTATCCGGGAATGCGGCAAGGGTTACAAAATCGGCCCGCTATTCGCGGATGACGAACGCATCGCCGAAGACCTCTACCAATCGTTGACCTCACAAGCCATTGGCGCCCAGGTTTATTTTGACGTCCCGGAAATCAATCTGCCAGCGGTCGCCATAGCCCAACGGCATAACATGAAAATGGTCTTCGAGACAGCGCGTATGTACACCAAAGAAGAACCCGATGTTGATCTGAATCGCGTTTTTGGTGTTACAACATTCGAACTGGGATAAAAAAATGGGTAATCAGGGCGGGTGGCAAGGACAGTGTATTTTCTGTCCTTGACTAGACCTTGGTAAAATTAATATCTTCAAATCTGTAATAATTCAACGATATATATTCTAAAAATGATCTATTATTAGCAATATATATGAGCGTAGCGCTGCACGATTACCGGAGACAGTAAAATGAAAGATTTTACCAAAGCCAAAAAAAGAATAGATGTTTCCGTCGGCGAGTCGGTTAAGATTATGCGTGAATTACAGGAATTAAGCCAAAATCAGTTATCGGAATTAACAGGCATTCCTCAATCAACTATTTCCGCCATTGAACATAACCGGACCAAGTTAGGCGTTGAAAGAGCCAAGGTTCTGGCGCGCGCCCTTAATTGTCACCCGTCTGTCCTGGTATTCCCCGGTTGGGACGTAAAGCAAGAATCAGCGGCATAACAATCCGTAGGGGCTGGGTGCCAAGGGCAAGACCGCATTGCGGTCAGCCCTTGATGAGACCTTCGTAAAATCAAAAACTTCCAATCTGTATCTTGCCCATCTCTCGTTTAAGGAACTCGTAGTCGGCTTTGGGATCAAGCAGAATTTCCTTAATAACGTTGTTGGAAAATGCTTCCTTAAAATTGAATTCAAGTTGCAAAGAGGGTGTAAACTTTATCATAGGGCTTGCTGTTTTAGATGGAAGTCTTGACAAATGAATAGTTTATGCTACACTCATTCTATGAATCCTGCAAGGGGAATTACATAAAACCCTTAAAACCTTTGCACTTGAGAGTGGATAAAGATGTATAAAAACGACTCTTTTACTCCGATGTTTCCCGAATTTGGTTTGCCCTTTGGCGGTTATCTTGATCCCGATAATCGCTGGGTGAAAAAAGCGGCCATGATTCCCTGGGAGGTGGTTGAGCGTGAATACAAAAATAAGTTAAGCGGCTCGACGACTGGTTGTCCGGCTCTGACCGCCCGAATGGCATTTGGCTCTTTGGTTATCAAAGAAGAACTCAAAGCATCAGATCGTGAAACTGTCGAACAGATCCGTGAAAATCCTTATCTCCAGTTTTTTATCGGATTGGACGGTTTTCAAACCGGAGAACCTTTTGATGCTTCCATGATGGTTCATTTCCGCAAACGTTTTCCCGTCGAATCGATGAATAAAATTAACGAAGCGATGACCTTGGCGGCGGCGAAACCCAAAGATGATAAATCATCAGATGAAGATGATGACGTTCCAAAAGATTCCATGAAGTTATCAGATGAATCGACGTCCAATAAGGATGGCAATGAAACTTTCGAGGTTGAGAACCGGGGCAAGTTATTGATCGATGCGACTTGCACTCCAGCCGATATTCGTTACCCCACCGATTTGAATTTACTCAACGAAGCGCGTGAAAAAACGGAAGCGATAATTGATCGGCTCCATCAGGAACGCCCGGACGGCAGCAAGAAACCACGTACCTATCGTGAAAATGCACGTAAAGAATATCTTGCTATCTCCAAGAAAAAAAGAAATCCATACAAAGTAATTCGTCGAGCCATTCGTAAACAATTGGGTTATGTGAATAGAAATCTGGCGCATATAAAAACTCTCTCGCAGACTGTTTCCCTAGGTGTTTTGAAACGGAACCTCTATCGGGCGCTGTTGGTGATCAGCGAATTATATCGACAACAAAAAATCATGTATGACTCGAAACAAAAGCGTATTGCTGACAGGATTGTCAGTATTTGGTTTCCGTATGTGCGTCCCATTAAACGCGGCAAAGCCAATGCCGAGACGGAGTTTGGCGCAAAACTAAATCTCAGTCTGGTCAATGGATTCGCGTTTATGGAAAGAATTGATTGGAACAATTTCAACGAGTCAACAGATTTGATTCAAACGATAAAAAACTTTCGCCACCATTTTGGTTTCTTTCCTGAATCGGTTCATGTAGATCAAATTTACCGGAACAAAAGTAATAGGGATTATTGCAAAAAATATGGTATTAGAATATCCGGCCCAGCGATGGGACGTCCCGTCAAAGATAAAATCATTCGCCGGGAACAAAAGCAACTCGCCCGGCAAGATGAAATAGATCGTGTTGCCATTGAAGGAAAATTTGGAGAGGGAAAACGTCGCTTCGGCTTGGCGAGAATCATGGCTAAACTGGCAGAAACCTCACTGACGGTTATCGGATTGAACCTGTTCGTAATGAATCTGCATAAGATTTCACGACTGGGTAATTTAAATCGGTTCTTTTTGTTTATCGATTTGTGGATTGAGGTAATACAAGAGGCGCTTCAAACGCTTATCAAATCAAAATGGAGACGCTGGATCAATTTTTTCAGCAATCAAAGTTCATTCGGCAGTGATCCCGTTCGTACATCGCCCTGAGTCACTACCGAAGATTATAATCTTCGGTAGTTGAAAACGTTTTTCAGCAAGCCCTATCATAGTTCGATCCTTTAGAGTAAATCGACCTATTCCGAAGGTTGATAGAGAAATGCGTAACTCCTTTTCCTCAGAGAACTTAGCAGCGTCTTTCATGTAGGTATAAATAATTGGATTGGGCAATTTGTGGTCGTTTGTTTGATGGGTATACCAATCGACATATTTAATCATACCGTAATTCAGTGAAAATATCTGGTGGCAGAGATTGCCCTTGTATTTAAGTGCGGCGCTTTCTGAGTTCAAGGTATGATTGAGCATAGTACGAAGTTTACCAAATTCGAAAACGACACAGACTTTGCCCTTCTCGCTTCCATTGGCGTATTTATTCCATATGTAATCAGAGTTCTCCATTGAGAAGCAGCAGGCATAGGTTCTCTCTCGTGATTTGTCATAATAATGTGCAGGAGAAAAGTCAGGAGCCTTCTGGAATCGTATCGCAGAATTGGTAGGTTGATCCTTTGGTAACTGTTTGCCATCGTTCTGATCCGCTTCTGGAAAATCTGAATAACTATCAACACGATTGAAATAGAGATAATTATTAGTAACCGAACTCAATAAGTTCTCTATAGTCATGACCTTATACAGCAATTGTCCGTCTTGTGGAATGCATAATAGTGGTGCATGGGGTTCGATGCTCCCCACTGGTGCAGGAAGATGTTTAGAATGTTCTGATCTATTCATATCTGAAAACAAAAATGATGCATTTTCATTGATCTTACTCCAAACATTTTATTCGATTTTTCCTTGATAATCAAAAAAAACGGCCAGCAAATTCAGCTGGCCGTAAGTTTGTCATCTATTCAGTTAATATCTATTGCATTGATAATTCCCGGCTATTGTCTTTATTTTCGTCTTGCTGAATGGGAACCGTTGCAGCCGTCTCTTTTGTAGGTTTCTCACAGGGTGGATCAGAGCATAATCCCGCGACGATTTTATCAAGCGACTCTAGACGTTCCAGTAACGAATCCAATTGTCCGCCTGCTGTGTCTGCTAACGATGTGAAGGTATGCAGCATTTCGCGTAGTGCGTCGCCATTCTCAGGAGCGTTCTCTTTGGCGAACAAGGTTTCGGTTCTGGCTTTAACTTCTTTAACCTGATTATCGATTTGCGAACGAAGCGTGTTGGTTTTCTTGGTGATGCCCTGAAGCGTTGAGGTCAATTTTTCAAATTGGGGAGTCTCTTCGAGGGGCACGTAACTGGATTGAGCCTCTGGATTCTGCGCCACGTCCTGCTTCAATGTATCAAGTTTACTGGAGACGTCGCGCAAAGACTGAACCAATTTACCGATCTCCACCGAAGTCTGCTTTTTGCTGTTCTCCAGTTGGGATTTTATCTCGACCTTGGTTCCTTCCATGCCTTCGCTGGTGATATACAGCGCTCTCATCATAGATTCGCTGGTAGAGTCGATACTGGCGTTCATCTGATTAACTTTGGCTTGAAGGTCGCCAAGGTTGGATTGTATATCTTTTTGGATGGTTTGAGTTGATTCGGTTAAGGTGCACATTTGCTGCTGGTTGTCTTTTTGCAATTGGGGGACGCTGGCGCATAGTTCGCTGACGGCTTTATTCGATGAATCTATATCCTTTCCTAGATTGGATATTTTCTGCGCCATCAGAGTTAACTCGGCGGATATTTTTTGTGAATCGTTCTGGTTTCTGTTTTCAATCGTATTTACTGATGATGCCAGTTCACTCAGTTGAGTATTGGTATTATTATTAGAGAGTTTTATCAGGTCTTTCAGGGTTTGGTTTTTTTGATCAATTTGCGCCAGCAGTCCCGTGTTAGCCTCTACCATATTTGAATCCAGGTTTTGCACTGCGGTAAGTATTGCTTCGCCAGATATGCGGGATGTACGTCCTAAAGTTTGAACTACTCTTACTATATCCTGATTGGTTGATTCGATATTCGATACTGCTTGGGCAACTTCGCTTCCGTTCTTTGCAATCGCCTGAAGCGTCTCGGAGTGATATCCTTCGTCAGTCTGTTTTATATCCAAAAGTCCTTTTGCCAGGATAGAAGAAGTATCATTGATTTTTGTTTCAAGGTCTTTACCGAATTTGCTTAAGGTTGTATTGGTTTTATCTGAGACAGATACAATATTATGTTTAGCATCGGCGTTGATGCGTTTTTCCATTCCTTGCAGGCGGTAATCCATATAAGCCGCCATTCCGATCCAAGATCCGACGACGACGACTAATCCGGATACTACAAGTCCGGCCGCCGATCTTTTTCCATTGCCGTTTTCCAAACCATTGTTTGGAGGTGATTCGTTCTGTCCGGTAAGGTTTACATTCTTAGTCATGATCATGACTCCTTTATATATAAAAAGTGTTAGTGTCCCGGTAACAGTAGTTTATAACTCTGTTCCAGGTAGTTGCGGCGATTCGTCGCCGTGAAGTAAATACTTTTTCTAATTACAAATAAATAAACAATGAATAGAAAACAGTTCGATTGCTGTGTCTAACTCTGTTTCCTATGAAAATGGAAAGTAGACTCCAAGCAGGTTCGTTGAAATGGAAGGAAATACGCAGACTATCTGATCGTTACCCGATGCATCTCTCTTATAAATCAATAATAAAAACCATACAAAAAGGACGCTTGATAGTATGAGTCATACATATTAGAGCGGATGAAGCAAACTCATACGCAGGTCATTCCGAGAACCGCTCTAAACGTCTCATGATTAAAATCTTATTATAAGGTGCTTCTTTCCAGAGATAAGCTCGAACCGGGGATTACACGATCAGTTGGCTGGGATATTCCCACATAAAACGCTCTTGCATAGAGATATCAACTGATCCATCCCTCAACCCCGATTCTTTCAGTCTTATATTGACAGTAACTTACTTTTATGTCAATAAAAAAAACAGTTTATTTTGCTTTTTTTTGATATATTTTCTATGTGATATCCTCTTTCAGCGTAGTATCTTAGGGTGAATTGAGTTAACACGAAACGCTAAAAACCCGCTAGAATTTTTTTAGATAACAACACGTTGTGGATATTCAAGATTGTTTTATACAAGATATAGCGTGAGTTAGCTTTTCCAGCCACTTTTTTAGCAATAATTAACCAACATTATTTCAATAATCGCTATAGTGCTCTGATTTACTAATTATGTCGGGCGACCTCATACCCTCTCCCACGGGCTGACTTTACCCAAAAATATCAATATGGGAGATTATGAGAAATTCAATTATCTGAATATAGGACAATATTGGGTGCCAAGGGCAGTGTATTTTCTGCCCTTGATTCAGATCACTTCATATATTTCGATAATTTAATTAAGGTTTCACTTAATAAAAAGAATTATGATTAACTTTAAAGTTGTGGTAGTTGGAACTATATGTTAATAATTCTATAAAAAAAAGATAGATAATTATAGAAATTTTTCAGTTTCTCTATAGTTGTCGTCAAGGGCAGAAAGGACGCTGCCCTTGGCACCCGTATTGATCTCTGCGTAGCCACTATTAATAATAACAAAACTTGTGGGTAAAAATCAGCCCCATGGGAGAGGGCTTGGGTGAGGGGGAATTACAGAAAACCTCCTGACAAAAAAACTGGTCGTACTACTAGACAATGTGAATTATTAACATCGCAACGATTGACTAAACTCTATTAGCGGTGTGAAATGGATTTATAGATTATTAAACCTTTTCTGGAGGATCAAAGATGGGTTCTGACGCCCTTCAGGCCATTCGTGAAGCTGTACATGCTCAAAAAGTGATTCCTGTTGAGCTGGACATGGGATATAAAGTAGTCTTTAGCACTCTTCAAGGCAATCTCCCTGTTAATAATCGTATAAGCGGTTCCATACTTGATATTCCGGTTGATCTGAGGTTGGATTATTCCATCATCCCCAATACTGGTGGAAGCCTTCCAGTTAACTCTGTTCTTGACGGTTTTATCGGTGATGCGCATATACAAGGACGCATGATGCATAAGATGGTATTCTCAACTATCGCTGGAAATATACCTGTTAATACTGGCATTGAGTTTAAGAACAATGGCGCCAGGTATCACTTGGAGATGCCAATATCATTCGCTCTCGGCGCTGCGCGGGGAGGCGGATTGAAAAGTAGTAGTGGTGGTGGGGGAATCGCTAAAAAGAAATCACTGGCGCCCAAGTATATTGCCGGCAAGATGATTCAGCCGGATGATTTGCCAGACGATGCTGGCAGCAGCGGTTCTTCTGAAGCGGGAAGACCCATTCCCGGCGGTATCCGTGGAGTAATAGAAGATATTCAGATCGATTTTAGATTCTCCTTTACTTATTACTGCAATACCAGCAGTGGACGCAATCCTATCAATAATCGGTTAACTGGAGAAATACGGGCAGTTTAACTGGCTCATTATTAATATCAATTATGGATTAAATAAACAATAAACCTGTCAAGATATAACACTTGACAGGTTTATGTTGTTTTTAATGATTGACAATTAAATTATATTATCAATCCATGCAAAGCTGATTACTCCAAAACTACTTATTCAGTTTCGCCTCTTCTATTTCAATTTTCTTTAAATCCGCTATAGAATTGATTGGATGTTTACGTCCTCTATGGCAAGTGAAGCAAGTGATTTTCTCTTTGCTTTCAGTGCCTTTATCATTGTTTTCAGTAACTTTTTCTTTGTTTTCCTTGAAATATCTATCATTAATATCTTGAACCATTACGTGCATCTCTCTTGTTATAATCTTCTCTTTTCTGGAGTCTGAGGTGAAATCACGAATATTGTGACAAAATTTACAGTCGGTTCCCAGCATTTTGGTTAAGTTAATCATATAATCCTGAAGTTCAGTTCGTTTATCAATTTCTAATATTTGAAGATTAATGCCTGCTTTCCCTTTGTTCTCTATTGACTTGGCATCTTTAACATCTTCCTGCCCCCATAATATGTCAGCATCTAACGCCAGCATTGAAAATACCATTATTATCACCAGGAAACTGCTGAAAAGGATAATTTTACGCATTCTAATCTCTCCATTTTTGATTATTTTCATAATTATTTTCAAAATTTTAAAACTTATCGATACTATTATACATCGGTATGATCACAACGATTTATATATTTCGGGAAATAAAATGAAAATAAAGATACTCTAATGTACTCACATGGATTGAGTTGAATTTGCATTCATCCCCTCATCTTACCAAATGGAAGTGCTACAATCTAATTTCCTGATTTATCTTAATTTTTTATGATTTACCTTTTCTGAGAGGAATACGGTTCATGATTACCATTTATCGCTGGAACGAAACGCCGCAAGATCAACAAAAGAAGATTTTATCCCGCTCCGCAGAGGATATTGATAAATTTATACCTCAAGCGCAAAAAATTGTCGATGCGGTAAAAGAACGTGGTGATGAGGCCATAATTCAATATACCAAGGAATTCGACGGCGCTGATTTATCCGGCAACGGTCTGCGGGTTACGGCTGAAGAAATTGAAGCCTCTGAGAATAATCTTGATGAAGGCGTCAAACAAGCTATTGATCTATCTTTCAAAAATATAAAAACATTTCATGAACGTCAGATGCCGGAAGAATTCTGGATGACCGAAATTATGCCCGGCGTTATGGGAGGAGAGAAAGTTACTCCCATCGAAAGCTGCGTATTGTACGTGCCGCGCGGCACGGCTGCTTATCCCTCGGTAATGCTGATGCTGGGCGTACCGGCCAAGGTTGCCGGAGTTAAAAGGATTGCTGTCGCCACTCCTCCTCAATCTAACGGATTAGTGGATGACGCCACCCTATATGCAGCCAAATTAATCGGCATTGAAGAGGTTTACCGTTTCGGTGGAGTTCAGGCAGTGGCGGCCTTTGCCTTGGGCACTGAGTCGGTTGATCCAGTGCTTAAAATCATCGGCCCCAGCAACATTTACGCATCGGCGGCTAAGAAAATACTTTATGGTACAATTGATGTTGGAACTCCCGCTGGACCCAGTGAATCCATTATCCTGGCTGATGAAACTTCCGATCCGGAATTGGTAGCGACCGACCTTCTTATTGAAGCAGAACATGGGCCTTATTCGGCTGCTTTGTTGGTGACTGACAGTGAAATTCTGGCCAAGACGGTTCAGGATTTGATTCCATCCAAAGTAAAGCAGTTACCTCAAAAGCAACAGGATTACATAACAACGGTTTTCTCTAATTATGGTGGAATTATTCTGACCGATTCTCTGGCGCAATCGGTAGATTTCGTAAATGATTATGCTCCTGAGCATCTTGAAGTATTAACCAGGAATCCTTTTTCTCTGCTCGGAAAGCTAAATAACGCTGGGGAGATAATGTTGGGCGCATGTACGCCGATATCTATATGTAATTATGCGTTAGGCGTAAACGCCATCCTGCCGACAGGGGGCAGGGCCAAGACCTCATCCGTAGTTACTGTTTTCGATTTTCTTAAACGCTCTTCGATCAGTTACGCCACCAAAGAAGGGTATGACTCATTACGGCCTCATGTAGTTAAGTTTGCAGAATTTGAAGGATTTCCTGCTCACGCGCAGGCTGCGAGATTAGAAAGGGATGAATAAGATGTTTAAATTCGATAAAGTGATTATTGAACGTAAAACTCAAGAATCAACCATTCGAGCCTCAATCGAGGGCGGCGAGCGTGATCCACAATTAAAAAAAGGTATAACAACCAATCTTCAATTTCTGAATCACATGATTGAACAATGGGCCTGGCGATCATGCTTGAATCTGGCGGTTGACGTCAAATTCGAAGAATTTGTCTTGAATCACCTTGTGGTTGAAGATTCCGGACAATGCTTTGGAGAGGCTTTGGTTAGGGTTGCGACCCAGATGATGAACCAACAGGGTATTAATTCATGCGGCGCCGCTGATGGATTTATAGACGAAGCTGCTGCACGGGTTCGTATATCTTTTGAGTCGCGCAGTGGTTTTATTCTTAATCAAGGTTCGGTTAAAATACCTGAATTAGTTGAAGACATGCAGTCCGCAGATTTATGGAATTTCCTGGACGGCATCGCCCAGGGAGCGCGCGCCACCATACAAATCGACCTGCTTTCCGGAAGAGACCCACATCACATCTGGGAAAGCGTCTTTCGGGGATTAGGTGAAGCAACGCGAGCAGCTTTTTCTCCATGTCCATGGCGTAAAGGTCAAACAGTTGGTGTGGCTGGATTTATTGATGTATCACAAAAATAATTATTTGGAGCGCTTTTTTTGAATTGTATACGTATCCTATTTTTCTCTAAAAGCGCTTTATTTTAATTATATCTTTCTGATAAACGCGATAAATCGATCAAAAAAACAAATTTGGGCTATTCTTCTTTTCTTGAATATCATATAATCTTAAAACAATATAAACGGGATATTTTTATTATGTATCTATCTTGTTTTATTAAGTTTATGGGTGATAAATTATTTGACGGTCTGGATTTTTGTTTTTACCGCCTCTTTTTTTAATACATACAATAGATATTAATATCGTATCAATTATGTTTTATTGTTAGCCTTTTTTTATTTTTATATAAATCTAAAATTCATATAGTTTAGATAAAAGAACACAAGGCGCCTTATAGAATATTTTTTCTCTAAACTCAAATTAGCAAGTTTTTTTATCGTGGTTTTCGAGAACCGCTCTGGTCGGTTTTTGTATATACAGAGTGAAATCGGATATAATAAGTTGTAAAGAACCAAAGGACTTAGATAACTGCTTAATTGTCACTTGATAGTTTCAATATTAATATTCCCTCGCAGGATTCCACAACGGGGATAATAAGAGGAGTAACTAATGAGCATCTATCAAGATCTTTTAACGGATCGAGTTTCTAATCTTGAGATTAACCAGAATCCAATCATTGTTTCTTCTTCTACGCCGATTCGCGAAGCCGTTCAAAAACTTAAGGATAATAAAAAGGGTTGCGTTTTGATTTGTGAGGGCAAAGTGCTTAAAGGCATTTTTACTGAACGTGATCTGCTGAACCGCGTATTTGGCGAAGGTAAAAAGTTAGATATTCCAATCGAAGAGTTGATGACATCTAATCCTGTTACTGCTAAACCAAATGATATTGTCGCTGATGTTGTCAAGAAAATACGAAATGGCGGCTATCGCCATTTGCCGGTTATTACTGATGAAGGACGACCAATCGGTGTTCTCTCGGTGAAGCATATTGTGCATTTTCTGGTCGATCATTTTCCTGAAGAAGTTTACAATCTTCCTCCTGATCCTGATGAATCTCCTCCGACGCCGGAAGGCGCATGATATCTTTTAAGATACTATATTGTTAATTATTTCTAGAATTGGAATGGTAAATAAAATGGATACTAGTTCAAGCAAAGCATCAAGCATTAAGCATCAAGTCATGGAAATAGAGCAGGCTACAGTGAGATTTGCCGGCGACTCAGGCGATGGTATGCAGTTAGTTGGTGAACAATTTACTCATACTTCCGTCTTTGCTGGAAACGACATCGCAACTCTGCCCGATTTTCCTGCAGAAATCCGCGCCCCGGCTGGTTCACTTGGCGGTATCAGTGGATATCAGATTAATGTTGCCGGAAAGCATATTTTTACTCCCGGAGATAAAATAAGCACTCTTTTCGCCATGAATCCTGCCGCTTTGAAAATGAATATCGGTGATCTGGAAAAGGGCGGTTTATTGGTAACCAATAAGGACGCTTTTACCAAAGAAAACCTTGAAAAAGCCAAGATGGATTCAAATCCTTTGGAAGATGATTCTCTTAAGGAATACAAAGTGCTTTCGATTCCTATTACCACACTGAATCGGGAAGCTGTAGATGGTTTGGACCTTGACCGTAAAACATCTGATCGTTGCCAAAACTTTTTTGTGCTTGGTTTAGCCTTTTGGATTTATGACAGACCACTTAATTTTACCTTGGCCTGGCTTAAGAAAAAGTTTGCCAAAAAGCCTGATATTATTGAGGCTAACGAACGCACTCTACGCGCTGGTTATCATTTTGGTGAAACATCCGAAATAATGATCAGTCATTATAATATTCCTAAAGCGAAGCCTGTTCCTGGAACTTATCGTAAAATTACAGGTAACGAAGCAATTTCTATGGGTCTTATCACCGCTTCGAAACTTTCTGATAAACCTTTATACTACGGAAGCTATCCTATTACTCCGGCAAGCGAGATTTTGCAGGATTTATCGGCTAAAAAGAACTTTGGCGTTATAACATTCCAAGCTGAAGATGAAATTGCGGCCATGTGTTCCACCATTGGCGCCGCATATGGCGGGGCTTTGGCTGCAACCGGAACCAGCGGTCCCGGTTTGGCCTTGAAAAGCGAGGCTATTGGTTTAGCTGTAATGACTGAATTACCAGTGGTTATCGTTAATGTTCAACGCGGCGGACCCAGCACCGGATTACCAACCAAAACAGAACAAGCAGATTTGTTCCAGGCTCTTTTCGGGCGTAATGGCGAGTGTCCGGTACCTATAATGGCTACTGCATCGCCTTCGGATTGCTTCCACATGGCTATTGAAGCCAGCCGCATCGCCTTGAAATTCATGACTCCTGTGCTGCTTTTATCAGATGGACACGTTGCTGCTGGTTCCGAACCTTTGCGTTTGCCTTCGATTGAAGAACTGCCCAAAATTGATGCTCCCTATTACTCAGGATCGAAAGAGGATTATAAGCCGTATTCCCGTAATGAGCGTATGGCTCGTCCTTGGGCTTTACCGGGTACTCCTGGACTAATGCACCGAGTTGGTGGTCTGGAAAAGGAACATATTACCGGCAACGTAAGTTATGATTCGAAAAATCATGATTACATGATTCGGTTGCGCAATGAAAAGATCAAAGGTATTGCTGAAGATATACCCCCGGTTGAGATTTTGGGCGAAGATTCCGGTGACCTGTTAGTGGTTGGTTGGGGAGGCACCTATGGCGCTATTACCACTACTGTAGAAAAATTACAGCGTGAAGGCAAATCGATCTCCAGCATTCATTTAAGATATCTCTTTCCTTTCCCCAAGAACCTGGGATCTGTGCTTAAGAGTTACAAGAAGGTGCTTATTCCTGAATTGAACCTTGGTCAATTGAAATATATTATCCGGGCTGAATATCTGATTGATGTTGAAGGATTGAACAAAGTGGAAGGAAAGCCTTTCCGCGAAGATGAACTCTACAACGCTTTCAGTAAAATTATCAAAGAAATTAAATAAGAACCTGATTTATATGGAGATATAAATAATGGCTGTTGAGTCTAACTTACCACAATTAACGCCAAAAGATTATGGCAATGATCAACATGTACGCTGGTGCCCCGGCTGCGGGGATTATTCGATTTTATCCCAGGTCAAGAAAGTGCTGTCTGAACTTCAGGTTCCCAAGGAAAATTGCGTCTTCGTTTCAGGGATCGGTTGTTCCAGCCGTTTTCCATATTATCTGGATACTTATGGTATTCATGGAATCCATGGTCGTGCTCCCTCTATTGCTACCGGAGTTAAATTATCCCGTCCCGACCTTTCTGTATGGGTTATTACGGGAGATGGCGATGGTCTTTCTATTGGTGGGAATCACTTTCTTCATACTATCCGGCGAAACCTGGATGTTAATATCATCCTTTTCAATAACCGGATATATGGATTAACCAAAGGGCAAGTCTCTCCAACCTCTGAATTTGGAAAGAAAACCAAATCCACTCCCTGGGGTTCAGTTGATAATCCGGTGCGTCCAATTTCTGTGGCGCTCGGAGCTGAAGCGACTTTCGCGGCGCGTTCTATCGATATGCATGTCAAGCATTTATCTAAAATCCTGCTTGCTGCAGCTAAACATAAGGGCACCTCGATCGTGGAAATCTATCAGAACTGCAACATCTTTAATGATGGGGCTTATAAGTATGCTACTGATCGTCAGCAAAAGTTTGACAATGTTCTCGAACTGGAACATGGCAAGCCAATGCGTTTTGGTAAAAACAACGAGAAGGGAATCCGGTTCAAGGATTTCAAACTTGAAGTTGTTACAGTTGATGAAGATGGCGTGACGGAAGATGATCTGCTGGTTCATGACGAAAGTCGCAGTGATCCCTCACTCGCCTTCTTGTTAGGCAACATGTCTCATCCCGTTTTCCCTGAACCAATTGGCGTATTTCGCTCGGTTAACAGACCCAGTTATGATGAATTGGTGCATAATCAAGTGAAAGAAACCCAGAAAATGGTTAACAAGAATCGCCTGGAAGACCTCTTATATTCAGGTGATACCTGGGTAGTTGAGTAAATGATTGTTTTATAATTGATTAACCTTTGGCTGGATGGATTGAGTATGATCAATCCATCCAATCTGTTAAATATATAGTGGAGTTTAAGCAGCGGCTTACTCCACTGTTGTTTAAATGGAATACCAGAAAAGCCTGTATATTAGAAGTTATATCTTTAACAATATGGAGGTATATGATATGTGTTCCGATAAAAATGATATTAATTCAAAGGAAAATAATCTTAAGCGGGATATTCGTGAAAGCAGACTCTCAGAATTGAATCCCCGGTTAAGCGTACGAGTCTCATCGGTTACTTCTGTTAAAGATGTTATTCAGACCATGGTGGATAAGAAACTTGGCGCTGTTCTTATAGTTGAAGAAAATGTATTGACAGGAATCTTTAGCGAGAGAGATATCATAAGCAAAATAGCTTTGAATTATGATGCTGTTAAAGATGATCCTATCAGCGATTATATGACTCCTGAACCGGTGCATCTCAACATTGATGATACGATAGCTTTCGCCCTGAACCGCATGGATGTCGGAGGATACCGGCATATCCCGATTACTGATGATATGAATATCCCCACTGGAATTGTAGCTGTGCGTGATATCATCAGGTATCTTGATTACAAATGCCTTGATGGTCCAGAGTGATTTTGAATCTGAAGCGATGTAAGAGAAGTTAATAACTGAGATGTGAAGAATCAAACATAACTGGATTCTTTCTACCTGGATTATTTCAAATCTCTGTCAATTCGTATACTTATGCGCTTATTTATACTCCGAAAAAGATATTCTCTCTCGGATTCTCATCGCCTCAAGCCTTATTCATACCATCTCTTTTGTTCTCTCTTTTCTTTTTATTGTACACCAAAGGACACCCAATACTAAATATATTCCTTTATTTTTCTGAAAAATGCTTCACATTACAAAAGGTATATTGCCTAAATTCTGGTTTCAGTGCAATACTCAGCCCAGTTCAAAAGGTCTTAACTTGATGAGATTGAGGTCAAGGGAATCAGGCATTTATAATCGTGAAACTTATGAATTAACTTCGATTTTTACTACCTAAACCAACCTTTGGATAGTATAATTCGTAAAGGACGATCATAACTTGCAACGAAAGGTTTCTTATAATAAGTCTGATAATATACATCCTTTTTTGATTCTGTATCAAATATTGTGTGGAAACGGCAGGAGACTTGATTCATTTTTTGCCGCCAACATTGATCATTGCCAAAAATCCTTGCATCTCATCTCGGCGAATCTCCATTATGGTTGCTTCTTTTGAAATAGAGGTTGGCATGGAGAAAAAGAGTGAAAAAGTAATTATTTAAAGGGTTACCAACTTATTATACGGTTCGTAAGTATGTGTTGTATGTCTATTTATCGATGAATTATCCGGTCGTAGTTGGGAAAAAATGAGAGGGATACAGAAAATGTCTAATGCTTCGATAATGGCCAACGTTAATGCGATTCAGGCTGGATTGTGGCAGAGAAGAAAAGAATCCGAAGCTGAATCTCATGCTGCGCACACGCTCGAGCTTGATGTGGAGATTTCTGATGAAATTTTGATGCAGCAATGTCAAAAGGGCAATCAGGAATCCCTGGAAACGCTCTACCAGCGTTATTACCGGCCTATTCTGCTGTTTATATTACGGATAGTTCAGAATCGTGATATGGCTGAAGACCTAGTGCAGGAAACCTTTATCCGCGTCTTCAATAAACGCGACACCTGGCAGCCCAATTCGAAATTCTCTTCCTGGCTGTACCGTATAGCCCGTAATCTGTGCATCGATGAAAAGCGGCGTTATTGGAACCGTCTGGTGCACATGGATTCTCAATACTCGAATTATAACAGTGAGTATGGGCAATCTTCATTCCTTGATTCTGTTGAAGACGGCAATGGAGACGCCCGTGATAATTTCGCCGCCAAATGCGACGAAGAAACCATAAAATCCGCTATCAACCAACTTTCGCCCGAACAGCGCGAAGTTATCATTCTTAATAAATATCAGGGGATGTCATATATTGAAATTTCCGAGATTCTTGGCGCTACTCCAGAGTCTATCAAACAAAGAGCCTATCGCGCTCATTTGAAATTAAGGCAAATATTAGAACCTCTTCTACTGGATGTTTAGTTATTTGCGTTACTTTTTTTGATATGGATAGTTAAATGAGAATAAAAATCATGAAAAATAATAACCTCTGCATGTTTAATCAAGAATTACTTAACTCTTACGCCTCGCACAGCGTATCGGCCAGCGAACGGGTAATGGTGGAGCAGCATCTATCTCAATGCGCTCTGTGCCGCCGGGAAGTATCCCGGATGGAGCAAACCTGGCTGGCGCTTGACGTCTGGCAAGAGGATGTCGAATCAGCTGCTCCCCGGCTTAATGATTTGCGTCTGCGTCTTAATGCGGTTCGCACCAAACCTACGTTGATTGAAAAGTTACGCAACGCCCTGGAGGCCTGCATTGCTCCAGTGCGAATGATGCCGGTTACTCCCGCCTTGGCGGTTATTGTGACCGGATTGCTGGCTTACGCCGGAATGTATAATAATTCAACAAATGGAAATAGTACATTAACTCAACCGATGACAGTTTCAACCACGCCATCAGTGAATTACGCCGCCCCAGCCTCTCATATCGGGATAGAAAATGAACCGGTTGCATCTCTCACTCAAGTCCGTGATTGGGATGCGCTGACTATGAAGAGAAATTCTAATGTCTTGATTCGCATGGCTACAGATGGATTGAATTACGCGCGTACGGTTAACTTCGGTTTTTCTTCGCCTAGCAATGATATTTTCGCTAACTATCAGCCGATTAATAATATTAATCCAACTACAGCCCGGATGATGACGGGTGAGCGGATCAGGTTGGAATAGTTATAGAAGAGAATTTAGATTTCAACGCCCATTGTTTTGAAATCTTTCTCAGCGGCTTCCACCCATCCCCGGTTGGCAGCTGGACTGGCTGGACTGGGATGAAGAATCCGGCCAATATTAACATCGCATCCTTCAAGCGCCCGCTGGGCGCTTTTTTGCGCAAAAGCGCCTACTCCGATAACATGTTTTGGTTTATAGTAATCCACTATCTGTTGCAACAGTAGATCGCATGTTTGCAGCAAAGGTTCTCTGTCGTCTGCGGATATTTTATCCGGCGTCAAGTTTTTGCCTGATTCATCAAAAAAAACCAGCGGACAGAAATTAACCACCATAAAACGTTTGAAAAAGTTGTCCGGTGAACCAAAACGTTGTTTGGCCCATCCCCACAGGCGTTTCCCGCTTCCCTCACGTCGTTTACATTCAAATCCTGTTATGAGGCGTTTGGGATGCTCGTATTTCGGCTTACTGACGGGAGCGCTTATATCCAACCATTCACGCACCATAACTATGTCGCCGAAGGGCACGCCGTTTTGAGCCATACCCCAGGGTCCGGGATTCATGCCCAGCAGAAGGATATCTCTGGGATTAATGCCATATTTTTGAAGATAACATTCATGAGCTTCACAGGCGTAATCCAGTGGATTATAAACATGAGTAATCGGCGATGTAAATTGCAGGGCATTGAGTGATTTGACGGCTTTGCGGGTGATTTGTATGATGTCCATGGTTGGTTAATCTCTACGAAGGTAGTTTCTCAATCCTGATCATAGTCAATCAATGACATAATGATAGAACAACTGATGTTAAGTTTAGGAAAAGGATTATTGATTATTTTGGAATTCAGCATAAGTGGTTTGATATAATTCTGTATATCGAGAATTATTCTTAACCCATTGTTCGAATTCATCTAATGCAGTTTTAGCATGATTGAGATGCTTGGTTCTTATCAGAGAACGAATCAGTTCCTGGTAACCTTCAGCAGTTGAATCGTAGATTATGGGGAAGAAATATTCGACAGTCGAAGGTTTGCATAGTTTATCAAGTTCAGTGCGGTCAAAATAAAGAGTTCGCAGGACAATGTAGTTCTCTCGATATATAGGCAATATCTGTTCAAAGAGAGGCGCCAGGATATCAATAATGCGCTTGACCCGTCTAAGTTGTAAAGGTAAGTCTCTTTGCGCCGCGCTGAATATTTGCTTATCCAATCGATTCAGAGCTTTAAAAAACTTATCTTCTTCCGGGGCGGTTTCTTCTCCGTAAGTTTCAATAATGCGGATATTTTCTCGGGTTTTATCTAACTCGTGACATAATTCAACTAGAACTTTGTCGAAGCCTCTTTGTTTTTTTCGATCAATATTTATATCGTCTGGCAGACGATAGAGGATATCCGAAAGTTTTCTTAATTCGCGAAGATGAGTTTCTAGCAGGTTATTGATTTTTTCGTGGGAAATATCGTTATTTTGTTCATAACTATCGAAAAGGTCTTTTACTAAATGACGAATATAGTAAAACCCTTTGATGAAACGAATGCGTTGGTAATTACGCCAGCTGGAATCTTGTGTTAGTTGTTTAGGCATTATGCAATCGTCTCCAATTGCCGTTTTACTGCATCAAACACTCTCTCGCTGGAAAGCAGTTTCATGCAATGAGGATCTTTATCGCAGCGCGTCAAATAACACCCTAAGCAATCGATCTCACCTTGAAGGATAACTCCATGATCATAAAGTTCCAGTTCAGGAGCTGAAGTTGGTCCAACCAGGCATACAACTCTTTTCTCTAAACCAAGCGCTGCATGCAAGGCGAAAGTGTCGCCTGTAACCAATATGTCGCATAAATTCAGGATAGAGATGAATTCCATAACTGATGGGCGCAACTGAGCGTCGATATATGGAACGGTCATTACCGCCATGACTTCCTGGGCGCGGTCGTAATCCGCTGGACCATAAAGAATCAAAGGACGGGCGTTAAGTTGTTCATTGATCAGTTCCCCCAGGCGGACGAATCCTTCAACCGTCCATTTTTTATGTTGCCAACGGTCGCCGGCGCCGACGTTGAATCCTATTATGGGGCCTTGAGCGTATAGATCATGTTGGTCGGCGAAAGAATCCGCTATATCCTTCAGTTCCGGCAGAAGAGGAACAACAATGGGATGTTTCTTTTTCGGCGCCCCGATCAGTCGTTGCATATGGATTTGATAGGTTTCGCGGTTGGCTTTTTTTTTGTCATCCCAATAGCTCATATCAAGCCAATCATTGCCGGAGTCGTCGAAAGCGAATACTGCGCCATCCGGTTTGCGTCCGAAGCCTTTTCGTTCTTGCGCATTGATGCGCATGGCCAATGAACCGGCTTCCGCCGCCATATCAAAATTGATGGATACGTTAAACGATTCGCTATCCAGGATGGCGAGCGTCTCTTCGGTGAATGGCAAGGGGCGATCTATCAGATGGTTATGGCGCACCAGAGCAAAGCTTTTTTGACCGCATATCCATGTAATATGTGATTGGGGGTACATTTCCTTAATCGAGTGCAATAACGCAGTAGTGCGCATTACATCTCCTGCGGCGCCAAGTTTAATGATTAAAATGCGTTTTTTGATAGGATCATAATATCCACAATCCTGGCATATAACGCCCATATCCTTATGTGGTTGACAGGGGCGGTCACCGCGATAATATCGGCAATTGGTATGAACCGTTCTCAGCGTCTTGCACCCCCGGATTTTTCATTCAGATAATTCTTGGCTTGTTCTTGAAATGGTCCTGATTTCTTGTTACGCGCCAGTGTTTTAAGAATATTTTCGCCTTCTGCTTTTCTACCGCTTTCATATAACGCCATTCCCATTAAATACTGAGCCTGCGGAACCGCTTCGTTGTCAGGATTCTTGGCGATGAAGCGCTGCATGGTTTCAATGCATTTTTCATATTGGCTGTCGTAGAAACTAACCGAGCCTTGATAGAAAATCATGTTGGTATAAGAGGATTTTACATTATCGAGAAACGTCGCATCCAGCTTTTTATTTTGCATCAAGCGGTAGAACTGCTCTTCCGCCAGGTCGAATTGCGCCCGGTCTCTGAGTCCCTGGGCGTACATCAGGATCATTTTGGGGTTGGAATCATCTTTTTTGATTTGCTGTTCTACCAAAGTGAATTCTTCTACTTTTGCAATAACCTGTTTCATCTTTTGGGCGATATTCGAACGTTTAAGAGTTGGATCATTTTTAAGAGTTTGATTTCTGATCGAACTGGATGCGTATTCTTTTTTTAACGGATTGTATGCCACCGGATTTAGAGAAGTTTTCTTCTCGATGCGCATAGTATATATCTCGCGCCCCTGTGGATCAAAGAATAAAATAGTGGGAAATGATGTTACTCTATATTTCTCAATTAATTCGCTTTTGCTCTCGGCGGAAACTTTAACAGCGATAAAGTCCGACTCATATTTCCGGACAATCGGACTATCCCAGATCAAAAAATCTTCACGTTTTTTAGCTGGATTTTGGTAATAATAGGAGTGGAAGCAGAAAGCTAATACTGGTTTTCCTTCTTCTTTGGCTTGTTCTAAAGCTTTATCCAGGTCGCTTTGCCAGGTGAAGGCGGAAGCGGTTAGTGATGTTAAGCATAAAGATAATAATAACAAAGACAAATGTCGTAATATGACCATTTAGTAATCTCCTTTTGATGATGCAGACAGCACGACGATAAAGTTCTATTTTGACGTGGTTCTTTACATAATAGTATATTAGAAAATATGGAGCGTCAGCAGGTCTCTACCTGAGGAGATATACAATGCGTTTAATATTCGTTTGATCCGATATGATCGAAATCGATCATCAGGAGAGTGACGTCGTCATCCAGGGGTTCGATATCCAATGGGTGTTGTACGAATTCCTCCAGGTCATCCAGAATAGTTTCTAACAGATCATCAGCTGATATATCTCCATTGTTTTCCATCATATCTATCAGGCGATTAATTCCATATGGTTTTTTTTCATCATTGAACGCTTCGATGATGCCATCGGTATACATCAACAAGCGGTCGCCCGGTTGGATGGAGGTGCTTACCTGGTCATATTCCGTATCGGGCAATATGCCCAATGGCAGACCGTGAGAGACTTCCAGTTCTTCCACTGGTTTACTTTTTTGCCGGGCTAATAAGGGTGGTTGATGTCCCGCTGAAGCATATTCAAATTTGCTGGTCGCCAAATCTAGTTTTCCTAAAAACATAGTGACGAATTCACCGGAATGCAGTGTATTCAAAAGTACATTATTGAGTTGAGTTAGAAGGTCTTTGGGAGATAAATTCTGCTCAATCAAGGTATGAGACATGGCGCGGGTGATGCCCATGATGAAGGCCGCCGGCGTACCATGTCCCGAAACATCAGCCATCAGTATATATAATTGGTTATGCTCCGGCGACAGGTAATCGTAATAATCTCCACCAGACCTACCATTGGGGATGTAGACCGAGCGGATAGTAAGACCCTCTTTCTCGAAAGAACGGTTAGGCAGCAGGCGTTTTTGCAATGCGCCTACTACTTTTAACTCATCGTCAATACGGGCGTAGGCCCGTCCCAGTTCTTCTGAGATCATGCGCAGGCGGAAATTTTTCTCTTCCAGGTCCTGGGTTCTTTCATTAACTTTACTTTCGAGTTCTTTATTCCAATCTTCAATTTGACCGATGTAGTCTTGAATCTCCTCGTTGCGCCGTTTGATTGTGGAAGCCATGTTATGTATTTGTTTTCCCAGGGTTTCCAGTTCATCGCCGGTATGGATAGATGGTTTAATATCATAATCGCCTTTGGAAATGTGAGATACGATTTGAGCGAGAACAGCGACCGGCGCAGTTACATTACGCGCCAGAATATAGCCGATCAGAAGAACGGCGAAGAAAATAAACAGGCTGATTTGAATTATGGAACTATTTAAGTCATCCAGCATCCTGAAAATGTCTTCTAGAGGACTGAGGATCACATAAAGGCCTCTTGATTCTGACTGGGTTGGTAAAGGCGCTGAATAAGCCAGATAACGTTCATTGAATAATCTGAATATTTCAGCCCGGTTCAGCATAGCGTTTCGTTTATCGACGGCAGTATCATACCATTCAGAGCTAAAATCTATGGATTGCTTCAAACCAAAAGTTGAGGTGACAATTTTATCATCAAGTATGAAGCCGATATGAAAACTGCTTCCCCGGAGTAGATCTTTGGCGAGGGTTTGATCTACCGGAAATCCGACTGATACGCTTCCAAGTATTTTATTGCCGCGTTGGGGGTTGATGATGGGCGCCGATGCTACGGCGAACAGGCTTTTGCCTTTTTCCGAAGAGACCACAATATATCCTATGTTATCGTGTCCCATAAGAACATTATTCATACGCTTCCATGAATCCAAGATACTCTGCAACTTCAAGGAATCCTGGATAAGGGAGGTTTTATCGCCATGTACCAAAGTGATGGAACCATCAATCACTCTGCCGGTGCTGTCTGTAATTACGGTTAATTCACGGTTTCCTGCTCCTGGAAGCCATTGCGCCAGATAGGGCTTCTCATTAGCGCCTTCCCCCATCTGCTCCAGCGCATTACGCAATGCGTCCTGGTCGGCCAATAATGAAGCTTCGTTTTCGATGGATTGTATACGGTAGTCCAGCAGGTTGTGAAATATTGATCTTAACTCTTCAAATTTCCTTGTGTTATACTGGATAATATTATTAGTTACTAGATTATTAACCTGATAAATTGTGAATTGCATTAAAAGGGCAAATAACAGGAATAACAATAAATAGATTTTTATCTGAAACGGCAGTTTGATTCGGATCATTAGTTTATCGTTCTATCCTGTTGTTTTTTTCTAATATAATATCTGGAACCGGATGTCATTAATTGTATAAATGCTTTACTAAAAGGTTCAGGTCTCTTTAGGTATAGTAAAATGGCATACAATTCACTAATCGCATAGAGCAAGTCTTTTTTTAAGAAAAAAATTATTGAAACCTTACGCAATTCTAATATTTTGAGTCTTTTTAAGAGCTCTTTATTTGAAAGAGGTTAAAGACATTGAGCGTCATAAATAAAAAAATCGGTCAATCAAGTAATAAACATATACTTTTTCTAATATTCACAATATCCATTGTTATTCTCTATATCTATCACAACTCTGCGCCATTATTGGCGTTATGGGTTAATGGTTATGCCTTTTTTCTAGTATTTAAACCTTATACCTGGTATTCGCATTTACCTGAATTTATTAGTATTACGTTCTTGTGGCTGTTAGGCTACGCTCTGGGCGCCATGCTGTTAAGAATATTGAATCAAAAAGTACGCCAATCTTTTGAATTATGTATTCCCCTTGGTTGGGGAGTGTTATCATTAATCATTTTCGCACTTGCCTTATTGCAATTACTCAATAGCGCCGCCATTGCAATATGTCTGGTTGTTCTGGCGTTGCTTGCAATTTCATGGATGATTATATCAAAAGATTTATCTTTAACAAAACCAATAGAGTATAAAAAACGTTTTTTTTCTCTCCAGTGGGATGCCCGTGTTGCCGCGATATTGATTCTTATACCTTTGAGTTTCGCCTTTTTTTGTTCACTTATGCCGCCTACCCAATCGGATGGATTGAGGTATCACTTAAGCGTACCCAAACTATATCTTGATCATGGTGGATTTTATCTGATTCCGGATATCGCTTTTTCCAATTTCCCATTTTTAATAGAATATTTATTCGCAATTCCTTTGGCTTTTGGATTAAATTCCGTCCCCAAAATGATTCATGCGTCTTTCTATATATTTATAATTAAGTTGATCTATAACCTGGGTAAAAAAACGGGCGGCGAACGGGTAGGAATCTTCGGCGCTTTATTGTTTGCCAGCGTTCCTTTTACTTCCATCTTCGCTTCCTGGTCGTTTATTGAGATGGGGCTTACATTTTACACCCTGTTAGCCTGCGCCTTGTGCTTTGATATAGTAGAAAGCATTCGTTTAGAAGAGAAGCGATTTTATTTTAACTCAATTCTTCTAATGGGAATAACCGGAGGTTTTCTGATTGGTTGTAAGTATACTGCTTTAACTACGGTTTTTCTCATTTTCATGATTCTATTATGCTCCACCAAGTCCAAGTCATTCAAAGAAATGAGAACAAACCTGCTGCGGGCGGTTCTTTTTGGTGGAGTTACGGCGCTGGTCGCCTCTCCCTGGCTAATCAAGAACGCAATTTTATTGGGCAACCCGGTCTATCCATTTGCCGGAGGACTATTCGCCCATCCTTATTGGTCTGATTTCAACAACCTTTTTTTCCATTTTCATGCAGGAGGGAAGGGAAGTTTCAATGAACTATTAGAAGCGCCGTGGTGGGAATGGATCACAGACGCAGTGACGCTGCCCTTTCGCGTTACCTTTTTCCCCGGTGATAAAGAATGGCATACTGAAAGATTCGGTTCATGGCAGCTTGGACCCATGTGGTTGATATTGGCGCCATTTATACCACTACATAGAAACTGGACGGTACGCAAGTCGCTTCATTTAATTACCGGTTTATTTTTATATTTCATCTGGGCCTATACCTATCGTGATTCGCGTTTTCTATTACCTGCTATGGCCATTACTGCGCCCTTATTTGCTGTGCTGGTCGAAGAGTTAATTTCATTGCGTTCATGGTGCAAATGGTGTTTCTTCTCAGGTATATCATACTGCCTGCTGTTTACTTCAACTGTAATTCTGCTGCCAGAGGTAAATGCTCCCTGGTGGGTAATCAGCGGCGCCATATCAGAAGAGCAGTATCTGGAAAAATATTGTATATATACACGTCTTCCCAATCAGGCGTTTCGCTGGCTGAGAGAGAACACTGATCCTAGTGAAAAAGTTCTTTTACATGGCATCGAACATCCATTTTATTGTCCCAATGAGTTCGTCGGGGCTGATTGGTTCAATACTGATCCTCTTATAAGGTGGTCATGGGAGACGCCTGACGCAAAAGGGCTTATAGAACGATTGCGTCAGGAAAATATCAAATATCTGGTTTATTATTATGGTAAAATAAAAAATCCCGAACATTTTCCGTTGTATTGCTTCTTCCGGTTGCCCCAAGAGAAAGGAATTAAACTTTTATCGGAATATAAAAAACGTCAATATTCAAAAGAGCGCTATCCTTATGCTTATAAAGCATGGGCGACTCAGTTTGAAAGAGATTTTGCCGAAGCGGAAAGATCATCACCCAATGTAAAAGCACTGGAAACTCTGTTAGATGGGGGATTATTGGCAGAAGTATTTAAATACCAGGATCCTAAAAACCAATATAACGGAATATCGATTTTAAAGATACAATGATAAACTTAATTGACGTTACATTTTCTTAGGGTTATCTTCAGTTATAAAAGTAATGGAGATTGTTTCTGATGAAAAAGAAAATTATTTTCGGAAGCGTTATTGGCGCCATAGTTCTGACCGGCTTCTTGGTGGGATATATTTTTCATATTATCCAACGTAATGGGATGATTTCAGAAGCCCAATCGCTGTTTAATAAAGGTCAGTATCTTGCCGTAATCGACCATTTGAATCCTGGAATCGAAGAAGGAAGCCGGTCGGCGGAAGAACGCATATTGATCGGAAAATCATTCTATCGCCTGCGACAATACGATGAAGCATTGAAAGCGCTTGATCCTCTTTTGCGCACTGGACGCGAAGATGCTAAGGCGTTAGCCCTATCCGGCTGGATCTGGATAAAAAAGAACTCTCCATTACAGGCTCAAACCAAGTTTGATAAAGCGGCTGCTCTCGGCGAAGAAGCTGAAGCCGAGGGGGGATTAGGCGCTTTGGCTTTGGTTCGCAGCGAGAATTATAGAAGCGAATTTCTCAATGAAGCCTTATTCCATCTAAAAAAATCTATTGCCTTGGATCCGGGTAACGCCAAAGTTTATCTGGTTATGGCGGAGTTGAGCCGACTGCAACATAAGTACAGTGAATCCATCGAATGGTCGAAAAAAGCGGTTGAACTGGCGCCTTATTGGTCTGAACCATACAGAATGCTGGGCAGCGTTTATCTTTTAGACGGTAAATACTCTGATGCAGAGAATACTTTTCTGGAAGGACAAAAGCATGGCGGATCAAAAGAAGAGACGCAATATTACCTGGCCCATTCGGTTTATTATCAAGGGCGATTGAATGAATCATTAGCTCTTTTTGAAGAGTTGATTAACCATGGCAAAGAGAAAGTCCGTGATGCATTGATTGACGCCGCCAAGGTGGCCTTAGTAGTGGATGAGAAAAAGGCTATCGATTATCTAAAACGCGCGTGGTCGATGAAATCTGATCCCATCACGGGAATGCAATTGTATGAAGCGCTTTCCAGAGAAAATCGAACAAGTGAAGCAGAAAAAATTTTGGAAAGCGTTCTCAGCGATTGGCCTTTCTTAGGTTTGGCGCATCTGGAGAGGGGACATACCGCACTACAAGATAAAGATTTTAACCGGGCATATTTATCTTATCAAAGCGTCCTGGAAAATGATTCACGAAACTATCTTGCTAATAATAACTTAGGCTATCTGGCCCCTCTGCGCAGCAGTATGGATCAAGCGCCGGGCTATTTTGAATCCGTAGTACGCGATTATCAAGATTTTTTCCCGGCGCTGGTTAATCTTGTTCTGGGGCAATTATCGGCGGATCGTGGAATCGAAGCAGAAAAACAATTAACTGATTTGCTGCTTATCTATCCGGATAATGCTTATTTACTTTTAGCTAGTGCATTGGAACGTTTCGCTGCTGGAGATGCAGTTGCGTCACTGGAGTTGCTGGACCGCTCGCTTAGCGTAGGCAATAGTCAATCAGTTATTTTTGTGATTCGCGGCGAAATACAATTAAGGCTCTTTCAGTTTGAAAAAGCCAAAAGCAGTTTTGAACAAGCTCTTTTGTCTGATCCCAAAAATCTTCGCGCCAAACTTGGCAAGGCGCATGCCCTGTACCGTTTGGGTGATTATGGGCCGGCTGAGATTACTTATCAGGAATTATTCAGTGAACTGTCGTCTCTTTCAGAAATTCAGCAGATAGAAGTTAGAAATGGATTAGCCGTAACTTCTTTGGAAAAAGGCAATTATGAAAAAACAACTGAAATTCTGGAGACGTTAAAAAACTCATCAGGCGAACTGGGTCGTCAATTTTACGCAATTAATGCCGGTTTGCTTGAAGAAAATCTTCCAACGGCTGATGTTTTGGAAAATTTAAAAGTCGCAGCTGTAAGCAACAATGCTTTACCGGAGGTTTTTTATAATCTGGCCGTATTCCTCAATACGCTGGATCAACCAGATAAATCCATAGAGTCTTATGAAATTCTTTATAAAAAATATCCCGGTTATCTTCCCGGTCTCTACAATTTAGCTAATTTGTATCGTTTTGAAGGTCGCAAAGGAGATTCGGTTCTGCTTTATGATCTGGCCCAAAAAGCTGCTCCTGATATGGTTGAGGTTTATAATAATCAAGCTGTGGTTTATCAGATGATGAATCAATTAGACCGGGCGAAAATGAATCTGGATGAAGCGGGCGCCATTGATCAGAATTACAGTGAAATTATTTATAATAAAATTTTATTGGCGCTTATTGAGCATAATCTTGCTGATGCGGAAAAGATGTTGTTGGAACTTAAATCATATAATCTGTCGTCTGTTGCTCAAATGGCGGATGGTCTGATTGAAGGTTCAAAGGGGAACTGGCAAAAAGCGGAGCCGATATTCGCTTCCGCCATTAATGATAATAGCGACGATGCATATTCCTGTTTAAATCATGGAGTTGCGTTGGTTAAGTTAAAAGAATATTCAAAAGCAGAAGCAGCATTTCGTGAAGCAATTCGGCGTGATCCATCTTTATCTTCAGCGCGTAAGGCGTTAGGATTGTTATATTGCGAATTAGGATTATTCAAGCATGCAGAAGAACAATTAAATGTGGCTCTTCGGCTTGATCCCTTGCAAACAGATATTAAATTAGTAATAGATAGGATACAGGGATGGATGAAGGATATATAGATATATGATTGCCAAATCCTTGACGTTCTTCACCTTCCGACGATATACTACTTTATTGAAGGTTGATTAGCGTGACGAATAGTAGAGACATGCCTCCTATCTTCCTGATTATCATCCATTTAGGTGCGCGAAATTATGGCTAACCAAGACGATAAGACAGCTGTCGCCAATGATGTTGCTCAAGATAATTCTCTTAATGAAGAGAATGTAACCAATGAATTTCAACTCGAATCAGAAAGTGCGCAACGTCTTCAGGATGTTGATTATGCTACTGTTGAGTTGGGTTCAGGCGACATGCTGGAATCTTTGGCCGCACAGGCCAATATGGAAATTGTGCAATTACGGCAGAAGAGATTGCTGCCTGAAGTTGTATCACTTCTACCAGAGAAGTTAGCACGACGTTATTCTGCGATAGTTATTGAACGTGATGAAGATTCGATCACCATTGCGGTGAACGATCCGTTTAACCTTGATGCTCACGATGCCATTAGATTCCGCTTTACCGGGATGACCATCAACTGGGTTCTCGCTCGTGAAGAAGATATCCATATGACTATCGAGCGCTATTATCGGGGTCAGCAGGCTATGGTTGAAGATATGCTGAATGAAATCAGCGAAGACCAAGGCTATGGCGCAAAGGATAATCGTTCTCTGAAAGAGTTTTTAGCGAGCAATATTTCCGCCGATGACGAAGGCCCCATCATGCGATTGGTGGACTTGGTTTTCGAAGAAGCGGTTAAATTACGCGCCTCAGATATTCATTTTGAACCATTCGAGGATAAGTTCCTTATCCGGTTAAGAATAGATGGCGTGCTTCATGAAATTCAGTCGCCCAGCAAGAAATTGCAGGGGCCGATTTTATCGCGTTTGAAACTTATGAGCGGAATGGACCTTTCTGAAAAACGGGTGCCCCAGGATGGCCGTATACAGAAAGTTATTCTGGGACGACAATTTGACTTCCGCGTCTCAGCGCTGCCCGCATTACATGGCGAAAGTATTGTTACCCGTCTGCTGGAACAGTCCGGCGTATTGCTGGGATTGGAGCAGATCGGATTTTTAGAGGATAACGTTGAACGATTCAGGACCATGATCCGGCAGCCCAACGGGATCATCCTCATGACCGGGCCAACCGGTTCCGGTAAAACAACAACGCTTTATTCCGCTCTTAATGTTATTAACACTATCGATACCAAGATCATTACAGTTGAAAACCCGGTTGAATATCAGATAGAAGGCATCAACCAGGTGCAGATCAATGATGACATCGGTCTGACATTCTCGCTGGCGCTTCGTTCCCTACTGCGCCAGGCGCCAAATGTTATTCTGGTTGGTGAAATCCGCGACCTCGAAACGGCAGAAATCGCGATCAGCGCCGCCATGACGGGTCACTTGGTCTTTTCAACCCTTCATACCAATGATGCTCCCGGCGCTAATGCGCGTCTGGTGGAAATGGGAGTTAAGCCCTTCCTGGTTTCTTCCGCTATTCAGGCCATTATTGCTCAACGTCTTGTACGTACCATCTGTAAGGAATGTAAGGAGCAGTACGACGTAGATCCTCTGATGATCAAAGATATCGGTTTTGATCCTGATGAGTATAAAACCCAGGCGTTTTATCGCGGTAAGGGTTGTGAAACATGCAGTTATACCGGTTATAAAGGTCGTACTGCTATTCATGAAGTTCTGGAAAATACTGATGAAATTCGCGACCTGGTTCTTAACAACGCAACAACGGATCAAATTCGAGTGTTGGCCCGTAAACAAGGCATGAGGACGTTGCGTGAAGATGGATGGCTGAAAGTTCTTCGCGGCGAAACTACCATGGTCGAGGTTGCGCGTATCACGGCCGGTGATGAGTTATAAATAAAAAAAATAATATTGAATAATAAAGAAGGAGAAGTACAACGTGGTTAGTGTCAAGAAGCAAAGAATAGAGATGGATGATCTGCTCAAAATCGTCGTCGAGCGAGACGCGTCCGATTTGCATATACGCGTTGGACGCCCTCCGGTTATACGAATAGATGGACGATTAGAAGATTTGGGAAACGAACCATTAACGCCGGAAGATACTGAATATCTGATGTCGAGCATCTCTCCCGATATGCATCGTGAATCCATCGCGGAAATCGGCAGCGCTGACTATGGTTATTCATTTCAGAATCTGGCTCGATTTAGAGTTTCTATCTTTAAGACATGGGGATATTACGGGATGGTTATGCGGTTGATCCCTTCTCGAATTCTTTCATTCGAGGATTTGGGTTTGCCTCTTGCCGCGACCAAAGAGTTGCTGCACCGTCCCCGCGGCCTGGTTCTGATCGTTGGCCCGACCGGATCAGGAAAAACAACTACCCTGGCGACATTGATCGATTATATCAACCGTAACCGGGATACTCATATTATCACTATTGAAGACCCTATTGAATATTTTCATCCTCATCGTAAATCAATCGTAACGCACCGCGCATTGCATGTTGACGTAAGCACCTTTGCGGATGGTTTGCGTTCCGCCCTGCGACAGGACCCCGATGTTATTCTGGTTGGTGAAATGCGTGATACTGAAACAATGCAAGCGGCTATTACTGCGGCGGAAACTGGTCACTTGGTTTTTGCCACGTTGCATACAAACAGCGCCTCGGCAACGATCAACCGTATTGTTGACGCATTTCCCACAAACCAACAGGAACAGATTCGCATGCAGTTATCTGTTACGCTTATCGCTTCCATTTCACAGGCTCTATTAGGCCGCGCCAGCGGTAAAGGCCGGGTGGCGGCTTATGAGATCATGTTTATGACCTCGGCTATCGCCAACCTTATTCGTGAAAGTAAAGCCAACCGGATTTTATCAGCCATTCAGACAGGCGGTAGACAGGGAATGATCACTATGGATATGTTCCTGTACAATCTTTTTTCCAAAGGCATTATTACTGCGGAAGACTGCATTGAACGATCTCATGAACCTGAAGATATGCGTAGAAAACTTCTATTCAAATAATCGATTTTGTATCGTGTAAATTTATTCCGGCGAGGAATCATCAATGCTTGGATTAGGACGCAAAAAGAAAACTGAAAAAAGTGCGGAAGTGGTTGAACAAGATGGTTTGACTCCCGCTGCATCCTCTGAAGCGGAAGATTCGACTTCTGATAAACGAGATAAGACTGCTTCTAAACCTTCCGGGGAAGAAGTCATTTCCGTATTGGCTAACAACGAAGCCGCTGTTACGGTAGAGCAGATGAGCGGCAGTGCTATTGCTGCTTATGAAGCTGGTCAATCCGTTAGCGATGCGGTGCTTGAGCAAGTCTCCGATGTTGCTGAGCAAACCACGGCCTATACTTCAGAAGACGACCTGTTAGCTGTTTTGGCGGAACAGGTCGGCATGGAACTTATCAAACTCAACGAACATGATATCCAACCGGATATCGTGGGTTTGGTTCCTCCCGATCTGGCGCGGCAATACAAAGTATTTCCGGTTGATTTGGATGAAGATAATAATGTTCTAACCCTGGCGGTTTCCGATCCTCTTAATGTACAGACGCTGGATGATCTCCGCATCTGGCTGGATCATGAAATTAAAGGAGTTCTTTCTTCCGAAGATGATATCCAAAGCGCCATTGAGGAGTTCTATGGCACGGGCGGCGAGTCGGTCGATGATCTGCTCCATGAACTAGACGCCCAGGACTTTAATATAGACTTTAAGGATGAAAGTTTCGGAAACCTCGAAAAGATTGTACATGAGGCGCCAATCGTTAAGCTGGTCAACTTGATCTTGTTGCAGGCCATTAAAGATCGGGCGTCAGATTTACACATTGAACCTTTCGAAAATTCTCTCCGCATCAGGTATCGTGTGGATGGCATCCTGCATGAAACTGTTCCGCCTCCCAGTCACCTGGCAAATGCGATTATATCCCGTCTCAAGGTTATGTCCGGTCTTAATATCGCTGAACGGCGTTTACCTCAGGATGGTCGAGTTAAATTGACCATGGCTGACAGAAACGTTGAACTGCGCGTCTCCTCGCTGCCTACGGTTAACGGAGAGAGCGTGGTTATGCGTATCCTTGATAGCCAGATGATGGACATGGGTCTGGAAAACATCGGCATGCTGCCCGATACCCTGGATATTTATGATAAAGTAATTAAACAACCTAACGGCATCGTCCTGGTTACCGGACCTACCGGTTGCGGTAAAACTACAACGCTTTACGCCGCATTGCGCCGCGTATTCAGCCCCATGCTCAAGATGATTACTACCGAGAACCCGGTTGAATATCAAATGGACGGCGTGGTTCAGGTTAATATTAACCAGCAGGTTGGTTTGACCTTTGCGCGGTGTCTTCGAGCCATTCTTCGTCAGGATCCCGACATCATCATGGTTGGTGAGATCCGTGACCTTGATACGGCTAAGATGGCTATTGAATCGGCTCTTACCGGTCACTTGGTTTTATCCACTCTCCATACTAATGACGCTCCCAGTACGCTGACCCGTTTGATCGATATGGATGTTGAACCCTTCCTTATTACATCAGCCATAACTGCTGTTGTGGCGCAACGTCTTATTCGTAAGATTTGCGTGGATTGCAAGGAACCATATAAACCTGATCCCGTCCATTTGAAAATGATGGGATATGAGCCTGCTGAGTTGGAAAATATCAATTTCTTCCATGGTAAAGGTTGTTCAGAATGCAACTATACCGGATATAAAGGTCGAACCGGCGTCTTTGAAATATTGGTTCTTTCTGATGAAGTTAAGGAATTGGTATTGAATCACGAATCCAGTTCGGTCATCTTCCGTCAAGCCAGAAAAGACGGAATGCGCACAATGCGTGAAGACGGTTGGGAAAAGGTGCTGCAAGGCATCTCGACTGTTGAAGAGGTTATGTCCGGGACATCTCACTAAACTAAAAAATATATACACAAAAAAAGAAGGCTTATATAGCCTTCTTTTTTTGTGTATTTTTAAATGCATTTGCCATTTTCTTCGTATAACCAGGAAAGTATAAACCAAGGGGAATGAGAATGAAACGTAATTATAAGTACTTAGTCCTACCTATTATTATCTTCATGATGACTTGGAATTTTTCGGGGTGCATTACAGTTCCGTTTGAAATTGCAGGAGACCTGATCGGGGCTACGGGAGATGTGGTAGGCGCCACGGGAGATGTAGTTGGCGCAGTGGTATCTGTACCGATAGATGTTGCCGGGGGGATTGTAGATGGACCTCCCAGGCGTTTCGGCTCACATGTCAGTGAAACACGAGTATGGACCAAAAGCGCGGATGGCGTCGAGTGCATCGAATTGGATTTTGAAAACGGTTCGGTAGATATTCGTGGATCGGAAAGAACTGATATTTATATTCACGCGGTAAAAGAAGTTCATGCCCGTTCTCAACGAAAAGCGGAAGAATATCTCGATGATCAGCTCATCCATGTTGATTATAATAGAGAAATCCTTCAAATATCAAAAACTCCCCGGCATGAAAGCGACGATAATTATTATGTTCAAATCCATTTCGAAATAGAGATACCCTATGTTATGGATTTGGCTATAAATACGCATAATGCTTCGATTGGCGTCTACAACGTCTATGGCTCTATGAAAACGGTTACCCACAATGGAAGAATATCCATTGAAAAAAGCAAAGGCGCCTTATGTGCAAAAACGCATAATGGAGATATTCGAATCGAGTCTGTGGATTTAATTGGTGATGGCCGGTTAATCACCCATAACGGATCAGTAAGAGCTGAATTTACCGAAATCCAGAGTTCTTTGGATGTTGAATCGCACAATGGCAAAGTCAGTATTTTTCTACCGTATGATTTTAATGGGTTCCTGGATGCCCGGAATGATAATGGACATATAACCTCCGATTACCCGGTTCGCATAACAACATCAAGCGATAATCAACTTACCGGACAAATTGGAGACGGATATGGCCCCAAGGTCGATATCAAAGCGCAAAATGGTTCTATAGAACTAAAGAAACTGGATGACTAGAGTGGTTATCTAGAATTATTTGATTATTTTTTCTTCCTATCCGACAACAGCCTCGCCATTTTGTTATATCATATAACTATTAGAGCGATTGTCAAAAATATGTTCGTTTATTATCACATTCGGTCTTCGAAAAAGCCAATCTTTTCCGGCTTTTTCGAATCGCCAATCAGAACATTGTTATGACATCTACTCTAGAGTGGTTCTCAAAACATAATGAATTTTAAGAATCGCTCTGGACGAACGAGGTAAGGGAAGAATGAAGAAAATAACCATAATCAGTCTTTTAATATTTTGCGCAAGTTTAGCGTTTTCTCAGGATAAATCATCACTTAGAAGTTCTTTTTTCCCCGTATTAAAAGATGGTTCTCCCGTTGCGCATGTCACTTTTACCCAACCAAAGCAGAATGTCGGTTTGGGCATGGTTAATCCTGATGGCAGCGGTTATGCCAGTGATACGGTATTAGGCAAAAAAGGCGTTACTCCCTCAGAGGATTCCAAGGATAGTTTTCTGTATTTTCAAACCGCCAGTGATCAACTGGTTTTGGCGACAGGAACCTTTTTCGTTACTGTACAATATTACGATAAGGGACAGGGCGCCATATCCCTTGAATATCAATATCTGGATAAAAATAATGAGAAACAACCGCGTGGAGAACGTATGTTCCTGAGCGACAGCGGATATTGGCAGCAGCATACGTTTAATCTGGTTGGCGCGGTATTTGATCAATCCCTGGAAGGCGGAAGTGATTTCAGAATAAATTGTCCCGGCGTTTTGATCCATTCGGTCATGCTTACCAGAGTACCAATTGGCAATAAGAACCAAGCGGGACCGTTATTCCGTCATAAAGGAATAACGCCGCCAATGGGATATGAATTCGGCGTTATTCTAAGAAACGACAAGGTTGATACGATATGGGAAAAAGATGATGTTTTTGAAACAAAGACATTATTATATAATGCTTGGGGAGTGAGCAATGTTATAGAGACGGTTAATGCAGCGCTGGTTCAGACGCCGCAGAATGAATTTAATTTTTCCTTGTATAATGAACGGCGTGAAAAACTGTCCGATAATGGTCTGGTATGGACCCCGCGTTTTAAGATTGGCGATATAAATGATCTTCCACTGAATATTGTTAATTCCCTGCAAATGGCGGTTGGAACAGGACGCCCCGAAGAAGGTCCTATGGTTTCGATGTGGGATCCTGCATTAGTGGATGTTTATAAAAATATTTTCTCCGCTATGCGTCGCAGTATGTATTCCACCCAGCTTCCCAAAATTATATTATCCTTTTCAGGAGATTGGGGGCCGTTGAACTATTCATTTGATTCATCCGGGCGAAAAGGGTGGCCTGATTTCTGGGCGGGAGATCCAATTGCGCAGAGGAGTTTTAATGCTTATCTACAAAGACGCTATGGCAACATGATCGCCGCCAGGTCGGCATGGCGGGATAAAAATGCTAATTTTAGTAATATACTGCCAGTGATTTCTAGTGAATTTAATCCTCAACGCTTGATCGATACATATTCCTGGTACAGGGAAAGCATGACTGCGTTGGTAAGACAAATTGCGCAAAATGTCCGAATGCAGTTTCCACAAACAAGCATTGTCTTGGAGATTGCGGACGATTTTGAGTATGGGGCCACCGATCCTTATTCATTAGCATCATTAGCCGCTGAATTGAATGCGTCGATCATAATGACGACAAATGAAGAAAATCCGACCAAATCCGCGTTATGGCAATTATTCGCTTTCGAATGCAAGCGCCATAATGTGAAATACGGCCTTAGAACTATCGGCAATAATCATGGAGAGGCGGTGTTATCGGCGCTCTATTCTCTATGCAGTGAAGGGGGCAGTATTTTTTATTTTCCTGAAGACCTGATGGCGGGAAAGAATGCCTGGAATTACTATGCTGATTCTATTGGCCGTCTTCAGTCAGTTGCATCGCAACCTTATGTTGCCGTGGTTTTTCCCAGTACATCTTTAACGGTTGATCCCACCATTCCATTTTTGAGGTTGGCTGGCGAATTACGTGATTTTTTTGGTTTTGATGTAGTGGATGAACGGAGTCTTGGATCAATTTCAACCCTGGATCATCCCTTGATCTTCTCGCCATGCGGTTCGATTTGGGATGCCAAAGCAATATCCGATTTTGAGCGTCTCGCCCGTTCAGGAGCAGCGCTGGTAGCCTATACCAATGATCCCTGGATGACTCCTGGGGGAGATGTTGATTTCAACGAGCGATTATTTGCCGTGCAACTTGAAAAGGGCGCCAATGGTTGGAGAATGCTGCCCCGCAAGCAGAGCGTTCAACCCTATGGAAATAATAATCCCATAGCCAGAGTTGATAAAAGAGACCTGTCCATCGGTTCTGAAGGTGATGATATGTTCCTGGATGGTCAATGGGGTGAATCGCAGAATGAAATGACTGCTAATAGTTTCGGTTTTCCGTTTACCTCATTTCGATGGATGGGCGAGCGGGGGAATATCAATCTGCCTATGCTGCCCGGCAAGGATTATATGCTTCAGATAGAAGGATTCATCCCAGAAAGAAAAGCAGTGCAACTCTATCTGAATGGTGAACATCTGGGCGGCATTAGGGGGAACGGACTTTTCCGTTGGCAGAAACCGATTACAGGAAAATTACGAGCTCGCAATGGTGACGTCAACCTGTTAATGCGCGGGCAACTATGGAGTCCGGGACGCGTGTTGGGCGCAACGCAGACGCACCGGGTGAGTATGGCTCTTAGTAATGTGAAAATCGTCCCGATAGGAGAAAAACCAGATAATGTAAAACAGGAAACAGTTGATTTTCGTGATCCTGATTTCCAGAGAAAAACTCTGCGTGGATCATGGATGCGGGAAATAGGGCAGGGCGCCACGGTTATCGCTCCAGCCGAGCATGTCAAAGAATGGATTTTCCGTGAAATGCTCAACGCGATTTTAATGCATCCATCAATGCTAAGTTCCAGATTCAAATTCAGTTTGCCCCCGGACGGCAAGCGTAATGGAGTATTCGTCAAACCTCTTCTAGGAGGTAAAGCCGCATATCTTAATCTAAACAGCCAACCGATTAGGGTTGAAAGTTTGGATCAAAGAGTTCGATCCAAAGAGATTCCACCCAAGGTATTGTATTACACGAATTAATACGATTGAATAAGGCGTGCTCAAGTGGATTGCTTAATAAACATACTCATTATTTTCCATTAATCACAATTTAATATCCTAAAATCATAGTGACTATTCGAGCAGTTTGAAAATTTTTACTGATCAGTCTTAACCACTCCGCTTGACAACGTTAACGATATTCCCAAGAATGCGGAAAGCGTTTTTTTTGTTTTTTTAGAGAATAAATCTATTTAAAGACTCTTTGGGAGGAGCACAGGTGGAGCAAATTGCAGAAGTAAAAAAGACAAAATTGTTTGAAGGCGTCACCCCGTATCATTGGTTTGTCGTTTTAGTCGCATCTGCGGGATGGCTTTTTGACTGCATGGATCAGCGTTTGTTCGTCATGTCCCGGCAAGCAGCATTGACCGATCTAATGGGTGTAGAGGCTGCGCAATCAGCTATTGATGAAATGGTTGGTTGGGCTACTACAGCGATGATTTTAGGTTGGGCGACTGGCGGCATCATATTTGGCATGATGAGCGATAGAGTAGGCCGTGTAAGAACAATGGTTTTAACTCTATTCATTTATGCCGGATTCACAGGGCTTTGCGCATTAGCCAAGGGATGGGGAGACTTTCTCTTCTACCGTTTTCTGGTTGGTCTTGGCGTTGGTGGAATGTTTGGCGCGGCAACCAGTTTAGTAGCAGAAAGCGTTCCCAGCCGGGTTCGGGCATTGGCCTTGGGAACGTTGCAGGCGTTGTCGGCATTTGGAAATATACTGGGCGCTTATATTGCTTATCACATTAAACCATCTGAAGCAGAATATATTTTTGGTTTAGCTGGCTGGCAAGTGTTGTTCACGATTGGCGTCCTTCCTGCGTTTCTGGTTATTCCGATTGTATTCATTCTGAAAGAGCCTGATTCGTGGATCAAGGCTAAAGCAGAATCTGCCAAAGGTGAAGGTCACAAATCGGTTGGATCATTCAGCGATTTATTTAAAAACAAGCGTTGGAGAACCAATACTATTGTCGGTCTCTGTCTTGGCGTTTCCGGCATGGTGGGTCTATGGGGCATTGGTTTTTATTCTCCTGAATTAATAACGGATGCTTTGAGCGACAATCCGATAGAAGAAAATTATATTCTGAAACCGACGGAATTGGTTCAAACCTTTAATGATTCCGACAATCAAGGCGCAGTATATATTAAAGGTCTGTTGTCGCAATCACTCCAACAGCAAATCGTTGAATTGAAGGATGCTGAACCATCCGAGGCCATACAGAAAAACATAATTGCAGACCTTAATAAAGTTGTTTTTGGTAAAGCAAT
Source organism: bacterium (assembly GCA_963662285.2). GTDB lineage: Bacteria > Hinthialibacterota > Hinthialibacteria > Hinthialibacterales > Hinthialibacteraceae. Next base: position 1,597,679 of record CAXXMV010000006.1, read on the forward strand.
TTATTCTGCTGAAGTGTTTCCCGATCCGTCAGTAATATCTAAAGATGTTGAACGGTTTGTTGAACACGGAACGAAATCAGAAGCGCAATTGGCCAAGTTTAACCGTTTAATTATTGATTATGTATTGGGTGATAAAATTTACAGTTTGCGGCAGTATTCGGCTGAGACGCGCGCGATTGGCATGGGGTTCTTTGATATTGGCGCGTTTTTCGGAATGTTTGCTTTTACGTTTATTGCATCGTTCTTCAGCCGTCGTTTAGCATTTTTATTGACGTTTATAATGTGTTTGTTTGTAACCATCTTTGTCTTCTCATCTCTGGACAATGCTGTTGACGCCTATTGGATGCTGCCTTTAATGGGATTTGCTCAATTGGCGGTGTTTGGCGGATATTCCATTTATTTTCCGGAACTTTATCCCACTCGTTTACGTGGCACCGGAGTCGGCTTCTGCTATAACACTGTTCGTTACCTGCTGGCGCCATTCCCGGCATTGATGATGATGATGACGAGCGTATTCTTCAATATGGGCTTTAGCCAACCAATCCGGGTTGCGGCGATAATTATGTCATTTATTTATATTATCGGTATGGTTGCTCTTATCTGGGCGCCAGAGACTAAGGATCAACCTTTGCCGGAAGATTAATTATGAAATAAACCAATAAACATTGGCAAAATGGCTCTACAGCGATAATTCTGTAGAGCCATTTTAATTTATTTTTGTTTGTAAAGTAGACAACCGTATTACAAAAACCTATTATAATAGTGATATTGATGGGTTTATCGGATATGCAGGAACAATTGGATTTATTTGGTTTTCATTTGCGTTGTTATTTTTTTAATAATTTTATGTGATTTATTGTAAAAAGCGTGGGTGAATTTATTTTTCCATTTTTCTTTTTTTGATTATTATATTCTGATATTTATTGTAAGCGCTTTGTATCTTTTTTTATAAAGAACCAAAATTGTATTATCTTCATATCGGGGATTTAACATAGAGGATTTTTAAATGAATAATTATGCTCAAGCAGCAGCAGAAATGAAGGAGATGCTCATTAGCGAGTATCTTAAAAAGAATCCTGGAACTAGACGTAACGAAGTAACAACAAAATTAGTTAACGGGCGGGTTGTAATAGAAACTGTTGGAAATGTAATCTGCAACTGTTCGCCAAAAAATAAAGTTTCGGCTTTTTCTCCCAAAGAACAATCATTGCTCAAGCAACTAGCGGCTGGCGGTGATGAGCGATATGCGGCATGTTTGGATTCTATTGGTTCATCTAAAAAATATGTTGGATGGCTTCATAGTGCGAAATTTGTCCCTTTTGGAGATATTGAAAAGAATGAGACATTGGAGTTTCTTGCTAAAAAAGATGAAGTCAGCGGGAGACGCTCTTTAGATATTTTGAATGTCAAAAAACAACTGGTTCTATTGATGAAAGCCAAAGTGAAAGCATCTAAATCCATGGTGCAAACATTAACCATGGAATATATGCAGGCGGTTCAAGGCCAGTTAAAAGCCCAGGGCGCAGTCTTTAATAGAGAGATTGATCTGGGCAACTCATTTACTGAAAATGTTGAAAAATTCATTAAAGATAATATTCGCATCGCTCAACCAAAACTTGATAAAAAATCATTAATTGATATTGCAAAAGCCTATCAGGTGGCAAGCAACCAGAAAATTGATCCCTTAGATATTCCTCAAAAACTTGATAATAAAGAATTTGATAAAGCGATTAATAATGTAAAAGATAAACTTGATAAACTCCGTGAAGAATTTGATAATATTCAAAAGTTGATTAATTTTATGGAAGAACTGGTAGATCAGTTGCTTCAATCGAAGGATAAGGACCTTACTGCACCTCCTGCTAAAGAGGAAAAAACCGGTCCATCCGGTCCTCGTATGGCGTTTTTATCCAAAAGCAGGGGACGGCGTTAGAACTATTGTGATTATATTGCATATTATATAAGCGCTTGGCAATATGAAGCGCATGACTTGCCCAAAGCCTCCAAATTATAGCCTCCCTCCAGGCAGCCGATATGTTTGCCTTTACAGTATTGACCTGCGATCTTGCGGGTGATCTGCGCCAGCTCGGCGTAATGCTTTTCTTCCAGAAGCCAATTGCCCAATGGATCGTCTTTATGTCCATCGAAACCGGCGGAGACCAGGATAAGTTCCGGATTATAGCGCTTCGCAATGCCCTCTATAGTCTGCTTAAAAGCAGTGATAACCTGTTTCGCTTCGATAAACGGGGGGAAGGGAAGGTTGCAGTTGAAACCTTCTCCCTTGCCTTTGCCAGTCTCGTAGGGTAATCCCGTTCCGGGATAATGCGGATATTGATGGGTGGAAAAATAGAATACGGTATTATCCTCATAGAAAGTATCCTGCACTCCGTTTCCATGGTGGATATCCCAGTCGATAATCAGTATTCTGCTTAAATCATGTTTTTTCAAAGCGTAACGGGCGGCGATGGCGATGTTGTTGAAGATGCAGAAACCCATCGATTTATCATGGCAGGCATGGTGGCCCGGAGGTCTTGAAGCGACGAAGGCGGTGTTGGCTTCACCGTTGCAAACGGCGTCTACAGCTGCCAGGCATGCTCCGGTGGATAATCGGGCGATTTCAAATGAGGCCGGGCTGACTGGAGTGTCGCCATCCGCCATTCCTCCGCCTTTGGTGGATAAATCTTCAATAAATTTTATATGGCTTGCATCATGAACCAGTTCCAATTCCTGGATTGAAGCCAGGCGTGGTTTACGCCAGGCGACAGCATCTTGCGGCAGCATGTTTTTAAGAGCGTTATAAACCGCATCCATGCGTTCCGGTTTTTCCGGGTGCTCGCCCGTTTTATGTTCTTTGAAGCGCTCGGAATAGAATATATGAAGGTAGGATTGCTTCATTTTATTCTCCTTTTGCATGACTGCTATACATTGTCCAGTGTTGTTGTATGTCCAGGGATGATTCCTTTTGATATAAGCATGGGGCTAATGCGGTCGCGGCGTAAGCGGTCCGCTCTGATAATGCTGTGGACGTCGTCCCGTGCGTTTTCCAGAATATTATTGATGACGAAATAATTGAATATATCCAGGTAACGCATTTCCTGTTCGACGCGCTCAATACGATAGTCGAGGTCGTCGCCCGTGCCTTTTTCACGTGAGAAGAGTCTTTCACGCAATGCTTCCAGTGAAGGAGGCATGAGATAGATCAGGATGGCGTTTTTATACAGCGACCTGATAGATGCTGCGCCTTGTATATCAATATCCAGGATTACATCCAGTCCCTTATTGAATTGTTCATCCAGAAATGAGCGAAGCGTACCGTAGTAATTTTCATAGACTGTAGCCCATTCCGCCAGTTCATGTTTTTGGACGGCTTGTTCAAAATGTTGTTTTGATACGAAAAAGTAGTTTTCGCCTTCTTTTTCGCCCGGTCTGGGAGAGCGGGTGGTCATGGAGATGGAATGGATTAATTCCGGACATATTTTGATAACTTGAGATACAACTGTATTCTTACCTACTCCTGATGGTCCGGAAACTACGATGGGGATGCCTTTGATGCATGACATTATCTAGTATTCACTTTCAAAAATAAATTATTGATTTTATGTAAACCATTATCGCGTCCAGAAGCGCGGCGCAGTAAGGATCAAGACTGAGTATAACTCAAGTCTTCCGACAATCATGCAAAAAGAGAGCCACCACTTAATCAGAAGGGGTAAACCGGCGAAATTATCATAAGGTCCAACCGCTCCCAATCCCGGACCTATATTAAAAAGGCAAGCGGCGGTGGCGGTCATTGATGTGATGAAATCCATATCAAATGCAGATAATAGCAGGGTTGAAAAAATAAAGATGGCGCCGACCAGAATAAAGAAGCCGCTGATGCCGTAGAGTACTTTATCTGAAACCGGTACACCATCCTGTTTTATGATTACTACAGACGTGGGGTAGAGCAGACGCAGCATTTCGCGGTAGGCGATTTTGGCAAGAAGAATAATGCGGATAACTTTCATACCACCGCCAGTTGAACCAGCGCATCCACCGATAAACATCAGGAAAAAGAGGATCATGCAAGCCATTTTGGGCCATATCTCAAAATCAGCTGTGCAGTAGCCAGTGGTGGTCATGATTGAAACCACCTGAAAAGCTGATTGTTCGATGGAATGAAACCAATTGCCTTCAAGGTCGCTTCCTCCAACCAGCAGGGTGATAACCAGGGTTCCTCCCAAAAGGAAGAAAATATAAATCCGCAATTCAGTGCTGCGCCAGAAGCAGGAGAATTCCCCTTTCAAAAAGCGGTAATGCAGGGCGAAATTGGCCCCGGCTATTATCATGAATACAATAATCACCCAATTAATGGCGTGGCTGTTGTATCCTCCCACGCTCTGAGGATGGGTGGAGAAGCCGCCGGTGGCTACCGTGCCGAATGAATGGCATAGGGCTTCGTATAAGTTCATTCCACAGAACATCAAAGCTAAGGTTTGGAGGATGGTAACCAGGATATATACCTTGGATAGAGTAAAAGCCGTGTCTGTGATTCGCGGCTTGAGCCGATCCGTCACCGGGCCGGGCACTTCGGCTTTGAAGAGTTGCATGCCCCCGGCGCCGATCAGGGGAAGAATGGCAAGCGATAGAACAATAATGCCCATACCGCCCAGCCAATGGCCGGTGCTGCGCCAGAACATGATGCCGTGGGGTTGGTCGAAATCGTTCAGAACGCTGGCGCCGGTGGTGGTTAAACCGGAAGCGCTTTCGAAAAAACTGTCTGTGAATGATGTGAATACGTTTAATAAAGTATTGCTAGACTCTGGATCAATAAAAGTCTCTGATATGAAGAATGGTAATGAACCGAACAGGCTGCATAAGAACCATCCGCCGGTTACGATGAGGAAACCTTCGCGCGGCGTGATGTCAATGTCCTTTTTTTTATCGCGGACCAGCAGCATGGCGCCGCCTACGGCTACGGTAAGCAGGATGGATATCACCAGCGGCGATACGCCTCCCGTACCGAACCATAAAGCCATGCCTAATGCGGGAAGCATGGCGGCGCTGTAGACGATAAGAATCCAACCGAGTATGTATATGACAAGTTCGAGTCGCATGTGTTTTGATTTTCTAACAATTTGAACGATGGTTTTTGCTAATTAAAATTTTTGGATAACCAATACTTTACCACAATCGCGCTGAATCAGTAGATGCGTCAAATACTTTAACACAGGCTATTATCAAGCGATGCCGCAACGCATCTAAAGATTTTTGTTATGTTTATGCTATAATGATTGTCTTGTTAGCATTACTATTTCTATGAACAAACGTATATATATGGCGATTGTCAAAACATGCTTTATTCGATAGAGAGATTACTATAAATAAATCGTAATAATTTATAGGCGCCCTCAAGTTCAATGTCCATAGAAAAGAAACTTTGATAAATACGTTTATTTTCAGGCTGAAAATACGTTGATTATCTTAATAAATAAACTGAAAATTCCGGGATAAATCGATGTCAATAGTTAGTAAAGTATTAAAAACAATATTCGGTACGAAACAGGATCGCGATATGAAGCGTTATGCTCCATACATCGAAGCGATCAATGCTATGGAGGATTGGGCTAAAGGATTATCTGATAATGAGTTACGTGAACAGTCGGATGTTTTTCGTCAGCGCATTAACGAAGGTGAAGCATTTTATGATCTGATTCCTGAAGCGTTCGCCGTGGTTCGGGAAGCAGCTCAACGAACTGTGGGGATGCGGCATTTCGACGTCCAGCTGGTTGGCGGTATTGTGCTTTTTGAAGGCAAAATCGCAGAAATGGGAACCGGTGAAGGTAAAACGCTGGTGGCTACATTACCCGCATATCTTCACGGTTTGACCGGCAAAGGCGTTCATATAGTAACGGTTAACGATTATCTGGCGCGGCGCGACCGTGAATGGATGGGACCGATCTATGAATTTCTAGGGCTTTCGGTAGGCGTAATCCAAAGCAATATGGATCCGCAAGACCGGCAGGCTAATTACGCCTGTGATATTACTTTTGGTACTAACAATGAGTTCGGCTTCGACTATCTGCGCGACAATATGTCGATCAACAAGGAGTATTGCGTACAACGCGATCTGTATTTCGCTATTGTTGACGAGGTAGACAGCATCCTGATTGATGAAGCCCGTACGCCGCTGATTATTTCCGGTCCAGCGGAAGAATCAACCGATAAATACTATATCGTTGATCGGGTCGTGAAGAAATTGATCAAACATCAGGATTACACGGTTGAAGAACGAGATCAGGTGGCTATGCTCACCGAAGAAGGCACTGAGAAAATTCAGAACCTTCTCAATGTTAATATCTACGAAGAAAAAAATATCGACCTGGTTCATCATGTCCAATCCGCATTGCGCGCCTATAGCTTTTTTAACCGTGATGACCGCTATATCGTCGAGAACGGCGAAGTGGTTATTATTGATGAATTCACCGGGCGTAAGATGCCCGGTCGAAGGTATAGCGATGGATTGCATCAGGCCCTGGAAGCCAAAGAGGGATTGAAAATTCAGCGTGAGAACCAGACGCTGGCTACTATTACTTTCCAAAATTATTTCCGTTTGTATGAAGTCCTGGCCGGTATGACGGGAACCGCTGAAACGGAGGCGGATGAGTTTATGGAAATCTATAAACTCGATGTCGTCATTATTCCTTCAAACAAGCCTCTGCAAAGAAACAATTTACCCGACGCTATTTATAAAACTGAGCGTGAGAAATATAAAGCTATCGTCGATGAGATACATGAGTGTCACCAAAAAGGTCAACCCATGCTGGTGGGTACGGTTTCTATCGAGAAGTCGGAGAAACTATCCGCTATGCTCAAGAAGCGCGGCGTTAAGCATGATGTCTTGAATGCCAAGCACCATGAGAGGGAAGCCGATATTGTCGCCGCTGCGGGGCATAAAGGCGCGGTTACTATCGCCACCAATATGGCGGGGCGCGGTACTGATATTAAACTGGAAGAAGGCGTGGCCGATCTGGGCGGTCTATACGTACTGGGCACCGAGAGGCATGAGAGCCGCCGGATAGATAATCAGCTGCGCGGCCGTTGTGGACGTCAGGGCGATCCCGGACAATCATCTTTCTTCCTATCGCTGGATGATGATCTGCTGCGCATCTTCGGCGGCGAGCGCATCAAGTCGCTGGCTGAACGTTTTGGCATGGAAGAAGGTGAAGTCTTGGCGCATGGCATGGTCTCCAAGGCTATTGCCAATGCTCAAAAAAAGGTTGAGGCTCATCATTTTGATATTCGTAAACATATCTTGAAATATGATGACGTAATGAATAAACAGCGTGAAGTGATCTATGGCGTCAGACATGACCTGCTGCATGATGAGAATCCCGAAGATTATTTCTGGGATATGGCTCTGGAAGTTATCGATTACGTGGTTGATATTACAATAAACGATCCTCGCGACCAGGATTCGTGGGAAGTTGAAAACCTCAAGAAACTTCTACGGGCGCATTTCAATATAGTTATTCCTTTTGGAGAAGACCTGCTTAAGTGGTTGGATATTGAAGTCGGGATGAAACGCGAAGATATTATTGAGCGGATTACGGTAAAAGTCCGTGAAAAATATAACGCCCGTAAAGAGAAATTCGGCGAAGAGATGGCCCATTGGCTTATGTCGATCATTATGCTGCGCACTGTTGACGCCAAGTGGAAAGAACATCTCTATACCATGGATCACCTTAAAGATTCGGTCGGGCTGCGCGCTTACGGCCAGAAGGATCCTTTGCAGGAATATCAAAAAGAAGGCTTTGGTCTCTTTCAGGAGATGCATGCCGGGATTCAGCAGCAAAGCGTCTCCAGCTGGTTTCATGTTGAGGTGTCGCGGGAATCCACTGCTGAAAGCATGAGACCAACTCAACCGGTTATGAATACCAGCCATGGAGAAGGCGGATCTTCTCCAAAACGTTCTCAAAATACAGCATTGAGCCGGAAAATTAAAGTTGGCAGAAATGATACCTGCCCCTGCGGCAGCGGCAAGAAATATAAGAAATGCTGCATGCTTAAAGAACATGCCTAAGCGTGATAAAAAAGTAGTGATAAAAAAGTAGGGTGGGCTAAAAGCGACAGCGTAGCCCACCATGATAATTAAGTGGCTCAGGTGGGCTACGCCGCTTTCGTGGCTTTTAGCCCACCCTACGCGCTGATCATTTTTTATTGTGACAATAATACAGCAACGCTTTGTCCCGGCAGGGCATAATTCAAGCAACCTTTTTTAACGGTTAGCGTTTCTGGATCATTTAATATTTCTATCTTACGGCCATTGATTGATTGCAATCCACTGATTTCAAACTCTATCGGTTCGACGGCTTCATTTACGATAATAAATGCATAGTCATCTTTTACTTTTTTAGCCAGTAAAACAACTCCTTTTTCATCCGAACCATACCTGTGACATTCTTTCAAAGTTATTTTGCTATTAGCGTCTTTGGCAGAAAGGAAGCGTTGCAGCTCACTCAGTTCTGAAACCACTTTTTTGATGTCATTCCATAATTCCGAATTTGGTTCAGGAGCGAATGTTCCCCAATAGAGAATGCCGCGCGCTCTATTAACGATGGAGTCGTAAGCCATGAATCTGGTTTGTTGGTATGTCGGGCGTGGTCTGGTTGTTTCCGGTTTAGCGTCTAGCAAGTCATCCCATCCAAATCCTTGCAGCACCATCCATACCGGTTTTCCGGGAGCTGAAGCTGCCATGCGGCGGGTATAACTTCCCACGCTGCTAATGTTTCTTTCCTGAAGATCGCTATGCCCGACCTTTGGGCCGAACGGCACGGGATAAATATCGCAGCCTACAATATCGGCCACATTTTGGAACTTTTTCAGATCATCCAATGTATTGCGCGGGGCGTGGTTGAACCAGATTACATGTTCTGGATCATTATCCCTTACGATTTTTGATCCCTGGTTTAACTGTTGCATCAACGCTGGAATATGCATATACCAATCACTCAATTTCTCACTGGCGCTTTTCATTCCCAATGTAAGCCTCATCTGATCTTCGATCTCTTCAGCCTGGGCGTAGCGACCGCTGGAACGGTACCGTTCCCATTGGGTCTGTAATTCGCGCAACTGCGATTGTTCTTCGTTTGATCCCTTGAAGTTTTTTAAGGCGTTATTTACTTCTTTCCAGCGTACTTGCGCCCTGTTCCATCTCAACCACCAGACATTCCATAAGATTTCATCGGGGCCTTCCCAGACCGCTAAGGCCGGGTGTGATTTGTGCTTATTGATCAATTCACTGAGTTTGTCTTTTTGGTTTTGATCCGCAACCGCCCAGTTTCCTACTGGAATCCAGCATTGCAATCCAGCCTTCTGCGCCCGATCCAGTGATTCAGCATTTGCATTGGCGCGGATCAAATTAAATCCGGCGCCAGCCGCTTCCTGAGCAAAATCGTCGTTATCCGCAGTCTGGTATAGTCCAAGAACAAAGCGCCGTTCCCCATTCACCATTAACATACCGTCTTTATCGAGCATCGTATTTCCAGCCCATGATGCGCTGATGCAAAACATTGTTGTCATAAATACAAAGAAATATCTCATAATGTTGATCCTTTTTTATCTGTATGTCCGTTTTTTATAAGAGGCGTGTTTATACTAACAAATTTTCGCTTGATACAAAAGCTTAGTGGTTGTTTACCTTAAATTATTGTACAGATCGGGGGGAGATAAACAAAAAGCGAAGTTTTTCGCTTTTTGTTGTTGACAACCAGATTTTATAATGATATATCTAATAGCGAAAGTATTCGCTTTTAGATATATCAGCATTAAGGAGGCTGAAAGTGGGACGGAAAAAACGCCAGGTTCTTACAGAACTTGAATTAGAAATAATGCAGCTGGTTTGGCGGCATCCAGAAATTACGGTTGAAAAATTGCAGAAAGAATTAGACAAGAATGATCGCCATCTTGCGTTGCCAAGCATCCGCACTATGTTGGATATTTTAATGGAAAAAGGTTATCTCACCCGGACTAAGCAGGGACGCGGTTATAGATACTGCGCCGCCATCTCGGCGGATGATGCGCAACGCAGTTTCTTAAAGGATATGTTGCAGCGCGTTTTTGATAACTCATCCTTGGGATTGGTTGCTTCGTTACTCAATAACAAGATGATACCTGAAAAGGATTTAGAACAGGTCAAAAAATTAATCAGCAACTACGAAAGGAAAGACCAAGATGATGATAACTAATATACTGGAACTTCTCGATCAAACCGGATACCAAGCCTTCAGCATTCTGCTTGGTTTCACCTGGCAAATGACAGTCTTGATCGCAGCTGCCATTGTACTTACATTCGTATTACGTAATCACCGCGCTTCGATCCGCCGCGTAATCTGGATCAGCGCTATTTTGTTGATTCCATTTCTGCCTTTGTTATCCACCCTGGTTTCAAACGTTGGCATACCCCAAACTCCTGTTGTAACCGTACAGTCCTACAATATGGCGGCTCCTGCTTCAATAACTGAAACTATAGAAGAAACAATGGTGGATTTACATGAGAAAGAAGCGTCCGGCGCTGTTTCTACGAATATAGTTACAGGTCAAAAAACGCAGCCTTTTTCCATGCTGGATTATCCCTGGGCTTTGGGATTCATGGCATACATTTTGGGCAGTATGGGGTTCTTGGCGTTGGCAGTACTGGGGCATATCCGCATTGCACGATGGATTTATTCCGCAGTTCCAACCACTGATGTAAAATTAAAACTCCATGTGGAAGAGGCCAAAAGCCTGATGGGCATAAGCCGGAAATGTACCGTGCTGGAGAGCGATTGCGTCTCCTCGCCTATTGTGGTGGGAGTGTTCCTGCCCCAGATTATTTTTCCACGCCAATTGATAACTGCGCTTTCCACAGATGAAATCCGCTCCATACTGCATCATGAAATGGCGCATATCAAACGCAATGATCCCGCTATCCTGTCGTGCGTCTCCCTCTTCAGCGTCTTCTTCTATTTCCATCCCCTGTTTTGGTACGCTTATAGGCGGATATCGTCATTATCCGAACAGGCGGCGGATGATATGGTGTTGGATCTGGAGAACCAGCCCCTGGGATACGCAAAACTTTTATCCCGGCTTGCTGAAGATAATTCTCCCGGAAAACTCTCAACCAATTTCGTAACCGGATTCTGCTTATCCCAGCATGTATTCATCAAACGGATCGAAGCCATCCTTTCAAGACAACGTTCTAAGATGCGGAAACTAACCGGGGCGGCCCTGTCAGCTATCCTCATATCAATGATGGCCGCCATAATGTTCGTAGTGATATTCCCCTCACACCAGGAACTGGCCATAGCCCAAACCGCGCCTGCTTCAGAATCCGGGCAGGATGCGTCAAAGCAAGAAGAGCGGGTGTTGGTTTTTCCTGATAATTCTTATATGGGATATTTGAGAATTAAAAATGGAAACCAATTTTCTCATGGGGCAGCAACGGGGAAAGTTATAGTTTCTGCTAGTGCAATTGTTACACTGGAAATTGAAGATCCTCTCAATCCAAAAGAAGAAGATTTACAGTTGTTATTAACCTCTTTAAAATCATTGAAACATGATGATCTTCATACTATCCGCATAGAAACGAAACTGTTTTCAGAAGAAGATTTACAATATATAGAGGGTCTTACTTCTCTTCGCAGTTTAAGTGTTAATCAAAGGGGAAGGCATCCTCTGTCGATTAACGGATCAGGTTTAAAGTATCTCAAAGGGATGAAATCACTGACTAAGTTTGAATGGAAAAATTTTAAAATCAACGATGAAGCCTTGATCTATTTGAAACCGTTAAAATCGTTAGAGATTTTATCATTTTATGGCACTCCGGTTGGGGATGAAGGAATCAAGCATATCGCTTCATTGGAAAATCTGAGCGATATCAATTTGCTGAATACCAATGTAACTGATATAGGTTTGTCTTATCTTGGGAAATTAAAAAAACTGAAGCGATTATCGCTGCCTGCAACGACAACCGCTCGAGGGCTGTCATACCTGTCGGGTATGGAGCAGTTGGAATATCTACAACTCAATACAAGGTTGCAAGATGCTGGACTCTCGCATCTATCAAACTTACCGAAACTGAAGACGCTAATACTTACTGATAACACCTTGGTTAGTGATAAAGGACTTGAGAATTTAAGTGAATTTACTTCTCTGGAATCGATTGACATAAATTCTGATAATATAACAGGCGAATGTTTAAAACACTTGCAATCGCTTCCAGCGTTAAAAAGAGTGGACCTTGATTTAAGTATGATGAATGATGAAGGCATGAAATATCTTAGAGGCCTTCCAATTAATCGATTACACCTGTCGAATTCAGATATTACTGATCAGGGATTGGCGTCCGTTAATGAAATCTATTCATTGGTGGGAATTGTATTAGATAATACAGCGATTACAGATGATGGGTTGAAATATCTTTCTGGTTTACTAGATATACAATATATATCCCTGGATAATACAAAAATTACCGACAAAGGATTGGTATATCTTACGGATCTGTATCGGCTGGGAGAACTTGGTGTATCTGGAACGGAAGTGTCTGATAAAGGTTTAGAATATTTTAAGGATTTTCAAACTATCAGGAGTCTTGATTTAGGAAACACGAAAATCACTGATGAAGGATTAGCGCATATAACGGAATTTCCAAGATTGCATCAATTAACATTGTCACAAACAAAAATCAGTGATAAAAGTTTTGTTCACCTCAAGAAAATGAAATCATTGAATTATCTGTCAGTCGAAGATACAGAAATGAGTTACAGACGCGTAGAGCGTCTTAGGCCATATCTCCCATATTGTCGTATATACAGTAACGCCAAGAAAAATCCACCTACAAAAAAGTCATCCGCCCAACCCGACGCAATTGCGCCGGAAATAGAAATTGGGGAATTCATGCAAGCCTCTCATACAGCCATGGCCAGTTGGGAGGCGCTGCAAGGGAAAGTGGTGGTTTTTGTTTTCTGGGCGACCTGGAATAGCGCCAGCGTGGAAGCCATACCTCACATTAATGACCTGGCCGAAAAGATGGCTGACAAGCCGGTTCAGTTTATTATGGTGGCATTGGAAAATGAAAGTTATAAAAAAGTAGAGATAATTAAGGACTTTTTGGAAAAAAACAAAGTCATCCCCTGGGTTGCGCTCGATTCGGATCGAATCATGTATGATCAATACGTAGAAATGTCAGGGGTATCCGGTCTTCCGTTGATGGTGGTTGTGGATAAAGAGAGAAAAGTAATCTCGGTGTCGAGCCCCGATAAAGTTTCTGAGGAGACCATCAATAAATTGTTGGAGAAATAAACTGAATAATTATTTTTGTAGGGTGAGCTAAAAGCCGCGAAGCGGCGTAGCCCACCTTAGCCATCTATGTATCATGGTGGGCTACGCTGGCGCTTTTAGCCCACCCTACTTCAAAATCCTGATCAAAATCCCTTAAAAATCCTCGAATGGCGAGAAGAGTACGCTGACCGATTCGCCGTTATGGATGCGGCGGATGGCTTTGGCGAATAACTTTCCAACCGATAGTACTTTTATTTTTTCATTTAATTTGTCACCCTCAACCGGGATGGTGTTGGTAACAACCAACTCGCTGATGCAGGAATTTTTGATACGCTCGACCGCATCGCCGCATAGCACCGGATGAATGACTCCAGCGCGAATATCGGTGATGCCTTGATCCTTGAGAATCTCAGCGGCGGTTATTAATGATCCGGCGGTTGAAACTTCGTCATCAAAAATGATAGCTCGTTTGCCTTTGACGTCACCGATAATGCGTTTGGCGACAGCCTTGTCGTCGTTGCCCACCCGGCGTTTATCTACGATAGCCAGGGGAAGATTGAGCAGGCGGGCGTATTTTTCCGCGCGTTTGGCGCTGCCCGCGTCAGGCGCGATTACGACGGTATCTTCTAAATCGGTGGATTTGAAATAATCAATTATTACGGGAGTAGCGAGGAGATGGTCAGCGGGGATGCGAAAGAAACCCTGAACCTGAAATGAGTGCAGGTTCATGACAAGCGCCCGGTCGGCGCCTGCAATTTCGATCAAATCCACCATGAGCCGTGCGGCGATGGAGATGCGCGGCTGGTCTTTTTTGTCTGAACGTACATAGGGAAAGTAGGGCATTACTGCTGTGATTCGCGCAGCCGATGCATGTTTCAGCGCATCAATCATAAGCAGCATTTCTATAATACGGGTGTGTACCGGAGAATCAGAGGTCTGAATCACAAAGACGTCGCACTCACGAACGTTTTCGCCGATTTTGGCAAATAGGTTTTCGTTCTTGAACTCTATAATCTCTGATTTTCCCAGGGGAATATCCAGGTGTCCACATATTTCCTCAGCCAGGGGGAGATTGGAAAGCCCTGAAAAAACTTTTAACGCCCTTCCGTTATTCTGCACGTTTAATTTCCTCTCTGTTGGTGTACTTCCATTTGACGGCATGTATTTTACTCAGCATCACATAGATTTCCAGCAAAACAAGATTCCAGCAAAAGCGAATCAAGGATCAATGATCAGTTTTCAATATTGTTTGCATGGATTGAACCATATTATTAATGTTCTTGCAGTTTTTCAAAAGCCGCACGGGCCACAATTAATTCTTCGTTAGTTGGAACAACCCATACAGAGGTGGAATCATTTGGTTTAGAGATATCTATTTCCTTAGCGCAGCATGAATTATTCTTCTCAAAGTCTATCTGGATGCCTAGATGTTCCAATCCCTGGCAGATTTCCTGACGAACCCGGGGGCCTCTTTCTCCAATTCCCCCAGCGAAGGCCACTACATCCGGTATTCCCATAACCGCGATATATGAACCGATGTATTTTTTGACATGATAACAGAATGATTTGAAGGCCAATTCGGCTTCGGCTGAGCCTTGATCAATGGCGTTTTCTATATCGCGCATATCTTCCAAACCGCCGGAGAGTCCTTTTAGACCGCTCTCTTTAGTCAGCATTTTTACCATATCGTCTATCGAATAACCTTCTTCTCTCATGAGAAAGAGCACTACGAAGGGATCAAGGTCTCCGATGCGAGAAGCATGGAAAACGCCGGTCTGAGGGGTGAATCCCATTGAGGTGTCAATCGATTTTCCACCGGAGATGGCGCAGATAGAAGAACTGCCTCCCAGGTGGCATGATATTATGTTAAGCCCCTCTTTGGACTTATTAATAAGTTGAGGAACGCGTTCTGAAACATAGCGGTGAGACGCCCCGTGGAAGCCATAGCGTTGAATCGCGTGTTTTTCGCGCCATTCTTTGGGGATAGGATAGACGCGGGCGTAATCTGGAACCGTAAGATGAAAGGCAGGTTCAAATAATCCGATCAGAGGCGTATCGGGCAGCAGTTCGTGGAATAGTTTAATGGCTTTGATGTATGGCGGGTTATGAGCGGGCGCCAGAAATACATAATCATCCATGGCTTGCAGGACATCATCAGTGAGCATCTCGCATCCGACGCATCCTTTAGCGATGACGGTCTTGAAGGCGATGCAGTCTAATTGGTCAAGATTATCGATCACGCCTTCCTGCAACTGTTCTAGAATGAATTCAATAGCTTTTTTATGGCTGGAAAATGATTGTTGCATCTCTCCGGCGTTGCCGTTATGATCCCATGAGGCGGAACCAGTATCCTCTCCGATTCGTTCTACCCGACCAGTAGCCAGAAGACGTTCTTCGGGGAATTCGTATAGCCGGTATTTCAGGGAAGTGCTGCCGACATTGGTGACGAGAATGCGCATGAAAAAAACTCCAATAAAAAATACAAGGCTTGGTTGATGAGTGTTGATCAATTGTTCGGCGCAACTAGGATATAGGAGCGCGCCTGACAATCGCTCGATTATTTATTTTAACATGATATATGACATTGGTCACGATGAGTGCGGATAGAATAGTAAAATTATGCATGCAAACAATTCAAATAGTCATGATGATGCACCATCCGGCGTATCGATTCTACGTTCACCTATTGCAATCGGGGCGGCGATTGTCGGATTGGTGGATGCTTTTGTGTGGGGGCTTAAATATGAAGTGGAGAGGATCGCACAGAGTAATCCACTGGGTACTTATGAACTTAGCTATTATCTCGGACTTACCTCAAATGCGCTGCTGGCCTTGTTTTTAGTATTAACTTCCGCAGTTATATTGTGTAATGGATACAAGAAAATGCAGTGGTCTTCACTTGAGCAAAATATCTTCTATTTAGGATTGCTTCTCGGGATTGTATATTTAATGAGCGGTTTCGAGTATCTGTTCTGGATGGATTGGCAATATATTAATCCCGTTCCGTTTATTATGGTCAAGAGCGCATTTATTGGATTGGCGGTAGTTTTTCTTATCAGAATGCTGAAAATTCCCTGGCTGAAGTAGTGTTGAAGCGTAATCGCTCAAAATAGTCTTCCTCACTTTCCAATATCAACTTTATCAAAAATATCTAAAATCTTCAGATATCATCTGTTATCACACAAAACACACACAATCAATTGAATTGCTTAAAAATGAATAATTATATTGACAACTCGATTGTTATTATGAAAGAATATTACTAGCCATAATATTTTCATTATTTTTTGGGAGGTTTAGTATGTGTAGAAAATGGTTTGCAACAGTTTTATGCGTATCGTTATTCTTTTTTTGCGGTGGTTTTGCCGGAGCAGATGTAGTCGGGTATTTCACCTTTGATAACATAAAGGGTGATTCATTCAGCGATGTATCCGGCAACGGTCTGATCGGTACTCTAGGTCTGGCCGCAGGTGCAGGCGCTCCTGCATCGGTTCCGGGACCATCCGGCGCAGACGGCGATACAGCGGTGGAGATACCGCGCGGCGAAGGAATGGTGGTCGATGACAGCAGTTTTATGTTATTTGAATTCTATGCGCCGCGTACTATAGAAATGTGGGTTAAATCGGCTGGTTTTGAGTTCACCGAATCTTTTGCCGCATTAGTAAGTTATGGCATTGGAAGTGGTTATCGCGTTCAGCTGGCAAATACCGGGAACATCGTTTACTCATTACCAGGGGCGCAGGATTACGATAGCGGCGTTCAATTTCCATTTGATGATCAATGGCATCATCTGGCGGTAGTTGATGATTACGATAGCAACGAAGTCCGGATCTATCTTGATGGAGAAGTGGTTTTTTCCGTTACGGATATTGCCGACAATATCTTTGCTGATACTCCGGTGCTCTTTATCGGACGCACCGGCACCACTCCGAATTACATCGCTTTCGAAGGATCCATAGATCGACTGCGCATCTCGGATGCAGTACTTTCGGTTGATGAATTAGATAAAGATGCCGCATCACCCAAGCCGACTACGGATAATACTCTGGCTTTGTTTGATTTTAACGAAGGAGCCGTCCCGTATGTCAGTCAAGGCGCTGAAACCACCATTGCGGTTACATTGAAAGATTATACATCCGGAAACGCTGGCGCTCCTGAAGTAGTAGCCGATTCACCATCGGGCGGGGCCAATGATTTCAGTCTTTATTTCGAGGGTGGAGCTCAAGCGAGCGTGGCTGATCCCAATAGAATTATGGATGTTGGCGGCCCTGGTAATGATTGGACTTTTGAGTCATGGGTCAAATATCCTGACGGCAATTTTTCGGGTCGGCAAGTTATCGTATATTACGGTCCTGGAGGCATTTCCTTCTCACTATCAGGAACCAATCCGAGAATGGTTTTCGTTACTACTCTGCGTATCGCTGATTTCAGTTCCACATCAGCTGTTGTGACGCCGGATGAATGGCATCATGTGGCTTGCGTCCATAAGGATGGAGTATCTCTATCTTTCTTTGTAGACGGAGAATTGATTGAAGAAGACGCCTATACCAGTGGATCAAGATTGACCGATGTACCAAGTTTGCACATCGGCAGCGAACCCAACGGTGTGCTTCCCTTAAACGGTTGGCTGGATCGTATTCGCATCAGCAACGAAGCATTGACTGCTGATCAACTCGATTCTAATGCCACTCAACCAACCAACGTTTAT
Source organism: bacterium (assembly GCA_963662285.2). GTDB lineage: Bacteria > Hinthialibacterota > Hinthialibacteria > Hinthialibacterales > Hinthialibacteraceae. The sequence continues at coordinate 1,615,686 of CAXXMV010000006.1, forward strand.
GATTGGTCGCTCTATTAATAGTGTTGTAATTTATATTGAAATATGTTACAAAAGGATGGGGCTTGTATAATTGCTCCATCCTTTTTTTGTGAGTAAAACAATTCTTGCATGATTTGGGCGGTAGTTCCCGTTTCGCAGATTTTACCTAAAGGAGATTTTATTATGGATAGTGAGCATCCAACCAGTATAGCCCGGCGCAAATTTATTGGCGGAGCTGCCAAATCAGCGGCGGGCATCGGCGTTTTCTCTATTATAAAACCTGAGCATGCATTCTCATCAGCGGCAAATTCCAAGGTGCAGTTGGGCATTATCGGGACCGGCGGTCGTGGAACCTTTGATGGCCGAAATCTATTCAAAACTGGCAAAGTGAAAATATATGCTTTAGCGGATTATTTTGACTTTCAAATGAAAGAACCGGCTCATTTATTTGAGGTGGACTCAAAACAATGCTTTGACGGTATTGATGGATACAAAGAAGTGCTGGCGCTTGATGAAATTGATGCTGTGTTGCTGACCACGGCTCCATATTTCCGACCAATACAATTTAAGGCGGCCATTGAAGCCAATAAACACGTTTTCGCCGAAAAGCCCATCGCGGTTGATCCCTGGGGATGCCATACCTTCCTGGCTGCTGGAGAGAAAGCCAAGAGAAATAACCTCACGGTTGGCGTTGGATTGCAGACGCGCGATCAACCTTATTATCAGAAACTGGCGGACGCCATTCAGAATGGGGCTATCGGACGACCACTGGTCGGGCATTCCACCCGTATTAGCGACGATTTATGGCGGCGTGAACGTCCCGCCCACTTCACCGAACGCGACCACCAGATACGGCATTGGTTATATTATCTGTGGGCTTCGGGAGATTTCATAAATGAAATGCATATTCATAACCTGGATGTCTTTAACTGGTTCACGAATCTACTGCCCGTCAGCGCTTATGGCAGGGGAGGGCGCGACGTTCGTCTGGATGTGGGTGATATCTACGATAATATCGAAGTGCTCTACGAATATCCCAACGGCTTCAACCTGACCCACACCGGAACTCAAATCAGCAATGGTCTTTATAATTCTGTTAAACACATTATCGGAACGGATGGCTATTTTGATTTGAGCAAAGGTCTGGTAAGTAAAAAGGCCAAAGTTGATAAAGAAGATGGCGCCATAACCGAAGCGACAGTCATCGAAATGGAGAACTTCGTTTCCAGCGTCTTGGGCGAAAGACCTACTATAAACAACTCAGGATATGTAACTACCAGCACTTTCACCTGTATCCTGGGACGCACCGCAGCTTATGAACAACGGCGCGTCACCTGGAAGGAACTGTGGGATTCCAAACAAAAAATAGAGATGCCGGTTTAGTTATCTCTTTGCTTGATAGTATAAATATATAAGAAAAAGCGCTGTTTATATCAGTATGCCTGGTATAAACAGCGTTTTTTAGTCTTAAGAGGTTTACTATTATTTATATAATGACGAAAGTATGATTTATTGATATTATTATAGCGACTTGATAATATCATATTATATGATTTATAAGAGTAAAGTTACTTTACTTGACGTCTGTCATCTGTGATTTTACAATTACTTCTGTCTTTGGATAGATACAATCAAGAATGATGAGGTGAATATGTATATATTTCGTTCTATTTTTATGATTATCTGTTTTGCGCTTATTGCTTTTACTGTTCCTTTTAATGGATATGCTCAGGAAACTGGTGAGATTGCTGCTGCGACTGATATTGTATCAGTAACAGACATACCTGCCGATAACGGTTATATTAATGCCTGGGAATCTTTCAGTTATCCTCTGGATTTATTTCGGGTCAAACCATATGACGCTGGCGACTCGATCAATGGCGGTACTGGCGGAATTAATATCACTGATGTAAATGGTGAGGGTGGTTGGACCTCAGCCTGGATCTTAGAAGCAACTAGTTATAAAGCCGAACTGAGCGAAACGCAAGTCGATACCGGGCGCATTATGCATCAGGATTCGACGTTCTTTCCGGGCAGTTTTTCGCTGCAGATTCGCACTCCGGCTATTAACGGCCCAAAACGCAGTTTCACTAACATTACAAAAGGCGACCTCTGGATATCTTTTATATATCAGGATACCGGCCCGGTTGAAGATCACGATTCCGGTATGTTTATACTTGATAGGGAAGGGAACAAATTGTTCCTGGTCGGCAAGCCTCGTAATGCAGCCGGACTTGGCGTCAGCCATCTTGCCGAAGATACCGCCGACCTGGTCGCTGCAGCAACCTATAGCGATCCTCATCACCTGATGGTCAGAATTGTTCTTAACGACCAACCAGGAGAGAGCGATGACATCTATATGTGGATCGATCCGGATGAGGATGACCGGATTAATACCTTTGACGCAGGCGGTAAAGACCTGTTTGATGCTGAATCAATCGGCGGCGTAATGCTGAGCCGCAGGCAGGATGCGGGCAGCGCATTCTTTGATGATATCAATATCGGCAAGATTGCTTCGCTTCCGCCTGAGGGAACTGTCAGAGTTGATCTGGGCTTTGATCCGGCGTCCACGGTTCGCAATGATGCCAACGTAGTATTGCATGACGTGATATCGGTCGACTCATTCACAGATGGTTATACTGGCGAAGGATATGGTCATAACGCCGATCAGGATCATTTCATGGTCGTGCGGGGATACATCTATTATTCCGATATGGGAGAATCTAAAGTTGCGCGCGGCATACCGGTTGACCGCTTGAGTGGACTTTCTGGATTTTCCATAGCGCCTTTCAATAATTCACTGCAAGATATTGATCCATTCTCTGGAGTGAAAAATGCTCTGCGTTTTCATCCTGAATCGGGAACCGCTTCTCAAGTAAATCTTGAGGTTCCAGTAAACAGTTATGGTCAATGCCGCATTCTCACTTCCGGCGATGGTTATGGTGAATTGCCGGTAGTGTTTGAATACCAGGATGGCAGCACTCAAGAGGCGGTCTTCCGATCTCCTGATTGGCTTGATGACGCCCAGGATGACGGGCATGGCGGAGTAATTCCTGCTGATATCAATCAAATTAACAATGGTATGAACCGGCTTGATTCTTATTCATTTTTTGAAGGTTCAGACATGATTACCGGTGAAAATCCGGAACTGGATGATGTAAGTTTCTTCACTGAAAGAGTCAGCCTTGATCTCTCCAAAACGCTTACCTCTATTAAACTAGGACCGTCAAACGGTTCGGTAGTGAATGTTTACAGTATGCTGCTGGATATGGCTGATGATATAACGCCGGTGGTTGATTGGATGATGTATTAAGTTATTGTACGTAAGTTTTGTATTATCTTGTAATTATGATATTAAAGAAGCCCCTTTACCGGGGCTTCTTTTGTACTGATGACAATAGTTCAATTATGTTTTTATGGGATAAAATTAGATTTAGTATAACAACCCACTCTTGAATTCTCCTCCATCTTGGGGGAGAGGGATTTTGAGGTATAAACAGTTAATTTTTATTAACTTATATAGATAAGATACTGTGTAATATATTCCTCTCCCAAGATTGGGAGAGGTTAGGAGAGGGTTGATAATTATCGCTGAGGTCAAAAAATCCTGGTGATCCTTCTATCCAGAGCATCCAGATTCAGACAAAAAATATGCGTAAAATTATTCGATATATAAGAAATTTAATTCTAACCGGAAGCCTATGCTTGGAATCGGTTTTCCCGGCGTTCTCAGGAGATAATCAAGCCATTACCCAGGCGTGGAATCATTACAAAAATAGAGAGTACAAACAGGTTCTAGCGCAATTAGAGCAACCTTTACCTGACAGGATTGATGAGTGCCAGCGGTTGATTCTCATAGGATTGTCTCAAGTATGGTTGAAGCAATGGGATGGCGCCGCAGATGCATTCTTCCAATCATTCAAAACCCTGACCAAGCCGCCTCAAATAGACCAATCTTTTCCCAAGGAATTACAGCAGGGCGCCAGATTCGACGAATTCCGTTCCTTACGTTTTCATGCAGATGATATGCGCTATCTGTGGCGCGTCTTATGGATGGATCGCATTGCCTCCCGCATAACCGCAGATATAGATGATCCCTTCAAAAAAGCCATTGTCATTTTTGATTATGTATACCGGCATACTCAGTTTGGCGTGTCAAATAAAGTAGAGGATATACGAGACAGGCCTTTTAACGTATTACTCAGGGGCGGGGGATTATGCGAGGAACTGGCGTGGATTCTCAATCAAATGCTCCGTTCCGCTGGAATTGAATCACTGCGTCTGGTGCTTTTCTCCGATCAAGCTCGGACTCATAGTCCTCATACTATTTCTCTGGTCAGCATTGGCGAGCACTGGATTCCGTTTGATGCCGCCTTTGGTCTAGTATTTAAAAAAGTTCGAAGCTCCGAACAAATATTATTTCCTGTTAATTTCCTGTTGAATCCAACTCCGGAGCAGGTGAAAAAGTTTGGCTCACAGGCCAAACCGATGGATCAATACCTGAAAAGTATCGCGAATTTTTACGAGGATAAATCTCTGATCGAGGCGTTTCGATATGCTCAACCCGCTTCAGATTATGAGTTGGAAACTCATGCTCCGCGCTTTCAGGTATTGGCGCAATTGCTTGACGATCTAATCGATTTACCAATGATGGCTAAACCTTTCCTGACGGTTTCAGCCGCCCGAACTAAGGGTGATTCAACGGAAATAAACAAGTGGGTTCCGGTTCGCATCCCCTATATTTATGATATGACTCATCAACTAAACGCAGTTCGCCGCCAGCTGGCGCAACAGTTTTTTTCTGATTTAGATCCGTTAGAGCAGGGTAGGTTGGCGCTGTTGGATGGAGACTATGCTCTGGCTGATAAACTCTTCAAGCAACTGGCGGCTGATTCATCACTAAGCAGCCGCGCCCGTGAAAATGTGGATTACTGGTCAGCGCTTTGCTCGTTTGAACAGAAGAAGTTCTCCGGCGCCAGGCAAAAACTGGATCAGTTCCAGCAGGATCACCCTGCTTCACGGTGGAGCAATCGCGTTTTATATCTCATGGCTTTAATGGCTCATGCAGATGGTGATACAGACACAGTTAAAGCGCTATTGGAATCTTGCGGCCAAGCGGGGGATGGGGCTTTATTTGGGTGGGTGGTAAGTCTGAAGCAAGAAATCAAATATGCAGATTAATAATTCAAATTGAAAATAAAAAGTTTTGAAAACAACCCCCTCTTGAATTCTCCCCCAACTTGGGGGAGAGGGATTTTGGTATATAACCATTTAGATCGTTTAGACTTAGTTATTGAAAACACTTTGGTTATACATCCCTCTCCCAAGATTGGGAGAGGTTAGGTGAGGGTTGATAGCGATCACTCTAATAGAATAAAAACTAATGAATCAGTTAAACTTAGCGCATTAAAAAATGAGTATACCAATATTTCATCATTCCACCGGAATTTCGAACTTATTTGCTAGCCTTTGCAATACTTCATCTGCTGGACGGCCTTTCCCATGCTTCATAGATTCCAGACCACTTTTGATTCCTTCGATTGCTTCCAGGTTGGGTAGCAAGGGAAGCGTATTTTCTGCCCTAAATTGAGTTTTCCTTCGAAAATTAATTTTCTTCATATCATCCTAATCTTCCAGAATCAATTTCATGGCCCGTGACAAATAATCCCACTCTTTTTTGTTCTCCTCCAGTACCTTTTCTCCCTTGGGCGTCATCTGATAATTTCGGACAGTTCTACCGTTTTTGCTCTGGTCTTCTTCCGAGCAGATCAAGCCAAGTTTTTCCAGTTTGTGCAGGGTAGGGTAGATGGTTCCTTCGGGTAGTGAAAAAACCTTCAGACTTTTATCTTCGATTCTCCCGATCAATCCATAAGCGTGGCAGGGGCCGTCCGACAAAACGGCCAGGATGATGGTCTTCAAATGGCCTTTCATTAACTCGCGGTCAAATTTCATTTCATATAATCCTTAACAAAAATATCTATCAAATTATAAATCAAAACTCTGTCAAAATAACCACGTTTTTACTGCTACTCTGTACACTTTATAATATAAGGGGTTATAATGCAAGGGGTATGTTTCATGATTGTAGGATTTTGGGTTAACTCTTTGTTGATATTAGGTTTATGAAAGAAGGTTTAAGAAATATGTATTGGTTTTATATGCTCATTTTGATCACAGAAAGACTTTCTGAGGGAGTTTTCAGGCGTTGAAATCCAGTGGATTATGCGGGCATATTGTTGGAATAAAATATTCTAGAATAGCGTTTGAAAGTTATAATATATCAGGGTATTGCAGGCTCTTTTAATATAGAAATATTGCTCAAAAACAGTGCTGTTTTCCCTATCCTTGGGATGATATTTTTACCTATTCAGCTTTGATTTTGTGTGGAGAGCGATGAATTAAGGACAAATTTTCTCAGAGTTTTGAGGGAGTTTTCCAAGGAGTTTTGTGGTTGAACTGGTTGAAAATTTGTTTATCCGGTAATAGTAAATTATGTTTTTACAATGAGTTAATCGCAATAATAAATCCGTGCATTTACTGTGCCAAGAGAGGTGATTTGATCGATGGCAATGAGATTTGGAGTGCATGTTTCTATCGCTGGCGGGCTTGCCGAGGGGCTTAAACGGGCGCTGGAGATGGGGTGTGATACGGCTCAGTTTTTCCTGATGAATCCGCGGGCATGGAACGCGAAATATTTGACCGATGAGGATGTTCAACGCTTTCTGGAAGTGCGCTACAACCAGGCTAAAGGACTTTATCCCCTCATCGCTCACATGCCTTATTTGCCCAATTTAGCGGCGCTAGACGCCGAAATATTCCAAAAGAGCATCAGGAGCCTTAGGGATAATTTAATGCGCTGTGAGGCGCTTAAAATCGATTTTCTGGTGATGCACATGGGTAAAGGCGATCCCGAAGCCGCTCAGGAGCGCATGCTGGAAAGATTGAAGCGGGTTTTTGACCAAAAAACCTTTAAAACCTGCCTGCTGTTGGAAAACACTGCTGGCCAGGGAAGAGACATTGGCAGCCAAGTATCTGAATTATCTGAGTTTTATGCCAAGATACCTAAAGGAATTTGCAAAGGAATCTGCCTGGATACCTGCCATGCCTTCGCAGCTGGCTATGATCTGAGAAAAAAGCACGGAGTTTTAAATCTTATCAAAAAATTTGATCAAACAATTGGTTTTGAAGAAGTTAAGTTGATACATCTAAATGATTCCATGAAAGAACTGGGCAGTCGGGTAGATAGGCACGCCAAAATAGGTCAAGGATGTATTGGAGAGGCTGGATTCAAGGCTTTGCTCTCCACCAGGCGCATAAAGCCGTTGCCCTGCATTTTAGAGGTTCCTACATCTTCCCCGGAAGATGATATTTACCAATTAAAACTTATCAGAGAACTTTCATCCAGCAGACCTAAGTGAATAATCCTAAATTGAACTTATGAATTTTATCTCAAAAATTGCTTGAATATTTTGACTTCCATAACTTTTCAGAACAATATTAAAAACACTGATAATAGGTATTTGTATAATATTATAATGTTTTATATCTTGGATTTTTGCTAACATTTACACGGAATTATGGAATCCGGTTATATGTGATTAAAGTTATAGTAAATTGATCAACTAGCGGATTATTTTGGTCCAATAATTTTCTTTTATTCGTAATAGCATGTTTTTCAGTGTTTTGCAAACAATATAAAAATATAACATTATAAAAAAATAAAATTATAATAAAGCATATCTGGCTTTATAGCATTTATAAATACATAATATTATAAAGATATAAACAATTTTTGGTTTCAGGATGATACTAATAATATATTGAAAGTGGTTTTTTGTAAGAAAATGATTTCTGGCCGCTATACAGAAAAAAATAGATAAGCTTAAGATTGTATAGAGGGGATAACATTTTTTTGACTTAGGTTCAATTTTCAATAGGGCGGCGGATATCAACCTTAACAAAGAACATTAAGCGTTAATATTCGCGATTTTTCATGGAAAATATATTTGATAGAACGAAAAATAAATATTTTTTTTAATTTAATCAATTAAAATGATTGGCATTGATATTCGAGGACTCAAGAGAGAGAATTAAGACTCATTTCTATATCAAGGGAAATCAATGATGAAAATTAAACAACTCTTCTTCGCCGGATCATTTTTGCTGGCCGCATCCATTATCTCTTTTGCAAGTGAATCTGAAAAACCTTTCAAAGCGCTGTTCAATTATGAAAATCTGGATGGGTGGGTAATTGAACATGGCGATGCTTCGACTTTTGTAGTGGAAAAAGGAACCATTAAAAGTACTGAGAAAACAGGATATCCCGCCTGGCTGCGTACTGAAAGAACCTACGAGAATTATGATTTACGATTTGAATTCTTGATGGAGGGGTGGTGCAGCAGTGGTTTGCTGTTTAATGCCCCGCTGCATGGAAGACTCTCGCGGGTTGGATTTGAGTATCAGATATATCACGACCGGAAAGATCATTTGACTGATTATCTCTGCGGCGCCATCTTTGGAGTGCTGCCTCCACTCAAAAACGCCGTGCGTGGCGCCAATGAATGGAATTCTGGCCGTGTATTAATGGACTGGCCTAGTTTGAAGATGTGGCTTAATGGTGAATTGATCCAGGATATTAACATAGAAGAGCATGAAGAATTGAAATATCGTTTACGGCAAGGATATATCGGCATCCAGGATGTCGGTTATAAAGCGTGGTTCCGAAATATTCGCATTCGTGAACTTTCTTCTAAAGAGAAATGGATTAACTTATTTAATGGCAAGAACTTTGATGGCTGGTATGAAGAGGGTAAAGGCGCCATCTGGTCAGTTCGTGATGGCGTAATGCATGCCGAAGATAGCACTAGTTATATGGTGACCAAGGATGAGTTTGAAGATTTCGATTTTCATTGCTACGTCCGTACCGCTCCCAATGCCAATGGAGGAATCTTTTTCAGGTGGAAAGAGCTGGAAAGCGGGGATCGCGGTAATGAAGTGCAGATAGAAAATCTGCCCGATTCTCCCCATCCCACTGGCAGCCTGTATAATATCGTCAGAGCTAAAATTCCTTATTATGAAAATGAAGAGTGGTTTCCCATGCAAATTCGCGTTGAGGGATCGCATATAGTGATTCGCGTCAATGGCGAAACCACAGTTGACTATAATGATTTGACTAACATTCGTCCGGGTCATATATCACTTCAAATGCATCATCATAATAAATGGGTTGAGTGGAAAGACCTTAAGATAAAGAAATTGAAATAATTAAGAGAGTACTTGTTATGCGCGGATATTCTGAGTCTTTATTAAGTCGTCTGATAACGCCTGATATTGAAAAGATGCTTGCGGAGAAGAATTTCAAAGATCTTCGCGAAGCGTTGATTGAGTTAGATCCCGTAGATATCGCTGAATCTATTAACGTCCTTACTCCAGAAGAACGTACGGTTGTTTTTCGCATTCTTCCAAGGAGTATAAGCGCTGACGTATTCGAGCAGCTCCCCTTTACTGAGCAGGAGGAAATCCTTGTATCTATGGGCCGGGAGCAGGTGGCAGGCATCCTTAATGAAATGGATCCTGATGACCGTACCCAATTCCTGGAAGAACTGCCTGGAAAAGTAACTCGACGACTTCTTGAACTTTTGACTCCAGAAGAACGCTCGGTGGCGGTAAATCTGCTAGGATATCCTGAAGAATCCATCGGGAGGATGATGACGCCTGAGTATCTGGCCATCCATAAGGATTGGACGGTAAAGGAAACATTGGCGTTTATCAGGAAGAGCGGACATGACAAAGAGACCATTAATATACTATACGTCCTGGATGACCATGATGAATTAATTGCATACCTGAAAATCCGCTCGCTTATTTTCGAGAATCCCAAAGAACATATCCGGGAAATTATGAATACTCAGGTTATCGCTTTGCATGCATTCGATGATCAGGAAACTGCATCCGAGGCTATGATGCGTTATGATTTACCGGTTCTTCCGGTAGTTGATTCTGATGGCACCCTGGTAGGTATTGTTACTTCGGATGACGTATTGGATGTAATTGTTGAAGAGACCACCGAAGATATTCATAAAATGGGTGGTATGGCCGCTTTGGAGGAGCCATATTTTCATGCATCGTTCTTTACCTTGGTTCAGAAACGCGCCGGGTGGCTTTTTGTACTATTTCTTGGCGCAATGCTTATCGTTACGGTGTTGGAGAAGTTTGATGGCGTTATCCAGAAATTTGTGATTTTAACCTTTTTTCTTCCCCTGGTTATCAGCAGCGGAGGAAACTCAGGTAGTCAGGCGGCTACATTGGTGATTCGCGCGTTAGCTGTGCAGGATATTACTCTGAAAGATTGGTTTAGAGTATTTTTACGTGAGTTGCTCAGCGGATTAATGCTGGGGGCTTTCCTGAGTGGAATCATTCTACTGCGCATTATTGTATGGCCTCCTGAAAATTCAGCAGTTCCTTTTTTTCAACTGGCTCAGATCGTAACCCTATCGGTAGCTGCGGTGGTAGTTTGCGGAACATTGATAGGATCCATGCTGCCTTTCATGCTGCATGCATTACGGTTTGATCCGGCTTTATCTTCAACGCCGCTAGTAGCGACGATTTGTGATACTATAGGTGTTTTTATATATTACACCTTGTCAATGCTTATTTTACGTGGTTTATCCTGATTAATAAGTTTAAGTTATTTGTAATATTTATCTCAGTGAATTTCCCAATCAGATATTACCGTTTCACCGAATACGCTCCAAGTTTGGCCGTTCCATTCCCACAAGTCTTCCAGATAGGTTGAATCTGCTCCATCTTCGCTCATTACCTCGCCGCCGAATAATATGGCTGTTTGACGATTGACGTCATAACCCAGAGCGAAGAAACCACGTTCTGGAGTTGTGGGTGAATTCTGCGGCGCCAGTTTCGACCAGTCAGCGCCATCCCAGGACCATGTTTCTCCCTGGCCGTAGACTAATGCTACTGAACGCGCTTCATCATAGGTCATAGTGAATTGGCCGGATTCGTACGATGGGCTGTTGGAGGGATATTTTTGCAACCAACCATTGTTATTCCATACCCATGTCTCATGGCCATTGAACCAGACGCCTTCTTTTCTGGCGGAATCATAGACGAAACCAACGTCCGCAAAGGCTCCAGGGGCTGGATCAACGGTCTGTTCAACCCATCCGTTATCATCAAGAATATAGGTTTTACTGTTACTGGCGTCATCTGGAGACCAACTCATGGCGGCGAAATAGAGTATGATCTCTTGAGTATCAGGAAGGTAGATCATTTCCGGATCAAATCCATATTCGGAAGTGAGAGGATCAGCTATTTTAATCCAGCTGTTTCCATCAAATGACCAAGTGGATTTATCCGGGCTGGCGCCTCCCATAACGATTAATCTTGAATTAGCTTCGTCGTAGACTGCGCTTGTATGCGCTACTCCTTCTGGCATATCGGGCATTTGAGACCAGCCAGAAGCGTTAAGCGACCAGACTTCGGGGGATTGCTCCCAATCCGGAGGTCCCCAACCGCCGAATGTAAGCAATGATTCCATTGGAGGATAATAAAACAGGCCGCCATCAATGCGCTGGGTTGGTTGTGATGCTGCGGGAAAGCAAAATGCCGTGACTATAGAGGCAATTAGGAGTGTTTTTACAATTTTGAAATTTTTACTTAATCGTTTTTTCATTGACTTTTCTCCTGTTTGTGCAATAAAAATATGATTCTTTTTAATATATTAAAGTGTTTTTTAATTGAAATCATTTATTATTTAATTATTTCTTCTTTTTTTTAACAAGTGTGGTTGGATGATTTTTATATGATTTTCGCGTAATTTGGTTGTTTTGACATTCCTTGCATCTATCGATGATCAGAATGTTTATATGTTTGTTTTTATTACCATAATAGGCCTTAAATTCTGAAAATCATGCGATATAAAACACGATAAAAGTAATAAAAAAAAATAAAATAAAAAAAAAATCAAAAGCTGGTAAACGCTACTTGACAGAAAGGGCGTCTCAAAGTTGAATATGCATCGCTTGGCCGGGTAGCTCAGTTGGTAGAGCAGAGGACTGAAAATCCTTGTGTCCCCAGTTCAAATCTGGGCCTGGCCACATTTCTTCCCCCCTTTGTTGATTTTCACGGTTTAATTCCCCCAAGTTTATAATAATTATAGTATAAATTTTTATTGTAACTTTTTGAGTGAACTTATGTTGATCTTTTGATCGTAATTCATATAAAATCCTGAGAATCCACTTTATCCAGATTCAGACAAAAACACTGAACTTATCACCATATATCCGTCCTCATAACATGTTGCCCTTGGTTTTATCGTGAAAAATAGTTGTAGAGTACATACAAATTGTATATACTTATAATTATGAAATTTGAATGGGACGAAAAGAAGAACCGTTTAAACCAGCAGAAACACGGTCTTAGTTTCGACGAGGCGCAAGAGATTTTTGAAGGGCCTGTTTTAACCTGGGCAGAGAATCGTCAGGAATACGGAGAAATCCGGGAAATTAGTATTGACGCTATTGAAGAAGTTCTTGTAGTTGTTGTTATTCACACGAAACGTGAAGAAAGAGTTCGAATTATTTCAGCCCGTAGGGCCAAACAAACCGAAAGAAGGAAATATTATGCCTATATCGAAAAAACGCTTGGAAGAAATTAAAGCCATGCGTGATAAGGATATAGATACTTCTGATATCCCGGAACTGGATGATCTTTTTTGGGATAATGCGGAGTTGGTTATGCCCCAGCCGAAACCTTCTATTTCATTGCGGATTGAACCGGAGGTTTTGGATTGGTTCAAATCTTTTGGCCGGGGATACCAAACTCGTATGAACGCTGTTTTACGCTCATATATGGAAACCCATAGAGAAAAGCATTCATAACCGAATGATGATATGCTGTTTATTTCTACCCACTATCCACTATCCACTCAAATAAACCCTGGAAATCATAGTTGACATTATGTTCAATATGCTTATAATGAACATGCGTTTACTTTTATTTGATTTTTACGTTATTTTGGCTATTGGAGATGCAGTGTGGAACGATCTTGTTTGGCGCATGTAATTAATAAGGAGTTTGCGCTTCCTTTGGTGGGATCGCGGGTGGAGGCAGGGTTTCCCTCTCCGGCGGATGATTATGTGGAGAAGAGCCTGGATCTGAATGAATATCTGGTTCGCAACTCGGCGGCGACCTTTTTTGTGCGGGCGTCGGGCGATTCGATGATCGACGCCGGGATTCATCATGGCGATATTTTGATTGTGGATCGCTCGATAGAGGCTGAATCAGGCCGGGTGGTCATCGCCGTGGTGGATGGAGATATGCTGGTAAAGCGTCTGCGGAAATTGCAGGGCGGTCTGATGCTGTTGTCGGAAAATGAGAATGAACCGCCTATACGCATCACGGGCGACACGGAATTCAGCGTTTGGGGGGTGGTTACCTGTGTGCTCCATTCATTGTAGTCCCGGCGCCTGGAAGGACTCTAAAGAGGCGCTTCATCTATCCTCTCCAACCGGAGGCCGGGGGCCGGTTCTGGCGCTGGTTGATTGCAACAATTTCTATGTATCCTGCGAGCGGGTGTTTCAGCCCAATTTGGAAGGTAAGGCGGTGGTGGTGTTATCGAACAATGATGGCTGCGTAATCGCCCGTTCCAACGAATCAAAGGCGCTGGGGTTGAAACTGGGCGACCCGTTTTTTAAGGTGGAGCCTTTTCTGCGCAGAGCCGGGGTCAAGTATTTCTCATCGAATTACAGTTTATATGGAGATTTTTCCCATAGGGTCATGGCGACTCTGGCGCAGTTTGCGCCGCAGATTGAGGTTTATTCCATAGATGAGGCCTTTTTGAACCTGACGGGCATGGTTAAGCGGGGTCAATTGCAGGATGAGGCGTTGGTCGAGTATGGGCGGGAGATTCGTGAGACGGTTAAACAGTGGACTGGAATTCCGGTTTCGGTTGGCATCGCCGAAACCAAGACGTTGGCCAAAATCGCCAACCGCATCGCCAAGCGATCCAAGACGCTTAACGGGGTTTTTGATATCCGTCTGGCGGCTGACCGTGATGCAATTCTGGAGGAGATCGAGGTGGGCGATGTATGGGGCATAGGTTCGCGGTATGCGCGTCGTCTGCGGGGACGCGGCGTCAACAACGCGCGGCAGCTGCGCGATGCGGATGAACTGTGGATTCAAAAAAAGATGGCTATGGGGGTGGTGGGGGTTCGTCTGGTGCTGGAACTGCGCGGGATTCCCTGTATGCCGCTCGACCTTTCTCCCGGACCGAAGAAGGGAATTGCATGTTCCCGGTCGTTCGGTCGGCCTATCGAGAAGCAGGAAGACCTGCGGGCGGCCACAGCGGCCTACGTCAGCCGGGCGGCGGTAAAACTGCGCGGCCAGAATTCGCTGGTCAAAACCATGAGCGTCTACGTCATGACCAATCCCTTCAAGAACGAGCCGCAGTATTATAACTCGGCTCAGGTGCAGTTTGCCACGCCGACATCCAGCACTCCAGAGATGATCAAACATGCGCTGAAGGCTCTGGACGCCATCTACCGTCCGGGATACCGCTACAAGAAAACCGGGGTGGTGCTGATGGAATTAGTCCCCGCGACGTTCTATCAACCCGACCTGTTCGATTCGACTGACCGTGAAAGCAGCGCGAAACTGATGAAAATCATGGACCGCATCAACGCCCGCATGGGCGCCGATACCCTGCGATACGCCACATGCGCCGCCAACCCCGAACGCTGGCAAATGCGCCGCAAATTTGTAACGCCTTCTTATACTACCAGCTGGCAGGATTTGTGTTGGGTTTGATGGGGGATAGAATTATGATCTGGTTTTTGAGATAAATAAGGGAAATGGAAAAGGGGGAAGAAAAATGAGGGTAAGAAAACTATATAAATATGTTAAAGCGGATATTTGTCAAAAGATATTGAATAATGGCACGATTCGTTTTACTCCGCCTAATGAATTTAATGATCCGTTTGAATTGTTGCCAGCAAAAAAAGAGTACACTTATGAGATGAATAAAAAGTTTCAAGACTATGCTAGCAGAAAAATAGGCATATTGTCACTTACTGAAAAGAGAAATGATTTGGTTATGTGGTCGCATTACGCCCATGATCATAAAGGTGTAGTTATAGAGTTCAGTGTTAATAATGAATTTATGAATATACATGATTTTGGAAATAAAGAAGCAACATGCCAAAAGGTTAAATATGAAGAGAAACGCTGTTGGGCTCCTGATGAATGGAATCAAAAAGAAAAATATGATTTTATTCTCAAACTTGGGATAACGAAAAGTACATATTGGGAAAACGAAAAAGAGTGGAGAGGTTTTTGTGAAATTGAATCTAAGAATAATTCATATTTGATAAAATTTCCTCCAAAGATTATTACCGGAATTATCTATGGATGTAGGATTGATGAGAAAAAGAAAAAGGAAATATCTGATATTATTAAACAAAACCAAAAATATTCTAGGATAAAAGAATATCAAGCAGAGATTCATGATTGTGAATATAAACTGAGTATCAAGCCTATGGTTAAGACATGTTGATAATCATTGATTCGGTGTGTCGAAAAGACGCGATCCACCCTATGGGGGCTGCTATTGGTTCGATTTAATATATATTATGGTTTATGATAATCCCCGTTTAATTTTGTTGAAAAATGTTATAATTAAATTGTACTCATCATTAATGAAATAGAATATTATCCCAGGAGGTGATGAGTCATGGATGATGCTATGAATGTTGAGATAAAATTCAAAGAACTAATCAAGTACATCGCTTCGAGATCGATCAGCGATGAATATTTTGGCGCTGCAAAACTGAATAAGATTCTTTTTTTCTGTGATTTTCTTGCTTATCGCGACCTTGGCAAGTCGATTTCAGGAGAAGGTTATCATAAGGAGCCTTTTGGTCCGGTTCCCAACCATATTAACAAAGCAATAAAAGAGATGAAAGATTCTAATGGTATTGCTGAAGTTAATTGTCCCTTAGGTAGTTATACGCAGAGAAAAATAGTCACTCTTGCTGATGTTGACTTGGATATTTTTTCTCCCAGAGAAATCTCTTTAATTGATAACGTCATAGATTCTCTCCGAGGCGCCACCGCTACGGAGGTGAGCGGCCTTTCCCACAAATTTATCGGATGGCAACTGGCGGAGCAGGGAGAAGATATTCCCTATGAAGTATCTTTGCTGGGTGAGACGACTGTAACTGAGGATGATATCGAATATGGTAATGCTCTTCTAAAAGAATTTGAAAACAGTTCGGTCTTAATATAATGGAAGAATTGCTGGTCGTTAGAGAACAACGTTTCATTCAGCAGTTTAATGATTATAAAGATGATGTTTATCGTCTTCAAGAGCATATCAATGCATTAGAATGGACATTAAAACGGGGAACTAATCCTGGTTTCCTTATAAATAAAATAGCAAACTTTTGGGTATACTCATATTTCGATCCCATAAACAAACAAGATGTTAAAATCTTCTACCTAATCAAGTCCAACGTTCACCTGCTAGATATCAGATTAGTTCCTCAAAAATAGATTTTCAGCCATGTCTGGTGAGATCGCGCTTTATCGACTCACCAAAAATCATTGATTCGGTGGGTCGAAAAGACGCGACTCACCCTACGCCGCTAATAAATCCATTTGTATGACTAAAATAAGCGACTCTTCCATAAGATCAATAACAATGATAGTTTACAAAGCATAATGATGATATTGAATCTTGAGATTAATAAACTGGATTAAGCTAATATGAAAAATGTTGTTCTGGTGAGATTGAAAAGTAATTATAATGTTGTCTCTCCCCCTCTTGGTATCGGATATTTACTAAAAGCTTTGAGCCGGGTTGATGGCGTCAATCCTTTGTTTGTTGATTGCCATCGTGATAATTTGAGTGATGATAAACTCCTTGAAATGTTGCAAAATAGCAATCCTATATTAATAGGTTTTCAAGTCTATTCGATTGATTATTATAATTTTTCGAGCATATTGCCCCATGTTCATCGAGTATGTCCCGAAGCGTTGATTATAGCTGGAGGTCCTCATGTATCCGGTCTACCCGATAAGACATTAATTGATAATCCAACGCTGGATTTTGTGGTCAATGGAGAAGGTGAAGTAACTATACAGCAATTAATGCACGGGCTGCTTAATGACGCCTTAAAAGATAATATACAAGAAATTCCAAATCTGGTTTATCGTCAGGGCGATCGAATAGTTCATAATAATCAACAATTCGTTGATGTTAAAAACTATGGGGCGCCTGACTGGAAGAGACTTGAACCAGATAAATATCCACCAATTCAACATGGCACCTTCCACAAATCGAATCGGGTTGTTCCGCTTTTGACGAGCAGGGGATGCCCATATCCGTGCACTTTCTGCGCCGGTCATTTAATTACAGGAAAAAAAATAAGACGTCGTGTTTTGTCTGATGTAATTGATGAGATAGAGTTTCTGCAATCAACTTATGGATACAATGAATTTATTATAGAAGATGAGAATTTTACATATTATAAAGAGCATGTACTGGATTTTGCCGGGGAAATCGAAAAAAGAAAAATTGACTGCTATTTTTCATTTCCTAATGGTATAAGATTAGATCGTTTAGATGAAGAAATTACGATAGCATTAAAAAAGATGGGAACTTACCTTGTCGGTCTTGGCATAGAATCAGCATCCCCGCGAATATTGAAGAGCATTAAAAAAAATTGGGATTTAGATTCAGTTAAGCAGAAAATTCAGATGTTAAAACAGCATAAGATAATTGTGTGTGGATTCTTTATTTTCGGATTCCCGGATGAAACAAAAGCTGATATTGAGTTGACGATCAATTACGCTTTGAAATCAGGTTTTGATCGCGCATACATAGGCAATTATATTCCACTACCTGGCAGTGATGATTTTAATGATTTGATCCAAAAAGGTGAACTTATATTAGACCAAATTGATTGGAGAACATACACATCAGGTCTGGGTAAAATACCATATCATCCCTCCGCAATATCTTCTGATGAACTAATATCATTGATGCGACGGGCAACGATAAAATTTTATTTACGCCCCGGAATTTTATTCAATTTTCTGTTACAAATATTACGCCCTAGTTCGATAAAGAGTTTATTGTTCAGGATTTATAAATTGTTTTTTTGAAATAAAAAAAGAAGATAAAGCCATGTAAGGTGGGTCGCAAACGTCACTTATCCAACGGGATGAAACCATCCTACAATTCTATTAGATATTATTCGATTTTATCAGAATATTGAGGGAAATGTTTTTTAATGCATTCGGGGCAGATTCCGTGGCTGAATTTCGCTTGGCTGCGTTCCTGGATATAGGCTTCCACCTGACTCCAGTATCCGTGGTCGTCGCGGACTTTCTTGCAGTAGGAGCATATCGGCAGCAGTCCATCCAAAATCTTCAATTGCGCAATCTGTTCATTGACTTTTTCTTGCAGTTCTTGGTTGTGTTTTTTGACTTGTCTTACTCGAAATTTGTATAGAATAATGACGAGGGCAATAATCGCTAATCCAATTATCGATTGGAACCACCAGGTTAACCAGAAAGGCGGCAGTACGGAAATGGTTAATTCTTTGACTTGCTGGCTTTGATATCCATCGGCATTGGTTCCGCGAACCTGGAGTGTGCGCTCTCCCGGAGATAGGTCAGCGAATAGAATTTGCTGAGACTTGTTCATCTTTTGCCAGTCATTGGATTGGTTGATACGGTATTCAAGCCTGTTAAGTGATGGAGCGACGTAATCCAGTAAGGAAAATTGAAGGTCAAGATTATTTTGGGCGTAGGGCAGTTCGATGTAATCTATTTTCCAAATGGGCTGACCGCTGATATAACTTTGTCCTTTAACATTAATTTGGTTCAAAACAACAGGAGAATTTGATTGATAATTTTTAAATGCGTCGGCGTCTATTATATTGAAACCATATTGCCCGCCAAAATAGATTTTACCGTTTCGTCCCGCATAGCGGGATTTGGGAACGTATTCGTAACCTTGAATTCCATTATGAAGATCATACCAATTTGTTGAATTATCTTGTGGATTATACCTGATCAATCCACGGTTTGTGCTAAGCCAAAGTTTTCCAGTAATATCTTCTACGATTCCCAGGATGGCTCTACTGGGAAAAGCATGTAATGCTTCAATATCCTGGAATTCATCGGTTGCAGGATTATAGAGGTTTAATCCCTTATTTGATCCTATCCATATTCGTCCCTGGTGATCTGTTATAATATCCCAAATAGTATCATCCAATATACTGTTCGGATCTTTTGAAGTGTGTGAGTAATAGCCGATCTCTCCGGTTTCCGTGTTTAAGAGATTTAAGCCTTCAGCTTCTGCGCCAACCCATAGATGCTTGTCATCCTTAAACTCAAGCACTGTTAATCGTGAATAACTAAACTTATTAGGCTCATCACCATAGACGCGCTTAATTTGGAAATTTGAATCTAAACAAATTACATGTCCAGTATCATTGCATACCCAAAACTGCCCTTGTTTATCACGGATAATATCTTTGATTGATTGGAAATATCCAATATAGGGGATGCGCTCTTCGTCATAAAAAGAGGTAAATGTTGCTGTTGCAGGATCAAATAGAAGAAGCCCGTATCCCAGCGTCCCTATTAACAGATTTCCATTGTCTAGTTCAAACAAAGAGTAAACATAATTGGTGACAACGGTATCTATGTGAGGTTTATTATCTTCGGTTGCATAGATGTAGTTTTTATATTCTCCCGTTTCGGGATCATAGCGGTCTAATCCTTTTTCATGGGTTCCGATCCATACGATGCCTTGCGAATCTTCTAGCAACGACATGACCGACTTGTCCGATAAACTTGATTTTGAAAAAGCACTGGGTTGGTAACGTTGAATTTGCGTCATGGGATGCCTGAAAGTATTGATTCCACCGCTTTCTACGCCAACCCATAATAAACCATTGTTATCTTGCAGGAATGAATAAATCCGGTTTGAACTAAGGCTGGATTCAACTGTTGGATCATTTTTATATAGAGAAAATCTTTCTGTAGACGAGTCATAATAATATAGTCCTGCATTTAATGTGCCGATCCATAGATTTCCAAAACTATCTTCTTGAATTAGTCTCACATTGCAATTTTTTATCTCATCCACTGGCTCAAAGGCAAAGTCGTCCGGATTAAAACGCAACAGGCCTTTGTCCCAAGTTCCAACCCAAAAGCGATTTTTAGAGTCTTCTAGAATACATGTCGGGGTCCAGGGTATGGATGGCGTCATGTCATCTTGCTCCGGCATGATGCGGGTGAATGTTTTGCCGTCATCATTTAAGCGATTCATCCCTTTGCTATGAGTAGCAATCCATATCGTTCCCTTATGATCTTCAAAGACATCGTTGATGTGGCTTAAAGAAAGCGTTGTCGTATCGTTTGGATCATGAAAAAAACTCTCAAATGAATCTGTTTCATAGGAATAAGCGCGCAATCCATTAACGGCGCCGATCCAAATACGTCCTAGTGAATCTTCAAATATATTCAAAATAAAGTTGGCGCCTGGCTTATCTGAGTCAATTTCGTCAAACATAAATCGCGTGATGCGATCCGTTTGCGGATCCCAACGGTTTAAGCCATTGTCGGTAGCAATCCATAGATAACCTCTGCTATCGATAAATAGAGCTAAAATTTGGTTGCTTGATAATGATTCAGGATTATTAGGATCATTCTTGTAGATGGTGAAGTTAACTCCATCATAACGATTTAATCCTTCATTGGTTCCAAGCCATATATATCCGTTAATATCTTGAGCAATAGTACGGACGGTGTTATTAGAAAGACCATCCGTCGAATAGAGATGATTAAATATGATGGGAATATGATCCGAATAGACCAATAAGTGCACATTGAGAAATATGAAAAGGGTAAATAATAATTTACTCATAATTAAATTGTATATACTTTCTAAACAAGAAAGAGAAGGTTATCTCTATAATATTTAAATACTATTATTCTGTATAGTTTACCGCAAATTTTATCGATTAGGTATATTAACCGGGTTACAGAGAGATTTAGCCGTTTTCTTGATTCTAGAGTAGTTGTTAAGTTTGACAATCATTCTAATCGAATTTGTTAAAAAAAGGTATGAATGAATGGACATTCACCCTGAATAAACAGAGTGAGTTGCTGAGTGCGTTAAAGGTGATTAACGATTTTCCATTCCAAACAGGATTAAAAAATTGACCGTCAGTTCTATGGAGTTCTTTGGGAATCAAGCCATCCATTTCATAAATAGCTAAACCACTCTTATAGTTATCGATAGAAATGAAATAATCACCAATGGGTACAATATGACCAGGGATAAATGGCGTTTGCGTCTCTTGGGTTTTGACGGGAGAAGCGGGAGTTGATACATCATAAATTTTTAAGGTTGGTAAGCCTCCAATCCAAACCGTAGTGTATAAATAATGGCTAAATTTGTTAATTTTTATTATGTTCATTGATGAGTTTGTTGTTTCTGGAAAAGAGATGGTATGGACGATTCGGGGGTGTTCCATATCCTCCCAATCGAGAACGCATAGCTGATAGTCGGTCATTTCCCAAGAATGCTGGCCTTGCGTAGCAATCAGCAGGAATGCATGGGCATCGTCTCCAATTTCAAAATCGATCACCCGGTTTCCCGGAAGTTCTACAAAAGATTTACGCACTGCTTTGACCGGATCACTGATATCTAGTAGTTCCACTTTTCCATATCGTGGAGATAGAAGCGCTTTTTGATTCACGGTCCAAATCGAACCGCCATTCATTCTGTTTTCATTTGGAGTATAGGTTCCTACAAGAACAGGATTCTCTGGATTTTCGATATCGATTATTTCCAAACGGGATTCAGAAGGCAGGTATACGTATGGCCATACGGTTTTGGAAGAATACGTAGGAGAGTCATCAATAGCATATCCACCTATGGCGTCTGATTTGTAACTCTGTAATTCTCTTGGATTATAAATATCAGAGACATCGAACAGTACAAGGCCGGAGGAAAATTGGTAATTTAGTTCATTGCGCTTACATCTGGTTGTTGCGATTAACGTGTCATCGCGAACTGCTAAATTTCCAATAAAATTTTGTGGATAATCAAGTTGAAGTGAATGAATACGGTATAGAAAAGGATTTTCTGAACTAAAGCTTGCTTGAATGGTCGATAAAATTGTGATGATAATTAGTAGGTATTGGATTATCTGTTTCACAATAAATCTTCTCCTGATGAATCAACTATTGTATGCATATAACAACTTTATTATGCAAGTCAAACTAATCAAAGGTATTCCACAGATCGCCGAATGCTATGCGGAAATCCCGTTCTCCGCTGAATGATAGTTTCTGCGCGATCCAGATGTCGCCATCGGATACCAGGCCGTTTGAACTGTTATAGGGAACCGATTTTCCCTGTGAAATAAGCCAGCGTACATCGTCATAATCTCCATCGGTTCCAGCAGCGATGAATACCCAATAGGCGCCGAGGTTGCCGTTGGGGCAATGGCTGGTTCCATAGGTGTAGAAAATCCCCTTGACGAATGGATCGACCGGGATGGAGGTGATATATGATACGGGGGTGGTTAGCTGGGCGTAGATGCGTCCATCATTATTGGGATCATAGCAGTTAAGCCCCATATCGCTGCATTTTTTGCCCCAGCGCTGATTGCCCCAGGGCGTCAAGACGCAATCCTCTGGTTTCCCGTTTCCCTCTGCGCCCTGGTCGTTTCCGTCAACCATCCATTTGTTGCAATCCATCTGCCTGATGCTGTTTTGGGTATGCAGCATCTTGACGTCGGAAAACGACCGCGCCAGTTTTGCTCTGATCTGGGCGTTGAGAAAGTTGGGTACTGCAATAGCTGCCAAAATTCCAATAATGGCGACCACGATTAGAAGTTCTATCAAGGTAAAGGCTTTTTTCTGATTCATCATAATCATAAGTTCCATCCCCAATTCAAGTTTTCTTTAGAAACGAGCAGTTTTTGAGCATCGATCTAAATATATCTACGAAATTTTGGTATCATAATCAATTAACTCCTACATTGTAATAATATTTCATATTATACGTACAAATTCAATCCAAATCCCGCAAACGCATATATATTTCATGAAAAATCTTCATTATCCTCTTGATATAGCGGAGGGTATGTTGTTTCCCGGAATATTCATAGATTCGGCGGTTTTGGTTACAGATCAGTTTACCGGGTCGTTTTTCTGTATTGACGGAGGGGGAATCTACTGTTTAACTTGAATTATGGTTCGCAGATATCCTATAAGAGATGGTTGCTGAATTACAAAAGGTGAAAAACATGAAACCAAAAACGAACAACGATTTTCATAAAGCGCCTATCGCTCATGGCGCCGGAGCGGCTAAAGATGAGAATAAAACCGGATGTTTCACCCGTAGGCGGTTTATCGGCCAGAGCGGCGCCGCGCTTGGTGGTGCGGCTGCGGGATTGATGATTGTACCACGGCATGTTTTAGGAAGAGCGGGGGAGTCTTCACCCAGTGACAAGTTATGCATAGCCGGGATTGGCATTGGAGGCATGGGCGCCAGCAATCTAAGGGAACTGCAATCTGAAAATATCGTCGCCCTGTGCGACGTGGATCACAATTACGCCGCCCGGCAGTTTGAGCGATATTCCAAAGCCAAAGTTTATAAAGATTACCGTAAAATGCTGGAAACGCAGAAAGATATCGACGCGGTGATGATTGCCACGCCGGATCATACTCATGCCGTAATTTCGATGGCTGCCATCAAAGCGGGTAAGCATGTGTACTGCCAGAAGCCATTGACTCATGACGTCTATGAAGCGCGTATGTTGGCGCATGCGGCTAAAGAAGCTGGCGTAGCCACCCAAATGGGCAACCAGGGTCATTCAAATGATGGCATCCGCCAGATTTGCGAATGGATTTGGGATGGCGCCATTGGCGATATCCGCGAAGTCGATGGATGGTGCGACCTTTCGTATTATCCCTGGGGACATGCGGGATGGAGTTCGAAATGGGGCGAACGGCCTCAAGACACTCCTGCCGTTCCCGATTCGTTGGATTGGGATTTGTGGCTGGGTCCGGCGCCGGAGCGTCCTTATCACCCTGCATACCATCCGGCAGTGTGGCGTTGCTGGTGGGATTTCGGCTGCGGCATGATGGGCGACCGGGGAGCGCATACCATAGACGGCGCTGTGTGGGCGCTTGATCTTGGCGCCCCTACATCAATTGAGGCGACTTCGTGCGGGTTGAATCTGGATACTCATCCACTTTCGGCTATTGTAACTTATCAATTCCCCAAGCGGGGGAAAATGCCGCCTGTACAGTTAAGATGGTATGAAGGCACCCGTCCTCCGCATCCGGCGGATATTAAAGAATATATTAAATGGCCAGCTGAAGGCGGGCTTCTTTTTAAGGGCAGCAAGGGAATGATTGCGGCCGATGTATATTCCAGTAATCCCCGCTTGTTGCCCGCAAGTTTGGATAAGGATTATAAACGACCCGCTCCAAAAATTCCAAGAGTGAAAACCACCCATGAAATGAACTGGGTGCAAGCCTGCAAGACAGGTCAAAAAGCCTGCTCTGATTTCAGTTATTCCGGCCCTCTGACCGAAATTTGCCTGCTGGGCAATATCGCCAAACGGATGGATACACGAATCATGTGGGATGGCGAAAAAATGCAGGCGACCAATTGCCCGGATGCGAACCAATACGTTAAGACTAACTACCGCAAAGGCTGGTCGCTGTAAACCGGGCTGTGCGTGGAAATTGGTGTGTAATAAGCGCTCAAATAATGCTACTCAAAAAAAAAGGCGGCTCGTTAGAGCCGCCTTTGGGGTTTTGCTGATTTTAAAGAATTGCTATTCAAACTTCTTCAGCGCTAGAACCGCATTGTGGCCGCCAAAACCGAAGGAATTGGAGATAGCCGTTTTAATCTTCAGTTCACGCGCCTGATTGGGAACGTAATCCAGGTCGCAATCAGGATCGGGAGTCTGGTAGTTGATTGTGGGAGGAACAATCCCGCACTGCAATGCTTTAGCGCAAGCAATGAATTCAACCGCTCCAGCAGCGCCCAACAGATGACCAGTCATAGACTTGGTGGAACTGACTGGAATCTTTTTGGCGTGTTCTCCAAAAAGAGTCTTGATGGCAATAGTTTCAAATTTATCATTATAAGGCGTAGAGGTGCCATGCGCATTGATATAATCAACATCTTCCAATGTCATGCCAGCATCTTCGACAGCTAGTTGCATAGCCTTTTTTGCTCCGATGCCTTCTGGATGGGGCATGGTGATATGATGCGCATCGCCGGACATGCCATAACCAGTCAACTCGGCGTAAATAGAAGCGCCGCGTTTTTTGGCGTGTTCCAGTTCTTCAATGACAACAATCCCGGCGCCTTCACCCATGACGAAACCATCACGGTCTTTTTCAAATGGACGGCTCGCTCCTGTCGCATCATCGTTGCGTCTGGAAAGAGCGCGCAAAGAACAGAAACCGCCGAAGCCCAGTGGGGTTAAGGCTGCTTCCGTACCGCCTGCAATCATCACGTCAGCGTCATCACGCTGGATCAGACGCATAGCGTCGCCAATGGAATGATTGCCGGTGGCGCAGGCTGTGACCACGCTGGAATTGGGGCCTTGAAAACCAAAGCGTATAGATATCAGTCCCGCAGCGATATTAACGATCAACATCGGTATCAGATGCGGGCTGATGCGCCTTGGTCCTTTGGCGTCCAATACTTCTTTTTGTTTTTCGAGAGTAGCTATCCCGCCTATTCCCGAACCAACGATAACGCCGGCGCGGGATAGATCGATGGATTCAAGATCCAAACCGGAATTTTCGACTGCTTCCGCTGACGCCACTATCGCGTACTGAGCAAAAAGATCAGTATGTTCGACGTCTTTAGGGTTGATAACTGGTTCAGGATTGAAATCCTTCACTTCAGCATCCACTTGTGATGAGTGTTTACTGGCATCAAAACGCGTAACCGGCCCGGTGCCTGACCTGCCGTTCTTCAGCGAATCCCAGAACTCACCGACGGTGTTTCCAATAGGAGATACAACTCCCATACCTGTTATGACAACACGACGAGACATTAATTTGTTACTCCTATGGTCCAATACGATTACGATACTTTGCTTTTAATGTACTCAATCGCATCACCAACTGTTTTGATCTTCTCTGCTTCCTCTTCAGGGATTTCGTCGATGCCGAAATTTTCTTCAAATTCCATTACCAGTTCGACTGTATCTAAAGAGTCGGCGCCTAGATCACGCGTGAATGATTTCTCCGCCGAAATCTCGTCCTTATCCACTTTAAGTTTCTCAGCAATAATATCAATTACTTTTTCTTCAATGTTTTCGCTCACGAATAGAACCTCCTTTGGTTTCTTTCTTTTTGGGTAAATCGATTTCAGCCGCTTCTGCGGCTATTTGTTCTAAGTTTACTACATATTCAAACCGCCATCGATTACAATCACCTGACCGGTGATGTATGATGCTTCGTCTGAAGCGAGAAATCCGATAGAAGAAGCCACTTCCTCTGGTTTGCCGTAGCGCGCCAAGGGGATATTTTTCAGCATCATCTCTTTCGCAGATTCGCTCAGAGCGGCGGTCATTTTTGTCTCAATAAAACCGGGCGCCACCGCATTAACCGTAACGCCGCGTGAGGCCAATTCCTTGGCCATCGATTTGGTCATACCGATTACGCCTGCTTTACTGGCGGCGTAATTGGCTTGTCCGGCGTTGCCCATCAGACCAACTACTGATGCAACGCTGATAATTCGACCATAGCGCGCCCGCATCATTAATTTAGCCGCAGCCCGCGCCATGTAGAATGATCCACTGAGATTAACCTTCAATACTGATTCCCAATCAGCGTCTTTCATGCGAATGGAAAGGGTATCGCGTGTAATTCCAGCATTATTTACTAAAATGTCAATCTTCTCGTACTGTTCTATACATGCATCAATCGCTTTTTGAGCGCCTTCAGAATTTGATATATCTGCAGTTGCTCCAGCGGCTTGGATATTTCGTTCTTTAAGGTTGTTAATAGTCTCGTTTAAACCTTCTTCGTCAACATCCACCAGGAACAGTTTGGCGCCCATTCCAGCGAGATATTCAGCTGTCGCAAGGCCGATGCCGCGCGAACCGCCAGTTACCAAAGCTATTTTATCATCCAATCGAAAAGCCATTTTCTTCCTCGCTATGTTAAATGTATACTACAACCTCAGAAAATTATAAGTTCTTTAATTCATCTAATGAAGTATTTGTGCTTTCTATGGCATCTGTGCTGAAGCAGGGAAGGTCGGGGCAACAGGCTTTTACCAAGCCTTTCAGCACTTCTCCCGGACCTGATTCTACTGCAACCTGGCACTCTTTTTCAATAAAAGTCATCGAATCAGTCCAACGCACCGGTTCGCAGAATTGCTTGATAATTTGTTCTTTGATCATAGCCGCGTCTGTAACCGCTTGACCTGTATTATTTGACACCCAGGGGATAGTTGCGTCGCAGATTTCAATGTTGTTCAGAAATTCGGCGAATTGCTGCTGCGCTTCTTTCATAAGTGGAGAGTGAAACGCTCCACTGACTTTAAGCGGCATGACGCGGCGGGCGCCTTTTTCTTTAAGAGCAGCGGCTATTGCTTCAACCGCATCCGGTTCTCCGGTAATAACCGTCTGTTTGGGAGAATTGAAATTGGCCGCCTGTACTATGCCATCCGTCCAATTCCGGCAAACTTGATCAACCGCTTCAGGCGCCAAGCCAAGAACGGCCGCCATGGCGCCCGGCTTGGATGTTTCATGCATCAATTGAGCGCGTTTGGCGATAATCCGCAATCCTGTTTCAAAATCCCAGGCGCCTGAAGTGGTCAACGCGGCAAATTCACCAGCGCTGTGACCAGCTGTTAACACAGGAGTTACGCCCGATTCCTTCAAATATTCTGCAATAACGCAACTCAATACATAAATGCAGGGTTGAGTATAAAGGGTAATATTAAGATCAGCTTTTTTATCTGGATTGGATAATTCTTCAACTGACCATCCCAGAATATCGGTTGCAGTTTGATAGCGGCTGTTGATTGAGGGATTGGATGCAATGAAATCAAGCCCCATGCCTTCGCGCTGCGAGCCTTGTCCGGGGAAAAGGAAAGCAATATTTGTCATTGTTATAATTCCGGTAATTGATTTTCAATTTAGTTCATGCCGTTTCTGACAAGCTATTCTTAAAAGGTATTCTGAAACGGCATGAGTTTTTCAGATAAGTTTTGGTTAATTCAATAATGCAGCAAAGCGCTGATTGGAGCGATTATAAAAATCACTCTAGAATTGCACCAGGTTAGCGCCCCAGGTCAGACCACCTCCGAAGGAAACGAATATGGCGGCGTCTCCTTCTTTTAACCGGCCTTCCTGTAATGCTTCATGTAATGCGATTGGAACAGTGGCAGCCGATGTATTGGCGTATTTTTCGATATTGACGTAAAAATTCTTTTCCAGACTAAGCCCTAAGCGCCTGGCTACAGCTTCGAGTATGCGAATATTGGCTTGATGCGGGATAATCAGAGCGATATCCTCTTTTTTCTTGTTGGTGCGTTCCAGCACCTTCTCGCACATCTGAGCCATAACCCGAACGGCTTGCTTGAAAATCTCTTTTCCATTCAGATAGAGAAAATGATCATTATTATCGATAGCTTGTTGAGTAATAGGGACTCGTGATCCGCCGCATTTCTGGCATAGCAGATCAGCCATTGAGCCATCCGCACCCAATTCCGAACAGAGTACGCCTTTGGTTTCATGAGGTTGAATGATGACCGCTCCGGCGCCGTCGCCGAAAAGAACGCAGGAATTGCGGTCTGTCCAGTCTACAACTTTAGTCAGCAGGTCAACGCCAACCAACAGAACATTCTTATACTGGCCTGATTCTACGTATGCTTGAGCAATTGACAAACCGTATACAAAACCACTGCATGCAGCGGATAGATCGAATGCCATAGCATTCTTGGCGCCTAATCTATGTTGAAGGATGCATGCGGTTGCCGGCCAGCTGTAATCGCCTGAAATAGTGGCGATAATCACTGCATCAAGTTCTTCGGGATTTACGCCCGCAGATTTTAAGGCGTTTTGAGATGCTTCCAAGGCCAAGTCGGAAGCGGCTATGGATTCATCAGATACATGGCGTTCAGACATGCCAGTTCTTTCGCGAATCCATTGATCAGATGTGTCTACCATCTTTTCCATATCATGGTTGGTTAGAACACGCTCTGGAACAGCCATACCAGTTGAAACTATATTTGCTAAAACCACTAAATTGCCTTTCATTATGAGAAAAAAATAACTTATGTAACCACGGAGGCAAATTCCTCTATGGCGTGTTTGATCTGATCTGTCGGACATTTTTGAGCAGCTGTCCGGGCTGTTCTAATTCCATTAGCAATCGCTTTGGGACCAGAGCGCCCATGACCGATTAAGCAATGCCCGTTAACGCCCAAAAGAAGCGCAGCGCCATAAGATGAATAATCGACGCGTTTCATAGTCTCCTGGAAGAAGGTTTTCCTGTGCGCCGAGTCAACTTCGTTACCGAAAACATGTTCGATTTCGATCTCCATGGCCCGGCAGAACATCTTGGCGAAACCTTCGCCGAATTTAAGAATTACGTTGCCGATGAAACCATCGCAGACCACTACATCTGCAGTTCCCCGCATGATATCGACGCCTTCAACGTTACCTATATAGTTGATGGGAGCTGTCTTAAGCAGTTTATGCGTATTGAAAGTAAGTTCGTTGCCCTTACTTTTTTCTTCACCGATAGAAAGCAACCCGATTTTCGGATTGGAAACGTTGAAAGCCATTTTCTTATAGATGGAACCCATCACAGCGAAATGCAATAAATGCTCCGGCTTGCAATCCACTGTTGCGCCCACATCTAATAGAAGCGTATAGCCATCAACCGTAGGGAAGGGAGCGATGATTCCCGGTTTGGATATATCGGCGAAGCGTCCCAGAACGAATATGGCGAAACCAACCGTAGCGCCGGAGTTGCCCATAGAAAGCAAGGCGTCCGCTTTACCTTGCTTAACTAATGATGTTGCTACGGCGATAGAGGAATCACGTTTGGTTTTCAGAGCCGTTGAAGGGGAGTCATGCATATCAACGACGGTCGGAGCATCAACGATAGTAACGTCTAAGCCATCGCACAGTTTATTAAGACGATCCTGCACCCCGACCAGAATGATTTCCGTATCGGTTTCTTCCGATAAAAATAAGCGAACGCCCTCAATGACATCGTCAGGCGCCCTATCGCCGCCCATGGCGTCAATGGCGATTCTCATGCGTATTTCCTTCCAGGTATTTCAGCAGCCTATACGCCGTTAAACGGCTTTAGACTACCGTTGCATTCTTGTAAAAACCACAATGAGGGCATACGCGATGCGGCATTTTCCAACTACGGCAATTAGGACATTCTGATAATGATGCAACCTTGATAGCATCATGTGAACGTCCCATACGGTTTTTTGATCTTGATTTTCTGTGTTTCGGATGAGCCATGATTTCCTCACAATAAAATAGATTTGTTAAAGATTGATTAAAAATATAATGACCTGAATTGGAGTAGCCGGCAAAAACCGTTTTCGACTTTTTACCGTTTCGTCATATTTGGCCAAATTTTTCCTTTAATCGTTGTGCAACATATTCCGGTACATAATCACTGATATCGCCGCCAACTTTAGAAACTTCTTTAACTAGACGGGCGCGAAGATAAATATATTCAAGACTTGGCGCCATAAAAACCGTTTCTATATCGCAAGCCAGTTTCCGGTTAGTTAGAGCCATTTCAAATTCATATTCAAAATCGGAAACTGCGCGTAAACCACGCAGGATTAAATTCGCTTTTTTCTGACGAACGAAATCAACCAGCAATCCACTAAAGGAATCTAACTCGATGTTACTAATATTACTGGTGACTTTTTCAAGCATGGAAACCCGTTCTTCGATGGTAAACAACGGCATTTTGCTGGGATTAGTAACTACCGCAACAACCAGCCGGTCGAAGATTTTTGCGCCCCGTTCGATTAAGTCTAAATGGCCGTTGGTGACGGGATCGAACATTCCCGGATATACAGCAATTCTTTGGGGCATTATTTCAAATCCTAAACAGAGTTAAAACCTAATAAATTTACCAGTAAATAAACAAAGCCAACTGCAACCAAGTAGGGTACTTGCGTAAGGGCATTTTATCAAGCGGCGCACTGCATATTGTGTATTTCTTGTTTTAATACACTGATTATATTAATTATTATCTACATAATGCCTGACATTAACTGCCCCTGATTACTGATTATTTCAATTGGTTGACCAAGGGGCTTTTTTACCAACTGCTTCAACAACCGGAGGAAGAACTTTCATTATCTCTTCGAATCCTTGGGCGTCAAGCGATTGTTTCCCATCAGAAAAAGCGCGTGATGGTTCTGGATGAACTTCCAGCATTATACCATGACAGCCCGATGCGGCTGATGCGAGGCTCATGGGTTTTACCAGATTTATATCGCCTGTTCCATGGCTGGGATCGACTATAACCGGCAAGTGGGTCAAATCTTTCAGAGCTGGAACTGCATTCAAATCAAGCACATTCCTGTATTGCGTTTCAAAAGTACGAATACCGCGTTCGCACAGAATCACATTATTATTGCCTTGCGATAATATATATTCCGCCGACATCAACCATTCAATAATGGTTGATGACATTCCCCTTTTTAACAGAATTGGCCGTTTTGTCGCTCCCAGCGACTTTAATAGAAAGAAATTCTGCATGTTACGGGCGCCGATTTGTATTATGTCAGAGTATTGGGATACTAATTCCAGGTGATGCGCATCCATTAACTCCGTCACCACTGCAAGCCCATATTCTTGACGCGCTTCAGCCAATAATTTCAGACCTTCTTCTTCCAATCCCTGGAAACTGTAAGGAGAAGTTCTGGGTTTAAAAGCGCCTCCTCGCAGGCAGCAAGCTCCGAACTGTTTGGCGATTTTGGCGGATTCAAGAATCTGATCGCGGTTTTCCACTGAGCAGGGACCAGCGATAACCGTAAATTCCGGACCGCCTATAGTGATTTTCTTTTTGCCTTCTTTCCATTCAAACTCAAATTCTATGATAGTATCTGGACGGATGAGTCCTTTTTGAATTTCGCGGCTGACTAATTTATATGGGGGAAGAATAAACTCTACTTTATCAACGCCCGGCTGACTGAGCATGCGGTCATATAGACCTTCTTTACCGCGTTCGTCTCCCACTGCGGCGAGGACGGTTAAGTTGGTTCCATAAATAGGGTGAACGGTATATCCCGCTTCCTCGATTAAATTTTCAACATTTTTGATATCTTCCTTGGTCGCCTTGGTCTTCATCTGGATAATCATGTCACAGCCTCTTTACTTGGTAATAGATTTGGTGACCGGGTACGCCATGGTATTTAGAAAATAAATAATAATGGATCGAATGGAAATCCCGCCCGGAGACCTTTATTCTAGAGTCAGAACTGTGGGATTAAAGGTTTAAGTTTTTCAATAATGCAAGTTATTTCATCTTTTTCGCTAAAATTCCTTACAAAATTGAAGTTAAAGCGTAAAACAGCCAGTTCAAACTTCGATTATTACGGCGTAATAGCCGAAGCGGTCGTCCTGGGTAATGTCTCTATTGGCGTTAGGGAAAAGATATATTGGGATGCTGAAAGCAACCAACTGCCCGGCAGCGGATCGATTTATCAAACCGATTTAACATAATGGAAGGGTGGTTGTTATCAACCCTCTCCTAACCTCTCCCAATCTTGGGAGAGGAATGATTATCTATGGTTGTTGTTTAACTTCTTATCTCAAAAGATCAAGAAACATGTTGTTATACAAGTTATTGGCTTGAGATTGAACATTGATATTGCTTTGCAGAAGCATCTGGTTCAATGAGTTCCGGGTTGATTCTCTGGCGAAGTCGGCATCCATAATTCTTGATCGGGATGCAAGTAGATTTTCAGAAGCGACGGATAAATTATTGGCGGTCGCTTCGAGCCGGTTGGTGACGGCGCCAATTTCTCCGCGCGTCTGGTTAACTTGTTCCATGGCCTGATCAACAATAGCCAGCGCTTCATCAACGCCGCCTGCTTCAGTTATGTCAATATCATTGAGCGACCGGCCTTTTCCTAAACCTAATGATCCAGGGCGTACGTCGCCAAACCTCATGCCCATTCGATCTCCGGCGTTGGCGCCAATCTGGAAATTGGCCTCCCGGCTTACAGCGGATATGACTACAGTGCTGAATGCTCCCTCGCCCGCATCGGGGACATTGACGTTGGCGTCAAAATCAAGCGTTAGCGTTTCACCCTGACGGATGCCATTGTTAAATGTTACATCCTGCGCGCCCGCTCCAAACCGGACATTGGGACCGCCATTAAGGGAACCGCTGAACTCTTCGCGGGTAACGTTAATTTCATCAGTTCCATTGCTGAGGTTATCGCCCATACGTAAGGTTATCTGTGAAGCGCCTGCGCCGTTTGAATCGCCGGGGCGTCCATAGAGAGTGGCATTTTCGCCAGCCCTAACTCGTTGCGCCGGGCCGCCATTTACCCTTACCGTGGCTTGTTGATCGTTGCCTGCTGTTACGGTGTTGGCTGAATCTGAAATTGTGGCGAAGGTTCCACCTCCGGCGGAGCGGTCGTTAACCGTGATGTTGAAATTGGATTGTGATGTTCCGGCGACGTCATCCACCAGTTGAAGGTTGCCGCCGGATGTCAACCGGGCGGTGGCGTCTTCAAAGCCGCTTTGTCTGCCAATGCCTCCAGCGGCGTTGGTGCGGTCACGAACATTCAGTTCGTCAACCAGGTCTTGTATGGTTACAGCTGCGCCGTTGCCCGCTGACCCATCAACATTGGATACGGTTATGGTATTGGTGAAGGTTGATCCATCGGCGTTGGTTCCATTGATGCTGATAGTATCGCCTTGAGCCAGGGTTGCGCCATTGAATACTGAACCGATCAGGTTGGTTGTTAAATCCGCTGCTCCTCCGCCAGCTTGTTGGAAGGAGACGTTGCTTTCAACTACCCGCGCCTGGGCTTGGGTGACATCGGAAACCTCTATGGTCAGCGTTCCGGTATCGAAGGTATTGCCCGTGATGGCGGTGACGGCGTTGCCCACCTGGGCGCCGGTAGCTGCGCCGCCGATTTCTGCGGCGCGGGTGGTTGCGGTTGTATTTTGAACTCGGTTATTTGCATCAAGGGATGTGAAATTTACATTGAAATCAGAAACTCCAGTCACCGCGCCGTTGGAGAACTCCATGCGTCCAGTAGTTGCGTTGAATGAAACGTTGGTTTCAGCCGCATTGGTTCCAGCGGCGCTATTGACGCCTTGTTCCATTTCGGCGGCGTCAATCGATGCTTGGATGGCATCGGCCAGACTGGTTCCGGCGCCTCCACCTCCGGCGATATCTGATCCCGCGGATATTTGGAATGAACCGGAAAATTCCGTCACGCCATCAGCCAACACGCCGCTGAAGGCAATAGTTCCACCAGCCTGGAGCGCCGCTCCGTTGAATGTCACATTGGTAAGGTTCTCACCAGCAGCTGCGGCGCCGGTTCCATCATCGAAGGTTCCCTGAGTGACGGCGATATCCTGTTGATTTTGGATTCCGGCGTTGATTGTTGCCGCGCCGGGATCATTTCCGCTGACAATAGTAGCTGAACCTTCCTGGACGCGGGTGATATTGAAAAAGTTTTCCCGTGTGGTCAGGTCGCTATCATCAACATTAACTCCCATATCGGGGGTTCCCGGACGGATTCCGGCGCTTGAATCGAAATCACCATTTAAGAGAGTATTGGATCCGAATTGAGTAGTATTGGCGATGCGGCCTATTTCATCAACATATTGATTAATCTCTAATTGAATGGCTTGTTGAGCGCTTTGATCCAATACTCCGGTATTGCCGGATTGAACCACTAACTCACGTATACGCTGGAGGTTTTGGTTGACCGTATCGAGCGATGAATCAGCCACATTGGCCAGATTTATACCGGTTTGAGTGGCATCGAAAGCTTCTCCTAATCCTCGAAACTGGCTGTTAAGCCGATTGGCGATGCTCAGACCAGCTGCATCGTCACCCGCCTGATTGATGCGAAGACCTGAGGTGAGGCGATTCATATTGGTGTTGATAGAACGGTTGAGACCAATAAGGTTTTGAATAGAAGATAATGAACTTAGGTTGTTGTTGATACTAGTCATGATCTTTTCTCCTGAATGAACGCTCCGTTTTTTAATGAAATACAGAGTGTATTATATTTTATCATTTTTATACCATGTTATACAAGCGATAAATTACATTATGTTTACTAATATAAAGTACATTGATGCAATATTTGTTTGCAACCAGATCATGGAAGATCTAACAGGATTTGCAATACTGCTTGCGGCATAGAGTTAGCTTGCGCCAACACTGCGCTTTGCGCTTGCAACATAACAGTATTTAAGGCTAATTCTGTAGTTTCCTGTGCTATATCAGCGCTGACAATGCTGGTATGTGCGTTCTCAATGTCTAATGAGGCTAAATCGAGAGTTTCTATTGCATCGTCCAGGCGGGAAGCAAAAGCGCCTAATCTGGCGCTGAAACCATTAACTTGTTCCAGGGCGTCATCAATTATAGTCAAGGCGGCGGTAGCGCCAGATGCGGTAGTCACATTTATGCTGTCTAAATTATTAGTTGAGTTGCTTCCTAAGTTTTCTGAACGCAAGTCAGCAAAGATGAATAATTTCTGGCTGTTGGAATCTTTGCCGATTTGGAAATTAACTGCATTGCTGGTGGTTGAGAGAACGAACGTTTCACCCCCCGATGATGCAAGGGTTGTGGCATCCAGGATGGAATCGAAATCAAGTGTAACCTGTTGGAATTTCTTAATGGGGTAAATAGAAGCTTGACCGGCGGTGAATTGCACTGCCTGGTCTCCATTTTGGAATGTGACTATTTCGCCGCCATTCAAACTACCGACAAACTCTTTGGCGGAAGTCTCCAATTGATCATCGCCTGCAGCGAGTCCCGTGCCTAACCTGATAGTAACTTCCGGATTTGGACCGCCGGATAGATTAACGCCTTCCAGAGTTACAACTTGCCCGGCATCGACCTGCTGCGCCGCGCCTCCATCAATTGAAACGGTAGCTTTTTCTCTGGAGCCTGCCGCATCAACTGTAGAATTTACGGTTTGGCCTCCAGCGCTCACAATTATTTGCAGATTGGTTGTTGAATCTTTTCCAATATCATCAATTAATTGAATTTCACCTGCGCCGGTTAGAGTGGCGATGGCGCCGTTAAATCCCCGGCTGGTCAGGCTTTGATCCCGGTTGTTTAATTCTTTAATTAAACCGGAATATGTTTCAATAATTCCATCTCCGACGCCTGTATCGAATCCGACGGTGTAAGTAGTAGTAAAGGTGCTGCCATCAGATTCCGTGCCATTGATTTGGAAAGTACTGCCCATGACGATAGATACGCCATTGAGCAACGAGTCGCTTAAACTGGTGGTATTGAATACAGGTCCGCCGCCATTACGGTCAAAATTGTTGCTGGTAGTAATTTGCCGTCTCTGCTCAGCGATAATATTACTTACCGTAATATCGAAGGTTCCTGAGTCAAAGGTTGAACCTGTTATGGCGGTTACGCTATTACCAATCAGAGCTTCAGATATCGTTCCCCCTACTTCCTGGTTATAAATGTTGGTTGCTCTATCGATATCAAAAGTAGTTCGAATAGTTCCCGCCGAATTTCTGACGGCGAAATCGATATCGAATTCGGAAATGTTCTGGTCTGTTCCACTGTTGAACTCTAATCGTCCGTTGGCGGTAAGAGCAACGTTTGTTTCCAGTACACCGGTTCCTTCAATACCGATATCGTTTTCTGCGGCGTTTATGGAAGCCTGTATGGTATTAATAAGGGTAGTTACGGTGTTTCCTGCCATGACGGATAGCGTACCGCTGAAAAAAGTGGTTCCATCAGCCAAGACGCCGGAGAAGGTAATATAGTCCATCGAATTTAAGGTAACCCGGTTCATCGAGGTTGCAGCTAAATTGTTGCCGCCAACCGCCGCGATTCCACCATTAATTAATTGTCCTGTCGACACGGCGATATCGGTAGCGGCGGAAATTCCGGTATGGAAGGTTCCGTCGCCTGCGTCTTTAATTTCAGTGGTTCCTGAGTCGGTTACGCCGATATTTAAGTATGAACGTCCCGAAAGTAAACTGGTTGCATTGGGACCGAATGATAAACTGGCGCCAAAGTCGCGCGTACCGCTTTTGAAATTTACGTCGGTGGTTAATGATCCGTTGAGCAGAAATTTATTGCCGAATTTGGTTGTGTTGGCGATTTCATTTAAGGCTTCAATTTTCTCCTGGATAACGGCCTGTTGGGCGCCGCTTCCACCTGCCGCGGCAACGGCGGCAACACGGATATCATTTAATAGACTAACAATCTGATCAGTTGCGCTTGAAGCAGTAGCAGTTAAGTTAATAGCTTCCTGGGTATTTTCGGATGCCCGGCTGAGACCACGGAATTGTGTTTCCAGTTGATTACTAAGAATATATCCGCCAGGATCATCTTTGGCGCTCTTGATGCGAAGCCCTGAACTGATCCTTTCTAGATTAGTCGCGATTCGATTGTCTGTATTATTTAGCCGTCCAATTATTTGTAAGGCGCTGATATTAGTGCGGATACTTTCAATAACCATGATCGTTCTCCCACAATAGGTTTGAAAAAACTTAGGTAAAAAGAGAACTTTTTACTAAAGTTTTTGATAAATTTGCCTATAATGAGAGAAGAGCATTTCTCATAAGATTTCATATGAAATCAGAGAACGGCTTAAAAAAGGCTATAAAACAGGCGTAGCGCCTGCGGACCTCGTCTGCACGTGCTGCGGCGGTCAATTAAGTCATAACTCTCACTTCTCTTGGCCGGGATGCGAAGTTATGACTTAATTTTTTAAGAACTATATTTTCTACCGCAATTTATCTTCTCTCATCACATTTCTTTATTAATAACGCATTGGAGATGTGCTTATAAAAAGCATCTCCAGACGCGATGTTTTTCGTTACGTTCCTATCGTTGTCGTCGAAGGGCCTCGGAGATCTTCAACGACTGGCCAAAATTGGCGTAAGTTCCTTACATTGAAACAAACATTTCCTTACAGACATAATCTATGGTCTGCGGCGGTCAGGATAAGCATCTTTCAGCCGGGATATTATAAATATATATATTTATAATATCCCGGTTAAACACGCCAATTTTACAACAGGAACGCAAATATTTTTTGTTCTATCAGAGAGAAGACGGACGGTTTTCCACTGGAGGGAAAGGCGCCGTTCCCGCTGACCTCATCATTTGTCTCTTTCATTGCTGCGACGGTCAATTAAACCATGCTCACTTCACGAAAAACTTCTCGTTGGCCGGGATGCGAAGTTACTGCTTTTTTTTAAATTCACTTTGAATAAATATACACCTCGATGAAAAGGTACTTTTCAAACTGTTCGTCATATGTATCGGCATGACTTTAGAAAAACTTTAGCTATTTTTTTTAATTTTTTCTAAAAAAAATAAAAAAATCTATTTATTAATAATAGATGTAAAAAAATGATTGACATTACCGATAATATCTGTTGTAATGTAATGTTCATTTTTCTATTTGTATGTAATGATATGATATGTACTAATAAATAATATAGTTAAATAGAATGTTTTGTTATAAATTTATAGAGTTATTTATTGAATTAATACTTTTAGAGAGCATGGATTGTCAATGCGTAAAACAGCGTTAGTGGTCGATGATGAACCAATTCCACGTACTTTTGTCTCTCATATCTTAAAATCCTTAGGATTTTTCGTTATTGAGGCCGATTCAGAGGAAAGCGCATGGGATAGTTTCGTCGAGAATGAAGAGGAATTGGATTATATAATTACCGAGATACATCTGGTAAGAGGTTCTGGACTAAATTTATATCAAAGAATCAGGGACCGAAGCAAAAATAAGACGATAGTAGTATGTGATGATTGTTATGTTAACAATCATCAAGAAGTAATGGATGATCCCAACGCAGTGCTGCTGGTTAAACCTTTTCCCGTGGACACCTTAATTGAGACTACCAATTTTACCAAACATAATAATAAAATAATATCAAGCTGATATTGAAATTTTCCTCCGTTATATCATTGAATTATTTCAAAACTATCCTGGTCATATTAAATATTGCTTAACAATTATTCCAAATAGTATTCGGTGAATATCAATGCTCACAGAAAAACAGATAAACATTGGTCGGCGCAATTTCATTAAGATGGTTTCTGCGTTGCCCGCAATTGGCTTGTTCGATTATTCAGCGCTTGATATGGAACCGGTCAAAGTAGCTTTGATCGGCGCTGGCGGAATCGGACTTGATCATATAAAGAAATTTGATCCTAAATATATTCAAGTAAAAGCGGTCTGCGATATCCGACCCGGAGCGCAGGATAAAGCGCTGCATCTCCTTAAAAAAGAGCATGATATGCAAGCTGACGCCTACGCTGATTATAAAGATGCGCTAAAGCGGGATGATATTGAGGCGGTGATTATTGGAACGCCTCTTTGGACTCACGCCCCAATCGCCATTGACGCCCTTAATGCCGGGAAACACGTATTTTGCGAAAAGATGATGGCTAAAACAGTTGAACAATGCCAGGCCATGATCGACGCCGCCGATAGTAATAAACGCATTTTGCAAATCGGTTACCAGCGTTTTTACAGTAAATTGTATCAAGATGCCTACCAATTGATACGTAACGGGCTTCTGGGCGATATCTATTACATCCGCACCTCATGGCATCTCAGCGGAGGGCGGAAACGTACTATTGAGGGCAGGGATAAGCGCGACATGGAAAAAGGTTTATTATCCCCCACCAAATATGGCTACCAGGACCTCGAACATCTGATTAACTGGCGTATGTATTGGAAATATTCTGAAGGATACGCCGCTGAATTGTTAAGCCATCAAACCGCTGTCACCAATTGGGTATATGACGCTGAACCCACATCAGTTATGGGAATGGGCGGAACCTATATATATAAGAATGACCGGGAAATCGAAGACCATTTTTATTGCACCTTCGGCTACCCGAACGGCCGCACGGTAACCAGTTCCATGATTCTTTCCAACGATTTTGAGCCGACTGGTGAAGTGATTATGGGTACAGAAGGAATACTGTATCTGATTGGATCATATCAGGCCTACCTGTTTCTACGCCAAGGCAAATCCAATTGGAAATACGCAGAGATTGATACTATAGCTAAAGACTTATCCAATAAACTTGATGTCAATAATTTACCTGATAAGAAAGTTGAACCAGTTAATTACGGTTCTGATGATTCATATAAAACAGAGTTCAGGGGATTCGCCAACGCCATTCGTAAAGACGGGCCGGTATTAAGCGGGGGCAGGGAAGGAATGGCGGCGGCCAAGGCCATCATCGCCGCTAATCGATCCATCAAATCCCGTCAAGCGGTTGAAATCTAGGGTGGGTCGCGCCTTATCGACCCACCGATTGTGATTAATTAATTTATTGATCCGGTGGGTCGAAAAACGCGATCCACCCTACGAGGTTAATAAATAGACCAGTCATCAATACCCGTTTCCTGGTTTAGTAAATACAATTTTAAGTCATCAAACCAAACTTCATTTTCGTCATATTCATCACCTGGATTGCCCATGTGGAATATTAAGAGTAATGGATCAGTGGTTAGATTGCTTTCCGCGTCAAGAATCAGATCAACATATACCCATTCATCCGCGTTTTCGATGGTGTATTCCGCCGATGTCCCGGTCCATGGATCTTCACTCATCGCCATGATTGGCCGAATGGTGAATGGAGCAGTTTTAACCTGAATCCAAAAGGTTACGCGCCAGGGATAGATGTCAGCGCCTTCAGGTAGAGAGATGGTTTCATTGGTATATTGGATGTTGTTCATCGCGACATCCGGCAAAGTAGTTGTTAAAATAACCATGGCAAAACCGCCATCAGGACCATCTTCAATCATCCCAAGAATCTCCGCAGTATTTCCATTATTTTGCACTAAGTACCAGTCGCCGGGTACATACGTTTCATCTTCGAATGGAACATGTAGAATTAGTTCACCATTGACTTCTTGCGCGGCTATAACTAATGGGAATGCTCCACTGAGCATAATTAAAGAACAGAATGTAATTAGAAATATTGATTTATCCTGGAGTTTCATGATTACCTCCTGATAGAAAGAATGGCTGTCATTTCCTTTTTATATCAGGAAATCTCACATAATACAATCGAATCTATTATGGATTTCAAGATTTAGAATATTTATTTATACGTTGCTCCCCAGGGTTCGATCTGGATTAAGTTCTTTGTCTTGAGTTCTTTATATACATCCGGCATATCGAAGGTTTTTAAGACATCGGGGATCAGAGTCGCCAGGGGCCAATCATAGAATTCTGATTCAGCGATATCAGAATATGAGGTCAGGGCGTTCTTCAGGGTAACTTGTTTAACCGAGTCAGAGAAAAGCGATGCGAATGAGGCTGGTAAAGCGCCCCATCCTTTGGCTGCTATGTGAACCTTGGTATAACCGCAACTTTTCAACCAATCCAAGACGCGCAAAACATCATAAGTCTTTTGCCCTACGTAGGGGTAATCAAGCATTATCGAATGGATGGCGTAAAAATAATCATTGCCATAGGGATTAAAGAAATCATCGCCGCAGGTATTGGGTTTTGATTCTCCGATGCCGCGTACGTCGCAGGTGAAAAATGGCGTATCAGGATATTTGGCGATTAATTCGCTAATCATCGGTTCATCGCGCAATTCCTGGTCGCTGGATAGGTGGGATATGTAAAGAATGGCCTCATTGGTCTCACGGGGCGGTCTGGAATATTTGGGTTCATCGCAAAGCAGATAAACCAGCGCCTGGATGCCCGGTTCGGTTTCAACTGC
Organism: bacterium; assembly: GCA_963662285.2. GTDB lineage: Bacteria > Hinthialibacterota > Hinthialibacteria > Hinthialibacterales > Hinthialibacteraceae. The sequence goes on from CAXXMV010000006.1 coordinate 1,657,704, forward strand.
ATAAGCTGCGGCATGAGGTTTGGGATATTTTCTCGATCCGCGGGGACGCAGGATACGGTATTCAGGGACGCTATTATCGGCGGGGAATTTCAAAGCCTCTTTGACCGCATCCTTCAAATCATTGCCGCTCAATTGTTTACGCTGCTGCGCCAGTTTCTTTGATGAATCTTTGGTAAACGAAAAGACGGTGCGTGAATCCAAAGAGCTGACTTGGCCTTTCGGAGCGCAAAACAGCGTTTCAATCTCTTCGATAGTGAGTTCAGGTTCTGTCTGTGCTTTTGATACGCCGGTTATTTTATTGAACCATTGATACATGGCGGTGCGGTTTTCAATGGAATAGCCATGATAACTTGGTCCAATAAACAGGCCTATGTTATCCCGTGCGCCAAGCAATCCATAAAGATTTTGCAAGCGCTTGTGAGCTTCTTCTAATCCACGGGCATCGAAATAATCTCTCTCTTTGCCGAGTAGTATTACGGGTTTGGGCGCCATAGCTGCGATGAAATCATCATGATCCAAACCGAGCGCTAATGCTTTAGGAGGGCATTGCTCGGTATCGGCGGGAAGTTCATTCTCCAGGTTGCGGCGGAAAGTGATGACAAAACAACTCGGGGCGCCCATAGTCCAACGGCTTTCGAGACCGCAGAGCCAGGTCGTCATGGTTCCACCGCCGGAGTTTCCGGTTACGCCAATGTGCTTGGGATCGACTTCCTCACGGGTCAGCAGGTAATCCAGCGCCCTAATGCCATCCCATGCGCGCCAGGCGCCGATAAACTCGCCAACCAGAAACTGCTGGTTGCCGGCATATAGGTGTTCCCGGACGCCAATGCCTATGCTTGATTTGTTGATTTCTCCGGCTACTGGATATTGTATGCGTTCACCCTGACCTATTGGATCATAAATCAGAACCACATATCCCTGCCGGGCGAGTCCCTGAGCGAAGGATTGATAGATATCGACCATTTTCCCGGTGGCGGAATGTCCACAGGTTCCAATAATACCGGGCAGGGGGAATTTCCTGTTTTTGGGGATATATAAATTAGCGGTAACCAGAAAACCGGGGCGGCTTTCGAAGATGATATTTTCTATGGTGTAGGCGTCTCTCTCGATAACCTTGGTTATTCTTGGATTTAAGGGAGTTTTTTCGGGGAACTCGCCGAAACTTTGTTTTATTTTTTCCCGGACGGATTTAAGGTATGCTTCTGCATCGGCTTTGGTTTTGAGGTTTGATTTGGCCTCCAAACTTTTCTGTTCCGCCTGACGGACTTGTTTGACAAAATATTCCTGCACCATGCGGGGGAAGCGATTCAGTGGTTCTATACTAGATGAACTGGATGAATCGGCTGTGTAAGAAGTCATGGGGATGAATAATATTGAAAAGAGAAGAATCAATATTCCGCAGCGATTTACTTTATTGACTGAGTTTGAAAAGTTCATGATTATCCCATAAATAATAAAAGTTATAATCGGTGGGTCAAAAAACGCGATCCACCCTACGGCGTCAATCTAACTGTACTAAAAAAAAGACGGGGTTTCAACGTTTCCTGGCATTTCATGAGGTTTAAAGTGTTGAGCAAAGTGAACCACCCATCTCCTTTTATAAATTTGACTGTAGTAGTAAAGTTAAATACCTATAAATACAATGGATAACAACTCTTTAATTTGATGGGACAAAAACAATGTTTAAGAAAATAATGCAAATTAGCAACGTGTTCATTTTAGTAATGATACAGGCCGCTCTGGCGCAGGCTCAGCCGCCGCAGCCTGGAGTTCCTTCTTTTGATGATGGGAAAATCCCGGAGTTTGTCATTACTCACAATACGGAAATTGAACTGGTTGATTATCAGGGCAAGGCTGCGCTTCAGGTTATTTATGATTCAAAAGTGGAATGGCCTAATGTGTTTTTCAGGGCAGGTGATTCTCCCTGGGATTGGCGGGATTATTCGGGCATTGCTATTGATATGTATAATCCCGGCGATGAGTCTGTTTCGGTGAATCTACGGGTTGATAATGAGGGCGCCAATGGTACAGATAATTGCAACGTAACTCAAAAACTAGTTCCAGCGGGGCAATCCAAGACGTTGAAACTATATTTCAGCACCAAAGACCGGGAAATTTTCTGGGGTATGCGCGGCATTCCGGTGCGCGGTCCTATGGGAAACGGTTCACCGTTGGATATGTCGAAAATTACCGCTTGGCAATTGTATCTGGCGCGTCCCCAATCACCTCACACTATTTTGATTACATCAGTCACTCTGTTTGGCGAGGGCGGCGACCTCACTGATAAAGTTCCTTTTCCATTTATTGACGCCTATGGGCAGTATATTCATACCGATTGGCCCGGCAAGATTAAAAAAGATAAAGATTTTCAAATTCAACATAAAAAAGAGTTAGCCCAACGCGCTGCACACAAAACATCTCATCTAGATGCTTACGGCGGTTGGAAGGACGGGCCTAAACTTGAAGCAACCGGGTGGTTCCGTACTACTAAAATTAAGGATCAGCAATGGCTGGTTACGCCGGAAGGTCATCTATTTTTTTCGCTGGGCGTCGATTGCGTTGGAACCTGGAGCCAGACCTTTATTGAAGGACGTAAAACCTGGTTTTCCGGTATGCCCGATGAGAATGACCCAAAATTCAAATCTGCTTTCGGTTATGTCGGTAGTACTCACAGCATGGCCGAAAACATTGGCGGCAAGGGGAAAACCTATAGTTTTTATTCATCAAACCTTATACGTAAGTTCGGTGAAGATTGGCGAAAACAGTGGATAGACAACAGTCTGGCTCGCTTGAAAGACTGGGGATTCAATACCATCGGCAATTGGAGCCAGGGTGATTTATTGAGCGTGAGCGATATCCCATTTGTGGTTAATATGAATCTTAGCGGGGTGCGCCCTATCGAGAGTTCCACTGGATACTGGGCCAAGATGATGGATGTATATGATCCCAGTTTTACTGAAGCCGTAGAGAAAACTATTGCCAATAGAACCAAGCAGTGGCGCGACAACCGCTATTGCCTGGGATATTTCGTAGATAACGAACTGGCCTGGAGCGGAGTTATGGACGGCGTACTTACCAGCAACACAGATCAGCCGGTTCGTCAGGCTTTCATCAAGGAGTTGCAAGGCAAGTACAAAACACTGTCGAAATTGAACGAAGCCTGGAAGACCTCTTATGCAAAATGGTCTGACATTGGTAAGGTCAATAATCCAGCTGCGGCGGTTACCAAGGATTTAGAAGATTTTCATTTTACCTTTGCCGAGAGGTATTACCGCATCATCAAGCAAGCCTTCGAGCGTCACGCCCCTAACCAACTCTACCTGGGTTCGCGTTTTTCCGGAGCGCCTGATCCGGTAGTCCGCGCCTGCGCGGTTCATGCCGATGTTGTCAGTTTTAATATATATCAAACCGCCCTCAATCAGTCGAAATGGGGAGATATCAGCAAGTTGAACAAACCTATCATGATCGGTGAATTTCACTTCGGCGCCACCGACCGGGGCATGTTCCACACCGGGCTGGTTCCAGTAGAGACCCAGGCGGATCGCGGCAAGGCCTATGAACATTACGTAAAAAGCGTAATGGATAATCCAGCCTTTGTTGGATGCCACTGGTTCCAATACGTAGACGAACCAACCACCGGACGCACCCACGATGGAGAGAATTACAATATCGGTTTCGTCGATGTAACCGACACGCCCTATCCGCACATGGTTGAGTCGGCCAAAAAGATTCATGGCGATTTGTATGCGCGGCGGTTTAAGAAGTAATGTTAATGACGGCGCTCATAATGAATTTATTGAATAACCGATGGTATTTGATCAAACTCTTATTTGCCTGTTTTTCTATTGTTTTGCTCATAGGTCTAGGCTTTCTATCTTACCAAAGAGAAGGAATTCTTTATCTCATCATTAATAGCGATCTGTCTGCTGCGGATCGAATTGAAAGTATAAGAGATCATTTCCTCTCCTATGGGGCTTTTGCTCCTTTGATCTATGTTATTTTCGTCATAATCGAGGTGGTCGTCGCTCCACTGCCGGGTCTGATGTTATATGCTCCGGGAGGCATGATTTTCGGCGGATTTCTGGGAGGCCTTCTGTCACTGATCGGGAATATCATTGGAGCGGGAATCGCTCATCAAATTGGCCGTATTTTGGGGCAGCCTTTTGTTGAGAAATTTCTAGAAAAAAAGTCATTGAATGATTACAACCGCAGGATTTCAGATAACGGGATTTGGATCGTTTTTCTATTAAGAGTGAATCCATTCACTTCTTCAGACCTTGTATCATACACAGCCGGATTAACCCGCATGAAAGTATGGAAATTGATGGTGGGAACCATGTTGGGTATGGCGCCATTATGTTGGATTCAGGCCTACTTTGCGTATGGGTTGCTGCAAGCGTTTCCCCAATTGATTTATCCATTAATCCTTGCTTGCGTGATCTATGCAGTCGTTATTATTTGGATAATCAAGAATGTGTTCAACGTTAAAAAAGTATAGATCTAACTCAATTAATAGATATTCGGAATGCCGGTGGAAGTCAAACAGAGCAAGGCGTCCGGATGCGGGATCAAGCGAGCCTATAAGTAAACCGTTGTTTCAACTCCTATATATTAAGCATACATTGTAGTTAACCCACTGTTGACAAAAGCAACGAGGTACTTGAAAATATTATAATAGATTGTCAGGTATTAAAATATGACAGGGGAGGCAATAATATGAAAAAAACGATTGTTATAGTCTTTTGCGTCGCTCTCATTGCAAGCGGCGCGTTCGCGCAACCAGTTGGTATTTTTGATAAAGCAGCCGATTGGACTATTGGAGATCCACCCACTAAATACCCGGGCGAAGCCAGCCTGGATGGAGATGTCTATACGCTGGTCGGAAACGGCGACGATATTTGGAACGCTGAAGATGAAGGATATTTCCTCTATACAGAAAAAACGGGCAGTTGGACCCTGACCGCCAAAGTTCAGTGGTTCGATCCAGGGACCGAAGTTGATTCGAAGGCCGGACTGATGATTCGGTCGAATCCGGCTACCGCCAATTCGGCCAATTTCATGTGGCGCCTTCGCGGCAATAACTTCGCGCCGGACGAATCCGGCGCCCAATGGCGATTAGACGTCGGCGCCCCGTCGACCAGTTATGTTTTCACGGATGCCGCGGGCGCTAACATCGGCGATCTCAATATGGAAGGTCTTTGGGCGCGCGTGGCCTACAACGCTCCCTTGGGCGTCTGCTACGCCTGGTATTCCACTGATGGCTCCAATTGGGTATTCGGCTATTCCGTCGCGGTCGATTTAGGTCAAAATCCCGCTTACGGTATTGTCATCACCAGCCATTCAGCAGATGAAAATCCCGTAGAAGCCAATTACTCCGACGTTACTTTGGTGGAAGGGGCGCCCACCGCCGCTAAGCGAACGCTGCCCAAAAACCGCATTACCGGCAACGATTTGGTTGACGTCAAAATCGAAGTAGGCAATCCCAGCACAACCGCTAAGAGCGTTACCGTGACCGAAGACGTACCAGACGGATGGACGGTTACAGATATCAGCAACGGCGGAACCTTGGCCAACGGCGTTATCACGTGGAATCTGGACGCCGCACCCGGATTGACGACATTATCATACAAGGGCACTCCGGAAATCGATGCATCCATCTTTTGGACGGGTACGGTTAATGATGCGAATCTTTCTGGCGACAACACCATTATCTTCCTGCGCGCCCGTACGCCAATCAAAACCGGGTGGAACGATCCGACAGGAGGTTGGTTATACATCTTCGATCCCGACCTGGGCAGTGATCCCGATTTGGAACGAGACGGCTGGAAACATAACAACAATTCCGACTCTTACGCTTATCAGCCGGTTATTCCCGCCGGACCCAATGCTGGCATGGTATGGCACAATCCCGGCCTGATCGATGACGAAGAGGGCGGTAAATGCTTGGTTATTTACGATCCGGGCGACCCGCGCAGCATGGAAGCCTATGGAAGCATCCCCGATCCAGGCCTTCGTAAAGTTACGATTGACTATGATCTGGGTCCCGTCACCAAAGCAGTCGCCGCGTTTCGCGTTCGCAGCAAGGCCTTCACCGACGAATTCGGCATTGATATTCCTTTCGGTTACAGTGAGCTGGAAGGATATAACCTGCTGGGTTTAATGAAGAACCAAGACATGCAGGACCTGAACAATTGGGAGGGACTGACGGCATCGGGATTGTTCTTCTCACCTGATTTCCCTGACTCATTGAATTTCCCAACCTACAGCGACTATGCTGGTCACGCCATACCCGGCTCCTATGAGGACGGCTGGGATAATACGCAATGGCACGAATACTGGATCACCTGGAACATCGCGGCGGGCGAAAAAGCCACAGCTCTGTACGTAGACGGCGAACTGCAACCCAAGTTCTCCTATCCACAAGATCCAAACGACGATGCCGAAAAGGCGGGCGCATTCTTCAACCGCGTGCGGGATAACGAGAACGACATTACGGTCGGTAACGCCATGTTCCGCATCTCCTTCCGCCAAACCGGTCAAAACGGCAACCTGCAGTTCGATTACATCTGCTTCAAACCGGGAACCGACGAACCGCCCAAGAAGTACGTCGCGGTCTCCGATTGGCAACTGTATTAATCCGTATCGTTCTTGAGATGGTCTTCGATCCCCCGATTTTCATCCAAAAATCGGGGGATTTTATTATGTCTGAATCGGTATAGGCTGGATGAATGGCGAAGGATAAAAATATTCAGCCGATCATCATATTGTTTGCTATAATCGACGAAACATAATCCCAATGGTTAAATTTTGATCAATGGAGTATCAGAAAGGTTCCTATAGTACTGGAATTTGCAGAACAGCTTACGATTAACGATTAAAGAGAAGCATTTTTTTCTTTTAATATTGTAACAGCCGTGATAAAGTGTATTGAATCCACAATTACAGTAATTTTGCACCATACTCAATAATGAGGTGACTCTTATGAAACTGCGTCTCTGTTTTTTGATCATTCTGCTTTCCCTTTTCATTTCGATCTGTGCACAAGAACTGCCGGCCGAAGAAATCCACATGGTGGAAATGCGGGATGGAATCAAATTAGCCACCAAGGTTTATCGCCCTAGTGGGGGAGACGGCCCCTGGCCTGTCATTCTGGCCCTAAGTCAATATGGAAAAGGCAATAGGCAGGAAAGTGAGAATGTTTTGTCAAAAAGGATAGCGAGAGTCGTTCAAGATGTTCGCGGAACAGGTGGTTCTGAAGGTCATTATGATATGATGGCTTCCAACGGTTGGGGTGAGAAACAAGACGGCTACGATACGGTCGAATGGATTTTGGCTCAACCGTGGTGTAATGGGAAGATCGTGACATATGGCGGCTCCGCCCTGGGCATGACGCAAATCCTTTTGGCGGGTACAGGTTCCAAAGGTATTGTTGGGCAGCTTATTGATGTCGCATGTATCGGAAACGATCTTTGTTGTTATACAGGCGGAGTATTGCGCAAACTTTTCGTTGAATCTGTTACAGGCTGGTATAGAGATAAAGTACAAACGCTGAATACTGTACGGTCTCACTATACATATGATGATTATTGGAAAACACAAAACCTATCCGAGAGGGCTGACCGGGTTAATTGGCCCGTGGTATTGAAAACAGGATGGTATGACATTTATCATCAAGGAGCTATTGACGCTTTCAACGCGATTCAATCGAATGGCGGCCCTAAAGCGCGTGACAACGTACACATTCTCATTGGTCCGTGGGGACACGAGGGAAGCTGTGGAGCATTTAAATATCCCCAAGAAAGTTGGAAGGATGAATGGCCTTATAGATTCAAGGCGCAATGGCCTTATCAGGAAATCGACTACTGGTTATTGGATACGCCCGCGCCCGACGATATTCCCACTATCAAGTATTTCACGATGGGTGAATATCCAGTTGGAAATTCGCCCGGCAACGAATGGGGGACTTCCAAAATCTGGCCTCCGGAAGATAGTAAATTAGTCCCGTTCTATTTACATACCGATGGCAATCTCCAACGAACGAAATCCGATCCTTCCCAACTGAGTTACGAGTATGATCCCCGAAAACCCGTGCCAACAAATGGCGGGCAGGTGATTTTTATTTCGGCAGGCGCCTATGATCAACGTGTAAGCGAAAAGCGGGATGATGTGATTATCTTCAGCACACCACCGCTTAAGGAGCCAGTCGAAGTGACCGGGCGAATGACGGCTGTGCTGTATGTTTCAACCAGCGCAGTGGATACCGATTTCACCGCCCAGATCACGGATGTCTATCCCGACGGACGAAGCATGATCCTCACCCACGGCATACGTCGGCTCAGTTTCCGCAACTCGTATGAGAAACATGAACTCGCAATACCGGGAGAAATTTATCGATTGGAAATCGATCTGCAATCCACCAGCATGGTATTCAACACCGGACACCAAATTCGCGTCGCTATATCCAGCAGTAACAGCCCCTGGTTCGAGCCTAATCCAAATACCGGCATCCCAAACGATAGCATTAGTAACGCCGTCAATGCCACTCAAACCATTTACCTGGGAGGAGAAAACGCTTCTTACATTAATCTGCCCATCAGAGAAACTGCTTCTTATGTTGGGGATTATTATTTATATTAACTAGTAGAACACGGTGGGCTACGCCGCTTTCGCGGCTTTTAGCCCACCCTACGAGAACTAAATATATCAATGCTTGTCCTGTTTGGCGGCGTTATTCGCGTTCTGAATATGGCGGGCTAGAAATTTCATCATTTGCCCGGCGGACCGCTCGTAATAATGGCCCAGGTTATGTTTCGTGTCTGGTAGTATTATCAGCTCATTCTCAATATCCAATGCATCCAAATGTTTGGCGAAATCCTGATTGCCTTCCGGCCGATCCAGATCGCCTTTAATTTGCATGAGTGCGACATGGTTCTTTTTCAGGATGTCTGCATTTTTTGAAGCCATTTCAAAGAACTCCGTATTTCCTTGGCGAGCGCCTCCGCCCCAGCTGGCAGCAGCGCAAAAGAGATTGGGGTATGTTATAACAAGCCGGACCGCTCCGGCTCCACCCATTGAAAAACCAGCGACAACTCGTGATTCAGGCTTCGCAATTGTGTGGTAAGACTTGTCGATAAGAGGAATTAATTCTTTGATGATCATTTCTTCAACCTCACCGCGATAACCACTCATCCCGCCATTCGGGAAAACGCACAAAGCCGGTGGAAGAACGCTATCTCTGATCGCCTTTGAGACATGACCCGAAAATCCAGCTGCATCAGCGCTTTCATTTCCTCCTACACCATGAAGAAAATAAATCACAGGATAACGTATGTCCTTATTATTGTTATAGTCAGGAGGAGTCCAAACAACATATCCGACCTCGTGTTTCATTGACTCGCTTTTAAGAATATGGTGTGACAACCCTGGACCGTTGGGTAGTTTTGGATTTACCCAGTTGACCTCTCGTTTTTGTCGATTTTGCGCAATGGATGAAGAGGTAATGATTAACATCATCATGACAACAATAAGAACTTTTGTAATTCTGTAATTTGGATAATTATTTAAGAATCTCATGACGCATCCTTTCAAGTAGCATTAATTATATACTATCATTTTTTATAGGTTCAAGGACTGACCTTTATGATCACGCGTTTGTAGCGGGTCAGTGGAGGCGCCCCTTTATCAGTGACGGCCAGGATAATGTGCATCGTTCCTGCACCGGGCGGCATAACACGACTTGTGGGTACAGTGAACCAGGCATTGGGCTGGTCATGATTTTTAATCTCGAGCGGCTGGCCTGTGCGGGCGCTGGAAACGGTAAAGGAGCCAGCCTCACCGTAGTAGAACCACTCGTAGGACATAGCATCGCCGTCAGGATCGGTTACGCCCCCGGTGCTGAGGTTGACGCGTTCGCCCCCTTTAGCAGTCAGTTCTGCTGGATGATCGAGCTTTATCACAGGCGGATGGTTTGCTGCTTTATACGGCTTGATGGTCCAGTCCATGCGTGCGACGAAATCGTTTTGATAGGCGGATCGCCAGCGCCAAATGGTCGCGTGGTTGCTAGTGTGCCAGCGGCCATCCACGCCGAGAACCTCGTCCATAGCGTTGGACCAAAACGGGCGGGTTTCGGTTTCTAGATGCCATTTCTGCTTATGAGGAGTATAGAATTCGTAGCGGCCGCCCCAACCGCCCCAGTCGGGACGTTCGGATACATTAAGCCCGTTATTGACCAAGCCGAGGAAACTCGGTGTGTCACCTTCCATGAGATAATCCATGTGGGGATACTGTTTACCGAGTGGACCTTTGCTGCGAATGTTCTTGTCGAGCCAGGGATTATCCACGATAGTAAAGTCTGCACCGGTAAATCGGGCATGGAAGTTGTCGCCAGCGATACCGCTCCAGGTTGCGAAGTGATAGGCGCCGCCGGGATGATAACCTGGGCTTGCGATATAGAATAACTTTGGAAATGTCTTCCGGATCCACGGGCCGCTGTCGTCCTGATCGGAGATGGTATAAACGCGGAGTTTGGCGACAAACTTATCAAGTTCTTCAGGAGTGCGCGTGGCTCGGATTTTCCAGAGCGCCTGCGCCAGTACGTTGGGGCCGCCCCAAACCGGAACCCAGAGCGGGCGCGGATCGTCGCGGTCGACTGCTGCGATAAGCCGTTCAGACCCTGAGGAATCCATACCCTCACCAACTGCGTTCATGCCGCAAGCGGGTCGGCCTTCTTTGATCACTGAGAACAGATATTCGGCTTTAGGGTAGCCGGACTCGTGGATTTCGAGATTGTCACGAACTTTGCCGTAGGCCTCGACGATCTCCTTTATTCGCCAAGGCGCCGTCTTATTTGGCTGATGGATGGAGGTGGTGGCAACCAGTCCCTCGATATCGAATTGGTTGGAGTAAGTGAGAAGGCGAACCATGGACATAGCATCATCAGGTTCGTTTTCGATATCAGTAAGAACAAGGATGCGGGTCTTTTCTGTAGCACTGACAGCTGTGGTTGTAATCGCGAACATAACCGTCACGCAAACAAGCGTTCCAGCCAATTGAACTATGGCATTCAGGTTTTTCATCGATTTGCCTTTCATGTATAAATCATAGATTCCTTGCACAGGATTTTTTGTATACTGACCGGGCTATTTGATCGATGTCTTTCCTAATCGTAGACTACCTTAACCATCGTACCAGTTCTGGAACAGTCGATCTCATATCCCGGATAGCCATATCGCATATCCGGGAGGCGCCAAATGCATTGAGATGCGTGTCGTCTTGTCTGCCATCTTTGATTGCATCGAACTCAATTGGTTCAACCCACATATAAAGTTTCTTGGAAAGTTGCGGACCCAGTTTTTTGACCAAGGTAGCGCTCTGTTTTTCGATGTCTAATAGAGGCGCGTGGAGTTCTTTGGCAACCTGACGAACAGCAATCGAATAATCCCCATGTGTATCAATGAGTTCTATATCATTCGCAAACTTCCGGCGCACGACAGGTGTAGCAAGTATTGGTTTACCGCCTTTTGAACGCGTTTCACGAACATAACGCGCCAGATTTTCTTTAAAGGAACCGAAGGCTTCTGTGTAGCGTTTCGGATCATGGGACTTCTGATCGTTGTGGCCAAACTGAATGATAACAAAATCGCCTGGACGTAAATCATTCATTACGATATCCCAGCGGCCTTCAGCGCGAAAACTCTTCGAACTACGCCCATTTCTGGCCAGATTTCGGATATGAACATCATGCTTGAAATACAGTGGTAGCAATTGGCCCCATCCACGTTCGGGCTGTGCAGGAAAAAGGGGCTTGTCAGACATCGTGGAATCACCCACCATAAAAATTACAGGCGCATCTGTTGAAGAATCCTTAGTTTCCACAGCGTTAATGGGGTGAAAAGGTTCTTTGCCATTAACCTTTGGAGACTGACAGCGAAGCATTCGCGCGGCGAAGTCTTTTAAGAATGCTTCTCGCCAGTGGTTCACCGTTTTTGCGCCGATATGTCCGTCTTCGGCGTATTCAGGTGAAGGATTATCCGTCCACCAGTTCGGAAGTTTGGACGATGGACGTTGCGCTGCGTCAGGTGGAACTTTGATTGATGTGATGCCGCCAGTCTTTCCATTGAGAGCAGGGATATTACTTTCAATTTTGAATTTATACGTCTTTGAGGCCTTTGGAGAAAAACGGAAACGCATGGTCTTGTCATCCGCAACATGTCCGGGGAGTGACTGGTTTTCAACAATGAGCATTGCTTTCGGATTCTTTAGAATATTGTTTCCAAGAGGTAATGCAATTTCGAGAATCCCGAATTCCTCGATTTTATCATCCTTCGTGGTGAGCCGTTCAAAACGTTTATAAGGACGCTCCCATGCCCGTACATAATTTCCGCCCCAACCCGGCTGTGTTGGTTCTTCAGGTTTACCTTTAAGCAACCAGCTTACAGATGGAGTATCACCCATCTTGATTGTTCCACCGAGTTGAGTGTTGAAAAAATCTCCAAGAGAACCTTTACCAGCAATGTGTTTGGTTACGAATTCTTTGTTTCCCCATTCCCCTGACTGGTTGCCGCCGGTAAACCAACCGCGGTAGGTAGCGTTTGACTCGATGATCCATAAATCGGGATGATGGTCGACGATATATTGATAGGGATTTGGCCCCCACTTTTTATTTGGACCACCGATCCAATAGACGCGCAACTTTGGCAGGATATCCGGCGCATCATGGAGCGCCTGTGCAAGGTCTTCTATACCTCCCCAAACAAGTACATACAACAAACGCGGATCATTTCGGCGCGCGCATTTTATGAGCCAATCCGATCCTTCCGTTGATTGCCGCACGCCAGCGTATGGCGCTCTATCGATTGCCCCTTGCTTTGTTAGTTTTCTTAATGCACCGGGTGTTGGGTACATTTCGGAATATGACTTAAGATTGTAGTAATCTTTCGCATAGCAATCGATAACTTTTAAGATATCCTCTTTACGGCCAGGACCATAAGGAGATGAAATCAATCCTTCGATATCAAAAACATCCGCATACAAAAGCAGATGAACCATCGACTGGAAATCGTCGGGATCAGTACCGCCGATATCAGACGAGACCACGACGCGGTAACGTTCCCCAAAGAGTGCGCCATTTTCTGCAATTTCCATTGCGTAAGAGGAAATGTTAAAAATTGTTATACTGATTAACATCAGAAATATTCGTTTGAGTTTATTTCGAGTAAACATTATTTAATCCTATTCTGTATTGATTATTATTTAAGATAATATTAATCAATGTAGTTTAGATATTTCTCCAGCATGGTGTAACCATCGGCAGCAACCTTGTTCCCATCAGTAGAGTCATGTGGATTAAGACCCTTCTTTGTTTCCCATTCGTCGGGCATACCGTCGTGGTCGGAGTCCGCAGGCGGTGTAGTGCTTTTCAGTTCCGGCCAGCCGCCGACATCATTCTGAGAATCAATAATACCGCTCTTTTTTGATTTATCTTGCATCGTATTATTTTGTTTGTAATTAGGCCCTTCATAGGTTGCATAGCCATTAATGACTTCGTTAATAATACGTGCATCAACCGCATCGGCATCCACACCCGATTCATCTCCCAATCGTACTCGTATATAGCGAATAATCACTTCATCCGCGCCAATCGATAGCGGATAGCGTTTTATACAAATCCCATCTCCGGGCGCCGTTTGCCCGGCGATAGTGATATAGGGATTACGAATCGTTAATCTACTTTTCAAATCGATTGTACCAGAGACTCTAAACACAACAGTTCTCGGCCCTTTCGCTTCAACCGCAGCACGCAGGCTGCCTTCGCCGGAATCATTGAGGTTCGTCACTTCGTATATTTTACCGCCGCGTCCCCCAACCGTATATTTTCCGTATCCTTCAGCGCCGGGAAATGCAAGTTGATTTTGGGCGAAACTGTATGCCGTGTAACTTAATAGGATAATCGCCATAACTGATATATTGCAGAAATACTTATTCATAATAATTTTCTTCCTTATATTGATTTATTGATTTCATGTTCTTTTAATATGATTCAAAACAATTGAACAATTTCGGGAAAGTATTGCGCAACCAACCAATCGTGCCATCCTAGGTTGCAATTTGATGAATACGTAACTTGCTGAGGAAGGTTTCCAACGCGACAGCGCTGCGCGTATTATGTATCTTCCCCATATCTCAGTTTTTCGGTGTATTTTCAATCGACTTAAAGATAATCCTGCGATAACTGGTTAGATTATGCGTACCGTTATCCGTAACTTCGCATATCACATGAAAACTCTTCCCCGCTGAATTGGACGGTATATTTACTGAGGCCTGATTTGAGTTGCTGTTTGAGATATTGACCTTCTCTGTATAAGTGCCTGCTTCGGTTAAAACCCACCAATGAAACGTCAGTTTATCGCCATCCGGATCATACGATTTGGAAGCGTCAAGTGTGACAATCTTTCCTTGGTTGGGTTGAATCGTCAATATATCAAGGCCTTTGTCATCATTAATAACAACAACTGGATTTCGGTTCCCTTTACCTTCTTTCGCCCAGTCCATTCGGGCGGCAAAATTGTTAAAGGTTGCCGGGTAGTAATACTGTTGATATTTGTAGGAAGTACTACTAGCTGTACCACCATGGTTCTGATATGCTTTGGTTGCGCCGTCCTTGCATTCACCAAACTCAAAATACCCGCCCCAGCCAACATGGTTTGGAATATCAGGATTATTAAGACCGGTAGGTATGATATGAAGGAAAGCAGGAGTGTCACCTTCAACTCCATATTTATATTTAGGATATCGGTTACCCAGATTGCCATGATTCTGGATATGGGTTGCATACTCATTCCAATTTTTTCGTCCGGCGCCATTCTGATATTTCCAGGCGCATTCATCCCAAATAAACAGAAGATCCTTTCCAAACTCCCGACGCATCCATTGATGCGAGCTTTCACTCCATTTGATGACATTACCGGATTTCTGGGCTCCATCCTGATCGGTTATCGTATAAATGCGGAGTTTATGCAGAAAAGTTATCAGTTCTTCTTCACTACGCTCTTTCTTCACCTGCCAGATTGCTTGAGCAAGAGTATTACCACCGCCCCAGACTGTAATCCAAAGGGGACGGTCATCATCTTCATCAGCCAGTTTAACAATCAGTTCGCTGCCGGGAGAAACATTATTTTTACCTATGTAACTGTACCCCCGGTTCTTACTGCCGAACATGGTCCGGTCTCTCAAATATTTCGGACTGGGCCAGTATCCGATTTCCTGTTGAGAATCATCGAGTAAATATCCATCTTGGTTGGAGCGTTTTATCAGGTTGGGTAAATCTTTTTCGTATAAATCAATCGCTTCGTGAATCAATTGATAATACGGCTCCCGAGCGGTACTTGCACTCCAGCCGGTTGAGTGAACCAGCCCCTCGATTTCGAACATGTCGGCATGGACAAAAAGCCGGATTATGGATTCCATATCATCCGGTTCAACGTTGTCGGGTGAAATGTCCGTCAATACAACCATACGCGGTTTGAGCGGAGCCGTATGGGATGATATAGAGATAGTAATGGAAAGAAACAGCATTAACGTAAGTGACCAAAATGTTTTTTTCATCGTTTCCTCGATTTGATTTGTTTTGCGCCTATGAACGAGATGATCTTTAGTAAGTAAGGTTTACCGGATATGAACAACCACCCGCTGATATCTCGTTAATGGCGGTGTACCTTTATCTGTCACTTCACAGATAATATGAATTGTTTTCCCTTTGCCGGCATTGTTTGGGACTATGAATGATGCATCCTGTTTCCCTGCATCATTAATTTCAACGGCGCCATCGAAACTACCCGCTTCCTCATATTGCCACCAACGATACGTCAGATTATCTCCATCAGGGTCGCTTGTTCCTTTTGCGCTCAGTTTTACGGTAGCGCCCGGTTTAGCCTCAAGATCCAATGCATGTCCGAGCATAACAATTGGCGCATGATTTGCATCCTCATACGATTTAACGCACCAGTC
Organism: bacterium; assembly: GCA_963662285.2. Taxonomy (GTDB): domain Bacteria; phylum Hinthialibacterota; class Hinthialibacteria; order Hinthialibacterales; family Hinthialibacteraceae. The sequence continues at coordinate 1,673,709 of CAXXMV010000006.1, forward strand.
TGCGCGAGCTGCAAAATCGTTTTGCAAAGCATCCGTCCAGCGCCACATCGGTTTGAAATACAACCGACGCTGCTCTGGTGTAGACGTTGAACTTTTCCGCAGGCTGTTTCGTCCCCATCCAGTGCTCCCGTACCATCGTCCGCTTGGATGCGTATATCCTGAGACTGGAACTGGATCGAGCCATGTGTTTTCACGAACCCGCACATAACGTCCGCCCCATCCTCCCCAATCTGGCGACTCCATGTTGCGCAATCCAGTCACGATTGTATGCAGAAAGGCTGGCGAATCACCTTCTGAGCGGAAATCCCCGTTTTCTTGCGCCGCATAGATTGAACACAATGGCCCATGGTTTTCCAATATGTTTTTCTTCATCCACGCACCCTCGAAATATTTCTGCATTTCCTCTGGCTGAGCCTGCTTCCAGCGATACGCTATCGCCTCGAACTGATCCGAAATGATTGTTGGAATCTCATACTTTCTCCAATGTGGATGAATATATTCTTGATAGGTTTTATCCTGCTCCCAAATAAAGAAGAACCGCATCTTCTTTGCGGCCTCTGCCATTCTTTCGGGATGTTCATCTTCGATAGTTTTCAGTGCACGGGCAATCGTGTTCATCCCGCCCCACGCTTGCAGCCAAACCGGTCGATTATCCGTCTTATCTAGCAATACCTTCACGATAAGCTGCGATCCTGCCGTGGCCTCTTCCATATCTCCTTCAGACTTCACATTCCCCAGGACCGTGCGCTCTCGCAGGTATTGAGGCGTCGGATATTCTGGATCGTGTTTTATCAGGTTTGGATAAACCTTTGCATATGCATCCAAATCTGGATTAATCCAGTCATCCCCGGCCCACTTGTGTCCATGAGCGTGATACTGGGAACTCGAAGAGACGATTCCCTCTACATCGCACTCATTCGTATATAGAAGGAACCTAATCATGGAGCACTGGTCATCAATCTCTCCATCGCTTGTGACAATAACACGTGGTTTTTCCCATAGCCTTGTGTTCTGAGCAAATGCATGATCGGCATTTAAGATCACGCATAGTAGAACCAATACAACATTAAACAAAATTCTTAATGCTTTCATGAACGTATTTCTCCCTTATAAATAAAAACGGTTAAGTTGTTTTTTTCAACAGAATTCTTAAGTTCGATTACTGTTTATTATATGGCGTCGACAGAAATATTAATAAAAAACCAATTTAGCCATTAAATTAACGAAAAATAAAAAATATATAGTTATTATATGATAGAAAATGATGGGATTCTACACGTTTTTCTTGATATTTATATCGGATACTAGCTCAATGACCGCATTAAATCCAATACGAAAATAATTATAACTCCATGGTTTTTCATGTGTTAAATGGAAAACATCATTGATGTCCTGTATGGACAGTTATTATGTGATAGAAATAAATCAACGGGGAAAAGAATCGTTAAATATTTATTTAACTTTCTTGATATATTCGATCATCCTAACTTTGCCCATACGTTGTTCAAGGCTTTTTACTTTGTGGTAGCCTGTGCCATAGGGGTTATCGGTGCGGGCTTCTAGGTGTTCGAGGGTTTTGGGGAAATTCTTGATATGCAGAATCTGGGATGAGACCCATTGGGCGAAGCCTTCCAGTATTTCGAGCGACTGATTGTTGATGCAGTTTTCGGATTGCCAGGCATGGGCGTATTCATGCGCCGCAGTATCGTAAAGCATCTCTTTGGGCAGACCATACAAGAGAAAAATTTCTGATTTGCCATTTAAGCGCCGGTATAAACCCAATTCCTTGCCAAATAAGGGGCTGTCGCCATTTTCTCCCTTTTTGGCTTTATTGGCTTGAATTGACGACTTGCTATTCATCGGTTTAATTTGTAGTTGATAGGGAGTGTTGACTTTCAAGCCTAAATGCTTGACGCAAAGTTGCTCTACTTCAGCCATGATTTGTTTTATCTGCTCTACGTCATATACCGCACGGTTATTGCAGTTAATGCATACTCTTCGTCCATCATCGAAGCGAAAATGTTGTTTACCCAGGGGGACGCCGCAGGAATAGCATTTAGGATTGTGGTTTTTGCACTTTTCGCAGAATAGTTGGTCTGAGGAATCGAATTTATAGTAGGTTCCAACAATGGGTTTGCCGCATGATCCGCATAAAGGCAGTTTAGCGAGACACTCATCGCATACGGATTTTCCCCCATCAAGGCGATGCAGGTTGCCGGGGCGGTCGCATACTGCGCAACGGGGATAACGGTTATAACAGTGGCTGCAATATTTCTCTGAACCATCCTTGGATTGGTAGTATTTTCCATTAATACGCCGGTTGCATATATTGCAAAATATTGAATTATCATAACATGGCTTGCAAAGGATTTCACCTTTGATTTTAACCAGGTCCTTGTTGTGAAATGGCAGGCCGCAGGCTTTGCAATGCAGTAGTTGTTTGTCGCACTTCTGGCAAACCAGTAATTTCTTATTGCCATCCAGGCTATAAGAAACATACTGTCCCTGAATGGTTTTACCGCATCGACCGCACTGGAGTTCTTCAGCCATAGCTTTAACCGATAAGAAGGCTATGGCTATGAAGACCAGTAATATTATGGAATATTGGACTTTTAGATTCATACTTCTAATTATATCGCATGTTCAGATCATCAACAATGAAAACCAGTCATGTAACAATGACGGATAGAAAATTTCTAATCCTGACGGGCATGAGGACAATCTTTATTTTTAGAAAGTATTACAGTTTGGTAAAGGTCTACGTATTGTTGAGTAATTAAATCAAGGTTGAATTTGTTTATGATATGTTTACGCGCCGCTTGTCCCATGGTTCTCTGTAATTGAGGATTTGTCAAAATGCGAATGGCGGACCGGGCTAATTCCTGAATATCGCCAATGGGTTGCAGAAATCCGGTCACTCCATCTTGCATAACTTCAGGAACGCCTCCAACTCTAGTGCTCACTACAGGAACGCCACAGGACATGGCTTCAGCGATGGTCATGCCGAAAGACTCGCTTTCAGAAGTGGATAGCAGTAAATCCGCTTTTCGTAAAAGTCCCGTTACATTATTCAAAGAACCGGCGAATTCCACTTTCTTTTGCAAACCCAATTGATTGACAAGCAATTCGGCAGAGGATTGTTCAGGCCCTTCACCAGCTAGAATTAATCGAACCGGAACCGATGCAGCGATTAAATCAAATACTTTTATGATATCCAAAATACGTTTTACCGGTCGGAAATTACTCAGGTGAACTATTGTTTTTGTAGTATTCTGCCAGCGATCATCGTTGGCCGGTGGAGAATAAACATCCGTATCTATAGGATTATGAATGACATGGATTTCTTTTTTTATATTAAATTGCTCTAAAGTCGATTTTTTCAAATCATGACTGACAGCTGTCACCTCATCACTGGCGTCAATGCTGAATTCAACCACTGGTTTGTAGGATGGCATCTGCCCCACCAACACAGAATCGGTTCCATGCAGGGTAGTGACAACCTTAAGATGCTCGGCTTTTTTACAGAGCATCTGTTTGGCCAGAAAGGCGGATGTGCTATGAGGAACGGCGTAATGGACATGAAGGATATCCAGGGGATGCTCCTCAATAGTCTGGTAGATAGTAGAGGCCAGCGCCAGAGTATAAGGAGGAAACTTAAATAATGGATAGAGCGGTACATCTACATGATGATAGTGAAATTCTTCAGTGGCGTCTTCGAGTTTACGGGGGAGATCATAACTGATGAAGCAAATATTATGACCTTGTCTGGATAATGATTTCCCCAGTTCTGTGGCGACTATGCCGCTGCCGCCAATCGAGGGATAACATACAATACCGATATTTAGACTCATTTTTGCATAGATCCATGGGCTATGAGGGATGACTGCGCCAAATCGACGCATTGAATAAAATTCTTAATGATAGTTTTCATTTCAGGAACAATAGAAGAATATTTATGAAGGATCAACTCGAGGAAAGCGTTTCCGCTATCGTCTCTCGCCCGTGCAGTACGTTGACGAACAAAATAGACGTGTTGCACTGATCCGCCCAGTAATGGATCGAATAGTTCCTGTCCGCACATTTTTATCCAGATATTTTCAAATTCATTAAATAAATCATGCGCCTCTTGCTTGTTAAGGTTTTGTTGTGAAAGAATGATTTTCCAGCGGTCGAGCATCGCGAGCAGTGAATCGCATGATTTTACGGAATCTTCTAGAATCTGACGTCCATGCTTTAACTTATCAATCACTTCCTGGTAGGGAGGCTGCGGCTTATGTTGTTTGAAACTGTCAAAACGTTGTGAAACGCCAGTGTCTTTTAAGTGAGTCTGTAAGGCCTCCTGTAAGGGCATACGCTTCATTCCCTTGATTAACGCGCCGCCTTCAGTGGCATCAATGATCTCAACATTCGATTGAGCAGCGGTTTTTTCCAGCGCCCGGATATAGAGGGAGAAGGGAACTGTGGTGGGCACTTCGTCACCATAATAACCTGGAACCAGGGTCATTTTACCCGATTCAGCTATAGCTTTGCCTGCTTTACCGCCAATATTAACAGTTCCATCCTGCTGCATGGGATCTATGGTACGGGATACAGCGCCATCCTGGGCATGAGTCGTTCCTCCATTACGAGGGAAAGCCATGTCGAAGCCGATCAAAATTATGGGAGAGCATCCCATATGCAATGCCAGATTAAGGGCAATATGCCCTACATTCATGGCGCGTTCCATGCGCCCATTCACCTCATCAAGGTCGAATAGATAATCCAGCAGTGGAATATTGGGATCAAACAGGGGAAGCAGGTATGGGTGATCGATATATTTTTGAGTTATAGCCCGTTGCGATTCTGGGTGGAAGGCCAAAATTGAATTGCCCAGATTATCGATTTTTTCAAAGTGACTGAAATTCAAAGGAGTTGGGTCAGCCGTAATGACCACATCGGGAATAAAGCCATGTTTTTTAAAAGTGATTTGCGCCGTGTCGACAATAAAAACAGCAGCGTTGTCATTAAGCGCCTTCAACTGATCAATGTTTTTATCCAGCGAAGGACCCGCAGCAGAAACGATGGCGGGGACGCCCTGCATCAATCCCTGGCAATCCTTCAAGGCGTATCCTTTTATCATGGCAGGCAGATTCATGTAGATATTGAACTGGTTGCGTCCCTGGTTCTCCATGTTGGTGCGCATGTTGACTTCATCATGAGTCAACATCTGCAGTAAGGTTTCCTTTATTGAATTGTAATAGTTTGGCGACATCCGCAGAGATTGAGAATGAGACAGGAAATGGCAGTTATGAATAATCATATCGGAGCGAACATCAGTCAAATGCTCAGCAAGACAATCGGCTTCCGGTTCAGCGCCAATGATGAATAGGGTTCCTTCGCGATTGATTATGGAACGCATATCCAGGGAAGATAATGCAATCCACATTATGCGTGGATCCTGCTCTATGATGATTAAATGGCGTAATAGTCTTTGTTGTTGCTTAACCAATGTATGCAGGTGATAACCTAAGCCCATTCCCAAAACCGCTATATTAGTAGGAGTTTCCAATACTGCGCTTTCAGCCCAACGCTGCGCTTCGCGTAAAGGATCATAAGCGCTGTGCAACAGTTCCGGTTTACCGCTTTCGGGCGAGATGACGCGAAGCGAGGGCGCCGATGTCTTGGTGCGTACTATTTCCGCCTGAAAACCCGCCAGATCAATAGACCGCATGGTTGCGGCAAGTTGTGGGGAATTTGCATTAAGGGCAGTAAGGTTTAATTCTAATATGCTGTTTGTCAATGACAAATACCTCAAAGGTGAGATGAAATAATCAACATGATTTTTGTATGTTTTAGTTTATCTGATCGGAAGAAAATCTGAGTCTTCGGGGACTTTCCTGGTTTCCTCTGAACCTTCAAGAATACCCGTAATTGATTCGGAATTGGTGCTTTGCAAAAGCACAATTTCAACACGACGATTTAAATCCTGATACTCTGGAGTAGTTTCCGGGAAGCGCGGTCTATTATCTGAACAAGACATGATGCTGAAGCGTTTTCCATCTATACGCACTTCGGGATTGGTTACTTCATCACGTAAATAAACCATAGTGTTAAAAGCGCGTCGATAGGCCAGGGTCCAGTTATCACGGAAACTGGAGTTACGCATCGGAGCTGAATCGGTGTGACCTTCGATGCGAATATCCTGATTCTTAAAATCCATCAAAATCTCAGCAATAGCATCAAGATGTTTTTTACCTTCTTGTGATAACATAGCCATACCACGAGCAAAAAGAATCCGACCGGAAAGAGAAAAACGGATTCCTTCCCGGACGCCTTCCACGATTATTTCACTGGAAGACTCGTTAGAAACAAGTTTGGAACGTGCTTTTTTAGCAATGGCTTCTTTGGCCCGTTCAATAGTTTTATTACGTTGCGTAGGTTCAGATTTCTGTGGTTGTATGCTCACTGGGGGTACGAAGGCCATGTTGTACATACCCGGTATTCGGCCCAGAGCGCCCTGAATAGATGAAATGGCTTGAACAAATTTCTCTTTTTCAATGGTGGACATGGAAAACAAAAGAACGAAAAAGCAAAGCAGAAGCGACATCATATCTGAGAAGGTGCACATCCATTCGGGCGCGCCGCCGCTGCTTTCTTCTTCTTTTTTGGGCATGGTAATGCTCCTTAATACTATTCGCTATTAATAAGTAGTAATGGCGTACGAGGATCTTTCACGATAGGATCATAAAAGAATGTCCCCTCTCCCTGGTCTGTTTGAATAAGAATAATTTCTACTCGCCGATTGAGAGCCTGTTCGATTCTTGTTTGACGTTCATGCAAATTAGGCAAAGGTTTATTATCGGAAAATGCTTCATAACTGATGCGCTCTTTTTTAACCTGACCATAGGGACAACCAATTTCAATCAGGAATTTCATCACGGCATATGCCCTTTCCGCCGACAAATGCCAGTTGCCATCTTTTTCAGAGTGCGGGGAAGCATCCGTATGTCCCTCGATTCTGATGGGATTAGAGGGAAATTGAATCAGTTCACTTGCAATTTTATCAAGAGCTACGATTCCTTTTTCAGTAATAATGGAACTGCCTTTTTCGAAAAGGGCGTCTCCGGATATTCTAAAAGTAATGCCCTGTTCCACTCCGGTTACTTGAACAACGTTTTGTAAGCTCCATGATCGAACTTTTTGGCGTTCTTCCACGCGCAGTTCATCTTTGCCATAAGATTTCTTGCGCTTGGGCTGCGCAGGCCGGGATAACTCCGGCTGAGTGTGTTTGTCAGGGATGTTTTCAACAATATATGGAGCTGGTTGTCCTCCGAAGGCCGCCTTGAGAGAGGCCATCGCCTGTATTTTTTTCTTCTTTTCGATAGTGGACATGGAAAAGAGCAGAACGAAAAAGCAGAGCAGGAGAGACATCATATCCGAGAAGGTGCACATCCATTCGGGCGCGCCGGCGCTGCTTTCTTCTTCTTTTCTGGGCATCGAACTGACTCCTGATTATCTGATTACTATTCTTCTCTTGGCGGTCTAATGCTAGGCGCCAGGAATGCCAACAGTTTCTGTTCCAGGATGCGCGGGTTATCGCCCGCCTGGATGGACATGACACCTTCGATGGCTACTTCCTTAAGCAATATTTCATCTGATGACCGCGCCTTTAGTTTACCAGCTAATGGAATAAAAGCCAAATTGGCCATCATAGCTCCATAGAGTGTTGTTAATAGGGCGATAGCCATAGACGGACCTATAGTGCTGGCGTCTTCCAGGTTGCCAAGCATCTGCACCAAGCCAACCAGCGTACCGATCATACCCAGAGCGGGTGACGCCGATCCCATATAGGTAAGTATTGATTGTCCGGTCCGGTGACGGTCTTCAATAAAGGCCAATTCCGTCTGGAGAATATCCTTGATAAGTTCCGGTTCAACGCCATCAACCGCCAGACGTAGACCGGAGCGGATAAAATCATCTTCAATCTCATCCATTGAACCTTCAAGCGCCAGGATTCCTTCACGACGGGCGCGTTCAGCGAAACTGACGAGCGTGCTTACGGTATCTAAGGGAGATAAGGCGGCGTTGAAAAAGGCGTTCTTTAAAACTCCAACTAAACCCAACACAGTCGGTAGAGGGAAATTAATCAGAGTTACGGCGAATGTACCACCGATAACAATCAATACTGACGGGGTATCGATGAAATCCATGAAACTGCCGCCAGAGATAATAGCCGCCGCCACAAGACCGAATGCGAGAATAAGACCGACAACTGTCGAGAGATCCACAGGTTAACTCCCTATGCGTTACTTATATCAGAGATCAGCTTTTTAATAAATCCTTGAAAATATCCCGTTTATACGCTACGCACTTATTACGAACTTCTTCCATTGATTCACTAACCAAATACTTACGTCCTGTCGCCATTGATATTACCGTATCAGGCGTCTCTTCAAGCGTCTCGATCAATTCTGCATTCATCATGAAAGAAGAGCCGTTTAACTTTGTTAATTGAATCACGCCATTTCTCCTATACATGACTCCGGGTAAGAATTTCCTGACCTCGAACTCAGGAATTGGTTTTGAGAATTCCTGGCTCAGTTGATCACGAATATTTTTGACTCTTTCTTCATCCAGAGGACCCAAAACCATGAACATCAACCACCTTGATTAAATAATATCGCTATATGTTATATTACATTCGATGTAATTTCAAACCATTATTAATATTTTTTCAATAATTTTATATAACAACCATTATTAATCATAATTGTAAATGAACATATCTTTTATAATCATTTTAGTCGTGCGTTTAATTGTTTTTTACATTGCGTTTTTAATTTGCCTAAACCATAGCCCTTTCAAGGTGGGAGTGGGTGCTTGCTTACCTGAATTTACCGTAGGTAAGAATACTATCCGCTATTATATAGACTATACGCTTGTTCCCAATAGCATGCAACACTGAAATCGATGTGAAATTGTAAACAATGGAGAATATCAGGTAGAGTAATAAAACAAACCGGAAGCCATTAAATGACTCCCGGTTTTATGATGGTATGAGTTAATTAATTCTATTGCGTGAATTATTAACGTTTCAACGAAACAATTTCTGTAAGAATCTGGTCGCCTGTGGTTATGATACGCGCATTAGCCTGATAAGCCCGTTGCGCAACGATCAGTTTGGTGAATTCTGCCGCCAGGTCGACATTAGACAGTTCCAATGATCCTGATTCGATAGTACCGGCTTCTGAATCAGCTTCAACGAAGCGTCGTTCTCCACTATTGTCGCCATCACGGTACTGGAAGAGGGTGTTGCCTTGTTGGACGAGTCCGCCTTCATTGGTGACCGTGGCTAACATGACTTTACCTAATGTTTGAGAATCGCCATTAGTGAACAGACCCATGATTTCGCCATTGGCTGTAATAGCGACATTATCAAGCATACCTACGGGACGTCCGTCCTGGCTTTGCAGCTGAGCTGTGTGGTTGCTGTCAAACTGGGTGATGCCGCTTAAATCCATCTCGAATTTAACTTCTCTGGCGCCGCCGTTTTGTGGATCATTATCATCGTAATCGAATGAGATGTTGGGCGTATTGCTAGAGCCATACTGGTCAAAACGTCCCGTGTTATCAAAATAAAGTGATCCGGTGGTTCCTTGTGGAGGTTTGCGTGCGTCGTTGGGAACAACCGCCTGGAAATTCACCGTATTGCGAGTGAGGCCATCCTGATGAATAGTATTTGATGTGAATACATTACCAGAGCCTGCTTTGGCGACTATTCCTATAGGAACGCCTTCAGTGCGATCCACTCCCGTTTCGCCGTCGAAATCAGCCGCTATTCCATAGCCTCTCTGATTGAAGAGAGCGCGGAATGCAGTAACTTCGGGATCGAAAGCGTCAGTTTCGCTAAAGTATTCTGGAGCGCCAGCGGCGTCTTCCATTTCAAAAAATGTACCTGAACTTAAGGCGACCAGGTGAACGCCGGAATCATTAATGCCAGTAGGCTCAGCCAAAGATGGATCGCCTTCAACCAGTGGTCCAAAGTCGGTATTTCCAATAGAAAATACTTTAGTTAAATCCGAACCGAAGATTTCATCTGCTGTAGCGTCTTTGAGAAATCCAGTAACTTTTTTATCAACATCGGTGTTATCGATATCTATTTCCTGATCCTCTGTGGCCGGATCAGTAGTCGTATCGAGGGTGCTGACGCGGATCGAGCGCGTTTTGGCAGCCAGATCAAGCACCATGCCCATATTATCTTCGCCGCCGGCGGCGGCTATCAGACTCGCGGTTCTGGCATCACTATCAGGCAAAGCTGATGCTCCCATATTACCACCAGTCGTTTCGAATTGGAAACTACCGTCATCAGTAAGAATTACTTTGAATTCCAGTTCAGTTGCCGGTTCAGCCAATAGTCCTGATACGTTAGGACTAATGAATTCAGCAGGTAAATCGTCTGGATCAAGATCCACAATGTTATCCGCTATTCTCTGGATTGATGAATTGATTCTTTTTTCAATATTGCTGCGTACAATTTCCAAGGTGGTGTTTTCAGTAAAACCTTCATCGCCAATTAATCCACCTTCAACATTTTTACTAGGGATGTTTAGAAATTCGTTTCCAGTAACATTAATGTCATTGTCATCAAACACAGCTCTAATGGCATCGTTGGTTGGTACGTTGAATGTGCCTCCGTTAATAGATAAGGCGCCATCAGAAACGCGAATAGCGATCAGGTTGCCATTGGCGTCATTATATGAAAAGACTCCCTGCGTCGCCACAATATTACTAACCTGCCGCGCCGTGAAAGTAGCGGTATTGCTGGCCGGGTCATTTTGTGGTTCAAGCAACTCTATCTTGGGAGGAACAATACCATCTGGAATAAGAAAACGTCCTTCACTATCCCGTAGTTCCCCAAGGATAGTCTCTTTGATGGCGGCAGGTTGACTGGTATCCGCCGCTAATCCCACAGAAACAGTATGCGATGCGCCCAGGGAATCGAATACATCGATGGATGTATTACGATCCGCCTGGCGGACGCTATTAGTTGAAACTACTTCTGTTGCACCAACATTCAATGTTTTGGTAAAATCAGGATCGCCTTCATTGACAAATAAGTTGCCAATTAGTCTGTTCGCATCCACCGGAGGCTCAGTTTCGGTATTTCTGGCATCCAAACCTATTCGAATCCCTTTTAGTGAATTTTTACCACTGTTAGAAAATTCAAAAGCACCGGAAGAATTAAAATTGACGTCTATACCGCTGGCCACGCCTGGAGTGATTTCGGTGATAATTCCTGAAAAGAAATCAGTAAAGGCCTCCTGCAGATCAGCAATTGTGGTGGTTGCCGTGATTGTCATGATGACGCCTTCACCTCTGTCATTGATGTTCTGCTTTGTAAGTTCAACCGGATTATCGACGCCGACAGGAGGATTATTCAAATTTAGAAAGCCAGTTTCAAATTTGATAACGTCTCCATTTATTAATCCCATGGGTTCGCCTTTTGCGTCGAATATCCCCAGAAGATTACTGGTATTTAATGCTTGAGATACAGGAGAGTTGTCACCAACGCTGGAATCAAAATTACCTCCGGCGCGAACAATGTTAGTTGTTTGAGCGAGAGATTTGCGATTATCATCAATTTGTAGAGGACCTAGAGATTTTGATGTCTCTAACATGCCATTTTCATCGGCGGTCTGGCCAATTAGCCGATATCCTGATGCCGGATCAACAAGGAAACCTTCATTATCCAGAGAAAAATTACCAGCTCGGGTCAGAAATTCGTTACTCTTCTCACTTCCATCACCATCCCGCAGCACGAAGAATCCATCGCCCATAACGGCCAGATCCAATAATCTGCCGGTGGTTTCAGGACTGCCTTGGGTGAAAATCTTGTCAACGCTGCCCAGTTTTACGCCTGTTCCAAATTGAACAGGATTAACGCCGCCTCGCGTTCCGCTGGCGCCGATGCCTGATGATAGGGTTTGATAGAATATATCGTCGAAAGAAGCGCGGCTGGCGCGATATCCAACGGTATTGACGTTAGCAATATTGTTACCGATAACATCAATATTGTGTCCCATCGCGGTAAGACCGGTAAGACCTACAAAAAGTGAACGAATAGTCATTATGAATTGACCTCCATGTCTGCTCTACTACCCGTTGAGCGGGTAATTTATCCCTCAAACGGTAGATAATTATGTAGAAAGCATCCTGCTTTCTTGAATCGCATCAGTCGATCAACGATTCAGAGGCTTCCTCAAAGAGGTCCAGCCTCATTTGTATAGAGTGTAAATACAGTTAAAAATTGATCCAGCGGGCGCTGCTAAAGGGTAAAAATAAAATTAAATAATTATGCAACAACGGCGCTGTCGATTTGAGTGAACACATTCTTCGATGCACCGGATAAATCCATAGCTGTGACTACTGTGCGGTTGTCGATATTAACCACAAGCGCGTTGCCATCCAAAACGATCAGGGAGTTGTGCGCTCCTTTTTCGTCTGCTTTATCAATGGCGTCATCAAGCCGGGCCATATCTTCGTCACTTAGATTAATGCCTCGCGTTGTAAGACGTTGTTGCGCATGAATTGAGAAATTAACATCAACTTTTTGCGCATTGAGCGATTTCGATAGAATATCGGAGAATTTACCGCCATTACTCGATTTAGGCGTCATTCCTATGGCTGGCGCCTGAATGAAATCGGAAATCGATGGAGGTGGAACATATACTTGATTGCCAATGTTCATGGAATTCATTGAGTGTTAGTCCTTTCATAGACGCCAAAGACATTGCTGAATGGAGTGGCGTTGCCATCCACTATCAGAATTGGCGTACCGTCAATGTAGTTTACCCCTTCAACAAATCCTCGAATGAATACTGGATATTCGGTTACATTGCCTTCTTCATCAATCGTATCACCGACCGACATGCTGTATTCGCCTGGTGGAAGTTGATCGCCATTATTATTCTTGCCGTCGAAATGGTAAGCAACTTCTCCTGATTGATATACCGTCACTAAATCGCTGCGAACGATTTCCCCAGCTGCGTTAAATATCTTTACGTTTTCAATACCGGTATTATCAGCCAGGAAGGAGAAATCGATTGATTTGTCCGCCTGTAGAGTAAACTGATCCTCGGCGATTGATACTTCTTTACCGATGAGCGACAGGGCTTGAGTTGAAGTATTATTATTTTGGCCTTCTATTAGTTGTTGAAGCAAATCCGTTTGCATCTGCTGTTGCTCAAGAGAACTGAAGGTTGCCAATTCGGCTACGAAATCCTGGTTTTCAATCGGATTCATAGGGTCCTGATTCTGCAACTGAGCGATCAACAATGTCAAGAACTGATCGCTGTTAACTTCTTGAGAACCGATCGTGCTTTGCGTAGCCGCAGATGAAGCTAAACTATTGACAGAAGACGTGGGAGCGATAGCCATGGTATAGTACCTTTAACTAAAATTTCTGTAACTAATTCTTAAAAGTAATAATCCGATGTTGCCATGCGATCAGACCATAAAGCAAATTTATTCCTGGCCTGGTTGCCATTACGGTTGTTTTCCTGTTGATTCTGGCGGTTGTTATAATCAGAACGGTTTTTCGCTGTGCGATCCTGTGAATCTTCATTCTTGCCATAATCCTGTTTGGGATCAAATTGTTCTTTGTTAACTACCAGTCGGTCAACTTTGAGTCCTTGTTCATCAAATGCAGAGCGTAAGGTGTTAAGGCCTTGCTGCATCATGGCCCTGGTCGAGTCTTTTTCAGCATTCAACTGAGCGGATAACTGGCCGTTTTCCATAGTTATCCTGATATGGATTTGTCCCAGAGATTCTGGAACCATACGCAAGGTGACGTGGCTGCGATCAGAACCAATAGTTCCTTGAACGCCTTTTACAATTTGTTTAGCCGCCGCTTCCTGTACTTCGGCTATCTTCTCCATATATTGCTGCATCATGGTTGCTTGTGGAGTCTGTTGAATCTGTGGCGTACTGGCAATAATCGGTTGTGATTGAAAATTGGTTTGCGCTGACTGTTGACTTTGAATCTGCGTTTGATCTGGTTGATTGTTGCTTTGCGTTTGAACAGTAGGCTTTACCTGATTAACCGTTTCAAGAATACTTGCCTGTTGATTATTGCGAAGACTTTGTAGAATAATTGCTTCTGATTTATTATTCGAAGAAGACGTTGTTTTGTTATCCTGAGATGTGAAAGCTTTTTTGAATGATTCTTTGGAATCATATTGAGCGATGCGTTCTTCCTTGGCTTTGATCATGCTGCTGATCCTGGCGGATTCAATTAACCGGGCGCTTTCTTGATCCGAGTTACTTTCGCCTTTTTGCTTTTGTTGATTGTTTTTGCTGGATTCAGAAGAATCGCTTTTAACTTCCTTATCTTCTTCAGTAATGGAATGCGCTAGAAGGACGATTTTTTGCTGCTTGTCATCATCATCGCCTTGATCCATGCTGCGAACCATGTATAGAACTTTGGAACTTTCAGGTTGTTCGCTATTGGTTTTGCTATCCGTAACAACTTTTTCCGCAATGACGCTCTCAATAATTGCTTCATTCTCAATGATATTGGTTGTATCAGAATTGGAGGCTTTCACAAATTCTTCAGCATCTATAATCTTTTGACCTTCGCTCTCCTGACTCTCTTCCTTGGATTGAATTTGATTATCGTTAATAGTTTCTGATTGTTTTGAATTATTGTCAGATACTTCAACCGCAGGTGATTTCAGGTATTTTGAAATTGAGTTTTCTGCGTCTTTGAGTTCCGGGTCTTTTGATGCTGAGTCTTTGTGTACTAAATCTTTGTGTACTGAATCTTTGTGTACTGTATCCTTCTGTACTGTATTTTTTAGTACTGTATCTTTAGAAGGCGCTGACTCTTGTTTTACTGAGTTGTTCAGTACTGGCTCTTGCTGCACCGGGTCTTTTGTCGTTTTTTCTTTAATATCTGAATCTTTTGATAAAGATGCAATAGGCGTCGATTGATTGAGCGCTGTATCTTTTAATAATGGTTCTTTAGGCGTTGAATCATTGGGTGCTGATTCTTTGGATACGGCGCCTTTGAATTCTGAATTGCTGGATACTGAATTCAAAGGAGTCGAATCTTTGAGTTCAGAATTTTTAGGCGCCGAATTATCATCCTTTGAATTTAAGATATTATTCTCGCCTTTTTTATTTTCAGCGAGTTTTTCTTTCAGTGGAGTCTCTTCTGATTTAACAAGGTTATCAACTAATTTAGTTGATTGTCCTGTGATATTGCTTATAGCATCGGCGATTTTGTTGCTGGAATTTTCACCTGATGTCTTGTTTGAATTATCGGATTCTTTGGATTGATCGGATTTTGATTCGTCTTTAACAATCTTACTGGAAGATTGGGAATCTTCATCTTTTTCGGCATCACTTTTTTGATACCGGGCAAAAAATAACCGTTCAACGGGAAAATCTTTCTGCTTATTATCTTCAGAATTGGTAATGCTATCAAAAGATTCTTTACCCTCAAGCAAGGCTGCAATTTGTTCTTTGGAGAGATATACCGTTTTGATTTCTACCGATTCCTGGTCGCCGATTCCCAATTTTTCTTTCACGTCATCGGGCAGTACGTCAACGTTAATACGGACTTTGCCTTGGTCGTCGATGATGATACTATCTTTGGGAACTTCAACGATTACTGTCGAATCGTCTTTAACCTTTTCCCTGGATTCCTTTTTATCATCTATAGTATTGGATTCTTTTGATTTAACTGAATTTATCGGGTGGTCTGAATAAACTTGTTCCGCCTGATCAGATGTTTGCCCCGGGTTGTTTTCAGTGGATTGAGTTTGAGGGGTAGTTTGGTTAATTGCCTGAGAAAAGTAGTTTTCAAAGGAATCGCTTTCTGACTTTGGAAGATCATTAACCCTGGAAGATGTTTCCATTCGATTAACAATCTGATCAGAGGAGAAAAAAGCGATTGTTGTGTTTTGGTTCATGACTACCATCCGTGGTTTCATATAGCGGAAACTCCGTCCGCATATTAAATTAAGAGCAAGGGTAATGCCAAAAAATAAAAATGTTAATTAAGTGGTGATGTATTGATATAACTCGCTGATTTATTTATATTAATGTTTATAGAGACATAACATTTACTGATTTCAATGTTATGTTGAATAGGAAAAACTTGCCGAAGCGTTTTTAGCGCATATTTTATAGAGGTAATAATAGTGAGCGATCTGATTTTTATTGAAGACTTAATCGTACCAGTTCATATTGGATGCAGTAAAAAAGAGCGCAAAATCGCCCAACCCGTCAGGCTTAATATATCTATGGAATTTGATGCTCATGCTGCGGGAGCATCAGATAAATTAAGCGATGCGTTGGATTACGTGAAAGCCTATCACCTGATTCAAGGGATTGTTGATAATAATTCTTATGTATTACTGGAACGGTTTTGCACGGTCTGCGCTGATGCATTGCTGGAGCTGGGCGCCCGGTCCGTTAAAATTCGAGCATCAAAAGATAGATGTCCCATACCTGGCTTCCAGGGCCGGGTTGGCGTTGAAATCATCCGTAAAAAGGATTAGTCAGGTTCATGAAGAACGAAACGGCTCGTTCATCGAAAAAAAACAGCAATATATCATTTAAAGACGGGTTGGAGACTCCGGTTATGTACTGCCCGTCGGTTGGACCTAAACGCGCCCAATCACTGGAGAAACTCAATATAACTACAGTGCGCGACCTCTTGTGGCATCTGCCGCGCAGTTATGAAGATTATCACACCATCACCCAGATAACTCACCTTAACGCCGGTCAAGTCGCTACAGTGGTGGGCGACGTCGTTTCAATTGATGAGCGCAGCCCCGCCAGTAGATTCAGCAAAGTGCGGCATATTCTTAATGTTCAGATCAAGGACGCATCCGCATTCATGAAGGTGGTATGGTTTAACCAACAATTCCTTCTGAAGAGCATCCATATTGGATCGCGGATATTATTGCATGGTAAGGTTGAGCTATACGATTATCTGCCGCAGATGTCCGCGCCTAAAATACAGGTATTGGATAATGACAAAGGTTCCGATAGTTTGCCCGACCTGGTTCCTTTGTATCCCCTGTGCGATGGTTTAACCCAGAATATTATCCATACCATAATCCATAAAGCCTTTGAACGCTTTGGTAAGGAATGCGTTGAATTTCTGCCGGAAGCGATCCTACAGAAATATAACTACCCATCCAGGGAAGAATCTTTCCGCATCCTGCATGATCCCAAACCGGGTGACGGCGCCCCCACCAGCGGTTCCGGACAGGCGCCGGAATTATTTAATCAGGATGAGCAGGGGGAAGTCTTACAGGCGGGATCACCGGAAACGTCCTGGGAAAAAGCGCGGCGGCGTTTGGTATTTGAAGAGTTTTTGTTGCACCAGTTTATTCTGCGCCGCATAAACGGCAGCCGGAAAAAAGAGCAGGGCATTGCTCATCCAGCTCTTAAGATCGATCCCTGGAACGACCAGACAACCGTGTTGGATACTGATGATAAGTTGTGCTGGCCCGCTTTATTCGTGCGCAACCTGCCTTTTCAACTTACCGATGATCAGATAAAAGTATGCCGCGAGTTTGCGCATGATATGGTTCAGCCCGCGCCTATGAGCCGTCTTTTACAGGGCGATGTGGGATCGGGCAAGACGGTTGTCTCGCTCTTCGCCATGCTGATAGCTGTCTCTGGCGGATCGCAGGCGGCTTTGATGGTTCCAACGGAGATTCTAGCCCAGCAGCACGCCGCTACGATTAGAAAATTAACTCAATCGATTCCCGGATTACGCGTGGCGGTGCTGAGAGGAAGCGCTAAAGCCAAAGAGCGCCGGGAGAATATGGAAGCCCTGGCTTCAGGAGAAGCGCAGATTGCGGTGGGCACTCATGCTCTGTTTCAGGAGAAAGTCCAATTCAAGAACCTGGGCCTGGTGTTGGTGGATGAGCAGCATAAGTTCGGCGTCAATCAACGTCAGAAGATGATCGAGAAGGGGTCGCATCCAGATTTACTGGTAGCCACCGCCACCCCTATTCCACGCACCCTGTCGCTGACCATGTTCGGAGATATGGATGTTTCGTTGATTAGGTCGCTGCCTCCGGGGCGTCCGGAACTGATTTCGCGTTGGACGACGTGGGGTAAAGAGAAGAAAGTATGGGAATTCGTCGATGAGAGGATCGAAGAGGGACAGCAGGTATACGTGGTCTGCCCCATCATTGAACCATCGGAAGAGATGCCTCAGCTGCCTTCAACGGAGGAAGCATTCGAGCGGCTTTCTGAAACCTTCTTCCCTCATCGCCGGGTAGCCATATTACATGGCCGACATTCCGCTGAAGATAAGGAAGACCTCATGTCGCGTATGCAGGCGGGAGAGATCGACGTGGTAGTGGCCACTACGGTTATCGAGGTGGGGGTCGACCTTCCCAACGCCACCGTTATGGCCGTGCTGGGCGCCGAGCGTTTCGGGCTGGCTCAGTTGCATCAATTGCGCGGCCGGGTGGGGCGGGGGACGGAGAAATCTTATTGCATCCTGATTACCCATCCCAATATCGCATCATACGCCGAAGAGAGGATGCGGGTATTAGAGAAGACGCGCGACGGCTTCAAAATCGCTGATGAAGATTTGCGTCTAAGGGGGCCGGGAGAACAATTCGGCACGCGGCAAAGCGGACATATCAACTTCCGCATAGCCGATCCAGTGCAGGACGGCGAGTTGCTGCGCCAGGCCAATCAAGCGGCCAGCGATATCTATCAACAAGACCCTGATCTGAAAATGCCGGAGCATAAGTTGCTTAAGAAAGAACTGATCCTGGCTTTTAACCGGATGGATAGTTTTAGGCCTTCTTGAGGGATGTCTGTAGGGTGGGCTAAAAGCGCCAGCGTAGCCCACCATGATGCATAGGCGGCTTTGGAGGGCTACGTCGCTTTGTGGCTTTTAGCTAATCCTACGCGCTACGGAGTTGTCTTCAATGGGGGGTAATAATGATTAAATATCTTAAACCATTCTATGTTTTATTTCTGGCAATCGTTATTGTTTACATCTTCTATCTTGCCTACTTATCAGAGTATTATGAGTATAGTTATGTTTCTGAAACTAAAGACTATGGTTTTGCATCTAAACCAGACTGCATCGAACGCTTCGGGTTAGGTTCAATCAGGGAAATTGCATATTCTGATAAATTTGATTTTTTATATATCGATTCAGCGATTCATTCAGCGCTATGGGATGTAAATAAAAATAGCTGTAAATTGATCGAAGAATTTAAGTACTACGATAAAAATATCTTTTCAACTATTTCAAAATCCGGGAAATATATAGTTGCGCCTTATTCAAAAGATGAATCGCAAATCAAGAACTATGAAACAAAATCCGAGTTGATCCTTCCAAAAATCCTAAATGCCGTTTTTTCTAAGGATGAGAATTTTGTTGCTTTTGTGCAGATAAATAAACTTCGCGTATTGAATCTAAAAAATAATGAATTTATCCTCGACAAGATTTTTGAGGTCGATAGTTTGCATACCAAGAAAATGTTGATATCGCTAGATAATAAATATTTATATTACAAAAATGAAAGGGATTCAATCACTAAATATGATATACAAACTGGTAATATCTTACACGTATTTAATTTTGAAAATAATATTTACGAATGGTTTTTAAATGATAATGGCTTGAACGCCATTTTTTGTTTTAATAGTTTTTCCTATAACTCCGGGAAGTATGATGGTTCTAAAATTTTTTCAAAATTTAAAATATCCACGCTTGATGCCATATCTGACAAGGAAATTTCAAGTGTATTTTATGATAAAGTGATTATTCAAGATGATAAGTTTGATTATAATGAGATATTATGCCTTTATGATACCAAATACACATATATATATGATACGAAAACTCATGAATTGATCTGCGATAAAATCGAGAAACCTAAATCGATTAGGTATATACTACATGCAATCATCAATAAAGAAATGAATAATATGCTAATCATGGATTGCGATGAGAATATCTATTTACAATCTTTTAATAATACTGAAGATGCATTTGTGAAATTAGATATTTCGTCTGAACCAAAAAATGCTTTGATGCATAAGAATAAAATATTTGTTATTGACATCGCTGATAATCTGTGGTTTTTAGATGACATCAAAAAATTAAACAAATTAACATTGGTTAATGATTTATATAAAAGTACATTGAAATATGCAAAACTATTTAATAACAACAAGAATTTATTATCTATATCGAAGACTTATAATTATGTCTGGGAAAGGAAATTTTTTCAAATATGTATTTGGGATTATGACAAGTATAATATCATAAAAAGTTATTCCACAGGTTTTTACATATCTTGTAGTTATGAATGTGCAGACATCTCGCCAGATGGTAAATACTTAGCTATTTTAGAGATTAAACCTGAAAGATGCGTAAGAATAATCGATTGGAATAGCGATAAGATAGTCAAGAAAATTTATGGTATTGAATATCCGAGTAGAAAAGTATCTTTTAATGACATGGATTTAAACATAAATATACCTTATGATTCAAAGCATATAAATCATATTGAATGGCTTGCTAGTAATACTATTATGCTTAAATACTGTGATTATCGTAAGACGAAATTATATCAAATGAACAAAAATCAAAAAAAATAGGAATTCGAGATATTTTTGATAAGGAATTGCAATTTTCTATGAAATATATGAGTCCAAATTACATTAACGTCTATGATAACAAGTATATATTGCTTTCGAGTAATAAAGGTATTGTTGATAAATATGATATTAATAGTTTTAGTCAGGCGCCGGTGAAAGAAATTATGGATATTAACTGAGAATATGACTGGCGAATGATTGAATATCTTTATCAAATAAAACAGGCATAATTTGATGGAAATATTATTATAAAATAAAGGAATTGTCCTAATGGTTAGTTCAAAACCTACAAGCAGCTCTAAAAAAATAACTCGGCGTCAATTCACCAAAAACGTTACCGCATCTTCGATAACTATGGGTTTGACCGCCTCGTCAGCGCAACGGGTGATGGGCGCCAATGACCGGCTCAACATAGGCGTCATCGGCTGCGGCTCACGCGCCGGCAGTCATATCAATATGTTGATGCAATTGCGGGAACAAGACCATCTTCACGACATAGTGGCAGTATGCGACGCATATCGCCCACGACTTCAAAAAGCCGCAGAGATTACGAAAGCCAGCTTTTCTGCGTCGCGTCATGAAGAACTGCTTGCCCAAAAGGAAATTGATGTTGTTCTGATCGCTACTCCAGAGCATTGGCACGGCTATCAGGCCATAGACGCCATGCGCGCCGGTAAGGATGTGTATGTCGAAAAACCGCTGACTCACTGGCGTCAACTCGGGTTGGCCGAAAAAGTGGCCCAAACTGCTCAAGAGACCGGACGTTTGGTGCAGGTCGGTTGCCAGCGTATGTCTTGCTCCGCTTATCCCCAGGCCAGGGAACTGATTAAAAAAGGGATGATCGGCAAACCGCTTATGGCGGAGACCGGATATTTCCGTTTCGGCGATTGGGGAGAACGCGGCATGAAAATCGACGATCCAAACGCAAAACCCGGTCCCGATCTGGATTGGGAACGCTTCCTAGGCGACTGCCCCAATCAGGAGTTCAGCGTCAGCCGCTATTTCCGCTGGCGTATGTATTATGATACCGCGGGCGGCCCGATTTCCGACAATTATATTCACTTCTACAATCCACTAGCCTACGTGCTTGATCTCGGTTACCCGGACAAAGTGGCTGGCTTGGGCGGGGTATACCGCTTCAAAATCGAGGATATGCCCGATCCGGTTTATCATCAGCAACGTGAAGTTCCCGATACCTGCAACCTGATCATTGAGTATCCCGATGATTTCGTTGTTACATGCTCCGGCACTCAAGCCAATTCCTACACGACCTATGGCAGCAATGAAACACCCGTCATACGTGGATGGGATGCGACAATGTTGATTAACCCCTCTGAAATCATCATTCTCAATGCGGATAATAATCAAGAACTTTACCGAGAATCAGTAAAGCAAGGCATCAGTCAAATACGGTTTTGGGCAGACTTTCTCGAATGCTGCCGCACCCGCCGACAACCGCTATCCAATGCAGCCCTCAGCGCTCCGGTCAATACAACCATGCAGATGGGAGTCCTAGCGGTCAGGGGAGAACGCGTAGTCCGATACGATCATGAAAATAAACGCATTATTTCTTGATTAGGATGCATACCAATGAAATATAAAATTAAGATATGCGGCATCACCAACCGGGATGATTTGGAATTGATTGCGCGTTGCGGGGCGGATTATGGCGGCGGGTTGATTGAGATTGAGTCGCCCCGTGGTTTGACTTTGGAGACGGCGCAGGATTTGTTTAATGATCCTCCGCTGCCGATGGTTGCTTTGGTTCTGGATCACTCATTAGAGAAGATGTTGCGCTTCGCCGACGCGCTGCATCCCGCCGTTATGCAATTGCATGGCTATGAGAGTCCTGAAACTGTGGCGGCATTAAAAGCACAGGTTAATTGCGAATTGTGGAAAGTTATCCACCTTCCTGCAGCAGAGAATGATGAGCCTGTGGATATTGAGGGCGCTCTTGAGGAAATAGGACGATATGCTCAAGCCGGGGCTGATTGTTTTCTGGTGGATGCAACGGTAACGCGCCAGGGTAAGACGCATCTTGGAGGAACCGGAAAGACGGTGGATTGGCAGGCTGCTAGGAGTATCAAAAAACGCATCGATAAGCCATTCATCCTGGCGGGGGGAATTAATCCCGGCAACGTCACTGAAGCGGTTAGGGTGGTGCAGCCCTACGCGGTTGATTTATCTTCTGGAGTGGAATTGACTAAAGGGAAGAAAGACCCTGATAAGGTATTAGACCTGATCGCCAAGGTTCGCGCTTGCGAGGATTATGATATTTGCTAGCCGCTTATATTAGTTTCGTTTGCTATGCTGCATGACGCGGTATTGATCTTCGATATCCTGTTTCCACCATAATTTACCGCTGAGGATGGTGATGGCTATTCCTATCAGGAACGGCCCTGGTGAGAAGATGGGGGGCAGGTAGAAAAAGCCTGTGCTGAGCAGGGTGATGATGATTCCCGCAAAGATAGTGGTGCGGATCACCTTCCATTCAGCTGGATCAAAGAATTTCCTTACGCAACGTTTGTTAAACCACGGCGCTGAACCGACCAGCATAATCCAACTGCCAATTAGAGAGATGAAGCCATGATGGCTATCGATTACATAGGCCGACGCAAAACCCGCAATCACAATTGCAAATCCAAACGCGAATAGTATCTTGCGGTTTGCTAAAGGGCCGGGCAAATGATCGGTCAGGGAGAACCGTACCTGGTCTGATATAAACGCGTAGACGATTCCAAGCAGTCCCAGAAGGAAGAACAGAATCGTTTCAGTCGTTAACATGCTATATATACTCCATTGTTTTTGTTAGATCAAAATTCTCCCCCCAAGTTTGGGGGGAGTTAGAGGGGGGTTGTGTTTATACGAAACAACCCCCTCCTAACCTCCCCCAGGCTTGGTGGAGGAATCAGACATTTATGATGCATCGGTTTCTTGTTCTTCGCAAGAGTCTGTTTTCGCCTCATCTTGATCGCTATTCTTGTTAAGGCGTTGGAGCACATCTTCTATGGGAACCATTCCCCAGTCAGGCAAACCAAGTTTCTTTCGTTTTTCCATGATGGCGTGGATCATTTTCTTCATCACTTCTTCACTGGCCACAGGTAATCTCCCATTAACGTCAATAAATCATAATACTCTGCTGTCGGTATCAATCCAAGGATTTTGATTTTTATTATTTTTCCAGAATGACATAAGCGATAGCGTTGTCGCCGTCGTGACTGATGGAGACGAAACTGTGGGCAACGCCTTTTTGGTTGTAGAGATCAAGAGCGCGGTTTTCAAAATGCAGCACTGGTTTTCCGGTCTCTTCGTGGCTGATGTAGATGTCGGTCCAGGCCAACCCTTTACCGGGGAAATCGCCCAGGGCTTTGAGGGCGGCTTCTTTGACGGCGAAGCATCCCGCCAAATATTCGGTATTTTTCTTGCGTTTTTCAGAAAACTCTATTTCGCTGGGATGAAATACCCGGTTCAAAAAACGGGCGCCATATCTTTCGATGCTCTCTCCGATTCGGGGGATAACTGCGATATCAATGCCGATGCCGATTATTGCCATAATATTTTATTGACTCTTCGCCATATATTCAGTGACTATGCAGCTCAGTTTATCGATTACCTGATCCTGGGTCAGTCCGGATGTATCGACCACCATTGCATTATCCGAGATGGTGAGCGCTCCCACGGGACGCGCTTTGTCGCGTTGGTCGCGTTCCATCAGGTCGGACAAGGTTTTTTCATAGGTCACATCTTTACCTTTAGCCTGCAACTCTTTAAATCTCCGATCCGCCCGAATCTTGGGGTCGGCGTCGAGATATATTTGAATCTCTGCGTCAGGGAAAACAACTGTAGTAATGTCGCGTCCCTCCATGACCACGCCGCCTTGTTTTCCCATCTCTTGTTGGAGTGCTACAAGTCGCTGTCGGACTTGTGGATTATCGGCCACTGGCGAGGTGGCGGCGCTGACTTCGGGAGAGCGGATATCATCAGTAACTTCATAGGTTCCACTGAATACCTTTAGGACGCCATCTGTTCGCTCCAACCTGATATCGGTTTTCGCCGCTAAATCAGCAACTGCACCACGGTCATCAAGATTAAAGCCGCCGCGCAGCGCCATCAGCGCAACAGTGCGGTACATGGCGCCGGTATCAATATAAAGGAACGCCAAACGGTCGGCCAATGAAGAGGCGACGCTGCTTTTGCCCACTCCGACAGGGCCATCTATGGCAACAATAGGTTTATCGCGTTTCATGAAATTTGCGTCGCCTTTCCAGCGCTTAAGTCGTTGAGTAGTTCATAGAATACCGGGAACGATGTAGCAATGGGGCCGGTTCCATTGATAGTAGTATCTCCGGTCGCCGCTAGAGCGGCGATGGATAATGACATGGCGATGCGGTGGTCTCCATAGGAGAAACAGTCAGCGCCTTGGAATTTAGAACCACCAGTAACGGTAAAGCCGTCTTCGCGTTCTCCCAGTTCGACGCCCATTTTGCTTAATTCCTGGACGATGGTGGAGATGCGGTCTGATTCCTTGACCCGCAACTCCTCGGCTTCTTCGACCACGGTAGGAGAACTGGCGCTAGCCGCAGCCACCGCGAAGATGGGGAATTCATCTATCATGCGAACCACTGTTTCTCCGCTAACCTTGGTTCCCTGGAGAGGCTTATATTTTATCAGGATATCCGCTACCGGCTCTGCGCCGAAATAGCGTTGGTTTCTAATAGTAATATCCGCGCCCATGCTTTTTAGAACATCCATTAAACCAGTTCGGGTTGGATTGACGCCGACATCCTGGATTAGCAGTTCGGAATCAGGAATGATGCAAGCAGCAACCATGAAGAATGCTGCAGAAGAGAAATCTCCGGGGATCATGACATCACGCGCCTGAAGAGTTTGGCCTCCTTCGAGCTGCAACGGTAAGATCATGGCAAATCGAGGCTGACGCCGAATGTTTTTCAGCATCCGTTCGGTATGATCGCGGGATAAAGCCGGTTCTTTAACTTCGGTGCGTCCTACAGCCATTAAACCCGCCAACAAAATGGCTGACTTAACTTGAGCGTCTGGCTACGGGAGATTGGAAATTTACAGCCTGTAAGGTTGCCGCCTTGAACTTTTTATAGGAAGATCACTGTCTTCTTGCAAGTGGAGTAAATCTGGCGCCCATTTGGCTCAGAGGTTTGGTGATGCGTCCCATGGGGCGGCTGCGTAGTGATGCATCTCCGGTCAGGGAGACCGTGGAAATCCTGTCCAGCCAGGATTCCCATTAAGAGACGAGTTCCGGTACCGGAGTGTACCCATATCAAGCATATTTTCAGGGCATTTCAGGGCCATGCATTCCAGCGCCCTGGATGATCATGCGGTCATCCTTTTTTTCGGATATAACGCCCATCTGCCTGAATGCTTCCAATGTGGCATGATTGCAATCTCCGCTTTCCAGAAATCCTGAGATTGAGGTGGTTTCCTTCCGCCAGCGAACCAAGCATAACAGCTCTAAATGAGAGATCGATTTATCACCGGGAACCTTCATAGTTCCTTGCAAAGGATCAGAAGGTTGAATGCGATAAACGCCTTGAGTCAAATGATCGTCTAATGCCATGAATATATCCTTCTTTATTATTAAAAATTGCGTGTGTAAGCGATGTGAATTCTTGAAAAAAATTCGATCTGGATTACACAAATCACTCTAGCATTCCATAGCCTAAAATCAAGTAGTTATACATATTTTAACTCATGTCATTAATATCAGGGAATATCCTTGATATGGATCAGGAACTCTTCGGGTTTGATAAAAGGCGTTGATTCGTTTGTCATCCATGATATTTCCCTGTGAATCATAGAAAACAAGCAGCGGCAAACCGACTATGCCATATTGTTCCGTAATCTTTTTGGCTTCTTCTGAGTTATCCACCGGTCAAATCGACTTTGATGCTGATAAAGCGCTGATTCAGCGCATGAGCCGCTTGTTCATCATGAAAAGTGTAATGATCGATCTCTTTACACAGGGTGCACCATTCGGCCCAGAAATCGATTATTACAGGCTTCTGCTGTTCTTTTAGCCAGCGCTAATCCTTCTTCAAGGGGTGAATATCCAATTCACTTGACCTTGTCCCATTTTGGCTTGGCTGACAATGGGCAGATAGATAGATATAACGTCATAGGATGATACCGAGTATTTTGCGGAATCGCACTACCATATCGGAGTGAATGGAATGAAAGATGTATGGCGCCGATAGATGCGCCGATGATGAAAGTGACAAGGCTTACAACGATAAGGGTGGTTGATCTAGTGATATCCGGTTGAAGGATAGTAAATGCGTTCTTGAGGAAATAGAGCGCGCAGACAAACAGGATGATAGCGAGAAACGCTTTTAACGCCATCCATTCCAACCGCCCGATTTTTGGCAAATGGGACAGGCATACCTGAATAGGTTCCAATGACCAGGAACAGGGTTCCCAGACCCAGCGAGGTAAACCTGTAATAGCGCAATGCCCATAAGTGGATTGCCGGTAGTGGCTACGATAAGCTAGGATGCCCGCCAGCACCGGGCCAGTGCATGGGAGCTGCTACGACCCCGGCTACCAGCCCCATCAGGAATGCGCTTACATAACCCTCACCGCCGACTTTGGTGAGTCCTGATTGCAGGGATGAAGGCAGTTGCAACTCAAAGGCGCCCAGCATGGATATCCCCATTGCCGTGAAGAACAGGGCGATGACGCCAACGATCCAGGGGTTGCTGAGAAACTGTCCGAATACCGCCCCGGTCACCGTCTGCGAAATATCCTAAAGCTGAATACATCATTACTATGCCCAGAACATAGGTTGCCGCGAGCGAGAAAGCGTGGAAATGTACTGCGGGTTTTTCTGGCGCCGAAGATGGCTGACGGTGATGGGGGATTAGGGGATATACGCATGGGGTTTAAACTGGTTAATAATCCCATCACATATACAAAGAGAAATGTAAGGAAAAAACCTCGCGAAAAGAAATCTTCACTGGATGCCGCACGGATTGAAGAAGCCTCTGACGTAGTAGACTTGGTTTCTTGCACCTCAATCGCGCTCGAACCGTCGCCTTGGGCAACTTTTATGGCAACTGGAAACTCACGGGTAGTGGGAAAATAGCACAGTTCAGTTGAACATCCCTGATAACGGACGGTTACTTTGATATCCATTGCGCCGACAGGGGGCTTCTGGAGATAGGTGTGAACGGTTATTTTGAAAGTATTGGCGCTCTGCGTATTATTTCTTTTTCAAGGTTATCCAGTGGATCGATTTTCTTTTTCGTCTTGGCGTATATAGGCTCGCCTGCAATGAAACCTTCCGGACCTTCTGCGGAGATAGACGTCATATTTCGGTATACAATGTGGTCATCCTGCAACGGTAAGAGTCAGTTCAATTTGGCCTGCATTGCCCTGGGCTGTTTTTTATCTCTGATGTAGATAGAGACCAAGCGAATATCTTATCCAACTCATCGGGTTGTGGGCGTAAGTGGATAGAGCAACTGACGCGAATAGTAAAATGAAAAGAGTATAGAACGTCTCATGATCGCCTCTCTGATGGTTGTTGATGTGAATATATGCGTGAGTAAAACGTAACGGTTTTGAAATGATTATATACAAGTATAAGTCTGAATTTAATAAACCTCAGGCCATTTGTAGAGATACTTTTTGGGTCTAGAACAGGCGCGGCGATTTCGTATGATTCATGTTGTTGATTGCGGGTGATGTCAGCCCATTCATCTATGGCTTGGAATATCTCATGGATTGTTTCCAGTTGAAATACCTTGTCTCGTAGTGGGCGTATATTCCGGTATCCTTTGACATACCAACTGAACTGCTTGCGCATTTCATGGGTTCCGCGTTTTTCACCCTTCCATTTTGCGGATCGCTCCATGTGTTGTTTCAAAACCCGACAGGCGTTGGTCAAGGCCGGGCGACGGATTGATTTGGCCTGATTCAAGGTAATCAATCACTTCTTTGAATACCCAGGGATTTGCCATAAGACACCGCGCAGCGACCGATCATGACTCCATCGCAGCCGGTCTGGTCAAGCATCCGCTTGGCGCTGACAGCGTCAACCACATCGCCGGTTGCCGATTACCGGGATATCGAGATATTGCTTTAGGTCGCCGATCCAATTCCATTGCGCTTCGCCGCTCGAATCCCATCATGCGGGTGCGGGCGTGTAATATGATAGCGTCGCAACCTTCACCCTGCGCAAATATCGCCGATAAGACGGTAGTTCAGTGACTGGAGGTTGACTCCACCGCGAATTTTTACTGACACATGTCGTTTAGTGGCTCTACGCATCTCGCGTATGACATAGACCACGTTGGGTCGGAAATACAGTTAAACCGCAGCCGGAGCCGTTTTTGAAGACTTTTTTTCACCGGGCAGCCCAGGTTCAGGTTGACGCCATCAACTCCCATATCATCCAGCATGCGGATTGAATCATATATACTATCCGGTTCGCTGCCGAATATCTGTACAATCAGTGGATGCTCATCACGGCACTCTTCAATCATTTGCACGGAACCGCGATTTCGTTCTTTTATCCCCCGTGCGCTGATCAGCTCGGAAAAAGTGAGGGGACAGCCGTGCATACGTGCGATGTCGCGCGTCGCCCGGTCAGTTACGCCCGCGATAGGCGCCAGCATAACCTTAGGAAATTCGATATTAGGTTTTACGCCTCTTGGCGGTTTAACAGCCATGATTCTCTTTCGGACGAAGCAAATTCTCCCCCCAAGTCTGGGGGTGAGTTAGAGGGGGGTTGTGTTTTGACGAATTGAACCCGGTTCTAAAATCTACCCCAAATTTGGAGAAGGGGATAATACATATAATTTAGCTAAACTATTCCCTTATTTTAAGTGTTTCTCAAACCAGGCAAGGGTTTTCGCGCCACATTTCGGGAGTATATTTTATGGCCGATTCCCGGATATATAATATCTTTGAAGCAATCCGGCTTATTATAAAGCCCCGAAGATGCTGCTTAACAAATGAGTTGTAATGGCATTTACTCCATCAATCGGAGAGCCTCCATCCTGATCTCCGGTTTGGGTCATTAACGGCCTGGGGAGCGATTAATCCAACCACTGCTTCCATATCTCTATACCATGATGCAGCACATTGGGAACATAGTAGTAGATGCCATGCTGGTTGTTTTCACCGTGTGTTGGATTATGTTTTTGATAACGGGTAAGGGCAGCATACGCAAACCCGCCCGCGCTGATGCGCTCATCCAGAGCAGACAGCCACCAGCTGCGCGTGCTTCCCATGCTCATAACCAGTGGCGCCGATACGTTTTGGATCGACTTCCGGTAGGGAGAGAAGATAATTCAGCGCCAGTTGATCATCCCGGATCATCATGCCCCATAGAGTTTTTGCCTTGCCAGATAAACTGTTTGAATAACGCCGTTTCGGTTTTTTTGGCCGCTTTCACGGTCTCCCGCCGGACCTTGATGCTGGCGCTCGCCGAAACCATAAGCATCGATAGCGAGCACAACGTATCCCGTTTGAGTAAGCGTTTCTAAAGGCGGCTTATCTACTGGATAATTCTTAAGAACTTCTTCTTTGCCGTTTGTCATACTCGCCACCATGATAATGGGTGATAGAGAATGGCCCGGCCCAGGTTCAGTTCTTTGGTCAGGGATGGCGAAGATAGCCGTAAACCATGTCGCCAACGCCATTCTTGAAACTGGATTTTTCTGAAGAGAATAACCGTTGCGCTGTTCGTATCTGGTGATTTCAGGCTTTGGCGTAAAAAAGGGGCGGCAGATTGCCTAATAATTGCCATAAGTTATTACGTAGAGGTTCTTTTTGTTGATCCCATTCAGCAGCGCCAGAAGGCATGGGATATGAAAAATGTCTCAAATTTGTCCAGAAAGTCATTTATTTAAACTCCTATTTACAGAAGCCAGTATTTTTGTATTGATGAACCATACAAGAAACAGATTTTATAAGACATATTAAAAGGCTGCAATAATGCCATTTTAGTGCATTTTATTCTTATTAAATTGATAAAATGTTGAATTAATTTTGTGTAAGAACCAATAAAAAACATATATTTAGGTATTGATGTAAAATTCATTCAAATTATCGAAAGAATATATAAAAAATTACTTTTTCATTGGTAAAAAAATCCTGTATATCTAATAATGGTTAATAATATTTAAAACACATATAAATAAAATATGTAAAGTTTATATTATCCAGAAAGTTAAAGAAGCGAAAGGAGATAATACAGTGGCTCGAGGAGTTGTTAAATGGTTTAATGTGGAGAAAGGATACGGATTTATCCAGCAAGACGAAGGAAATGATATCTTTGTCCACTATACAGGAATCAAAGGAGACGGATTTCGCAAATTGGAAGAAGGCCAGACTCTTGAGTTCGAGGTCACTGATGGTAAAAAAGGACCACAGGCTATCAATGTAGTGATTGTTGATTAATTTTTTATAAATAGGAATTAAATTTCAAGCGCCCGAAGTATATTACGGGTGCTTTTTTTATGCTTTGAATTTTTTAATTTGTCGTTTATTCAATAATTATTCATCTATAATATTTATGATTGGTGATTGATTGTGGGTTCTGGTGATTATTTTGTATTGTTTCATGATTGTTGGTAATTCCTATAGACCAACAATAGACGGATATGATATAAATATGATGAATTATTTTAGGATTTATATATTACAGGTTTGGTAAAAATATAATGAGAAAATCAGGTTTTACTCTAATCGAATTGCTGATCGTTGTAGCAATAATCGGTATACTAGCGGCTATTGCCGTACCGAATTTTATTAATGCGCAGATTAGAGCCAAAATTACGCGAGCGGCTGCGGATATGCGTAGCGTTGGAGTTGCTTTCGGGGCTTATTCGGTTGATCACAATGATTTTCCTTTGGGAATTATATCGTTTCTTAATCCCCGCGAAGCGCATAGTTGGGGATTTTTGCCTGAACGTTTGACGAGTCCCGTTCCTTATATGAGTTCGCTCCCTGTCGATGAATTCAATATCAATTACAAGATATATGGAAACACTGATTCAACTGGTCCTATGAAAAAGGATGATCCACACGCCCGTTATAGAACCGCCCGTAAAAAACCATTTGCAGGTACTGACCTGAATCAGTGGAAAGCCGGTTGGAAAAACATGCTGGCGAAAACCGGCATCGATGGTGAATATATCCTGACCAGCCCCGGCCCCGATAAGGTGGAGGATATTCTTCCCGCCTATAATCCTCATCCCTATGCTATCAGTAATGGATTATTGAGTTCGGGTGATATTGTGTATACTCCCGGTGGGATAGCGGGACTTTGATTTTTATATCTTATCAATATGTGAAAGGAGTTTTTATGATGAGGAGAATTTGTATTGTTCTTTTAGTGGTTTTATGTTCGGTTTACGGGAATTCTCAAACAGTGCTTGAGAATTTTTTCACCGAAGAAGGCGGCAACTCTCCATATTCCTTGAACGGCGACCAAAAATGCGGTCAGCGATTTACCGCGACTCAACCGTTCGAGGGAATCGAAGTGAACGGTCCGACCTGGAGCGTCAGCGGAGAAAAAGGCATGACTGTCCGTCTCTATCATTGGGCGGGCAATTATGAATCTACTGTTGCTCAAAATCCGATTGTAATCAGCGTACTGGTGAATTTGGACGACAACGGCTGGTTCCCGGTATACGCTGGTTCCGAACTCGCAGCCGGAGAATATTTCTGGGAAGCATCTGAACCAACCAATTCAAATCCCGAAGCGGAGAATCCTTATCAGATTGGTTGCTGGTTATGGAATGAAAGTAAATACGTCGACGGTGAAGCATATTTCAACGGTGTTAAATTAGATAACGTTGCAATCACTTGGTGGCGTCTGTATGGAGATGGGCAGGATGCTGTCTTCTGGACGCCTTTCTCTATTCCTGACAGCGATATTGCCAGCCTGGCCCAGAGTTTTACAGTAGGCTGGGATTTCCAAGGCGTTGCGTTGGCATCCCCCACCTGGAATGGTACGGGCGCGGGTTGCAGAATGAGCCTTTATGAATGGGATACTGATTATGATACTACCATTGCTGGCGATCCAATTGCGCAGACGATTATAGAGAATCATTCGGATAACGCCAGAGCGGAACTGATTATGGAGAATCCGGCGCCTGGTGGAAGATATCTTGTAGTATCTGATCAACCCGTACGGGGAACCGGCAATTTTGGTCATTGGGGTTGGACTAACTCCAGTTGGTGGGATCCGGAAAACACCACTTTCGCGGATGGCATCGAAATGGAGAATTATGAATCCTTCGACCTGTTCATCGGCGAACCATCCTCAGAACCAATCGGCAAAGATTTCGCTTCACGCTCACTGGGTGGAGTGGCAACCAGCATAGCCGAATGGGAACTGTTTTAAACAATCTAAACTAGATATTTTTATAAAACTATGGTGAAAGTTCAAAGTCCCTGAAAATGGGGCTTTGAACTTTTTTTTTTGAGGAATGATATCAAATAGGAGTGGATGTATTGGGCAATACCTTAAAGAACGAATAACTTTATTGTATAAAAAGTATGTTTGACGTTAGAATCAAGAACATAATTATCTATGGTTTAGAGCGATTTTCAATATTACTTGCGTTAATGTGGTATTATATATTCAATGCATACAATACGCATACAGTTTTGTTAACCGATATAACCATGAATCCGCATTGGAGAGATTGGGATATGAAAAAGGCTGGTTTTACGCTTATCGAATTATTGATAGTAGTGGCCATAATCGGTATTTTGGCGGCTATCGCCGTCCCCAACTTCTTAAATGCGCAAATTCGCGCCAAGATTGCCGCGACTCAGTCAGACTTAAAGATGCTGGTCGACGCCATGCTGAATTATCACCTGGATAATAATTCATATCATGCGCACCGCGATACCAGTAATCAACAGTTTCCCCTCACCACTCCCATTGCGTATCTCAATTCGTTTTTGCCTGACCGATTCCAGGCGCTGTATGATATGGAAACCCGAACTGGATTCGAAAATACCCAGACGTTTTATCATTGGATTCCCAACAATACTCATCAGGACTTATGGGGACAACCCTGGCGCAGGTGGGATAAAACCTTGGATAACGCCCACAAAAATCATGCCGGGCTGGTTGATGGATGGGGGCCTGCCGGAATACGCGGCGGTCCAATATACCAACCAAGTAATGGTTTAATAAGTCAGGGAGGCTTCTTTAAGCTGGTGCCAAAAGGTTCAAAAATACATTTGTATAATTAGAATGGTTTACGTAATAGCGTTCATAAACACGTAGAGACAAAGCCGGAAAAGATTGGCTTTGTCTCTACGTGATAATCAATCAACCTATTTTTGAGAATAGTTTTAATTGAGATATATTTACTGTTTATCTCTAGGCGGGATGCTTTTGTGATCCCACATATATGGTGAATCCTGAAATGCTTCGAGGGTGATATCGTCAATCACCAGCGTTGCGCCGTCTTCGATTACTCCTGGAAAAGCGCCTTCGGTGTTTTCATTTTGTATAACTATGTAGGGATCAACCAGTCCGGTTTTGGTGAAAAGTCCTGTGGCGGTCACTTCATGCCAAACAGGTTTTTCAGGCAAGCGGTCGTTAGAGATAAAGGTAACCGATTCCTGATAGCCATTGGAGATTCCCAGAGCGAAGAATCCCAGACCTTTTTTCAAAACCTGGACATAAGCGCGCGCTGAGATTAATCGCGGGTATAAAGTATCATCGATATAGTTTGGTCCAACCTTCAATTGAATGGCGGAGACTGGATCAACTAAACCTAGTCGAAGCGATCTCTTTTGACCACCAGGGAAGTTGGAATGATCAGGTCCGGGATAGACGCCGCTGTCAGTTAAGCCATAGGATGCATTTTGATCGATGGTGAATTTTAATCCATAACCATCAAGGTTATCTTCAAACGATCCACTGAAATCTACCGGCAGTTTGGTTGCGCCCAGAGCGACATCAATATCCCGTTCAGCTGGAAAGATTCGAAGATTGTCGACATATATTTCTGCATGACCGGAGGTTTGTCCACCATGCACCTGAATCAGAGCCTGAGTTTTAGGCCCGATTACATTATAGGTGGTGCAAAGGAACTGGTATTCGCCTCCTCCGATAATTTCTCCGCCCCGTACGTTGGTATATGAAAGATTGGAACTGTCCTCCGCCAAAGCAAGGGTTATAGTGGGCATATCATCTTTGTCGCCGGAGACTTTTTCTACGGCAAACCATACAGAAATTCTTGATGGTCCGGGCGGCAATTCAATATTCTGGCTCAGTAGAGATACAGTCTCACCGGGATCAACCGTAAAAACTGCTCCCCAACCATCAGTAATGAATGTGGTCGGTTCAGGGGGAATAGGTCCCAGGAAGACCTCGCCGTCATTATCGGTGTGCTTTTTTATGATCCATGTGGTTTCATCAAATGAATTTGCAGAGAAATTAAAATCCTTTTCAGCGATGCCATTTTCAGGAAGGATGACCGAAGAGGTACGCAGGATGGCGCCATCCCAATCATCTGGATTGCTTTGGCGTTCTCCAAAAATTGATATAGTAATCGGTTGAGTAATCATACCCCCGGGAAATTCCGGGATGAGAAAGACGCCGCCATGCGCCACATGGGCGGCTTTTAATCCTTCATTATGGGTAAACGTAGTTTCGAAGGGTACATCCGCCACATTAGCGTTGGGGGGATCGAGATAATTCTTGAGCAATGAATAACGGGAGACATAAGCGAAATCAGCTAATAGAGGGGCGTCTTCCAGAATAAAATCGTTGATTCTGAATGAAGAAACCTTTATGCGGATATCTTCGGATACGCTGAATACGCCATCCGATGCAAAGACGGTATAAGTGGTTTCTATTGGGCGTCCGAATGCTTCAAGGGATATTTCATTTTCAGGATTTCGATCTATTTTCGGTCCGTTCTGTTCAGCGGTGGCGCTCCATATTATTTCAGAAATTGGCGTATCGCGATCTGAAATAAAGTCATCCAGGTCATAAACTCTTTTAACTTCTTCATTTACCAGGATGCGAATATCAGGCAGGTCTTCAAGTTTTGGCGCACTGAATACAACAACATAAAGAGGAAGAGAATTAGAAAAGCCAGCGCCTTTTGTATCGATTAATCTGGCTGTAACAGTGTTGCGGCCTAATTCAAACAGGTTTGTGATTTCCTCGGCTGGTTTTTGAACTGTTGTTTCAGCGAATGATATAGTTGCGCTGGTAACATTGCCGCTTGACCCTTCAACAGAGATTACAATGGTATCACGGGTTAATATCTGACCCTTTCCATCGGTGCTGGAAGATAATAGAACTTTTAATTTACCCGAACTTGGTTCGTATGGGATATCTATCTGGGTGCTTCCAGTGTAAAACAGGAAATTGGGTGATGGAGAGAATCCGCTAGGGATTCCCGGCGCCAACTGTCCATGCGGCAAAGGAGTTGGCGTCGCAGTTGCAGTGGCCGTTGGTACGGGAGTCCGGGTTGGAGTAGGCGTACGCGAAAGAGGCGTACGGGTCGGCGTACGGGTTGGATCCAAGGTAGGCGTTGGAGATGGAGTAAAAGTAGGCGTCGGGGTGGGAGTGGCCGGAACGTTGTGTTCGGGAATTACCACCTGCCGGATTTTGTGATTTAAAGAATCTGCGAAATAAAGATTGCCTTCTAAATTGATATCCAAACCTATGGGGAAGTTCAAGTAAGCATTTTCAGCGGCGCCGCTATCTCCTTCGAAACCGGTATTGCCTGAACCGGCGACGATCTCAACAGTTGAATCAAAAAGATTCATTCTTCGAATTCGTTGGTCGTCACTGGTGAAATAAAGAAAAAGGTCTTCGAATACAGCAATTCCTCGTGGTCCGGCAAATTGAGGATTAACGCTGGAATCATACAGAGTGGTGATGATACCGTCTTTAATGCGCCGGATGCGGTTGCCAAACCGTTCCGCAATATAGATTTCGCCGATAGGCCCTACGGCAACGTCAACCGGACTGTATAATTCCGCCTGAGTGGCAAGACCATTGTCGCCTCTACTGCCCTGGATGCCAGTACCAGCAATAGTTACAACAATGTTATCAGTTCGGACTTTATGAATTTTGTTATTTAAGGTGTCGCATATTAATAAGCCATCGTCTTTGTCGATGGCAATGCCGCCCAGAGTGCTGAATTTCGCTTGACGCGCATCAACATTGTTGCCTACATCGCCTTTAATAGAACCGGCGAATAGTTCTATCTCACCCAATGGAGTGATCTTACGAATTTGATGAAGCGTGGCTATAAAGGTATTGCCATAATCATCAACCGCTAAACTGATCGGGGAAGCGATGGCTGCATCAATTGCATCACCAGTGTTGCCTGTTGCAGCGTTAATGCCATTTCCCGCATAAGTTCTAATCGTATTGTCTTTGGGATCAAACCTTCGTATGCGGTGGTTTCCTGAATCAGTTATTAACAACGTTCCATCAATATAAAACGCTGCATCCTGGGGAATATCCAGTTTAGCGTCTATGGCCGGACCATCGTCACCGCTAAAGCCCTGGAAGCCTGTGCCGGCGATACTGCCTATAGTGGCGCCTGACAATGCAGAGGGAGAGTTTCCCTGTATATTTGGGCCAAGGTATATGATTCCATCTTTGCCAAGAGCGTCTATAGCAGTAAAGGAACACAAGGCTATTGCGGTGAGGAGAACTGATTGTAAATACTTATTTAGTTTCATGATGACGCACCACTACCATATTAAGGTTCGATAAGACTTGTATTCGACGGTTAAAATCATACAAGAATTACACATAGTATAATATTATAACCCGTTTTTATTGTTAGATAAACAGAAAAAAATATATATACAACATGCTTTAGGTCGCCGCTGTAATATCATTATAAGATTACGCAAGGATTATGCCTTTATAAAAAGCCCCATTTATATGGGGCTTTTTGATGTTTTACATATTCATTATAAAGATACTTAGGACTATTGGTTTAATTATCGACTTGAACCTCTATTCCCTTAACATAAGAGGGCAAATGTTTTCTGATCGGCAATATATGATAGAACATATTTAGGAAAACCGCTCTAGTTTTCTTCTACTGTAGCTGTTGCTTCTACAGGAATTTTTGAAATTTCAACATCCGGAAGTTTCCTATCCGGATTATGGGATAATTCTTTGATGACGTCATCCAACTGAAGAGCTAAGAAATCGATAGTGCCAACCTCTTCATTAATGGTGAAAAGTTCGATGGTTTTTTCTATTATGGTTACATTTTCCGTTTTATATGCAACGTCATGAATCATATCCAATAGGTTGTGTTGGTTAATATCATTACCTCGGACATGTCTGCGACCAATGTTCATTTCAATTTGTTTGGTGCGCTGGCGTCCTTTGTCGAAATTATCCAGGTATTGTTTCCAGATATCTGCGCCAATGCTGAATCCATTTTCTTCAGCTTTGGCCAGGGTTCCCAGGTAGATATAGGTAAGCCATTGATATTCACTGGGGGACATATTATTTTCTCTCAATGTCTGTATATGACCCTGACCTATTTCAGCGGCTAAATGAGTCGCTAAGGTAATGATTTCTTTGATCTTTTTGGCGCCATGTATTTTGGACATAATGCCGGGTTGTTCCATTTGATTGCCAATTTCATCACCTTTATCACCTAATTTTTTAATACTCTCACTAGCAAAACCAGCAGTTTGTTCACGGATGGTCAAGTAGGTTTTTACCCGTTCTTCACTGAGAAGGTCATCCTGCGGTTGCGCAAAAGGGAACTCAGCTTCGAGATCGTTGTATCCAGTCGCGACCTGTTTATATGTTTCACCGAGTTCCTTGCCGAATTGATAGCCTTGGTAGCCAAGAAAACCAACGCCGCCGACCAGCAGCATAATCAATAGAAGAATAAAACCGCCGCATCCCAGGCATCCATATAAAGCAATTTTTTTTCCCTTAGGCATAGTACCCTCTTTGGAGATTAGAATATAAGTTAAAACAAATTTCTTGCATTTTACCACATTAGAGCGATTGTCAAAATTTTTTTTGTTTATTATCACGTTTGATCTTCGACGAATCGCCAATCCGAACATGATTATAACAACTACTCTAAGACGCTTAAAGTGAATTGCTTTATTCAAATTAAATAATACCGGACAAAAAAAAACAAGGCATGCGATTTATTGCATGCCTTATTTAACTTATTGTAAATCAATAATTATTATAGTATTTTAGACCTTACAATGGTCTGATTGCGCTCAGGACCTACGGAGATGATTACCACAGGAACACCAAGCCATTTTTCGATGGCTTTTACGTAATCCTGTGCTGTCTGGGGTAAGTCTTCAAATTTCGTCACACCGGAAATATCTTCTTTCCAGCTGGGAAGAGTTTCATACTGCGGCACGCAATCGGGCAACAGATTTACATTGGCTGGCATGACAGTAAAAGTCTGGTCGCCGCATTTGTATGATGTGCATACTTTAATTTCGGGAACGGAATTTAAGATATCAAGCCGGGTTAAGCCAATGCCGGAAATACCTGATACGCGGCATGATTTGCGTAGCAGGGCGATATCGAGCCATCCACAGCGTCTGGGACGGCCAGTTGTGGCGCCAAATTCTCCAACAGGACCGGCGTTGCGGATTTTATCCGCTTCATCACCGTGCAACTCAGTGGGGAAGGGACCCTCGCCAACCCGTGTGGTATATGCTTTGGCGATGCCGATAACTCCAGTGATAGCCATTGGAGGAATGGATGATCCGGTGCAAGCTCCGGCGGCGATGGTGTTGGATGACGTCAGGTATGGATAGGTTCCAAAATCAATGTCCAACATTGTGCCTTGAGCGCCTTCGCAAAGAATTTTCTTATTATCCGCTAATGCTTGAGCGATATATTCGGTAACATCGGTAACGAAAGGAGCAATGCGTTTGGCGCATTTGTTTAACTCTTCGAAAATTTGATCGGCATTGAGAGCATCACCGCCATAAACGTTTTGGATAATTTTGTTTTTAAGCGGGAGAACGGCGTCAATACGTTGTCTTAAGATTTTTTCGTCGCACAGATCGTACAGACGGATGCCGTAACGAGCGGCTTTGTCCATATAGGCTGGACCGATGCCACGGCGGGTTGTTCCAATGCCTTTACCGCCGCGACGTTCTTCTTCAAGACCGTCAAGAATCTTGTGATAAGGCATGATGACATGCGCTTGTCCGCTTATTTTAAGTCTTTCTGGAGTTAAATTTACACCTTGTTCGGCAAGAGAATCCAATTCTTCGATCATAATGTCGGGATCGACGACGACTCCGTTGCCCACCAGGTTAAGAGTATGTTCTTTGAGTACTCCGCTGGGGATCAGATGAAAGATGTATTTCTTGTCACCGATAAAGATTGTATGACCGGCATTGTTGCCGCCCTGGTGGCGAACAATAACGTCCGCGTCCTGGCAAATAAAATCAATAATTTTACCTTTGCCTTCATCGCCCCACTGGCTTCCTACCGTGACTACAACTGACATAATTAAAGCCCTCGTTTTCAAAAATTAAAAATTAACTCGAATAAATTCCTTACGCACAAAACAGTTAATCTTACTATATAACCTGGCATATCTCAATGACCAGAGACCATGTTTATAATAGTGGATAGTGGGATGGAATGTTATTCACTTAAGTTGTTTTAACATCCCCCTCACCCTGGCCATCTCCCGCCGAGCTACTCTCCGTACAAATTGTTGTGAAATTGAAGCAGTGGCAATACACCTACCTCTGATAAACTGAAAAAACACTCTATCAATAACCAGAGAGTATAAAAAAGGGGAGCATCGGCTTCTAGCCGGTACGCCAATCCCGTCGGTTCTCTTCACACAAAAAAGGATACTATTCCACGATTTCAACCAATCCCTTCCTAACCGGTTTGCTTCTATTGATGAATAATTTTAATGCTATGAAGTATTGTTGTGATCGAATGATATCCAAGGTTTGGAATTTCCAATAGCGTAGGAGGATGTGCACGTGATCCGGCATCACAACACAAATCGGTTATTCATTTTTCATCCCCCCTATCTCCATGGAAATGATTATGCGTAATGGTGCTCATTCTATTCTATTTGACACACCGGCTAGAAGCCGATGCTCCCCATTCTATGATGTTCCCCGTTTCATTCTCCTCTTTTGATTTGTGTACGGAGAGTAGCCCGGAGGGAGAGGGAACTCTGTTATGCAAAATTATGAGTTGGTCAGAATACTATCGCCGTATAGCTGGTTTAATAGTCCAACCTTGCAATTTCGCCAATTCCATCAACCTTGGCGCATGAAATCCTTCAGGATGGATCGGCCAGCTCCCCCAAAGTTCCGGTGAGTCATCGGCGACATAATTCAACGCGCTAAAAGCCGGATTCTGAAGATCAATGGTTTGAATAGCGCCGGGGTTCTTTAATTCACTTACAAGCCCTTTAGCAATTGTAGCCGCGAAATTTTCCGGATGCCAAGGTTTACCGGCGACCCAGACTGTGGCGGGCATTTGATGAGTTTCATCCATTATTTGAAGAGCATCTTTCGCGGCGCTGATTAGCGCCGACCATCTGACTGAATGTTCACTGGCGTGTTGCTGCGCCATGTTGGCCGGACCGTATACAAATTTAACCTTTATGTTTTCAGGATATTGGCCTGAATCATCTGATTTGGCGAGAACTGAGGTTAGTGCATATAAGCCTTCACCAGCTGAAGCCATTCTACTCTTATCAAGCGGGATATAGTTAATGTCCTTGCTTAACTGAGCCGCGATTTTCATCAAATCATTTTTATCTAAATCCCGTGTATATAGCTTATCTGTATAAAGCGCGGGAATTTCTCTGGCGGTTACTAACTGCACCGCTGAATGTTTGACAACATAATCCAGGTACTGTTCAAAAATATCAAAAGCCTGTTCACATTCTTCCTGGGATTTCATCGGCGTCAGTTTCCAGTCTTTCCTAAGTGGATTGGCGCCTTTTGCGAAATTAACTCCATCCCAGAATTCTTCATGGATAAGTTCACAAGGATGATAATAAATACTGATAATCCCTCCACCCTCTTGAATTAGTCGTTGGTGGACTTTATCGAATTGGGCGCAGGTTTTCTTCAGAGATTCCTCATTCCACTCATTATTTCTAACTATTGCATCTCCCAGTTCGAGAACATTAAGCAATCCGCCATACCAGAAGGGACGGTTATCAAGATTTACTTGATTGGTTGCATCCAGGTAAAGGGGAACGCCCCATTCGCGCAACGCAGCATAACTCTGAGGAGTCCATGAATTGCCGGGCTGTCCATAACATGACGGATTTACGCCAAACACTTCCTTGAGCCATTGCAGACCAACGCCTTCGCGTCTTTTAAATTCACTGACGCCATCGTGCCAACTCAAATCACGTGAGTATTCTGCAGGAGTTGGATGAATGCTGTGGTAGGTAGAATGGTAGGATATGTCATGTTTCGATAATGCAAGGATGACATCATCTCTTCCGCGTTCCTCTAGAGTTCGCGCTTTCTCGCCCACGATTTTGAAAGTAGCCTGAACCCCGCGTTCGGCAAACATATTTGCGATTCGCATTACAGCGTCGTCTGTTTCGGGTAGAATATAATCTTCAGTATCAAACCAGAACGTAACATAGATAACGGTATCAGCTTTTGTCCGGGTTTTGGCATGGATATCTTGCACGCCGAATCCTATTATCGCAATTATTCCAATAATGAGTTGAATATTTTTACGTATCATTTTTTTATTTCCTTTTTTGAAAAAGCCTTCTTCTAATATTCGGTATATATCATTGTTATCACTCAGAGTACAAGCTCAGTCATTGAATGTTAGCATATTTCATGAATTTATGTTAAGTACTATGGTTTTTCAATCAAATTAACTTATATTTGTAACCAGGGATGAGGGATCGATTATGAATTTAATATCCAGATTAAAAATAGTTCTATTATGGATATTGTCGATTCCCGCCTTGATCGCCGGACTTCTTCGACAAATCGCCATGCATATTGCTGGTCAACGCTGGTATCTGTGGGGTTTTATTCCATGCAGCGCCGGTTTGTGGCCGCTGGGTTTATATTGCTGGCATAAGAGCATCCAGCGCTGGTATTATCGTTTTCCATTGAGGATATTCAGTTATATCTGCTTTCTGTTTGGAACCATTCTCTTTTTTGAAGGGCTATGGCCTTTTGCGGGAATTCTGCTGTTGGTACGTTTGCTGACCTGGCTGGACGATTGGCTGCGCTTAAGCGATCCACTGGTTTCAGAGGTTGCATCCGATACTACAGCCTGCTTTAAGCACCCTTTCGATAAACTCAGTCTTCTTTTTATTGGCGCTATATTCATGGTATTGGCAGTAAACAAGGAACGGCTGATTGATTTCTCCGATCCCTCCGACCAATTTTATCACATGGCGGCGGCTAAGCAGATATTGGAGCAGGGAACCATTCCCATCTGGGATGATTGGGAATTCGCGCCGATGGGTCGCCCCCATCTCTATCCCCCGTTGTTGCATTTATTGATCGCCTTTTTCGCGGGAGAGCCGGATCAGATTATGGCGGGTTTTTCTTCTATCCAGATGTTGCTCTACCCATTGGCGTTATTGGCCTATTGGCTGTTGTACCGTAAATTTTTGTCGCCTGCTCACGCCTATCTGGCGTTGATTTTCTTATCTATGGAATTAATGTTCGGCATGGGGTGCCTGATGGGATTGCCTGCATCCATCGTTAATGTGTTGTGGCCATTAATGCTGCTGGCGATTATTGATAAACGAACTTATATCGCTATGCTGCTGCTGACGGCGGCCTTTTATACTCACACCGGAATGCCTGCATTGATCTGTTTGTGTCTGTTGATCTACGGAATATGGAAACGCGAGCATTTGCTGCGAATACTGGCAGTTATTATCGGCGCTCTCGTGTTGTCGATTCCCTGGACGCTGCGTTATTATGTTTTTTCGGATTGGATGCAGACCAGTGGAGCTCAGGGATTTAGCCTATCCAGTATTGTGTCCAGGCTTCTATGGTTGCAAATCGCTAATCCTATTTTTATTGTTTTAGCGGTCTGGGGTTGGTTCCGTCTGAAACAGGCTGAGGTTTTTAAGTCACAGGTTCTGGGATTTTTGCCTATGCTAACCCAGTATGGAGGGCGTTTCTTTATGCATGGCGCTCCATTTCTTTCCCCCATGATCGCGGTTCATTTTAAGCGTTTTCTGGAAGGAAACGTCACCAGACGACGGGCTGTATGTTTTCTGTTGCTGACTCTGATACCGTTGCCCTGCATCAGTTTTATGGGACCGAATGATACTATTCAAGTCAAGCCGTTCCCAGGTATTACAGCGACTCATATCAGCATTTTTTATACTATCAACCGTACTAGGAAAGATCAAAGCGATATTGAAAACCTGGTCGCCGCAATACGCCTTACTACATCGCCCGATGATATAATCCATCTGCCCGACGCAGGAATGTACCACTTTGGTGATTTAATAGTAGTGATGACCAGCAGACGTACCGACACAGGCGGATGGGGAGAAATACGTAAACCGGAGATGTGGGAAGCTATGCTAAATAGCCGTCAAGATATCAACGACGGCGTCTTCGTTTCAAAGTTTCGCGAAAATATCCCCGAAGGAAGGCGTATAGAAAAGGTAGGCTCTTATTTTCTCGGTTATCCACCGTCTGATGAATATACTGACGAATGATGCATGGAAACGGATATATCTGATGTTACATAATCATAGTTATGGTAGACGTAGTGTTTATAATTTAATACAATTCATCGATATGTAAAAACCGGAAGGAATGTTCTATGAAAAAGGCATTTACTTTAATCGAGCTTCTGATTGTTGTTGCTATCATTGGAATTCTGGCGGCCATCGCGGTTCCAAATTTCCTTAACGCACAGATCAGAGCCAAAGTCGCCCGCGTTGTCGCTGAAGAA
Organism: bacterium; assembly: GCA_963662285.2. Classification (GTDB taxonomy): domain Bacteria; phylum Hinthialibacterota; class Hinthialibacteria; order Hinthialibacterales; family Hinthialibacteraceae. The sequence goes on from CAXXMV010000006.1 coordinate 1,718,293, forward strand.
AAAGGTTTATGCAACGCCTACTTGATGTACCGCCTGGATAATAATGATTTCCCGCCGCATATTGATGGTCATCCGGCGCAGCATAAATTTGTAACCACGCCTATCGCCTATTACAGTAATTCTGTGATGGATCCATTTCAGGAAGGACTGACGACCAAGAACATCTCTGTAATAAGCAATACGCGCAACCAGTATCACATGGAGCCAGTCAATCTGCTTTTTGGATGGTTTCAGGCGACCAAACAACGATATACTAATTTTTGGCCAAGTTTACAGAATTCTGCTTATGGAGCTCAATCGATGGGGCCGGGTCAATTTTGGATATCCAATGAACTTTATGATTCCACAAACGGTACGCGCAGCGTGGGAATCATCTACACTCTGGCTTCCGGGGAAAGAAAAAGTTATTAGAGCCGTTTATAATTTGTGAAATTGATATTATTGCTTAAATAAATATTGGAGATAAATAATATGTATCGAATCTCAATACTCATCATAATGTGTCTTGCTATCACTTTAGGCGTTTATGCGGTAAAGACGCCCGATCCTCTGGTTACTACATCGGTTTTGGATCATGGCGCAAAAGCGGATGGTAAGACGGATTGCACCAAATCTTTTCAAAAGGCGTTAGATTTTGCGTCCAAAAATGGAGGCGGCATTGTGGCCGTTCCTTCAGGACAGTTCTATTTCACTGGCAATCTGGTAATACCTCCCGGCGTTACTTTGCGCGGGGTTTGGGAATCGATGCACCATGCAGATATCGGACGCGGCAGCCAGTTATTGGTTACCGCCGGGAAAGGTGATGAAAACGGCGAGCCTTTCATAAACCTGAATCAAAGCAGTTGCATACGGGGGCTGACTATTTATTATCCAGAGCAAGACGCTGCATTGATTCAGCCTTATCCCTGGACTATTAGAGGCCAAGGCATGTTTTGCAGCGTAATCGACGTGACTCTGGTAAATCCTTACCGGGGAATTGATTTCGGCACTAAGGGCAATGAATTGCATATCGCTCGCAATGTTTTCGGTTGCCCGCTGCGGGAAGGAATCTATATCAATCGCACTACTGATATTGGACGCATCGAAAATGTCCATTTCAATCCCCATTCCTGGGCGAGAGCTGCTGTTTCCAATCCTCCGAGAGAGGGCAGCGAGGAATGGAATATATTGCTCAAATATTTGAACGATAATTTAGTAGGTTTTCGCATCGGTAAGACGGATTGGGAATACATGGTCAATTGCTTTGTGATTTTCCCCAAGATAGGATTTCATTTCGTACATACCGATGCTGGCGATCCCAATGTGGTATTGACGCAGTGCGGTTCGGATATCGGTCCAGTGGCGGTCAGGGTGGACGCTTCACAATATCATTCAGGCCTGGCGTTTTCTAATTGCCAAATGATGGCTGGCATCGAAGTAAGCCAGAGCAACCGGGGTCCGGTCAAATTCTCCAATTGCGGTTTTTGGGGCATCCCCAGCACCGATTACCATGCTTTGGTAGATGGTTCAGGGACGGTTATATTTACTTCATGCCATTTTCAAGGCTGGGCGCGCAGGAAACATGATTCACCCGCGATTATAGCGCAGGGCGGCGCGTTGATTATCAACGGCTGTGAATTTATCGATAAAGACAAACAGCATATCGAGTTGAAGGAGAATGTGAAATCAGCCGCTATTTTTGGCAGCCATTTTTCCGGCGGCGCTAAAATCACTAATAATGCAAAGGGGAAAGTTGAGATTGGGTTGAATATTGAGTAATCATGTTTCCAATGGAGTGGGATTCTATTTACTGAGTCTCATTCCAAAGGAATTAAGTAGATGGATTTATTAGCAAGGTGACTGGGATTTTATGCAACAAAAAAGCCTATTGACATACTTCTGTTTTTATGTATTATTGTGAAAAATGATATGTATTATTGTGAAAAATTAATTGAAATATATTTTCTGGCATCAATAACATCTTATATAGGTCAATAAATAATATGCAATTTATTCCACCATTGATGTTTATTGGTATAATATTTTCGTTGTTTATTGCGTTACTTTTATTAACATCCGCTCTAATATTATTTTGTAAATACTTGAATAATCAGAATAAATGTTGCCTGACATCAAGCATCATTATGATAATACTATTTTCCATAGTCGTGATAATTCCTATTAGTAAAGGATCTATCGGGACTGCTATCGCACAATATCAAACTGAAAAACTCGAAATTGAAATACTCAAGAATAAAGGAACGGAAATTATTGAGCAGATTGAATTATTTAAGGAAGAAAATGGCAATTTCCCATTAGAATTATCCGCTTTTGTAATTGAACCTCAACTTTCTGAATCTGAAAATTGGAAATATCAAACCTATAAAAATAAGAATAAGTATAGATTGAAGATTGTTAATCTTAAAAACAAATATATTCTAACATGGAAATCGTGGAAACGTGAATGGAAAATTTCCTATAGTTGATTGAAGATTTTGGTTCTCTAAATATTCTCTAGTTCCTGCAGAAGAACATCGGCGGCTTCATCAATCGATACCACCCGTATTTGCTCACCATTTTTGAAAAGCATACCTTTTTGATCTCCGAACGCGATTCCGATATCCGCCGCTTTGGCTTCACCGGGGCCGTTTACTTCACATCCCATAACCGCTACATCCAGTGGTTTGTCTATTCTTGACAGTTTGGCTTCGATAGAACGAACCATGGCGGGGAAATTAGTCCGGCACCGGGCGCAGGTCGGGCAGGATATAATCCTGATGCCTTTGGAGCGCAATTCGAGAGAACGCAGTAAATCGCAGATGGCGGCGATGGAAGAGGCATAGTTATCCGACGGCAGGATTAAGGTCAGTTTTTCACCTGTCCAGCGGTATAAAACGGGGGAAAGATAAATAATCAATGGAGAGAGCATGTCTGTAAAACCACGTAGATCAAGCACGATGCTGTTGCATGACAATGGTTTATTATCTTCCACATAAGGCGTCAGGTCGTCGAGTGAACTCCATATAACTTGATCATCAGATGCATCCAACGAATCAGGCAGGCCGCATAGTTCATCATACAGGGTTGGAGATAAGGATTCCTGTAACTCCCGGGTGAATTGATTGTCTGCGGCGATATGTAATTGAACTGAATTATCAGGCATTGTAAATTGTCTCCGTGATGCAGGCGTTACGATGTTCTGCTGGATTTGAGAAGATTCGATATACGGCTCAAAGCGGCCCTCATATAGTTAAGCGCAATCTTGGGCGACCCGGCGTTTTTGAATGTTCTTAGTATATATATTGGTCGCAAATACATTTTCCACAAAGCCTGTTTGCGCCATTTTTCCAGTTCTGTGGATGATAGCGTCTCTGTAGATACAGCGCTTACGGCGTATCCACCACTGTGCAAACGTTCTTTGACGACAAGGTTCTTGTCATCAAGCATCTTTTCTAATTCAGTTCCCGGTAGAGGAAAGGCGACATTGAAATCAAAGAAATCCGGGTCAAGTTTTTTGGCGAATGCGACTAATTCGCTGATAGACTGGTTGGTATCCCAGGGGAAGCCGAATACGAAGAAGGCGTGTGAACGGATGTTGTGCTTACGGCATAGTTTGATGGCTTGCAATGCTTCGTCGCCAGTGGCGCTTTTTTTCATTGCTTTGAGGTGTTGATCATTGCCGCTCTCCACTCCGAATCCGATTACCCAGCATCCGGCGCGTTTCATCCATATCAAGCGTTCTTCATCGATGGTATTAACGCGGCTGTTGCATCCCCAACGTATGTCCAGTCTCTTTTTGATTATCAGGGTGCACAGATCGACGATCCATTGTTTTTTCAGGGTGAAGGTATCTGCGTGGAAGAGGAATTCTCTGATGCCGTAACGCTCTATGCATTCTTCCAATTCAGCCACTACGCTTTCCGGCGAGCGGTAACGTACGTTGACGCCTGATGTTATGGGGATCGAGCAAAAGATGCATTGATGGGGGCAGCCCAGCGAAGTAACAATGGTGGTTAATGGATTATGCGTTTCAGGGCTAATGTATAAACTGTTATCGATTAAATGACGAGCCGGGAAGGGCAGTGAATCCAAGTCAACCAACGGCGCCTTCCGATCAGTTCTGATAACCTGACCGTCTTGCAGATAAGTGACTTCAGGTAATTCGCTCCAATCAACTCCATCAACAAAGTCGGCGATATAACCATCAACTTCGCCGCGCAGGATGATATCCAGGTGTTTGGTGTTCTGTATGATCTCTTTATCAAGATGATGTCCCGGTTCGCCTTTGATGGCAATCAGGGCTTTGGGGCAATGAGTCTTGATAATTTCCGCCGATTGCAGATCGCTATCCAGTGTGGCGATAGTGACGGTCAGAATAACAATGTCCGGTTGGTATTCTTGCAGGTCTTCAATCAGGTTTTCCCAGGTGGATTTAAGCGCTGGATAATCGCGTAATATGACCTCATGCCCCGCCTTTTCCAGAATCGAGGCGGGGTAGAGCAGTTCCATAGGAGGAAAGACAACATTGACAGTTTGATCTTCCACCCGGTTCTGGCAGCGGTTATCCCGCCGGTAAAGCCCGGTGGGTGGATTAAACAGAAAGACGCGTTTCATCTATTTTGTCTTATCTATTTGGAGGCCGCTTTACCGGCATCCTCAACAGGCGCATCCTTCAGTTTTAATGCTTCTTCCGTTTTTTTACGTTCCATACTTTCAATATACCGCATCATGTCCGTAGTTCGTTTCATTGCTTCTGGAACCTGAGAGTAATTTTTTTGGATTCGTTCAACGGTTTGCCTTGCGCCAGACCATTTCTCTAAGCGAATATATGAATCAGCTATCTGCATCAGCGCTACTAATGGACGTTGAGGATCAGGTGGATCGGTGATGTATTTCTCATACATCTCAATCGCTTCGTTAAAATAACGTTCTGATTCTTCAGGAGTGGACTCGCGAATTAACTGAGCGATGGCTACCCGCGAGCTGATGGAGAAATCAGTATCAGGGAAATCATTGACCAAACGCAAATTCTCATGAACTAACAATGCAACTTCTTCTTCGGTGAATTGCTCAGGTTCTTTACTATCTTGTTTTCCTTCTGCTTCTCTTCTGGCTAAGTGATCCTGCATAAAGAGAGATTGAAGATCATTGAGTTTATAGATAACCAACCAGGGTTTAGCGTCCTTCAGGATATAAGGATTATTCTGAAGTCGGTCATACATGGTAACGGATGTTATGAAATCTCCCGCTTCGGCCCAGGTTTTCACCCAATCTAGCACTGCGCCTTGCCGGTCATTTTCCAAACCCGGTATTCCTGTGGCATTGACCACTAGATCCAATGTCTGGGTGTAAATTTTGCGGGCATCTTCAAATTCAGCGCTGGCTTTATAAATGGAGGCTTTTCCTTTTAAGGAGAATAATTTTACATCCAAGGCCTCGGTTGCATCTTCAATGTCTGTTTCGGCTATCTGGTAAATCTGGTCATAATAATTCTGAGCAGTTGCCGCCTGGGTTTGATGAGCGTATATTCCCGCCAGTTTATCATAGGCTTGAATGCGAATGCGCGGATTGGTAGTCGCATCAGAGATTTCGTTGAATTTATTTATCGCTTTGTCAAAGAATCCTTCATTGGTATATGCTAATCCAATCTGAAAATCACAGGAAATTTGGATTTGGGGATCGTTAAACTTTTTCTTCATGTCTTCGAAGACGTCTCTCATATGAGAGAAATCCTTCATGTCAAAATAACAGCGGGTCAACGCCTGATATGCAGTCATAACCCGTTCATCTTCGGGAAATTTTTCGATAAAGTTTTCAAAATGCAATGATGCGCCCAGAGGGTCAGCTTGTTGATACGCTCGAACGCCCCGGTTAAATACGGCATCCGGCGTATTGGCGCCGCATCCGAACATCCCTGCCATGAGTCCACAAAAAACCAGCAATACTGCTAAAGACTTGAAATTGTTAAACATTTGATAACCTTCTGAAGGTGATATTTTGAGTTTTTTCACAAAAATATTGGTTTTCATTTACGTATTGTAATCCCATATTTCAGATTTTTGGATTTATGGGAAACCGTGAAATATATTTATTTTTGAAATTACTCATAAATAAGCGATGTTTTTATGCTCAAATTTAATAATCCTATATATATTATGGTGGATTCTATCCTAAACAAAAAGGTATGTAATACCGACGAGTGTATCAAGTTGTCTGTATTTAGAGCGGTTACCTTATATTTATGTCTATTGAAAGCGCTGAATTGGTTCAATTTACTTATTCATTTTATTAGAAACAAAATGATCAACCACTGCAGCTCCGGCAGAATCGCCCCATACATTCACTGTTGTGCGGCATCTATCCAAAAACCAGTCTACTACGAATATAAGTCCGATGCCTTCCAGTGGTAGACCTACTGCATCTAACACGATAACCATAGTGATAAGCCCCGCATGTGGAATGGCGGCGGCGCCCACCGAGGCCAGCGTAGCAGTAAGAAAGATAATAATCTGATCGGCGGAGGTTAAAGAGATATTGTAGGCCTGAGCAATGAAAATAGCAGAGCAGGCCTCATAAAGCGCTGTGCCGTCCATATTTATGGTAGCGCCGATTGGTAAGACAAATGAAGTGGTTTGAGATGAAACCTTGTTGTTCTGCTCCACGCTTTTCATGGTCAAAGGCAGAGCCGCAGCGCTGGATGCGGTTGAAAATGCTGTGGTTAATGCGTCTCCAATGTTAATTAAATACCTGATTGGATTTCGTCTAGCTACCATATATAATATAAGAGGAATTACGATAAATGCATGGATGGACAATCCAGTTAGCACGGTAGCCACGAATTTTCCTATATTCAGCAGTTGAGTCCAAACGGCTGATCCCCCGCCTTTTGAACCGAGGATGGCGGCGATTAATGCGAATACTCCGATTGGAGCGTAAAACATGATCAATTTAACGATTTTCATCATCACTTCATTGAAGCCTTCAAAGAAACTGATGACGGTTTTTCCCTTTTCACCAAGCGTCGTCAACACTCCACCGAATAGCAATGAAGATACGATAACAGGTAGGATTTCTCTATTCGCCATGTGGGCGAAAACATTAGTAGGGAAAAGCGACATGAATAGTTCCAAGATGCTGAATTCTTTATCTCGGATCACTTCAGGAATCGCTGCGCCGCTCAGGTCTATGCCGATTCCCGGTTGGAAAATATTTGACACTATTAATCCAATGATGACTGCCACAGTGGTGGTTAATATATAATAAATGACAGTTGCGCCGCCCATGGCGCCGAGTTTCCTGATATCACCCAGTTGCGCGACACCAACGATCATTGATGACATGATCAAAGGCAGGAAAACAGCCTTCAAAGAGTTCATGAAGATATCGCCCAGAAACTTGATGGAGAGCATAGCTTCGCCGAATACCCAGCCGCATATAACGCCTAAAACAATACCAGCAAGCATAGCAAAAAGAAGGATAGTTGAAACACGATCTTTGGAAGAATTCATGTATGTACCTGTTTATATGAGATTTGAGACTGGAAATTGGAAAGGATTATAACATATGTTTCGAGTGATTGCTATATTTCTATTTGGATTGTTAAAAGTATATATAGATTGAGCGAGCCTTTTAATGCATGTTGATATTCAGAATTGATCAAATAACTAAATTAATTTGTTTATATTAAGGCATTCGTGATATATTGTATTATTGAAGGATTTTAGTTGGGGGAAGTCATGAAATCTCACATACAGCATGTTATTAGATTGCTTAAGCAATTTACCGTAGGTCTTATCCTGTTTTTTTTGTCTTTAGGATTCGCTAATTCCGATCCAAAACGTCTGACGCCTACTGTAATTCACGTCCCTGAAGATGTTTTAACCATTGGAGAAGCCTTGAGTCAATCAATTGCAGGAGATTGCATATCGCTGGCTTCTGGTGCATATAGCGAGCCGATTGTTATTAAGGATGCTTCTATTACTATACAAGGGCGCTCAGAAAATCAGCGTCCCATCATTCGTTATGGATGGGATATGTTTCTGGACTATGGCGCCTCAATTTTAGTGGAAAACTCTCAGTTGACCATAAAACATTTAAATATTATTGGGCAATGTCATCCAGCATTAGAAGCTGATAATACCGAGTTAATCATAAAAAATTGCCAATTAACCGGAGCCAATGAATTGCTGTCGCGCTATATAAGTATTTATGCCACGCCTGCATTGCGATGGAAGAATGCAAAAAGTCGTAAATGTCATATAGAGAATACCTTATTGACTGGTGGATGTGGAATCGGAGGCCCCGCTATAGAATTTCTTGATTGCAGTGATGTCCTAATGCAAATTGAGCAATCGAATGTTCACGGAAAGGATGTTGTTTATCCCCCTCATAATGGGGGCTGCGCTATACAAATAAAAGATTCATCAAACGTAGATATTAATTTGAATCAAAGTTATTTATATGGAGGGCGGGGCTATAACTCTAACGTCTACTCCAGTCCATTTGCCGTTCCTACAATGATTCTTGGTCCCGATAAAGGTGGATATGGTGTTCTTGTAGAGAATTCATCTCTCCATATAGCAGGAGGAGAAATAATCGCCGGACGCGCTGGTGACGGAGGCGAGCATACCATTAACAACACACTAAATCATATTTATGAGAACAAGACATTTGATGGCGGTGTTAGCGGAACGGGCATCGAGTTGAAGAATCATTCTTATGCAATGTTAACAGATGTGTTGTTGCAGGGAGGAGAAGGCGGTGAGCCTAACGGTTCTATGGGATTACCTTATGCGGTGGATGATACTTCAGAAATAGAGTTTTCAAATCAGACCAATGTAGATTATTGGTCTGTCTATTAATCATAATACTATATTCAAAATTCATATAACCTTGTTCATAAATCATTTTCAATGTAATTTAAATGGTCAAAATATTATTATTTTTATTTGTGATGTTTATAATATATATTAACTAACGGAGTGTAACACATGAATATTCAAGGCGCTGAACGCCTAAAGGAATTACCGGTTTACCTGTTTGATGATCTGGATAATCAAAAAGCCGCAGAAGAAGCCAAGGGCGTTAAAGTCATCGACCTGGGCGTAGGCGACCCTGACCGTCCTACCCCTAAATACATCATTGACGCATTGAAGCAAGCGGTCGATAACGACAGGAATCATCATTATCCCTCGTATAAAGGAATGCCTGAATACCGTAAAGCGGTGGCGCATTGGTATAAGAACAACTTCAAGGTTGAACTTAATCCCGATAGCGAAGTATTGAGCTGCATTGGCAGTAAACGCGGAGTGGCCGATCTTCCCATGGCGCTATGCAATCCGGGTGATGTGGTTCTGATTCCCGATCCTTGCTATACAGCTTATATCCCCGGCATCGTGATGTGCGGCGCTGAAGTTTATTACATGCCATTGCTGGAAGAGAATGGCTTCCTGCCCGATTTGGAAGCAATTCCAGAGGATATCCGTCAACGCGCTAAATTGATGCTGCTTAATTTCCCCGGTAATCCCACAGCGGCCTTGGCGCCATTATCATACTTTGACAAAGTAGTTGCTTTCGCAAAAGAGAACAATATCATTGTTTCTCATGACTGCCCTTATTCGGAAGCAGCCTATGATGGCAAACGTCAGCCTTCATTTCTTGAAGCTGAAGGCGCCAAAGATGTCGGCATCGAATTTCACTCCATGTCCAAAGTGTTCAACATGAGCGGCTGGCGTTGCGCCCATGCGGTTGGCAATGCTGAAGTGCTTGGTTATCTTGGTAAAGTTCGTTCTAACGTCGACATGGGAGTGTTCCCCCCGATCCAGCATGCCGCCATCGCTGCATTGACGGGAACCATGGATTTCACCCGTGAAATGTGCCAGATTTATCAGAAGCGCCGTGATGTACTGTGCGATGGCTTGGATAGACTGGGGTGGAACGTTACTCGACCAACAGGCACATTCTTTATCTGGACCAAGGTGCCCCAGCCGGGCGTCTCTTCCGGCGACTTCGCCAAAGAAGTTTTACTGAAATCCGGAGTTTTGATCACTCCAGGAAGCGGTTTCGGTAAGCATGGCGAAGGATATATCCGCATCGCTTTGACCGTAGAAGAAGACGTTTATACCGAAGTAGTCGACCGTATCGAAAAAGCCGGATTCGTTTATAAATAATCCAATAATAGACATAGTTAATCTTTTGAATAATAGAAATGCCCGGTAAGCGCCGGGTATTTCTATTATTTCAATATGTGAAATGATTAATCTATACAATTAACTTTACCGGGATAGAAATTTGTTCGTTCTTTTTATAAACTCAATAAGCATAGACTTTTATTAATCACTATAGTTATTTTAAGGAGATTAAAAATGAGTGATCAAGCGCCTTGGATCACATTCCGTCCGGAAATTAAAATATTGGATTGCACTGTACGAGATGGAGGATTAATCAACGACTCAAAATTTGATGATGATTTTGTCCGTTCAGTTTATAAAACCTGTCTGGCTTCGGGGATAGATTATATGGAGATTGGATATAAAAATTCCAAAAGCGTATTTCCCAAAGATAAATATGGTCCCTGGCGTCATTGCGACGAAGATGACGTTCGCCGTATAGTTGGCGACAACAAAACTAATCTGAAACTGTCTGCTATGGCGGATGCTGGAAAAAGTGATTGGCAAACAGATATTATTCCCAAAAAAGATAGTGCTCTAGATATGATTCGAGTGGCGTGTTATGTGCATCAGATTTCAGAAGCAGCGGATATGATTCAGGATGCATACGAAAAAGGTTATGAGGTTACCTGTAATATTATGGCAATCTCAGCCGCACGGGATGCCGAGATCGACCAATCGCTGGAAATTGCCGCCCGGACGAATGCATCAACTATAGTTATTGTAGATAGTTTTGGATCATTATATTCTGAACAAGTCGCCAACCTGATCAAACGTTATCAAAAGGCGGTTGAAGGATCCGGCAAAGAGATCGGCATCCATGCGCATAATAACCAGCAACTCGCTTTCGCCAACACCATCGAATGCATCATCCGTGGAGTTAACCGCATTGATGCTACGATGGCTGGTTTGGGACGCGGGGCGGGGAACTGCCCTATGGAATTGCTGCTTGGTTTCTTAAGAAATCCCAAGTTTAAGATTCGACCGGTATGGCAACTGTTAGAATCTCACTTTGGCAAATTGAGTGAAGACCTTGATTGGGGACCTCATCCTCAATACATAATTACCGGTCAGTTAAATCAACATCCCCGTTCCGCTATCGCCGCCCGTTCAAACGATAAAATCGGGAAGTTAGTTGATTTCTATGACAAATGCATTGGTGATGTTTAACAAGTCATGAATGCTAAAAAATGCTAACGCATCATGCAAAAATGCTAACGCATCATGCAAAAATGCTAACGCATCATGATATAAGTATTATAGCGCGTTGGCATTTAGAGCGATTCTCAATATTACTTGCGTTAATGCGGTTCTTCAAAGTCCCAAAAAAGATGGTACTTTGAACAAATCCTGTGTTTCAATACGCATTAGTTTTGTTAACCGCTATAGTTGATAAAAAAGGTGTTTTTTATTACTTTTTAACGTAACCCGTTTTGATCGTGAGATACGATTTATGAAGTATTTTTCCATAATATGTATGTATTTTTGTTGTTGTTCATATGCACTGGCAGGCGGTTCGTTAACCACTGGCGCCAAGAATTTTCTGATTAACATAACTCAACCAACCCTGCTGGCCGAAGAAGCGGCGCAAGCCTGTTGGTCGCCGGATGGCAATAAAATCGCTTATAGTTATATGCCGGGCGGCAAGAGTATATTCGGCGGGGGAATATTGATCCACACGCTGGGGGCTTCAGATAATCCCCAACGACTTACCGCAGATGGCAAAGACCCCGCATGGTCTCCTGATGGAAAATGGATCGCCTTTGTACGCGCCGGATATGCGGGAATGAACGAATCAGTATGGCTTAAGCAGGCAAATAATAAAGGAGACCTAAAATTCATAGCTGAAGGTGGATATCCCCAATGGACCCCTGACAGCCAAAACCTGATCTATTATTCCGACCAGGTTGAAGCTGTATGCCAGGCCACGCTAAAAGACGGTATCCCATCGAATAAAAAGAAATTATTCGACTTGATGTATTCCTATCCCAGGCTTTCCCCCAATGGCGAGGAAATCGCTTATGTATTACCTTCCATCACATCATTACTGAACAAGAAAAAAGATGACAAGATAAATCAAACCGTCTTGTTAATAACCGATTTACAGCAACGCATACTGCGTCAGTTAACAATCCCATTTCGGCATATATTATGCGGTTGGTCTCCCGATGGTGAACAGATAGTATTCGGTGGAATTCTTAATGAAAATAGCGGTTTGAACATTATTGATGCAGATTTGAAAACTCCTCCCCATAAGTTATTAGATGGAATTTGGAGCCGACCATCATGGTCTCCCGATGGAAGATATATTGCCTACGATTCCATGGAAGATGGTAAACTTGAGTTGTGGATTATGGATTATAAAAGGATGCAATGACATCTGAATAATAAGAGATGTTTAAGTTCTTAACTTATTTGAATTATTGAGTTAATAATAGTTGACAATCATAGGTTATTTATGAGACATTAACTAGGTCTACTTATACTAAGGAAAATGGTCTATTTCCAATCAATTTACGTTAAAATATATACCTGAGAGGAGATTATTATCATGAAACGATCAGGATTTACCCTTATAGAACTTCTAATCGTAGTGGCCATTATCGGCATATTAGCGGCGATAGCGGTACCCAACTTTTTGAATGCTCAAATACGGGCCAAAGCCGCCAGAACCTTTGCTGATATGAAAATGCTATACGATCAGATCGGCATCCGGCATTTAGATTCCGGCTTATGGTTGATTGATGGCAATGACACGAGTCATGGGCCGCCGGAAAAATGCGCTTTACCAGGCGGATTCAGTTTCTTTGGTAAAACATGCGCCCAGGCCGGCGCCAAATGCGGCGGGTTGGGAGATAATCACTTCAATGGACGTATCTGGGGATTACTGACAACTCCAATCAGTTATATTAGTTCGTTACCGGTCGATCCTTTTATGAACGGATTATTCTATGGCTATGAAGACCGGGACTGCGCCAATTCACCACTAGGTCAGCATTGGCTGATTTTCGCCGCTGGTCCGGATGGAGATCATGGCGATTGGCTTGATGGACGTTCAGCCAAACCATACGCACCTTCAAACGGCGTAGCGTCCAACGGAGATATCTGGAAAGCTATGCCCCTTAAAGGCGGAGGCAGCCTATTCTTCCAGGAAATCGGTTTATACGATACTTATTTCTAAATCTGAGATATTCATAAAGCAATAAAAGAAGGCCGCTGGATCAATTCCAACGGCCTTCTTTGTGTTAATAGATATTGTGACACTCTTTAGAAAGAAACAATGTTACGTGCTCTAAGTATACGCACCATTGCGATTTTGGCGTCTCCACTGGCGAATTGTACGGCGTCGATGATGTTCTGAGTCATAGTTGAGCATGTCATTTCCATCAACAATTCTTCCGCCATGCCGCGCATCTGGGGACATGGGGAATTTAGAGCCATTACCAGATCGGGCCAGGCGTTTAGTTTTTTGAATTTAACCAGCAGACGCAGCGAGGCGCATTTGATATGCGCTTCATCGTCTTGGGCTAATAATTCGATGATCATGGGGATGCGGCGGAATTCTCCACTCTCAATCAAACTTTCGGTAAGAACAATGAGAGATTCGGCGGCGGCGGTTTTGATCCTGGCGTAACCTTTCTGATATACTGCGATCAAGGGTTTTATTGCCTGAATGTCATTGAGCCTGCCAGCGGCAGCAATTGCTGCGATGCGGACTGTGTGATCTGGATGCTTAAAGGCTTTAAGGATTGGTTTAAGCGCAATTGGGTCGCCATGCGCTCCCAGGGTTTTTATAAGACCCGACTGGCATTTCGGACAAGCCGCCTCGCTCAAAGCGATCAGCAGGGCATTGGACGAAGCCGGGACGGGGATGCGCTCCAAAGCATAACGGGCTGTCTCGAAAGTATCTGGCCGCTGCAGGAAAATTGCGATAGCCGGGACGGCTTTTTCTGTTCCAGTTCGTGATAGCATCCATAATGCGAACTTCAATTGTTCTGAGGTTGCGTCATCCAGCAGAAATAGGATCAGCGCATTTTCAACCGCAGCTTGTTCAGCGTCAGCGCCGGGCGCCGTTGATTGGTTGACGATGAATTCAACCGCGCGTTTGGCGAATTTGTCGATCAATTTATTTTCAGAGCCAACCTGTTTGAGCAGATCGCCAAGCGCTGATGGACCTTGGTTTACTAGATTTTGGTAGGCGTCATTACGCGCCGCTGCATTTTGTAAGCCAAGTTGGTCTATTAGAATATCATTGTCGCCGCTCCAGGACGCGCTGGTCATGCAGAGTACTAAGGCGAAGCATAAGATGGCTGATAGGGTCTGTTTTTTCATTAGATTAGTCTCCTTTTTCTTCACCTTTACAGATACCAGGGCGCCCGGTATGGCCTGAATAACCAACGGTTGGCTTCTGAGTCGTTTATGAATTCTTCCTTAACCGGATCCCAGTGTAATTTGCGTCCCAGGCGCATGGCGATATTGCCCAGGTGAGCGCAAGAGACGGAGCGGTGTCCGATTTCGACGTCGCATATCGGTTTACGGCGGTCAATGACGCAATCGATCCAATCACGTTCATGACCAGGGCTATGATAAAGATGGATATCTTGATCGGTAAGTTTTTCTTTGAGTAAACCAATCGGCTCGGTCTGCAAACCGCCGCGCCATACATGAACCCAACCATCGCTGCCTTCGAAACGGGCGCCGTGTTCTGGATTGGTGGCGATCATTTTAACGCCGTTGGCGTATTCGTAGGTGCAATTGTAACTGGTATAGGTTTCATACATTCCATTTTGGGGCAGCGCGCCTGTACCTTCAACTGAGACCGGGCCGGATAGGTCGGTTCCTAATCCCCATTGGGCGATATCAAAATGATGAGCGCCCCAGTCTGTCATCTGTCCGCCTGAATAATCGAAGAACCAGCGGAAATTCCACTGGAAGCGATTTACATTATATGGAACTTTGGGGGCTGGACCGAGGTATAGATCCCAATCAA
Source organism: bacterium (assembly GCA_963662285.2). Classification (GTDB taxonomy): domain Bacteria; phylum Hinthialibacterota; class Hinthialibacteria; order Hinthialibacterales; family Hinthialibacteraceae. Next base: position 1,733,431 of record CAXXMV010000006.1, read on the forward strand.
GTCCTTCTGGTGGAGCAGCGTCGGGAACCCATGGACCATCAGATCCGTTAGGTAGAAAAACCTTGACCGTATGCACTTTACCTATGCGGCCATTACGCACCAGCTCGCAGGCGAAGCGGAAATTATCGCTGGAGCGTTGCTGGCTGCCCACCTGGAAGATGCGGCCATAGCGGCGCACCGCTTTAACCAGCATCTTGCCTTCGTGAATGGTAAGGGTCAGAGGTTTCTGGCAGTAGATATCCTTGCCTGCCTCGCAAGCGGAGATGGCGATGCGGGTGTGCCAATGGTCGGGCGTGGCGATAATAACGGCGTCGATATCATCACGGTCAAGCAATTCGCGGAAATCATTGTAGTCTGCGCAATCTTCGTTGCCATAGAAATCATCAACATGGTTTTTGGCGCGCATACGGTTTTGCTCGTATACGTCACAGGCGGCTACCACCTGGGTTCTTTCATCGTGCATAACAGTATTCATATTGCCGGATCCCATGCCGCCGCATCCGATCAGACCAACCGTGATGCGATCATTAGCTGAAGCGCGTCCTTTGGCGTATAGGTCACTGGCGATGAAGGGCAAAGAAAACGCCGTTGCTCCAGCACTTTTAGCAATTCTTCCCATGAAATGTCTTCTGGTTAAATGTTTTATCATACCTTCCTCCCGTAACCGAACCGGAATAAACAACCCGGTTCAGGGTATATTTCCAATTATCTAATAGTTTCTGATTTATAATTGTGCGTGTAAAGGTTGAGTGATGATTGATTAGAGATATTTTTTGGATAATCCCGTAGGATAGGTCGCATTTTTATGACACATAGAATCAAGTGTTACCTATGGGGCGGTGAAACTGATACATTCTACATAGTTATCCAAATTTCGGGGTACATTATTGTAACAAATGATCCCATCAATCGTTATTTACAAATAGAAGAACAACTTGCTATAACAGAGGAGGAATTTCATGAAACGCCTCATGATTTTCTTGAGTATCACCGCTTTTATGATGTTTGGAATAATGGTTACGGCTTCTGAAAGCAGCCATAAAGTGAAAGCAATGAAATGGTCTTTTGAAAAAACTGAGGTCGGTAAGGTTCCAAAAAACTGGATGCTTGCAGAAACCAATGGAAAGAATAATCTGGCTACATGGAAAGTAGTTGAAATGAAAGACGCGCCCAGTGGACGGAAAGCGTTTGTTCTGACCGAAACTAAAAACACGCGCCGAACCTATAACCTGGCTATCGCCAAGAAGAGCAGTTATAAAGACCTTCAAATCAGTCTCAAAGTAAAATCATTAACTGGAGAGGAAGATCAGGGAGGCGGACCAATCTGGCGGGCCATAGATCAAGATAACTATTTCATTGCCCGCTGGAATCCCCTTGAAAATAACTTCCGCGTGTATTATGTGAAAAACAATAATAGAAAACAGATTGCCACTGCGGATATAACAACAGACGCCTCTAAATGGCACGATATTAATATCGTGATGGTAGGTAACAAAATCACTGCTTCGTTCGATGGAAAAAAGATCATTGAAGTGGAAGATTCCACTTTTACCGAAGCAGGAATGGTCGGGCTTTGGACAAAAGCGGATGCGGCTACTGCCTTCGATGATCTCCAGGTAATGCCCACCAAGTAGAAATGCAATGATGAAAAAAAATAAATGAAGATAAGTATAAATGATGGGACACAGCGAAAGCGCGTCCCATCATTTCTTTATAACAATTTAAGCGGAGACTTGTTTCGCATCATCGTATTTCAATTTCCATTGCGCTAGAGCAATCAATAATCCAGGGGAAAACGGAATTATAGTCAATATTGCTCCAACGATTAAACTCTTGCGAACCATGCTGTAGGTAATTTCAAATTCACGCATAATGTGATCAATTTGGTTGTGCCAAAAGATGTCTGGTCCAAGTATAGAGAGCACCGCTATGATATTGATACTGAGGAATAAAATCAAAACCCGCTGCCATTTCTTCGAGCACAGCAGATAACAAATGGCGCCGATGATCCCGAATACATACAAACCTGTCATAAACGGAATTTTAAATAGACGATTCACTTCATCAAACATTATCCATACTACCAGTGGAAATGCGCCGAATAGCGCATACACCAACAATGTCCAGTCATCGCCTATTCGTTTGCCGAATGCCTGCATTGGAGCGATTCCAGAAATGGAGGCGCCGATAATCAAAGCGATTATAACGGGAATCCAAGGCAGTAATCCAAATACAGGTGAGGGAGGGATACGCACATTCATTAGATACAGTGCGAAAATAGGTACAAATCCAAAATACGGAAATGACCAGCGTGGAAAAGATTTCGCATACCCGACCACTAATCCAATATTCATTGCTAGAAAAATATAAATCAGAAACCACGCATTCACAAAACGCGGCAGTCCCGGATATTCTTCCGGCCATGATGTACTAATGATTGTTATGCACACCACGATAAACGGAATGATCCCGGCAATGATTTGTAGAATATTTCTTTGATCGTGAAGTGATTTCGCCGTTGGCGCTTGAAAATCCGCAGTGTTGATTTCAGCTGTTGTTATCATGTTTCAGCCTCCATTCCGCAGATAACCAGAGATTTAAAATATAAGCCAATAAGCATACCGACTTTTAATCAATGAATTATTTTCCATGATAGAATGTATCGTGTCAAGGATTTTTTTCCAGTGATTTTTTCCGGTGAATCATGCTTCCAGTGCGTAGACCCAAAGAAAGCGTAATTCATCGGTGTAAATTCAATGCTTCATAATCATCAGATCATCAACCACCACTGAAGCGTCAGCGTCAGGGCCTCCGAGTTGTACGAATGCGCTGATAGGGATGTCTGGATTATTGGTAGTGAAATCACCTCCGATGATCAGTAATTCATCTTGCGCATCATATATTGTCTTTATTTCGTCAGCTTTTCGGTAGAGCGCCAGGTTTTGGAAACCGTTAGTCAAAACCAGGGCCATCATTCCCCCGCCCGGCATTGATGCTCTTTTAACGCTCACTTGTCCCAACAGGCAAAACGGAAATTGATAATATAGCCCTTGGCATGTGGTTCCGATATTGGCAGCTTTATTGGAAGGATCAATAGACATGCGTAAAGCAACATCCGTCATTGATTCAAAAAATGGAATGATGCTTCCATCATTGTAATTAATGTTCACCATTAGATGTTCCAAGCCGCTGTTAAAACTACCGTTTACTTCAAGTTCTACTGGTTGTAAACCAAAGGTTGGTTCATAAGATTTAACCTCAATGTTATCCACCCAAACCGTAGTCGAGGTATGTGAGAATGTTGAATTCACTGCCTGAATGGCATATTGAACTTTGCCTGAAGGAGGGGCGAAAATAAGGTTGAATTTCCGATAATCACCAACCGGAACTGATTCTCCTCTAATATTGGCATATCCGATCTGCCCATCAACCGGGCTATTCAAACCAACCAAAGCGATAGCGACTTCTTTATTGTTCGCACGGAAACTGCCGGTTAGTTGTACTAGTGATGTCGTCTCAAAAACATTGGATGACGAGATGAAAACGCCCTGACCCGGCGCCAGTCTAATTTCCATACCATTGCCATCAGAACCTTGGCCTTCAGGTATTTCTCCGAACTGGATTTTTCCAGGCGTATATCCCGCGGGCGCCCCGGCAGAAAGATAGTTGTCTTCAAGGCTCTCACCATTAAGGGAGGACCAGTTTTCGGGAGTGGGGGTAGGAGTGGGAACTGGATAGATATTATTGTATTCAACTATAAAACTAATGATATCTTGTTTGGGACGTTTCCACCATTTTTGATTTTGGGCTCTCAAATAGAATAAGCATGTTCCTGAACCACCCCAAAGAGGATCAATGTAATTGAGATATTGGACCGGTTCGCCGCTTACCCACCCGTTTTCATCAAGCCCTATCCAGGTTTCATATTGGGCTATTTCAGAAAATGTCTGGTATAACCAATCATCCTCTTGTTTAGAATTGATTGTAACTAAATATCCACCTATGGATTCAGCTTGACTTTTTACTGATTCCCAATTATTTCCCTTTTGTACATAAGAGTAATAATGCCCGTTATCCGGGTTGTATTTCCAGTCATAACCTTCAGGTAATCCTTGATTCGTTATTGAACTTGGGTAGACGGCGGAATTATAAATACGCACCTCGTCTATCATGCCTTTCAAATAATATTTAGGAAAATATGGCTCATGCCCAATGCCCCAAGTACCCTCGAAATTATATACACCTTGCGCAGGATGATTTAATTGGCTTGCTTTTAATTCATTATCAATATACAGATATACATTTTTAATATCATGGATTACTGTTATTTGATGCCAGGTATTATCTCTATAGTTATGTCCATAGTAATGAATTGCGACATTTTCATTATTGGCATCGCCTTCCATGTGCACTCTTACTCTATCCGAGTTAATATCAATAAAAATATAATCTGTACTATAATCAGAATCTCGGCCTGAAGCGATTAAGGGATCATAAAGCCATTCGCTATCGCCTGATAAGTTAAACCACAAAGATATCGTGAATTGATCATCAGAAGAGAAGGTTAATTTTGGCGAAGTATCTATAAGTACATTATCGTTAATGCCATCACATTTTAAGGCGCTGTTCATGTATCCTTCAGGAGAAATCGTTGCTCCGTTTTCTAAAGTTCCGTTATGGTTGTAACCTGATGAGTCCATCGCATTGCCATCAAATTTCCAATATCCAACCAGATTTTCATGAAATATCGGTGTAGGAGTTGGATCAGGTATTTGGTCAATTTCAACAATAAAATATTTTTCATTATCATCAGGTCTATCATTCCACCCTAAACCAGTTATTTCAACAATTGATCCATCACCGGAAGGTTCGCCTGGAGACCAATTGGAGTAGTTAAAACTTTCGCCGCTAACCCATTTCCATCCATCGTCATTATGTAATCCTAAAAATACTCCATAATGAGAAAATGTTGAAATTATCCATTGATGTTCTTGTTCCTCAGTGATAGTTAGAAGATACCCGCCTAGTTCTTGCGCAAAAATATTCGCATCTTCCCAAAGCATTGGTTGGTGACTATGCGAATAATAATGCCCATTATTCGGATTATATTTCCATTCATAGCCTTCAGATAATCCTGTTGTAGGAGTAGGCGTTGGAGTTGGTGGAATGTTTGAAGAATTATCAAATTCAATAATAAAATATCTTTTTTCAGTAAAAGAATAATCATTCCATTCTTCTTTTACGCCCCAAGAAGTAACAACATAATCTCCATCACCGGAAGGTTCGCCATCGGCGAAATTTTCATACTCAAAAGGTTCGCCCGTTACCCATTTCCAACTCAAACCATCTCGAGACAATCCAATCCACTTTGGAGTTCTATATTTTTCTAAATTAAAATGCTGAAATATAAAGTCCTCTTCATTTCTGCTTGTTATTGTCGCAAGGTAACAAGAGATTGATTCTGCAAATATCCTGGCTTCAGGCCATGATATTGGATTTAGAACAATGGCATAATAATGTCCGTTATCAGGGTTGTAATGCCACTCATAGTCTTCAGGTAACCCTGGAGTAGGAGTAGGCGTTGGAGTGGGTGGAATGTTAGGTGAAGAATTATCAAATTCTATAATAAAATCTCTTTTTTCAGTATATGAATAATCATTCCATTCTTCTTTTACATTCCAAGAAGTAACAACATAATCTCCATCTCCGGAAGGCTCGCCATCTGCGAAATTTTCATACTCGAAAGGTTCACCAGTTACCCATTTCCACTCCAAACCATCTCTATGCAGTCCAATCCACTTAGGACAATTAAATTGTTCTCTACTGAAATACTGTAAGACAAAGTGTTCTTCATTTATGCTGGTTATTGATGCAAGATAACAAGAGATTGATTCTGCAAATATCCTGGCTTCAGGCCATGATATTTTATTTTTAACAATAGCATAATAATGCTCGTTATCCGGGTTGTAATGCCAGTCATATCCTTCCGGTAATCCCTGTGTATAGGTCGGTGTTGCAGTTGGTGTTGGCTGGGCGTTTGAAGTATGTATGAATAGAATAAGGCCAATTAGAATAATTATGGATATAGTCGTAGATCGTATCATTTTATCCCCCTCTGGATTATATGACCATCATATTCGCATATATGAACATGATTTGTCAATATCTGATAAGTAAAATAGCAGCATTTATTTTAATCTTGAGCATGCGAGCAAAGAAATAGATAAATAAAATACAGGCATCACTAGGAGATTTAATCAAATTCTGTTAGTGATAAAATTAAACCGTTTGGCGAGTGGATCAAGTACTTAATCCATTTCAACGAGGGTGACATGACTTTCTCTCATAACCGCTACGCCTCAGTTAACGTCAGCGAATGTGAGTTAACTGAGGAATCAATCAGTTTTTAGAGTAAAATTTCTACTAACCGCTGGAGAAACATACATATTCTAGTAAAGTAGATTATTCAAACAATCTAACAAGGAGTAGAACTATGAATTCCAACACCGTAAACCGTCGTAATTTTCTCAGTCGAAGCGTCGTTGCCGGAAGTGGATTGATGATCCTTAAAAGTGGCGTGGCCTTTGGCGCAAATAGCCCGAACAACCGGCTAAATGTTGCCTTGATCGCCGCCTATGGACGCGCAAGAGCTCACTATTCAACCCTCAGAAATGAGAACGTAATTGCTGTTTGTGACGTCAATCAGAATAACATCCCATTTGCGCTTAAGGAATTCCCCAAAGCCAAAGTCTACGAGGATTGGCGCAAGTGCCTTGATCATCCCGGGATTGACGCCGTGTTATGCGCCACAACCGACTTCACCCACTCGTTTATTGCCAACTGGTCGCTCAACCGGGATTATCATGTCTACATGGAGAAGCCCTTGGCTATCACGGTTAAGGAAGCGCGTACAGTTAGAGAAAGTTATCTTAAACGCAAGGACAAACTTGCCACCCAGGTTGGTATGCAGCGTCACGCTCACCCCAATTTCAACCGCATACACGAAGCGGTCCGTGATGGCGCCATCGGTAAAATCAAGGAAGCCTGCGCCTGGGGCAACCGCCAGATTCGTAAGAAAGGCTATTATCCTGAAGAGAAACCCATTCCATCTCACATCAATTGGGATCTATGGCTTGGACCAGCGCCGGCGCATCCATATAGTTCGGAATACTTTAACGCAGGCCCCGAGGCAGGCTGCCTGCAGTGGAATATGTTCTGGGATTTCGGCATAGGCCAGATGGGCGACATGGGCAGCCATACCATGGATCTCTTATGGAACACCATCGACGCCGAATTGCCGGAAAGCATAAAATCAACCACGCCCGAAGCCTTCAATCCAGAAGTTACTCCAGTTGAACTGACCAGCGAATTCGTCTTCCCGGCCAATAGTTGGCGGGACAAGATTAATGTAACCTGGTACCAGGGCGGGGCTATGCCCAAGTCGCCTTCCGGATGGATTGACCTGAATAAGATCGGCCACGGCGCCATGTTTAAGGGCGACAAGGGAGTATTGATTTCAGATTTCAGAAATTACCTGATTATTCCTAATAATGATTTAGATAATATGTGTCATTATGATCCACGTTCCGCAGATAAATCGCTGCCGGATGTAGGACATTTCCAGACGCAGTGGGTTGATGCCTGCAAAAACGGCAAGCCATCTGAGACTGCCTGCAACTTTGAATATAGCGCTAACATGATTGAGTCGATGTGCCTCGGTCTCGCTTCCTTCCGGGCTGGCAAGGAACTCAAATATGACGCCAAACAAGGCGTCGTTACCAACGATGCCAGCGCCAACCAGTATCTGACTAAAAACTACCGCAAAGGCTGGACTATGAACGGGTAATAATATCTATCATAAATTCAATATTCCAGTTCTTCGTATTCAGTTCTTTATGTTAAAAGGTTCAGCCCCATATCATCTTCTTTATTATTAATGATATGGGGCTGGTTTTGTTTGTTGAGCAAACACAATAGAAATCCATAAATCATACAAATACTTATTTCTCAATTAATCCAAATGACAACAGCGTCGTTATACTTAAATTCTAAAGTAAATTCCGTTAATTAACCTTAGTTTTTTAAATCAAAAATTGAGCGAGGTTTTTTACATTTTCCGTATTCGGATCTGAAGAGTTTTTGGCCGAGATATCCTGTGACGAATCAATCTACGCTAATTAATCAGGAGAGGTGTACTCAATGAATGATAAAAGAAAAATCTATGCGTTATGCGTCATGAAGGATCATTAATTGTCAGGGAAGGGGGGAGTGCGTCTCCAGGGGGGTTCGAACCCCCGTTGCCGGCGTGAAAGGCCGGAGTCCTAGGCCACTAGACGATGGAGACTTTTGACTGACAACAGATGAGAATTTTGCCTCGAAACGTAAATTTGTCAATCCGCAGGTACTCTTTTTCTTGAATAAGTGGATTTTTTTTGATTATTCATTGTTTTAAGTGAATATTGAAGCGATTGTTGAATCAATTTATTATAGGAATTGTTGATATGCTTCAACTGCTAATTCATCGCATCGCTCATTTTGTGGATGTCCGGAATGTCCACGAACATGTTTCCAGGTAATCGAGTGTTGGTTGGTTAATGCATCCAGTTCTTTCCACAGTTCATCATTTTTGACAGGTTCTAAATTACTGCGTACTTTTCTTTTCCATCCATTACGTTTCCAATTATGAATCCATTGAGTGATGCCATTTATTACATAGGCGCTGTCAGAAACTACCAGAACTTTGGTTTTTCTGGTTAATTTTTTCAATCCTTCAATGACTGCTTGTAATTCCATACGGTTATTGGTCGTTTGCTTGACTCCACCGCTGCCTTCCTTGATTTTTCGAGTCGGGGTATGCTCCAGAACAAAGGCCCACCCTCCAGGGCCTGGATTACCGCTGCAAGCGCCATCGGTATATAGAATCACTTCAACTTCATTAGTGCCTTGTTCAGTTCTCATAAATTTATCATCCACCGTTGATTTTCTCAAACATATTGTATGCGAAAAGATCCCTCAGCCAATACGATGCGGTTTATATAGAGATTTTTTTATAAAAAAACGGCCTGCTCGCATAATGCGAGTAGGCCGAATAAAAACTATTTGTTAAGCTAAATTATTGTAATTCCCATCCATCGACTGATGTTGCGGCAAATGGGTTTTTCAGAACAACGGCGAATGCGTGTTCTGCAGGAGTTAATTCGCCTGTGGTTGAATCAACAGTTACGCCATCAGCAGCTATAACGATGCGTTGATTGTCCATCGATACATTAACTTCCTTGGACATAATTCCCAGAACTTCAGTATCATCCCAGCGTTCGAATTGAGAGAACGCGAAGAAGGTAGGCGTTACTGGTTCAAGATTGCTGTCTAGGATGCGTGCGGCGATTTGTTGTTCTGCGCCCAGACTTTGGTCTTGGAAGACGTAAGTCACGCAAACATTACCTTTGCTATCAACAGCTAGATCACCGCGATCAAATGTTCCAAACAACCACAGATCTTCTTCATTGACAACAACTTCTTTATCAGCTACGCCTGTGACAGCGTTAAAGCGGGAGCAAACCATTTCGCCATCACCGTTTTTACCTGAGATATAGACAAAGTCTCCATCAATGGAAGCGGCGATGCGAGTTCCATCTCCACGGCCTGTATCAGAAACGGTAGTCCAATCAGCTTGAGCAATCACTCCGCCATGCTGCAAGTTTCCATCGTTGTCATAGATTGACATGATGGCTTCAGTACGAACGGCAAAGCCGCCCTTGAAGGCTACAACGTTTGACCAGATGCTGTGAGCTGTGTCATCACCCGCTGCGTTGAAGGGTCCTTTAAGGATATCGCCAGTTGCGCTATCGAAAATCGTGGCTATCGCTGCAGTACCGCTAGTAAATACACCCTGATTCCGGTCTTCTACGACTACTAATATGTTGCCATTTGAAAGGATGCGAATATCGCCGCCAAAACGCATTTGATTGTTTTGAGCGCCTGCAATAGTTCCGCTGCCATAAACTGGATCAATAACCTTAGTTAGAGGCTGGGGTCCATCAGGAGTTTTCATAAATGCCTGGACTGCGGCAATTTGATTTGATGCATAAAAAAACTCTTTCTCCCAACGACCATCTGAATCGAAACCGTCTTCAAGATGCGGAGTAGATTCTTCACCAGTCACATACATGGTTCCACCTGGTCTGCGGTCGGCAGCCACGCGGGGAGGATTTCCGTCTTTACGGGCTTCGTTAAATGGGCCAGTATAAGGTTCGCCGGCATCATTATAAAACGCCCAGTATTCGGAAACTGAACCATCTGTTCCAATGAAAGCGACTTTAGCGTTCATACCATCAGTCATACCATCTGGAAAGGCGCCAGCGATAATGATGATGGTTCCATCACCAAAAATATCGGTGAATGGTTCCCAGTATGAAGCCATGGCCACTTCTGATTTGAAGAAAACAGTGTCAGGAACTAAAATCTCGACTCCAGCGTCTTCATGACTGAAAGGAAGATCGCCTTCTAATGCTACAGCGCTCATTGCAAATAGCATGATTGTTGTTACTAGAAATGCATTTTTCATAGTAGAACCTCTTTTTTATTATGTTGTTTGTTAATGCTGTATCCATTAATATTAGTCATTTCTCAAAATAATAAAACTATCTATCCCTCCTTTCCATTTAAAATTAAAAATGGATTTAGAATTAACCGAATAGTTTTTTTTAACATTTTAATCTTCATATTACTAGGTTGACAATGACATTATTTAAAAAAATATGATAATATGATAATGTACCAAGTTGTAACTGATTGTGTATTTTGCCGGGATATTGATTAAAATTTATTTTTAGGACGAAAATCAAAATAGTGTTCAAATGTAATCGGTTATGGTCATCGTAAGCGATATTTAATAACAAAATAATCTGGAATAACTGATGCTATTCAAAAACAGCCTATTCGTCACAAGATAATATAGGTCAAAGCCGTAAATCATAAACTTGTAAGCAAGCATGGTGTTCTATAATGATGATATTGAGACTCTTTGTTTGCAAACCAGCAGATGTCATTGTAACTGTCTATATTATTAAATAAAAGTAGTTTTTTGTATGCTTAACATATTTGATAACTTGACATGACGCGTTTTTAAATGAGAAAATCTAGTATTATCCATAAAAGTGGACAGTTTTTTAGTTTACATGGAAATTTCGGCTTCCATGACATGGCTAAGGTAACTTGCCTCTTGTAAGTGTATTTCAGTGGTATAATACGTTCTGGAGGAAATCGGAACGTGTGTTTGAGAATTTGCAGTTGGTATCAATGGGCCCGTTATCGTTTTTTGAACGAAAGACGGGGTGAACGATCTGTATTCAATCGATACGCTAGAAAAGGAGAAAATAATGATTAAGAGCCGGTTTATCGTATCTGCATTAATGGTTTTTCTCGCTTGCACGGCTTATTCACAGCCGTTGGATGGAAATCCTATCGAACTCACTTCATTTCTGCCCATGTTGTCGGATGCTGGATTTGAAGCAGTCAATCTGGAAAGTCCACTGCTGGTGGGGCAAGATCCAGACAATGATGACCGTGAACCGCAGACCTGCGTGCTTGCGGATGGAACGGTGGTTGTCTTCTGGGTGAACCGCGGAGGAAGTCACCATATCAGTGGCATGAAACCAGATGGATCCAGGATTTATCCAGTATTTGGAGCGAATGAATCTGACATCATCGTTGGAGCGAACACTGGCGCCAACACGAACTGGACGCTCTGCGAAAGCAGCTTTGATGGAACGAAGTTCCTCGTAGGCGCTACCTGGCAACATGGTCAACTTGTAGGAACTAAAGCTAGCCTTCCTCCAACGATGGGTGATGGCGAAATGGATGGCAATCGAACGGATGATGGTCAGGGACATGGTTTCTTTAAGATTTTTGACAGCAACTTCAACCCGGTAACAAGCGATCCGGTTTCCATTGGGCAATTCAGCCTAGGGCATCGGGAATTCGGTGTTGGCTGTCTTTCTGACGGCAAATGGGCAATCGGCGTCATGTCGCGTGATCACAGATGGGAAATCGATCCGGACGCGGAATTTGCATCCCGCACGCCTTTTGTGAATATTTTTAATGCAGATGGAACGCGTTTTAAGGATGAGTTCGCCCCCATCGTTGAAGACGGGCAAGGTCAAGTCACTGAGGATTTAACAGGAAGTCAAGGCGGACGTTTCCATATCGCTCCCATGTCTGACTGCTTCGCATTCATCATCCGCAGGGGTACGAACAACGAACCCAAGATCATTATCTATGATAATGATGGCAATGTTATTAATTCTTACTCGACCGTTGATAATGAAGTATTCGAAGGCCTGGAAGTGGGCGAATGGATCGCTGGCGCTGGCGCCGATTTCTTCGTGGCTCTCTTTACCACTACGGGCACGGAAGCCATGGCAGATCTGGGAATGCCCGAGGAATTGATCGACTCATCAATTCTTTTGGCGCGCAAGTTTGACAAAAACGGACCTCTAGGGCCTTATATTCTTGTATCAACTGCCCCTGATATAGATGTTGGAGGCGTTAGCCGTCCTCGTATTGCGATGGCGCCGAACGGCAGTTTCGCATTGAGTTGGGAAGACCAATTCTCGGATTCTCTCAACAACACGAAAAGCATGGCATTCCGCGTGTTCAATGCGGATGGTACTCCTGCCTCTCCCGCAGCGTTGGCCCATGATCTTCCCGAATTGGATCCGGATGGATTCGGCGATCCTGGAGAGCCGATGATTGGCATGTCCAACAATTTCATCTCTTTGACATGGGGTAGCCGCGCCTTTGGCACAGGCAACCGTGATGTTGTGGTAAATGTTGTGGCTAATCCAGCTCAAGACTCGGACATCAGTGGTTGGGAACTCCATTAATGATGAGTCGGCCAAAAGTGGATGGAGTGTGATTTCCGGGAATAATTTCCTGGAGACGCGCATGTTAGCGAATACTATGAATAGCCGGGGAACGTTCTTTTCATTCCCCGGCTATGAATTATGAGGAATGACATTATGCGACATTTTCTTATCCGACGACGCAAAACTTTCGGCTTTACGCTTATCGAACTACTGATAGTCGTCGCCATCATCGGCATTTTGGCGGCGATCGCCGTGCCGAATTTCTTGAATGCCCAACTTCGGGCGAAGATCGCAAAGGCTTATGCTGATATCAAGGCTATAGCAACGGCTCAAGAGATGTATGCGCTTGACAACAACGGCGGTTATCCACCGGAATCGGAAGACTACCCATACGAACGCGGCAGGATGGAGGCGGGGCTTCTTTGGCTGGTCAGTCCAGTCGCCTATATCTCCGCATTGCCAACGGATGGATTTGTGCCGCTGAATGAGAAAATGGAACACAGTACGCCTCGCGTGTATGAGACCGGCGTCGCGCAACGCGGTCGCAAGTTCGTTGCGTATTGCATTTTTACAATCGGACCGGATGGTTCTGAAAACGGCATTGAATCCGCACAGCCGTTTTATGGTCCCCAGCGGGGTGGATATGGCAATACATTCTCCGTATCCAATGGTCTTAAGAGCAAAGGCGATATTTATTGGTATGGAGGCGACTGTAGCATTACGAAAAACTTGGTGATTGACGGGAAAATCTATAATGGCAGTGCTCCGCCCAATTTTGGAAAATGAGTTAAGCCTTCCTGTTTCAACCACGGATTTCCAAAATGATGAGTTGGCAAAAAGTGGATGAAAGACGAAACTTACACATTGTCTTATATACATCAACTTGCAAACCTACCAAGTATTGTGGTTATGAAAATAAGTTTTGTTATTTTACCGTTTCGTCATTGATGAATAACTTGGAATTGGTTTATAGGTTTCTTTGACGCACCGGCTAGAAGCCGATGCTCCCCTGGATCTGTTGTTCATTTTTCATACCGTTTCGTCATAAATGATGAGTCGGCAAAAAGTGGGGAAAAAGTTATTTTGGTAATATATCTACAATAACGGCCTGCTCGCAATATGCGAGCAGGCCGAATAAATTGATAATTATCGAATTAATGAAGTTCCCAATTCGATACAGACGTAGTTTGTTTCAGTGGATTAGCCAGAACTGTGAAAAAGGTTTGTTCTGCCGCCGATAAGTCAGAGACGCCCTCGTCCCAGGTCAAACCGTTCGCAGCAATAACAATATGCTGATTGTTCATAGTCACATTAGGTTCATGTGACCTGTAACCAAATACTTCTGTATCCAGGCCATCATGATACTGGAAAGCAAAGAATGAAGGCGTGACTGGTTCCATGTCGCTGTTGAAGATTCGAGCAATGGTCTGTTCCGTACCAGTTGTGCTGGTATCATCGAATACTACGCAGATATTGTCGAATTCGTCACATGCGACTTCGGAGCGTACGAAAGAATTGAACATGAAATCTGTTTCATTAACGAAAATCTCATTTACCCCTTGAAGATCATCGCCGCTGGTAGTCGCTACGGCGTTGAAACGGGAAAGAACAACATCGCCTGCTGCGTCTTTACCAGCAAAGTAAACGAAATCGCTGTTAATGTTTGAGCCTATCCGGACATCATCGCCGCGTCCTGTATCCGCGATAGTAGAGAAGGCGCCCTGCTCGAAGAAATAACGCAGGCTGCCATCATTGTTGTATACGGAAAAAATAGCTTCAGAACGGACTACAAAACCACCGTTAAAAGCAGCTACATTCGACCAGATGCTATGCGCGCCTTCGTCGCCGGCGGCATTCCAGGGTTCTTTGATGACTGCGCCTGTTTCGCCATTGAAGATAGTGGCTACAGCGCCATTACCAGCTGTTACGATGTTTTTGGAACGGTCTTCAATGCAGGTTAATATGTTGCCATTGGACAGGAAGCGCATATCGCCGCCATAACGCATTTGCTGGCCGCCTTGTGATCCGGTATTCTCATAAGCTTGATATATTGGATCGAAACAGTTAGTAATCGGGACCGGGCCAGCAGCAGTTTTATTGTAAATCTGTACTGCGCCCACGCAGTGATCATAACCATAACCTAAATACCAGCGGTCGCCGGAATTGAACTCATCGTACAGATAAGGCGTAGATTCCATACCAACGATATAATGGGTTCCACCAGGTCGCCGGTCTGCTGCTACACGCGCCGGGTTGCCATCTTGCCGTTTTTCGTTAAATGGACCAGTCCAAGGTTCTCCTGCATCTGTATAGAATGCCCAGAACTCCTGCACTTCGCCAGTTAGAGGATCTGCAAAAGCTACCTTGGCATTCATTCCTGCTTCTTCAGCCGGATGTGTGTTCGCGGTTACGATGATAGTTCCATCACCGAAAATATCGGTGAATGGTTCCCAGTATGATAAATTGGCATCGATAGATTGAAAAATCCATGTGTCAGGTATAATGACTTCAATGCCAGCCGCTTCGGTATTAACCGGAAGATCTTGAGCGACCACGCTAGAAACGCTAAAAACAAACAAACATGATAAACACAAGAATGCTATTCTCCGCATAATTATATTCTCCTATAACAGAATAAATTCACACCTTTAGGAACAACATGAGTTTTATTTTTTTCATAATATATTCTTCGATAAATAATTATCCTCCTTTCTCTTTTGGTCTGTAAAATAGTTCAATTGACCGATTATATTATTATAATACAAAAGAAAAATCATGATTTCTACGGCGTATGCGAAAAAAAACATAATTTAATGGATTGAATTGAGAGAGTTAGAGTGGTTATAGCGGTTAAAAAAAATATGCGTATTAAAAACAATGCGATTGTTAAAAGTCCCATTTTGGGGACTTTTAACAATCGCATTGACGCACGTTATTTTTGAATCGTTCTAACATTGTTCATATTCGCATAGCGAAAAAATTGAAAAATATGTAATTTTTTACTTGGCAGTAACTGGAATAACAATATCTACAATACATTTTCCCTCTGGATGTTCTTTTGGATTATTATGATAAATTTCATAACAAAGACGGTTGTCAAATTGATATCCACTATCAGGCAGCCAACCACCTATGACCGAGTTCCAGGCGTTCTCGTATTCATTATCCTTCAGTTCGAACCTTGCTACGGCGAACTTACCGCCTGGGATAGTCATTTGACCTATTTCACCGTCAACTTCGGTTCCTTCAGGAACAGTTATGCATACGCTTAAGCGCAGTTTGCTCGGATCAGTGGTATTTGGATCATCATGATACACTGAGATACACTGAGTTTCGGGGAAACAGAGCAGGTTTTTTGGTCCGGCCCATGACATAAGTTTGCCAAACAGATTCTCAAATAATTTTGCATCTCCTTTATACTGTCCTACATGCCGAATATATGCAGTATTTAGTTCCGGCATGTTTTTAACTTTGATATTTCCATGATTATCAGGCATTTTGATCCCTCCATTTTAGTTTTTAATCAAATCCAAATGATTATTGCACTTATGTTCATATAAAGCAAGTGGTGTATGGTGAAAATTTGATTAGTAATGTAATGATTATCTAAAATAATAGGTTGAAACTAATTAAATTCTCAATATTATTATCCACCTCATACTTTAACCTGGTCTATTCCTTATCTTTCAATACGTATAAAATCATATTAACCGCTATATAATCACGTTTTGAAAAGACAATAATAACGTTATTATACAAATCTCTCTATTAGAGTTTATGATGTTGTTGTAACGGTTATCTATTTATGAACACTTCATTTACTTATTTGTTTTTGCAATCGATTAAAGAAGCCCTGAGCAGACAATGCAATTTGCACAGAAGATATAACCGTATCCTTATCGCCTGTTCGGGCGGGGCTGATTCGGTGGTTTTGCTCTATTCGTTGGCTCAATTAAGTGATGAATTGAACTTTAATTTACATGTATGTCACGTTAATCATGGATTAAGAGGTAAGGAATCGGATGCAGATGAAGTATTTGTGATTGATTTGGCCAATCGGCTGGATATTCCGTTCAGCGTGGAGCGTTTCAGCCCGGAGGAAGTAGAGCATACCAAACAAGGGAACCTGGAGGAATGCGCCAGGCACATCCGATACGTTAAATTGAACGAAGCGGCCATAAAGTTCAATTGTACGCATATCGCCACAGGGCATACTCAAAGCGATCAGGCGGAGACTGTTTTGCATCGGATTCTACGTTCAACGGGTTCCACTGGTCTTTGCGGCATTCTTCCATTCAGGAATGACCTTGGCGTTCCGGTGATTCGACCGCTTTTGTCTGTCGGCAGGGATAAAGTGATACGCTATGCTAAAGAAGTCAATCTTGACTATCGGATGGATTCCATGAATCATGATGACCATTTTACCCGCGTACGCATCAGGAATAATTTACTGCCCAAATTACGTGATGAATATAATCCCAACATTGATGAAGCGCTGTCACGTCTCGCATCTATTGCGCAAGATGATGAAGCTTTCTGGAAGGCTTATGTTGAAAATCTTGAACTTAGGGTTGGATTGGCCACTTCTGATGTTCCGGGAGATCGCAAACGCTTCCTGCATTTATCCAACGCAGAACGCAGCCGCTTACTGCGTAGATATTGCCAGATTAGAAATATTGAACCTTCCTGGAGGCAAATAGAAGACGCCCTGAATCTATTGGTTGGCGAACGTCCCCAGGCGGAAATTCATCTGAATGCTAATCACCGGCTTTACCGACGGTATGATGATTTTTATTTCGCCCCTCCTCTCGATCTTCATGAGAATAACAAAGAGTACAATATTGAGATTCCCGGACAGACAGATATCCCCGAATTAGGCATACGGACTATTTCAGTTATCATGCCAGTTGAGCAACACCGTATAAAACCTCTGGAGGTTCATACGGTGGAGTTCGACGCCGAAAAGGTCATGTTTCCGGTTGTGATACGAACCCGGAGAGAAGGGGATGTGATTCGCCCGTTTGGCATGGGCGGTTCTAAGAAGATTAAAAAGGTTATGCAAGAAAATCATATTTCACTTGAGCAGCGCGATAAAATTCCACTGCTATGTTTCGATGAAGACATAGCTTGGATAGCTGGTCTATGCGTATCAGATACTTACTGCATTGAAGCAAACACCAAAAAAGTCCTTCTAATATCAATTCATCCTTTATCCTGATAATGTGGTTTATCTCAATGTTGTTATATTTAATTAAAACAATTGTTTATGTATTTATTGGAGTGTTTGGGCATATTTTTTTTACTCAATGAATTGATAAGTCTGTCGATAAAGTAAATTGTAGGATTTGCAAAAGACTAATAGTTTGATTCAAGGTAGTTTGTAACATTTTATCTATTTTATAATTGGGTTTAGAGCGGTTGTGAAAATGATGTTCACAAGATGAACTTTGAATAAGTGAACCTATTTTTACAAGCCACTCTGTCACGAGGAGCGTTGAAGGAGGTAAACAAGGATGTTTGCTTGGTTAGATATTGATTTATTCGAGAAACAATTAATGGATGAGTTACTGACAACGGCGTTAGAGTGGTGCGATTATGAGTTCGCTATAGAAATCCTTGAGAAATCGAATAGTCCGATGAACAAGGATTTGTCAAAGCAAACTGTATTCACCAAACTGCATTTGCTGGGAATCATTTATGAACGTCAGAACTTGTTAACCCTCGCCGAAAAGATCTATGGTCGCGCACTTTCCTGCATCGTAGATGAAATCTGTTTCGATCCTGTGGAAATTTCACTTTTCCTTAAGAACTATTCATCCTGTCTGCGAAAACTGAACATGGATGATCTGGCAGACGGATTCGAAACTGTTGTAGAAACCTATAGTTACAGTTGCTATAACAATTTTTTACCGCTGATGCGGTCGAATGTGATTAATGATTATCCCGAAACAGTGGCTAATGTAGCGTAACTTTGGATTTTCATTAAAGACTCTCCGTATATTAATTATTGGGGCGAACAACGCGTTCGCCCCTTTTTGCGTTTAAATCTAATATCCTTGGATTTGGGATCATCAACAAGGTTTCCACAGTTAGGGCAGTTATCAGAAATATGGTTCAAGACGGATTTTCTCTTTTTTTGTCTAAATCATGATGCCCAGGATGAAAGGATGCTCATGATGAAAAATCCTGAGTATCCTGCTAATCCGGGGTATCCAGATTCAGATATTTTTTAACCAGCGCTCCATTCTTATCAGAACCACTCCATCGTTTGCAGCCGTGAAGCGATGCATCAAGGGCTGCAAACATTGCGATCTTGCCCTTGGCGCCCGGCATATCGGTTTTTAACAAATTGGAAAAATTCTATTGGGGATCAGCATTGGCGCTTTGCTTTGATAATCCTGGTAGGATTCACCAAAAGCGTTTAGCAAGTCGTTTTCTTCTAACTTTGTTGCCATGATTATCCACACAGTAAACATAAGATTGAATAATACCCGGTCATAAGTCAGTTCTGGATAGGACCAGATTATTAGAATACTGAATGTATATAGTGGATGCCGGACCCATCGGTATGGGCCTCGAATAGTGAATGGCATTTCCAATGTTTTTTTATGGAGAAGACGATCCAGGATAGGAGTAAATCCAAAAGGATCAAACGCTCCCAGCGCCTGAAAACCCCAAAGAATTCCTATACCGGAAAGACATAGAACAATGTGGAATAACCAACGGAAAAGTCCTGTTGGCGAGAACAATGCATCCGGCGATTCTTGCCAAAAAAACACTAGAACTAATAAAATCAAACCAGAGGCAATTGCATAAAATGCATTATCATAGATTGGTGGAATCCAACGCGCCAACCTTTGCCGGAATGATTTTCTAACCATCCCGCTATGCTGAACAAAAAAAGCACAGCAAAGAAACGCATCAAAGCAAAGAATTGCTGAATTACTCAATCCTATGTCAACAAAATTGAATGATCCGAAAATAAGAAAGATTCCAAATAAAAGCAACGAACCTGTACCTAAAATGAACGCAAAGCCAAGCATTACATAGTCTATCCATCTCCTTTTAATGGACATTATCAGATTCCTTTCACACTCAGTTTTTCATCGGGCTGTTCTTGATGCTATCACTTATGTTGTCGGAATCCCTCAATGATTCAATTCAATTCAATCTTAGAACCAAGAGACATGTTGTCCTCTCTTTGAAACCAGGCGTAGACATTGCCTTTAAGTATCAGAATGTCTAGTAAAAGCATCTGTGGAGTCATTCGGATTACCAGATAATCTTGATTAGGAAACTCTGATTGGAATTGTAACGGCAATGATTTGCGCAATAATCCCATTCTTGGTTGAGCGCCGTATTTTTGACTAATATTATTCTTGTAAAATAGTTTGCCCGGATCATGATCCTTTTTCGGGCCGACTATGGCGATATTCAATTCACTGGCGGCGATAGGATAAACCACATCTATCAGAAAGAAATGCGGTAAGTCTTTATAATTGGATGCATTGATGGGTTGGAAGATTTTGGCTGGATCAGAACCTGATTTAACGGCAAAGGCTTTTATGTCACGTCCATCCGGTAACTGAAAATCAACTAATTCACCTTCTCCCAGATACACCATATCAGAATCCTGTAAATTCATTTTTTTAACCTGGCGCATTGATGAAAACGAATCATTAAGACGCTCAACTAATACAGGCCGGAACAGATATATCATCCCGATATTAATCATTACAATTATTATTATGAATAGATTGATCCATGAAAAACTTAGAGATATGTATCTTTTAACTGGTATTGAGAGGCTGGCGTTATTGTCCGTATAAGACTCGTCTGGTTTTTGGAAGAATGAAATCCCCTGGCGCCTCAATAAGCAATAAATTAGGAAAGTCAAAATGACGCCGCCTATGAATATCTGCGGTGAAAGCATATTCAATAAAATGGCGCAGACCAAAATTATGTAGTAATGGATGGATTTCAACTGTTGAGAGGCTCTTAAGGCGAGTCCACCCCATATCAGGAAGACCGGGAAGGTGTAAAACATCAGTCTTTCGACCATCAGTGCATAAAATATCTGCGACCAGATGCAGATCAGGTATAGACCCAATGCTTTTTGCTTCCTGGATGCTCCGATAAAACCGATTATGGCCAAAGGCGCTATGGATTGGAAGCCGCCGCATAGTGATTGCAATGATAATATACGACGCAGGCGTTCCGGCTCCAGCCAGAGTTTCTTGATTTCTTCAATATAGTATTGATCAAACCGTTTGAAACCTGAATCGATGGCATATAACTGCTCGGCTAAATGGTTGATGTACGCTGTGTCGCTAAGGGAAAATAGCAAGAAACGGGTTATAAAAAACGCCAGTAAGGCTGCGGCGCTCAATGCCAATGTGCGGCCTATGGCCTGGAATGCATACCAGCGCTGATGTTTGGCGAAATGATAAACTGGAATCAGGAATAGCGAAGTTTCACGGTTTAATACTCCCACCAGTAAACTGAAGGCGAACAGGCGGTCATTGTTAGACAATATGGATAATATGCTTAATTCTATAAAGAAGAATGATAGTGGATCGACGTGGATGTAATAGTATAGACTGTCATGAAATCCCGGATTGGATAACAAGGCGCTTAAGATGGCGATGCTGGTTAACTTGTTGCATCCAACAATACGTAAGTTTATGTAGGCCAGACAGATAGTTCCAATTATAGCGGCTAAAGTAATGCCGTAATATGCATGCGCCAGTGAAAAAGGCATCAGGTAGGCTAGCCGTGGAGTCAACAGCCTCAAACCGTGGGGGGGAGAAATAACTGACAGGGGATTAAGGGCTTGAGTGAAATATAAGTAGGGATCGCCGATCAGTTCATCCGTGGCGCCGTTTATAAATGATTGGATCAATACAACTAGAGTTGTTACGCCAATAAGAGTTAGTATTTCACGCCGATTAGAAAAATTGAAATCCTGCTCCATATTTCAACCCGATAATAACAAAGTCCCCTCTCCCGCCGGGCTAGGGTCAATATCATTAACTTAAGTGATTTTCACCTTACAATGGGTGGCTTGATCAAGGGCTGAGCGCATTGCGCTCTTGCCCTTGCCACCCGTCTCCTGCATTTTCCCTCACCCTAACCCTCTCCCAGAGGGAGAGGGGAATTGGTTCGATTCTATAAAGTTATCCAAAATCCAAGAAACTCATCCTTATAAAAACGATCCGGCAAAACGAGTTATCAAAAATAGTAAATCAAATGGTTCTAGTTATAACGGCGATAACCATTGCCATTGATCCACCGATGAAGGTATTGAGCAGATTCATCCATTCATTATTTACTTCGATGCCTTCATCCATCCAGTGTGCTCCAATATATGATTCAGCATAGAAGCCTATCCATCCACCTATGATGACGGCTGGAACCAGATCCAGGGGAACTGCCTTTAATGCGAAACAGATGGCGGCGAAGATAATGATGCCGATCATTCCCGCCAGGGCGCCTTCAATGGAAACGGCGCCGACCGTTCCGGGAGGTACGCGCCTGAAGGTAGTGGGCATAAAAGGATTTTTACCTATGACCTGTCCAATTTCGCTGGAAAGAGTGTCTCCCAATGCAGTGGCGAAGGCGGCGCAGAAGAATAATGCGCATAGCACGTCAATCCCGTCGGTGGCGCCCATAGCGATTATGGCGAATAACGCCAGTAAACAGTTGGCCACAGCATGTTTGGCGCCGCGCCGGCCTTCTTCATCCTGCGCCCCGCCGAATTTCTCTTTTTCGCGATATCCATAACGGGTGGCGATGCTTGCAAAAAGGAAGAATACCCATAAGAGCAGGTAAAAACTCCAACCCGACATACCCAGCAGCACTGTACCGATAATCAGTCCTCCAACTACTCCAGTTGAAGACACCAGACCAATTAGCCAGGCCAGCCCGGCTGCTCCTGCGTTCATCAATAAACTGAGACCCCACCATGCTCCACTTATACTGGTGGAATCCGGGCAAATATTTATGCTCCAAAAGAGTTTTATAAAAGCGGCGCCGATCAGGGTGACCACCAGATTATCATCCCAGGGAAGAGGAATGGTTTCGTAAACCGCTGTCAAAAATGATGCGCAAACGGCTGTCAAGATTAAGTGCTTGATAGATGGGATGGGTCCGCACCATGCCAGCAATGCGAAAGCTCCCAGGCTGGCGAAAATGGTGAAGGCAGCCATTCCTCCAAATGATTTCTGAGGATTCCAGGGGATGCGGGCGATGGGTATGCGCTTGCCGATTAGATTGGAGAAACCATCGCCGCAAGCCAGAATGGCCCAGGCGGCGCAGGCCAGATTGAGGTCATTGGGGAAAAGAATGATTAGCAGCGCTATCATCAATGGATATAGAGCGATGCCTTGTTTAATGGTTTCCTTATCTCTGAAAAGATGCTCAGCATACTTGGGCAGCAGAAAAACATTATGTACATAGGCGCAAATAGCGAAGAAAAAAGCCCAGGGCGCTGTCACGAATGGTAAACTGAAAGCAAAAGCCAGGGAGCCGATATGAACAAACTGCCGTATATCATCCCGTTTCATTCATTTTCCTTTCAAAAAAGCAGAAGCAAGAAGCAATTAACGAAATATCTTTCTAGGTTAGCCGACGATGATGCTGTGATTCCTCCCCCAAGCCTGGGGGAGGTTAGGAGTGGGTTGAGTAGTTGAATGCAACCCCCCTCTAATTCCTCCCAAACTTGGTGGGAGAATTCTATCATTAATGCTTTGTATCAGATTACTGAACCAACATATCAATTAAAGGATATACATTATAGTATTTTTTAAACGCCTCGTATTCCTCTATACGCTTTTTCTGTTGAGAATTACCTTTACTAGCTCTGATTAACAGATTTTTGGGCGTCTCTTCCACAGAAACAAACTCACCGACAGTGACTGAATATCCATGAGCTTCCAGAAAAAGGGAGCGCAGCATATCGGTTAGTAAATCAGCGAAACGATGTTTGAAGAGACCATGATTCAAAGGATACATGGGAGCGCCGTCAATTTGTTTAGCCAGTTCGTGCTGACAACAGGGGGCGACGGCAATATACCGGGCTTTTTTGGCGACTCCAAGAGCCAACGCTTCATCGGTGGCCGTATCACAGGCGTGGAGGCTGATAAGCAAGTCAACTTGTAAGGGAAGCGAGGCTTCACTGATCGACGCGCACTGAAACTTCATTTCTTTTAAATTTAGTTTATGAGCAATTTCATTGCATTGATCAATCCGGTCCTGCGCTATGTCTACACCATAAAAACGCGCTGGCATCTTTAATACTTTGCTTAAATACCAGAATAGAACAAAACTCAGATAGGATTTTCCACAGCCTAAATCAATTACAATCAACGGTTTATTCTTCAGTGGTTTAATGCTGGATTTTATGAGATCAAGGAAATGATTGACCTGTTTGAATTTCTTACGCATTGATGCTTTGATTTCACCATCCTGAGTCATCAGTCCGATGGCTTTCAACAGAGGCGCCGCCTGATGGGGATCAAGATGTACGGCTTTGCCCACCGCCCAGGCGGGGTTTTTTAAGACGCGGGGACGGTCTTCAATGGTCTCGCGGGTGATAGCGCCGTTTTTCAATCCAATGCGTTGAATATTTTCGGTAGATTCGATTAAGAGAGCGCCATTGTTATCTCGAAGAGCCGCTAAGGTTTTATCTATAGCATCTTCAGCGGAGATATGGATAGACTCTTCTGATCCAATCTGAGAGATAGTAATATTAGAATCTTCGCTAATATCAAGAGATAATAAAATGTTATCATTACTGCCGGATTCAACCGATAGGTGTAGCGGACCAGAATGATTATTGAGTGAATTCTGGATTATTGACCGGAAATATATTTCGTGAGAAGCTGTAAATTCATTCATTATAAAGAGTTCTCTATTGAATCAATATCATCGCATTGAGTCATGTCTTTGTTTCTGGAGATCAAGGGTACGAATACGCATTGAATTAAATCCTGGAACTTAAAAGAATCATTTTTTTTGGTGATTCTGGTAAGCGTCTGAATTTTAGATGAGCCGATGGGAACCAGCATGGTTCCACCATCGCTTAATTGTTCCAGCAGTAAATCAGGTGGTTTACTACTGGCGGCGGTTATGATTATTCTATCAAAAGGCGCTTGAGCGATCCATCCAGCCAAGCCATCGCTGACCTGGAAGAAGATATTGCTGCGATTGAGAGAAGCAACTGTTTCCTGTGCAAGACGGCTTAAAGAAGCATAGCGCTCAATGGTGTAGACTTCACGGCATAAATGGGAAAGAATAGCTGCCTGGTATCCTGATCCAGTACCAATCTCCAGGATGCGGTGATCTGGTTTACAATCCAGTTCATCAGTCATATAAGCGACCATAAATGGTTGTGATATAGTTGAGTATTCTTCATCAAGCATTATGGGGTGATCATCGTATGCTTTATGGCGTGATTCAACAGGAGTGAATATATGCCGGGGGACTCGCTGTATAACTTCAAGAATGCGTGGATTAGTCACGCCGCGATTAACAATCTGCTCTTGAAGCATATTTAAGAGTTGCTTTTCGTAGTCTATCATCGTTTATAATTTAACCCGGCTAATCGATATATATACAAAAATCTTATTTTTTTGTTACTAAATGGCCTTTTCATCTACTGCGTCTGTCTGATTATGTTGAATTTCCCGATATGATGCCATTATAGAGGATATTGCTTTCATATTAATATATATGTATAACGAATTATGAATATAAATCAAAAAAAAGCCGCCGGGATTCTTTTATGCATTATCGGCTTCTGGTTTTATTGCCAGTCGTCATTGAATACGGGATACCAGTACGCCACGCGCAATGATTTCGCCCATCTCTATCTAGCTGGATATTTAGCTGAGAGAGGAGGGGATTTCTTTGACGCCAATCTTCTGCTCAGAACCAGGCATCATTTACAGATTCAAACCGGCCTCAATCCCTACGTCTATCCACCTTTTTTCGCGATTTTATTGATCCCCCTGAGCAAATTTTCTTATGATATGGCCTGGACATTGTTCACCCTGCTTAGTCACGCCGCTTATTTCGCTTCATTGGCTCTGTTGGTGCGCATGATTCGTAGGGATGAGGATGAAAGTATATTCTGGTGGGGCATCCTGATGGCTTTGTCGGCCTGCTTCTATCCAATAACCAAGACCTATTCCGCCGGACAGATGAATACATTCATGCTGCTGGTTATTACTGGCTCGGCGTATTTATTGAGTAAAAAACGTGATATGGAAGCAGGCGCCCTGATTGGATTGGGAGCGGCGATCAAAATTGCTCCTGCTTTTTTGTTGATCTATTGTTTGTGGAAGAGAAAATGGCTGGCCGCCGCGTCTGGCTTAGTTATTATACTTATCAGCATGATAATCTCCTTTTCAATGCTGGGCGTGGATATATACGGTGGTTTTCTAAATATGGCCAAGGATATGGGATATGGTTCATCAACCTGGGCTGAGTATAATCAGACCTACCATATCGATCCCTATAATCAAGCGCCATCAGCTATGTGGTACAGGTTATGCGCCAGTACTGAAACGGCGCAATTCGGCGTCATTCAGGGAATTATGAATGCGCCGGTTGCGGCCAAGGTTCTTTCTTATCTGACGGCTATGGTTATTCTGGCGCTTTTGTTAAGATCAACCCGGCGTTCGTCGGAATCATTTACCATCAATGAATACGCCTTTTGGACTTTGGGAATGTTGTTGCTGCCCAGCCTGTTGTGGGATCATTACCTGGTGCAGGCCATGCTGGCTGTCGCCATTGCTTTACAGGTTGCTTTGAGTGGGAATTCTAAATACGCTTTTTTGCTTGGGATAGCTATTGCTACCATGGCAATGCCGTTTGTACATTATCATCCTCTCTATCGCAGTGGTATAATGACCCTGGTTATGTCGTTGAAACTGTTCGCTTTACTAATTTTAATTGGATATCTTTGGATAAACCGTAATGTGAAATGCAAAGAATCTTCTGATTATCCGACAGATTCAGAAGAATATGGTTTTTCTTGATATAAAAAGTATAGTTTTTTTTATATCGGCAGGATTTGACATTTTGGGCTATTATTCTTACGATGCAAACTGTGTATAATATAATTTAAGATTATATATAAATTTTTTAAGAGGATGTTATGGTTGGTTTTTTTGAAAACAATTTAGGCCGTGTACAGATTTCTTCATCGATTGTGCGTCGCATCATAATGCGCGAGGTTGAATCTAGCCGCTTTTTCGGCTTTTTAGGACAAAAGCCTGGCGAAATGGTAAGCCGTAAAGTCGCTGAACGGTGCATAAAGGTTTATTTCCTTGAGGGTACTGTAGAGGCTACACTGACATTAACCGTTCTTTATGGGACCAAGATCATTAAAGAAGCGCGTAATATTCAAGGGAAAGTCGCCAAAGCGCTAGAATTGACCGCAGGTCTGCATGTCAACAAAGTCGTCATCAACGTGGAAAATGTTTTCACCGAAGAAGACCTTGATCAACCTCTTTTGATAGAGCATGAAACTATTCAAGCTAACGCTGTAAACCAATGAGAGCCTATGAAACAATTTAACCTTCTTTTGGCATGCGTCATTCTTCTCACTATCTCCAGTTTATGTTTTTATATTATTCTTTGGCATCCCGATGCTATTCAGAGATTAATCGGTTTGACGCTTAATATTTATAACAGTTTCTGGGGTAAAGTGATGTTTATTGCGGTAGGCTTCATCTCTCTGGGATGTGGTCTATCTTTACTGGCAGCATTTTTAGGACTTGATCCAAACGTCAGACCGCACATTATTCTGGAGCAGGAAGGTGGAGCGGTTGGCGTTTCTTTAGACGCTATTGAAGAATATATAAAAAGAAAAGGACAGTCCATCGATGGAGTGCGCGAGCTGGCTATCAAAAGTGAATTAACTCCTGAAGGGCTTGCCATTCAAACCCGGTTGACGCTTGAATTGCAGAAGAACGTTCCCGAGTTTATTCTAGCTTTCCAGGGACGGATTTATCATGAATTGACCGAAACGCTGGGCGTTAAAGAAATAAAAGAAGTTCAAGTCCTTATTCATAAAATCGTCCCCAAAGATTTTGGCGGCGAAGGAAGATTGCTTAGTCCGCCATCCTCAGTGCTTCTTAAAGAACCTGAGATAAAAAACGAAACAGAATTGACATTGGAGGCAACGCCAATACATAAAGAAAAACCGGTTGACTCAATCCAGACTATTGATATTGAGACCATTGATCCGGTCGCCGCGGAAGAGGATAAATCATAATGAGCATTACTGCAGATGAAGTTCGACATATAGCCCTTTTAGGCCGTTTAGAATTGAATGACGAAGAAGTGAATATGTATACCACTCACTTAGGCGACATTCTTCAATACGTAGAAAAGTTGAAAGAACTGGATGTCTCCGGAGTCGAACCAATGTCCCATGCTATTCCCATGGCTAATGTAATGCGGGAGGATGAAATCGGGCCATCATTGGAACTGGAAGAATCACTGAAGAATGCTCCTGACCGGGCTGATCCATATTTCCGGGTTCCCAAAACCACTGAGTAGTAATATTCTTAATATGTTCTAGAAAACCGCTGTACAATTTTCCTGACAACAAACTTCGAGAATCATTTAAGCGGCGTCATAAACCTTTCTAATTCACCCAATCTCAGGATTAGGATTCCTGAGATGCGCCAGATATTGAGTACGTGGTTTGGTCTTGAGTTCATCAAGTAAGGTATATGCCCGATTATTTTGCCGTAGTTTTGAAACCTGACTGTCTGGATTATTTATATCGCCAAATACGATAGCGTTGGTCGGGCAGGTTTGTGCGCAGGCAGGAACGATAGCGCCGTCTTTGATTTTCTGACCATTATTACTGGCATCAATTTTGGCTTGTTCAATGCGCCGGATGCAATAGGTGCATTTTTCCATTATCCCTTTCGGTCGAACCGTTACCTCTGGATTGAATAGCATCTTCTCCACATTTTTAATTTCGGCATGATGATCCCGGTGGTTGAAATGCAGAACGTGGTAGGGGCATTTCCTGGAACATTCCTGTTTTCCCTCGCATTTATTATAAACAACTTGAGTAACTCCCTCTGCATTATGAGTGGCCGCATGAGTAGGGCACGTCTCTTCGCATGGAGCTTCCTGGCAATGTACGCAAGCGACTGGTTGATATATAACGCCGGGAGATTGGATATCGCCATAGAAATATCGGTTGATGCGCAGCCAGTGCATTTGGTGATTTTGAATAATTTCTTCCCGGCCAACCGCTGGTATGTTGTTTTCCGCCTGACATGCCACTATACATGCATTGCATCCAATGCATGAGTTTAAGTCAATAACCATTCCCCATTGGCAATTTGTGGTTTTGGGATTGAATTGCTTTTCGGCTTGATCATTTTTCCCGAATATTGTGGGATCAGATAAATATTTTTCTAAAACTGTTCCTCGAATAGGCGTGAATGATTGTGTATTTTGTTTGTTCTGATCTTCTGTTCCGAAAGTAAAATGATCTTGAGAAACAGCGAATAAATATTTCCGGCCTGTTTTTTTGATAGATAATCCGGCGTCGAAATTCAAGGCATCCTTGGTGCGTAATACATTGGCGTTGAATCCTACGCTATTACTGAGTAATCCGGGAGCGGTATGACCATAACCCATCGCCAGCGCAATGGAATTATTGGCTTGCCCCGGCATGATGCAGGCCGGAGTAATCAATGATCGTCCTTTATATTCCAGAATGATAATGTCTCCGGTTTGGATGTTCAACTTCTGCGCTGTTTGGAGAGATATCAATGCTGTGTTATCCCAGGATATGATTGATAGTGAATCAGGCAGTTCCTGCAACCAGCTGTTATGGGCGAAACGTCCATCATGAATTTTTGAATCGGGATAGAAAATAATTTCGAGATTATTCTCATGCAATTGCGGCATCTCGTCGGGGATTTTTTCGATGGCAAGTTGGATTTCCAGATTATTGAACCACGGGCCGAATGGTTCATAGCGGGTATTAGGTATAGTCCCATCATGCAGCCATTTGGTCAGATTGGCTTCGAATGAACCGAAATTAAATATTTTTTTCAAAGCGCGGCGAAAGATATCCCGGTCGCTGGTAATCTCGTCTTCTATGATGTAGGCCAGTAACTGGCTCGCGCTTTTTCCATTAAACAATGGTTCGATCAAAGGCTGAGCCATTGTATAGGTTCCATCATAAGCCCGCAATGCATCCCATGCTTCAAGGTAATGGGAACGGGGCAGGAACCATTTGGACAAAATTGAGGTTTCGTTGCGATAAAGACTGAGATGAATGCTGGTAGGAATCTTTTCGAGTAATGCGCCAAAATCCAAATCAACCGGCGCATCGTACGCCGGATTTCCTCCCAGGATAACAAGCGTATCAACCTTACCTGATTCTATATCGCCTGATAATTC
Source organism: bacterium (assembly GCA_963662285.2). Classification (GTDB taxonomy): domain Bacteria; phylum Hinthialibacterota; class Hinthialibacteria; order Hinthialibacterales; family Hinthialibacteraceae. The sequence continues at coordinate 1,763,742 of CAXXMV010000006.1, forward strand.
GCTGATTGATTCTGTGTAAGATGGTCTTTCTGGTTCTAAATCTAATGAATAAGTGACAGTTTTATCATTTTTCATTATTCCATTAATAACATCAGTTAACGTATGTACTATTGGAGGTTGAGTGGCGCCGGTGATGATAGCGCTTTTACCCGGATTTTTGGCTATATCTGCAGCTAAAGCGGAAAGCCATTTTTTATCAAACGGATGATTGAGAAACCGTTTCACTGGCTCTACAAGATTCAGGAAAAACATATTTGGTTTTACATTTTGCTTATAAAAGAGTTCTGCAATTAATGCCAGCAGGAAATGCTGAATATGACAAGCCGCCAGCGGCAGACGATGATCGGCTATTGCGCCTATGGAAGTCATACGCGGTTCGACGGCGTATATGCGGTTCATTGATTCAGAACCGGCGTTTCGTCCTTGTGAGAAACCTTGCGACAATCTCAAAGCATCGGGATTAGAGTCAAAGGCGTCAGAATCTAGAGCAAGGATTATATCAGCCTTGTCCAGATGAGCATAACTTCTAACAGGAAAGGAAAAAGAAAGCCGGGCGCCGTCACGCTGATTATCTTGGCTGACAGATTCATATTCAAACCACTTTACTTCTGGAAAAGCTTTAGTAAGCCGTTGGCGCATGTCTTTCACTATGAGTGAAGAGGTGGTTTCACTGAGAATATAGAAACCCTCGCCTTGCCGTTCATTTATTTCAGAAAAATGCTTTTTGATAAATTCATGCGTTTCTTCCCATGACCGTTCGATGTTCTGGCCGTCAATTTTCTGGATAGGTTTATAATCACGATGGGGATCGTAAAGATCAAGCAGGCTGGCTTGAGCTATCAGGCTGGCCGCGCCGAGGCTGGATGGATGGTCCGGGGCGCCTTCAATTTTGATAGGGCGTCCATTGTAACTATCAACCATTAAGCCATTTGCAGAACCACCCAGTTCCATAGCGGTTATGAATTGTTTTTTTAATCCACTGAATGCGGAATGCGGTTGGTTGGGATTTGAAATGATTTTGTCGCCTTCAGGTGGTTGGCCGCATGAGGTAAAACCGCTGAGGCATAATGAAGCCGCCATTGTTTTAAGAAAACGTCTGCGCGGAGGATCATTCAATATATCTTCAGCGTTATCGGGGAAGTTGCGTTTGACGTATTTTTGGAAGCCGGAAGACTCTTCGATTGAATCCGGGCGATTATCTATATTCTTATTGTTATGTGAATGCATATTATTTTTGAATTTTTCCATAATCAATATACTCATCATCTATGACAGGTTGAACAATCAGTAGATGAAGCAACCTTTGATGTTTCAGGATTAATATCTTCCGGCTGATGGCATTCCAGACACCATGCCATGCTGAACTCAATGGCCAGATAGGTCTGCTTCATTGTTTCAACCTGACCATGACACACGGCGCAATCCAGTCCGTTTTTTATATGTATGCTGTGATTGAAATAAACGAAGTCGGGCAAGTTGCAAACACGGTTCCAAACAAGCGCGTTGCCTTTTTTCATACTGTCGTACACAAGTGTAAGTTTGGGATTATCCTTCTCGAATACGCGGTGGCAATCAATGCAAGATTGGGCAGAGGGCAGGGAAGCGTTAGCTGCCATATCTACTGTATAATGGCAATACCGGCAATTGATCTTCATTTTTCCTGCATGAGTTTTATGACTGAAAGCAACTGCTTGATGAGGTTTGTATCCTATTTCGGTAGGATTCTTCAAACAGCCGCAGACAACAATTATATTCATTATTAGCAGAGACAAAAAAACAGTTGTTCTATAAAATATATTTTTCATTTGGATAAAATTTAATCCATTCTATGAATCCAGCGCTTTCAATACGCATAAACGTTTATTAACTAATATAACGGATGAGAATGATTTTAGTTTTTTAATAAAACTTACGCAATATGGAAACCCCACTTATTGGTATGATTGAATTTGTTAAATAACTTTTCACAGAGAGAAGACTTATATTAACGTGACATATTATTAGGATGAAATCGGCTTGTTTGTTATTATAAATATGACGTTTCAGAAAAAACAATTGACGCTGAACGGTTTATTATGAGATAATGATTTTAAATAATATTCATGTGAATTGAGGAGATACAATGTCATTTCAATCGAATTATTCAAGATTGTTAAACCGCAGAAAATTTCTAAAAATTAGTTCTTCCGCTTCCTTAGCGGCGAACATTATTCCTTCATCCGCTTTGGGTAAGGATGGCAGCGTCGCCTCATCCGATCGCATTAATATTGCGGTAATAGGAAATGGAGGGCGATTTATGCGCGCCCTGCTTCCCGCCTTTATCCGCCAAACAGACGTGCAACTTACGGCTGTATGTGATTGCTGGAAAGAACGTCGAGAAAAAGCCAAAGCCGCCATTGATATGCGCTATGGGAATAACGATTGCACGGCATACCGCTTCCATGAAGAAATCCTGGAACGGAAAGACATTGACGCTGTCATTATCGCCACCGGAGACCGTTGGCACGCAGTACTCTCAATTCTCGCGGCTCGCGCCGGAAAAGATGTATATAGCGAAAAGCCCTATTGTTTGAGTATTGATGAAGGCCGAACCCTGGTTGAACAAACAAAAAAATACGGAACGGTGTGGCAATGCGGCACGCAAAGACATAACAATCCCGATTATAAATACATCATCGATACGGTGCATCAGGGGAAAATCGGAAAACTGCATACCATAACAACAGGACTGGGCGACTGGAGTGGAAATGGCAACGCAATTCCTGAACCGGTTCCAGCCGGATTCGACTATGACCGATGGTTGGGTCAATCCCCCTGGCGTCCTTATTCGCCAATCAGCGTAGGTCTCTGGCGTAATCATTGGGATACCGGAGGCGGTGTCATCTGCGATATGGGGCCCCACATGTATGATATCGCTCAATGGGGCAACCAAAGTCAAACCATTGCTCCCATCGATTACACAGGCAAAGCCGTTTTCCCCAAAGAGGGATACAGCAATGTTCCGTTTGAGTGGCATGTGGAAGCCAGATACGAAAACGGCGTTAAATTGATTACAAAAATGGGCGTCAAATCGATTCGTTTCACAGGCGATGAAGGTTGGATTGAAATAATTGACGAGACGGGTGAAATCAGATCCGAGCCAAAATCGTTGAGCGCCAATTCTTCCCCAACCGAGCAACACTACAATATTCTTAGCCCTCATATCCGCGATTTTCTTGAATGTATAAAATCACGCAGATTGACGGTGTGTCATCCCGAGCTCGCCCACCGGGCGCATACCATTGCTCATGCGTCTAATATTTGCCTTCGGTTAGAACGTGACGTCCATTGGGATTATAAAACAGAGCGTTTCATTGATGATGGTGAAGCCAACCGCATACTTGCAAGGACAATGCGGGCGCCCTGGGGAATATAGCATTATTTAACGTATTTACTTTTAATATATCCACGAAAGATCAGGTGCAACATGAACTATAACTATATACTATTTCAATTCATCGCCGGATTACTTGTTCTATGTAATTTTAATATGATTGTGGTTGCTGATGAAAAAGAAATCATCTCTAAAACGATTAAGTCCATACAAGTATTTGAGTATGGTCAAGCTGTTACAAGCCAACGTGAACTCGAAAATTTGATAAACAAAACATACAGTTCTCCCGAATTGCGCTCTTATCTGGAAGCACAAATCATTAGCGCATTGCAATCAGAAAAAACAACGTTGGCCGCTAAAACCTTCTTTTGTCAAAAACTCGCTTCCATCAGTTCGGAAGCCTCGCTCCCCATTCTGGGTCAAATGCTTCTTCAAGACGAAACAACCCAAATGGCCTGCATCGCGCTTAAAAGCCATCCTTCTCCACAAGCGAACCACTATCTTCGAAAAGCGCTAGATGGACTTGAGGGTATGTCGAAAGTTGCTGTTATCAATCTCATTGGCGAACGTCGTGACACTGATTCAATTGAAATTCTTCGTTTTTTAACATCAGACGATGATCTAAATACGGTTAAAGCTGCAATCTCTGCATTGGGAAATATTGGCGACTCCAAATGCGCTAAAATTTTGAAGGATTTACGAGCATCCAACAAGACTGATTTGAAATTTGTACTGGCTGACGCTTACTTGCAATGCGCCATGAGTCTTAAAAAGGAAAACAAAATCAGTGATGCGGCAAAGATGCTACAGGAACTTTGTCAAAAAAATGTACCGACGGTGATCCGGCAGGGAGCACGGAATAATTTACTCGATTTGGGACTCTTGGATATCAATTTTGATGAGATACAAGCCGTCTCTTTGTTCGACGGCGCCTCTTTTGAAGGCTGGAATGGTAATCTTAAATATTTCCGTATTGAAGATGAAGCCATAGTTGCAGGGACTATGGATGAACCAATTCCCCGTAATGAGTTTCTTTGTACGGATCGTGAGTACATAAATTTCGAACTTCGCTTGAAATGTAAACTTTCAGCCAAAGAAATTAACGGTGGTATCCAAATCCGCAGTTTGAGGATTCCTAATAGCCACGAAATGTGGGGTTATCAGGCTGACATGGGGCAAAACTACTGGGGTAGTCTGTATGATGAATCAAGGAGGAAGGTTACTCTAGTCGATTCAAACAAAGTGGAACTGGCAAAAGTCCTTCACCAGACGGATTGGAACGATTATGTAATCCGTTGCGTGGGACGCCGAATCCAATTATGGATTAACGGCTACCAAACCGTCAATTATTTAGAACCGGATGAAACAATTAGCCAGGTTGGTTTCATTGGCCTGCAAATTCACTCCGGCCCACCTGCCGAAGCGAAGTATAAAGAAATTGAAATTCGGGTATTTGACATGTCTGAAAATTAGTAAACTTAAGCGGTTATTAAAATCATCTCTCAACCTTATTTTTCCAGAACAATTGAGCGAAGTCTATAAATTTTTTGTATCAAATTTATAGACTTCACATGGTGTAATACTTAGTAATTCAAACTCGGAATTATCTCAAATTACTATATTCTTCTAGTGTAATAATTAATAATCGATAAGATATTTATAGCCAATTTTTTAGGATACTATGGTGATAGATAAAAATGAAAAAACTAATTGACAAGTTTATCCATCAATTAATAAAAATAGACAACGTGACGGTCAGTTTCGGATCGTACCGGTTTCGCGTTTTCGTTCTGTCTGGTTTGATTTTATCCATTATTATAGTATGTCTTTTGGGTAGGTTTACCCTGGAGCAAAACAAGAAAAGAGTTTTGACCGGTGTCGGTGAAAATCTCAAGGCGGTTGTAGCAACAGCCAATGAACGGCTTAACCTATGGGTAGAGCAGAGAACATCTCTAGTCGATCTCCTGGGACGCGATCCTGAACTAGTAGAGATAACCAAGCGCCTTCTAGCTGTTCCTGTCAACCGTGAAGCTCTTTTAGCCTCTTCTGAATTACAGGAGGCGCGTGATTTTTTCAAGAATAATGATAAAATTTTTGCTAATATAGGCTTTTTTATTATTAGTCCCGATCATATCAGTATTGGATCAATGCGGGATACTAATATTGGAATCCGAAATTTAATCTCTTCTCAAAGACCGGATCTACTTAAACGGGCATTTCAAGGCGAAGTAATGTTTGTGCCGCCAATCCAGTCTGATGTTGCTTTAGTGGCAACCTCTAAGTCCGGGGGGAGCAAAAATCAATCCACCAAATTTTTCATCGGACCTATCAGGGATTATAATGGTGAAATTATTGCCGCCATGACTTTACGGATTGATCCCACCAAAGATTTCTCTCAAGTCCTTCAAGTCTATGGAATGCTTCAGACGGGTGAAACCTATGCTTTTAACCAATATGGAGAACTTCTTTCAGAGAGCCGCTTTACGGATCAGTTACGTCGTATCGGGCTGATTGACGAGAATCAGGGTAGCGCCCTGAATGTTCAAATTCGCGATCCTGGAGTTAATATGGTAGAAGGGTATCATTCTGAATTAGAAAGATCCCAACAACCATTTACCCGCATGGTTGCCAGCACGCTCCAATTGAAAGAGCAAGTGGAAATAGGGGAGTATAGCGGGCACTCTGAAATAGAGATTGATGTAGAGGGATATCGGGATTATCGAGGTGTTCCGGTGTTCGGCGCCTGGCTCTGGAATGCTGAACTGAGATTCGGAATAGCGACGGAAATCGATTCAAAAGAAGCTCTTGCGACCTACTATATGACGAGGTTGACGATTTTCATTGTTTTGGGATTTACACTGATATTATCAGTTATTGGAACATTGTTTGTCCTTATTGTTGGTGAAAGAACTAGCAAAGCCTTGATCGCTGCCAGGGATAATCTGGAAGATAAAGTTAAAGAGCGTACTGCTGAACTGGAAAATGCTCATGAGTCTATAAAACAAAGCGGGAAAAAATTTCGGGCGATTTTTGATCAGACCGTACAATTAATGGCTGTGCTTGATACAAAGGGAAATCTATTAGAGGCAAACCGTGCAGCACTTAAACTGGCTGGTACAGAAGAATCCTGCGTGGTTGGGAAACCGTTTTGGCAGGGTCCTTGGTGGCGCCATTCGGAAGAGGCTCAACATGCCATACAAGAATCCATCCAGCAAGCGGCCAATGGCGAATTTATCCAGTTTGAAACCACTCATCCACTTCCAGATGGGACTGAATGCAACATTGATTTTACATTAACTCCTGTAACAGATGAAGAAGGTAAAATCATTTTCTTACTCCCTATGGGTCATGACATAACCGAGCGAAAGCAAAAAGAAAAGTTACAACAATTAAACTTAAAAATTAGTCAGTCTCTAACTGAATCCAATGTTCTTCAGAAAATGTTGCAATCATGCGCGGAATCCATGGTGAATTCTCTTCGTTCTGTATTAGTCAGGATATGGATTTATAACGAACATGATGCAAAGTTGGAATTACAAGCCAGCGCTGGTATTCATACTCACATAGATGGCGATCATGGACTTATTCCTATAGGACAGGGAAAAGTAGGCAAAATCGCCCAACAACGTTGCGTATTTCGCAGTAATGATATTGCTAATGATCCTCTAATCGCAAATCCAGAGTGGATTATTAAACAACGATTAACTGGTTATGCTGGAATACCTTTGATTTTTGAAGAAAAATTAGTCGGGGTGCTTGTACTGTTTGCTCGAAGAGCGCTGGACGACGATGATATAAATTCACTAGAATCAGCCTGCCATAACATCAGTGTTGCCATTGATCGAAAAAAGGCCGAAGAGCGATTAGTCTCTCGTGAAAACCAATTTCGAAACCTTATTGAATCGGCGCCGGACGCAATGGTTATTGTGAATGATCAAGGGACTATCAATATGGTAAATGGTCAAACCGAGCGTTTATTTGGTTACGATCGTGCAGAAATCGTTGGTCAAAAGATTGAATTCCTTATACCGGAAAGATTTAGAAAAGATCATGTAGGTATGCGTGATTCATATATTCATCATCCAATCTTATTACCGATAGGTTCCGGTAAAGACTTCTACGCACTAACCAAAGATGGTCGTGAGGTTTCCATTGAAATCAGCTTAAGCCCTATTAAAACTGATGATGGATTGCTGGTAATAAGCACCTTACGAGATGTTACCGAGCGCAAACGTATGGAAAAGGAACTATCCAATGAACGCGAACGGCTGCAAGAAATACTCGATACCAGCCCGGTCGGTGTTGCGATTACTATCGACGGAGTCGTGCGCTTTCTCAATCATCGAATGGTCCAAATCACTAATTTACATGTCGGCTGTCTAGTGGAAAAGTCTTATGTGAATCCGGATGATAGACATCGTTTAATCGAAATGTTTAAAGAATCCGGTGTTATTCATGATTATGAAGCGCAATTATATGGTCCGAATCAAGAAATTCGCGATTTAATGTGCACTTTCATGAATACTGAATATGAAGGAGAAATAGGCATTCTCGGATGGGCGGTTGATATCACCGAGTTGAAAAAAACTGAGAATGAATTACGGGAAAAGTTTGATGAACTGGCGCGTTTTAGAAATATGGCGGTAGGCCGGGAGCACAAAATGATCGAATTAAAAAAAGAGATCAATGAACTTTTAGTAAATAACGGGCTGCCTGAAAAATATAAGATCCATTGATGAAAAAACACTCGAAATACTGATAATAAAATTTTAAGTACGACGTTTACCTAACTGTATTATAGGTCGAAGATCAATCGAGGTCAGTTATGGACAACAACCAGAGAAAAGAAATTTGTGAGAGATTTTCACAGGTACTTCAGCATAAACAATTCAATTCAATTTTTGAAGGTTTTTGTGAAACTGTTGGTGTTTCCGCAGCTATAATTGATCTAGAAGCGCGTATACTTTCCTCGTCTACATGGCAATACGCATGTACTCATTTCCATCGAAAAAATGAAATCACTTGCGCCCGATGTATCGAGAGCGACACGGAACTCTCGTTGAATCTACAAAAAGGAAAGAACTATGCTATTTACCATTGCAAAAATGGTTTAGTTGATTGTGCGTCGCCAATTATTGTCCAAGACATACATGTAGCAAACGCCTTTATAGGTCAGTTTTTTCTTGAGTCGCCTGATTTAAACTTTTTTCGCGAACAGGCTCGGCAAGTTGGATTTGATGAAAATGACTACCTTAATGCAATCAAAAAAGTACCAATTATCAATCAGGAAAAACTCCCGGCAATACTTGGATTTCTTGCAAACTTGTCAAGTCTGATAGCAACGTTATCAATTCAACAATTAAAGGCTGAGGACTCAGAGCGAAAAATGCGTGAAGGTCGCAGAACTGCCTTGAAACTTGCTGATGAAGCGAACCAGGCAAGAGATGAACTTGCAAAATATAAAGATCATTTAGAGAAACTCATCAAAGAGCGAACCAGCGATTTACAGGCAAGTGAAGAACGATTCAGGACTCTCGTACAGAATGTGCCTGGAGTTATTTACAATTACTTGAACGATGAACACTGGACTTTGAAATATATCAGCAAGGCCGTGGAAGAACTGACCGGATATCCAGTAGAAGATTTCCTTGATAATAAAGTTCGATCTTTCGCCAGCATTATTCATCCTGATGACCAGCAACGTGTGTACAAGGAAATCCAGGAGACGCTGGATCAAGATACATCTTTTTTTCTAGAGTATCGCATTATCCGGTCAGATGGTGAAATCCGGTGGTTAAATGAACGCGGAAAGGTCGTGGAAGGAGACCAAAAAGAAAACCAATTTATTAATGGATGGATTTTTGATATCACAGAAAGGAAAGCAATAGAAGAAGATCTGAAAAAGTTGTCCACTGCGATTGAACAAAGCCCTGTTTCAGTGGTTATTACAAATTTTAAGGGAACCATAGAATACGTCAATCCAAAATTTTCGGAAGTAACTGGGTATAGCGCCGAAGAATCTATCGGCCAGAATCCCCGCGTGCTGAAATCAGAAAAAAATAATCCTGAAATTTATAAGGAACTTTGGAGCACGATCAGCGCCGGTAAAGAATGGCGTGGAGAAATATTAAATAAAAAGAAGAATGGTGATGAATATTGGGAAACAGCTTCCATATCGCCGATTATGTCCAGGGATGGATCAATCACTCATTATATCGCAGTTAAAGAAGATATTACTGAACGTAAACTATTAGAAGAAAGTATGCGGAAAAGTGAGGAGCGTTTCCGTGGGTATTTTGAAAATAGTCAGGTCGGCATGGCGGTTACCTCTCCAACTAAAGGGTGGATAGAAGTGAACGAGCAACTTCAGAAAATGCTCGGTTACAGTCTGGATGAGTTACGACAGAAGACTTGGGAAGAACTTACTCATCCAGAGGATATTGAAGCGGATGTGAAGCAATTTGAGCGCCTACTGGCTGGTCAAACCAGTTATTACACGCTTGATAAACGTTTTATCCGTAAAGATGGTGAAATCGTTTTTACGAATATTTCTGTATCTTGCGTGCGAAACAAGGATGGAGAAATTCAGAATATCCTCGCTTCTTTATTAGATATTACCGAGCGCAAGCAGATTGAAAATGATTTACAGGTTCGGATTGCAGAACTTGATGATTTCCAATCAGCGATGCTCAACATGATGGAAGACCTGGACGAAGAAAAAAAGAAAGCCGAAGCTGCAACTCAGGCAAAAAGCGATTTCCTGGCCAACATGTCACATGAGATTCGCACCCCTATGAATGCCATTATCGGCATGTCTCATTTGGCCTTACAAACCGACCTGAATTCAAAACAACGAAATTATATCGAAAAAGCCTATCTATCCGCTCAATCTCTACTAGGGATTATTAACGATATCCTGGACTTCTCCAAAATCGAAGCTGGCAAACTTGATATGGAAAAGATTGATTTCAGTTTAGATGACGTGCTTGGAAATCTATCCAATCTCATTGGTTTGAAAACGGAAGAAAAAGGTCTGGAACTTTTATTCGACACTTCACCAGGCGCCCCATCACATCTAATTGGCGATCCATTGCGCTTTGGCCAGGTTTTAATCAATCTTTGTAATAATGCAGTTAAATTCACCGATCATGGCGAAATTGTGATTACGACGCACGTCCTTGAAAAAGATGATGAGAGCGTCAAATTTCACTTTTCGATCCGTGATACCGGTATTGGCATGACGCCGGAGCAACAGGCATTGTTATTCCAATCGTTCAGCCAGGCGGATGCTTCAACTACCCGAAAATTCGGTGGCACCGGATTGGGATTAGCGATATCCAAAAGCCTGACAGAAATGATGGGGGGAGATATTTGGGTGGAAAGTGAAGCTGGTAAAGGAAGTACATTTCATTTCACCGCCAGTTTTGGAATTCAGAAAAATGCTAAGAAAAAACAACTTAAACCGGCCAAAGATCTCAGCTATTTGAAAGTCTTGGTTGTTGACGACAACGCCACTGCGCGAGAGATATTAGTCAGTATTGCTGAATCATTTGGTTTCGATGCTCACATGGCATCCAATGGTGATGCCGCCATCCAGGAAATTGAACGCGCATCAGTTGAAAGCAAACCTTACAATCTTGTTTTAATGGATTGGAAAATGCCTGGCAAAGACGGTGTCATGACAGCCCGGGAAATTCAAAATGATCCAAACATAATTGATATTCCTACTATTATCATGGTAACGGCTTATGGAAGATTAGAAGTCAGTAAAGCCGCAGAGGATCTCAATTTATCTGGATTCCTCTCAAAACCTGTTACTCCATCAACCATGCTGGATACAATCATGAATGCTTTTGGGCATGAAATTGTCCGCGATGCCAAATCAACTATTCGTACATCCGATAGTCGCGAAATGACTAAAAAAATGCGAGGCGCCCGTATTTTGCTTGTCGAAGACAATGAGATTAATCAAGAATTGGCCATGGAACTTCTATCAAACAGCGGCGTTTTGGTCGATCTTGCCAATAATGGACAAGAAGCGCTGAATAAACTTAAGGATAATGAATATGATGGAGTATTAATGGATATCCAAATGCCTGTTATGGATGGATATACGGCTTCAAGTGAAATCCGGAAGAATCAGCAATATAAAAACCTTCCCATCATAGCAATGACGGCCAATGCCATGGCTGGGGATAGAGAAAAAGCTCTTGAAGCAGGAATGAACGACCATATTGCAAAACCTATTGATGTAAATGATATGTTCTCCACTATGACTAAATGGATCACTCCCGCCAAACCTGTCGATATGCCTGAATCAGATAATCATGAAGATGAACAAGACGGCATTGTTATACCTAAGTTGCCTGAAATAGACGTCGAAGCTGGTCTGAAAAGAATCCAGCATAACAAGAAATTATATCGAAAACTGCTAATCAAATTCCGGGATAGCCAGCGTGATTTTGTATCCCGGTTTAAAGAAGCGAATAGTAGCAGCGATGCTGAAGCAGCGACGAGATGTGCGCATACTTTGAAAGGAGTAGCAGGCAATATTGGAGCGACCAATATTCAAAAATCAGCTGAATTATTGGAATCCGCATGCAAGGAAAATGAATCCGAATATGATATCCGGACTCTTCTTGATGACGTATCAATTGCTTTAACTCCTGTGCTCGAAGGTCTTTCAGTTCTTAATGAAGACGAGCCGGAATGTGAAGAAGGAAAAATAGATATAACAAAAATTCTTTCATTTCTCTCTAAATTACGTGAATTATTGGAGGATGATGATACCGAAGCGGCAGAAATCATTGATTCATTAAACAATCAGCCCGGGCTTACAAAATTTAAATCAAATCTTCAAAAACTTTCAAGTTTGATCGATAAATATGAATTTGAGGAGGCGCTTGAATCATTAAATGCCCTTGAAAAATCAATAAAGGAATCAACATATGAATGATGATAAGAAAGTTATTCTGGTAGTCGATGACACTGCGGAAAACATTGATGTATTGCGAGGTATTCTGAGTTCCACTTTTAAAATTAAGGCTGCTCTGAATGGCGAAAAAGCTCTCCAGATTGCCTTTAAAAATCCTCCAGATCTAATGCTATTGGATGTCATGATGCCTGAAATGGATGGCTACGAAGTATGCCGCCTTCTAAAAAGCGATGATGTCACCAAAAATATACCCATAATTTTCGTCACGGGGAAAACGGAACCGGATGAGATTGCTAAGGGATTGGAACTGGGCGCCGTTGACTTTTTATCGAAACCCATTGATCCGAACCTTCTTTTGGAAAAAGTCAAAAAATATTTATGATCTTGCAAAGGAGTTTTATATTATTTGTGGGAGGTGACTATGCCGAAAGATATTTTGAAACCTTGTATATTAGCCGTTGATGATACCCCTGAAAATATTGATGTGATTAGTGGTTTATTAAGAGACGATTATAGAGTAAAAGTTGCGCTCAATGGCGTCAGAGCGCTCAAAATAGCCCAATCAGATTCTCCTCCCGACCTTGTCTTGCTAGACATCATGATGCCCGAAATAGATGGTTACGAAGTATGCCGTCAATTAAAAAATAATCCGTTAACCAAAAATATCCCGGTGATTTTTTTAACCGCGAAATCCGAAGTCGAGGATGAAGCAAAAGGATTTGAACTGGGTGCAGTTGACTACATTACCAAACCTATCAGCCCTTCTCTTGTGAAGGCCCGCGTAAAAACTCACCTGGCTCTTTACGACCAGAATCGTACGCTGGAGGAGAAAGTACGCGAGAGAACAGTTGAACTGAACGCAACGCGTCTAGAGGTTATCCGTCAACTCGGTCGAGCTGCTGAGTTTAAAGATAATGAAACCGGTCTTCATGTAGTGCGCATGAGTTATTATTCAAAAATCATAGCTGAAGCATTAGGTATGAGCGAAGATCAGGTTGATTTATTGCTTCATGCGTCTCCTATGCATGATATCGGTAAAATTGGCATCCCCGACTGCGTTCTACTAAAACCAGGTAAACTTGATGATGATGAATGGGCTATTATGCGGCAACATCCCATCATGGGTGAAGAGATTATCGGTAATAATAAATCCAGCCTTATGGAAATGGCGCGATTGGTTGCTTTAGGACATCACGAGAAGTGGAACGGACAAGGTTACCCAAGCAGTATAGCGGGAGAAGAAATCCCCCTGGTTGGTAGAATCGCCGCCATTGCCGATGTATTCGACGCGCTTACTTCTGAACGACCTTATAAACAGGCTTGGTCTGTTGAGAGAGCCGTAGCTTTAATACAAGAAGAAAGCGGAGTGCATTTCGATCCGAATTTAGTATCACTGTTTGTCGAACGTTTGCCGGATATAATCAGCATAAAAGAAATGTATACAGAAAAAAATAATACTCCAACGAATGAGATATAATTGTATAATGGACGCCGCGAGAGAAAAACAGACTATTCTAGTTGTCGATGACACGCCGGAAAATATTGATATCCTCGCAGGGATTCTTAAAGAGTTCTATCAGGTCAAGGTAGCTTTGAATGGTGAAAAAGCCCTAAAATTGGCTATTTCCCCCAATCCTCCCGACTTGATCCTTTTGGATGTGATGATGCCCGAGATGGATGGGTATGAAGTTTGTCATCGGCTCAAAGAAAACGATATTACTAAGAATATACCGGTTATTTTTGTTACGGCCAAAAGTGAAATTGAAGATGAAACCAAAGGATTCGCTTGTGGCGCGGTGGATTACATCACCAAGCCCATTAGTCCTCCCATTGTTATTGCCCGCGTCAAAACTCAATTCGCTTTGCGCAATACTCAAAGCGAATTGGAAATGGCCCGTGATAAAGCCGAAGAGGCTACACGGGCCAAGAGCGATTTTCTGGCAAAAATGAGCCATGAAATTCGCACCCCCCTGAATGGTCTTGTAGCGAATCTGGAATTTCTAAAACTCTCAAAAATAAATACTGATCAACGCGAATGCGTCGATTCCGCTCAATTTTGCGCAGATACGCTATTGGGTATTATCGGCGATATTCTCGATTTATCAAAAATCGAAGCGGATAAACTTGAACTGGAGATGCGTCCTGTATCATTACACGGCGTCATCAATGAAGTGATTGCAATGATGCGTCATAGAACTGAAGCGAAAAACCTTAATCTAAACGCATTCATTGATCCAACTCTTCCAACCACTATCTTGACTGATTCGTTGCGCTTTAGACAAGTTTTGATAAATTTAATTGGGAATTCCATCAAATTTACAGAAGAAGGCGGCATTCATCTACAGGTTCTTTATACCAAGGATGAAAAAGGTGAATCCTGGATAAATTGCAAAGTTATTGATTCAGGCGCCGGATTCGCGCAAGAAAAAGCACAGCAATTATTTGAAGCCTTCTCACAAGAAGATTCTTCAACTTCCCGCGTATATGGTGGTACAGGATTAGGGCTGACTATATGCAAGCGCATTGTGGAAATGATGGGTGGCTGGATTTGTTGTGCAGGCCTCCCTGGATATGGCGCTGCATTTGAATTTTCAGCGCCATTCGAGATAGTAGAGGACGCCCCGGAAATAAGAACAAGCGACCTGAACGAATACAAAATTTTATTAATTGATGACCAGTCTGAATTATCATCAGTTGCTAAACGCAAATTTGAGTCAACCAGCGCTCAAATTGTGCAATTAGACAGCATTGATTCAGGCGATGATGAGGATATTAGCTGTCTCGTCGTGGTTACTAATAATCTCGATGATAACAATTGGAATGAAGATAAGCGTTTCTCCTCCAAAATACCTAGAATATTAATATCAGAAACCAGCAATAAAAAATGGATTCATCAAGCAATTAAATCCGGTTTTGATTACTTTTTTTGCGATAATTTTGATTGGAATTTAGTATTTTATGTTATTAGTAATATCACCAAAACAGAGTCTATTGAAGAAACGCCGCTTGCCGTGGATATCGCTTCATTAACTCAAGATATACAAAACAAAAATATTAAACATCCGGTTCTGGTGGTTGATGATTTCCCCATGAATCGCCAGGTTGCGAAAAAGCAATTGGCAGCCTTCGGGCTTGAATGTCAATTAGCCGAAAATGGGCGGGAAGCATTGGAGTTGGCAACCAGGAATTCCTACTCGCTTATTCTTACCGATTGTTCTATGCCAATCATGAATGGATTTGAATTTACCCGGGCATACAGAGATTGGGAAAAAGAGAATAATCAACGCGTTCCTATCATCGCCATGACCGCCAATGCGCTAAAGGGGGATGATGAAAAGTGCTTTGCCGCTGGCATGGATGACTATGTAAGCAAGCCTGTAACTCTTGAACAACTGGCGGGTAAGTTAATTGATAATTTAGGCATTGAAAGGTCGCCAGTGGAAATTCAGCAAGATACGCCAAGTATAGCGGCAGAACCTCCGGTTGACTTAAAATACCTGGAACAAATTCTGGGAGAATCTGATCCCGAAGGATTGTTTGAAATGCTCGGTTATTTCCTTGAAGAATTTGAACCAATCATGGAATCGTTGCAAGATGTGATAAACCAGAAAGACCGCGACCAGACGCGCGACATTTCCCATAAAGCCAAGGGCGCCGCTGGAAACGCTTCTGCAAAACAACTGTCAGAAATAATGAAAGATATCCAACTGGCTGCGTTAGAAGAGCCGTGGGACGTAATACTCGCATCTTGGGATAAAGCGCAACATGAATACCAGAAAGTAAGAGAATTTATTCTCAATAAGAGGTAAACCAATGTCTAAATATTCGTTCCCGGATACTACATTATTAATTGTTGATGATGAGAATTTCAGCCGTATTGCTGTCTTGCGGTTGTTGAAAAATCTTGGAGATCCCAATACATTGAGCGCAACCAATGGACTGGAAGCTATTACAACATTGGAAAAACGCAAATCAATGATCGATTGCGTGATTGCCGATTTCAACATGCCGGTTATGCATGGACTGCAATTGTTAAAAAAAATCCGCATGGGAGAGAATAACGTCTCTCGCAATTTACCCGTTATCATGCTGACCGGGCATGGTGAAGCCAGTCTGGTGAATTTGGCAATACAACTTGATGTCAATACATTTATTCTGAAGCCTGCGACTGTAGACTCAATCGGTTCGAGACTGCAGGAAGTGCTTTCAATGGATAAAAACGATGATGCCTGGCTAAAACCAATTGAAGAATATGAAAAGATTGATGTTGATACTCCTATCAATGATATCCTTAAGAAGAATGCCTTAAGTCAAATCAGTGAGCAAAAGTCTGTTAAAATACAAGTCAGAGAAATTGCTGTCGGGATTGAGGAATGTGAATTACAAAATATTAAAGAATGGAATATCATCGCAAAAAACATTTCTGGTCCTAGCGGTCAGGTATTTGTTAACGCGGGAACCCAAGTGACCACCAGGCTGTTGGAACAACTTAAAAGTCTACAAGATATGGGTTTGATGCCGGAAAAAATTTGGATTAAAAAATAAAATAAGGCTTATCTTGTCTATCCTATAATCCTTGCCTACCCACTTAAACCAATGAGACGATTATTCAATTCACGGGGAACCAAAGACGGCAGATGAGGTGCTTTTAATCAGTGCTTATCACAACACATAAGTCTATAATTTTTTTTGTATAATCATTAGAATGGTAAAACTGTTTTTTCAAGAAAGAATGATAAATGAAACCAAAAATTAAAGCAATTACTTTCGATCTCTGGGACACTATATTCGCTGATGATACAGATGAACCTAAACGCGCAAAAGCAGGACGTCCATCTAAACCTATCGAGCGGAGGAATTTGGTATATAAATTCCTGCAAAAACAAGCTCCAATTTCAAAAGAATTAGTAGAAGCGACTTACAATGCAGCCGATGCTGCTTTTAACAAAGTATGGCATGAGCAGTATGTGACTTGGTCCGTACGGGACCGATTGTCAATAATCTTTACTGCGTTAAAACGGGAATTACCCGAAGCAGAGATGGATGAGTTAGTTCGGCTTCATGAGGAAATGGAATTAGAATTTCGTCCGGAGCCTGCCTCAGGAGTACACGAAGTTTTGAGAACTCTGAAACAAAAATACAAATTAGGAATTATCTCGGATGCAATTTTTAGCCCCGGCCGGGCGCTTCGTCAATTACTGGATGGAGAAGGATTGTTGCAGTATTTTGATTCCTTCATCTTTTCAGATGAAATTGGTTCTTCCAAACCAACTCCAATTGTGTTCGAGAAGGCTGCGGCGGAACTCGGGGTAGAGGTAAACGAAATTGTTCATATCGGAGATCGTGAACAAAATGATGTCGATGGTCCTCATGCGGTTGGCGCTCGTGCAGTCTATTTCACAGTTATTAAAGACCGGGGAAGCGAAAACACGACAGCCGAAGCCGTTTGCGCTGAGTATTCTAAACTGCCTGCCATCCTGGAGCAGATGGATATATAGGAACTGAAATAAATAATCCTACATAACTATTCTTATTGCAAAAAGAAAGAAAAATTATGACGAACCAACACAAATTTTTGATTATCGATGGTTATTCCAAAAAAAGCCGTGATGATTTGGAAACTGCCGGTATGTGCCTGGCATGGGATTTATATGTGAAATTGTTGAATCGCTACTTGCCGGATGCCGCTTATGATATTTTGCTTCCCAGCGATCCGGGCGTCGAGATGCCTACCCAAGAGAAACTTAATGGGTATAGCGGCATAATCTGGACCGGATGCAACCTCACGATATATGATCATAATGATCCCAGCGTGACAAAACAGATCAAATTAGCAGAAGATGCTTACGAAGTAGGAATTCCAAGTTTCGGAAGTTGTTGGGGCATTCAAATGGCTGCAGCGGCTGCGGGAGGTGAAATTCAACTCAATCCCAAGGGCCGGGAGATGGGAATTGCCAGGAAAATTCAATTAACCCCGGAAGGGCGGAGTCACCCGATGTATGAGGGCAAGCCGCCTGTATTCAATGCGTTTATCAGTCATGACGATCATATTACAAAACTTCCACCAGGAGGGGTGTTGCTGGCGGGGAATGATCATTCCAGCGTACAGGCAATATCAGTAACTCACAAAAAGGGGACATTCTGGGGAGTTCAATATCATCCGGAATATGACCTGCATGAGATGGCTCGATTAATTGTGGCTAGAGAGCATAAACTAGTTCCAACCGGTTTTTTCGCAGGTCATGATGACTTGGTTCAGTATGTCGAAAAGTTGGAAACTCTTTTTTCAAATCCCGACACGAAATCCCTGCGCTGGCAATTGGATATCGATGATGATATTTTATCGGATCAGATTCGGCAATGCGAATTCGCCAATTGGATCAAAAACCTTGTTCTTCCTTACACAGAAAAAAAGCAGAACGCGTAATCTTCAACACACGGTTTCTTTAAGTTTAAAAACCACGCTCGAAATGGCGTGGTTTTTTTCTTGCACAACCAACAGAGGCACGTTTTAGACTTTATTTATGAGGTTATTGTGTATAAAAGAGTGTTTTTATCGGGAGTTTAGAGAGTACGCCTGGCGCGATTCGAACGCGCGACCTACGGATTAGGAATCCGGCGCTCTATCCGACTGAGCTACAGGCGCATTAGTGATTTAATATTATTGCTGAATACTTTAATGCTTTTTATTCCTGCATCAAGCAGAAGATAGCGTTTGAAAGAAGCGTATTCTGTCCTGATGACGTCTCTGTATTTTACAGATGAGATTTGTACTTTTCAATATCGCATTTAATCTGATTAACCAGTTCATCTTTGGATGCGAATTTTTTCTCCTGACGCAACAATTCCACAAATTCCACTATAATGAATCGGTTGTAAATGTCCTCATCGAAATCAAGAATATGCACTTCGGCGGTAGTATGCGACTCGTCAGTGAAAGTTGGAACTTTGCCGATATTCATTACGCCGTTTAATGGCGCCGCATCAAGATCATCCAGGCGAATCCTAACTCCATAGACTCCATTGGGTGGAATAGCTTGGGCGTCTATATTGATGTTAGCAGTGGGGAAACCGATAGAACGACCCCGGCCATCGCCATTGATAACATTTCCCGCGAAAAAATATGGCCTACCCAGAAGATTGGCCGCCTCACTTAAATTACCCTGAATAACTGATTGCCTGATCCTGCTGCTGCTAATGGGGGAATCATCATAAAATTGTTGTTCGATCACAACAATATCATCAAATGAATTAGTCGACAGAGTTTTGAGCATATTGGCTGAACCTTGCCGGTTGTATCCGAAATGAAAATTGAAACCCACAATTATTTCATGAGCCGCTAATCGTTTGATTAAAATTTCTGTTGTGAAATCTTTAGCAGAGGTATGACAAATTGTCTTATCAAACTGAACCGCTACTAAATAGTCGATATCATATGACTTGATAATCTGACGCTTTAGAGGGAAAGGCGTAATTAAAGGAGTATGACTTTCAGGATTAAGTATGGAACTGGGATGATTGCGAAATGTAAAAACCACTGATTTGCCATTTCTAGCTCTGGCGCGGTTAATGCATGTATCTATCAAGCATTGATGCGCTTTATGAATTCCATCAAAGAATCCAAGCGCAACAACTATTTGATCTTCCGGCTGAAAAGCGCAATCCTCAAGCGAGTTAATCTCAATCATCAGTTATCTGCTATAAATAGTAATATAATTCAAATATATACGGTTTGTCATAAGTATGCCGTTGAAGCATTGTATCCCTACCCCAAGCCTGGGGGAGGTTAGGAGGGAGTTGATTAATTGAAACGCAATCCCCCTCTAACTCCACCCAGGCTTGGGGGGAGAATATTACAACTGTTTAAACCGGAATAAGTTCGGCCATATCTTTTTCAAATTGATCCTTGATGCGTTTGATGCAATCGTCGAGATTGATCATCTCTTTTTCCAGGGTCTTGCGTAAGACGAATTCCAACTTGCCTTCTTTAAGAGAGCGTTCTCCAACCACTACCCGGTATGGAAGACCCAGTAAATCAGAATCTTTGAATTTTGATCCGGGACGTTCGTCGCGATCATCCATCAAAACGTCGAAGCCTTCTTTTTTCAATGATTGATATAGTTCTTCTGAAACCTGATTCACTTCATCGCTTTTGTTTGATAGTTTCAGAATATGGACATGGAAAGGCGCTACTGATACAGGCCATACAATTCCGTTATCATCGGCGTGTTCTTCCAATACCGCCGCCAGAGTACGGCTGACGCCGATGCCATAGCAACCCATCACCATAGGTTTACGGGCGCTATTGATGTCGGTGTAATAAGCTTGCAACGCTTCGCTATACTTGGTTCCCAGGATGAAGACATGACCCACTTCGATGCCGAAACTTAGTTTAATCGATGGCTTGCCGCATTTAGGGCAAACATCGCCTTCTTCAACGAATCGGAAATCATGCCACTGGTCTACAGTGAAATCACGTCCCGCAACTACATTGCGTACATGATAATCGCCTTTGTTGGCGCCGGTTATTCCTGAAGCAATAGTTTTGATGGTATGGTCAGCGTAAATTTTAACATCTTTAAGACCTTGCGGGCCAGCGAATCCAACTGGCGCTCCGGTCACTTTTTTAATAATCTCCTCAGAAGCCAGTTCAACCTGGGCGCCCATTGCGTTGGTCAATTTAACTTCATTGAGAGTCTGGTCGCCTCGGATTAAAACCACAAATGGTTTGTCATTGCAGACGTAAACCATGGTTTTTATCATCTGCTCTGGAGTCGTCTTGAGATACTTAGCTACTTCCTCAACCGTTTTCAACTCCGGTGTATGAACTTCTTCAATAGCAGGCGCCGACTCATCAGCTTTGACTTCCTGCGGCATGGGCGCTTCGGTTAATTCGCGGTTCGCTTTGTAATCGCATTCTGAACAGATAACCAGTTCAGCTTCGCCGATATCAGCGGGAACCATAAACTCATGCGAGTGCTTTCCACCCATGACGCCGGTATCCGCCTCAACCGGCACAGTAGTAAGACCGCAGCGATGGAATAACCGTGAATAGGCGTTGTACATGTTTTGATAAGATTTAGCCGCGCCTTCATTATCAACATCAAATGAATAGGCGTCTTTCATGATGAATTCACGCGCCCTCACAATACCGAAGCGGGGACGGATCTCATCACGGAATTTTGTTTGAATTTGATATAGATTTTTAGGCAGGTCGCGGTAAGAGCGAATCTCGCCAGCCACCAGGTTGGTAACCACTTCTTCGTGGGTTGGTCCAAGGACGAATTCACGGTTATTACGGTCAGCCAGGCGCATCAATTCCGGACCCATGATATCCCAGCGGCCTGATTCTTTCCAAATCGATTCGGGCTGTAAGGTAGGCATGTGAATTTCTATGGCGCCAGCGTTATTCATCTCTTCACGTACAATGTCAGAAATCTTTCTCAGCGCTTGCCAACCCATAGGTAAATAAATATATAAACCCGCCGCTAATTGGCGGACTAATCCGGCGCGCATCATTAAAATGTGGCTCTTGGCTTCTGCTTCTTTAGGCGCTTCACGTAGAGTGGGGAAAAAACCAGCTGACTGTTTCATTAGTATAAAGTCCTGCTAAAAAAATTTGGAATAATCGTAATGAACGCCGATCATTGATCGGCGTTCTTATTATCTATAATAGATACAAACAATAAATGAATCACGGTCTGGACGATGGATTGTTAAAAGATCAATCCTTTTATCCAGGAAAACAGGTCTGTCCGGGCCAGATCGTTATAGATCAAGAAGAAGAAAAGCGGAATAATCAGCGCAAATCCTATTTTCCCGAATGTCTCCATCTGTTTCATGGTCAACGGTTTGCGGCGTACTGTTTCGATTGAATAAATCACCGCATGAGCTCCATCAAATGGAGGTATGGGGAAGAGATTGATAAGACCAAGGTTAACCGATAATAGCGCGATAAAGCCCAGGAAACGCTCCATTCCCCAACGGCCGCTCTCACCGGAAATCTGATAGATGGCGATTGGTCCGCCCAGCAGTTTATGAGAAATATTACCCGTAAATAACTTACCCAGGAACTTAAGCATAAAACCACAGGAATGAGTTACCTTGTTCCAACTCATAGTAACCGCTCCCAGAACGCCGATATTCATACGATCCGCTTTTAGATCGATTCCAATACTGGCGATGGGGTACCGTTTGCCGGTTTTTAGACTGGTCGGCGTAGGAATATTCTGCAAGGTTACTTGTGGAGTAATAGTAGCCGTATGCATTTGATTATCGGGTGAAAGCCAGGTGACTTCCAATGGCGCGGTAGAATAGGCGTCGCCCTCTTGAGTAATCTCTGCGCCGTATATACGTTGCAAGACTTCTACCCAGTCGTCAATTGGTTCGTTATTGATTTGGACAATACGGCAGTCGCTGGTAATACCGGCATTAGCAGCGGGGCTGCCTTCTTTTACTGTACCGATAACTGGACTCAGTTTTGGAGAGACTCCCAATAGTGCCAGTGATGGAGTCAGATACTCTTGAATAGTGACTTCACCATCATAGACAATGCCGATGCGCATTTTCGGTTGATATGGCAGAGCATCTTCAGCTGGTTGAGTAACGCCAGCAGTAATAGTTACAGTTTGGGTGGCGCCTTGCAGGTCTTTGCAGAGGAAATTCATTTCCTTGGCCGTGAAAGTACCATCAGGGGCTTTTTCAAAGCTGGATGCTATGTAATTAGAGAACTCAGCGCGGTTGTTAATCTTAATTCCATCAATGCTAAGGACTGATAATCCCGGTTTCAATCCGGCTTTTTCAGCCGGGCTATCGGGTAATATTCGAGTGATAAAAGCGCCTTCAACCAAATCGGGAGACTCGATAGGATCAGTTTCTAGATCATTGATCATAGTCGGCAGCGTTTTTTCTTTGGTAATTGCCTGACCATCCCGTTCAACTGTTATGGTGAACTTTTCTTGACTAGGATCAGACTGGAGCAGGTTAATATCATTCCATGATTCGGTTGCTTGGCCATTGATGGCGGTAATTTTATCTCCGTTATGCAGCCCCATTTCCC
Source organism: bacterium (assembly GCA_963662285.2). Classification (GTDB taxonomy): domain Bacteria; phylum Hinthialibacterota; class Hinthialibacteria; order Hinthialibacterales; family Hinthialibacteraceae. Next base: position 1,787,109 of record CAXXMV010000006.1, read on the forward strand.
AGCCCCATGATCCGACTGGAACCTGGCCTATTGTGGTTGTTGCTGTATATGATTGTCCAAATACAAGAAACATCAGGACATAGATCAAATAAGCTAGAACGAAATTCATGAATGGACCGGCGACAACGATTAAGATGCGTCGCCAGGGGGCCAATTGTAGATATTCCCATTCGGCGCCGGTTAGTTCTTCTTCCGGGTCCATACCTCTGATTTTCACTAAGCCGCCCAAGGGTAAAAGTCGTAGTGAATATTCCGTGCCATGCCAGTTATACTTGAATAACTTTTTACCGAAGCCCACCGCGAATTCATCGACTTTAGCGCCGGTTAATTTGGCGACGATAAAGTGACCCCATTCGTGAAAGATGACGGCCAGCCCTAAAACTACAGCGAAATAGAAAATACTAGTAAAAGCAGATGTAAATGGTTCAATACTCATAAGGATTGTTTAACCGATTTCTGAGAATTTTTGTTAACCGGGGTTTCCGGATATGTATAAATCGTGTGATGATAACGTTTACGTCTTTTAAATTATAACGGTTGGACATCAGGAAAAGTGATTTTACAATAACAGAAGCCATTGAAAAAACTTAAGAAAGACTTCTTGGTAAAAAATATCGCGTCACTGAAGCAACACAGTATAATCAAGTATTAAATTTAGCATTTATAATGTGTTATGTCAAGAAAAATACTCATCATCCATTGAACCAATAGAGAACGAAAGATGATAAAAAATGCGTAGAATTCCTATGTCTATTTGGATTATAGCAGCTCTGTCTTTTATAGTGAGGTTGACATTGGTTTGGCTCAATAAAGCCGAATATACCGATGGCGTTATTCAGTTGGAATTATTGCAGAGTCCGGTCGTCTTTTTCCCTCCTGGATATTCAGCCGCCGTATGGTCGATTGATGGAATTCTGGGCAACCTGCTTTATTCCGGCCGTATCACCTCAGTTTTGGCGTCAACCGGTTCCGTGATAGTATGCTTCCTTCTGGCCAGAAGGATTTTGAACCATGAGCGCACCGCAGTTATCGCTGCTTTATTGCTCACCCTATCCCCCATATTCAATCGATGGTCTATAAGGGTGATGACTGATTCTCTATTTTTACTGGTTTTCTTGATTTGTTGCTTGCAATACATGAATCTTCTGGCGAATCCTAAGAAATCACCAATTCGCTTTCTGGGCTGGATCGGCATCGCCTGTCTGGTTCGTTATCAGGGATTATATTTTATCCCGTTTTTCCTATATTTACTCTGGACGCGCAGAAAAGCCATAAAAGACTCTGGCATTGGCCGGCAGTTAATTCCGGCATTAGTTTCATTGACGCCCTGGGCGCTGCTGGGATTTTGGATTCTCATTCGCGGCTTTGGACATGCTCAACAATTCATTGACCGGGGTTCCTACGGTTTTTGGCTCACCTTATCGCTCTATTTTGGCATGTTTGAAACATATCTTATTTATTGGCCGTGGGTTATGACTTATGGAGCGTTTATCTTGGGTTGTTGCGGCATCTTTTTGATTAGCCGGAACAATGGTCTGGAAAAGCGCTTTGCGCTTTTTATGTTAATTACGGCTGTAGTTTTTCTGGTAGTTCATAGTTGTTTCCTGTCCTTTCAATATAGATACCTGTTGCCCCTGGTTCCTTTGTGGTGCATCGCCGCAGCCCGTGGATGGGTGGAGATGGAATTAAGCATTCCACAGAAATATGTTAACCTGCTGAAAATACTTATTATTACCAATATGGTTGTAATGAGTGCATCGGTGCTCTATTTTCAACGCGCCGCGTTCGGTGATATCGCCGATTCAGCTCGTTTTATTAATTCCGCAAAATTCAAACGCATGGTTGAAGATGATTCCCGTATTCTGTCCGACGAGATATACCGCCAGGGCGTTTATAACGTAAAGATGAAATTCTGGGCGGGGCAGGGCGCCGGAATTCATTTCTATCCCATGACTGAGCCGAGAGTCAATGATGTGGTGATCCTGCATAATACTTATTCGGACCTGGTTGAAGAGAAAAAACGCCTGGAACAAAAGTTCGATTTATCTGTTATGCAAACCTGGTCATCCAGAAATATATGGGGAGATTACACCTCACTGCCATTGCTGCCGGATATTATGGTCAATCCTGATAAGGTTTCACTTACCAGCAATCCTCCATGCATGGCTTTCAGATTCTCTCCTCAGACATATTATTCTGTTGCGCTGATGCTGAAGGATAAACGTTTACCGGAAAGTAAGTAAAAAATGAGAATATGCTATATCGGAGATGGTCAGTCGGTTCACAATCATTTCATGATCGATTGGTTTCGCAAACGCGGTCATTCCCTTTTGTTTTTGACTGATACGCCAGAATACAGTCCTGATTGCGAGGTCAAAGCAGTGGTTAAGCGTCACGGTGGAGGACCGTTGCGCCATTTACTCGCCGGATGGAGAGTCCGCTCCATGATTCGCCAGTGGAAGCCGGACATCGTACATGCGCACAACGTTACGGGATATGGATATTGGGGGGCGATGTCTGGCTTTTCTCCATTGGTCATGACTTCGTGGGGTTCAGACTTGATGATTTTCGCCAAAAACAGCCTGTTGGTTAGAATAATGGCGCAATTGTCCCTGCGCCGCGCTGACCTGATTACAGCTGACGCCAATGATTTATGCGATACAGCTGCTCAATTAGCGGGTAATAAAGCGGATGTGCGCTTGCTTCAGTGGGGAGTCGATTTAGATGAATTTGATAAGGAAATCACTGAAACTGTTAGAGATAATTACCGCGATGGAAAAGAGATCGTTTTCCTAAGTACGCGTCGTTTGAGGCCTATTTATAATATTGACGTCATTATAAAAGCCTACGCATCAATTAAAGATAAGTTGCCGCCTAGCAGGTTAATTGTTGTGGGTGATGATTTTCTAAGCGAAGAATTGAAGAATTTAAGTAAAGACCTGAACGTTGAGCGGAATCTCTATTTCACTGGCTGGTTGGAGCGCGATGAGTATGTAAATATCATGAAATCAGCCGATATTTTTATATCCATTCCTACCAGCGACAGTACGGCGTTGTCGTTGTTGGAGGCGTTCGCGGCGCGTTCGGCGGTTATTACCGGCGATCTTCGAGCCAATAGAGAGTGGATTACAGATCACGAAAACGGATTGCTGGTCGAACCACAAAATATAGAAGCATTATCTGACGCGATGGTGGATGCCGCTTCTGATCCAGAGCGCATTAACCAATGGGGCGCAATGAACCGTATTATGGTTGAAGACCGGGGAGAGCGTCAAAAAGAGATGCTGCGTTTAGAAAGGATGTATGAGGAATTATTATGCAAAAAGAAAACATGATTTTTTTTGATGATCTAGCAGCAACTTATGAAGACCGGCCTGGTTTGGTTGATTTAATGAGGGATATTGGAGAATCCATGGTCAAAGAGGCTAAACCGGCCCAAGACTGGGACATCCTGGATTATGGATGCGGTACCGGATTGATATCGTTATACTTACTGCCGCATGTCAGAAGCGTTGTTGGAGCGGATAGTTCAGAAAATATGCTGGCTGAACTCCACAAGAAGATTGATAACCAGCATATTGAATCAATCAAAACTATCAAACTCGATTTATGCCAAGACCCTATACCGCAAGAACGTTATCACGCCATTGTAATCAGCATGGCGCTGCATCATGTGTTTGACACGCAAGAACTTATATCCCAATTCCACCAGCTGCTGCATCCAGGAGGCGTATTATGCATCGCTGATCTGGATGCGGAGCCGGGAACCTTTCATGGCGATCCCAACGCCGCCTTCCATAATGGCTTTGAGCGTGAAGATTTGATAAATCAAGTAAATAACATAGGTTTTTGTAACGCAAAGGCAACCTCAGCCGCTAACCTTAATAAACTAGATGATGATGGCGTTAAAAGGGATTATTCCATTTTTCTAATAACCTGCCGGAAAGCATAGGCGATACATAAACATAAAAACGGCAGTTAGATAGTAATTATAACGCTAAATGGAAATCTAAGGTTGTATCAAACAACCCCCTCTTGAATTCTCCCCCAAACTTGGGGGAGAGGGGTTTTGGATATAAATGGTTGTATTATTATGACTTAGGTATACAATATGATGTAGTCATACATTCCTCTCCCAAGACTGGGAGAGGTTAGGAGAGGGTTGATATAAACCACCCTCGCAAAGCAATAACCAACCAGCGGAGGGGCAGAGTGGGTACGATTTCATCATTACTTAAACGGGCATCTTGGTTAATTAAACTGATGTGGCGGGAACGCCCTAATATAATCAATAATCCTATCATACTGCGCGAATTGGTCGCGCAACTACGTAAAAAGCAATCCTTCTTCTATCTGTTTCTATTTGTAGGCGCTGGAATTCTGTCGTTTCTTGGTTTCTGGAATTCTTTTCTTAATTATAAAAGTATTTACTCACGTGACTTTACCCGTGAGTTTTTAATAGGATTAACTTTGATTCAAGGTGTAATTCTTCTACTAATCGCACCATTACTCAGCGCTACAGCATTTTGTCTGGAGAAAGAGCGGGAAACCTGGGATTTACTCAGAACCTCGCCTATCAATCTAGCCAGCATTTTATTAGGCAAGTTTATATCATCGATTCTGTTTGTATGGATCATTATGTTATCCATGATCCCGGTATTCAGTTTGATTATGCCTTTTGGCGGGGTATCTCCAGCAGAGATAACCGCAATTTTCTGTGTATTCACTGAAGGCATCATCATCGCCACTTTGATAGGTCTGTACTGCTCAATCAGGTGGAAGAAGACGATACAAGCCATTTCGTTCTCATATATATTCTGTTTTATCTATTTCCTGGCCTTGCCTATTGCGCCTGCTTTCTTTTTGCGCCGTTATGATGAGTTAGGAGTAATAATATCACCTATTGCTTTGTTGTTTCCTATTGTTTTGGGTAATAATATATTTATGTCTTTGACTACGTATCAAATGCTTAATATTCATTTACTCTATGCAGCAACGGTTATTACCATTCTGGTCATTCTATGCTTATCGCGATTACAACCGCAAATGAATTTAGGTTTTGATAAATACCATGATCGTTTGGATGATTTATTTACAAAATTATTAACGCCATTGAGCCGGGTAATGGGGAATCCTCTGTTTCTGATTTTTTTTACTCTGACTCTATATGGATTATGGTCTTTCATATACATTTTCAATAATTCACATATCGGTTTTGTTCCTAATCCTGATTTTAATTGCATAATTTTGTTGATAATGTGCATTGCGGTTGGCTTGTTTTTTCCTTTATGTTGCAGCGTTAAATATTATCTTCTATGGAAAGAGGAACCCTGGGATAAAATCGGTTCGACTCCGCAAAGTTTGCGCCGATTTCTCTTTCATCAATACAAAGAACCATTGAAAACGTTTTTTATTCTGTATTTAGTTTTCAGCCCATTGCTTGGATATTTTGCATTTATATCTCCTATAATTTTATATTTTAGAATAGGATCATTCCTTTTTTTCACTGAAGGAGTTTTGGCTATTGCCGTAATCTGCATGTGCTGTTCGTTGATGGTGAAAAGACTGCTATCAGTTTTCCTTCTTTCAATAGTGGGCTGTTTATCATATTTCCTTTTCGCTCCCTTATTATTTATACCTGCAAGTGAAGATTTGGGTTCTGCTATATCGCCAGTTTCTTTAGCCATGCAAGTTCTGAAAGAACCATCAGCAATTTGGTATTTAATGTCCACTAATTTGCTTTATTCAGTAATCTTGTTCGTATCAGCCGTTCTCTTTTGCCAATGGAGAGTATTGCAATTAGCAGGGCAATTCGAGGAAGAATCGGTTATGCAATGGTTTAAGCGTACTATTTATAATAAGATTCCCAAAATCCAACGCACCGCCCGAAGAATCAGCATCCCCTTTTTCCCAGATAACCGGAATCCCATAATGATCAGGGAACTGCGTGAATCATTTCTTTATAAACGTAAGAATCTAGTTAGAATGTTATTATTTTTATTTCTTGGCAGTTCGTTGTTTTTCTGTTTTATTCCTATGACATTAAGGTCAAAATATACTTCGCTTTTGCATGGGATTAATTACATACTGATATGGGCTGTATTGTTTATTCCGTTCTTTGTCGCTCCCTTTGCAGCTAGTTCATTCAGGAAAGAACGGGATCAATCCACCTGGGATTTGATTTGTACAACAACTCTCTCACCGCTGAAAATCCTCCATGGCAAAATATTGGCTTCGTTCAGCCATTCAATAGTACGCTATGCAGTTTTCTTCTTTCCAATTGCTATAACTGCCTGGATTGCAGTATCTTATGCTGGCCGTGACAGTGCTCGAATTATCGAGATTTTTTATAATTCCATCATAATTTCGCTGGTCTTCGCCAGTTTTATGTTGATGTTTTCCATCATGATGTCGGTAATAATGGATAAGACGGTTGGAACTTATATCGCTTCTTTTTTCGTAGGAATTTTAATCATGGCATGTCCCATTATCTTATTTGCACTCTTTGGACAGACTATTAAAATGATGGAACTGGCAAGTAAAATATCTCCCCCATTTTTAATAGGTTCATTAGCATGGGAGAATAACTCAAGTTGGATAACGTCATCTTATCATACCTTCCTAGTGTCATACAGCATCCTCACAATCCTTTGCTATTTTCTCAGCCTGTTTTATATAAAACGCTATGAATACCGGGATTGACATGGCGCCGGAAAGTTAATGAAATACACATGATGAAATTAGCGTATAATATTATGAAGAAGGCATTCCGATATTGAGGAGTTATTCATGTTTGACGAAATTACAAGCAAGCGGGTGAAATTGATATCGCTTTGCATAGTTCTCTTGATGTTTGGAGTTTTTCTGGGCAAGAACTATACTCCGACAGCGGTCTGGATATTCTTCTGGACTCCCACTGTTCCCCTGATCGTAATCGCGTTGTTATGTTTCCTGCTGGGAGGCTTCTGCGGTTGGGCGTTAACTTATTTCATGAAAAAACGGATTGATTTTTAACCTTGGCGGCCACGCAGAAGAAAGTTATACATAGATATCTTGCTGGTTACCGATATAAAATTTCAGAACCGCTTTATTCCTCGATTGTTTGATCTTCTATTTAACTGAATCGACCGCCGACTCAACCGACTCGAACATAGGAAACATAGAATCCAGATTAGTTGTATGGAAAATCCTGCTGACATGTTCATTGGCGTTGGCAAATACAATCTTACCGTCTCCAAGAGACTTATAAGCAGATAGAAAAATAGATAATGCCTTACTATTTAAACTATCCATCTGTTGGCAATCAACAACTATCTTTTTTTTCCCTTCACGCAGCACCCGGTTAAGAGCTGATTTTAATGTCGATACATCTGAAAACGATATTGACCCAGAAACCTTGAACAGCGTCACATCTCCAACAGCAGATTTCTCTAGGCGCATCATAGCCCGAACCTCAACTTAATTAACCCAATTTTTGATTAACAGTATTGAATACTCTCCAATCAATACCCTTATTTCAACATAAAATTGATAAATTAGCAATCGATATTTTCAAAAGATTGGAAAAAGTTAGAATATTTCCTACCTATCTATAAAAAAATCATAACTTATACTGCAAAGTAAGGCGTTTTTCTGCATGCAGCCATAGATTATGAAGATATATTTTGCTTACCATAATATAATTATTGTTATAATAATGTTCACGTTTGGCCATTATTCATAGGAGTTTTATTATGTCGCGGCGTAATCATCTATTATTATTCTTGTTATTGATTCTTAGTGCACCGGCCATAAGCGCTGATATACCAGCCCCTAAAGATGCTATTGGATTTGAGGTTGGCGCTGATTATAAATTAGCCCGCTGGGAGCAAATCGTAGACTATTTTAAGGCGGTCGGCTCTCAATCAGATAGGGTATTAGTCAATGAAATTGGCCGTAGTACTGAAGATAATCCCTATATTATGGCTGCCATCGCCTCTCCGGATGTGATTAAGCAACTAGATAAATACCAGGACATGCAGCAGAAACTGTCTCATCCAGGCGGTTTAAGTGAAGATGAGAAGCAAAATCTACTAAAAAAATCCAAATCTGTGATTATGGTCTCATGCGCTTTACATTCAAACGAGATTGCTTCCTCGCAGATGGCTATGGAACTGTTGTATGAATTAGCCACCCGGAATGATGCCAAAACCAAGGAAATACTTGATAATACTATTGTTCTGCTGGTTCCTTCCGCTAATCCTGACGGCATCAACAAAATTATCGATTGGTATGAAAGCAGTTTGGATAAACCTTGGGAAGGCAGCGGTATGCCCTGGTTGTATCAAAAGTACTGTGGACATGATAACAACCGCGACTGGTTTATGCTTTCTCAGAAAGAATCACAAATTCTGACCAAAGTGTTATATCACCAATGGTATCCAAGCATCATTTATGACATTCATCAGATGGGCAGCGAGGGCTGCCGCTTTTTCGTTCCCCCGTTTTTTGATCCGATCAGCCCCAATGTCGACCCATTAATACACGAGTCGCTTAAATTGATCGGCGGCGCCATGACTTCCCAGTTTGCTGCAGAAGGTAAAAGAGGAATAATCAGCAATGCTATCTACGATAACTGGTGGCATGGCGGCAACCGTACTACGCCCTATCGCCATAATATTGTGGGACTTCTGACCGAAGCGGCCAGCCCGCGCGTCGCTTCGCCGATTTTCCAACGCGAATCAGACCTCTCAGGACATTCGCGCGGTCTGCCTAAATATAGTCCCCAGGTTAACTTCGCCGATCCCTGGCCGGGAGGCTGGTGGCGTCTGCGGGATGTTGTTGAATATGAAAAGACCGCCTGTTACGCCTTATTCACGCTTGGGGCGCGTTATCGCTCTGAATTCAACCGTAATTATATGGCAATGGGAGAAAAAGCCATCCGCTTGGGTAAGGAAGAACCGCCTTTCGCTTACCTTGTTCCACCAACCCAACGAGATTTCCCCTCAGCTATACGCTTGTTACAGATACTTCATTTGGGCGGTATTGAGATAGATATCGCTCAGGAATCGTTCAAAGCGGATGGCGTTGAGTATCCTAAAGATACGTATGTCATCTATGCCGCGCAACCCTATCGCAACCATATCCGCGACTTGCTTGATCCCCAGGAGTATCCTGACCGGAAGCAATATCCTGGCGGCCCGGCGGAAGCGCCATATGATATGGCTGGTTGGACATTGTCTTACCAAATGGGAGTTAGGGCCGTCCGGATTAAAAGCGTTTTTGAAGCCAAGACGCAGCATTTGGATCGCATCGAACAACCCAAAGGCTCTATCACGGGTGAGGGAACTATCTTTTTATCTACCAATCAAACCACCAACGATTTTATCATGTTGAATCGTGCGCTGAAGAAAGATATTCATACGGTTGTTTTGAAAGGACTTAAAACAGAAGAAAAGCTTAATACTTCAGGATCAATCGTATATCTACCTAAAGCAGACGCAGAACATTGGATTAAAGAATGGGCTGAAGAATTGGGATTACATCTGCAATCAATGAAAAACGTTCCCAGCGGTTTTGATTCAATCAAGATAGAAAAACCGCGCATCGCTTTGTATCAACCTTGGACGGCCAGCATGGATGAAGGCTGGACCCGTTTTAGCCTGGAGCAATTTGAATTTGATTATACATCATTGCACAATGCAGAAATTCAGGCGGGTGAATTGAACCAACGCTATGACGTGATCCTGATTCCCGACCTGGGAATCAGCAGCATCCTCGATGGACTCAAAACTAATACCACTGCTCCACAATATACTGGCGGCATAGGTGAAGAGGGCGTTGCTCAATTACAAAAATTTGTCGCTAATGGAGGGCGCTTGTTGTGTATTGATAGTTCAACAGCCTTTGCTATAAAGTATTTTGACTTGCCAGTCAAGAATGTACTAGCCGGATTGAAAAGCACTGATTTTTATTGTCCCGGATCGATCCTGCGCATCAGCCTTGATCAAGAACTACCGATTGCTTATGGCATGGATCAATACGCCGGGGCCTGTTTCAAGCATTCGTTAGCCTATGAAGCGATCGAGACTAAAAAGAATTTGACCGGAGTAAAAGTTGGTAATCCAATTATCTCAGCAGTGTACGATAATACCTTGCCGTTGATGAGCGGTTGGGTTCTAGGCGCTCATCATCTACACGGGAAAGCTGCAATTATGACGGTTCCCTATGGTGAAGGGGATATTGTACTGTATGGCTTCCGTGTGCAGAACCGCGCTCAAACGCATGGGACGTACCGCTTGTTATTTAACGGATTGCTGTATTAGCCAGTTCAACCACCCGGCTAATACGCTCCTGGTCGGTAATGGAGATTTCATATTCTGAATTATCCGGGTGACCTCCCATGGAAACATGGGGATTGCGATAGGTCATTTGGCTATTGATGGTTTTACGGCAGGATGCGTGACATTCTCTTACGCCAGTTTTTTGAATGATTTCGACGATGTTATCTTCATTAACGCCGCTGCCCGGCATAATGCGGATGCGTCCGGCGGAGCATTGAACCAGCCGGGCGATTAATTCGATCCCATCGATGGCTTGGTTCCTCTGGCCGGAAGTGAGGATGCGATCCAGCCCCAGCTCAATCAGGTCATCAAGCGCTTTGAGCGGATCAGAGGTCATATCGAAAGCCCGATGAAAGGTGGTTTGCATGGGATGCGCCAGCTCGACAAGTTTACGGTTGCGCGGCATATCGATCTGACCATCAGGCGTCAATATACCAAACACCACCCCGTCGCAACCGCAGTCTTTAGCGGTTTGAATATCGCGCTGCATGATATCGAATTCAATTTGTGAATAACAGAAATCGCCGCCCCTAGGACGTATAATGGGGAAAACTTGAATCTGTAATTTCTCCCGCGCTGTTTGCATGGCGCCTGAACTGGGAGTCGTCCCGCCTTCGATCAGGTTATCACACAATTCAATTCTCCCGGCGCCGCCGTGCTGGGCGGCCAGAGCGGATTCCACAGAATTAGCGCATACTTCCAATGTGAAAATATCAGGCATAATAGTCTTTCTTGATAGGATGGTTTTTAAGATTTTATCTTGAAATAAATTCCAATACCAGAAGCAGAATAAATCATACGATATTATATATTAATCATATTGACTTATCTATATTTATGTTTTAGATTACAAATCATGTTGCTTTATAATATTGTGATGCAAAATTAAAGGGGTTGCGCTTCTCATGGTTAGACAAGGAAATATCACAACTGAAGCGCTGAATGTTTTGGCCTCACGTATTCTGGCGCTCCTTAGTTCAGGCAAGCCCACAGAGAGGATGATTACCGATGTCGTTTTGCTGGTGCAGGAAGCGACCGGAATGGAAAGCGTTGGTCTGCGTCTGGCGCAAGAACCGGATTTCCCCTATTACTATACCAGTGGTTTTGATCAGGATTTCGTAGAGAAGGAGATGCACCTCTGCGCGGTGGATCAGTTAGGGGAAATCATCCGTGACTCAGATGGCAATCCCGTGCTCGAATGCATGTGCGGCAACGTCATCTGCGGAAGGACGAATCCATCACTGCCGTTTTTTACAGAAGGGGGCAGTTTCTGGTCGAACTGTACAACTGAATTGCTGGCTTCGACCACAGAAGAGGATCGCCAGTCAAGAACCAGGAACCGCTGTAATAGCGAAGGATACGAATCAGTTGCTCTTATCCCTGTTAAGGCTGCTGGGAAATGCTTCGGGCTTCTGCAACTCAATGATCACCGCAAGGATATGTTCACAAAAGAACTGATTTGCTTCCTTGAAGGAGTGACCGTGAATATCGGTCTCCTTTTCTCAATGCATAAGATGACGGAACAACTGGCGAAGAAACAGCCAGGCTGCTGATATCAGCCGCACCGTAACCGTGCGAAGTGAATTGCTGAAAAGACTGGCCGATGAACTCAAGGGGAAAAGTAAAGAACTGACCGCTAAACGTAAAGAGAGCATACTGACCAAAATCGACTCTATCCTGGATGAAGTGGAAACCCTGCAAGGAATAGTGCCGATATGCTGCGTCTGCAAGCGCGTCAGGATTGACACGGACTACTGGACCCAGGTGGAAGCATTCGTCCGTAACAGAAGCAAACTGGAATTTTCCCATACCTACTGCCCGGTATGCGCCGCCAAAGCGCTTGAGGAACTGGATAAGAAGGAGTAGTAACAACTTTTAGGCTGCATAAAACTCAATATGCTAAAAATCAAACCGCATCATTTCATAGACATCATAACCAAATTCGGAGACGGCTGCGAGAAATTTAATCCGCATCCTTATGGTCATGCGGTGCATAGTGTGGCAGAGGAAATTCTGGCTGACCGGGATATTGATATTTGCATTGAACTGGGGATTGATGATATCTGCCTTCCTTGCAGCCATAATATTGATGGGCGCTGTGATGATATAATCGACGTTTCGTTCAGGCCGCAGGCGCCTGAGTCTAAGCATGACTATAACCTGATCATTGATATGCGTTGGTGCGAGCGGCTTGGGCTACTGCAGGATGAGCAGTTAACCGCCCGTGAGTTTTGTTTACGCATCCGGGATTACGCTGGCGACATTGAAGATATTTACCGGGAAACTCCTGTAGATCGAACATTGGAAAGACAGGGTAAAATGCGGAAGGGAATTGCGAAGTTTTTGGAACAAGCGAAGTAGGATGTGATGGCGACTCAGGCTCAGTTATACCGCCGTTGCCGCCGTCATCGATATAGCATTTTGATGCTGCTTAATAAAAGGTTAATAATTAGAAGAGGCCTTATGTGTAACACATTGGTTTACACATTAAGCGATTTGTGGTAACATTAAATATGATTAAGAGTTTCAGTCATATAGGTTTAAAGACACTCTTTTTGAAGGGAATCAGTTCTAAAGTGGATGCCTCTCTTCAACAACGATGTCTTATTCGTCTGGATGCAATAGACCAAGCTGAAAAATTGGCAGAACTCAACATTCCTGGATTTGATTTTCATGGTTTAGGGGGGAAACCAAAACGGTACTGCATCCATGTTAATGGTCCATGGTGTATTACTTTTGAGTGGATCGAGGGGGATGCATGGAGAGTGGATTTAGAGCAATATCATTAGGAGAACAAAATGGTGGAAGAGTACTTGATTAATAAACGTCCAACCCGTGAGCCGACGCATCCGGGCGTAATTTTACGGGACGATGTACTTCCTGCACTTGAATTGAGCGTAAGCGAAGCGGCCCGTCAACTTAGAGTATCCAGACAGACTTTACACCGTATTATGAAAGGCTCTCATGCCATCTCTCCAGATATGGCAGTTAGATTGGGGAAATTTTGTGGAAATGGTCCAGGACTCTGGCTTCGTATGCAAATCAATTATGACTTATGGCATGCAGAAAATGCTTTGAGAAAAGAAGTCAATATGATTCCTGCCCACACAATTAATGATTAATTTATAAAAATAATCTCATTATAACTTTCGCCCATTGCCAACCGCCGGAGAATTTATATTCAGCGAAGAAGCGAAGTAGGGACAAAGCAATTTAAACTCTCTCTATTTTAAGCACCTTGGCAGCGTTTCCCATCAAAACCACTGATTAGTTCAACACGATGGGACACGCTGGCGCTTTGTCCCATCCAACTTCGCTAACGGCTTTGTCAGGTGCAAACTCTTGTTAGATGATGCTACCGCCTTTTGGCATCTTCAGTGCCTTCTTCAAATTCTTCGAATTGTCCGGCTTTTTGTGCATTACGAGTTTGACGTAGTACGGCATTTTCGCCTCTGTTAAGTAGGCGGTGACCTTATAGAGCGTATCGCTAAGAAACACTTCAGCTTGACCCTCGCGAGTTGGGTAGCCGTTTTTCGATGGGCGTATTTTGCCAAATGGAATAACAGTTCCGGCAGCCTTCAGATAAGTATTCAAACCGTCCGGCAGCGGCAGACCGTTCTGCGAATATTCATAAAATGGATTCCCCGCTTTGCTCTTCTTTTGGTGCACCGCGATACGGAAAGGATCAGAGTACCGCGCACTTTCGATATGATTTTCGTCGAGAAACTCCGTCCCCAAGTCGATAAGACGAACAGGGTCTCCTGAAGAGTGCAAAAACTCGACAACTACCGATTCTGGTGCTTCGGATATTAAACATACCCCCTACTTGTAATTGACTCACATTCACCTAACGACCAAGCTCACCGGCGGCAATGGAGCGCAGCGGAATTGCCGTCCGGTGGAGCGCCTTGTTAGCCACTCTTTTTTCGCCTCATCAGATTTCGAACCTTTTGCCACCAAGTAATCTTTCGTGGCGCAGGAGACTCCGAAAACGATACTGCACTGGTGTTGTATGCAAAGCGATACTTGCATTTTGGACAAGTTGCGATCAAGTCACCCGAATTCTCGGGTAGCCTTAACTTTGTACCATCTTGTGGGCATACCACAATATTGAACATCGCTGATGACGGAGGCGGAAAACTGTGCCCATTTCGGGAGAGATGGTGGCTGATCTGTCTGGCGTGCTTGAGAAATCCATCTGCTTCTTGTGAGATTGAACGGACTCTCTCGCTTAGGCGATCAATCTCGAACTCGATCTTTATTGCCTGAAGAAACCGCAGGGCCGGGTCTGCTGTGGTCTCATTGATCATCGCAACAGCGTTCTGGAGCAGCGTGCCAATCTTCTTGTGTTCAGCCTTGAGAAATGCGTTGACGGTCTCGCAAAAGCTTCTGCGGACGTATGTCAGGTGCTTGTCCAAGTCTGCCATAATGTATTGTGTCTGAGTTACCTCACCCTTGAACCCATCGATACTCCTCCGTGAAGCCTCTCTCTGGTGAAAGTTAGGTGAATAATGATGTCCGTATGATGAGTTGCAGGTTCTAAATGCGTGTGTCGCTTCAGCATTAAGACCCTGCATGAAGTCTGAAGAAGGAATCTTTCGCATTGCACAGACCAAGTTATAGACGAAGGCGAGTTGGTCACGGTCGAGGTAGCCAGCCGTCATGGCCTCTGTGATGGTTCGTGTGCCGTTGGGTATGGTTTCATACCTTACGTTTTCAGTCCTGCAACCGTTGAGCATGATCTTACCGAAGCCAAGAAAGACACTGGTGATATCCGTTAGGATTTCGTTGTCGATCTCTATGGCAGAGCGGATTCCGTTGCTTTGAAGCCACTTGTGGCATATTTCATGACACAGCGTAGCACCAACAGAGTCAGGGAATTTCATCATTTCGGGGTCGATTTCGACGAAAACACTTGTCCCCTCGGTAGAGAGGTCAATATGGCCTCCGACCTTTTCCTTCTGCTTCGCTATTGCGACAATAAAAGTATAGTCGGTCAGCCCGATGAACTCAGCAATATCTTTAGCTGTGCCCTGAATAGACAAATGATCATGAAATGGTGTCGTAAATGGTTGCATGACCCGGTACTGCACGCTGGCACCGGTCTTCTGCTCCAGCAGGATCAACTTGTCAACAAAGGCTTCTACAAATCGTTCGGACATCGTCGTGTGATTCTTTCCATGTGGCTAACGCTTGGGCTCAGGGGCGTGCGGCGAAGCGGAGCGTCCCTTGGAGCCCATTGTTATGCGATTAATGCCCAAAGGAGGCGATGTCGAATTGTGCAGCGAAACCTTTTGCTAGTGATTTAGGATCGACACCATCTCTGAACGCTCGCTTAAAGGGCTCGTGTTCCATAAAATCAATGAGGCTATTCCCTTCCTCATTTGCTTCCAGTTGCGGATTTTCCTTACCTGCTTCGATCTTGAAAACCCGGTACCACTCTTCCCACGTAGAATGCTCAGATGACGCCATGATCTCATCGATTTCATCTGCGATGGGTGATTCCGAAAACTCTTTGGCTATCTCTGCGAAGATAGACATAGATGCCTCAAGGAGTTGGTGATCAAGGCTGTTGAGTGTATATAGCCTGCCATTAGTTTCTAGTTCTGAGAGTATATTGCCGAGAGATAAGACAAGAGCATTTCTATTCAGATCGCCATCCTCGAACAGCTCAATTCCATTTGCCAGCGCAGAAGCTGCCACCGTTATTTTGTGCGGGCGCTGACCGAATTTTCCATCAAAAACATCTGGCTTTGAGTCCCACACAACCTCTACCAATTTGTTTGCGAACTTCGCTGGATCTAGGTCTAAAAGCCCTACCTTAGCTTGATGCTCAAGTAAGTTCTGAACGACAACAGCTGACTCGCTCTTTTTATATGTTCTCTTGATTCCGCTAAAGAGACCCATGATTACTCCTTCTGGCTTTTACGCCTAACGATGCTCCTCAGTAGCGGCGTCTCATTGCAGGGGCTGGTTATGATTTATTAATGATACCTAGAGCTTCTTCTCCGATAGCCGAGGTATCTTTAAAGAGAGCAAGCAACTCGGTATAATGCCCAATTAGCTGTTCCCTGGATATCTCATCAATATTCAAATTTTCGATTTGTTTGATGTCCTCTAGGATTGCGAAACATTGTGTATAAAATGTTGCTATCAATTTAGGCAACGGACTTGACAGGCTTCCTAGTTTGTCTACGTTGCTCTTGTATACGCTGAAGTAGTCGTAAGTGACATGGAAATAGAACATAATCATCAACTCGAAATCAGGCTTCTGCATTTTAGCAATTAGCTGTTCGAGATGTTCAACGTACTGTCGTTTTTTGACGATTTCTATTATTGCTTCAATTTCTCCTGCAAAACCACCAGCAAGGCTTTTTCTATTCATCTTCTGTTGAGACGTTAACGCGATATAATTAGCAATGATACCACCAGCTATTGCAAGCACACCACCAATCAATACTCCGACTATTTCCATAAGATCATCCCTTTAGGTACTGGATCATAACAATTTATTCAATGGTTTCCGAACTTTATGCCATATTGTTTTGATCGTCAATACAATTTCGTATAATTTTTTGAAATATTCTAACCGTTATTTATTACAAATTAACTTTAATCCGGAAAACTATTGTTTATGAAAATGTATCACTCCACATTAACGCCCAGCATATACCAGAATACGTTTTCAGCGATGATTCGGGTGTTGTAGTCTCTTGCTTTTTTTGCTTTGCCTGAGAGGGTATTGGGATCAGCGACTACAAGCATATCCAATTTTTTTATTACAGATTTTTACAATAAGCCCATCTTACCTTTTATAATCCCACACCCAATCAATAAAATATAGGGCATTGCTGTATAAATATCATACTACTAACTAATAAGTAGACATGTTTATGTTGTTGTTGCCAAAAAACAGCATAGGTGATGGAGTTGAGAATTTGGAAGATGGAAAGATATAGGTAATCCCGATGGGACACGCTGGCGCTTTGTCCCATCCTACGATTTATGAAATTTTCGAGGATTTTAATCTTTTATCTGAAAGACCTAAGCCTGGGGAATTTGAAGTTCAGGCGCGGAGGGATTTGAACCCCCAACCTGCTAATTTGGAGTCAGCTGCTCTGCCAATTGAGCCACGCGCCTATAAACAGGGATTACTATAACTTTACTGGGTTTGGTGTCAAGTACTATTCTGGCATATATTTAACATATCTTTATACAATCCAGCTGATCTCACAATATTTCTTATAACAATCCGTCCGAAATATCTATCTTGGAATATATCTTTTATCGCTCTAATCAATCTTGTAAAAACCAAAAAAATCATGCTTCTTCCGTGCTGCTTGGTTTATAAATTTTAGTTTATATAATTGTGTGATTATAATTTCTCACTTAATTTCAAAACTCTGGATATTTATCAATGACAGAACCATATCAATTGACTGCCTGTGAAGCGGCGGAAGCGTTGCAAAACGGCTCGCTATCCTCATCAGAGTTGACTCGTTCAGTGCTGGACCGGATCGAAAGCCTTGATGCCAAAGTAAAAGCTTTTCAGACAGTTATGCCCGAAAAAGCGTTAACCATGGCCCAAGAGATCGATGAGCGACGCACCAAGGGGGAAGAGTTGCATCCCTGGGCGGGCGTACCCATCGCGCTCAAGGATAATTTCTGCCTCAAAGAGGCGCCATGCACCTGTTCATCCAAAATTCTGGAAACTTTCATCCCGCCATATAACGCTACGGTGGTTGATAAAATGCTGGCCGCCGGGCTGATTCCCATAGGCAAGACCAATCTGGATGAATTCGCCATGGGGTCATCGACCGAAAACTCAGCCTATAAAACTACCGGCAATCCCTGGGACCTGGAGCGGGTTCCCGGAGGTTCGAGCGGCGGCTCGGCGGCGGCGGTTATTGCTGATGAGACCATACTTGCGGTTGGTTCTGATACGGGCGGCTCAATACGTCAACCAGCCGCTTTCTGTTCGATTACCGGAATGAAACCGACTTATGGGCGCATATCCCGTTATGGTCTGGTGGCCTTCGCATCATCGCTGGATCAGATAGGCCCCATGACCAAAGATGTGCGTGATGCAGCTGGGTTATTAGAGATCATGTCCGGCGTCGATCCGCATGATTCAACTTCTATAGATCAACCAGTGCCGCATTATCTGAATGAACTTACGGGAGATGTAAAGGGACTGAAAATCGGCATCCCCAAGGAATATTCGATTGACGGCATGAATCCTGAGATCAAAGAGGTTTGGGACAACGCAGCCAAATTTTATGAAGAGCAGGGAGCTGAATGCCGTGAAATTTCCTTGCCGCATACTGAATATGCTATCGCTACTTACTATATGATCAGCACGGCGGAAGCATCCAGCAATCTGGCGCGCTATGATGGCGTCGTCTATGGTTACCGCTCTGAAGGCCCACATGATAATATTGTAGATATGTACTGCAAATCGCGCAGCGAAGGTTTTGGCGCAGAAGTCAAGCGCCGCATCATGTTGGGAACCTATGTGCTCAGCGCCGGATTTTACGACGCCTATTACCGCCGCGCTCAGCGGGTAAGAACTTTGATCAAGAACGATTTTGACGCCGCATTCAAAGAAGTAGATATAGTATTATGTCCGGCTACGCCGTCTACTCCATTTAAGGCGGGAGAGAAAACTGGCGATCCTCTTGAAATGTACCTTTCCGATGTATTTACGGCGCCATTGAACTTGGCCGGGCTTCCGGGAATCGTTATTCCCGGTGGTTTCAGCAGCGATGGTCTGCCTATTTCGATTCAGATGATAGGACCAGCCTTACAAGAGAGTCTACTGCTGAATACTGCCCATTGTTATCAGTTAGGTACGGATCATCACCATAAAAGACCAACGTTATAATATTATTTCGTTAATATATAACTTTTTTTTAACCGCTGTATAACTGTTAAAAGTTTATTATTGCAAACTCATTAAACAATGTAAAAAATACTGCTTTTGACAATCGATATTAATTTCTTTATTTTTATGGCAGCGAATAAGTATCTGGGATTTTTACTGGCGGCAAAAGAACCATAATTCTGTGTTAGGACTATTAAACTAAAGATTAATTATGACCGAACCTTTTCGTATTTTATTCGTATGTACTGGCAATAGCTGCCGTAGCCCGGTTGGCGAAGCAATTCTTCGTAAGAGACTTGATGAAAGAAATCTTTCTGACTCGGTCGAAGTGCTTTCTGCTGGAACTTTCGCTTTGGATGGTAAAGACGCTTCAGAAGAAGCGGTGGTCGCGGTTGAGAAATTCGGAACGTCTCTGCAAGGCTTTAAATCGCATACGCTTACCGATGAAATAATGGATAGCGTCCATTTGGTACTGGTGATGGAACATGCCCATCTGGACCTCATTGAGGAGCATTACCCTCACTCCGCCGATAAAGTGCGAATTTTAGGACAGTATCTTTATCCAACCGGTCCGGAAGAAATTCCCGATCCAGTTGGAGGACCACAGGACTTGTTTGATGAAATCGCCGCATTGATCGAAGAGTGCATCTATAATCTGCTGCGCGAATGGGATGAGGTTGTGACAAGGTATCACCATCCTAAGCGCAAGGTTATATCTGTTGGCGTAGATCATCGCGGCTTTGGTCATAAAGAGTGGTTGATAAAAACCCTGGAATCCATGAACGTTACAGTGATTGATTGCGGGACCAACTCAACCGCATCGTGCGACCACCCCGATATTGCGTTTAAGACGGCGGGCTTGGTATCATGGCGCAAAGCGGATCGCGCCGTACTGCTATGCTCTACTGGACATGGAATGCTGCTTTCAGCCAATAAGGTATTGGGCGTTCGCGCTGTAATGCCGGTGAATGAAGAACATGCCAAACTCTCCTGTATGCACAATAATTCTAATGTATTGGCTTTTGGCGCCGATTTCCATTCTAAAGAACAGATGGAAAATATCATCCGGACATGGTTGAATACAGAATATCTGGGTGGAAGATATCAATGGCGAATTAGAAAAATCACCAATTATGAGTGTTTTAACCGGGGCTGATATAGCGACTCTTCTTTTGTTTCGCGTATATTTCCCGTAATATTATGTATAAACAGTGATCGATTGTTTAAGTACTTAGATTTTAGATATAAATCAGTTAATTAAAAAATAATTATTAATCTTAAATAGATTTTATCGAAAAGGAGTATCGATTGTGTTAGAGCAACTGCGAAGCGTAGATCCGGAAATCTATAGCGCCATTCTAAAAGAGACCAGGCGTCAGCATGATAAACTTGAATTGATTGCCTCTGAGAATTTCGTTTCAGAAGCCGTTCTGGAAGCCATGGGAACTCCTTTGACTAACAAATACGCTGAGGGTTATCCCGGTAAGCGCTATTATGGCGGATGCGAGTGCGTCGATATCGCAGAACAATTGGCGATTGACCGGGCCAAGCAATTATTCGGCGCCGATAATGCCAATGTGCAGCCTCATTCCGGTTCGCAAGCCAATATGGCTTCATACATGGCCTTGATTGAGCCTGGTTCAAAAATTATGGGGATGGACTTGTCGCAAGGCGGGCATCTGACTCATGGCAGTCCGGTCAATTTTTCCGGCAGACTTTTTGAAGTTCAATCATACGGCGTTAACCGCGAAACCAATCAGATCGAAGCAGATGAATTTAGGAAACAAGTCGAAGAGTTTAAGCCGGCTATGGTCATTCTTGGAGCATCGGCTTATCCCCGTGAAATAGATTTTGAAACTTTAGGCGAGATTATTCACAGCGTCGGCGCTAAAGCAGTAGCCGATATTGCCCACATTGCCGGTATGGTTGCCGTGGGTCTGCATTCTGATCCGATCCCTCATATGGATATTGTCACCACCACCACTCATAAAACGCTGCGCGGGCCGCGCGGCGGCTTGATTCTTTGTAAGGAAGAGTATACCAAAGCAGTCAATAAACATATCTTCCCCGGCAGCCAGGGTGGTCCATTGATGCATGTCATCGCGGCTAAAGCGGTTGCTTTCCATGAAGCGCTTCAACCGGAATTCAAAACTTATCAGCAACAGATTCTGGATAACGCCAAAGCTATGGAAGAGACCTTCCGCCAACGCGACATTCGTATGATTTCCGGCGGTACGGATAATCATCTACTCCTGCTGGATGTGGGACATAACGGTCTAAC
Source organism: bacterium (assembly GCA_963662285.2). Classification (GTDB taxonomy): domain Bacteria; phylum Hinthialibacterota; class Hinthialibacteria; order Hinthialibacterales; family Hinthialibacteraceae. Next base: position 1,808,596 of record CAXXMV010000006.1, read on the forward strand.
AGGTAAAGCCACCGAAAAAGTATTGGATCGCGCATCAATAACAGTCAACAAAAACATGATTCCGTTTGATGAGCAGACGCCTTTTGTTACCAGTGGTATACGAATCGGCGCTCCGGCATTGACCAGCCGAGGTTTGAAGCAGGATGATATGAAGAAAATCGCTAATTGGATCGCCGATATTATTGAATCAAAACTGGATGAATCAGTCACTGAATCGGTAGCCAGACAGGTCAAGGAATTTGTAGTTGATTTCCCGTTATATACCCGTTGGCGCGAACTATCTTAATATATTCTTATACGATAAATAATATCTCTGATTGTAAAGGAGACCTGGTTTGTGAAATGTCCTTTCTGCGGTTCTGAAAAACATCATGTCGTAGATTCGCGCACCACCTCTGAAGGTGAAATTCGGCGGAGACGTGAATGTCAATCATGCGATAATCGCTTCACTACCTATGAACGGGTTGTAGAAGTCCAATTGAGAATTATTAAACGGGATAAACGGCGTGAAGATTATAACAGCGAAAAAATATCCAAAAGCATCCGCATCGCTTGTCAAAAGCGCCCTGTTTCAGAAGAACAGATTCAGGAATTGACCAATCGGATCGAACATAGTTTGTTTTCAAAGGGTGAAAGAGAAATTCCCAGTGAATTCATCGGCGAAGAGGTCATGCGGGAACTGATGGATATGGATCATGTCGCCTATGTCCGTTTCGCTTCCGTTTACCGACAATTCAAGGATTTGAATCAATTTATTGATGAACTATCTAACTTAATGAACAAGAAAATGAATTTTCAAACAGATAATAATCCATCATCCTGATATCTGGATATTGTATGCATTTAACCCAATCCAGAACACGATTTTGATTATCGCTCTAATATTTGTTCATTATTCACAGTTTTTTATATAGAATGGCTGGTATAATGCAGAATCATCTGGAAGAAAACCTGAAGCTTCTCGAGTTATATGATGCTGAATTAGCTGATCGATTACGCAATCATAATCCATCCAATCGCATTGAAACTTTTATAACGCCGCAGAATTTCATCTCTCTTCGCGCAAAAACCGGAAACGGCGTTCAACTGATTCATAGCGGGCAGGAACCTATCAGAGAAGCTGAGCGATGGATGAGTACGTTAGATATCCAAAATCCATATAATATTATGGTTTTTGGCTGTGGTCTCTTTTATCATTCCTTTCAGCTGGTTAAACATTACCATTCAAATCTTCGTCATCTGGTTATCGTCGAAAAAGATATTGATATACTTCACACCTCATTTTCCGCAGTTGATATCTCTAATTTTCTTAGAACAAAAATGACGTATTTTATTACTGAACCTTCTCCTGCTGATATTAGAAAGTTCATGAATCAGCATCTTACATCTTTTACGATAGATGGGCTTTCCATAGTTGAGCATCCGGCATCCTGTTCTTTATATCCTGAATTTTATAAAGAAACCAAAAGCATAATTGATGAATGCCTGCAGAATGGAACAATTCTGCTTCGTACCAAAGTGGCTCTTGGTGGAATGATACAGGAAAACATTATCAGGAATTCTCCTAATATATTCAGTCTTCCATCCATATCAGTCTTCAGCGGCATGTTTCCCAACATTCCCGCTTTCATCATTGGCGCCGGACCGTCTCTCGATAAAAATATTGAACAGTTAGCTGCGGTACAAGATAAAGGCGTCATTATTGCCGCCGATACGGTATTGAAGCCCTTACGTGAACGTGGCATCCATCCTCATATCGTGATTTCTACTGATCCCACCGAACTCAATAACAAACATTTTGAAGGAATCAATGATTTAGGCGAAACCATTCTGGCTTTTGCTCTATCAGTTAATTCCAAAATTCCCAAGGATATTACAGGTACTAAAGTAGTCATTCCAACCCAAAACTCCAGACTTCTATCTTTGTTTAATAAGGTTAAACAGGAAACCAATCCACTTCAGACCGGTGTTAATGTAGGGCAGACCTGTTTCAATCTGGCCAAATATCTTGGTTGTGATCCCATCGTTATGGTTGGCTTGGATTTCTCTTTCCCGGTAGAAGGCGGAACAACTCATGCATCGGGTACGGCATTGCAAAGACCGATTATTAAATCTGAAACGCCAGGCAAGATGAAAGTCGAACTACTCGACGCCCAACGCTCATTGGAAGAATTCGATCCTATACTGATACCTGGCAGTTACGTCAATCAAGTAGCAACCAACAAGTTTTGGCTGGCTTATCTAAGATCAATGGAACAGGCCATCAGCAATACTTCAGCGCGGGTTATCAATTGCACTGAAGGCGGCGCGCTGGTAGAAGGAGCGCAAAACAGAAAATTAGCAGATGTGATTAACGATGTATGCATCAATGATGCGCAAGCGCGCAGCAATCTACATGCGGTAGTGGGCTTTTTCTTTGGCGAGCCGCTCGATGAAGGCATTCAAATTCTAAATGAATGCTTAACTATTCTAAAAACCGCTATTAAATATGCTGATAAGGGTTTACAGGAATTATCAGCTCTGAAGACGGTTGCCCACAGCGTTTCACCGGATAAAGGTATTCTACAGGAGAAACTGGATGCCATTACCGAAGCGCATAAACAACTTGTGCAGGATCATAAAGTTTATATCGTTTTAGATGAAGCCGCCGATGCCATTCTTCATCCTTTCCTGCAACAGAACAAAAGACCGAGCGGTAATCTTGTTTCGGAAGAGAATATTCAAATCTCGATTGAGCGATATACTCCATATTTTGAAAATATCAAAGATATCTGCGAGCGTTATTCCGCTATAATTAGTGAAACGATTGAATCTATGGAATCTACTGGAAGCAACTTATCTGATTTTAGTTTTTAATTTTTCATATTTTTTGGAAGAGCAAATAACATGTTGATCAAACGTGAAGACAATGGCGACGTAACCATTCTAAAAGTTTTTGGAGAAATCAACCGCACCGATACCGGTGATTTAAGAAAATCTTTGGAAAAAATTTTAGACGAAGAACGTACCAATGTTATATTGGATATGGAAGAAATAAAATTTGTCAGCAGTTTTATGATTATGATGCTGCTGCGCTTGAATCGTGAATTTCTTGCTGCAGGAGGCGGTATTAAATTGCTTAAGCCGAGGAGCGTGGTGAAACGCTTTTTAAGTATTGGCCGCGTGCTTGAATTGTTCGAGAGTTTTGATACTCGCATCGATGCCTTAAAATCTTTTCAAGTCAACATAAACAATGAATCATCCAAGCCGGAAAATAAAATTAAAAAGGCCGGGCATGATCAACGCGCCGTTATGCTCCGGTTGATTGAGATGCTGCAAGAGAAGGGCGTGATAGATAGTAAAGAGTTCGATAATGAAATGAATCTCTCTTCGCGTTTGGTATTCCAGGTTTTCCGCCAGGGAATACTGGATGACCCGCTTAAACCTGATAGCCCTGCCAGAAAGAAACAGGCATAGTGCATTACCATTCCGTGGCCTGCTCTGGAGCATCGGCCAGCGTGTTGCATATCCAATCGGCGCCGCCGAGTTGTTCGGCGCTGAAACTGGTCATCAGCGCCAGACATTTGCTTCCAGCCGCTTTGGCTGCTGCAACTCCTGAAATAGCGTCTTCAACCACCAGAGCGTTTTGCGGGGCAACGCCGATTCTCTCGGCGGCGAACAGAAAGATGTCGGGGTGGGGTTTTTTCTTTTCCACTTCCAGACCATTAACGCAGGCATTGAAACTTTGCTCGGACAGACCCATCTCACGCAGGTTAATCTCCATTTTAGTACGGTCGGCGCTGGTGGCGACGGCGGTTTTTAGCCCCAGCGTCTTACAGCGAGCCAGAAAATCCATAACGCCATCCAGGGGATCAATGCGCCCGCGGACGATCTCATCATATATCTCATAAGTCCGGGTTTTAGCGCTGGTGATCTCTATTTCCACGCCGTATTTTTCCGCCACGCCGCCGATGTAGCGGTTCTCTCCCATACCAACGAAATCCAGAAAATCTTCGGCTTTAACGGTGACGCCTAATTCAGCGAAATACTTCATCGCCGCTTCACAAATAAACTCTTCCGTGTCCACTAAAACGCCGTCCATGTCGAAGATAACCGCTTCTATCACAATGAAATGCTCCTTTATTGTCAGTTGCTTATAGCATTTAGATTCCTCCCCCAAGCAGGGGGAGGTTAGGAGGGGGTTGTTTGGATGAAACGCAACCCCTCTCTAACTCCCCCCAGGCTTGGGGGGAGAATGTTTTCATCAATGCCTAATTATAATACCCCGGCTCAAGTTGGTAATTAAGGCGCTCACCAGTTTTTGCCTGAATGAAAATGCTCGTTGCGGATTTTCCATGCTTCAGTCAGGTTCAATTCTTCAAGCATCTCCGCTTCAGGCGCGAAGCGGTCATTTAAGCGATGCAGCCATTGTTGCAGTTCATCCTCCATTTTGCTGCGCAGGGATGAGTAGTTATTATCATCAATCAGGTTATTCATTTGATATGGGTCTTTCTTGTTATCATAGAGCACCCAGCCTTTGTCGCGCCACCGCGCATAGGTGTATCGGTCAGTACGCACGCCCCGCCAGGGACGTCCGTTCCACAACCGCGACTGATCGCAGCGCAGGTAATCCATCAGTGGAACAGAGGTGTGCTTCTCGCCAGTTCCATGCAGAACCTGTTGGCTCAGGTCTAGCCCCTGCATCTCATCGGGGATATCTGAACCGCTCAGCGATAATAATGTAGGCGCCAGGTCAGCAGTGCAAAACAGGCTTTCGTTTTGCTGGTTGGGCTGAATCTGTTTGGGGTGACTTATCAGCAGCGGCACGTTGATTGATTCTTCCCAGGGCTGCTGTTTTTTTACGCGGTCATGAGACCAGAGCATGTCTCCGTGATCCGAGGTGAATACTACTATGGTATCATCGCGCAGGCTTAGATTTTCCAAGGTTTTCATCAGGCGTCCAACGCAGACGTCGAGCGCTGTGATATGTGAATAATATCCGGCGATCTTGTTACGTTCGGGATTCTTGCAATTAAACCGGATCGGTATTTTATCAGGATCATAAAAAGCCTTGTAATTATCGGGAACCATTTCATAAGGCGCATGGGGCGTTCCATAGGATACGGTCAGGAAGAATGGATCATCCTGATGCTCCTGAATGAAATCAATAGCCAGATCAGTCTGGATGTTTGGTTCATATCCATCGCGTTGGATCAATTCCGGCGTATCCAGGAAATACTTGGTTTTGTAATAATTGTGATGACAGTTATATACCGCCCAGAAATCATCGAAACCCTGCCGCCGCGGCCCGGGGGGAGTGAACTTATGGCGCGAGATTCCATCCAGATGCCATTTGCCGATATATCCGGTTTTGCATCCATCATTCTTAAGCGCCGTGGCGATGGTTGACTGTCCGGTTGGCAAGGGGAGATCATTGGATATGCAACGGTTGGCGGTGGGATACTTGCCGGTTAGGAATATAGCGCGGCTGGGAGTGCACAATGGAGCATTGGCGATAGAGTTATTAAAGCGAACGCCCGAACTGGCCAGCTGATCCAGATTAGGCGTCAGCAAATCAGAGTTGCCCGCGCAGTTCAAATCCATCCCGCGATGCTGATCTGCCAGGATAAACAAAATATTAGGCTTACGCGTCTTGGCCTCAGCATGAGCGTTAAGCGACCCCAGCGCTAATCCCGCTCCAGCAGTCTTAATGAAATCTCTACGGGTTGTTTTCATTATCAATTATCTTTCTATATATGAATATGGATATAGTTTTGAGTATAATCTTATTGTTTCATAATTTGTTGATGATTTCAAACTGTGGAGGTGATTTTGATTTTTAACTGATTTTTCTTTCGACTTTTTAAGTATTGACACAAGAGAACAAATGTGGGTACAATTAGTTGGGTTGAAAATGAGGGAATTAAAATGACTATGGACATCCGAAAAGATAATACTCTTAAGATTCGTATGGATTCGATCACTTTAGACATGATGGAAAAAGCCAGGACGTATTTGAAACTGGATAAAAGCAAATTCATCCGGCAAAGCATCCGCCAAATGTCGCAAACAGTTATTGCGGATCATGAACAAACCAGGTTCAACGAAGAAGACTGGCGGGCTTTTTTTGAAATGGTAGAAAATCCTCCTGAACCAACAGAGCGAATGAAGAAATCCGCCCGAAAATATCGCGAGATCACAAACGGCCATGAAGTTTGAGATTCTAAATCCGAAAAGGCATAATCGAAATGATTTTGATTGCGGCGTAAAAGCGTTAAACCTTTATCTGCAAAAATTCGCCAACCAGGATCAAAAGCGTAGCCTGACCAAAGTATATGTTCTGGCGGATGAAGAGACCATTATTGGTTATTATTCGATCAGCGCCCATTCGGTTTTTCGTGACAATCTACCCGAAAACAAAAAAATCGGCGCCTACCAAAACCTCCCGTTTCTTTTATTAGGCAGGCTGGCGGTGGATAAGCGGCGTCAAGGTCATGGTTATGGGGATGTTCTAATTCACCATGCCTTTGAAACGACGCTCTATGCGGCGGAAGCCATTGGAATCATGGGTATGGTGGTTGATACTAAGAATGAAAAGGCTCTCGCCTTTTATGAAGAATTCGGATTCAAACGGTTATTGGGAACCAAAAACAGGCTGATGTTGCCGCTGGCAGCCATCAAAAAAGCCATCGAGCAATAATCAATAATTAAAGCCACTCTCAGCCTGAGCATGTAGTATCCCCAACGCCAATCCCGCTCCAGCAGTCTTCATAAAATCTCTACGGGGTGTTTTCATAATCTATTATCTCACTATATAAGAATAAGGGCGTAATTTTGAATACATTCCTATTCTTTCATAATTCTTGGATGATTTCAAACTGTGTAGTTTAATTTATTGTGTTATGTAAATGAATCGTTTTATCTATGGAGTATTCCAGTTAACATTCCATCATATCTATTATAAACTAAAACATTATATTTATTCAAACAACCAAGGAGCGCAACAATGTCTCTCTTAACTAGACTATGTCTATGTTTTTGTATTATATTTTCTTCATCTACTTTTACATTTGGATGTTCGGCTTTCTTGATACAAGATGATAATCACACTTTATTTGGAAGAAATTATGATTGGAACAGATTAACAAAACCTTTAATTAGCATTAATCGCAGAGACATTGCAAAAAAAGCAATACCTTTCTTCATTACAACGAAGTCCGCAGAATGGTCTTCAAAATATGGAAGCGTAACGTTTTGTAAAGGAGATACTGCACTTCCTTCAGATGGAATGAACGAAAAAGGGCTAGTGATTGCAATTCTGGCAACACCTCCCACTAAGATAATTGAAGATGATGATCGTCTAGGAGTTGGAATGCTAGAATGGATACAATACATGCTTGACACATGCGCTACTATACAAGATGTAGTTAACGCTGACAAGAAAGTTCGTCTCGCTTCAACTGGATTACTACAACATTATTTTATTAGCGACCGCAATGGAGATTCAGCGTTAGTCGAGTTTCATGAAGGCAAAACAGTATTTTATCGTGATCAAAGTTTGCCTGTCAAAGTTGCAACTAATTCATTCTACGACGAGTCGATTGAAGCATTGCAATCAGGCAAAGAGTATCTTAAAAATGATAAAGATTCTTTGGCGCGTTTCGTTAATCTTTCTAAGTCAGTTGACAATTGTACAGCGAAAACAATTGACGAAAAAATAAATTGCGCGTTTGACATGCTTAAAATGGTCTCCCGTCATTCTGAAAAATCAAAAACAGAATGGAGCGTAGTTTATAATATTAAAGAAGGACGTATTGATTTCAAAACGTTTGATTCCAACAATGTTTGCACGATTGATCTAAAGCAAATCGATTTTTCTCATGATGCCGAGAGGAAATTAATGCGGCTGAATCAAAAGAAAAATGGCAATGTATTACCTTTATTCGAACCATGGACAGCATCAGTAAACTATGATTCTATACTTAGAGCTATTGATAGTATCCCAAAAAAATTAGAATCAGAGAGAAAAGGTTTGAAACTTTATCTTGAGCAATTCAAGTAACAAAGCAGGCTAAATCAATATTACATCGCCATATTTAAGAACTTTTTTTTTGCAAACCGATGGATCACGTTAGCGTTATATCGTCGCATCTTACCAGATATGGAAACTATAAATGTTGATTGAAGGCAAGTTTGTCTTGACATGGTGAAGACTAACATGAGAAAATGAAATAATAGAAAAAGGTGAAATTCTCGGCTCAATATGAAATCCCTGTTATTACTATTGAGAATATTCAGTCCCATTCAATTATTAAACTATGGCGGGAGACTTGAATTCATGAATAAAATTATTTTCATTTTAGTGATTTTATTAAGTTGTCCTTTTTGTTATGCTGCTGTTCCAGAAATTGATTTAACTGGATTGACAGAAAGTGATGTTAAAGCTAATGGGATTAGTATTCATTACATCCGTTCGGGTGGAGACAAACCACCACTAATATTGGCTCATGGTATGACTGGAAATTACAAAGCAATGATGTTATACGCAAATGCCTTTAAGAACGAATACGATGTTATTGCATACGATGCCCGGGGGCATGGGGAATCTAGCCGGACTGATAAACAGTATTCCTACCAAGATAGTGCTGAGGATATTTTGGGATTGATAAAGGCCTTGCAATTAAAGAAGCCGATATTAATTGGACATTCTATGGGATCTTATTCTTGTGGGTTGTTTTCTGCGAAATATCCTGAAATACCAAAATCTGTAATACTTGAAGATCCTCCTCTTGGTATAGCTAAACCTGAAGATAAAGAACGGTTTGAGGCGCATATAAAACAAATATCTGATGTTAAAAAGCATTTGCTAAGTTTTCCAAATAAAACTTTTGATCCTGATGTTACTCTTATGCTAGATGAGATGATGGGAAAATTTTATTTGGAAGAATATTTCCCAACGATTGAATGTCCAACGCTCATTTTGAAATCCGGCAAGGGCATAACAAAAGACTATCGTATTCGAGTTAATAAAATTGCAGAACGTTTATCCAAGGGTAAACTCATTTACTTTGATGATGCTGGTCATGGTATCCATTTTGAGCAGCCAGAGAAAACGATCAAAATTGTTAAACAGTTTTTGAATTCTTTAAACAACTAATACTCTTGCTGGGCAATGAAAACTAGCAACAGGAATAAATATTGTTCATGTTATTAATCTTTTTGTATTTTCATTTATTGCGTTTGCTCGTATACCGATGGGACGCTAGTCCGACATGGTGAATCGCTTATTTCCGAACAACTATTTAATTATTAAATTCGTTTTACGAGAGAAAAATCATGAAAACACAAATACTAACCGCATTCTTCGTTCTGGGAATAATTAGTTCCGGTTTTACATCCACCCAAAATATTAACCCGGCCAAACTGCCTGATGAAGTCAGGGCGCAGCAAGTCAAGGATATGAAATGGGGCATGTTTATCTGCTGGTCGTTCAGCACTTTTTATGGATCAGAATGGACTCCAACTCAAGGGAAGGATGCCAGTTATTTCAAGGCCACGGGTTGCGATACTGACCAATGGTGTGAGACGGCTAAGGCCGCAGGGATGAATTACATCCTCTTCCTGACCAAACACCACGACGGATTCTGCCTCTGGGACACGGCCACTACTGACAAGAAAGTCACCAATAGCCCCCTTGGCATCGACGTGCTGGCTCAACTGCGGAAATCATGCGACAAGTACGGCGTTAAACTGGCGCTGTATTTTTCTGAAGGAGACTGGAATTGGCCTGAAGCAGTCGACGGCAAGAGCGGTAAGGGAGGTAATAACCCTCAGTTAAAGAAAGCCCAGCTGAAGGAACTTCTAACCCAATATGGCCCCATTGAATTCTGGTGGATGGATCACGCCATTGGAACCGGAGGCTTGCCGCATAAGGAAACGGTTGAATGGATGCACAAATTCCAGCCGAACACCTTTGTCGGTTTCAATCACGGAACCCCGGCGGGAAGACTTTGCCTGCGGGAGCGGGGCAAACCAGGCAAACTGGGTGACGCCAGCTCAACCAAGTACAACAAAGAGGCGGAAACCTCATACAAAGGCTACCACGTCGCAGAGTTTACATATCCCATCCTGCCGCCGCACAAAGGCGGGGCGGATTGGTTCTACTCTCTACCCAAGCACGACAATCTCTGCCACCCAGCGGAAAAACTATACGAGGATTACCTGGGAGCAGTGAAGCACGAAAATATCTTCTCTATAAATGTCGGCCCCAATTACCAGGGACGGCTGCGGGATATTGACGTGAAGACTCTCAAACGGGTTGGAGAAATGATAAAATCTGGAGCATAGCTAGAAGCCATGTCACAGATCAAGTTAAAACTAAGTGTTCTTGAAGGTCTTTTCACGGTTCATCAATTTTCCACCCATCGTGAAATTCCAATCCAGGTCTATAAGGATGGATTCTACAGCATTAGCAAGACTGAAGACGAATTGTCAATAGTATGCAGTTCTTCCATCCTGCTGGATTCAGAAAAGTCTGAAACCGGTTGGTCTTGTATCAAGGTCGTTGGGTCTTTGGACTTTTCTTTAACTGGCATCTTGGCGGAAATCTCAGCAGTTCTTGCCAAGGAGGGAATAAGCATTTTTGCAATATCAACCTTTGATACAGATTATATCCTGGTCAAATCAGAGAAACTACCGCTTGCCCGCGAAGCGCTGCTGGCATCCGGACATTCTTTCATATAGTAGAAAAAATTCTTCTTCTGCACGAACACAGATTTATGTAATCAAATCCGTTAGGGCTTGAAGGAATTCCTGGATGCCCCGTTTTTTGGGTACTGAGGTGAGGATGCATGGTTCATCTTGTTGGATATCCAAAACGGCGATAGTGTTTTTGAGAGATTTGGCTATATCGTTTTGTTTGAGTTTATCGACTTTGGTGATGATGGTGATGACGGGTATTTTGCTATGTACAATCCATTCCCGCATTTGAATATCAAGGTCGGATGGATCGTGACGGGCGTCGATCAGATGCAGCATTCCTTTCAAAGGTCGTTGGGTCAAGAAATCCTGCATGGCCTTGCGCCATTCAGATTGAATGGCTTTGCCCGCTTTTGAAAAGCCATATCCGGGAAGGTCGATCAAATGAAGATGGGCGTCTCCCGGTTCGATGCGCAGGTGAAAGAAATTGATGAGCCGCGTCTTTCCGGGGGTGCTGGAAGTTTTGGCAAGGTTGCGCCTGTTGCATAGCATATTGATAAGACTTGACTTACCTACGTTAGAACGCCCTGCGATAGCGATTTCGGGCAATTCCTGTTCGGGACACAGTTTCAGGTTGGGGGCGCTGATGACGAATGATGCTTCGACTACTCTAAGGATATCTTTTGTACTATTCATAAGTTTTAACTCAAGTATTGTACTTCTCGCTCCAGGGTAACGCCGAATTTATCTTTGACGCGCCGCGCCATTTCATCGGCCAGATTGTTGACGTCAGCAGCAGTGGCGCCTCCGTAATTTACAATAATATTGGCATGTTTCTCAAATATTCCAGCTCCGCCAAAACGGAGTGGTTTAACGCCAGCCTCTTCAAGCAGCTTGCCTGCCGGAGTGCGGCGTTCGCCCGGCTGAGAAGGCGCCAGGTTTTTGAAGAAGGAGCCGGCGCAGGGCAGGTCGATTGATGGATGCTTAAGTTCACGCTCTTCGAGCAGTTTATGGCATGTTTCCATTAATTCTACGGGGTCGACAGGCTTAAAGTTTCCCAGTGTAGCATACAGCATGATGCTATTGTGTTTTTTTAGAGAACTGGTTCGGTATTCAATATCAAGTTCCTTGCTCTGAATCGTTTTAACTGTACCATCATCTTCAAGGATATTAGCATCAATTAAAAACTCGCAAACCAGATGACCATAAGCTCCTGCCCCGCCAGCTAATGCGGCGCCGATTGAACCGGGGATTCCGGCTGCGAAACTAAGGTTTCCCCAGCCGCGTTGCGATACTTCAACAACCAGTTGATTAAGATTATAACCGCTGTCGACTTGAACCGAATAATCGTCGCACCATTCGATTGATGATGTCTTGTTAATAACCACCAATCCAGGCAATCCATCATCACTGATCAACACATTGGAGCATCCCGCCAGGAAATAGAAAGGGATGTTTATCTTAATCGCCAGCCGTTTCGCTTCAATAATATCATCGGTAGAAGTTGCTTCCAGCAGATACTCTGCCGGGCCGCCGATTTTGAATGCAGTATAGCAGGCCAGCGTTTTTCCACGCTTAATCCGGTCGCCAAAGCGGGAAAGTATTTTATCTTCTATAGTCATAATGAATAGTTTTATTTCAACAGAATTTTCAACCAGGAGTTCATCAGCCGGTCTTCGCCTTGCAGCAGCAATCCTGGAGAAGTCTTTTTTATCTCTTCGATCAGCATGGATAGTTGTTGATCCATACCCTTGAATTCTTTGACGATATATTGCAAAAGAGTAATCGCCGGACCGGTCATGATAAGGGGAATAGGTACACTGAAATCTTGAGTACTAATGTATAAACGGGATGACGTCAGTGGTTCATCTGGTTTCTCTTTTTCAAATTTGCGTATAACAAGGTGAATATCGTTAATGGTAACATCGAACAATTCGTTGGTTTCCATAGCGTCTACGGCAGTGAATATAGCCGGAACATCGAAGCCCGATTCCTTGGTTTCTTTGAGATATTTCGATGGAACCGCCTGCACAATCGCCTTGACCAGATTCAAAGGCATGGTCGCGTAGCCTATTATGGGCGATGCCGCTTTGATCTCTTCCAGTGAACCGCTAAGCCATATTTCTTCCTGCGCCGCTTCAGAACTGAATGATGCGAAACTAATAATTAGTAATGCTATACCATAAGTAATTATTCTTTTCATACCCCAAGCGATCATGTTTATCCCCTTTGAGGAAAATTGTGTATTCGGAATGGCCGAATTTGAATAATCCGGGCAGTGATATTCACCGCCCGGAGGTGCATCGCTTGTAATATCCTGATGTTTACCAACCTTTAATGATTGGTTCCAGGCGGCCAAAGATTTCATCAATCCCGCCTAAACCTTCAATGGCGATCAGTTGACCTTTTTCTTTGAAATAATCTTCCAGAGGAGCGGTTTTTTCCTGATAGACGCGCATACGCTCGCGGATAATATCTTCGGTATCGTCGGCGCGTTTTTCAATTACAGCGCGTTTAAGAAGTCTTTGCACCAGTTCTTCCTGGTTGACTTGCAGGCTGACGCAGCCAGTGAAACGCAGTTCCAGTTCATTAAGTATGCCTTCCAGCATAGCCGCCTGACCCAGTGTGCGGGGAAAACCGTCAAGAATAACGCCTTGAGGATCAGTTGCTTCGTCAATGATAGATTTCAACTGAGGAACCAGCATATTGCGGATAGTATCATCTGGAACCAGTTCGCCTTTTTCCATCAATTCTTTGGCTTTCAAAGCGTTGGGATCATCTTTAGCGAGAGCAGCGCGAAAGATATCGCCAGTGCTGACGTGGAGATAATTGAGCCGTTCTTTGATCAATGCCGCCTGAGTACCTTTACCGCATCCCGGAGGGCCAAAAATAGTAAAGGCCGGAATGGACTGATTAGTCATGAAAATAATTCCTTTCAACAAAAAAAGTATGTAAATTATACCGCCCTGTATGAGGGATATGTATTTTTGAGCAGCACTATATTAAATGCTTGATATATTTTAAGAACAGATGCTTAATAGGAAAGGGGGGAGTGATTTCACTCGCTTTTGAGTTTCCCCGTGTCTACTGTATAATACCTCGAATATTATATTTGACGTTAATATTCAAAGGATGATTCAAATGGAATCTAAATTATCCCAGACTGAGGGATTCTCTTTTGCCCGGACAATAGAAGGCCGCGCCATATTAGTGTCGTTAGTAATTGGTTTGATTATAGTTATAATAAAAACCAGTGCTTATTTAACCTCCGGTTCAATGGCGGTTATGGCTGATATGCTGGAGTCGTGCGTCCATAATTTAGCCATTCTATTCGTGGCCTATTGCCTATGGTTCAGTCACCGTCCAGCCGATGATAACCACCTTTATGGTCATGGAAAGAGCCAGTTTTTATCTGCAGCGGTTGAAGGAGCGTTTGTTTGCGGGGCGGCTTTGTTGATTATTATCAACTGCGGTAAAGCCTATTGGGTTGGATATTCATTACTGAATGTCTCGCAGGGTGCAGGTTTATCGGCTTTGGCCGGTGTTATTAATGCAATATTGGGCGCCTGGATGATCCATACAGGGAAACGGCAAAATGCAATTATACTGGTTGCGCATGGTAAGCATGTTATGTCTGACGTGATTACCACAGCCGCTGCTATGGCAGGATTGTTGGTCGCCTGGATAACCAATTTGATCTACATAGACCTGATCGTCGCTTTGCTGGGAGGTCTATACATATTCTATGAAGGATTAAAATTACTCAGGCAATCAATAGCCGGATTGCTTGATGAAGCCAATATGGAAGTTGACCGGAAATTACGCAAGATTTTGAAAGATGAATCAATCGAACATCTGGTCAGTTATCATCAATTACGGCATCGTTCAGAGGGCAATAAACATTGGATGGAACTCCATCTGGTAATGGATGACGACCTGGCTCTTCAAGAAGCGCATGACTTGGCGTCGCATATCGAGTCGGTGATTCGTTCTTCAATATCTGAACCAATTACCATAACAACCCATCTTGAACCAAAATCGTCATTGAAAGAAACTTTCGTTAAAAATGAATTAAAAACTGCAGAATAGAGGCGTTCGATGGAAAATACTAAAAGATATACTGTTAGAAGAGTTTCTGAAACCGAAAAAGAGCGCAGCACATGCGGCTGGCGTCAAAGACTTTTTACGACTGGTGATGACACGCCCCTTTTTGCTCATCTGGTTAAAATTCAGGATTCCAAGGCTCATTATCATAAACGGGCCACTGAATTTTATTATGTTATGGAAGGCGATGGAGTCATGATGGTTGATGGCGAATCGTTTGATATCGGGCCGGGAACCATTGTTAAACTTGATCCATTATCAGTTCATTCATCCAAGGGAGACCTGTTGGTATTGGTTATTGGAGTTCCCGATATCCTGGAAGATGATATTTTCTTCCCAGAAAGCGAATCATGCTAATTCTATACCTACACCAAATGCGATAAACTTATTTTATTTAGCTATAGCCTTTATATTTCATCATGATTATAGTATTTTAATAGTATATTATTAGAAATTTTTTATTAGACGGAAGTATATAAGGGAAGGTACAATGAACAGACGAAGAGGATTTACGTTAATTGAGTTATTGATTGTTGTGGCTATTATCGGAATATTGGCGGCGATAGCGGTTCCCAATTTTTTGAACGCACAGGTAAGAGCCAAACTGGCTAACTGCGTATCTGATATGCGGGCGTTGGACACGGCGCTAGAAATGTACCGTATGGATAACAGCCATTATCCATTCTGGCGGGATTCAGCCGGAACCAATATCAATCCGGTCAACCGTAGATTAATCCCACTTACCTCTCCCATGTCATACATGAGCGCCGTTCCCCAGGATCCGTTCATCTATGGCGCTCCAGGCGCTCGTTTGGACGATTCACAGCATGAAGCTTATGTTACATACGATTATGTCGAAGCCGATTCAGCCAGACGACTGGGCGTCACTTCGCTGGGTGCAGGCTGGAGATGCGGCACGTGGCGTCTCAATGGATATGGTCCTGATGGAACTAATAATACTGGAACAGTTACCTATCAAGCTTCCAATGGCTTGCGCAGCGTTGGCGATGTCATTCGCTTGGGACCACGGGCGAGTCTCCCCTGTGATGATTCAATGGTCAACAGGTAATAATAGATTTACTGATATAATTATCTTAAACGGGTGGGCTTGCGTTTAGCGCAGTCCACCCGTTTTTTTATATGCGGCTGTAATAAAAATGCATTAGTGCGTCCATCAAAATGCTTATCCTCGAATATCACTATACGCAATATTATGAAAATAATTATCCCTTTTTATAAAAAAAACCCGCCGCCGGGAGGTAACTGGCTTCCGGCGGCGGGTGAATCATCTTTTGACTATAGTTTCAAGTCATTGATCTTTACTCGATTCGTTATCGCTGGGCTTCTCTTTAGGTGCATCATCAAATTCAAAATACTTATGATCATAGGGTGGAAGAATGATATCCGAATCATCCTTGGTTGATGGATTCTCATTCAAGATTTTGATTTGGATTGAATTTGTCTTAGGGTTGGAAGCAGTGCTAGTTTTATAATCCAAACAAGCAAAACTGGCTGAGATTATATAATCTCCACTCATAGACATATCGTACATTCGGTCAATCTGAAATTTCTTGGTATACGTATCATCAGGTTTGAATTTCAAGAAATGTCCAGACAAACTTCCTGGGATTAGATTCTTGTACAATGCCCACCCATAACTAGTTACATTGGATACTTTGTTTTCTGAATTGTTTTTGACAGAAAAAGTGAATTGATCTTCTCCAAAAGAAGGAGGCAGAAAAAACGTCATTGTTGAATCCGTGATGTTAGTTGCCGTTATCGAAAGTATGATCGGTTCGCATGGCGTATAAACATCTTTATCGGAGGTTAACAATAACTCAACTTGCTTATCATCACTCACTGCCTTTTTTTCTGTTTTGGTTGATTTGAATTCAGCAGAAAAAATGAGTAATGGAATAAACATGAATAATGATTGGATAAATATTAACGATTTTATTTTTGACATTACTAGTCTTCTCCTTTATTATAATTTACACCCATCCCAAATTGGAAAGGAAAATGTATCTACTCCAGTTGGGTTGATAGTGAATTGCCTTGCTATTTGAGTCCATGGTGCTGTTACTATTGCTTTCCATTGCCAATTTAAGCGACGGATTGGTACATAAATTGAGTTTGCTGAAGTTGGTTTGAACATCAACCATAAACTAAAATTATCATCAACACATATACCATCATATATATTAGTATCTGCGTCTTGAAAAGGGGAATCTGATAGATGAGGATATGGTATTGCTTTATCCAGCATATTGGTTATTGTACCACTTGTATATTCATTTGAACCTATCGGTTTTTTTCCGCGAGTTGAACTGATGATAGTTTGTATGAAAGATAAATTACCATCAGCACCATTTGACATAGAATTTGAAAGATTGTATGAAATACCTGCTTGAACGGGTGCATTATTTCCAAATACTAATCTTCTCACTTGTCCATTTGGAATAACGATTATCGTAGAAGTTATTGATGTCAAATCCGCAGATGGCCGTTTAACATCACAATATGCTTCAATTCCAAAAGCTCTATTGCCAAGTTCAACTACGTACGTGACTTGTTGATCTTCTCCGCCGTTTACCCAATAATAATTGACTGATGTGTTCTCTAAATCCGCAGGTTCGAGAGGAACTACACGGCCTTCCGTAGTATCAGCAATATAATTCTTGACCTTTTTGGTTCCTTGAATCGTCCATTGGTTAGAAGAAACAAAAGCATTTGCAGCGCTCGGTTCGACTGTACCCGTCAGACTGATTTTCTCGCCGACTGAGACAGTTGGATCATTCGATACTATTGAAACTCCATTACGTTTGATATCCACTTTCACGACATAGACATCCATGTGAACAGTTGAGTAGTTGTGGATGACATACGATCCATACCCATCTTTCTCGCAATTCCAGCCGGTGTGAGTTCCCTGTACATAACCTGCAAGAGCTTGCTGGTCATTGTAATTAACCGTAAAAGTATTCAAGAGTCTGGTTCCGCTACCACCACTATTTGTGAAAGTGCTGTCTTTAGCAGTGCAATCTCCACACTCCGTTGAAGCCGTTCCATACGAATAATCAAACTGTGTTACAAATGGTAAATAATTATTGTTATTAAAAGGATCTATTACTTGACCAATTAGAATGTACTTAACGGTATGAGGAACTGAATAGTAATCCAAATATACGTTTTCACTTAATTCTGATTGTGCGATAATATAACCGCCTTTTTCCGCCCACATTACATATCTATCCGGCGTGTCGCAATCGGGCGGCGGCGCGCAGGCGTTAATTGATGATACGCCAAAAGCAATAATTATAAAGAAGGGAATTATTGCAAGTAGTGGTTTTCTTATATTGATGTTATCTATAAACATAGTTGTTTTCTCCTTTGGTTAGTTAGATTGTTGATCCCTACGCTTTTGGATCTCATCTTGCCGTCTCTGTAATCTTTCTTCCCGTGTTTCGTTTTTGCGTCTCTCTTTCATAGATTTGTACTCATCATCCATCCGTTTGTACTCTTCCATTTTGGAGATGGATTGTTCCATGCCTTGGGCCATATCGAGACACTGCTTGAATTCGGGTGTGGGGTGTGGCGGGATCAAAGCGTAGACCTGTTTTAGAGCTTCACGGGCTTCATTATACCTAGCGGTCATTGACAGATATTTGGCTTTGAGGCGGAGAACGTGAGGCATGATCTCATCATAAGGCGCATTCTCAAGGATATCGTTCAGGTAATCCAACGCTAAGGCGACGTCGCGGCCTCCGGGGTTATTCTTCGACGCGGTATAAACCGCCTTGCTCATCAGAGCGCTGGCGCCGGTGATGGTATGGGGATAATAGTCCTGGAACAGTTGATCCCAGATTATCACGGCGTTCTGCCAATCGAATTTCCAGGAAAGGCTGTGGGCGTGCAGTTCAAGAACGTGGGCGTAGAGGTCGGCGGGCATCTTGGCTTTCATTAGCGGATTGCTCTGCACTTCGGCATTGAGTCGCGCGCGGATTTTCTCATCTTCAAACATCTCGCTATTCAAGAGATACTCTGTTACCTCGCATATCTTGTGGCGCATATTTACGAGCCGTTCAAAATAATATGCGATGCGCAGAATGCGTCCTAAAGCATGTCCTGGGTCTTCGGCGTTGCGCTCGTAAAAGAGTTCGTCTTGCTTGTAATTGATTCTAGTGGATAGAAATAAAACACATTTCACCCCTCCCTAATGATATATGCAAGTCACTGTGCTTTATGTTTTAAAAAAAGCATGTAATTTTATAAGCTTCAAGTAAGAATTGTAATTTAAATCAAAATATCAAAATAACTGTTATGTTATAACATTATAATATTTATTTATAAGTATATGATAAATGCATATATTAAGCGTAGTTGTAGTAAACAAATATATTTATAGTATATCGAATGAACATTATAGCATCTATTTATTAATGCATATTCAGCTGGAGGTGGGTAGAGAATAATTAAAAATATAGCGTAGTTTTACACGTAACTGTAAAATCTCCGTTATATATGTTAAGTTATTGGATGTTATACATTATTTAATTAAGGAGATATTAGAATGAAATCTTATCGAGTATGGAATGCAAGAACAGTTTTTGTTTTGGGATTAATTATAGTATGCATAGGCGCAACCAGCGTTTTTGCCCAAGAGCCTGAACCGCCATTCACCTGGAAAGGCGAGGGGACAGCCTTGATTGTAGGCGAAGAAGGGATTAAAGAGATTTCTTTCACCGCCAAAGTGGATGTTGATTCTGATGGTTGGGTTAATGGAAAATTATGTGATGGTGATGATTGCGCCACAATAGAAAGAGTTTACTATGCTCCGTTTATAGAAGGCGCCCAGAAACTCTACATCGTTCTATCGGTTAAAGATGGTGAAAAAGATAAACTTGTGTTGCTTGATTGCCGTATGATTGCTGGAATGTTATTGTATGGCGAAATCTTAATTAAAGACTTCGTTAAAGAGGGAGAGATCGAAAAAGGTCTAAGCATCGGCGATAAAGTCGCTCAGGAGATTTATGAAGACTATATGCCTACCGGATTAAAGAAGGCGCTAAAGGCTTTCAAACCATGCGGAGCGATGGCCATAAAAGGCAATTTCGTGAAATAATGATAAATTGACCCATTATTATAATGTCAAATATCGGCCCGGTTATGAGACTCCTTCTCATAACCGGGCCTTTTTGTATTTTTCCTTAAAATTGGGCGAAAAACGATTTTGATCAGTGACAAACTTAATAATTATTCGAATCAAATATTTTCTCCTAAACATATTTCAGTAAAACAACCATTTATGCTATTATGTTAGGGATTGATAATCTAAATATTTATTAAAGAAACAATTCTAAACTTAATATTGGCGGTGGAAGCAATAATCGCTGGTCTGTTGGTATAATGATCGATTACAGTAAGTTTTTTTCAAATTATAAATGCCCTAAATGTTTAGGGAAAACCTGCATCACTTCCGAGACATCAATCGGGAGTCTTCACCGGCGCCTCTTTTTCCGGACTCATGATGATCGGTATCTGGTGGCTACATGCGCATTATGCGGCTATAGCGAATTGTATAGCTTAAAAGTTCTCGCCGCTGGAAAGAGCGAGATTCCCGCCAAAAAAACCAATCCGGCTATCGAAAATGCTGAATAAAATAAGCCTTAATAAAATGGAGTTGGATATATGAAATATAGAACAACCTTGCTATGCCTGCTTTTATTAGCAGGATCAACTGCCTGTCAAAAGAAACAAGATAGCATTAATACTCCACTTTCTGATATTAAGAGCATCAATACTCCTGTCCATGAACCTGAATTGATTGCATTGAATGATATCAAGTCTCTTGATGAAAAATCTGTAGCGCGAATCGATGATAAAGATTTGGAAGAATTATCAGGTATGACTATCGCTATGCAGAAAAATCAGTTCTGGGGACATAACGATAAAGGCAATGATTCAGAGTTGTTTCGTTTCGATCTTGATGGCAAAGTGCTCCAAAAAGTAAAACTCAAAGGCGTTAAAAATGATGATTGGGAAGCCATCGAGCGTGATAATAAGGGTAATCTGTATATCGGTGGTATTGGCGACAACGAAGAAAAGAGAAAAGTCTACCGGATTCATAAAATAAAAGAACCAATTGTTACAGCCAAAAAGATTGAAGAAATAGAAACGTACTCTTTCTTTTATGCTGACCATAAATCTCATAATTGCGAGGCGTTTTTTATTTTCAATGATATTTTCTATTTGATCACCAAAGTTGATAACAAGCGTAAATCCACCCAGCCGGAAATATACCGTTTAGAAAACCTAAAAGAAAACCTAATCAATACTGCGGATAGAATAGGAACATTTAGTATTGGTGGAGAGGTTACCGATGCAATGTATTTGGATGCTTATAAATGCTTGCTTGTTCTTACATATTCAAAAATCGCTTTATATAGCGTCGAACAAGAGACCGATCTTCTATCAAAACCCATTTCCGTAATTGATATCGATTTTGGTCAATGCGAAGCAATCGGTTTTAATGGAAGTGATATTGTAATCACCAATGAGAAGGGTGAAATATGGAAATACGGTATTGATCGTTTTATAATTAAAAAATGATAATTAGAATTATTTATGGTATTCTCGCAATACCCACAAAAGTGTTTTAATATGCTGCTAACTACTATTGAATCGTTGAGGTAAATAACTAATAATGAACCGCAAAGATATTCCACTGATAATCGCCTGTTGTTTCATCTTCATGGTAGGATTTATGGATCGTTCAATGGCTAAACAAGCGCCTTTGAAAATTGCTATCTGTCAGATTTTCGCCTTGGATGGAGACCGGGAAGGCAACTTTGTCCGGATTGAAAACGCCATCATTGAAGCGAAAGAACAGGGCGCCAAAATTGCCTGCTTGCCCGAAACCACTATCCTGGGTTGGGTGAATCCCGATGCGCATCAACGGGCTTTCGCCATACCCGGCGACGATTCAAACAGGTTATGCGAGTTGGCTCGCAAACACGAAATCTATGTCTCAGCCGGGCTGGCGGAGAAAGATGGCGACAATCTTTATGACTCGGCATTATTGATTGATGATGGCGGCAATATCCTGATCAAACATCGTAAGATCAATACTCTGACTGAACTCATGGATCCGCCTTATACACGGGGTGAAGATGTACAAACGGCTGACACGCCATTGGGGCGCATCGGTCTGCTGATCTGCGCCGATAGTTTTGACAATGATGTACTGAAACGCATGGCTGATTTAAAACCTGATATAATGCTGGTTCCTTATGGCTGGGCGGCTAAGGAAGATGCATGGCCGGAACATGGCAAAGCGTTGGCTAACACAGTCTCCAACGCCGCTAAAGTAATTGGCGCCCCATTGATCGGAACCGACCTGGTTGGTGAAATTTCTCATGGCCCCTGGACGGGACAGATTTATGGAGGACAGAGCGTAGCGGCTGATAAAAATGGAACTATTTTAAATATTGCCAAAGACCGTGACCGGGATATCCTTCTACTGTCTCTTCACCGATAATATCTTTTTATATTGAAATTAAACTGAATAGGAAAATAAAATGAAACGAAGAACCGCGCTTCAGGCTTTGACTGCTTCTTTACTGTATCCTGCTCTATCTTCGAGCGCTTCATCATCAACCAAGAAATGCAAAACAGCTATTGGGCTGAATGGTTTTGAGTCTGTTGCGAGAAAAAATAAAAAAGACTTCCCTATTTGGGAAATTCTAGATTTTGCATCAAACACAGGATTCGATGGCGTGGAACTGGTTGATAATTGGCCTATGGGCGCCTATCCAAAAGCAGCTGAGCAGGAGCGAATTCGTACATTGCGCCGCTTGTATGATCAATACGGTCTGCAAATATTCTCAATCCAAAATGGCGCGGGCGACGCCTTTGATCCCGATGCGGATAAGCGCAAAGCCTGGATCGCTCTGATGAGAGACCGGCTGCAATTCGCCAAAAGTGCAGGCTGCGATTGCTTCGGCATGTGGCCCGGAGGCGGCTTGCGCGGACAGATCATGAAGCAGGCCATCGAGAACCTATCGAGTTCATTCCGTGAGGTAGGCAAAATGGCAGCTGATCTTGGAATTATGGCCGCTTTTGAGATTGAACCGCCCTTTGTATTTAATACGGAAAAACAATTAATTGCAATTCTGGAACAAGTCAATCATCCATCGTTGAAGACCATTTATGATCCAAGCCACTTTGATCTGATGAACGGCTCGACAGGCAAACCGCATGAGATGTTAGAACGTATTGGCGTATCCAATATCGGCTACGTCCATTTCACCGATACAGACGGAACCCTTCGTGATGGCGGGACATCCAAACACCTACCGTGTGGAGACGGGCATGTTGATATTCCCAAATCGCTATCAACGCTGCTGAAAGGCGGTTTCAACGGTTGGATTATGATTGACGAATGGGAAATCCCTGATCCCTATGACGCCTGCATCAAAGGCAAAAAGGCCATAGATAAGGTATTTTAGTTGTATTTGAAATGATATCGACAAGCATATACCAAGAAAAATTGATCAAATAATCATAGGAGGTTTATTATGAAATTAGGTTTTGTAAGCGCTATTTTAGAGGAATTATCATTGGAAGAACTGGTCAAGTTTGCTGCTGCGGAAGATTATGATTGCGTCGAACTGATGTGTTGGCCCAAGGGTAAGGCCGAACGTCGCTATGCAGGCGTAACCCATGTTGATGTAGCCGATTTCAGCGAAGATGACGCCAAGAAGACCAACGAGATCATGAACAACGCCGGCGTCTCAATCAGCGGTTTGGGTTATTATCCCAATCCTTTGACTCCAGATGCGGCTGAAGCTGATACTTATATCCAGCAGATAAAAAGAGTTATCCGCGCATCAGGTCTGTTGGGCGTCAATCAGATGAACACCTTTATCGGTCGCGACTGGACTAAATCGGTTGATGACAATTGGCCAAAATTCCTGGAAGTATGGAAGCCATTGATTGCCTACGCTGAAGAACAAGGCGTCCGCATCGGCATCGAAAACTGCCCCATGTCTTTCAGTAAAGACGAGTGGCCCGGCGGTAAAAACCTGGGAACCAGTCCAGCTATTTGGCGTAAGATGTATCAGGATATCCCCAGCGATAATTTCGGCTTGAATTATGATCCGTCGCACATGATCTGGCAGCACATGGATTATCTCAAACCTATGAAAGAATTCAGCAATAAACTATTCCATGTCCACGCCAAAGACGTTCGCATCGACCGCGATAAACTTGATGACGTTGGCATCATGGCTATGCCTGCTCAATACCATACGCCAAAGTTGCCTGGCATGGGTGATGTAGACTGGGGACAATTCTTCTCTGTATTGACTGATACCGGCTATGATGGCCCGGTTTGCGTTGAAGTCGAAGACCGCGCATTTGAAGGCTCTCTGGAAAACCGTAAAGCGTCACTAAGACAAAGCGCAACATATCTGCGTCAGTTTTTACCCAAGAGATAATTGAAGCCTAATGTAGGGTGCGCCCCTTGTGGGCGCCCGGTACAACACAATTACGTAGGGTGGGTCACGCCTTACCGACCCACCGATGATGCATAAATTCGGTGGGTCAAAAAAACGCGACCCACCCTACGGGTTGATCCAAATCATTTCAACAAATCATAGCGGATTTTTATAACCACTTTTTTGATATTCTCTGTTTTATCATCAATCTTCAATTGCGGCATGTGGGCGTCGTCCGGGAATAACGCAACGAAAAGATCGGGATTGATGATTAATTTCCCTGGAGCATCCGGTGAAGGTTCAAAAAAGATAACATCGTCATCATCGCTATAAGGAGTCTTTATATCAGGAACCAGGGTAGGGAACCATCCCATGGCTTCTTCTCCAGACAGCGTTGTCTGAATATCGACGTATTGCATGTGAGCTTCCAGTTTGGCTTCTTCAACAGGAATAGTGTCATAACTCATTACCCGCGCAAAGATGTCAGTTCCATCGATGGGGTATTCCCCCTCTTCTGTATCTGGCGTAAGAGTAACCAGGAAATTGAAGGCTTTTTCCCAAGCTGGACCGAATTTGTATAATTTCCAATTACTTATCTGATCAAATATCATTTGCTTACTCCATATCTATAAGTATAGTTACGTTAATAATACGTGTTCTACAACTTTCTTTTCTAATTATAAATTTTATAAACTATACACCAAAACCAAAGCAAATCACACGTCAAATAACCTGTCAAATCATCTAGGGAAGATCTTTGCGTATTCCGAGCCATCCCATTTTATCTTCCAAACGGCGCCTTCTCCATAGAATAGGAGGTATTGATCATCCAAAGTAGATATTACTATGCTATCCACTTTGAATGGAATATTTACGGTTTTGATCTTCTCACAGAATCGATCCTTGTCGCCGTTTTCTATTATTGATGGCTTATAAATATCAAATGACGGATAATCTAAATTGTACCGTTTGTTCTTAAAATCGTATTCTGGTGAGAATGAGATAATCACTTGATTATTGTTCATTGACAGAAGCGTTGACCATCTATTTTCCTTCTTTGGAATTGATCCACAGAATTTGAAGATATCATTGAATTCTCCATCTTTGATGCGACTGGTATTGATTTTAATAACCGGACAACGATCCCATTTACCAACCTGTGAGTAGATATAAGGTGATCGGCCATTGCTATTGTCGCATGATGAAAAATTATTAATGTATTCTTTCCACGTTACAAGTTCTGGGAGAAAACCACGCAGGTTATCAAAAGAGAATGCGGTCGTTTGAGGATTACCAGGAGAAAAGAAATAGAATTCTTTTTCAAATGGATTGGAACTTAAATAACATCCATTATCAAGATTTATAAGAGATTGCAGCCTATCACTGCTTTTCCACTCATTCAATAAAAGAAGTTGGCCTTGCTTTAATGAATATTCCCTAAGTAAATCATACTTAAAACCTTGTGAAATTTCCTGGGCGACAATTTTGTTCTCACCTGCTACAGGAAAAAAGTAATTGGGAAAATCATACTTCTTTTCAAGATTTCCGGAGATGCCGACATAGTAGAACTCATTTTCACTCTTCTGATAATATTTATTATTACGCAATTTTTTGGGTAATAACGGTATCGACATGTAAATGGGATAATTTGAAGTTTGATGCACGAATTGAATAACAGGTTCACCATTTAAAGCAAAAAATCTTTGGGGGCTCCAAGATTCACTCTCTATTGTTTCCCCATCTACAATATATTCTTTGTTATTCCACTCACCGTTTAAGACGCTTACCGCTCTCGAACTATCGATCAAGAAACTACGGTATCTCATGATCAGAGAGCCATCGTAATCTCTTGATGGCCAACAATAGTCGTTATAATAAAAACAGCAAAAGATATAGGGAGTACCTCTGATAGGTTTAATAGAAGTGCAGGTGAATCGTTCTTGATCTTCCTGCGTCCAACCGAAATCGTTTTTTTCTTCCGTGTTAAAATCTAATATAAACAGGATTATTAAAATAGTTATAATATATCCCGCCGATCAGCGAAGAAACGATAAGACCCCAAAGAAGCCAACGGTATTTTTTTTGCATTTAGCATCTCCATAACTGGGACTATTCAGGGAAGTAGGATGGGACAAAGCAATTGAAATTCTCTTCTTTTCAACTACCCTGGCAGCGTGTCCCATCAAAACCACTCATGTTCCAACAGTGATTCTAAATTGGTCTATTAAGCAATATAAACGTCTATCATTTCGGAAAAACTTTGGCGTATTCCGAGCCATCCCATTTCATTTTCCAAATGGCGCCTTTGCCGTAGAATAAGATGTATTGATCATCCAATGTGGAAATCTCACGGCTATCCACTTTAAATGGAATATCGACGGTCTTAATCTTCTCGCAGAATCGATTATTATCGCCGTTTTCTATTATTGAGGGCTTATAAATATCAAATGACGGGGAAATAAATTGCTTGTTATTGATATCAAATTCAGGGCAGAATGATATAATAAATTGATCATTGTTCAACGCCAAAATCGTTGACCATTTATCTTTCTCTTTAGGAATTGATCCACAGAATTTGAAGATATCATTAAACCCGCCATCTTTAATGCGACTGGAATTGATTTTAACAACCGGACAACGATCCCATCCTCCTTCCTGTAAATAAAAACAAGAAGAACAATCACCATGTTGGTCGCATGAAGAAACATGCAAATATTTTCCCATTTGAAGATCAGGAAGAATATCGTAAAGATTATTTAAGTCGAATGAGATAGTTTTAGGAGACGAACCAGTTGTAAAGCAATATAATTTCTTCTGTTCTTGATCTTCAAAACTGAAATAGCATCCATCATCAAGAGTTATAAGGTTATAGAGATATTTACCGGTTTTCCATTCATTCAATAAGTTAAGTTTATCTTCACCATAACTGTATTCCTTCATTCCATCTTCAAAAATCCTATTGTGCATATTTGGAACGACGATTTTATTCTCGCCTGCAATGGGGAAAAAGTGTTCGGGAATTTCTTTCTTCGATTCTATGTTTCCTGCAATATCGACTAACATATATTCATGTTCAGATTTTTTACATAGATTACGAAAATCATGGGGCAATAAAGGTAATGACGCATAAATTGGTAATTTGGTTGTTGAATGAAGAAATTGTAATATTGGTTCACGGTTAATGGAAAAAGATTTTTTATGAAACCACGTTTCACCATCCATCACTAAACCCGATTCTACATAATATTTAGAAGTCCATTCTCCGTTTAAAACGCTTAACGACCTTGAATTATCGATTAGAAATCCACGATATAATAAGGTTGTATAGCCATAGTTCCACCTACCTGAAGACTGTGGATAGCCGTTATCGTGAAACCGGCAGAATATATAAGGCGTTCCTCTGATCGGTATGATTGATTCACAATAGAACCGATCTTCATCTTTCTGCGACCAACCAAAATCGCTTTGCTCTTGCGCGTTGAATTCAATATAAATCGGGAAATAGATAAAGAAATAATAAAAACCGCCAATCAGCAAAGCGACGAGAAGAATCCTAAGTAACCATCGATATTTTTTCTGCATGAATAATCTCCATCAAAAAGTTGAATTCAACCTCAATAAATTAACGAGTAACATAGTGGTTTATTACGGTTTAGAGACTAGAAAGTGGAACTAAAGCAGATAGCAGGTTATTAAGACGCCATGCGGGATACTTCAATAGCAGGGATATTGGATATTTTCAGGGCTGGTTCGCGCCAGGATTGGTCATCGCGTATATTGGCGTCAACCAAATGTCCTTGTCGCGTACCGCGACGGGCGAATTCATCTTCGATTGACTGATAGACGGCTTTACGATCCAGACACCAATCAGGCGCCACTAATACATTAGGCGGAGCGTCGGCGGTGAGACGTTGTACGCTGACATCATCGGGGATGCGTTCCAGAAAATCGCAGACGATCCTGGCGTATTCTTCCATACCGAACATCTTGAATTTCCCCTCAAGATAATCCTTCTCCATTTGGGTATTCTTCATAACATGAAGCAGGTGAACCTTAATGCTGTGGAAGGGAAGTATCGCAATACGCTCAGCGGTCAGCATCATGTCTTCCCACGATTCACCGGGCAATCCGAGAATAACGTGGATGCAAATCTTTAGGTCACGCTGCGAGGCCTGATGCATTCCCCAGATGAAGCGTTCATAGGTGTCGCAACGGTTGATGCTCTCTAAAGTCCGGTTATGACTGGATTGCAGGCCATACTCCACCCAAACCTCGAAACGTTCCGAGTATGATTCTAGTAAGTCAAGTGTTTTCAATGACACGCAGTCAGGACGGGTGCCGACGGCGAAGGAGACAATATCTTCATAAGGAAGGATATGGTCATAGATTTCTTTCAATTGTGGAATGGGAGCGAAGGTGTTGGTATAGGCCTGAAAATAGGCCAGAAATTTCTTGGCTTTGAACCTGCCGCGCTGAAATTCCATACCATTTTCAATTTGTTCAGTAATGGGCAGAACTGGAACGCGGGAATTATAACTGAAACCTTCGTTATTACAGTAGGAGCAGCCGCCTTCTCCCTTGGTTCCGTCTATATTGGGACATGTAAAACCGGCGTCGATGGCCAATTTATGCACGCGGCAGCCAAAGCGCTCTTTAAGATAACTTCCAAATGTAAAATAAGGCTTTTCAATCAACATGCTATTTCCGCTCGAAGAAGGATATGAATCCAAATCGAGTCTCTTCAGTGCGATATTCGTATAACTGGTGAAAGCGTTGATCCTGCCACATATCCATCTGGGCCGGATAGGTGAGCATATCAACCAACTTATCTTCAGGATAAGGTTGGGAGGTAAAAAACAGAAGGGGAAAGAGTTGTATCAATCGGGGCTTACGTTCTAAAACATAGTCCGAATTACTCTTATCATGTCCGGGAAGACACAGGTTTTCGTATTTTAACGGGGTGTGAGCGATGGTGCTGTCGTTTAATCCCAGCATATCAATACAGCGCAATTCGCAATGATATGGAATAGCCCCGGCGTTAATAACCGCAATCAGAGTTTCCGGAGGATATTTTTCTTTCAGCCATATACCCACGTTAGCCCAACTGCGGGTCCATTTTACCGTTGAAAGATGATATTTAGCTCCTTGAGCGAAGCGGCACGGCGTATCAACTTTAAACTCGGTAAGCTGCATTCCATGAGCGGGGATTAAGATTAATACAATAACCGCTATAACAGAGTTAATTACAAATTTACAAAAATAAGAAGGATTCACAAACTTTGTCATGATCAACTGATCAATGCATAATTGCAAACCGCGAATACTCAGGATTGAGAAGAAAGCGATAGCGGGAATCAGGAACCGGTGCAGCGTAAAATGGTCTCCGCCTTCCATGGTGACTAACGCAGTATGCAATAAGACAAACATTAATGCGACTAAACTGGAGGGGCGGTATGCTTTACGCTCCAGCAATAATCCGAAAACAGCGAATAAAAATAGTGGACGGGGACGGAAAAAGTAGTAGGTATATTCCAATCCACGCCATGCCAGATGCAGGCCTCCAAAATTATGCTTAGCGTAAAATGTGTTAGGAAGCGGTTGTCCAAAATAAAACAGCCGGAATCCAATAAAAAGAGAGTAGGGAACTATCACAGTTGCGATGAATAAGAGGATAAGCGATTTAGAGAGACGTTTCTGCAAGAACCAGTAAGACAGACACAGGAACCAGAAAGCCGGTCCCTCTGGCCGGATCAATGAAACAAACAACATAAGAAGACAGACTGCGATATCCGGCCAGCGCCTGATCAGCGCATAGCATAGTAAAAGTAGGACGAATGAATAAGCGGTAGTCTCCATCCCCGAAAGAGAGTAGGCCGCTAATGATACATCGCTGGCTACTGCCAATCCTGCGGCAAGCGGCCAAAAGAGGGCATTAAAAATAATCCCGGATTTTTGATCATAAAATATGTTTCGATAGGAGAAAATGGATAAAACAATCAGAGCAAATGCTGATAGCAGGCTGGTTGCTTGAGAAACAATGGCTAACGGCAAACGGCATAACGCGCATAGAGTCAACCAGAAAGTCCAAAGCGGGCTGGTGTAGCCTTCAATTTTCTCTCCACCGGGATAGAACACAATGCCATGCCCCTGAGCAATGTTACGCGCATAGGTCATAGGGATATATCCATCGTCAACCAGTCCGAAATCCCAAACTGAAAACCAGCAAGAGAAAAGAACTACCGTTATCAGTGCGATTATGATTAAAATAAAAGTTTGGCGTTTGGATGACATAAACAATATTATTTCTTGGATTTTATTGAGTTCAATCGTTGTAGAGTAATTATCTTACAACAAATTCATCATACCACTGAAAAGTTATATGTCGGAGGTTTGAAAAACCACTTCTATAGTAATCCATGCTTAGACGAATGCGTCAGTTAAGGCTAGAATAGTTTTATGAATTTAGTCTTCAAAGATATTAGATTGTGAGGTTCACCATTATGAGAAGTGATATAATGAAGACCGGAGTGGAAAAAGGTCCACACCGGAGTCTATGGTATGCAACTGGTTTATCAAAAACTGATTTAGATAAACCAATCATCGGCATCGCCAATTCTTTCAATGAAATTGTTCCCGGTCATGTTGAGTTGAACAAAATAGCCAATGCAGTTAAACGAGGCATTTTGATGTCCGGTGGAACTCCGGTTGAATTCAACACAATCGCCGTAGACGATGGCATTGCCATGAATCATAAGGGAATGCGCTATTCGCTGGTCAGCCGTGAAAATATCGCTGATAGCGTCGAAATTATGGCTACAGCGCATCCGTTTGACGCTCTCGTTCTGGTATCCAATTGCGACAAGATAACACCGGGAATGCTGATGGCGGCCGCCCGGCTTAATATTCCAGCTATCCTTATTACAGGCGGTCCCATGCTGGCGGGATATGACCGTGGCGAGAAGGTCGGTCTGGATAAAATGTTCGACCGCATCGCTCCAACCAAAAATGGCGAAATTTCTGAGCCGGTGTTTGAAGAATCCTGCGCCGCCGCTTGTCCCGGAACCGGTTCATGCTCCGGCATGTTCACCGCCAACTCCATGAACTGCGTGGCCGAAGCATTAGGTATGGCGTTGCCCGGCAACGGAACTATTCCCGCCGTTTTCGCCGATAGAATCCGTCTGGCGCAAGAAGCGGGCGTCAAGATTATGGACTTGATTAAGAACGATCTCAAACCGCGCGATATCATGACCCGTGAAGCATTTCATAATGCCATTGCGCTTGATATGGCTTTCGGCGGCTCTACCAACACATCGCTCCATATTCCCGCCATTGCTCATGAAGCGGGCGTTAAACTGACCTTGAAGGATTTCAACGAGGTCAGCGACCGGACTCCGCATATCTGTAATATGGCGCCTGCCGGTCCATTCCACATGGAAGACCTGGATCAGGCGGGAGGCGTCTCTTCTATTCTTAACACCATAGCCCAGAAAAACCTGCTCAACCTGGATACCAAGACTGTCACTGGTAAAACTCTGGGCGAAAACATTAAAGATTCTCCCATAGGAAACAGCGACGTCATCCGACCGCTGGATAATCCATATCACGAAACCGGTGGATTGTGCTGCCTCTTCGGCAACCTGGCGCCAGACGGCAGTGTAGTCAAAGCCGCCGCCGTAGCCCCTGAAATGATGAAACACAGCGGCCCCGCCCGGATATATAAATCAGAATCCGAAGCGGTTAAAGCCATACTGAGCAAGGAAATCAAAGAAGGCGACGTGGTCGTCATCAGTTACGAAGGCCCCAAGGGCGGTCCGGGAATGCCGGAAATGCTGACGCCCACCTCAGTTGTAAAAGGTATGGGAATGGCCTCTAAAGTTGCGCTGATAACAGACGGACGATTTTCAGGCGCTACCTCAGGCGCATCAATCGGCCATATATCACCTGAAGCGATGGAAGGCGGCCCGATTGGACTACTCGAAGAAGGCGACATCATTGAAATCGATATCCCTAACCGTAGTTTGAGCGTTAAACTTTCTGATGAAGAATTACAGAAACGCCGTGATGCTTGGGTTAAACCTGAACCGAAAATCAAAGGTGGAGTCATTGCGCGTTACGCAAAAATGGTCTCTTCCGCCGCAAGCGGAGCTGTATTCTTTGATTAAGCCATAACTCATCCGGTAGCAGGCATACAATCCTGCTGCCGGATTATAATTCTTCTCCAAGTTGGGTGAGAGGGAATTCTTATAAGTGGGTGATTCTTTGGTGGGTCGATGAGGCGTGACCCACCCTACGCGTGGGTGGCGTCAAATTCCTCTCCCAAGATTGGGAGAGGTAAGGAGAGGGTTGATAATATCCCCTTTTGCGTCAGAAAGATCATAAATTGACGATAAACTTGTAGATAACAACCCCCTCTTTAATTCTCCCCCAGGCTTGGGGGAGAGGGGTTTTGTGAAATAACAAGGTTTATCTTTGGTGGATCGATGAGGCGTGACCCACCCTACGCGTGGGCGCCATCACATTCCTCTCCCAAGATTGGGAGAGGTTAGGAGAGGGTTGATATCGGTCATCTTCTAAGATAAATAACTCTATATAGCAACCTTGGTTTCCATGATTAAGAAAACACATATTACGTTACCTTAAGAATCGCTCTGAATTTATGAAAACGATTTCGCGCTGGATTATCATTGATATGCTTAAAGCCGTTGCTGAAGGGGCGGTATTGTTTTCATTTATCTTTCTTTTAAAGCGGTTGTACGATCTTACCGACCTTTTCGCCGCAGGCTCAGCAACTCTTATTACGACATGCCAGTTGCTTTTTTCCATCCTGCCGACCATCATGCTGCTTACCTTTCCCATGGCATCGCTTCTAGCCGCGATGATGGTATATGGGCGTATCGCCCAGGATAATGAATTAACCGCATTACAGGCGGCGGGGTATTCAACACGCCAATTATTGGTTCCAGCCTTGATAATCGGTTTGCTTATGACAGGTCTATTACTTTGGTGGGCGAATCGAATCGCACCCAAAGGGCTGAGGCTTTTTGGCGACATCGCATCAAATATCATACAGGATTCAAGCACTGTGGGATTAATGCCCGGCGCGTTCAATGCCTTGGGAAATTTCACTCTGGCGCCCAGTTCTATCGATGAATCCGGTACAATGCGTAATATACGTTTATTTGAACAAAAAGAGGGAAGGATTTCGAGTATAATTTCCGCTCCTTCTGGAACTATACTATATGCTCCCAGAGAAAATTCCATAATCTTAAATTTGGAAAAAGGGAATTTGCATAAAACATCTTCAGATAATAAAAATATGGGAATTAGATTCAATGAGTTTCATTTCTCTGTCGGGATACCAAAACTACTAAGCGAACTGGCTCAACCGGAACGCAGGGAAAACCAATTACGAAACGCCGATTTAGTATTTACATTAAACACTTATCCGCAAAAGCCGGATGCCGAACGGACTCGTGATTTGGATCGTTGGTACCATAGATGTCAAATCGAATTAAACCGACGGTATGCATTGCCATGCGCATGTTTGATCATGGCGCTGTTGGGCGCCTTATTGGGAATCCAATCCAATAGAGGTAAGCGGTCTTCATGTTACGCCATGACAGTCTTTATTATTTTTGTGTATTACATCCTGTTGAGCTTCGGTAAGACAGCAGCGTTATCAGGTTCATTACCAGCGTGGTTATGCCTTTGGATTCCTAATATGGTCGCAATGATTTTTGGATCATATATTTATTATCGATCCAATCGCGTCTAGAAGGCTATAAACAATATGCGTTCAAAATCATTAATCAAACTTATAATATCTATTAACCAATGAATCCAATATCATATAAAACCTATACCGCAGATTTTTATCTTCTTAAGACATTCTTGAATGCTTTTGCATTTGTATTTTCATTATTTTTCGCTATTGCATTTGTATTAATTCTATTCGAAGAGTTGGATGTACTTTTAAAATTCAATGCCTCGTTCGGCGTTGGATTAACCTATGTATTTCTGCGCATTCCTCATGAACTGGTTAAAGCGACGCCTATGGTGGTGGTGCTCGCCATGGTCAGCGCCATGGGAAACCTGCTTCGTCATAATGAGATGTTGATGTTATATATCGCCGGATATACACCGGTGCGTCTTGCTGCCCCATTAGCGCTTTTTATGGTTTTGTTGTTATCAATCATATTTATTTTTAACGAAAAAATAAGCGGTCCATTTGCAGCGCAAGCAGAGACGTTGATGGCTATTCGCATTAAGGGAGTCACTCAAGGCGTCTCACGTTCTGGTGGAATCTGGATGCATGGGCAAGAGAATAGAATCTTTCATGCCCAGACCTTTTACCCTAAGATTAACCCGATTGGATGATTTAACTATTATAGTTCAGGATAAAAACCAACTGCTAACCAAACGAATTGACGCTGAAAGCGCTCTTTGGGATAAAGATCAGGAGAAATGGTCTTTGAAGAATGCGATGGTCTATACATTTCCAAGTGATGATAGTCCTATGCATTCTGAAAAACATGAACTACTGCTTTATTCATTGGGCCGGACTCCAAAAGATTTCAGCTCCGCCACTCAGAATATCGAACAAATGTCTCATGGAGATTTAAGCAATATGGTAAATTCCGTCCGGCAGGCGGGAGAGAATCCCCGAAAGTATCTGCCTGACCTTCGCATCAAAGAAGCTTTCCCATTTGCCGTATTTTTTCTAGGGCTTCTGGCTTATGCCATGATGCTCTATATGGGATCATCAGGAAAAGCATCGGGTATTGGATTGGGATTGCTTGCAGTGATACTTTATTTCATGTCGCTATCTTTAGGTAAGAGTTTTGCAGCGGAAATGATCCCACCATGGTTGGGCGCCTGGGCGCCCAACATAATATGTTTCATGTTAACCGTATATTTCTTTAATAAATTACGCACTGAGATATAGGAATCAACCACCCCAGCGCTCTTTCATAACGATCTCTTCCATCGACAGGCGATTCTTAACGGTTGGAGTATCAGCGGGATATCCAATGGTCAATAATTCAACCACGCGGATTTCCGGTGGGATTTCAAGCAACTCTTTAACCGGGATTTCATGAAAAGCGCCGATCCAGCAGGTTCCAAGACCTTCTTCGACTGCTTGTAAACAGATGTGTTCCATAGCAATCGCTACATCAATCGGATAGCACAATTGGCCGCAAGCCATTACGTGATTTGTGGTTTTAGCGCAGCAGGCTAAAACCACCGGCGCCTGACCGACGAATTCCTGATTCTTGGCCGCTTTCATCAATTCCTGGCGTTTATTGGCATCTTGCACTACAATAAACCGCCATTCCTGACGATTCATCGCTGATGGCGCCAGCCGTGCAGCCTCCAGCAAACGCAGTAGTTTTTCTTCTTCAACATCACGGTCTTGATATTTTCTAACGCTATAACGTTCTTTTATAGTTTCCATTACATTCATTATTGCTCTCCAAATTTTTTTGAAAAATTGACATCTCAATGTACATCATCTTATTTTTATTCAGCAGCAGTACTGCCAAAAATCTTATATGGCGCAGTAAAGCGATCCAGTTCTCGCAACGGTTTCCAGTTTGAATCAACCAATACCATCCGGATAGAATGCACTTCATCATCTACCAGTTTTTGATATGTATTAATTTCATCATGAAAATCTTCAGGAGATAAAACCCATGCCATATGAGTTAGTAATGTAGGCAAAAATGGAGTCACTTCAAAGGGGCGAATCTTGCTTTTAATATGTATTATCATTAAATGATCTTTTTGATCGCCATTCTCGGTAATGGTTTTTTTTACTTCACCTTTTTGATTGTAATATTGAAAACCGATTCTACCTTCCTGTGGAACGCCAAAATTGGCGAAATTTGCGAAACCACCATTACCGGGATGGAATTGAACTTCAAGCCGCTTGTTAAATACGATGCTATCTTTAACATCCACTATGGGGCCGTCGCAAACCACTGAATTCCATCGGGTAGAATAAGTTAATGATCGTCCAGGTTGCAGAACTACTTTACCTAAAACATAAGTTGCTTGCATATATGGATTAAATGCAGAAGATTTAGAATTTTGAGTTGCCAGGTCATCAACGCCATTTATATGTAAAATCAGGTTATCTTTAACTGGAGAAATATCTTTTTCTGGAAACTCAAATTCAACTGCGCATACTGTACCGCCATTGATCTTTTTTTTACTTATGAGGTTTTGAATGGCGAACCAGTTTTTGTTGTTGGTAAGTTTAATTACGGCGTTATTCAGCATATAACGGGTGAGGAAAAGATTGTGTTCTGGCATATACGAATACAATGAAGAATTGGTTTCTCCCTTAATTAAATCAAATCCTTTTTTGTTTCCAGCGCTTGGTGAATAAAAATACATGGCGGTATTGGGGATATTGTTACGGATAGCGGCCTTAAAAGTAATTTCTTCAGTGGGATAAAACTCAATACTTTTTTTACTGTTGTTGGTGATGGTAGTAGTGGATTTTAAGGTTGACTCCAGGTGATTGATCCGATAATCACGGCTGATGGATACTAAAGTTGCAGTAACTGATTTAACTTGAATAACTGTCTCTGAAGGGCTTTTTAATGCATAATCAGCAACATAAGATTCCGGCATGGCAATGGTCTTGGATGATTTCAATGGATGATTGGTATATAAAAAAAGAGAGGAGGGAAGACTCTTTGCTTTGTCTTGAATCCAGAGAACCGGTTCCTGGTGGGCGTAAAACTGCGATACTGATAGACCATCAGGTGCGCCGATCTCAGCGTGAATCCATTTATTTGAAAATGAATGGACTTTAGGTTTATAAGTTTCTGAATTAGCAGTAGTTACAGTTAATGAAAATAATAACATCAACAAAAATGGCATCGTTTTCCTCCAACCAGCATATATGTTTACATAATAACGATTTATCAGGTTAATTGTATCGTAGAACAAAGCAGTTTATTAAAAAAGTGGGAGAGACTTTGATTTTTCAAGAAATAGTGACATATTGAATCTGCCTTGAATAATTCACGTAAAAATCTCTTTATAGGAATTAAATATTCAAATAATTATGATAGATATTCAAACTAGAATTACAGAAATACTCCAAAAAGAAGCGCAAGCCATTACAGCCATAGAGGTGACGCCTGATTTTGAAAAAGCGTTATATACGCTGAAAGATTGCCGGGGCAAAATTCTGACTACCGGCATCGGCAAGGCCGGGCATATTGCGCGGAAATTTGCGGCCACTTTGTGTTCCACCGCCACGCCCGCCGATTTCATCCATCCGGGTGAAGCCGCTCATGGCGACTTAGGATTGGCGTCTAAAGATGACGTCATCGTGGCATTCTCAACTAGTGGAAAATCGAACGAAGTAATCGAGATGCTTGAACTGAGCAGGCACCTGGGAGTGGATAAGGTAATTGGAATCACTTCACATCCAGATTCACCCCTGAGAGATTTGTGCGACATTGTTCTGGATATGGGAGAAATCGAAGAGCCATGTCCATTAGGATTAACTCCCACATCAAGCGTTGTGGTAATGCTGGCCATCAGCGATGCGCTGGCATTAACTTTGATGGAACTAAAAGGAGTGACTAAAGAAGATTACGGTCTACGTCATCATGGCGGATATTTAGGAAGACAAGCCCGTATAGATAACCAGCCTTAGAATAAAATCCCTGGGGAATGCGAAAGAGCAATATATCTCCACCGCAGGAAAATCTATATACATGTTCGCATAAGATATATTATGTAAACTTGTATAATCTTAAAAACTCTCTGAAATGATTTAACTTGTGTAATTTTACCATTCCAGAGAGTATATTTTTTATATTAGTTACATTCTTCTCAGAATTTCCTCGACTTGATCTTTAAGTTGAGCAATATCTCTATCTATGCTATCCAGTTTTGAAGATGTTTCTTTCATATAGTCCATTATCATGGATATCTTTTGATCTACTGATCCAGATTTCCCCGGATTGTTTTCGGGTTCGGGATTGTCGTTATCAACATTTTCTTCATCTTCTTCACCGCCATGATATTTGTAGAAAAGTTTCTTTGCGTCTTTTTTTGTTAATCCCCATTTGTTGCGTAACATCAATAATATCTCCTGGTTATTAAAACTTTCTGAGATGGATTCCATGAATACTACTAATTTATCCCGGATAACCAAGGCTTCTCGTTGAACTTCAGAGAGCCGATCAAGCAATCCGCTGATAAGTTCGATGTCTTCCATTTTGAAGACTAAAGAATTGGATACAGCTAAATTATCACTCAACATGCAACCCCTAAACTCATATTTACAAAGTATTTATATTAATAAGCCAAACGTCGAAGTTTGCTTATTCGTTGTTTAGCAAAACTGGTATACGAACTGGTAGAATCCATTTCGATATACTTTTCGTATAACTCTACAGATTCTTTATACTTACCTTGCTTTTCATTGAGAAGCGCCAAATTAAAGTATGCATCTTGATTTGGCCCTAAATCAATAGCTTTTTGATAGGCTTTAATCGCCTCTCCGGTCTTTTGCTTCTTTTCTAAAACAACTCCTAAATCGTTATAGGCGGAAATCAATCCCGGATCAAGTTCAATTGCTTTTTTAATAGCAGTCTCGGCAATGTCCAACTTATTGAGTTGAAAACTTACATAACCATAATCATACAGATTTTTCGCATTATCGGGAAGTTTTTTTAGGATTTTATCATAATTATTGAAAGCGATATCCCATTTACCTGAAGCGCTCGCTTCTTTTGCCTCTTTCAACCAATTATCGATTTCATCATCTTTTTTTTTAGCTGCTATTCCAGAATTTTCTGACGAAATTGATTGCTGAGCAGTCTTGGTCTCTTGATTCTGATTAGAGAGAATAGGACTTGCGTCAGGCGAATCGATTGCAATTGGAGTAACAATTTCTACTTTGTCAGGCGATTGAATCGTTTTGGGACGTTGTAGAAGGCTGGTTTGGTTATCAGATGCGGCGGATTTTCCACTGAGCCTCATCTCCAATCGCTCTTTTAATAATAAAACTCGATGATATTTCGGGTTGAGTTTCATAGCTTTATCTAAAGAAGCTAAAGCTTCTTCAGTGCGTCCCGTTTCTTCTTGAATAAGCGCTAAAAAATAATAAGCACTGGGGCGTGGAGATATCTCTATTGAAGCAAGATATTCTCTTTCAGCATCTTCGAATTCATTTTTTAATAGATGCTGCTCGCCTTTATAAAAATGCTCCAATGCTAAAGTGACTTTTTCTTTCCAACCCTGGTCTTGTTGAGTCTGGCAAGCGACCAGAGAAAAAGCGCAAAGTACAAAAACGGATGGGATTAGTTTTTTCCATGCATCTCGAGTATGCCTATTCATAAATTAAATCACCTTTTCAATTAGAGCGATTATCAAAATCATGTTCGATTATTATTACGTATAGTATTAAAAAAGCCAATCATTTTTAGTTTTTTCAAATCGTGAATCAAAACCCTATTATGAAAACCACTCTAAACATAATGAATATAATCGCATTAAATCACAAAGATCACTCTTTAGCAACGATTACGTTGAGAAGCCCTTCATAAAACAAAGCATACTAATGAATAATTTATTCATTAGGTTTCGACAAACAAGTATATAAGACTTTGCAATTGGATCATTTATAGGCCATAATTAATAATATCGATATTTTATAGGATTTCAAACTGGATGGTGATTGAATGTCTCCTTCTTCACATCGAAAAGAACTCGAAGATATCCTGGAAGCAAAGATTCTTCAAGCGCAGCCCGCTGTGCAATCGAATCCTGATATCCAAAAGATGGTAACTCAACTACGTTCATTATATCAAGATAATCAAGAAGATTTTATGTTTGCATTAGGGGCTGGTCCACCGCCAGCGCAGGCTAAGCAGAAACCTCAAAATGTTGTACAAGCCAAAGTTCCCCAATCGCGCATTCCTGAACTTTTATTCTTGTTAAATGCTGTAACTTCTGGAGAAAGCGTATCTCTGCCTCCTTCATTTAAAAACCAACCGGGAGGAATGCCCTCCCCTTTAGTAAATTCAACTCTGCAAATTGAGAAATTGCCAGGTGGAAATACGGCTAATCGGCGGAATAGACCGGTTTCTCCAGCGCGCCGTCAATCAAGGATGAAGGAACTTGAAGAGATCGAAACGATTGATGCGGCAATTCAGGAAGCCGAAGACATATTAATTATGATTAAAAAAGATGAAGAAGCGATTAAACAAAAAACTGGTAAATACGCCATAGCAGTCGAGCGATTGAAAGCGGAGCGTATCCTCAGAGAAATTCCCGGCAGTATCGAGCGATTAATTTATCAAAAACGTTTGCTGGAAGAGCAAATTAAAGAATCCTAACACTTTTTATATATCTTATTTTCTGGAGAAGCAATGAAAGCAGTTATTCAACGGGTCTCCCGCGCCTCAGTACGGGTTGATGGGGAGACAATTGGCAAGATCAATCGTGGTTATACTGTGTTACTGGGCATTGCCCAGGGTGATCAGGATAAAGACCTGGAATGGATAGTAGATAAAATTTGCAACCTTCGCGTCTTCCCGAACAATATTGGAAAATTCGATAAATCCCTACTGGATATTAATGGAGAAGTCTTGTTGGTTTCTCAATTCACCTTATTTGGCGACTGCCGTAAAGGAAGACGTCCTGGATTTGATTCCGCCGCTCCTCCTGAAATTGCAATTCCCTTCTATGAAAAATCAATCTCATTATTTAAAGCAAAAGGCGTTAAAACCGAATGCGGCAAGTTCGCTGCTATGATGGAAGTGGAACTGATTAATGATGGTCCCGTAACTTTGATACTTGATTCTAATGAATGACATTGTGCTAGTTTCGTCTTTCATCCACTTGTTTTTACCCATACCATTGGATGCACTAAAAAAGCCCGGAGCAACCGCTCCGGGCTTTTGAATTACTATAAGGTTGAAAACTGTTAATGCAGCATCCAACTATTAACAGAAACAGCGCTTCCATCGAACTGTGGATTATTGAATAATCCTTGCGATGTGGCGCCGGATGTATGCGAAGTAACCGCAATACCCAAATAAATGGGATCAGTCATGGCAACTTCATATTCATACTGCAACCTGTCTTCACCGTCATAGACATACCAGAGAGTAAATAGATCGTCTTCACGGGTTATTTTGATTGTACCGCCACGGGTTAGATCTGATTCGGCTGGATTCGTAATACCCGCTGAATCGGGATCATAATCCGGATTCCAAACATCCACGTTTGTCTCCGAACCATCCGTCGAGGCCGCATCCACGCCATCGGAGTCACGCCATTGCAACAACAACGCCTGATCCGAACTGCGGATCGCGCCGATTACATAGGCCGAAGAAGCAGTCAATTCCTGGCGAACCATGATACCCATTTTCTGCCAATCATTGCTGCTGGGATTCGTGCCATAGGCTCCGATGTACGGATCGTCTATGCTGAACGTAAAATCGCCGGATACGCGCATCCATAGGTAATGGAAATTATCCGCTGTACCCCAGATATCCGCTCCGCTGCCGACAACCTGGTAAGCATCTCCATTAATATTGATATTACCTGCTGCGCCAGGATCACCGATATCATCATGTCCCTGGAAAATACCCATATTTTCAACTTCAACCGGAAGAGAGGTAAGTCCCGTTTCGCCGGTATATTCATTGCCATCATCATAGGTTCCGCTTAGTTCCACAAAACTTTCCGCGAAATCAGATGGGACATCCACGGTAAATGATAACGCAACAGTCCCTTCCGCACCGGCGAGTTCCCATTTAATGGCTGAACCATCGTCTGTAGCGGTTCCCGCATTGGCGGTCAAACCGGATATGGTCGTACCAGCCTGATACTTCTCAATGATTGTGGCTTTGCCGGGAGTTCCTTCACGAATATCCACGGTAATTTCTACATCCACGGAACTGCCCGTTTTTACAGATTCGGCCTCAATTGTTTTGATAACCTGCATCGGATAAAGAGTAATTTCCAAATTATCATACTCACCCACTGAATATAAACCATCATCATGCGATGTGATTGACAGGCCGACATAAACTGGATCGGTCAACTGAATGGTTTGTTCGGAACTCAAAACCCACTCGCCATCATCGCCTATGTAATAGGCTTTGACATTTTGACCGGAACGCACGAGACGGACATCGCCTATCTCATAGTCACTGGCGCCGACATTATATGACGTTGCATTTTGTTCTGTTCGCCATTGCGCATCATACTGCCCGTCAAAGGCGCGGGTCAGAGAATGCATGTGAGGCGAACCGGCGGTCAGGTTGTCACGCACCATCAAACCGGCTTTGGACCATTCGCTTGTAGCATCGTCGTTGTAGCTCCAAACATTGGCTTGAATACTGAAAGCGCCAGACAGTTTCTTGTAAACGAAATGGAACTCATCAGCATTGCCCCAAATATCGGCGCCGCTTCCTGTAGTCCAATACCGGTTTAAGTCTTCTATATATTCAGCATCGCCAGCTGCTCCAACATCACCGACATCCAGATGATGATCGAAAATTCCGATTGGTTGAGGAGCGGTTAATGAACTATCCCCGAAAATGGAGGCATCGTCCACCATACCAGAGAACAAAACATCTTCGGTAGTTCCATCAGGAGGAGTAACAACATACGAAACCGCTTGGGCTTCGTTCAAATTCCATGTGATGGTTCCATCGCTTTCCGAACCGCCATCTGAAATATCGCTCACAATCCATCCAGCAGGAGGGGTTTCTGTAACAGTCAATGCGCCAGTACCGCCGCCCACAGTGATGTATACGGTGATCGGGTCGCCCGAGATATACACGGGATCATCCTGAGAGAACGTCCGCGCGCCCGCCGCTGTCACGGTTTCAGAAAACTGAACATCCGTTACGGTGGCTTCGGCCAGTAATTCGTTATCCACGTGGTTGGTAATGACTAAACCAAAGGCGATAGAATCCTCGAAGGTCATCTCCTGTCCATGCGAGAAAACCCAGTTGGTTCCATCCAGGGAATATTCACTGATCACAAAACCGGTATCCGCCAAACGGGAAACCCGCAGCCAGACTCCATCACCAGGATCGCCAATAGAAACGCCATTAGCCTGAATTTCCACATTGTTAGAACTGCCGCTTTCAGCAATCCGCCACTGCGCGTCAATCCGATCGCCCAGGTTGGCGTCATCCGAGCCGGAGCGCAATTCAGTCCAATAATGACGCGATGTGGAAGAACCACCGTCTTCGCGCATCATAACGCCAACTTTGGCCCATTCGTTATCGCCGCCGCGGTCGTTCCATTTAACTTTTCCACTTAGCGAGCATGTGCCGGTTTTCTCTGTATACACAAAGAAACCCTCGTCTTGAGTGCCCCAAATGTCGTCTCCATTTCCCTGTATGGTATATTCATCACCGGAAACAGAAACGCCGCCTTCAGCTTTATAATCAGTAACCATTCCCCAATCAGCAGTCTGATCGAATATGCCATACTGAGCAAAAGCTTGACTCCCTGCCATTAGAATCACAAATGACAGCCCTAGAAAAATGTGTATTTTTCTTCTCATAATTAACCTCTCTAATATAGTTGTTGAAATGGAATACGTAATGAATCCATACATAAATTCTAAATCAATTGGTAGTAATATAATTGAAGTAAATGAACATAATGCTAATAGGCATAATAAATCATTGTACCCTTTTACACAATAACGTTAATCTAAAAATCTACCCCAGATTAAATGTCGCCAAATAAATCGGGTGGGAGATAAAGACGCTGCTACCGTTATCCTGATACATTTCCAAGCGTGAACCTTTTCCAAGTTGCGTTTCATCAGTTTTTTGACGCGCCTATCCATACTCTCACGGATTATGTCAGTTTCCATCATAGGTAGGTGTAGGTAACTCAACTTTTAAGTCGATGCTACCTGCCGTGCGTACTAAAAAAATCCCTCAGTAAATTATATACCGAGGGATT
Organism: bacterium; assembly: GCA_963662285.2. GTDB lineage: Bacteria > Hinthialibacterota > Hinthialibacteria > Hinthialibacterales > Hinthialibacteraceae. Next base: position 1,852,848 of record CAXXMV010000006.1, read on the forward strand.
TTATAGTATTTAGTGGAATTACTAGCCGATTTTGGGAAGGTTGGCTAATGCTTCTTTGATTTTCTCTAATGGATATTCGTAATCTTGTATATCACCAGCCAGGAATCGATCATAAGACGCCATATCGAAATGTCCATGTCCACTGAAGTTAAAGAAGATAGTCTTTTCTTTGCCTTCTTCTTTAGCTTTCAAGGCTTCTTCGATTACTGCTGCAATGGCATGCGAGGTTTCCGGGGCTGGAATGATGCCTTCGGTGCATGCAAAAGTGAGGGCTGCTTTGAAGGCAGCGGTCTGATGAACGGCGCGCGGCTCGATAAGGCCTTCTTCAATGGCTGCTGACACGAGAGGAGCGCATCCATGATAGCGTAAACCGCCAGCGTGGATGCCAGGCGGTACGAAATCGTGTCCCAAAGTGTGCATGCGCATGAGAGGAGTCATTTTGGCTGTGTCGCCAAAGTCGTAAGTGAGCTCGCCCTTGGTCATAGTCGGGCAGGCATAAGGTTCAACAGCGATTATTTTGATATCCTGACCATGAGCCTTATCAACCACATAAGGGAAAGCGGCGCCAGCGAAGTTGCTTCCGCCGCCTACGCATCCAATAACGATATTGGGAGAATCTTCAACCATATCGAATTGTTTTTTGGCTTCAAGACCAATGATGGTTTGATGATGAAGAACGTGATTCAGCACGCTGCCCAGAGCATATTTGGTATCATCATGCATTGCCGCATCTTCAACCGCTTCACTGATGGCCATGCCGAGGCTGCCCGGAGTATCAGGGTCTTTTTCTAACATAGCGCGTCCGGCATTGGTTTGATTGGATGGGCTGGGGAAAATTTCCGCTCCCCAAGTGTTGATCATTGATTTACGGTATGGTTTTTGTTCATAACTGATTTTTACCATATAGACAGTGCATTCCAAGCCGAAATGGTTGCAGGCGTATGATAAAGCGCTGCCCCACTGCCCTGCTCCAGTTTCTGTGGAAAGACGTTTAACGCCTTCTTGCTTGTTGTAGTAAGCTTGAGCAACAGCCGTATTTGGCTTGTGACTTCCCGCAGGACTTAGGCTCTCGTTTTTGAAATAAATCTTGGCTGGAGTTCCCAAGGCTTTTTCAAGATTATATGCGCGCACTAAAGTCGTAGGACGCCATAATGAGAGAACATCAAGGATTTCTTCGGGAATATCGATCCATGGATCGGGGCTCATTTCTTGTTGAAGCAAACTCATAGGGAAAAGTACGGCCATTTTCTCAGGCGCCATTGGTTCACCCGATGAAGGATCGAGATAGGGAGCCGGTGGGTTTTTCAAATATGGAGTAAGATTCAACCATTTCTTAGGTATTTGATCTTCGCTGAGTACAATTCGTCTATGCAACATATTTCCTACCTCTGTTCAAGAATTTCCCTTAATTGCCACCGGTTAATAATTTGAATGGTGGTTGAAATAAGGGTGAAAAAATAAGTTACACAACATTACATGAACCAAAGTAGATTGCATAGAGGAAAGGATGATTATGAGTAAAATTTTTACGCCCTTTTTGCAAAGAACAAGCATTGTGACTGTAACTTGTTGTAAGATAAGATATATTTGCGCCTTTTACCAATAGTCAATGATAAGAATTGTTCAAAACTATATTGTCAAAATGCTGGTCTAATAAATTGATTTATGTTAGAGTAATTTTCATCAATAGAAATAAGCCAAAAGACATGAAATGCGGATTAATCGGTAAAAAAATAAAGGGAGATTTCAAATGATTAAACGATCAATTATAAAAATAACCGTTTTTGTATCATTTTTTTGTATTTTTTTAACCGCATCATTGGCTGATGCTCCAGAACCAACGTTTGATCAACCCAATAATATACGTACATATCTTACAAAAGCAGCAAGCAAAATTACGCATGATTCATTAAGCAATATAAAAACATTATCAGATTGGAAAGAAGTACGGGACGAGCGTTATAATCAATTTATCGAAATGATGGGTTTAACCGATGTGCCTTTGCAGGGTGAACGTCCTCCGCTTAATGTTCAGATTGTTGGAACTATGCAACAAAAGGGCTATAAAATAGTCAAACTTTATTATGAATCGCTGCCTGATTTGTACGTTCCCGCTGATTTATATATTCCCGATAATATTACCAAACCGGTACCCGCCGTATTATACGTTTGCGGGCATTCACGCACTCAGAAAGTACATTATCAGGCTCATCCGAGAAAATGGGCGCAGTTAGGATTCGTTTGCCTTATTATTGAAACCATTCAATGGCACGAAGTGTTGGGGGAACATTGGGGCTGTTATGCGCGAGGTTGGTTCAATTGGTACAGTAGAGGTTATAATCCCGGCGGCGTTGAATTGTGGAATGCCATCCGGGGTCTTGATCTTCTCTGCCAAAGAAAAGAAGTTGATGCCTCTCGTCTTGGAGTAACCGGCATATCCGGCGGCGGTTCGCAGAGTTTTTATATTGCAGCGGCTGATCCCCGAATTAAAGTAGCTGCGCCGGTATGCGGCGGATGCACCCTTGAAGCGCAAGTCGGTCAGCATGTTTTGGATGGACATTGCGATTGTATGATGCCTATTAACACATACTTGATAGATTTCCATGATATCGGGGCCTTGGTAGCGCCACGGCCATTTATGATTGCTCAGGCCAATCGAGACGGCCTGAATCCGATTGAATCCACCAGACAAACCTATCAGTATATTAATAATATCTACGATCTATATGGAGCAGGTGAAAATTGCGTCTTTGTAGAGACTCCCGGCCCTCATTCATATCATGAAATTTCACGAACTCGTATTTTTTCATTTTTCATTAAGCATTTGATGGGTAAAGATGTTCCGCCTGAAGAGGTTGGTGATATTGATGAGTCAGACAGCGCCATGTTGTCGGTTGAAGAACTGAGTATATATAACGGCAAGCCGCCGGAAGATGACCGGACGACAACCATCCAGGATTCATTCCAAACAATGGCTCAACCTCCAGTGATCAAAAACATGGCGGAACTGTTAATCCATAAGAAGAAAGTCAAGCATTTTTTGAAAGAAAAAACCTTCCGCGCCTTCCCGGCGGTTTCTGGAGAATTGGATATAAAAAAAGAGTATCGCGCTCATGAAGGCAGTGGAGGCAACGTTGTTTATAGTTTTACTCCCGAAGACGGTTATAGATTAAAAGTCGATTGCAAGTGGAGAGAGGAACAGACCGAAAAGAAACCAGTTCTACTGGTATTGCGCAATCCAGGTGAGGGTAGATGGGATTCCGAAGGTTTTGCTTCCGGGACGCCGGATGGATGGAACCGGGCCTATTTTGAAGCGCGGGGTATCGGAGAAACCAGTTGGGGACAAGAATTGCAATGGCATATCCGCCGGGCGGCGGCATGGACTGGTCGCACCATTGCTTCGATGAGGGTCTATGATGTTATGAGATGCGTGGAAGCCTTGCGCTCGTTGCCTAATGTTGACGGAGAGAGAATATCTATCGCCGCACGTGGAGAAATGGCCGTAATCGCTTTATATGCGGCGCTGATGGATGGTGGGATTCACACAACTATCATTCAGGATGCTCCTGCAACCCAAAACGCCGCCAGCCAGAAAGATGGAAGAGGTGAGGCGATTGAAATGCTGAATTGCCTGCGCATAACCGATTCGCCTCAAGTTGCAGGTATGCTATATCCCACAAAACTCGTAATTCTCGGTAAACCGCACGAAAACTATAACTGGTCTACCCAAGTTTATACAAAAATCAATCATAGCCAGGATGCATCCATAATTAACCAAATGCGGGATTGGAAGCCTTAGAGGATTATTGCTGGCGTCCCATAAAACAGATTATTGGTTGTAAAGATTGCAATATGTATGGCAAAGGCAGCGTTCAAAATACACTGCCCTTGGCGCCCTGCAATATATTATGAGTTTAGAAAAAGGTGTTAAGCATTCTTGTGTTACATTTAAACAGATTTTCACTTTTAATTCGGACGCTTATTGTTATCAGTGTTGTAAGTATATCTTGTGTTGCTGCTCCAGAGTGGATTGATTTAGCCGATGATCTCGAATCGTTTCAGACTGATTATAATCTTCCGGCTCTATCCGTTGCAGTGATTTTGGATGGAGAACTACATGCGGCTGGCGTTGTCGGGGTGCGGAAATACGGCGAGGATGTTAAAGCCGAAATTAACGATCCCTTCCATATAGGCTCATGCACCAAAGCAATGACCGGGTCGCTGGTTTGCCTACTGGTGCAACAGGGCAAACTTAAATGGGATACTACTCTGGTTGAGTATTTCCCCGAATTAAAAGACGCCATACATCCCGATTTTCGGGATGTGACCCTGGTTCATTTACTTTCGCATCAGGCGGGTATGTACGCTTTTACCCACGATAAAGGCCCCTTAACCGGAGAACAGATAGAGGAGATTTATTCAATTAAATCGCCGCGTCATCAACGAAGAAAAGGCGTCGAAATACTGCTTAAATATCCTCCTATACATAAACCGGGATCAAAATATCTCTATTCCAATATTGGATTTTCGTTGGTAGGAGCAATCACTGAAAAAGTCATGGATGAAGAATGGGAGCATTTAATCAAACGACTTTTGTTTGATCCATTGGGTATGATAACTGCGGGGCAAGGCGCTATGGGAACTCACGATAACATCGATGCTCCCTGGCAGCATAGAATTAAAGGCGACCAGATTATCCCCATTAATCCAGGACCGGATAGCGACAATCCTCCTGTATTGGGGCCGGGTGGGCGCGTTCATTGCTCAATTCTTGATTGGGCGAAATATATTCAGTGTTTTTTGAAATCATACCGTAATGAACCAGGCTTGATAGATGGAAAACACTTGCAGCAATTACGTGAACTGCCTTTCGGCGGAACCTATGCGCTTGGTTGGAGTACATACCAGCGCGGCTGGGGTGGAGGAACAGTATTTTCACATGGCGGCAGCAACACTATGAATTATTCGGTCGCATGGGTTGCTCCTAAGAAGAATTTCGCCGTAGTAACAGCAACCAATATTTCAGGCGGTCAAGAGAAAGTTGGCTGCGACAAAGTTTGCGCTTATATGATCCATAAGTTTCTTAAGGATTAATCAACTTGTTAAAAACGTCTGCCTGAAGTTTAACTAGTTGTTTTATTTCAGGCATACTGGATTTTACCAGCCTTGCCAAATCATCAGTATTATCCACATCGTACCAGGGCGGCAGCAGTTTGACTGATAATCCCAAATTTTCAGTGATATTTATGGTTGTTTGTGTTACATTTTCAGTTGACCAGGGAATATTATCAAAAATATCATGTGCTGGAGTGGATAGACCGACAAGGTAGTATCCCCCATCATTGGTTGAACCAATAACGCAATCGTTTTGCGCTAACCATGTTATAGCTTGAGATATATAATCAATGGGTAGATCAGGGCTGTCGCTGCCGACTGCTATGACCCGAGAGTATCTCTTTAATTGATGATCCATGATATATCCAAGGCGTTCGCCAAGATCACCGGAGGGTTGTGGAAGGTATAATAGTTTGTCTCCCAACCAACATCGAAAGGCGTCTTCCTCTTCGGGAGGATCAAAATAAACCGTACAATCCAGTTGTTCAATTCGAGTGAATCGTCTCAGGCATATTTCAACAAAATGGCGATATAGGAGAGTGGCATTTTCTTCTCCTATTTGCGCAGCCAGGCGAGTTTTCACACGACCATTTTGAGGGTATTTTACCAATACAACGAGAGAGGCTCGATCATTTATCATGATATTTGAATTATTTAATTATCACTTTATTAATAAGTATAGTAAAACTCTAAAAGAGAAACCGGCTAAGAGCAACGTTTGTAAGATGATTGCGTCTCCTTTTACGAAAATAATCGTAGGAGGCGTAATATTTACTTCGATCTTGTGTTGTCAGTGCGTTATGGCTCAGACCCGCGTCTTTCCGGAATCACCTGTGTTGACATATCCCTCAGCAGGCGCCGACCTTCAATTCCCTGCCCCCGGAACCAAGATTCCTTTTTCCTGGGAAGCAGTTGAAGGGGCTACGGGATATAGCGTAACGGTATCTAAAAACCATTTTCCCGTTGCTATTGTAAGCACTGAAGGAACGAATATTGAAATTGATTTGAATTTGACTATCGATGATATTGGTAAACTAGTCTATTGGAGCGTTAACTCTATATCAGGAAACGTTATTTCTACCCAACCTTCGATTTCTTCTTTCAGTTTCAGCCTCGATGGAACTCCCATTCCAAATCTTGATCCATCTGCAAAGCCTGTTCCCTTACCTGCGCCATCTTTAATAATCCCGGAAAATGGTTCTAACATATCCGCCATTGAGCAACTTAACATAATATTCAGGTGGAGTGAAGTATCCGGGGCCTCGGCCTATCGCCTTATTGTTTATAAAGATAATCAACCTCTTATAGATAATGTGGTAAACTCGACGCAAAATATCGGGCATTTTCAACAACCTGTGTTTGATATCCTTCAGTGGGAAGTCAGATCAATAGATCTAAATGGGATATCCGGTCTAGCGGGAATGCGCAATTATTTCACTATTGGAAAAGGCGTACTGCCCACCCCGACTCCATCTCCAATTGATGCTGATATCGATAACAATGGTAAATTGGATATTCGGGATATATATCAATTCGCATCACGCTTTGCGACCAATGATCCTGAAGTGGATATGGATAATTCCGGTTTGAACGAGAAAAGCGATTTGCTGAGATTTATAGAAATGTTTGTTGCAGCGAAACAGTAATGAGATGTGAAGGATAAGATATTAGATAAACTGTTTACCGAAAGGTTTACAGTTTATTTTTTTGCAGCCATAACCTAAAAATAGTCCACAATATCATGTATCCGGCTTTAACGCTTCCGCTTATGGTTCCAGAAATCTTGGATTTTCCGATTCTTTTTTTGTAAGGTACTGGAATTTCCATACAGCGCAGATGAAGTATTGCCGCTTTGCCCTGCATTTCAACTGTCCAACCATAGGTGACATCCTGCATGTTAAGGCTTTGTAATGATGTTCTACGGATAGCCCTGAATGGTCCAAGGTCAGTAAAGCGTTCACCAAAGAGAATTCTAATCAACCAGCATGCCAGCCAGTTGCCTAACTGCGCATGAACCGGAAACGCTCCAGGTTCATGTTCGCCCAATGATCTTGAACCGATAACCAGATCAGCTTCATTATCGATGATTGGTTTTACTAATTCCGGCAGTACTGATGGATCATCGCTGAAGTCTGCGTCAAGAAAAACAATGATATCAGCTTCAAGCGCCTCATCAATTCCGCGTAAACAGGCCTGCCCATATCCACGCCGGGATTCATAAACGACATGAGCGCCTGCTTGTACAGCGCGTTCCTCCGTAGCGTCAGTTGAAGCGTTATCCACAACAATAACTCTATCAACGTAATCAGCTGGAATCTCACGGATTACTTTTTCGATAGAATCTTCCTCGTTATAAGCAGGAATGATAATGTAAATATTCATATAAATACACAACATAAAAGGGGTGGCTAAAAAGCCACCCCTTTTTTTTCTAATTGCAGGCGATCAGTTAGTTAATTGCCTGTTTGATACAGTTCCATATCTCTAAAGATATCTAATACGCCCATGTTAATGAATGGCATGCCTTTGTCATTCATGTCGATTCGCGGATAAACGCCTTCCGGCAGATTAAGCAGATCGGCGCGATTAACAGTACCTTCAGTCGTCAGCAGGAAGTCAGCCGCACCGGAAGTATGAAGCGTACCGATTTTGGTGATTCCGACCAGACCAACGCCATTCAAGAATTCGACGTTCGGATCGATTTGAATCTCGAAGTCGACCAGCATCAGTTCACTGAAACCAAAGGCCAGTTCAGGAAGAACGATGCCTATATCATTTACGCCAGCTGGTAGAGCTTTACGGAATCGACCGTATCCATCAGCGATGATCGCGCCCTCTCCAAACAGTTCCATATCAACATAGATCGGTTTATGCGGCGCATTAGTTGAGACGATAAGATCTACTGCACCGCCAACCGAATGGACAAAACCTCTAGAATCGAGGATGTAACCAACGGGAACTTCAGACGTTGTTTCAGCAGATACAAGTTCAAGATCGACAGCAGGATTATTGCGCATATCGATATTGGCTTTTCTCTTAGGCGGTTCAAACAGATTCAGACCATTTTTATCAACTGACAAAATAGATCCATCGTTGAGCAGAGCAAAATAACCTTCTGCGTTATCAATGAATTCAACATCGACTACTACGTCATTGCTTGGGAACAGTATTCCAATATCTGGTAGATAGCCATATTCAACAGTTCCATTGTCGTTAAACTTGGCTGAGTAGACTAAACCATTACCCGTAGCCGCGAGTACGGCCTTAATCTTTCCATCCTCGGTGTAAACTTCCAGATCAACATATATATCTCGACCTGCGAAATAAGGATATAGAGGAATAAGTTCAATTGGAGAAATTACGCCATCACCATTTCTATCAGTCAGGGCCATAACGTCGCCAACTTCGTGCGTTCCGCCATATCCATCAATAATGACAATACCCTGGTTGGGATTATCAAAATTATCCGGCGTTGGCGTCGCTGTTGGCTTTGCTGGTCCTGTTGTTGGAGTCGGCGTCGGAACCGGTACTTCAGACTCGGTTGGAGTCGGCGTTGGGACCGGTACTTCAGACTCGGTTGGAGTCGGAGGCACTGGAGTCGGCGTCGGAACAGGTACTTCAGACTCGGTCGGAGTCGGAGGCACTGGAGTCGGCGTCGGAACAGGTACTTCAGACTCGGTTGGAGTCGGAACAGGAACTTCAGACTCGGTTGGAGTCGGTACCGGAACTTCAGACTCGGTTGGAGTAGGAGTTGGAGGCACTGGCGTCGGAGTTGGAACCGGGACTTCAGACTCAGTTGGAGTCGGCACCGGAACTTCAGACTCGGTTGGAGTCGGAACTGGCGCCTCTGACTCGGTTGGAGTCGGAGTTGGGGGAACTAGCGTCGGAGTAGCTACAGGAGTCTCCGTTGGCGTCTCTATGGGTGATTCCGAAGGGATTTCGGTCGGGGTCGGCGGAACCGGTGTTGGTGTGGCTGGTTCCGGGGTCGGGGTTTCTATAGGCGTTTCTATAGGCGTCTCGTTAGGCGTCTCCACTAATTGAGCGAATGCTCCAGCGGGGACAAAAAATAAAGCGCCTAATAAAATGCCTAGTCCTAATATAACCGTCGTCTTTCGACTGGTTGAAACGCAATGAATCTGCATTAGGTTCCTCCAACGATGGTATTTGAATAATATAGGTTTATAACATGAAACGATCATCTTTGCAATACTCCATTTACCATAAAGTGTTTTTTTTCAATATGTTTAATATTGGTTATCAAACAATATTATTAACGGTAATACATAAGTCAAGATGCATAAGTATCTATAAATCAAGGATATAAACGTTATCATGTTTAAAGTTTATAGGTTTTTCAATAATTATTATTTCACTAAAAGAATTAATTGAAATAATCTATAAAAAATAATGTCGCATGATAATTAAAACACTAGCAAAATTGTCCAGATTTAAGCTTCTTTGACCGTTATTTCAAATATTATTGAAAATTAATATTTGAAATTCCTTATACAAACTGCTTAACATTTTATTTTTAACAATTCTCCTTCTAGAAAAGTATAGTCAATTATTGGTATTATTGCAGAAGTTTATAGTAATATGAAGATAATATTCATAAATTGAACGTTTTTTTTAGTAGTAATCTTTGCTTTGACAGAATAACATTATATTGATTAGGAATACTTTAGCAAAAAAAATACATTGATTTGTGAAACGCCTTAATTATATTCATAGGAGGAGAATGAAGTATGACTAAATCAAATAATGATGGAATAGATCGAAGAACTTTTATTAAAGGCTCAAGTAAAGGCGCGGCGGTTATAGCAGCCATGACCAGCGCTCCAGCTGTTCTCGCTGCCGGCTATAGTCCCAATGAAGTTATTCGTACTGGACATGTTGGAACCGGCGTTCGTGGAGGGCAATTGGTTACAAACGTGGCTGGTGAACCCGATAAAGGGCGTCCCGGCATCAAGAATACGCAAGTCCATGCTATCTGTGAAATTTATAAGGGACATTTGGAAAAGGGCTTGAAAAATAGCGCTAATAAGAATTGCAAAGCTTATCATAACTATGAAGACATGCTGGCTGACAAGGATATCGACGCTGTGGTCATTGCCACTCCAGACCACTGGCATTCGCGCATACTAATTGATGCCGCTGGCGCGGGCAAAGATATCTATGTCGAAAAATGCTGGACGCGCACCATTCCCGAAGCCAAGGCCATGTTGAAAGCGATCAAGTTGAATAAAACTGTTATGCAGTTGGGGCATAATCGTTCCAGCGCCGCAGCTATGCAAGCAGCGGATTTGATTCTTCAAGGAATCCTGGGTGAAGTTGTCCTGGTTCAATCCGGCTGTTTTAGAAACCGTGAACGGGGTAAAGATGAATGGCGCTGGTATGGTTGGTACGACAAGTATGACCGGCCTGATGAAGAGATGACGCGCCATAATCTGGATTGGCCGCGCTTTCTGGGTGATGCGCCCTATCATCCATTTTCCATGGAACGATTTTGGCATTGGCGTTGTTATTGGGATTATGGAACCGGCATCGCTGGAGACCTTCTCTCTCATTCTTTCGACTATATTCAATACATACTGAAAATGGGCATCCCTCACAGTGCAAACTGTTCAGGCGCTATGCATTTATTAAATGACGGGCGTGAATGTCCAGATTTTTGGAATGTTGTTTTTGATTATCCCGACCGTGGAATGTCAATCATTGATACCACGACATTCAACAGCAACCAAGGTTCTAAGAATATTCCGGCTATCCGGGGCAAAGACGCCATGATGGCTTTTAATAACGGAGGTTTTGAAGTGTATGCCGAAGAACCTTCTTTGAAATATAAATCACAACTAAGTAATGGCGACATTTCATCGAATAAACCATTCAAGAAATTTGATCCCAAAGAGACTCCTTCGCAACCCAGTCACATGGAAGATTTCTTCAACTGTATGCGTAATCGTCAGAAACCAAAAGATAATGAAGATGAAGCATTCATTGAAGCGGTTACCTGCATCATGTCGGTTATGTCATATTTCAAAAAACAGACGGTTTATTGGGATGCGGATCGTCAGGAAATATATACTTAGTAGGTAAACAATATGCAAACGAATCATGATCGCCGTGATTTTCTGAAAAAGAGTGGACTGTGTCTTGCATCCCTGGCTATTCCTGGATGTAAGGGGGCTGAGGCTAGTTCAAATCAAGGGCAAAATGGTAAACCGCCCAACATCATCTATATCATGGCTGATGATTTGGGCTATGCCGAATTGGGATGTTATGGTCAGGGAAAAATCAAGACGCCCAATATAGACCGATTGGCGTCGCAGGGGATGAAATTCACCCAGCATTATTCCGGCAACCCGGTCTGCGCGCCTTCGCGTTGCTCGCTGATGACTGGTTTGCATACTGGACATACTCAAATCCGGGGCAATAAACAGATTGGCGGGGAGGAAGGCTGGCAACTTGGATCAACCAAAGGAGGACAGTATCCCATAAAAGAGGATACTGTCACCGTAGCGAAATTATTACAGCGGGCAGGCTATAAAACCGGAGCATTCGGCAAGTGGGGCTTGGGAACCTATGGATCAAGCGGCGCTCCGGATAAACAAGGTTTCGATCATTTTTACGGTTATATATGTCAGCGTCAGGCTCACACCTATTATCCCAATCACCTGTGGCGCGACGGTCAGGTTGAATGGTTAAATGAAAACAAAGATGGCAAAGAGAAAACCTATTCACATGATTTAATAGCAGAAGAAGCTTTGCAATTTATTCGTAAGTATAAAGATAAACCGTTCTTCTGTTACGTCCCATTTACCATACCTCATGTAGCGCTTCAGGCGCCGGAAGATTCCTTAAATGAGTATAAGGGCAAATGGCCGGAAACTCCATTTGAAGGAAGCGCTACATATTCGGCCCAAGAAAATCCCCGTGCCTGTTATGCTGCAATGGTGACGCGCATGGATCGATCAGTTGGTCAGATCATGGCGCTGTTGGGCGAATTAGGTCTTGATGATAATACTCTGGTGATTTTTACCAGCGACAACGGACCAACCTTCAATGGCGGCTCGGATTCTGTCTTTTTTGAGAGCGCTAAACCATTACGCGGTTTGAAAGCATCCGTTTATGAAGGCGGGATCAGGATTCCCTTCGTCGCCCGTTGGCCAGGCAAAATAAAATCCGGATCAAGCAGCGATCATATCTCAGCCTTTTGGGATTTTCTGCCAACCTGTTGTGAAATAGCAGGCACTGAACCTCCATCTGAGATCGATGGCATATCAATGTTACCGACTCTCTTAAGTAAAAAAGCCCGACAGAAGAAACATAAGTACTTATATTGGGAACTCAGATACCAACAGGCTATACGCATGGGAGACTGGAAAGCAGTGCGTTTTCTCAAAAAAAATCAAACAGATGAGTTCTATGTATATAACCTGAAAGAGGATATCGGTGAACAACATGATCTAGCCGAGTCCAATCCAGAGGTTGCCGCGTTATTGAAAGAAATGATGGATAAAGCTCATGTGGATTCCGATGTTTTTCCGCTAGTCAGAAGATAGAAAACAAGTTGGCTCAATCTTCCGTGAATGTGGATTACTCTCGAAATGACAGATCAATCTGTCATTTCGAGTTCACAATTACGGGCGCAGTATTATACAAAAACGTTATAACTACCTGCTATTAAAAACCTTACTTCTTGAAAAATAACATTTCTACCAATCTTGACAAAGCTATTTATTTTTTAGGATAATAGTTGCGAATTATCATTTATTCACTTAATCACTTAATCGTTTGCTTTACCTTATTTGGTTCGGTTTTTTATTTGACTTTGAGTTTCTAATTGGGGAGTATTATAAAATTGAATATTTTAAATATCTCGGGACTAAGATATTCAAAAGCATTTTTCCTGTTCATTGTTCTTGCCTTAATCGTTATATCAACGTTGATAGGTTATGGAATTAGTATATTCAATGATCAACGTTTAAACTCGCTATTCGATGGTTCGGTGAAAGTATGCAAGCGTGAACAACCCGTCTTCTATCCACGCGTTCAATACCAAACCGACTCGTATCTGAATTCTCAAAATAATCACGTCAAGAATGATTCTGAATATTCAACTAGCACCGAAGCGGATGAAATTGCCTATGTTGATGGCGGAGACCGTAGCGCAGTTGAAGCGGCCATGAAAAAATTCGCCAGTCAAAAATCAACTGAACAATGGGGAGAAAGCGCCGAGTTGGCTCGTCTGCGATCACCCTCAACCTATAAAGACCGCCAACCCTATCAATCACTACAAATAATCTCTCCAGAAGACGGCGCCGTTTATCCGCCAAATCTATGCGCACCATATATTGAATGGGAAGATCCTAATAATGACTTTTGGCAAGTCGTTCTGACCGTTGCTGGAAAAAATATTGATTACTATGTATCAGATTCCAGAAGATGGCGCATTCCCAAAAAGTTATGGAAAAACCTGCAATGTGATAATGTAAACCAGGAGATTCAGTTGCAGGTCAAGGGCATTAACCGATCCGGAGATATTCAGCGTGCAGACAAAATCCACGCTTCTGAAATAACCCGGTTTAAAATTTCCTCTGATCCGGCGGATGATTATATCGTCTACCGCTATGTAGCGCCTCCATTCAGTTCATATAAAACGCCCAATATTTTTATCCGGGATATCAGAGAAGATCACTCTAAAGATTTTCTCTCTGCGCGTCGTCGATATTGCATTAACTGCCATACCTTCTCTTCCAAAAGCGGCGATACAGGGAAACTTAGCTTGCAGATTCGCAGTCTAGTTTCATCAGGACAGAACAAACTTCCGGTGTATGTCGCCATTTATGATATTGATAAGAAAACCGGCTTCAAAGTTAAATTGCCTTTCGAGATTCAGATGACCACCTTCATGGCATGGTCTCCTGATGGCAATCAGTTGGCTTACTCAGCCAACCAGAAGATAGCCGCCTTGAAACCCATAATTTACGAAACCCAAATGGCGGGCATGGCCACTTCGGATATTGCTTTATATGACCTGGATGAAAATGAGACTTACCTGCTACCCGGCGCCTCTGATCCCAACATGCTGGAAATTTATCCCTGCTATTCGCTGGATGGTGAAAATTTAGTATTCGCCCGCAGTCCGGTTGGATTACATCCGGCTCATATTCATTACGATTTATGCTCTTTATCTTTGAAAGAAAACGGTGAAAAAATAGCGCAGCCCATCGAAGGAGCATCAAATAACGGACGCAGCAGTTATTACCCGCACTTTTCACCTGATGGTAAGTGGTTCTCTTTCTGCCAAAGCGATGGAGGAGACCTTATCAGGACATCGAGCGATATCTATTTGAAAAATAGTAATCTCCAAGGCGAAGCCCATTGTCTCGAAAGCAATGTCTCTTACGCTGCAGATTCGTGGCACAGCTGGAGTTCAAACGGAAAATGGATCGTTTTCGCCACCAAGCGCGATAGCGGTATATACGCCTATCTATATATGACGCATATAGATGATGAGGGGCATGCGTCTCCTGCGGTTCCACTGCCTTTGAGTGAGAAAATAAACGCCAGTTTTAATATTCCTGAATTTGTGGCGCATTCACCTAATATCCGCGATCCAAATCTCTTTGATTCTATTAGAGTCGAACAAGAACCGCGCATGGCGAAATTAAAGAAAGTTTCTAAAGAGACTCCAGATGTCCAAAACAAAAAAGGTTAATCAACCAGCTAATCAACAACATGAATCAATCCATTCATGGTCTGCTATGCTGATTGGTATAAATCGATACCCGCGAGCAGCTGGTTTATTGATGATATCGGCGTTATTGTCAATATTGTATTGGATATCACTGCACTCAGCGACTTTCATAACGCATGATGACAGTATTCTGAAACTACCGCTTCTATCTCATATAAAAAACGCAACTACCATTTTTTCAAGGGATTTTCTGCTTTTTACTGAAGGTCAATACCGCCCGCTGAGTTATTTGATTATTGCAAGCTTCAGGACGTTAATATCCCCTGATAATACTCTTTTCTGGCATCTATTACTTTTGGGTTGTCATGCGCTTAACGCATATCTTGTCTTCTCGTTTACTCGGCGTCTTACATCCGGCCTGCTGGCTCCATTAGCGGCGGCATTAATCTTCGCAGCGCATCCGCTATGCACGGCTTTGGTGAACGATATAAATCTGTTCTACCAACTCATAGGAATAACTTTTTGTCTGGCTTCAATAAACGCATATACTGCTTTTCTACAGAAAGGATATTACTGGTATTACGCCATATCGATTACTACATATATTCTGGGGCTATTTACCTCCAGACAGGCATTCGTTGTTGGCCTTGTCTTGATCTTTATTGAGTTATTCTTCAGAAAAAACAAGATAATACCTATCTGTCTGCGCCTTCTGCCTTTTGCTTTGCTTATCTTTTTTCTCTTGCCAATTCTTAAGATGACCAATCCTCATCCGCTACATTTTAAGTATGTCGCAATTCATGAAGGCTCCTTCTGGCATGGATTTTATTCCATAACCGGCGCCGCCAAACAGTATGCCGGCGGCTTATTTTTCTCTCAATATTTTCCTCTTCCTATGAGCGAAATAGTCAAAAAAATATATAAATGGAATAATCCACAGTTCCTCTTCTGGGCGACAACTAATATATTATTTTTTTGCGGCGCTCTATGGTTATTGCATCGTAAAAAATGGGGCGCTATTGGAGGGCTGATTATCCTGATTAGTATGATTCCCTACGCATCCGTGGCCTATAATCGCGTTATAGATTATGTTTCATGGACTTATTTATATCTCTCTATTGCCGGATTTAGTATAGCTTTAGCTTGGTTCATTGAATGGTTATATAATCATCAAAAACGGATCATTAAATATTCATCCATTGTTCTCTGTCTATGCATCATTTTCTTATACAGCATTCGAACCATGCAACTCAATTATGCTTCAAAATCCGCTCTTACATATTGGTCAAACCTATCAGATATGTATCCATTAAGTCAAATTGTTAACTATGAGATAGGCAAATGTCATCTCAATCAAGGTCAATTACCCTATGCGCTTCATCTTCTTTTCGCTCCCATGTATTCAGATTTAAAAAAATCATGCCTGGCAATGGCGGAATATTACTGCAAAAAAGGCGACTTGCTGGCTTCCGCTATCCACCTGCGCTATGGATCAATTAAAAGCAATACCGGCATTGTTCTGCAATCCAATAGTGAAATCGCCGCTGATCTATTTCTTAAAGCTAATGTGTTGGATCATGCGGAAGAGAACCTTGGTAAAATTCTGATGGTGAATCCTTTCAATACCCACGCCATGGCGGGATTGGCTAAAGTATGGTTTTATAAAGGCTACGTTCATGAAGCGTATCGTATGTTAGAGCGCATACGGGACATTGAGCCCCGAAATATTAACGCAAAAAATATTGAAAATGAATTTAACCGGGTGGAAAAAGCATGGCGCCAAGACCAAAACGCCTTGAAATTATCCCCTCCTCCTCCTGATTGGCTCAATTATGTATTGACTCAGGAACGCACGCCGGAAATCAGGCGAAAAATAATTGATTTGAGCATGAAGGCTGATTTGAATGACGCCATTATTCAACTCGAAGCCATGATTGCTAATTTGGAAAATAAGAATTATGAATCAGCTGGACGCAATGCCGAGATTGTAGCCCATTGTTTATCTGGTAATCCCTATGCTTGCGCTGTATCCTGCGAAGCCCTGGCTCGATGCGGCAAATTTAGTGCGGCTATTAAACTGGGAATGAAAGCAATTAAATTAGATAGCAGCAGTGAGTTATCATGGAGATCGCTGGCTTTGGCTTATGCTTTGAAAGGAGAACTGAATGCCAACGACAAAGTATTTATGGAAGCTCTTGCAGCCAATCCGGGAGTGGCCTCCATGTTTTACTTCAACTTGGGAAAACAAAAACAAATAACTAATAATATTGAAGAGGCCGCAGCGCTGTTTCAAAAAGCGGTTGACGCCCGTCCAGACAATATTGAAGCTCAAAAGGCGCTGGGCAGCATCCTTCTAACACTAAATAAAACCGATAAATCCATTGAATCTCTCCAGAAAGCGATAGCAATAAAACCTGATGAACCGGAAGCTCATTTTCAATTGGGAAGAGGGCTGCTCAAACTGAATCAGAACGAAGCGGGAATAGAATCTTTGCAAACCGCCGTCAAACTAGCTCCTGATAATGTCAATTACCATTATATTTTAGGCGCTGCTTATGCCAGGGTAAAAGATCACAAGAAAGCCATTATTGAGTATCGCCGCGTTATTGAATTGAAACAGGATCATATTAATGCGCATTTTGCCTTGGGCAATGAGTTGCTTCGGATGCAGAAATCTGATGAAGCGATCAATGAATACCAGTTTGTCATAAAATTAAATCCCACATTTCAATATGTTCATTTCAATCTGGGCTGGCTTTATCAGTCTCAAAATAAATTTGACCTTGCCATACCGGAATTTCTTGAGGAAATAAAAAATCATCCTGATATAAGCCGTTCCTATGATATGCTGATAAAGATTTATCATTCAAGAAAAGAGCCTGATCGCGTAAAAGAAATTGCTGATCAGGCAAAACAACGCGGTCTAACATTAACGCCTGAGACAGAAAAAATCCTTCAATCTTCAAACTGAAATTGTTTGCAAATATTATGCTTTTGTTAATTTTACAGTATTATCACGATTAATTCTTGATAAAATTCCTTTTATTGATTATTCTTTTATATTGGCATAGAATATTTTAAATAAATATCTACATCGAGAGGTTCCCCCAAAAACATGTTTAATTTATCCCGCAAATCTTATGCTTTTACTCTTATTGAATTACTTATTGTGGTTGCAATCATCGGCATCCTGGCGGCAATCGCCGTGCCCAATTTTCTTAACGCCCAGTTAAAAGCTAAAGTCGCCCGTGTTACATCAGATATGAAGGGTCTGTCAATCGCTATTGAATCATACAACATAGACCACAATCACTATCCCTATTTCAATGGATATAATTATCCGGGGCAGTATCATTCAATCACCTATCATTTGATTCCATTGACCACTCCAGTTTCTTACATGGGCACTATAGATATTCAAGACCCATTTCTTAAAGTTCTTCCAGCTGAAGGATATGAAGACGATGAATTGCGTTATTCATATAATTATCGCAGTTATGAGAAATTCAGTGAAGCTTTGAATTTCAAATCCTGGGTGCTAAATAGCATGGGGCCGGATATGTCGCCTAACAAAGGATTAATGACTGAAGCATGGGCGCGTGGTTTATACACCCATGCGGAATTTGCCATTTATAACGTCAGCAACGGTCTGGTCAGTATGGGCGATATCCCAATGACTGGCGGCGCCACGCGGTATTCTAATTAATATCTAACCTTATTAGATAAAATAAATCGGGGAGACGTTCTTTGAATGAGCGCCTCCCCTTTTTCATATCTACATATCCAAGAATTTTCAGTAATCAATCAACTTTTTAATTACTGAATCTGTACGCTGTAAGTTTGACCTTGCTTCGCATTGAATTGCGCAACATTCTTACCTTTAGATTCAATTAATTCAATGGCATTGTTTCTCGATTCAATCCCGGCAATCCGGCTGTTGGATGGAAGACGAAGTTTGCAAATGCCATCTTGCGATGCGGCTAAAGTGACAGCGCATGGCTTTCCGTCTTTCCATGAAATAGAAACCTCATATCCTTGTCGAGCGACTAATCCTGATACTGAACCGGATGCCCATGCTTCCGGAAGCGCTGGAAGGATGCATATCTCGCCATCATGGCTTTGCAGCAGCATCTCAGCTATGCCCGCACAGGCGCCGAAGTTGCCGTCAATCTGGAAAGGCGGGTGTGAATCAAACAGGTTTGGTTGAGTCGATTTGGCTAAGAGTTTTTGGATATTCTCCAGCGCTATATCGCCCTCTTCAAAACGCGCCCAGAAATTTATCATCCAGGCCCGGCTCCAACCAGTGTGTCCACCGCCATGCGATAAACGGTATTCCAAAGATTTACGCAACGCAGCAGCCAGTCCCGGAGTTCCGCGCAGGGTAATCATGCGTCCAGGATGGAAACCGTAGAAATGCGACATGTGACGGTGTCCCGGTTCCGGTTCGTCATAATCTTTGATCCATTCCTGTAAACGGCCATCTTTTTGACTGATTTGCAAAGGCGCCAGTAAACCGAGCGCAGTGCGTAATCCTTTGCAAAAAGATTCATCTATATCCAATAGTTCAGCAGCTTCAATGCAATTGGTAAACAGGTCGTGGATGATCTCAATATCCATTGTGGAACCATAAGTAAACATCGATTTGGTTCCATCCGGCTTCATGAATGAATTCTCCGGTGAATGCGATGGATTGGTCACCAGCCATCCTTCCGGCGAGGTTACAAGGAAATCCAACAGGAATAGCGCTGCTTCACGCATAATGGGATAGGCGCGTTCCGCCAGAAATTCTAAATCTCCGGTATAGAGATAATGCTCGTAGAAATGCCGGCAAGTCCAGGCGGCGCCTACCGGCCAGACTCCCCATACCCCATCAGCGGGAACGGTGAATCCCCAGACGTCAGTCAGGTGATGAACCACGAATCCACGGCAACCGTAATGCTCCCTTGCCGTGCGTGCACCTGATTCAACCAGCGACTCCATTAAATCAAATAGCGGAAGATGACATTCAGAAAGATTGCAAACCTCGGTAGGCCAATAATTCATCTGAAGATTGATATTGGTATGGTAATCAGCGTTCCAGGGGGCGTTCATATGATGACTCCACAGCCCCTGTAAATTCGCAGGCATGCTTCCCGGACGTGAACTGGCGATAAGTAGATAGCGTCCCAGTTGGAAATAGGTTGCAATCAATTGCGGGTCATGAGCGCCATTTTTCTTTACTGCTTCCAGGCGTTCATCGGTTGGAAGATTGTCTTTGTCGCTGCTTCCCAGATCGAGATCAACGCGGCGGAAAAGATTTCGATGATCGGCCAGGTGTACTTCCTTCATGGCTGAATATGAAAGTCCACGAACCGATTCCAGCCCTTCCCTGCACTTCTTTTCAGGATCATCACCGTGGTAATCAGTGGCCGAAGTCAATAACAGAGCCACTTCATCAGCGCCTTTGATATCTATTACGCCATTGGCGTTAGTTGTTTTACCGCCTTTAACCATGGCCAGACATTGCAACTCAAATTTCATTCCTACTTGATTGCCAGTTTCATGGTGAGGACGGTTAATTTGTCCGCGCAATATTAACAGATCATCGTTTTTACTAAGGCATTTAGCATCTTTGAAGTCAATATCTTTATTTTTTGGATCAAGGCGCTTAAGTGAAAATTTGGCTGATATGGCGCCCGGTTCATCTGCCGTCCAGCGCACTACGATAACGTCATGCGGATGGGAGGCGAAAACCTCTCTGGTATGCTCTACATAATCCGATGTATATTGTACTCCAGCGATTCCCGTATCCAGGTCTAACCATCGTCTGTATTTATTAACCTTTTCATTATTTCCGGTATCGATAATGAGATCGCCCAGCGACTGATAAGATAGAATCCTGTCGGGAACGCCCATCATGGTTTCACCCGCCAGTTTGGTCGCTTCAGCGTTTTTGCCTTCAAACAACAGTGATCGAACCTGAGGCAACGCTTCCAGCGCTTTGGGGTTGATACGGTCGCGTGGATAGCCGTCCCACAGCGTATCGTCATTCAACTGTAATCTTTCCTGATCAACTCCTCCAAAGACCATGCCGCCCAAACGTCCGTTGCCGATAGGCAGCGCATGATTCCAATCCACCGCTGGTTGCTGATACCATAAAATCCAGTTACCGGCGGGTTTCTCATCAGAACCATTGATTTGCATCATGGGCGACTTGTCTTCGGCTAAAGAAAGACTGCATACCGAAAAAAATAAGCCGCAGCAAATACTCAAAGAGATCCAAGTCTTATTTTTCATTAAAACCCTCCTAATTAATATAATTACTCTAACGACTACTATCAGAACATGTCAAGAAAATATCAAGGGATGCCTTGGCGCTCCAGATGACTTTCATTATATCATCATGTAGTATTCTTAAGTCAGAAAGATTTTATAGATGAAAATTGATAAAAAGTAGGTTATTAACTATGAAAAATTCCAATCGCTTTCTATATTTTCTACTAACAATATCAATTCTACTTTGTGTATTCAGTTCTTCAGAAGGCTTGTGCAGAGATTCTTACTCTCAATGGGAAAACGGGCTTTCCAATAATCCTGATTATTTCCCTATCGCTGTCTGGCTGCAGAATCCCCGCAATGCTGAGAAATATAAAGCCATTGGCGTTAATCTATACATCGGTCTATGGCAAGGCCCCACTGAACAACAACTTAAAGACCTCAAACAAGCGGGAATGCGGGTAATTTGCAGCCAGAATGCCTTTGGTTTAGCTAATCTGAATAATCCCACCATCGCCGCCTGGATGCATCAGGACGAACCGGATAACGCGCAACCAGTGGTTGATTCTGAAACCGGTAAGAAAACCTATGGTCCGCCAGTTAAACCAACCAAGATATTTGAAGACTATAAGAAACTGCAAAAAAACGATCCAACCCGTCCTATTTTGCTCAATCTGGGTCAGGGAGTCGCCAACGACGAGTGGAAAGGCCGGGGCAGCTGGGGTAAGAAGGAAGACTATCCCGGTTATGCCAGGGGATGCGATATTTTGTCGTTCGACGTATATCCCGTAGCAGGCATTCAAAAACCGGATGGAGAGAATTACTTATGGTATATCGCCAAAGGATTGAAGCGATTAGCAGTTTGGAGCAACCAAGAGAAAATACTCTGGAATTGTATAGAGTGCACCCATATCAGCAATGAAAAAGCCAAGGCTACTCCACATCAGGTTAAAGCCGAAGTCTGGATGTCGATCATTCACGGCTCCAAGGGCATTATCTATTTTGTGCATGAGTTTAAGCCTAAATTCAAAGAGGCTGCATTACTTGATGATGCCATAATGAGAGAAGCCGTCAGCCAAATCAACCATCAAATACACTCTCTGGCGCCAGTATTGAATACGCCAATGGTGGAAGAACTAATATCGGTTGAATCATCAACTCAAGATGCTCCTATAGCGATTGCTTGCAAGAAATATAATAATGCAACCTATGTGTTTGCCGTAGGAATGCGCAACCGAGAAACGCAGGGGAAATTTACAGTTAATATTCAGGGATTAAATAAGAAAGTTACAGTCTTAAACGAAAATAGGGAAATTTTGATGAAGGACAGTTGTTTTACTGATCATTTCAATCCATACGACGTCCATATTTACAAAATTGATTAATGAGTAAACGGTAAAAAAAGTCAAAAATCAACTTTTATTTTTTTTCTCAATATAAACCATGCCTGTTCGCTGGACGTTGTTTTCCACTTGAGGAACAACTTCCATGATATTATTCATTTGCACCTTCTTTTTCCTTTGATCAGCTAATTTTGTTCTAACCACATCTCCTAATGTAAATCCACTATCTTTAAGGTCCTTGTATAATGGAGGTGGAACCCGCAAGGAATTTATATCATTCTTCTCAAGCCAGTTTTTCATCAACCAACTCTTGATGAAAGCATGGTTTAATTGAACTCCATTAGCAGCAGGAACATTCTTTAGCAATTCTTTCATCGGACAATAATCAGAATCAAAGCAATGGATATAGGCAAAGGTTGCCACTAAAAGGTCGAGTTCCTTCTCTTCACAATCCGGGCAGCAAATGCTTTTCTCTTCAATTAATTTAGCTTTATTACATATCTCACAGCGTTGAGTAGGCATTATTTTATCCGTTTTGAAATATCTATATCTATATCAATATATTATAGTACTTTATTATAATTTTCAAAATTCATAAACAACATTATTGCATTTTTTTAATATCATAAATAAATCCCCTTCGATCGAATATCTCGTCCGAAGGGGAAATAAATGCGCTATCACTTAAATCTTATCATATAAATAATTATCAATACTTGATTTACGAATTATATTTGCTTGATAAGAATTCAAAAGCTTCTTTACGTTCTTTTGGATAATCTTCAGGCTTGGTCATAATGGCGTTTTTGAGGGCTTCATTGCAATTGCATGAAACGCCGCGCTCTTCTGGAATTTTCGGAATTACCGTTTTGATAAGTTGTTTGAGGTTATCCGCATTTTTCATCAAATTTTGGATAATCATGTCGATTTCCACGTCTTCTTCATGCCAGCAGTCATAATCAGTGACAGCGGCTACGATGGCGTAGCAAATTTCCGCTTCTCGCGCTAATTTGGCTTCGGGTAAGGCGGTCATACCTATCAAATCCGCTCCCCAACTGCGGTAAAGATTTGATTCCGCACGAGTTGAGAAGAGTGGGCCTTCCATGCATACATAAGTTCCATCCGGATGAACGGTAATGCCGCATTCTTGTGCAGATTCAATTAATAACTGACGCAAAGGATTGCAGAATGGATCAGCGAAAGCAACGTGAACTGCAATGGGATCAAAAAAAGTACTAGGGCGATGCTTGGTACGGTCAATTACCTGATCAGGCACTACGAAATCAAGGGGTTTTTTGTCAATTTGCAGACTTCCCACCGCATTGACAGCTATAATCCATTCTACGCCCAGCTGTTTCAAGGCATAAATATTGGCCTGATATGGGACATTGGTAGGATTGTATTTATGCGAACGGCCATGACGCGGTAAAAAAGCCAGTTCCCGGCCCTCATATCTTCCAAGGCGGATATGATCCGATGGAGAACCGTAAGGCGTCCACAGATCCACCTCATCATGATATTCAACATCTTCCAAATTATAAACGCCAGAGCCACCAATTACGCCTATACGCGCTTTAGTCATTAATATTTCTCCCTTCGAAAAATTCTATGTATTGATATATTTATTCTTAAGTATTATTTTAATTTATTGGTATTCTTCAACAAATAAACGACAATGAATATCACCTAATCATTGCATTAAACACCATATTAAGGCTACCATAAGATAGCGGCGACAATGGGTCAAGCCGATGCGCCATCATTGATTCATTAAAAGAGAGAATACTGGAGAAATTTGTATGATTCGTAGTATGACTGGATATTGCAGTGTTCGTGAGAAAATTGGCGATGCTACCGTCAGCCTGGAAATCAAGACATTGAATCATCGGGGATTTGACGTCCATTTCCATTCATCAAGGGTAATGGCCATGCTGGATGTTCCCGTTCGCGAACTTATCCAGAAGAGCATCAAACGCGGTCGGGTGGAAATTTATCTGCGTTGCATCGGCGGATTGATAGCTCAGGATGTTATTAGACCCAATGTGCAAGCGGCGCGCTGCTATTTGGATTCAGCGCAAAAAATTGCAGATGAACTGAATATGGATTTTACGCCGCGTATTGATTTTATCTTAAATCAAAATGGCGTTCTCGAAGCAGAGGAACCGGAACTCGATCTGGAGCAGACCTGGGACATGGTTAAAGGTCTTGCTGAACACGCTATTCAGTCTGTTCTTGAAATGAAGCATAACGAAGGCGCCCGGCTTAAGACAGAACTCGAAAAAATCCTTCTGCACCTGGAAACATTAAACAACGAAGTAAAGAAATTACGCGAAAACATCAATGAAGAATATCGTGAGAAAATCCTCACTCGTATCAATGAATGGAATACGCAACTTGATCTGGACCCGAATCGGGTTCTGCAGGAAGTTGCTTTTTATACTGACCGCTCAGACGTTCAAGAGGAAATATCACGCTTGCAAAGCCACATAGAACAATTTAAGGAAATATTAAACAGCAATGGCGGCGATGATTCATATACTCCTATTGGACGCCGTCTTGATTTTCTATGCCAGGAAATGTTCCGCGAAGTCAATACCATTGGTTCTAAAAGTTCATCTATCGATATCGTTCGTAATGTACTTGATTTAAAAGGCGCAACCGAACAATTGCGCGAGCAAGTGCAGAATGTGGAATAAAAAAATTATAGGGTAACCAATGTTCCCTCTTCCTCCGGGAGAGGGCTAGGGTGAGGGGTATCCGTAGACAAGTTATTTATTTCCGTTTCATCTTTGATGTGTAAAAACATGTAATATTTTAAGCATCCATAACCTATCCCCTGGGATTATTTAATCAAATAATGATTAATAGATTGATTCGTGAAAGACTATTTCAATATAAACGGTCGAATCCATGCCATTAATCACTCCAAGAAGACGATTCCTTATTATTGCGCCGCTTGCCCTTCTACTGCCGGCGGGACTGCTTACATTTCTTGGACTGGAAACGGTTCGGGGGTTAGAAAAGCAATATGGGGAAATGGCTAATCTCAAAGTTGAAGAGATCGTCAATCAAGTTCGCAACACTACCAGCAATAAAGTCATCTACACCATCCAGGAGCCTTTCAAGAAAATATTCGACCTGGAAGGCGTCAAACAATTCAAATCTTTACCATTGGAAGATGGATTCTCTTTCTCGTTGACCGATTCCCTGCCCGCCGTCGATATGATTTTTGTCTATGGATCAGACCACAAGTTGTATTTTTTTAAAAGACAGAAAATCATTAACGACAGCGATGATGATAAAAAATCCACCTGGATTCTTTCTTCGGATGATTTGACCGATTTTTCGAACCGTATAAAAAGCGCAATCAATGTAAATATCACATCTCTGCTGGAAGCTATTGATAAGGATATTTTGCCTCTTTCCCAAAGAAATTTTCAGACGCTTCGTTACCCGGATAATATCTATCCTCTGGATGGCCGTCGAGAATTAGCCTTTTATACTATCACTAATATTGAACAACCCTCCAATAAAACATCCTGGCTTCAAGCTATTGGTATTACTATTAATTTTGAGTATATCAATAGCACCTTTTTTAATAATATGCTGGATGAAATGTGGCTTCACTTACAGCATACGATTGCCATCGAAGACTCTTTGATTCAACAACGCGTAGCTCAAGTGATTGATTCAAGCGAAGGAACCATGAGGGAAAGTTCAACCTTTCGTCCTACAATTTTTCACAATAATTATTTCCCATGGTATAAATTACATTTTTCCGCTTCTATCGGTGAAGAATATATCCAGATCGCCAATTATCATAAACTCTTCTATTACAGTTTAATTGCTGTAGCCAATATTATTATGATCGCATCAGTGATTGGCGCATTACGTAATATCTCCAAAGAATTAGCTCTGTCCGATTTACGGTCAAACTTTGTAGCTCGCGTATCTCACGAGTTGCGCACTCCCCTGGGATTGATTCGTTTATATTCTGAAACGCTTGAAATGAATCGCGCCAAGAACGAGCAGAAGCGCAAGGAATATCTTCACGCCATAACTAAAGAGAGCGAACGCCTTACCCATATGATCAACAATATTCTGAATTTCTCCCGAATCGAAGCTAATAGCGAGCATTATTCCTTCTCTTCAGCTTCAATCGAACCGGTGATTATGGATACGGTTGATACAATGCGCTATCATTTAGAACGTAATGGACTATCCATTCACGTCGCAGTCGATCCTGATTTACCATTAGTACAATGCGATACAGATGCCTTACAACAAGCTCTCTATAATCTTCTGAATAATGCTATGAAATATTCAGGTGATGGTAAGGAGATTTTAGTACGCGCTTATTCAAAGAAAAAAACTGTCATAATTGATATTACCGACTATGGCATCGGGATAGATCCGGCGCATCAAGAGCATATATTCAACGAATTTTACCGCGTTGATGATCCAGCGGTGCGTGAAACCGGCGGCAGCGGTTTAGGTCTCGCCGTTGTCAAACATATCGTTGAAGCTCATCAAGGACATTTGAGCGTC
Source organism: bacterium (assembly GCA_963662285.2). Lineage (GTDB taxonomy): Bacteria > Hinthialibacterota > Hinthialibacteria > Hinthialibacterales > Hinthialibacteraceae. Next base: position 1,879,809 of record CAXXMV010000006.1, read on the forward strand.
AATAGCAAGACAGGTAAAGGCAGCACTTTCAGCATCCATTTGCCCATTATAAATAACGAGACAGATAATTATGACGATGCTTCCTCATAGAGATTATTCTTCTGACGCCAATAAATCACTTGCTGCGCGTCTTTGTCGAAAGTTATCGCTCTGCCTCTTCCTGCTGCCGGTTGCATTAGTTCCGGGGCTATTCAGCTCTTTAAACACCAATACGATTGTGATCAAAGAGACTATTTTACAATTCTCTCTTATATGGATTATTCTAATTCTGCCGATTGTTTGGTTGCAGGAACATATTGATAAAGTTAACTGCATCTCATGGAAAATTCCTAACCATCTTTTTATTATTCTTATATCATTATTGACATATCTATATATATCATCCACCTGGATATCCGGCCATCCCCGCGCAGCTCATGAATTCCTCAAATGGGCTTGTTACATCCTGCTGACCTTGGTTACCATTCCATTCGTTATAAACCGCCGCCGTTTTCATCTCTACCTGACCATTACAGTCTTCACCGCATTAATAATCAGCATCTACGCAATCGGACAGGCTTTCGAGATTGATTATATATATGAAGACTGGGATCCGTTTCTGATGGGCGTTGCAGGAGTGCGCCGGGTATGCGGCACGATGGGCAATCCCGATTTTCTGGCCGGATACCTGGTAGGTATAATTCCACTTACCCTGGTATTATCATTATCCTGCGCAGGCTATTTACGGTTCATCCTGTTGGGTATTTCTCTTATCGAACTGATCGCAATGTTTTACACCTACAGCCGTGGCGCGGCGCTCGCCTTATGCATCACTGGTTTTATTCTTATTGCCTCTTTAGCATTCTTATGGATTAAGAATCCCGAATTATTGCGCCCGGTCATGTCGAAACGCAGCGCTATTGTATGCCTCTGCGTCTTGATCATTATCGGATTATGCATTGGCGTGTTTATGTGGGATGCTATATCGGTCAACCTGAACCGTCTTACCCAATTAGGAGAAGACGTTTCAAGTTTGAGCCGTCTCTATTTTTGGGGCGGCGCTCTTGAAATGTGGAAGGCTCATCCTATCACCGGACTAGGCATCGGAACCTTCACCATATTCTTCCCTGAGTTCCGCTCTCAGAAATTAGCTTCCCTTCAGTCTTTCAAGGATTTCTACGTCGAACACGCCCACTGTGAATATCTGGAAATTCTGGCGGAAACTGGACTGATCGGCTTCGGTTTATATGCTCTCTTCTTTATAGCATTTTCAATATACATCTGGAAATTTATAATAAGAAATACTCAATGGGAGAGCCTGGTTCTCTTTGGATTATGGACTGGCATGGCCGGGATTTTGATCCATAACCTTTTTACAGTTACCCTGCGCTTTACTCCCAGCGCATTTATTCTATGGTCATTCTGCGGCGCCGCTATCGGCGTCAGAGCCTCAATGACCCAAACGCATAAATCACCTTCGATACAGCTCAAAAGCCTTATCAGCATCATCCTTCTGGCAGCCGTACCATTCTTATTCATCAGCGCCGTGAAGAATTATGTTGGCGACTACCAGATACGCCAAGCTAAAGCATGGTTATCGGAATGCGATATACAGGAATCTCAGCGTCATAACCATGAGTTGCTAGAAAAAACTTTCACGGTGTTGCATAAAAGCATCGAACTGGCCCCTCATCAAATATATAGTCATTTCCTGCTCGGTGTGGCGTATCACAAAGTATACGACTATCCTCAGGCGGTAGAATCATACAAACGGCTTGAAACCCTTCAAAAGGATTTCACCTCCAATCGCATGAATATCGGAATCAGTTATATGAAACAATCAGACTTGATTGGAGGAGCGTCGTATCTTCCTAACAAAGTCAAGCCTTTTCCCATTCTTTCTAACCAATGCCTGGATAATGCTCAAGACTGGCTGCTACAGGCTTTGCAAAGTGATCCGGAATCTCCAGATTACCACCTTTTCCTCGGTCGTACCTATTATCATAAGGGATTGTTCAATGCAGCGGAAAAATCTTTTTCCGCCGCATTGCGTTATAACCAATACAGGAAATTTAATAATAAATCTTACAGTGATCCTCTCATAGATACCCTGGTCTATCTGGGACGCGCCTTATTTTATCAACAGAAATATGAGGATGCCCGTAAATCATTTCTCGAAGCATTGCAAAAGATCGAAGCGCTGCCCAAGAACAAAGTCCTCCAGCCGGGACAACCTGATATGACGCCCGCCCTCAAATCAGAAATCAATAAATTCCTTAATTATATTGAAAAAAGCCAATAAAAATTGGCTTTTTTTTAACGCAAGGATGAATGTTATTAATCAAGCACTCTAATACAGTTCCCATATAACGCAGTTGGAAGGTTGAACTGAAATATCAGGAAAATCTTCGACAAGCCGGGGAGCATATTGCTCAATAAGATCATACTCATCATTGAATAATCTTGAACTAGTTACAATTCCATTATTTCCTATGTGTAATTGCAATTCAGATGAGAGTTCGTATTGAGGCCATTCAGGCAGCCCTTCTCCATTGGGATCGCCTGTGGCAGCGAAATTCACCCAGTATCGCCGCATAATTTTGCTTAATTCACGGTCGGCTTCCAGAAATCCCAACTCTTCCCAAACATTGCCGAAAACATACTCTACCTCAACTCCGTGATAACACATGTCCCACATGTTAGGAATATAGGAGAAATAATAGTTATATACTGGTAATCCTTTTCCGCCAAAACTACGGGCAAGATAGCGGTCCGGCTCGCCAAACATGAAATGGGTAATCAATGCTGCTTGAATATAAGGCGTTTCCTGGTTATTAGAAACAGGGAAACCTTCAAATATAGATTCTGCATCATCCCCAAAAAAGTAGTCAAGCCACATCATATAATCTTCAATTGTTCCGTTTTCATCCGCCCACATAGCGCCGTCATCGCTGTTAATGCCCAGTAGCAAGGGAACTGGATTCACCAGCTCTGAATCCCACATTTTCCTAGGAGTAGTTGGATAGCACCACCCATCCATAGTAGGACCAAATTGCATATCTTTAACGGCAAGCAAAAGATCATCTATAGAAGCGGCTCTCATATCTTCTATGGGATTATCGGAATTTTCTAAACCAAGGCGTTTTTGTATCTCATAACCATTCTGTTCGGCTTGCTTCCAGGAACCATTGGCTTCTGAACTTACTACCATATTACCAATCAGCGTACCGCTTTCAACAATAGCGCGATCAAAAAGTCCCTGCGCCAAGGGACAATTCAACAACAAAGAAACGCTAGAAGCTCCAGCGGATTCACCAAAAACCGTTACGCAATCCGGATCGCCGCCAAATTGAGCGATGTTGTCTTGCACCCATTGCAATGCGGCTATCTGATCCAGGACGCCATAATTGCCTGCTACTTTAGGGCTGGTTTCATTACGAAGATCAGGATGAACCATAAAACCAAAGACGCCAAGCCGATAGTTTAATGTAACTACGATTACCCCTTCAGATGCCAATGTACTTCCTTCGTAATGATATTGAGAACCAGAACCCATTAAAAAAGCGCTGCCATGAATCCAGACCATCACAGGCAATGGTTCCTCATTAGTCGCTGCTGGAGTCCAGATATTTAAGAATAAACAGTCTTCACTCATGTTAGAATCGCCGATCAAATCTAAAAACCAATCTTTAATTTGAGGGCATACAGACCCGAATTGATCACATACAAGCGGATTAGTCCAGGGGATATGAGGCTGAGGCGCTTTCCAGCGCAGTTCACCAACTGGAGGCGCTGCGTATGGGATGCCCTTAAAAATTCTCAATCCATTTTCTTCAATCCCCACTATGGGACCTGCATTAGTTTGAATCTCTTCTGTTTGGGTAGCATTGACGATTAGGGGAAAAACTAAAGTTAACAACATTGCATAGATTTTCATTTTTTTATCCTTGATGTTCTAGTAAAAATGGTGAAAAATAAAAGGATTCCGGTTAAAGATGAGTCGGCGAAAATTGAATGAAATTTTTCATATTCATAATAATTGATCCATTGAATATATATTACAAGCGCAATAATTCATGAATCATTCTGATTGTAAAATTTCTTTAAATATTTCTTCATATTCTTCTTTTGATCTTCCCCCAACGAATTGATGCGCTTTTTTGCCGTCTGCATCATAAATAATGGTAAAAGGCATTGCTCCCATCCACTTATCATCAATGGCGGAATTGATTTTTTTCTGATCCTCTTCCTGAAGGATAAAGGTCTCAAATTGGACTTTTAATTCTTTCATAACCTGGGGAACCTTATCGTTCGAGCCAGCCAACTTATCGCATGACGCCACTATAAAATCTATTTTATCCCCATACTCTTTTTGCAATTCGACAATATGAGGAAACTCCTGGATGCATGGTATGCACCATATAGCCCAGAAATTGAGAAATAATGGTTTATTGTTTCGTTCGGAAATTCTCTTAAGAAGATCATCCAAAGATATATTAACAGCGGCTTTTTCATAATCAAAATTATCGGTTTCTTCCGCAACCTGGGCTATATTGGATGGTTCAACCTTTTTTGAAGCAACCTGGGATTGGGCTTCTGAAGATTTATCTTTTTGGTTAAGAATTATTGTGGGAGTGGCTTTGGGCTGTGCAGAGATATTTATTTCAGATTTATCCGATTCTCCACATGAAAGCAACCATAAACTGGAAAAAATAATTAAGCAAAATGGTAATATGATTCGTAAATTTTTCATTTTAATAACATTCCTTCGCAATATAAATTCATAATATATAAATCTTAAACGAAATGACTGTATGATTATAACGCATTATTCTGGAAATGCAGTGATAGGCAGCTGCGAGAGTTGAAGCATTGTAAGGGCATGGTAAAGTATATTCTAGATGTTGCTGAACGTCAGCATCATTTCTAAAACGACCTTATTAGACGATAAAAGGAATATTATGACTGCTCAGATTTTAGATGGCAAAGCTCTCGCAAAAACTATCCGCGAAGAATTGAAAACCGATGTGGAGAAATTCGTTAGCGAAACCTCTAGCCAACCCGGACTAGCTGTGATTCTAGTTGGAGAAAATCCTGCATCTCAAGTCTATGTCCGCAACAAGGGCAAAGCATGCAAAGACGCAGGGATGAAATCGGTCGAACACAAACTGCCTGAAGATACTTCACAGGATAAAGTCATTGCGCTAATCGATGAGCTGAACGCTGATCCTACTATCCACGGGATTCTAGCCCAATTGCCGCTTCCTGATCATATAGATGATCAACTGGTGCAGCAACGCATTGATCCGATGAAGGATGTTGATGGCTTCCACCCGGTCAATGTAGGTAAATTATGGAATGGTGAGGAAAGTTTGATTCCCTGCACTCCCTTAGGCGTTATCGAAATACTTAAACGCGCCGGTATTACAATGAAAGGTAAACATGCGGTTATTGTCGGGCGCAGCAATATCGTTGGCAAACCAATGGCTTGTCTGCTGATGAGGGAACATGCCACCATTACGGTCTGTCATTCACGCACCCAAGACCTGGCTGGCGTATGCCGAACCGCCGATATCCTGGTTGCGGCTACCGGGATGATGCGAATGATCAAAGGCGATTGGATAAAACCGGGCGCCGTAGTGATTGACGTCGGCGTCAGTTTCGAGGAAATAGATGGTAAATACAAGCAGGTTGGTGATGTTGACCGTGAAGCTGCAATGGAGACGGCAGGCTATCTCAGCCCATCCCCCGGTGGACCTGGTCCCATGACTATCGCCATGCTGTTATGCAACACCCTGAAAGCCGCCCGTATGCAAAACGCTTAGAAATAGATCACTAAGTTCTCTCTCCTGTGGGGATAATCTTTACCTACAAATATCAATATGGGAGATTATTAGAAATCCAATTATCTGAATATAGGATAATATTGGGCGCCAAGGGCAGTGAATTTTCTGCCCTTGGCGCCCTTATTGATCTATTCATAGCAATTTCTTTTGGTTAAGATCAGCCCTTCGGGTGAAAGTGAGAGCGAAATTCTCATATCAGTTTTTTAATCTCATCCCGGATGCTTGCTGCGGTTTGGTAGTCTTCCAGTTCAACCGCTTGCCGCATTTTTTCTCTGAGTTGACTGATCGGATTCACTCTCCAGTTTGAGCGGATTTCATCAGCGAAACTATTCAGAAAAACAATTTCGCTGCATTTATTGGTCAATTCCGGATGTTGCAACTCATTGAAAAAGATATCGATCCTTTCAATGGCGTCTTCGATATATTCAATTGCTTCATCGGGTTGGTTTTTCTCAAGCATTCTATTAGCAACCGCACGCGTATTCATCATAATCACATACGGCCTGTAGCGCTCAAGATAAAATCGATCTTCTTCAATTTCCGCATATTTATTGATTAAATCAAAAACTTTCAAGTTATGGGCTGTATCCTTTTCCACTGCCTCGTATTTCTGTAAATGGTAAAGGCTTAAATAACGATAATAATATTGGAGCGATTCGTTTTGCAGCAAAGCGCAATCATCCGGGTCTAACGAGAATCCTGCATCATCCCCGAATTGCTTGATATGGTCTTCTAGTTGCGCTTGATAATATTCCAGAAACGATTCATATCCATGAGGACGTTCTCCATCAGGGCGTCCGTAAAACTCCATTTGCAGCAATCCCAAATCTAAGCGCATCTGAATTTTTTTAGACTTATCACGTCCATCAACAATTCGGACATTAACTTCTTCTGGAATGTATTCCCATTCTTTCAGTATTTTAGAGATATCCATAGCGCCCCTCTTCTCTACTTAGTAAAATGACAATATCTATGTTAGATTTTACAAAACATATGCAATAGCAATTCCAAGTTGACCAACTAGCATCATTAAATACATATGTTTCCATGAGACATGATTATCCTCAGTGGCAAGCTCTGATGGACGACGAACAATCAAGTAAGCCACATAGACGCCCCAAAATACCAGTATCGTCGATAATCCTAACAATATTAATGGATTACCGTTCAAATAACCAAGAAATGTTCCCACAAACATCAGAATGAATGGCAGTACAAAAAATGGTGAAATAATCTTTGCCGAACAATCGATGCCGAATTTAATCGGCAGCGTTATGCAGCCGCCAGCTCTATCTCCTTCAATATCAGCGAAATCTTTAGTGGTTGCTGCGCCGAATATATAAAGTCCGAAAATTCCGCCTAATAACCAGGGTTCAACTTCCCACATACTGCGCACCGCTGTCCAGCCCGCCACCACTAAAAGACACCCTCTGGGTATGGCGATAGTCAAATTCGCCCAGAACCAGGACCGCTTGGTTCGTAGAGGTGGTCCGGAATAAGCGTATGTTACAATCGCGGTAAACATTACGATCCAGAAAAACTGCCAGCTGACAAGAAATGCCAGGGTAAACGAAATGCAATAAAGTATAAAACAAAAAATCATCGCATTTTTAATGGTAATCCTTTTCGAAGGCAGCGGTCTGGTTGGCTTATTTATGCAATCAATCGCCAAATCAAAGTATTGATTAATGATATTTGAAGCGGCGTTCAGAATCGATGCTGAAAGAGCTCCAAATATTATCTGAGGTAATACTGAAATCAAAGATGTATCTTCTAATTTGCTCCATCCGGCGATTGCAAATGCAATAAATCCAAGAGATGGCGCTAGTAAAGTAAAAGGTCTACATAATTCCCAATAAATTGATGCCGTATTTTCCGTCAAATCCTGATTAGAACTCATTTTTATTTCCTTTTACTTATTATTAATAAGATTAAAAATGATTAGAATTGCTTAAATATCGCTTCTCTATATAACTTGATAACTATGATTACCTTAACCGGTAAAAATATCAATATCTGTTTAACGAATGGTAGAGTTATGAATTACAAAAAAAAAACTCTTTATAGTCATTAATGCGGTTATTTAACCTCATATTTGGCAAAAAAACCACATGTTTTTCTTGACGTTTTATACCAATTGATCCTATTATTAGAATAATCATAATATCATATATCCTCATCTGATGATAATATATGTATTAATAACATATTTACTTCTTCTTTTTTAGAAGAAGGGAGATTTTTAAGTGCGTTGTAGTAATGTATTGATCTTTATTGCTTTAACCTTATTTGGACAAATATCTATCGCTGATGTCGATAATGTCGATATCGGCGGTGAGATCATGTTTGAATATTTTTGGGGTAATGAGTTTGATTTGAGGCCTGATTTTAATGATGAAATAAATTTCTTTCGCCCCGAATTAGATCTGTGGCTTCAGGTTGATCTTGAAGACAACATAATGTTCAGGATAGCGCTTGAAGGTGATCGCAAACTGAATTCTATGGAATTTGGCAATTACAATCAATTACTAAATAATGACTATAATTTTGAATTATTCGCTGAAGAAGCTTATATAAAAGCCTCGGATATATTAAGTTCGGGATTTTTTGTTTCCATCGGTCGCCAATTCCTCAATTATGGTGATGACGTTAATTCAGATGATTTCAACCGTTGGTGGGGTCCAGGATTGATAATCGCCGACTCCAACGCTTATGATCCATTGCTCTTAAGCCAGTTAGGCGAACATGAAATCGATCCATTCGACGCTATAGTAGTATCTTATCAGACCGAGTATACCAGTTTTGATCTGCTTCACGCCGGTGACTTGGGAGACAATTTCATAAGTCCTAACAAAGTAATAGATAACGATGCTACCTTATCTGCATTATACGCCTCCTACTTTGGCATTGAAAACCACCAGTTTGATCTATATGCCGCATTAAGCGATCAAGATGGCGCTCCGGGGACAATAGGTTTCGATGCAGAGAAGTGGATTATCGGTGGACGATCTGCTGGTGACATATCAGAAGAAATCGCTTATAAAGCTGAATTAGCCTATCAATTCGAAGACAATAATAAGAATGTTAATCTCGAAGCTGATGCTTTTAATCTTCAAGCGGGAATCAATTATCATCCAAACCTCAACTTAAGACCCAATTTTGGTTTGTTGTATACCTTCCTGCAGCAAGACGGCCTGGATCATTCAATGAGCGGATTCTCTTCTCCATTTAAGGGTAAAGTATATGGAGAGTTGTTTGAAGGTCTGACCAGATTTATGGATCGGGGAGGCAACGTTAATCCTTTCACTAATATGCATGTTCTCAACTTTTCCGGGGGATTCGAACCTGTTAATGATATTGCGCTCTCCCTTGATCTGTATTTCTTCTTTTTAGATGAAGAGATTGACGCACTCACCAGCACCTCCGACGAAGATGCTGGTTTTGAAATAGATTCTCAAATCGATTATCAATTCAACGATAATCTCAGAACCTTTTTCGGCGGCGGCGTTTTCATCCCCGGTGATGCGGTGGAAGAAATATTCATGGATGATGATGAGGCTTATTTCTTTCGCGCTGGTTTCAAGGTTTCATTTTAATTTTAACGGTTGCATCGTTTTTTGATAATATTTTTATTGAAATCACTATATCAAAAAATCATATTACCTGGCGGCGTTATGCCGCCATTTCTAATTTTATAGTATTCTTATTACAGTTGGTGATATACTGTATTGGTTGGAAAGGTTGATCTCATGCCCATTGTTCATTCAGAAGTAATTACTTTACGTAGACGTCGCACTCGTGATGCGGATGCGCTGGTTACTATGTTGAGTGAAACTATGGGGATCATCACCGCATCAACCCGAAGCGTCATGAAAACCACTAGCCGGTATGCAGGTATATCTCAGCCTTTTAACCGGTTAGATGCAGTTTTTTACGCTAAAAATGAAGATCAAGATATCTGGACTCTTACCCAGGCGTCGCTCATTGAATCTTTTAACTCTATTCAAAATGATTTAAACCGCATTGCCTACGCTTCTGACCTATGCGAATGGGTGGAAACTTTGAGTAAAGATACTCAAACCTCATCACGAATATGGCAAATCGTGATGAATTTCTTAAAACGGTGGAATCAGCAAGAGCCATGTAAAGAAGACTTACTATTTTTTCAGTTTCACTTACTGGTTGATGCCGGATTCAAACCGGGCATCGATATCTGCCTTAAATGCGGTAAAGAGCGCTCGCATAACTGGCGATATATTGTCAGTGAGGGAGGACTACTCTGCTCATCATGCGGAAGCAATGGTTTTACTATCAGCGGCGGCGCTATCGAAATATTGCGTAGAATGATGCATAGCCAGCAACCCTTATCAAATATACGGATTTCACCGCAACAGATAAATGAAATCGATAAACTACTGCAAGAACACGCTTCCTATTACGCCGGACTGCAATCCCGTTCAGCAATTTTCCATAATAACTTGGAGAATATCCAAGATTCTGATACAAAGATCGAAGCAGCTATAAATAACAAACGTTTTGTAGAGGGCATGGGAATATGAAAAAGATATTTATCCTTGGAATTGGACCAATTTCCATAGAATCCACCAATAAATTTCATGGCGGCGGTAATCGAGCCTGGCATTTTACCAAACCTCTGATTGATGATGGTTTTGAGGTTATCCTGGTCTGTATGCGCATTACCGACCGCAATAATCCCAACCAAGAAGATGAAACTTGCCTGAAAGAAGAAAACCTGACCTACTACAGCGTTGATGAAATTAAATGTTTCGCCAATGATGATTATCTGCGTAATCTTATAGCAAAACATAAGCCCGACGCCCTGATCGGCTGTTGCGACTATCCCGCAGCCCGCGCTGCTTTTGTCTGTGGTGACATCCCTATGTGGGCTGATATTCATGGGTATCCCATGGGTGAAGCGCAAGCTAAAACATATCACTATCAGGAATCCGGCTTTCTACATCATTTCTGGAATATACACCGCATCCCTCTGTTACGCGCCGATCATTTTTCGGTTACATCCGAACGGCAAAGAATGGCCTTGATCGGCGAGTTAGGCGCCATGGGAAGACTTAATCAATATAACTTTGCTGAAGAACTCGCCGCCACCATTCCCATCGCATGGAATCCCGAAACTCCCTACCTTCCACGGCAACGCCAAAAAGATGATCCATTTGTAGTATTCTTCAGCGGCGGTTATAACCTCTGGTGTGATATTGATACTTTGTTTAAAGCCTTGGAAAACGCCATGGAGCGAGATAGCCGAATCCGTTTTCTTTCCACCGGGGGCGCTATTGAAGGGCATGATGACATAACCTATCCCCGGTTTCTCAATCTTGTGAATCAGTCGCGTTTCCGGGATAGATTTGAATTAAAAGGGTGGGTATCAAAAGAAGATTTGGAAACTTGCATGAACCAGGCTCATCTGGGAATAAGTACTGACCTTCCCTGCTATGAAACCAAAATCGGCGCCCGTAACCGATTGACTGAATTCATGGCGCGCGGCATCCCTATCCTGACCACTCTGGGTACGGAAATTAGTCAAATAATTTTCTATAAAGGATTAGCTTTTACGGTTCCCATGCAAAATCCCATTGCTCTGGCTAATGAGATTATTCTTGCCGCTGACCATCCTGATAAACTGAACCGGATGACGGATGACGCCCGTAACTATTTCGAGTCGCAATTTACATATAATGCAACAACCAAAGAGTTGATCGAATGGTGTAAGAATCCTGGCCATAGTGGGGATTTCGGGCGTCACATACAATTGGATTATCGTAATCCCTTTATTTCCTCTAAACCATCCACTGGTCTGCGGGGAAAACTGAAGCGTTTATTCAAACCTATCCATTAAAAATCATAATTGAACTGATGTTTCAGGTTGATCTTTTTCCTTTAAGATACGTGGTTTTGTGTTCAAATGTCCCGTAAACGCTTTCTTCTTCACCATTTGTAATAAGATTTCATGATGATGATTCGGTCTGCGCATAACTTTTTTATAAAACTTATCGAACTCATTTTCATTCTTCAGAATATCAGATGGATTTTTATATCTGTATTTTCTCGCATTAATTCGTATGATGCTGGCTTCTTCATGCGACAGTTGATATTTATTCATGAGTAACTCAAAACTATCCCATTCCGAGGATACTTTCCGAATTTTCATATAGACTTTGAGCACAGCAGTAAGGAGGATAACGGCGAAGATTACTAATACAATTACAATGGCGGGTAAGATCAACCATCCAAATCCAGTAGTCGTACTATAATTGCTGATTCCATCTGAATCGATGCTTATAAAGCGATAATCCCACAACATGATATTCACCTCTTCTATAACACAAACGTTTAATTAGCATTGTTGGGCAACCTCTTTTATCACACTCTTCAAAATGATGAAATAAATATTAATTGTTTATATATATTATATCATAATAATAAAAAAATGTTGATTATTCTCGCTAGATCGATTTAATATTTCCTTTAAGACATTAAAACCATCTAAATAACGCGCCATTTTGGCGCGATATCTGAACTGATATTACTCAAGGTCTAATGGTTTTTTCTTTATATCATTATTATAAATCATTTAATTTATGGTTTTTACTACTATTTTCATGAAATATAAATAATTATTGAATTCTTGCATGCTATTTGCTCTTAAAATATCAACATAATGTTTTATATAGAAAGTAGTAGTAAAGAGGTGCAATATGGACTTGAATCGTTTTACTCAGAAATCTCAGGAAGCGCTGACCGAGGCGCAAAATATCTCTCGCAGCAACAATCATGTCGAGGTGGATGTTGAACATCTCCTGCTTGCTCTTCTCCTGCAGGACGAAGGATTAATTCCACGGCTATTCAACAATATGGATATAGCTGTGGATGCCTTAATTACTAAAGTTAAAGATGAATTAAAACTTCGCCCCCGTATGAGTGGAGCAACTCTGGAATCTGGTAAAGTTTATATAACCAATAATCTAAACAGAGTCTTGGCAGACGCTGAAAACGAAGCCAAACGTCTCAAGGACGATTATGTAAGCGTTGAACATATCTTGCTGGCAATTCTGAATAATAAACCAACTACATTTGCATGTAAAACTCTTCATAAACTAGGAATCACCAAAGACTCGTTCTTAAACGCATTGACTCAAGTTAGAGGTAATCAACGCGTTACAAGCCCAAATCCAGAGACCACCTACGATGCTTTGGAACGATACGGCCAGGAACTGGTAGCCGCCGCCGCCATGGAAAAACTTGATCCCGTCATAGGCCGTGATGGAGAAATACGCCGCGTCATCCGTATCTTATCCCGTAGAACCAAGAATAATCCGGTCTTGATTGGAGAACCCGGAGTTGGCAAAACCGCCATAATAGAGGGATTAGCTCACCGTATAGTTCGCGGCGACGTTCCTGAAGGTCTTAAAAATAAACGTATTTTCGCTTTAGACCTTGGTTCGCTGGTGGCAGGAGCGAAATATAGAGGTGAATTTGAAGAACGGCTTAAATCGGTGCTAAACGAGATCAAAAAAAGCGACGGCCAAATTATTCTCTTCATCGACGAACTGCACAACATCGTAGGGGCCGGACGCGCGGAAGGTTCAATGGACGCTGGTAATATGCTCAAACCATTGCTGGCGCGGGGAGAACTGCATTGCATCGGCGCCACTACGCTTGACGAATACCGGAAATATATTGAAAAAGACGCCGCCCTGGAGAGACGTTTCCAACCAGTGATGGTGCAACCGCCGACGGTGGAAGATACCATCTCAATTCTACGCGGCCTTCGTGAACGTTATGAGATTCATCATGGAGTGAAAATTAAAGATAATGCTATCGTCGCATCGGCTGTATTATCAAACAGATACATCTCGGATCGGTTTCTGCCCGATAAAGCCATCGACCTGATAGACGAAGCCTGCGCCATGATCCGCACTGAAATAGATTCCATGCCCTCTGAATTGGATGAGTTAACCAGACGCGTCATGCAACTGGAGATCGAAGAACAGGCGCTCAGTAAAGAAAAAGATGCTGCCAGCAAGGAAAGACTTGAGTCTCTGCGAAAAGAACTGGCTGATCTGCGCTCCAAATCCGACAGTATGAAGGCGCAATGGGATAAACGAAAAAAACAGCATTCAACATATACGGCAACTGCGCGAGTCACTGGATAATATGCGGCGTGAAATCGAACTTGCCGAACGCAACTATGATCTATCCAAAGCAGCTGAACTAAAACATGGCGCATTTCCTGATCTGCTGCATCAACTCAAACAGGAAGAAGCCGCCATGGAACAAAAGAAAGATGATAGTTGCTTTTTGAGAGAAGAAGTTACTCAAGAAGAGATTGCCGAGATTATCTCTAAGTGGACTGGAATTCCCATTACCCGTTTAGTCGAAGGCGAGCGAGAAAAACTATTGCGTTTGGATAAGATTCTCCATAAACGCGTGATTGGCCAGGATGAAGCGGTTCAGGCGGTTGCCGACGCAGTAATCCGCGCCCGTTCAGGCATCAAAGATCCGCAACGCCCCATTGGATCATTCATCTTTCTTGGACCAACTGGAGTAGGTAAAACTGAATTGGCCAAGACGCTGGCCCAGGCGTTATTTGATGCAGAAGAAAATATGATACGCATTGATATGTCTGAGTATATGGAAAAACACGCCGTATCACGGCTGATCGGAGCGCCTCCGGGATATGTTGGATTTGAAGAAGGCGGTCAACTAACCGAAGCGGTGCGGCGAAAACCTTATTGCGTCATTCTGTTCGATGAATTCGAGAAAGCGCATCATGACGTCTATAATATTCTCTTACAGATATTGGATGATGGCCGTCTGACAGATTCGCAAGGTCGAACCGTCGATTGCAAGAATACCGTCCGTAATATTAACGTCTAATGTAGGTTCCCAGCATCTAATTCAGGGAATCAATGATGACGGTCAAATTTCTTGATACTGCGCGGGAATTGGTTATGAAGGAACTGCGTATGCATTGTCGGCCGGAATTTCTTAATCGAGTCGATGATATTGTCCTGGTTCAAAACGCTTAAAATAGAAGAAATCGAACAGATATTTGATCTTTTGCTTGAGGAATTAAGAAATCGCTTGAAAGAGCATCACTTAACCCTGGATGTTACAGATGAAGCCAAAGAGTATTTCGCCTTATAAGGGCTATGACTTGATATATGGGGCGCGGCCTCTGCGCCGATTGATTCAGAAGGAACTTGAAACCAAATTGGGACGGGCAATGCTGTCCGAACAGGTAATGGATGGATCGCATATAACCATAAGTATGGATAATTCAGAGATAAAGGTTTCTTTCGTTAATACAGTGAATGCAGTAGAAAAAGTAAAAGCATTGAATTAATTATCATATAAATCGATTATCGAGGTCCTATTTTGCATGGCGTAAATTATTTATTCCTCTATAATTAGATAATAACCTTATGAGGTTTTGCCGTATCGATAAAACGAATATTTATTTTGAGTAAACCACTCTAGTGCTTTTACAACCATAAATAATCGTGTAACCAAATCCCCTCTCCCCCTGGGAGAGGGTTAGGGTGAGGGCGTAACAGAACACGTCGCGTAATACTAGTATAATTTCTGCATGTCGGACTGAAACGGAGAAGTTTTATGATGTCACCACCAGTTGGGATAATTATGGCGGGAGGGTCAGGAGAAAGATTTTGGCCTGTCAGTCGTCAAAAAAAACCCAAGCAGTTATTGAAATTGACCCACGAAAATATGACTCTTCTTGATGAAGCGGTTGACCGTCTTCTCCCGATTATGACGCCCGATCAGATATTTATATCAACCAATCAAATACTGCTGGAGCCTATTCGTGAAGCAATGACTTTGATTCCTCCAGAGAACATTTTGGCTGAACCGATGCGTAGAAATACAATGGGCTGCATGGCTTTTGTCACGGCTCACATGCTGAACCGTTATGGTGAAGATGCTGAAGATATGGTTATGGCCATCACTACAGCTTATCCATCGGATTGGAGATGACAACTTATTCCGCAATACCATAAACGCCGCTATATGGTATGCTAAAGAAAAAAACGCCCTCATTATTGTGGGTTTAAAACCAACCCGGCCTGAAACTGGATATGGTTATATTAAAGTTGATAGCGAATTGCACGCTTCAGCTGCTTTTGAGGGAGTATCTATCTTCCCTACTACCAAATTCCAGGAAAAACCTTCCTTGGAGACAGCTAAGGAATATCTTGCCAGTGGTCAATTTTTCTGAATAGTGGAATGTTCTTTTGGAAAATTTCCACATTTTTAGACGAAACTTCCAAGCATACTCCAGATTTTTATAAAAGCATAACTGAAATGCAGGACGCGCTGAAAACTGGTCATAATTCAGACTCCAAATCGCTTCTATTTTTGAAAAAATTACTAATACTTCTATAGATTTTGCTTTGATGGAAAAATCTTCTAATGTTTTCCTGGCTTATGGCGAATTTCCCTGGGATGATGTTGGCCTGTGGGATGCTCTTTCCAGATTTAGAACCAAAGATTCCAAGGGTAATGTGGCTATTGGCGACCCGATATTGATCGATTTGCCAGGATGTAACCGTCTACAATGAAGCTGGCGCCGATAACATGGCGGTCGGCGTTGTTGGATTAGAGAACGTTGTTGTTGTAACCACTCATGATGGAATTCTGGTCTGTTCAAAGGATAAAGCTCAAGAAGTTCGCGAAGTTGTTAAGATATTGAAAGAAACGAAACGCTTCGCAAATCTAATCTTCAACCTATAATTCTAAAAACAGCAGTTCGATAATTGTTACTAAAGTAGATTGGGAAATCTAACATTGCAGATAACAACCCCCTCTTGAATTCTCCCCAACTTGGGGGAGAGGGATTTTGGTGATATAACCAGTTATATCGTTTTGACTTAGTCATGCAAAACACTGTGGTATAATATTCCTCTCCCAAGATTGGGAGAGGCTAGGAGAGGGTTGATATCAGCAATCTTCGTAGATGAATCACCAACTATATGCAATTAACGCTGTTTCCCCAATCATTTTCCGGGAGGCTTAAGATGTCTGCACCAACCTCAATTCCATGTTTCAAAGCTTATGATCTTCGAGGAAAAGTTCCTTCAGAACTTAATCCTGATTTAGCCTATAAAATCGGCTTATCCCTGGTTGAATTCTTATCCGCTAAAAAGATTGTTATCGGGCGTGATATCCGGGCGACTGGACCGGATATACGTGATGCGCTTATAAAAGGATTAACCGAAGCTGGCGCAGATGTAATCGACATAGGATTATGCGGGCACGGAAATGATCTATTTCGCCACTTCCCATTTTAAGACTGATGGCGGCGTCATGATTACAGCCAGCCACAATCCCCCTGGAATATAACGGAATGAAGTTCGTCCGTGAAGAATCAAAACCTATCAGCGCTGATACCGTTTGAAAGATATCGAGCAG
>CAXXMV010000007.1:0-48613 GCA_963662285.2 bacterium
AATTCGAAATCGTTTTTAGAAATCCATCATACAACGATGTAAAAGGCGATAGCGGGATTATCTATGACTATTCCAACAATCACATTCATTTCATTGATATCGATCCATACACCGGCTTTGTATACGCAACCATTGGCGATGGAACAGTGGGGCGTTTCGTGCGCTCCAAACATCACGGCGATCCCGGAACCTGGGAGACTCTCGAAACCGGGACTGACGCTCACTACACCTCAATAACCTTTACACCTGATTTTTTATTCCTGGGACAGGATACCAACAAACAATACAAAAAAATGATCTGTTGGGACAAAACAAAAAACTACGTTTCGTATAACGAACCATTCTGGACGACCAACATGATGGATGATCCCACCCAGCCGCCAGCGTCTTACTATGATAAAGGAAACTGGTTCTGGTCATATTTCTTCCCCAAACGGAATCTGTTAATCGCCCAATATCTGCCTTATGGTATGGAGACTTTAGCTAATGGGCAAAAACAAACTCCCCGTCTCTATGCTACCAATGACATGGGAATTAACTGGCATCGCGCTATAACCTTTCCCCCGGTTCCACATACGGAACAGCCCCAATCAGGTTTTTGGGGACCGAAACTGGCGTCAAACATCGGGCCGAACGGTTGGATATACGCCATGCGGGGAACGGTCAGCCAGGAGATTCACCGCGGCTTCAGGTTCAGGCTGAAAGCTGATTCCAGTGGATTAGGCAAGCATTGGGAAAGCATGAAGTGATATTTTCATAATGTCATTAAATTATATTATGAAATCAAGGATCGTTATATTATTGAATGAAGAATCGTTATGTTATTGAATGAAGCATAGGTAAGGAAAAATCATCTAATAAGAATTAAATATTCGCATAAAGGGGTCTCTATGCGCTATTTTCTAATCATCATTCTTTCCGTTTTAATATTGTCATTATCTGCGTATGTATTATATAAGTCTTATGAATCCTCTGTAATTACCAGGAATTATGAAAAGCAACTCACCGAAGAGCATGATGTTGATATTAGGGTTCTGGTTGAAAATCGTATTTACAAGCGTGGCTTTAAAAAAAATATAAAATACTGGCTGCTTCACGCCCAGAAGTATTTCAGAAATAATATCGGCATCAATATCCGCTTTTCAACTCTCCAAAAATACCAGATGCCAAAGCAGTATCAAGGAGAGTGGCATCACCACAGGCAGGCGGAAATCATGAGTGATTTCGCGCGACAATACAAAAAAAAAAGGGGAAAGTTTACTGATATTCGTTCCCTCCTCCAATGATGCGGGAAAAACCAAAGCCGAAGCAGGCGTGAGCATTGTTGCAATTAATGCTGATGATAAAAAGGGATCATTTCTATTCAGAAAATGGCTTATTGTTCATGAAATATCCCATTTGTTTGGAACCGACGACGTAATCGATAAAAATAACATAATGGATGAAGATGCGCTTAGGAGCGTCACGCAAGAATCAGATTCCCTCATGGCTTTTGATGATAATAACAAAGCAATTATTGAAATCGCCAAATCTTATATGATAAAAAACAACCTTTCAGCATTTTCATTACTCAATTGTGATTTGGAGACAGGTGAAAAAGTTATCCAGTGTATGAAATCCAATGTAAATATAATGCGTAAACCAGAGGGGTTAAGTTCAAGTTTTGGAGAATTTTATTTAGTTCAAAAACAATTTGAAAAAGCATTAAGTTATCTAAACCAGTCTATTGCAATGATAAGAGAAGATGACGAGGATGGTTTTAAAAATATCGCTCTTGATTTAGTTTTGTATAATAAAGCGCTCTGCTTATTCAATCTGAAACGGTATGAGGAAGCGATAGAGGCATTTCAAGAATCTTTGGCTGAAGGGCCGCCAACACCCTATAATAAACACTTCTGGCTGGGAATCGCCTTCAAACTTAGTCATGATCAAAAAAATGACTGGACCAAAGAATACATCGAATTCGCCATTGAGACATTCAAAAAAGGCGCCGGGTATTTCCCCGGTTATGATTGGGGATGGTTTTGCCTCGCTTCAATGGAACTATACCTCATCCCCATTGATGAATGGAATTCGGATGCAGTAGAACAGGTGAAAACGCATTTAGAAAAATGCCTGGAGATTAATCCAAATCATGCCAGTGGATTATTCTTAATGGGCGCAATACTACAGCATCAAAATAAGCCTAAAAAAGCAGAGACGTTTTTGAGTAAAGCCAAAGAAGCAGGCGCTGCTCTCAATATGGTTTTCCTCAAAAATGGCGGTTCGTTCTCTGCAAAATAATGAGCATAGTCCTCTTTGGATTTACTCACCCGCCTGCTAAAACAAGCTGCTATTTCGAGAGAAGCATGGCTGCAATAATTTTGAGTTCTAAATGATGGATCGGTAAAACCGATCCATCATAAATGCTACTTGAGGAGCCATATTTCCGAGAGCCGGGATTGCTGCCGCCAGTTAAGGTGACCTTCATCGGTGGGATTATCCCACGTAATAATCAGTTTACGGTCTTTTATGAATCGGGGTGGTACGGGAAATTCTTTGAACTCACCCATTTCTTTTCCGTTCACAGTAGGATTAACGCGCTCATTATCCATCTTGAGCAACGATTGGCCATAACCAGTCAAACGTACAGTATAAGAGGCATTGGGATCCAAGCCTTCGTATACAACGGCAGATGGCCATTCCATAGTCGTTTGCCATGATAATCGGGCGCGGCTCATACCTTCGTTCCACCACCAGAAAGTTGGTTCGGGATGCGCTTCCTCTCCAGGTTGGGTTAAAAACTCTTCGCTACGCATCACGTGAGGTGACTTGGCGGTATTGCCAATATCATCATAAAAACTGCCGGAACCGGGGTGTTCCCAATTGGCGATAAGTTTTAATCGTTCACATTTCTCTGTTTCCGATTGAAATTTCCTGATCTTATTAAATTCGTCTTCCAACCACCATCGGTTATTCATGGGGTAGTCTATAAAATCAAGGAACGCTCCACGTTCAGCGCCGCTGGCGTAGTATTGGTCGACGCTGGTCTGAAGGCCGCAGGAATGGAATAATTGCTCACACAAATTAACGATATGCTGGCGTAATTCGGTACTAACAGGTTGAGAGACCGCTTGATTCAAAACAGCCAAAGTTTCGGTCATGACTACATCTGCTCCACGCTGCTCGGCTTTAGAAAGAATTATATTGGCCTTTTCTTCCAATCCGGTTTCGTTGATTAAACGGTGACGAATATAGGCATCATAATAGGCCCTTACCAAGCACATTTGCCAACGCCAGTTTTTTGACAGTTCAGGCGCCTTCTTTTCCATCTGTTGCCAATATAAAAGAGTACTTTCGATCGAGCCATTAGTCGCAACCGGTCCTTGCCAGTTTTTCTCTAACGCAAGGATGCCGTCCGCCGCTTCTTGCGCCATACCGGGATCAAAAAAGACTCTGGCGTATTCGATGAGGATATCGCGTACATTGGCTTCAGGATTCCAACTGCGGGCGCTCCAAATGGTTTTATTAACATCGTCGTGGACGCCGTCGGAATAACTGATAAATCCATCGCTATAGGGAGCGAACCAGTTGTGAATATAAGCATACTGGACAGGCCGGGGATTAATGGCTTCCCGTCCGAGAGTCAATGCATAGGCTTGATCCCACATGGGAACAGGATATTGGCATAATTTGTTGTGGGTAATATCAGGATAAAGACGGAATTTATATTGGGCTGGTATTCGTTGGCGTGTTTCCGGGATAGGCGGACTGGAAGGGCCGGCGACAAAGCCAGCTAGCCATTGAGGCGATTCATTTTCCAGATAATTGAATATCCAATCGATTTGCTTGCGATTGAACCACTGAAGAGAAAGCCAGATTCGGGCCTGGGGATGGATGGGTAGTAAACGCTTGGATAAATCTTCCAGGTAAGGCAACACTAATTCGGGCGGATTATGCCCCGGATCGCCGCCAGGGAAAAAGACGCCGGTTAATTCGGGACAGTCTTTGAAAAGTTCCTCGTGTTTATCGAGCGCTTGGCTTCTTAAAGCCATATCGTTCAGATCGAAATCCGCAGGAGTCCAAATCCAGTAATCAAGGCCGTAACGCTGACAAATTTTGCTCAATTCCCGATTCATTTCGCGTCGAGGCAAATTCATGACAGGAGTTTCTCTATTGTCGTGAAAAGGAATGTTCTCGATGCTGTTAATACCGAAAAAGGCGAGTTCGCGGATATATTGATCAAACTGATCGACGGTCCAGGCATCCCACGAGTTGGCCTGGGTGCGGTAACCTAGTTGGTGACCGCGGATGGGATAGGCGGGAGAAGATGCAATATCATAGGATTCGGTGATAGAAACTTTGCCTGGTTGACATTGCAGCAGCCGGAGTAAACGCCCTACGCCATAAAGTGTTCCTCTTGGATCGGCGCCTATAATCCAGACAATCGAATTAGAATCGGATTTATTTTCTACAAAAATTCTATATCCTTCTGGTTTCTGTTCCGGTGAATCGGGACTCGTGAGTGAGGGGGATTCCCGAAGACATTTCGTGGATTCATCACGCGTCGCTATGACTATCACTGTATTGTTAGATGGCCACTCCGTTTGTTTTAGCCAAAGAACGCCTGTCCGGCGTTCGACCTCTTCCTGCAAAACGCGCGCCGCCATCATTTCGGCGGATGGCAATACTCCTTCGCGAACAATAAGAATGGAATCGGTTAGATCAATTTCGGCGGAGGATGCAACTACCCCGAATAACCATAGAATCACCAGCAAAACAAGCAGATTGAAACTAATGTGAGTTGTTCGATTTTCCAAGAAAGGTTTTACATATTGTCTCATCTGACATTTCTCCTTAGTGTTACTCGATACAACGTGATTATAGGGCATGAAAGGTTTAACTTTATCTCCCTACTATAGTCTAATATTCTTCATTCACAGGCAAGCCGTTTAGGACAAAGCAATAGCGTGTACTATCGGACCATTTCCTCATCCAAACTCACCGTGACAAAGTAACATCTTACCCAGAAATGCTTCCCCCAAGAGGGCTTTTGTATTAGTTTTAGGAACTTGTTCAGTACGCGTATTACTGTCCTTACCTTCACAGTTCGTATAAACTTTGAAATTATTTTTCAAAGTTTTCGTATATTTAAGTATCTGATAATTTTGATATAGTTTCATTATTTATAAAACATTAATATCAATTACTTTGCTGACCGGGGTCTAATGTCTAATCAATCTACAACATTGCGTTATCACTCTCTGGATGCTCTCCGGGCTTTTGCGCTGCTATTGGGCATCGTTTTTCACGCCGCTGAATCATTCTGTCCGGGACGCCAAATGTGGGCTATAACCGATATGCACGCCCATGAATTATTTAATTTCTTTCAACACGTATCTCATTCATTCCGGATGGAGATTTTCTTCATTATGGCGGGTTTCTTCGCCCGGTTGGTTTTGATGCGCCAGGGGCAATGGAAATTCATTAAACATAGAATCAAGAGGATTCTTATCCCATTTGTAATTGGTTGGATTGTCCTATACCCGATAGTAATCTTCGTCTGGTTAAGCGGCTGGATCAAATCCGGCAATGCAAATATCCAGGAAATCCTTGATATGGGATTATCTCCTATAGAAGGTTTTATTGGCTTTTTTATGACTTTTCAATTCATGGGAGACCTGTTCAGCCTTATTCACCTATGGTTTTTGTATCAATTATTGGTTATCTATGCACTGTTTATCATGCTGCGGGCAGCGATATCCCTGGTGTTCAGCAGCAATGGTTCATTCAGTATATGGATGGATAATAAATTCAAGCGTATCATCGCGTCGCCGTTAAATATCTTGTGGTTGTCAGTTCCCACCCTGCTCTGCCTCTGGTTTATGAATGGCTGGGGAGTTTATACGCCCAATGAATCACTGATTCCAGATATACCAGTAACCATGCTGTATAGTTTTATGTTCATGGTTGGTTGGTTTCTGCACCGGAATCAGGATTTATTGGATGAGATGCCAAAGAGGTTATGGCTATATCTCTTCATAGGCCTGCTATTGGCTTATCCAACATGGCAATATAGTGCAATAATTCACTGGTTTTCTCCAGAAGCGGACATTGGATCGCTGCATAAACTGGTTCATCATGTGATGTACGTCTTTATGATATGGTCTTTTATCTTGGGAATATCCGGATTTTTCATTCGTTATTTCAACAACGAAAGCCCGGCCTGGAGATATGTGTCCGATTCATCATACTGGCTCTATTTGGTTCATCTTCCTGTTGTAGTATATATCCAGGTTCTTCTGGCGTACGTTGATCTTCATTGGGTTATTAAATATCCGTTAATCAACCTTATTGCATTCCCCATTCTATTTCTAAGTTATCATTATTGCGTCCGCTCAACTTTCATCGGCGCATGGTTGAATGGCCGGAAATATCCATTTATACCCTTGTTCAGGAAAACTGAAGTCCAAACTGAAGACGCGTGATGATTTGTTATCGATAATAAACACACAACCCCCCTCTAACTCCCCCCAGGCTTGGGGGGAGAATTTGATCATCAATAATAAATCAATCTGATTTTATAGGCGCTTCATTTTGACATTTAACCTGGAGTGATTAGAATGATTTAATCACACGGGGTGCATCAATCAATATGAAACGTAATTCTCTATTATTAATTCTGCTATGGCTGATCTTGTTTTCGGTCTATTGCGGTCTTCGTTCTCACACATTTATTTCGGCGTTTTCTCATGATGAGGGGCTGTTTTTATATGGCGGCCAGGCCTGGGCTAATGGAGAAGTTCCCTACCGCGATTTCTGGGATCATAAACCAGCCGGGACTTTTTTGTTGCATTCGCTTCCGCTGAGACTATGGCCCTTCTCGGTTACCGCAATAAAACTGAATCAGATTTTCTGGCTTTCATTCTCCGCATTGTTGCTGTTTCTGATATGTAAATCACGATTCAGTTTAATAACCACCATCTCAACACTCTTTTTATATGTGTTTTATACCAGCGCCCCATTCACTATACGAACTGGTGGATTGACCGAAGAGAGCGCCTTGTTTTTCGTGGCGCTGGGTTTTTGGATTATGCTGCGCAGGCAAAGAGTATCTCTGCTGCATACTTTATTTGCGGGCATTGCTATAGGCGCAGCCATTCAATTCCGACAGACCTTCGTTTTTTCGTCTATTTTTCTATTAGGGATAATTATTAATAATCATCTTAGCGATGAACGGAAATTGCGTGAAATATGGAAGCCGATGCTCTCATTGTCATGCGGAATGATTATACCGGAGTTAGCAATCTCCCTATATTTTCTGTGGCACGGCGTATGGTTCGACTATATTGAAGCAAGTTATCTGGTCAATTTCTTCTATGTTGGCGCCGCCCGGCCATCAAAATCAATCATGGATGTTCTAAACATCCATTGGACCTTCATCTTATCGACTGGACCATACTTATTCAGTCCAATCCTGGCTTTGGGAGTTATGCGTTGGTTGCCTCAAAAGCAGCGCTGGATGGTGATTCCGTTGCTTATTACCTTTGCGGCGGAGTTATGGGCTATATCCCTCAGCGGCGAGTATTACCAGCATTACTATGTTCAAGCGGCTGTGACGATGAGCCTGTTTCTAGCCATTTTCATTGAAGGCGCCTATTGCTGCGTTAAAAGCGCTATAAATGGCTCTAGTTCACTACGCTACCCCATTATGGCATTTACATCGCTCTTGATTCTATTGTCTGTGACGGCATTGGGATTCGGCGTCAAGCAATATGCCGCTGACTATAGGGAAATTTTATCAGACTATGCAGCAGAAGAATCAGAATACGCCTTCCAGCAGGAAGCCGGGCGGTTGGTTAATCATCTTACTGAACCTGATGATACGATACTACTGATTGGCCGCGATCCGAATTCCATCTATATCACATCAAAGCGTTATGCGGGATCAAAATTTTATCACTTCGCTCCCCTATGGAAAGAGAAATTACTTGACGCGGTTACTCCATCTCAGCAGCAGGCCTTTTTGAATGATCTGAAAGAAAAACGTCCCGTTCTTCTTCTAATAGACCGTCGCATCTCCCGAATGCTCAGCGAAGACAGAGAATTTATTAATAGCATTAATAAAGTTATTGAAGAAAATTATGTTCCCCTGGAAGATATAGTTGACCAATCGCCGGAAGATGCATATTTCTGGTATGGCTCACGTTTTACAATTCTGGTGAGGAATGATAGGCAAAAAGAGGTCATTGAACGATTCAAGGATTTATAATTTTCGGAACATGGCTTTGCGGCTCGCCAGTACTTTGCGCAACCTTTCCTGATTGATGCTGCCATCAACCGACCTTCGGCGACCGCGAACGTATTTTGACAGGCCCTTTTTTTGTACATACCACTCATGGATGCTGATTGTCCGGTTATCAACGATACGACATATTGGTTTTGGTATAAAGATATAACTATCCGGATCATCCAGGTCGGGTCCATGATCATCGGTAAAGAAACAGATGTGGAAATATTTCTCCATCTCTTCATCAAGGATGCCGTTGAGAATCATCTCTTTTTGATTTTGACCTATAGGATTCATTATTGATTTCTTCTAATTATTTTGTTCTCTCATTATAACAGCCATATTATGGCCGATCCCGGCGCCGTCGCGGCGGTATGAAAAAAAACGGTTATCGCTATAAGTGCAATCAGGCGACATTTCAATATTGTCGGCAGGAACGCCATGTTCCTCAAGTCTATATTTATTAACCAATTTTAGATCGATTGAATAATTTTTGGAGTCGAAGCATTGTTTATATCTACCCCATCTTTCAAAAAAAGGCTGCCAGACGTCATTTTTCACAGTAAAACCGGCAGGTGATATACCGGGGCCGATCCATATTTTAATATCTTCAAGCGCCGCGCCGTAATCGCTGGTTAGTCTATCAACCATTTTAACGCTGATATCATCATAGGTTCCCCGCCAACCGGCATGAGCCAATCCGACAACGCTTGCATCGGATAGAGAAAAGAAAACCGGTATACAATCAGCCACCAGAATGGCCAATGGAGTCTCTATATCGCTGGTAATCATGGCGTCGCCATAGCCCACCTGGTTTTCTCCCGTTAACGCTCCAGCGCCTCTATCAGAGGTTTTAATATCCCAAATAACCGTGCTATGCTCCTGGTATACATGGGTAAGATGCTGATGATTGATATTTAATAGCCCGCAAGCAAGTTGACGTGATGCAATAACCTGCTCAGGAGGAGCGTTTTTGAAACTCAAATTATGATTTCTATTGTTAATTGAACCTGGAGCAAAGAAACCGTGACTTATACCATCAATTGTACGTAGAATATTAGACTGGAATAATTGCATAATAGTAATAATAACTTTCAAATGACTCTGCCATTGATTGATTCGACCTCAGTGGTACGATACAATTCTATATAAGACTGTTACAGGTCTATAATCATTGAAAATATACTGGATGCCTTCTACTCAATGAAACTTGATTATACTGATATTTCACTAAAAAACTTTTTCATCATTATTCCTCTGTTTATGGTAATATTCTGCATATCCTGCATGAATGATCCGGTTAACTTAAAGAAAATCGATATTACCAAACTGGTGGAGCAAGGCAAACTTGATGAAGCCGCATCGCAATTAACCAGATATCTGGCAGAATACCCCAATGACGCTGATCTGCTTTATAATCTGGCTGTCATACAAAAACTTCAGGGAAATCTGGATACCGCCGAACGAACCTTAAAAAAGGTTCTATCCCTTTCCGCTAAAGATGATGCGGCCAATTTCTTATTGATAGAAATATATATAGCAACCGGTAATGTCCAGATTGCATGGGATAACTTCCATAAATTGAGCGAATCATTCCGCCAAAAAGCCCGTCCTCAATATACGCTGGGCGTCATTCATGCCATGCTGGGCAACTGGCAAAATGCAGAAGGTTGTTTCCGAACCGCCATTCAATTACAAAAAGATTTCAACGCTGCCAAAGCGGCTTTGGCTTTTGTAGTATGCAAGCAGGGTCGGCTTGATGAAGGTAAAGCCTTTTTGCAGGAAGCCGAGAATTTAGTGATCAATACGCCTGATGCCTATGGCCAGATTGCTGAATGTCATCTTATGCTGGGTCAAGCGCAGAAATCCCGTGATATCGCGCGATCTTTGGTTGAAAAGAATGCATCTGACGCCAGTCTTTGGGCTTTAATTGGCCGCGCAGAAATGATTTTACTCAATTTCGGTGAGTCGGAAAGCGCATTTACCCGCGCCCTAACTTCTCCCAACGCCACGCCCTGGACGCAGGTTCAATATGCAGAGATGCTCTTCGCCGCGCACCGTGAGGATGAAGCCCTGGCGCAGGCCATTGACGCAGAGACGCATATTTCTTCACTTAAACTTCCTATACGCAATCCTTCTTTATACAATTTATTGGCCACGCTTTACGCCAAAAACGGCCAAATACTTATGGCTCAGCAATTCCTGAACCGTTCATATCAGATTGATCCGAAACAGGTTAAAGTAAGAAAATTATTAGAAGAAATTACTAACGCTCAAAACGAAACCGCAGCGTCAAATGCTACCAAAGATACAACTTCCTCACCATGATATTACCTATAAAAAAAGTTCTGATATCACAAGAAGAATTAGAACAGCGCATAACTGGTTTGGCTAACGAGGTCAATCAGGCCTATCGCGGAGAAGAATTAATATTAATTTCCGTGCTCAAAGGCTCAGTGATGTTTTTGACTGGATTGATGAAGGAACTGGAAATAGATGTTGAAATCGGATTCTTGTATCTATCCAGTTATCAGGGAGAGACTGCTCCCCAAACAAAAGTGAATCATTACCAACTTCCCTTCCCTGATATAAAAAACCGGAATGTCCTGCTGGTTGAAGATATCCTGGACAGCGGCGCCAGTCTGGCATGCGCCTTCGATATCTGTCAAAAAAAAGAACCCGCTTCACTAAAAACCTGCGTATTGTTAATAAAAAAAGATTGTGAAAAAATAAAGACTCCCCCGGTGGATTTCAAGGGATTCGATATTCCAGATGAATTCGTGGTGGGGTATGGTCTTGATCACCGGGAAAAATACCGTCAACTGCCATATATAGCCATTCCCGATATTTTAGATTGAAGCGGTTGTTTGAGAAGAACCTCTATAATCACACTGTTGTCGGATGGCTTTCGAGGAACTGGCGCAATTCGGGAGACATGCCTTTATGCCGGGCGGCATCGATGATTTCCTTCATGTGATTTCCACTAGGCAGCAATCCCTGTGAAGTGACGTCAGGCCATCCGGCGTAGGTCATGGCGGAATACCAGTCTCCATTATAGGCCTGTACGGTGACAAGTTTCCGGTAATATTTCATATCCGGTACGCCGTAATTGTCGTCCAGTTTGACGAAATCGTCCTCGCTGATCTGATACAAGACGCCTTCGACATTGAATCCTGAACGCGGAATTATGTTGGCCAACCCACGCGTTTCAAAGCGGAACAGTTCATCTTCAAGCACATTAAAGGCCAAGCGATAATTGGGCAAAATTGCAGATATACTGAGTTCCGGATTAATGCGCAACCGCTTTAAATTACCCGGATCTATATGCTTGCTATATGCAAAGTAAAAAATGTCGTCCATATCGCCCTCTCCTCAGGGTCATCATGTCTGGTTAGACAGATGCCCTTTTATTATGAGTTTCTTTTTAATACTTATTTTCGGGGAGTATTGCTAATTTCGCCCTCACCCTAGCCCTCTCCCGGAGGGAGAGGGGACTTTGTTATTCGACGATTTTGTTGTGACAGAGAACTATTAGTCTTTTTTATCTTCAACACGAATGATTCCACTATCCAATTGTTCTTTCTTGGAAGGTTGTCTTACTTTCTCTTTGGTTTCTACAGCATCAGTCCCAAGAGATTCTTGAATAGCGCTAATTTCGTTCTCTTCTTCAGAACTCCAATCCAGAAACTTATCATCAACAGAAGTTTCCACGAATTTGGTAACGCCTTTACTCTGTAGATCACGCAAGCGTTGGAAATTATCAATCTGAGCGAAATCAAATGGATCATTGATATTTACAATACGAGGCGTGATAAAGATCAATAGTTTATTTCTATCATCATTAGTGGATTTATTTTTGAAAAGATTTCCGAGAATTGGAATACTGCTTAAAATGGGAACTCCGCTTTGAGCTTTGCTGCTTTTCCGGTTAATGATACCGCCAAGAACAACTGTTCTACCGCTTTTCACAGTTGCCACTGTATTAATAAATGAACCATCAACCGCGAGGCCATCACCAAGGTTCGATAGTGCAACACGGCGGGCGCTGGAGTTTTCGATGGACATAAACATCTCAATATAACCAGCTTCGCTGGAGTAGCATTCCATTTCGATAGTTGTACCAACTTGCCGCGAACGTTGGGTAAAGTAATCACCCCCAGTCGAGCCGGAACTATAGTTGTTATAACCACCATAACCTTGCTGACGAACGGCATAGGGTTCTTCGGAACCTAATGTAAAAGAACCCACTTCTCCATCTTGAATCAGCAAGCGTGGACTGGCGATAATTTCAGCCGTTTCTTTTTTGACCATGGCGTCAATTTGGATTCGATAACTGCCTTGCCTTACATCATTAAGGGTTAAACCGGATGCGCCGGTCACCAGGAAAGGATTAAAAGAAAATGCTCCTCCTGTAGCGGAATCGATGTTTTCAGGAGCATTGGGATCGCCACCAACGCCGATATCACTGCCAAAAGATGCTTCTGTTCCAAGGGTGAATGACTTATTATTAGTAATTTGAACCAGATCGACTTCCACCCATATCTGTTGGGTAGGGATATCCAAATCCTTGATAAGTCTCATAACCTGTTCAACCACTGAAGGAATATCTTGAATGATGATCCGTGAAGTGCGTGGATCAAAATCCACATAACCATTTTCAGTAAGAAGAGTTTCAACTAATGGCAGTACATCTTCCGGCAAAGCGAAAGCCAGTGGAATAATTTTATATTGCAGTTCCATGTCAAGCTCTTCAATAATGGCCTGGGCTTGATCGAGCCGTTGCAGAGTATCAGTGATTATTAACCTATTGTTTCTATAATCGACAACCAGTTTACCCTCTTCCGTGCTAAGAACGCCTTGCAGTTGATTTACAACCTCTTCCGCGTTGGCGAATTTCAAATCGAAAAGCCGGGTTTCCATTTCAACATCCAGTTGATCAATCATCTGCTGCATGGCCTGGATGGCTTCAGGAATATCCAGGACAATAACCTGCTGAGAACGGTTATCGATCGTGATAGAACCTTGAGGGCTTTTTAACTGCCCCAAAACTTCTTCCAGTTCAATGACGTCAAGATAAACCGGAGAGAATGTACGCGTCATCATTTCCACATCAGGCGTTTTAATGATTAAAATATTTTCCGTGGTGTCAATGCGAACAATGCCGTTATCTAATACTGCGTAATCCAAACCATTGGCAGGCAGAACTGTATCCAGTACGCTGCGCACCGTTGGATTATCCAGAGAAAAAGTAACTTTTTTATTTATGCCGTCTCCAAGCACCATTTGGATGCCGCTCTCAGTTTGAAGCAGAGTCAACAAGGTGTTTATATCCTGGTTTCGGGCTATCACTGGACCTTCAAGTTTCTTGTCAAGTCCACTGCCTGCTCCAGCGCCGGTAGGCTGTGGAGGCTTCGCCTCTTGCGCTGAGGCGCCAATAACAGCGGCCATAATAACCGTGATCGTAATTACACAGATCAGAAATGCTTGATATCGAATTCTCAATTTCATACTCCTTTATACTAATAAGGGATTATAAGTAATCGCCTCTATTATTTACCGCGTTTGACTTGTTGAGTGATTTCGCTGGTGATGCCGGTAGCCAGGTCTTTAACTTTTACGCGTGGGATATCTGGATCAGGATTAATCTCAAGAATTTTGAAATTTCCATATTGTGATTCCATATCTTGACCGACAAAGGCTGTGATTTCCGTGCCATCGTATTTCTTTAAGATTACCATTTTTTTAGTGGCCCATACAATTTCCCAGCCCTTGCCGACCACTACCGGAGTGGGACTCGGAGGAGGAATGGGCGTCGGTGTGGGACGAGGCGCCGGAGTAGCCAATTCACGGAATGAACGAGTCTGGCTGAAGGTTAACAGAATATCCTTCTGCTGCTCCGCTGCTTTCTGTTTAATTTTATCTTGAATAACCTCGGGATCCTGAATTCTAGCCTCAAATTTTTCTGTAGGATCAACGCGTTCATTCATGAAATGTCTTACCTGCATGGCAAGAATAACAGAAGAACCAATTAGTAGAAGTGACAAAAGAAAATATGTTATAACTATACGATTCATTATCATCTCCGGTTTTTAGGCTTTTCGCCTTTACGGTATTCAATCAATCTGGAAATCTGCATATCTACATCTATCATGCCGGTAGGAGGTACGCGCTGCAATAATCCACTGTTGCGTCCCATAGATGTTTTACCAATTTCGCTAATCAAGTTGGTAATGCGACAGGTTTCAACCTCCATAACATTCGATTGTTTTTCGATCTTGTATAATAACTGTCCAAGTTGTTGTGGAGTGCATTGGATTTGATTGATATTAATGGAAGCAATCTTGAAATTATCTTCCATTTTAGGTTCCTTTTGACTGATGCTGTGATTACTCTTGATTCCAACTTCGCTGAGAATCTGGGTAATGGATTTTCTGATTGCGGCGAACTGTTCAGGATTGTTGCCTTCCAGTTTCATCTCAGCCTTCATAGCTTCATAACGGGATTGAATCTCCACCGCATTCTCCTGAATATCCAACTGACTGTTTATCGCGGCTTCTTTTTCTGCAATACGATCATCCATATTGAAGATAGAATCTCCAACTTGCCGATACAGTAAAGCGCCGACGAAAATCAACACGGCGATTATGACAATAGTAAATAATAATTTTTCACGTTTTGTTTTAGCCATTATAATCTTCTCTTCTTCTCTCTTTAGAGATACTTATCCATTTTCCTTTTCCCAACGAAGAGTACAGGTAATGCGGAAATCGATAACCGTCTTGGTAACGTCGCGGCCTAGAGGCAAATCTTTTTTTCCGGTATCACCTTTAACATCAATAAAATAGGGTTCTGCTCCGTTTTCTGTTCCAAGAGAGATCAATGCTTCATTGAAAACCTGGTAATCTTTTTCAGTTTCAACCTGTCCGTTAATTTCCAGTGATCTTCTTTTGGTAAAAGCAATATCACTGATATATGCTTTGGGAGGAAGTGATTTAAGCACTCCTTGTATAACGTTTATACAAGACTGTTTTTGATCTAAATAATGCTCGACGACCGAAAGTTCTTTCTTCTTGGCATTCAATCCGGCAACCTGAGACAAGCGTTTCTGGAAAAATGCGTCCAATTGGGTTAGTTGAATGTGTCTCTCATACCAATACAGATAACCGGCGCCGCCCAACAGGGTTAATACCATAAACATCAATATGGCGACATTTTTTCTAAAGGCGGATTTATTGATCTGTTCTCTTTCCTGCATGAAATCATCGGGCAGGAGATTCATCACTTCCTCATCCTTCATTAATCCACGCAAGGCCAAACCGGCGGATGTTGCGATTTCACTGCCATGGTAATCGTCGCCGGACGGCAGTTCACCATTCAGAGCCGGTTCAACGGCAGCGGTAGTTTTAATGCGCAGACTTAGACCTCTTGGAGGTCCAGCCGGGAAATAGCCCGCCCCGCCGCACAGGATCAACCGTTCGATCTTGGTTGCATGAGCTTCACAAGCAAAAGAACTTATAGAACGCAGTAATTCCAGAGACAAACGATCCACCCAACCAGCGAAATGATCCCGTTCATTGGGATGAAGCGCTCCTGCGGCGGTAATGCGACCATGAAGGTCACGCCATGATTTTGCGCCGGGGAAACCGGATAACAGTTTCTCTTCAGAAACCGGCATACTGCGGCTGAACAATAGTTTGTCATTTCTAACGATGGACAGGTTTACGGTTGATCGACCGAAATTGACAATGGCGACCGTCTCATCAGGTTGGATAGACCGGCTGTAAGATGCCGCATCTCCTAATACATCGATTTCAATGCGATCCGCTTCAATGCCAATATCAGCGCACATATCCAGGTATGGTTGAATTTCCTTACGCGGAACGCAGACCATCATGATGCGCGATTCATGATCGCCTAATTTTTCCACAATCTGGAACGAGATTTCTAATTCATTAAGAGAAAATGGTACATGTCGTTCAACATCATAAATCACCATCTCTTTAAGTTCTTCATAGTTGGAAGAAGGAAGATTCAAATAACGGATAGTGACCAGATTCCTGGGGAAGCCTAAAATGACGCGTCCTTCAAGTTTGCCATGTCTTTTGATCGCCTCTTTAAGAGCTTCTTTTTGACGTTCATGAAGTTCTTCGGGATACTCCGCGCCATCAGGCGCAGCCAGAGGATTAACAGTTATGCGTTTGACATCAATATTCCCACTATCATCTCCATAAAGAGTAACGATCTTAACGGAAAAGGAACCCAAATCGATCCCCGTAGCCACACGGCGCCCTTTACCCAGTTTTTTACTGGAACGGTTCGCCGAGCGTCTATTGGGACGACTGGTAGTGCGTTTAGTTGTTGTCCGTGTTCTTCTAGTTGCTCTTGCCATTTTTATCTCGAACTTTCAGCAGCTTCTGACGAAACGGTAATAAAGTCAAAATCAATTTTCAAGACCACAATAAGCAGCCACATATCTAGAGTGATGTATACAAAATATTGCGTGAGTTTCGTCTTCCAGATACTTTTCGCTAACTCATCAGCTTACATCATCTGTTCGATGCGTTGATTAACGTCATAGATCGGTTCAAATAACCTGATCTGCATTTTCACCTGCTCTAAATCTTCAACATCCATTGTATCAATGCCGAAGATGGGCATTTGATCCCAAGGAGTATATTGTCGATCTACAATAACTCGATATCCTTTTTCGATGCCCTGATACTCAGCAAAACATGTTATAACGAACAATCGTGATTCAATCTTGGCCAGACTTGGAACCAGGGATTTCCAAATCTCATCAGTGAAGCCGTTTACTTCCGTGTAGTGAACATCATCCATATCATGATTATCAATTGTTTTTAAGACATTATCGTCATCAGTATAAGTTTCCCCATCTCGTCCATCGCGGTATTCCACCCAATCTTCAGCAATACTCTCCGCATCTTTCCCCAAACTAGGATAAAGCAGTGATTCGAGAACCTCTTGTTTAACAGTATTCATGTTGACATGAGTATCATATACCGTCACCAGATTCTTTAAGCCCATATATTCACCCTTGCCCATTCTCTTGCGGCGGGTGCGTCCTGAGTTCATTTCATCAGGATCAATCGTACCGAATACAATAGCTGGAGTCATTCCAGGAAGCAGCAGCAATTCATCTATAGTAGAGAATGGAGCGTTTTTTATTGATATTTCAGGTATTTCATTTTTGCCTCTGCTGCCTCTACCGCCCCGGCCTGAGTTATATTGGGAGAATTCATCGCCTTCGCCTGAAGAGGCGCTTACGCCGCCGCCGCTTAAATCCGCCGGGATATCATCTTTATCGCGCCAGTCTATAATGGCGCCGGCCAATGACATGGAATCTCTTTCCCGAACGCCGGAAAGTTCAAGAAGATGGGCGATCATATCTATCGTTGTGGACATATTGTTAATGGGAAATCGAGAGGCTTCGTCTTCAACGCTCACATAATAATAGGCTGCATTGTCTCCCATTTCGTAAAATGGAACATCCAGGTATAGTTCAGGATTATCAGCCCAGGCTTCAGTTCCACCGTCGTACATGAAGATGTCGTCATCCTTAAAATGGGTCAATGTTTCCTTCATGTCTTCGCCGCTGTCTTTGATCTTGTCTTCACGCAATAAGATCAGGGCTTGCTGTAAACCCGCTTTGGCTACCGAATCCGCTATAGTGACGTCGCGTTGGAAGCCCACCATCTTGGCTTCGATCATGGTTTGACGGACAAACGCCAAAGAGACTGACGCCAAAATGACGATCACCCAAAGAGTAAGGATTAAGACAACGCCGGCTTCCTGTTTTTTTCTCATCATCTAATCTTCTTGCGCTATGGTCTCGGCACAGCTGCCGGCGTTTCATTTTCAAATCGCGAACTCAAATTGGTCGCCGGTTTTGGTTCAGGTGGAGGCGGTTGAGCAACTCCAAAAACGGATGCTCTCATATTACCCGCCGGTATGTCCGTCGCCGTCGATAAAATTTCATTATTTTCCAGAGTCAGTGTTATTTCAACAATTTTAGGCGGCCCTTTTTCACTGATTTTCATATCATTGTTTTGAATATAATTTGGGCTTTGAGGTGATATCCGGTTAGTGGTTTCCAATTCCTGAGAATCCCAGGATGATTGCCAACGCCCATCATCGGAAAAACGAAAATCAATTTTTTGGATTCCTTCAGCGATGGTGTAGCGGTGGTCGCGAAAACCAACATCTCCCAGCCATTCCTGGAGCGGAGGTTCGCCGAATTCACCCATCTCGCGAAATCTCATCCGACCGCCCATTTCAGGGATAACCACGCCGTTCAGATTTACTTTGAATATATGCTGAAAAAACCATGTAGCCCGCTTTATTTCTAATAACGAACGAAGCACGGATAAAGTCAACCGGTTATTTTCAACAAATATAGCGCATTCTTCCAGATCAAAAGGCGGATATTGATCTAGATGGTATACCTTACGAACATAGGTTATAGAATTGGCTGATCCGATAAAGCGAATGGCGCCGGGGTCTTCTTCCTGAACCGGAATGCCTTTAAATTGCGTCATCAATTCTTCAAAAGTCAGCTGGCTATATGTATCTCTCAACTGAGAGAACGAATATGACGATAGCGCCAGTTGCAATTCCTGTGATATTTTCTGCAATCCGATGCGACCGGATTGATAGACTTCCATGGTATGACGCCCTTGCCGGTAAGCGTCCATACCAACTTTCATGGTCATGAAGATGCTGCCCATGATTATGGTCAGGATAGTCATGCCCAGGATCAACTCAATCAGAGTAAAGCCGCGTTTAGATGAATGGGTCTTCTTCATCGCCTACCTCCGCTCTGATCGCGGGCATTGCCGCGTTTCTGGATTTGAGGTTTGCCGCCCATTCCTCCGCCAAGCATCAACTCTTCGTTATAACGTGCGGTAAGCACCATTGTTTTGAGCATAAAACCGCTGTTATCGCTTCGTCGCCAGCGCCCTCTTCTTTGCCGTCCATATTGTTCTTCGTCATCCCAGGTCGTGCGGACGGTAATGATGTATGCATCATGGTCTTTGTTATATTCAATTATGGCATGCCAACGAAACTTGTTAGTCCCCGGTTGAGGAAAATTCCCGTCAAACTCACCCAGTTCCACATTGTCCTTGCGGGTATAGCGCAATTCCAGATTATTGAGCATATACTTGGTCAGATAAATTGCTTTAGTCGTATCGCGCAACGTCTTGGCCGCATCGATGGAACTGATTAATGAGCGCAGTAATACGCTGCCGGCGATGGCGAAAATAGTCATGGCGACCAATACTTCTATCAACAAATAACCGTCTTTACCGCCAAAACGTTTTCGCCGGGAAGTGAATCGGGATTTTTGATTAACAAGAGTATTATTGATTATTCTGTTCATAATACCCCTCGTAAAAATCTGATCCCTGCTGCTCGGTGCTTCCCTCCATACTGGTAACCAAACCAGTGGCTGGAGAAATCTTTATGAACAAACGCCTTTCGTCTTCCCGTTTGCTCGACAGCCATAAGATGGTGATAAAGGTCTCATCAGCCGATCCATCTGGATAGAAATTAATAGAACCTTCTCTACGACGTATCTCTTCGTTTTGAGCGACTTTATAGAAAAACTCAAAAATGAAACCTTTAGGAAGAGACCCTACTATCTCTTTTACTTCCGTAATACGCCGGTTATTTCTCCGGGAAGAGCGTTTGCTGCTTGAACTGCGATGTTTGCGCCGTGAAACATAATGGCGCCGTTCTTTTTTCTCTTCGACCGGAACCCAGTAGGAATTCTTGTCAACGTCAAGTTCGACTCGGACAGGAACCCGCTCCTGAATAGCGCGCTGTTGAGCGTAACGCAGAGCGTTGGCTAAACCGGAAGTGACTCGCTGCATTTCCGAGTACTCATAGAGTTGACGCATACTGGGAAGGCCGAATGCAGTGATAATTGCAAGCAGCAGCAACGCCAGAGTCAACTCGATAAGAGTGAATCCGTTTTGGTTTCGCGGTTTAACCATCATTATTTTATCCACCACTGATTAGTTTGATTGATCCACCTGTGAAAATAAGCTGGCTGCAATCGATCAGTTAGGTTAATGGATTAATTTTCTTCTTCATCCCAATTGCCGATGTCGTCTTCACTGCCTTCCTGACCGTCAGGACCTACGGAGTACAGATCGTAATCATAACCGGATTTGTCACCGGGATTTGAGTAACGGTATTCGTTGCCCCAGGGGTCTTTAACATTCTTTTTGGGTAGGAAAGGCTTTTTCCAACCTTCAACGCCGGGATCTTCAACCAAAGCCTGCAATCCCTGATCGCTGGTCGGATAAGCGCCGATGGCGATTTCATAAAGAGCCAGCGCAGTCTGAATCTGCGTAATATCCTGTTTGGCGCGGATAACCTTGGCTTCCTGGGTTTTGCCGCTGAAGTTAATCATGACGGCTCCGGCCAAAATACCAATAATGGTAACAACCAACAACAGTTCGACCAGCGTAAAACCATGTTCTCTACGTTTGTTATTCATTTTCTTCTCCTGAATTCTATCTTAAACTATGATGAACGATCCCGGTTAAGAGATCGATGATTAATAAGGTAATCAATTCTATATTTCTTAATACGCCAATTATCCTAACTGATACCCTGACTGATCTGGAAGATCGGCATAATCATGGCGAACACTACAAAACCAACCACGACCGCCATAATAACGATCATCAACGGTTCGATGATGGTGGTCATCGCCTTAATAATCTGATTTGTCTCTTTATCAAAGGTATCAGCAACGCGTTGCAGCGTCGATTCTAAATTTCCGGTCTCTTCGCCGACGCCGACCATATTCACCGCTATCGGAGGAAAAAGGTCGCTTTCAGCCATACGGCTTGAAAGTTTCTTGCCTTCTTTAATATCATCCTGGAACTTTTCTATATCCTGTTTGAGTACTTTATTGGAAATAACCGATTCGGTGATGGAAAGAGCTTTCAAAATTTGTACGCCATTGGCCAGCAGAGTTCCAAGAGTACGCGCAAATTTGGAAATTTCACGTTTCTTGATAAATTCACCAATTAATGGCAGTCTCAATTTGAACATATCAAACATCAAACTACCAGCTTCGCTTTTGATAAAATTATAAAACAGGATTCCACCGCCAACCCCTCCACCAATAATAAACCACCATCCGAATTTAATAAAATCGGTGGCATATATCAACATTTGGGTTGACATGGGCAGTTGGATGTCGCTCTCTTCGAACATCACCATAAAGTTGGGAACCACCACTGTGAAAAGGACAATAATAACCAGGACGCAGACTACCACCATGAAGATAGGATAAGTCATCGCAGCGATGATTTTGCCACGGGTTTCCTGCTCGGTTTCCATGAAGTCGGCCAGACGCTCCATAACTTGATCCAACATACCGCCAGCTTCACCGGCTTTAGCCATACTACTGTATAATGAAGAGAAAACTTTAGGATGCTTGGCCAATGCATCGGAAAAGGCGGTTCCACCTTCAACATCTGAGGAGACATTCTTAATAACCGCTGACATTTTCACATTTGGCGTCTGTTGAGTAATAACCTGAAGGCAACGCACTAATGGCAGGCCGGCGCGTAACAGATCGCTCATTTGGCGACTGAACGTGGTGACATCCTTTCGGGAGATGCGAGTAAATGACTTAAAGGAAACTTCAGAACTTAGCCCTTTACCGCCGCCTTTCTCTTTAATAGAAATGGGAAAGACATGCATCTGTTGCAGTTTGCTGATAACCAATTTACGGTTATCCGCCTCAACCAGGCCTTCAATCACTTCGCCGCTCATTTTTTTAGCTTTGTAGTGATATTGCATAATTATCCGCCTAACTTGTCTTTACCATTCCTGCGTAACGCGAATGAGTTCTTCCAAAGTCGAAGTGCCTTGTAATACCTTTTCCAGTGCGTTCATGCGTAGTGTCTTCATGCCGTCTTTCAGCGCCATTCTCTTGATATCACTGGATGGGACGCGCTGTACGGTCAGTTCTCTTATCTCTTCGCTCATTTTCATGATTTCATAGATTGCCACCCGGCCCCGGTAACCGAGGAATTTACAATCCTCACAGCCGCGTCCTCTATAGTATTTTGCATCTTTATATTCTTCATCAGTTAAGCCCAGGCCTTGCAGCAAATCATGTTCCGGAGTGAATTCTTCTTTGCATGCGGGGCATATCCGGCGCATAAGACGTTGAGCAACTACGCCTATGACCGAAGAAGAAACCAGGTATGGTTCAACTCCCATATCGACCAGACGGGTAATAGCGCCGGGAGCATCGTTGGTGTGGAGAGTGGTGAAAACCAGGTGACCTGTCAAAGCGGACTGAATAGCAATTTCAGCGGTTTCGTGGTCACGGGTTTCACCGACCAGAATGATATCGGGGTCCTGCCGCAGGAAAGCGCGCAGCACGCTGGCGAAGGTTAATCCGATTTTGTGAATTACCTGAACCTGAATTATGCCGCGTAAATGATATTCAATAGGCTCCTCAATGGTGAGGATTTTGCTCTCCATCTGGTTTAGTTTTGACAGGGTGGCGTAGAGCGTAGTGGTTTTACCGCTGCCGGTAGGACCAGTAACCAGAATGATGCCGTGAGGAACCGAAATCAATTTGTTGAACGCCTCAAGAGAATATTCGTCGAAGCCCAGTTTTTTCAAATCAAAGATGGTGTCTCCACGGTTAAGAATACGAATAACGATGCTTTCACCATAAGGCGTGGGAACGGTGGAGACGCGAAGGTCGAATTCATTGTTGCCCGTTTTAATGTTGATGCGGCCATCCTGGGGAAGTCTTTTCTCGGCGATATTCATATCCGCCATGATCTTGATACGGGATATAACCGCCGCTTGATATCTACGGATGGTGGGCGGCACAGCGGCTTCGTAGAGCATGCCGTCGATGCGGTATCTGATGCGCAACTCATCCTCGAACGGTTCAAAGTGAATATCAGTAGCCCGGTCAGAAACCGCCTCAGTCATAATCTGGTTAACAAAGCGAATGATGGAAGCGTCTTCGCTGAGTTCTTCGATATTCTCTTTTTCCAACAAATCATCATCAAACGCCCCGTCTTCTTCCAGCAGACTATCTACCGTATCGGCGCCGATGCCGTAATATTTCTTGATCATTAATTTGATGTCATCGCTGGGAGACAGCAAAGGTTCGACATCGCATTTCAAAAGAAGCCGTAAATCATCTAAAGCATGGAAGTTTAGCGGATCGGCGGTTGCGATGCGCAGCGTGTCGCCTTTATGATCAATAGGTAGAATGTTGTATCTATGAACAAAGCGAATTGGAACATACTGCAAAATTTCCGGAGTCAATTCGAGGTTTTTAACATCGATAGTCTCTACCCCTAGATGACTTGAAAGAGTCTGCAACATCTGGTTCTCATCGGCAATATCATTGTCGACCAGAACAGTATCCAGGTTTTCACCAGTCTTCTCATGTATAGCAATCGCACGGTTCATGTCATCGTCATTAATCACATTAAGCGAACGTAACAGTTCACCGTATCGACGACCAATTAATCCGGATGTATTTTTCATCTTTATCTATACCTCAAACGATACGCTATATTCTATTAATAAACCCATGAAGAAAGGTATCGTTTCAATCTTTATTTGAAAACTATCCTTATTTATAAGCAATATATCTGCCAAGTTAATTATTCCCATGATATGCAACACAATAACCACTTGTATTTATTGTTCTTATATATATTTTTATAAGTATTTGGGTTAATGTAATTTATTAAAGATCAAATTCATTTAATCTATTTCACATGGATATTCACGGTTGTATAGGTGATTTCACACGAGAAACAACGAACATAACTCTAAATTATATCGAATGTTATGCATTGGAATATACAGTAGAATTATAACCAATGTCGACAACCGAGTTCCCTCTCCCCACGGGAGAGGGCTAGGGTGAGGGTGAATATAGCAAACTCTCTAATAAACTAAATTATTGAGGTTTAGCTCCCTGGAAGACTGATTCAATGATTTGATGAACATCTACCCGATCAGCTTCAGCGCGATAATTTGTTATTATTCTATGGCGCAAAACAGGTTTAGCCACAGAACAGACGTCTTCCTCTGAAACTGAGTTGCGGCCGTTAAGAATAGCTCGTACTTTGCCTGCCAGAATGAGGTATTGCGAAGCGCGCGGTCCTGCTCCCCAGGAGACGTAACGGTTTACTAAACCATCATCAGAAACATTTTCGCCGCTGTTTGGACGAGTGGCTTTAACCGCTTTAACTGCGTATTGAATAACCTGTTCAGATACTGGGACGCGGCGAACCAGTTCCTGGATATTCATGATATCCTTACCGGTAACCACCATTTCCGGCTCATTATGATATGCGGAAGTGGTATTCTTTACTATTTCGATCTCCTCTTGTTCCGTGGGATAATCGATATTGATCTGGAACATAAAGCGATCCAATTGCGCTTCCGGCAAGGGATAGGTTCCTTCCTGTTCGATAGGATTCTGAGTGGCAAGCACGAAAAATGGCGGTTCCAGGGGATAATCCTTACCATTTATCGTTATGCGGGATTCCTGCATTGCTTCCAGCAGAGCCGCCTGGGTTTTTGGAGGAGTACGGTTTATTTCATCAGCCAGAATAATATTGGCGAACAAAGGTCCTTTAATAAAACGGAATACCCGTTCTCCGGTACTGCGGTCTTCCTGCAAAATCTCCGTGCCGGTTATATCAGATGGCATTAAATCCGGAGTGAATTGAATACGATTGAATTTAAGATCAAGTATTTTTGAGAAAGTACGGATCAAAGTGGTTTTTGCTAAACCTGGAACTCCCACGATAAGCGCATGTCCGCCCGCGAATAATGCGATAAGCAACTCCTCAACAACTAATTGCTGCCCTATGATCTCTTTACCGATTTCCTTGAGAATTTTTTCACGCGTCTCTTTAAGAGACTGAACCGTCATGGCGTCGCTAGATGTATCCTTATTTGCTGATTCCATATTCATTGAAATCTTAATTACCTTTCGTTTTATAATATAAAACGGAATATAGTGCAGAGCCGTTGTTAAAAGCAAGCGTATTGAAAACGCCGAATTTAATCAATTTATCCTTCTCTTTAACTTTCAACACCCTTGAATAAACGTCATTTGGATAATCGCTCTCAAGGGACTGTAACTTTCCCCAAATGAAGGGTCAAGGTTATTAAATAAAACAAGAATATTGATAGAAAAAGATATTCCCCAAAAAGTCTCAAATGAATCTAATGAATATAAAGTATAAAAAAATCCTTCCTTGATTACTTTTAACAAATGGATTAAATTATCAATTAAGATAACGCCTAGAATCCATCCTCCGAGTTTATTCCATAATTAACGATTCAGGAATTGAGATATTTTATCATCATGAATTTCTTTTATGAGTAATTTTTTTTTTGTAATTCACTATACGAATATTAATATATGTAATATTTTTAATATTTGGTATATTTTTTGCTTATTTTATTGGTATCAAACTTATTTGTTAAAACAGTTAAGTTCGATATGTATTTGTAAATCAAATATTTATATACATTTTGATCGCTTTGTTTTTTGAATATTTTTTGTAAATATAATTGTATATTTATCATTTTTGATAAATTAGTATATCGAGTAATTCAAGATGCCTAGATATTTAGAATGTCTTATATCTATTTTTATTCTGATTTTAATCAGCCCATTACTTTTGATAATAATTCTGGCTATCGTGATTGATTCACCGGGATGGCCATTTTTCTTTCAACGTAGAGTGGGGAAAAACGGGAAATTATTCTGGCTGATCAAATTCAGAAAGATGCCTGTTTCCGTCCCGGCGGATGGTAAAGGAATAACTACCAGTAATGATATTCGCCTTACACGCATGGGACGTTTTATGGAACGGCTTAAATTTGATGAACTCCCTCAGTTTATCAATATAATAAAAGGCGATTTAGCGCTGATTGGTCCAAGACCCGAATTAGAAAAATTCGTAAAGTATTATCCGGAGAAATGGGAAAAAGTATTATCCATCCGTCCTGGAGTAATCGGATACAGTCAGGGTAAAATCCCCCATGAAGCCGATCTTTATCCTGCTGATTGTATGGATCATGAACAATATTATATTGAAAATATCCTGCCGGAAAAACTCGATAACGAGATTTCATATATAGAAAAAAAAGGCCCCTGGTTCGATTTATATGTTTTTTTCTGGGTTTCCTACGCGCTAATCACAAAAACCATCACTCCCAAATGGATCATTGCTCATATGCTTCATTTCATGGTATTGATCTCTGATACCATTGTATCCTGCATAAGCCTCATTTTAGGTTTTTTTCTGGTTCATCCGCAATTCGTTTATGGCGCCAAACAATCAAATATTCATATTGCGTTGATAGTATGCGTTATCGTTAGACCTATTATGTTTATGTTGTTTGGTCTTCACAAACAACATATTTCTTCATTGATTACCCTGCAATCATTCACAACTATCATCAAAGCATCCAGTTACTCATGCCTTGCCATCATTATGGTTATGATGATGTTCTTCGATAGGGACCTGGTGTTGAGAGCGCATCTTATTGATATATTCCTTTTACCTTTTTTATTGATTGGTATTCGTATCACCTATATTTTTATTAATGATCACTTTCTCGCCAAAGACTCCTTCCAGTCCTGGATGCGGGCTTTTAATCATTTGTTGATTTTATTAATGTATGGATTATTAGGCTTATTATCGTTCTGGCTTTCCATGATAATTCGAAAAGGTGAATTATATAGCAATTTATTCTTCAACCATTTTCAGTTTTCTATATACGTACTTATTATTCGAGCTTTCTTATCATATTTTATATGGCCTCCAAAAGCCCAGACATGGAGAACCTTTATAAGAGTTAACCTGGTTCAGAATCTGAACATGACTTTATTAGGAACTGGATTAATAATCCTGACCTATCAATTATTCAATTTCCAATTGTTTTCACGTTCAGCATTGTTGATCGATATCATCTTGTATTCATTTATCATCAGTCTTATATCTCTTTTTTGGTGTCTTCCACAGATCAAAAATAATAAAACCAATCCTCTCAAAAAGGTAATTTTTATCGGAACTAACACCTCAACCGAAATATTCTTGAACTCACTGCACCGCTCCCATGACCACTCTTTAGAATGCATCGGCATTATTACTGAAGTCGAGTGGAACCGTTTTTCGGCGATTGCCGGGACAAACGTGATTGGAACTATCTATGATTTT
Source organism: bacterium (assembly GCA_963662285.2). GTDB lineage: Bacteria > Hinthialibacterota > Hinthialibacteria > Hinthialibacterales > Hinthialibacteraceae. Next base: position 27,544 of record CAXXMV010000007.1, read on the forward strand.
GAATCAATCTGTGAAGTCTATCATCCAGACTTTCTGATCATGTGGAATCAGCATGGAGAGAGGGAGTATTTATCGTATATTAAAAAAATATGCGCTAACCAAAATATTAGAATATTAAATTCACCTACCTTAGAAACAATCCAATCTATAATCTGAAGTAATTTACGTACAATACCTCCAGACATTACAACGATTTTCAAAATCGCGAACCATAACGTTATTTTGAACACTACACTAATGCTACAATAGACATTAATATTTTAATGATAATTATTTTTTTTCAACCGAGTGGTTTTGCATTATTCTATATAATCAATGAAAAGAGAGGATTAGTCGTGAAAAAGAGAACTCTTGGCAAATCCGGTATTGAAACTTCTGTAATAGGGCTTGGAACATGGGTGACGGGCGGCGGAGCTGCATGGGGCGAAAACCCGGATGATTCAGAATCTATCCGGGCCATCCAGGCTTCAATTGACGCGGGAATCAGTTTGATTGACACCGCTCCGGCATATGGCTTTGGACGCAGCGAGGAGATCGTTGGTAAAGCTATCCAGGGCAGACGGGATCAAGTCGTAGTGGCAACCAAATGCGGCTTATGGTGGGATGACGATAGAGGTTCGTTCTTCTGTGAGTTTGATGGACGCAACATGAACCGCAGCCTGCGGCCTGACACCATCAAAATTGAAGTCGAAAGAAGTCTAAAACGCCTTGGAATCGAAGAAATAGACTTGCTGCAAACTCACTGGCAGGCTGATGAACCTGAAAAAACGCCTATAGAGGAAACCATGTCCTGCCTGATGGACTTAAAAAAAGAGGGGAAAATTAGGGCTATAGGAGTTTCCAATATCTCCCTTGAAGAATTAAAAGAATACGGCCTATACGGGACGGTTGACGCCAACCAACCGCGTTACAGCATGCTATTCAGAGATATAGAGAAGGATATCCTGCCCTACTCTATCGAAAACCAAATCTCAACGCTGGCTTATATGCCTCTTGAACAAGGCTTGCTAACCGGCAAAGTGGGAATGGACCGAACCTTCGGTAAAGACGAATGGCGCAGCAACGAAGATTGGAATCCCTGGTTTAAGCTGGATAATCGGCGAAAAATTCTCGATTTGCTCGAATCATGGTCTGAACTGACTGAAAAATATGATTGCACTCTGGCGCAACTGACCATCGCATGGACCTTCAGTCAACCCGGCGTCACCCATGTCCTATGTGGAGCGCGCCGGATGGATCAGGCTTTGGAAAACGCTAAAGCAGGAGATATGGATATTGAAGCGGCTGATCTGGAGCGTATGCGCAATGACATCATCGCTCTCGGTGATCCTAAGTAACTCAAATATAATAACATAATGCGATCCATAGTAATATCTATAAATACTACGGATCGCATTATTTTAGCTTTTTTCAGAAGACAAACCATATACTACCCCAATAATGCACCATGTAAAAAGATGAGTATGAATACAGAAAAAGAGCGATGAGACAGCTATCATAATACAAACCAGCATCAATGCTCTTTTGGTATAATCCGGTTCGATGCCGGCGCTCTTAGTGATAAAAACCGAATTAAGCGTCATGCATATTAGATAGAAAAAAGAGAGGCATCCAAACAATCCTGTTTCTACCAACAACAAAGGGAAAGTCGCATCAACCGTTGATGCGGTATAATCCAAGCCTGGATATTTCCACTGCATATAAGTTTCAAATTGACCCAGGCCGACTCCTAAAAATGGATGATTGATAAATTCATTCAAGGCATAAAGGCTATGACTGATTCTTTCCTGCAATCGTGGGCCTATCATCCATTGCTCTAGTTTCTCCCCGATACTCTCATGTCCTTGAACCAGATGTATGAGGCCTATCAACAGAAAGGGTAGGATCCAAACCAGGTGTTTTTTTTGCAGCATCCCCGATGCGATAGAGAGGATTAGAAGTATAACCAGCAACAGGACTCCACTTCGCGATTGAATCAGAAACACAAGAGTAACTATCAAATAAAAAATGATTATACGGATATTTTCCTGCTTCTGATCTTTTGCTTTATGAAGTATGGCTAATGAGAATGGAATGATACTTACCAGCGCAATGGCATAATAATTCCAATCATTAAAACCTCCATTTAAATGGAAAGAAACCACTGAATAATTCTGATAATACTGCACGCAGGAGATAAAGATGGATAATCCAATAATTGTTAAGAACAGAATGCAAATTTGATCAAAATTCTTGCGCTTTATGCTATTTCCTACGAAATAAGCAGCGGCGACATAAGCAACCAACCTGATTAATTCCAGAAAAGCGGCTATTGGTTTATAGGAAAAAAGGCAAGATGCTAAAGCGCTGAATATAATAAAGATAAGCGGCGTTATCCATTTTTTATCCAGTTCTATTTTTGAAAGCAGAACAAGCCTTAGCACATAGGCGCCGAGAAATAACATCAAAAAGAGATCAGAAACCATCAACTGCGTTCCCGATATTTGCATCTTCCAGGTTTCCAATGTACTAAATAACAAAAGCAAACAGGCGCCGATCAATGGAAATGCTGAACAAGAAGCAATAATAAACAGAAATAAAAGACCAAAGAGTATTTTGCCTAACATAATTAATATAGCGTCCTTAACTTAACATGGTGATAGTGTGTCATGCCAATCGTATTGTCAACCTGGCGCAATCAATATAAATAGCAAGAATGGTTTCTGCCATTTTGGCGCATAGAGCTGCCAACCAGTCTCAATTAACTTGATTTTCACTCAATCCCCGATTCTATCGTATCTTTTCTATGGCTTTACAAGTTCAATTGAAACAGTAATATAGATAGCTGTTTGAATTAGTTGCCTAGGAAATAATACCCTTGGCGCCGCGATTGCTTATAGCGATATTAATAATAAATAATCATGAAATAATTTCATGTTAAATATCCATAACGTTATTGGTATTGAGAAAGGAGTTTTACGTCATGGCAGTTAAGCCGTTATCAGACAGAGTTCTAGTTAAAAGACTGGAATTATCGGAAGAAGTTAAAGGGGGAATCATTATCCCTGATACAGCCAAAGAAAAACCCCAGGAAGCAGAAGTTATTGCAGTAGGTCCTGGAAAGCGCGCCGAAGATGGCAGCCGGATCCCTATGGAACTAACAGTTGGTCAGAAAGTCCTGATCAGCAAATATGGAGGAACCGACATTAAAATCGATGGTGATGAGCATATTATCCTCCGCGAAGATGATATTCTTGCTGTTGTTGAATAAAAATCAGATATTACAAAAAAGCCAAAAGCATTGATATATTAGGAGGCTAAACGGAAATGGCTGCAAAACAATTACTCTTTAATGAAGACGCGCGAGGCAAAATTCTTCGCGGGGTCGAAAAACTTGCCCGAGCGGTCAAAGTCACACTAGGTCCTAAGGGACGTAATGTGGTTCTTGATAAAAAATGGGGTTCGCCCACCGTCACTAAAGACGGCGTTACTGTTGCAAAAGAAGTTGAACTTGAAGATAAATATGAAAACATGGGCGCTCAGATGGTTCGCGAAGTTGCTTCGAAAACCAGCGATATCGCGGGCGATGGAACAACCACAGCAACAGTATTGGCCGAAGCGATTTATCGCGAAGGTCTAAAATACGTAACTGCCGGCGCCAGCCCGATTGCTGTACAGCGCGGTATTTTAATCGCCACGCAGCATATAGTTGAAAGTTTGAAAAAACTTAGCCGTAAAGTAAAAGACAGCGACGAAATCGCCAAAGTTGCAACGATTTCCGCTAACGGCGATTCCAGCATTGGCGATATCATTGCCAGCGCCATGGATAAAGTCGGTAAAGACGGCGTCATCACGGTTGAAGAAGCCAAATCACTTGAGACCGTTCTTGATGTTGTTGAAGGCATGCAGTTTGACAAAGGCTATCTCTCCCCATATTTTGCGACTGACACTCAGACGTTGGAATGCCTGCTGGAAGATCCATACATTCTTATCAACGAGAAAAAAGTTTCAAACTTACGCGACATGCTTCCTTTGTTGGAAAAAATTGCGCAAACCGGTCGTCCACTATTGATTATTGCTGAAGACGTCGAAGGCGAAGCTCTCGCTACGCTAGTTGTCAACAAAATCCGTGGAACACTGAAAGTTTGCGCTGTTAAAGCTCCTGGATTCGGTGATCGCCGCAAAGAAATGCTCAATGACATTGCTATTCTTACCGGCGGCAATTGCATCACTGAAGACCTCGGCATCAAATTGGAAAATGTTTCTTTAGAAGACCTTGGCACATGCAAGCGTGTCAGCATCGATAAAGACAATACTACTATCGTTGAAGGCGCTGGTAAAAAAACTGACATCCAGGGACGAATCAGCCAGATTCGCGCCCAGATCGAAGAGACCACTTCTGATTACGATAGAGAAAAATTGCAGGAACGTTTGGCTAAACTGGCTGGCGGCGTTGCCGTTATCCAAGTTGGCGCTGCTACCGAAACTGAAATGAAAGAGAAAAAAGCCCGCGTTGAAGATGCTCTTCATGCGACTAGAGCTGCGGTTGAAGAAGGCATTGTTCCTGGCGGCGGCGTCGCTCTTATTCGCTCTCAGAAATCTCTTGAAGGTATTTCAGTTGAAAATGAAGATCAGCAGACTGGCATTAACATTGTCAAACGAGCCTTGGAAGAGCCTCTACGCCAGTTATCTTTCAACGCTGGTCTTGAAGGTTCTATTGTTGTTGAAAGAGTCAAGTCCGAAAAAGGCAACCGGGGCATCAACATTGCCACTGGTGAATATGTAGACATGGTAGCCAGCGGCATCATTGATCCTACAAAAGTCACGCGCTCCGCTTTACAGAACGCATCCAGTATTGCCGGCCTGCTTCTTACTACGGAAGTTCTGATTACCGAAGTTCCCGAAAAACATAACGCACCACAAATGCCACCTGATGGCGGCATGGGCGGTATGGGCGGCATGGGTGGCATGGGCGGATTCTAAGCCTCGATCATCCTATAAACGTTTCATCAACAAGAGCCGCCCTTTCGGGCGGCTCTTTTATTTCAATCTAATCATAAATTGATAAAAAAAAAGTTGAATTAGTTAATTCATATCAGTAACTGCATCTTGATTTAATAGGGTTGAATTATCCAAATCATGGAAATAGGTTTTTTTACGAATATCATAAACCAGATTGATAAATTTCTGTTTCTGTATTGCTGAACCAGGACTCCCTAGAACTCGTGAAATTTCCTTGGTAGCTAATTCATCAAATAGTTTAATAGAAAACAGTACTGATACCGGCTCACTTAAAGCATATCGCTTGACAATATCAGTTAAAGCTGATTCCTGATCATCGTCAAATTCCAATAACGTCATCTCCTGCGTGAATTCCTGAAAAAGCTTAAAACGCCTAAAACGATAAACAATAAAAGAAATAATGAGAATCAAAGAAACTAACGTTACTAGAAAATATAACAGCTCAGTAGAGTCGCCTCCAGTTGGATTGAAGAATATTTTCTCTTGCATTTTATCCTCCGATTGTATGCATTCGCTGATTTTTTCAAAGATGATATGTCGCTTCTCTCCCTCTCGACATTAACCTTTGTAGAATGATCCAATCGCAATCTTCAACCCGAGTATATATTATGATTAAATTTGATGAACATCATTAACTTATAAGCAAAAACAATACTTCTATCGCATTATTAATATAAATAAACTGATATAGTCATATTATTATCGACACAATTTTCAATAACTTTTCTTCTTTTTTTTCAAAACGTTACATACAAAATATTTTCTTTGAAAATCATGTATTATCAAAATTAAATTCAAATAATCAAGAAAAATAACTATAATCAACTTCTGTATTCATAGGAACTAATTAGAATAATAAAGAACTGAATATAAACGTTTTATAATTCTAGAATGAATTGCGTTATAACGCTCTTAATAGCGATAATAATCGAACAGATTTGCTATAACCACTCTATAAGGAAAAATCAATGAAAATTCGTCCGCGCCCATTCTATGTCGCCCCGGTACTTCCAGAAGAATTGAAGCCGCTTAAGGAAATCGCAATGAACGTGTGGTTTTCCTGGAACTGGGATGCAGTACGTCTTTTTATAAGGGTTGATGCGGTCCTTTGGGAAAAAGTTTACCAGAATCCAATAGCCATGCTTGGACAGGTTCCCCAATCCAGGTTGAAAGAATTAGCAAGCGATGACAGTTTCCTGGCCAATGTGGAACGCGTACATTCGGATATGAAGGCCTATTTGGGAAGCAAAAAATGGTATCAAAGAAACCATCAAGATAAGGAAGATTGTCTGATAGCATATTTTTCCTGTGAATATGGTTTGGACGAAGGTCTTCCAATTTACTCAGGAGGCTTAGGAATTTTATCGGGTGATCATTTGAAATCTTCTTCCAATATGGGCATCCCCCTGGTTGGCATCGGACTGCTTTACCGTCAAGGCTATTTCCGGCAATATTTGAATTCCGATGGTTGGCAGCAGGAAGAATACCCAGAGAACGATTGGTACAATATGCCAGTCGTATTAGAAACAGATGAAAATAAAAAACCCCTTACTATTTCAGTTGAGATGGGTAATACACAGGTCAAGGCTCAGATATGGCGCGTCCAGGTTGGTAATACGCGACTATTTCTTTTGGATACCAATTTCGATGAGAATAGCGAATGGGCCAAACCGATTACCACGCAATTGTATGGCGGCGACCGTGATATGCGATTGCGCCAGGAATTACTATTAGGCATCGGTGGAGTCCGGGCGCTGCGCAAATTGAATTTAGAGCCTACCGTTTTTCACTTAAATGAAGGACATTCGGCCTTTTTAATTTTAGAACGCATCCGGGAATTAATTCACAATAAAGGCTTATCTTTTAATGAAGCTTGTGAAGTAGTCCGTAATTCCAATATCTTCACAACACATACTCCCGTTCCTGCTGGTAATGAACAATTCGATTCCAGCCTATTGAAAACATATTTAGTCAAGAAGATTGATGATTTGGGCATATCTTGGGATGATTTTATCGCTTCCGGGCGCGTTGATCCCAAAAATACTCAAGAATCTTTCGGTATGACTGTATTCGCCTTGCGCTATTCAATGTTCCGCAATGGAGTCAGTGAATTACATGGCCAGGTATCGCGAAAAATGTGGAAAGACATTTGGCCTGATGTCAATCCTAAAGAAATTCCTATAACTCATATAACCAACGGAATCCATACTCGTTCATGGTTAAACCATGATTTCGGCGATCTATTCGAATCATATTTGGGGCCTCGATTCGTATCTAATCCATGGGATTATGACATATGGGATAGAGTTGACCGGATACCCAATATTGAATTATGGCGGACGCATCAACGTAGAAGAGAAAGATTGGTATTCTTCGCCAGAAAAAGACTGCGTTGGCAATTGGAACGCAGAGGCGCTTCACAAGCAGAGATTCAAGCATCGGATGAAGTCCTTAATCCTCACGCTTTAACTATTGGATTTGCAAGACGTTTCGCTACTTATAAACGGGCTGATTTAATCAATCGGGATATCGTACGCCTTGAAAAACTGCTCTGTGACACGGATAAACCAATCCAAATTATCTTCGCAGGAAAAGCGCATCCACAAGATCATCCCGGTAAGGAAATCATCAAAAATATTATCCATACCATCCGTGAGGAACCTTTCCGTTCTCATGTCGTCTTTCTGGAGGACTATGACATAAACGTAGCCCGATATCTGGTGCAAGGCGTGGATGTATGGCTCAACACTCCCAGACGTCCACAGGAAGCCTCTGGAACCAGTGGAATGAAAGTGGCCGCTAACGGCGGCCTCAATGTGAGTATTCTGGATGGTTGGTGGTGTGAAGGTTTTAATCCAGACACTGGTTTTGCTATTGGACGAGGCGAAGATTATAAAGACCTTGATAAACAGGATGATATTGAAAGTAAGGCGCTATATGATGTTTTAGAACGGGAAGTGATCCCGCTGTTCTACGGTAGAGATTCAACCGGCATACCACGAGGTTGGGTTGCAAAAATGAAATCTTCCATGATAGCGCTCGGAAGTTATTTCAATACGCACCGCATGCTTCAGGAATATACCGAAAAGTTATATCTCCCGGCTCATTCTATCGGACAAAATATGGTTGCCAATGATTACTCAAAGGGTAAAGAATTGGCAAAATGGAAAAAACGTATTCATGATATATGGGATCAGGTTTCAGTTAAAAATGTTCAAATCAAGAGTGAAGATATCCGACTGGATGAAGATTTCAGCATCACCATTAACGCAGCCTTGGGGCAACTTACGCCTGAAGAGGTAATCGTTGAAGTGCTTTGCGGGAGATTGGACTCTCAAGCGGAAGATTTTGAGGAAGTTACGATTCATCAGACCAAAAATGCGGGTAAAAATCAAAGTGGAGATTATATTTTCCAAGTAGATATTCCATGCAACGAAAGTGGTCGGCATGGGTACGCCGTCAGGATTCGACCATATCATCCGGATTTGAACAGTAAGTTCTCGATCGATTATGTTACTTGGGGTTGATAATTCCAGTCTTAAATATGTTCGTTTATTATTGCGTTTCAAAAAGTCCAACTACACGGGCTTTTTGAAACGCTGATATTAACGTTATTATAAAAACATCTCTTTAACCTAACCAAAACCATCACTGCTTCCAGGGTTTGTCATCCACCAGTTGAACTTCCCGGGCCGGTTCGCCCCCCTTGAACAAGTGGATATCTCCATTGCTGATCAAACCATTAGTGACTTGGTAGCGCGTTAAGTATTGGCAAAAAGGATAATTCGCCATTACATAAGAATCGTCAGCATAGTTTATTCCCAGACCAGAATCAGGACCAAGTGAAATCAACATCCAATCATTGAAAGGATAAGTATTATTTTTATCTGCTTTATGGTTACCCGACCCTAGTTCGTAGAGCGCATCGCCGACTTCTTTATCCATATCGTTGACTTTTATAAATTTAGCTTTGAATGGATCAATCAACTGAGCGGGATTGATATAACTTATGGGTGAAGATAATCCTATCCAGCCATTGGGACGCCGTATAAAACCACGCCAGCCGTCATGAGGGTAGGAATTGTTATCTATCTGATATGACTCAAGGGCGGTTCTGACGCCCTGGAAATCAGACTGTACTCTGGCTAATTTTGCTTTGGTCTGTGCATTAAGAAAATTGGGTACAGCTATAGCCGCCAGAATACCGATAATGGCGACAACAATAAGTAATTCGATGAGAGTAAAACTGCGAGTCATAGATTAGTCTCCCATAATCTTTGTTGTTCATGATTAGAGCGGTTCTCAGAATAACGAGTGTTTAATCAGTAGTCGAAGAATTTTTAACATAACCAACGCTTTCATTCAGCATAACCTTATGTGAACCGCTTTACCTCATTACATTATCCGCCTCATAATACCAGAATTAATCAACCGAAACAAAAAAACAATATAAACATTGACTTTTTTTCAGAAAATTTGCATGATATACTTGACAATAATCAGGTTGAGTTCATAATCTCATTCGGTTGACAGCCGTTAAGAAATGAGCAGGAGTAGCTCAGCGGTAGAGCTTCTCGTTGCCAACGAGAAGGTCGCGAGTTCAAATCTCGTCTCCTGCTCCAGAAAACAATCCCCGCAGTGTAATGCTGCGGGGTTTTTTTATATTTAAACCATAGATATTACCTACTTGATACTGAAGCCTATCCTATTTTCCACTACAATACAGTAATTTTATGTTACTATCATTAATAGGCTTTACTCTAATAAGATTGACTCTAACAGTTTTTGTACTCCATGTAAAATCTTGTAAAAGTAGAGTCATAGCATTTTTTTACGTATAAACCGTATTCATATAATGGTATGATTGATTAATCATAAATGGGGTAATGTAAATGACTCGTATTCTAATAATTGAAGATGAACCTGACATGAGACGCGGTCTTCAGGATAATCTTGAGTTTGAAAACTATCAGATTGTAACTACCGGCAACGGCAGCGAAGGCTTCCGTCTGGCTCAAAAAGAACATTTTGATCTGATCCTGCTCGACCTGATGCTGCCCGGCATGGATGGCATGGAAGTCTGCCGCAAGTTGAAAGAAGAGGGATCAACCATCCCTATAATCATGTTGACCGCACGGGGGTCTGAGACGGATAAAGTCGAGGGATTATTAACCGGCGCCGATGATTACATCACCAAACCCTTCAGCCTAAAAGAACTGCTGGCGCGTATTAAAGTTATTTTAAGACGGACTGAGGATAAACCACCATCAATATCCGACATTGAATTTAATGACGTAAAAATTTCTTTTAATAAATATGAAGCTTATAAAAATGATCAGGATTTAGATTTATCTCCCCGTGAGTTTGAGATTCTTCGCTTATTCATCGAACACGAAGGAGAAACCGTAACCCGCGAAGATTTTCTCAAAGACGTCTGGGGATACACCAATTTCCCCCAAACCCGCACTGTCGATAACCATATAGCAAAACTACGCCAGAAGATCGAAGACGACGCCGATCATCCCAAGCATATCATCACCGTACATCGCATGGGATATAAATTTCTGCGGTGATTATTTTATAGTAATGACTCCCAAACGATAGCGCCGTTGTCCATCATCACCTTCCAGTGGTAATGCAATTCGCGGCGTCCCATCGCGTTCTCCCACAGATATAAACACATCATACATACCAGGTTTGGTTGTAGGCGCAACTAAGCCGACAACAAATTCGCTCTGGCTTCTCTTAATTGGCGCGCCTGTAGCAGAGCCAACCTCCAGGTCGCGCATATTCAACGAATCGTCGCTCAATACTGAGACAATCCCGCCTTTTGAATCTTTGAGCGTCAAGGCTGGAAAACCGCCAGCATAACATGGAGCAACGCCTTTATTAGCCCATGTCCACTCAACCTTGAATCGCTTGCCTATTGTGATGGTCTTAGGCCAAGTAATTTCTACTGGCTGAATCCGGTAGCCCATGCGCAGGTTGATCTGGTCGATGATTTCACGGTTCTCTTCGAGCAGTATTCTCGGCCACCAGTGGATCGACATAAAACTGGCATGGTAATCTTCTATTGATTTAATCAACCGATTCCCATCCCATGCCTTCCTCATTTTGGAACTGCCAAAATGCTCGTGTTCGAGAATAACGGGCAGCGTCGGCCAGAATTCCTGAGCCATCTCTGAGTGATACCATGAACGGGGGGGAGGTTGCACCATAATGCTATCGTCGCGAATCGACACGCCCCGGGATAGCGCATAATCGGTAATAGGAAAATTACGTCCGGGCTTATCATGTCCCGCAAAATCATCGCTGATGCAGAGTTGCGTATTCTTGAAATGCTTAACATGCAAATCGATATGCTTCTTCTGGATATCAATGCTATCCTGCTGGCTGCTCATGTGGGTGTGCCCTTCGCCCCACATACCAAAAGTGCCGACGTCAATGAATTCTACATTCGGATTGCCGTCATACCGCAATGCGGCGGCGGCCAGAAAGTTATCCAGTTTCTCCAGAAATATAACGTCATCAAAAAACGGATCCCAGGGACCAGGAGTAGTTGTACGGCCTTCCCCGAACTTATAGTATGTTCCCTTGGCGCCCGCCTGCTTGACCCATTCCGGCGTAGCAAATGTCATCCAATTCTCAGAACAGGTCAGGCGCAATGCAATGCGTTTACCCTTGGCGATCCAACGCTGTGCTGGAGTATCGAGTATAGCCCAATTGAACTTGCCTTCTTCCGGTTCAATATACGCCCACGGGATACGCAAATACACAGTTGAGAGGCCGGGAAAATCATCCAGCGTATCAAATGGCTCAAGTTTTGATCCATAATTGGTAGGGATATTAGAATAGAAATGCATCGTCCAGCCCATCCCGGGATTAACCAATGCAACTTTAGTATCATGGGTATTGACGGTTACAACCTCTTCTGCGTTTATAATTCCAACTGTAAATAGGAACATCAATACAAAAATACTTTTATTCAACATCTTCATGATATTCAAAATCCTTTCTTATATATGACCAATTTCTGATTATTTTGGTTTAACACGAATCTGAGTCTTTTTATATTATTTTTTTGTCTGAATCTGGATACCCTGGATTAGCAGGATTTTCAGGATTTTTCATCTTTAGCGCTTTATCAATTTCGGTTTATTCATATTTCCAATAGATGAATAACATAAAATAATAGATTCACCCATCATGAGCATCCTTTCATCCTGGCTATCCAGATTCAGACATTTTTTATGATAATGAAACGCCCCCTCTGTAATGAGGAGGCGCGATTTCAATTAAATCAAGACCGCAACCAACTCATCGACGTTTCCAGCGCACCCCGTCACGCGTATCTTCCAGAATGATACCCTGTTCAGCCAGTTTATCGCGTATGGCGTCGGCTGCGGCGAAGTCCTTGTTTTTTCTGGCATCCTGGCGGTCTTGAATAAGGCCTTCGATATCCTCATCCAGGATTTGCTCTTCCTGCTTCATGACGCCGAGTACTGAATCGAACTCTTTTAATATATCTAGAATACTCTGCGCCTGTTCTTTGGAGATAGGCGATTCATCCATCACCTTGTTGGCTTCGCGTATAAAATCAAACAGAGCCGCGATATCCTCACCGCGCGGGGCGTATCCAGGTCGTCATCCATGTGTTCCTTAAAACGTTCAACGCATTTGATCAGTTCTTCAGCCAAAGTCTCTGATTTTTCTCCGTCCGTCTCGCCAGCCAACAACTCCTTCAAGCGGCCATGAAAATCCATAATGCGCGACCAGGATGCATGAGCCGCCTTGAGGCCGTCCATCGTCAGGTTAACCGGAGTACGATAGTGACTGGATACCACGAAGAAACGCACCGCCATAGGGTGGAATCCATTATCGATCAGGTCGCGCAGGGTATAGAAATTGCCCTTGGATTTGGACATCTTCTCGCCTTCAACCAGAAGATGACGACAGTGCAGCCAGAAATTGACGTATTTGCAACCAGTGCACGCCTCGCCTCTGGGCAATCTCATTTTCATGGTGGGGAAAGATATTATCTTCGCCGCCGCAATGGATATCAAAGTGATCACCCAGATATTTCATAGCCATTGCGGAACATTCGATATGCCATCCGGGACGCCCTTGTCCCAGTTCGGTTTCCCAGAAATGTTCGCCTTCTTTTTTTGATTTCCATAGCACGAAATCAGAGGCTTGCTCTTTTTCATATTCGTCAGAATCGATCCGCGCCCCTGCTTGAAGCGCATCGGGACGGTTGCCCGACAGACGACCATAATCATTGAATTTATTGACCCGGAAATAAACCGAACCGTCTTTTTCGTAGGTAAGTCCCTTCTCTTCCAATGTCTTTATAATCGCAACCATTTCGGGGATATGATCGGTCGCCTTGGGGTAAAACTCAGCGCGTTCGATATTGAGCGTATCCATATCATCGAAGAAGGCTTTTTCGAACTGCTCTGTCACTTCAAATATAGTGCAATTATTTTCCTGGGATTTACGGATTATTTTATCTTCAACATCGGTCAGATTCATGACGTGGGTGACTTTGAATCCCCGGTGCTTCAAGTATCGGCGCAGGACATCCTCAAACAGATAGGCGCGGTAATTGCCGATATGGGCATAGTCGTATACCGTAGGACCACAGGTATACATCCTGACGTGATCAGGTTCTATGCTCTTAAATTGTTCCTTACGATTGGTTTCGGTGTTGTAAAAAATATATCTCGCTCATAGTTCTCCACTTGGTTTTATCTGATATTGTTTGTTATTTTTATGCAAAGATTGCCAATATCAACCCTCTCCTAACCTCTCCCAATCTTGGGAGAGGAATGTTTCTCCACAGTACTTTATATAACTAAGTCTTAATAAGAATACAGGCGATATTTAAAAATCCCTCTCCCCCAACTTGGGGGAGAATTCAAGAGGGGGTTGTTATCAAAAACCCAAAATTTTCCATTGACGTTATAATTATAATTGAACCATCGTTTCAGGTTAATAAGTTAGTGTAGCCGCCCATGAAGGAACTTTAACTCCTCCAGCGCGATATATGTCGCCCCAACTTATAACTCCATTGGATGGCTGATATACCAATCCTTTCTGAGGATAATCATTGGCGTTATAGTTGTCCGCCACATCAGGGCCGGAACTTTCAAGCAACCAGGCCTTTCTGGGGAAAGCGCTACTATCATACTGGTTGCCTTTAACCAACCAGGTCGCCAATTCAAACATAGGATCAATCTCATTGCCATTAATCGTCATATCGCGGCTTTGCGCTTTTCCTTTGAAAGGATTATTGAACGCGCTGGCGCCGGAAATATATGAAACCGGAGTAGTCAAATCCCGGTAGCCCACATAATCATTTGCTGGATCGGTAGAATCCCAGGCCCATCGGGGATAGGTTCCCTTATCCAGTTGATAGGTTTCCAAAGCCGTTTCAATCGTCTTCATATTGCTGACAGCTTTTGATACCTTGGCCCTGACTTGAGCCTGGAGAAAATTAGGCACAGCGATAGCCGCCAGGATGCCAATAATGGCAACGACGATTAATAATTCTATCAACGTGAATCCTCTTGGCAATGATTGCGTCATTTCCTGTTTTATTTCCAACACTCATGGGATTATCACTACAAAGGCATCTCAACCGAGCCGCCTTGTTCCACTGCTCGAACAATGGCTTCTGTAAATTCCATATACTTAACGCCATCTTCAAAATCGGGATGAACCTCTTTACCCTCGCGGATAGCATCGACAAAATCCTGCTCCACTGTCCACAAGCGTTCTTTTTCTGGAGGTATAGAAACCATGTCCCAATCTCCGCCATTTTGCGACATGATTATTTGATCTTCCACAAAATCATAACACAACGCCCCCTGACTGCCGAACACCTCCAATACGCTCATCGGTTGATGTGAAGCCAGCGCGCTCCATTCCCAACGCATCAAAGCCCCGTTCTCCATCGCGCAGCGTCTGCGCAATCTCATCGTCGCTGATGCCGATCATCGGCTTGACGTTGACGTCGCACGCCGTCAGTGTGCGGGCCGCCAGTGTGTCTATATGCCGCCCGCCGCGCACCAGCACCGTGATTCCGCGTTTTTTGATAACCGCGCGGTTGATCTTCTGGCTCGTGGCGTTGATATACAGCTCGTCCGCCGCGTTGACCTGCGTTTCACGGCCGCACGACACATCGGCCAGCGCTTCTCCCTGAGCAAAATACTTCGCTTCGATTTTCTTCCTTGTCTTTTTGGACAGCATGAAAAGCTCTGGCTCAAACATGTCGACATACAGCTTTTGCTGGCGCAGTGCTTTAATCCCGATACACAGCCCAGCGTCCATGACGTTTGCGATGTGCGCGCATACCGGCCGCATTGCGCCGCGCAGCGTGTATACATCCACGCCGCTCATCGTGAATATGCCCGCCGCCTGCTTCACCGCCGCGTCGCCCCATGCCGACGCATCGCCGCACAGCACGACACGGCCGCCCGACATATGCTCTGCCGCAGCACCGAAGATGCGCCCCAGCCGCAGCGGCGTAAGATCGACACCGATGTCGCCCGCGAAACCGGTCTTGCCGAGAAAACCGGCATGTTCACCGTATCCCCAGACAATGTTGCCGCTGGCATTCGCGCCGGTCGACAGCCATTTGTCGGGCCACAGCCGCACACGCGGGCTGACGCTGTTGTCGCCCGGCAGCTGGCACCGGTCACCCACGACCGCATTTTCGTATACGCTGCACCGTTCGCCAAGGTGCGCATTTTCGCCGATGATGCAGCCGCTGAGTTTTGCGTTGCGCCCGATGCTGGCGCCCGAGAGAACCACACTGCGCTTGATTGACGCGTGGGCACCGATGCGCACACCCTGTCCCACGGCTGTAAAGCTGCCGATCTTCGCGCCGTCGCCGATCACCGCACCGTCACCGATGAAGCTCGGGGACTGTATCAGCGCCGAGTTGCTGATCGTCGCATCGCCGACATAGATACCACTGACGCATTTGCCTTTGATGTCGGCCTTCACATTGCCGCGCAGAAGATCCTCGTGGGCGCGGACATAGCTCTCGATGTTACCGACATCGCACCAATATCCTTGTGCAACATAGCCGTGGATCGAAAGCCCCTTGTCCATCATCAGAGGAAAGAGGTCTTGGGCAAAATCGAACCGCTGTCCGTCGGGAATGAGGTCCAGCACATCCGGTTCGAGGATATAGATGCCGGTGTTGACGGTATCCGAAAAAACGTCTTCCCAGCCCGGCTTCTCCACAAACCGCTCAATATTGCCTCCGTCGTCCGATATCACAACGCCGTATTCAAGCGGCCGCCCCATCTTTTTCAGCACGATCGTCGCCTTGGCACCGCTGCGCTCGTGGTGCGTGATCGCTTCGCCAATATCGATGTCAGTCAGCGCGTCGCCGCTGATAATCAGCACACGCCCGTCCACAAAACCCGCCGCGTTTTTGACGCTGCCTGCCGTGCCAAGCGGCTCGTTTTCCACAAAATATGTGATATCGGCGTTCTGATATCCATCGAAATAATCTGTGATGACGGAGGGTTTGTACATCAGCGTGAACGCCATGTCGCGGATACCGTGCCGCAAAAGATGCTCCACCGTGTACTCGATCATCGGTTTACCAAGCAGCGACACCATCGGTTTGGGCACGCCGCATGTCAGCGGGCGAAGACGCGTTCCTTCACCGCCGGCCATTACAATTGCTCGCATAAATAACACCCCTGGTTGTTTTTTCAGCATTATTATGTTCATTGCCGACTATGCGTATTCATTTTGCGGCACAATGGTGTGCTGGCATTCAAAAACAATATTTATTTTTTACATTTATCAATGTATAATGGTGGTAAATACCGGTCTGATAGAGAGGTCATATGAATTTATTTGAAATCAAAGACATGTGTCGAGCGAACTTCAACCCTTATCTGATGGAAGCGTTGGGCCATATCCCGATACCGACGACGCACAGCTGCTGGACATCGCCTGCGGCACCGGCGTATCCATATGCGAGATCGCCAAGGCAACAGATTGCCATATTACCGCCATGGATATTGATTCAGAGAGCCTGAGGGTTCTTGAAGAAAAGCTGACCGGCCGCCTTGCCGAACGCATCAGCATCGTGCAAGCCGATCTTACATCGGCGAATCTGCCGGTACACAGCTATGATATCGTACTGGCCGAGGGGATATTCAATGCGATTGGATACGATGCCGGGCTGTCCATCACGTCACGCTGGCTGAAAGACGGTGGACATATGATCATCCACGACGAATGGCGCAGCAATGCCGAGGATATGCTGAGCCGCCGCGGCTTTGAGATTCTTGCGGAACGTCGGCTTGATGAGACCATGTGGGGAGAGCTGTATTATCTGTGCCTTGAAAAGCACATCGCCCAGCTCACCGCACAGAACCCGGACGACGACGCGCTCCAAAAACAGCTGGCGCCCGTGATTGATGAAATCCGCCAGTACAAAGCAACGCCCGCCATGTTTCGCTCGGTCTATCACGTTGTTCGCAAGATTTCATAAACGATACTGTGTCACTATAGCATACACGTCAAAAGGGCCTTGCAGACAATGCCGCAAGACCCTTTTTATTTTTCTTTTTCTACAGTATATATTTCTGCAAATCGTTATCCTTGATCTGGTCTTTGAGATGTTCTTTGACGTAGTTCGCATCGATCTTCACGTCGAGCAGCGGATGATCGCCGCCCGCGTTGTACGAAATGTCTTCAAGCAGGTTTTCGATGACGGTGTGCAGCCGCCGTGCGCCGATGTTCTCTGACGTCTCATTGACCATCACCGCGAATCTCGCAATCGCTTCAATCGCGTCGTCCTCGAAAATGAGCCGCACGTTGTCGGCTTCCAGCAATGCTTGATACTGCTTGATCAGCGCGTTTTTAGGCTGAACCAATATCAGCTCCATATCCTTCTGCGACAGGTTTGTGAGTTCCACCTTGATCGGGAAACGACCCTGCAGCTCTGGTATGAGATCGGATATCTTCGCGACATGGAAAGCCCCCGCCGCAATGAACAGCATGTAGTCTGTTTTGACCGGACCGTATTTGGTGACAACCGTGCTGCCCTCCACAATCGGCAGGATGTCGCGCTGGACGCCCTCGCGGGAAATATCCGGCCCCTGGCCCATGCTTTTGCCCGCAACCTTGTCGATCTCGTCAAGGAAGATAATGCCGTCCTGCTCGGCCCTGTCGATGGCCGTGCTGATCACTTCATCCATGTCGATAAGTTTGTCGGCCTCTTCCTGCGTGAATATCTTGCGCGCTTCCGACACGGTGACCTTGCGCTTCTTGGTTTTCTTGGGCAATATACCCGAAAACATATCCTGAATGTTGATATCACCGCCGATGCCGGCGATCTCGATACCCACCGCCGGGTTATCGGTCACCTCAACCTCGATGATCATATCCTCCAGCCGCCCGGCACGCAGCGCGGCCTGCATCTCTTCGCGTTTGCTCATGCGCCGCTGACGCTCTTCCTGCGTCTCGGACGGGGGCGCTTCGCCCTGGCCCAGCAGCATCTGGAACGGGTTTGTGCTGGCGGCCGACGCTTTCTTATGGATCGGCACCAGCGCGTCGACAAGCCGGTCTTCCGCCATCCTTGCCGCTTTGTCGGCGACGGATTCGTGACGTGACGACTTAACCATGCGGATCGACGCCTCCACGAGATCGCGGATCATCGACTCGACATCGCGGCCGACGTAACCGACCTCGGTGAACTTCGTGGCCTCCACCCTTAATAAACGGCGCGTTCATCAACTTTGACAGCCGCCGTGCGATCTCGGTTTTACCGACGCCCGTCGGGCCCACCATGATGATGTTCTTCGGCGTGATTTCGTCCTGCATTTCTTTATCGAGCTGGTTACGGCGATAGCGGTTGCGTAGTGCGATGGCGACCGCCTTTTTCGCTTTGTCCTGGCCGATGATATATTTATCGAGTTCGTGCACGATCTCTTTAGGTGTCAGATGTGACATATTATACCTCCTCCACCGTGATGTTGTTGTTGGTGAATATGCAGATGCTGCCCGCGATCTCGATCGCTTTTTCGGCGATCTCGCGCGCACCGAGGTCTGTATTCTCTTTCAGCGCCTTGGCCGCCGCCAGCGCATAGCTGCCGCCGCTGCCAATCGCCGCAATCTCGTCGTCCGGCATGATGACCTCGCCGCCGCCCGATACGATGAGCAGTTCGTCTTTGTCCGCCGCAATCAGCATCGCTTCAAGCTTTCTCAGCATCTTGTCGCTGCGCCACTCCTGCGCCAGCTCCACCGCCGCCCGCTGCAAACTGCCGCCGTACTGCTCCAGCTTGGCTTCGAACCGCTCGGACAGCGTGAATGCATCGGCCACGGAACCCGCGAACCCGACAACCACCTTGTCATCGAACAACCGCCGCACCTTTTTGGCGTGATGCTTCATGATCGTATTCTGCCCAAACGTCACCTGCCCGTCGCCCGCGACAGCACATTGGCCGTTTCGCCGCACAGCGACGATTGTTGTCCCTTTCATCATTGTCTATTCCTCCCATCCGTTTGCAATGGCGCGCACTTCACTTAGCGCCCGCTCAGATATTTTCAGTTTCTTGTCCTTTTTGGATGCCCTTATGCTTATTGTATTCATCAGCCCGAAAGTGATATTCATCGGTTGAAAATCCGCGCCCTGATATTCGGATACATGTGCCGCCAGCGCACCGATCGCCGTATCACGGCTGAAGTGCGGCCTTGGCTTTCCAACAACGTCACACGCGGCGCACATTCCGGCCACAATGCCCGAAGACGCGCTTTCCACGTATCCTTCAACGCCGGTGATCTGCCCCGCAAAATAGAGCCCCGGCCTTTTCTTCATCTCGTAGCACGCATTCAGCACACCCGGGCTTTTAATATACGTGTTGCGATGCATTACGCCGTAGCGCACGAACTCCGCGTTCTTAAGCCCCGGTATCATAGAGAAAACGCGCTTTTGCTCGCCAAACTTCAAATGCGTCTGGAACCCGACAAGGTTGAAGAGCCGACCTTCCGTATCCTCTTTGCGCAGCTGCACCACCGCAAACGGCATTTTGCCCGTGTGCGGATTCGTAAGCCCGACCGGCTTTAACGGCCCGAACAGCAGCGTCTGAAACCCGCGGCGCGCCATCGTCTCTACCGGCATACAGCCCTCAAACACGTTTTGGTCTTCGAAGCCGTGTATCTCTGCCGTCTTGGCCCCGGTCAGTGCGTCATAGAACGCGCGGTATTGGTCTTCGTCCATCGCGCAGTTGAGGTAATCATCTGTGCCGCGCCCATAGCGCGACGCCATAAACGCTTTGTCCATATCGACAGACGCCGCCGTCACAATCGGGGCCGCCGCATCAAAAAACGACAACATATCCTGCCCGACCGTGTCCGCAATGCTTTGCGCCAGCGCATCCGACGCCAGCGGCCCGGCCGCTGCTATAACTATACCATCCTCCGGGATGTTCGTCACTTCCCCGGCGATAAATTTAATGTGGCAATTTTGTAAAACTTTTTCGGTAATGTATGCAGAAAAGGCATGGCGGTCGACAGCGAGTGCACCGCCGGCGGGGACTTTGGTCTTATCCGCCGCTTCTATGATCAGCGAACCGAGTTCGCGCATCTCCTGTTTTAGCAGGCCCACGGCGTTTTGCAGGCCGTCGGCACGCAATGAATTGGAGCACACCAGCTCCGCAAACTGCGGCGAATGGTGCGCAGGCGACATGCTGTGCGGTTTCTGGTCGTGCAGCACGACATCGACGCCACGGCGTGCCAGCTGCCATGCCGCTTCGCAGCCCGCAAGGCCGGCGCCGATGATATGCACGCCGCTATTTTTCATCTTTACCCTTGCGCTGGTTGCTGGGGCACGTGGCGTCGGCACATTTTTTGTAGCTTTTGCCGTTTGAAAGTCGACGCAGCACCATCATGCCGCCGCATGTTTCACACTTCTCGGCAATCGGCATATCCCACGACACGAAATCGCATTCGGATAGCCTTCGCACCCATAGAATATCTTGCGCGATTTGCTTGACTTCTTCTCGACGATACGCTTGCCGCACTTGGGGCATGGCGT
>CAXXMV010000008.1:0-1642991 GCA_963662285.2 bacterium
ACATCAGCCCGATTGATATCTGGAAAGATACGACTGAGTTGAATCAAATCGAGCAAATCTTCCAGCACGATTGAGTGATACATCGGGCTGCGTTCGTAGTGTCCGCCATCAGCTAGTATCTGTTCTTTTATCTCACTACTTAATAGTTTCAAACCAGCGCAGAGCCACTCGTCAGTTTCATGACCCTCAAAAAAAATTCCGGCGAACACCAGCGCCTTGCCATTGGCGATCAAGTGATTGCCTAATAAATGATACTCAATGCGTTTACGCAGAGAACGAACTTGCAGCGCCAGACAATCCACCATTCCAGGCGCCGGTTCATTCTCTTGCAACAACCATTTGATCCAATTCACAATACGTAATGAAGTAGGATACGGTTCCCAACCCGGTTGTGATACTGGTGGATTATGATCAATCCAATGTGTAATCAAATCCACATGCCAGGCTTTCCTGTCCTTCGCATTATCAGCAGACAGATCGTCGAAATAATGCAGATGATAGGCCGCTAAGCGGGGGATACCTTTTCCTGACCAATCCGTAGCGCTTGAGATTTTAATTTCCCGGTTTAACAAACGGTAACTGCGGGGATTGATCATCACTGCCGGACGGTTGGAGTAGTTACTCCAAATACCTGAAGTTTGACGAAGCAACGGCGCCGGTTCACGACCAGGCATAGGCCGGTAAAACAAATTACGGATGCGCCCATAAATTTGAACAGGTTTAAAATATCGAATAGTGTTTATATAACGCAGAAGATTCATCCGGACAGACTTTGCGCAATTTCAATTGTCACGCGGCTGACTTCCATAATTTCTGCATGAGGAATGGGAGAAGGCTTCCCATCCTGTACTGCTGCTAAAAAAGCTTGCATACAGTTTTGGTTGCCTTTATCCTGTTTCCAGGATTTCATTTTGGTGAATCCCGGCCACCCGAAGCCTTGCAGTTTTCTAAAATTGTCCAGTTGTAATACTCTTCCGGCGCAAAAAACCTCCAAACGTTCTTTGGGGAATGATTTATGACCATTAGCGAAATAATGAATAGTTCCAATCGAACCATCCTGGAAAGTAAGCGTAATGCTGGATTTGTCATCCAGTATGCTTCCACTCCCGGCGTCGCCAATCTTTACTGCGGTGAAGGACGATATATTCGATCCGGCCAAAAAGCGCAGCAAATCCACAAAATGACAGGCTTCACCGATAATCCTGCCGCCGCCTTCATTCTTGTCTTGAGTCCAATGTGATGCAGGAATATCGCCCGCGTTCACTGTCATGATGAAACACTTAGGCGCCCCGACGCTATCGAGCAGACTCTTCATCTTTTGTGTAAAGGAAGAAAAGCGCCGGTTAAATCCTACCATCAGTAATTGGTCTGGATTTGATGAATCTTCAATCTGCTGCAATTCCTCCAGAGTCATACATAGAGGCTTCTCCACAAACACATGCTTGCCATGCTTCAAAGATTGATTGACATATTGCGCATGACTGCCATGCTGCGTAGCGATGACGACAACATTGATATCTTGGTTAGTAAATATACTCTCAGCATTACTGCATGCTTCCCTAAAACCGAATTTCTTGCCAAACTGCGCTGCGTTGGCGCCCCCGGATGAAGCAATGGTATCAAGATTTGCGTTGAAACTTTGCAGAGCAGGCAGTAAAATCCTGGTCGAGTAACTCCCTGCCCCTATCATTCCAACTACTGGCTTTTGAGGCTCAATGGCAACGTCCTGAGTTTGCTTAATCAAAACGCTGGTTGCTTTCAGTTTTTGGGTTGAATTATCAGAATCAGTAGGATACTCAAATAAAATCCCTAAATATGGTTCTTTGGAATGAAGCAATTGATAGGCTTTATGCGCCTCATCAAAAGGAAAACGATGACTGATAAGCGCTTCAACATTCAAAGCGCCTGACGCCATCGCATCAAGCACGGCCTGGAAATTCCGTTGTTCCGTCCAACGAACAAAACCAATGGGATAATCATGCCCCTTTTGTTCGTATTGCGCATCATAACGTCCCGGACCATAGGAACAGGAGACCTGGAATGATAATTCCTTCTCGTAAAAATCAGCGCGGGAAAGTTGCAGACCTATCACGCCGGTTAGAATTATCCGCCCGCGTTTTCTGCACATAAGAGCGGCTTGATGAACCGGCTGGTTGCTTTTGGTGGATGCCGTGATTATCACGCCATCAACGCCCATCCCTCTGGAGAAAGCCATAGCAGCAGCAACCGGGTCTTCCCCCAGCGAAACATCAACCGTCTCCACACCGAATGACCTAGCTATTTCCAATTTGGCGGGATCAGGATCAATCCCCATAACCCGGCAGCCATGAGCATGCAGCAGTTGCGCTGCAATTTGCCCGATCAAACCCATGCCCGTAACGACGAATGTTTCTCCCATTGTCGGCTGCGCCAGGCGTATACCATTTAGGCCGATAGCGGAAACCACAGTGAAAGCGGCCTGCGCATCATTGACGCTATCAGGAATCCGGGCGGTTAAATTAACTGGAGCGCACGCCATTTCCGCATGAGAACAATTACTGGCGACCCGGTCTCCGACATTGTAACCAGTAGTATAACTACCCACGCCTACCACAATTCCAGAATTACAATATCCCAACGGAATCGATTTATCCAACTTCGCTTGAATCGCTTCTATGGTCGACAAGAGTCCATCGGTACGGATTTTATCTATGGTCTGTTTTACTTTATCGGGTTGTTGCCGGGCTTTATTCAGCCAATTGGCTTTACCAAAATCAAGCATCATCCGCTCAGTACCTGCAGATAACAGACTGGCGCGAGTACGGATTAACAGATGTCCAGCTTTTGGAGAAGGACAAGGAACATCCATCAGTTCCAATTCTCCAGTTTTCAATGATTGCAATAGTTGTTTCATAGTTATTATTATACGCCCGATATTCTCTATTTCATAACATCGTACTTTAACAGTTCAATATAATCCTGACAACGATCATTCAGGATATCAACATATTTAGAAGGGATATCATTAAGATAGCGCTGGTTGACATTATTATTCAAAGGATACCAGCGTTCCCTGAATTTATGGCCGAATGGAATGGTGTGTTCTTTTTGGGGGATCATGTCATTCTGAAACGAAAGTCCGGTAAAATCACATAACTGCTGCACCGATGTTTCCGGCTGTTCCAGGAAATCTTCAAATTTCATTATGGTAAAATGCTGGACTTTATCCTTATCTTCTAAAATGGATTTTAAGGAGTTGATCCAATGTTGCACGCATATCTCAAATCTCTCATCCAAACTCATAGTCGAGGAAAAACGCTTCATGTCGCCCGCCTTACCGATGGCTGCGCGGTAACAGGATGCGTATGGATTCCTGGAGATAAAAACAAAATGGGGATTAGCGTCCTTCAGTAAAGCGTTGATAAACGCCATCCTGACTGTATAGGATTGGCTCTTATCCACAAACCGCTTCCCCTTACCCCCGCCGCCAAAACGGTGCAACGCCTCCCGAATCACCAGTTGGAGTTGTTCAGCCGTATCATCACTGTAATCTTGTTCATTTTGGCGAAAAGCGGGCAGTAACGAGTCGCAGCCATAGGCCCAACTGAATGGTGGAGTTATTCGTTCATCGGCTTGCAGGTGTTCCAACGATTGCCCGTAAAGCGTGAGGCTGCTTGGCAGACGGTATTTCATCACATTTTGAATCTCATCAGCGCCAACCCAATAGTTGCAACCGCCGGTAATAGAAACCAGATCGCTATGATGACACAGCATGCGGGCGACCAAAGTCAATCCATCTCCCTGGTTGCCTACCAGAAAAATTGGACGGTCAATTGAAACATGTGAATATCTACAAAAAAAACGACATGGATAAACCATCCAGTTATTACGTTTCCATAGATACCAGGCTTTATTGAGAAAAGAATAAAAAGGCCAATTTTGGATAGTCATTATTAAAGAAATACATTTGATAGTAATCAAACCAAGTTCCCCGGCCATGGGGATGTTCGTTCCAACCTTATTATAACCGATCTATATCATGCCTTTTATTGTTGAACCGTATGTTGGCTTCTTGTTACAGTCGGCGTTGGCGTATATGTAGATACTGGAGTCGGCGTGACAGTTGGCGTTGGCGTCGCAATTATTGGAATATCTTCCATCTGGTCTGACATACTCTGATTAGATATTACGGTTGCCGTTGGTGAATAAACCAACGGAATTGGCATAGCGCCAGCAGGCGACATTTCACCGCCTCCACCACCAGCCATCGGATTATCATAAAGGTATGCCGCACCCGAACTTGATCCATTATCATCGTTATAAGGACAACCGATAATCATATAATCAGTACAGATAGCAACGCACCATCCAAATATATCACCCTTATTGGCGTCATAAGCGCAGATTTTTCGTTCTTCGTTCAACACGCCGCTCCAGCCTGCGCCGGGTTTTTCAAAGATGTACGCAGAACCTGAATTGTCACCCCAATCATCATCATAGATGCTACCGACTAAAACCGTGTCTCCGCAGATTCCCACTGACCGACCGAAACCATCGGAAACACTACCATCTGATGGTTGAAGTTTGGCGTCTTCAGAGGAAGAATCAGTCCAATTAGCACCGGATTTCACATAAATGTATACCGAGCCGGAATTATAACCATTGTCATCATCATAATAGGCGCCAATGGCAACAGTATCACCGGATATAGAAACGTACATCCCGAATTTATCTCCACCGGCTGCATCACTGGCAGTCAGTTTTGCTGTTTGAACCATATCCACCCAATTTATTCCCGGTTTTTCAAAGATATAAACAGAACCGGAACTGGCCCCGGCGTCATCGTTTCGATAAGCGCCGGATACTATCGTATTTCCATCAATAGCAACGCAAAATCCGTTGTTATCATATGCCTCCCGATCAGAGGCCCACAATTTTGCTGTCTGAGTCATGGATACCCAATTGGCGCCCGGTTTTTCAAATACATATATTGAACCGGCATCAGTTCGACCCCAATCATCATCACTAGAACCTACTGCGATAGTATCACCTGAAATAGCCACGCTATTGCCGAATTTATCCAAAGCCCTGATATCGCTTGCTGTGAGCAGAGCGGTTTCCGTCATGTCAGTCCAACCAGTTAATGGTTTTTCAAATACATAGACTGCTCCAGCATCCGCCTGCACTCCAACATCAGCCTTTCTCGCACCGATTACAATCGTGTCGCCATCAACAGCCACCGACCATCCAAACAACGCTCCATTCTGTTCAACGGATGGAGTTAATTTGGCTGCATAACTCCAAGAATCGCCAATGCGCTCATAAACGTATGCTGAACCAGAATCGGCCTGAACGCCATCGTGATATGGCGCACCGACCACTGCCGTGTTACCGTTCACCGCCACGTCACGTCCCAACTGATCGCCTGCAATTACATCTAAACTTTCCACAACCTTAAATTCATTGGTTGGAATTGGCGTTGACGTGGGAAGCGGGGTTGCTTTTGGCGTTATATCCAGAACATAACTATAGGCGGAACCAGAATTGTATCCGGCTACATCATCCAAAATCGAGCCGATGACAGCTATATTCTGGGCAATGAAGACAGACCGGCCATATTGATCTCCGATACGGGCGTCAAAAGCGGTAATTTTCTCCGTCTCTGTCATATTCGCCCAACCACCAGCATCTTTTTCAAAAATATAGGCGGAACCGGAATTACTGTCATTATCATCATCGTTGGATACGCCGATTACTGCTACATCACCATAGATCGAGACCGTCTTACCGAACTTATCTTCTTCTGCTCCATCTGATGAGATTAGTTTGGCTGTTTCAGTACCATTGCTCCAGCCATTTTGAGGTTTAACGAACACATAGGCAGAGCCGGAATTAGTTCCGTTATCATCATCATCTATGGCGCCCGCTATCAGCGTATCCATTGAAAAAGCAACTGAATATCCTAATTTATCTCCAGCTGAAGCATCCGAAGCGCGTAGAACCGCTGTTTCTGTTGTGCTTCTCCAAATATCATAAAGCGGCTTCTCAAACAGGTAAATCGATCCAGCGTTAGTACCTCCGGTATCATCTCGGTAGACGCCAGCAGCGATTGTTTGTCCACTAACCGCAACCGAGAACCCCAGGTAGTCGTAGGAAGCTCGATCAGATGCTTTCATTTTTGCGGTTTCTGTCATATCCGTCCAATTCGCGCCCGATTTTTGATAAACATATACGGCGCCTGAACATATACGACCTGTATCGTCTCCATAAGCCCCAACCGCTATTATTTCAGAATTATTGGCGACAGAATTACCGAAACGGTCTCCACCCAAACCTTTTGATGCAATTAATTTGGCGGTTTGAGTCATGTCCTCCCAACCACCAATAGGTTTCTCATATACATAAACCACGCCAGTATCTGATACCACTCCATCAGCAACCGGAGCGCCCACGATGATATCATCTCCACAAATTGAGACTGATGTTCCGAAACGATCCAATTCAGCGGCGTCGGAACTGGTTAGTTTAGCCAGGTAGGTCCAACTCCCTGCATTAAACTCAAAAACATAAGCGGCGCCGGTACTATTATTGTGATAGGGAGCGCCGATAACCGCGATGTTCTCATCAATGGCGACGCAACGTCCGAACTGATCAGCTGAGGCAATATCTATAGTCGGGAATTCGGCGGGATCGCCCAATTTATCTGTATCACTAATCAATGAAACGCTTCCTGCCGGACCAGTAAAAGCCTTGATACAGACGCTGGAATCAGTGAATCCCGCTCCCCAGGTTGTAATATCAGAATAGGATGATCCCGTGCTGCTGGCATAACCTTCTCCAGCGCTCGCCGTAGCAGACGAACTGTAATTAGTTATAGGGCTTTCCACTGGAACCGGGTAATTATTTGTAGTTCCCGTCGTGGTATTAAAACGCACGGCCACAAAGAAATCATTTCCATTGGTGATTGGAATTTCTGTATCCAAAGGCACAGTGTAATATCCCCGGTATTGAACAGAACCGGTTTGAGTGGAACCTAGTTGCGTCTCTAGCGCCGTTCCATTCATATTGTCATAGATGCGGATTTCATAAGACATGCCCGATGCGCTAGAATAAAAACCAACCGCTTTGATATTTCCATCCGATTGGGCGACGAATTTGTTCGCTCCCCAATCATCTCCATCACCCCAACCGGCGCTGCCAGTCATTCCTAATTCATCATGATAGTAAACCTTATCAAAATTAAGTAAGGAATCATCAAGATCTATTGGATGACCTAAACCATAATAAGCAATCCTGGAATCATAATAAGATATATAGTAATAGCCGCTTTCACCCCAACTGCCGCCCCAACTATTGCGACAAATAAAGGCCCCATTACTGGCAGCAGCGGTATCCTTATTATCATCCCAGCCCACAATAGAGATGCAATGATTCGTATCGGCGCTGCCGCTATAATAATAGGTTGAATCCGCACTGCGATAATAGGAGTCGTTATGATAATAACAAGTATACAATGCGCCATAATCCAATATAGCCTGTTTTATATAATCCAAGTCTGTCGGTCCGCTTCGATCAGGCATCCATACCCAGTTATCAACAAATCGCGTAGGACTGCAATCAGGACGGGCAACCAGATCGTAGGGATCATCCGTCTCTGAAACAGGACCATCGGTTCGGGCGAAATACGCTGTGCTCATTTGATGATTGCCGCCATCGCAGGGGAGGTTATCGAAACCGTGATAATTGTTCAGGTTGTTTTCTGAATAATCGTTTTGAACATCAGATAATCCCAATTCCTTTTTAAGATAACTCTCCAAACTGGCATAAGTAGCGAATGCCCAGCATGAGCCGCATGTACCTTGATCGCGTATTGATGTTAAAAAACCTTCTGTTCGTAAGTCATAACTGGGATCAGAAATAGTACCTAGAGGAGAAATATAGCTTCTTTCGCCGATGCTTGAACTACTTTTTTTAATTTTCAAATTTAGAGGATATGCATCTTCCTGACCGGGAATATGTATTTCCGGTTCGATTGGTGAAGGAATAACGCCGGATTTATATTCCAAACCCATGAGATTATTAGAAGGCTGTAATTTTTTATTTTGGTATTTAATAAATTCTGGATTTAAAGGCGCCATTTCCTGCGCAAAAACGGAAGATACTACAAGAATAATATAAATAATTGAGCATAACCATGAACATGATCGCTTGTTATGATACATTATCCACCTCGTCAATAGCAAAATCTCTGACATATTTAACATAAGTATATAGCAAAAACCAATACAAAAAAAGAGAAAACATTAAAAATACATTACAAGAGATTTCAGTAAAATCATTTAGATTTATATCATTCTACTATTTGGATAATGATTTCGACCAATCATAGAATTCCGGTTGCCAATATATCTATTAGTACGTATTTTTTTTGGATACTCCACATGTAAAATACTAAACATAACGCCAACCAGAATATCATCAACAAAACCATAATGGGTAAACGAACCTATAAAAGCAATGCCGATGTAAATAACAGCAATGATTGCATAGGATTTCCGCTTTGATTGCTTAGTGCGATAAACTCTGAAAAAATAGTATAGAAAATTTCCGAATAAGTATAGATAAAAAATAACGCCAACAACGCCATATCGCAAGACCATCGCAATGGGAGTAAAATGAACACTATGCAGTATCAATTCACCACGAAGAATATGATGATAAGTGAATGTCGCTCCATGTCCCTTGCCAAATATCTGTACAAACAAACTACTTCCCGACAGGTCTTCCATAATTATATAAACCTCTTCAAACAAACGAAGTTCTTGCATATCTTCAGCCTTAGTCGGTATCAACGTTAAACGTTTTAAGTTTTCTCCTACGAATTCACTGAGATCAGAGACAGAATACCAGGCGATAGGTAAGTTAACAAAAATCAAAATAATAAAGATATAAAATGGCACATATTTCCAGCGCAAACCAATTATTGCAATAGAAGATAAGGCAATACAAAATGCTAACGAACGTTTTTGTCCTATAATAATTATAATTATTGAAAACAGCGACAACAGCGCATATTGCTTGGATATAAGTTTATTTCCCGGAAACATATAATAGGTAAACACGATAAATGGAATCATATCATAAATCATCCCATATCGAATATTGCCGAATTGTGCATGGATAATAAGACGAAAAATCTCCATTACCAACATAATAACAGCAAAACGAATAAGAAAATCCTCATGATTGATGTATTTTTTGGCGTAGATATAAGCCAGAAATCCGGTCGGAAGCCAGAACAACTTAAAAATATCCTGAAATATATAAAGTAAATTATTGTGTTGAATAAAAGCCAACATCAAACCATAATAATTTATAAGTATAAAAACGACTATCAGGCGATAATAAAAGACGCGTTTGTTCATTTTCAGAAAATAATATAATATGAATGGAATTAAGGATAAAGCATAGAATGTAAAAATTATTCTAACTATAGAGAGAGAAAAGAAGCCGCGATCTACTGTACGAAGATCCCACCATAGGATGCGTGAGGTGAATACAGTGCATAGAGCCAATAAAAAGAGATATGGTTTTGGCATTCTAAGAAAGATCATTGGACACGATCAACTTTCGCATATATCAGCATCATCATAAAGAACAAAATCTCTACTATCACGCAGCTATAAAAGATACCCGAAACACCATAAATACTATTCAAAAAAGATATCAACGCCATAAAAAGAATAATGGCGCCGACAAGAATAATTATAATACGGTGACTGATATTTTCTGCAATTCCCAACAGACGAATCATCTGGTTGGCGCAAAGAAATGGCATAGAGAATACAATGATGCGAAGAGCGTAACCATAATCGGTATATTCCACCCCAAAAACCGCCATAATTGAATCGGAAAAAAAATAAAAAACAGAGGATATAGTACAGCCTACCATAAATGTTACAGCAACTGCGGGAAACAATATTTTGGACAAAGAGGGGTTGCGTTTTTTTTTGTGCAATAACGGCAGCAGAATCACCACCGAAATATTGGGTATCATCAAGGCGGCCTGATAAATCGATAAGACAATAGTAATCACAGAAGCATATTCCTTCATTCCCAGAAATGGCAACATCAAAACCGGCAGTTTTAAATACAAGCGGCTGGCCAATATGACGAATCCGGGCAGTATTTTATCTTGAGCCACGGAGAGAAGAGCTGCTGGATGCACCTGCGGCCAAGAGAAATGTACATAACGGGAAATATATGCATACGATAGTATCAAACGCGAATATTGCGTTAGCAATATGAGAATCATAATCAAATACACAGATTGAATATTACAAAGAAAAAATATTAAAAAGCCGCTTAACAGAATCGTCTTTTCGCCTAAATTAAGTATGAAAGCCTTATGCCCCAAGGCGAGACCACGAAGCAATTGTATGCCTGGATCTGAAAGATTGAAATTCACTGCGATAAGGCTGAAACAAAATGAAAACAGAAAACCCTGTTTAAGGATAAAGCAAGCGTATAAACTAAAAGCCGGTATAACGAAAAGACTGAGGACTAATTTCCAACCATATATTTCTTCTACATAATTGCTAATGGTCTCTTTGCTCTGCTTGCCAATTTCACAGTAGGTTTTGTTCCGTAATCCAAAATCACTTATAGCGTTGAATATCATGGCATTGGCGAACATTAACATAAAAATATTAGCCTGCTCGATATCCAGAATCCTGACAATAAAAAATATAGTAATAAAATCTGATAAACGTAGAAAGACATGACCAAATACAATGCCCATGGAATGTTTTGTAGTCAGATAGGATAGAATAGTATTCAGGCGTAGAATCATGTTATTATGGAATTGGTATCTTTTTGTTGTCAGGTTATCATATTGAATACAACCTTTATAACAAAGAACAGCCCGGAATCTAAAAAAACCATCAGGGGATTCAACGTCCCATGATTCAGATTGATGTATAAAGTATAATAGAATTATGATAAAAGCATAAAAATTTAAATCATTATTTTTCTTTGGCTCCATAAATTAAAAGGAGATTACTATTGTGTATGTATTCGTGCACATTGAAAAATGCGGTGGGTCTACATTGAACTACCAATTACGACGCATTTTCGGTCTGGATCACTGCGACATTATACCTCGTGATAAAAATTCCATGAAGATTAGCGAAAGCGACCTGGATGATCTGCATAAAATACGCCCAACCATTCATAGTATCACCGGGCATTCCTTCAGACCATATCTGGATCTGGGTAAATACAACAATCAGATTACTTATTATTGCCTTTTCCGTAATCCTATCCACCGCTATATATCAGCATTTAAGCACTTTGTCACCAGTTATCATTTTCCTAATGACATTGAAGAATGGTTGAAATTTCCTGACCAGTATAATTTTCAAACCAAGGCCATCGCCGGTTCCAATGATATTGAAACCGCCAAACACATGCTTGATACGAAGATTGTTTTGGTCGGTCTAATGGAGGACTACAATGGTTTTCTTGAAGATATATGCCAGAT
Source organism: bacterium (assembly GCA_963662285.2). Taxonomy (GTDB): domain Bacteria; phylum Hinthialibacterota; class Hinthialibacteria; order Hinthialibacterales; family Hinthialibacteraceae. The sequence goes on from CAXXMV010000008.1 coordinate 11,522, forward strand.
AATGCCTGACTTTCGTTACGAGAAGGATTATCAAATTAGAAATATCGCCTCCACGAGGAAAGGTTATATTCCAGTCAAAGTGGATTTAGAAATATATCATGACAAAATATGTGAGAATAACCGACTTGATATAGAATTATATCAATATGCAAAATCGGTTGTTATTCCAAAATTCCGAAAACAAATGACGTCGGATATGCCTATCAGTACATTTATACTTCCAAATACTCCACAGCGAAAGTTCGATTCCTATTTCAAATACAAGATGAATCTTTTATACAGAAATTTGGTTTATAAACCATATATGGGTTACGTACCTTTCCGCCAGCATCGTCTGCCGGAATATCAAAAAGTATCTGAAACCTATTTATCCATTAAAAATAATGAAGAGTAAAGCGCACTAAATTAGCTTATTTCAATAAGGGTTGTTATCATAATAAGATTCGTTTCAGCGTGAAAGAATGGTAAAATGAAAATCATCAGTATCGTAGGCGCCCGTCCCAATTTTGTTAAGATAGCGCCATTGCTTAGAAATTTCAAACTTCATTCTGATCGCATTCAATCCATCCTGGTTCATACCGGTCAACATTATGATGATGCCATGAGTAATTCTTTTTTCGATTCCCTCGGAATTCCTGAACCTGATATGAACCTTGGCGTGGGATCGGCATCCCATTCTACGCAGACCGCCCGCATCATGATGGGTTTCGAACCGGTGATTGCTGAACATCAGCCCGACTGGCTTCTAACCGTAGGCGATGTTAATTCCACTCTCGCCTGCACCCTGGTAGCCTCACAGATGAACATACCATCTATCCATGTGGAAGCAGGGCTGCGCAGTCATGACCGAACCATGCCGGAGGAGATCAACCGCATTGTCACCGACGCCCTCTCTGAGTTACTCTTCCCCCCTTCACAAGGCGCCAAAGAAAACTTAATTCGTGAAGGAAAATCCGCTGATAAAATTCATGTCGTAGGCAACATCATGATCGACTCGCTGGTTGAAAAACTCAGTCACGTAAAATCCGTATCTATTCTTTCGACGCTCAATGTCACTGCCAAAGAATACCTCTATTTAACCATCCATCGACCAAGTAATGTTGATAAGATCGAAAAATTAAAGATGCTGGTCGACAGGATCAAACGCTTATCACAGGATTTCACCATTATTATTCCACTGCATCCGCGCACCAAATCACGGCTTGAATCATTTTCTCTTCTTGACCAACTCAATTCTGAGCCGAATATAAAAATTCTTTCGCCTGTCAGTTATCTGGAAAGTTTACATTTAATCATGAATGCAGCAGTGGTAGTGACCGATTCCGGCGGTATTCAAGAAGAGACGACATATCTCCGCGTTCCCTGCTTAACATTACGCGACAACACAGAAAGACCCGAAACCATCACTATCGGTTCCAATCAACTTGGTCAGGTAGAAACCCTTCTCCAAGATATTCAAGAGATCATGAGTAGACAGGAAACCAAAGGTTCGATTCCAGATTTGTGGGATGGCAGAACCGCTGAACGAATAACCGAAATCATTCTGAAATCATAAGACGCAAATAGAACTTTTATAAAAACTCACGCCATTAAATAAAAAGTTGCTGAAAATGTATTGACCACTTTCAGCAACTTATTAAGTTAATTCTATATTATTGTATTCAGCTATTCAAAGATAACGCTTGTGCGAATTCCAAACTGTACTTTATATCCATATACACGGCCTAAAATAGTACAATCCGCTCCAATATCTACAATTCCATTCGGTGCATAAATGTGAGCCATCATATATGTCCGGTCTAACACGCTCAACGGAGTTGTTATTATTGAACCATCAGAGTTTTTAATACCTTCCACCTGAATCATGATATCGCTCGAAGAGAGACCTGAATATATACCAATTGAACAATCACTACTAACCGTAAGCGTCTGTTTGATGCGAATATCACAGGGCGCCAGGCAATTTATCTGAGTATATTGCCCCATATCGACATCTTCAAAGACATAAACGCCGCCCTGAAGGTTCAAGATAGTTGGAACAGAGTCTGATCCAGCCTGCAGCAATAAATCCTGATACATGCCAGACGCCAAAACCTGCGTTTGATCACTACCTGGAATTGTTATGCTTGATGTTCCACTTGTTATGTCATAAGCCGCAGGACAAGGGCTGGCGACTGGTAAAGCCAGAGGCCTACTGGTATAACCCACTGTTGCGCTTCTATCTAACTTGATTGAGTTGTAAAAAACGCCCTCGGTGACGGATGCTCTTTTTCCTAACTTAACTTTATCACCGTAGACATTACCATCAATCGCTGCATTATTGTCCAAAGAGACTTCAACTTTATCTTTAAGGTGTCCGCTTGAGTATGAATCCTCTGCCGCAATATCCCCAATTGCATTACTAAAACTATCAAACCACATACTATGATGAGCGAATACTACCATTGTTGTATCAATCAAATTCACATCGCGTTGTTGGTTACCCAGGTTCATAACATGAGTTCCAATGATAGTGGTTGGAGATATTTTCGACGCCCCGACTATCGCTACATAGTCGCCAGGTTGAATGCAATTAAACGAGAACTTGCCATCCACATCAGTTATTCCGGAATAGACCGGAGAACAGTTTCCATCCGTATAAATCGTAGAGAAAAACTCAGACCGCACGCCGTCCCCCTCTACTCCATCCGCAAGATCAGCGCAGCTGCCAGGTGAAGCGTCATACAACCGAATCTCGGCATTGACGAATGGATTAACTGCTCCACCACTGGTTGAATAAGCCGTAGCGTGAACCGAAGGCAAACTGACAATATTCACGGTAAAAGAAGCATTCGCTTCATTCAGACTATCATCAATAGCCGTCATAGATACAGTACTAAGCCCAATCGGGAATAACTCAATCGAATTGGGCAGCCCTGATCGGGTAAATTCTGAACCATCGGCATACATAAATGTTGTAGTTACGGTTATCGGATTTCCGCCGCTATTCGTCACGGTCACATTCAACTCAACGCTGCTCTCACTTGCGCAGTTTGAATCCTGCAATTGAGTAATGTTCATCACGCCATGAAATACCGGACCTGCACACTCAAAGTTTTCCAGATTTTTCTGTGGCGTGTAAAGGAAATTTTCACCCAATTGAGATAGGCAAATATTAATATCATTCCAATCATCACAAGACAAGTTGTTCATCTGGCAGTTGAACCATACCAAAGAACCGTCGCCGACTGGAAAGACAAAGTTCGATATAGTCGTCAAATCGTTGTTCGAAACACCCAGTTCTTCAATACCTGCCGGATTGGGTGGATCGAGAGAAGCAATCTTATTGTTACCGCAATACAACCTCTTAATGGCTGTATTATCCGAGCCAAATCTAATTTCCGTAATAAAATTATTGGTGCATAGAATCTCTGTTAATGCGGCATTCTCATCAACATCTAAAACTCCGCTGAGAACATTATCGTTGCAATACAGTATCTCCAGACTCTTAACCCGGTTTAGAGATAAATCTGATATCTCATTATGCTGACAACTAAGCGACAACAAACCTTGTCCCTTTTTATTGAAGGTTATATCGGTGATCTGGTTGAAATGACATTGTAATTCAACCAAACTAGCATTTCTGGATATATCAAAATTACCAGCGATATTGTTCTGATGACATAAAAGCAACGATAGTTTTTGAGCATCGTTCAAATTCTGGAATCCAGTTAATTGGTTCTTCTGGCAATACAATGTTTCCAGATTAGCCTGATTATTCAGATCAAGCGTCGTCAAACTGTTTTCATTACACCACAACTCCACCAGCGCGGTATTAGAAGTAATATCTAATTCAATTAACGAGTTGTTATTGCAATATAATTGCGTCAAATTGGGATGTCCGCTTACATCCAACTTCGAGATAACGTTGTTAGAGCAATTCAACTCAGTTAGGTCGCTGCTCGGCGGAATAAGTGAAGTCAGAAAATTATCCTGACATCTGAGAATAGTCATAACCCTGTTGGCTGACAAATCCATAGCGCCGCTTATCAGGTTGAAATAGCAGGAAAGCCGGTTCAATTTCACCAGATTTTCTATTCCAGTCAATGCGCTAATTGCGTTTTGATGACAGTTCAACAATTCCAAATCCACAAGCAAGGACAAATCCAATGCTCCGCTAATCTGGTTGCTTTGGCAGTTCAACTCTCTTAATGAAGTAAGATTGGCAAGTCCTGGAATCTTAGATATAAAATTGCCCTGGCAATGCAATATTTCCAAATCGGTATGGGAAGTTAAATCGAGTGCATTTACTCCATTATCATTACATACCAGTTCAACCAGTGAGGTATTGGCTGATACATCAAAACTCGTCAAAGGATTATTTCCACAATAAAGCCGAGTCAGCTGCGGGTAGTTTGTAGTATCCAGACTGGTAATATTGTTATTAGAACAATCAATCCATTGCATCAGATTGTTATTTGGAAGCACAAGTTGATCCAGGTTATTGTCATTGCAATATAATTGGATCATTGCTGAATTTGCTGATAGATCCAAGGTTCCTGATAACTGGTTGGTATGGCAGAAAAGCCGGTAGAGATTACTGAATCCGGCAAGACCTTGTATTTCAGTTATGCTGTTTACATTGCAATTAATTACTTCCAGTTGCGTCAACGCACTCAAAGCAAGAACGCCCGATATTTGATTATTCTGGCACTGCAATTCTCTCAAGTTGGTCAGCGAAGACAGCCCCTGAATCTCAGTAAGGTTGTTACCCTGACATTGCAGAATTTCAAGTTTTGGAAATGCACTGACATCCAATTGGTTTAATCCTAGATAACTTACAACCAATTCGGTTAATGCTGAGTTGGTTGAATAATCCAAACTCTCTAAAGGATTGTTTTGAACGTTTAGTTCTGACAAATTGCTATACTGCGTTACATCCAAGGACGTAATCAAATTGTCATTGACGCACAAGCTAAGCAATTGGTTGCCATCGGGCAACATAACCGCATCGATTTGATTTTCGGATAAATCCAGATCAACCAGAGATATGTTTAAATGGGTATCAACCGTGCCTGATAATTGGTTATTGCTAGCCAATAGACGCCGCAATGATGCTAAATCACCCAATCCTGTAAAACCGGTAATTCCATTCAAATGACAGAAAAGAACTTCCAACCGGGTATTGGCGCTAATATCGAACAAGCCGGATATCTGATTGCCCTGGCAATAAAGTTCCCTTAAATTGCTGAGGCTTCCCAAACCGCTAATCCCCGAAAGATTATTCTTCTTGCAGTCCAGGATTTCCAGATTTACCAGTGGACTTACATTTAAAGTGGATAGACCGGCATCTCCACAATACAATTCCATCAAAGCTGTATTTGATGATAAACTTAATGTTCCTAATGGATTAATCGAACAATCCAAATAAGTCATATTCGGTAATGATGATACATCCAGCGAAGAGATAGAATTACTAAAGCAACTCAGAGACAACAGGGATGCTGATGAAGGGAGAATAAGCGCACCCAGTTGGTTAACGCTGCAATTCAGACTAGTGATAGCTGTAAGCGCTGAAATATCCAATGTTCCTGATAATTGATTCTCATAACAGTATAATTTGGTTAAGTTGGTTAAACCTTGAATTCCGGTTAATCCGGTAATGGCGTTTCGATGACAATACAGGATTTCCAAACCAGTCAGATTTGTTAAAGGAAGCGCTCCGGAGATTTGATTGCTCTGGCAATATAACTCTTTCAATCCGGAAAGATTGGCTAAACCTTGTATCTGAGAAATCTGATTACCCAGGCAGTTCAGCAGAACTAATTGCGTATTGGTCGTTACGTCAAGACTTGTTAATCCTACATTATTGCAGATTAGTTCCTGTAGAACTGTACTGGAAGATATATCTAAACTAGCAATTGTATTGTTGCCGCAATTAAGAATAGTCAGGTTAGGCTTATTCGATACATCCAAGCCATTGATACTGTTGTCAGAACAATCCAGCCATTCCAATATATCATTCGATGGCAGCGTCAATTGGGTTAATTGATTATCATAACAATACAGATATTGAAGTTTGGTATTATCGGATAAATCCAGCGATCCACTGATCTGGTTCGTAAAACAGAACAATCTTGTCAAATTAGTCAAACCATCGATGCCTTGAATCGCCGTAAAATTATTTTTTTGGCAATTTAGGATTTCAAGTTGCGTAAGCAAGGTTAGATCTAATGATCCACTAATTTGGTTATCCTGAACATGCATTTCCCGTAGTGACGCCAAATTGGATAATCCCTGAATTCCTGTTAAGGCGTTGTTCTGGCAATCCAAAGTTTCTAAAAGAGTATTAGCAGATAAATCCAATTCGCTTATGCTATTATTGGCGCAATTGAGCCATTCCAAAAGATTATTGGATGGAAGCGTCAACTGGCTTATCTGATTATCATTGCAGTACAGATATTTCAGAGAAATATTCGCTGATAAGTCTAAATGGCCTGCTACTTGGTTCAAATGGAAAAACAGACGTTCCAGTTTTGGCAAATTGGATAATCCCAACAAACCTGTCAATTCGTTCTTCTGGCAATTTAATATCTCCAGAGAGGTCAATAAAGAAAGGTCCAGCGTTCCCGTCAACTGGTTATCCAGGCAGTGCAGTTCAACTAATTTGGTTAACGAAGCCAGTCCCTGAATTTGACTCAGGTTATTGCTCTGGCAATCCAGAATCTCCAATTTGGTATGCGCACTCAAATCCAGAATTCCAGATAATCCAAGATTATTGCACCCCAGTTCTAACAAAGCCGTATTAGAAGATATGTCGAAAGCAGCAAGTGGATTATTCCCAATGTAAAACCGTTCTAAGGCAGGATATACGGAAACATCCAGGTCAGTTATATTGTTGTTAGAACAATTGAGCCATTTAAAAATTACATTGTTCGGAAGAATAAGTGTTTGCAACTGATTATCTGAACAATACAATTGAGTCAAAGCGCTATTAGCCGCAACATCCAGCGTTCCGCTTAGTTGATTATAATGACAGAATAAACGGTATAATTGGCTCAGGTTAGCCAAACCCTGAAATCCTGCTATCTGATTCTTCTGACAATTTAGCACTTGTAAATCGGTATTGTTGGTTAAATCCAACACGCCGGCAATCTGGTTGTTCAGGCAATGAATCTCTTTTATAGCCGCCAAATTCCCCAAACCCGTTAAACTGGTCAGGCTGTTTCCTGAGCAATATAAATAGGTCAACGAAGAATTAGAACTCAAATCAAGTAACGATAAACCTAAGTTTTCACATTCGAGATGCGTTAAAAGAGTATTCTGAGAAACATCCAGAGCGCTAATGGGATTGTTGCCGCAGTACAATCTCGTCAAAGCAGGATACCCACCGACATCCAGACTGGAAATATTATTATCTGAACATTTCAACATTAATAATGTATCAGTATCGGGAAGATTAATCGAACTCAACTGATTCTCGAAACAATAAAGCCTCGACAATCCAGTGCTCTGAGAAACATCCAGCGAACCGCTCAACTGGTTGCGTTGACAAAACGCATAATTCAGATTATCTCCAGCTGGCAATAAGAGAGTCTCGATTAAATTGTTCTGAGCATACAAGTATTTTAAGTTAGCGCATAAAGAAAGATCCATCGTCCCCGACAATTCATTACGGAAACAATAGAAATATTTTAGATTTGTCAGTGAGGAAAGCCCTATGATTTCGGTTAAAGCATTGTCATTACAATATAGATTCTTTAAGGCGGTGTTCTGGGATAAATCAATGCTGGTCAGATTATTTCTATAGCATTTTAATCCAACTATGTTCGTAAAGAATTCAATTCCTTGTAAATTGTTTATTCCATAGTCGGGGCAATTAATCGTTCCCGTTTTTGCGGCCGCTTCTTCATCAGTAAAATCTCCTTCATGATCAACGCCCATGAAGAGTTCAACTGCAATCCGGAAATTCGGATCAGGAAAGTATTCAGTAGTATTTATATTTATAGGTATACACAACGAAACCGATGCAAAAAAACTTACTTGCATCAGGAGTAATACAGCAATTTTCAACAAAGATGAATTCAACCAAAATGGTAAAACTGAAATCACTCGCAAGGGCTTCCTGTATTCCAAACGACAAGTACTCATCACTAATCCCTTAATCAACTCTGAATTGTTCCAATATCCCTTTCGCAAAAAAAGAGTAAAAGCCATTAAAATTAAAAAAGTAATTGTATATATTATCATTCTTTTATTCTCTTACGTCAATGGATAATTTCAGATTCTTACAATATCTGGTAAACAAAAAATTTTATCTTTTACGTCAGCTAATGCAATATAACGTTACATCAATACTGGATTAATAATTAGTTAATTCCCTTCAGATTTGTTTATACTGAGCAAAAATTTAGCCAAAAATATTAAAACACCCTTTTGATCTTGCAGTAAAAAAAAATAATTCAATATAAATAGTTGTTTTTATGATACTTATCACAATTAAAATATATATAATAATCCATATATATTTTATATCAAAATCCTGCTATAAAGAATAATCTATTAATTTGAAGCATCATTGAGAAATTTCTCTTATTATTGCGGTCAATAATAGAAAATCCATAAATCAAATGCAATAATCGGGCAAACTCAGACGCTGCCTTATAGAAGTTGATTTCCCCCATAGCAACTTGCTGATTTTCTTATGTTTATAATAATAAACCAGCTAACCGGCGCCTGATTATTGAAACTCCTCGGCCACTATACCAATCAAACTAGACAATGGTATTAAAATCTTCTGGAATATCCCCCTGACATGTCCTCATGTAATCGGGACATTCAAATCCATGCCAATCCTCTACAAACCTACTTGATCAAAAGTTCACTTTTGGCACACTTATTGCCCTTTAACGTTTAGGAATGACAAAAAACTCTATTCCAGGAGGCGGCAAATGGTTATTGCAACCGTAATCCCAAACGAATTCGATCAAACAATGCTTGATACCCTCGAAAACTGCATCATGAAAATTTCTGCTCATCTAAGGAAAAAGTTCGATCCCAACGAAACCGAATCAAAATCATTGTTCCGTTTATTCTGTTCTTCGATCAACACGCGATCCCGAATGATAAACAAGATCGTAAGCGCTTCAGTACAAGCGCATAAACAAATTAAAAACGACCAAAAAGCCGTAACCACAACCCAAAACGATTTATCCAATTTAAAAAATATTCCATCCGGTAATGCAAATGCTTCTTGTATTGCTGACGAAACGGTAAAAAGGCAAAAACGAGGGAGCCTAGGCGCATTCTGGCGTAATAAGAAACTGGCCTAGTTATCATTCATCAGCCGAACGCCTTAAAAAATTGGCCCATCCAGACCAATGAGTCTATAACTATGCTCATTGATATAAACCGGGGAAGTAAGATCACCGAAAACACGATAATTCACGTTACATTTATACAGAGTACAGTATACAAACTTAATAAATTATGCTAAAAACGAATAGTTGTAAATTTTAGAATTTTTGGGAGGTCAAGTTCATGAGTAAACTAGTTTTTCGTATTGCAATTCTAAGTGCTTTAATGCTCATACCGTTGATGAGCATGGCTCAGGTTCACATCTATGTCGATGTTCCTTCGGGAACAAGCTGGAGTGATACCACAACACCCGCTCCCAGCGCATCAGTCGATCTGGCTGATTGGGAAGTAGTTGAAGGTTTTGGAGATTTAACCGGAACCAGCGTGCGTTCTATGGATACCGGCGATTTCACCACCGGCGATAACGTATTCGAAGCCGCTTATTTCGATGTCACCATCAATATTCCCGAAGATGGCGAATGGTTCTTATGGGCTTCGTACAGTTTCCCTTATCCAGATGCTAACACCTTTTGGGTGCTTGATCCGGCGGGAAATTTCATCGGTTCGCCCGATGGTCCATCAGTTGATCCCACGCCATTCCTGAATTTACGCGCAGGCGATTTCAACAAATTCTTCTGGGGCGGCGCTGATGCAGGACTTAACGCCGTTAATGCAGATTCCAAAGGCGCCCCACTGGGAACCCTGAGCGCAGGCGAATATACGCTTCAAGTCTATACCGCCGATACATTCGAGCAAATCAGTGGTGGTTCCGGTTCTGGCGCGGAAGCCGATTACCGTCGTAATCCTCACCTCGAAATGATCTACCTGTCTAACGGTGGAGTGGATGACGTCCCCAGCGATGCCAGTTTCCTGGCTCTTCAGCCCTTCTCTGGTATGCGGGAAATGAATCCCCCGGTCTATTCCGCCCAGGGTGGATATGTCAACGTATCCGTATCAGTAAATCCTGAAACAGTAACCAGCGGAGCAGCAACCGTAACCGAAACCATACCCAGTAAATTGGATGTAGATGCAATTAGCGCATCTTCCGGTACAGCTTCAATAAGCGGAAACATAATCACATGGGATATTCCCGACATCGCAGCTGGCCCAACTCTGTCTTACCGCGTCAAGATTGACTCAGGCGTCCTGGAAGATTTCCGCATTTCCGGTTCTATCAGCGGCGGCGGCAAAACTCAAGCCATCAGCGGACAATCCGACATTAGCCTGCTGTCATTCTTCATTTTTGAAACCTTCTCCTTCCCGGCTGATGACAGCAACGCCAATGAAGGAAAGAGCATTGCAGAAGTCGATGAACCGCTGGGCGGCGGCAACACCGTTCTGGATCGTGGCTGGGCATCCGGTTGGACGGCCAATAACGCCAACGATAAACTTGATACGCGCATCATCGATTCCGGCTTAGTAACTTCTCAACCCCAGGAATATAATCCAGGCAATTTCTCCCTGATGATGGATGGCGCAGGCGGCGACGGCGCCCGCCGTGATATCCCGCCTGTCTCCTTTGGTGAATGCTGGGTTTCGTTTACCTATGTTGACGAAGGCCCTGCTTCCGGTCATTGGTCAGGCCTATCCTTCTTCGATACCGAAGGCAACGAACAAACCTTCGCCGGGAAACCCTCGGGTAAGGCATTTGCCGGTCTCGGACAACTACCCGATGGCGATCTATTAGCTGAAGGCGTCGAATATAACGTTCCTCATCATTACCTGGTCCGCTACGTCATTGATCCCGCTCCGGGACAGAATGACGACGCCTATCTGTGGATCGATCCAGATAAAGACGACCGCATGGATACCTTCGACGCTGGCGGCGCTGATGTGGATAACATCACAAACCTGGCCACCATGCGCTTGAGCCGGGGCACTGGCGGCGGCGCGGCCTGGTGGGATAACATCTTTATCAGTTCCGTTCCCGCTCTACCTCCAGCTGGATCAGCACGCGTAGCCTTGAATCTCAATCCTGAAAATCCTGATGACCGTCCTCCCACAGCCTGGGATGTTATGTCCATTGATCAGATCGACGATGCAGCAACAGGCCCTCCATTTGGTCACGACAATGGTGATAACCATTACCTGATCGTCAGTGGATTCCTCTATTGGGAAAACGCAGGTGGCGGGGGAAACCAATTGGTTGGTTACGGTCTTCCGGTCGATCACATGAGCGGTTTGAACGGCCATTTACTTGAACCATTCAACAACCAGTTTGACCAGGAGTTCCGCAACTCCTTCAAATTTGAAGGCAACGATGAACAAGATGGCCCATTTACTTTGGATGTTGTTCCTCCAGGCAAATACGCACAAGTACATGCAGCCATGACTGTCGCCAATGGTGACGGCCAACTGTTCGCCACCTTCAATTATGAAGACGGCACAACCAGTGAAGGATTCATTCACGCAGATGACTGGTACAACGATCCTCCTAATCTGGACTTCATTGATACATTCCAGTTGGTCAACGGCATGAACCGTTTGGGTGGAAGCGGTGAATTTGATGGACGCTTCAATCCCGCCGTATTCGAAAACGTTGTCGATGTCGATCCCAGCAAGGTGCTGGTTTCGATTACGCTTGAACTGGATCCGTCGGTTAATGCAAACCCCGGTTTCAACCTGTTCGACATTTTCGCAGTTCCTGAAGCCTCGGTAGAAGATCCAACCCCGGTACTGGATTGGATGATTCTTGAGTAAATTCTGTAACAATGACTTAACAACACCGGGGGAGGAGATTACCATAATCTCCTCCCCCATCACTTGGTATATATTTACTTGTACTCTAGCCAACTAATAATGTCAGGTAACCAAGTCCCCTCTCCCACCGGGAGTGGCTAGGGGTGAGGGGGAATTACAGAAAATCCAAGTAGGGCGCGCCCCTCGTGGGCGCCCGGTAAGACGCAGTCACCATAGATCAAACAATCCTCTCTCCCCAGGATTCTGAGCTTTACCCACAAATATCAATATGGGAGATTATGAGAAATCCAATTATCTGCATATAGGATAATATTGGGCGCCAAGGGCAGTGTATTTTCTGCCCTTGATTGAGTTCACCCCTTATATTTCGATAATTTAATCAAGGTTTCACTGAATAAAGAGAATTATGATTAACTTTAAGGTTGTGGTAGTTGATGGGCGCCAAGAGCAAGACCGCATTGCGTCCAGCCCTTGATCAAACCACCCAATATAGAGTAAAAATTGCTTAACTTAATAACATTAGTCTAAGGAGTAAAGCATGAAAAGTTACCGTAAAGAACTATGGTTCGAGACCCTCACCCGGCGCGCTTTCATTAATATAACGCCCCATTGCGAGGAATGCCTGCTCGAAAGCGGCGTCAAAGAAGGACTGCTGCTCTGCAACGCCATGCACATAACCGCCAGCGTCTTCATCAATGACGATGAATCAGGACTGCATCAGGACTACGACGAGTGGCTCGAACACCTGGCGCCCCACGAACCAGTATCCAAATACCGCCACAACGTAGGCGAAGATAACGCCGACGCACACATGAAACGCCAGATCATGGGACGCGAAGTGGTGGTAGCCATCACCAACGGTCAACTAGATTTCGGAACCTGGGAACAAATCTTCTACGGAGAATTCGACGGCCGCCGCCGCAAACGCGTGCTTATTAAGATTATCGGGGAATGAGGGATTAGGATTAATTCAACTCTATTAATTGCTCAGACCTTTTCTGCTTAGTATTCAATTCACCTACTTGAATCCTAACGCTCTTTAGTAACTTTAAGGGTGTTTCATATTTATAAACCATAACATTCATTCGATAGTATATAAAACCTCAACTAATACTTATTATGCAGTATTCACAGTATTTGCTTATTTTTACATATTAATTTTAATAATATAATAATAATCTTTGACATTCTTTATTCTTTACTATATGTTTAAATAGTATTGGTTCATCTAGGTATATTTAACACCATAAGGAGAATGTGCATTATGTATGAGAGAATGAAAGAGAGGAAGAAATCTGTACGTAGCATTAGTGCTAATGCAATGGGTATGAGAGAAAAAGCATCGGGGGGGGGGGGGGGTAATATTACTACTTGCCATATTGCTCCTTACGATAAATACCGTTCCATCGTACTCCCAGAGCAGTATTTCGCTAGTTAAGGATTTGTTGAAGGATGCGGATGAAGCGTCATGGCGGAATGGCGATAATGACAGACTGCCTTATAACCAGAAGAACGCCTCACTTGGAAGCGCTCTCAAAGGACAACGGGCTATTGAATTGAGCGATTCACGCGGCAACGAGGATGGAGTGTTGGACGTTGTGGAATCTTTCACAACAGATGCTATCGATATTGAATTCGCTCCCACCTTTGGCAGGAAGGATCAAGAGGTTCGCGGTTCTTATACCATGCAGTTGCCTGATCAGAAACATATCCAGTTGGAATTAGCCTATGATTTGATGGTGGATGAAGATGGCGAGCGCAGCCCGGCCGCTTTCAGCGTCGAAGTATTTGAACCAAACCAGGCGGACAAGAATGAATGGATCAAGACTGACGAAACCAACGGTCCTGATTTCATGTCAGAAGAGAACAACTCAAAGATTCACCATATTGGCAAGCAAGATTTTACTACCCACCATTTTGTAGTCAACTTATCAAAATACCGGGGCAAAGAAGTATCTATTGATCTGGTAGCGCGGGTATCAAAAAAAGCGGTAACGAATCAAAAAGCGCGTTGGATCGTAGCCCGAATTATCAGCGCTGACTTCAGTTACTCGCTTGGACCGGTCATCGCAGAAAAAACAGCCCAGGCCAAAACCGCTGGAAGACGCGGCGCCGCTTCTAAGACTTCAAGCATTACGTTAGGCGCTTATGAACAAATCCTGATTAAGAGCGCCACTACTATTCCTGACTCGCAAGTCAACACAGTGCAATCATGCCTCAATAACAGCGCAATGCAGCCAAATCGCTGGTTCGGTTATTTCCACGGTATAATGGAAAAAGAGGGCGCAGATGCTGTTTCTCCTATCGACCGCCGGGGAACCATGGCGTTCGACTTGAAGAACTATTCATCAAATAACCTTTATGACATCAGCGTCAGCAATCTTAAGAACACTTTACTGCGTGGAACCAGCCAGGCTGCTGCTGCTCCAGCGCAATCGGGTACGCCTTTTCTAATCATCAAACCCCACGATCAGCAATGGGATAAGTGGGATAATTGGTATACTGCTATATGTTCTAATGTTAAAGCGACTACCGACAGCAATACCCGCATCCATGCTTTTCTGCATGTTGAGGATAAATCACAAAATAGCATTTCAAGAAATGAAGGTGAGTGGGCATATTTGCGCGTTGGTTATGCGCGTAGCGAAGAAGATCATGCCTACGATTTCGATCTTAATAATGATGGTGAAACATTCCTAATGTCTGATTCTAATTCCAGTTCTTCTATGCCAATTATTGAATCTTTCTTTGCAGAAGAGAATGTTTCAGGAAATCGAAAAAGAACTAATGGCGTTGGAGGACCATCCGTAATTAAGGAGGGCGATTATTATTATCTATACTTTAACAGACAAATTGCCAATGCAGATATAGATTCTACATATAGTAGTGGTAATTGGCCTGCTAATACAACCAGCCTAACAGATCCTGTAGATGTTTATTGGGATTGTATATGCGTAGCAAGAGCTAAAGTGAACGATGTAATCAACGAGGATTATGCTTCTTTGCCCAATCCCTGGAAAAAGAAGTTTAACGGCGCCTGGAACTCTAATGGAAGGGGCGGTTATTCCTCTCCAACTATGGGAGGCAGCAATTATACAGATGATTGGCGCGCTTATCCTAATGTCATTTATGATACCTTAGACAATGATTACTATTTGATCTGTGGAGGCCCATTAGGCTTATATCTCTATAAATCTGATAATCTATCATGTGGATGGTGGGGAACAGGATTATTGATAAGTGGAATGGAGGATTATGTTCACTATCCATCATTAATCGGTGAAGATGGTGATGACAAAGAAGGCGAATCTGATTATAAGTTATATTACGCTCATAGCGTAACGCTGCATGGTCCTAAATCTATGCGTAGACGTAGTTTTACAATTAATTAATTATGGAACTATATAAAGCGATGGTTGTTGTAAGCCGTCGCTTTATATTTATTTAACAAGGGAAAAAACCATGAAAAAGCTAACCATAATAATCATAGCGCTTACTTTTAGTCATTCCGCCTTGGGTCATCGTATAGAATTAATATCAAAAAACATGGATGGCAATGCTGCTGCGTCTCAATTCTCCCGAAGGGGTACAGGAAATGTTGATATTAGTGATGACGGCAGGTATATAGTTTTTGCTTCTGATTCTTCAGATATCGTTGAAAACGATGCTAACCTTTGTCATGTTGAATGTCGTGTTGTGTACCAAATACCTGCGTTTGATTTATTCCGCTATGACTGGACAACCAGGAAAATTCAAAGGATATCCCTTGATGAAAATCAAAATGAGTTAATTGATCGTGATTCGTTGATATTCTCCATGAGTGCAGATGGTCAGCAAGTTCTATTCTCATGTATTATGCTTTTTGATTGGGAATCTCACATCTATGATACTGATAAAACATATCGTTTGCTTCCAGAAACAAAATTATTCTATGATCGATTCTCATTAAGCGGCGATGGAAAATTCATCATCTATTATAGTATAAAAAATATTTTTGTTTATAATATAAAGACTGAAGAGACAGAACTTGTTACAGCAAATGAGGATGGAGAAAAGTCGGATCTGGCGCCATTGCATTGCCCGACGATCTCTCATGACGGACATAGCATTGCATATATATGTAATGCAACTGATGTTACCAAAGAAACAACCGGTGGACTATTCATCAGAGATAGAAACACAGATGAAGATAAGATGGTACTTCCTCTCAATGGCCATTCCGCATCCAGCCTTCAATTTACCCGTGATGCAAAAACCCTTTTCTTCTCAACCTCAGCGCCGCTTGTTTCTTCTTTAGAAAAACCGTCAGGAATATATACGTACAATCCTCTCACAGAGAATATCAACCCTATCAGTTTACCTGATTACAATGGCGTCTCGTTTGAAAATATTGATAATTTTTCAATTAATTCCAATGGCCGCTATATAGTTTTCACACATAACTTTGGTCTATTCCGTTATGATTTGCAAAATCAAAAACTACTCCACTTATTAGAAATTGATACAATATTAGATACAGAATACAGAGATTTATGTGGGTTCTCCCATACGTTAGAACAAGAATACATTGGAGAAACCAACATCTCCGCAGACGGAAAGTACATCGTCTTCTCAACCAACGCCGACCTGCTGGTTCCCGAAGATACCAACAGCCGATTCGACGCCTATCTGCTGGAGGTTGAAGAAGAAGCCACGGCTGACAACTGGCAGGTTTTTGAGTAGGGCGGCACTCAAAAACCACTACTGCTCAGCAATAACAATCACCCGTTCGACAGCATTAAACACGGTGATTCGCGCAGATTTTTGGTTTAGCGTCTTGCTGAATGCTTTCAGGTCATCCAGGGAATGAACTTTTTGGTTGTTCCATTTAATAATAACATCGCCTACTTTGAAGCCTGCTTTTTGGGCTGGAGAGTTTTGGGGCGCTTTCATGATTAGTACTCCGGTCTCCTGGCCGATTCCGGCGGCTGATTTTTCTGCTTCGCCTATCAGGTTCTTGACCGTTGCGCCTAGCCAGATGATGGTCTCAGCGCTTCTCTTCCCTACTTGAGTTGGTACGGTTTTGGCTGGAGTGAATTTGCGGGTCGCCTTGCTGACTTCAGTTTGAAATTCAGGCTTGATTACTCCGAACTGGTTCATGGCGAAATTTTTGAAGCCGAGTTTTAATGCAGCGGACTGAGGCTTAACCCGGTAATCGCCTTTTTGGGGATCGATGAATTGAGGATCGGCCATCAGCGAATGTTGGTCGAATCCCTTAGCCTGCCATTCATGCAAAGGCAGTGGATCACCCAATCCGGTTACTACTGGTTCACTATCCTGGTTGTAAAACAGGTTGTAATCGAACTCTTTGGCGTATTCGGGATCGACCCGGATAAACTGGTATGGTTTGTCGCTTACGAAAATGTTGCGCGACACTACATCGTCGCATCCGGGAATCCATACGTGGAAGCCGCCGAAGCCGTTAATAATGATATTGTTCTCCACCCGCCGGAAGAATCCTTCGCGCAGTTTGACGCCCATGCCCAGGCACAAATTATTATACACATGGTAGTTGCTGGAACCGTCATCAAGATCGATGCCCCATGAGTGCCCGCCGTCATGCGCAAAACGGTTATTGCGGATCAGGGTGGTTTTGTAGTTATCCAGTTTGGCGCGTTGTTTGGCGAATGGTTCGTAGTCGCGGCCTCCGTTGTATGAGGTTTTCCAGAAACGGTCGCGTCCCCAGCTGTTGAAGGGGCCATGGTCGCCGCTTTCCCTGACCGTGTTGAAGGCGTCGTTATGTTCGATAATGTGGCCGCCCCAGCAACCGTCGTTGATGCAGATCGAGGCGCGGGGACAGTTGTAAATGGTATTATGGCTGACGGTGATCTCTTCCGACATGGAGATGAATACGCCCGCCGTCTGTTTGCCGATATATCCGAAACTGTGCATTATATTATTATGCACCCTGCATTGCGCAGGGTAATTACTGGTTTTGGGGCCGGGCGTCAGGTCAATTTTATCCTGATCCAGCGTACGGCTATATTCCACCGCCGGACTCCGCACGGCGCCCATATCGCCTACCAGGCAAACGCAACTCTCGCCCAATCCGGCGAAGCGGCATCCAGAAACAACCGCGCCTCGATTATATCGGCTGATCAAGACTCCATTGCCGCCCAAATTTTCAAAGCAACAATCCTCGACTGTACAGTTTTCGGTTGCCTCAAAATGCACCGCCGCCAACCTGGCGATAGACCAGTCGCCGCGCAACAGGCGTTCATAAGGCGCCATGAAAATACGCGCGGTATGCTTAAACTTTAGATTCTTAATATGGAGGTTTTTAACCGGATTATCCTGTGAACCCTTTAGGATAAACAACTGCTGCAAACTGGCGCCGATGATTGACGCGTTCTCTATATCATCACCCACTAGAGGATAGACGTACAAGACGTTGGTTTCGCGGTCAAGATACCATTCGCCGGGAGCGTCTAACTCCTCGAATATGTTTTCAACGAACAGGTAGTCGTTGTGGTAGCCTCCCCTGAAGAATGGATCGAAGCCGCCGCCCCGGTTTTCCTGCCAGCCGCCCTGGAATTTCAAAGTTCCGTCCGGGTTGACGCCGTCTATGCGGTAATGCTTGCTGCCCCACATGGCGGAATGCAGCGCATGCATATAACCGCCGACCGGATTCTTCCAGGTTTTAACTCTGGCGGGAGATATCGCTTCGCCTGACGTTCCACCGAAAAACCTGGCTTGCGGATCAAAGTTAGGATACCGCGCCATACGGTAACGCGCATTATTAACATAAAGTTCATCAATACCAGAAGCATCTGGTTTCACCTGAGCTTTGAGAATCTTGCCCTGATGAACGCTCCATTGCAGATCAAGTGGAATGCCGCCGCTGACCACCGCTGTTTCATCCCGGTATCCCGATATAGTTAATGGATTCTCATCCGAAGCGGCGTCCGCTTGATTGAAGACTACCTGATTGGTTAAAAAATAATGGCCGCCGCGAAGATATATGGTGACGGGTTGGCTGGTTTTGACGTCGTGCGCCGCCTGTTGCGCACGTTCTATGCTTTGAAAAGGCTTATTGATTGATCCGGCGTTTGCGTCATCACCGTTCGGGGCTACGAATAATTCAATCCCCTGGGCGGCGTGAATAGATATAAACAAACAGAAAAAAAGTAATAGATGTCTCATCGCGTCTTCTTTCAGTACTTTTATATATTAAATCATGGTTCCAACCGTATAACATATTTAATATATCCTTCATTTTATATTTTCATAATACACGAGTTCAGGTCAAGCGTATTATAATCAAGTAACAGGTCAGCCATATGAAGTAGTAACATTATAACTATGCTTTATACAAGGCTTTTTATTAAAATTCTCCCCCCAAGTTTGGGGGAGTTAGAGGGGGGTTGCGTTTCAACGAATCAACCCCCACCTAACCTCCCCCAGGCTTGGGGGAGGGATAACGCATTTCAATTGGCTGACCTGTTACAAAATCAAAAATTCTATTGGTATTTATTCTTAAATATCGTATGATTATAAATAGATAAAGCATGACTTTTCCAAATCATATCCTCAACCAAGGGGAGGAAAACATAATGATTATTCATGCCAAGATTGTTGGCGTTAAAGTCGCCAATCCCGATCATATTAAACGCAAAGAAATCCTCAACGATTGTAAAAAGGGCGAGCTGCTAATGCTCGAACGGGAGCGTGACAATCCGCATGATAACAATGCGGTTGCCGTCCTACGCCTGTCACGGGAGAAACTGGGTTACCTGTCTCATGATGCAGCCGTTAAAATTGCTAAACAGATTGATGAGGATAGCAAGGAATTTGAAGCTGTAATAGAAAAGGTCAATGGAGGCAAAAAAAGCCTGCTCGGTTCGATTCTTGGTGGAGAAGAAAAACCTTACGAGGTGGATATTGTGATCACCAAGAAATATACATCCTGATATTTACTTTAAAAATTAATACTACAAGAAACCCTCTCCGTCTGAGAGGGTTTCTTGTAGTGTAACTATGTATAGTGACGAAAATTTATCATCAAGGAGTTCCAAACAAGCCTTTGATTCTGTAATAGGTGTTTTTCAGAAATTCGTTCTCCACCATTATCAAGCCTTCCTCATGCTTCCACCAATCCGTTGCGCTATACATATTATTTGAGGCTGGAGCGATAAGGACTTTGATCCAACGCTCTGGAATGGCGCGTTTCATAGACCATCGGGCGCGACCGGATTGGAAATATCCTGAAACCGCAATAGCAGATTTCAGGTTGTTCTCTTTCAACCATTGAGATAAAAACACCGCTTCGCTGTATGTGCTGTAATGCGCTTGATCCGACCAGAAAACGCTTTCCTGAGGTATTTCATATAAATCCAGCACCGCCTGACACATCATTTTTTCGCGCATCAACAGGTCATGATACACCGCATCTTCAGCAATAACCTCCGGCAAAGTCAGCAAGATTCTCGGCGCTAAACCTTCTTTATATAGCGCAACGGCTTTTTCGAGGCGTAAAGTTCCGCCGCCAGATAGTACGACCAGCGCATCGCATGGCGCCAGTTCGGATTCATAAACCAGCATTGATCCCATTTCGACCAGGATAGATTTCCGAAACGGTCCAGCCGCCAATACCACGCAAACCGCGAAAAACAAAAACGCTCCAATTATAAGCCGCTTGATAATCCTTCTTCTTTTTGAAGCGGCGGCTCTGGACATAAGGGTGAATGCTCCACCATTTTGTGGTGCAGACAATATTACATTTTTAATTGCGCTGCTCAATTCAGGTAGTTTCATAGATTATGCATTTATATGCGCTTCGATTCGCGCAATGGATTCATCAATTTCTGCGGGAGATTTATGACCGATAGTAACAGCATCGACGCAATTTAAATTCATTACGCACTTGATAGATGCGTCCCTGCGTTGCGGATCTGTAAAATCGCCATTGCCGATCAGTTTCATACCGATGACGCCGGTTTTTTGAGCATGTATTTTCTTTATTGTATTGATCGCTTCATCACGGTTCGACTGTTCACCCCATTTGCCTTCCAGGCCATCCATGTGAGTGCCATCATGGTTAATCCGAACCAGCGCTACATCGAGCCAGTCGTTGCCCGGCATGGCTTTGAGAGGTTTGAGTCCATGGCATGATGCGCCATGAGCCAGGATTATCTTCTTCTGCTTGGCCTCTTCTAAAGCATCCGTAAAATGCTTCAGTTTTTCCGGCCAATCATCAGTACTGAGACAATGCAGCAGCAGGATATCAAAATAGTCCGTTTTCAGTTCCTGACGGAAACGGTCAATATCCGCCTTGGCGTCCTTACTGGCGTACCAACGCAGTTTGGTCATCAGTTTATATGAATCGCGGGGGATGCCTTTAAGCGCTTCGGCCAGCATCTCGTGCATGCCATCGTAACTATCAGCTGACTCGAAAAAGCGGATGCCTCTATCATAGGCGTGACGTACAAGTTTGGTGAATTTTTCCTGCCCTAATCCGCGCTGTACGCTGCCGCCCTCGCTGCCTGTTCCGAAGGCCAAGCGGGTTACTTTAATTCCAGATCTTCCCAAAGTCACCCAATCGGTGGCCAGGTGTTTGGCTGATAAAGATTCAGAAGCAGGCGCCAGCTGAGCTGTGGTTAAAACGCCTGCCGCCGCTGCTCCACTTCTTAAAAAATTACGTCTAGTGAGTTGAGACATATTCCACCTCTTAACTAGTTATTTTGTCATTACTTTATCATGGATGGAAAGATAGAGCAAAGGTTAGTTAAGACATGGGTACGTTGGTTTATCATGGATGATGAGTTGGCCTAAGATTTACCACCGTATCCTGGCCAACAGCGTATCGCCTTTCCAGCCGTCATCGGGAAGGGTTTCACCGACTGTCACCCATGATTCATCCGGGGTTATTTCAGTAGTATGGAAGTTCCCCATTCTTGCGACATGCTTGCCGTTATTTACTCCATCGCCGATCAGGGGAAACACGGTTTGTTCCGATTCACGGATCAAGCATAATGATTGAGGATCAACCTGCGCGATGTATATTGGCGCTCTCCAGCGGAAAACATCAATGTTATGCTCCGCTTTACGGGTATATACCAGAAATAAACCATTGCGGTTTTCTATCCAATGCTGTTGAGTGGTAGACATGGTTAATGGATCGCCATTCATCCAACTCCAGGGACGTTGCGGCTGCCAATGAATGCCATCATTGGATGCGCTGACATATCCATGCCCGTCTTCAGCGCGAATAGTCATCAGATAACGCCCATCGAATTGAGTGATAGATGGTTCCAGCAATCCCCGTTTGACGGGCAGAATAAGTTCCGGGCCGCTCTTTTTGATCTTGACCGTCTCGCCATCAAACGAACAGAGCACGGTTCCAACCATGCGGTCAGTGCGTCCCATGGGGGCGTAAGAGAATGGAATCAACAGGTCGCCGTTATCCAGATGCAGCCGTTGTCCGCATCCACAGGTATACATGGCAGTAGCGCGGGGATCATTCCATTCAATCTTTTTCCGCTCAGTCCAGGTTTGTTTTTGGGGATCATAAATCGAATATGCGGGAAACCTTTGAGTACTGGGTTGCGTCAGTTTTCCATCTTTATAATAAACATTATGCCCAATAGCCAGCACTACGCCTGATTGAGAATGATAGAGAGGAACCACGTCGCAGACGCCTTCCTGCAAACCGCCTTCTATATCGCGCCTTGCGAAAGAGGAAATTGGTTTTGGTTCAGACCAGGTTTCACCCAGGTCATTGGTTATGGAGACATGAACCTGTCCGAAAACATCCGATCCGGTTATAGACTGGCAGTTCATAAGCACAATTGGATCAGGCTTTTGGGGAATTACGCATGCTCTGGGATGAAACCAGGTAATTTCTTCTTTGCGCCCGTTCCAGATGATTTCTCTCTTGATTGAGCGAATGGAATGGTTTGATTCTCCTAATGCGCTATGCATACCCAACACCGGCATGCAACCAGCCATAAGGAACAATCTTCGATTGATATTATTAACCATTTTTTCATCCCCGGTATATTTCCATTTAGAATTGTTAAAAATCCCAATTACGGAATCTAGTACTTAACCATAACATATTCAGCCCATAATAAAAATGGATGTTGATTGAATGATAGTACTATTCCCATATAAATACCTGGGATCATTTTTGGTAACGTTTATCAAATAACTGTAGAAGTAACTCTTGTGGTTACCCGATTATGAATCCTATTTGGTTTTTCCAATTTCCCGTGACAACGGGCTAACCGGGCGCCCATAAAGGGCAATGTCATTAAGTTAAAGAATTTCACCCTATCGTTAGTGGCTTGATCAAGGGCTGACCGCAATGCGGTCTTGCCCTTGGCACCCAGCGATTGTGTCTGACTAAAATCGGCTGTTTTAGTGAGTTCTGAAATTAATTATTGATATAGACGAAAAAAGGGGTCCAACGACCCCTTTTTTTATTATCAATTGATACGAGAATTAATAATACTAACGCTTCAATTGCTTTTTCAATTCAAGAAACTCATCATAAGATGCAGTGAATTTGGTTTCGCCGTTCAGAGCTATAAAGTAGAGATAATCAGTCTGGGCAGGGTCCACTGCGGCCAGGATCGATTCTTTACCGGGATTACAGATAGCGGCGGCAGGTAGTCCTTTGTTTTTGTAGGTGTTATAAGGAGAATCTATTTGCAGATCATCTTTGGTTAATGGACGACTCCAGTCGTTGATTGCATAATGGATCGTACTATCAGCCTGCAAGGGCATATTCTTTTTAAGTCTATTTACGAAGACCGATGCAATAAGCGCACGATCTTCAGATTTTTTGGCTTCTTTCTCTATGATTGAAGCCAAAATTACAATTTTGAAGATGCGCTGAAGGTATTCAGGAGTATCGGCTTTCCACCAATAAGTCTCTTTGCCGCCTTCTTTTTCTTCCTTTTCTTCAGCCGCATCAACAATTTCCTGCATAACAGATTCAAACTTTTTAGTCATGCGATCAACCACTTTAACCGGAGGAGTATTCTTGAATAAATAATAAGTATCAGGGAAAAGAATACCTTCAATAGCAGAATTAGCGCCACCAGGGGCTTGAGCAATTGCGAAAGTGAAAATGCTGTTAAAGCGGCATCGTTCCAGGAAACCTTCAGCCGTACAGATATCCATCTCTTCGCAGCGTTTGGCGATATCCAATTGGGTGAAACCTTCGGGAATCACTAAAGAACGGTAATATTGCGATCCAGTGGCGAGCATATCCAGGATTTGAGATGGACTTTGATCCCCCCGGATTTCATATTCACCAGCTTTAAGTTTTTCGCCCAATCCCCGGAAATCAGCAAAAATCAAGAAAACAGTTGTATTATCAATTACTTCTTTTTCTTTGAGCAAATCAGCAATTTGACGGGCGGTTTTACCTTCAGTAATCTCAATAGTGAAACTTTGATCTTCTTCGCCCCAAGCATTGGTCCATATTTTATACTCGGTAAATGCGAACCAGCCTAAAATTAAAACTGCCGCTAAAATAAGAAAAGCAATAACGCCCCACACCTTTTTTCTATTCATTGCTATATAATCTCCTGTAAATTATTGGAGTTAAGATTATTCTATACTAAATCTATTGCAAGGATTACTTGATGTTTTAATGCCTATTAATAAATAATATCGAGATTTAAACTCTATAAAAAGGCCGAAATGTCAATTATTGTCTTATTAAAGTGGTTTTCATAATAACATTCTGTTTGGCGATTAGAAAAAGCCAGAAAAGATTGGCTTTTTCTAAGACCATATGTGATATTAAACAAAATATCTTAGTAATCGCTCTAAAACAAATACATAAAACCATAATTTCATGCATTATTTTAAGGAGAATAATTAGATGACCGATTTATCTACATTTATTAAGAATAATCAATCTCGTTTTGTCGATGAGTTAATCGATTTTCTACGCATCCCCAGCGTTAGCGCCAAGAGCGATTATAAGGAACATTGCATCAGAGCCGCAAAGTTTCTGATCAATGAGTTTAACCGGCTTGGCCTGGAAACTACACTGGTGGAAACGCCAGGCAATCCACTTGTATTAGCAAACTACAGAGCCAGTGACGATGCGCCAACTATACTTATCTATGGTCATTACGATGTGCAGCCCGAAGAACCTCTCAATCTGTGGGATACGCCTCCATTCGAACCTACAATACGCGATAACAATATCTATGGACGTGGATCGACTGACGACAAAGGCCAAATCTACGCCCATATTAAAGCTGTTGAATCACTTTTGCAAACCGATGGCGCCATCTCCTGCAATATAAAATTTCTTATCGAAGGAGAAGAAGAAGTCGCTGGTGAAAATTTAGATAATTTCATAAAAACCAACCAGGAACTTCTAAAAGCTGATGTCGCCATTATTAGTGATTCAAGTCAGTTCGCTGCTGATATGCCTGCGATATGTTATGGTTTACGGGGAATATGCGCAGTTGAAATACGGGTTGATGCGGCAAAGAGCGACCTGCATTCCGGCTCATTCGGCGGCGCCGTCCCCAATCCCTGTAATACCTTGTGCGATATTGTCTCTCAATTAAAAGACGTCGATGGTCGCATACTTATTCCCGGTTTTTATGATAATGTTTTAGAACTTGAAGAATGGGAGCGTGAAGAGTTCGCCTCTCTTCCCTGGAATGAAGAACAATTTATCGACCATCTAGGAGTTCCTGGTCTTCATGGAGAAAAAGGCTATAGCGCATTAGAAAGAAAATGGGCGCGGCCCACCCTGGATGTGAATGGCATATTCGGAGGATACTCCGGCGAGGGAGACAAAACCATCATCCCGGCCTGGGCGGGAGCGAAAATCACTATGCGACTGGTTTCCAATCAGAAACCCGCCGAAATTATTGCACTTTTCCGGAAATATGTTGAGAAAATCGCCCCTGACTATATTAAATTAACCATAAACGCGCATGGCGGAGGCAGACCGGTGTTGGTTCCACGAGACGCGCTGTTTATGAATGAGGCGGTTGAAGCGTTAAAATTCGGTTTCGGATGCGAGCCGTTCTTTATCCGTGAAGGAGGATCAATTCCCATAGTTTCCACTATAAATAAAGAATTAGGGCTGAATACGTTACTGCTGGGATTTGGACTGCCGGATGATAATGCTCACGCTCCCAATGAAAAATTCAGTTTGCGGGATTATCAACGCGGAATCATCACTTCCGCCCGATTTCTTCAACTGATTGGGCAAAAAAATATAACATAACCATTATCTATGTATGTTGTTACGATTTTTTTTATACAAAATACAGTTTGTGATTAAAAAGAATTACATTTTAATCTTGATCAGTTATGATTTATATAATAGGAGAAGAGTAGTTGTCATAATATTTTTCTGGTTTGCTACAAGAAAAAGTCAGAAAAAAAAAAATTACTTTTCCGAAAACCATACGTAGTAAAGATGAACCGGCGAAAATTGGTTGAAATAGTGTAAAACCGAGATATTTGCAGTACAAATTGTTCTCTGCATTCCTTATCTGATGGCGGTAGTATTGTATAAGAAAAATTAGAGAATGAGTTTAAGACATAGGAAATAGTTCACCAAAATGAGAAATAATCACATTACAATGCCAAGAAACCAGCAATTATTCTCTACTAAACAATCCGCAAGCATCCCTACAGATCATCCCCGGCAACGTTCAGTACGTGGAGAAGGTTCCATGGTCGAAGCGATCAATTCAAGACTCTGTGATATCGAAGAACTTATAAAAGACCTGGAAATAAAAAAACATCTCATTGGAATAGATTTGCCTGATTTATTCGATCAGTTGGTAACAATCGCTGATAAATCAGATTCGATAATTCAGCCGCTTGTTGCATTAGAAAAGGATATAGAGAAACAAAAGCGAATTTCTCCCAATTATCAGAAATATCATCGAGTTTTCATCGATATACAACAGTTAAGAGATTTAGGCGATAATAAAGCGGCGGATGAATTAGAAGCCAGCCAGGATTCTAATTTCCATAAGTTTCAGCAGGAATATAGCGCTTTAATCCCTCTTATTGATAAGGCGAGAGAGTTGCGGTTTGATCTTCTTACAGAGAAAAGAAAACTTTTACGCATTCACTACAACCTCATGAGAGCATCCCTTAACTGGCAGACCAATGAAGTTTTGGGTATGATAGAAAATCACTTTGGTGAAGAAAGCCAATATAAAGAATATCGTAAATTGCTTAAACCATGGGAAAATATCGCTGAATTTAATTTTACTACCTGGAAAGAAGATACTTCCATCACCCGTCAGATCACTATGCTGGAAGATGATATCAATACGCTATACGAAGAAGTTGATTACTCCCTACCTACTGCCAGCGAGTTTATCAATAAAATTGCGCACTTAATTCAAAAAGAGATCGTACACTTGACTGCAGCTGTCTAGCATTAACCAACCACCAATACAGTTTATCAAAAGGAGCGCCTTAATAAGCGCTCCTTCGTTCTTTTAATTTGTTTCTATAAGCGTTATTGTATAATTCATAGGTTGAACAATATGATATTTTTTGAGGTCTAATAATGACTAACTTAAATTCTCTATTTATTGGTAGATTTTTATTGATTCTTGCAATTTTATTGGTTTCATTGGTTCAGTTGCAGGGATTTTGTGAATCAAACAACCAGATAAGATTCGACTTTGAAACTGGCGACCTGCAAGGATGGAGTGTTGTTGAAGGCGCCTTTGACCGGACTATATGCGACCAGGCGGTTTTCCATAACCATCCGGATCGAGCCTATAATAAACAGGGGAAGTATTATCTAAACACCCTCGAAAAATCTGACGGCAATCGCACCGATTCTTTTACGGGCATCATTGAATCCCCGGTTTTCAGCCTTGATGGCGCTGAAATATCTTTTCTGGTTGGCGGCGGAAATAATGCGTCAATTTACGTCGCGCTCTGCGACCTGGATGGGAAAGAGATTCTCAAAGCCAGAGGCAATAACACCGAAATAATGCAACGCGTTTTTTGGGATGCCAAGGAACTTACCGGCCAAAAATGCTTTCTCCGGATAGTTGATAATTACCAAGGCGGCTGGGGACATATCACATTTGATGATTTTCTCGCTCAAGGCGCCATTGATCCAATACTCACGAAACAACGCCTGGCTGAACGGGAACAGATTATTCAAAACGAACGCTTAACAAAAACTAAAAGCGAATGCCAGAAAATACTAACCTCATTGGAACTGGCAATTATTGATTTAAATGACTCCTTTGCATCGCAATACTCCAATGGCCACAAGTATTTATCTGCTCTAAACGCTCTAAAAATAAAAATTGATGATCTCAATTTTTCTGATATTAACAAACTTAATGATGAAATTGCTTCTCTCCAACGCCAGGCTCTGCTGGATAATCCACTGGTAATGGATCACCCTATTTTATTCGTCAGTAGGCCGCAATACCTTCCCGATCACCATAGCACGGCGACCATATTCCAGAATGGAGAAATCAACACCGCCAGTTTCCGGGGCAAAAGCGCGTTGAAGGTTTTAGATATTAAGCATAATACAACAACCACATTAATTGATTGCCCCGATGGCGTCATCCGCGATCCTGAAGTCAATTATGACGGCGACCGCATCGTTCTTTCTATCCGAAACAATAAAGCAGACGATTATCACCTATATGAAATTGATGTAGAAACCATGCATTCCCGTCAATTGACCTTTGGTTCTGAACTGTCTGACATCGATCCGGTCTATCTGCCTACTGGAGAGATTGTGTTTGTCTCAACCCGCGAGCCGAAGTACTGCCAATGCAACCGACATATCATGGGCAACCTGTTCAAGATGGAAGCCGACGGTCAGAACATTCAGCAAATCGGCAGGAATACTCTGTTTGAAGGACACCCGGTCATCATGCCGGATGGCAGGATTCTTTATGACCGCTGGGAATATGTTGATAAGCATTTCGGCCCGGCCTTCGGTCTATGGACTGCTAATCCGGATGGAACCAATCATGCTATCTATTATGGCAACAACGCCTGGTCTCCCGGCGCTATTCTGGATGCCAGAATTATTCCAGATACCCAAAAGGTCGTCGCGACTCTCGGCTCGTGTCACGACCGCCCCTGGGGCGCTATCGCCATTATTGACCGCCAAATTGGTTTGGACGGTATTGAACCGATAATCCACAGTTGGCCTTCGGATATCAATTCTCTTATCACAGATAGTAAAAATTATGGTAAAGGCGTATCACGCGGTCATCCAGCTGGCGGCCAAATTGATAATTTCACACGGCTGAATCCTAAATACGAAGATCCATTTCCTCTTTCCGATAAATATTTTCTCTGCTCCCGTACAATCGAGGGAGAAAGAACCGGGCTTTTCCTGCTGGATGTTTTCGGCAACGAAATTTGCATCTATCAGGAAGATCAATCGGGATGCTATGATCCCATGATCATAAAAACCTATCCGACGCCTAAAACCATACCCTCCAGAGTTGATTACTCCAGAAATGATGGCTTGTTTTATGTTGCTGACGTTTACATGGGCGATGGCATGAAAAAGGTTAAACGGGGAACCATTAGAACCCTGCGTATTGTGGAAGCGCCTCTTAAACTGTTCTGGACTCAAACCAACTGGAACCTTGACGCCACTCAGGCGCCAGCTATGAATTTTAATTGCACTAACAATAAGCGAATCCTGGGTGATGTTCCGGTCGAGAAGGATGGTTCAGTTTATTTCTCGGTTCCAGCAGATAAATTCCTCTTCTTCCAACTACTGGATGACAAAGGCATGATGGTCAATAGTATGCGCAGCGGAACCACCGTCCGTCCCGGAGAGTTGCTGAGTTGCATCGGCTGCCATGAGCAACGCCTGACTTCTGCGCAGAACAATATGCAGTCTCTGGCATTACGAAAACCACCCGCTGCTTACAAAACCTGGTATGGAGCGCCGCGGGAGTTCAACTATCTTACCGAAGTGCAACCCGTTTTTGATAAGCATTGCGTATCGTGTCATGACTATGGCAAAAAAGCTGGTAAAGCATTGAACCTGTCGGGCGACTTGGGATTAGTTTTTAACACCTCGTACCTTGAGTTGCGCCGCAAATCGTCTTTGCGCTGGTTTAAGCAAGATGCAAACGAGAAAAAATTATTGGTCAAATCGGTTGATGATGGCCCGCCGGAAGCGCTGCCCGCTTTCGCATGGGGTTCGCACCGCAGCCGTTTGGTAGATGTAATCCTCAGCGGACACGGTAAAATCAACCAGGATCAGGAAAGTTTGGACCGCATTATCACCTGGATTGATATGAATGCGCCCTACTATGGTTCATACGCCAGCGTTTATCCTGATAACGTTTTTGGCCGTTCTCCTTTGAATGATGAGGATATAAAGAAACTGCGCGAATTAACGGGCGTTAATGTAGGTGATATCAGCACGGAACTGCAAGGCTCGCAGTGCAACTTCACCCGTCCTGAATTCAGCCCGTGTTTGCAGGGACTCAAAGAAAAGAATCCGAGCAATTACGCCACAGCATTGCAGATCATCCAAAAGGGCAAGCAACAATTGGCCGCTAAACCCAGAATGGATATGCCCGGCGCCAAAATGCTGCAATGCGACCTGGATAAAATCGCTAAATACCAGAATCAAGTTGATCTGGAAAATCAAACCAGGAAAAATTTGCAATCTTTATTGCACTGACGCTATATCTATAGTTCACTTATTGGTTTAAAATTGCTGTAATATAAAACATTCGTAATAGTTTAGCCTTTTGAAATGCTTGATCCCTCCCTCAAGCCTGGGGGAGGTTAGGAGGGGGTTGATCCTTCGAGGCGCAACCCCCCTCTAACTCCCCCCAAACTTGGGGGGAGAATTTTATCTTATCATTTCATACAGCTAACCTGTTTCGATCATTCAATAAGGAGCGGTTTAATGATCAAAAAACAGTCATTGAAATTTCGCCTGCAAAGCGTTTGCCTTACGGGCTGCTTTGTATTGACCAGCGTGCTCTGCGCACTGGGAAGCAGCAATACTGAAGAGAAATGGATCAGCCTGTTTAATGGCAAGAACCTTGATGGTTGGACAGTAAAGATCAGGTATCATGACGTCAACGATAATTTCGGCGATACATTCAGAGTGGAAGATGGACTGCTCAAAGTCTCATACGATAAGTATGACGGCAAGTTTAATAACAGATTCGGCCACATCTTCTTCAATGAGAGTTTTTCCAACTATAAGTTTCGCGTTGAATACCGCTTCGTCGGCGAACAAATGCCTGATGGCGCCGGATGGGCTAACCGCAATAGCGGCATCATGGTTCACGGACAGACGCCTGAAAGTATGGCTAAAGATCAGGATTTCCCGGTTTCCATCGAAGTTCAACTGCTGGGCGGCAAAGGAAGCGGAGAACGCTCAACCTGCAACTTATGCACTCCCGGAACCCATGTGGTTATGGATGGTAAACTGATAACAGAACACTGCACCAATTCAAAATCCAAGACCTATCACGGAGAACAATGGGTCACCGCCGAAGTTGAAGTCCACGGCAACAAACTGATTAAGCATTTTGTTAATGGCGAATTAGTTATGCAATACGAAAAACCGCAATTGGATCCCAAAGACAAATCAGCTCAGCCGCTGATTAAAAATGGCGAAGTAATGCTGCACGGCGGAACCATATCACTCCAGTCTGAAAGCCATCCAGTAGAATTCCGTAAGATTGAAATCCTGCCTTTGGATGAATAAGCAAGCGTAAAGCATAAAACATATTGTATAAACAAGAGCGGTTTCTGGAAACGTCAATCCAGAAACCGCTTTTTTAATGTTTATTTCCGCCTGGATGGATCAGCCTTATCGACCTATCAAATAGTCACTTCTGAAGCGACGCGCATTAATCCTCTCATAAAAAATTCCTCAATATGAAATAACTAATGTAAATACTCGTATTTATATTCAAGCCGAATGGTGAATAATTGGGGGAATGATAATGCGCAGCATATTATTGATGGTTTCATTGATAGCAGTATTTTCATTGTATATTTATGTTGACACAAACAATCTGGATATCACTAAACCTGTTAAGACGATAGTTAATGGGAACAGTAGAGAAGAATTAAATAACATAGAAATTATTCGATGTTTTTTATTAGAGATAGTTAATAAAAAATTAGATTTTCTTATTGATATTCATTTTGCTGAAAATTACAATGGATCATTTGAGAAAAAAGGCTTCCCGGATTTGACTGATCGGGAGTATTTAAAATTGCTTATAAAGGAATCACGATTTCCTTTCAATTATTCTTCAATAAAATTAGATTCTATCAATACTGACAATAATAGAGTTTTTGCTGTGTGGACTCTTGAAGATAATAAAATCCCAATAGCGCATTGCAATAATTCGAAGAAGTTTATTCATGCCGTTTTTTATCTTGAAAATGGAAAAATTATTAAAAGTATATTCTATTATGTTGAAATATGAATATACTTCATGCCGAATAAAATGGGCCAGCGATTGCTGGCCCATAATTAATTTTGCTGTAAAACCAATTAACATTCACCTATCCGGTGGGCTACGCTGACGCTTTTAGCCCACCCTACTTTAATACAGCATCCAGGTTTTAACGCTGGTATCAGGGGTTGATTCTTGGGCTGGAGTGGGTGATGCGCTTTTCCAGTTTTGGGGATCATTGCCTGATTTTATGGTTGAGATGCGTTGTAGTGATTTTCCATCACCATCCGCTTCAACCGGCCAAGGAGTTTGGTGGAAATAGATTATCTCGTCTACTATCGACCATGACATCGAACCATCAGTGGGATCAATCGACATTGGTTTTTCGAGAGCGATTCGCTCGCCGCTGTTGGACAGGTTGCCGGAGTATGGCCCGATAATCTGTTGATTGGTTATATCAATGTTATACGCGGCGGTGAATATATCGCGCAACATTGCAACTGTTGGATCGAAAGCAACCAGCAGGATTCGTCCCTGGGCTGGAATTGTTGTATCAGGCGGAAGCATAAATTCTACGCCGCCATCCAAGCGCCATACGCCGGTTTCGTTCCACAATTGAATAGCCCGGGCTGTCGGGTTGTACAATTCGATGTACTCACCAATGGAGTTATCATCCGGTAGATCGGGATTTGTAACCGGGTGATACATCATCTCGTCAATAACTACATGCGCGGCGCCCTGGTTATTGGTCTGGTCGCGTGACGCTTCCATTGTCACCCAGAAGGCGTCGCCGTCCTCATCATGACCCAAAGACAATAAGGCCTCTTGGGCTTTGAACGATATGGCGTCGGCTACGCGGTCGATTCCAGGAGTTCCCGGTAGATACGAGAGGAAGAGTCCTTCTCCATCTTTACTCAAGGCAAAACCTTGACCAGACAGATTGAAGCCAGTCTGCTCATCAAAACTTATATGACCGCCAGCCGAAATCTGAAATGGCGGTAAACTCCATTTTTTCAAGTCGTCAATTTCATCGCTCAGATACCAACCTTGTAATGCAACATCAGACTGCGACTTATTGAACAGTTCGATCCAGTCATTTGAATTCGCGCCGGACGCATCACTGGTATTGGCCATAAATTCATTCAGCACGACATTGACCACTGGTTCGGGATCGGCTTTACCCGGAGAGCCGCCGATGAAAGCACTTGCACGCCAGTTGCCGCCATAAGCCAGTGAACCATCGCCCTCGGTTGCTAAAGCGGATTCGATTGGAACCAGGGAGTGCCCGGCGCCATCAGCGGCCTGAGACCACCCTCGACCATCATTAAACTCAAAAGTTATCAGCGTCTGTCCGGCGCTGGATGCTTTTAATGTGATGATCTCGCCGGAGTTGGATAATTTCCCACTATATGGACCAACTATATTGGTTGCGGCATTGAGCTGGTAATGCTGTTGGAAATCAGCTTTATCAGCCAGAGTTGCCGAATTGGTAAGCAGCAGATAGCCATCTGGCGGGATCAGAGTATCATTCGGGAACACATATTCTATACCGTTAGCGAAAGCCATGCCGCTTAGATCGAGCGTCTGGCTTGAACTGGAATTATGCAACTCAATAAATTCAAACTCTGTTCCAGCGGGAGGATTGTACATCATTTCGGTGATGCACAGGTTTTGTTGTACGGCAACCTGAGCGCTGGATTTTTCCGTGACAAACTGAACCGGTTCAGACCAATGACTCCAACGGCCTGTATTATCCTTCATGCGGACGCGGACGCGGTAGGTTTTTCCGGCAGCTACTTTATCCGCAGGAATGGTAATACTGTTATTGAAGGTGGTAATCTCTTCGGATTCCCATATTGGATCTATTTCGTATTTCAAAGGCTTTGTAAGATTCTTCGGGAATGGTTTGGGCTTAGGTTCCTCGCCATCGTCACCGCCATCATCGACAGGCTCAGGTTCTTCTGCGGCTGCTACACAGACTATAGCAAGGTCAATAAAACAATCAGAACTCCTGTCGATATACTGATTGATAACCTGAACCGCAATGATGTTATCTCCCTCGACCAGGAACTCTTTAGGATCAGGTAGTTCATATATTGCGTAATTAGTATCTTCCCTATGCTCCGCTACTGAATCAAAGGGCATGTATTCTGCATCCACATGGTCATGCGCAACATACTTACCATTGATCCACATATTGAAACCGTCATCGAACAATGCATAAGCTGTCATAATGCCGATTGATTTTATATTATTAATCGTGATTTTTTTGCGCAGGTAGATGGTAGAATAGTTATACCTCATATCATCAAGAACATTGATTAAAAAATCTTCACCGTAACCCATTGGGGTTTGCCCTGATTCCCAGGAGGCGTCATTAAAACCAAGCGTTCTCCATTCGCTAACCGGATCAGACGGTTCCGCCAGTCCCTTAAAGTATTTCCATGTGGCGTTTGGTTCCAGAATAATTTCATATTCAGCGGGTTGACCCGGATTAACAGGTTCATCAATAACACCATCCCAAACTTTTGCATAAGGCTCTACTTCAGCAATGCGCCATTTCATGGCGTCGAAGGTATCAGCGCCTTGAGGGTCGCTGAAAGGCGTAGTCTCGAATGTTAATTTATCTATTTTGTAACCGTTAGAAAATGCTGCGGTCACCTCTGGAATATTGGGAGCATTATTATCCTTTAAGACAACCCGATTGATCCATTGCGTCCGGTTTTGGACATAATTATTCATAATCTTCAGCATTCCGGGGAAATCTTTGGTTTGCGCCATCTGATAAAAACGGCCTTGCCCGGATTTACTAGGATTATTCAAGCCTTGATTAGCCGCCGCACTAGACATTGCCCAATGATAATCCCACATGGCGCGGTCAGCATCTACGAAGGAAAGAGCATCCGGCTGATAGATGAAAGAAGCGAATTCGTTTATCAGTTGTCCGGTCTGGTCGGGATTATAAAGTAAATCCAAAATCTCCCGCATCCGGTTCTGATAACCAATATCTAATGCTTCCTGCCGCAACACCCCGGCTTGTTTGAATGGATCTTCTCCATCGCCAAACATGTTATCAGCCCAGGTCAGATCAAGGTCCCATGCAAGTTGAATCCATTTGTTTGATTCAGGATTCAGGTAATAGTAATAGTTCTTGCCATAGGCGATATCATATTGATGGATGCCTTCGACGATGCAGCGGTAGTTGTAATAGCGATCCATATCAACATTCGCTTCCCACCATGCAGCATCTTTATTGCGCCTATAGTCATTCATAAACTGGTTCATATCAGATTTATCAGATACGCCTTGAGGCGACTGGTTTTTAATTTCTCCAGTACCGCCTTCCATTTTATAGAGGTTGCCGTCCGGCAGATTGTGTTCATCAAGAAAGCGTCCATCGACCTGTTCGGTTGCGAGGTACAGCCCCCAGAAATCTCCATCGTATTGAGTTCCTTCATCAGTCAATGGAGCATGAGCATCATTGAGCAGGCCATCTTCATGCTCTTCATCTATGATGCGGAAGTGGATAAAAGCCGTATTGGCGCTCTCTAACCCAGCCATGTTGAATAGTTTGAATCCAACCGATTCAAACATCCCCTGTTCACCGCGATGCATATAATCGCCCTGCTGAATGCAGGCGCCCAGATTTATTTTGTCCCATTGGGTAGCGAATTTCTTACCATAGTTATCTCTGGCCTGGAATGAATGCCCCCGGTTCATGTTGAATTTCCACATATTCTTGCCCATAGAAAAACGCCAGGTTCCTCCACGGGCGCGGAACCATACGTGGTCATAGACTATTCCGTCAAAGACTATCGTGCCGGTATAGTAATAGTCATTGCCGCTTTTATGATCGAACCAGGTGCATTTTTCGGCTTCAGCTTTGCTGGTGATTAAGTGATAGACGGGGATTGCACTGAGCATTTCAGAACTGTAGTTTACCACATCAGTTCTTCCAGGCCGTGCGGCGCCTTGCCAATCGGGTACGCCATCATAGACGAAGTATGCAAAATTGGGTTGAGCATCATCCGAATATGGAACGGTAACTGTATTACCCAGCGAGTCAGCAGCTTCAATGCGGTAACGTATCAGCCGTCGATGAACTTGCAGGGCAGAATCTAACTCAGCGGCAAATATCATGTCTCCGGCTACCTTATCGCCATTAAGGCCGTCATCGTTCATTGCGACATTGATCCATTGACTCTTGTATTTTGAATCATTGATATGGATATATTTTCCTGGATCAACCACCTGGTATTGCAGCGTTACGCTGGCGACGCCATCCGGATCAGTGGCCTTGGCTAAGATAGTTACCACCTGATCAGAAACTGGTTCTTGAGGCGCATGTCTCACCTGTCGTATCAGGGGACCAATATTATCGGTGAAGACGCTGTTCTGTTTGGACGGGGTTGGAGAAGCTGAACGCCAGTTGCCCGCCAGATCATTATCAAAATTTGGATTAACCAGCTGAATGGAATGACTGGTTCCCGGCTGATTTTCTGGAACCGGAACGCCAACCGTCGGCCATGGGAAACCTAACTGATACTCAACCCGGTCAATAAGTTTTCCATCTGCGTTCCACAGTTCAACATTATCGCTATTATTATCCAGCCGTCCTTCTAAAGGCCCAATCACTTTAGAACTGGATACGCTATATTTATTTCTAACGGCTGCTGCATTCTGGGCGGTAACCAGATAATTTCCTGCAGCAAGGATAGTTGAATTTGGAAATGTAAAATCTGCGGCGTTTCTAATAGTCCAACCGGAAAGGTCTTCATCCGATGAACCATTATTGTAAAGTTCAATGAATTCAACTAATTCTGTTTTATTGTCGGGATCATAGTGAATTTCATTTATTACAATCTCAGCGTAAGAAACGCTGGAGATAATAAGCGATAAGCAAATAGTTGAAATTGTACAAGATACGCGATAAGGCAAGCGAGAAAACTGGTTAAAAAATTCAGATTTCGACATATTATAAATTCCCCATTTGATTAAAACGTATTGTTATATGGCTTACTCATATAAATATAGTATATCAATAGTAATCCGGCAATATTAATACTGGAATCCTTAACCATCATTCATTGCTTCAAAAAAAAATCTGGCGCCAATATATTGTCACTTTAATATACGTTTAAGATAGAAAATTGTTTCAATTTAATACTACGATATATTAGTTCTTTTTATTCAAATTAACCATCATAAAAAATTCTGAGGCAAAAATAGGACATTGTGATAAATTAATTTGCACAGGGCGCTCTCATAATTATCATAGACAAATGGGGAATAGTTATGAACGAAATTATCTCTAATAATTGCGTATCTAATCGTAATCGTTGCGTACAAATTCTTATTCTTTGCTCGATATTCATGCTTATGTCATCGACGCATTCATCTATGGCGCAATCGGAATCTATTGAGTTTGAATACCAGTCAAAATACCCTGAGTTAGCCGTTGAAGACATGGTATACGCTGATCCGTATTACGCTGTTCTGCTAAGAGGTAAATATCAACGCACCATACAGTTTTACTTAAGAGATGGCGACAGCTGGATATTGCACCACCAGAAGATAGTTGATATGCCGGAAGAACAGCAATTTCTTTCATGTCAGGCCAACAATTCTCTTATGGTCATAAAATTCTTTTTGAAAGATACTCAATATGGATGCCAAGTCATTGATGTGAATACGGATGATGGCGCCTACGATTATATAGTCATGCCAAAAGAAGAATTGAATTTTGATGGAGAAATCTTTCCTTATTCTCCAGCCATTGGATCGCTTCATATTCAAGAAAGAACTATTGTCTTTTTGGCGGATAACATATTTACCCGTATTTCTTATGATGAAGCATTAAATCAAGTTGAACATAATGAATATGTTGTTCCATCTGAATACAGTATTACTGATTTTGATTTTCTTGGCGAAAATCTTCTCTTTGTCAGCAATCCAACCGCTGATATCAATGTTCCACTTCTAAGAGGGGTGGGAATAGCCCGCTTTAACTCATCCAACGAATTAGTATTTGATAATAATCTTTGGTATTTCAAAACAGAAAGCATAGACGGAAAAGAAATATACCGAAAACCGGAAGCCATCCGTACTCTTGGAACAACATCATTTATAGTTCGTGAAACAGGGGAACTATCGTGGCTCTCGTGGCCCCGCCCCACTGAAGGCGCCGGTTATGAAATGCTGATTATCGATTGGAGCGACGGGGATAATCCAAAGTTAGTTCAAACCATTGGCGAACCGGATGTAGACTGGGAATACATCAGTAATGCAATATCCGGTTATGATGCAAACGAATCAATGCTGGCTTTACAGATTCCCAACACTTCGCAAGCGGTTTTAAGTATTTATGAACCAATAGGCGGCAGTTGGGAAAAAAGTTCCTCTATTGATCTATCATTTCCACGTTATCCATATATTTCTCTGGGCGGGAATGCCGTAATTTTAAAGAATTCGCAAGAACTATCGATATTTGACTTATCCGATCCATCAACGCCCCGCGAAATCGATCCTCCAGTGAATAAAACAGATAGGTTTTATTATCTCAATTATTACAATGAGATTTTCTATTACATTGATAATCATGGCGCTTTTACTGCTGCGCGTTTTGATGAATCCAACAACATTAACATTGTCGACCAAGTTTCATTACCGGATGGCTGGCAAGTTGTTGGCGTTAACTATGGATTATGCGCACTGAGGAAAGATAAAGAGATAAAAATAATCCCGCTTAATGCCAATGGCGGTTTCGGTGAAGAACTTATAACGCCGGAATATCCGAAAGACGATTCAATAACTAATATTTTGGATCCAATGTGGAATGATGAATATTTGGTAATTGTTTATATTCAATACACGACAGAGGATCATAATTATCCTTCACCAACGGAATTTGTTATCCAGGTATATTCAAGAGATGGAGACCAAATCGGTTCAATGGTTTCTATGTTTTCCAATTCAAGCAGAGAGTTCAGTTCAATAATGCTGATTGAGGACTTTTTTATAGCAACTGAAAGGTTAACCGGTGATGCCGGACAATATGAATTACAATATAAATTATTGATTTATCCGTTAGATTCGGATAATCCGGCTGAAAGCGTCATTGAGTATGATATTCCTATAAACGAAAATGTTGTAAATCAACGCCGTATGAGGGTTGTTAATAACATAAGTTATAATTCAGAATTGCAATATATTGCATATTCAAGTTCTGCGCAATCCGGGATTATCGATTTTTCAGATGCTCAAAATCCAAAGCACTTGAATTTCTTTCTTCCTGCATCAGATTCCGTTCATTGGAATAATGGCCGACTTTTCTTAAAACAAGGTGAATTAATAGATTGCTATCGTATTGAAGATGATAAAGCCGTTTTAATTGGAAGCATGAATGATCTAGCTGTTTCTTCATCATCCAATCCAATATTCTCTGAAGACGATATATACCTATCGCGGAGTTGGCTGGGAATGGAAAGATATAAGATGACGGTTGATCAAACCAATGTTGAGAATTGGTTGTTGTATTAGTAGGATAGAGAAAACAGAGGCAGTGTTATGATGTAAAGCGGACAAGGCATGATGGCCTTGTCCGCTCTTAATTATTAAATTCATTCCTAAAGTTAACACGTATTTATTGGCGCTGAATTAAAAATGTCTGAATCTGGATACCCTGGATGAAAGGATGATCAGGATGAGTGATCTTGTTAATCGGATTATCCAAATAGAAAAGGCATCTATTGATATAAAATCCTGAATATCCGGCTCATCCGGAGAATCCAGATTCAGACAAAAAAAACGTTACCCATGCGATTTCGTTTCGTTTTTTTTATACTAAGGCTTTACTGCATAAAGTACTTGCAATAACAAATATAGGATTTAGAATATGTCTATGAGCATAAATAGAACTCTGACAACGGAGCATAGCGAAACGCCGTCATTGCATGCGCACGCTATGAACGACCTTCGTTTTATCCGCGATATGATGGAACGTTCCGCCTCGTTCACCGCTGTTTCTGGATGGGGGACAGTGCTAATGGGAGGCACGGCCATTGCGGCGTCATTGATAGCAGGCCAAAACGCCAATATGGATCATTGGCTTATAGTATGGCTGGGTGAATCGCTTATTGCGTGCCTGATCGGATTCATCTCAATGACCATCAAATCGCGTGCGGTCAATATACCTCTATTCTGTAAAGCGGGTTGGCGGTTTATGCTGAACTTGTTCATTCCCATAATTGCGGGCATTCCATTGACCATTGTATTATATCAAAATGGACAGAGCGAAATATTGCCCGGTTTATGGTTAATGCTATACGGAATCGGAGTCGCCACCGGGGGTGTTTTTGCAGTGGGCGTTGTCCCTGTTATGGGGGGTTGCTTCATTTTAACCGGCATGGCAGCTTTGTTCGCTTCACCTTTATGGGGCAATGCATTTTTGGCATTCGGCTTCGGTGGATTGCATATCTTTTTCGGCGGTATTATCGCCTGGAGGCATGGTGGCTAAACAGAATATCTTACAAAAAGATATGGATAACATTACCCCGAAAGAGAAATCCCAGGTTTTACGGGTAGTGCATGCCATCGCTTCAGATTCGAATCCCAAAAACCTGGATCGTTTGATTCATGAGCGCATCCGCTTGGGCATCGTCAGCGCTCTGGCGGTCAATGAGTCGCTTAGTTTCAAAGAGTTAAAGAAAATCCTCAAAGCGAGCGATGGCAATCTGAGCGTTCACGCCCGGAAACTGGAAGAAGCTGAGTATATTACCTGTAATAAGTCTTTTGATGGCCGTATGCCCAAAACCGAATACCGCCTTACCAATGATGGCCGTCAAGCTTTAGAGAAATACTTAGCCCACATGGAAGCGCTAATCAAATCCATGCGGGGGAAATAGAGTTTGATTTTATTGGATAAGGTTTGTGGTTACAAACCCCTCTTGAATTCTCCCCCATGCTTGGGGGAGAGGGTTGATAGCGACCACAACTGCTTACGAATAAAAAAAGTTTTCAGTATAACATATAACGATTTTTTTTGGAGGTATACTTTATCATGCAAAGTACTTTTCTATGCCCAGTTTTATCAGGATTGCATAGCGCCATCATTATGGATGGCAACGGACGCTGGGCGGTTCAGCAAGGATTATCGCGTAGCGAAGGCCACCGAGAAGGAGTAAAAACCGTGCGCCGCATCGTTGAATGCGCTCCAGATTGCGGCATCTCGGTTTTAACTTTGTACGCTTTTTCAGCGGATAACTGGAAAAGACCGGAAATTGAAGTAAAACTGCTGATGGAACTGTTATACCAATACCTGCTTTCCGAACGTAAGCGCTGTATAGATAAAGGCATCCGCATCAGCGTAATAGGTCGGCGTGATAGGCTTTCGTATACCCTGCGCACTGCGATTCAAGCCACGGAAAGCGCCACGGTTATGGGGCAATCGCTTCATCTGCGCATCGCTATCGATTATTCGTCGCGCGATTCGATTCTGCAAGCGGCAAGAAACAATCGGGATTTTATCAATGGAGATATTTCGCGGGAATCATTTTCTCTTTCTCTTGCTCAAGCCAATCATCTTGAAGGATATGCGCCGGATGTGGATTTGCTTATCCGCACCGGAGGAGAAAAGCGGCTGAGCGATTTTCTGCTTTGGGAAAGCGCTTATGCAGAACTGTATTTCACTGACCGGATGTGGCCCGAATTCAGCAATGATGACCTGAAGGAGGCAGTGGATTCATATCATCAAAGAGAAAGAAGATTTGGAGCAATTCCTTCAAATGCGTGAATAACAATAATTTATATAATATATTTTTCAATACAAATTTACTATTATTTCATCCAAATACCCTACTATTATTATAGTAAATGCTAGAATATAAGTTGATTGGGAAAAGGAGGTTATAATGGTATTGCTTTTTTCTAAGACAGCGTGGAGAACAACAACCCTGCATGTTATAATACCTGTTGTTTTCACAATTATCCTATTTATGTGCGCAATTTTTTTCCTGACCCTACCAGCTTTCAGAGAAAACCTGCTTGATTCCAAACGTGAAATGATACACGAAATAACAGAAATTACCTGGGGATTGTTAAATCAATATGAGGAAAGAGTTATAGATGGAGAGTTGACCCGTGAGGAAGCACAGAAAAGAGCAATTTCACGTATAAGTATATTACGTTACGGGCCAGAGTTGAAAGACTATTTTTGGATAAACGATATGCATCCCAACATGGTGATGCATCCTTACAGGCCTGATTTGGATGGGACGGATATTTCTGATTTTGCCGATCCCAATGGGAAAAAGTTATTCGTAGAGTTTGTCAAAGTCGTTCAACAGAATGGTTCCGGATATATAGATTATATGTGGCAATGGAAAGACGATCCCAACCGGATTGTTCCCAAGACTTCATATGTCAAAGGCTTTGAGCCATGGGGCTGGGTCATTGGAACGGGGATTTATATTGAGGATGTTCAGGAAAAAATCAATTCTATAACCAATTATCTCTATCAAATTTGCATATCAATATTTGCCTTGATTATTATTTTGTCATTCTACATTATCTGGAACGGCGTATATCAAGACAAAAAAAGAGTTAAAGCGGAAAATGCAATTCGCTATTTACGCAACCTGCTCAGCAATGTAATCAACTCAATGCCCTCTGTCTTGGTTGGAGTAGATATTGATGAAAAGATTATTCAGTGGAACAAGGAAGCGGAGAGAATTACGGGAATTAAATCTGGTCAGGCATTAGGTCAACAATTATCTGACATCCTTCCTATAATAACAAAAGAAATAACTAAAATCAAACAAGCTATTAAAGATAGAGAGATCAAAAAACATAGAATCACTATACAAAGCAACCAAATTGATACCAAAATATCTGATATTACAGTATACCCGTTGATTGCTAATGGAGTCGAGGGAGCGGTAATCCGAATTGATGATGTTACGGAGCAGATAAAAATTGAAGAAATGATGATTCAATCCGAGAAGATGCTATCAATTGGCGGGCTGGCGGCGGGAATGGCTCATGAAATCAATAATCCACTAGCGGGCATCCTGCAGAATATTCAGGTTCTGCAAAACCGGTTATCCTGCGAAATGCCAAAAAACCGAAAAATAGCCGAAGAATGCGGGACTTCAATAGCTGCTATAAATACATATATTGATCGTCGTGATATCCAATCCATGATAACCGCCATAATAGATTCTGGCAAACGGGCCGCAGCAATTGTCGAAAATATGCTTAGTTTCAGCCGTAAAAGTTCTTCATATCTTTATCCGCATGATATATCAACTCTACTCGATAAAACCATCGAACTGGCGTCAAACGATTATGATCTGAAGAAGAAATATGATTTTCGCCAGATTAAAATTGTCCGGGAATATGATGATGCGGTTCCCCCTGTTGAATGCGA
Source organism: bacterium (assembly GCA_963662285.2). Taxonomy (GTDB): domain Bacteria; phylum Hinthialibacterota; class Hinthialibacteria; order Hinthialibacterales; family Hinthialibacteraceae. Next base: position 55,415 of record CAXXMV010000008.1, read on the forward strand.
TGAAAATAAAATATTGCAGGTTATTTTAAATCTGTTAAAAAATGCCGCTCAATCCATGTGTGAATGGAAAGATCAAAAATCCCCCCCTCAGATAACCATTCGTTTGTTAAAAAAAGACCGTTTCCTTTCAATAGAAATTGAAGATAATGGACCAGGGATGACGGAGGATATTCGAAAGCGGATATTCGAACCGTTTTTCACGACCAAAAAAATCGGAGAAGGAACAGGTTTAGGGCTTTCTGTTTCTTACTTCATAATTGTCAAAAACCATAACGGCGCCATGCGCGTAGAATCCTCGCCAGGCAAAGGCGCAAAATTTATAATAGAATTGCCGTTGGTTGATTAAAGTTATCATAATAAACAGTTATCTATGCCCAGTTGTTAGCATCAATATAAGCCATAGTATCACACTAATATAATAAATAATGGTATAAAGGAGTACTGACTTTCATATTGATATTAAAAGTTGATTAAATCATAGTAGTAAAATATTTTTTTTTGTTAAATTTTAATATATAAGTGGTATGATATGATATAAAGTTATTTTTAACTTGTATTAATTTTAGATAATATGCCAGAGATGGATTAAGACAGAGTATCCGTCTTCTACTAATAGGAGCGTCATAATGACTGAATTATCAGCCCGTATCTTGGTTGTAGATGATGAACCATCTATTCGAGGTAGTTTGTCAGCCTTCCTGGAAGACGTTGGTTATTATGTCCAAACTGCTGAAAGTGCGGAAAGCGCTCTTAAGATTCTTGAGATACATAAATTTGATATTGCCATTGTCGATCTAAGGTTGCCCTTCATGAGCGGTGATGTTTTTATCATAAAAGTTCATGAGAAATATCCCGACATAAGTTTTTTAATCCATACGGGTTCAGTGGATTACAAATTATCAGATGATTTAATAAATATCGGGATTCGTCCTGATAATATTTTATTAAAACCTCTTCCAAGTTTACTGAATCTTATTGATAGAATCAAAAGAATCATTGTTGAAAAGGCTGACGCCAATGGTTGAAAGCAAATCTCCATTAATTTTAACGATAGATGATGAAAAAAATATTCGTAAGAGTTTCCGTAATTTTCTGGAAGATTATGAATATCGGGTCATTGAGGCTGAAAATGGTCAAATTGGTCTAGAACTATTTAAAACGGAAAAGCCTAATCTAGTACTAGTTGATTTGCGTATGCCTGAGATTGATGGATTAGAAGTTCTAAAAGAAATCACAAATATTTCACCGAACACACCGATTATTGTTGTATCTGGAACCGGCATAATTGGAGACGCTGTCGAAGCCTTACGTTTAGGAGCATGGGATTACCTTTTAAAACCCATTGAAGATATTTCGGTTCTGCTGCATGCTGTTGAAAAAGCGCTTGAGCGCGCCAATTTGATTAGAGAAAATAAAGATTACCAGGAACACCTGGAACTGGAGATAAAAAAAAGAACCCAAGAACTTGAAGAAAGTAATGCGGCGCTGGCAGAATCAGAGAATACGCTTAATTCAATCATTGGTCAGATTCCTGATATCATCTACCGCCTTGATCCTGAAGGCAAAATTGTTTTCATCAGCCAATCCGTCTCGCGATATGGTTACAGCCCTGAATCTTTAATCGGTCAAAGTATTTTTGATTTTGTGCATCATGAAGATAAGGAAATTATCAAACAACACTTAAATGAACGGAGAAAAGAAAAACGAAGCACCAAATCGCTTGAAGTACGCCTTAAAACTCCAAATCGTAAAGCCGATTCTATTGAATCACATGGCATAGGTGAAGACAATAATTTTATATTCAGCGTTGATGCAGAAGGGATTTATTCTACGCAGAATAATGGAGAATCCAATTTTCTTGGAACCCAAGGTATTGCCAGAGATATCACCGAGAGAAAAAAACTTGAAGAACAGTTGCAACACTCTCAGAAGATGGAAGCCATCGGCATGTTGGCTGGCGGCATCGCTCATGATTTTAACAACCTGCTGACCTCAATTATGGGATATAGTTATTTATCTCTTAATCAGTTAAAAGAAGACAATCCACTTTTCGGTAATATCAAAGAAATTCAATCAGCAGGCGAAAGAGCCACATCTTTAACGCGACAATTACTGGCTTTCAGCCGCAAACAGGTAATTCAGCCGCAAATAATCGACCTGAACAAATTGATCAATAATACCCAAAAAATGCTGAAACGCATCGTCGGCGAAAATATTGAATTCATTACAATTCCAGATTCATCTATCGGGTATTTGAAAGCCGATCCAGGGCAAATCGAGCAGATTGTCATGAACCTTGTCGTAAACGCCCGTGATGCAATGCCCAATGGCGGAAAACTTATTATTGAAACATCCAACACATACCTTGATGATGCTTACTCTAAAGAGCATATAGATGTCACGCCCGGTCAATACATCATGCTAAGCATCAGCGACAATGGCTGTGGAATAGACAAGGAGACGCTGAAGCATATCTTTGAACCATTCTTCACTACCAAGGAGATGGGGAAAGGAACCGGCCTGGGTTTATCTACTGTTTATGGAATCATAAAACAAAGCGGCGGGCATATTTTCGTTTATAGCGAAATCGATAAAGGTACGGCGTTTAAGGTTTATTTCCCCCGCATTTATTTTGAGGAGGAAAAGCAACCTTCAGATATTGGCTCTGATAAGCATCTATATGGCAACGAAACAATCCTGGTAGTTGAAGATGATGAGACAGTCAGAAAATTAATAGCAACCATATTAACAAGTTATGGTTACAAAATCCATATCGCTAATTCTGGCGATGCAGCCCTGCATTATATTAATAATCCTAAAGGTAAAATTGACTTACTGCTTACTGACGTAATATTACCGAAAATGAGTGGTACAGAACTAGCTGACAAAGTTACTTCTATATGTAAGGATATTAAAATAGTCTTTATGTCGGGATATACTGATAGATCGATAGTACAGCATGGAATATTAGAAGAAGGAATCAACTATATCCAAAAACCATTTACGCATGATATTCTGGTACAAAAAATCCGTAAAGTTTTAGATGCTAAAAGAAAATCTTCCTGAATAAACAGGCGCCCCGGTAGGTTGTCCGGCTATCCCGATTTATCCTCTCAAGATATAGTTCCTGAATCTTCAAGCACTTGCTCAATGGCGCCGGGGAACAATCCTGTTTCGAAAGCAATATCCAAAACCGTAATCCGATCCCGTATATCCCGCGCCAACCGTAACGTTCTTAGGGCGTATTCTTTAGAAAAGTTTAGATTATTCAACGTGTATGGAGCATCAATAGAACAAAGTATACCACGTAATACATCAGGCTTTGGCAGGTTCATTGCAGCAAGTTGCTTTTGAATATCATGCCAATTATGGCGTAGAATATCAATTCGTTCCCGGGCGCGAGCGTTTTTCCGCCTGGCCTGTCGGGCAACTGTATCCGCCAATTTGCCATGGTCTCGTTTGATGCGATTCTCTTCGGTTTCCCATGCTGGAGGATTGATAAACTCCGGTTGCTCTAAAGCAAGCAACTTTTGATAGATCGCTGCGCAGATGCATGAGGCGACTCCGACCTGGGCGCCATGCAAACGAACTGCTTTTCCTTCGATCAAGGCTTCCATATCCCAAAAATGGCTGATGAGATGCTCTCCGCCGCTGGCGGGGCTGCTGCTGCCCGCCGCCACCATGGATACGCCGCTAAGCACTAATGCTTTGGCCAGTAAATAATATGATTCTTTATCTCTATGAATCAGACCGGTGGATTTGTCCGTTAATTCACCAAGAGCGGCATCGACTATTTGCCCGGGTAATAGATCAAAACCACTTTGTTCGAGATAGTCGCTAAGCCAATAATCAGCTGTGCTGACTGATTTACTGAGCAAATCGCCCAACCCGGCTTGAGCCAGTTCAATGGGCGCCTCCATAAGAATATCGATATCCAGCAGGATAGCGCGAGGAGGTACGGCATTTCTGGTTGTTTTCAGGCCATTATCCAATATAGCGGCAATACCGCTGGCATAACCATTCATACTGGCGGCTGTGCCAATCACAATATAAGGAATTTTCAGGAGAGTGGACGCCATTTTGCATATATCATTTACAGTCCCGCCGCCAATGGCCACTAAGCCGCTTTTATGCTCAGCCTCTCGACAAACATGTTCAACAAATTTGAACTCTGCATGGGGATGCTTTGGCAAGATGTAAATGGGATACGGCAAAGTTTTACGACAAGCCTGTAATGTATCCGGATCGGCGACGCATAAAAAATCATCCCCCAAATATCGTTCAATTACTCCAGGCAACTCATTTAGTACATTTTCTCCGATAAACACTTCATGAGGTAAATTCAAATCTACGGGAAGAGCCAATGGACAAAGTTCTGCTAATTTCATGCGACAATATCCTCTTATCAAATATCAAGGCGTGTATTTCGCGGGTCGGTGAAGCGCAATCCACCCTACGTTTGGGTGTTTCCGGTGGGCTACGCTTCGCTTTTAGCCCACCCTACGTTTGGGTGATATATTGCAACAATGGATATTCTACTTGGTTATCCTATATACAATTATTGATTACCAATTAGTTGATTGAGTTTGCGATAGGCCTCTACTGGACTCTCGTTATCAAATATTGCGGAACCAGCCACAATTTCATCGGCGCCAGCGTCATGCACCCAGCGAATAGTATCTTGATTAACACCACCATCCACTTGAATTACATAATCGCAGCCTAATTCCTCCCGGCGCCTGGCGCAGTATGTAATGCCGTACAAGGCATCTTTGATCAGTTGCTGGCCGCCTTCGCCGGGATGAACCGTCATGATCAGGATATGATCTACTTGCTCAAAAAATGGCTCAAGCGATTCCAGGCAAGTCAATGGATTGATAACCACTCCGGCTTTTTTATTTTGTGAACGGATAGTATGTAGATCCCGCTCCAGGTCTTGCGACGCTTCCACCTGAATGGAGATGCTCCGCACTGAAGAAAGGTCGAACCAGGGAATGACGCGGGGAGGATCATCAACCATCAAGTGTACATCCAATTGCGCCTGAATGTGCGGTTGGATATTTTTAATGATGCCGGGACTGCCAGCCAAATTGGAAACAAAATGTCCATCCATTACGTCATAATGAAATAAAGTAACGCCAGCGTTTTCCAGATCTCTTATGGCTTCACCCAAGCGCATAAAAGGAGCCGACAAGAGAGAAGGCATTATAATAGCAGAATTATTATGATTTGACACAATTCCCCCAGAGTTATGATCTTGCACGGCGCAGGATATCTTTCATGTCCAATACGGCGCGTTCCATTCCTACCATAACAGCTCGCGCCACAATGCTATGTCCGGTATGCACCCAGTCAATGGTCGGAAGCGCCGCCATACGTTCTGTATTATGATAATGCAGCCCATGACCCACATTGACGCAAAGCCCCAAGCCGCGAGCGTATTCAGCATTTTTAGCGACAATTTTAAATTCCCGGTCTTCATCAACCGGCGTCTCAGCGATAGCGTAAGGTCCGGTATGGATTTCAATAAATTGTACGCCAAGCGAGCCGGCTGCAGCAATCTCATCTTCAATCGCATCAATGAATATGCTGACGACAATGCCTGCATCCAGTAATTTCTGAATCAATGGCTGCATAATATTCTCACGGCCTTTAACAGTCAGGCCGCTTTCGGTAGTCTGTTCTTCACGCGCTTCGGGAACCAAAGTGCAGGCCTGCGGTTTAACTTGCAGCGCTAAATCCACCATATTTTCCGTCAAGGCCATCTCCAGGGTTAACGGAATCTGAAGCATTTGTTTGAGGATGAGAACATCCCGGTCCTGGATATGACGGCGATCTTCTCTGGGATGTACCGTGATGCCATCGGCTCCGCCAAGTTGACATAAAACCGCTGCATCAATTGGATCAGGGTATTTGGTATGGCGCGACTCACGCAAAGTTGCGATATGGTCGATATTGACAGATAGTTTAGTCGACATCATTTTGGATCCTTACTTAGTTAATTTCAAAGTCACAGTGACGCCGCGTATAGATTTATCAACCGGCCAAACATCATATTTTACTTTCAGATCCGGCAAAGCCATATACTGCGGGGGAGTTTTTAAGGTCGATAAACTGATATCAAGTATTGCAGTCGATACCGAATTGATCCGCTCTACGGCTTCTCGTGAACCGGTCACAACAATTTCCGGTGGATCGACAATCATCTCTTGAAGTTTTAACCCGTTCGACAATCCTCCCATAATTGGAGCATTAATCGTAATAGTCTTTTGCACCCGATAGAGCGGTAGAGAAATGATATCAGCTGATGTTGGAATATTATTATATGGCGGCTGATCCCCGGAAACATCCCAGGGAAGCACATAGAGCGAAACCTGGCGTGGATGAATGCTATTCTCATCAACCGAAATCAGATTACGGTCTGCTTCATCGACCTTACTAGTACGAAACATTGATTCAGTAAGGACAACATTCTGGGGAGAACCATCTTCAGGAAAATCCAATTCAGCGAGACTGAAAAAAAAGCCGCATTGAGGAGAGCGCATCATATCAATCGCGATTCTCGGTCCCTGTAATGTAACTCTGGCTGTTGGAGGAATCCATGCATCAGGCAAGACCAGATTCTGCGGTATTTTTTCCACGCTAATAGGAATACCGCTAAGCACACGGCGATCAATGCGTTCTTGTCCTTTAATCCAGACGATGCCAACCGCCATCAAAAATGACAAAAACAAAATACCGCTATTAGACGATCCCCGACGGCTCATGATCGCTTCCCCTTACTGATCACATTCCAGAGCACATGTTCGAATCGATCTGGATTAATACCCCGCGTGATCCTGCCGTTGATGGCCAAAGAGATGGCGCCGGTCTCTTCAGAGACGACAACGATTATGGCGTCAGTTTCTTCAACCAGACCCAGCGCCGCAAGATGCCGGGTTCCGTAATTTGTATCGATCTCTTCCCGTGCGCTGAGAGGCAAGAGGCAGGCCGCCGCCGCAATGCGATTTTCATGAATAATCACCGCACCATCATGCAGCGGGGTTAATGGAGAAAAGATCGAAACCAGCAATTCTGATGATGGAAGGCTGTCCATCTTTATTCCAGTATCTATAAAACCCTGCAAACTGGTGGATCTTTCAAAAACAACCAAAGCGCCTATATGACGCCGTGACAATGTCTGTGCAGCTTTCGACACCTCGCTGATCACCGGATCAATGGTATTTCCGGCTCTAATGAAGAACCTGAAACGGGATATCTCGGCGGTGACTCGACGTAATTCAGGAGAATATAAAATGACTAAACCTACAAAAATAGGCAGCTGCGCAGAGGTAATAATCCAATATACGGTTCGGAGATTAAAAAGTTTGCAGGCATAGGTCAGAATAACCAGAAGAACTAAAAACATAACCAATTGCACGGCCCGCGTACCGCGAACCGCTTTCAGCATGGCGTAAAATATTATCCACAGGATCACGATTTCCGTGACTGCTTGTCCCGCGCTCTGCCCGAATATTTGATCCCAATTAGAAGCGATGATCATCTCTCCTTATCCGCTATCTAACATTCCATGTTTTATGGCGTTCACAATATCAGAGACCTCTCGCATCTCTTTAACATCATGAACCCGTACAATTTCAGTTCCATTCATAATGCACGCTGCTACTGCTCCAGCAGTGCCCATCAACCTATGATTAATCCCGGCGCCGGTTATTTTACCAATAAATGATTTTCTCGAAACGCCTAGCAAAAGGGGATATGATTCATATCGAATCCGATCCAGATGCTTGATGATAGACAAATTCTGTCCGGCGGTCTTACTGAACCCGATACCGGGATCAAGCATAATCTGTTCAGTCGCTACTCCTTTAGATCGCGCCAGGCTCACTTGGAGCTGAAAAAAATTGCTTATCTCGCCTTCCAGATCATGGTAGTCGGTCATCATCTGCATAGTTTGAGGAGTTCCCCTCATATGCATCAAGACCAATCCGGCCCCGCTATCAGCAGCGAGATCAGCAATACGCGCATCATTCTGTAATCCGGTGATATCATTGATAACCACCGCCCCGGCATCCAGACAACGCGCCGCTACCTCGTATGAGAAGGTATCCACGGATACAGGCAAATCGCCTTTGCCAGCCAATTCAGCAACTACCGGTAAGACGCGGCGCAGTTCTTCTTCCGGTGAAACCGGCTCAGCTCCCGGACGTGAAGAAGATCCCCCGACATCTACGATTTGGGCGCCTTCTTCAAACTGCTGGTAGGCGCGTTTGATTGCCTTGTCTGAATCAAAATACAAACCGCCATCGCTGAATGAATCAGGAGTGGAATTGACGATGCCCATCAATAGAGCGCCGTTATCCCAATTAAGCACTTTGTGACGACAACGCCAGCAAGAACTCATTTTTTCTCTTTATATATTATAATAACGATTCAATCACCGCTGAGGTTAAAACCAAATATTCAGTATGCTATTTATAGCACAAAAAGCCCTTAAAGGCGGGCTTTTTGAAGATAAAACGTGATTAAAAAATAACAGAATTAACACATTTTTCTTGAACCGCTCTACTAATCCCGTGCGTCTGACGTATTGCTATTTTTTTCAGAATAAGCATTACGATCAGCGGTTTCATCATTATCACTTGATTCAGGTTCGGGTTTACTATCTTGCTCGGCGCCTTTTGCAGAATCACGTTCACCCTTGATTTGTTCGACCAGATCATTCACCTGCTCGGCTCTCAACACTTCATGTTGCAGCAAAGCATTAGCTATACCATCGAGAATATCATGGTTTTCATCAAGTATGTTTTTAGCGCGGTGGTAGCATTCATCAACAATTTGACGAACTTCTTTATCAATTTCAAACTGAATTTCTTCGCTGTATTCCCGGTCTTTGTAAAAATCCCGACCGAGAAAAACCTGGTTGTCATTCAATCCAAAAGTAAGAGGTCCAAGTTTTTCGCTCATACCAAAGCTGCATACCATGCGGTGCGAAATATCCGTAACGCGCTCCAGATCGTTCTGGGCGCCGGTGGTTACATCATTAAAGACAATGTCTTCGGCAACCCGACCGCCCAGCAAAGTCGTCATGCGAGAGTTCAGTTCCTTTTTGGAAGTCAGATAACGATCTTCCACCGGCAAATGCATGGTATAACCCAAGGCTTTGCCTCTGGGTAGAATAGATACTTTGTGAACTGGATCAATCTCATCCAAAAACAGGCCTACAACAGCATGACCGGATTCATGATAAGCAATAATTTTCTTCTCTTTATCAGTGATAGCACGGCTTTTGCGCTCAGGGCCGGCGGTTACGCGTTCGATGGCTTCTTCAAAATCTTCCATCTCCACGCTGTCTTTCATTTTACGGGCCGCCATTAAAGCCGCTTCGTTCACGGTGTTACAGAGGTCAGCGCCAGAAAATCCCGGAGTACGGCGGGCTATAACCTCATATTCAACCGCCTTGGAAACAACAACATTTTTAGTATGAACTTCGACGATGCCCAGGCGTCCTTTCAGATCAGGCAAATCAATAATGATCTGACGGTCAAATCGACCGGGACGAAGCAAGGCCGGATCAAGTACGTCAGGGCGGTTAGTTGCGGCAATAAGAATTACTTCCTCATTGGTATTGAAACCGTCCATTTCAACCAGCAGTTGATTGAGGGTTTGTTCGCGTTCATCATGACCGCCGCCCACGCCAGCGAAACGCTGACGCCCGACAGCATCGATTTCATCCATGAATATTATACATGGAGAGTGTTTCTTGCCTTGCTCAAACAGATCGCGGACGCGGGAGGCGCCCACGCCGACGAACATTTCGACAAAATCAGAACCGCTGATGCTGAAAAAGGGAACATTGGCTTCGCCTGCAACTGCACGCGCCAGCAATGTCTTACCGGTTCCCGGAGGACCATGAAGCAGAACGCCATGAGGAATCTTGCCGCCCAGTTTCTGAAAGCGTTTGGGATCTTTAAGAAATTCGACGATCTCTTTCAGGTCTTCTTTTGCCTCGTCGCAGCCCGCGACATCCTCAAAAGTCACCTTGGTCTGACCTTCATTGTTCATACGGGCGCGGCTTTTGCCGAATGACATGGCCTTGCTGCCGCCCATCTGCATTTGGCGCATAATGAATATCCAAACGCCTATCAGCAGCAATATGGGCAGTAAACTGGTCATTATACTGAACATCCAGTTACTGTCTAACTTGTTATCATACTTAAACGCATTGTTTACAGTATCTTTGTATTTCTTGCAGGACTTAGTCAGACCATCCACCTGTTCCTGAGTAGCCAATATGACCTTATACCCGTATTTTTTACCGGCTTCGGTGGTTTTTTCGTATTCACCTTCAATTTTACTAGCTGAAATTAGCGCATTAATCAATACGATATCCGGCTTTTCGCCATTTAATATACTATCCAGCTCATCATAGCGTAGTTCAGTCTTCTGATCGGTCTGAATCGAAGCGACAACTAAGATGATTATGAGAAAAAGCAATCCATAAAATAAAACAGTTCTATTAAACAATGCTTCAAACCCCTATTTGGTTTTATCTGTCTCGAAACGTCTATAAACTGTATTCCAATATGGAAACAGCAATACTGGCTTAAATTTACATAAAATCAGGCGAGAGAATGGAATAGAATTAACTATAGATACAACGCTTGTCTGCGTATACTTACGACTTTTACCCACATACTCTCCTTAATTGTTAATGGTAAATCTTTTAACCCTGCTGTCAAGCAAACACAAGCTATTTAATCCCACTAAACAGGCAATATATCATTATTAAATTGATCCATCCCATGCTTTTAACATTATTCAATCGAAACATTCTTCCAAAAGTGGATTTCTCCTTACCTGGAATTTTTCGTTTTATTTACTCTCTCCAATAACTAATATTATAATATAACGGATTATAAACTAATAAATTACAGATTATTTGTTCAGCTATTCATCCAGCATCAGGGAGTAGTGCGCTCATGCACCTGCTTGGGTGGCTTTGGGCGCCCGCAAGAAGCGCTAATTAACTTGATCATTACAACTATTGAGAATTGTTTGAAGAGAATTTCGAGCGTCTTCTGTGGTAACTCCTTCTTTCAAAACCGACGAAAGAACTATATTTACCGTCCCTAACTTTTTGAGTTCCTGACAGAATTTATCCATATCAGACGGTTTATAGTTTTCCCCATCTGTTCCACCTACCGCTTGATTAAGCATATCTAAAGCAGGATAAGCCCGCAAATAAGCAGCGCGATAACTTCCCAAACGGGAAAATTCAGCGATAAATATAGGTTGGTGATGAATTGTCTGGTGATATAAGTGAATCCCGCTCAATTTTGATGGAGTAAAAGGAATTTCCAATACTGGTTTTGACGCAGCCTTGTAATACTCAGCCGGCGCCTGGTAATCAATTATACGGGGCAACCGCCACCCCGTCTCGATCAGAAAAATGGCGCCCAGAGCCAGAGATGAGAATATCATCTTACGACTGGCGCAGTGTTTATCAAATAAGTTTTGCAATCCTAACAGGCCGAACAAAAGATATGCGGCCAAGCCGATGTATGCGAACCGTGCATAGACCCTGATAACAGTTAAGGCTGGAATTAACTCAAATATCCCCGCAGGTAGAAAAATGGGGACTCCCATTATGGTGACGGGATGTCCATTAAACATCAGCACCGGACCTAGTGAGAAAACCATGAAAACAGCTGCTAGAGTTAATAAAATCCTGCGGTTCCAGCGGTCTTTTTCCGCTTTCCATCCCAACCATCCAAAGACTAAGGGTAACAGCATCATCACCAGTCCGGGATTGAGACGAAATTCCTCGCTCTGCTGTAAATGGGGCAAATCGTCCAGCAGCCACAGCGGCGCCGCCAGATGCATCAGGTCGACTGACCAGAAGGCCGAGAATTTCAAGGCTACCGGGTCTACATAGTCCATTGGCTCTGATCCCAGGTGCAAATATGCATATACCGACATTCCAATTACGGCCCCCGGCAATGCAACGCAGCGCAACGCCCAAAACAGGTTTGATATATTACATTTTTGGATCAAAAGCAGGAATGCGCGAATTGATAAATAGAAGCCTACGAATAAGCCGTAATACCAATCCGAAAAGAAAGCCAGCAGCCACGCCAGACCAATACCAACTGCATAACGCCACTTGCGGCTGGCAATGCTGCGTTCGCAATAATAAAATGATAGAAATAACCAGGCCGTGGAAAACAGGTTCAAGTGAATCTGATGCGCCCATCGATAAGGTCCGAAGGCCATAATCAGACCTATCAAAACCGCAACCGTTCGCCGGGCGCCCAGACGCATGGCCCACATTGATGCAAAACAACCAGTCAACACCGTGTATATCACAAACAAAGCGTTGTAAGCCGCCACCGGGCCGAATATCGCCGTGATAGGAGACGCTATAATTCCATTAGTAATCGAAAGGGTATGAAAACGCAGGTCGCAACCCCACGGAATAAAGATCATATCGCATCGCAGGGGTGATATGCCGCGCTCAAAAAGCGCATAATAAACCCACCATAAATTCCAAATATTGGCGCCTTTGTCTCCAAAAGGCATTACGGCGAGATGTCTGGTGAGATGCAACAGAACCGGGAAACAGGCCGCTAGCGACAAGACCGTAAAAATGCTTAAAAAAAAGAACCATTCACACTCTATCCAACGCTCTAACCAACTGGCGGCGCTCTTTGTCTGTTTATTCTCGCTGACTGTATCCATATTTACGCTTCCCCAGGATTTGGTGTGGGGAGATTCTCCTGAACTGGCCGCTTGCGCCTGGATTCTGGGCGTACCGCATCCAACCGGTTACCCATTGTATATGTTAGCGGTGCATATATTTCAAGCGCTGCCCTTCGGTACAGTTATATTTCGCGCACATTTGTTCTCTGCGTTATGCACGGCGGCGGCGTGTTCAGTATTGTTTTTATTCCTGCAAAAAATCTTGAGCGACGCCTTCACCAATAAACTCACATTAACCCTGTTGCCGACGTTGATATCCGTGACAGCATGGACATTGACTCCGGTGGTCTGGTCGCAAAGCCGTATTGCAGAGGTCTACGCTCTTTTCGCCTTGCAATTCACCCTGGCATTACTGGTGTTCTCTTATGCCATGAAGAATCCCCGGAAAGCGCTGCCTCTACTGGCATTTCTGTTCGGGTTGATGCTGATTCATCATAGACTGGCGATTTTCCTGATGGCTATGATTGGCTTGTTTATTTTACTACGGATTAATCCTGCAACATCATCTTATTTCTGCAATGATCATGACCAGCCGCGCTTATCACTCAAAACGCTATTACTTTCGTTATGCATGCTGATCATTCCATGCCTGTTCTTGTTGTATTTTCCAATACGGGCGCTCTATAATCCAGCCATCAACTGGTATGACCCAGATACGCTGGAGCGTTTTTATCAGCTGATCAGCGGTAAACTCTACTCCGGGATACTAACCAGTAATTTGGTGCAGGCTCTAGCCAATCCCTATGCGGCCTTTATGCGTTTAATTTATCTGATTGCCCTGCCCTTCTTATGCTTCAGCATAATCGCGGCGCTGATTCCCTGGGGATGGATATTGCTCTTCAAAAGAAAAAACTGGTGGGCGGTGTTCACCTTGCTATTATTCTTGATATATCAGACTTTTATTCTGTTATACACAGTAGGCGACTGGCCGGTTTTTATGCTTCCGGGATTGATCCTGCTGACCATTCCCCTCTCTTTCGGCATTGCCGGGATATTCGATTTGATTCAAAAGCAGCAATTCAAGCATTCCATAGCAATGATTATCTACGCTTTCGTTATCACATTATCGGTAATGCCCTTTTGGGTGCGCTTCGACGACCAGGGCGGCCTGCTCAACCAATCGATCTCATTATCAACATTTTCTTTCGATAACGGTGAGTTAAGAAACCGATTAAACAGCGTGCATGACCTATCGACCACTACCTACGCCAACCGAGTATGGAACAAAGTCCCAAACGGCGCCCCTTTGATAACCGGATTGGAAGCGGCCACCGCCGATTATGAACTCTATCCCCTGCTCTACCAGCAAATTGTCGAACATCGCAGCGCATCATCGCCCTTAATCGGCGCAGGCTTCATTCATCTTGATTGGTATAGATCAGAAGTTTCCCGCAAGTTATCGATCTCTCTTGAAGCGCGTCATGGAGAAATTTATCAGAGCCGGGAGCAATGGCATAAAGAATTCTGGAGTGATATCATGGAGCCAGCCCTGGCGGTCGGGCCGGTATATACAACATCATTTTCAATCCTAAGCCCTGCGCCGCAGGATTGGAAGATTAAAGCCAATATGCAATACCTGGGCAAGATAGATTTCGACCGCTCCCGGACGCCATTGTTTTATCAGAATTACACGCCCAGCGGGGATATGTATCGGATTAGTAAAAATAATAATTAAGCAAGATAATATCAATGAACCAAAATCAATCATCACTACCCAAATGGGATCGTATAATCGCCTTTATCATTCTGGCGGTTACTCCCTTGATCATAAGTCTCACTACCTATGATTCTTTTATTTTACCTAAAATATTCTGGCTGTCAGTCTGGGCTTCATTGTGGATGATAGTTATCGTATGGCAGCCTATCCGATGGACGCTATTTGCTTCTCCTCTGACCAAACCACTGGCCGCCTTGTTCGCCGCATCGCTGTTATCGGTGCTGCTTAACTACCGCAGCCCGATTCAGCTGCATGGACTGATGAACCTGGCCATTTTCATCGCCCTCTATTTCGCTTTTCAACGTTTTTGGAATATGCGGCAAAGCCCTCACCGCGTGGCGCAAGCCTTGATGGCGTCGGCCTGCCTTATCGCGCTATATGGTTTATTGCAGGATTATGGATTCGACTTCGCCAACGCCACTGGAGGCGTGCGCGACTGGCGCGCTAAAGTTATTTCCACCCTGGGCAATCCTAACTTTCTGGCTGGTTGGATAGCAATCTGTCTGCCGGTGGTTATCGGCTATGGCCTTAGAAAAAAGACCCGCTTTTTCGGCTTCCTATATACCGGGGTTACCGTGATGCTAATCGCGGCATGTCATTCGGTCACCTTCAGCGTTGGCGCTGCGACTGGCTTAATCGCAGCTTTAATTACATCAATCAGCGGTTCGGTCTTCTTATTGCGCCGCATCCGCATTCCCGTCATTAGAAGCATCATCTTATGCGTCATCGCGGCCAGCGCCGTTGGTTGGTATATGCTGGAAAATCCATACAACAGTCATGGCCGCTCGCTCTACCGCGAAGCCTGGGAATCTCCCCACTGGTGGTCAGGCATGGGAGCGCGTCGCTTTATCTGGCAGACCACCCGCCTGATGATCGAAGACAAACCAGTGACCGGCATCGGCTTCAGCAACTATCTGACGGTTCACGAACACTATCAGGGCATGAATTATAAACGGCAATGGCACGCCCATGACCGCGACTATGTAGTTCCGGTAGACCAGCCTCATTTTCAGTTACTGGAAACCGCCGCCGAACTGGGGCCGTTGGGCGTCTTCACATTACTATGGATAGCCATGGCCTGGCTCAAAGCCGCTGGGCGCACCCTGCGCCGCTCGCCCGACCCCTGGTTCGCCTGGGGAGCCTATGCGGGAGTCTGGGTGGCGGTGATGCACTCGTTCTCCAGTTTCCCCTTCCACCTCCCGGCCAACGCTTTACTAGTGGTCGTGCTGGGGTCGTATATCACGGCATCGCCCCGACCGGACTCAAGCGAACCAGTCACGGCGCCGCTGTGGTCCAAGATCGCCTGCGTCGCTATCGCTCTGATAATATGCATTTCGGCTGGAGCGCAATATTTCGGCAGCCAGTACATGCGTTGGGGATTCGAAAGCAATGGCTTATCAGCCATCGACAACCTGACCAAGTCGCGCAGTCTCAATCCATACTCGCACCAAACCCATTTCCTGTTGGGATTGCAATATAAAAACCAGGGCTGGTATGACCACGCGCTTGAATCATTCAAACGCGCCTTACGGTATCAGGAAGACATTCAATCCCATAAACAGATGGCGGAGATATATCTTTTGAAGAATGATATACCATCCGCCATCAAAGAGCTTGAACGCATTATCGAGATTAATCCCGTCTTCCCAGGGCATTACCGCGACTTGATCACCGTCTTGGGCGACAAAGCCTCCCCGCAGCGCATTAAAGAACTGACTACTCTGGCAGAGCAACTTGAGGCGCAACTTGATACTAGTGGATAGTGATTGGTTTTCGTTGGTGGATTTTTGGTGGGTCGGTGAGGCTAACACACCCTACGCGTAGGTGGGTAGATAGTCGGGAGTGGGGAGTGAGAAGGTGGGCGCCAAGGATAGTGTATTTTATGTCCTTGATTGAATTCAACTTTTATTTATTATGCACCATCACCGCATCCCATAACTTTACGCCGATGCGCTGGGCCACAACATCGCATTTGGCTTTCAGGATAAAGAAGATATTCTCTGAGCGCGAGCAGAGCGTTTCGTAATTGGCCTGTCCTTTGGAGATAATAATATCTGCGTTGAGAAAATCATCGCGCAATTGATTGGTCAGTTTCTCGATCATGGTTCCCAACTCGGCTTTGCCATTATCAATCACAGGAACCACTTTATCCAAACCCACCGCACGCGCATCTTCCATGGTCGCATCGTTTAATACCGTCGTACCGCGCACTACCGCCGTAATCTTAAACTCGGGATACTGGCGTTTCAACTCTTCGATAAACAGACGGTCGAACACAATCTCCCCAGCGTTGTCGCACAGATAAAGCAACCTGGCGGATTCACTCTTCTCATTGAGTTCATCACATTGCCGGACAAACTCAGCAAAATCATCGTGCATAAATCCTTCACGCAACACTTTTGCTATAGTGGCGTGAATGTCGAAATCATCATGCACGCCTAGATCTATGATGTTGCCGCAAGCCGCAAGTTGACATGCTAGATGGAGCGGAGCATCGCTGTTTTTAATTTTGTCATTTAGTTCATCATATAACGCAAGAGCCATTTCGTTGTTCTGAACTTTGATATCCCTGAACGGATCATCCACCCCGGCGTGACGCTCAGCCATACGGATAGCGATCAGGGTTAATGCAGCTGGAGATATATCAGGATCAGCGTTATCGATCTTATCATTGAGTTCCAGATAAAAGGCTTCCGTTTCCGCTGCAGATGGCTGCTCTTCCAGTTGTTTAAGACTCAAATCATAAATTCTGGTTCCCTGACGTTTGGAACAATCAAGGCATTTTTCTATAAAGCGCATTATGGTAAATCCTTCTTGGTTTTTGATAATTGGTGATATGATATTTTAAGGACGCCTATTACATCGTTGGATACTGAATGAGGTCAATATGCAAAAGCACCATATCTTTTTTCTATCAATCGTATTATGTTTAGTCTTAATCCATCAAACCGGATTCGCCGGGAATGAACAGGTTAATCCTATTATATCCGCCCACCAAGTAAGCCAAACTGTATCAAATGAAAAATTATCGCAATTGCAAGCATGGCTCGACGTACCCGAAAATGACCGGACGCCGATTGATCAAACCGGGTTCGCTGAACTCCCATTAACCAAGGAAGAAGCCCGGCAAGCCCAGGACTTGCTATGGGATGATCACGTCAAATCGGTTAAAACCAACCGCACAACTGAATGGGAGCAAAAAAAATTCATCAGCGACAAGTATTCCATGAAATACGAGACCCTGCAATTCGGTCAAAAACCGGTTGACGGATGGAGTCTATATATCTCACTGCATGGCGGTGGAGGCGCTCCAGCGGAAGTAAATGAATCACAATGGAAAAACCAGATTGCCCTGGGTAAGCAATACAAACCGGATGAAGGCATATACCTGGCGCCCCGCGCCTCAACCAATGAGTGGAACTTATGGCATCTGCCCCATATCGATGACCTGCTGGATCGCATCATTTCAACTTTGACCGTTTTGCAGGACGTCAATCCCAACCGGGTCTACGTGATGGGCTATTCGGCGGGAGGAGACGGCGTCTATCAGTTAGCGCCGCGCATGGCCGACCGCTGGGCCGCTGCATCAATGATGGCGGGTCACCCCAATGACGCCAAGCCCGATGGAGTGCGGAACATCGGCATGACGCTTCATGTCGGCGCCTTGGATTCAGCCTACAACCGTAACACTGTTATCCTTGAATGGAAAAAACAACTCGAAGAATTGCAAGCGAATGATCCCGAGGGATACCAACACGATGTGCAAGTTCATGAAGGCAAAGGCCATTGGATGGATATGGAAGATAGAGTCGCGGTTCCCTGGATGGCGAAATTCACCCGCAATCCATTACCCGACCGCATCGTCTGGCGGCAGGATGACGTCACCCATTTGCGGTTTTACTGGCTGGCGGTTGGTGAAAAAAACGCCAAGCCCAAGAGTGAAGTGATAGTCCAGAAAAAAGAGCAAACTTTTACTATTGAGAAAGCCAAGGATATCCAGAAACTGATATTCCGCATTAATGACGATATGGTTGATATGGACGCCCCCATCACCATCCGTAATCAGGAACGCATCCTGTTTCAAGGCATCGTACCACGCACTATAAAAACCTTGCGCCAAACCATTCAGGAACGAGGGGATCACCAATCAATCTTTTGCGGGGAAATTGAATCATCTGTCACTACTGATGTTGAGAATTGGAGTATTAAATAATCACGTAGGGTGAATCGCGTTTTTTGACCCACCGAATCGAATTAATTATTATCGGTGGGTCGGTGGGGCGTGACCCACCCTACAAAATCACTTTTTAATAGCCTTAAGCGCGGTTTCAGTCATGAATGCGGAACGGGATAGATTCTGTTTTTTCGCTGCGGCGTCGATAAGCTGTAATTGTCTTTCAGGAATGGTTATGTTAATCCGAACGGTTTTATCATTTTCTATAACAGGGATAACCGCCGTAGTCACCAGCCCCTGCCTGGTTGTGTTTTTCAGAACGAAATCAAGCCCCTTTGGTTCAGGGAATGGCTTGCCTAAATCGACTAGCGTCTCCATATAAAGAGCCAGCGCCTCTTCCGCTTCGGCGAGTACGCCATCAAGAGTATCGCAAACCGCAGTACATCCCCCGACTTCAGGGAAACTTATACCATATCCAGTATCTTTATCCTTATGTACTACTGCAATATAATTCATCAGTGCATATCTCTATCTGGAACTTTCTTCCATCCGGCGATTTTATAAATCTGGTGAACCGTACCCACTGGCATATCTTTATTTGGATGGGAAATGGTTATCAGTTCATCATGCTTTTCATGCTTAAAGATATGATGACCACCTTTAACACGGATTAATTCCAATCCCTCTTTCTGAAGACGTTTGATAATCTCCCTAGAGTTCCTTTGCATGATATCATTATACACACCAATACACACTTAGCAAGTCTATATTTCAACCACGTAGGGTGGATCGCGTTTTTTGACCCACCGAATCGAATTAATTATTATCGGTGGGTCGGTAAAGCGTGACCCACCCTACGTAACTACAATTCCCACCCGGAACGGTAATGCGGCGTTAGATGAGCATTTGCTTTGGGGTTATTTTTGAACTGCATCCCGGCTGCGTTCCACTCCAGTTTCTCTCCATCAAACACGGTAGCGATGACGCCCAGTAGAGCCATTTCGGTTAACGGGCCGCCGTATTCGAAAGTTGAACTGGCAGGTTTGCCGTCTTTGCAGGCGCGAATCCAATCGTTGTGGTGTCCGTTTTTGATCCTTGGAATAATCTCGGCAGGTCTTTTATATTCATCACTGCGGGATTTAGGAAGAATCATGGCGCCGCCTCCGCCATGCGAGCCATGTAGGATCGTACCTTTTTCACCGATCAAAATGGCGCCCGCTTTGGCATTCCATTCACTCAATTCGATTCCTTGCAATTGGGGAAGATCAACTTTTTTACCATAGGTCCAGGTTACTTTGACCGGCGCCATATTTTCCCGCGCCGCAAATTGGTATTCAATATCTGAACAAAGCGGAAACCGTTCGGGCGAATAGTCGCCGCAGCCGTTTTTGGCGATGATCGATTGAGGCGCCTGCAATTTCAGCGCCCAGAAAGTTGGATCGAGAATATGGCATACCCAATCGCCTAATACTCCGGTTCCGAAGTCAGCCCAACTGCGCCAGATGCCAGGCAGATAGCAGGGATTATAGGGGCGGTACGGCGCAGGTCCTAACCATAAATCCCAATCCAGCGTATCGGGAATCTTGGGCGTTTCGGTGGGACGGGGCTTACCGTTGCCATAAGGACTGGTGTACCAGGCATGAACCTCTTTGACCTGACCGATAGCGCCATCCCATATCCATTCGCATATCTTGCGGATATCACCATCTGAATGCCCCTGGTTGCCCAGTTGAGTCTGCACCTTGTTTTCCCGCGCCGCTTTCATCAAAGCGCGGACTTCGTAGATGGTATGCGCCAGTGGCTTTTCGACGTAGACATGCTTGCCACGTTTGATGGCGTTCATGGCGGCTACAGTGTGAAAGTGATCCGGCGTACTTACTATTACCGCGTCGATGTCTTTCTGTTTGTCGAGCATTACGCGGAAATCGTGATACTTATTGGCTCGTTCATACTTTTGCAGCGACTTCTGCGCTCTATCTTGATCCACGTCGCACAAGGCCACGATATTTTGGTGATCCATTTTACTGAGGTTATGCCCGCCGCGTCCCGCAATGCCAATTGCGGCGATATTCAATTTGTCGCTTGGCGCAGCTGAGGCGCCCCGGCCCAGAATTTCCGGACCAACTATCATAAAAGCGGATGACGCCAGCGCAGTTCGTTTTACAAAATCACGCCGGGTTACTTGCTGTTTCGTTTTTAACATTTCATTGCTCCTATTATGATGTACTATTAGAAATATTTCTTAATAATCCAATCGGGCTGCCATTTATCCGGCTTACGTTCATGTCCGGTCAGGTCTATCTCTTTTTTATCTGGATTAGCGACGCCGAGAGGCAAGTCATCGCCGGATTCCTTCTGCCATTTCTTAAGCAGATTCATCATCTTTTCTACTTGCGCCGCATATTCGGGTTCATTGGCCAGGTTATACAATTCGTAAGGGTCATCTTTCAGATTGAATAACTGGGTATGGTTGATTCTAGGATAACGAATCAGTTTCCACTGATCGTCTCGGACTGCCCGTTGAATTTTGCAGTAAGAAGTAAAGACGGTATCGCGCACTTTTTTCTGCTTGCCTTGCCAAATTTGACTCAAATTCTTGCCATCAACATCACTTGGCGTATCAACTCCGGTCATGGAGCATAAAGTCGGGAAGATATCCAGCAGATAAGAGAAAGCCTGAGTCGAGCCGCCTTTGGGGATGCCAGGGCCGGAAAATATCAGCGGACATCCCATGCTGTGTTCATAGACATTCTGCTTGCCTAGAAGACCGTGGCTGCCGACCGCCAGACCATGATCGGCGGCGTAGACGATGATGGTGTTATCAGCCTGACCAGTGCGTTTCAGAGCGTCGAGTACGCGCCCGATCTGCACGTCCAAATGAGTAATCAGTCCGTAATACTCGGCCAACTGGTCGCGGATCATCTCTTCGGTGCGCGGCCAGGCGCCCAGGTTTTCGTCGCGCAATACCATCTGACCATTATCGAATGGATGCTGAGGCTTAAAATTAAAGGGCAGCGGGGGACGTTTTTTGTAATACATCTCACGGTAATCCGTGGGTGGGTTGCGTGGATCATGGGGAGCGGTAAAAGCAACATAGGCGTAGAAAGGTTTTTCATTATCATGATTCTCGATAAACTCGATGGCCGAGTTGGCGAAGATTTCGCTGGAATAGCCATCGCCCGTGCGTTTGTTCACCACTTTTCCATCAGGAGAAAGGTCTACTACCGGAACTCTGGGATGATCCGACATCCCGCCGAACATGATAGTCTTACCTTTTTGGAAACCGCGCTTAAACGATTCCTGCTGATTATGCCATTTCCCGGTTCCAAAGGTGGTATACCCGTTCTCTTGGAAAATCTCCGGCATTATTCTGGTATCAGATAAATCATGCTTAATATTGAAATAGATTTTACCGCTGTTAATCATGGCCCGGCTGGGGATGCAAACCGCACCGCTATTTGAACCGAAGCAATAATTTCTGCGGAAACAGAATCCATTTTCAACCAGGCCATCAATATTGGGAGTATGAATATAAGGATTGCCAAAAGCGCCGATTGAATCAGGCCGCTGATCATCCGCTAACAGAAAGAGAACATTCGGTCTCTTCTGTGATTTTGTCCTGGCAAAAGCCTGGCCGGGCAAGGCGGCGGCGCCAGCGCCCAGCGCGCATGTCTGTAGAAACCCCCGTCTTGAAACATTGTTTCGATTCATAATAAAATCCCCTTATCCATAATCGTGCTTTTTATAAAGGTTAAATCAAATAATTCTTATCCGATAGGGTAAAGGTAGGTGTGTTTATGGATCGTAAAGTATCAAAGCATTATACGATACAGAAATCATCTATTCGATTCTTTAGAATCATCTATTTAATCCCAGCAAGATCCGGGTTGCGGGGAGATATTTACTATCATCAAGAAAATATTAAAATTTTACTTGCATTTTTTCTTATATTAGAATATACTTATATAAGCAATATGATATATACTAAACGCCGCAAGAAATAAGGAGAATTGAAATGTTAGATACAACGAAGGAAAAAATCGATTCTCAGGAACCTCTGGAACCTCACAAGCCAGCTCGACCGATGATGGTGGTAATGGACGATAAGGGAGAACGATGGTTGTGCGACAGCGACCGCAGTATCAATCCCAAAAGTGATCTATCCAAGCAAGGATGTTGGAATTGCGGAGAATTGGCTTTCACCCGAAACGATTGATGATGTGAGTAAGTGTTTGATTCAAAAGGATATCACACAACCAAATAAGTTGTGATATCAGACAATGAACGTTGCTTGAAGGAGAATTATCATGAAAAAAATTACTATGACTCTAATCTGTCTATCATTTGTTGTGGCTCTTGTAACCAGTTGCGCATCTACAGGAACAGGGCATAAAACAGCGAGGCTTTTGCAAATGGATCAAGGATCCAGAGTTCAAAGTATGGAAATTACCACCGAATCAATGATATACTGAAATGACGCATCAATGTATATTCTCAAATAGGTTTTACCGGTTTTCTGTTGTCATCGCTGCGTTTTCTTGTAGAATTTGTGCCAATTATAGACTTGAAAGATAATCTACTTTTGGAAGTAGATTATCTTTCAATGTCGTAAATTGAAATTGGACATTTGTTTGTATACAGTTTTCACGAACATATTTTCTTTACAAATTAGGATGAATTATGAAATCAATAATCGAACATCCGGATTGGGAAGTCATGGCGTCCGTGCTGCGTTCCATCAGCCATCCCATTCGCCTCATGATTTTGAACGAATTGGCGCAAGGCGCGAAATGCGTGCGCGACGTGCAAGAACTATTTGATATTTCTCAGCCAAATCTCTCGCAGCATTTGAACGCCTTAAAGAACGCCGGTTTAATCGGAAATCACTCGGACGGTTCTTTGAGGTGTTATTACCTGATCCGGCCCACGTTGGTTAAGACACTGTTGGAAGAATTTTCTAAACCCCATCCTGTTGAATTGAGGCCTAAAGAGACCGTTGTAAAGGAAGTACAGCAGAACCAAAAGAAAAAAGTTCTTTCCGCTTAAGATCACTATCTCTACAGAGGATAAAACCATGAAACGCCGAACCATACTCAGCGTCGTAGGCGCCCTATTGCTTGGATCCAGAAAAGCCAAGGCGAACAAAGAAAAGAATGACTGTGAAAAAATCGATGAATACGGTTGCCTGGTGGATACAACTCTCTGCATCGGTTGTCGGGAATGCGAGAAAGCATGCAATCTTTCGAATGAACTGACTCCTCAAACGACGGAGTTTTCAGATACCTCTGTTTTTGAAGCGCAGCGCAGACCAGACGCCAACCATTTTACAGTGGTCAACCGCCATTCCGGTTCACCGTCACCTTCACAGGGAAAACTCGCGGAGACCTTTATCAAGGTGCAATGCATGCATTGTCAGGAACCCGCCTGCGTGTCTGCTTGCATAGTCGGCGCATTACAAAAAACGTCACAAGGATCGGTGATATACGATGCGGACCGATGCATTGGGTGCCGTTATTGCATGGTAGCCTGTCCCTTTCAGATACCAGCCTACGAATATGACGATCCGATTGCTCCTCGCGTACGGAAATGCAATTTCTGTTTCGAGAGAGTTCAAGAAGGAGGAAAGCCCGCATGTGTGGAAGCCTGTCCGAGAGAGGCGATTATCTTTGGCAAGCGCAGCGATTTGATCGCTCTTGCCAAAAAAAAGATTCGAGCCAAACCGGGTCGATATCTCGAACACATTTATGGAGAAAAAGAGGTAGGCGGGACATCGTGGTTATATCTGACCGGTCGTCCACCGGAAAAACTGGGGATGCCGGTATTTGATGAAAAAGCGCCCCCTCAATTAACCGAAAGCATCCAGCATGGAATATTCAAATACGGTTTGCCTCCGGTGGCTCTGTATGGATTTTTGGGAGGGATCATGTGGTTTACCAATCGAAAGAATCACGCCGCGAACGAAGACGGCAACGCCCCATCGGAGGGACAAGAATGAACGATGCATCTCTGCACGCACCTTTGAAACGCCCATTTTTCACTCCCGGAGTGTTAGTATTAATCACACTCATGACCATAGGAGCATGCTTCGCAGCAGCACGATTCTTCTTTGGATTAGGAGCGATAACCAACTTGGATAACCAACATCCCTGGGGCATTTGGATCGCGATCGACGTAGCATCCGGCGTTGCGCTAGCGGCGGGAGGCTTCACGACAGCGGCTTTGGTCTACGTATTCAACCACAAGCACTTTCATCAGATCGTCCGTCCCGCTCTCTTGACAGCTTTTTTAGGTTATCTCTTCGTATCGATCGGTTTGATGGCAGACCTGGGAAAGTATTACAACATTTGGCATCCCATGGTTTTCTGGCAAGGCAACTCAGTGCTGTTTGAAGTTGGCATTTGCGTAATGACCTATTTAACCGTCTTATCGATTGAATTCTTACCGACTGTGTTGGAAAGTGTTCGCCATCACATTAATCAGGGAAGTGCTTTGAAGCCATTTTTAGAATCGATGAAAAAGCCCGCCGACGTTCTACATCAGAAATTGGAAAAAGTAATGCCTGCTTTTATACTGGCGGGTGTAGTACTATCATGCATGCATCAGTCGTCCCTTGGCGCCCTAATGTTAATCGCGCCGTCCAAACTCAATCCATTATGGTTTACACCCATCCTTCCTCTTCTATTTTTAACATCAGCGGTGATGGTGGGATTTCCCATGGTAATTTTCGAATCCCTTATTGCATCTCGTTCATTTCGCCGTAAACCTGAAATGGATGTTCTTTCTCCCCTCGCCCGTTTCATTCCATATTTATTGGGGATCTATTTGATTTTGAAAATGGGCGATCTGCTCATTCGTCAACCATGGTCATCCTTGCGTCTCGATACGGATAGCGTATCTTTTATTGTTGAGATCGTTATAGGCGTCGCAGTTCCCCTGATTCTATTAGTCATTTCCAAAACATACAAATCAACCACAGGACTCTTCGTTGCGTCGTCATTGATTTTATTCGGCGTGGTTCTCAATCGCATCAACGTCTTTCTTGTGGGCTACAATCCCCCTTATGCGGAAAAATCGTATTTCCCTTCAATAGGTGAAATCGTAATTACGGCTGGATTGATTTCAGCTATTCTCTTCTTTTACCGGTTATTCGTTACCTTGTTCCCCGTACTTCCAGCGAATCAACCTTCCAGCGCAGGTTCAAATAAAACGGATCCTTCGAAAAAACAGCGAGCGGGCGTCTTCTCATCAAATACAAAAAGCATAGCACTTTCCACATTCTTGCTAGCTCTTCTTCACTCCCTCCCGCTCTCTGTTTTTTCCGATTCCATAGAAAAAATAGATTCCATGCCCTCGCTATTGATCCTTGACCATTCATCAAACGAATGGAATGAAGATAGTTATGGAACCGTTCGGTTCATGCATAAAAAACACGCAGTTCTGGAGAGCGGAGACTGTACGGTTTGCCATCACCGTGCGCCGGTATCAGTAAATGACTACGTTGGACAATCCATCTCTCGCAACGATCTCTCCCACATCGAACCAGTCGCGTGCCGAACTTGTCATTCATCTCCCGCTCAACCAGACGCGATCTTACGCCCCGGACTAAAAGGCGCATTGCATCAACGATGCATCGACTGTCACGTCGAGAGAGATTCGGGACCGCAGACGTGTATGTCCTGTCACCGGCGCAACGTTCCCAACCACCAATCCCTTATTTCACTTACGGACGCAACGAAGCCCCAAGAGATCACTGCTCAGTGCCTTTCGTGTCATCCGGCTGTCGGCGAATCGGTCTTGCATTCCGCTCATTGGAAATGGGCCGGACTTTCTCCCAATACGCACGGGCATGAACATCGAAACGATCTAGGGAAAAAACAGGTCATTAACAATTACTGCATTCACGTAGGTTCGAACCTGGAACGCTGCACGATGTGTCACATCGGGTACGGCTGGAAAGACGACTCGTTCGATTTCAGCGATGCGGGAAATATCGACTGCTTAATTTGTCACGATACGACAGGAATGTATAAAAAAGCGCCTCCCGGAGCCGGTTATCCCGTGGAAGGAATCGATTTGAACACTGTCGCCAAGAACGTCGGCCATCCCGATAGGGATAATTGCGGCGCATGCCATTTTTACGGCGGGGGCGGCGACGGCGTCAAGCATGGCGACATGGATTCTTCGTTAAGCCATCCGTCACCCGAATTAGACGTTCACATGGGAAAACTAGGATTTCTCTGTCAGGACTGTCATGTGACGGAAAGCCATCAGATCGCTGGCGCCTGCCAGGCAATACCGGCGCAGGAGGGTCGGGTTTCTTGCGAGAATTGCCACACGTCTAAACCACACAATGGTTCGAATTGGTTAAATCAGCACTTAAACGATCATTCGGAATCGTTAGCCTGCCAAACCTGCCATATCCCCCAATTCGCCCGAGGAAATCCCACCAAGATGGAATGGGATTGGTCGCAAGCCGGACAGGATAGACCGGAAGAAAACGATTCGCTTGGGAAACCTGGTTTTGCGAAGATGAAAGGTTCTTTTATTTGGGGAAAAAACGTATCCCCTTCCTATATCTGGGATAACGGTAAAAACGAACGATACGTATTAGGTGATCGAATTGCGGAAAATAGTATTACGGTATTGAATCGGCCCCTTGGCGATATCAGTGATCCCAAGGCCAGGATCGCGCCTTTCAAGATTCACAAAGCCACGCAAATCAGCGACGCTGTTCACAAATACCTTATTGTTCCCAATCTATGGAAAGGCTATTGGAAACACTACGATTGGGATCAGGCGTCTAAAGACGGCATGAAAAGCGTTGGTTTGGAATACTCTGGCAAATATGAGTTCGTACAGACGTCTATGTACTGGAAAATCAACCACCAAGTTGCGCCGAAGGAAAAAGCCCTATCCTGCTATCAGTGTCACGAATCGTCTTCAACCTGCTTTTCCTGCCATAATTCATTATCGAATGAGCGCAAAGAACAAATGCTCAAAGTAGACGACGAACTTCATCTGAACGCGCAACAGATGATAGAATTTCCCTTTGAGAAGTTAGGCTACAAGGGCGATCCCATTCATTCCTGTTCCAGGTCCAAGAAATTTGAAAAAGAACCAATATCCTTGCAGTTACTTGATAAAAGCGGCTGGGAAGAATAAGAAAGGTTTATCAATCATGAATCACATCGTCATTCTCGGAGGTGGATTTGCCGGAATCGAAGCCGCCATTCAATTAAGAAAAAAGAGTCAAAATGTAACGTTGATTTCAAATCGGGAATTTCTCTTCATTTATCCTCTTTCGATCTGGATTCCCGTGAAGCTTCAAAAATATGAAAAAACCTGTCTATCTTTGCGTGATGTAGCGGCTAAATACCAGTTTAACTTTGTCATCGGGGACGTACAGAGTATCGACGCGAAAAATTCCAAGGTGATGCTGAGAGATTCGGACTTATCATACGACTACTTAGTCATTGCTCTTGGGGGGAAAAAATACCCTATAAACGGCATCGAACACACCCATTCCATAGCCGACGAACCTGAAAAAAGTCTCATTCTGCAACAAGGCATTGACCGATTGATTCAACAAGGACATGGACGAATAGCAGTCGGTTTCGGTGGAAATCCACATGATTCGTCCGCTGTTCGCGGAGGTCCCGCTTTTGAATTGATATTCAATATTCATCGCTACTTAAAAAAGCGTAATCTACTCGATAAATTCGAGTTAACTTTCTTTGCTCCCATGCAGAATCCAGGTATTCGTTTGGGTGAAAAGGCATCGATAGAAGTCTTTCGTATGTTAAACCGCTTGAATATTACTTGCCACTTTGGGAATAAGATCCATTCGTTCTCTGAAAAAACCATTCAATTCGACAATGGAAAGATATTGGAATTCGATCTCATCACCTTTATATCAGCACGCAACGGTCACCCGGTATTACAAAACTCGGATATACCGTTATCGGCTGCGGGATTTATAAAAATTGACGACCATTGCCAAGTTATTGGTTTTCCCCGCGTCTATGCAATCGGTGACACCGCCGATTTGCAGGGGCCGGATTGGAAAGCCAAGCAAGGTCACCTTGCCGAAGCCATGGCGAAAACAGCCGCCCATAATATTGTTGGTCAGATCAATAACAACCCTAGAACGAAACAATATTTAGATGATATATCCATTATCTGTCTGATGGATATGGGAAATAGTGGGGCGCTGGTATATCGAAACCATCACCGCCAATGGCTGATTCCCCTGCCCATTATTGGCCACTGGTTTAAGCGTTTGTGGGGAAAATATTACGTTTACTCGAAATTAGGACGCATTCCCAGAATTCCAGGTTTATAACAAGATAAACGTATTCATGCTAAAATTAAATACTGACCGATTGGAATCCAACCCAAGTATCTCTAAAACAAAAGGCATTCCCCCGCAAAATTCCATACTCAAAGTAAAAGGAGATGCGACTGTTGAGATTGTGGTGGAGAACTGGAAGGATTTGGTTGAGTAATAACGATACAGTTATATTCAAAAATCCACTTCTCCTGATTCAGATCATCCGGGTTTTGTGAATTATCTAATATTTATTTTCAAAACCCTTTTTTTTATTTTAAATATCCCTCCACCCATTCACGTATCATAATCATATATTAAATTTTTACCTAAAAAGGAGATGGAGAGAAAATGTATAAATCAATAATTATTGGATGTTTAGCATTAGTAGTTGTTGCGACAGGCGCATTTGCCGGAGATTTATTGCTTCGCGGCGAGGTCGATATTCCCAATCAAGTGCAGATTGAATTCAGCATTCCTCTGGACGTGCTTGACGCAATCAAAACCTCCGGCTTGAGCGCTATGGTAGATGATAAGGGCAAACTCAACCAACTGGTTGATTCCTTAATCGGAGACCTCGCCTCAATGAAAGGCCACAACCTTCTAGAAATCAACATGGATGGACATGGCATTGCGATTGCAGTGGATGAAGTGGATAAGGATAATCCCGAAGAAGCCAATTTCATCCAATTGAACATTGATCCAACAGGAGATAACGAGCCGGAAATCAACCTTTGCATCCCTAAAGGAATCCTCTTCCTGGGCGCATTCATCGGCAACCAATTCGTCGAGAAGCATGGTGAAGAATTCATGGACATGATCAAGCAGCAGATGATGATGAATTGCAAACCTCCCGCCGCTCCACAAGGCGGCATGGGTGAATGCAAAGATAAAAAATGCCCCAAAGATAATGACGATGGCGATGATGACGAAGATGACGATGATGATGAAATTCAGGAAAAGATTAAGAAAGATGTAAATCCCGAAAAAATCATCAAAGAAATCCTGCGCGAAGTCTTAAAAGAACTCAATTAAGTCAAACACAATTGTATAACTGATTACTAATGAAGGATGAACCGGGTAACGCCTGGTTCATCCTTCATTTTGTTTTGAAGAGACAATTATTACGTTGTTCTGGATTGAATGAATCTTGAGCAGAAATACTTATACGATTGGTTCTTGCTGACGGCAATATCATCTTTGAAGCATTTTAATAGTTCCAACTTGAAATCTATAAGGGAATCATATTTTTTGGGCTTAATTTCCTTAAAAGTATCTTTGAAAATGTTATCTGTATTGTCAAAAAAAGGAATTTTATTTCTCTTTGAATCAGCTTGATTAATCCCCGCTAAATACCAACTCTCGATCTCTTTACAGACCACTATGATTCGATCAGACGTCAAATAATCTTTCTTATTGATAATTTTATCTTTTTTACTGGTGATGCATGGTTCATAATCTAAATCAGCCAGGAAAAGATAATCAGCCTTCATTTTTTTTATAATTCTTATAAAAAATTCCTTTATCTTATCCTTTTTCATTTTACTATATTTTATGATAGAGATCGACTGATATCTCGATTCTAATTTATTTTTGATTATTCGATCAACAAACCGCTCATCATCATCGCCTTCCACCCAGATAAAGAGTCGTTTTGAACTCATTCTACACCCCCCATAAATCATCAGTATGGATTTCTCCCAATCCGATATCATTTTCCAGGAAATGATGCAGGTCTTCAATTTCCGACGGACAAGTTACATTGCTATAACCATCCTTCCCCCTTGATACCAATAACAGATCATTGATATCGGCATATTTAACCAATTCAGGATTATGGGTTGTAATCAAAATCTGTTTGTTTTCAGATGCATCTTTCATAAAACTCATCAGTTTTGACATGAGTTTGGGATGCATATTCCGTTCAGGTTCTTCAATTACGGTAAAACCATTTTTGCTGAAATACAGCGCAACTATCAAAGCCGCTATATTTATTGTTCCATCAGAAACCAATGAAGCAGGCATAAATTCTTTCTTAAAATAGTTTTCCTTTAATGTAAACAACAGAGATTGGTCAGCAAATTTCTCAACCCCCACATCTTCAACAAATGGTAAGATATCATTGATGAGATTAGAAAATTTACGTTTTTTCTCCTTATCTCCAAACAAATGTTTCATGACTAAAGCAATATTACTTCCATCTTCCTCTAAATCTATTTTCCCTGATATCGGCGCTGCCTTCTTAGGTAACTTTGGATCAATGTCATAAAATGAGATATTATTCAGAAAATCTACTGAACCCAATATAAAAAGAGTAACTCTTAAGAAAGTATCAGGTGAATATATACTATTTAAAATATTGAAAGGTGGATAATCAGCAATTGGAATATCATTATCATTTGAATCTTTTATATCTGAATTTATTTTAATTTTTTTTGAATCAGGAATCAATTCAATATACCCTCTACCAAGGATATTTTTATCATTAGACCAACGTTCACAATTCAACTTAATAAATTCTTGTTGTATAAAACAGCCTTTTTTTGTGAATTTAATTGAAAGATTATACTCGCAACTTTTAATATGAATCCAAATATTTTTTACTTTTATGTTCTTTTCAAAAATATACTCAAAAGAAATATCCAAATTTTCACTTGCGCCGATATTTATACTTCTTAAATACTCCACCCCACCTTGCATAGAGACAGCGTTTTCCAATCCATGATTTGTTAAATCACGCAGGAATTTAAATATCTGAATAAAATTTGTCTTACCAGAAGCATTAGCCCCTACCAGCATGTTAAATTTATTGAGACGGATATCTATATCCTTAAAACTTTTGAAATTGGATGCTTTAATTCTGGTAACAACCATGATATTTCCCCATAGTATTTATTATTGAACCATTCTAAGTCATACATTATTTTAAGTCTACAGAAGGCGCCCACCCACCGTGCATTGGCTTGGTTGATTATGTATAATAGAGTGGGAGAAAAATTATGACGCTAACTAAACATACCAAAAAAAACTTACTGAACCGGCGTGATGCGCTGAAGATGGGACTCGGCGCATCGGCTTTGACGGCGCTGCCGCTGCAATCAATCGCCAAGAGCGACCAGCAGGGCGGACGTCCTAATATCCTCTTTCTAATGGCTGATCAATTCCGCGGCGACTGCCTGGGGGCTGATGGTCATCCGGTTATCAAGACTCCCAACCTGGACCGCATCGCCGCTCAGGGAGTGCGATTCCGCTGCGCTTATTCTTCTACGCCTTCCTGCACTCCAGCGCGGGCGGCGCTTTTGACCGGATTATCACCCTGGAACCATGGCATGTTGGGATATTCCAAAGTGGCTGAAGAGTATCCCTTCGAGAAGCCGCGCGTAATGGCTCAAGCCGGGTATCACACCATGTGCATCGGAAAGAATCATTATCATCCCCAGCGCAATTATCATGGATACCAATCGGCTTTGCTGGATGAATCAGGCCGGGAGCAATCCGTCGATTTCCGCAGCGATTACCATTCATGGTTCTATTCAATGGCGCCCAATATGAATCCCGACGCTACCGGCATCGGTTGGAACGATTACCGCGCCAAACCTTACGCGCTGCCGGAGAATTTGCATCCCACCCATTGGACGGGTTCATGCGCCGTGCGCTTTCTTAATAACTATAATCAACCCAAGCCATTTATGCTCAAGGTATCTTTCGCCCGTCCCCACAGCCCCTACGATCCACCTGAGCGCTTTAATAAACTATACGAGAACGCCGATATCCCCGAAGCCCATGTCGGCAAGTGGGCGGAGCGTTACGCGGAACCGAGCGGCGACAATTTCACCATCTGGCATGGCGACAAAGGTAAAGAACAAGTACGCCGTTCGCGTCAAGCTTATTATGGTTCGATTTCGTTTATCGATGAGTGGATCGGTCATATCATGGGAGCATTGGAAGAGAATGGTTTCCTGGAAAACACCTTGGTCATCTTTCTGGCTGATCACGGCGATATGACCGGCGATCATAATATGTGGAGAAAAACCTACGCCTACGAGCCATCCGCCCGCATTCCCATGCTGCTGCGCTGGCCCTCAAGCCTTCTCTCCGCTAAACGGGGACAGGTGCTGAGCCAGCCGGTTGAGTTGCGCGATGTTCTGCCGACATTCCTGGACGCCGCATCAATTCCCGCGCCGGATCATTTGGATGGCAAAAGCCTGCTGCAACTGGTGCGCGGCGAAACCAGCGATTGGCGTAAATACATAGATTTAGAACATGACCTCTGTTACAGTAAAACCAATCACTGGACGGGGCTGACAGATGGACATCACAAATACATCTTTCACGCCTTCGATGGAGAGGAACAACTGTTTGATCTGGATAATGATCCACATGAACTCAATGATCTTTCTTCCGATGCAGGCTCTCAAACCACGTTGCTTAAGTGGAGAAAACGGATGATCGATCATTTAGCAGTAAGAGGCGATAAATGGGTGAAAAACGGCAAGTTAGCACTACGCCCCGATCGTATGCTGCATTCGCCGAATTATCCCCAAACAAAATCATAAGGATGACTGCGATGAATAATCTACTGACCCGACGAAATTTCCTGGCGACCACCACCGCCGTTTCAGCCAGCGCCTTGTTGTATCAACCCGCATCTGCGGCGCAGGATCGTCCCAACATTCTCTGGATCACCAGCGAAGACAACGGTCCCCAACTGGGCTGCTACGGCGACTTGTATGCTGACACGCCAAACATCGATAAGATCGCCGCCCAGGGGGTGAGATATCTCAACGCATGGTCCACCGCGCCAGTCTGCGCTCCAGCCAGAACCACCATTATCTCTGGAGTCTATCCGCCATGCACCGGATCAGAACACATGCGCAGCCTGACCAAACTGCCCGGTAACATGAAAATGTTCCCGGTCTACCTGCGCCAGGCCGGTTACTACTGCACCAACAGATCAAAAGAAGATTACAACCTTGAAAAAACAGGTCAGGTGTGGGACGATTCCAGCAAGACCGCGCATTGGCGCAACCGTAAACCGGATCAACCGTTCTTCTCGGTTATAAATTTCACAACCACCCATGAAAGCCAGGTTCGCAAACGTCCTCATACGCCCATACATGATCCAGCCAAAGTTCGCGTTCCCGCTTATCATCCGGACATACCAGAGGTACGACGCGATTGGGCGCAGTATTACGATAAGATCACCGAAATGGACGCTCAGGTCGGTCAGGTCATGCAGCAATTGGAAGAAGACGGTCTGACTGAGAATACTATCGTGTTTTACTATGGCGACCACGGCGCCGGGATGCCGCGCAGCAAACGCTGGCCATATAATTCAGGGCTGCATGTTCCGATCATTGTTTCAATCCCCGAAAAGTTCAAACATCTCGCCAGCCCGGACTACACAAAAGCAGGGCAAAGCGACCGCATCATCGGATTCATTGATCTGGCGCCAACCGTGCTGAGCATTGCGGGCATTAAACCTCCCGCTTACATGCAGGGTCACGCATTCCAGGGCGAGTTTTGCGATGCAGCGCAACCATTCGGATATGGCTTCCGTGGACGCATGGATGAACGCTACGACATGGTTCGCACGGTGCGCGACAAACGATATATCTATATTCGCAATTACATGCCGCATAAAATTTACGGTCAGTATATTAACTATATGTTCCAGACGCCTACTACCTCCAAGTGGAAGGAACTGTACGACAAAGGCGAATTGAAACCGCCGCAAACCTACTTCTGGGAAACCAAGCCGCCTGAAGAAATTTATGACCTGGAGAAAGATCCTGATGAAGTCAACAATCTGATCGATTCACCTGAGCATCAGGATATTATTCAAAAACTGCGCACTGCACAGCGGAAAAAAGCCTTTGATATCCGCGACGTAGGCTTCTTGCCAGAAAACGAAGTCCACTCACGCTCCAAAGGTTCAACGCCTTATGAAATGGGACACGATTCCTCCAAGTATCCCATGGAAAATATATTCGCAATGGCTGATGCCGCCTCTAACCTGAAAGAGCAGAACATCGACAAATGTCTATTAGGATTAAAAAATGAAGACAGTGCAGTACGTTATTGGGGAGCGATGGGCATTCTGATGCGTGAAGAAGCTGCGGTTAAAAATGCCGCCAATGTTCTCCGTAAATCCCTGAGTGATGAAGCGCCCGCCGTGCGCATAATCGCAGCGCAGGCCTTAGGACAATACGGCGGCGATAAAGACGCTCAAAAAGCTTTACAAGTTCTGCTTGAACTGGCGCCGATTGATAAGAATGGCGTATGTTTATCGATGATGTCGCTGAACGCTATTGATGCTATGGGAGACCGGGCTGAAAGCGCCAAAGATATCATCGCTGCATTTCCCGGACAAGCGCCTTCAACCGTTGGACGCATGAGAGGATACGTGCCAAACCTGCTCAAAAAAATCAATGCGGATTTACAGTAGTAGGATGTGCGTTATCACATTATTTTTATATCATTAACCGAATTCCTTATTCTAAATAAACGTCAGTTAGATTATGATTATAACGCCAATTGATAATTCTAAAGTCATAGGTAACAAACTGTGAATTCTCACCCAGGCTTGGGGTAGAGGGATTTGGATAGATAACAAGGAGTGTCTTTGGTGGGTCGGTGAGGCGCGACCCACCCTACGCTTGGGTGGTCATTCCTCTTCCAAGATTGGGAGAGGTCAGGGAGAGGGTTGATATCGGTAATCTTCGTATAAGAATGACCAATAATAGTAAATTCATCTACTGAGTAAGATATTTTATTGGATTAGGGGTGAGTGTTTTTATTGATTATCGCCCTCTTTACAGCCACTTGAAAGCGGTGGGATATTTTCCCCGGATCAGTGGAATTAGACGAAAGGATGTTGCAGGCAATTTGTTTATTTCTTCAAGGGTAATCGGGTAACGGGTGGGAAAAGCGCCATTGCCTATACCGGCTACAGCTGAGTTGATGCTGACCAGAGTTCCATCGGTTCCCTGCTCTATTGATACGTCGCCATCCAGCATCATAACGCCCAATCCATAACCCTGTTTATCCAGCAATGCCAAAGTACTTACACGGCTGCGGTTTCCCGGCGCCATTTCGCTTATGGGATAATATTGATTTAATCCCCAGTTATTCAAAATCGATTGACCCGGATAAGATGGATATGGACCATCGCCCATCCAGGCGATTCGATCCAAGTTTGATGGAACAATGAATGTCAGGCCAACCTCTTGCAGCACTTTATCATTATCACCGGGATGAACCTTAAACCGGATATCAGAAAAACCAAATGGAGATGATAAAATATCAATATCAACCTTAACCGGATGATCGGCATCCAGAGGTTTACGCTCAATCATTGTAGTATGGAATTCAATATTCCTGCCGATCTTTTCCATGCTCTTTGATTCCACCCACAAGTCATTAATTAATGGTGGTTGCAAACCAGGCGCTCCATCATGGCCATAATGCAACTGATCAGCTTTTGATCCGGGCCGCGCCAATCTAATAAATGGACCGCCGCTAATCAGCCTTACATTATGCTCCTGAGTCCGCATAAACCAGCTGGTGGTAGCCAATTGAATATTGAAACAATAGTTTTTGTGTTCGATTCTTCCATCTAATGCGCTGCCGGATACTTTCCAGCCTTGATCCCATTTCAAATCACGCAATCGATTCAGTAATGACTTTTCCAGATCCCATGGACGTAAGTGGATTGATTGTTCATAAATCATGAGTCCTGAAGAATCATAAAACCGGTACAATAAATAATTGTTATAGTCGGCAAAATCTTCTGGCATCTCCAGAGCAGCGGCCAGTTCCATTTTGCTTCCCGGCTCAAGATCAATCCGTACGGTACTATGCGCGGCAACCTTGCCATCTCTCAGCAAAAACCTTTTACAAACAATATCGCGAAGATTGGTAAAATTAAAATCATTGCGGAGAGTTAATTCAACCACCTGTTTGCCAGACTTAATCTTATGCTCAATTTCATCAATCCAGATAGGAGAAAAAGCCTTCTGAACCTGATGATAATCTATCTGATACGATTGATCAGCATTTGAAGATTGATCAGCGAATGGCTCAATCAATACGCCCGCCAGTTGAGGATGCTTTAGCTCCATACGCCGGAAATCTTCTAAACCTTCCATTGCATAATCTAATGTAGGGGAAAACGAAGTTGCAATAATGGGAAGACGCCTCTTTGACAACTCGCGCATATCTTCAGGAATGATATTCTGCAGCGCCAATATATCCACCACATCCGGCAACGAAGCATCCGCAGTGCCAGCGATCAACAATGGTCGGGTTGCATCTAGTTCTTTAATATACTGAGCAGCCTCATTGATTTCCACATCTCCTTGCTGCTGCTTTCCGAGGTTCCATGCGATAAGAGACGCATGATTAGCGCAGCGGGTAATTTCCCGCTCAATATCCGCCTTCTCAGAATCGGGTAAATGAGCGATAACATACATCCCGGTTTTATCGCATTGTTCAAGGAAACGAGATGCAGGATTTTGGTTGTTTATCAGCATGGCGTTGCAATTGGCTTGTTTCATCAATTGCAAATCGGCTTGCCATGCTCTTTCCTGCTGAGCAGCATCACCCGAAGTTGTATAATTATAGTTAACTCCACGAATAGTCAGCGGCGTTCTATTTAGTAATAATATTCCATTATCAATAGCAATCTCTCGAACTCCAATATCAATTGAAATATCCTGGAGAGACTGTTCGGCAAGTTTGAGTGATGCTGATAAACGGTATAAACGGGGAGTTTCAGCAGTCCAATACTGGGGATGTTCAATTGGCAATATGGCGCGACCTATGGATATATCGCCTTGCGGTTCAAACCATGTAATGGTAGTCTGCGCCGTAGATTCTCCATCGGGAGAAGTTAAATTCAAGTCCAATACTACACCAGTTGCATCCTTGATACCCGACAGCGTCGATTTTATGTGAACCTTGGCTGATGTAGTGCGCTTGTCTAATTCGATGGTTGCCCTTAGATCATCAATAGCATGATTCGCTTCATCACAAAAGACCACATCACAAAAAAATAGACCCACTAAAATACAACTAAAAATATTTAATAAAATATATTTCATGGTATATAAGAGTTTAGCCTGTTAAAATATCTGCACCCTGCCCCAAGCCTATTAATCATTAATAGAAAGTTTGAATTCATCCAATAAACGCTTGCCATGGATAACGGCAATGATCAAGATTTGTTTGGGCTTTAGCTGATAAATAAGTCGATAACTATAAACGAATTTCTCTCGTATTTGCACATTGTTAAATTCGGTAACGATACGACCTGTATATAGCATATCAGTTAATGATTTTGCAGTATAAAGAATTTTTTCTACTACAGCGCCGGCATAAGCAGCCGAATCACGTGAGATAAAATCAGCAATTGATTCTACATCTTCGACTGCTCCAGGCGACCAGATTACTTTGATATCCATTTTTCAAGTTTCGCCTGAACATCTTCATGAGAAAGCGTTCCTTCCGAATCCGCGCGTTCAATTCCTCGTTTTACTTTTTCAACAACATAAAGATGGTACTGGATATCTTCCAGGGAACAATCATCCGGTAACTTTTTCAAGAGTGATTCCAATTCAACTTTGGCATTACTCATCTTAATATCTCCAGAAATGATAAATTCATTATACCTCAGGAAAGAAGAACAACCACAGAGCAAATTGTCCAATAAGTTTCCATCATAGTATTAATAACTCAATTCCCGATAATCTTATTAAACAAATTACCAACTGAACCAACGCCTTTTTTAACCATATTAACGCCCGATTCAGCAATATCGACTGGTAATTTCAAAACATTACGCAGACCATTGTTAACATTGCTCCACAAAACAGATCCGATACCCAACCCCTGCTTAAATTTCGGATCGCGAATATCACCAGTCCATTTGTTATTATTGAATGCAATAACGCCGTTTTTATCTTTCATACCATTCAAGGCCGTAATCACTGTCCGCTGATCGATTTTCAAAGGCCAACCACTTTTTACAGGCTTGAATACAGGATTAATCAGTTCAAGATCAATTATTCCATCAACCTGATCATCAACAATAGCCGCTTTTGCTTTTATACGCATGCCGCCATTTTCAATACGGACCGGTAAAGCTTTATCGCTGGTATATAAGTAAGGATGATATTTATCAATATTAACGATAAATAACATTCCTTCACCTTTCATATTAAATAATGGTCCAGAAGGCGAAACAGATCCGTTAAAGACCAGAGTCCCCGGCGACGGTTCCAGTAAAACAGCCGACATAATTAATGGAGCA
Organism: bacterium; assembly: GCA_963662285.2. Classification (GTDB taxonomy): domain Bacteria; phylum Hinthialibacterota; class Hinthialibacteria; order Hinthialibacterales; family Hinthialibacteraceae. The sequence goes on from CAXXMV010000008.1 coordinate 94,707, forward strand.
AGCGAAGCAGATTCTTTCCCAAAAATCAGATCAGACCATGTCGCATTAAAGTCGTCTAACCGATGCATTATGGGCTGTTCGATTGTGCGGTCTTCAATATTAAAGTTTGCGTTAACAATGCTCAGTTTTCCAATGGTTATAGGATTGGAGATTTCCTCCTCGCTAACCTTGGCGATTCCCTGAGAAACCCTCTTCCCCAACTGAATCCAATCTGAAGCAGAGTTAACCAGTTCAAATTGATCCGGCAGCCAGGCGCATTGCACACGAGCGTCATGGAAAACAGCTTGCTTCCAACTCTTCCACTCCTGATCATCATTTCTTATGGCCGTAATGGAGTGAATATCAATGTTGGAATTGCGGGCGCCGCTTACCTTGCTCCATGAAATCCCTGATGCGCTCAAAACATTGGACTCTGCCCGATATTCAATGAAATCCGTTGTCATCCGCTGATCTTCAACGTTTGTTCGATGCAATGCCACCACGCTATCTTCAAATGCCAGATATTTCAGTTCTTCAAGCGGAGCGGGTTTCATGGCGGTGGTTTTAGTAGACTTGGGCAGCAGTGATTCGATTACAGAGCGAATGCAATTCACCGCCCGTACTACATTCAACCCGCCTTGCTTATCTTCACGGATATCAAGCCGACCGCCCTTGGCAACAAGGCGTTCGACCGTTGTTTCACCTTTTACAACACCGCCTAATACGATGCGGTTCAACAGAAGCAGCGACTTGCCATCTTCTTCAAGAACAGCGTTGCTTATAGTCAATTCATCTTTGATTCCATCATATTCAACTTGATCAGCATTAAGAACTATTTCGCCGGATTCTTTCCCGGCGACGGAAGCGGGAAGAATTCTTATATTCGCATTGGTAACTTTAAGCATTACAACCGGGCTGCCTGAAACTTCTACAGCCGGTTTAGCGCCAAGCATCGAACTGCTTATTTCGCTGTATACCCGAAACCAAATTTCTCCAATATCATTATAATCGTATCTATCATTGCTTATCTGACGCCCGTCAAGCCGGACGCCATCTGCTTCAATAACCAGACAATTTTGCAGTTCCTTCATCATATTCTGAATATTCAGATTCTTAAACGAAAACAAGGCGTCTTCGCTTGTTGAATCAAAAACCCGTGAATTTTCAATCTTCATTTGTTGATTGTCAGGATAAAACTCAAGACGTCCAAGATTTATAACAGTGGATTTTTTTTCTGCGTCAGCGGAATTCAGATAATTCAGATGAATATCTTCCAATTCAATAGATGGTATTTTGCTCAATGCATCATCTGGCGGCGCCGCTGGCTTCTTATCCGGTTTTTTAACATCCGCCAAGGCAATGATTTGACCATCATCTTTCTGCTTAACAACTCGTTCTATGGCCTTTGACCAATTCAATTTCCCATCCGCAGCAGGCGCCAAGTCCACTTGGATGGATTGCCCATTGATCTGCTTTACATCCACATTACCCCGAATGGCTTTGATTACATTGACGGATAAATCAACCTGCTTAGCCGCCCCCAACCTGATAGAAGGAGAGAAAGAAGCATCTCTCAATACCGGTCTCTCAATCGATAAATTACCAGGGAAGATATCAAAATCGAACTTTTTATAATCCAGGGATAATCCATACTGCAAATCCATTGCCGATAGTAAAACTGATACGGCGATTGATCTCCAATAAAACAAAAATGGAGCTGCCAGAATCACCAAAACAATGGGAATTATAATTAGTAATTTTTTCTTCATTTTCACTTTAACTCACATAATATAACGGATAACAATCTAATTATATCACGCATCTTTGTTCATTATTTTGATTTTCGATACTCTAATCGTAAAATTCCTGAACTCAAATATATTTTTATGCAATTAAACGATTCAAAGATTGACTTATTCAATTATGGACATTGTACTCAACCACCATATAAATCAACAGTTAATCATACCCTTTTTGAGATAATATCAAACGCTATCATTTACTTGTAAGATTGTCATATTATCACATCAAGAAAGAAACCAATGAACCTACTCGCTCTTCTATCAACCACAGTTATGCTCTGCGCCTTTGAACCGATAGGCGTATTCGATTTGACCTACACCCTCAAATTTGACGCAAGCGACCAGGCTCAAGTCGCCGCCGCCTGGGATCATTGTCACGCCGCATCAACCCTACAAGGCAACGTCAACAGAAAACAGCCGCTGCTCTATTTTCACTATGTTAACAACGGTGGAATCAATGTTGACGACTATTGGCTGGATAAAATGTCCGAACCGGGACAGTGGCTCGAACAACGCGGCAGGAAGGAAATCCCGGACATCATCAGTCTTATCAAAGAGTACCGGCGCTTTATCAAAGGCGCCGTAGTCTATGATCCCAATGTGCCAGCCACCAGCAACCTGGCCTCAACCATCGCAGGCGTCGAAGATTTGATCGCCATACGCTACGACGCCTCGCCGGATTCGCTCTACTCCAAAGTTATCCTTCATGGCCTAAAATTGCCAGTCATTAAACGATTGATCAACCAGGACGGTTCATCGCTGTTCACCGGAAAAGGAACCATCCCCTCAACCGATATACCATCCACCGGAAGCGCCAAATGCGACGCTTACCTATGGCTCAAGCATAATTACATCGACAGTGGTAAAGTCGACGCAACTTACGCAGGTTATTACATCGACTCTTATTGGATGAAAAATCCAACCGCTGCAAATCCCAACCAACATACCCTTACCAATCATGATTATTTTGTAGCGAAACGCGGCTTCTTCTTCGACCTGGGATCAATCGGCGACGAGAAACCGGTTGATGATATCCAGCAACCCATGGGTACCGACCTGAAAACCCTGCAAAGCCTGCTGCTCAGCGCTTATCATCACGGCGGTAAAGATAAAATGATCCACATCGGCGGCTTCACGCCCTGGGCATACAAATACACCGATCACGGCAAGGCCGGAGGTAAGCATGGCGGAGTCCATGTTGAATGGGAATTCGGTAAAATCGCCAGCGCCTACAATGCCTATGTTGACGCTGACGCCATCGGATACGCGGCTATGGCCAACGCCTCGTTCTTCGCCCATTATCCATTGCAGAAAGAATATCCCCAGAAATGGGTAACACATGCTGAATTGAAGCAACGCGGCTACCTAACTGACGACGGCAAGGTGAATTTTGATGGACGCGATTTCATCATCTTCTATGTAGGCGATTACGATTCCGCCGCCTGGGTTTATCAAATGATGCCGTCTATCTGGGATAACCCGGATCATGGCAAAATCCCCATGATGTGGAGCATCAGCCCGGTGCTGGACCGCCGCGCGGGTATGGCGCTGGATTATTTCCGGCGCACTGCTGGCCCGCTGGATCATTTCGCCGCCGCAGATAATGGCGCGGGATACCTTAATCCGGGGATGCTTCAAGAACCCCGCCCGCTATCCGGATTGCCCAGCGGACTGGATGCATGGGCCGCGCATTGCAAACATTATTATGATAAGTGGGACATCACCATAACCGGATTCGTTATAGACGGCTACGCTCCGGGATTAACCAAAGAAGGTTTGGACTGTTACGCCAAATTCAGCCCCAACGGCATTGTCCCGCAAAAAATCCCCCCATCATTACTGCATGGCGACATGCCGGTAATCCGTTCGGATTATGATGTGAACCGGGGAGTTGAACAATCAGTCAATACCATTTTAGCCAGAGTCAGGGATCGCGATCTGCCCTTCCACTGGTTTAGAAACATACTTAAATCCCCGACATGGTATTTGCAGGTTTCCGAAGGTCTCAAGAAGGCCAATCCAAAAATCGAACTACTCGACGCTCCGACTTTCTTCGAGTTATATCGCATTTACTTGAAAAACCAGGTTGCGAAATGATGGATAAGTGATGCCCATATTCTCCCCCCAAGTTGGGGGGAGTTAGAGGGGGGTTGCGTTTCAACCAATCAATCCCATCCTAGCCTTTCCTAAGTTGGGGGGGGATAGAAGTGGGTGCCAAGGGCAGTGTCCTTTCTGCCCTTGACTGACAACCTCTGAAAAAAATTAACTTTAATTCTTGATAATCCATTTACAGGCGCAATATATTAGATTTGATTCTGCTTTCATAGTGGATTTTTGATAAACCATGTAAACAAATGAAGTGAATTCAATCAAGGGCAGAAAATACACTGCCCTTGCCACCCAACTTATTTGAAAACTAAACATTAAACACAACAAACAAATTTTAAAAATCTCGCTATTCCGAAACCGCTTCAGCATGAGTAATCTTCAAAACCACCGGATTAGGCCATTTGCGGTCGTTATATAATCGCTGAGAACGGGTGGCGGATATATGCAGCCCGTCCGGTTTTTGATTCCATCTGGTTTCAGGATTATTGTCGGGTTGATACTCCAATACTACGCCGTTATGCCCCAACACGCTGACCACGGTATCCGCTGTTGCTTTGACGGATTGCAACACAAACTCTTTGCGCTCGCCATATTTCCATTCGGTGCGCGTAACAAACGCATAGACCGTATCGGCATTCTTCTTTTTGGTGAACCAAATATCCCCTTGGTTAGTAATATGCCAGGGTTCGACGCAATGAACCGCTTCAGAGTTCACGAAATTCCACAGAGCCATCTCTCTCATGATGCTCTCCTGCTCAATGGGAATCTCACCATTCGGTTTGGGGCCGACGTTATAAAGCAGGTTGCCGCCTTTGGCGCGGGTTTCGATCAACATTTCGATGGCCCGCGTTCCGCTTTTGTAGTTTTCATTGGTCGGTTTGTACTGCCATTGCGTACCCATCGTGAGGCATGATTCCCAAGGCCCCGGAATCGGCTTGCCGGGAATATTCTGTTCTGGAGTCTCAATCACTCCACGGGTTACAATCATCTGCGGCTGCAATTCCCAGCAGATCTCGGTCAATCCCTGACAGGGGCCATCGATAAACATCATGTCGATGGGGCCATAGTTAGTCAGCAGTTCACGCATTTGAGCCAGATCATACTGCAATAATTCAGCATTCTCATGCACCGCGACTCCGGGACGCCTGCGACTGATTAATGCCCCCTGCTTATGCAGAAAATAAAAATCATCAGGCGAAAAATAGAATCCCACAGCGATGCCCTGCTTACGGAAGGCTTCAACGAATTGCGCCGTGATATCCTTGCCATAGGGCGTGTTCATAATATCAAAATCGGTCGTCTTTGAATCAAACATGCAGAAACCTGAATGATGTTTGGTAGTAAACACGGCGTATTTGAAACCCGCCAGTTTGGCCAGCACCGCCCATTCTTCAGGATCATAGCGTTTTGGATTAAAGGTCGTGGGCAACTGATTGATAAAACGATCCAGATAATCCTCTGAAGCCCCAACCATCGAATGACTTATCACCGATCCAAGTTGACTATCCATACTCCAATGAATAAACAGCCCCAGCCCCTGCTCCATGAACCACTCAATGCGTTCCGGCTGATTCCTGGACGGCTGCAATTCTATTTGCGCATAACAGGTTCCTTCCATCAACAGTACTGACGCAAACAAAATGCATAAAAACAGCGTTACTCTATTCATGATAAAAACCTTTCAAATTTTCCAGAATAAAACCATCGATGCAAACGTATATTAAAAGAAAATGTTTCTTATTCCACCTGTGGAAATTAACCAACAGCGCATTGATTATCATAAAATATTATGCAATGATTCGGTAAATACAGGCGTTAACAAATATAAACATTAACTATCTATGAATAACACACTGATTTCAACTATATTCAACAACCTACCCAGATTATTCAATAATCCAGTAATTCTGCGCGAGATTATTGACCGCTTAAGAAAAAAGAGTTCTTTTATTTATCTCTCTATTTTTCTTGGCATCATAACCATATTGTTCTTCTGCCTACTCCCTTCATTAAAAGCAAACTATTACAGAAGCGGCAGTTCGCGTGAATTATTCATGATTTTCAATTGCATCCAGGGAATTATCATTCTGGTGCTGGTTCCACTTATCAGCGCAACTTGCATAAACATAGAACGTGAACGCTGCTCATGGGACCTTCTAATCACCACGCCGATCAGCATCCCCAGCATCCTTCTGGCCAAATTTCTTTCTCCCATTGTTTTAACTATCATAATGGCCAGTTCCCTGATTCCCATTTATGGACTCATCATCACCCTGGGCGGGGTCTCTCCGGGAGAAATAATTTTCACCTTCGCTATTTTTCTGGAATTGTCCATAACAGCGGCCTTGATCGGTCTCTATTGTTCGGTCAAATGGAAAAGCACAATTATCTCTATTTATTTCACCTATCTCTTCCTGGTAATTTTGTATGTAATCCCGCCAATACTCATAATGGCAAATTTTAATCCATCCAACCAACCACTTGGATTATTAATTTTCTTTTCCCCCCTGATGATCGCCTTTCAGCTGGCTGGCGAGAGATTAGCATTATGTTCCAACTCAATAGCCATATTGATTCATGGATTCATAGTTTTAGTGATCGGTTTGATCATCGCCTACTTTTGCGTTAAGGCTTTAATGATCCAAACCATATATGGAAAATACACCAGCCGCAAACACCGGAAACACCCTCGCCGCATACCAGCATTCATTAAACTAACAATATATTGGTTCAACCGCATTTTTCTATCATCTAGAAACCTGCTTGTAAAAAAGGAAATTATCGCGCATAACGGCGTATCCGGTTCGCGGGTAGCAATATCTCTATTGATATTACTGGGCATCAACATCAGCATCTTGTTACTGTTAATCATGTCAGGTGAAAGAAAACCGATAGATACCTATATTGCCATCAGCATCCTGGTCGGTCTATTTCTGGTTCCATTTCTGATCATTCCCGGCGGAGTGAGTTGTTTCCGATCAGAATTCGACAAAGACTCCTGGAACCTTCTCGCCACAACAAAACTTACGCCTCTTCAAATACTAAACGGGAAATACATAGCTGCTATTAATGTCTTCGTATATCAGGCAATCGCTTATTTTACGCTGCCTTTACTATTTTCATTTCTACATACTACAACAATGAATCGCCCCTTTGATTTCAACATAATAGAATTCTTAGTTCTCATGATCTGTCTATTCGTAGCCGCCAATTTTTATTTGATAATCAGCATTCTCATCTCGCTTAACGTCCGCGAAACGCTCACCGCTTATGGCATCAGTTTTTTCACTGTCTTTGCAACATTATTGATACCAGTGGCCAGTTTAATAGTTCTTGGTGAAATGCATATTATTTCAGACCGTATTACCGAAAATAATTTGGCGATTTTATTATCAGCAATCTTTTCACCTTTCATGAATTGGATTCTTATTAATGAAAGAAATGATAATATTAACCAATTTACGATTTTCCTACCCTTAATTATGCAGATTTGTTCCCTGTTACTCCTGACCTTCATCCTCAAAGTTTTCGCAATCAACCGCCTGAAAAAAATCATGAATCTTTGATATTAAACGCTACTCTTCAGGTGAGTTTTGCTTTTGGATTTGCTATAGTAACTATAAATCTATCTTTATAAAAAGGTACAAACCATGCGTATTCATCTACTCTTAATCATATTACTAAGTTGTTCATCAGTCTTTGCTGATCTCCCGGAAAGACGCCATAACCTTGAATTCAATCAACTTGCGCAGCGCTGGGATGAAGCCGTCCCCCTGGGCAATGGAATGCTCGGTTCCCTGGTATGGGAAGAAGGCGCCACCCTGCGCTTCTCGCTGGATCGCGCCGACCTGTGGGATAGCAGACCTGTGCCTAATTTCCAAAAAGATAATTTTAATTTTGATTGGATATACCAAAACATCCTTGCTGGGAAGATTGAGCCGGTTCGTGAACTATGCGATAAGCCCTACGACTCTGATCCAGCGCCGACCAAGATTCCAGCTGGCCGCCTGGAATTCGACCAGTCAACTTTCGGAACAGTCCAGGGCGTCCGGCTTGATATCAGCCAGGCGCAATGCAACGTAATATGGAGCGAAGGCGTCCACCTCAAAACTTTCATTCACGCCACTCAACCAATCGGATGGTTCCATATCCGCAATGTCACATCGTCTCTTCGCCCGACTATCATTCCTCCACCATTCGGCGGCAGCGACGCGCAACGCACCAATGGCGCCGACTCTCTCAGCGGCCACGCCCTTAACACTCTGGGATATCCGGAACCAGAGATAGAAAACGGTGAGAACTATATCTCTTACATCCAAAAAGGCTGGGGAGATTTCGAATTCGCCATCTATTGCGCGTGGACATATCAAAATGAGAGTGATCTAATCGGCGCGTGGTCGATCCACTCAAGTGAGACATCCAAAAATCCCCTTATCGACGCACGCGAATCCGTCGTCCGCGCCTTAAAGCGAACTTATAATGATGATTTCAAAACCCACGCCGCCTGGTGGAATGAATACTGGGATCAATCAGCGGTAAATTTACCCGATCAAACTCTCGAAGGTCAATGGTATCACGAACAGTATAAATTCGGCTCAGCCTCACGCCGCGGCGCTCCCCCCATAACCTTGCAAGCGGTATGGACTGCCGACGAACGCCGCGTACCTCCCTGGAAAGGCGACTATCATAACGACCTAAACACCCAATTAAGTTACTGGCCCTGCTACAGCGGAAACCATCTTGAAGAAGGTCTCTCTTTCATTGAATGGCTATGGAAGATCAGACCTTACGTCAAAGATTGGACCAAACGGTTCTATAAAATTGATGGCTTAAACGTCCCTGGAGTAACCGCCATTGACGGCGCCCCTATGGGAGGCTGGAACCAATACTCACTCTCGCCAACCACATCCGCCTGGTTGTCGCACCATTTCTACCTGCACTGGCGCTACAGCATGGATCGAATATTCCTGCGCCGTTACGCCTACCCCTGGATAAGCGAAACAGCCCATTTTCTGCTTAAACACTCCATCCGTAGAGCAGACGGTAAACGAAAATTGCCGCTAAGTTCATCACCGGAGATCAACGACAATCGCTTAGAAGCATGGTTTAAAGAAACAACCAACTATGATCTTTCACTGATTCGCTGGACATTCCAAACCGCCGCTGAACTGGCTACCGAACTGCGCAATAAATCTGAAGCGAATTTCTGGATCAAAATACTCAACGAATGGCCTGAATTGGCGCTCGCTAAAGATGATGGACGGCTGCTGGTGGCGCCCGATTATCCATTAGAAGCGTCCCACCGCCATTTCTCGCACCTCATGGCCATTCATCCGCTTGGTCTGGTCGATTTATCAAACGGAAAGAAAGACCAGCAGACCATCGAAGCTTCGCTAGCCGAATTAGAACGCCTCGGACCAGACTATTGGTGTGGATATTCGTATTCATGGCTGGCCAGTTTCTACGCCCGCGCCAACAATGGAGACAAAGCAGCCCAGGCGCTGCGCACCTTCGCTGAATGCTTCTGCTCCATCAACACCTTTCACCTTAACGGAGATCAGACCAAAAGCGGTAAATCAAAATTTCAATACCGGCCATTCACCTTGGAAGGCAATTTCGCTTTCGCCGCAGGTTTGCAGGAAATGCTCCTTCAAAGCCATAGTGGATTAATCCGCGTCTTCCCCGCTGTACCCGGATCATGGGACGCAGCATCATTCAAAACATTACGAACCGAAGGCGCCTTCCTGGTCTCGGCTATGATGAAAAACAAAAAAGTGGACGCTATTGAAATAGAGTCTCTAAACGGTGGAACCGCACGACTCGAAAATCCATTCGGTTCACGCAAATATAATTATTCTGGAGTAAGGAAATCTAATATCAAAGAAAACGGGAAAGTACTGGAGATTAAGACGCATTCAGGGCAGAAAATTCTGTTGAAAAGACAATAAGTCATAACTATATAGAGCGATTCTCAAAATTTTATTCACTCATAATGAAAAGCGCTTTAGCGTGTCTTATCGAAATATTCTGCTAAACAACTGAAAACATATTTCCAGCTAATAATTAACATTAAGCAACATTATACTTGACATACTTTTATTATATGTGATTGATTCACATATCAACTTTTGGGGATTTATTTGTTGTAATATATTTTTGCAATTAATTTCAAGGAGCAGGATAATGAAAAAATGTTATTACTATCATTAGCTTTACTCATTGCAGCGCCAGCAACATTCAGTTAATCCAAATACATCATTACTGATGCGCCCGAAATTGAAGTTGAAGGCAACTTGGGAGATTATTTACGCGGTTCGGGTTACAACGTCACAGCAGACGCAGGCGACCCGGATCAAAATGCTGGCGGCAACAGCGCCTATTGCGATCCGTTAACCGATGAAGACGTCGCTTTATTGGAAACATTTGATCTGATTATTTTTCATCGCTCCACCGATAGCAGTTCTTTTGATGAATCCCATCCGATTTTCAATTTTATTACTATCGACCAGGGCGCTATTGAAATGTATACTCAAGAACAGGATATCAACGCCGTGGATACAGGCGGAAACGCCGGTAATGGCGATCTGTTGGCAGAAACGGAAAATAATCTTTATACAATGTTGGTCGTCTGGGATACTCCTGGAGCATTTGAAGACGGTCGTCCTGAATCACATACCGAACGCCGGATATTCTTCCCGCTAATGCGCTATTTTGAAGACGACGGTTCAGGCGCGATCTCGTTCGAACAGTATTCTGAGTCCGGCCTACAACTTATCGCAAACATAGTCGAATACGCAATAACTGGCGATGTAAAAGGCAATCCTCCATTGAACGTAGTCAATTGGGATATATATTAGTGAGTTCTGAATTTAGAGAGTGAATGTTTCGTTAATCTCGAATGCAATTTTTATCCAATTTGCATCTCGTTTATAAATTGGCATCAGATCTATTTCTAGCGGATCAAGAGGTATAAAGTTAAGTAATATTATTAATGATTGATCACTAAGTCATTACAAAACAGACATATTACTCCATTTCCTTCATGAATATTTTTGCTAAATCTGAGATATCCAATTCGGAAGATTCAGCCATTCTTTGAACCAGGTCTAAAGGATCTATCACAGGATCAAGATTCATAACAATTTCAACAAATTCACTAGTTGAGAATGATTCTGTGGACTCAACATGAATTTTCCGGTTGCTTGAGGTTAATTCTTCAGATTTAGCGTAATGGATTTGCCATTCATCTTCATTTTCTTTTTTGATTGAGACATATCTTTCCTGCGTCAATCCATTATCATCTTGGCCGGATACGGCGCCGATAATAACACCCTTCATTTTCTTGCTCAAAGTCAGTTCATAAAGTTTATAGAGCGATGGCAAGCGTAATTTGTTCCGAATCCCGCCTGGGACGGCGATGCCAATCGCATCATGTACAATTTTGTGAACCCGTTTGGCGTCAAGATCAGGCTGTTCTGTGATAATGCACTGCCCCGCCTGCTCTGTTTGTGCAATAAAGACCTTCCATTCGCCGCCGCAAGAACAGATCGAAATGGCTTTAATAGGAGAATCAACCACTGGATTTTTAATAACATATCCAGGTAGATAATCAATAATCTCTTGCATGGCGTCAAAAGATAACTGAAACAGAAAGCCATATTCATTTATAGAGAAGCCCAGGATGCGTAATTCATCCAGTATTTCTGATAGATCAAATGGGCCTGATGCATCGATCTGCGGTTCGGCCAGAAAATCTTCATCTTCAGCGACGATTCCGGTATAAAGGATGAATTTCCCCAGCGGCTTGATTTCAATCGAGTAATTAGTCTTCCACTCACCATCTGATTCAGCGCCTTCGGGAGCGCCGATCCATTGGCCGGGTAATTGCCGGGATAAGCGTTGATCGAAAATATTGCTTCTTTCAGGGAGATGGAGAGTTTCCCGTTCCTGGTCTGTAAGTTCTGGAACATAACCGGATTGCTTAAACAATTGATCCAACAATCGATATACGTCAAAAGCTGAAGCGGCGGAATATTTCTTGATAATCAGCTGGGCGCCGCTTTCATAGATAAAACGCACCGTCCATTCCGGTTCCAGCCGTTCTATGGTTACCGCCATACCACAGCCTTCAGGCTGTTGATCATTAATATATAATCCAGGAGTATTTTGAATCGTTTGATTCCAGTTTATTTGCGTTGTCATAACTCTAACTTACTTTTTCCTTGGCATATCCAATAATAGAACGAATCGTAATAGGAAAAGTTGAGCGATCCCTTATTAACGATTCTAATTGAGATATCAGTTTGATTGATCATATCACCGGGAATTGTAATCACCTTCTCATACCAATTCCAAGGCGTCCCCTGCATCTCGAACGAAGCAACGAAAAAACCATTGACATGCAAATCCATGCCATAATTAAACAGAGGATGCAGCCCACTGCATTCACAGCTTCGCATGATGAGAAAAGCGTCCCGCCCCGGTTCCAGGTTGCCTAGAGTAAACGATTCATCCAGGTTAATCCGGCGTCCGCCATCAACAATATCGTATTGATTCAAGATGCCCTGCTGACGCATCACGGGAATTAAATATTCTTGTTCTTTTTCGATTCCAGGCCAACGCTCATCTATCTCTTCGTGATACCCGAAATTGCGCCTGAAGGGAGCGTAAATATCCGGAAAACGGTTATTGCGGTTGCGTAATACATAATTATGCTGGTTTTCACTAGTCAGGTCGCCGATATCAATGCTATCTCTTATTTCCCACTCATCACGCATAGTCTGTTTTCGCGGCTGATCCTCCATACCTGCGTAACTCCAGTTAACGTGATAAACCGTTTTGCTGAATCCAGGATCAAAGGGATCGGGAAAGGTGACCAGGGGTTGATGGAAAATATCATAAATCTGGCTCATCTCCATAAACCATGAAGGAAAAACCGCCGCATACTGCGGACGTTTATTAAAGGGAATGCGCTCCATCCATTCGTATAATCCCCCTTCGCCCAGGCGGTATGGAACCGTTGAGCCATTAGTTACCAGACCCACTAAATCGGTGTTATGGAATTTTTTTTCTACTTTTATAACTTTGCCTTCAGGAGAATATTGGTCAATCTGTTTGCGCCCGAAATATACTAAAGCGCCTGCATCGTTTATGGCGATCTGTTCATTATCGGGTAAGCGATCCACCATCCATTTGGCGGCGCGGCGCTGTTTTTCAAAAATAGTGGTTGAGTTATCAGCAAAACGCGAAGCCCAGGTTGGCAGATGAACCACGCATATCAATACGGCCATAAGCGCTAATGCGTATTGTAAAGTTCTGTCTTTATGGTTGATGCGGGAAACGATAAGTTCAATGCCCGCCATGCTGATCAATAACATCAGCGGGAAGAATGGCGTTATATACCTGTAATTATGCATAGGCCACACTTCCACGGTAGTCATAGCAGCGAACACAGCCGCCAATGATAATACCAACGCCAAAGCACGCCAGCGCCCTTCGACTCCTTGAAACACGCTGAATGAGATCAATCCGATTATGGTAAAAATCAAAAAGCCGGGTATGACGTATTCACCATACGATGATTGCATACCGCCAAGTAGGAAGAAACTTATCGAAACGATATTGCTGATTATAGACTCAACAATTTCAGTAGAGGTCATAGCCGGGTGATTCAATAGACTCTTAGCTAACAATCCATTGCCGCCCCAGCGCCCGATGGTCATCCGATAAAACAATGGAGGCCCCACAATAGCAAATGTATAAAGAAATAGAGATAAGACTTCGCTCCATGAACCAAGTAGACTGCGGAAATCCTTTCGGGTAGTTTTCTGTATAATCAAACATGACATCAGTACTACCGAAACGATAACGCCTTCCGGTCGGCTGAGCGCTAATAACGCCAGTAGGATATAAAAAGAATAATTCTGGAATTTTGATTGAAAGAACTGATTCAACGTCAATAGCAATATGGCGGAGAACAGAGCGATTTCCATCCCGCTCCAAAGCCCCCAAGCCATCAATCCTGAACAGAATGTTAGAACCACCGCCGCCCGTCCAGCCCATGCAACGCCGAGACGTTCACCTAACCGGACTAGTTGATAAAAAATCAGCGTAACGCATCCCCAAGTGATCAGCACGACCCAGAAGGGAAACAATGCTCCGCGAAATCCAACCAGATAACCCAGTGCGAGTAAATGGATGTATAAGAAACTGGTAGCGCCGCCAGTCACTGGAGCGTCATCCTGATACTGAAGATAATCGCCGCAAGCTATTTGCCGCGCATATTGCAGGTGGATATAACTATCATCCAACGGGAACGAATGAGCGCCGGTAATTGCGATTTGAGCGCCGACGAATACAATGCCCTGCGCCAGCGCCAATAATAAGCAGATTACAAATAACCGGGGATTGCTTAGACCAAAATATTTTAATAAATCCATAGAGAATATCCCACATTCAATTGTTCTATTCAGAAAAAGTTGGGCGCCAAGGGCAAGACCGCAATGCGGTCAGCCCTTGATCAAGCCACCAACGATATGGTGAAATTCCATAACTTAATGACATTTGGGCCAGGGTGAGTGCGAAACATACAAGTAGCCTTACATACCAAAAACGTCGCCCTATTCAGAAAATGCAACGCGCAAACCACCGGTATTGCGCCGATTCTCAGGGGTAAACTTGCCCCGGTCAGCCGCGCGAATCCAGATAGGACGAGCCATCCATGAACCGCCGCGGAAGACTTTTTCGGTTCCGGTCTCCGGCCCCTGAGGATCGGTTTGATCTCCGGCTTTATATGGGCCATACCAGTCGCTGCACCATTCCCACACGTTACCTAGAATATCATAGAGTCCCCAGGGATTGGATTTCAGGCTGCCGACAACGTGCAACTCGCCTTCTGAATTAGTGCGCAGCCAGGCGTGTTTTTCATATTCTTCGTCGGATGGATCGGCGCCGAAGTAGACCTTGGTTGAAGTCCCGGCGCGGCAGGCGTATTCGCGTTCCGCTTCAGTCGGCAAACGAAAACCTTTTTTTCCAGTTAGTTTATTGAGTTTCTTGATGAATTCCTGACAATCATTCCAACTGACGCGGTTTACCGGAAAATTGGCGTCCTCTTCAGTGGAAGGGTTCTTTTTCATCAGCGCCAGCCACTGTTCCTGAGTTATCTCATATTTACCCAGATAGAAATCTTTGGATATAGTAACCTTATGCAGAGGCGCTTCATTCTCTTCATGGCCTTCTTCAGAAGCAGGGCTGCCCATCATGAATGAACCTGCGGGAATTTTCACCATAATTAACGGCTTGGCATCCTCTTTCATGCCTGGAAGATCAACCTTCCACTCTTCCATCGAACATTCTGAAGAGAAACTAACTGATGCTGCCGCCACTATTAACATAGAAATTAAGAATATTTTTTTCATTGATTCCACTCCTTAAATACCGTTTGACTATATTCTATACGTATTTTTATATCGCATGCAGCGCGGTGATGACTGAAATTTCTATAAAATGGGAGACATAGAATGATGAGTCGGCAAAAAGTGGATAAAAGACTAAACGCAAACAATATCCTGTATAAATTTCAATTAAAAATCTACCAAGTATTGTGGTCATAAAAAACAAGTTTTGACATTTCCCCTTTTAGTCATAGATGCTATATTCCTGTCAAAAAACCACTCTCAACCTTTTGGTCATAGTTCTATATGTTCTACAATCAAATATTGGATATTATTAAACATTAACGGGAGAATGGAAATGAAACCTTCATATATGCCCCGACGTAGATTTATTAAATCGCTGGGCGTCGCTGCAACCGTCGCCGCTTGTCCCGGACGGCTTATGGCTTCGGAAGCCAAGAAACCTAACATTGTCCTAATCTATGCTGATGATCTGGGCTATGGCGACGTCAGTTGCTATGGCGCTTCTAAGATCAAGACGCCTAATATCGATAAACTGGCGTCGCAGGGCGTCCGCTTTACAAACGCCCATTCGTCTTCAGCCACCTGCACTCCATCGCGTTATTCCATGCTGACCGGAGAGTACGCCTGGCGCAAAAAGGGCACCGGCGTGCTGCCCGGCAACGCTAAAATGATTATCGAACCGGGGCGCACTACCCTGCCCTCCATGCTGCAAGACGCTGGTTATAAAACTGGAGTAGTGGGTAAATGGCATCTCGGTTTAGGCGGCTCAGAGTTGGATTGGAACAAAGAGATCAAACCCTGCCCGCTGGATATCGGCTTCGATTATAGTTTCCTGATCCCCGCCACTGGCGACCGCGTACCATGCGTCTATGTGGAAAACCGCAAGGTAGTCGGGCTTGATCAAAGCGATCCCATTCAAGTCAGTTTCGGCAAACCTATCGGCGACGAACCGACTGGCAAAAAGAATCCCGAACTGCTCAAGATGCATCCCAGCCACGGACATGACAACACCATAGTCAATGGCATCAGCCGCATTGGTTATATGAGCGGCGGCAAATCAGCCCGTTGGGTTGATGAGGATATGGCCGACGTCATAACTGATAAAGCCAAAAAGTTTATTTCCAAAAATAAGGAGAATCCATTTTTCCTATATTTCTCGACTCACGATATCCACGTGCCACGAGTTCCCCACTCACGCTTCGCCGGAAAAAGCGGTCTCGGCCCACGCGGCGACGCCATCCTGCAACTGGATTGGTGCACCGGAGAGATAATCAAAACACTGGAGAACCTTAATCTTACGGATGACACCATAGTAATATTCACCAGCGATAATGGTCCGGTGGTTGACGATGGTTACAAAGACGATGCGGTCGAAAAGCTGAACGGCCATACTCCTTCAGGTCCATTGCGCGGCGGCAAATACAGCGCCTTCGATGCAGGCACCCGCATACCGTTCATCGTACGCTGGCCTAAAAAAGTGAAGCCCAGTGAATCAAACGCTCTGGCCTGTCAGATAGATTTCATGTCCTCTCTAGCCAGTTTAACCGGGCAGCAATTAAAGACCTCCGACGCCCCGGATAGTTTCAATATCATGCCAGCCCTGCTGGGAAAAACCAAACAAGGCCGCGACCATTTAGTTGAACATTCCCGCGTCCTTTCGTTAATCAAAGGCGACTGGAAATACATCCACCCCGGCAAAGGCCCCAAGATAAACACAAACACAAACACCGAAATGGGAACCAGTCTGGAGCCTCAATTATATAATCTCAAAACTGATCTGGCTGAAAAGAATAACGCGGCGCTTCAACATCCGGCCAAAGTTAAAGAACTTGCTATGCTGCTTGAAAAGATAAAAAGTGATGGGCGCTCCAGACCTTAAGGTAATGATCAAATTCTCCCCCCAAGTTTGGGGAGAGTTAGAGGGGGGTTGCCTTTCGACTAATCAACCCCCTCCTAACCTCCCCCAGGCTTGGGGGAGGAATCACCAATCTGCGCTATTACGAGATGCCATCCCTTTAACAAGAGATTCGTTTATGAGAGAATTAACGTTAATCATTGTACCATGAATGGTACTTATAATTTGATCAGAAAAAGGGAGAATCATGCGATACTACAAACTACTTATATGCATAATCGGGCTATCAATACTCTCAGGCTGCGCCGGCATTCAACGTCCTGCTACTGTTGATCGGGTTGAACCAGCGGAACTTTGCGTTCCCATTGATATTCCAATATCTTCTAACGCGGTTATCAGTTCCAAGCCTATGATGCTTCATTCTATGAAAGATGGCTTGAAAATCCCCATGCAGCTGAGCGGAACTTATAGCGCTGATGAATCATACGCTTCAGCGCTGGTTCCCAAGAGCCGTTTGGATAACGATAAATTCAAAATTGAGACCTTGAATGAAAGGCCTCCAATAGATTGCAGGCTGCACTGGGAAGATGATGATGAAGGAACTCTATCGCTATATGAAGATGACCGCCTGGTCTTCGATTATCACTATGGCAATGTCTCTGCACCCGAAGGCGTTCCCTCGCATCGCGCCCGTTCTTCTTATTTCCACCCACTGATGGGTTTGGACGGACAGACATACACTGACGATTTCCCCGGCGACCATTTCCATCACCGCGGCCTATTCTTCGGATGGCCTGGAGTCTTTGTTGACGGCCAACGGCATGACATGTGGCACATGCTGGGCATCCGCAGCATTTTCGAACGAGTTCTTTATAAAGAAATTGGCCCGGTCTTCGCCTTGATCACCATCGAAAACGGTTGGTACATCAAAGACCAAAAAGTGATGGATGAGATCATGGAACTGAAAGTCTGGAACTCCGGTAAAGTCGGCCAGACTATGGATATCCGCTACACCTGGACGCCGCTTACTGAAATCAAAATCGGCCCCAAAGACTACAAAGGTTATGGCGGTCTCCAATTCCGCTTCAAGGATCGTAAAGGAACCGTGATCACCAATATCGACGGTAAACAGGAAACCAGCAACCAGGTGCAGTCGCCTTGGGCCGACCTGTCAGGCCGCTTTGAAGACCAACCATACATGTCCGGCGCGGCTATCATGAACAAACCTGATAACCTGTCAGCCAACCCCGGATGGATTCTACGCTCCGCTGATGATTTCGGCGTAATCGGAGTCGCCTGGCCGGGCAATGACACGTTCACCTTTGATGCAGGTAAAAGATATTCCAACCACTACCGCCTATGGCTGCACCGCGGCGATGTCCAAAGCGGTTGCGTCAAAGATATCTTCGATTCCTACGTAAACTCGAAAACCGTAACCATCGAAAAATAAATCTCCACTGCATAAACAACCAAAAGGGGGCTGAAATCAATTCAGCCCCTTTTTTTGTGTTATTTCAAAATATGATAACATCGATTGGCAATCTAACATCATTTCAATTCATTCCATCTACCTTTTCGATTCATCATATTTTCCTATCACTTAAATGTCTTTGGGAACCACAAACGCTGAACAACCGGGTGGCAAGGGCAAGACCGCAATGCGGTCAGCCCTTGATTCAATACCCTGATAATACACCTTCCCCCTTATACTTCCTTGGGAACCACAAATGGCGCCCGGTAATCGCGGGTCAACAATTTGTTGGCCGCGTCGTTGCCGATAAACTGTTCTTTATCTTTATCAAATTTCAGCAACGGACCCATCTGGTAATCGGTCTCATCTAAATTGACATTATTGGCTTTGAGGTGATCTTTCATGCGACCGAAGGCTTCGTTGGCGTCAGCGTCTGCGAAAGGCTTGTCGCCCGACTTGAATGACGCCGGTTGACCGACACGGTATGAAATATTAGCCAAATGGCATAAAGCGGCGGAATAATGTCCATCGAGAATTTCTGCGTTTAGGTCAGTCTTCTTATGGCTGCGCACGGCTGCGATAAAGTTGCTGAAATGGTCGCCGCCCGGCCCAAGTTTCACATCAACCTTTGGCAGATTCTCCGGATCGCCGCCGCCCTTGGGATAAAACTTGTTGCCCACCACATAACCGCCTTCAAAGTGCATGATATCTCCGGTTCCTGAACCTAGATAAGGCTTGGTCTCCAGACCGCGCACTTCAAAGATCAACTTGGTCTCGCCGAAGTCCATCAGCGCAACCTGGGTATTTGGAGTCTGACCCTGATCTTTATAACCTAAACGGCCGCCCAGACAGACGACGCTCTTGGGCAGCGTGGCGCCGGGGATCATCCAACGGGCGATATCCATCTGATGAACGCCCTGGTTGCCTATATCGCCATTGCCGAAATCCCAGAACCAATGCCAGTTATAATGCACCAGATTGGCGCTGTATTCTTGTTCCGGAGCTGGTCCCAGCCACAGGTCATAGTCCAAAGCTTTGGGAGGCTTGGCGAAAGGTTTGAAACCGATGCTTACGCGGCGCTTATAAACCAGTCCGCGGGAAACCAGCAGTTTGCCATAGGTTCCCTTTTTGATAACTGCGGCCAGTTTATGCCAGCTGCTATCGCTGCGGCTCTGCGTCCCGTGTTGAACGATGCGATCATATTTCCGGGCGGCCTTAACCAGTTGACGCCCTTCAAATACATTATGGCTGCAAGGCTTCTCGACATAGACATCCTTGCCCGCCTGACAAGCCCAGATGGCTGAAAGCGAATGCCAGTGATTAGTGGTCGCGATGCTCAATACATCCAGGTCTTTATCATCCAATGCTTTGCGGATGTCCTGAAAAGTTCTTGGTTCCTTACCGCCCTTATCAACTACCTCCTTGATTCGTTCCTTAAATGTACCGGAATCGGGATCAACCAGAGTGACCACTTCAACATTCTTCATTTCCTGGAAAGCGCGAATATGTGATCCGCCCCGTCCATGAATCCCTGTAACCGCAACGCGTATCGTATCATTGGCGCCGATAACCTTACCGGACGCCCGCGTCCCGCTGATCACGAATGCTGCGCCTGTTCCCAATGTTTGTTTGATAAAATGTCTTCGGTTTACCTGAGGCATAATATACTCCTTTCAACCTTAGTTCTTCTATAAATCATACTAATCCTTCATTTCTATCAATCTCTACTTTAACATATAAAGTAGAACTGAAGTAACGGGAGTGCAAGAAATAAAAAAAGGTTTAGAGAACAAAAATCAACCATTGCGCAGGATTGCGGTAAAGCGTAACTGCATTACTTGAGGAGGCTCCCGCATGAAAGTGAGCGATAGGTATCACAAATGGGTCGAATGGAGTGAGCAGGACAATGCGTACATTGGAAAATGTCCCGATTTAATCACCAGAATTCACGGAGACGATCCTCTAAAAGTTTACCGGGATTTATGCGAAGTTATTGATGATGTCATCACCCATTTCCAAACAGTAGAAAAACCCTTACCCGGATCCCGAATACGCCCTATGCGGGATCCGGGCTAAATTGCGGGGACGTAGACAAAACGATGGGTCACGCTGTCATTTGTCTCATCCTACTTCACTGCTTTCTTCTAGAAACCAATTAAAAAATGCAATCTATGTGATAACTCTAATATAGTTATTTTTCTAGTAATTTATAAACAAATTCTCTTTCATAATTAGGTGATTTAGCTAAGTGATTATCAAGATATTGTTGTGCAATATCTTTCTTATCTATTAAATGGTAATATAAAAAATACCATAAATTTATAAAAGGATTTTTGGGATTTTGTTTATGTACATTATCAATTGAGTTCTTATAAATATTGAGAATATTATTATTTTCCTTATTTATTAAAAAATTTTGGTTGTTCAACATATAATATGATAAACCTTTGAAAATATATTCGGAACCATCATAATAGTCTAATTCACTTTGTTTATGCAAGCCGTGATATATAAATAAAATAGATTTATACTGATCATTAATATCATAGTTATTATTTTCTATAATAGAATTAAGTAGATATTTTGATTGTTTATGATCGCCTAGATGATAATACGCGACAGATCTTTCAATATTTATTTCATCTATTAATATATCATTATCTATTGATGTTGTTCTGTTAATAATATTCTCATACATCATATCACAGCGATATAACCTTAATAATAGCAAGAACGAGTGCTTAAGTGTTTCAATCTCTTGGTTTTTTTCTAATATTTCAAGAGCAACTTTTTTTTGCTTCAATTTTATTAAACATTCTGAGTAATTTAATATTAAAATATCTTTACTAATGATTTTACTGTAATTATCATATGCAATTGCAAAAAATTCTTTTGCTTCTTCATATTTTTCTGTTAAAAAATATGAATTACCAAGTAATACAATATTTTCATAATAAAATGTATTTTTATTTGGGTATTTTTCATATATTAATTTATAATATTTTATTAATTTTTCTAATGTGTGTTTATAACTATAGAATATATTATTTTTATAATAACCCTCCATATTTTTATATTTCCAAACAGTCTCTGACAGTAGATATGAAAAATGTATACATTTTTCTTTGTCTTCCATAGGCTTAAAAGAATCAATAAATTTAAGTCTTAAATCTATAATCTTTTTATTAATGAAATCATTTAATATTGAAATAGGATTTTTTTGTTTTCTAACAAAACTATTATATTGTTCTTGAGGAAAATCATTTGATAGAAAAGAAAGAATTAATAGAACGACTAATAAATTAGATATTATTTTTGTAATGTAAGAAGTTATACTGAAAGGACGAATACTTTTAATTTTGTCTTGACCGGCATAGTGTATTATGATTTTGTTACGATAATACGCTTTCCATATGTTCATGTTAGTACATTTTGTTGGAAATATTAAATTAATATATTTAATAAAATCATCATAATTATTTATGTTATTATATTCTTCATCGATCTCAAATTTTTTGTTGTAAAAAGATAATTGAATATTCCCATTTTGATGAAATTCAGAACAGACTAAATATATAAAAGCATACTTAAATAAATCTTCTTGATTCTTATTGAACCTATTAATCATTATTTTACCAACTTTATATTTACCAGTTAATACACAGATTGAGGTAATTTTGGAAATGGAATCTATTGAAAAACCATCAATCTTTAGTATTTCGTCACATGCATTTTCTATGTACATATTATTGATTTTATAACTTTGTTTATATTTTTCATGATTGCGATATAAACTATAGATAGCAATTACGATAGGCGTTATTTCCAAAAAATAGTTTATTACTTGACTGCTAAAACTAAATAGATTGAAATTATTACTTAAAAATAGGAATATAAAAACGATAAAACCTATAAGAATAATAGAGGATGAATTCCTTTGAGTAGGATTTTTAGCAATGTATGTAACACAAATAATTAATGATACAACAGAAATCCAAACCATTTCTAAGGTTCCTCTATAATATATGTAAGTGATCTCTAAAGCTAATACTGAACATAAAATTAGAAGGATATTTTGGGAAAATAAACTATGTGGATCAGATAAATTTAAATAAGATGAATTATAAAGATATCTTATTATAATTACAAAAATGAAGAATTGAAGAACAATAATTGGCAATAAATTAATGTCAGACTCATTAAGTAATATATTATAATCTCTATAATTATTAATTAACAATACAACACTGCATAAGATAATCAAGCGATTACTTGATATAACGAATGCTAATGAACGGGCAATATAATTGTTATATTTGAATACACTATCACATAAAGTGAATAAAAAAAATAAAATCAATGTTGTTAATGTCATAAATTGTGGGATAAAAGGAGTTCCATCTTGCATTATCGATGATACCACAATCATAATACCCAAAAAAACTGTACCACTAAATATAAAAGAAAATTCATATAACACGAGTTTATTATTAAGAATTAAAGAATTATATAAAAATAACATACCAGAAATAAAACTTATTAACCAGATTGCAAAGATTGAACACGAGAGAAAAATATAAAAATATTTATCTGATAGAAAAGTAAGAGGTATAAGAAGAAGTAAAAAAGAGAAAAGTGATAAGAATAGCATTGATAATACGTAGGATCTATACTCACGTATTATAATATCTGAATCGATAACTTTCAACAAAGGATTTAATAAATGACGTTTTTTACCCATAATACCCATCCTCATAAAAAATTATTGAAAATGAATAAAAATAATAAATAAATGCTAATTATCCAATATTACCATAGGATCGAAAAAGCGTAATCCAACCTACATGAATTGCCTATTCCCCTCCCCAAACATTAACTCCCATATCTTCAAACAAAGCGGCGGCGTTTAGGAAGTGGGCGGTTATCCAGAATACCGTCCAGGTTTCGTTGTAGCCTCCACGCAGGGCATAGATGTCATCTACGTTGCCGCGTTGGGCGTAGTTGGTGTGTTGCGGTTGCTCTCCCTGGCTGCCGTAGGGGTCGATCAGCTGGCCGCAGCTGCGGTACATTACCAGCGCTATTTTTTTGAGGTCTTCGCGTTTGGTATGGATTCCCACGCGATAAATATCGGGAGCGATCAACACTCCGAATACGTCTATATGCTGGTTCTGGGGCGAGACCACCGTCCAGCCGCGGGTTTTGAAATTATGGTCGCGCAGGCGTCCCGGCGGCATATCGATATCCCAGGTTACAGTATAGGTCAGGGCGACGTCACAGGCATGTTGCGCCCACTTCAGGTATTCAGGATTATCAGTGGTCTCGTATAGTTCAATGAATCCCTGCAAAGCGGCGAAGGCGCCTTCTTTATCTTCACAACTGGCGTCCAGGGTTCCACCCCAGTATGGCTCCTGCATGGATACATGACGCTCAGCGTAATGCCGTCCTGCTTTTTCTGCTGCTGCCAGGAATTTTGCATCATCGAAAATTCGGTAAGCATAACACAAAGGCGCGATAAAGAATCCCTCGTCGGTTGATTTGGGACGCCAGTCATCTTTCAGGATGCGCTCAGCGTGGAAATCGGCGGCTTTTTTAAGAAAGGTTATCCATTTAGAACAATCCCGCCCCCGTTGCTTGCCGATGGTGATAGCGCGAGCGAAACTCAACATGCCCTGCCCCTGCGAAAGCGGTTCGTGACGGCTCCATTCTTGGGTATCAGCATTATACCAGGTATGGAAGCCGCCCTCATAAAACTGCGCCGTCGATAACTGATCCAACGAACCTTGAACCATCCGGGGGATGCGTTCGTCTTTTAATTCAGGTTCAAGCGCTTGCAGGGCGTAGCCCAAGGCCGCCGCCTGCCCGCACCAGCCGATGACGAAAAAGTTTTTGTCGGGATATTTTCTGAATCCACCTATGCCGTCCTTATCATACCATCGGGTAAGAGCGAACTTATACTTACTTTCTATGATCTCCCTGAAGCTTAGAAAATCGTCAGTCGAGTAGGGATTCATTATTTTCAACGATGTAGCCAGGGGACGTTGAAAAGCAGCGCCTTCCTGCTCGACCGGAAAAACCTCAAGATAAAAAGTCTTTTCGATCACGCCGCCGGGAGGGACATTAAGATAGACATTATTATAAGGAACAAAACCGGGCTGTAGGGCTTTTATAACGCTGCGCTTGCCATTGGAAGCGCATGGCCCGGATAGCAGAGTTAACTCAGCGCCTTCATCACGGGCCACGACGCCCATCGACCACCATTGATCAGGCAACTCACCATAAGGCGCGGGAGATGGCATGGAATGCAGCGCGGCGCCCAGTATTTTGTTATTGTCCCGCCACTCCATTGAGGTGAAGGGCATGGGGAAGCGATGTTCTTCAAAGATGGATTCTTCGCCAACCGCTCCTGTATAGACCGGAACCCTGCCGCTTTTAGCGCCGGATGGATTGCCGTAATACAAAATGCCGGGCATCAGAACGCCGTCGCCTTTACCGGGAGACTGGAAGCGAACCGACAGGGTGCATTTTTCCGCTGTTTTTTCGCCATGCCACTCAAAACGCCGGATGCATTGCACTGCGTTATAACGCAAGCGGTAAGAGTCGGATAAACGCCAAACGCCCTGCGGGGTTTCTATCTCGCCCTTCAATATAGTCCACTCGCCAGAAGTCACTTGTGATGATGGATGAGCATGGCGCCATTGATCAGGCCAATCCTCCTTCCACCCCATAGCAACCGACCATAATCCCTGGTCTGGAGAATGCAGCAATATTTCATTTTCAGACCGTAATGCAATTCGATAGTTATCATTGACCTTATCAACGGAAAACTGAGTCTGGTTTATATCAGCGGATACGGTAAAGGCGCCAACGAACGCCCAAAAGAATACTATTACTACGTAGTGATATCGATTCATAGATTTACCCTTTATTTTTTAGATTTGCTTTGAAGCAGGATTTTATTGTCAATTTGTATCGCAACATCGCATGATTCAATCAGACCAACTGTCTTTTGAGATATATAAGCGTATTCAACATGCTTACCTAAGTCTTTGACCATATCTACCGCCGGGGCCAGGTCTGCGTCGTTACTCAACAGGATAGCTGTATCATAAACATCTTTATAAGCCAGAGAAACCATATCGATAGCCAGCATGACGTCAACGCCCTTTTCGACCTGGATGTTACCGCGAACCTCCAAACTACCAAATCTCAACTCAAGATATTGAGTATTCTTAAGATAAGACAAAAACTTCTGTTGGTCGTGATAACTCTTCTGGTTCGGATCAACTGGAGGACAAACATAATAATAGGTGCGAATCAGTTTGCGCTCTTTCTCCGTCAATGCTTTGGATAGATTATAATAATTGATTTTTATATTGGTTTCAGACTCTTTGAGTTGGTAATAGAGATTACTGCCATCTATAAAGATGCATACTCGATCCATCATGAGTTCTTCCTTTTAGACATTAATTGCTTTATATATTAGGCAAATTTATGCAACTACCTAAACTATTCTGAGAATCGCATTTAGAAAATCAAGACCAATGCCTTTGTTAGATTTGCATGAATGTTGATTTGTAATTATGATATGCCACATAAATTTAGTTGTATTTAATAAGGTAATTCATTTTATCCATTTTCAAACATCAAAACTACAGATAGTATAACGAATTGGAGCAGGTGAATATAATGAGAGTATCCGCAAAAGGAGAATATGCCATACAGGCAATTCTTGATCTATCAAAAGTTTACGAGAGTAATAACGTCCGGACCATTGACGATATAGCCAACGAAGAATCTATTCCTCAGAAATTTTTGGTGCAGATATTACTAGAGTTAAAGCGGGCTGGCATTGTTGAAAGCAAGCGTGGGGTCGGGGGTGGATATCGATTGGCTCGGAATCCACGCGATATTACTTTAGGAGAGATTATCCGGATAATTGACGGTCCAATACTTCCTTTCAAGTGCGACGCAGCAGCAAATGAATATTATGATAATTCATGCGTACACAAGAATAATTGTATAATGTCGCCAATTTGGAATGATCTCAGAAGCGCTATTGAAACTATCCTTGATAATATTACGTTTGAAGAATTATTAAGTAAGCGAATGAATAAAAACGCGCCCGTTTATCATATATAAATACCGGATATTCATAATTTTAAATATATTATTGATCTTTATCTAGATACTATAAAAAAATATTCTGACTATATTCATATAATTAGTAATGTTTTATCTAGGTAAACTTGATTTTTTTATCAGTATATATAAAAATATAATATATTTGTTTCCCAAAAAGATTTTACAAATTAAAGTAAATTGAAGCATATCATGTCAAACAAAAACGAAAACATAGAAAATTCGCAGAACAAGTCTTGCTCATACAAAGGATTTACTTTGTGGTTCACTGGCTTTTCAGGTTCTGGCAAAAGCACCATCAGTGAGGTGATTGATAGAGAATTTAATAAGAGAGGCATCAAACACGAAATCCTGGATGGCGATGTAGTACGTACCAACCTCAGCAAAGGTCTAGGATTCTCAAAGGCGGACCGGGATACCAATATCCGCCGTATTGGTTTTGTATGTCATCTCTTAAGCCGTAATGGCGTTGTGGCTGTATCGGCCGCCATTTCTCCCTATCGCAATATCAGAGATGAAAACCGGGCATTAATCGGCAATTTTGTCGAGGTATTCGTCAATGCTCCATTAGAAGAATGCGAGAAACGCGATCCCAAAGGTCTCTATAAGAAAGCGCGGGCGGGCGAAATTAAAGAATTTACCGGCGTTTCCGACCCTTATGAAGAACCTCTCAATCCTGAAGTTATCTGTTATACAGATAAAGAAACCGTCGAAGAGAGCGCAGCAAAGATTCTAGTGAAATTAAAAGATATGGGCTATATTGAGTGGTAGGAATGCTTGATTTAGTTTTTTAAGAGCGCTCCATTTTCATGCGGAACCTTGGCTTATCAGGCATATTGGTTCCGCTTGTTTTTTAATAAGGATTTGATTTGAGATAAATATGACAAATACAGCAATCGATCTTCATACCCATACCCGTTGTTCTGATGGGATTTTATCTCCTACGGAACTGGTTCATGAAGCTGCTAAAAATGGACTCTCCGCCATGGCTATTACTGATCACGACACAATAGCTGGTGTTGAAGAGGCACAACTTGCAGGAGAAGAACTGTCTATTGAGATAATTGCCGGACTCGAAATAAGCGCCCAATCCGACAAAGGCGTTCTTCATATGCTGGGATATTTTGTTGATCTGGAATGTGAAGAATTAAAGAGTGGATTACAGGATTATGTAAATGCCAGAAATATACGCAATCCCAAAATAATCAACCTCTTAAAGCAACTTGGCTATCATCTGGATATGGAGGAAATTGCGTCTCTTTCTAACGGAGAAGTCATTAATCGACCTCATATAGCCCAGGCCATGGTGAACCGGGGATATGTGCATTCCACCCAGGAAGCCTTTGACCGTTTCTTGAAGAATGACGGTATGGCCTATGTTCCCAAAGAAATCTATTCAGTATCAAAAGCAGTTGATCTAATTCATCGTGCAGGAGGTCTGGCTGTTCTGGCTCATCCGGCATTACTGAATGTGGGCGCCTTGCATCGGATTGGCGATGAAATCCGTCGTTTGCATCATCTATCCAGTTTTGATGGAATTGAAGCCTATCATGGCGATTGCATCCGGGAGCACAGCCAGTATTATGCTGATATCGCTGATGAATTGGGATTATTCATAACTGGCGGCTCTGATTTTCACGGAGACTCTAAACACCAAAAACTAGGTCAAACCAGATGCCTGGATGCAATCCCTTACCAATTCCTGCAAGATATGAAACAACAAGCATCTATCATAAGCCCAATGTAATAAGCCTGTTGTTTCAATGATTGATCCATCTTAATTGATCTATCTTAAACGCATATATCCTACCATTTCTCAAGAACAGTGCAATTTCTTTTGAAATTATCCGGTTTTTGATCATTTTCATAAGGCGTAAGCAGAACAGTCAGGGTCAAAGATTTAACTTTGTCCGGCGTTCGAATTATCAGTTTTTTCATTCCCTCATTTTGCTTCTGCGGTTTTGGAGGTTGAGCGGATTCAATATCGAACCGTACGTTTTCTGGAGATATAATCTGCGCTTGCAGATGCTTCTCTCCGATAGAAAGAGTAGCCGTATTGCCTGATAGTTTGATATCCGCTCCAGTCATCATACCCCACTTGACCTCAACGGATTTATCAGACTCAATCTCATCCTGCACTAGAATGGATTCATCAGCATTCCGCATTATGCCGCGATGGGCGCGTTTAACTCCATAGGCCTCACTTAGATCAGCTATTGCAAATGCTCCATTGTTGGTGGTTTTCATGGAGATAATGGGCGCCGCTGCTTTGGGATTCTGATTCGCGCCATCTATAACCAGCGTGTTATGACTTTCATTAATCAACCTGTAATAGGTCCATCTATTGTCGCCGAAGTATCCGGGCATATTGTAATTATCCGAACCGAGATCGGTGGCCCAACGCTCGCCCAAGGCATCGAAAACAAAACTGCCTAAGTCAAGATGGCTGTGGTTGGCTTTATTATCGCCCCCTTTGAATCCTACAAAGATGGCGTTGGGATCAGTCCATGATGATCTCAAAAAGACCACATCGATGCCTTTATAATGAATATCAAGCGGTAATCCCGCAGTGACCGGGTCGCCCCCTTCAGCTGAATACCAGATTAAATCAAGAGGATGAGCGCTGCTGGCGTCCTGTCTTTGGAACCAGGCGTATTCAGGCCGGGTGTATCTTTGCGCCATCCAATACATTTCATGCGTACCGCGCACCCGGCTGCCTGCATCGGCGTAATTGAACGAGGCGCCCGTTGGTCCTTCGAAATGCATACGGAATTGACCTGCGTTATCCAGACCGGGGTAATCCGATAATCCGAAGTCATTGTTCAAGGCGGTTTGTAGAGCGGCCAAAAAGTAAACCGTATACCGGCTGGCGTAATGCCAATAACCCGGACCTTCATTCCACCCGCCATCGGGAGCGTAATGCTGCAAAGCCAGGGGCATGTGGTTGATGCATATAGATAGTACCTTTTCAGCCAATTCAGGCGCCTCGTCCGCTATCGCTAAAGCGCCGGTTCCGATTCCGCCATTGCAGACCTGGTTCCAGTTATGTTGACAGCGAACATACCAACTCTTGTGCGTATCCTTATCTGCCAGTCGATCCAGATAAACCTGCAAGCCTTTATCAATTATTGCGCTCCGGATAAAGGTTTTCTCTTCCTGGTTTAATCCAGCATAAAGCCAGTCATAACCGATGGCGAAAGCATGGGTCATTTCGGCGGTATCGAGAAAATGGGATGGATTCCAGTCAGGGAAATTAGCGGCGGCGCGTAACTCTATGACGGCGCGCTTCAGATATTTCTGATCATTTTCTATCAGATAAACCAAAGATAATGTATAGACTTTATCCAGACAACGACGGCTTTGAGTCAATAAACGGGGGCCGACGATTTTATACTCAACTGTTTCCTGATTCAGGATTTTATCTGCCTCTTTTTTTATATTGTCGTAAATCGCCTTAGCGGTCTTATCGTCTTTTATTAATTGTCTGATGCGTGGTATATCCTTCTCTTGAATAATCAAGCGTGGATGATCCTGTTTTAAGGTTTTTAATATCTCGCCCTCTGGGGCGATGATTTCCGGTATTGATAAGCCGAATGAATTAATTGTAAAAATGGCGACTATGAGAATTGACCAGAAACTTTTTATCATGATCATCTATCCTTTGCTTTATCTCGTGAATAATGAAATTGTGATATAGTGTGGTTGTCATAATAAACGAACATAATTTTGATCACCACTCTAGTAACAATACAAATAAAATCATGATAAGTTAAGTTGACAGTCGACATTATTCTTCAATAGGCTCTTCCAGAAAATTTTATGTAAAGGTGTTGAAATATGCAAACAGAATCCCCCGGACAAAGTAAATCGCAGGAAAAAGTGTGGGTAAAAGATATTGTTTCCGGTCAAACCATTCAGTCGCTGTTTCAGATTACCCGGATTGGACTTCGTGAGTTTGACCGGGGTAAATTTTTATTATTACGCCTGGGAGACAAAACAGGCAAAGTTTCTGCGGTTATGTGGGAGCAAGCCGAAGAAGCCAGCAAGGCTATTGATGAAGGCGACCTGGTTATCGTTCAAGGACGGGCGGGCATCTATCAAGATGAAATGCAGATAAAAATTAAAACTATTGCAAAATTAGAAGACCTGTCCCAGATAGATATTACTGATTATTTACCTTCATCAACCACTCCGGTTGAAGAACTGATTGCAGATTTTGATGAAATCATCGAGACAATTTCTGATGAAGATTATAAAGAATTGTTGATATCATTTCGTTGTGATGAGAATTTGTGGAATCGTTTTGCGACCGCGCCCGGCGCTAAACGCTGGCATCATCCCTATATTCATGGTTTATTGGATCATACGCTAAGCGTTGTAAAAATATGCCGCTTGATTGCTCCATTTTATCCGGAAATTAATCCTGACCTTCTCCTTACCGGGGCGGTTTTTCATGATTGCGGAAAATTGGATGAATACATATATGATACCAAGATCGATTTCAGCACTGAGGGACGGCTTATCGGACATCTGTTTCAAGGCTCATTTATTGTCGAACGGTTAATTACTCAAATCGATGGATTTCCCAAGGAGAAGAGAACTTTACTGTTACACATGATGGCTTCACATCATGGCGAAATAGAGAGGTCGCCAGTCTTTCCCATGACTATTGAAGCCTGTTTGCTGCATCATATTGAGAATATGGACGCCCAAATGACCGCGATAAGAAGAGAAATGAATATCGCGCAAAAGGAAAATAAATCCTGGACCAGGTATATCAATTTGATGGGACGTGCGTTATATCTTGGAGAAAACCAAGCTCCAAGCCACAATACGGATGAATAAATACATATACTGAGGAAAAACAGTGCAAAACAGCCGTTGGCGTAGTTTACGTTGGATACATCGTCTCTATAGAAAACATATTATCCGGCGATTTATTGGTTTCA
Organism: bacterium; assembly: GCA_963662285.2. Classification (GTDB taxonomy): domain Bacteria; phylum Hinthialibacterota; class Hinthialibacteria; order Hinthialibacterales; family Hinthialibacteraceae. The sequence goes on from CAXXMV010000008.1 coordinate 126,428, forward strand.
TCAGCCTGGGCGCCGCTTTAGGCGTTCTGGCATTTCAATTATTGCTGCTCGCCGCAAGCATGTTTAATTTAAAGCATGGCGGCGTAAATGTTTTATTTACAACTATTTGCGTGGTTATGTTATGGTTTATCATCCAGTATCTGCGTGGATGGGGATCAGAAGGTTTCCTGATAAAGACATTTTTCAAGAACCTTGAGAAAGAAAATTCCGACATAGCCAACCGGGCGTCGCTGCTGGTTTATACAGAAACGCAACCTGAAGAGATTGAACGTCTGGGCTACTCAAAAGAATTGATAGATCAAGATGATAAATGGCTCGATCAGTATATTTCATCCAGCATCAAGCATAGCGCCAGCGCCATTCCGATTGCCAGCCTGATTGTACTTGGTTTAGTATTACTACCATCAATTGCTTTATGGCGTATTAATCCTGGATTGGTCCAAGGGCAATTATCAACAATTTCTGATGAACTATGGATCAGTAACACGCCGCAATTAACTGCATCTATATCAACAGCTAACCATGTCTCAGCCGCACGGGGCGCTGCCACGGCGCTTAGAGCGGACTGGATCAATCCTGATTTATCATTGGATGCATCGATCCATTTCCGCACCCGCAACACCTGGAACAAACAACCAGTTCACTTTGAAGGAAACCAACTGGTATTCCGCATTCCCTCAGTGAACCGCGCAATGGAGTACTACTTCTCAGCGGGAAACATTCTTTCAAATAAAGGCATCCTGACTCCTATCGATCCACCGGCCATTGCCAGCGGTGAAATAATCATTACGCCTCCTGTATATACCGGCTTGAAAGTAGAGACTTTAGATAGATTAAGGCCGGCATCATTTCCGGAAGGAAGCAAACTGACAATTACCGCTGAAGCCACTACCAAACTTGCTTCAGCCACGGTTTTTTACAACGATAAGCCTTATAAAACGTTATTTGACCAATACGCAGTCTTTTCATCCCTGATTATTGAGGAATCAGGAGACTTGTATTTTCTGTTGGAAGATGAAAATGGTTTGAAGAATAAAAGCCCCAAATATAGAATGACGGCTATTGAGGATGCGACGCCTACCCTGGATGTATCCAGTCCAAAAACCATCTCAATTATGCCCAACAATTTTCAGTTAACAGTAAAACTGCACGCTCAAGATGATTATATTCTGCAACTACTACATAAACACATCAAAATCAATGGAGAAAAAACAGAAAATTCTTCGTATCTGGTGTGGGAGAATAAAGCGATAAAATCAGCCGCCGGAGTAGTCTATGAAGTTACCTCCGATCTATTTGTGACTTATGATTGGAGTCTGCTGGATTACAAACTCTTCCCCGGGGATGAGATAAGTTTCTCCCTGGAAGTATGGGATAACGATGTCATACATGGCCCCAAATCCGCCCGTTCGCAAACCTTTACCGTCAAATATCCTACCCTGGTTGACCTGTTATCCCAATTGGATCAACAGGAAGAATCTCAGATCACTGATTTAAGCGAACTGGTTGAAGAGCAGACTAAGATTACTGAGGAAGCGCGCAAGACGCTCGAGAAAATTGCTGAAAAAATGGAACAGCGCGATATGGAACCGGGCGATGAAGATCAATCTACCTGGATGGAAGAAAAAGAACTTGAATCAATTAAAGATAAACAACAGGAATTGATCGATAAAGCCAGTAAGATCGAAAAAGAGCTGGAAGAATACCGCGAACAAGCCGAAAAAGCGCTCGAAGAACAACCCGAAAACCAACAGGGCTTTTCGCCTGAAACGCTTGAAAAAATTGAGAAGATTCAACAGTTAATGAGTCAACTGCTGGATGAAAACAGCCGCAACTTGATGGAAAAAATCGACCAGACCGTCGAGCAGTTATCCCAGCAGATCACCGATGAACAACTTCAGGAATTAAACTTTTCCTTTGAGGATTTCGAACAACAACTGGAGAGGACGCTATCCACCCTGGAGGATGCTTTTGAAACGCGCAAACTGGAAGGTCTTCAGCAAATGAGCCAGGAACTGGCGGAGCGTCAGGAAAAACTCCAGAGCGAAACAGAACAATTAGCCCAAGATATGGAGCAACTGGAGAAGGATAAGCAATCAGCCAATGGCGAAGACATGGCAGCCAGGGAACAGGCGTTGGAATCGCAAAAGAAACTACTTGAACAACGGCAAAACCAAATTGAGGAAGATGTGAAAAGTCTGCTCAACTCTATGAAAGAGCGCGAGAAAGCACTGGAAGAATCTCATCCTGAAATAGCCCAAAAAATGGATTCCATGCAACAGGAGATGCAGGAACAGGGATTGCAAAGCGAACTGTCTAAAGCATCACAAAAAATGCAATCCAGTGAAATGCAACAGGCGCAGCAGCATCAAAAAAACGCCAAAAAGCAGTTGCAATCACTCGCTCAGCAATTCGAGGAAGAAATGTTCAATATGGGCGGCATGAATATGCAAGCCGATACCCAGGCGCTGTCGCGTTTAGTATTTCAAGGTCTTTTTCTATCCGAACAGATGGAGTCGCTCACTGAATCTTCACTGGGACGCAGTGAAGCATTGGGCGCCCTGCGACGCGCTCAAGTTTTCAACCGGGAATTGGCCCGAATTGATGATTCATGGCGGGAAATCGCCAAAACCAATCCCTTCATGAACCGGGAAGCTGAAGTTTCTTTAGGTAATAGCGCAGAACGCTTGAACCATGCCATAGCCGCCGGACAAGGCGAGAAGTGGATCGGACTGCATGAGACGCGCAGCGCCATGAATGCGCTCAATCAAGCCATTTATCAGATGATGCAGGATATGCAGAACATGCAGCAGCAGATGGATCAGTCTCAGTCGCAAGGGCTTCAACAACAGATGCAGCAGATGATTTCCCAGCAGCAGAGTCTGCAGCAAATGCTAAAGCAGATGCAGCAGATGGGCGAGAATGGTCAACAGATGATGGAGAAGTTGCAGCAAATGGCCAAGGAGCAGGCCCGCATCCGTAAGGAAATCGAAAAGATGATGCAGCGCAATCGTCACGCCAAACAACTTAAAAACCAACTGGACGGCATCTATCAGGAGATGAAAGAGGTAGAAAAACTGCTCGAAGAAGGCCTTAACAATGAACAGGTCGAAGAGAAGCAAAAGAAGATCATGACCCGCATGCTGGAAGCCGGGACCATGCAGGAAGAAGATGATTACGGCGAAGAACGTGAAGAGGAAGTCGCCGAAACCGGACTGGACGCCAAGTCTCCTGAATTAACCGAACCGGTATCACTGCCTGATAAGATTGACCGTTATATCGAACGGCCTCCGATTGAGTCAATTCCGTTTCCATACCGTGAAGCTTTGAAGAAATATTACATCCGCTTATCGGAGAAGTTGATTCCATAGGGGATTCATTGGTCATACGATGGGACACGCCGAAAAGGTGATTTTGAGGATGTAGTCTCTTTTGCTTTGTCCAACTTTTTATCTACATGTTTGTTTAATCGTAAGTGGCTTTCAAGGGTAGAAAGTACACTACCCTTGCCACCCGACCTGCTGGGTGCCATTGATTGAATCCCCTATTCATTTCCAAAATTCCCACCAACGATCCACTCTAAAAACAGAATCGTCATTAAATTCATAGTTCCGGTAACTGGAGAATATCCAATCTTCAGGGGAAGAAACAAGATTCCTTCTAACTGGATTCATATGACAATAATTTAGTTTATCATGGAGTTTTTCAATAGAGAAAACATTGAAATCATAAAACCTGGGCAACCATAATTTGTGAATGTTCATTCCTTTATTGCGTAATATTTTTAACAATCGTTTTGAACTATGTAACTTTAACGCATGCATAACTGAAGAAATCCCAATGTTCTTTTGAGGCGCAATCAGAAAATGCGCATGTTCTGGCATTAAAACATATCCCAAAACTAGAAATTCTTTTTGCATTCTCGCTTTGTTAATAGCTTCTACTACAATTTCACATGACCATTGTTTCGAAAAAAACGGTTTTTTATTATGGCATGATGTTGTAATAAAGTGGATATTACCAGGTTCATCAATCCTGATGGGGTGAATGATTGAGCGAAATTTATTATCTGTCTTTGAAGAATCATAGGTTTGATTACGTTTCTCCATAGTTTTCAGTCAAGGGTAGAAAGGACACTACCCTTGGCACCCCTTTCTTTTTCACATTGTTATAATAAATTTCAAACTATCATAACAGGTCATTCGGGGATAATATTTAATCACTCTGTCCATAAACTAGGCGCCCGTTTATCTATTAGATTATAATTCCCCGCAATCACCAACTTCGGCGTCTTTGAGAAATACAATCTTATACCATAAAACCTTTGGATCATTCATAAGATTGATCACTAGATCGCCGTTTTGGGTATGAACTACGTTGTCAAGTTCTTTTTCAGGTTCAGCAACATTATTCAGGGCGAATATTCTGGCGCCGGTATTGGTGTAGAATGGATTACCGGATGCAGCAATTGTAAGACGCAGCGGGATCGGTTCAACTAAAGGCGGTCCTTCTCCCCAATTGTTTCCAACTGAAGTTTTCTCTTCATCTTTCCAGATCATGCCTTGATTTTCATGATATCCTGTAGCGGCCAGAAGCCAGACATAACCTTCATCTCTCTCTTCAATATAAGTCAGAAGAACATTAGCCCAGTTCTGTATAGTTTCTCCAACTTCAAGTTGCATTCCATGACCAAGATCAAAGGGTGAGTCCTTTACGAATCCCGTGATTCCTTTGGTCTTTGCAGCGCGGTAAAGTACATGAGAATTTGATTCGGAATCTTGATTCCATAGCAATTCCCCAGTATCAGAGGCCATATTACGCCGTGTGGTTTGATAATCAGGATTACTTGTTTCCTGCGGCGCATCGCTGATGCGAAGGGCTGTTTTGTGTTGATAAGAGGCCGCCGCATCAATCCCCATATCCATCATAGGACGAAAACCCAAATTACCGTTATTGTTAAACAGCTGGTCGTTATATTGGCTCTTGGATATAGTGGCGGTTACGGTTTCTCGCCCAGCTGCGATATCACCACGCACGAACATGTTAAAGGCGGCGGGCATAGCCATCATTTTGGGAGTGTGACCATATATATCAAAAAAATTATTGATGGATTTTCTCTCATAGTCATTGCCATGACTGTATGAATATAAGAAGATGCCATCCCAATCCTGAAAGGCGGCGTAAGCGGCCAACAGGGGAATTGCTTCCGAAGAATAGGTCATAGGCGCCGGGTGATTGTATTCAGTGCATGTGTAGGGCTGTCCCGCGACGCGCGACATCATCAAACGCTCAAGGGTATTGTTTTCCGCACTGACCATTGAAACGTTGTTGACATACCAATCTATGGAATCCCAGGATTTATTGGGAAAACGGGGATGCTGCCAGTAGCCGTGAATATCGATAAAATCGTTTTCCAATTGCGATGCAACAGAACCGAAATTCAACTGAGTACCAGCGATCATCGATTTCAGTTTAAGATCATTTTTTAGATACTGATTCATATCACGGTAATATTCAGATTCACGCTGCACCAGGAAATCAATCCAGTCTCGTTTCTTGGCAATAGAGTTTTCCCCGAAAGATTTCCTGGATACCCATGCAATGTTTTTTGACTGAATATCCTGACCTTGCGGTAGTCCATCAGGACTGCTGGAGATCATACTTAGATCAGATACCCATAAAGTCCCTAATTTGTTGCCTAAGCCGCTTATACTCAACCGGGCGTTACTATCATCCTGCGACGGCGTAAATGCAAACTCATAGGTCTTCCATTGATCGGTAATTTCTACAGTTGCAGTGGAATCAAGGTTTTCCCAGGGATCATGGTTCATTTTTATTCCAACGCTGACGGTTCTCGCTGGTTCAGCCCGCAGACGCATGGATACTTTATAGAATCCGCCATTTTGCAATGCCAGATTCTGATAATACATTTGTACATGCCAACTCTCCCGCCCTACTGCGGTGACATCCACTCTAATAGCATCCTGCCCCTCTGGACCTTCAGGAACAATCTTCCAGGTTCCCTTGCCTTGCTCTATCTGTTGAAATGTCCAGCCGTTAAGGCTGCGGGATAATAATTCCTGACCGCCGCCCGGATTATCCGGCGCCCAGGCCTGGCGTAAACTTTCAGTGTCTTGGTATTTAGTCTTGAGATAATCATTCCAGTCATTTTGCAGCGGCTCAATATACTTGCCGGGCATTTTATCCAGATCAGAATTACTCCAGGCCCGTACCAATCCACTTTCGTTATTGATTTCAACTATAGCAACCGCTGGTTCGTCGACGTATTTATTTCCCGTGTATGGATTTAGGTGCGTCAGCAGGTCTCTGGCGTAATTCTTCTGTAATTCAATCATACGGGGGAAATAATGATCGGGGCCTTTATCATAAGTAGGCAGTTTATCAACATCAGTAAAACCGTCTCCCTCAACCACTTCACGGCCAATTTTTAAGTTGATGTCGGCGTAGATGCCATATTTCTTGAGCATATAAATAAAATAATCCATGCGGTCAAGGTTATCTGGATCGAGAGTTTGTTTATCCGGCGCGCCAGATTTCCAGATGCCCCGTGGAGCGCGGGATGTATCGGTATGATGGAAGCGGACGCAGTTGATGCCGTATTTAGCCATGCGTCCCGCCACGTATTCGGCCTGTTTGTGAGTGGGATAATTGCCGGAAAACGACGTGTTTACCCCTAAAAGACGAAGCCTTTTCCCTGCTCCATCGAAAAAATGTCCATCCAAAATATGCATAAAACCATCTTTGCCGGCGGGGATATCTCTGCCGTCCAAGTTCAATATACCGGGATCAGCAGTATTATTATCATTCCAGGGAAGAGAAAAAGGTATTAATTCTTTTGAGAAAACAGCATTAATACCAATAAATAAAATAGTTATAATGTAAAACACTGTGTATTTTTTATAGAAAAACATGTAATATTCTCCTTAATGATTTATTTAGATTGGTTATTGGCAATTTTTCACTTATTTATATTTCATTTTAGTCTACTAGTATTGCCAAGCTAAAGGACACTCGCTAGTTTAACATCGGAATAAACTCACTGTTTCACAGGAGCAAACAAGATGGTTCGAATGACTCGTAAACCGAAACAACCTGTATGCGTTTCAGAAGATTCATTTAGCAAGACAAAACAAGTATTCGAATTTCAATACCAGTATACGCCCGGAGTTCATTCCTCGTGGGATCCAAATACTGATATTTTCGAGACGGAAGATCATTACGTCATTCAGATTGAGGCGGCGGGATTAAACGAAGAATCGCTTAGTTTACACGCCGTAGAGAATCGTTTAGTGGTTAGCAGTGAACGCCGCAAAATGGTTGAAGAGCAAGTGATCCGATATCATCAATTAGAAATCCAGTTCATGCCTTTTCAAAAAACAATCATTTTACCGGATAATATTGATGTTAAAAATGTAAATGCAAACTATCGCGAAGGCATGTTAATTATACACGTTGTCAAGTAGATATAAAAAGGTAAATACAAATGTCAGATAATATTGAAGAAAAAAGCGATGAGATTTCAATCCCGGAATGGCTTCCCATTGTTCCGCTTAATAACGCAGTTTTGTTTCCCGGAGCAACTGCGCCAATCGCAATAACCAATGCTGACGCAGTGCGTTCTGTTGAAAGCGCGGCCAAAGGTTCGCGCTTATTCGCCGCCATCAGTATAAAAAAAGATCCGACTCCGGCGCAAAGAAAAAAATATAAGCATCTATACAGTATAGGCACGGTGGCCTTGATTCTGAGAATGATGCATGGCGCCGAAGATGTGACTCAACTAGTGGTGCGCGGATTGCATAAAATACGCATTCTGGGCATCAAACAAAAGGATGGCATTTACCTGGCGCGGGTTGAAAACATTGAGGAAAAACCCAAGGAAAGCGCTACTATAGAAGCATTGACCAGGCAGGTTGCTGAACAGGCGGAAATGCTGATACAAAAAGCGCCCATGATTCCCGATGATATTCAGGGATTGCCGTCCTCAATGCAAAATCCCCATCGCTTAAGTTACATGGTTCTAAGCCTTACCCGCTCGGATATGCACCGCTTGCAGGAAATTTATGAAGTACCTTCGCTCGAAAAGAAACTTAGATTAACCTTGAAAGAGATTGCTCACGAACAGGAAATTATCGATTTAGGCGGTAAAATCCAGGATCAGATTCAAACTAAATTATCCAAATCTGAACGGGAATACTACCTACGCGAACAGCTACAAGCCATACGAAAAGAACTGGGGGAAACCGACGACGAAAACGCCGAAATCGATGAGATCCGGAAATTACTGGAAAATAAAGTCCTGCCCGGTAAAGTGCAGGAAAAAGCCGAATCCGAGTTAAAACGTCTATCCCGCATGTCGATTAACTCACCGGAATTTCCCATGACGCGCAATTTCATGGATTGGCTGCTGGAGTTTCCATGGCTGGAAGAGACTGAAGATATCATCAACATTGCTACAGCTGAAAGAATTTTGAACAAAGATCATTATAACCTTAAGAAAATTAAAGACCGCATCATCGAATTTCTGGCGGTGCGTCAGCTCAATCCCCATTTGAAAGGTCCGATCCTATGCTTTGTTGGTCCTCCGGGAGTGGGAAAAACCTCATTGGGACAATCTATCGCCCGTTCTTTAGGACGAAAATTCGTGCGGCTGTCTCTAGGCGGTATGCATGATGAAGCGGAAATCCGGGGACACCGCAGAACTTATATCGGCGCCTTGCCTGGCGCCATCGTCCAACAGATACGCCGGGCGGAATCTATTAATCCAGTTTTTATGTTAGATGAGATTGATAAGATCGGACAGGATTTCAGAGGCGATCCATCATCGGCTTTGCTGGAAGTGCTTGATCCGGAACAGAACCATTCATTCCGTGATAATTATATGGAACTGGATATTGACCTTTCAAAAGTTTTATTTATAGCTACGGCCAACACGCCGGATAGAATTCAACCGCCGCTGCTCGACCGTATGGAGATCATACGGCTGGCTGGATATACCACCCAGGAAAAAGAACAAATCGCCAAGCGGTATCTCGTTCCCCGCTCTGTTAAGAATAATGGATTATTGAAAACCGACTTCGATTTCGGGGTTGGCGCCTTGGAATTTCTGATTCGTGGATATACCCGCGAAGCTGGAGTGCGAAATCTCGAACGCGAGATTCAGGCGGTATGCAGAAAAATTGCTGTTCGCAAAACCAAAAACACCTGGAGAAAAGGCAAGGTTACTCCCGCCAAGATCCGGGAATTCCTTGGCGGCGAACGTTTCCAGGACGAAATAAGGCGACGCACCGCCACTCCCGGCGTTGCCACTGGATTGGCTTGGACCTCAGTGGGCGGTGAAATTCTCTTCATTGAAGCCCTGCCTATTCCCGGAGGTAAAGGGATTCAACTAACCGGCCAACTGGGTGATGTAATGAAAGAATCAGCTCACGCTGCTCTCTCTGTTATAAAATCACGCGCCAATATCTTGGGCATAAAAGAAGATTTCTTCAAAGACAATGAAATTCATCTTCATGTACCAGCTGGCGCCGTGCCCAAAGACGGTCCATCAGCTGGCGTAACTATAGCCACGGCAATTGCTTCATCCGCCTTAGGAGCGCCGGTGCGAAATGACGTCGCCATGACCGGAGAGATTACTCTAACCGGACAAGTATTACCCGTCGGAGGCATAAAAGAGAAAATTATTGCGGCGCATCGCTCTGGAATTAAAATTATAGTGCTTCCCGCCAGATGCAAGAATGATCTGGAAGAGGTTGATAAATCAATCCGAAAAGACATGATATTCCATTTCGCCAATACGATTGATGATGTTTTGAAAATTACTTTGAAGAATGATTCAATTCAATCCAAGGCCAAAAGGAAAACAACTACAAGAAAGAAAATTACCACAAGCAAAAGTTAAACTGCGTCTGTTACATGCTTCAAAACGAGCGCCAAGGGCAGTGTCCCCCAAAAAAACACTACCCTTGGCGCCCAATTGCGGATTCGGGTATAGGCGAAATTCAAAAAATCACCATTCCAACACCTCAAAATCACTGGCGCCTACTATAATGCTTACAATAACACCGTTACCTAAGAAATACGAATACGTATAAACACAAGTAAATATTACTGGAGGTTTTTTTCATGATTAAAAGAATAACCACAACAAACAAAACAATTGCGCTTCTAGTGTTTTCCATGTTGATGCTATCTTCAGCATTTGCTATGGCCGCCGAAAATCCAGCGGAGTTGCTATCCCAGTCTTTCCGTGAGGCGATTCATAAAGTTAAACCGGCTGTAGTCAGCATCAGTTCAGAGAAAGACGCCAAGCCATCCCAATTACCACAGGATGATTCGCGCATGGATGAAATGCAGGAATTATTCAAAAGATTTTTTGGTGAAGGCAACTTACCGAATCCTCGTAACTTCGATCCACGCATGAATCCCCGGCGTGATTGGCAAGGTTCAGGCGTTATCATCTCACCTGAAGGCGACGTCTTAACTAATAACCATGTAGTTGATGGCGCCGATTCAATCACGGTAACCCTTGATGATGGCCGCACGATTGACGCCGATATGAGCAGCGTATTATCCGATCCAGGATCAGACCTCGCCGTATTTAAGCTAAAAGATAAAGACGAGTATCCTTACGCTGAATTAGGCGATTCTGATGCACTGCTGGTTGGCGACTGGGTATTGGCTATTGGCAGCCCGTTCGGTCTTGATCAAACTGTAACCCAAGGCATCGTAAGCGCTAAAGGGCGCACCAGTTCCGATGTTCACATCGGCGGCGACGCCTTCTTTGTGAAGAATTACATTCAAACCACTGCTGCTATCAATCCTGGAAATAGCGGTGGACCGCTTATCAACCTTGAAGGCGAGATTATCGGCCTGAATAATGCCATCCAGACCGCAGGCGTTCCCGGCAACCTGGGCATCGGTTTCGCTATTCCGTCAAATCTGATAAACAGCGTAATTAAGAGTTTAAACGAATTTGGCGAAGTTAAACGCGGATATGTCGGCGTTAAACTTGATTCTTTAGAAAATAATAATCTAAACAAATGGTATAAGCAGGAATATGGCATCGACAAAGGCGCTTTAGTAAGTGAAGTTCTACCTGATTCTCCAGCCGAAAAAGCTGATCTAAAAGAAGGCGATTTGATTATTGAATTAAATGGTAAAACTGTTATAAATCCCGGTCAAATGATTAATATGGTTACTGCATTTCCCCCAGGCGAAGAGATTGAATTAACTATCATGCGCAAAGGAAAGCAGATCAATAAAACAATAGTTTTATCACAACGACCGACCGAAATTGCTCTATCAGTTTCCCAGAAGTACCTTGGCATTGCAGTTGAAACCTTAACACCTGAGTTAGCCAAAAAACTGGGATACGAAGAAGGTTTTGAAGGCGTTCTGGTTACTAATGTAGATCAAGGAAGCAGCGCTTTTAACGTAAATATCCGGCGGTATGACGTAATAACCGAAGTTAAAAATGGCGAAAAAGTAACCACTGCTGCTGAATTCGAAAAACTCCTCACCGAATTCGTTGAAAAAATGCGGGAAAACGGTGATAGTGACCGGGTCTACTTAGTCCATATCAATCGGGCTGATCCTTCATATCCTAATCGTTGGGTGGCGCCTAAGATTACATTGAAGAAGGAAACCGACAAACCTGAATAATCATTGAAGATATGTTCTTTAATATTTTCAAAAGTCTCAAAAGGCCTTCCAATTCAATGGAAGGCCTTCTATTTACACAAGATATGTTACATGAATTTACAGAAAGAATGAGTATATACTACTCCTGCTTGTTGACAGAAATTGGAAGAATGATACTATTTCTTTTCCAGTGAAGAGGCCCTATCGTCTAGGGGTTAGGACGCCAGATTCTCATTCTGGTAACAGGGGTTCGATTCCCCTTAGGGCTAACTCCTTTTGCTTTCCAGCAACGTATTACGTAAACCATTAATAACCAAGTATTAAAGTTTTTTCTATCATTAAAACGCACTAAAATCAATCATTTGATATTAGTGCGTTTTTGTATAATAGGCCGCAAGTCTCGTCTTAAGTCGATAAATTGTTTATGATTATTCAAATCTAAATGATTTCGGGGAGATCGTCATGCATCAACGTTCTTTGTTATATACGCTAATAGTAATTTTGGGATCAAGCATATTTTCTGCGCCGGGTCATGCATCATTCAAAAGCAAATTTCCACAAAAAACCCTACGGTGTTGGATCGGACCGGAGTATTGGGCTAATCCAATGGAAGACTGGCGCATCAATGACGGGCGCCTGGAGTGCATATCGAGTTTCTCCAACCGCAACGTACATCTATTGACTCAAGAATTGATTGAAGGCAATGAATCATTTGAGATAAGCGTGAAAACCGGACTGATTGATCAGGGGCTGAAAACTGGATCAGTTGGTTTCCGCATCGCGATTCAGGATGAAATCAACGATTACCGTTCACGCCTGTTTCATGGATGGGGCATCGACGCAGGCATCAAAACCGATGGGCAATTATATATCAAGGATAAGTTTGCCGATTTAGCCCAAAAACCATCTATGGAAAATATTCTATTGACTCTGACTGGAAAACCAAACGGCCAAAAGTATGCGCTAACTCTGACCGTAACTGATTTGAATACTCAAAAGGTCATTGGAACAATAACCAACCCGAATTTCTCGCCAGAGCAAATTAGCGGCAACATCGCCATCGTTAATAATCACTGGCTCGATGGCGCCAAGTACGCCAGCGTTTACAATAACAAAAACACCAAGGGGCCGCGTTTCTGGTTTAAGGATTGGCGAGTCGAAGGCGGTAAAATTTCATCCAATGACGACCGGGTTTTCGGACCGATCCTATGGTCTATGTATTCCCTAAGCCGCAATGTCATGAAAATGACGGCCCTGCTACCGCCTATCGGGCAAGAAGACAACCAGACGGTTCAGCTGCAACTGCGTAAAAACGGCGCCTGGACAACTATCGCCGAAGAAGCGGTTGATCCCAACGCCTACACCGCCACTTTCCGCATTGAATCCTGGGATGACAAACTTGATGAGTCATACCGCTTGCTCTATAACCTTAAAACCGCCGATGGTTCAACCAAGCCGTATTACTGGTCAGGATTGATCCGTAGAGACCCCAAAGATAGCAAGACGTTATCAGTAGCCGCATATTGCTGCCAGACCGATTATGGATTTCCTCATCTTGATATGATCAGGAATTCTGCTATTCAAAATCCCGACCTGTTGTTTTTCGCTGGCGACCAGATATATGAACAGGTAGGCGGCTATGGCATCATCCGTACGCCTGCTGACCGCGCTATTCTAAATTATCTGCGAAAGTTCTACATGTTCGGCTGGGCTTTCCGCGGCATCATGAAAGACCGCCCCACCCTATGCATCCCCGACGACCATGATGTCTTCCAAGGCAACCTGTGGGGCAACGGCGGCAATGCCATTTCAGTAAAAGATCATGACGGAGGTGGATATATCGAACCAGTTGAAATGGTTAATGTAGTGCACCGCACCAATGCATCGCACCATCCTGACGCCTACGATCCAACCCCCATAGAACAGAACATGAGCGTCTATTACGGCGATATGGTTTATGGCCGGGTTAGTTTCGCCATTCTGGCCGACCGCATGTTCAAGTCAGGCCCGAAATTCACCGTAACTGATTGGGAAGGTCGCCCGGATCACGTCAAAGACCCTGAATACGACGTCCAATCGCTGGATAAACCGGGCTTGGTTCTCCTGGGAGAGCGTCAATTAAAATTCCTGGACGACTGGGGACAGGATTGGCGCGGCGCCGATATGAAATGCGTATTGAGCCAAACCATCTTTTGCAACGTAGCCACTCATCACGGAGGAGACTTAAAAATGGTTCTGGTAGCCGACCTCGACGCTAACGGATGGCCGCAGACCGGGCGCAACAAGGCTCTAGCCGCCATGCGCAAGTCATTCGCAGTGCATGTTGCGGGAGACCAACATGTGCCTTCTCTCCTGCAACACGGCATTGATGAATTCCGCGATGCCGTATGGTCGTTCTGCGTTCCAGCTATCTCGGTCGGTTATCCGCGTTCCTGGTGGCCTGACAGGATGAATAAACCAGTGAGAAACCGTCCAGCCCATAATCTACCCAACACGGGAGATTATCTGGATGGATTGGAAAATATGATCAGCGTCTACGCCATCGGCAACCCCAAAGAGGATTTATGCAAAGAAACCCGCGTCTGCACCCTGCAAGATAAATCTTCCGGTTATGGAATCACCCGTTTCAACAAGGAAAGCCGCGAGATCACCTTTGAAGCCTACCACTTAGTCTTCGACGCCGATAATCCGACGCCAGACGACCAGTTCCCCGGATGGCCTAAAACGGTTTCCATGATAGAAAACTATGGTCGCCAAGCCAAAGCCTGGCTGCCAACCCTGGAAATCTCAGGCTCAGTTGATCCCGTGGTGCAGGTTATCAATGAGGAAAATGACGAAGTCATCTACACACTGCGCATCAAGGGAAACAAATTCACCCCCAAAGTTTTCCAGGAAGGCGCTTATACCATCAAAATCACCCAGCCATCCAAAGGTCTCAAGAAAGTGTTCAGAGGGATAAAATCGCTACCTGCTGAAAATGCGGGGATGATGAAAGTTGCGTTCTAATACTCTTACTAAAAAAATCCAAATCCCCTCTCCCGCGGGAGAGGTTAGGGTGAGGGCGTAATTATAGACGTCTTACGGTATGTATCATTGGTTTGATTTTGAAAAAAGAGGTGGCTCAATCAAGGGCAGAAAATACACTGCCCTTGGCACCCACGCCAGATGATATCTGGCCTCTTTTTTAATATACTCCAATGCAACTACATAACTTACAAAATAGAGCGGGAATATGATAAGATCGAAGCATTATCCAAAATACAAGTCTGGTTTCTTGTATAATAAAAATTCATGTGGGTTCAAACGATATGAAAAAGACTTCTTTTGTTATTATTGCAATCATCAGTATATTAACCGTAATCTCCATCCCCCAATTCATTAATGCCAATACTCAGGCGAAGATCAAACCGTTACAGATCAACAAACCTCTAATTGCCTACTGGAACTTTGACGAATCATCCGGCGTCCACTGCATTGATATCAGCGGCAACGGCTATGATGCTGTGTCGCAACGGGGGCAATCCCCTGGATTCGAGCGTATAGAAGAATTGTTTAACATGGCAATGAATCTCTCCGGCAATCACATCCTGAGTCTCCCCGGTAATTTCGCTGTGGAAGAAATCTCGTATATCTCATTTTCCGCTTGGGTCAAACCCGCAAAACTGAACGGATTCAGGGAAATTTTCCGCAAAGATGATGGCAATAACCGTTTGCTATTTTCGTTTCAAAACAATGGGACAATTCTGGCGCTGGGGCTTAACATTGGAAGTTACGTTGAATGCGACGGTCAAATCGATCCAAAGAGAGTTCTGGATGGCGCATGGCATCACTGCGCCGCAACGTTTGATGGCCAATTTATGCGGGTTTATCTGGATGGAGAAATAGTTGGCGAACTGGAACAGCCCGGAAAAATCAAGGCTAGAGGAAATGCCGTTGCTTTCATCGGTTCATCAAATGGCAATAGTGAGTTTTTCCAGGGTGGCTTAGACGATTTACGGATTTACAGCGAATCGCTTACATCAGGAGAAATCGCGGAACTACACGAGAATGGCGTCAAATCTGAAGAGGAGCGCATTAAAGAAATTACAAAACTGGCTAATTCAATCTACACGCGGGAGAGCAGTTTCGCCGCAACCATAGCCCACACACGGGAAAACTTCTGGAATAAAAGTTTGAATAGCAACCGCGTAGTCGCCTGGGCGCTGATGAATCGCTTAAGCAATGATTTCCCGGAAGAATACGAGCGTTTTTTTCAGTTCACAAATGCCACCGCAAACGATTATCTCATGTCCAGTGGTAATGATTTCCATCTGCGCACTCTCGATATGCTAGTAAAACTGATGGTGGAATACAAACCTTTGACCGCATCGCAATGGAAACAACAGACGCCTGAACAAATTGAGCAATGGATTTTAACCGAAAGCATCGCGCAAAAGTTCGAAGCCCTCAAGGCATCAGGTGAGGAGATTCAGTTCTCTCCACGCTGGATCGAAACAATTCTGGAAATCGGTTCGCTCATCCAGTTCCGCCCCCGCGTAGCAGAAGCCGTTGCGCCCTACATTGAACCGGATACGCCGCAGACCTGCACGCTTGCAGATGATGAAGCGCGAAAAACTTTACAGTTCGACTGGCTGCACCAAGCCGATGGGGCGCCTACTCCAAAACGCATCCAGCAAGAAATCAGCTGGGCGCGCGAAATGGCTGACCGGATAAAGGCCGATTATCCCGGTCAAGTCGATTTCACGACTGAATTATCACAATTAAATGAATTACAGACACAGACGGAAAACCTCTCATCAAATGACGAACAACTGTATTTTCAAGTTCGCAAAGTGAAGAGAGCAATGATGTTCAAGAATCCTGTGATTGATTTTGATCAAGTGCTTTTTGTAGACATGCCTTTCCCCGCTGGCTCCGAATGGCCTCATGAAACCCGCCACCGCCTGGGCTACATGGCCGTGCCGGGAGGCAAGATCGTCGTAATCAAAGGTCTTTCGCCATACGGCGTCCCCCGCAAACTGGCGCCGCAGGAACCGCTTCACGGATCGTTCTGGCGTCCCGATCTCTCGTTTGACGGGCAAAAAGTTCTCTTCTGCTTTAAGCCGCACAACGAAAAAGCGTTTCATCTATACGAGATAGGCATCAATGGCGCTGACATGAATCAGCTAACCTATGGACCGTATGACGACCTGGACCCGATCTACCTACCGGATGATGAACATATCATATTTTCGACCACGCGGGGTCATACCTACGTCCGTTGTATGCCGCCTACCAGTTCGTTTGTTCTGGCTCAATGCCAGACCGATGGTCAAAATGTCTATCTTATATCACGCAATAATGAGCCGGACTACTTACCATCGGTCATGAACGATGGCCGGGTTATCTACACGCGATGGGAGTATACAGATAAGCCGCTCTGGCGCGCCCAATCGCTCTGGACCATCTACCCCGACGGAACGCAAGCCAATACATTTTGGGGTAACCAGACCGTTTGGCCGGACCTTTTGAAGGACGCCCGTAACATACCAGGCAGCAGCCGGGTTATGTTCACCGGATCCGCCCACCACGACTGGTTCAGCGGCTCGGTGGGGATCATTGATCCAACGCTAGGCCTCAATTTTCCTGACGGTCTGACCAAGGTTACAGCCGAGACTCCCTGGCCCGAGTCAGGCAATGGTCCGGTAGATCCGGTTGAATCGCCGCGTTATCACACCAGTGGAAAATATACGGCTTACTACTCGCCCTATCCACTGAGCGAGAAAGATTTCCTGGTTTCTGCTGAACGGGGATCAAAAAAACATCACAAGTTTCTGTTGTATCTGATGGATGTAGACGGCAACCGGGAACTGATCTACGAAGGCGACAATAATATCTTTCACGCCCAACCAGTGCGATCAAGAATAAAACCGCAGGTGATTCCTGACCGCGTGGCGTGGCCTTCTACCGAAGAAGAGAAACTGAATCCGCAGGATGGCGTGATGTACAGCCGCAACGTTTACGAGGGCGCCCCCCCGGAACTGCGCGGCAAAGCGAAATACATGAGGATTATGAATATTGAACCAAAAACTTACACCTACTGGCACAAACGCCCCTACGCATCGACTGGGCCAGTGGTTTCAATGGTTCAATCCGATGGCGTAAAACGTATACTGGGAACGGTTCCCATTGAAAAAGACGGCTCGATGAGTTTTTACGCTCCAACCGGCAAGGCTCTTCATTTCCAACTACTAGACGAAAAGTACCGCGCGCTTCAAACAATGCGCAGTTTTACGGGAGTGATGCCCGGCGAGCGCCGCAGTTGCCTGGGCTGCCACAGCCTGCACAACACCATGCCTGGAAATAGTGATAAGGCTAACAGCATTGCGTTATCCTCTGCCCCGCACCAGATCACGCCGCCGCCCTGGCCCGACCATTCAGTAGATTACGAGCGTTACGTACAACCGACGCTCGACAAGTATTGCGGAAGTTGCCATCAGGGCGAAGGCAAAGCTAGAGAAACATTAGATCTGACATTGAGGCCGGGTTATCTGATTTTCAAAGAACCCTATGTCACGTTGACAGGCAGGCCCAGCTGGGGAACGCCATACGTACGGCCTGAAAATCCGCCGCCGGGTTTCGGAATTGCCAACACCATTTTAGTCGAGGGCTATAGCACCATTGATCCAGAAGCCTATCAGACGTCGCCGCCGATGACCTATCTCTCATATAAAAGCCGTCTGGTTGAAATAGCCTCGAGTGGAAAGCACCACGGGGTGCAGGTTGATCCCATAAACCTTCGCAGGCTTATGGTCTGGATCGACGCCATGTGTCCCTACCGGGGCGCTGAAGAAGTACGCGCTATTCCCGATCCAGAGTTCCAAGGGATAGATTGGCTCTCGGTTCGCCCCAAAATAAACAGCGCCCCCGTCATAATTCGTCCCGGCCCGGTGGAATAGGGCGCTCACGAGGGCAATATCATTAAATCAAGTAATTTTTATCTTAAAATAAGTAGGGCTTGCTGTTTTAGATGGAAGTCTTGACAAATGAATAGTTTATGCTACACTCATTCTATGAATCCTGCAAGGGGAATTACATAAAACCCTTAAAACCTTTGCACTTGAGAGTGGATAAAGATGTATAAAAACGACTCTTTTACTCCGATGTTTCCCGAATTTGGTTTGCCCTTTGGCGGTTATCTTGATCCCGATAATCGCTGGGTGAAAAAAGCGGCCATGATTCCCTGGGAGGTGGTTGAGCGTGAATACAAAAATAAGTTAAGCGGCTCGACGACTGGTTGTCCGGCTCTGACCGCCCGAATGGCATTTGGCTCTTTGGTTATCAAAGAAGAACTCAAAGCATCAGATCGTGAAACTGTCGAACAGATCCGTGAAAATCCTTATCTCCAGTTTTTTATCGGATTGGACGGTTTTCAAACCGGAGAACCTTTTGATGCTTCCATGATGGTTCATTTCCGCAAACGTTTTCCCGTCGAATCGATGAATAAAATTAACGAAGCGATGACCTTGGCGGCGGCGAAACCCAAAGATGATAAATCATCAGATGAAGATGATGACGTTCCAAAAGATTCCATGAAGTTATCAGATGAATCGACGTCCAATAAGGATGGCAATGAAACTTTCGAGGTTGAGAACCGGGGCAAGTTATTGATCGATGCGACTTGCACTCCAGCCGATATTCGTTACCCCACCGATTTGAATTTACTCAACGAAGCGCGTGAAAAAACGGAAGCGATAATTGATCGGCTCCATCAGGAACGCCCGGACGGCAGCAAGAAACCACGTACCTATCGTGAAAATGCACGTAAAGAATATCTTGCTATCTCCAAGAAAAAAAGAAATCCATACAAAGTAATTCGTCGAGCCATTCGTAAACAATTGGGTTATGTGAATAGAAATCTGGCGCATATAAAAACTCTCTCGCAGACTGTTTCCCTAGGTGTTTTGAAACGGAACCTCTATCGGGCGCTGTTGGTGATCAGCGAATTATATCGACAACAAAAAATCATGTATGACTCGAAACAAAAGCGTATTGCTGACAGGATTGTCAGTATTTGGTTTCCGTATGTGCGTCCCATTAAACGCGGCAAAGCCAATGCCGAGACGGAGTTTGGCGCAAAACTAAATCTCAGTCTGGTCAATGGATTCGCGTTTATGGAAAGAATTGATTGGAACAATTTCAACGAGTCAACAGATTTGATTCAAACGATAAAAAACTTTCGCCACCATTTTGGTTTCTTTCCTGAATCGGTTCATGTAGATCAAATTTACCGGAACAAAAGTAATAGGGATTATTGCAAAAAATATGGTATTAGAATATCCGGCCCAGCGATGGGACGTCCCGTCAAAGATAAAATCATTCGCCGGGAACAAAAGCAACTCGCCCGGCAAGATGAAATAGATCGTGTTGCCATTGAAGGAAAATTTGGAGAGGGAAAACGTCGCTTCGGCTTGGCGAGAATCATGGCTAAACTGGCAGAAACCTCACTGACGGTTATCGGATTGAACCTGTTCGTAATGAATCTGCATAAGATTTCACGACTGGGTAATTTAAATCGGTTCTTTTTGTTTATCGATTTGTGGATTGAGGTAATACAAGAGGCGCTTCAAACGCTTATCAAATCAAAATGGAGACGCTGGATCAATTTTTTCAGCAATCAAAGTTCATTCGGCAGTGATCCCGTTCGTACATCGCCCTGAGTCACTACCGAAGATTATAATCTTCGGTAGTTGAAAACGTTTTTCAGCAAGCCCTAAGTAATTTGTTCAAGGGCTGACCGCGTTGCGGTCTTGCTTTTGGCCCCCATGCCAACGGAGTTGAGGCACAAAGAAATATTCCAAGCAATGGATGATATATTTATCCAATAGACCGTTCGATTACTGTTGCACGCATACTTTGGACCTTATTTATTAAGTTTGAACGAATAATTGTAATATTTTTGTGATACCCCGGAATGTAGTAAATTTTAAATCTCTCAATATTCAGGATTTAGCAATCCAGGTATACATATGCAAAATCCTAATACTTAAAAAAACGTGTTGGATTCTCACCCAGAGTAGACTCTTGATTGTTTTTTTATAATAATTTTCTTGATTTTATTATGCTATGTCGTTATTGGGAGAAATCTTGGTTAGGCGTGTCTCTTTTCATATAATAGAATTGATTCATGTTAAACTAGTATAAACAATCAATTTCTCATCATCCTGTTGCATTTAAAAAATAATGAGAGTATAGGCTTATGAGAAAAATATATTTATCAATTTGTTTCACTATAGGATTTGTTTTATGTGTACAGGTCAGTACATCTCAAACTCCTCCGATTTGGCGATATTGGTCTACGGTGAACGGGCTTTCTGAGCCCTGGGCTGCTTTTTTATCAATCGCTCCCAATGGCAATCTATGGATTTCTCTGGATAATTATACAGATTTCAACTGCTTAAATGGTTTCAATATTCATTCACTTCACGGCGGATCAGGAGATTTCCCAGTAAAAGAAGGAGATTCCGGACAACTTTGGACCATGTATTGGGATAAAAAGTGGTTCGATTTGGGGGGATTCCATTTATACAAAGATGGAGATTGGTTGAAGTTTGAAATCAAAGAATTTAAACCGCAATTATACCCCATACCTTTTATTCCTTTCGGACACGACCGGGTACTTTTTTTAATGCCTGACCGGCTAATGGTTTTTGACGCTGCTACTCAAAAAACAGATACAATCCGAAATATTTCCGATACCGATCTAGAGAGATTCAACGATATGACACCGGCAAAAGGAGGAGGTCTTTGGATTACCGGTAAAAAAGGCGCAATAATAATTCCTTCCATTACGGACGAAATCAGATCCCGTTCCCAAATTCATGAATATGTTTTTAATAAGAATCTGGGTATTCACAATCTTTGGTATCCATTCGAAGGCGATAATGGTGAATTATATGGTACAGCAAATATAGTCAATGGATCGGGAGAAGTATTTGTATGCACAGATCGTGATGAATGGAAAACATTATATTCATCCGACAAGGATGTCATGATAGGCGTTCCCAGCCTTGGCGACAGTTACTGGATAGTAAAAGGCCAAAATGACTTTAATCGATATTGGAGATACAATAGAAGCGCATTAAGAAAATACTGGTTTGGATTGAACTTTTTCTCGTTAACGCTCGTCAAGGGAAACCAGAAACAAGTTGTACAGAATAATAGGATATTATCGGGATATCTTGAATGGATTGAGACTGAACCGAGCGGTGTTTCTTGGTTCTCAACATCACACGGCTTGGCGCGTTATGCACCGAGTTCTTGGAGAGAGTGCGTAGAAACCGGAGGAGAAAAGATAATATGCTGGAGAATTTGTAAAGACAAGAAAGGCCGCATCTGGTTTCTATGTGAAAAACAACTGATTTGCTATTATGATGATCAATGGAAATTCTATACATTACCCTCGGAACGTGCACGATACAATCTTTGCTTACTGAATGATGGGCGTTTAGTCATACCAGTATGGGGCAGGGATTTTTGGATATTCAATCCCGAAACTGAAAGATTCGAAACGGTTTCGCATCCAGATAGACGATTTATTGGACTAATGTCCACTTCTAACGATGGCCGTGTATTAATGGAAACTAGTATTGATGGTACGGCAAGATTAGAGATCTATGATGGGAAAGAATTTCAAACTTTATATCAACATAAATTTGACCAAGCAGACCTTATTGCTGACCAATGGGGAATTGGGAGTTGGACCTGGTCGCTCATTATGCAAGAAAATGGAGAAATCTGGCTCGGTGGAAATAATATTGGCGGTTTGGCCCGATTCAAAGATAATCAGTTATCGATCATCAAAGAAGCGAAAAGTCATGTAGATTCAAGAATTGAATGTATCGCTGATGTAGGAGAGGGAAAACTTTGGATAGGAGGTAGAAATAAGATTTATGAGTATGATAGCGAGAACTTTACCTGTGTTAGAGCAGGTTTTGATGGAATTTTTTCTATAAGAAAAACATCAGATGGAAGTATCTGGGTCGCTTCCGGCGCTGGACTGTATCGCTATTTTAATGATTCGTGGGTATCAAACTCTGTTGATGAAGGGATGCCGGACGCAGCGATTTACGATATCTATGAAGACAGTCTTGGCCGAATGTGGATTGGATCTGAAGAGGGTATTTTTTTGTATCATTCTGATGCGGATAAAGATTCGCCGAATGTCCAAATGAATGAAAGTAAGAACGTTGAGGAAATAGTACCGGATGGTAATACTCAATTTGTTTATTCGGGAATAGATAAATGGAATTACTCAAAGAAGGACCGCCTTCTTTATTCTCATCGAATCGATGACGGGAATTGGTCATCATACTCAGAAGATACCGTCTCTAGTAATTCAGGGTTAAGTACAGGTAGTCATCGTTTCCAAGTCCGTGCAATGGACCGAAACTGGAACGTTTCTGTACCCGTATCTTGGGATTTTACAGTTATACGTCCCTGGTATAAACAACCTGGATTTCTAATTACCACAACAATAAGCACAATTCTCATTATACTATTTATCGGAGTGTCGATAAATAGGCATCTCCGATTACAATCTAGTTACACTGATCTAAAAACAACACACAATCATCTTAAACAAGCACAATCACAGCTCATCCAATCTGAAAAAATGGCATCTCTTGGGCAACTGGTTGCCGGAATCGCGCATGAAATTAACAATCCCATAGGATTTATTAAAAGCAATATCGCACCTTTGAAAGAATATCTCGCTAACGCATTTCACTTCATATCCGCCATCAGACAGAAAACCAGTGAATATGACCAGCTTTATCAGGAGGCCGACCTGGATTACGTACAAAAAGACAGTAACAAACTAATCAAGGCCATGGAGGATGGTTCAAATCGGATTACGGAAATTGTATCAGGACTCCGCCATTACACGCGAATCGATAAAGATTACCGATCGCCCTACGATCTTCATGAAGCCATCGATTCAACGTTAACCCTGCTTCATAGCCGGTATAAAGATCGTGTATCAATCTATAAGGACTATAGTAATATCCACAATGTCACATGCTCTCCAGGTCAAATCAACCAAGTATTTTTGAATTTACTGAGCAATGCGATAGATGCCATTGAAGGAGAAGGTAACATCTGGATCAAAACACATCAAGAAGCAAATAACGTAATTGTGAAAATCCGTGATGATGGCAAAGGTATCCCCAAAGAAAACCTCATTAAAATTTTCGATCCGTTTTTCACAACAAAACCTGTGGGCCAAGGAACCGGTCTAGGTCTATCAATCTCATACGGTATCATAGAGCAGCATGGAGGAGAGATAACAGTTGAGAGTGACACCGGGAAAGGGACAACTTTTAGGGTGACTTTCCCGATAAAGAAACAAGCGGAATAGGCTTTTCTACGCAATCCATAATTGAAAATCTATGACCGAAAATGGCGTTTGGATTTCAGGGTGACGCGCAAGCGACATATTGATCGCGCAGGCGCCAAGGGCAAGACCGCAAAGCGGTCAGCCCTTGTTATCACTTATTATGGGGGGGATCAAGGACATAAAAATTCTGCCCTTAGCGCCTGCAATATTCTTTCTCTAAAAAATGTCCAACTAATAAACCGACCAATCATTGATGCCAACAGGGAGATAGCCTTCCAGATATTCTCTCCGTTCTTTTATGAAACGCTTGAGCGTTGCGTATGAGTCCCTGATTTGTTGAGAACGCTGGTTGATATAACGCCCGGTTTGTTGCTTAATTAAATCCAGATCATCCAATAATAGTTGCTCGTCTGCATCTATCTTGCTATACATCTTTTCTAGAGTGAAATGTTTGTTGAAAGTGCTAGCCAGTTTATCCAGGTACAACTGATAAAAATCAGCGTCTTTGTGCAGCGGAGAAGTAACAACTCCCGGAGAACGTGAGACGTTGTTGTCTCCAATAGCTCTTCCATCAATGGGAAAACTCAGAGGCATTTTGGAATACATGGGGCCGGTGTTGGGCGGCGGGGTGGAGCCCCAGATCCAATCCAAATCCCAGGGAATCATTTCCCAACGGTTGGTATCCGGGTCGCGATACAGCCAGTTGTTGTTCCAGTATCCATCCCAGTTGCTCACGAATATGCTGGCCGCGCTATAAGCCAGAAACTCATCAACATCAATATTTTCATCAATTGCCTTTTGCCGAATGGTTTTGTTGGACGATGATAAATTGCGTATCAAGTCATCTATGGCCTCTGTACCTTCATCTTTATTGGTATGCTTCTCCAAACCAGAACTTTTATGATCCATCTTATATAAGTCGCCATCTGGGTTGCGGTCATGGAGTTCGAGAAAATTCTCGTTTACCTGTTGGATAACCAGCTGTTGCGTCTGAATATCATTGGATGAAGCAGGAAGTTGGATAATCCGGTAGAACTCAGCCCATGAAGAAGGAACCTCCATCTCATTGAAAAACCAGTAGCCCAAATGCTCGCGGTATGGAGAACTGATCCCCGCGTTGGTGCCTCCGGTTGGAATTTCCGGGATAATATTAATGGTTCGGTCTCCATAAAATTCATCCCCTTTAAGAAAGCGGATTTTCTTCCGGTTGCTGGCTGATGGTATGACAAGCACTCCATCAAATAACCTGGGATGATCATCACCGACTTGCTTTGCAACAGCTGCGCCGTAATAATCAGATGAAGCAACCACAGTACTTTTCTTAGGAGACATGATCCAGAGAAGAGGCAGAGATGATTCTATTTCATCGTCATAGACGAAATAAGAGATAAAAGGCTTCGGTTCGGCTGCATGTGGTAATAACTGGGATACGCCATTTGTTAGATTAACTATCACACTTGAACGAACCAGGTTTTGAGAAGGCATTGATGGAAGAATGGCTTCATAGGTAGCAGATTCAATTCCATCCGCAATCTTAGACATCTGAATCTTATGGCTATCTTCCTCCAATCCCATTAATAACGTAGGCGCCAAATAAAAGTCAGAACTGCCGCCGCGGGAAGTATTAAATCCAACCAGGGCAATTATGTTATTGCCTTCAACCAGTACACCATCGCTTATACTGAATGTAGAGACTTCATCTGACTCAAAAGTACTATTAGCCAAAGAAGTATGAGTGTAGTCTTGCGGAGCATTGGCGCGGGCGATTTCAACGCCATTCAAATAACAGATAAATCCATCATCATAATAAATAGATAGAGTAAGGTCATCCGTCATATCGGTGGAATCAACCGAAAACTCTTTACGCAGGTATACCGTTGAATAGCCGCCCTGCATATCTGAAAAATTAGTATTGACATGATTAACATCGCCATATCCAAAACCGCCATAACCTTCATCCCAGGAAGAATCATCAAACGATTCTAAAA
This sequence comes from bacterium, assembly GCA_963662285.2. Classification (GTDB taxonomy): domain Bacteria; phylum Hinthialibacterota; class Hinthialibacteria; order Hinthialibacterales; family Hinthialibacteraceae. Next base: position 152,453 of record CAXXMV010000008.1, read on the forward strand.
TCCAGTTAATTGAGGATGATGGCGCCGTACGGCCTTTCCAGTAACGCCATTTACTATTTGCACTAACCAGAACGTTTTCCGGTGGATTCTCAGAAAGGCTTTCGTATATCAGATCTACGGATTTTATAGTATCCGGCGCATCGAAAGCAATCTGAATCTTAACTTGATCCGATGATGTAGGATGCTCTGGAATAATTGCATGATTGGTGATTACTGGAGTCGCAATAGTCCCCACTATGGAGTTAGCTCTTCCAGGCGTTCCTTCATCCTGTAATGAAGAGCGCCATGAATGAAAATCATCGGCCTCCAGGCTCCAAGCAATGCGCTCCAATGAAGAACCATAACCATCAGCCCCCAAAGGCCAGGGGAACGAATCGCTGTACTTAAATTCATCAACGATGGAATCATCAGCGCGCGCCAGGGTTAAACGCTCGCCCGAATTAGACAGTTTTCCTTCATAGGGGCCAACTATCTTAAATGCGCTATTGCGCCAGGTTCTATGAGTCAGGTTTTTAGCGATAACAATATATGACTTAGAATATAATAAAGTATTGTCGGGAAAGGCGAACTGCACTCCTTTAGTGAACTTATAACCAGTTAAATCAATGTCCTCATCTCCTGAATTATAGAGTTCGATAAACTCACGATATGAACCATCTTCCAGATCATCATCAGGTGGATTGTAATGAATTTCGTTAATGACTACATCAGAATAACAATTGATTCCCAATAAAATACATAAAACTGAACAAACTATCAAAATCCTCATATTTAAATTGCTCCCCACGCATAAATTGAATAATCCATCAAGAATACCTTGAGAAGAACTCACAAGATATCTATTACAATATCACATTATCAGGTTTATTATCTACTCTTATTACAGTAGGAAAGTCTTATATATCAAATCAAACATGTTTCCAGGCGTTATATGAGCTACGCACGAATGGAGCTGATTCAACATGTTTGAAGCCAATTTCTTTACCAATAACCTTGTACTCATCAAAAACATCCGGGTGGATATACTCAAATACGGGAAAATGTTTCATCGATGGCCTGAGATATTGCCCGATGGTTAATATTGAACAACCCACCTCGCGCAGGTCATGCATCAACTGAATCATCTCATCTTTTTCTTCGCCTAATCCAACCATGACTCCGGATTTTGTGGAAATTTCCGGTTTAATCTCTCCCGCACGACGCAGCAACTCCAGGCTGCGCGGATATTTAGCAGCAGGTCTCACTTCCGGATAAAGCCGGGGAACCGTCTCCAGATTATGGTTAAGAATGGCGATATCCGCTTGCATCACTTTAGCTAGTGAATCCAAATCTCCCCGAAAATCTGGAATCAATATCTCTACAGTGGTTTGAGAATTGATATTTTTTATCTGATTAACCGTTTCAGCAATATGAGCAGCCCCCCCATCGTCCAGATCATCTCTGGTAACCGATGTTAAAACAACATGTTTGAGTTGCATCTTATCCACAGAATCCGCCACCAACGCTGGTTCATCCGGATCAGGATTATCCGGCTTCCCGCCTTGCACGGCGCAAAAAGAACACGAACGGGTGCAAACTTCTCCCAAGAGTAAAAAGGTTGCCGTCCCATGATGCCAGCACTCGCCTTTATTAGGACACATGGCCTCTTCACAGATGGTATTCAATTTATGAGAATGAACAATATCGCGGGTTTTATTAAAAGATTTGCCGGAAACGGTTTTGATCCGTATCCATTCAGGTTTTGGAATACGATTATTTTTTGTCATAATTAGGCGTTTATCTTAATTGTAATGAATATTTTACATATTTTAGCCGATCTCCATCAAAAACAATAAGCCCCGGGAAAAACAGGATTTACCCATCTAAACGACTTTTTGGCGCAGTTTATATATTAAAATTCGTGCCACAATGACTCAAATACTCAAGTTACCCACCTATAAATCAATTCAATAAAAAAACGTTATCCCCTGAATAACAAGTATATTACAAAAATTTTCACAGTATGGAATACTACTTGCTTATTCATATTTCAAACTAGATAAGTTTTTTAACGGTAAAATGAAAAATAATCGATCTATAAAATCCATATCTTTTTTAATCAGTTTAGCGACCGCCTTTTTCTTCACAGGGAATGCGGAAAGCGCAAACTATGATCGCCGCACTCCCATAGTTGAAACTGTAGAAAAAGTCTTGCCCGCTGTAGTTAATATCAGCACATCCAAGACCGTCTCGGTGAACCGTTCACCTTTTCCACGCAATTTCCGGACGCCGTTTGATGAAATTTTCAAAGAACAATACAAACTCGAAGGTCTTGGTTCCGGCGTTTTGATTGAAGGCGGATATATCATAACCAATAACCACGTTATATCTTACGATGAATATAAGGTGGGCCCAGCAGATAGAATTCAAGTTACTATATATAATGAAAAAGAAACCCGTGAAGCAGTATTGATCGGCGCTAATCCCGATGAAGATGTCGCCATACTTAAACTTAATGGATTCATTCCACAACATTATCTCTCATGGGGTCGCTCAGATGACCTGATGATCGGCGAAACCGTCATTGCTGCAGGTAGTTCTCTGGGTCAACCATTCACCGTAACTACCGGAATTATAAGCGCTTTGAACCGTACTATCGCTATCAACCAGGACCGGCAATACTCAAATTTGATTCAAACTAACGCCGACATCAACCAAGGCAACAGCGGCGGACCATTAGTTAATATTAACGGAGAATTCATCGGCCTAAACACCATGATCCTCTCGCCATCCGGCGGTTCAGTGGGCTTGGGATTCGCCATCCCTGTTTCACGAGTAAAAAAAATATTCGATTATTGGGTAAACGGCATCATATCACTCGAAGATCAACTGGGAATCAAAACCCAGGATTTGACGCCTCAATACATAAGATATTTTAAGCAAGAATACGAATCATTGCATGAAGAGAAACTAACCGGAGTATTTATAAACGAAATGCCCCGCGTCGGACCAGCTTCTGATTATTTATATCCCTTAGATATTATTCTTGAAATTAACGGGCATCAAATTGAAGATTGCGCTGATTTTTATAATCAACTTGAAGAAAATAAAAATAACGAAATCCTCTTTAAGATTATCCGTAAAGGCCAGAAATTCCCGGTCCGCTTCCACACGCCCAACAACAAAGTGCAAACTGAAACTTTCTCAGGAATGACTTTGCAGGAACTGGATAATGCCTGGCATAGATGGTTCACCCTTCCGGATAATTTCAAAGGTTTAGTAATTCTTTCGGTAAAAGAGGGCAGCGAAGCAGAAAAAATGGGAATCAGACGCGGCGACGTTCTGGTTAACCTCAACAATGAAATAGATCTCACTTCATTAGAGGATATCAAAGCAGCCAAAGAAGATTTAAAGAAGGAGAAATACCTCTTGCTGCTTATGTATAGACATATCAGCAAAGACGACTGGAAGCCGCAACGGATTCAATTATCGAATTCTGATTAACAAATATAAGTCTTAACTCAATATAGTTTTCACGATTTAAGGAATAGGAACATACAATGGTTAAAAAAGCAACTTTTCCTGACTTTGATGAATCAAAAACAAAGGATAAAACCAAAAAAGGTCAAAACCTCGATATAAAAGAGGATTTGACAAAAGAACAAAATATGGCGCCGGAAGAAGACGCTAAAGATAGCGACGCACAAAACGTGGTAAATCTTAAATCCGATGATATTGCGTTATCTGCGGAAGATATTGAAAAAATTATCCACGAACGGGACGATTACCTCAAGCATCTTCAACGCCTTCAAGCGGATTTTGATAATTACCGCAAACGGATTCAAAAAGAGAAAGCTCAATTGCGTGATTTCCTGGTTCAGGATATTCTGACCAGCCTATTGGAAGTGATTGATAATATGGACCGCGCTCTACATCCTGATAATGACACTCATGATGTAGATTCATACCGGCAAGGCGTGGAAATGGTTTTCCAACAGTTCATGAATATACTTAAAGAGCATGGCCTAACTCGCGTAGAAACAGATGGTAAGATGTTTGATCCTCGGTTCCATGAAGCAATCGGGCAAGTAGAAACAGACCAGCATGAACCGGGAACTATCATATCTGAATTCTTGCCGGGATACGCTATCAATGAACGAATTTTACGAGCGCCTAAAGTGCAAGTAGCTACTCAAATTAAAGATATTGATGAAAAAGCAGATGAATTATCACCAAAATGAACTGCTATAGAAAGTCTCATAGTTAAAATAGAAAAGTTTATAGAACAGATTACCAGAAATTGATTACGGAATAGATTACGGAATAGATTACAAAATTAATCATCTATAGATGAGAATTGAAAACATAGGAGTTAATTATCATGGGAAAGGTTATAGGAATCGACCTGGGCACTACTAACTCAGTCGTTGCTGTTATTGAAGGCGGCGAGCCTGTTGTTATTACAAACGCGGAAGGCGGTCGGACAACTCCTTCAGTTGTGGCATTCACCGACAATAATGAACGACTGGTAGGACAGGTCGCTAAACGCCAGGCTATCACAAATCCAAACCGGACAGTATTTTCCGCCAAACGTTTTATTGGATTAGGCAAAGATGAAGTAAAAAAAGAAATTGAACGGGTACCATATTCCATAGGTACTGTTGACGGTCACGCCGTATTCGAAATCGATGGTAAAACCTATAAACCTGAAGAAATTTCCGCACGCGTTCTTCAAAAAATGAAGCAAACCGCTGAAGATTATCTCGGTCAAGAAGTGACTCAGGCTGTTATAACGGTTCCAGCCTATTTCAACGACAGTCAGCGGCAGTCCACTAAAGACGCCGGGCGCATCGCCGGTTTGGAAGTCTTACGCATCATCAATGAGCCGACGGCTGCTGCTCTGGCTTATGGCCTTGATCGAAAAAAAGATGAAAAAATCGCCGTATTCGACTTTGGCGGTGGAACTTTCGACATCTCGATCCTCGAGCTGGGTGAAGGCGTATTCGAAGTTAAATCAACCAATGGCGACACTCATCTGGGCGGCGACGATATTGATCAGATTATTATTGACTATATCGCTGATGAATTCAAAAAAGATAACGGCATTGATATCCGTAGTGATTCCATGGCTTTGCAACGCCTGAAGGATGCTGCCGAAAAAGCCAAATGCGAACTCTCCAGCGCTATGGAGACATCTATCGACATTCCGTTTATTACAGCGGACGCATCCGGCCCGAAACACTTGCAGGTCAAAATCACCCGTGCGAAATTCGAGCAGATCGCCCGACCAATCATCGACCGCACTATCGCTCCCTGCAAAAAAGCCATTGTCGATGCCGGTTTATCCGCCAATGATATTGACGAAGTAATCCTGGTCGGCGGCTCAACCCGCATCCCTTATGTCCAGAAGATCGTCAAAGACATATTTGGCAAAGAACCTCATAAGGGCGTTAATCCTGATGAAGTAGTCGCCATCGGCGCTGCAATCCAGGCTGGCGTACTCAGTAAGGAAGTCAAAGACGTCCTTCTGCTGGACGTTACGCCTCTCTCATTGGGAATCGAAACCCTGGGTGACGTATTTACCAGATTGATTGATCGCAACACCACTATTCCTACTCAGAAAAGCCAGATTTTCTCGACGGCGGCCAACAACCAACCAGCCGTCTCCATCCATGTCCTGCAAGGCGAACGTGAAATCGCTTCACATAACCGTACTATAGGTCGATTCGATATGATCGGCATTCCTCCGGCGCCGCGCGGCATCCCTCAAATTGAAGTTAAATTCGATATCGACGCCAATGGCATTCTGCATGTTCATGCTAAAGACCTCGGTACAGGCAAAGAACAGAAAATCCGCATTGAGTCTTCCAGCGGTCTCTCCGAAGAAGAGATCAACCGTATGGTTGATGATGCAGAGCAACATGCCGAAGAAGATAAACAGAAAAAAGAAGAAGCCATGGCGCGCAATGACGCTGATCAGCTGGTCTACGCAACTGAAAAATCGCTTGAAGACTATGGAGATAAAATCTCTGCTGAAGAAAAAGGCGCAATCGAAAACGCCGTCCAGGAATTAAAAACCGCTATGGAAGGTTCTGATATTGAAGATATCAAAGCCAAGAAAGAATCGCTTGAAAAAGTAAGCCGGAAGTTAGGAGAAGCCATCTACGAAGAACTATCCAAACAACAGGCTGAAGCAGGCGCCGCCGGAGCAGGCGAAACTGGCGAAACCGGTAGTGCATCCGAAACAGACGATGAAGAAGCGCCGCAAGATTCTGAAGAGAAAAAAGATAAGAAAGACAAAGATAACGTGGTTGACGCCGAATTCACGGTTGATAACGACTAACTAAACAGCATATCTTCGCCGGGGGCTTTCAATTCAAGCCTCCGGCTTTTATGATTGAAGTAACGAGGAAAAACTTAGGAGGTCGTTGTTTCATGCCTACTTATGATTATGTTTGTGACAAATGCGGTCACGAATTTGAATATTTTCAATCGATGAGTGATGATCTACTGACAGATTGCCCGGAATGCAAAGCCAAGGGCAAAGTCCGCCGTTTAATAGGCTGCGGCGCAGGTATCATCTTTAAAGGCTCTGGATTCTACGAGACAGACTATAAACGCAAATCATCTTCTGGAAGTTCTAGTGAGAGCAGCAACGCCTCAACCTCATCAAACAAATCCAAAGATGACAATAAATCTCGTGATAAGAAGAAATCCAGTGATGCTAAATCGACTAAAACTGAAAAGTCGAAAACAGGCAAAGAGGCGGCTTAAAACGCCTGAGAGATTGTTAGTCGAAATTATATTCATAACTTAAGCGCCTTGGTCTTTAAAACAAAACCAGTTACGGGTACTTTTATGAAACGGTTGCAAAATCAAATTTTGGCGAACCACTCTAATGGTTTTCAAGGAAATCATCACCATCCATCGCTTAAAACGCATTGCGCTCATCTGCGCAGTGATAATTATATTTGTAGCGCTAGCCCTGACTACGCGATTAACGATCTTATCAGCCAGGCACTTACAACAAGCGGAACTGGCCAGTCAATCTGGCCGGTTGGATGAGGCAATAGAATTTTATACATGGTCGATACGTAATTACTTTCCAGGTAATACGTATACAAGACGCTCGGTTCGGGGAGCAATACAGGTCATAGATCAATACGATGAAAATAGCCAAATCGACAGGAAGAAAAATGCACTTCTCCATCTTCAGGCCGCTTTGTCGTCCATCCGTTCCTTTTATCAGCCCTATAGAGACCAATTGGTTATCATCCAACAACAGATTGATAACTTGCCTTAAACATACTCTGTGGCATCCAATTCTCATCAATATTGCATTCATTACTCTATTAACCATAAGCCTATACGTAACAGCCCTTGCTGAAGAAAATCAGACTATTGCGCCTGATAAGGAAATTGATTTTGAGATCACCATTAAGACTGATGGACCAATACCAGCCCAAACCATCATTAATAAGGTTTTCGAGTGGAAAATTATTGTACGATGGTATGGCGCCAATGATTCCATCAATCCTCGAATTCATAAATTGCCCTCTTTTGATAACTTAAAATTAATATCACAGGCTACTTCAATGCTGACCGGAAGCGATCAGGGACGTCGATACGCCGAAAAAATCTTTATATTCAAAATACTACCCGTCAGTGAAGGCGATGCCAGCATCGGCGCCGCCACGGTGCGTTACGCGAAAAGCGAAGAGCAAAACGATAATTTCCTTACCACTGCTTCATCAACTTTAACTATCCAACCAGCGCCTTTTTCTTTGCAAAAATGGTGCAGCCGACAATGGAGCAAAACATGGTTCAAGGTTCTTATATTAATTGTTTTAATAACAATAATTTTTTGCGTTACTCTTGCATTATATAGACGTAGGAATAAGGACATCCCTCAAGAGATTGAGGAAAAGGAAAATCCAGCGGATGTAGCATTGCAGGCTGCTCGTCGTTACCGCATTGAAGGCGACCGATCAAGTTATATAAAACAACTAAAAAATGCTGTGCTATATTCTTTTACAGAGCGATTTCCGCAAATCAAATCGACTGATTTAATGGATTTTCATGATCAAATAGATATTGAGCAACAAATTATTCTTGATCGTTTTATCGAGAATAGTGAACATTTACAATTCGCTCCGGTCTCTTCTTCAGCCGATCAACTAGATCGAGTAATGCAAGACGCCAGAAATTTGGCCGGGCTATTATAAACAAACAAAAGCATCATACCCGAAACAAAGGAGGATCGCGTTGGTGAGCGAGTCAATAACTTCCAGTCAGGATATCCGAGAAATATCAGAGCGCATTCGTGAGGAAAGCGCATTTATTGCTCCCCTTCTCGAGCAGATCGACAAAATTATCGTCGGGCAACAATATATGGTGGAAAGGTTGCTGATCGGTCTTTTAACCGGTGGTCATGTATTGCTGGAGGGCGTACCGGGATTAGCCAAGACGCTTACCGTTTCAACCTTGGCTAAAACTATCAGGTCATCGTTTCAGCGCATCCAGTTCACTCCCGACTTGCTGCCCGCCGACTTGATCGGAACCTTGATCTTTAATCAGCAAACGGGAGAGTTCGTGCCTAAAAAAGGTCCACTATTCGCCCAGATTATTCTGGCTGATGAAATCAATCGCGCCCCGGCCAAAGTGCAAAGCGCTTTGCTGGAAGCCATGCAGGAAAAACAAGTAACCATCGGCGATACAACTTATCCACTTACCGCGCCATTCCTGGTTCTGGCTACTCAAAATCCCATCGAACAGGAAGGCACCTATCCGCTTCCCGAAGCTCAAGTGGATAGGTTTATGCTTAAACTGAAAATCAATTATCCCAGCAAAGCGGAAGAGCGTATCATACTTGACCGCATGACGGGCGAAGCCCTGCCGGAAGCTGAAAAAGTCATTGATCCCGAGACGATAATTAAAGCGCAGAATGTGGTGCGTCAGGTTTATGTTGATCCTAAAATCCGCGATTACATTGTTGATATCGTCTTCGCCACGCGCGAACCGAAACTGTTCAACCTTGATATTGAGGACTTGATCCAATACGGCGCATCACCGCGAGCCACCATCTATTTAACTATGGCGGCCAAAGCGCATGCTTTCCTAAAGGGACGGGGATACGTCACGCCGGAAGACGTCAAGTCAATTGGCATGGATGTTCTGCGCCACCGGGTTATTCTCAGTTATGAAGCCGAAGCCGAAGAGAAAACCCCTGAACAGGTCGTGCAAACCATCTTCGATCATATTGAAGTGCCCTAAGAAGGTAGGGCGCGCCCCTCGTGGGCGCCCGGTTCACTCACCACCCCAAAGGGAGATGAGTTTCGAGTTTGAAAAGGTTCTTTGGTAAAAGAGATTCCTCTCCCAAGATTGGGAGAGGCTAGGAGAGGGTTGATATCAACAACTCTCGATAATAAACGCCCTTTTCAGGTTTAATAAAACCATGACTGATAAACCGCAGGCATCCATAATCGTCCGGACTTACAATCGACCGAAAGGTTGATTGAATGCCTTCAGTCTATCCGTAAACAGACCTGTCAATCTTTTGAAACAGTAATAGTCAACGATGCGGGGTCGGATGTTGAACACATAATTCAAGACGAACTAGGTTCCCTGCCCTTCCAGTATATATGCAACAAACAAAACATGGGGCGCACCGCAGCATTAAACATCGGCGTTGAAGCAGCTCAGGGAGCATACATCTGCTTTCTGGACGACGACGACGTAATCTATCCCGATCACATCAAGACGCTGACCGATGCGGTTCGTAATCATAAACTTCCCATGGTCTACAGCGATGTTATCAACGTCACCTTCGAACAAAACAAAGACACGGGTGAGTGGATCCGCGCTAAAGAGCAATTGGTTTATTCGTTCGATTTTAATGCGGATAATTTCCTGTTGGCCAACTACATACCCATCACCTGTTGGTTAATCCGCCGTGATTGCTTTGATTCGGTTGGGCCTTTTGATGAGTCATTGCATATCTACGAAGATTGGGAATTCCTTATCCGCTTGTCACGCAAATTCAAATTCCTTCATATTCCCAAAATCACCGGCGAATACCGTCGGCGGGATGATAATTCCAATATTCTCGAACAAGACCAATATCCCATTAACGAGGGAGTCGTCAAGCGGCGCTACCGCGATAACCGCGACGCAGCGTTTGACGCCATTTTCAAGCGCACTTTCCAGCAACATAGAGATATTAGAAACATGAATGCTCAGACTCAACAAACATTACGTCAGGCGGCTCAATTGCAAACTCAATTGGGTGAAGCGCAAACCACGATTGTCAATTTGCAGCAACAGATAATTCAAATGCGTTCGGAGAAGTCATCATGATGCCGCGCGAACTGCTCAGCCAGATCCGGCGTATAGAAATCCGCACCAACCGGATGGTCAACGATATTCTGGCCGGTGAATATCACTCCGTCTTCAAAGGGCAAGGTGTGGAGTTCGAAGAAGTACGCGAGTATCAACACGGCGATGACATCCGCACCATCGACTGGAATGTCACCGCCCGCATGGGCATCCCCTTCGTAAAGCGCTACCGCGAAGAACGCGAACTTACCGTAATGCTGATGGTGGATGCTTCATCATCCAGTATGTTTGGCACGGCGGAGAAGATGAAAGGCGAGTTGGCGGTCGAACTTTCAGCCGTACTGGCTTTTTCCGCCATCAAGAATAATGACCGGGTTGGTTTGATACTCTTCACAGATAAGGTGGAAAAATTCTTCCCCCCCAAAAAAGGCAAGAAACACGTTCTACGCCTCATTAGAGATTTGTTGACTTTTGAACCAACCGGCGGATCAACCGATATCAAGTCAGCGCTTGATTATATGGGCAAGATTTTAACCCGTAAAAGCGTGGTCTTTTTGTTGTCTGATTTCATGAACCAGAATTACGAAGATGCTTTGCGGGTGGCAAACAAAAAGCATGACCTGATCACCATCAGCATCACTGATCCCCGCGAAGTCGAAATGCCGCCTATCGGCTTCCTCGAACTGGAGGATGCGGAGACGGGCGAAATCATCGTAATCGATACTTTCGATGCATCGATCCGAAAGCGCTTTTCAGACACGGCGGCAGCCGATCTAGATAAAATGACGCTTAATTTCAAACGAATGAAAGTCGATCATGTTCCAGTGCGGACTGATCAATCATATATAGATCCACTAGTACGCTTCTTCAAAAAAAGAGCGCAACGGTATTAAGAAAACGCAACAGATCAGCAGAATGAAATGTTAAGATAAAAAATACTTAATAGGCTCACATTCTCCCCCCAAGCCTGGGGGGAGTTAGAGGGGGGTTGCGCAACCCCCTCCTAACCTCCCCCAGGCTTGGGGGAGGAATATAGCGTTTCAATCGGCTGACATATTACAATAAAACCAAAGAGGATTGCGATGAAAGATATCGTTTTTTCAACCGTAACCATCTGTCTATTATTAGTAATTCTGGTCTTGATCCTGTTATCTCCCAGCGGCGGGACGCCGCAGAGTCCAGTGCTGCCCGAGCAAATGCGCACCCTGGCGGCGGCTCTTGAATCGCAGGGGCTTTATAAGCAAGCGGTCGATCAATACGCCAGTTACCTTGAGGTTGCTCAGGCGCCCGCCGAACAACGCGCCAATATTCTCTACCGCATGGGAACCATTTACCTGGATCAATTAAGCGACTACGAAAACGCGCTGGCTTCTTTCCTGCGCATCAGTCATCTATATCCCAAAGCCGCAATCGTACGCGACGCCGAAAAGCGCATGGTGCGCTGCTTTGAAGAGTTGCAGCGCGGCGGGGCGGCGCAAAGAAAATTGAAGCAACTGACCGACCTTGATCCCGATCAGGAGCCTCAAGGCGCCGGCCCGGTAGTCGCGCAGATCGGCGATAGAAAAATCACCCTGGATCAATTAGAGAGTGAACTGAACCAGATGCCTGATATGCAGCGCAAGCAATACGAAGCGCCTGACAAAAAGCGCGAATACCTGAAATCCAAATTATTCGAAGAACTGCTTTACGACATGGCCTTACGCAAGGAATACAACAAAGACCGCGAAGTACGCCAGCAGGTGCAGCGCATTGAGAAAATGATCCTGGCCCAAAAAGTGTTGCAAGAGGAAGTGACTCAAAAAATTCAAGTCTCTCAAGGCGATCTCGATCTCTATTACAAAGCCAATCCCGACGAGTTCAAGATTCCTCTGTCACTACGCATATCACACATCCAAACCGCTGATGAAGAGAAGGCCAATCAGGCCAAAAAAGCATTGGATGAGGGATTATCTTTCGCGGAAGCGGTCAACAAATTCTCTGAAGATGAACGCACCAAAGCTCGCGGCGGTTCCCTGGGCGCCATCTATCAAGGCGGACAGAGCATATCCGGCATCGGATCAGTCCCTGAAATAATCCAACAACTGATAACTTTGAACAAAGATGACGTCACTACTCCCATTAAAAGCGATAAGGGATTTCATATTTTCAAAATTACCGAAAAAACGCCTGAACGTCAAATGCCGTTCGATGAAGTTAAATCGCAAGTTGAAGCGCGGCTCAAGCAACGCAAAGCCAGTGAACTGCAAACAGAACTGCTGCAACGTCTATTAAAAGCTGAGAAGGTGAAAATTTTCGATCAATCATTGATCGATCAACAACAGACGCAGAGCAGTTCAAATTAATAAGCCGTATATACAAGACGCCAAAAGAAAATAACATGACCACTAGTTTTCTCTTTTACGCCATAATAACGCTAAGCGCGATAGCCCAGACGCCGACCAACGCAACAGCGCCTATTGCAGTTCAAATCAATTCTGCAACCGCTATCGCTGATCCAGGCATTTCTTCAGCCGTTATCGCTGATCATCTGGTTCCAACCATTGAAACCAGAGTCGACCGCAGCGAGATGCTGATCGGAGACGTCTTTCATTTGACTATCTCCATCACCCGCGACCCAAGCATCCAGGTAATTCAAAGCGGCGCAGACCTCGATCTGGGTCAATTCACCATCAAAGAGATCAATCCCGGCAATGATGAAAAACTGGATAACGGTAAAATCAAACAGACCGTGGATTATCAGTTATCCACCTTTTTCACAGGTGAATTTGAAATCCCCGCTTTCGATATCCTCTTTCACGACGAAAACGGCGCTCAGGGAACCTTACGTACTGCACCCATCAAAATCACCGTGCGCAGTTTGACCCCTGAGGAATCGGAAGACCTCGACATCAGAGACATCAAAGAGCCGGTTCTGATCGATGGCCCCAGCCGCATGTGGATCATTTGGACTTCTTTAATATCGCTTATCGCGCTAATCCTTCTGATCTATTTCGTGCGGCGTTATTTAAATAATAAAAAGAAAATCATCCCAGACGAACCGCCCCTGCCGCCTCATCTGGAAGCTTATCAGGCATTACAAGCATTGCGGGAAAACCGCGATTGGCTGGAGCAACGGGATTACGAATTCTTTTCAACGAAGGTCAGCGAAATAATCCGTCGATACACATCCCGCCGTTGGATCATTAACGCCCTGGATGAAACATCCGACGAGATCATGATGGAACTGAAAAACATCAATCTCTCTAATGATATTATCATCAGTTTTTTCAATTTATTTGGAGACTGTGATTTAATGAAGTTCGCTAAACACCAACTGCCCTTAGATGAGTTGGAAGGACTGATCGATCAAGCCAAAAGCATCGTCGATCATACCTGCGAAACCTCAGAAGATATTGTAGATTCATCGGAAAATAAAGACACACCGGAACAAAAAGTAGAACCGGTAGAACCTGTAGACGAGGCGTAAATGCGATTTGCTTACCAAGGTTACTTACTGCTGCTTCTGATCATCCCAATCCTGGCGTGGCGCTTTCGGCGGCGCGGCAGTGGAGCGCCATTGATCTATTCGGATATCAGCCGCATCAAAAAGATATTCGGAGTGCGCGGCGCCCGACGGCCTGTCACCCATAAGATACGCCATCTGCTGGCCTATTTACGCTTTGTCGTACTGGCCTTGTTTATCCTGGCGTTGGCCAGACCGCAGGCCGAACTGATCAGCAGCCAGATATACACTGAAGGCATCGACATCATGCTGACCGTCGATGTATCTAACAGCATGGTGTTGATCGACATCGATATGGCTCAACGCCGCACGCGGTTAGATGTCACCAAGGAAGTCGTGCAATCTTTCGTGGAGGGACGTTCCAACGACCGCATTGGTATGACCGTCTTCGCCACCGACGCTTTCCTGCAATGCCCCCTGACCGTCGATTACGGCATCGTCAAGAATTTCCTGTCTGAAATTAAACTGGAAATGATCCCCGGCAACAGCACCGCCATCGGCAACGCCATCGCCTCTTCGCTCAACCGCTTGCGTCATACCGAAGCCAAATCAAAGGTCATTATTCTAATCACTGACGGCGCCAGCAATTCCGGCGAAATTGATCCACTCACCGCCGCCGAGATGGCTAAAGCAATGGGAGTAAAAATTCACGCCATCGGCATCGGTGGAACCGGCGTTCCCTTCATCATGCAAAACGACCTGCTCTTCGGGCAGCACATGCGCAAAGTTCCCCAGGCCGAACGAATCGATGAAACAACTCTCAAAAAAATCGCTGAAACCACCGACGGCAAGTACTTCCGCGCCGCCAACACCGAGCAATTTAACGAGATATTTAAATCTATCGATAAGATGGAAAAAAGCAATATTCAGACCCAGGGCAGCCGGCGTTACCGTGAACTGTTTTACTGGTTCCTCATTCCGGCGCTACTCCTGTTGTTGATTGAATTGATATTATCGCAAACGCGATTCAGGAAACTGCCATGAGATTTGGAGCGCATGAATTCTTAAACACTCTTTGGCTATTGATACCGCTGGCTCTATTCCTGCGCTGGGCGTGGAAACAACGCCTGCTGGCGTTGGAGCGCTTCGGCAATAAAGAGCTGGTGTCGCGCCTCATGGAAGGCGTCAGCCGCAAAAAACAGAAGGTGCGTCTATCGCTGCTCTTCTTCGTTTTCGCCCTATCGCTGGTCGCTCTTTCCCGCCCGCTATGGGGACAGAAAGAACAAACCGTCGTATCGCGCGGACACGATATAATCATAGCCCTGGACGTATCGCGCAGTATGCTGGCTGAAGATATCAAACCAAACCGCCTGGCCAAAGCCAAGCATGAAATCGCCGCCTTGTTTGATAAACTGGAAGGCAACCGCATCGGGCTTATTGTCTTCGCTGGAGACGCTTTCGTGCAATGTCCGCTTACCCTGGATTATGCAGCGGCCAAGATTCTCTTAAGCGAGGTGGACGTCGGATCCGTCCCGGTTCCCGGCACGGCTATTTCCAAAGCCATAAACAAATCAGTCGAATCGTTCCCTCCCGGAGACCGGGAATCACGGGTGGTCATTCTTATCACCGATGGCGAAGATACAGAGGAAGACGCCAAGGCAGCTGCGGAAGCCGCCGAAAAAGAAGGCGTCATGATTTACGCCATCGGCATCGGCGATCCCTTCGGCGTTCCCATTCCCCTTCGGGATGATTCCGGCGCCTTACGCGAATACATTAAAGATAGTGAAGGCAACGCCGTCACTAGTAAATTGGATGAAACATCTCTGCGCGCTGTATGCCTCACCACTGGAGGCGCTTATTACCGGGTCCGGGCGGATTCGCTGCAACTGGACGATATATACAATCACATGGAGCAACGCCGTCAGGAACGGCTGCTGCATTCTCAGTTCATCACCCAATTCGAAGAGCGTTTTCAATATTTTCTGCTGCCCGCGCTGGTTCTGCTTATGATCGAAATGATGCTTACAGACCGTAAACGAACCGTGACGCGCAGCGTTGGAGGATTCAGCCATAACGAGATTGAACAGAATAGGCTCTAGGTCTATCTGATAAGATACGATTGTTGAGATACAATCCTAAATGTGTTTTGGATTTGATTAGGTGGTTCTTTGGCGGGTCGATAAAACTGACCCACCCTACGCGTGGGAAACAATGTAGGGCGCGCCCCTCGTGGGCGCCCGGTATCACCAAAAACTAGGTAAAAACGCAATCATACATATTAACAGGATATAATCATGAAAAGTATCACCAAAATCTTCCTCCTAGCAATATTGATTGGCTGTCAGGTCGCCTGGATCAATCCCCTGCGCGACCAAGTTAAAAAAGCTAACCAGGTCTATAGCGAAGAAAAGTATCAGGAAGCGATCCAGTTATATACCGACATCGCCGCCACCTACGCTCCCGAATCCAAAGAACTGCATTTCAATATAGGCGATTCGTGGTTCAGACAGGAAGATTACGATAAATCTATTGAGGAATATCAAAAAGTGGTCGGCGCCAGTGATGAGAAGTTTGAAGCCCTGGCCCACTATAACATCGGCAACGCCCAGTTCCGCAAAGAGGATTATCAAAAAGCCATTGAATCATACATCTACTCTCTGAAACTCAATCCAACAGATGAAGACGCCAAATACAATCTCGAAGTCGCCCGGCGCAAACTGAAAGAACAGATAGATAAAAATAAACAGCAGCAAGACCAACAGGATCAACAACAGCAAAACAAGAATGATCAAAAACAGGATCAACAGAAACAAAACCAACCACAAGACCAACAGCAAGAACAAGAACAAAAACAAGACGAACAACAGGATAAAAACGAAGAACAGCAGCAACAACAGCAGCAAGAACAAAAAGATCAGGATCAAAAGCAGCAACAGGAACAACAGCAACCCAGCGATGAACAACCGCGTCAGGAAATGACCAAGGAACAGGCCATGCAGTTGCTCAATAACCTGGAAGACGACGAAAAAGAGAAGCGCAAGGAATTCAAGCGACGTCCTCCGGTCAATGGCGGGCGCCGGACGGATAAAGACTGGTAGGAGAGAAGAAAGTTGAACAGCGGTTATTCATACATCCAGTTTTTCCCTCATACGATACGCAACGCTGTCGTTGCTTGCGCTATCCTTATGCTTTGCGCTTTGCACGCTTCCGCTGAGATCAAGGTCGCAATAGAAGTTGAAAAACAAGTCCTCCGCGTTGGCGAACAGACTCGAATGGCGCTATCAGTGGTTACTGATGGAGAACGCATCCAGCAAGAACCTTCCACGCCATCCTTGGACGGACTTAATTTCGTTTTCGTGAATTCCAATCAAGGTTCCCGTTTTGAATTCATTAACGGACGATCAAAAACCAGTTATGAATATACTTTTATTTACGATATTTTCGCTGTCAAAGAAGGTAAATTCACGGTAGACAATATCAGTATTTCTTCTGATTCCGGCTCGGTAAAAGCAAAATCTTTCGAGATCACTGTTTTTCCGGGCGCCAAACCGATTCCCACCCGCGCCCCGTCTCTCACTGCGCCTCAAGGAACCGACAGCATCAATATCTACCTCCTTTCTGATTCCAGCAAAAAAGAAGTATACCAAGGCGAGGAATTAGTCCTTTCATATGATGCGGTATACCATCAGAAATGGCGCAGCTGGTTTGAATCGGCTATCCAAAGAAACCGCGATTACGCCATCTTTCATGAGGAACGCGGCGCCCTGAAGAATTTCTTATCCGAACCGGTCAATCTGAAATTCACCACTGGACCAAAACCGGTTCGCATGGCTGGCAACCGCGACCTTTTCTTCCAGAAACCTCTGATCCGCTATGTTCTTTTCCCGTTAACTCCAGGCGATTATTCCTTGAGTCCGCTGTCAGTCGAATTCAGAGTGCTGCTCAATCGCATGAACACTACGCCATTCAATGTTCAACCGGATCCATTGAATATAAAAGTCAAACCTCTACCCGATGAGGGTAAGCCCGATATTTTCAAAGGCGCGGTAGGTTCATTCACTATAAAAGCGCAGGCCGAACCTCTCGAATTATCTGAAGGCGAGACGGTTACCCTGAAAATATCTTTGGATGGATTAGGCAATATAAAAAATGCTCCCAAACCTATTCTGCCCGATCTATCTAATTTCGACCAATTCGATCCTACTCACAACGAGAGCATTGTCGTTAATGAGAATGGCATGAGAGGCAGCATCGAATATTCTCACGTTCTCATACCTCACGACCAAAACGCTGACCAGATTGATCCCGTCAAATTCGCTTATTTTGATCCCAATCAGGAAAAATATATCGTTATTCAAACAAACCCGATCACCTTGACCATTCATCCCTCCTCCAGCAAAGATGCATCCAGCGGCCGGATGGCTTTCAACCGCCGCTTGATAACCCGAGTCGGAGAAGATTTTCGTTTTATCGCCACCACTCCGGCGGCCATTTCAAACATTGTTTTATCGATTCATAAATCATTGCGCTTCTGGCTTATTGTGCTTTTGCCGGTTCTTCTTCTTGCTTTGGCAATGGCGCTAAAATGGCAGCGCGATTATCTGACCGCCCGGCCCAACGTCGCCAAAAGCTTAAAAGCTCCCAAACTGGCCAGAAAATTACTTACCGACGCCCGGAAATCTCTGGAGCAGAACGATTCCCAGGCGGTTTACGTATATTTAGGCAAAGCCATCACCGATTTTATCTCTAACCGCTGGAGCCTGGCCTGCGTCGGCATGACCAGCCTGGAATTAAAAGAGGCATTACAAAAAAAAGGCATCCCGGATAACCACATCATTTCCATCACGCAAATGCTGGATGAATTTGACGGCGCCCGCTTTTCCGGAGCGCTGCAAGACCAGCAGCGCATCCATGACGATTACGCCAAAACTGAAGAATTATTAAGCCAATTAATGAAAATCAAAACAACTATCTAAAGGAGAACGGCTGTGAAATCAATACTAAAAACATCATCCATAATCGCCGCTTTCCTCATTGTCACTATTAGTATTGCCTTAAGCGCAGAGCAAACAGCGGCGCCGGTTCTGACGCCCGGCTATTCACCCGAACTTGATATAAACGGCGTATTTGAACAAGCCAACGAATTTTACCGTAACGGCGACCTGACCAAGGCCTTGGCGGGCTACCAATATCTTACGGCGCTAGGAATAAAAAACGGCTATCTATTTTATAATCTGGGCAACTCCTATTTCCGTGAAGGCAACCTGGGATCAGCAATATTGTGGTACGAAAGAGCGCTGCGATACCTTCCCCGCTTCCATGATCTTAACATTAACTATCAATATGCCCGTAATATATTAGCTGACGAGGAATTCCAGGCGCCCGAATACAGCGGGACGCTAGGCTTTTTAATCAATATCCATCAACAATTCAATCTCCGTGAATGTCTTTTAATCACCGGCATTTTATTATGGATATTCCTTGCTATAATGATTATTCGCATGTTTCTAAACAACCAATCCTTCCGCTCACGGCTTTCCATCCCTTGTTGGGTAGTAGGGTTTGCGTTTATAATTTTCTTTTCATCCTCCGTTTTTAAAGTATATCAACATGAATCAATCAGACAGGCCATTGTCATGGCTCCTGCGGTTGAAGTAAAAACGGGTCCGGGAAATGATTTTTCCACATCTTTCTCTCTTCACGAAGGAACCAAAGTCAAGTTGCTTCAAGATCAGGGAGATTGGGTGCGGGTTATCTTACCCGGCAATACAACCTTCACTGGTTGGATGCTGAGATCCACGGTTGAGACAATCTGATATTTTTCAGATAAGTATTTAGTTTAATATTACTTATTAATAGAAATCATCCCTATTTAGGGAATAAAATATTTCCACATTAGATTCAGATATTGAAGGAGTAAACAGCAAATGGCTTCAAAACTTATTGTATTCGATGAAGATGCACGCATAGGTCTTCTACATGGCATCTCAAAATTGGCCAAAGCCGTCAAAATCACTCTCGGTCCTAAAGGCCGTAATGTTGCAATCAACAAGAGTTACGGCGCCCCGTCCGTAACCAAAGACGGCGTCACCGTCGCCAAGGAAATTGAACTGGAAGACGCTTTGGAAAACATCGGCGCACGTCTGGTGCGCGAAGTCGCTTCCAAAACCAGCGATATGGCAGGCGATGGAACTACAACCGCAACCGTCTTGAGCGAAGCAATATACAAATCAGGTCTACGCATGGTCACTTCCGGCCATGATCCCATGGCCTTAAAACGCGGCATCGACAAAGCTACGGCCGTTGCTGCTGAGAAAATTGCTTCCATGTCAAAACGCGTTAAGGACAAAGAAGAAGTGGCTCAGGTCGCTTCTATCTCCGCCAATAACGATTCTTCTATCGGCAACCTGATCGCTGACGCCATGGAAACTGTCGGACAAGACGGCGTTATCACTGTTGAAGAAGGAAACAGCCTGGAAATGGCGCTGGATACTGTAGAAGGTATGCAGTTTGACCGTGGTTACCTTTCTCCCTATTTCGTCACCGACGCCACCCGTATGGAATGCGTTCTCGATAATCCATACATCCTTCTTTTTGAAAAGAAAATCTCCACCATGCAGACCATTCTTCCGCTTTTAGAGAAGGTCGCTCAGAGTGGACGTCCTTTACTCATCATTGCGGAAGATGTCGATGGCGAAGCGCTGGCCACTCTGGTTGTGAACCGTCTGCGCGGCAACCTCAACGTCGCCGCCATCAAAGCCCCCGGCTTCGGCGACCGGCGCAAAGCCATGTTGATTGATGTCAGCGTTCTGACCAATGGTACTGTAATCTCCGAAGAACTGGGCATGAAACTTGAGCAAGTTACCCTTGATGACCTGGGCAGCGCCAAGAAAGTCGTCATCGACAAAGATTCCTCCACCATCATCGAAGGCGCAGGAAGCCCTGAAGAGATCAAAGCCCGCGCCGATCAACTGCGTCAGATGATCGTCGAAACCACTTCTGACTATGACCGTGAAAAATATCAGGAACGTTTGGCTAAATTAGCTGGCGGAGTCGCCATCATTCGCGTCGGCGCCGCTACAGAAGCCGAAATGAAAGAAAAGAAAGCACGCGTCGAAGATGCGCTTCACGCCACCCGCGCCGCTATCGAAGAAGGAATTGTTCCCGGAGGCGGCGTGACCCTCTTGCGCGCAGCCGATGCTATTGCGAAAATGAAACTGGAAGGCGATGAAGCAGTCGGCGCTCGCATTCTTATGCAAGCTCTCGAAGCCCCATTGAATCAGATTGCGGAAAACGCCGGAGAAAAAGGCGACGTTATCGTTCGCGATGTTCAAAAATCTAAAGTTAATGTTGGTTACAACGCTTTAACCGGCCAAATGGAAGATTTGATCAAAGCCGGAGTTATCGATCCAGCTAAAGTGGTCCGCACCGCTCTGCAAAACGCAGCCAGCATCTCCGGACTTCTATTAACTACCGAATCGGTAATTGTTGACAAACCAGAGGATGATGAAGATAGTGCGCCGCAATCACCTGCATATTAATTCATTCAGCGATCAGACGAACAACACCAACGACCCGTGGGTATCTACGGGTCGTTTTATTTCTCAACAGCCTATTCTGGTCAGCTGCGCCTTTGGCATCCTGTTCTGGATATACCGCTCCCAGTTCTATTCCGGCGATGGAGACCAACTGACCCGTATGGTCGAAGCGGGACACGTACTCGTCAAAACCGAGTTGGCCTCGCAAGCGATCTTCCAAGCCGTATACCAAATCCTCAAACACTTTCATTGGGATGGATTCAGCGTCATCAACCTGGTTTCCTGCATCGCCGGCGCATTCTCTATATGGGTGCTGATAATATTCAACCGCGACTTCATCAAAATTAATCCCCTATGGACATTAGCCCTATTCTCTTCCTGCGGCCTGTTTCTTTTTTGCACGGGACATACCGAATACTACACCATGTTCCTCATCATGCTGTTCTACTACGGTTATGCCGGAGTGGGTTATTTACGCGGCGGCATTTCCAGCCGACATGCCGCCTTAGCCTTTTCCGGCGCGGCCTGGATGCATCTGGGCATCATGTTCGCCTTGCCTTCATTACTGCTGTTGCCACTGCTTAAAAAACAATGGAAAGACTACGTAGGAATTGGAGTTGGCTTGCTGTTGACCGTGGCCGCTTTCTTTTTCAAAGACCATTCAGAGGTGCTGGGCATTGATGTGTTAGGCCTTTCGCCATCCAGCAATTTCATACCGTTCTTTGAAGATCCCAGCGAGTCGCGTTTTTATTTGATGTTCCAATTAGGGCATTATATTGATTACATCTATGCCTGGACCATTAGATCATGGATTTTCTGGCCAGTCATTCTATGGTGCGTAGCCTTATTCGGATTGCGTAGCTTATGGCGCCCCGAACGGTTATTCCTATTAACCTACACTCTATGCTTCACCTTCTTCACTTTCGTCTGGCACCCCAACCTGGGCATCAATCAGGATTGGGACCTCTTCGCTATAGAATCAGCCCCCTGCCTGCTGCTGGTGATGACATACCTCCCCCCCCTGCTGAGCAGCCAGTTCCGCCGCATAACCCTGGCTATCCCGTTAATTGCGTCGTCATTGATAATCTATTCCCAGATCATGACCGAAGCCCATTTCGAACACCGGGCCTATGGCAGCGTCAATATCGATCTTTCCGAAGCAGTTCCTAATCAGATTAATCTCAATGGACACCTCAAGAAACTCCACAATCCCGCCGTACGCGAAGGCGCCTATGAATGCCGCATCCGAGACCTGCGCAATATGAAAGCCCACATCTTTTATCTACACGTGGCCCCCGAAAGCGAAACACGCTTTCCATTCCTGGTCGGGCCAGATCAAGGCACCGGCGCCCCGGATAACCGCAACGATGCCAACTACCAAACCTGGCGCGATCACGTTGAAAACGAATACGCTCAGTAAATATCATTTATTCCTTAACTTTGGATTAATTTGTAGTGTCATAAGTAAACTCTAAAGGTAAGACCGTAATACGGTCAGTTCTCGGCGCCCGACTGGAGGTATATGGCATTATCTGATTATTCTATTGACAAAGGAGTACACATCATTGACAATTCTGTAATGCTGAATACAGCATTACACTAAAGCAATGGGGAGAAATACAATGAAAAAAATTTGTATTTTATTTGTTCTAGTCAGTTTTGCGGTTTTTTTTAATGGATTTACTGCATTTGGTGAATTGATTTTCGAAGACGATTTTATGGGTGAGAATGTTAGTGGGATTGATCCATTGAATTGGCAGTGGTGGCTTAATTCTGATATTATTTTTGTCAGTGAAGCGGATGACGTCCCCGAATATGGACCTGGCGTCCTTACTATAGGAAATGGAACCGCACATATCGGTCTGGAAAATGAAGCAACCAAAAATCTTGTGGATTACCGCGTCACGGTCCTTTGGGTAGACAGATTAATCGACGGCGAAACGGATGATGCTGATTTTCATATTGGCATTCGTTGCGCTGAATACGATGCGGAAACACAATTCCCTGAAAGTTGTTATGAAATAGAAGTGGATGGCGATGATAACGACTCGGCTAATGTAGTCCCGGAAGACGGGCCTACGTCATTCCACCTGTTTATTCGTGGAGGGGCCGCTGCGGTTGATAATAATGGAAATGCGTTAGCTCATGCGACCAGGGATATAGTGCCAAGACCGATTGCCAATGTCTGGTATTGGACATCCATCCAGATTCAAGGATTCGTCTTTCAAGGCAAGCAATGGAGATATAGCGCAGAGGAGCCGGATTGGCAATTGGAAGGTGAAGATTTAGACAAACAATTCCCCTCTGGCGGCATACGGGTAGGAGTATGGTCGGGAATGGCTGAAATTGCGTATGTCAGAGTAGAAACAATTGAGCCTACCAGCGTTTCAGACTGGTCTTTGTATTAGAACATTAGATTTATTCAGTATTTGAGCCAAAAAGGATGAGACAAAGCAAATGTTTGTCTCATCCTTTTTCTATTCGCGTCATTATATCAAACAACCTTGATCCATTATAAAAACAATGTGCATCAATGCGCTTTCAATACACATATACTTTTGCTAACCGCTCTATTAGTCTTTTTTTGATGCGTTCTGTTTTAAGATTGATAAAATCCGGTTGGCCAGCGGTTCTTGAGGATTGATCTTTAGCGCTGCTTTTAAATGTTTATGCGCTTCATTTACGTTATTTGATTCAAGATAGCATTGCGTCAAAAGAGAATGAATTACAGCTTTGTTCTCATGAAATTCCAGGCACTGTTTTAAGTATGTAATAGCTGTTTGAAAATCTCCACTGGACATATAAATTTGCGCTAGATAAAACTGCGCTTCGGGATGTGTTTGTTCCAACTCCAAAGTTCTTTTCATTTCCTCCGCCGCCAAATCACCTCTGCCAATTTCTAAATAGATTAATCCCATCTCGAAATGGGTTTCCGCCGTGTCCGGGTGATGACGCAGGTAACTGCGGTAAAAGTTGCGTTTAGCTTTCCCCATACGGTTGATAGTATCTAAACTTTGTTTCGCCAGTTTGACTTTATTACGTTCACGCTTAATGGAGTAGATCTTCACTAATTGAAATAATGCATGCTGATAAAACGGATCATCATCAATAATTTTTTCAAACAATTCTTGCGCATCATCAGTTTTGCGTTGTTTTATTAATAATTTGCCATACTCATAACGCGCCCGAATGTTTTTGGGATATTTCTCAAGGATTCTTTCATATAACGCAGTGGGCGTCTCTCCTTGCTGATGTTTGATTAGGGCTTGCAAAACCAAAGAATGTTCATGAGTTGTATTCTTAATTAAATTTGACGCTTGAGCGACATGGCCTTGGGTATGCAGGATAACAGCTTTGCGGTAGATGGCATCTATATTATCCGGTTCAATTTGTAATATAGTTTCCAGATGTTTTAGTGCAGGTGGATAGCGCTCTAAACGGTGATAGACGTTTACTAATTCTTCCAGATATTCAATTGAATCCGGCGCAAGTTTTACTGCTTGGTTTAAGTTCGCAAGAGAACGTTCCGGATCGGATTTCTGACTTCCAAGTATTTTACCTAAAAGGTAATATGCTTGATGCGCTGTAGGATTCAGTTGGATTATGTGATCCAGGATGCTGATAGATTGTGGATAATACCTATGTATATAATAAAACTGCGTCAACGCCATCAGGTGCACAATATTTTCCGGTTCATTTTTAATGGACTGAATAAGAATAGTTTCTTGTTTTTGTAATGCAGAATTTTCTATCGCAGGTTTAATATCAAAACTAAGGTCAGCGCACCATATTTCCAGTACAGTGCATGTAATGGTTAATAACAAAATGTGAGCAATGTAAATTAATTTCATTTTCATTCTTCTGTTATTGTGAGCCTTTGATTGGCTTTGACATTATGCAAGACGTTTTTTTTGCCGGATGTCCATTCTATTACAATTTCATCTACCGTATCTAATTTTCCTAATCCTATATGAACATCAAAACTGCTTTGTGAAAGAAAACTGCAACCACTCTTTACGCCTTTCATAACTTTCAAATTCCCGTTTGTGCATTTGACAACAGTTCCAATAGCTGAACGATTGGAAGTAGTACCTCGCAATTGCAGGTGCAGCCAGTTGTTTTGATTGGCGCCGTCATTGCGCAAAATGGCGGCTTTCCCGTTCAGGGTATTTAGAACAATATCCAAATCTCCATCTTGGTCGATATCTCCTATAGCGCTGCCGCGCCCGACGCGTGGTAAATTAAAATCTTTACCAAGGCTCTTCACTAAAGTGAATTTTCCGTTGTTGTTGACATACATTTGAGGAGATTGCGCGAAGGTTGTATCCAAATCAGGATGATCGGCTTCAGGATAAACATGCCCGTTGCAAAAAAACAAATCATCATCGCCATCATTATCAAAGTCTATCCAATGGGTTCCCCAACCTAGTGAAGTATATGTTGTATGACCAACTCCACTGGTGTAGGTTTCATTATCAAACATACCGTCTCCGACTCCATACAATACGGAAAAAGGTTCTTCAGAAAAATTTGTGACAGCTAAATCCCATTGGAAATCCCCGTTTGCATCACCATAATCGGCGCCCATAGAAGCCATTTCAGTACCGTCTTCGCTATAGGAAATACCGGCA
Source organism: bacterium (assembly GCA_963662285.2). Taxonomy (GTDB): domain Bacteria; phylum Hinthialibacterota; class Hinthialibacteria; order Hinthialibacterales; family Hinthialibacteraceae. The sequence goes on from CAXXMV010000008.1 coordinate 178,378, forward strand.
ATCAGTCCTGTTTCTTCAAATGTTCCATCACCATTATTGATATAGAGATAGCTGGGCATTGAATCATTGGACACATAAAGATCAGGGTAACGGTCATTGTTAATATCCGTCCATAAGCAAGTAAAACTATAAGCAGCAGGCGCATTCATTAAACCGGATGTTTGGGTAACGTTTTCGAATGTTCCATCCCTATTGTTATGGAACAAAGACATGCCTTGCGCCTTATATGCTCTTGGTCCGGGATATACATTAAATCCACGCCATTCAGCCGATTTTTCCGGTTCTCCAGGTTTTCGTTGAATCGACTCTAAATCCAGATAATCCGCCACCACCAAATCAACCCAGCCGTCCAAATCGTAATCTCCAAAGGCGACGCCCGTGCTTAATAAATTTGATTGACATCCCGCATCCTCTGTTATATCAGTGAATGTTCCATCGCCGTTGTTGCGGTAAAATTTGTTGGGGCCATAGTTTGTAACATAAAAATCCACATCGCCGTCATTATCATAATCAGCGGCAGCACATCCCATTCCCCAGCCGTTATCTCCAACGCCAGCGTCTTGAGTTATATCAGCAAAAGTGCCGTCATGGTTGTTGCGATATAGTTGATTGATCGCTTGAGGCTTGTTTTCAAAATGATTGCCATTCACGAAATAGATATCCAGCCAGCCGTCTCCATCAGCATCAAACAATGCCACGCTACCACCTTTGGCTTCGATGATGCATTTTTTATCGGTTGGATGCCCGCTGGAGTGAACAAAGTTGATTCCAGCGGATTGGGTAATATCCTTGAAAGTAACAGGAGCGGATGTCATCTGTATGCAAAGTAGAATATGGATCATTAGAATAACTATTAAAAATTGTTTAGTCATAATAAATAGAAAAGTAAGCAACAGTTCAGCCACATGAAGTTATAAAATAATAATTATGCTTTATACAAAGCGTTTAGGCTCTGATTCTCCCCCCAAGTTTGGGGGGAGTTAGGTGGGGGTTACGCTTCGACTAATCAACCCCCACCTAACCTCCCCCAGGCTTGGGGGAGGGATACGCGCTTCAATGGGCTAACCTATTACAAAATTAATAGGGGTGTAAAAACACCCCTATTATGAATTGGATATCATCAATGATATAGGGTAATCTGTCTTCATAAATCAAACTAAAACAACGCCCATTCGCCTACATTTGTTCCACCGCCTAATGGATTATCGCTGGTAAAACGCATTTCACGGAAGAACTCAACACTCGATTCATTAGCTTGATGCCATCTTTGAAGATGGAATTGTTCTTCATCCCAATCAACCCAGTTGATATTGAAACCAATTGGTTCATCTGGTTCGAATGAAGGAAATACACCCCATGGGAGCATAATTTCCTGTACATAAGACGAATGTTGATCCCATGGTTTATCATCTAATTTTACTGCGCGTTGAATTTGCTCCAGAATAGCGATTTCATCACTATCTTCCGTATCTAATGCAGAGCGGAAAATAGCATAATCAAGCGGTAAACCATTCGCCATTATGTTTGGAAGATCAAATTCTTCTTTGATAAGCGCTTCATCAATGCTAAAAGCAGTTTGCAAGTCAAATTCTGAGCTTGTATCATCATTGATATTGACTGGTTCACGGTTATTATCGTTGTCAAACCACATTTCAATACCATCATTGGTAAAACCGGGTTGGTTGGCAGTATCCCGCTCCGGGTAGCTGCTTTCAAACCAACCAATCTGGCTGTCGGTTACAACATTCAACAGATAAAACCCTTCATCATTCCAACCGATATAAGTAATCGCAGAAAAATCATCTTCACCATCCGCTTCAAAGTTTGCTTCATTGCTTACTAACACTTTGGCTGGATCAAATTCAAAATGGTCGCCTGTTGTCAGTGCATCTGGATCATAAGCATTATCAGTTGCCTCATTTCCAAAGCCTTGACCTTCAGGTACATCAAGCATAACAGCAGGATCGCCAAATGCTTCCAAGGGCCAATCCGATGGATCACCGTCAATTGTGATGCTGATGTTAGCGCCAAATTTACGGCAATTGATAAAACGGTCTTGCGCAAAAACCATTTGAGTAAATAAAGAAACAGCCATGATTCCCGTTACAAAAATGACTAAACGTTTCGATCTACTCATATAACCCCTCCTTTTTTATAAAAATGTATTATTAAACTTAATTACACTAACATAAAATTATTGTACATGTCAACCTTTATTTTATTCTTTCGATAGACCGCTTTAACAGATGCAAATGCTTAAATTCTCCTGATTCATTTGCCTATTAAGGGTTGACTATATTTCGGTCAAACGTTGATTCTACAACTTACTGTTTGAAGTATCCCTCAAGCGCTTGATTCTATTCGTAACCCGTTCAAACCTTTGATTCACATACGACTTGCCCTAAAATGTGGAACTTGCAATATAATTGTTAAAATATTAATTCTTGTAATGATCCACTATTTTCTTAAGGAGAACGGGTAATGAAACGATTCGGAATCATATCAACGTTATTTTGTGGTTTAATCGCAATAAGTCTCATGTTTTCAATGGGATGCGCAAAAAAAGAAGCGAGTGGAAAACTTAGAATTGCTGTTATCCCTAAAGGAACAGCTCATATCTTCTGGCAAAGCGTCCATGCCGGAGCGGTTACTGCTGGAAAAGAATTCGGCGTAGAAATAAAATGGCAGGGTCCAGCCACTGAGACCATGAAAGAAGCCCAAATTTCCATCGTTAACGATTTTATCGTCAAGCAAGTAGATGGCATTGTCCTGGCGCCCCAGGATCAGGAAGCGCTGGTCGGCGCGGTGGAAGACGCCTTCGAAGCCAAGATTCCTCTGGCCATATTCGACTCAGGCATCAACACTGACAAATACGTCAGTTTCGCAGCTACCGACAACTATAAAGGCGGCGTGGCCGCTGCTAACGAGATGGCTCGTCTATTAGATAACAAGGGCACCTGCATCATCACCAAAGTCGATCCCGGCAGCGATTCAACCCTGCAACGCGAAAAAGGATTCGAAGATACTCTGGCTGAAAAATACCCTGATATAAAAGTTATTGACGCTCAGTTCGGCTACAGCGACCGTGAAAAATCACGCGCCGTTACTGAAGATATGCTGATCAAACATCCTGAGGTCGATGCAATATTCGGTCCCAACGAATCAAGCACCTCCGGCGCTCTGCTAGCCCTGCAAGCCATTGATCTGGCGGGTAAGAAAATCTTCGTCGGCTTCGATTCATCCGACGCCCTGATCCAGGCCATGAAGAAAAATGAGATCAACGCTTTGATCCTGCAAAATCCTTTCAAGATGGGTTATGAAGGCGTTAAAGCGGTAGTGCGTCACATTAAAGGCGAAAAAGTTGAAAAACGCATCGATACAGGCGTTTATTTGATCACCCCGGAAAATATGGATGAACCTGATAACAAACTGTTGCTTTCACCTGATTTATCAGTTCTAGGTGAATAGTAATAATTAGGTCGCATTCGCGATTTGGTTGAAGCCAGAACAGATTGGCTTCAACCAAAACCAAAGATGATAAAAACTCACAAATTTTTGACAATCGCTCTAGAGGAAGGTTAATTATCCGTGGAGCCTTTACTTTCTATGAAACAAATTTCGAAAGCGTTCGGGGCGACCCGCGCCTTATCGAATGTTGATTTGGATGTTTATGCCGGTCAGGTGCATATTCTGGTCGGCGAAAATGGCGCCGGCAAAAGCACTCTGATGAAAATCCTGACCGGCGTACATGCGGCGGATCATGGTGAAATCCAATTCATGGGAAAGCCCTTCACTGCCCGGCATCCCAAAGAAGCCTCAAACGCTGGCATCGCCATGATCTACCAGGAATTTAATCTGGCGCTGGACTTGCCAGTCTACTCCAATATCTTTCTGGGTCACGAATATAGCAGGGCTGGCGTGGTGGGTAAAAAACGTCAGATAAACGAGACGCGCAAAATATTCCAACGTCTTGATTCAGATATAAACCCATCGGTTCCTGTACGTCAATTAGGCATCGCCCAGCGGCAGTTGGTTGAGATTGCCCGTGCGCTTAGCGTTGACGCCAAACTGATCATAATGGACGAACCTACTGCTGCGTTATCTGATAACGAGGCTCAAAAACTGTTTGAAACGGTTCTCTCGCTTCGCGACCAGGGCGTTGGCATTATTTATATTTCACACTATCTGGAAGAATTCGACCATATTGGAAATGTGTACACCGTCCTGCGGGATGGCGAGAAAGTCGGTTACGGCCAGATCGAGGATACCAACTCTGAAGAGCTGATCCAGTTGATGGTGGGGCGTAAGATCGAAGACCTTTACCCTCAACATGAAAACAAACCAGGGAAGGTTCTGTTATCTCTCAGCAACCTGCGAAGCCCCAATGGCACCAAGCGGGCTGATATCGAAGTTCGCGCTGGAGAGATCGTGGGCATCGCGGGTCTGGTTGGCGCAGGCCGCACCGAAATGATGCGCGCCCTGTTTGGTCTTGATCCTCAACAGGTCGATGACCTAAGCGTTCAGGGAGTCACCATCATCCCCCCCACCCCGCGCAAACTTATCAAGCATCATGTTGGTTTGCTCAGTGAAGACCGGGCTGGCGAGGGATTAGCCCAGAAGATGACGATCAGCACTAACATCACTCTTTCCATCCCCGATAAAGTCAGTAAATACGGTATTGTCTCGTTCCGTAAATGCCGCGAATTATCAGATAGATTAATCAGGGATGTTGGCATCAAAGCCAGTTCTTCAGAACAGAATATAAATCAACTGTCCGGCGGCAACCAGCAAAAAGTGGCCATCGCGCGTCTGCTAGGCGCCGAGACCATTGTTCCCCTGCTGGACGAACCGACGCGGGGCATCGATGTCGGTTCCAAAGCCGAAATCTATAAGTTAATTGTCGCTCTATCCAAAGAAGGCAAAGGCGTTGTTATGGTCTCCAGTTACCTGCCGGAACTGTTCGGTATGTGCGACTCGATCTACGTCATGGCGCGGGGACGGTTAAGTAAAAAACATAGTATAAAAGATATCGACGCAGACAAAGTTATGGCGCTGGCCACCGGAGTTTCGACAGACCACGCAGCGTAAGAGAATAACATTCTCCCACCAAGTTTGGGGGGTGTTAGAGGGGGGTTGCATTCCACCAATCAATCCCCTCCTAACCTCCCCCAGTTTTGGGGGAGGGATCATACGATTCAGTTTACTGAGCAATTATTTCAAAAAGCAATGAATGGTGTTCAAACATGAATAAAAGATTTATAGAGTTATTAGGAAAACTAGGGCCTTTTTTCGCATTAATCATTATTATCATTTTCTTCCGCAACAGAGCGGGAGAAATTTTCTTTAGTCCCCGTAATATCAGTAATATAATCCAGCAAACCAGCGTTATAGCTATCGGCGCCGTCGGCATGACCTTTATCATAGTCAGCGCAGGCATAGACTTATCGGCTGGATCATTGATCGCTTTTTCCGGCGTATGCAGCGCTATTGCCGTTGTAGCGACGGGCAATATTTATATCGCAATTCTTGTCGCGGTATCGGTTGGTACGATATGCGGCGTATTGAACGGAGTGGTCATTACTAAAGGTAAACTTCCTCCCTTCATTGTAACTCTGGGAATGCTGGAGATTCTGCGTGGATCAGCATATCAGATAACCGACGGTCTACCGATCGATACCAACATTCCTGACGCATTCACCAATATCAGTAATGCAGTTTTCACTATTCCCATCGGTGGAACTGAATTAATTATTCCTTACCTGTTCCTTATATTGATACCCGTCGCCATTATTGGCGGTTTCATTTTGAAGTACACAGTGTTCGGCGTTCAGGTCTATGCGGTTGGATCAAACGAACAGACCGCACGGCTGTGCGGCGTTAACGTCGACCGGGTCAAGATAATGGTATACGCCCTGGGCGGCTTCCTGGTTGGACTGGCGGGAATCTTACAGGCTTCGCGCCTGCGCAGCGGTCAGCCATCAACCGCCGTCGGCCTGGAACTGGACATCATCGCTGCTGTTGTAGTAGGAGGCGGCAGCCTGATGGGTGGTGAAGGAACCATCATCGGTTCAGTAATCGGCGCATTCATCATCCGCATCCTGCGCAACGGCTGCGTATTGATGGACATCTCGCCTTACGTCCAGCGCATCATCATCGGCATCATCATAATCCTGGCCGTATTCGTAGACCAATTGCGCAGGATGTCAAAAGAGGAAAGAAACGAGATGTTCAGAAGAATATTCTTCATCTTGATTTATCCATACAATATGATATTCAACCGGACTGCTGAGAAATAACGAAGTGGATTTTGTAAACCTTATTACGTATACATACTTTTAAACAATTAAATCCCCTGCCCTACTTCGGGAAGGGGATTTTTTTGTCTTAGTATGCGTATCGCTTAATTTAGCGATACAGGTGGAATGTAGGAGATTAATATTGATGGATCGATAAGGCATAATGTTTCCTATAAAACTACGACTTATTATCCTTTTGTGGTTTTGGAGGTGGAGGTGGTGGTGAAGGTGGTGGCAAAGGCCTTTCTTTTGGGGTGGGTGGATCGTTTACCCCTTCGTTAATTGCTCTTGTATCATTTGCAGGCGGTGGTGATGAATTGGAATCTTTTTTAGTCATTTTATTGCTCCTGTGTTTTCTCTAAAAACTCTACCCATTTAATATCTTTTGGTTCTATAAAGAAATCTGTGGGTGAATGATAGCAAAAATACTTCGAATAGTAGAGGTATAAAAAAGACATCCGGTCTCTTATCCTGAAAGAATGAAATCAGCGAAAAATCATCAACCAGGAGGAAACCGGATGGATGTCATTAGAATCCTCAATCGTGTTCATAAAATCAAGGGGTATGTATATGCTTCTAGCAAATTTGGTGAATGGAATGGTAAAACATCCATAGAGGTAAAAGTCCGTGCTCATGTCAAAAGCCGCCCGATATGTTCATGCTGCGGAGAAAAAGGATCAGGTTATGACAGATTAGATGCGCGCCGATTTGAGTTTATCCCGATATGGGGATTAACCGTATTCCTGATCTATGCCATGCGCCGCGTGAATTGTCACCGCTGTGGAGTGAAAGTTGAAAAGGTACCTTGGGCCGATGGTAAACATGAATTAACGCATATCTATCAATGGTTCTTGGCGAGCTGGGCCAAGCGGATGAGTTGGAGCCAAGTGGCGGAAGCATTTCAAACAAGTTGGTACAATGTTTTTCATTCGGTTGAACGGGCGGTAGAATGGGGCCGCCAGCATGTGAACCTGGAAGGAATCACCGCCATTGGAATCGATGAAATGCAATGGGGCGGCGGCCATCAGTATGTGACAGTGGTATATCAAATCAATGAGAATTGCAAACGGCTGCTGTGGATCGGGGAAAAAAGAAAGATCAAAACACTGTTGAAATTCTTCAGATGGTTCGGGGAAGAGCGTTCAAAAAAATTGGAATTTGTGTGCAGTGATATGTGGAAAGCTTATCTCAAAGTCATTCGCAAAAAAGCCAAAAGCGCGCTGAATGTATTGGATCGGTTTCACATCATGGCTCATATGAACAAAGCCATAGATCAAGTCCGCGCTGGAGAATCCCGTGAATTGAAGGCCAAGGGATTAGAACCGGTATTAAAAGGAAGTCGCTGGTGGTTTCTGAAACGCCCGGATAATTTGACAGTCAAGCAGGTCGATAAATTAGCCAACGTGGTTCGATATAATCTGCGCACGGTGAGAAGTTATCTTCTCAAAGAGGAATTTCAATTTTTCTGGGAATATAAATCAGCATGGTGGGCTGGACGCTTCATGGATCAGTGGTGTACTAAAACCATGCGCTCGCGAATCGAACCAATGAAGAAAGTGGCCAAGATGCTGCGCAACCATCGCGAACTGATTTTGAACTGGTTTCGGGCGAAAAAGGAGTTTTCTTCTGGAGTGGTGGAAGGCTTAAACAACAAGGCCAAAGTGACTACCAAAATGGCGTACGGTTTTCGAACCTACAAAGCGCTGGAAATCGCCTTATATCATACACTTGGCGATTTACCAGAACCAAATTTCACCCACAGATTTTTTTGAAGAGGCTATCTTTTGAATCAACTAAAATTCGATTTACTCCAGTGATACGTTTCTCACTAGTTTTTTTTTCCCCATCTTCTTCAATCTCATCTACTAACCAAGCAGGATCTTCGATCAGAAAATGCCCTTTTGCTGGTTCTGATGGCCATTCTATAGGCCAACCATATAGCCGTCTATCATCTTTAAAATGTAATACAACAAAAGTTGCGTTTCTAAAAAAACCGCCAAACCATTCAGAAGAGAATGATGTTTCCCTCGTAATCCCTGCTTGTCTAAATAATGCGTGTAATTTATCGTTATTAGCAAAGTAGGAAAATATAATGCCTAAGAATATAGCGCTAACAACGGAGCATATTAATCTCGATGAGTCATTCCACTCCGAGATCACACAAAAGGTACCAATACACATTAGAAAATTTTTCAAAAAAATGACAAGAACTTCGACAAATATAGTAAAAATTAATGCTTGAACTACTCTCTCAAATTGCGCGGGCCTTGGATATGACGTAAAACTATAGAAAATCCATGCCGCTACAAATCCGGGCATTAAATATTGAAGAATCGATACCATCTCTTCCATGAAATGTTCCATACCATTATTTAGATATTAATAGTCTTTTTTCGACCAACTGTTGTTAAAAAGAACTACTGCCTTGAAAACTACAAATAAACAATAACGCATTCCACAAACTTAGTCTAGGGAACTCAATAACTTTTCAATCTGAATATCAAGATGGGAGGATGCCAAGAGCAAGACCGCAATGCGGTCTTGCTCTTGGCACTATCACTTATGTTTTTGGATATACTACAGACCTCAGATATCCTTCCCTTGTGGTTTTACTGCGGGATCAGGGGTAAACGAATCAAATCATCTGGGTTGAAATTCTCCGTCTGTTTTGGATAATCAGCGGGATTAAAATCCACCGCCTGATAGCCGGGAACGAGAATGCGTACGTTAGAGACTTCCGGGTGAATGGATACGGGAACAAAATTGTAAATATCTCTTTCAGGATTGCTGCGGATACGGGCCTGGAATGAAACTGGTTCTGAAAAACCGGTCAATTCGAGAAGTGCGAGTCCATCCAAGGTTTGGTTATCGGGCGCAACCAGCATCACCCCATATTTATCCGGTGCATACAGATTGAGCATGAGTTGCGGTTGTTCACCCGGGCGAATAGTGAGCCGTTGCGGCAGCGTTTCCATCATTTTAGAGAAGCAATAGGCGGTAACTCGAATTTCCAATTCTCCTTCTTGCATACCATAGACTTTATAGTATCCCTCTTCGATTTGGGTAGAAGGTAATATCTGGGGATTATATTCCTGGCTTTCGGCAACGACATTAATCCAACTGCTGACTGCCGGTTTTTCTTCTAAAAAGAGACGAAGGTATATGGCCATATCGTCTTTTTTCAAGTAGACCTTCACTATTATTGGTTGCATCGTCTCCCCGGAATTGAAGGGGGGAACCGTAATCTCAAATTCTTTGGCTTGATACCCGTCCTTGATCGCCGCTAAAGTGAACGAGCCGGATTCCATGGGGAGCAGAGTGAATGAGCCATCCGATTTTGTCTGCGTTTCAAGATTCCTTACTCCTTGGGGATTAGTTTCGTTGATTTTCAAGCGGGGTTCAATTTTCGCTTCGGCGATGGGTTCATTGGTCTCTTCATCGAGAACCACGCCTTGAATTTCCAACGATGCGATGTGAAGGTCGACTGTGTATTCCGATTGATCTTCGGTAACCAGCACTTTCGCTGAATACTCACAATTTCCTTCATAGAGGGGTTGATCGGGCTGAGTGGTTTCGCTGGACTCGGTGGTAACCATGATGGTGTATTCTCCCGCTTCGAGCGATGGGAATGAGTAGGCGCCTTGTCGGTCAGATACGGCTTTAAGTGAGTAGCCGATTTGGTTTTGACTTGTCCTTCGCATGGATAGAGCCACTTGGGCGTTGGGAGAGATTTGTCCCCGTTTGTAGACCGTTCCACGAATGACCGCACCCTCGCCGCCGCCGAAATCGCAACGCGTAATCTTGCCTTCTTCAACAAGAACGGTTTTGTATTGCTGGCTTTTGTAATCGTCATTGGGTCCGTAATTAAGTACCATGTACGAAGCGGGCGCAAGATGTTCGAAACGGTACTCTCCCTCTTCATCGCTGAGGGTTTTATATTTGAATTGATTTTCCGGCCAGTTTTGAATATTGAGGGCTACATTGGCTTCTTTCTTCCCAGCCAATCCATAAGTAGTTCCAGCGATGCCGCCTCCCAATGTCATACGAATCGTGAAAGGAGATTGCGCGATCATGGATGTATCAATCGCAAATAACGTAGGCGCGAAATCGTTGTGTTGAACGACCAGAGTGTCTCCTTGAGATGGAAAATTATCTATTTGAAATTGTCCTTCACCATCGCTGATTGCATCTTGTGGGTAATTCGGCTTGGAAAAAGGATGCCCATAGGAATTTTTTGGGATATCGGGTACATTGGATAGAATACTCAAGATTGCGTTGGCGATAGGTTGTCCTTGTGGATCAACGATCACGCCGGAAATTTCAATCCCTTTCTCCATGCGGATGATGATTGTATCAACTTTTTGCCCTTCACGCACGCTGATGGTTTCGCTATCGGCTTCCGGGAATCCTTTCATTTTGGCGTGGAATTGGTAATCCATCGGATCGAGTTTGCTGAACGTGAACGCACCATCGTCATCGGTGGTTGTTGCTCTGTGGGTTTCATGATATGGTCTGCCGCTATACATTCTGACTGGATAAACCTGTGCGCCAGCCAGGGGTTGGTCGTTGTCGTCCAACACGATCCCGGTGATTTGACCACCTTTTTTCATAGCGAGGGTGTAATACGATTCTCCAAACGGACGCTTCTGATTGGTTTGGAGATATTCCTCTTTACCAGAAATGTGGAATTGTATTTGATCTCCCTTTTTCACGAATCCCTTAATAAGAAATTCTCCATTAGCGTCGGTTTTTGCATACATCGAATCATTATGGTAAGATTCCGTATCGCTCAAGGGAAAGGCGCTAACTGACGCGCCCTCTAACGGTTCCGATGTTTCCTTGTCGATCACTTTTCCTTTAATCTCATAGGTCTCACCATTATTCATAATGAAATCAACGCCGGTTCGGTGTTCTCCCGCTTTTAATTCCAGGGTTTGAGACTGGATAGGATTAACCGGGTAATGATGGCTGCGGGTCAGGGAGATTCGATAGGAACCGGGCGCCAGCGTATCGAGGGAATAGTCGCCGTTTTGATCCGGTTCAACGCGGAGGTTAGTGGGATACTTCCATCCGGGGATATCCTGCAATTCGGCGTCGACTTCCTTATCGGGAACGGTATTACCTCCGCTATCCAGCACCTTGCCGGAAACAGAGGCATACGTTTGCAAAGCGATTTCCACGCGAATGGGCTGGGTGGGCATTCCAGGCGTGAATGCCTTGCTGAATCCCCGTCCTTCGGTGGGATGGGAAGCTTCCGCATACAAAGTGCGCTTGGGAAGGTTAGTATTTGTCGATGTTCCATTGCGATTGGTCGTGCAATTGCCGATAGTATCCCATTCACTTTCATCGCCGGTTATTTGGATTTCAGCTTTTTCAACAGGTTGCCCCATAGGGTTTACGACGTAAAATTCCGCCGCTGATCCCGGCTGCATCTCAATGAGATATTCATTATCCCTGGAGCCTTTTGGAACATCTATTTGGAGTAAGGGGCTGTTTGGGATTTTATAAGCGAGGAATTGAACATATCCTTCCGCACTGGCCATCAAACTGTAATTTCCTTGCGTTAAACGCGTGATTTTAAATGAACCGTCTTCTTTGGAAATCGCTTTTTCTGTATGTTGGGGCGGCTTCTTTTTAAAGGCGCTGTGACACATGGCGGTGATTTCCGCTCCCTCAATGGGAGATTTGGTCTGCGCGTTGATAACTTTTCCTTGGATGTAATGGGGGGCTGGGGGGTGAGCAAAATGTTGAGCCAGCGTTGGTTGGCTTTGCGTCAAGGAAAACTCTTCGCCTAATGAAAGATATCCCTCCGGGGGTAAGGAATGGATAAAGCCCTTAACTGGTCCGTCCAGATGGATTGTATAATAACCTTTTTCATCGACGCCGACCTTTTTTTCATTTTTCGATGCGGAGGAGTGTTTGTATTTTTGTTCAACAAAAACCGTAATAATGCTTCCAGGCAGGGCTTTTCCTTCTTCGGCGGTTACATATCCCGCGATCCAATATTCTTCCTGGGTAGCGGCTTGAGTTATAGGAGATGCAGAGGTTGAAAGAGTGGGTTCCACGGGAATTGGCTTGGGCGCTATGGTTGCAGCTGATTTAGGTGGTTCGGGAGGAGGAGTGTTAAGGACGGCCTGGTTTTGGGGAGATTCGAGCGTTTTTCCCCCCATGAATGTAACGCTAATCATGAAGACTAGAAAGAGTACAAAAAATGCGCCGCCTATTATATATCCTCGATTCATGATTTCTCCCTTTTAAGAAAAAGTAAATATTGAATGGATCGCCGAGTTATTGGTTTATCCAACTAAATTGATAACGCGAGAAATCACAAAAATGTTTCAGAATATGACAATTTCAGAATTAATTTTAAAGATAATATCTTTTTTAATATCATCAAAAAAATCTATAGGTAAATTTTGGTTTGGGCAAATCGCCAAGGATTAAGATACAATTCTATTTCCCGCGTTCGGAACCAGAATTCTTGTGATATTTCTGTAAAAACTCCTCTGCCACCTTCCGCGTTTTGGGACTTTTGCAATCGCATTGCTTTTCAACGAAGGTTAAAATTTTCTTTTTCTCTTTACATTCGTCATATATTTGGTCGAAAGATTGGATGATATCAGCCTTGATCAAATCAATGCGCTCAGGATCACGGTCGGTTTGGTCAATTTCAAGGAGGATTTTGATGATTTTATTTTGCAGTTTGTTTTTGCTTTTCATAATTTTCCCTGCGTTACGCGCTACGAAAACCGCAGGGATCAGCTTTACATCATTTAAGTAACTGAAATATTTGTCGAAAATCTTCTCGAATTTTTTCTGGGGATCGTTCTGAGATAGATTTGCGATTAAATTAAGAGCACAGCAGCGATGAAAGGAATTTTTACTATCAAGTAGTGAAATAAAATAATCCCATTCGGGATAAATAATTGAGGGTTGATCTTCACTAATCTGTAAAAGAACTTTTTCACAATTAAAGCGTACAGTTTCCGTTTTAACTTTTAGACCTTCAAGGAGTTTTTCTAATACGCTCTTATCTGATAACGCAAGCGCAGTGACTTCGTCAATGTCAAAATTATCTTTACAATTCAATAACTCATTTAGATTCTTGCATTTCTTAATCATGGATCACCTCCACAAGTATTCCATATATCTGAGTTTTACCATTAACAATATTAAATGATATATACGTGAGCGCCTACGGATATTTTCAATTTCCCAGGATGTAATAAGCAAGATATTGGATAGAATAATTTATTGATGCAAATCCCAATGTTCAATAGACGAAACATTCTCAACAAGGTTCACTTTTACTGTAACTTTTTTTGTGCCGGGACCAGAAAAACCGAAGGGATCACCATAATCCCAGGCTTCATAATAAGGGCTTCTTGTGGTGGTATCGAAGCGCCAATTTTCAGGGCGTTCATTTTGATCGCTTACACTTTCTCCAGAAACACCTATGAAAACACCGTTTAACCACACTGCAGTCGCATCGTCACCTGCAATTTTTACAATAAGTTCTGTAATTGCGTTATAATTTTGAACATCAAAAATAGAACGTGTATAAATGGTTAAACTAGATTCATCCACTTTAATATCTAATTTTCCATTTTCGCCGTTTGATCCATATCCGATAGGAAAACCAAGGTCAGTATTGTGGTTCCATTGACTCTCGTCAAAGTTACGTTGTTTCCAACCGGGTATTTCTTCACCCCTGCTATCTTTCCTGTAGACTGTTTTCCAAAAAAACTTTGTATCAGGAATCCAAGTTCCTAATTCACCATTTGTGTACATAACTCCATTATTATCGGATAATTCGACGGAACCTGCCAAATCGTCGCTCTTGAGATTTTCGTTATATATACCTGTTGCAAGTACATTATCTTTCCTATAGAGAGGGACTATGATATCCGCTTTGGTAAACGACAACATCCAACTGTAAATATCGGAATCTATCTTGTTATAAACTCTTTCCCATATATCATGGCCTAATTCTGGATAAACAGTAAACTCAACATTTCCTCCTAAGTTCCGAAGATTTATAACAGTTGATTCTCCTTTTGAAAATGGAAGGGTGTAATCACGTTTACCATGAAACGCCCAAATGGGTATGTCAACCAGGTTCTCAAGCGCAGCCGGTGGAGCAAGAGAAAGATCAGAACTAAGAGACCTTACATCGCTCGTTCCACAAATAGGAACAGCGGCGGCGAAAAGTTCGGGATGTACACTGGCGTAACTCCACGTACCGCATCCTCCCATACTATTTCCTGTTAAGTAAATTCGTTTACGATCTACGGCATAATTGGCGAGAACATCATCTAGCACTTGATCCAGATATAGTTCAAACCACCATTCGCCTGGAGGGCAATGCGGAGAGACAAGAATGAATGTAAATCCCTCTTCTCCAAAGAGTTCTTTCATCTTTGCCGGATCTTCTACAATTCCAGAAGGTTTATCTTTAGAATTTCTTAAGAAAACTATATCATCCGGTCTATTGGGTGCGAATCCATGAAGAGATAATAATAATGGCCATTTATCTTCTGTTTGGCCGTAGTCTTTCGGCAGATAGAGTAAATAATCATAATGGAATCCCTTGGATTGGACAACTTGTTTACCAGGTTCCTGCGCTTTGCTTTCAGAAAGAGTTAGAAATAAAAAACTAAACAAAAAAACGATTATCCATGCCCACTTGATTTGAGTGATTTGAAATAAAAAATTAACAAATGATCGAAAATATTTATTTAGATATTCTGCTGCCGTAAATAAACTCATTCCCATTTCTCCTTGATGGATAATCAAAAAATCGAAATTCATCAAATCAGTTTATCCTATAAAAAAAACAATAAAGCATGGGCGCCAAGGGCAAAACCGCATTGCGTCCAGCCCTTGATGCTGTTACTTATAATATAGAGAATTCATCAAGAACTTACTTCACCTTTGCCTATGAGTCTGGATAATTTTCTACTTGAAGATGACTAAAGGAGTTTGAGGAATTCTTCGCGTTCCAATCTCAAATCATGCTTCACAATTTTAAGCAATAATCCCCTGTCCAATTTTTCGCCGGGGTGATTAGGGATAACTGTTGTCCTGCCGTCAGGATGCTCAAAGAAAATATGACTGCCACGCTGACGCTTATAGGAAAATCCCAGCCTATAAATAACATCAATAATTTCCTTCGCAGAAAGCTGAGGAAACCTCGACATCCTAAACCTCTACCTCGATTTCCTGCAAGCCAACAAAACGTGAACGCTCAGAGGGATTCTTACATTCCATGTAGAGTGCAATCGCCTCCTTGGTTCGCCCCATCAACTCATCATACGTCTTGCCTTGTGAATGGCAGCCGGGAAGCCCAACCACTTCGCTTATGAGATAGCCGTCCAGACCCTCCTCAATAATAACCGTAAAACGCTCAGGCATAATAAACCTCCACTCAATTCTTACATGATAGTATACCACCAACCATATATATAATGATTAGTTAAGTTTTTAGCGAAGCAGGATGGGACAAAGCGAAAGCGTGTCCCATCGGTTTTTCTATTCACCCACGAATCATTGAACAATGTTATAACTCGCGCCCCCTCGCCCTATCCGATGGGAGAGGGGGCGCTTGGTTCACAAGTTAATCTCTTATCAAACGCCTGGATGCTGCCAAGGCTTACGATATGGGCGGCTTAGTAGTTTTGTGGCTTGCTCGTCTCCAACAACTACGCGCTGCTTGGGATCGTAAATCAGCGGACGGCCTCCCAGTTTCATGGATAGATTGGCCAGAATGCAGCTGGCGGTTGATATGTGGCCTTCTTCGATATCGGCGACAGGTTTGCTGCGCTTTTCAATCGCTTTCAGGAAGTCCAGCATGTGCAATCGCGTGGCTGGAGCGGCATTTAGTTCGATGCGTTTCTCGTTCACATCTTCAGGATATTTCTCGCGCTCGTATATGCAATCGAAATGGATAGGCTTGGCATTACCGCCTTGTGGAATAAAATCGGCGCGCATAGTGCTCGCTTTCAGGGTTCCCTTGTCGCCGTAAATGAATATGGCCCAGGGGTAGTCGGGATCAGGAGGCGTCCCCCAGGTGCGATGCTGCCAAAGGGCGTTAAATTTGTCATATTCAAAAGTAGCAATTTGGGTATCAGCGATGTTCGATTTGCCATCCTTCTGCACCAGGATTCCGCCAGTCGAAGTAATACGGTTGGGCCACCCCAGGTCAAGCATCCAGCGGGCGGTGTCGAGCATGTGGACGCACATGTCACCCATAATGCCGTTGCCGTATTCCATGAATGTCCGCCACCAACGCGTGTGCGGCAGCCCGTCGTAAGGACGTAAAGGCGCCGGACCAGTCCACATCTCATAGTCGAGGAAATCGGGAACCGGCTGGACCTCCGGATTGCCATTGGCTCGCATGTGGAAATAGCAGCATAGTTCGACATGAGCAATGTTTCCCAACATGCCCGATTCAACAATCTCTTTCTTGGCATTAATCAGATGCGGAGTGCTTTTGCGTTGGGTGCCCACCTGCACCACCCGGTTATATTTGCGGGCGGCGTCAACCATCGCTTCACCTTCACGCACATCAACACTGATAGGCTTTTGACAATACACATCCGCGCCGGATTTTACTGATTCAATCATTTGTAATGCATGCCAATGATCCGGCGATCCAATCAGCACGATGTCGAGGTCTTTCTCTTGCAACATCTCGCGGTAATCGTTATAGGTGCGCGGCGTTTTATGGCCCTTTAATCTTTGGCCATGAATTTCAACAGCCTCAGCTAGCATATTTTTATCCGGGTCGCAAATCGAAACCACTTCAACCGGCGTCACCTGAATGAGCCTCCAGAGATCGCTCTTGCCATACCAACCGGCGCCAATCAATCCCACCCGCTTAGGCTTATCGCCAGCAAAGGCTAACGCGCTTGCATTTAGTGAAGAAAGCGCCAGCGATGCGGCGCCAGCCTGAAGGAAACTACGGCGGTTAATATTGGATGACCCGGTTCGCGGATGCTCTGATTTTATATCCATGTTCATGAAATTCTCCTCGTTATATGGTCAGTTTAATAAATAACAGGAAATACATTTTCCCGGCTGATGTGATTATTCCACATGAATACAGGCAGTACAAGAGACGCTCATTTAGGTATCCATCAAGTAATTATCCTAATAAGCGCTCCCTTAGTTTGGCTAGTATATCAATCCGTTCATGCAAAACGGCGATAATAATGGGATTTTAACCTTTGGTATGAAGGAAGGCATATTCAAGACTCATTGTTTGTCAGGACTTCCTGCTAAAAACGGCAGTTAGATTATATTTATAAAGCCAATTGGAATATTTAAGGTTTTAGAAAACAACTCCCTCTTGTGATTCTCCCCCAGGCTTGGGGGAGAGGGATTTTGGGAATATAACCAGTTATATTGTATTGACTTAGTCATACAAAATACTGTGGTTTAACATTCCTCTCCCAAGATTGGGAAAGGTTAGGAGAGGGTTGATAGCGACCACTCGTGTAAAGGGATAACCAGCAAAACGAGATTGACCTTTCAGGTGAAACGAAACAATATAGCATTATCATTTATCTTATTGATAACAAATGATTTATATATACCTTTCCTGAATTAACCGCCGTTTTTAGGATCAAAAGGATGGAGCGCTTCTTTCAGCGGCAGCCCTACAACTTCGATACGGCTTAGATCGTTGGTTCCCATACCTTTGGAAGCCAGGAAGCGTAGGTGGTTTTCTCCTGGAAACGGATGTTCCATGTGGTTCGCCATTGGATCGAAACCCATGACGGCGGTTCCCACGGCATCGGCGCAGACGCCGTTTCTTCCAGCCAGCAGAACCTTCGGTTCCTGGAGTTTGACTCCCTGGTTCCAGTAGCCCTCACCGCCGCTGATGGTTCGGATGCCGTCGATGATGGTCAGATCAACGGGACGGGCGCCATAAATATCGGACACAATGCGGGGGATGCGGTATTTCCAATGTTTTTCCAGACCGTGGTCGAGTTCCTGAGGGACTCCGGCGGGAGGCTTGGTTCTGCCATTGTGGAACATATTGGTTCTATGCGTAAGAGCGTTTTCGCCGGGAGCATCGTTGCCATATAACGAACAGGGCGTGTTGCCGAACATGTTTTTGATGGTCATGGTGACGCCTGCGCAGGCGTGTTGCTTCAATTTGGAAAGCGATACGAGGACGTCGGTTTTCTCAAAGCGCTGGTTCAGGTCGAAAGCGGGATAGATGAAGCCGCCCCAGGGCACTTTGAACCTGCTGTAACCGGGAAACTTTCCTTTGTTGCGCATGTCTTCGAAAGTCACCTTGTGGCCGCCCGCTGATTGAATCGCCGCAACGTCCCAACCTTCTTTAATCAATATGTCCTCGAAGGGATCTTCCCAGTAGAGATTTTCGATAATCACGATACGCTTGGCGCCTGCGTCGTTCAGGATAGCGCACAATGCCCCCACCGTGTGAGGATGGGTTTGATAGGATTCATAAGCGGGCATACCTGCGAAAGGTTTCCACTGCATTCCAGTGAGGTTAACCTTTATGGTAACGGTCTTATTGCGCACCAGTTTGTCAACTCCACCGATCAAGTCTAACGCAGCCTCAATTTTGCTCCTCACCAGTTTAGGTTCAAACGACTCACAACGCTGGATGGCTACCGGAGTACTAGGCGCCTTATCCGAAAGATCAACTTCCGCTCCTGCGCTTTTAGCGCCATAGGCGCCCTGTAATCCGCTACCCGTCAGTAATCCCGTAGCCCCCAGACTACAACCTAAGAATTTACGTCTATTCAAATGATTCGACATAGTTTTTGTTTTCCTTCGATTTATATTGATAATCCATTATGCTTGCTCGTTAATATTAAATCCTATCGTCAAAGTTCAACCAAGTGGATGGCGGAGCGCCCTATTTTAATTAAAAAAAACAGGTAAATAAGATTCATCCCGCAAGTGAGTACTTATTGATTTAAGCAGAATCAAAAAATGTCTGAATCATGATGCCCAGGATGAAAAGGATGCTCATGATGAAAAATCCTGAGTATCCTGCTAATCCGGGGTATCCAGATTCAGACAAAAAAATAGACTCAAATTTTTTTAAAAGTACAAAATTCGAATTGAATCGTAAATAATATTGAATACTATCAACGTAATTACGTTATTATAGTAGATAAAACACCATGTTGGATTGAGAGGATAATCATGAAAACCAAAACAAAATTTCTTTACAATACTAAATTCCTTATTTGCGAAATTCTGTTCTTTTGCTTTTTAGCGTTTATTTATTACTTTTTCGGGTAGATAAATCAACAGGCAACCTGGGCAGCCTTTTTAGAAATATGAAGTTCACCACATGTTGTTTTAACTTCGGTTTTATATGTTGATAAAGAGAAACCAAGAGTTACGGCCTGGTTTAAGTATTGATTCAAACTCACACCTTGTTTCTCAGCAGCCTCAACCAATGATTGATGCATTTCCGGTGTGGTTCTAAATAGAATTTTTCCATTATAATTGGTTTCCAGCGTAGTTTCTTCAACTGGTTCTGGTATAACCAAGCCCTTTTCAAGCCAGAATTCAAACAAACTTTTCCTGGCTTCCCCTAATTCCAAAAGCGCTTCCTCTTGCGTGTCTCCAACCGCGACGCATGAAGACTTGCCAAGAGTGGGATTGTAGGCTTCAAATCCCCCGCCCTCTTCAATCGGTATAGGCTCAATGATTGTTTTATAATTCAAAGACAAAAAATACTCTAAATCCTTTTTTCGTTGCTTAGCCATTTTCCTTCACCTGCAAATATTTAATGAACTCTAGAACAGTCTTATAGTATCTCTTCTTAACCTTGTTTTTGTGAACGGGTATTGAATACGTGTTGTTTCTTATATCCAAACCAGATATAGATTCTTCATGTTGGAAATTATCCCATTCAGGATGATATATTTTATAATGAGAACCACTCGCTGGATTAGCTAATTTCAGACCGCTTTCTTCAACAATCGATTTAAAACTGCTAAAAGGAACTTCATTTGGAGAATTATTCAGCCACTTTTCCAGTCTCTTTTCACGCTTATTCATGAGCGTAATTCCTATATTACTTAATAGTATCTGTAAGCGCTCATACTATTAAACTTGATATCGTATATGATATCACCAATAAACGTAGTGTGTATACAAATTTTTCCATTTTTTTAATTTCTTTAACCATTCTCCTATAATAGGAAGAGATAATACCATTGTTGACGTCAATCCATCACATCAAGATCAGTCAAAGAATAGGCGTCATAGGCTTCTTGAACCATTCCCTGTTTTACGTCTCCACGATGAATCCATACGCGGTATTGCAATTCAAGACTCTCACCCGGTTCAATGGTATATGATCCGGTTCCGGGCCAGGCTACGCCGTTTATGCCGTAATAGCGGATAGTCCATCCCGGTGGATAATCGTGATGATCCTCTGGAATGAAGATGGCGCTGCCGGACATCTTATCGGCGCCATGCCATATACCTGAATAATCAGCCCAGGGCATCCGCATCATGTTGCTGTCTTTGGTGTGATAACCGCTATCGCTGGTGATGGTTTTGCGGTCGCCCGCCGGGACGCGGAAATAGAGGCCGCCATAGCCTTTGCTATAATGCGTTTCACCTTGCAGAATAATTGGCTGGTTGAGCGCGGTTATTTTCAAGGTTACATCTATGGCCCTCCCGGTCTCATCAGCCTTAAAAACGACTAGTTCAACATCTTCCTGCGCGACGCGGGCATCTCCCGTATACCAGCCGTTTTGAGAAGCGATAATGGCGCATACCGGTCCGGTTTCTTTATATAACCACTTTTCAAATCTAGGTTTAACTCCATTCAAAGCCCACAGATCAACATGCTTGCCGCCTATCATAATATTAGGCCAACTCCAGAATAATCCGCGATGATGGTAATGATCAGCAGGAAAATCATCAGTCAGGATTTCTCCATCAAGCCCCCATATCGGATGGACATAACAAGAGCGGTATAGCGATTCAGGAACTCCTGCACGGGTCATCAGGCCAAAGTTATAACATAGCACTGGTTTATCGTTTTCGGTCAGATAGAGGTGTTCCTGCTGTTTTTCCTCTATTTGAAACAGTGGTTCGTGGTTTGGCTTAGACCTTTTATTAACAGATATCTTTAGAACCGCAGATTGTGGTATGGCATTTTGAGGAATGATAAAGTAAATCTTTTCAGGATTATGGAGCGACCGTTGCAAGGGTATTGATAAGTCGTTGTCGTTATTCTTAAGTACTAATTCATCCCCGCTCAAAGATGATTGTTGAAGATGCCAAATAATCGGTATAGAAACGCCATTATGGGCTGGACCATTGATCTGTACGATAGGGTTGGCGGCGCAAATAGTTAATAGAATAGCTATAAGTGATGTCATTAGAACTCATCCTTAAATAGGTTAAAACGTGGTTGGTAAGGTAAAATTTATCAATCCTCACCGGGCCTCTCCCATTCCTGGAAGAGGTATATAAAGATACTAACATATTTCGGCGGCCTGCTATAGTTTTAATATAAATGCACTCTAAATTTCATGAAAACTATTGAATATTCTTATAATCCAACCATAATTCAATTATCAACAGGTACATATTCTTCAAGGAGATAACTCAGTGTCAAAAGATACTCAAATTACACGGCCAGACCTGCAATATCCAAAGATACGCCACATAGAAGCCTTCCCTATCAAGGATACGTTGGAAGAAGGAGTAGGTCTGCGCGATCCACGGCAAATAGCCAAGAATATGCTGGTGGTGCCGCCGCCGGTATTTTTCATTATCTCTATGTTCGACGGCAATCACTCTCTTCACGATATTCAACAGTCAATTATCCGACAATACAATCAAACAATCCCCTTGGATAAAATAGAGGAGATTGTTCTGCAACTGGATAAAGAACTTTATCTTGAGTCGGGAACATTCGAGAAAGCATTGCAGGAAACGCTGGATGCTTTTCGTAATGCGCCATACCGTGAACCGGCTCATGCCGGAACTGCGTATTCCGGAGAAAAGGATCAAATAAAACAACAACTAAACGGTTTACTGAGTTCTATTGAGAATGCTATTCCTGAAGACGATCACTGTCAGAATAACGGCGTTTCGCTGTTGATCGCTCCTCATATCGATCTGAACCGGGGTGGGAAATGCTTTGCTTATGCATATCGGGAATTGGCTCAACATTCTCCAGCCGACCTTTATATAATTCTAGGAACCGGGCATCAAAGCAATAAAAGCCTAATGTCGTTGACCAGAAAATCCTATTCAAGCCCCATTGGATTGATAGAAACAGATCAGCATTTTATTGATAAAATCAGTCAGGAAGCGCCTATCGACCTATTTGAAGAAGAATTCCTGCACCGCGATGAACACTCAGTAGAATTTCAGACTTTATGGCTGCGGCATATTCTACCGGAAGAATGGAACGGCAAAGCTGTACCAATATTATGCGGGTCGTTTCACTCCTATATAATGAACGGCGACTCGCCGCGAGAGGATCAAAAGTTAGCCCGGCTTCTAGATAAATTACGCGCCGAAATCCATCAATACCCCGGCAAAGTAACTGTAATTGCAGGAGTTGACCTGAGCCATGTTGGTAGAAAATTCGGCCATGAGAAGGGGATACCGCCTGATGAACTGGAACGGGTAGAAAAAGAAGACCGTGAAGTTCTCGATGCTATCCTCGAAGGAGATGCGGAAAACTTTTACCGGGTGATAGAACAAAAGAAAGACCGCAACAATGTATGCGGTCTTTCTCCGATATATATGGCTTTAGATATAATTCGCCCGTCTTGCGGTCGACTGCTAAACTATGATCGCGCCATCGAGGAAGACACGCAATCAGTTGTAACCTATGCCAGTCTGGTGTTCTATGAGGACTAGTTTTCTCTTAAGCAGCTTGATGCACAGCTTCAAGAGTGTCGTCAATCATTTTTTTGAAGTCATAGACCATAACTCCAAAATATTTCTGTCCAGGAGAACGTACTAGAGAGATAGCTTCTTCCCCATTGACTAGTGCAAACATGTCTTGACCATCAGTCACAAAATAGAGTTCGTGTTCCAAGGGTTTATCGATATAGCGAGGCATGTTCTTACGCAAATAAGCGATTCCCTTGCGTACTTTCTGCATACTTAACCCTTGTTTGCGCAACTGAAGGAACCATCTCAACATAACCAGATCAGACAACGAATACAGTTTATGCTTACCGCATCCCTGCGCCGGGCGTATGCTCGCTTTTATCAAGCCGGTTTTCTCGTAATAGTGCAAACGAACCGGATCAATCTTAATATCGTCCAAACGGCTAACGAGATCAATTACATCACCCGATTGAAAAGCAGATTTAATTGATCGTATTTTACTTATTGTCATGGTTCCCCTCGTTTTTTTAAGCCGGATTGTCTAGCACCCTCCCCGCCTTGCGGGAAACCCCAGGGGGTTACGTTTCATGAAATCTTATTTGCATAGGTTACATCATAGCACAGTTTATACCTCAAGATAAAGAGAAAAAAAACAGCATCTTCAGATTTATCTGAAGATGCCCTCAAAAACCCTACATATCCCATTGGGAAATAAAAAACAAATTTCTTGATGCACCACGAACTTCGAAGATTCATAGTCCATAGCTAAAGCATGCTTCTAATATATCCATGCTGCCTTAGCAACTTTACTCCACATCATTATCTCTCTAGATAAGACATTAAAACATGAATACTAGTCCCCGAATCGTTATTTCTTCTTGGCTGCTGTTTTCTTCTTGGCTACAGTCTTTTTAGCCGCAGGAGCCTTCTTGGCTACAGCCTTTTTAGCCGCAGGGGCCTTCTTGGCCGCAGTCTTTTTCGCCGCAGGGGCCTTCTTTACTGCAGCCTTTTTAGCTGCAGGGGCCTTCTTGGCCGCAGTCTTTTTCGCCGCAGGGGCCTTCTTGGCTACAGTCTTTTTGGCTACGGTTTTTTTAACCACCGCTTTTTTCTTAACTGTAGTTTTCTTATTCGCCGCAGTTTTTTTCACTGCCATAGATTTTTACCTCCTTCCAGGGTAATTAAAATCAGGGATTCTATATTCCCTAGACTTCTTTTATATTACAATTAGTGTAATTATGTCAAGTAAAAAATGCAATTAATCGAAAAAAAATTTGTAGCACTATACAAGTTTTTTTTTCATTTTGCCAAACAAATTCTTGCGAATGTATTGTAAATAAAGGCTATTTGTGGTTTTTGAGGTTTCCGATGTATAAAAATTCGTCTATATATAGACTAAGATTTTTTTTAAATTTTTCCATTTTGTTTACAATTTTCCTTGTTCTTTTCTTATTTTTTCTATCTTCCAAGAGCGCCTCTCCATCTATTCGGCAATGGTTACATCATTTCAAGACGCTCCAACCCCATGCTTCCTGGATTGTTTTCATAAACATGCAGGGCGCTTTATGTCTTACTATCTTTGCCCTATCGCCGCTGTTGCGTAGTATTAAACTCTATAAACCCATCCGGTTCATTCTTATATTTTCGATCCTCTTCGCATCGACTTTTCCTATCGGATATATATGGAAATTCAACTCCCTGTTTTATGAAAAATGGATGTGGTATTGCGTATTATGGTTTATGGGTTCATGCCTCAGCATTTTAGTCGCAGTATTCATCGCTGTGGATTGTTCAAACTCGCTTAAAAAAATCAGTTCTTGTTTAGAATCATTCTATGCATTCATACATTATAAGTCATGCGCAAAATCCGATTATTGGTATATCGCTGGTTTAAGTTTATGGGTATTAATTATTACTCTGGCGGTGAATGTATTGCTATTGGGAGGAATTCCTCATATATATGATGGTGTGGCGCAATTATTCCAGGCGAAAGTATTCGCTCATGGATATGCAGCTATGCCTGCGCCTGACCAACCGGTTTTCTTTGAGCGAATGTATATCCCTATAGAAGCAGGTCGTTGGTACGCCATTTATCCTCCAGGCTATGCTCTAATTTTAGCAATTGGAGTTTTATTACAATGCCCTCAATTGGTAAATCCAATACTGTCAGCATTGATTATCCCCTTATTCTTTATCTATGCTCAACGGATTTCTTCACTATACGTCGCCCGTTTGGGATGTTTCTTTTTATCATTCTCTCCATTCTTTTTATTGATGGGCGGAGGATTTATGAATCATCCCACCTGCCTGTTGCTTCTATTTTTATTTCTCATACTCCTGGAATATTCATCAAGCGCTTCATCAACTATTAAAATTACATTTGCAGCGGGATTCTGCGCTGGTTCAGCCTTTATTACGCGGCCTTTAACCGCCCTGTCATTTATCGCCGTAGGCTTGATATGGTTGGCCATTAAAGGTCGTAAAGACGCCAGGCGCCTTATGAAAACTGTCTTAATGGTCGGTTTGGGAGCATTGCCAGTTTTCTGTTTTTATTTATATTTCAACCATCAAACCACCGGCGCCGCTCTTCGCACCGGTTACGTGCACTATTTCGACGCCAACCCAATGGGATTCGGCGACAAACCATGGGGCGAACATCCCCTCGGTCCACAGATACCCCGCGGCGAACATCATACTCCATTACGCGCTACGGCTAATATATTTTGCAACCTGAATGCGCTCAACTCATATCTATTCGGATGGCCGGTTCCATCACTGATATTCGCGTTTCTACTCTTTGCGCCGGGACTTCGCCGTACCAGGTCCGACTGGTTCTGCATCAGCGCCATAATAATGGTGCAGACCATATATTTCTTCTATTTCTTCCAGGATGACTGCTTTGGACCACGTTTTCTCTATGAAACCATTCCTTTTTGGATCATACTCACCGCCCGGGCCATCGAAGAAATTCAAAACCGATGGCATAATAAGTTATTGATAAACCAGTCTCAAATACGCAGCCTAATATATATTATCCTTACGGCATATTTTATCATGGCAATATGCACATCATGGATTGAACGAAGCGCACAATATGGAGATTCCTATTGGGGAACCAGAGATGAGATTGCGCAGCTGCTGCGCAAGGGAATTCAAGAAGAGAACGCCGTTGTTTTCGTTGAAGACCCCAACGACCATATTGCCGTCTTTTCATTCCTTGATCCTAAACTGGATCAAGGTTGGATCATCGCCCATGATTTGGGAGACGAAAAAAACCGGGAATTATTGGTTCAATATCCTGAATGGCCGATATATCAATTGCGTCTAAAAGAAGATATAGCGACTAATCAGGTGGTTACGGTTCTGGAAAGAACCGATAGTTTTTAATAGGATTATGATTTAGATGCATCAATTTTTTGATACCCCCCCTCACCCTAGCCCTTCACCCGGTAGGAGAGGGGACTTGGTAAAACGAACATAATAAACGAACTTTTTTTACAATTGATCTAATAATAAAAGGATAATCTCGAATGGCGAAATTCATGGTTGAAGGCGGGCATCCCATAAGTGGTAAAATCCAACCGTCGGGCAATAAAAACGAAGCTCTCCCAGTGCTAGCTGCTGCGCTGTTGACCGATAAAAAAGTAAATTTCAGTAATGTTCCCGGCATTGGTGATGTAGCCAGTCTTCTGGAACTTATCGCCGCATGCGGCGCAACGATTCAAGAAACCAATTCACATCAACTATCCATCAAAGCTAATAATTTAGAGGCATCCAAACTGCCGGCCAACCTGTGCAAAAAGATTCGCGCTTCCATGCTGTTGATTGCGCCATTACTGATTAGATGCGGACATGCGGAAATTCCCTTCCCCGGCGGCGACCGCATTGGACGGCGGCGGGTGGATACTCATTTGCTGGGATTAAAAGAGTTAGGCGCTGAATTTGAATTAACCGATAACTCGTACAAGGTATGGTGCGATAAACGCTTGCAAGGCGCTGATATTCTGCTTGATGAAGCCAGCGTTACGGCGACGGAAAACCTGGTTATGGCGGCGGTTATGGCTAAAGGCGAGACCATTCTACGCAATGCCGCTTCTGAGCCTCATGTTCAACAATTATGCGCCTTCCTCAATCATTTAGGCGCTAAAATAGAAGGCATCGGCTCCAATGTATTGACAATCCAGGGAGTCGATTCTCTAAACGGGGGAAAACACCGCATCGCCGCCGATTATCTCGAAGTAGGAAGTTTTATCGGGCTGGCGGCCATTACCGGAGGAGAACTTTTAATTGAGAACGCTTCTCCTGATTACCTGCGCATGGTGCTTCATCAATATCAACGCCTGGGAGTTAACGTGGAAATTCGCGGCAACGATATTTTCGTACCCCAAAACCAGGAATTACGCATTCATGCAGACTTGCAGGCTACACAAGTGAAAATCGACGATGGTCCGTGGCCCGCTTTCCCGGCCGATCTGATGAGTATTGCGGTGGTCATGGCCACCCAAACTCAGGGCACGGTTATGATTTTTGAGAAGATGTTTGAAAGCCGTCTTTTCTTTGTTGACCGCTTGATATCGATGGGCGCCAACATCATTCTGTGCGACCCGCACCGGGCGGTGATCGTGGGTCCAACACCCTTGCGGCGTCAGGTTATGAGCAGCCCGGACATTCGCGCCGGCATGGCGCTGCTTATGGCAGCCCTATGCGCCGAAGGAACCAGTGAAATACAAAATATCGAACAGATTGACCGTGGTTATGAGCGACTAGATGAACGTCTAGCCGATCTCGGCGCTAAAATTAAACGCAAACGATAATCAACTTGTAGATCACTTTATTTGATGATTCGAGCTGGATACTTATATTTTGCAGGATATAGATTTTCTAATGCAATTATTATGATATAATACATATTGATAATAAATCTGAGCATGATCATTACATAAATTAGTGATTCTGGATATTTCAAAGGAGAAACCAAAATTCTTATTAGTAGAATGCTGGTCATAGAAAATGCAATTAAAAGATACCTTACCAGGAAATACTGAGAACATATCAACATTTTTCGCTCCAGCGGAAAGACTGGATGATGAACGTATTCAACTGCAAATTAGTAATATTAATCAAAATGCGATTTTTGATTCGCTTATAAAAACATTTGGATGCGTTGTATGCATATTGAACAGTAAACGCCAAATATTGGCGGTTAATGATAATTTGTTGCAATTATTAGGTCTACCTAGCGCAAAGAATATACTTGGTTTGAGACCGGGAGAAGCTTTGCAGTGCGTCCATTCTGAAGATC
The DNA here is from genome assembly GCA_963662285.2 of bacterium. Lineage (GTDB taxonomy): Bacteria > Hinthialibacterota > Hinthialibacteria > Hinthialibacterales > Hinthialibacteraceae. The sequence goes on from CAXXMV010000008.1 coordinate 206,839, forward strand.
ATCCTGGTGGTTGCGGGACTAGTAAATATTGCAGTACTTGCGGGGCGGCTATTGCGATTGTAGCAACTCAAAAAAACAAAGCTCCCCAGGAACGTGAATGTTTGTTGAACATTACAGAAGACAATATTGCTATTGAAATGAAAGTGCGGGCTGAAACATTAGAGGTTTGCGGTGAAGAGTTGGTGTTGTTAATGCTTATCGATATCCGGGATGAAAAACGACGGGAATCTCTGGAACGGGCTTTTTTTCATGACTTGAATAATGTATTAAGCGGTTTACTTTTATCAACTAAACTTTTAGAAGAAAACATTTCCAATAATCCTCAAGAACAATTGGATTCAATCACGACGTATGTTAATCGATTAGTCAATGAGGTGCGTTGTCAGCAGTTCTTGAGTAATTCTGAAGAATACATGCCTCAAATTGAATTTGCATATTATAAAGTTTCTTCAATCATAAATGAAGTTAAACTCATTTTTCTGCAATACGTAAAATCCCGTAAAGAGATACTTACTATTCGCGATTTGAAAAAAGACATCCGTATCCAGACCGACAATACGCTTATTCAAAAAGTTTTTATGAATATGATAAAAAATGCTTTAGAAGCATCCAATTACAAGAATAAAGTCTATTTCTGGTGTGATATTGGAGAGGATTCAGTTACTTGGAATGTACAAAACCAAGAGGTTATTCCAGAAAAGGTAGCATTACAGATATTTCAACGGTATTTTTCAACAAAAAAGCAAAAAGGGCATGGTCTGGGAACCCATAGTATGAAACTTTTTGGAGAAAAATACCTTGGAGGCAAAGTCTCCTTCACCAGTATTGAAGGTCAAGGGACCATCTTCTCATTTAATCATCCAATAAAAGTCAATAGCGAGATTATGAATCAATTTAGATAATGACGAAGCGGTAAAAAGTCAAAACTTGTTTTTATAATCATAATAATTGGTAGATTTGTAAGTGTTTTGTATACAAGAGAATGTGTGAGTTTCGTCTTTCATCCACTTTTTGTCGACTCTTCGGGTAATAGGCGTATATAGAAAGTATTTAATACGCGTTGGAAACTAAATCGAATTATCCAACCACTTCATCTTGATCGTAAATTTATACCGGACAGCCATTAAAATTCAACCATGACCAATCTTCTCTTAGGACTCTGGCAATTCTTTTGGGCTTGGGGCTTTGGTTTCTTCCTGGCTAAACGTTTAAGAGGAAAACTGCCCTATGGCTACTATGTAGCAATATCTTTCGCTTTGGGAGAGACTTGCCTGACTTACGTCTATTTCGCGCTGGGTATGGCGGGCGGTCTGCGCTTATCGGTGCTTTTACCTCTCTCCATAATACTTACCGCTCTTTCATTACTTTCCTGGAACCATGAAGGCGTGGATCTTGCGCAAAAAATCTTTGAACATCTACGAAAATCACCTGGATCAGCCGTTGTTGCAGCTATTATTCTAATTATCTATTTTCTGGCCGCCTGCGTTCCTGAGCGCGAGGTTGATTCGCTTTGGTACCACCTGGCCGTACCGCTGCATTACATAACTCATGGCGGCTATATCCAGCTGGTTCCATTCAATATGCCATCTCATTACCCCATGAACGCCCACTTGCATTACTGTTTTTCTCTTTTAGTGGGCAACGACACAACAGCTAAAATTTTCAATTATTGCCATTTCTTCCCGCTATTAATACTGATCGGCGCCGTAACTAAGAGATATGCATCCGCCAAATGGAGTTTATTTGCGGTTGCGCTGTATCTGTGCAGCCTACATTTCCGCCTGCCCATGATGGTAAATGTGCAACGCGCGGTCTATTTCTACGTTTTTCTATCCTCCGCCCTGCTCTGGTATTCACTGGAGCGTGGACGCTGGAATTTGACTCTTCTGGCGGCGGTATTCTGCGGCATGAGTATGGGAACCAAATTTAACGGGCTGCTGTTTGGATTTGCGCCCCAATTACTTTTTATGTCCCTACGTATGATTTTATGGAAACGCAAAGCATGGAGAAAGGAGACGCGGCGTATATGCGTATATTCTCTGATTGCGCTGGCCATGATGAGCCCCTGGATGATCAAATCCTATGTCTTCACTGGTAATCCACTATACCCCATGCTGGAAGAGGTCTTCCCCACTGATCCAGAGTTCATCCCGGCTATGAAATCCAACGCCAACAATCATGGCATAAACCTATTTAAATCCAAAACCACCACCGAATTCTTTGGCCAGATAGGAGTAAACCTGCGCTGGCTGATATACAACGCCTATCTGCTCTTCTTTTTAGGTTTATTCTCGCTCTTTATCCTTTTATTTATCAGAAAAAAACGTTGGGGATATCCCGTAACTGCGACCCTGTTGGCTTATGGATTCTTTCCCTTGCTGTGGGGTTCAGACATAGCGCGGTTGTTTGGCGTGAACAACGGCTTGGTCGTACTATGCATCACCCTGGTCGTGTCATGGCTCGTCCCGCGTATAAACCGGGGGCATTGGTTGGTAGGCATTATCCTGTTCAGCCTGTTTTTTACCTTTATCAAAGAACGCTATTATTTTCTCAGCAGCCCGAACATCCGCTGGTATGGCGCCACGGCGCTCAGCGAACCAGCCCGGCGCGAGTGGATTCTGGAAAGACGCATCTTCTCAGACAAACTCTTCCGCATGAAGCAATGGTTAGAACAAAACGCCGACCCAAACGATGAACTCTATGGCTACCGCACTGGATACCTGTTTTATCTGGATAGAAAATACATCGTCAGCGGCGCCCATTTTAAGGAGCAGATCGACATCTGGCTGCATCAAGGCGCTGATTATACCGCCCAAAAACTGCATCAACTGGACGTCAAATGGTTTCTAACCAATCGCGACAACTGGCAATACCAGAACGATAAGATCACACAGAACTGGCAGGAATTCATGCATCGATATCTGGAACCAGTACGTCATGAGGGTGAGATTCATTTATACCGTTTGTTATATAATGATGACGCCATGACCTATCCCGAAGGGAGAGAGGATTAGATTTTCAGAGTGTTTTTTGTCTGAATCAGGATAGCCAGGATGAAAGGATGCTCATGATGGTTCATTCTATAATCAATAAGTTCATAATCAGAATAACCTACAGGAAACAAAATGTTTTTTATGTCAAATCCTGAGCATCCGGAAAATCCTGAGTATCCGGATTCAGACAAGAAGAATCGCAAATATCCCATTTAAGGATATAATGTAAATCATCCCATAATTCCTGTTTTTTCTCTCTCTTCTTCCCAAAATCCATTGAATCCTGTATTGTCATATCAAGAAATATTCATTTTATAAGAGAGGGTATGGAATATGAAAATCAGCAAATCATTTAGCATGGCAAGCCTTCTTCTGGTGGTTGCGTTTTTCTCATCATCCGCAATGGCGCAGGAAGACTGGATTGAATTATTCAATGGAAAAGACCTTAATGGATGGAGTTACGTCCACGATGTAGATTTCGATGTTCATGACGGCAACCTGCGCCTTATCAAAGGCATGGGCTGGCTGCGCAGCGATCAACTGTATGATGATTTCATCATGGAATTCGAATGCAAAGCGCTGGTTGAAAATTATGACAGCGGTTTCTTCTTCCGCTCCAGCATAACCGGCAAACCCTGGCCTGACGCTGGCTTCCAAGTCAATCTCAAAACCGATGCCATGGCTTACCTGGTTCGCGGTTATCGCGCAATGCTGAAAACTGAGTTGGAAACGATTCCCGTAGGAGAGTGGATGAAATTCCACCTGGAATCCAAAGGCGAGGAAGCACGATTGGAATTAAACGGTAAAGAGATTTGGGAAGCGGATTTCATTGAACCGGAAATCGGCCTTATCGGCATCCAGGCCGAAAACCGCGCCTTTGAATTCAGAAACATGCGCCTGCAAGAGATTGGCTATACCAATCTGTTAGTCGGCCAAGGCAATGACCTGAAGCATCTAACCGTACAAGCAGGTGAAAAAGACGCCTGGTCGCTCAAAGACGGCGTTTTGACCTGCAAAGGCAAGCAAGGCGGCTGGATCAGAACCAAGTCTGATGATTACGGCGACTTTATCCTTAAACTTGATTTCATGGTTCCCAAAGAAGGCAACAGCGGCGTCTATATCCGCACTCCGAAAGAAGGCGACGGCGCCTACACGGGCATGGAAATTCAGATACTTGATGATGACGCCAAACATTGGGGCGAATTGCAGGCCTGGCAAAAAACCGGCTCTATTTATCATGAAGTGGCGCCGTCAGTCCGCGCGACCAAACAAGCCGGCGATTGGCAGAGCATGATGATCAAAGCTGAGAAAAGCCAAATTACGATTTACGTCAATGGCGTACAGATAGTTGACGCTGATCTTGATGAATATGTTAAATCAAGCACTGATAGCAAAGCCTTGAAAGATCGCCCCCGAACGGGATATATCGGCTTTCAGAATTACGACGGCAACATCCAATACCGTAATGTTCGCGTGAAACGACTGAAATAAGTTGTATCGAGATATAACTATTAACGGGGTGGATCATAGTGATCCACCCCGTTTTGGTTGTGCTTATAATGACTTTTGTCCTCTGCTAAGGTAATCGTTATCAACCCTCTCCTAACCTCTCCCAATCTTGGGAGAGGAATGTAATTCCAAGGTTTTTTATATAACTAAGTAAAACAATATAAGATAGTTATCTTTCAAAATCCCTCTCCCTCAATTTGTGGGAGAATTCAAGAGGGGGTTGTTTTCAAACCCTTATTTCATGCAAGTCATTCCGTAGCTTCGTTTTGTGGATTGGATATTGATTTGGCGATTTTCACCGCCTCATCAGCATCTTTCTCAAGAACTAGAAAACGTGAATATCCTTCGGCTGGTTCAGAAGCTTGTTGGAACGATAAGGCATGAATTTTCTGAATAAAATAATCAATGCCAGCATCATCAAAAGCATTAGCGATCAAATTTTCATGAACGTAATCCTCGGCGAAGCCAATAGGTATCATGTTTTCCTGCTCGCGATTCATTATTGATTCTCCTAAAGTTTGAACAACTCTAATAAATAGACCAATCACCAACAGCTGATATTCCAGGATCATTGGGGTCAAGGATCACGCCGCTGCCCCAGCGCACCCAATCAACCGTCATCGTACCGGAACTAGGACCAGGCCATCCGATATCCACGCGGCCATCACGATCCACCTCAGGCCATCCAACCCATCCGGTACCGTGGAAGGTTACGGCTGGTTGGCTGAAATCTCTGTTAACATAGACGTCATATTCACACTGCTCACCAAGGGCGGCGGTATTGTTGGGATCAATCAGCGAATCCGAGCGCGATTCTTCATTGAAACGGCATACCACCGTAATGGTATTGAATTGCGTCATATCTTGATCAAAAACTGGCTCATCGCCATTCAGGTTCCAACCGCCTAAGCGATCCTGGGCGAAACTGGGCTGCCATGATTCTCCACCGGGATGATATTCATCCGTCATCAAGCAAGCGATAGTGCAATGCGGTCCACTAGCATCGGCGCCGCCTTCTTCATCTATGCGGAAATTGGCTTCGACGGTATATGGAACTACCCAGGCCGTTTCATGCACCATATAAAAATTGGCGTCTTCCTTATCATCAGTAATAGCCACTGTTCCATCAGTATTCTGAGTTAAGACGCCTTGCGCATTGGAACCATAGGGTTCCCATCCTTCGGCGACATAATCGGTTAATTCACTGGTTACGTCCCAATTACCCATATCAATCTGAGCCAATTGGGCGTCAAAGCCTTCGGCTACGCCAGAGCGGTATAGCCCGGTAGCGTCATTTCTACCGCCGCGCCACATCATGAATTTGCCTTTGCCCAGATAAACCACTGAAGCGTAATAGTTGCGGTTTTCGTTCCATGATCCAGCCTCACCAAGGCCGCCTACATCGTTGATCGGATCCCATTGCTCCCAGTTAAATCCATCCGATGAAACCAGGTATTGGTTTTCGGTATTGGATGCGAAAGCCCACATGCGGTAGTCATTCTGACCAATGGAAATCACACAGGTCGGATGCATAGCGGGTGGAAATGGAACAATATCAAAGTCATAAAATTCATAGCCATCGGTTGAGGAAGCCATCATTATTCCGCTGCCAGAATTGTAAAACATTCGAAATGGTTCTAATTGGCCTGGCATATATAATACCGCATGACCATCAGGATAAGTTCCAAGATCGGAATCTTCAGCAGATATGGACCTTTGATCGTTTTCAAAATTAATCCCATCAACGCTCTCAGCTACCCGCACTTGCCAAATCTCTTCTGGATAGCAATAATAATAAATCCGGAATGGTTTATCCCATGACGGCTCATACAGTACAACCGGACGTCCGCCGATCATCTCACCTTCAGTGTTCAGTCCATTAACTTTCACCTGATTAGTCCAAGTGATGCCATCCGCCGATTGGGCATAGGCTAATCCGTTAATGCTGGCGAAATCAAACCAGATGCGGAAGCGGGATTCTTCAGGCCAAGTCTCATTATAAAGTACATAAGGCATATATGACCGGTCACCCACTTCATTCAACTCTAATGGATTAACATCAGCACGGTCAGTCCATTCTATAGACCATTTCTCTTGAGAATTTGCGGTCAAGGGGATAAAAAGCAACCCTAGAACACAAATACAACAACATTGTTGCACCCAACTTTTCATGTTCATAATCCTCCATTTTGTGTAGTTTAAAAAAACGCCTGAATTCATTTATACTAAATTAACAGTGATATGTCAATCGTATGTGTTATTAAGTATCAATTCGTAATACGGAATTGTGATTCTCTGGCCGGATAACATAAGATATTCAAGTTATAAACCTGCAGAAATTAAAAAATGCCAAGAGCAAGTAATTCATCCGCTCTTGGCATGTATTTTGGTTATGAATATGTAACAATTCTACTGGTTATGAACTCCACGCGCAGTGGCGATAAAGTCGCCGGAAGATATCAGGCCGTTTGATGCCTGATATAGGAAGAAAAGTGGTTGATCGCTGCGTCCTGAAAGCCTATCCATGGAATCCGTGCTCCAAGGCATATCGAGATCTGTATCCGGACCGAAACTGATCATTACGAATCCAAGACCAGTTTTAGTGATATAATCCTGTTTCCCATAATCGTAATAATTTCTTACATTACTGCCTTCATCTGATCGACCAGTTTTTGCGGTAAAGAAGTCGCGACAGATTTCCACACTGCTAATGTAGGCCACTGGAGTAGTCAGGAACTTGAATGACCTTGCTTCATCATTAGGACCAGCGACGTCAGGCGGATAATCATTATTATCCATACGATACATTTGCAGCGCTGTAGTGATGGCCCGAAAATCGGCTTGCAGGCGGGCTATTTTAGCTTTCAATTGAGCGTTCAAAAAGTTTGGAACCGCAATGGCGGCCAAAATGCCGATAATAGCCACAACGATCAGCAGTTCAATAAGAGTAAAACCTTTACGTTTTTGCTTAAGCATAAGTTTTTTGTTCGTAACCTTTCCATAAAGAATAATCATTAATCTAATATGCCATAAACATAAGTATAGTTGATGTATAAGAATTACTGAGGGTGATAACGTCTATTTTTGTAATGCTTGCTTGATATGCTTCACCACTTGCTCAGCTAATTGCTTTGATCCCTCATCGGTGTAATGTACATTGACCGGTATTTGAATATCCTTTAAGCGAGGGAATGCAAATCCATATAAATCATTTACTTGAACATTATACCGTTTCATAATTTTAAGCGCTGCTTCATTATAACGAATCACATCAGCGGGATCGCGTCTAGGGCTTACTTTTCCTTCTGGAACCGGAGTCGTGCTGCACCAGATCAAAGCGGCTTCAGTTTGTTTCAAACGCTTGACCAAACGCTCCAGCATAAGCGCATAATATTCCAAAGGAACCTGATGTTTACCATCATCAAGGTATTTAAGGTCATGCAATCCCCAGTTGAAGTGAATTACGTCCCACTTCGTTTTTCCGATCCAGTTATCGATATTATCCCAACCTCTAATTGTCGGGCCGCCATTAGTTGGAATCCGGTGAACATTGGCGATTCCCTTGAGCATCTCGCGGGTTTGCAAGGTATATCCAATAGAGATTGAATCGCCGATCAAAAGAACTCTCGGCAAAGCTGGATCATCTATAATCTCGTCAAAAACAGAATTCTTTTGCTGCTGGGCGTCCGCCGTCGCAAATCCTGCCAAAAGCATAACAACAATAAGCAAATTTCGTTTCATAATAAGATTCCCCTTCTTGAAATTATTTATATCAAATGTTCTCAAGTTTTTACTGTTGATAAACCGAAACAATATTCAAACCTGTGAGTTCTATTAAGCGGTCTTCTATTGCCCTTGCTTCCTCAATGCTGATTGCCCGTAATGGTGTGGATTCATAGGGACGTAGTTCTTTGTTGTGTCCCCCGCGTGCAGCGATATGCCACGATTTGGGGTAAGGCCGGGTTGGAGTATTAAGTTGAACCTCATGCGGTTGAATATCAATCAATATTTCGGCGAGCTGATCAACATCACCCTTATTCAAGGGTAAGAACATAACTTGCACGCCTAACACTCCATTAAATCGGGTCTTAAAATGCTTGGCGCCCTGAACAATCGATTGCAGGGTTACTCCATCAACCGGGCGATTGATGCGCTGAAATTGTTCCTCACTGGCAGCGTCAATTTTAACAAAGACGCGATCCACTTTCTGCAAGTCGGCGATTACTTCAGGGTCATTTAATAGAGTCCCATTAGTAAGAACCAACTGGGGGATGTCGGTTATTTTGGCAATTTGACTGGCAACATCACCCAGATTCCGGGCTAAAGTCGGCTCACCGCTGCCGCTATAGGTAATAATGTCGGATTTCCGCCATAAACTGGTTTTGAAATCGTCTATTACTTTTGAAGTTTTAACAAATTCCTTACGCTGGTTTGAAACTATTTGTATAGAACCAAGTTGACAGTAGATGCAATTAAACGAGCAGACCGAAGTTTCTAAGATCAGATCAATGCCCAAAGATTGGCCAACTCTCCATGAAAGGACAGGACCATACACAGTTGATTCAAATTCATTGTTGTCTTTTTTCATCATCTCTAATCCTGGAACGTAGTTATTTAGTTTTAACATTATCTAAAATATTCAAGTATCGCCTATCCATTCAGAAAAGATTCTACAAGTTAATTATTACTTATTTCAAAAATTAACCAATGTAGACATTACTATAATGACTAATATATAAATTATTATGGGAACTTAACTCTAATATAGTCAACATGTGTCAATAAACATATCTTGACTATCAATATTATGTAATCTTTCTAAAATGTTTTTATTATTTTTATATAGGTTTTTATATCAACCCATATCTAAACGAGTTTTGCCAAAATTGACAAACCTCATAATTGATAATGTTGGTAAAATAAAATGGATACAAAAAATATTTCTATTTTCTGAATAAATAAGGGATTTTTCAATATTACGCTAATATAAAAGTAATCATTATCGATAATTATGGGAAATAAAAAAGATTGAATAACCGACAGCGCTATAACTTTAATTATTGAACATACTATTATAATTACACTTATATAACTTATAATAAAGTTAATTATTAATTATAATTGTCGTCATATATTTTTTATTGGCTAGCGAAGTCATGAGATGTCAAGATTATAATAATCGAATAATATCTTTTTTCATATAAAATCACTGAGAAACTCTGTTGAAAACCTGTGAATATTTTGTTCATAAGGCACTGTTTTTTAATTATTTATATCAGATTATTTTATTTAAAATAGAGATATCTCCTATCATTAAGTGTAAACTTTTAAAAAAAATCTCTTGACGATTTGTTTGAGTTGTATAAACTATGTATTCGGATACAGTTTATTTACTTGCTTTAATGTTCAAATTTTCAATTCTAATTATTAAGTATTAGTCATTTTTGTCGCAAATATCTTATCGTGTTATTATTAGGTAGTAGCAGGGATGTTAACTTAGCCCCTGCTATTGTTCTGGAAAAAAACGCTGTTTTGTTCTGGATGTCAAGTTTTTGTTATTTACTATTAGGAGTTAAGCGTTTGCCACACGTAGTTATTTCTGGGGACGCACCTGGAATAGACCTTAGTCAGGACCTGGTTCCAATTTCTTACAAGGACGATGCTTACCGCATCAAGACTGAAGATATTTATATTGAACGCCAAGGAAACAAGGCGCTAATATCGACAATTGTTATTGAGGAAGGACATCCTCAAACGTTCTATATCCTTGTTACGAAAAACTGTACCGAGAATCACCTGACTATTCGTCTTGATCCATCCACAGATCCAATCAAAACCTGCGGCGTCAAACGTTCTATTGCTGTGGTGGCAGAGGATTTAATCGGTCGAAAACCGAACCTGGCCATTGAGCGGCATAATATACAAGATTATCTGGATTCTACAGTATCCCTATAGTCTATGTGGAAACTAACTTATCTAGATAAGAAAGGAGATTCTTTCGAAACCGAGCAATTCTAGTAAACAGTAAGAATCTGCCGAGTAACGGAAGAGATGGTTGTAATCGATGGAAACTATCCAGAAGAAAAATGAAGCAACCTCAAAAAGCGCCCGTGAAGCCATCGAAAATCATCTGGTGCAGGAATGGGGTATGGCGCCGGAGACGGCGCGGCGGTTCGTAAACCGCCAACCAGGCTTAACCCTTAATGAAGCTGTTCTGTATATGAGGTCTGTAACGCGAGGCTATCGGCTTTTATACAAACGTACGCATGGCCAACGCATCAGCCCGATTCTTTTGCGTCGTGCAGCTGAAATGGCTATGGAACGCACTGCTCGACGGCGACAACCTTTGACGGAAAAGGATTTGCAGTATTTATTGCAACAAGCCAGAGATTCAACCGATGCTGATATCGCACGAAAAAGCGATCCCCAAACCGAAGAAGGACGCATCCGTATTCTTCGTCCGCTTCGTGAAGCTGTCATGTGCGAAGAAGACGCCATAACCCGCAACCGGCTGCTTGGAGTTGCGGAAGTATTTATCATTAATAGTTACGTGCTTAACAAACAAGGTTTGATCAACGAATGCCTTCAGCAGGAAGAGATTTTTCCCAACCGCCGTACGGTAGATGAAACACTTGAAATTTTGCGCACCTCATATGAAGCGCTGGGCTTCTCCAAAGACGATGTATTTATCGCATCAGCTTATCTAGATGTACCTTATGGCAAAGTGGACACGCGTAAGAAAAAGAAGGTCATGGAAAACATTGCACCGAGTATTACAGGGTAACAACCTTTACCAATATAGACAATTAAGCCGCGCTGAAAAGCGCGGCTTTTTTATTTTTCATCAGAATTATTTTTGAAAATTTATATTTACTTGTCCATTTTTCGTAAAAAATATTGTATAGAATTATAAGAGGAAAAATTAATGTCAGAAAATGCACAAGATTCGATCATCCGGCGTATTGGCAGAGATGATCCATCAGTATACGCCGATATCATCCGTATTTATGCGGATGATGTGATGCGATTGTGCTTCCTCATACTAGGCCATCAACAAGATGCAGAAGAAATACTCCAGGAAACCCTGGTGAAGTTTGTTACTTTGGTAAGAGAAGGAAAATTCCGACAGCAAAATGGTTCCATCAAGGGATTATTAATGACCTGCGCCAAAAATCTTTGCTTTAACCACTTAAAGAAAAAGTTAATTATTCTCTCTTTTCAAGATGATGAAACAAATCTTCCATCCATTCTTAAGGAAAATTGGACTCCCATGCGACATTTGGAGGAAAAAGGAAAACAAGACTTATTAGAATTCGCCATCATGAAACTACCCGATTCACAACGAATTGTTTTAACGCTCCGAGAACTAAATGGTGAATCGTATCAGGAAATCGCTGAAACATTACGAATAACCATTGAGAACGTTCGCAAAACGCTCTATCGGGCGAGAAAAAATTTGAGAGCGATTTTAACGCCATATCGAGATCAATTATGAACGGTAAAAAACGGCAAGATTTAGAAGAACGCCTTTCTCAGAGTTTCGACGCAGGTCTTCAACACGGCGAAACACCTGAAGAAAATTCTATTATGAAAGATTATCGGGATATCCAATCTTCTGTTCGTTCATTCAGTTCTATTCAATATAATCAGAAAATCTTAAAAAGAAGGATCGAGCAAGATAGCCAGATAAAGAAAAAGACCTGGAAATATTTCGCTGCGGCGGCATGTTTCGCCATTATTATCTGCGGAGCCGGGTTACTGCTAACTCTTTCATCCCACCGCACTCCCCAGCCAATCTTACGGTTTTCTTTTTCTGATAACTCTATAATTCCGGCTCAAATCGCCGACGAATTAAAAAGTGATTTGCTAGTAGGGAAAACGATTGTAGTCCCTTACGATGAGACGCTAAACATAGAACTCGAAGATGGAACCCGTCTAATTGGCGCTAACCAAGCGATTTTGAGCCTCGATTTCATCGGTCGGCGCCAAGTCGCCTTGTCTGCTGGCGCCATAGAAATTCACGCTTCAAAAAACAAAGACATTCCGCTTGTAGTTGATCTGCCTATGGGAACTGTTCAAGTCGTGGGGACGGTTTTCCATATTGAATTATCCGATGAGTAAATAAAGATCGGGGAGTTATAGAATGCGAATCAATTTCCGCTATTTAACGGCAGGATTTTTTATTATTGTTGCCATCGGTTTGATAGCAACCTTAACTAATAAGATAAACGTTTCTTCCCAAAAGGTAAAAATCACTGTTCTCTCTGGAGAGGTTACCTACCAAAGTGATGACGGCGCAGTCAACGAACGCATAAAATCTGGAGAAGAGCTGAACGTATCATCCAATCAATTGGTATCCCGCACATTGATTCCTTCCACGACGAAAGAGGAATACTCGAATAGTAATCTAGAAATTATTCGTGAAGAATCGATCTTTGTGGCTCTCGATATATCGATCATCGATACTGAAAACAAGCCTTTGAATGCGGTCTCTTGCACTATCCAAAATGCCACAAGTAAAGTCGAAGCGAAGACAGATGAAAATGGTCTTGTTGCAATCAACGATTTGCCCATAGGCGCGTACGTCGTTTCAGTGACGGATGATCGCATTTTCCCCATTAGAGATAAAACCATTGAGATATTTCAAAGTCAGAATCAATTAACATTAACTGCATTGCGACGCGTGGAATTAGCCGGTTTCGTTAAAACAATCGAAGACCAACCCATCGCCAACGCCCGCTTAATCCTTTCCGCTTCATCACGCCTTCAAGAAATTAAACAAGCCGATCTGAATGAAAAAAGCACAAAAGAAAATGGTTCGTTTCGTTTCAGTCCGCTGGTTTCCGGTACGTACGTTCTAACTGCATCGGCGCCCGGTTATTTGATACATGAAGAATCAGTTCGCGCAAAAGATAATATCGAGCCGCAAACCATTTATCTTCACACTAAGAGCAGGATCATGGTCCACGTTCAGGATAATGAATCCAATCCTATATTCTCCGCCAAAGTCACGCTGAAATCCAAACCTGGAACTGGGAGTATTGTGATGATCAGCGAAACCAGCGATACGGTCGGTTTCACAGAATTTGAAGATGTTCCTCCCGGTGAATATGTGATTTATGCTGAGCATGTATGGTATACAAGCGGAGAAAAGTCACTATGTGAAATCAAACTTGTTAAAGACCGGCATGAAGTAACTCTGACGTTGGAGAATAGAGAATCTTCTGTTTCGGGAAGAGTCTTAGAGAAAGAATCAGGTGAGCCAATATCTAATGCAAAAGTTGTTGCTTATGACTTTAGATATTTGAATTCTGATAATGCTCTGAAATGGGATAGAAACATTCGAGAATATACTGTTAATAACCCACCAGCGGCTGAAAGTATTTCTAACCTAGAAGGGACATATCAATTAAATCTAAACAAGGGAGGCTCTTATGTAATAGGCGTCTTGCCAATGAAGGATTATGTTTATATTCCAATACATTATTTTCGAGGTTTTCGTACAACAGACTATGGTGAAGCACCTCAAGAAAATCCAGTTGTAATGTTTGACGGGAATAATAAAATGACTGCTGACATTGCGCTAGAGAAATCATGGATTGTTTCTGGCAATGTTTTTTTGGATGATGGTTCACCAATTGTCGATGCTACTATTGTCGTTCGTATTAATGAATTCTTTGGAACATTCTCATTTGGGGAACTTATTCCTATCGGAATCTCTCAAAGTAAAAAATCAACAAACAATGGATACTTTGAAATTATCAATAACCGTTTTATTCCTATAAATAAAAAAGTTTACATTTCTGCAGAACATTCTTTATTTGGGGTTTCGAACAAAGCCCTTGAAATTAAGCCTAGTCCAGGAACAAAACTGGAAAATATTAAGATTGTTTTTGATGCAAAAGCAAAAGTCTTATTGAAAGGAAATGTATATGATGAAGTTGGAAAACCTATACCTGATGCAAGTATCACATTCGTTAATATTTCAAAAACAGTTTCTGATTCTAATGGTTTATTTGAAATATACATCGCATCAGGTGAGTATGAGATAATTGTTACAAAGCCAAAATATAAACCTTTAGATTTTAAGGCGAGGCTAGACCATGAATCAATAAAAAAATCCATGCGGCTTGTTATGGAAAAAGAAACAGAGTCATTTGAAGGCGTAGTAATTGATAATAATGGAAATCCTGTTTCAGGATGCATCGTTGAAGGGCAGTTTAATGGCGTCAAATATTTGGGTTATGATAGTATAAGAATCACCGATAAGGATGGCCGTTTTTCTTTTTTTAGAACAAAAGCAGAAAAATTCATAGATGCATCTTTTGAAGTAAAGCCAACCAATGAATATGACAAAGCTAAAACTACTTGTACTGAATGGGCGTCAAAAAATATAACAATTGTCGTCAACAAATATACACAAGGATACTCAAATATAAATGGAAAAGTATTTAATTCAATAAATGAACCTATACAAAATTATTCCATTTTTTTAATACCGTCTTCAAGACGTAAATTATTTGAATACGATCAAAAAGGTTCCCCAATATATCAAAGAGATTACAAACAAATAATTGGTAATCCATATGGTAAATACAGTTTCGAACAAATCCCAGTTTCTGATGGACCCTTTGTGATTGTCGTTAATACCGGGAAAAACTCTGTTAGCGTTTCTAAAATTTTTCACCTCCAAAAAGATCAAACTTTTAATATCGATATCATGCATAATACACCTTCATTTACAATCAAAGGTAGAATTATTGATAAAAACACAAAAGACAAAGATGAATATTCAAAACATTTAATTCAAGTGTTTTTTGAAAATAAAATATATGGATTCACTTCATGGAGATATGGCTTACCTGAAGTACCGAATATTTGTCATGCTTATGATCATGTTGAGGGATTAAAAATAGGAGATGAATTTACATTAAATGGAATACCCGTTCAGGGAGGAAAATTGAGGATACATAGATTTTGGAATGAAACAATTATCCCCATCGCCCCCGGTCAACCGGGCGAAGTGCGTGATTTAGGGACAATATTGATTGATAGTCCAGAGTAGGAATAAAAAGACTCTAAATAAACACTCTCTATCTCTTCAACCGCTTTGATATCCAATAGACTGGCAGTCCTGATAGAACAAGCGCAAATCCAAGCCAGGCGCCATAGGCCAACTGAGAATTGGCGTAGGTCAGGCTGCTATGAAACAGGATTCCACAGGATGCAATGTAAATTAGTGGAATCACCGGAAACAGCGGGACGCGAAACGGTCGTTGCAGGTTCGGTTCCCATTTCCTGAAGACGATAAGCGATATCCCCACCATCCCCATAAAAAGCCAATGCGCCGCAGAAGTGTATATGACCAGTTGCTCAAATGATCCACTCAATAGAAGAAGGCAGGCGATCACGCCTTGAATCAAAAAAGCAGATAGAGGGACGGAAGATTTTGGATTCCATTGTCCCAGGAAACGGAATAGTGAATGATCCTGCCCAAATGCATGATAGATTCTTCCACCGACCAGGATCATGCCATTGACCGAACCCAGGGCGCATATTACCACCAAGGCGGATATAATGCGTCCTCCGGCTGTCCCCAGGCTTTGTTCCATAACCTGCGCCATGACGCCGCTAGAGGCCGCCATGCCCTGCGCTCCAAGGGCTGCAAGCAGCGCCAGGTTAATCAGCAGGTAAATCAAAGTAACGATGGCCAACCCCAAGAGCAGCGCACGTAGGATATTCTTCTCTGGCCGCTTGACCTCTGAAGCGACAAAGGCGCAATCGCTCCAACCGCCGAAGGTCAACTGTACAAAAATCAGCGCCATTAAAAAAGATTGGAATGTCACAGAAGAGGCTTTCACTGGCTCTACAGGCGCCGGGGCGCCGGGTGAAAAGAAGAAAGCAACCAAGATCACGCCAACCAGACCAATGATCTGAGCTGAAGCCAGGATATTCTGGCTTATTTTTCCCTGACGCACTCCACAGCAATTAATGCCGGTAAAGATAATCACAGCACAAATTGCATATACAGTTTGAGCATGAGGAATAGGAAACAACTTGGCGCCATAAATTCCGGCGATGGCCGCCATCATGGCGATGTTGCCGCTATGGATGACCCACAGCCTACCCCAGGCGTACAAAAAGCCCGCCCAATCGCCGAATGCATGATGCAGAAAGAAATAGTCCCCGCCCTCTTTGGGATGAGCCGAAGCCAACTCGGCGTAACACAACGCGCCGATGAAGGATAAGCCGCCGCCCAGTATCCAGACCAGAATTATCCAATGCGCCGAACCGAGAAAACCAGCGATAGTGGATGGCGTCTGATAAATGGCGCTGCCGATTATTATGCCGACTATTATGGCGGTGACGTCAAATAATCCTAGCGATTTTTGTTGAGTCATGGTTGATTATAGTCATCCAGATATTATTAATGATGAAAGTGGATGAATCGCCTTTCCAAATACTTGGTTGTATATTCACTTTTACGTAAAATTCACCTCTGTACAGCCTTCATGGGTTTGATAGCCAATGTATACCCGAACGCTTGCAAAATACGTTGAAAGTTTTTCAAACGAGGATTTCCTTCAGGCGATAAGGTTTTATACAATTTTCCTCGATTGAGGTTGGTTTTTTTTGACAACTCTGTCATTCCGCCATTTACTTTAGCCATATGACGCAAGGCCACCAGCAAGGCCTTTTCATCCTGTTCGTGTTCATAGTCTTCAATTACAGTTTGAAAAAAAGCGGGCGCCAATTCTGGATTTTTTTCAAACTGCTCGTCCACAACCTCGTCAAATGTTCTATATTTAATCTTTTTGCTCATGGTATTGACTCCAATATTCCAAAGCCTTTTCAATATCCCGTTTCTGAGAGCTTTTACCGCCGCCGCACAGTAGAACGATTAACTTGTCCCCATCTCTGCCAAAGTAAACACGTAAACCCCCATCAAAAAACAACCGTAGTTCAAAAATTCCCGCCCCTACTCTCTTATAATCGCCTAAGTTTCCATTCTCCAATCTAAAAATACGCTTCTGAACACGTAATTTCGTGAGTGTTGGAAGCGATTTCAACCATTCGATAAACGGTTCATTTCCTCTATCATCTTGGAAAACATAAACAGTAAACATGTTTAAATGTACCCTATAGGGAACACTTTGTCAAGATTTCTTTTCTGCTCTCAAAATAGTGTTATGCTACATTCGCTCGCTACTGAATATTCAGAATTCTAATCCCAGCGGTTGCCAATGGAGATTTTGTCTACTGTTTTTGACTGCGCCCACTCCAGTATTTCACGGGTGGTTTGGGGATAGATCACCATATGCGGCAAGTCTTCTATACGATGCCACTGGGCGTCACGCAGAACTTTATCAGGATTAACCTTCATATCGCCGCCGGTAATTTTGGCTTCAAAATAATAATTGATAACATGCCTATGAAGATCCGGGGGGATGGTCTCCGAAATAAAAATCATATCGCCCAGTTCAATATCGAGGCTGCATTCTTCGAGCAGTTCACGCTTGGCGGCTTCTTCCAGGGTCTCGCCGAATTCAACCCCACCGCCGGGGATAAGCCAATATTCTCTGTTGTTCTTTTCATGTTGCACCAGAAGAATCTTGTCTTCTTTAATGATAATAGCGGCGACTCTATTTCGGATATGGGTTTTCTTATTGGATTCGTTCATAGTTTTTCTTAGTTAATCCAGTATTAATAAGTTATTTATATTCAGATTAAGGTATTTTGATACATCAATAAAGAACTATTGAAGGCATTATCTTAGATTTGACCTCAATTAATAGTGATAGGATTCAAGAGGGGTGGTTTTTGTCTGAATCTGGATGTAACAGATGGGTGGGATATTCATGATTTTATGTTATTTTATGATTATAATAATTTGTGAGTTTTGCCCATGCGCGGGTGATCGCATCAATAACTGACAACACCAATTCAACGGAATGAAAAGACAAATCAATGAAACAATCGTGTATGATATGTGCAGTTATAGCGATGCTTCTAAACACGGCCTGCTCTTCTACGCCCGATCTACATAGGGTAACGCTTCATAGCCAAACTTTCGGAGAAGAATTCTATTGCTTTTACTCTTTCACAGCGGGGAAATTGAAACCACCCCCCGATGCTGATCTGGTTGATATTCTTTATTACTTCGATAGTGACGATTGTTCCCAAGGAGCACTCATCGGTAACAATGATTGTCCTGGTTTTCTCTTTCCACTAGGCCAAAAGTCTTGGAGAGAATTGTTAACGTTTAATACTCCTCCTAAGGATGAAGAATCTGTAGGGGCAATCCTGCCTCTAACCAAGGATAAAGAGGGATTGGCGTTCCGAGTGAAAATAAGAAGCGGAGAGTTTATTCCGGTAAGAATCAAATCAATAAAATCCACCTCTTATTCGGATCTTATCTCAGGTGGATCCGCAGAAATTGAATTAGAGTGGGCCTGGCCAAATCACAAATGAAACACGCTGCCAGGAATCAGTATAATCGATAACAATGGTCTCAGGTGCGGATCGTTTAGAAATGGATAAATAGACGGAACTGTTAGGCCGCAGTTGATTTCCAGCAACGCTATGTTGCTACGCAGCTGAATTTGAGACGATAGGCTCCGGCATAGTTGCTGTCATTCTCGCAAATCAACACTATCAAAGAATCTGAAAGCGCATTACTAGCTTCTGTGATATATACTCTCAAGAACTGGATTCAGCCCGGCGCTACTTGAATCCCCAATTTAAAAAATAGTTTTGATCTAAATATATTATATATTTAGATCAAAACTATGAGTATTATTCCACTCGGAAAGTAGAAATTTGTAGAGAAAGAATAGTTAGTATTATAATTTTTCAAGAATTCAAAAAAAGTAATGTAATTTATGATCATGAAATATTATATACAGTTATTCTCATTATTGGTTATCTTTCTGGTTCATCTGGAATTATAATCCCATCTAATTATCTATCACTCGAAAAGTTCCCAAAGATTGGATTGGGAAAGGGCTTCCTTATAATCCGAATCGTCATACCAGGCGAAATTATCTTCCATTGAAGGGATATTACCATAACTCGCTACATATTTCCACGTATACGTATCCTGATCCGGGACAATAGAAGCAAAAGCAAATTGACCATATACACGGTCTCCTGTATCGGTTATAAAGACTCTGGTTGATAATCCATAATAAAAATATGAAAGAGTGATCAGTATATCCTTCATAGCAGGGATGTTGGTGTTTCCAATACCCGATGACATTTGCGCAAAAGCGGCTAACCAGAGAGTGTCATAACTGCTATAATCGTAGATATTAGGGGCCATTCCGTACGTTTTATAGGTATCGATCACGCCTTCGATATCTGGACGGATAAAGGTTTTTGTAGGATTATAAGAATAATCCACCAAAAATTCTGGCGAAACGGCAGGGGATAAGAATTTAACTTTGGCGGCAAACGAAGCCGCTTGAGAATTGGCAAGAATAGAATTTGCACGGAAATTGCCGTCACAACCTACCCATTGTACATTATTTAAGATGCTATTGCTGTCTACGGTAGCAAAAATCTTATCTGCCTCATCATAAGAAATCAAAAGTATACCTGTATGCTTTTGTCCAAATTGATTCAGTGTGTTGTTTACTTTTGTTTCCAGTTCTGCAATTAAAGATTGGAATTCGGTTTGATTCGCTTCATAAGAAACACCATCCTCAACAAAACCACCCAGATTTTGAAATTTTGTTGTGAAAAGAGTTTTTAATTCGTTGCCATACAGGTCATTTCGCCATACAGGAATCACTGCGTTGATATTCAGAACGTGAAACATATGAGCAATGGCATCGGATTCCATATCATTGTCTAGCATTAAGAAAAATGCATTATCATCCAGCCCTCTAAAAGTTGTTACGTTGCTGCTCGGACTGATGAGGATGAAGTCATTTTGTTGCGAATAGTCCATAATGGCTTCCACTGACGAACTATCATAGGGACCAATGATGATGTGGGAATTATTAGAATTTTTTAGTTCACTCAATTTGGTTAAAGTGACATCAGGATCAGTTTCCGTATCAATAGCATTTATCTGCAGTTCTCCGGAAACTCCTTCTGATTGAAGGAAAAAATTAAAATCTTCCGCCGCACTTTGAATGGCGCGCAGATTGGATTGACCTAGCATGCTGAGGTCTCCGGATAAAGGAACAAAAGCAGGAATAATAAAGTTGCTGATTGTTTCTGGTAAAGCAAAGCCGCCAAGGTTTAAGGGAGGATCGCCTAGCGGTTGTCCGCCTCTAAATAGGAAAGAAGCCATTGTTTTCCAAAAATAAGAGCCATCGGTTTTCTGAGAAATGGCATAAAAACCATAAGCCCCAAAATCCCGGTCTCCAACAGCATTTAAAATTACTTGGGAGGAATAGCCAACAAAATAATGAAGGGCTGTTTGAAAATTATTTTTTATGTCGTCTATATTGGTTGAATTGATTCCATAGTAGTATGTAAAGGCTAAAATATAACCGGCATCATAGGCATATATAGCGAAATTGTCTCCCAATATACCTGATTTTTCAAAGAGGATTCGTTTAAATCTTTGGGTTCCTGGATAGGTTGGCATAAGCCAATCAAAGGTGTCGTCACTATTGAAGATGGGGCAGATAAAGTCCGTCTTTACAGCGAAACTGGCAGCAATGGAATCTTTAAGGATGTTGGCATTTTGAGCCATACCATCATTTCCGATCCATTGGATAGAAGAAAGCACCGGATCACTGGATGCGCTTTGAAAGATTTCCTGAGTCTGGTCATAGGCGATGAGATGTACAGCAACACTATCTTTTGAACCTGTTTGCAATATGGCTTGATCTATCATGCTTCGCAAAGATTGAACAATAGAATTAAAATCGATGGTATTGGGATCAAATTGGATTCCATTGGTATATGTTATCCCTAATGTCTGAGCACTGGTTTGGGCGCTTTTATACAGACTATTCCCAAAACTGTCATTCATATAGACTGGAATGACTGATTTGATTTCTTTGGCTTGCAGGTAATAAGCAATCGCCAAGCCTTGGACAGAATCATCGGGAACGAGCCGGTAAATGTTATCTGCTACTGAGAGATCAACTGAAGAACTGCTAGGACTTAAAACAAGAATACCGTTTTGATCCACATAATCCTTGATAGCGGCTAACTCAGAACTGGTATAAGGCCCAACAATGGCATTGATTCCTTGAGCGGCTAGGGTTTTGATGGCGGCCAAAGCCTGGCTGGGATCGGATGCCGTATCCATAATTGTCATGGTCATACGATAATCAATATTCTGCCGGGCGAAATAGGCGTTAACATCTTCCATGCATAATTCTAAAGCAGCTTTACCCGCTATTCCGTTAGAAGAGGCTGTACCCGTTAGCGGAAGCAATGCGCCCAGTTGTATTTCCTGGGTTGCCGAATAACTAGCAATGCCAGATAGAGAAAGAAATAATAAGCCAATCAGGAAAAGACTGAAAAGGTTAGACGATTTCATAATAGTAGACTCCTCGCAAATAGAATTACTGAAGTTTACTAGTTTCCTTTCAGAAAACAAACATTATTATTTCAGGAAGAATTATAATTGAGGAGACAAATAATTTAAAATAAGAGTTTCTAGCAAAAAGAAAAAAAGTTCTCTTTTGTACAAACAGTTTTGTTCAAGATACTGTGTTTGACAATGTCGTTGATTTGGTAGTAACTCCAGATGGATCAAAGATATATGTTACGGAATCCGTAACATATATAATCCTGGAGTCGGAACTGGACCTCTTTTCCAGGAACCACGAGGGATTGCGATGGAGTCGAATGGTAACTTTATCGTAGTGGATCAAGGACTGGACACTGTATTCAGAGTCTTCGCCGATTCCGGCAACCGGGTTGTATTGTCGAATGAAGAATTTGGAGTAGATATCCTAACTTCTTCTGTATGGAAATTATTCTTCGGTTTTAATCCGAAAAATAATTGGTTATGTCTATTTTTTGATGGGGAACGCCGATGATAATAATTCCGAGTTCTTGGATTGTGTAGAAAACCAGGTGTTCACCTTGAGGAAAACAGTAATATCCTTCTTCAATATCAGGACGATGCCGCCCCAATTGAGGATTTTCACTTAACCATTGAAATCGCTTATCAAGATTCCGCAGATAAGTGTTGCGTTGTTCCTTGCCCCATCGTTCGAGCGTATAATAACCAATTTTTTTAAGGTCTTCTTTTGCTCTGGGTGTAATCCTGAAATTTGGTATCAAGATCCCTGATCCAGTTCAGATATGATATTCTCAATAGAATATCCTTCTACAAATTCACCGCGTTTTGCTTCTTCCGCTCCTTGTTTCAAATGCGCCCGCAGGGCCTCGAGTTTATGCTTTCGCTCTTCCAGTTCCCGCAAAGCATCACGTACTACTTCACTGGCAGAGCCATAACGCCCGTTTAACACTTCGTTTTTGATAAAGGTTTCCCAATGCTCTCCAAGAGACAAACTCGTATTAGCCATGCCGTTTCTCCATATTCATATATATTCAATATGAGTATATCTCTTTTGGGATATTTCGACTAGTTATCAATATCAGAAATTCTTCTCAATAGAAAGTAGATTATCGAGAACTCTTTTCAGATTACTTTCAAAACGTTCAATCTCATCTTTATCGAAATCACTATAAAACATTCGAGTCATTTCTTGAGATATCCGTACATATTCTTTTTGGAAGGCTTTATCTTTTTCGGTTCGTTGGATCAGAATCTTTCGACGGTCTTCGGTTGAACGCACCCGTTCAATAAAACCAGCTTTTTCCAACCTATCCAACATGCTGGTTAGAGTAGACTTGCCTAACGATGTTTGCTGAGCTAGTTCCTGTATGGTAATCCCGTCATTTTGCCATAGAACGAACATGATGCGTCCCTGGGCGGGATTAATTTCCACACCGGTATCACGCAGCAGGCGTGAGAATATCCGTCCTCCCACCTGATGAATCTTGGCTATTAGAAAACCACCTTGCTTGGCGTCTTTCATTCCTGATTCCCTAAATCCAATTCATAGGCGCTTGAGTGATACCATCCCTTAGCCATAGTTGGTTTGAGTCTCAGGATACCATACTCCGGGCCTTCAAGACCTCCGGGATAATGAATCGTCCATTCATCACTCCACAGTGTTTTTTTGATGGCCGGATCAGTAACGACTTCGATTTCTCCGGCCAGCATTAATCCATGAAATACTTTGGCGTTACATAAATAAGCCGATACTTTTTGATTGGCGTGTAGTTGCTTCATCTTTTCAGAATGGTTGTGGGTGGTGAAATAGATCGAAAAACCGTCCTGAGCTTCGATAAAAGAGGCCGCATGGGGGAACTGGGTGTGATTATGCAGGTTCACCATCGCCCTGGTTTGCGGGTACCCCTCACTATTGATAGTACTTAGAAATATTGCGTCCGCTTTTTGTATGAGTTCTAGGCATTTTTGTTTTAGGTCTGTTTGATTCATTATATGCATCCTTTCTAGCCTATAGAAATATATCAAACATTTTGAGCGCTGCTTTTATTCCAGGCGCATCCAATAGGCCCATCCCCATAATGGCTCAGTGACTTCAGAGCGAATGAGAATCTCGTTATCCCCTTTTTTTAATGGCAATGCAACCTCAAACTGATCGGGTATTAAGCGACCGAAGCCGTCTTCCGGGCTGCGGCCTGGATCGTAGAAGCCGCGTGGTTGGCCTTTAAATACCTGCTTGCCATTACACCACATTGTCATGCGGTCAGTGTAAGATACCCAACTCTTTTTGACTATCTCATCTTCCGACTTAACAGTGTTGCGGGCAAAGACAATTCCTTTACTGATATCATCCATAAACTCAGCGGCTAAGTTTACTATGCCCCGGCGGTCTGATGCTATTGTGCGCCATGATTTGTTTTTAAGTTCTTCTGGAAGTGTTTCTGTACCCAAGTCTGCGGGGTATTTGTGGGATATTTCCCACTTTTTAATGATGTTTTGTTGGCTGACTTGTTTCCACGAATCTTCCAGAACGGGTTTGACGGAATCCGGCGGGATAGTCGTTATTCGGAGATTACGAATATAAACCGACATGTGATATATCCAGAAACGGATGCCTCCCCGACTGGTGGGAAGATCATACATTGTATAAACCGGATCGGGGTCGCCGTTAACGTATAGGTTGGCAATCTCCCGGTCTGCATCTAGGCGTAGTTTGATCCATTGATCTTTTTTATAATCGATTTGTATTTGTGAATATGGGTAGTGTTTCCAGGATGTATTATCGTTCCAGCGACCGGCTTCTTCAAAAGCGATTTTGCCATCTTTCTTGGGCATATAAAAGCCAACATTCGATGCTCTAGAGCTATCGTTGCTTACGTAAAAATCTAATCCAACGAATCCTCCGCCATCATTGGCGCAACGTACTTCAAACTCGATCCGGCAGTTGTTCCATGTTTCATCTCCTGCCTGAGCGCCCACTGTTGGTAGTTTCTCTTGAGTGGAAGAAAAATGATAGAAGGTTTCCCCTTGAGGGTTGGTGAAGTAGGTTTCCGGCGCAGTTTTCCAGGCTTGATTGGCTTTTCCATCCAGTTTGTCCTCAAATAGAACAGTTCCCGGATCGGGATTAGAAACCACGTTTAACTGAATGAAGCAAAGCAGGCTAATTAGTGTTCCCAAACGCATAATTGATATACCTCCCAGCTATTTTGATATAATTTTAGTTCGATATAATATTGTACTATATAGTACCTTATAGCAATCAAAACATACTGTCAATAGGATTCCGGGCGCCTTAAGTTTCTTGATTTTTGTCTAGAACGAGGGTTACATTCATTCATATTCAATCGTTTCATTAAACAAAATAGCATTTTATGCTATTTTGTTGCAATATTATAAGATGATTATTATTAATTATGTCATATTCAAAAAGGAGATTTTGATGAAAAAGATCATTCCATTCATGATGTTTTCGTTTTTGTTTACTAGTGTATTTATTGCCACTGTACATTCAGTGACAATACCTGATTTGATGCAGGAATTAAAAAAACAAGCCGAAACCTATAATAGTTATTATGCAATTACTCTATGCAAGAGATTACATAATACAAAAAATGAAAAAATCAAAAACTTTGGAGCGCCAAGTAAAGCGTTAAACCTTATAATAATAGACGGAGATCATATCCAAGCGGAAAGATATACAGAAATTGAAATTAATAATCAAGATGGTTTGGTGAAAGATCGGGAATCAACCAAGATGTATTATGATGGCAAAAAATCTACATTGTATCATTTTGACGGAAATTCGGCAGATATAACAAATAAAAAGATTTTTCAATTATCCTTTGCGGATTATGCCAATGGTTTTATTGATACACTACAGAACGATACAATTATCAATTTCTTGCAAAGGGCGCTGACTCAAGCCAAAAACACAAATGCTTCAATAGAAAAACATATTTCTTTGAAAGAAGATGAGACAAGAGTTTATATAAAGATATCAGATGTAAAAGGCAACCCATTCAAAGATATATCTCTAACCTTGCGGAAAGATAGGAATTATTTGATAGAAAAGGCTATATGTAATTTCGTAGCAATGGTCAGAGAAACGAAAGTCCTGGATTATAAAAAAGATGAAAATGGAGTTTGGCATCCCCTGCGTGGTTCGATAGGATTCAACAATGGCGACATAAGTTACGTAGACTTCTTATTCTTTAGCACGTCTGATAAATACACAAATGTTGTGGATGATTTTACTTTAGATAAAGGAACTCTTGTTATTGAACATTCTCCGGGTGATGAAAGCGTCAATGATAATAATGGTGAAGTCTGTAAATATAAACCAGGCAGTATTGTAGGTGGTTTAGAAAAGCCGTTGCCAAAGGGCAATGAAAACACAAAATTTGAATTATGGGGCAAAAACTATGAAGAATTGCAAAGTTTTTTCAATGCAATTGAATATTAAGGATAGCGAATTAATCGCCGAACCAAAGACAAGGCAAAGCCTGACCTTGAGGGATACAAATACCGTAAGTTAAAGTATCAAGGGCTGATCGCATTACGGTTCTGCCCTTGGTTTACATCTACACCTTCTAAAATCTGACTGAATTATTTTTAGTTTTTTCAAAATAAGAAAAAGGAGTTTAATATCAATAATATGAAAACATTAACAGGGGTTAAAGTATATATAATAATTCTATTCTTATGTTTCAAAGCTTGTAGTGTAAAACATGAAGACAATAAAAAGAATCCTTTGGAGAATTCAGATAACACCAAAGTTGAAAATTGTGTATATAAATTACATATTGATGAAGATGTAATTGTAAATTGTTTTTTAATGGATGCTAAATCCTCACTAAATGGAGTTGGATTTGGTTTAGAATTTTTTTTACTGACTAAAACAATACCGGATATGAAAGATAAAAAAATTGATTTAGAATTTAAGGAAAAGGATAAAGAAGGTAAATATATAAAATGGCGACTTAAACAATATAAAGAAATTCAATTAGAATCAATTAATTTAACAATTATTAATTTAGTAGAAGAAGTAGGTAATCATACAGTTGCACCTGTTAGTTCAAATGAAATGCTTCATTTAGACAATCTAGTAAAGGATATTAATATGTATAATAATGTTTTAAAATGTTTAAATGTTAACCAAGAAAATGACAATCCTAAATTAGAGGAATTTCAAAAAGACATTTATAATAAGATATATGGTAAAAATAAATAGAATATATGTAGACAGGATGAGTGGGATATTCTGGATAAAAAGCGGCTGCATCATAGAAATGATGCAGCCGTTATGCTTATTTGATTCAATGTATTCAATTATGCCGCTGGCTCAGGTGCGTTATTGGCGTCAACATTGATTATGCGCGGGATCAATTGCTTTCTGAATAAATAACGCGCTGGCGGTTTCATCATGGCTAATTTGGCCTTATATAGATAATACGACATTGATGGTTCGACCAGATACTCAGCATCAGTGGGTGATACAACCAGACTGACCTCGATATTGGGAACCAATCCTATGGGAACGCCATTCTTCATGCAGGATTCATAGACATGTTTGAAAACGATCACCATATCATCATAAGATGGCGACGGCCAATCTTTCATCACCGATCCCTCGACCGGGCGGAAGATGCACACCGTCGGGAAAGCGCCGACGCTGGTGATGTAATCAATCGCCTTCAGGGTATCTTCAACCGGCTCGATTCCAGCGATGATCTCGCCTGATACGCGCCCCTTGCCCAATTTACTGCTGGTATATTCCATGGCCTTGAAGAATGCCTCTTGAGTAATCAAGCGCTGTTTGCCCGGCAGATAGCGGGCGAAATACTCTTTGTTATGCAGTTCATAGCAGAATGAGAAATGGTCAGCTCCGCAATCGATCAACCAGTCATATTTCCACATATCTGGAGAAGGAATGGCTTGAACGCCAACCAGGTTGCCCACCTCTTCTTTAATGGCTTTGACGAATGGAGCGCAGATGTCCAGACCTTTGCCATTTTGGTATCCGGTATTGAAATGGGTGAAGGTAACGTCCGACTCCTCTTTGGCTACTTTTGATACCTCAACCACTTCTTCAACCGTCTTGCATTCCTTGTCGCCGCCTTTGCTACCGACGTTGAGTCCGGTTATGCAGAAATGACAGTTTTCGCGGGGATCAGATTTCCAGAAGCCGCATGCTTCTCCCAGATATATCCCCAGATAGGTTCCCTGAAGTACGCCAATCTCACGCATTATCACGTCTGTTGACGTTTTGCGGGAATACCAATCCGGCGCTGGAGGCAATTTGACGCTATAGGTTTCCTGGTCTTTGGTGTGGACGACTATATATTTTCCATCTTCAAATCGAAGTTCGTATGGGCTGTATGTCGCAAAACTCTCTTTCACTGGAGCATTCAACCATACATCACGCTTACCTGGAATAACCAGTTCCAGTCCGCTTCCCAGACCGGCTCTGGCCCGTGCGAAAGTTCTGGCATCCTTATCTAAATCACATGATTTATGGATGCGGATTCCTTTACAAAAAAGATCGATTTCCAGTTCGGCTGGATTAAGACGCCGACCATGCGCTGAATAATTCACTTCTGATGAGTTCTTCAAAGTCATTTTCTCCTTGATTCACAGAAAAAGCTGCTTGAACTAGTTTATCATGTACTGCCATTCTGCTACAGAAGCGCAATACATTTCTTTACAATATCTTAAAGTCGAATAATCTCAGGTTTCTTGGCATGATAAGTGGTAATATCATTCTCGAATAAGCAAAACTATACTAAAATCATGCAGAGATTACCTAGAATATAACGAGGTCGATGATGACTGAATCTATAAAAAAACGCATTGCGCAGCTGCGCGATGAAATCCGCAGACATGAATATTCATACTATGTCCTGGCTCAGCCGGAAATCGACGACCAGCAGTTCGACCAGATGATGCATGAACTGGAGTCGCTGGAAGCGCAGCATCCTAAACTGGCCACGCCCGATTCTCCAACCCGAAGAGTAGGCGGCCAACCGCTGGAAGGCTTTGAAACCGTCCCCCACCGGACGCCGATGCTTTCAATCAGCAACACCTATTCCGAAGGCGAACTACGCGACTTTCATAACCGGGTCATTAAAGGCCTTGGGAGCGAATCGGTGCAATACGTGCTTCAACCCAAGGTGGATGGAGTCGCCATTTCCCTGCTCTACCATAACGGCGTATTTGAACGCGCCGTCACCCGCGGCGACGGTCAGCGCGGCGACGACGTCAGCCAGAATGTGCGAACCATAAAATCTCTGCCGATGAAATTACGGGGCGACGACTCGCCCGAATACCTCGATGTACGCGGTGAGATATATATGCCGAACGATTCATTTCTTAAAATGAATCAGGATCGAGAAGAAGCGGGCGAAGCGCCATTCGCTAATCCCCGCAACGCCACGGCGGGAAGCTTAAAACTGCTCGATCCCAAACAGGTAGCCCGGCGCCCCTTGGATCTCTTTATACACACTATCTGCGAGTGGCAGGGAGCGGCTTTTGAAACTGATTTTGAAATACTGGAAAAACTAAAGGATTGGGGGTTCCGCCTGGTCCCCGGTTGTTCATTGGAAGATTCTATAGATAAAGTAATCGAACAAACATATCAATGGGATCAGAAAAGACATGAACTGAATTTTGAGGTTGATGGCCTGGTTATAAAAGTCAATCACTTCGCTCAACGTGAAACATTGGGTTCAACCACCAAAAGCCCCCGTTGGGTTATCGCTTATAAATTCGCCGCCGAAGAAGCCGAAACGACTTTGCTAAACATTGATTTAGGAGTGGGGCGCACCGGCGCGGTAACTCCCCGCGCTATCCTAGAGCCGGTTCTGTTGGCGGGAACCACCATCCGTCATGCCACATTACATAATTTTGAAGAGATCACCCGTAAAGATATCCGCATCGGTGACAGGGTGGTTATCCAGAAAGGCGGCGAGATAATTCCGAAGGTGGTTCGCGTCCTCATCGAAGAGCGGGATGGGACGCAAGTTGAATATAAACCGGAGATGATCTGCCCGTCCTGCGGCGGAGAAGTTATCCGCGAAGGCGATGAGGTGGCTTACCGTTGCATAAATCTCTCATGCCCCGATCAGTTGAAACGCCGTATTGAACATTTCGTGCAACGCAACGCGATGGATATCGATGGCATCGGCGAGATGTTGATTGACGCACTAGTGGAACTTGGACATGTAAAGAGTTTGTCTGACCTGTATCACTTGGAAAGCGAACAACTGGCGAAGATGGAGCGCATGGGCGAAAAATCAGCCCGAAATGTGCTGGACGGGCTGGAAAAGAGTAAGGAACGTTCAGCCGACCGCTTGCTCTTCGCTATTGGCATCCGCCATGTCGGCAACCATCTGGCGTCAGTATTAATGGAGGGGCGTGAATCTATTTGGGATTTAAGCAAACTGTCGATTGAAGAGCTGAACAATATCCACGAGGTCGGCCCCACTGTAGCCGAGACGGTATACGATTTTTTCCACGCTGAACGCAATATCGAAGAACTTAAACGGCTTGAAGAGACGGGGCTGCCTTTTACCCAAAAGATTGAACCGAAATCCGATGCGCAGGATACGCCTTTCAGCGGGAAAACCTTTGTACTGACTGGGACTCTAAGTAAATATACCCGCACTGAAGCGGCTGAATTGATCCAGCAAGGCGGTGGAAGAGTGACAAATTCTGTCAGTAAAAATACTGATTACGTCCTGGCCGGAGATAAAGCCGGTTCAAAACTGGCTAAAGCTGAGAAATTGGGCGTTACAATTCTGACTGAGGAGGGTTTTGAAAGTTTAGTAGGTGGAAACCCACTACCTCAAGAAGCGGATACGCTGTTCTAATTTTGATAGAATCGTATCTCTCAAATTGATCGAGTAAATTAAGGCCATCATACCCTATCTGGCACGGAATCTGCAATATTAGTCCATAAGCACCCTTAGAGACTGGAAGGATAGGAAAAAATGGCCGATCAAACAGCACCCACTGGGCAATTCATTCCCCTGAACCGCTACAATGCGATTGCGAATACTCCATCGTCATATTCAACGGCGCCTCAAGGCGTTAAAGAGACTCAATATCAGGGGCAATCGTTTCACGACCTTTTCAATCGTACTCAATTGACGTCAGCTCAGTTGAAAACCATGCAGGCGCCTCAGACTAATGGCACATCCATGTATTCCACTATTCCTCAAAGCGCGCAAAATCCCACTTTACCTATATTCACTCCCGCGCCTGGAACGGAATTTTCGGAAACCCAATTTATAGAAACCAATCAACATCTTAAGCATATGCCCAACGTACATCCGGAGGGTGATGAGTTGGCGAATCAGATGTTGAAAAATATGCAGGCTTTGAAAAACGCTCAAGCCAATAATGCATCGAAGCAATTTGCTCCTCAGCAATCGCTATCAGACGTGACCCGGAACACTACGCCTTACGTGAATCCCAAGTCGGCGCAGATTAATCCACAACCAGATATTACCGCCAGCGCCTTCGATTCAGCTCTGGCCAGCAATACAGCCATACCGTCTACCGAGCCAATTATTATACCGGTTATTCATGATATACCAGCCAGTGCAACGCCGATGATTGTATCAGCAAATACTGCGTCTCAATCAAATTTCCCGGCTTATATTCCAACAGATACAGTTTCGCAGCAGATTCTCGCGGCCAGACAGGCTAGCGCCGCCGGACAGACATCATTCAATCAACCACAGCAGTTGGCTCAGTTAACCGCCGACAATCAGCTTGCCAGCCAACAGGTTGGAGAGATTACAACCAATGCGCCAGCCAAGAAAGGCTTCTTCAGCGCTATGGGTTCATTCTTCAAAAATATCGCCAGCGGCGTTACTCTAGGTATTTACCGCCCCGATGGAGAAGCAGCGCCTCAAGGAATCAAACGCATTACTTATCCGATAAAAAAGTTAGTCTGGGATACGCCCAAGAGCATCGTATATGACGCTCCGGTAGGAATTTATAACGATATCAGCCAAAGCGGTAAAAAAAGCGAGTCTCAAGAGCAAACTCTTCGCGCCAGCCATACCCTGACGCTTAATGACGTTACGCCCACAACGAATAAAACTCATTCATCCAGTCATGGCCGCCGATCATTGCGGAGGAATTTTTATACTTGATTAAGATGAGGTAGAACTGCCAGGTTCAATTTTAATTACCTCGACGGGACATACAATTTTGCAGGCGCCGCACCCGACGCATAAATCATTGATTACAAACGGGTAATAGGAGAAACCATCCGGCGTTTCTTTGATTTCAACAGCGCCATATTCGCAGAAAGTCTTACAGCGGTCGCATTCTTTATTATTGGTCAGCAAACATCCAGCCAGTTCGATCCTGGCTACGCCGATCACCAATCGTCTTTTTTCTTCCACAGAAAACTTTGCAATAGCCCCGCTGGGGCATACGCTGCCGCACAGGATGCATTCCGGCAGACAATAGGTTTGTTTGAATTGTATCTGTGGAGTTAACGCTCCAATAAGGTCATGAGCATCAAGATAAGATTTAATAATATTGCTGGGACAAACTTTGACGCAGTTACCGCACCGGGCGCATAAGGTTTTGAAATTCGAGTCATCGACGGCGCCTGGAGGCCGCAGATTCACGGTTCGTTTAGCATTGACGTATTTCTGTAATATCAAACTCAATCCAGCACTCAATACTCCAGTAAAAAAATATCTCCGACCTTGATTCATAAAAGGTTTGTTAGAAGCTGATCTCTCACGAACCACCCGCTTTATATCCGTAGCAATATCCTGCAATCCACCTAGAGGACACAATCTCTGACACCAGATATGGGGAATACAAATATTAATCAAAATAAGCAATATAAAACCGGAACTTTTTAGCAGGATAATGCTGATGGGCATCGGTTGAAATACATCGAAAAACGCATAGAAGATATTAACCGGATCGATTACGATCAACATCGGCGCTCCCAACGCAGCCAGAACCAATGCCATGATGCAAAGGTATTTATGAATCAGAGGTATACGGTTAAGTTTATTCTGTTTGATTCCTATCCCGGACGCTGCATCGCATAACGCCCCTGTGGGACAGATATACCTACAGAAAAACTGATGCCTGAAGAATAACGCTATTAAGACAGTAACGCCTAAAAGATTAAGCGCCGTCATTGTCCAAGTAGCAAGTAATGAATTCAAGAGTATGTACGGACTAAACCACAGAAACAGCCCGGTAAAAATACCGAACTGTATTGGTAAAGCCAATATTATAGCCGCCAGTAATGAGACATAGCGTATGTGTCGGGATTTTATAGTCACCTTAGATGCATTCTATGATTTCGCTGGGCGCCAAGGGCAGCGACGGGTGGCAAGGGCAAGACCGCAGAGCGGTCAGCCCTTGATTCAGTTCACCTATTATATTTCTATCATTTCAACCGACATTCCACTCAGAAAATAGAATGATGATTTTCTTTATTGTTGCAATAATTGAATAAATTCATTATAAAAGAGTGAATTATTATAAAAATTATTACGTTTCCCCAAAGTTTTCAGTCAAGGGCAGACAGGACGCTGCCCTTGGCGCCCGTAGTTTTACTATTAAACAAATCACCCAAGAAACGCTTTTTGTTCTATCAATATTTTCTGAACCTGCTTGATGTCAATATCCTTAGCCGGGCTATTTGACCGTGCGGCGACCGCAGCCGCTGCTCCAGCGCCATGACCAGTGATAATGCAAGTACCAATAATACGGGCGTCTTCCACCAGTTTTTTCTCGAAACTGAAGCAACGTCCAGCCGCCAGCAGGTTCTTGGTTTTCTTGGGCAGCAATGCGCGGTATGGAATTTGCCACCAAGGCCGTTCCCTGGTACTGACCCGTTTGCCATTATAAAGCAGACTGGTCCATGCTCCGCTGACGCCGATTACGTCATCGAATTGCCGATAGGTCATGGTATCCTTGAGCGTCAGTTGGTAATCGCCATCTAGAATCCTCGATGCCCGCACGCCGATCTGGGCTGCGGTATCCAACAGGAATACATCCTCATATCCCGGCATTTTCTTCAGTTTTTCGACTCTTTCCCAGACATCAATCCGGTATTTCTGCTGCAAGTCTGACAAGGTATACATATCAATGCCGTTCTGGTTATCCTCGCCATGCATATTAACCCAATTCACGCTGGGTATGGGGGTAGGATTGCCAATGGGTAATTTCTTATATCCGGGCTTGGTTTTATCAATGCTGTCGATATTACCCAAGCGGTGCACCAGACCGATGTGATAAAACATGTTCTCATAATTTTCATCGGCCAGATGCAGGATATCGCCATCGCCGGTGCAATCGATAACCACTTTGGGATTGACCGCCACCCGGCCTGATTTGGTTTCCAGAATGACTGATTTGATCCAGTTGTTTTCGAGAATCACATTCGACGCCCAGCAGTGATAAAGCATCTTAACGCCGGAATCCCGAATCATTAAATCAAAGACATACTTACCAGCTTCGGGATCAATAACCGGATTCACTTCATCAATGGCCATGTGCATTGCTCTCAATTTCTGAGCCATCTCATCGCCGATGCCATAGATCACCTGCTTGAATTTGCCGCTCTGATCAAGCGCGTGGGTTGAGAGCAGGGGAAGAACCAAACCTCCTGTCCACAGCCCGCCTAAGTGATTGTAACGTTCAACCAAAAGCGTACTGGCGCCAGCGCGGCCAGCAGCCAAGGCAGCAGTAACCCCCGCCGGTCCGCCGCCAATCACCAACACATCCGGCTCTTCAATAACCGGAATCTCGCGCGCCGGTTCAGTAACCGTCTTTCCATGCCCTAACGCCAAGTCTGCTGATTTCGAATCAGCTGCATTACTGTACTGTGATCCGCTGAGTAAAGCGCCTTGAGTTAAAACCAGATTTGTTAGAAATGTTCTTCGTCGCATGATTCTCCTCTTATATAGAGATCGTTAATTCACAAAATTATTTTCGTATATGGTGTATAGATTACCAAAAGAATAAGCATATTAATAGCAGTGGATTTACTCAAAAACTGTATAAAAGGATAACGCCCCACCTGAATTATCAAATGGGGCGTTAAACTTAATGCAAAATCACATATAAAAACTCGGGGAAATTAATAGAGTTCCCAGCCGGAAACAGGAGTTCCTCCAGCGCCTTGAGGATCAAAAGCGCCCGCCATGGTTCCTACAAAATAATCATACTGGAAACCACCAGCGGCTGAAGTTCCAGCGCTGCCTATATTAAATGCCAGTTCCTTCAAACCGGTCCATGTAGCAGTATCCTGCAAATCTTCCGGATCGGGGCGATCAACGCCATCGCCTCTTTGGATGACAGCTTCAATCGGTTCCAAACTTCCGTCGCCAAAAGCGCGAACATTGATCAATGTAGGATCTGCAGCATCCACTTTTGCGCTGATCCATACAGAATGAAATGCAGTAGTATCAATATCCGTTAGAATTGGAACATTTTTGGCGCCATAATCTGTACCAGCAGCGTCTCCCTCTAAATCATTAACCAAGACTGACAATGTACCTTCAGTGTAATATCCTACTCCAACCAGAATATTCTGAAGTCCATCAGCAGGATCGACGTATCCAACCCCGACATGAGCGCGGTCTGATGCTTCAGGGATGAAACGTAAAGTTCCATCACCATTTGGTACGCCGTCGCCATCAGGATCAAGAGCGACGCTAACCAGATCTTCAGAGGCGCCAATATCAACATCGGGAACGATGGGGAAGATACGGAAACGGGCGCAATAGGTAATTCCAGTAATGAATGGATCTTCTGTCAAAGCGCCTGGTTCATGCAGCGCAGCCAGGAAGAAGATTTTCCGGTCGCTGGGATCAGAAAGACCCAATTTTCGTGGATCGCCAAGATCGATAAGACGCATGGCAATAGCATCCGCTGCAGCGGTTACGCCATCTTCCGTCTCACCAACGCCTACTAAAGTTTCAACCTGTACTACATCGCCAACCAACACGCCATCCTGGATATAGACTTCCATTGCGTTAAAATCTTCAGTATGGGCATTCCCCGAATAGGAATCGCTTCCATTATTGTGATCCCAAACCGGGTCGCCTTCATAATCAGGAATTTTCTGCCATTCTTCCACGAAGGTCCAACCACCTGGAGGATCTGCCCATCCGCCACGGTCAGCAAAAGACGCAGGAACGATTAACATCATTCCTAACAAGGCTAATACAATACCTTTTCCCATAATAATTCTCCTTTCACAACCAATAACAAAATATGATTTCCAAATGAAATTGGAAATACGAATTACCACTCAAGTGCAATCAATACAATATTCATTCGATAGCATAATTAATACATATTTATATTCTCAAATAATTTCATAAAAATCAATAGCATGATTCAAAAAAAACTCATTTTCTTTAATCACTTTATCTTACTGTATTTACAGGTGTTATAACATTTTACACAAAAAATCTGCAAAAAAATTAACGTTAACGCCCACCTGGATTGCCAAACGGGGCGTTAACGTTAATTCAGCATAATAAAAATAAGAAGAATATTTGTCTCACTTAATTAATAGGACAATTATCAAGCAATAGTTAAAAAAAACATCGATCAATAGGGATTTCGATACAATAGTTTTCTGTGTTAATATTGAATCACTCATACTATATAAATAATATTATTGAATAATTCCAACACGATCAACGTTTCAATATTCAGGACAAAACACCAATGAAAAAACTCTGGATTTCATTAATCACATTAACCGCTCTGCTGGGCTTCACTGGCGCCTCAATCAATGCAGAAATCTATATCACCACGGAACCTGACATAATTCAAATAAAGAATAAACAACGCGATGATATCCAACAGGCGCAGTCCGCTGATGCTAATACCCTGCAAAAACTTGAGTTAACCCAGGAATCACTGCACACCTTAAACCGCCTTAAGGTTTATCGGTTCATAGTGAATTACTCGCATTTTCAAAAAGAAATTGACGAACTTGTTTCTATTATTACGTCAGTCAGCGCTGAGATGGAACAAGTAATGGATGCGGAAAATCCCTCTACTGAGGATTTAAGAAACCTCTTTGAATACACTTACAACATCTGGTATTTGATAGACGCGCAAATACTGCTGGGCAACGAACATATTGGTGAAATCAAAACAATTCAAGCAAAACGTTATGATTTCCAATCAAAAATCGCAGGTCTAACAAAAGCGAATGTAATCAACGGTGATATAAAACGGGCGGAACTTGGGCTGCAAAGCCGTATATGGCTGGCCATTTATCATTTGCAATCCGCAAAGTGGGAAAAAGAGACGCAGGATGTTTATCTGCAACCCGTACTTGAATTCCTTAATTATCTGAATGGACGGAAGATAGAGTCTCCCAAAATCGAAGAAGAAATCCTGCACGCCAGAAATGTCGAGATTCAGATATATTTTGTGACGGAACAATATCAACTATGCATCGACAGCGTGGATAAATATTTTGGCGAGACCATAAAGACGCTGACGCCTGAGACGCCGGAAAGCGAAGCGACCAGGGCTGCATTAGGCGCTCTTAGCCATAAAATCAAATGTATCGGCGCCCAACACCGCCCCGATATCTTTTCTATACGCAATAGCATTAGATTAATCCAGAAAAATCTAAAAGAGAAATCTGATTTCAGAGCCTATCTCGACGATGTGCGTAACGAAGCCGAACAATATCCCCTGACTCCAGACCAGGAAAATATCTTACGGGATACCATGAAAACAGCGGAGTATCTTACAACTTTTGGCGACCGTCACGCCGATGTAAGCCCCAGACAAGACCCGCTGGTTCAAAAATGGAGACTGGTTTTTAAGTTTTACGAAGCACTGGGTATGAAAGAATTGAGCGATGAGAAAAAAATTGAATTGGTAGCGCAATATCCCAATCGGTTTGCAGAATACAGGTTGATGGCTGAAATCCAAAAGCAGCGTCAACAGATGCAAGAGCGGCAGGAAAATCTAAAAAAATCGCAAGAAATCAAGAGAAGAAATAAGCGATGGATGAACATCTCTCAATACGCCATCGGATCACTCATGATTATTCTAACTATGGTAATCTCAGCCCGAAGAAGGAGAGAAGAAGAGGAAAAGGAAAAGAAAGATGATGGCCGATGGAAAGGCGTTTGATTCTTAATACTCATTACCCCCGCCTGAGCGGAACACGATGTCGCCCACGCTAACCAAACCGTTGGATGCGGTGTATGGGATTCCCCTTTGGGGGTCTCCAGCGCCTGCTCCGATACCGAATTCCTTATCGGGACCACTGCCGATTAAGGCGAACTCGCCTACTGTAAGAGGACGAAGCCCCAATGGTTCAGCGATCCCCGGTTTTAATGCGTTGAAATTATGGTTGTAATCGTTGGTTCCAGATTGTCCCTTATAAGCGGCTTCATAGTCTCCATAGCGGTAAGATTCACTCGCCCCTCCCGGACCGACGAAGAAGGGGTCTACAGGAATGGCGGACATATAAGCCGTGGGGCTGGTTAATGGCGCCAGTACGGCGAACATATTGCGGCCGCTGGGTTGAGGACATCCGGTTCCCATGCCTACTTTATGAAATGAGTTTTCAAGACGTTTACAGCCCAGTTCAGTATCATCATCCCACCAATCAACCGGATAAGCGCCCTTATCAACTTTTAGCGACATAACTGCGGTTGATAACGACTTCATATCAGCAAGATTTCGTGCGATCTTGGCCTGTGTTTGAGCATTGAGAAAATTGGGAACCGCGATAGCCGCCAGGATTCCAATAATGGCGACCACAATCAATAGTTCGATTAGAGTGAAGGATTTTTGCATTTTATTATCCACGCTAATAGAATCACATCTTGGAACACAATTTTCAATCAATATAAAAACATAATAGGTTCATCCGGTAAATAAGTACTTTATTATCCTTTTTTGTCTGAATCAGGATAGCCAAGATGAAAGGATGCTCATGATGGGTGATTCTTTAATCTATCACATAAGAATCAGAATAAACAACGATAGATCATACGCTTTAGATGTAAAATCCTGAGTATCCGGTAAATCCAGATTATCCTGATTCAGACATTTTTTAGTCTACTTCAGTTAGTATGTATTCAATTACCGGAGGAACCACATAATATGATACCAAGAGACAATTTACTACAACACAACCAAATAATCTTTCACAAAAATCAAGATAAATCACAAAGAATTACTAATTCTCACAAATTGCTTTGATAGCGTCAAGCGCCGCCTGGTTTTTCTTGATGCTGCTCCAGTTATAGATGCATAAATAGCGGCATTTTGGAACCGACAAGGTTCGCCCAATAGCGTTGATCCAGTCATCCCGGTCATTATCCCCCATTAAAAGCCATTCAACCGCCGCCCAGTAGGGCGCATCGCTCTTCTTGAGGTTTCTCTGCACTCCCCTGTCTCTGGCCGGATTACTCGCATATTTGTAGAAACTCCATCCGGGACAGGCGTACTGATTCACCGCCGAATCGTATAACAACTCATCATCTTTCCAACCAGCCGTATGGGTGAACAACTGCCGACGCGGCGTTCCTAATTCAGCGGCCAAAGCGCATAGATCATCAAGATGCCGACTGACGATCTCGGTGAGATGAGTTTCCTGCAATTCTCCACTGTGAGCCAGTTCAGCGGTACTAACCGCAGCATAGCCGATGGCGGTCACGCCCCGGTGCGGCATATCCTCAACCTTGAGTCCCGTTTGAGGATCATTTTTATCTGGCTTATCCAACAGCGCATTTCCATCGGGATAGTAGAACGAATTTACTCCAATGGCGCTCTCCCATCCCAGTTTAACGCCAATCAACAGATGCTGTTTATCCTGCGGCAGCGCCTGACTCCATTTCAGGATAATAGGTATCAAAACCCGCATCTCATCATGGCAGGCTTTACGATAGGGCTTGCTCATAAAATTAGGTGGAGGCAAAACTCGAATCTGCCTGCCCCAGTTGCGCCAGGCTATCTTAACGGCGTGTTCCGGCCCCCATCCCGACCACTCGACATTATTGCGGTTCTGTGGATCATAGCCGGGACGCCCTTCATCCCACCAGTTCCATAAATCAGGACGTCCTCCCCACCACTGCTCGCCATCCAATTGTATTACAACCGGGATGCTGTTACGCTCAGCCAAAGAGAGAAACTTTTTCAACCGGAGGATGGATTGTTCACGGGGTTTATTTAAGTATGAGAATATAGCCGCGATCCCCAGGCCAACCTTATTGGAAGACTTGTTTTTAGATACCGCCTGGATTTTCTCGAAGACGGATTGGGTTATTTCGCCATCCGCAATATTAACCACAATATACTGCTCTTCCGCCCTAACGTCTTCACCAATTAATAACACAAACAGAGGGCATAGAAAAACCGCCAAATAAATCATTCTACAAAATATTCTGTTCATCGATGCATATCCTTTTTTTAAGTCGTATAAAATACTACTTTACAAAAAACCTCGTATAATCAATTAATTGCTAAAGTGGTCAATATCAACCCTCACCTATCCTCTCCCAAGATTGGGAGAGGATTTATGAACTAAGTCTTTTAAGAACTAAGTCTAAAAGATTTAGCAGTTTATCTCCAATACACCTATCTCCCAAGTTTTAAGTAGAATTCAAGAGGGGATTGTTCGCTAAAACTATGATTTTTCAATTAACCTTATAATTTTATCAAACTATCATTTTTTATAATTCCCGATAGTAATATGGATTATGCCTTATAGCCTAAACCATCGGTTGATGAAATTTCCTATAATCGCGCGGCGAGACGCCTAGCGCTTTGCGGAACTGGCGGGTGAAGTAATTACCGTCGCTGAAGCCTGAGCGTTGTGCTATGTCGGTGATGCTGACATTGGTGCTGCGCAGCATTACCGCTGCGCGGTTGATCCGCAGCTGGATCAAATATGCTATGGGAGACGATCCAACCGCCGCATGAAAGGCGCGGATGAAACTGCGTTTGGACATATCAGCGATCTGCGCCAGTTCATCAAGATTAACCGGCTTTTGGATGTTGGTCTCAATGAAGGTTATGGCGCTGGCGATGCGCAGCAGCGACCTTGAATCAGGATTTTGGCTGCGCTCATAACAGCGTGATAGAAAACCGATGATCTGCATAAATATGGCGGTCGACATAAAACCGAATCCCGCATCACGCCGCTTCAGTTCCGCTTCCAGTTGATCAATAAATCCAACCAAAACATTCAGGTCGCCCGGCGTCAGATGCAAACGGCTGCGGAATTTATGACGCTGGCGCCAGGCCGGTTCAAGCGAAAAGAGCGCATGATACCCCGGCAGGGAAAGCAGATCGCGCTTATCTATCAAAAGTTTATCCAGATCAAACAGAATATTAATCAAACGAAGCTGGTTCATATCCTGGTAGTCATGGGGCAGCGTCTCACCGATGACGAATACGTCTCCTGAGGTCAGAGGCCATGAATCCTGCCGGGTGACATGCAGGCCGACGCCTCCGGTAATAATCACCAATTCAGAAAATTCGTGGGTATGCAATCCAAAAGGTTCCTGGGGGTCGCGGCGCTCGACGGCGATAGAAAATCCGTCTTGATGGAACCAGTGTTCTTTCCTTAATGTGCGAATCATGGTATACCAGTTTAGAGGGTAAAATTCCTTTGGCAATATCGTGCTATTAATAGGCGAGATAGTCAAGGAGATTACAGTAAATATGCCATAATATGCCTGGCATAGATGAGCATGAAAATAGATCATAATAGAGAACGGGATGATTATTATGTCATTGAATCAAGAGAAAATTGAACAGGCCTACAAAATCGCTAAAGAGCAATATGCGGAGATTGGCATGGATGTTGACCAGGCCATAGAGACGCTGGCTAAAATCCCCATATCGCTGCATTGCTGGCAAGGCGACGATGTAGGCGGCTTTGAAAATGCGGGAGGCGACATCGGCGGTGGTCTGGCGGTGA
This sequence comes from bacterium, assembly GCA_963662285.2. Taxonomy (GTDB): domain Bacteria; phylum Hinthialibacterota; class Hinthialibacteria; order Hinthialibacterales; family Hinthialibacteraceae. The sequence continues at coordinate 248,804 of CAXXMV010000008.1, forward strand.
CCGGAAACTACCCCGGCAAAGCGCGCACCCCGGATGAGTTGCGCAGCGACCTGGATAAGGCGCTATCGCTGATCCCCGGCAAGCACCGGCTCAACCTGCACGCCAGTTATGCTGAGACCGGCGGCCAGAAAATCGAACGAAATAACCTGGAACCAAGCCATTTTCAAGGTTGGATCGACTGGGCCAAGGGCAATGGTATGGGCATGGATTTCAATCCAACCTATTTCGCCCACCCCAAGGCGGACGATGGATTCACCCTGTCGCACAAGGATAAAGGCATCCGCCAGTTCTGGATCGAACATGGCATCGTCTGCCGCAAAATCGGCGAGGCCTTCGGTAAAGCGCTGGGTTCGCCCTGCGTGACCAATGTCTGGATTCCCGACGGCTACAAAGATACTCCAGCCGACCGCCAAGGCCCCCGCCAGCGCTTAGCGGATTCGTTGGACGCCATATTCAAAGAGCCTATTGACGCGCAATACAACCTGGACGCTATTGAATGCAAACTGTTTGGCATCGGTTCAGAGAGTTACGTGGTCGGGTCGCATGAATTCTACATGGGCTACGCCATAAAGAACCAGAAGGTTCTGTGTCTCGATACAGGACACTTTCATCCAACCGAAGTAGTATCAGATAAGATCAGTTCAATAATGCTGTGGATTGAAGAACTGCTGCTGCATGTCAGCCGCGGCATCAGATGGGACAGCGACCACGTTGTTGTGCTATCCGATGAATTGCAGGCGCTGGCCAAAGAACTGGTTCGCGGCGCATATCTGAGCCGCACTCATATCGGCCTGGATTTCTTCGACGCCAGCATCAACCGCGTGGCGGCCTGGGTGATCGGAACGCGCTGCATGATCAAAGCGCTGCTCATCGCCCTGCTCGAACCAATTGACATGCTGCGCCGCTTTGAAGATGATGGCGACCATACCTCGCGTCTGGCCATAATGGAAGAGATCAAAACCCTGCCTTTGGGAGCAATTTGGGATTACTACTGCACCAGGTCAAACGTCGCAGTCGGGCGAAACTGGCTTGATGAAGTTAAACAATATGAAAATAATGTACTAGCGAAACGGTGAGAACGCTTATGAACGACTTAAACAACAACTCAGAAAACAACATTCTCGACCCCAACCAGTCTGCGCCGGATCAAGTTGAAACCAGCGCACAACCGGGAGATGAATTTGAACGCGAGCCAGTGCCTCAGCGATCCCTGCTGGGCTTCAAGAGTTTTATCGGCATGTACGCCGGAGAGCATTGCGCCGGAACGGAACTAATGCTCGGACCATTGTTCCTCGCCTCAGGCGCCAGCGCCTTTAACTTAATCGTCGGCCTGCTGCTAGGCAACCTGCTGGCTGTCTTTAGCTGGATGTTTATGACGGCGCCGATCGCCACCCGCGCCCGTCTTACGCTCTATTATCAATTAGAAAAAATCTGCGGCCGGAAACTAGTAACACTTTATAACCTGGCCAATGGAGTGATGTTCTGCTTCCTGGCCGGCGCCATGATAACCGTATCGGCGACGGCAGTCGGTCTCTGCTTCAATATCGATATGCCGGGTTTATACGATTACTACCCCAACAGCATTGGTTGGGTATTATCGGTCTTCGGAGTGGGACTGGTCATTTCAGTAGTGGCCGCCTATGGATACCAAACCGTATCAAGATTCGCCAACATCGCATCGCCTTGGATGGTGTTGGTATTTCTAGCCTTCGGCTTCGTTGCATTGCCGCAATTAGGCGTTGATTCATTCGGTAATTTCTGGGCCGTCGCTAATGAAAACATCTGGAAAGGCGGAGAGCCTTTTGAAGGATACGCAAAATTCACTTTCTGGCATATCGTATTCTGGTCATGGTTCTGTAATATGGCCATGCACATCGGCATGTCGGATCTAAGCGTGTTCCGTTTCGCTAAGAAATCATGGTATGGCATCGCGTCCGGCGCCGGAATGTATGTCGGTCATTATTTCGCCTGGATTTCAGCTTCCTTACTATTCGCGTTGCAACTCCATCGCAATCCCCTCAACCAGGATGTTCTTCCTGGACCAATGGCCTATGATGCTGCTGGAATCGCCGGATTAATATGCGTTGTTATCGCCGGATGGACTACCGCTAATCCAACCATCTACCGCGCTGGACTGGCATTCCAAGCTATTATCCCCAAAGTTTCAAGATTCAAAGTCACAATTCTTACCGGACTACTGGCAACCTTAGCTGGTATGTTCCCCTGGTTCGCCATGAAACTTTTGGATTTCGTAGCACTGTATGGCATGTTGCTTATGCCGATGGGCGCGGTTATCTTCGTCGATTTCTGGCTGCTCAAAAAATTCGGCCTACAAAGCAATTACGCTGAACTGAGCCGCATGACATTCAACTGGGCAGCAGGATTAACCTGGTTCCTCACCTTGGGAACTTGTATTTTACTGGTTAAGTTCGCTGGCATCCAGATTTATTTCGTCAGCCTGCCGGGCTGGTTCGTGGCGGCGGTATTATACGTTGTCTTAAGTAAGTATTATCAGCAGAAAGTACATCAAAGCGCCAGCGCTTAAGGAGTTTTTAATATCATGAGAATAATCCTGCAAATAATATCCTGGATCGCATTGGCGGCGACGCTGGTTCCTTCGATGCTCTACTGCGTTGGATCAATGCCGCTGGATATGGTAAAATGGATCATGCTGCTGGCTACAATCGTATGGTTCGCAGTCACCCCGTTCTGGATGAACCGCAAACCATCTGCATAATCAGCCAGCCGATTATTGCCCCTAACTTCCCCCAAGTTCGGGGGAGGTTAGGGGGCAATGTCATTAAATTAACCGTGTTGTCCCCTCTCTCCCGAACTCCTCTCCTGACACAAATCAGGAGAGGAAAATGAAACGGGCAACATCCTAGAATGGGCAACATCTTTGAGTGGGGAGCATCGGCTTCTAGCCGGTGTGCCAAATAAATCGGATATAGAATTAACCCCATTACGCATAAAATTTCCAAGAGAGAGGGGGATGAAAAATGGAATTATATTCGAACCAATCCGGTTAGGAAGGGATTGTTTGAAGTTGTTAAGGAGTATCCGTTTTTGTATGAAGAGAACCGAAGGGATTTTCGCACCGGCTAGAAGCCGATGCTCCCCTTTTTGATTGTCGGGTGGAAAGGGAAGACGATAATGAAACAATATCTAATTTATTTTTCTATATTATTATTTACAATATCATGCGCTCATCAACAATATCATGACAGTACAATTTTGAATCCGGTTGAATCATTTGAAGAATCGGATTCTCCATCTCAGTATCAATATGACTCTTTGAAATTCACAGGCCCCTGGGGCTATAATAAAAGTGAAAATTCCTCTAGAAAATATCCATTACTAGTATCCGGCTGCTGGGGAGAAGGGGCGAAACAATATTCAAGTTATACTCAAACATATCCGGCATTCATTTTAGATTATCAAAAGAATAAAGTATCTGACGGAGAATTCCTCGGACAATGGATTAAAGATATAATCTCATCAGGCTATAGAATTGATATCAATAGAATATATTTAACTGGATTCTCAAAAGGTGGCTCCGGTAGTTTCCCTTTAGCGATAGGGATGCATAATGCAGGTTTATACTTTGCCGCCATAATAAGAGTTGCAGGGCAAAGTCAATATGACTTAGGTAATGAAATTGTTGAAAAGACGGCAATTTGGTATCATCTTGGATTAAATGACGAGCCAAGGCGCGTCGATGTAGCCCGTAAAACGCTTGAATATAATAGAAACTATCCATGCAATAAAGATGCAATTGAAACATCGGTTTCTGATAATATTACAGGCCATGAACGAAACACAATCACGATTACCCGTTCGGGCCGCCCAATGTTTATCTATAGTGAATACACGGGTATGGGACATACTCCAGAACCATGCTACAAAGATAAATCTATATTCCCCTGGATGTTCAGTAATTCATTGTAAAATAGATAACCGAATTGTCCCTTCTCCCGACACGAATCAAGAGAGAGAACAAAACGGGAACATCATAGAATGGGGAGCATCGGCTTCTAGCCGGTGCGTCAAATACGATAGTAAATCATAGGGTGGGCTAAGCCCACCAGTACAACTCAGAGTAATATAAAAAAAACGTAAGTTCATCAATCAAGAGAAAGCAAGTTTTATCATGTCTAAACAATGTTATCTTGGAATCGATTTAGGAGCGGGAAGCGGTCGGGTCATGGCTGGTCTTTTCGACGGCCAACGCATATCCATAGAAGAAATGCACCGCTTCCCCAACGAGGCGATCCCTTTGGGAAACACGCTGCGTTGGGATGTACTGAAGTTGTGGACTGAAATCAAACAAGGTTTATCGGTAGCTGCGGAACGCTATGGCGACGACGTCATCTCTGCGGGAGTCGATACCTGGGGAGTGGATTACGTTCTCTTCTCTAAAAACTTCGAAATCCTGGGGCAGCCCTATCACTACCGTGATGCGCGGACTCTGGGCATCCTGGATTACGCCTTTGAAACCGTGCCCCGCGCTGATATTTTCGCCGAAACCGGATTGCAGTTTTTGGAACTCAACACGCTATATCAGTTGCTGGCCACCAAACGGGATAATCCCGACGTCCTGGCGGCGGCTGATTGTATGCTGATGATGCCTGATTTCTTCCATTGGTGCCTATGCGGTTCGAAGGTCTGCGAGTTCACCGAAGCGACCACTTCGCAATGCCTCAACCCAATCACCAAGAATTGGTCAGCTGACCTGTTGAAGCGCTTTGATCTTCCCACCCATATCTTCCCCGAAATCGTGCAGCCTGGAACTAACATCGGCAAGTTGTATGACAGCGTCTGCGATGAAACCGGGTTAAAGAAAATCGACATCGTCGCTCCAGCCACCCATGACACCGGGTCGGCGGTGGCGGCGGTTCCCACCAAGAACACAGGCCAACCCAACTGGGCCTATATCAGTTCGGGCACCTGGTCGCTGGTGGGAGTAGAGATCAACCAGGCCATTCTCAACGATAAAGTATTGGAACTGAATTTCACCAATGAGGGCGGCATCGACGGCACGTTCCGCTTCCTCAAAAACATCATGGGTCTATGGCTGGTCCAGCAAAGCAAACAGGCCTTCGAGAAACGTGGAGTTAAACTGGGTTATGACGAACTGATCGCTATGGCGGAGAAATCAACTCCGTTCCGTTCGATAGTAAATCCCGACGACCCACGTTTCCTTAATCCCCCGGATATGACTGAAGCCATCCAGCAATTCTGCAAGGATACAAATCAGCCCGCTCCCGAAAATGAAGGCCAGTTCATCCGCTGCGCCCTGGAGAGCCTGGCGCTCAAATACGACGCAGTGCTCAGGTCAATCGAAGAACTCACCCAAACCCCGATTGAAGTAATCCACCTGGTAGGCGGAGGATCGCAGAACAGCCTATTAAACCAACTGACGGCGGACGCCTGCGGCAAGCCAGTAATAACCGGCCCCATAGAAGCAACAGTACTGGGCAACCTACTAGTCCAAGCCCGCGCCTCAGGAGAAATCAAAACCCTGGACGACATCCGCTCAGTAGTACGCAATTCCACCGATATGGAACACCTGGAACCGCAAAAAACCGATTGGAGCGAAGCACGGCAGCGGTTTGCGGGATTGAGCTGATATACAATAACAAAGTAGGGTGGGTCGCGCTTTACCGACCCACCGATAACAATTGATTCGATGAGTCATAAAAATCCATTTTCAATGGTGCAAAATACATGGCAAAAAATAAAACAAAACTCGAACTGACGTGGATCGGGAAGGAGAACCGGCCCAAACTGGAGCCGCGTATTCTCATCGAAGACCCGGAGAAATCCTACCACGCGGTTCAACGCCATTGCGAAAACGACATTTTCGATAATCGATTGATCTTTGGTGACAATCTGCTTGCGCTTAAGGCGCTGGAGCAAGAGTTTACGGAAAAGATCAAGTGCATCTATATCGATCCACCATACAATACTGGATCAGCATTCACATATTATGATGATGGTATAGAGCATTCGCTGTGGTTATCTTTAATGCGTGACCGATTGGAAATTCTTCAAAAACTGCTTCGTGATGATGGTTCGATTTGGATAAGCATTGACGACAACGAATGTCACTATCTTAAGGTTTTAATGGACGAAGTGTTTGGCCGACAACAATATATCACGTGCGTAATTTGGCAAAAGATTTTTTCTCCAAAAAGTACAGCACGCCACTTGTCTGAGTCGCACGACTACCTGTTATTATTCGCTAAAAACAAGGAGAAATGGACACGCAATTTACTACCGCGCACAAAAGAACACAATAAAAACTACAAGAATCCTGATAACGATTCTCGTGGTCCTTGGACATCTGGCGACCTCTCTGCAAGAAACTATTACGGAGCAGGTACGTATGAAATTTCTACACCAAAGGGTCGAATAATCCCGGGACCACCGAAAGGAATGTATTGGCGAGTTTCAAAGGAAAAATTTATTGAATTAGATAGAGATAAACGCATTTGGTGGGGTAAAGAAGGAAATAATCAACCTCGCTTAAAGCGTTTTTTGTCAGAAGTAATGGATGGTGTTGTACCGCAGACTATTTGGACTCATCAAGAAGTAGGTAATACTCAGGAAGCGAAGAAGGAAATTATTGCTGTAGTTCCCGAAGCAGAAGAAGTATTTCAGACTACTAAGCCAGAAAGGTTGATAAAACGTATACTTGAAATTGCAACTGATCCAGGTGATCTTATCCTTGATTCCTTTGCGGGTTCAGGCACAACCGGATCTGTCGCACATAAGATGGGCCGACGGTGGATCATGGTCGAATTGGGCGACCATTGTCATAATCTCATTATTCCACGAATGAAAAAGGTTATTGACGGAGAGGATACAGGTGGTATTACTGAAGACGCAGACTGGAAAGGTGGCGGCGGTTTCCGTTACTTCCGGCTGGGACCATCTCTAATCGTTGAAGATGAATGGGGAAATCCAGTAATCAACTCCGAATTCAATGGAGCCATGCTGGCAGAGGCTATGTGCAAACTGGAGGGATTTAAGTATGCCCCTAGTGAGGATGTTTATTGGATTCATGGTAAGAGTACAGAAGCAGATTTTATTTATGTGACTACCCAGTTCATGAGCAGGGATATGTTGACCCGACTAAGCGACGAGGTCGGGCCGGAACGCAGCCTTCTTATTTGCTGTTCAGCCTTCCGATGCGATCCTGCTCAGTTCCCTACCCTGACCGTCAAGAAAATCCCGAAAGCGGTTTTGAAGAAATGTGAATGGGGCCATGACGATTATAGCCTGGAAATACAGAATCTCCCCAAGGCTCCTCCAGAACCGGAAGAGCAGGCAGAAGACGAGTCTGCGAAACCCCGGCGGAAATACGGCAAATCAAAAACACCCCAGGAATCACTATTCGACATGGAAGGTGACCAATGAGTATTCAACACATCAATGCCATTAGCAATCGCTTAAGTTTACGCCTTCCTCAGCGGGATTCTCTTGAGATTCTGGCTCGTGTGTGCGAGATAATTTCCCTAGAAAAAGGTGGCGACACAGCCCAAACCTTGGCAACGATCAAAGGAGAGTTTCCAACTGTCGAGGATTTCGAGCGCGATTTTCCTTCCCTATGCTTTGCCATTGCCACAGGCGTCGGCAAGACGCGTTTGATGGGTGCTTTTATCAGTTACCTGTACTTGAGCGAAGGCATCCGCCATTTCTTCGTACTCGCACCCAACCTGACGATCTACAATAAGTTGATCGCTGATTTCACACCGAATACGCCGAAATATGTTTTTAAAGGCATTTCCGATTTTACGGTCAATCCACCTCTGATCGTAACAGGAGAAAACTATCAGGATGGGCGTGGGATCAGAAGAGATGGTTATTTAACAAACGAAGAATGGGAACTGGATGTCCATATCAATATTTTCAATATTTCAAAAATCAACAGTGAAGTACGCGGTGGGAATAGCCCACGTATCAAGCGATTAAGCGAGTATATCGGGCAAAGTTATTTTGAATACCTCGCAGGATTGGACGATCTGGTGATGTTGATGGATGAATCGCATCGCTACCGGGCTAGCGCCGGAGTTAAGGCGATCAACGAATTGAAACCCATCCTGGGACTAGAACTAACTGCTACACCACAAGTGGAGCGCGGTAAGCGTACTGATCTTTTCAAAAACATAATCTACAGTTATCCCTTAAGCAGTGCGATGACCGACGGTTTCGTAAAAGAACCAGCAGTTGCGACACGGGAGAACTTCAATGCTGCGAACTACTCTGAAGAAGGCCTGGAAAAGATCAAACTTGAAGACGGTGTTCGGATTCATGAAAATACAAAAGTCGAATTAGAGGTGTACGCTCGGAACAACAATAAGCAAATATTCAAACCGTTCATGCTGGTTGTAGCCCAGGATACAACACATGCCAATGCGTTACAACAGCTGATGGAAGATGATGCTTTCTTTGAAGGACGATATAAAGGCAAAGTAATTACTGTTCACTCTAACGTGCGCGGCGAAGAAAAAGATGATGTCATAGAGCAGTTACTAAATGTTGAAAATCCGGACTCTCCAGTTGAGGTTGTCATCCACGTCAATATGCTCAAAGAGGGATGGGACGTTAAGAATCTTTATACCATTGTCCCCTTACGGGCAGCGAACTCCCGTACCCTGGTGGAACAATCCATTGGTCGCGGTCTGCGTTTACCCTACGACAAGCGAGTTGGCGTCTCTGCGGTGGATCGCCTAACTATCGTATCTCATGAAAAATTTCAGGAAATCATAGATCACGCCAACGATCCAAACTCAATCATCCATACAGGAGTGATTATTGGAAAGGATATACCAGAGGAAAGTAAGAAGGCTGTAATTGTAGAATCAAAGTTTGAGAAAATCATCTCAACGCCCCCGCCAAAGGCTGGAGAAAAAGGAAAGGCTCCAGATACTCCCAGCCTCTTCGAGAAACCAGAAGAACAGGAAATAGCGAAGACTACGTTTCAGGTTATTCGTCAATACGAACGTCTCCGTGGAAGCGAACAACTTCAGGACGCAGATATCCAGAAGGAAATCATCAAAAAGGTTGAGGAGATTGCCCAGCCCAAACTCGGACTTCTATACGATAGTCTTGACGAAGATACCATCGCAAATATTGTAAATGAGACCACAACACTATATCAGAACCTCTCCATCGACATTCCAAAAATCGTTGTTGTGCCTAAAGGTGATGTGGTCGCTGGATATCAGGAATTCGATCTGGATACAAGAAACATCAACCTACAACCTGTGGCGCAGGACATTCTCATTCAGCACCTGCATGATATGAAGCGATACAAACTCCGTAACGGATCAGGCATAGTTGAAGAGAAACGACCAGAAGATTACCTAGTACGCGGATTGGTCGATTTCAATGATATCAGTTATGACGATCACGCAGCATTGCTCTACAAACTGGCTGCTCAGGTCGTAGCGCATCTGCACTCCTACTTGAGTGAAGAAGATGACGTGGTGAATGTGTTGCAATATCACCAGCAATCTCTTGTTAACCTGATCCACTCCCAAATGCAGGATCATTTCACAGAGACATCTGCATCTTATGAGGCTCATGTTACAAAAGGATATCGTACTTTGCGTCCTAATAACTATACCGCTGGTGCTGAACAAGCGGTTCGTGATTTCAGAATGCCTATCCCTGATGGCGAGAAAAATCAAATCAAAAACATGATTTTCGACGGATTCAAAAAATGCTTATATCCAATACAAAAATTTGATTCCGATTCAGAAAGACGTTTTGCAGCGATCCTTGAGAACGACGAGGTTGTCCTAAAGTGGTTCAAACCTGCCAAAGGTGATTTTCAGATTCACTACAGCCATGATAAATCGTATGAACCGGATTTTGTCGTTGAAACCACTACCGAGAAATATCTCTGTGAACCCAAACGTGCATCAGAAGTTTCAGATGATATCGTTCAATTAAAAGCTGATGCAGCGGCGGTATGGTGCGAACATGCCACGCTTCACTCAAAGAATTTTAACGGTAAGCCCTGGAACTATCTTTTGATTCCTCATGACCAGATATCCGAGCAAATGAGTTTAGCAGGTCTGGCAGCCAAGTGTACTTATGTAACGTAGCGAAGTAGGGTGGGCTAAAAGCGCCAGCGTACCATGATTTAGAAAAAAAGCGACGTCGATTCAGTGAGTCAAAAAGCGCAACCCACCCTACAGGGCTGAATATTTATTAAATAATATTTTGCTTAAGGTAAGAGTATATGAAAACTTTGGGATTTACTCTGATCGAATTACTGATAGTGGTTGCAATTATTGGGATTCTTGCGGCGATTGCCGTACCCAACTTTTTAAATGCACAGGTTCGGGCCAAGGTCGCTAAAATTTTCGCTAATCAAAAAGCCGTAGCGACAGCATTGGAGATGTACCGGACGGACAACAACAGCTACATTCCAATGTATGCCTATGGTGGAACATTTAATGACTATGCGCCTTACAGAGCATTAACCACCCCCGTAGCCTATCTATCATCTCTAGAAGCCGTGAACAATCCATTCGCCAGCATCCAGCATAAGAACACTGCGGAAAATACTTACGACCAAAAGTATGAATACACGCCAAGAAAGTATGGTCAGGGAACTAAGGTCCCGGCCCTTTCTGATCTGAACGCCGATATGTATCTATTGGAGGGAGTTGGGCCATCCCAAATAGACGGTATACCCGGCAGTCCTAATTATCCCGGCAAACCAAGCAGTTTTGCGCCTTACGATATGAGCAATGGATTAAAAAGTTTAGGCGCGATTTTCATTACCGGCGGTGTTTATACGCCAGATTGGATTAAGGCCAATAAAGCTTTTTAGCGAAGTCGGATGGGATAATGCGAAAGCGTGTCTCATCGTTTCAATTAACCTATACATCGATAAATGAATTTCCTTAATACATTGGGAAGAACGCTTTATCATCCCACCGCAAGATTTGTCTAAGATATCATTCCCTAAAAATAATATGAGTAAACTCATTTTATATATTGACAAGGGTGTATTTGCGGGATAAATTTTGAGTATACTCATTATTATAAATAAAGAGGATTGGATTGAGTTTTTCAGGAGGTAAAGCAAATGTGGACCATCCGTATAGTGTTGTTTGTTGTGTTGCTAGCATTGGACGGCATTGGCGCTTATCTGATAAAGTACCGCAGCCAATACAAGAGACTTTTCGAAAGCACTGTTTTCAATACGGTGCTTGTGGTATTCGGTAACTGCGTTATCTATCTGATTGTCATCCTGCCGCCTGATGGAGGTTGGAATGCGCGGCCTGATTGGATGCAGCACGCCAGCGTCAGTATTGGTTTCCCGGTTATGGGATTGCTCTTAATCTGCGCCGGGGCTTTTCTGGCTATCGCCACCCTTAAACAACGAAAGGTTATTGGTCTCCAGAATGTCGAAGAAGGATTGCTGACGTCGGGCTTATACAAGTTTTTAAGGCATCCCATCTACACGGGGATTATGTGTTTTACCCTGGGATTGGCGCTCTTGCTCAGAAATCCGGATGGACTGCTGATATTTCCCGCTATCTTGACGTGGATAATTGCAGGAACGTTTTTTGAAGAAAAACGCGATATGTGCGTCAGATTCCCCGAACAATATCAACAATACAGGCAAACCACAAGAATGTTTGGCCCTATATGGATTTGGATAGTGTTGATTCTAACCTTATTCGCCCTAGCAGGCATTGGAATCTTAAATTGACTTATAACAAAGGGCGCTTAGTTGATTCGGTGGGTCAAAAAACGCGACCCACCCCACGGGGCTTATATCATAAGTAATAGCATCAAGGGCTAACCGCTATACGGTCTTTCACTTGGCGCCCGCAATAAACAACAGTTTGAAAACCAACCATTAAATTCAAATTTACCTTTACTATCAAGAAAATACGATATAACCTCATGAAATAACCGAATAATTTGTTGGCCGATACGTTGAAAATGAAAAGAAGATTTTGAAACCGTGAGTATAAAATGGAAATAACTACTGACATACATCTTGGAGATTGTAAGGATCAGTTAAAACTACTCCAAGACGACTCGATTGACCTTGTGGTAACATCACCGCCTTACGCAGACCAGCGCAAAAATACATACGGCGGCATCCGCCACGACAAGTACGTGGAATGGTTTTTGCCTATTTCCGAACAGCTATTACGCGTCCTAAAACCAACGGGAACTTTCGTCTTAAACATCAAAGAAAAGGTAGTGGAAGGGGAGCGCAGTACCTATGTAATGGAACTTATTTTAGAAATGCGTAAACAGGGATGGTTGTGGACCGAAGAATTTATCTGGCATAAGAAAAATTGCTATCCAGGTAAATGGCCTAACCGTTTTCGTGATGCTTGGGAAAGACTGTTGCAATTCAATAAAAACCGGAAATTCAATATGTATCAGGAAGAAGTAATGGTTCCAATGGGCGACTGGGCCAATGCAAGACTAAAAAACCTTTCAGACACCGATAAAATCCGTGATAACTCAAAAGTTGGAAGCGGATTTGGTAAAAACATTTCAAACTGGATTGACAGAGATAAAGCCTACCCGACAAACGTTTTACATTTAGCAACCGAATGCAACAACAAAAATCACAGCGCATCCTTTCCAGAAGAGTTGCCGGAATGGTTTATCAAACTTTTTACCAAAGAAAATGACATTGTTCTTGATCCATTTATGGGTTCTGGAACAACTTTAGTTGTCGCAAACCGGATGAAACGAAATTCAATAGGCATCGATATTGTTCCAGAGTATTGCGAAATGGTGAGAAAACAATTGGAATCCGTTGAAGTATATCTGTTTTAGCCAAAGGCGAATTATGGAAAAACTAAACCTAAAAGATGTAACTCAGTACGTTAAACAAAATATCGGGACATTTCACCAAAAGCGTATTCAAAGCCTTGACGGATTAAAATTGTCGCAGGTTCTCAAACGGAAAAATCCCTATCTATTCAAAGCAAAATATGTGTTGACTGCTGAACAGATTATAAAAGGCTTAATGGATGCGCATATCTCATCGAACGAAGAAACTATTTTTGGAGATTGGCTGGAAGGACTTGCAATTTTCATCAACGATAAGGTTTACGATGGACGTAAATCAGGCATAAAAGGCATTGACCTTGAATTTGACAACAAAGGAACAAGAAACATCGTAACAATCAAATCGGGACCTAATTGGGGTAACAGTTCACAAATTGCAAAAATGGCAACAGATTTCAAGACTGCTAAAAAGACGCTGAGAACCAGTAATTCAAAATTGAACATAGTTGCTGTAAACGGTTGCTGTTACGGTAGAGACAACAAACCCGACAAGGGAAACTATTTCAAATATTGCGGTCAACGCTTTTGGGAGTTTATATCAGGTGATAGCGAACTGTTTACAGAAATCATCGAACCACTTGGGTATAAAGCCAAAGAAAAGAATGATAACTTTGTAAAATCGTATTCGCAAATGATTAACATTTTCACCAAAGAATTTTCAAATATATACTGCAAAGACAATGGAGAAATTGACTGGGAAAAATTGGTTCGATTCAACTCTGCGTCAGTACAACCAAAGAAATAAAAAGCGCCAGCCTATCCCATCGTTTCAATTAGCCTGTGCATCGATATATGAATTTCTATGATTCGATGGGTCAAATCGCGACCCACCCCACGGGATAAGGTGTTTCATTCACCATTAATCCTGCAATTCCAATATCAAAGATTCTTCATCTTCTTTGTCCGCTTTCGTGTTGTACATTCTGTCGCGGACTTCCTGAGCCAGTTTTATCATCTCATCGAAGATGGAGTGCAAGTCTTTATCGTGCAACGCCGAGAAGGTAATAGATGGTTCGCAGGTATGTTGCAAGAATTTTAATAAGGATTCGTCTTTCACCTGATCGCGCTTGTTTAATATTGTCAGCAGAGGTTTATCATCAGCTTCCAAATCTCTGAGAACGTCATTCACCACTTCGATATGCCGTTCAGCGTCTTCGCAAGACGCGTCGAGTACGAGGATCAGCGCATCGGCTTCAACCACTTCGGCCAGCGTTGCGCGGAAAGCGCCTAGCAAAGGCGCGGGGAGGTCTTCAATGAATCCCACCGTGTCCGATAGTAACAGGCGGGTTCCGTCATTTAAGAATAAACGGCGCGTAGTTGTATCAAGCGTACAGAAGAGTTGATCTTCGGCTGCAACTTTGGATTTGGTCAGCCGGTTAAGCAGCGTCGATTTGCCAGCGTTGGTATAACCGACGAAGGAGACAGAAATCAGTCCTGCACGTTTGCGCGACCGGCGTTGTACTTTACCTACCTCACGGCATTTTTTGTATTCTTCTTTCAGTTTGCTTATGCGGATATCGATACGGCGGCGGTCGACTTCGAGTTGGGTTTCACCAGGTCCACGCGTCCCGATACCACCGGCCAGTTTGGAAAGTTCGCGTCCCCGCCCGATTAATTTAGGTTTCAAGTATTGTAATTGAGCCAGTTCGACCTGGATTTTTCCATCCCGCGTCACGGCGTGTTGAGCGAAGATATCAAGGATCAACTCTGCGCGGTCAAAAACTCTCCGGTCGAGCGATTTTTCGAGGTTCCGTTGCTGTATAGGAGTCAAGTCGCAGCCAAAGAGAACAATATCGATAGAGTTGTTATCGCGGTTATGTGCATCGATTTCGGAGTGGGATTTTATAAACTCAGCAATTTCTATAACTTTCCCACTACCGATTAAGGTTTTGGCGTTTGGCGCCCGCAGATTCTGCGCAACAACCTCGACGGTTTGTAATCCAGCCGTGGTTGCAAGTTGAATCATTTCATCCGCCAGGGCTTTGTGATGCGCTGGGGTTTGTTCCGGCCGGTTGGCCATAATCAATAACGCCCGTATGGCATATACGCTCTCGCTATTCGATTTCGAATTGTATCCCTTTTTCGTCATAAATAACCTCATTCATTTCTTTGTACACAGTTAAGTTTAACACGACAAACATAACATCCAGAGTGGTTGCAATAATAATGTTCCGATTCGCGACTCGTAGAAGCCAGAAAAGATAGAATATCCTTCTGTACCGGAAACTATACAAGCCGCCAATGAGCAAGTTAATTCAATGAATCACGCCAAATTCTTTCGATAGTATTCATATTCATGTCGAAAAACACTAAACGGGACTTCCCCAATCACTTCGCCTGTGGATAATTAGAGCGATTCTCAAAATAACGTACGTCAATGCGCATATATTTTTGTTTACCGCTTTAGGTATTATTACAGAAAGAGGAATAACCATGAAATTACATAGTATTATAGGATTGTTATTATTGGCCTGCCTGCTCACAGTTGGTTGCGCCACCACGACTTGTAAAAACAATGCTTGCTCCAACCAGGCGCCGGGTTTTATGCATATCGTGTTTTTCTGGTATAACCAGGACGCTAACGCCTTTCAGAAGCAGCAATTAGCCGATGATTGCCTGGCTTATCTCGCCAAAGTCAAGACGGTGCGTAAACTGACCATTGGCGATCCAGCCGGGACGCCGCGTGATGTGGTTGATAACAGCTATGGTTTATGCCTGGTAGTCCATTTCGATGATAAAGCAGGGCATGAATATTACCAAACCGCCCCAGAACACCTAGAATTTATCGCCAGAAACAAAAATACCTGGGATCGGGTTCAAGTCTATGACATGATTCCAAAATAAAACTGTTTTAGGCGGCTTGCTCTACATGTCATTAGTCAGGAATTGTGTTATACTTGTGAATACCGCAGAACCGTCTGAATTTGGTCGTTCATACCACTTCTCAGAATCCCTGAATGGTGCTATCTATTCTATAATTGCGGAAGATTTTAAAATTTTTTCGCCGCGCCCCCATGACGGGGGTTGAGGAGGTAAATTGTGGCTTCAACAATACTCAAAGATATCGAAGAGGAAATGGAAGAGATCCAGATGCTCATGAAGATCTGGAATAAGTTCTATCATATCCTGACTACGACTTTCTACAATAAAGACGCCGATATCAATAAGCTCGACGTAGAATTTCAACAGGTAAAGCAGATCGTGGCGGAACACCATGGCCACTTTATGAAAGTTATCAAGAAAGACTTTCATATCGGTCAATCGGTTCTTACCACTGTAAAGCGCACTATATCGCTTGTAGGATTTCAGGATCTCAGCCAACTCGAAATCAATAAAACTTTGATTGAGTGGCACGAGGCCAACATCCTGCTCAACGAAACGCTTGGTTCTTTGGAATGCGACCGGGATCTTATTATTCGCGGACGCAGTAAAACTAAAGTCCCTCAAAAAGGTTTTGCTCAAAAAATCAAAGATTTCACTAAAAGTGGATTATTTAAGGCTATAATCAACCTGATAATACTGATTGCCTTGATTGGCGTTTTGGTAATGTTCTGGGATACCATATCGCAATCCAAATATTACATAAATTACTTTAAATGGATGGTTGATCCAATTCTTAAAATGATCGGTATTGCAGTTGAAGAAGCGCCTCCAGCGCAGTAAAAAGCAGGTAAAAGTTTGGATTTAACGAAAAAATTTGATACAAAGGGCGCGGTTTCCGCGCCCTTTTTCGTACGATCAGAGATATAATTTCATTTTGATTTTGGTTTTACGTTACTAATACTCACCATGAAACGGTTTTAAGATAGAAGAATACAAATTAATACTGGTATTAATAAAAAATGAAAGCTCGCATTCTGCTTGTTGAAGATGACCGTCGATACTCCTCCCTCATGGCTAAAAACCTGCAATTGGAGGATTACCAAGTCATGACCGCCTATTCGGGAGAAGAAGCGCTTGAGCAATTTGGCGGCGAGGCGTTTGATTTGATCCTCTCCGACATCAAAATGCCGGGCATCAGCGGCATTGAACTGCTCAACCGGCTCAATGATATACGTTCGGGAGACGATCACGATACACCCGTCATGTTCCTGACTTCGGTTGATTCAGTTCGAGTGGCGGTAGACGCCATGAAAGCGGGCGCCGCCGATTACATCACCAAAGACGCTGACCGCGACGAAATCGTGCTGCGCATCGAAAAGGTCTTGCAAAGCGCCAAAGTTCACGCCGAAAACCGCAGCCTGCGCAAACAGATTCAAGCCATCGGTGAATTCGGGCAATTAATCGCCGTCAGCCCGGCCATGAAATCAATTCTGGATGAAGTCGAAGCCATTGCTGACGCGGGAACCGGCATCCTGATCGAAGGAGAAACCGGGGTTGGCAAAGAGGTTATCGCCCGTTACATTCACAATTGCAGCCCACGCTCGGAAAAATCGTTTATAGACGTCAACTGCGCCGCCATTCCCTCTGACAACCTGTTTCAATCAGAAGTTTTCGGACACGAAAAAGGAGCTTTCACCGGGGCGACCGGACGCAAACGCGGCAAACTGGAACTGGCCGACGATGGCACCCTGCTATTGGATGAGATCGGCGATATGCCCTTGGAAAGCCAGGGCAAGATTCTGCGCGCTCTAGAAACTCAGGAATTTGAACGCCTGGGCGGCAACATAAAAATCCGCGTTGATATTTCGGTAATCGCGGCGACCAACAAAGACCTGCGCTATGAGGTTGAAATGGGGCGCTTCCGGCAAGACCTTCTCTACCGCTTGGATATCATCCGCCTGCGCATTCCTCCTTTACGCGAACGGATCGAAGACATCAAGCCGCTGGCTCAACATTTTTTCGCTGAGTACGCCCGAAAATATAACCGACGCGCTCCTAAAATATCATCCCAGGCCGCTCAGTTGATGGAAGAATATCACTGGCCGGGCAATGTGCGCGAGTTAAAAAACCTTGCTGAACGCATCATCATCCGCCACCGTCAATGTGAAACTATTGACGACGCCCTGTTAAAACGTGAAGGCCTGGAAGTCGTGGGACGCCCCGTCAGTTCCCCACTGCACCCGCCTCAGACGGAACAACTCTCGCTCGAAGAGATCGAAAAACGCGCCATTATCTCAGCGCTCGAAAACGCCAACTGGGTGCAAAGCGAAGCCGCCCGGCTGCTGCAAATATCCCCCGACCGGATGCACTCCCGCATCAAAAAATACGGCCTGCATCACTCCTCATGGCGCACCCGTAAAAGCGATAAATAAGTATTCGGCTCATCTATTTTTGTCTGAATCTGGATACTCTGGATTCACCAGATATTCGGGATTTATTATATTTGGGCGATTGTAGGGGATGAATCCTAAAACAATTCCCGCCGCATAAAATACAACCTACAAAACTATTCAATTACGTTCATTGACGCAATTAAGCAAACATGATACAAAAGTATTAGAGTATACGAGGTTCGGCATTTCCTTGTATTTATATCATCTTTCAATTATTTATTTGGTGAAACTTAATGAAACGACTCTTGTTATGTGTTGTTATATTCGCTATGGCATTCGGAATGAATTGTTTTGCGCAAAATACTAATTTCAGACCTCCTGAGCTCACCCGTGGTTTGCGGTTCTCGCGGGATTTTGTTAGGATACTGGAGGGAAGGCCAATCCTGCAGAGTATGAGGGAGTTAAAAAAATGCCGCAGACCTTATTACCTCTATTCGCATCAGGCGAAGGATTCATATCCGAGTTGATTTCCTATCAAAAAAAAGATGGATCGGTGTACTACTTTCATGCCGGATTACCGGTTTTCAGTCATGGGGAAACCGACCTGAAAAGTTTCCGCATGTTCACCAGCCAGTTGGCGGTCAGTGGAGTCTGCCGCCAAGTTGACATCGTTAGAGCCTTTGGCATCAGCGCCATCAGTATGAAGCGATGGGTCAAGAAATACCGCGAGGAAGGCCCGGAAGCATTCTTCAAAACTCCGCGCCGACGCAGCGAACATGTCCTGACGCCGGAGGTGTTGCAAAAAACCCAAGACCTCTTATCGCAGGGCGTGAGCCGTTCCGAAGCAGCGAAGCAAATGAATCTAAAATCGAATACCTTGTCGAAGGCGATCTGCGCAGGCCGCTTGACCGAACCGGTAAAAAAAAAGACCTGAACGGCAGCAACAAAAGCCAGCGCAGCGCGGCGGATCATGCCGCTCCCATGGGGATGGGATGTACGCGGGTCGTGGAGCGGGTCTGCGCGGCGACGGGGCAACTCAGCGAAGCGCCCACCCGTTTCGAGACCTCGCTGGACGTCTGCAATGGCGGCGTGCTTTGGGCGCTGCCGGCGTTATCGGCCAATGGATTGTTGACCAAAACAGAAGCCTTGTTCTCCCTGCCCAAAGGTTATTATTCCTGCATTCATATTTTCCTGCTGTTAGCTTTCATGGCCTTGATCCGGATCAAGACCAACGAACAGTTGCGCTATTTTCCGGCGGGAGAAGGGGGCAAATGGCTGGGATTGGATCGAATCCCCGAAGTGCGGACCTTGCGGGAAAAGATCAAAATCCTGGCGGCGCCCGAATCGGTCGCGCAATGGAGCCGCATCTTGTCACGGCATTGGATGGATAACAATCCAGAGGCGGCGGGAGTTCTGTATATCGATGGACACGTACGCGTCTATCACGGCTCGCAAACCCCGCTCCCCAAACGGTACGTGGCGCGCGACCGCTTGTGCATGCGGGGCACGACCGACTATTGGGTAAACGATCAGCAGGGCGATCCGTTCTTCGTGGTGAGCACGCCGTTCACCGCGGGATTGCTGGATATGTTGAAACGCGAGATCGCGCCGCAACTGCTGCAGGATGTTTCCAACCAGCCCAGCCCGCAACAACTCGAAGCGAATCCTTATTGCCATCGGTTTGTCATGATCTTTGACCGTGAGGGATACAGCCCAACCTTCTTCGCGGAGATGCGGACGCTCCGCATCGCCTGCCAAACCTACAACAAGTATCCCAAAGAAGATTGGCCGGAAGCGGAATTCACCGAGGTCAATGTGGAGATGCCCGGCGGCCATTCATCCCGCATGAAATTGGCTGAACGAGGGGTGTTCCTGGGCCGGGTTTTGTGGGTGAGGGAAATCCGGAAACTCACAGAAAGCGGTCACCAAACCTCGGTGATCAGTACGGATTACGCCTCTGATTTCACCCGTATTGCGGCGCATATGTTCTCGCGATGGTCACAGGAAAACTTTTTCCGTTATATGATGCAACACTATGGAATTGATCGGCTTATCGACTACGATCTCGTCAAGCCGGATGATACCGTGAAAGTGGTCAATCCCGCCTATCGTTCTTTGGAAGGCCGGATAAAAAAACAAGCGGGACGATTGGGAAGAAAGAAGGCGGAGTTTGGAACTTTGGCGCTGACGGAATCCCAGGTGGAGGAGAAAGATATCTTATCCTTTGAACAAAAAAAGGGGGAAATCAAAGAAGATATCGAGCAGTTGGAGCATGAACTGGCCGGGATGAAGGAGGAACGTAAAACGGTTGACAAGCACTTGCCGCTTAATCAACTGCCGGAGCCGGAACGGTTTTTGCAACTCGCTCCGACGCGCAAACAATTTCTCGATGCGATTAAAATGATCGCCTATCGGGCGGAGACGGCCATGGCGATGATTGTGCGAACAAAATTGGCCCGAAGCGACGATGCCCGCTCATTGATTCGGGAAATATTTGCGACGGAAGCGGATCTCATTCCGGATGAGGAAAACAAAACCTTAACGGTGCAGTTGCACCATTTGACCAACCACCTATCGGATCAAGCCGCCCGCAACTTAGCAGCGAATCTCAACGCCACAGAAACCATCTACCCCGGCACGGAATTGCGACTAATCTAAAAACTGGTATCGGATGAAATTCCACCAGATCAGGAGGTCTGAATTTAATAGATTTTTCCGGCGACAGCGCGAAAGCCAATGGCATTACGCTGATTGGCGCCGGGTTTGGTGCGTATACCATGCCGGATGTTTCGTTTGGAGATATCCCGACAGATAACGCTTTTGACGGCGCTACCGATGGCCGGGGCATAGTCATCACTGCTGATCCGGGCGAAGGCGTCATGGTACAAACTCCGCCGATATTATCTTCCAATTGCGCTCTTTTACGCTGCTCGGTGCGTTTGAACGCTCCTCATGCATCGCTCTATCTTGCATCGATTGACCAAGGCCAAAGTTCTTATGTTTCAACCATCACACCCAGTAATCCAGCGTCTTTTGTCAATCAGTATCAACGCATTGCTGATTTCTTTATCCCTCCATCTACCGGATTCCAGGGAATCTTTCAAGTTATCAATACCAGCGAAACTGACGTATTGATGGCATATATTGATAACTTTGAAATAATTGAAATGGCGCCGGATCGGATTAATGTTTCACTTGACGATCTGGTTGGTTTTAAAAAACATATCCCTACCAATACTCCACAGCAGACGCCTACTCCCCCGACAACACCGACGCCAACTGCTTATCAATCCAGTTTCACAGGCGAAACCGAAACCGTCCAACTCAATCTACCCGAAAGCGCAACAGAACTGATCATGGTCAGAATCCCGGCTGGATCATTTACTATGGGATCGCCCGCTGATGAATTAGGGCGCAATAATGATTTTGAGTGGCTGCCTCATCAAGTCACGCTCACCAAGGATTTTTATATTGGAAAATATGAGATAACCAAAGCGCAATATAAAGCTGTAATGAAATCTAATCCAACATATTTATCAAAATCTAACTATCCAGTTGATTCCATAGGTTGGTTTGATGCGGCGAGTTTCTGTAACGAACTTAGTAGACAAAAGGGATTAACTCCAGTTTATAACAAATCAAATTGGAAGACGATTTGGTCGGCTGACGGATATCGGTTGCCTTCAGAGGCGGAGTGGGAATACGCCTGTCGGGCGGGAAGTCAGACCCGCTTCTTTTTCGGAGACGAATTGGAAATGGATGATTTAAAAGAAGAGTATAGTGGTATCGCCAATAAATATATGTGGTGGCAAGGAAATAATACCTCAAACGGAAATGAATACGGTCCCAAAGAAGTAGGATTAAAACTACCAAATCCCTGGGGCCTGCATGACATGCATGGCAATGTATGGGAATGGTGTAATGACTGGTGGAATTCTTGGACGGATGCGCCATTAAACCGAGATGCAATAGTTGATCCAGAAGGTATGCGAACAGGCAGCGACAGGCTAATCCGGGGCGGCGCCTATGGCAGTTCTGCTTACTTCAGCCGTTCGGCTAACCGCTTCAAGATGGGCCGTAATTACTATAGTACAGACGGGGGGATGCGTTTATGCCGCACGGTTTTCAAAATTGCTCCGACGCCAACGCCGACATTAACACCGATTCCAACTCCAAATTTCACCGGAGAAACCGAAACTATCCCACTCGATATCCCTGAAGGCGCAAAAGAACTGGTCATGGTCAAAATTCCGGTTGGAACTTTCACTATGGGATCGTCAAGCATAGAACAGGATGTCTACAACAGTGGAGCAACCCCGCACCTGGTTACTCTTACCAAGGAATTTTTCCTGAGTAAATATGAGGTAACCCAGGCGCAATGGCAAGCGGTGATGGGGAGTAATCCTTCAAATGGTTATGGGGTTGGAGATGATTATCCAGTCTACAATGTATCCTGGCATGATTGCAAGACGTTTATTACTAAACTGAATACGCAAGGTTATGGGACATTCCGCCTGCCCACTGAGGCGGAATGGGAACTAGCCTGCCGCGCTGGAACAGCCACAGAGTATTACTGGGGTGACAGCGATGAAGAAAGTCTAATGAAACAATATTGCTGGTACGACCAAAATGCTGACCAGGGATACTGGAGCAATCCCCACGCAAACCAAGAAGGAACACAGCCGGTAGGCTTAAAATCACCCAATGCGTTCGACTTATATGACATGAGCGGTAATGTGTGTGAATATTGCCAGGATTGGTTTAGTGCTTTACCTAGTATAAATCAGAAAAATCCTAAAGGCCCAAAAGAAGGCGCCTTCAAAGTTCTTCGCGGCGGCGGTTGGAGTTACCCTGCCAAGCACTGCCGTTCTGCGGCCCGTTTCAGGATCATACCTGAAGACATAAGCTACAGCAGGGGTTTACGTTTGTGCTGGACTCCGTAGCCATTTAGCATATTACTATTTATGCAGCCCAGACGCCAATGGCATTGTATTTTCCGCCTTTGATCGAGTCTACATCTTGTATTTCCTTTGCGTCAATTAGCACGATTGTCAAAAACATTTTCGTTTACAATCATTGTGGTCATCGAATCGCCCATCAGAATATTATTATGATACCTACTTTATCACGACAAATTCGGGTTATAATGTATAAAGGTAGATAACCTTTCGGATTTAACTTCGCGCTATTAGATAAATAAGGATCAAATCAATGAGAAACGAGTTTACTGCAATTATCGAGCGGGATGAGGATTGGTTTATCGGCTACTGCCCCGAAATCCCTGGCGCCAACGGACAAGGACGGACAGCGGATGAATGTCGGCAAAATTTATCTGAAGCCATTTCATTAATCCTTGAAGACCGCCGTCAGGACGCCCTTCGCGGAGCGCCGTTGGATGCCATACAAGATGTTGTAATCATCCAATGAAACGATCTGTTCTGTTACGCCACCTGCGTAAGTTTGGCTGTTATTTAAAACGTGAAGGATCATCTCATTCTCTATGGAGTGGTCCGGATACAGGCCATATTGAAGCCATCCCACGTCATACGGAAATCCCCGAACAATTAGCTAAAAAAATCTGTAAAAATCTTATGGTTCCCTGGATAGGTAAATAATCTCCTGTTCAAAATTACCAAATCCTCTTTCCCAAGAGAAGAGAGTTAGAATGAGAATTAAATTCAACACACAACCCATCAAAACAAGTTAAATGCATTACAATACAATTTTATTCATTGACGCAATCAAACAACTGTGATATAAAAATTATATAAAGAACAGAGAATCACAGAATCTCGAGTTCAAGCAATCATTTCAATACGGAGATAGTCTTTTAGGGTATGCTCGTACTCTTGCTGGAATGGCAAACAATCAAGGGGGCAAGATCATTTTCGGTGTACAAGACAGTCCTCATGTACCACTTGGTTTAATGAATGATAAATTTCAAAAATTCGATCCAAGCCATTTGAATCAGGTCTTTCTTAATTACTTTTCTATAGATATAGATTGGTCTATGGATACGTTTGAGCAGTTCGAAAAAACCTTTGGAATTATCACAGTTAATGAGGCTGCTACTAAACCCATTATTTGTTCAAAAACACATAACAAAGCAAAACTGAGAGAGGGAGCAATATATTTTCGATATCGCGGTGAAACGCGTGAAATACGATATCAAGAACTCAAGGATATACTGGATTGCGAGAAAGAAAAGGAAAAAAAACTTTGGATGAACCACATCCAATCAATTGCCATGATAGGCCCACAGGCCGTTCAGATTGTCGATGCCCAGCGCGGTGAAATGACTGTTGGAGAATCTAAAATTATCATTGATCGCGATTTAATCAGCAAACTTAAAGTTGTCAAAGAAGGACATTTTGATGAAAAAGCGGATACTCCAGCACTCCGGTTAGTTGGAGAGATTAGCGGTCTTCTCAACACCGACACCGCAATATACACAGAAGCGGCCTACCCGTATGTCCAGAGTTCCTTCACTGAGAAACTTGCAATCAATTCATACGAATTTCAAGCACTTGCTTGGAAATTCTCCCTCAAAGGTAATCCAAGATACCACGCAAAATTGAAGACCGGCTCCAAAAGCAGTACTAATAAATACTCTACCGAGTCATTAGCGCTTCTACGAGACGAGATTCGCAACGACCCCGATCTTGTAAATCGAGTCAAGACCAAATTTAGCAACTACAAACGAAACAATAATCAATAAATAATTAATCGCGTTACTAGCAAAAATATGTTTATTAGGTATAAAAGTAGCAAAACAAGACCTAAAGGGATACCAAACTCCATAATTGATCACACGAAGGGCTTTTCGTATTACAGTCTTGATCTTAATGCTATCTCAGCTGAATAATCTCATTCCCCCTCACCCCGGCCCTCTTCCGGCGGGAGAGGGAGCAAGTGGATGCGTAAAATAGAACAGGCGCGGATTGCTCCGCGCCTGAGTGTTTTTCGTCTGAGTTGAATGAGTGATTACATATCCACCCATGAGTTGTTATTATTACTGCTTTCGAGGACTTTATTGATAAAGTAAATGCCGAAGCGACCATCTTCGACGGTGGCGTATTGTGATCCATCGGCGCCTTGATAGGTTCCAGTTTGATAGGCACGGACATCTTTTTCAAAGCAGCGGTGTAGACGAGCAAAAGCGTCGTGAAAGGCTTCGCCGTGACCTGAGGGAATAGTAGGTTCGCCCAGCAGCGTATCGGGAATATCGCCGAAGAAGCCGTCGTTAGGCTGAACTTCACCACGCCAATAGATGCGGTATGGCTGGCCTGGAAGACGAATTTCAACCTTCTCAGGTTCTTCCTGACGCCAAAGCAGGCTGCCCTTGTCGCCGTTAACTTCGATGCTCATATCATTCAAATGACCGATGCAGATTTGGGAAGTGCGAACAATAGCGCGACCGCCGTTATTTAGTTGGGCGTAAACCGTCATGTGATCGTCCAATGCGCGGTTTTCGACGAAAGTTTCCATGTGACCACAAATCTTGACTGGTTCCAGACCTGTTACATAGCGCAGTTGCATCATGGCGTGGGTGCCGATGTCGCCGCCGCAGCCGCTGGCGCCAGAGCGTTTAGGATCAACGCGCCATTCAGCCTGCATGCAGCCGGTATCTTCGGTTCGGGTTGAGAGCCATCCCTGGATGTAACTCGCATCAACCCAACGCACTTTACCCAACAACCCCGAACGAACAATGAAACGGGAAAGACGGCTAGACCAATGTCCCAGATAAGTATGAGCCGTGCAGAAAGGAATCTTCTTTTCATTAACGATTTTAACCAGCTGATCTGATTCATCCAAAGTAACGGTCAAAGGTTTTTCACAGAAAACCGGGATGCCTTTTTCCAGGGCTTTTTTGGCTGGATCAAAATGTACGTGGTTGGGAGTAACGATCAGAATATAATCAAGGCGCTCGCCTTCAGGTTTTTTCATCTCTTCATCGAGCATCTCGTCATAACTTTTATATCCGCGAATCGGATAAGCCCACGCTTCGGCTTCGCTCATGGCAATTGCGGGATCAGGATGCAAAGCAGCGCATGCGACTCTCCGCGTTCCATCGAAAAAGATAGCTTTTTGATGAGGATTAACGATAAAAGCGCCGCCGCCTCCGCCAACCAACCCAACGTTCAAAGGACGATTTGACATAGTAATTCTCCTTTTAAGTACAAAAATATTTATAAATGGTTTTTTCCATTAAAATTAAGTTAAAGCACATTAATGCTATCCAAAATATCATCAAAAATATAGGTTTAGAGGTGATTACGCATCACTTTTCCTATTAGAGTGTTTCGATTTAGCGCCCTACCGATAAAGTTCCCAATTGACTGCATCTGATAGCCCGATCACCAGTTCAGCGCGCTCAATCATATCGTCAGTAATCATCCAGGGGTCGCTCAGGCCGCCCTGCGCATTCAGGTTCAAATACAACGTTTCAGTAACAAAATCGACTACGGGAATCTCTGCAGGATTTTGGCCGCCCAATATCGCGGCGGCCATTTCACCAGCGGCATAACCGACCTGCTTATAGTTAGGCCCCAAGTCGAACAAAGTTCCCTGCTCAACGCCTCCACTGCCCACTGTGTAAACCGGGATGCTATTAGCGGCAGTCAAAGCCGTCACCTGAGAGATTACGTAACGCACTGTGCTCTCTCCGTTTACATAGATAGCCTGGATGCCTTGTTGGATAAGTTCTTCAACTTTGCCTAGCACTTGATCCGAAGAGTCAGCGGTTGCTTCCAGCAGTTCGATCTGCAACTCGGCGCATATTTCACGGGCCTGTCCGGTTTGAAACACTGAGTTTGCTTCGGCGGTATTATAGACCAGACCAACCTTGCTCAATGCGGGAAACATCTCACGAGCCAGGGGAAAAGCTTGTTTTACCGGGTTTGGATTGGAGATGCCAGTCATATAATCCGGCTTTACACCATCCTGAGTCACGCCGACATCAGCGATATAAGCGGATGTAACAAAGGCGAAAACATGGGGAACCTTGGTATCAACATTAGCGTTTGCAACCGCTTGCAGCGATGGAGTGCTCAAAGAGATAATCAGATCAAAGCCCTCCTGCACGATGCTCCCGGCTAAAGCGGCAAGCGTATCCAGATCGCCCTGCGCATCGAATTCGGTAATTTGAATTTGGTCGCCTACTGCATATCCATTATCAGCCAAAGCCATAGTGATTGAAGTCAAAGTAATATTGCAGGAGTAATTCGAGTTAAGTTTCACAACCGCAACTTTTTCACTCCACCCAAGCGAAGAGCTAATTGCCGCTATACCCCATATTAATATGCCATAAAAAAATCTCTTCATGCTTCAAATCCTTTCAACAATTTGTTCAGTTTAATCGCCCAAATGACGATCCAACCACTCAAAAGCGCATTCCTGCATCTCTACCGAGAAGGTATGGTCATTATCAAAGAATTTATATTGATAGTTCTGCGGCGCTTCCATTTTAGCGTATATCTTCTCAATTTTCTCACAGGCGCATTTCATACTTTCCAGAGTATAAAGACCATCTTTAGAACATTGAAGAACCATCAATGGATTTGGAGCGCAGGCGCCGATCATATCCGGCAAATCCATAAAATGAGTTAAACCGGGTAGAAAATGCGAGAAAGAATGAGTGTCGACATGAGCCTTGATCAGCTGACGCAGGCAGGCCATCCAACCCACCGAAACGGCGCATTTGATGCGGTCATCCAATGCGCAAAGGTAATTGGTGCGGTCGCCGCCCATAGAGATGCCCAGGCAGCCGATTCTCGACGCATCAACTTCAGGACGCGACGCGAGATAGTCAACCGTGCGCATTTCATCCCAACAGGCGATCCCCTGCCAGGTGGTTCCACCCCAGAAAAGAGATTTAGCCAGGGTGGCTTCTCCACGCCCGGCGCGGCGGTTAGCCTGTTGGATATCATCCATGCTGTAGTTATCCAGGTTCATCCCCAGTGAATTCATATCATCAAAAAGAGTGCGGCGTTGCCCAAAGTAAAAACGGTCGATTGAAATAACTACATAGCCCCGTTTGACCAGTTCTTCAGACGTGCTTCGGCCGCCGTATCCATTCTGCTTCAATTCAGTCAAAGCGGGATGCGGCTTCCTCATGGGCATTACTTTTTCTTTGCCAAACACAAATTTCCCGGCATGACAATGTAAATCCACAATAGCGGGACGTTTGCCGGAAAACTTCTTGGGGATCAAAACATAAGCGGGAATACGGAACCAGGGCGTGGTATTAAACATAACCGTCTCCCTGGTATACTCAGGCGTTTCCCAGCGATCAATCACTTCCGGATTCAGATCAACCACCGGCGGATCGTAATGTAAGAGTTCATAAACTTTACCCTGAACCACTTTCCGGAACTCAGCAGGATTATCATAATCATGATTAAGACATGACATGGGATAATCATTTTGATTAGCAATGGTTTTGATATCATCAAAAAGAGTACCAATATCAGCGCCGGTTTGATGCGAAGCATCCGGGCCGATTGCAGCTGAAACATTTTTGGATGTTGCGGCTGCTATGATTCCACTGGTGGCTATCACTTGTTTGGCGAATGATCTTCGCGTAAATTCGTTTTCACTTTTCATAACTAGTTCCATTTATCCACCATTAAAATGATTAATCAAACAAACACAAACGCTCCACATAATCTTTCGAACCATCATTAGACCAGGAATCCAACTGGCTGGGGTCCTTCAATTGTTGGCCTCTTAAACGTGGAACCACCATATAGAAGAACGAGGCGTTTTGCAGGGATGTAATGTCGCCCCATAGTTTTTCAAACTGAGCCACCGGGAATACATCTTCCTGCCCATGTCCCCAACGGCGCTTGACGTCCTTGATGGTTACATAGGTCGGCACGCGGGCTGCCATGCGGCGCACGGCGGCGGATAATTTTTCCTGCTCGCCGAATAAATCCTGTCGCGTGATTTCAAAAAGTTCGAGCAATTTATCAATATCGATCCAGGTGGTCAGAGTATTGTAGAAGCGCAACTTAAACTCGTCCGACTCACGCGGTTGAGCAAGACCTTCCAGCAACCTAACCTTGCCATTCACGTTAGCCAACCCGCCGCCCCGGTCTTCCAGGCGCTTGGGGATCACTTCAAATGACATCGATTTACCTGATTTAATATGTAAACCCAGGATGCCTGGATCAAGATTAGCGCCCAGCGTATCAATATTATGCACCATCAAATATTTCAAGTTAGGCTGTTCCTTTAATAATCCAGCCAACACGCCATTCTGGATCATATTGGGAATTTCGTAAAAATGACCAGGAGGATTAAAGCGCTGCAAGGGCAGATTGTCGGTGTAGTAATT
Organism: bacterium; assembly: GCA_963662285.2. Taxonomy (GTDB): domain Bacteria; phylum Hinthialibacterota; class Hinthialibacteria; order Hinthialibacterales; family Hinthialibacteraceae. The sequence goes on from CAXXMV010000008.1 coordinate 278,207, forward strand.
CCCTTCCCCCATGCCGCCAGCCCAATCTTTTAAGGCGCCGCGGATTGATTCACGGACTTTCTGTTTATTCTCATCCAGCATCTCCTGAGGCATCTCTTCCCATAGGAACATCAAGTCGCGCACCATGGGAATCAAACGATGACTGATAAAACGTCCCGGCGATAGACGCAAGGCGCCCTCATATCCATATTGCTGATGCATATCAATATTTTTCTGGATAGGGGCATGGGTCAGATAACTGGTGGTTAACACATGAGGAATAGTTGTATTATATTGCTTCATCACCGAACGGCTTTTGGCCAGATGAATTTCCAGAAAACTGCGGTGCCGTCCAGCATAATTAACAAACGGACTGATTGCTTTAACTACTCCCGCACCGCTGGTCCACCGGCTTCCCATACCGGCAGCCAGTGAAACAACCGCCGCCTCACCGTTACTGATGGCATCCCGGCCAAGTTTTACTGCATCATCAGCAATATTGTTTTCAGTGATATAAACATCATTATCCGCTACATCGGCGATTTCCAAATCTATCGGCAAGCGGTTGCGCGCCAAACCGATTCTTCCCTGACGCAGGTCTTCGCGCAATTGCTCTTGCTGAACATTATCATAACCATTTTCGGCTTTGATCTTTTCAACTTCCGTCTCCCAATCAGAGTGCGCATTGCCTGTTGCACTGGAAGAATGAGGAAACAGGTTATTGACAAGGGTGCGCAGAGTTGAAATCAGTTCGCTGTCCTGGTTGCATTGGTTGGTGAAATGATCCAGATCAAGACTTCTGGAAGCGGCGACATGCTCCGGCTTGGATTTGACCATCTCTGGTATCTGCAAAGCATAATAGCGCTCCGGCATCATACTTTGGTCGCCATCCAGTAGAGCGGCGGACGTTCCTTTTTGGTTTATCTTGAAATCATACACCACTGGATCAATCGCGAAGGGCAAAGCCTCTTGCATTTCATTTTTGGTTTGCTGCATAATCTGTTGGATATCATCAACGAAAGCGTCTCGGCGTTCAGGCGCCACGAACATAGCCATGCCGCCGCCTGACATACCGCCCGTCATCAGGAAACCCCAAAAATCAGCGCCATATTTATCTCTGGCCCGTTGGATAATGGTTTCAGTAAAGTGATTAGTTACCCAAGGGATAATAGTCTTGAGAGGTTCATCCCAATTTTTAGTGGTTAAACCGCCCAGCGTTTTAATGTCATTAGCTTCCAGCGCCTGGCAAATCTGATTAAAAATACCATACATATTCTGGCGGGCGTCCCACTCATCTTTAACCCGCAGCAGATATTTCTCAGTCACCATCTCCAAGATCGGGCCGACGTTTTGAGCCATACCACCGTGAATCAGAACCAGCGAACGGGAGAGATTATCTCTGATTTCCAGAACTTTTTCTTCATTCCATACATCGTGTTTCGGCATCAGACGTCCCTGGCTGATCTGGTATTCAGGATCGCCCTGCTGCGCTTCCACGCCATAGATTTTCTTGATCCCCGGCCAGATGCCGCCAGAATCCTGCCAACCGCCGCCTGAACCGCCTAACCATTCTCCCAGTATCGCCCGTGATGCAACCAGGCGGCGCGCTTCTTCATCCAATTGACCGGTAAAACTATTGGTCTGAGCAGTCGCTCTCATCAATACCGCGATAATAGAGGCCAACAAGTTGGTCGATACCGCCAATCGTGAACCTTTAGGAATGTTGTTAACTTTGGTTACCAGTTCGATACCCATGTTCTGACCGACGATTTCGGCCAGGATTTTAGCCAGCGATTGGCCGGTTCCCTCGAATGAAGGCGCAATTAAACCGGAAGCGATCACTCCGGCTTTCAATAAGCCCAGATAATCGTTGCCGAAGTTGAATAGGTCTTCTAAATCGCTTATATCCTTGGTGGCGTCCAAATCGACGCTGGTCAGCCTGATAATCGGTTCGCTGATTACCCGCACGTAGGTTTCAATTGGGGGAGAGATTTCCGCGTCGCGGCCATGCACTCCCAAGTCGATAGAAATATTAAGCACCCGTGCGCCTTCGGGATAATCCATACCCAAGAAGAAAATATCCGACCAACCGCTATGAGATAAATCCAGCCGAACCGGGGTTTTTTCACATAGAATAGGGTAAAGCGCAGAGCCTTCTTTTCGTTCAGTCAGTTGGCGCACGATGCGGATAGGATTATCCACCGCATAGCCCACCCGGAACATCCATTGGTTGCCCCGTGATGCGCGGACTGATTTCCTGACCTGATAGATCAAGGTCTCAAAGGTCAAATCATGATAACATTGGGCGATTGCGCTAAACAGCGTTCCATTAGCGCCATGCGTTTTAACGTCGCCTAATAATTGCTGGAGCGCTTCTTCAAACCGACGGTCCAGGATATTTTCATAAGTTTGATACGGGATAAATCCCACCCGCGCCGTCTCCTCATCCTCCATCAAATGGAATCGGTAAATATGATAAAGGAAGATGCAGGCGCGCACCCGCTCATAAAGATTGGCGCTGGATCGGCGCAAGACTTCCAATTCAGAACATGCCAGGAGTATTTCGCCGTAGTTCATCTCCCCAACCAGTTCGGTTATTGAACGGTTCCGAACCGCAGGATCGCTGCTGGTAATAGTTTCAACAAATATATTAGTCATTCGCTCACATCTCGTTGAGTGTTTTGCATGTAACAAGGTTAGCCAGTATCCCTCCCCCAAGTCTGGGGGAGGCCAGGAGGGGGTTGATGGGTAGAAACGCAACCCCCCTCTAACTCCCCCCAGGCTTGGGGGGAGAATGTCATCATTAAGAACTGCTTGGACTCTTACTTCTTCCTCTGCTCTTGCTGCAACAAAATCTCAGTCAGATTACTGAGCATTTTTTCCCGGTCGCCGCCCGATAAAGCCAAGGCGATTTGAGCTTCAACATAGCCATAGGGCACGCCGATGTTATAACGGTGTCCACAGGTCTCAAGCGCCAGGTACTTTTCCTGACGAGCCAACTCACGCAATGCCACTGTTAGTTGTATTTCTTTATTTCCCCGTGAAACATCCTTGATCTGCTCATCCAAAATTTCAAAAATCCTGGGAGTCAAAACATGCATCCCGAAAAAGCACAGATAATGTCCAGGGCGCAATCCCGGTACATGCAGAGAGCATTCAGCGATGCTGATATTGGGCTTTTCCAGCATCTCCTCGATTTGGTAGACCTGATGTTTTCCAGAAACTCGCTTACCGCCGATAGTGCCATATAGATGAATCAAATGTTCGCGGGTCTCTTGCACAGCGGCGACGGAGCATCCTTCTTCCTGAGCCAACTCAATAATCTGAGTGGCGCAACGGCGCGACTCATCGGAAATATACAAGTGATCTCCTAATAAAAGCAGAAAAGGTTCATCACCCACAAACTCCCTGGCGCACCAGACCGCATGACCGAATCCCTGGGGAGAATCCTGGGGGATAAACTGCATACGCCGTTCAAGGTTTTTGATGCGCTCGGCTTGTTCAATCGCCCAATCAGAACCTTTATAAGATTCCAGCAAATTTTGCGATATGGCATTGAACTGCCCCCGGTAGTGTTCTTCATCCCCCGGCGCCGAGATAACGGCGATGGACTCAATGCCGCTATCCAGGGCTTCCTCGCCGATTATTTGCAGAACCGGCTTTTCCAATCCATCCCGGTCAACAAAGGGCTGCATCCCTTTTTGGACGGTAGTCGAAACGGGAGACTGCCTCGCCCTTCTACCAGCGGCTGTAATAACGGCTTTTTTAATATTCATATTTTTTCCTGCGCAATTAATTATTAATCGAACATATTCTGATAGAGCCACAAACTCTAGCATCCTGTTATCATTGATTTTACAGGACTTTTGTAATTTGCCTAGAACAGCAAAACTCAACAATGCTCTAACATACCGATAGATATAAAAAGCACAGTACAAGAATCCATAAATCCAAAAAGATTTCTTTTCAAGCAGAAATAACAAATCCAGCGTAGTTCAGAGTTACTTGTATCAGGAACTCTGAACTACGTTTAAATCAAGTTTATCCATGCACTTGCACCATAATATATCCTGTAAACCGATATATCCATTAATATATTATTCGATTCTTTTTACATTATTTCCCAAATTCCACTATAATGCTGTAGACGCCGGATAGCGCTTTATGGAATAATACGTATTGAGTTTGGTCTAATATCGTTCTGGTTTGAGAGAAAGCCCTCAATCCATATGAGTAACCCTTTATATTAATAAAATATTATGAGGAGTGAAAAATGGACTCGCTATACACCTTGAAACATGAACACGATTTAATACGGCAAGCGCTGGATAACATCACATTAGCCAAAGAAGATATGGAAAACGGCAAGCAACCGCCGGTGGAATTCTTTAAAAAATCCTTGGATTTTTTCCGTACCTTAGTAATTCAACAACATCACATCAAAGAAGAACATCTAATGTTCGGCTTATTGGGTCAAAAAAGAAACCGAAGCATTGATTATCATATTGAAGTTATCAACCACCAACATAACCATGGACGGGCAATGATTTATGAACTAGCTCAAGCCCTGGAAGAGTGTTCCGAAGGTGATAACTACCCTACCGAAAAACTAATGGAATATACTTCCAATTACGCTTCATTGCTCAGAAAACAATTGCAAACGGAAGATTATATTGTATATCCCATGGCTGAGAAGGAACTAACCGATGAAGAGATGAAATCTTTCGAGAAGGTTTTCCAAAGAGAAGAAGCTAAAAACGCCGGTAAGTATATGGAAATTGGTTGTAAATTAGTCAACGAGATGGGTTTGATCTTGATCGCCGATAAGTAGAACAAAAGTCCATTTGCATCAATTCAAAATATTCCGAGTCATTAAATTAAAGGCTCCAGTTCGTGATAAGAACTGGAGCCTTTTTTTACAATTATTTACTAAGGTTTTCTATAACAAAAAGTCCGCTTTTACCCGGTGCGATTATATCAATATCACCGTCGTTATCGATATCCACCGCCTGTGAGTTCATCCCCATACCTATGTTTTCATCATAAGTAACAATGTAACGGGTGAACTGTGGAGCGGGGCCTTTTTTCACTTTGTACCAGAAAATGCACTGCGGTTCCATTGCTCCGGGGTCTCCACCATTATGACCGCGATAGCGTTTGCCTGAGATAATATCCTTGGTTCCATCACCATCCAAATCTGTCAAAATGGGGCAGTGAACTTGTGAATACGAATCATCAATCACATGCGGGAAAATCCAGGCGCTACGCCCTGCACTATCCATGGTCTGTTCTAACCAATACAGCCCGAAATTATGCCCATTGCCGTAAATGATGTCAGGTAGACCATCCAGGTTCAAATCATTAACGATTTGAGGAATGCTGGAGTCATGGTTCATGTAATCTGGATGCCAAGTCCAATCCTGGGTTTGAGGATTAAGCGGACATTCATACCATCCCGAGGAAGTCAGAACATCATTACGGCCATCAGAGTTGATATCGCCGAATCCCATGCCATGTCCGCGTCCTTCCCATCCAAAAATCCTCTTCTCAAATCCTGTTTCGCTCTTATCAAAGCCGACATTAGCGTAATAGCAGGGTGGAACGGTGGTATCATAACGGTTAACTAAAATATCCTGACGGCCATCATAATCTACATCGCACAGGAAGATTGACTCGGTATTATTAAGCCCGGTTCCGATGATATGCTCTTTCCACAATTCTCCGTTGTCTTTATCGCCGGGATTTTCATACCATACCATATCAGGTGAAAACCAGCTGCCCGTCACGACATCCGCCCATCCGTCGCTGTTGACGTCCATAGACCACTCGCCGTAATTTTTAGTATATTCACCGGACATTCCACAATCGCGCAGTTTATGCTTATTCCATTCAGGCGCTTCGTACCAATATGATCCACAGGTGATATCCAGTTTTCCATCACGGTTGATATCGGCTATAGCGCATCCCTCGCTGCCTTCCATCCCGATCTGATGGTTTTTGAATTTGATTGGAGATGGTTCGCACTGATATTGAGGTTTAAGGTCTTTGATGCGGATATTGCGGAACTGAACCACCTGATCTTTGAGATCCTCGCCGCCATGAACCTGTAAACCGATACGGCCTTTTTGGGGTCCTTCCAAATGGGTATCTACTACTTTAGTTTTATTTACGTAAACTACGATATGATCTTTTACGCAAATGATATACATCTCGTTCCCATCTTTACTGTGCAGATTCTGCGACGCAGCCTGATGTTTGAACACGCTTCCGGTGGGATATTCTTTATGGTTATCTGAAATTTGAATTTCGAATCCGAACTCTGAGGGTCGTCCGACTTTATCTTTAGGCATACGGACGCCGATGCCGCTATTGCAGTTGGGCGTCATTTTGAATTCAGCATATAGGATGAAATCATCCCATTCTTCGGTAGTGAACAACCACGAATCCTTACCGGTGGCAGGGTCTTGTTTTCCGGTCAAGACGCCATTTTCAACCGTCCACAAACCTGACCATTGCATCTTCCATCCGTCCAGGTTGGATTTGTTGAAAAGCGTTTCATAGTCCTTGTCATGCTGGGCGGAACTGGATTGAGGCAACCCAATCACAACGCAGAAAGCGCATAGTGCGATAACAGTGATAGTAGTACTTAAACGTTTCACAATAAAAAAACTCCTTCCAAATTAAATATATAAGAGAGGCTGGCAAAAAAATTAATCATATTGAAAAAACCTGATTGGCGTTTTGTTCAATATTCTTGTCAATCGCTTTTTGACAATCGCTCTAGAAAGTTTGAATAATATCCTACCGTAAGCGTGGTTTGATTGGTAGGTATTGAAAAGCCGGAGAACAATTTCTCGCTCTCCGGCTTTCGGGGGTGTGTTGCAACATATTTAATTCACATAACTAATCTTGTTTAACCAGTTTGTAATGATAATATTTCTGATTGCAAGCTGGTTCTCCGTCAGAACCGGCGTTGGCCACCCATGCTTCAAGAGTAGCAGGATGGAAAACGGCGTTATGAAGATTGCCTTTCATTGATACAGGCCGCTTGATCATCTCAATCATGACCTTCTCATCAACCTTGCCATATTGCTTCAGTAATCTTTCAGCAAAAGCCTTATAGCGGTCGTCTCCAGATATGATGACGCTATCATCCGGCTGAATATTTAGAAATCCCATATCCTTGCCTTTGCTGGATTTAATAGAAACCTGCACTGGAGAATTGGTTATCTCGAAATCTTTAACTATTGTCCGGTTGCCTCCGCTGTCGCCTTCAGGCGGTAGTGGAATATCGAACATGCCATAGTTCTCTCCCGGCTTTATGAAATGAATCTGCTGAGGCGTGGCGTAAACTCCTCTGGCATCGGGAATCTTGGCGTCAGAGATAACATAGTAATATTCACAGGTGCGGGGAGTATCGCTGAATATACTCAGCGCCTCTTTGAGGGTTGATGCGCGTTCCAGGGCGTCACGGATCAGAAGAGCCATCGGCATTCCATCCCAGTGCCCCTGGCCGCCGCCGCCCATTTCTCCGATGCCAATCTGTTTTTCATTCATGCCCGTGATGCTTCCAATGAATCCTGCGTAAGTAACATTCATAAATGCGTTCATGCCATCCGGTTCAACCATCATCACAACGGCATGATCCTGAAGACCAGCCTCGGTCATATAATCCAATAGCCGTGCATGATAAAGCGAACCGTCATGAGTGGCTTTGCCCATCAAAGCAATGCCGCTGCAATGGAAGGCTGCAGGAAACAGATTGCCTGCCAGGACTTGTTCAAACTCCATTCCAGAGCCTTCAGCTACACCTTTCAACTCTTCAAGAAATCGTTCAGGGATATGCGGTTTCAGTTTGTTGTGCATCCCACCGCGAAGCATTTTGTAAAGCACATACTCCTTAGATTTCCCCATTTCGCCTTGATTATCGATAATATTAAGCAGATTGCTTTTAATCAGATCAGCCATCAATTTGCCATGCTGGAAGCCAAGTTCGTAGGGCGAGCCTTTTAAGTGAAGAACCAGTTGACCTTCAACCCGCTCCAAATAACCTTTGCCTTCGCGTCCGACAATCTCTCCCCAAGACGGAGTGATAATCAAAACCAGAAGAAAAATAACAATTAATTGTTTGTACATTCGCTTCATAATGTATTTGACCTCATTTACGGATAAAATAAGTGGGGCCTGTTGGCCCCACACATAAATCATACAATATTATAAACGTTTGGATAGAGAATATTGTGTAAAAAGTTTATTGCATCATCCAATCGGCTACAGCGCTTTCCAGACCTTGCGATCCCATATACACGCCATTTTTACCCGCTGTCGCTACCGGAGAACCAGGCTGAAGAGTAAAATCACCGTTATCTGCATCTACATATAGCGGATCAACATTGAGAATATCGCTGGCCGTAATGAATTCGGCGTCAGGTAAATACTGGTCGCCGTCAACAAAAATATCGCAGAATTCAAGTTTGATATCAGCCAAAGGACCGGCATTATTATAAATACCATCAATATCCGCGATAATGCAGTTAGTCATAGTCAAATCAATAACGTCTTTTGGATCCGTCACTGTCTCAATAGCAGTTCCAATCTGTGAATTATATATATCGCAATGATCGAATACAGCAGTAGTTAGACGGCCTGTTTCGGTCTTAAAGAAAACATTGGCGCCTGAATTTCCGGTGATGATTGTGTTCTTGACAGTCAATGTTCCATGTTCGATGTTGATGCCATTGTGGCTGGCATCCATTCCATTATAAGCAATAAAACAGTCTTCAATGGTAACAACCGGATTGCCTTCAGCTTCATCTTCTTCGCTCGCAGCATTGCTGATTTCGACGCCGTGTTCACCGTTGGCTACGATATTGCAATTTTTAACCGTCACGCCATCATCTGATGCATCTACAGCGGTTCCTAAATTATCATGAAAATCACAATCACTAATGGTGGCAATACCATCGTCCATGTTGATGCAGGTGCCGTTATTGAAGAATTCACATCCGATAACAGTTGCTTCCGGTGAGGGGGCGGGCATACCCAGTTGTTGTAAGAAATTAGCGTTTCCATAGGGAAACTTCAAATCATGAAAAGTACAATTCTCCACCAACAAGTTGGTTGCTACGCCGCCTTCACCTGCCATAATCGCAATACCGTCTAATGGAGTAACCGCCAATCCAACTTCATCTCCGGCTAGATCGACGCCCAAACCTTCAAATTCGCAGTTTCTAATGGTCACATTGCTGCTGAGAACTGTCACTGTGGAGTTGATGTCATAATTATTGAGTTCACCGCTGATTTGAGTGAATTTAATGCCTTCAATAACGACGTTATCGCCATAAATAATAAATCCCATTCGATCCGCCGCACCGAAATCGGCGCCCAGTGCGCCTAGTCCACCCAGACGATTGGCTTCCTGGGGAATTTTGATTTCCACTGCTGCGCCAACAGCCGCTTTCAATGTGATGTCGTCTTTTCTGTTGCCCGGCGCATTAAGATCGCCGATGTTTATATCCTGCTCATAAGTTCCTGCGGAAATAATAACTGTATCGCCCGGAACTGCTGCATCGAGCGCCGCCTGAATGCTGTCTCCTGAATTAACTGTAATGTCAGCGCTATAGGCCGATCCGCATATAAGCAACCCGAATAATGCCATCCCCATCCATAAGTGTAAACAAATTTTCTTTCCCATTGCTCAATTCTCCTTAATTAATGATTTTAACAAATGGTAATCATGCTTAATCTATTGAATCGCATAAATCTTATATCTCATATATAATGAATAGTATACAGATGTCAACAGTATATTGTAATATTATTTATAAACCAATTGGAATTATATTTAAAATGGATTACATGCCTTCTATTGTCTTTTAGGCGTAAGTGCTATACTGAACATCATCCATTAATCTTTGTGATGGCTGATAAGACTCGAAAAGAGAGGTGTGTATTCTGTGGAAGATCAACCAAAACGACTTGTTGATTTCATCTGTCCTTTTGCGGGAAACGATACAAAGTGTTCAGAATATTTGACGCCAATACGTCCTGCGCCCGGCAATCGAGAAAAGAAACTGTTAGTTATGATGAATTTACCTCTGACAACAACCAAAAACGGTTGTCCGCGTTGCAATGTATTTATCAATGCCTGGCGGGAGCATATTGGCGCTTTCGGTCATATAAAATATTTCATGACCTGGATTTTCGATAAGAAAATTAGAAAACCAAATCCTCAGGAGCTATTGTAATAGATTAGTGTATGGATCAACACGCTCTTAATGTTCTAGATTTTTCTAAAATCAAAGATATCCTCAATGGTTTTGCCTCTTCGGCGCTTGGTCAGGAGACGATTGCCGAACTATATCCCTTCACAAACGCTTATACCATCCGCGATAGCCTTTCTGAAGTTACGGAAATGGTTAAGCTCTATCAGTCTCATCAGGCGCCTTCATTCGATGGGATATACGACGTCCGGCAACCATTGCGCAAAAGTTCGCTGAGTGGAGCAATGCTCGATCCAGCGGAAATACTGCTGATCGGCGAAACCGTTACCGCAGCGCGGCGCATCCGCTCCGCCGCCAAAAGAAGCAATATCGATACTCCCCGCATCAATCGCTACATCGACCGCCTCTCTATTCATCAGGAAATTGAAGACGCCCTATCGCGCGTCTTTGACGATCAAAAGAATATTCGAGACACCGCGTCGCGCGATTTATCCAAAATCCGTAAATCACTACGCAATCAACGTACTATCATCGTCAGGCGTTTGGAAAAATTGATCCGGGGCGATTGGCGCGATTCCCTTCAAGAAAACTATCATACTCTGCGCGAAGGCCGTTATGTGCTTCCGGTTGATGCGCGGTATCAAAACAAAGTTCCCGGCATTATCCATGACCGGTCATCAACCGGTACGACGGTATTCATGGAGCCGTTGGAACTGGTCAACGACAGCAACCACCTCAAGAGTCTGGTGCGCGAAGAAGAGATGGAAATACGCCGCATCCTCTGCCAGTTAACGGAATTGATTGCGGCCAGTGAATTAGATTTAAGCCAGAATCTGACTCTGTTTGCTCATCTTGATTTTGTGGCCGCCAAAGCCCGGTTCAGCATCCGTTATGAAATGAATGAACCGAAAATCAAAGATGAGCGCGTTCTATCCCTGGTTAATGCCAGACATCCTCTTCTACTCATTAAGCATGGGCGGGATAATGTCGTCCCCTTGAATTTAACTCTTGAATCAGAGGCAAGCGGCCTGATAATAACCGGACCCAACACTGGAGGCAAGACGGTCATCCTCAAGACAGTCGGTGTTCTGGCCTTAATGGCTCAATCCGGGCTTCATATCCCGGCGGACGCCAATACCGAACTGCCGGTATTCGAATCAATGGGAGCGGATATCGGTGACGAACAGAGCCTCGAACAGAGCCTCTCCACATTTTCATCACACATCCAGACCATTCGCAATCTACTGGATCGCGCCAATTCAAAATCTTTGGTTTTGCTGGACGAACTGGGATCGGGAACCGACCCGGCCGAAGGCGGCGCCTTATCCTGCGCCATTCTGGAACACCTGCAAAAGAAAAACGCCTTGTATCTGGCCACAACCCATTTGCAGGAACTGAAAGTCTTCGCCTATAAAACCGACGGAGTGGAAAATGGTTCGATGGAGTTCAACCTCCAGTCGCTGCAACCGACCTATAAGTTTAATATAGGTTTGCCCGGTAAAAGCAACGCCATAAGCATCGCCGGGCGGCTGGGATTGCCCCAAGAAGTGATTGAACGCGCCAATTCAACCATTGCCAGCGAAGGCGAATCACCAGAAGAGTTGCTTACCCGCCTGGGCGATGAACTACGCAGCGCCAGTTCGCTGCGGGCTGAAGCGGAAAGAGAACGCTCCAAAGCCTATAACCTTAAGAACGATTCTGAGCAACGCTTGAATAAAGCCAGGCGGGAAGCTCATGAGGTTATAAAACGCGCTGAAAATAAATCGCAAAACCTGATCAAAGAGTTAGAGCGCCGCATCACTCAACTGGCGCACCAGGAAGCGGATTACAAACGCGAGTGGGCGGAAAAACTGGCTTTAGTGGCCGAAACGAGCCGCGCCGCGCTGCCAAAATCGATCACTAAAGAAGCCGAAAAGATTCTGCAAAAAACCAAAGACGCCTTCAAACAAAACCAAGTCAAACCTATAGCTAAAATCGAGAATAAGTTCAAGCAGCAACGCAATTGGAAATGGAATCAACTGAAACCCGGAGTACTGGTTCAAATCGAAGGCATGTCAGAGCCGGGCAAGATCATCAGCGTCCAACCCGATAGAAAGCAAGTCGAGATCAGCGTCAGTTCAATGACTCTTCGCATGAAGGGTGAACTAATCGTCGCTGTGCTGCAAGAGAAACCCAATCCTGCAGAAAAACTGTTCTCCCAGGTTAAAGTAGACCGCCCCGATACAATTGAACACAAAGTAGATATTCATGGCATGACAGTTGAAGAGATGACTCCCATTATCGAAAAATACATCGACCAGGCATTCCTGGCCGGAGTACGCAGCGTCACCATAGTCCACGGCCACGGCATGGGAATCCTGCGCCGCACCGTACGCACCATGTTACGCGACAACCCCGTAGTACGTCACATCAACCCAGGCATGGACTTCGAAGGCGGAACCGGAGTGACGGTAGTACAACTCAAATCCTCGCGGTAGTTTATAACCCTATTACAATAAATTACTTTACAGTTGCATTATTAAATGTGATAATGTTGATAATTAACTATATTTTAAGGAATTATCATGGTTTCACTTTCCAATATTAATGATTTAAAGGACATTTTAAGTCGATTAAGCGCAGAAAAACCTGCGGGACTAGGTAATTATGATAATGAGACCAAGTACCAGATAAGAGGAACAGATTTAGCCAGAAGGCTAAAATTAGAAATAGATAGTAATGAGGCAAATGCAAGAGTTCTTATTACAGGTCAAATTGGAGTAGGTAAATCATCGGAACTTAGGAACTTTTATAGACAAAGAATTATAGAGAATTCTCGTGCAGGTTATTTGATATATTGTGATTTAGAAAAAGAAGAACATCCTGAACGATGCGGAGCGACGGGTGTATTATTATCGATTTTTCGTGATTGCTGGGGTGCAACCAGAAAAAAACGAAATCACTTACAAAATTCTCCAAGTCATTATCAGGAAAAATTAATCAAGTTAAGGGAAGAAATATTACTGAGATTAATTGAATGGTTGAAAGGATCATTAATTGAAGATGATAATAAAGTAATGTTTAAATTTGGAGGAATGGATTTCCCCATTTTCCTGAATGATAAAGACAAAGCGCTATCACTATTACTTGGTAAAGCTGCTCAACACGAAGCAGTATCCACTCCATCAGAAAGGTTTGGATTAGTCCCTGACAGTTTGATTAATTTATTAAATAAACTATTGAACTGGTTTAAGGATATTCATAACGGCAAAAGCCCGTTATTAATTATTGACCATGTTGATAAAATTCGAGATGAGCATTCCGCTAAAGAAGTTTTAATAGAAATAATTCCCCATTGGCAAAGCATTGCAGCGTCAGTAATCATGACCGCCCCGTATGAATACACCCTGGGTGATTTACGCTATTCTGTGGAATCATACTGGGGCAAGCCAATCATGATTTATCCTCTAGATATCCCGGAAATTGATTGTAATAACATTCCGGTAATTTATAATGAAATCGTTAATAGTTGTAGATTAAATACACTTATCACTCAAGATAGTTTAAGAATCCTGGCGCATTATTGTGGAGGAATCCCCCGCTCATTTGTACAATTCTTGATTGAGGCGTCTAAAGAAGCGCATCTGGCCGGTCATAAAAGAATTGAAGAATCAGATGCCCAGGCAATTATCTTTAATGCGGAAAGAGCCTATCAGGATTATGGCCCTGCTGAAATGGATTTACTTTACCAGATTGCCGAAAATAAAATCGGCTTAAATGCTGCGGCCACGCTGCTGAGATCACCGATAGGCCTTTTAGTTCTAAAATCAAAAGAAGGTGAACAACCATTACGGGTACACCCTTTAGCACAAAAAGTTTTGGAAAGATATAGATACGCAAAAAGTCAAGAAAAGATGATTGTGTAATATTATGTCCACAGCTGAACAACTGGCTAACTCAATATTGCTTGATAATGCAGGCGTTCATATCCTTTTATGGGATGATCAAGATGATTTAGTACGGGCATTAGTATTAGTTATCGCCGTAGTTGGCAAAGAGAGAATCCTACCGTTATTATTATCTTCAGAAACTGAATCTTCATTGGTTTTAAGAAAATTATTCGATATAAAAATCACTGAAGAAATATCATTAACAGAAGATGAAGAAATTCTTCAGCCCAAACGGGACAAATTACTATTATTATTTATTCAGCAAGCAACAAGCCAAACCATCGGACCAATGCTTAATGGATGGAGAAGAGATTTATCTCAGGAACCAGGTTCTTTGATTATTGTAAGAAAAGCCGATTTCATCAATTTCCAAAGATATGCACCGGATCTGGCTTCTTTCTATGGCCCTAAAATATATGATTCGTCATCTTTGCTTTATATGTGGGGTGAAACAACAGCTAAAAATGTTAAACCGTATCTTCCAAATAGAATGTTTGATTTTATAAATGAACTTCCCGGTGAAGCGCCTTCTGAAAACGAGTTGAAGGAGTGGATTAAATTGCATACGCCGATTCATGAGGAATTTTGAATATGACAGACACGAAATTAAGCGCCATTCATCGGGTCTTCTCACAATGTTTCCATGATACTGGTATTTTTAAAAGAGATAATAACCAGAATGATTTTTTTGAAATAACAAATATAAAAAAAGATAACAAACAATGGCTTGTAATAGCAGCAGGAATATCACCTCAGGATGCCAGCAATTTTTTTGCAGGGAGTAAAACTAGAGAGGAAAATGCTCTCTACCCAATAACCATAAGGAAATCATGTAAATTATCTCTTCTTTTTGTAGTACGGCCTGCTGATAATCAAAACAGCCCTCATTCCCCTTCATTAATGACACTACCTTTTTCCAAACGAAATAGTATCCCTGAAATTGAAGTACGCAAAGCATATATTCGTATCAATGATCTACCTGATAATGACAAGAATTTATCAAATATTCGTTGGGAATGCGAAATCCGAGAATCTCTTGAAGAACCGATGGAGAGTTGGTTAAGAGAATGGAAAAATGATTTGGGGTATAATCCAGCCCACCCGCCTTCACATCTTCACTTGAATTCAGATTATACAAACCAGGATCAAAGTAGTAATACCAGAAAAGGAGATTTAACTGATAATCTCCGTTTAGCGATAGGCGAACCTAATCCGCTTGCCCTGATCCTATCTCTCGCTTCCTGGATAAGAACAATACATTAACCAACTCAAACCACAAAAAAGTTATCATGTCCGGGAACCACTATATCGGCTATTTTGGCGATTTTATCGATGGAGCGGCGCGCTTCACGGGGGTTATCCGCTTTTTCCGATGGTTCACGGTTGTCGAAATGATCGAAGGTCAGCACGGCGTCTCCCGCAACCAGCACCATCCCTTCCCTGGTTTCAAACATCAACGATGCGGAGCCGCGGGTATGCCCTGGAGTTGAGACGAACTCAACGCCGGGTAGATGATGATCCTCAATGGGAATGATGCGGGCCAGCAGATCGCGTTCCTCTTCAGGGGTTTGTTTATTATTTAATCTGAAGCGAATTTCTGCGCGGGACATTAACCAGACTGATTTGGGAAACAACAAATGACTCTGCCAATGATGAAGATGAAAATGGGTGAAAAAGATAGTATCAATATCTTCCGGTCTGAGTCCGCTTCTTTGAAAGAGGATTGTGCGAAACTCTTCGTGGCTGGTTAAGCCGGGATCAACCAGTATCCGGCGGTTATCTGTTTCGATGAGAGTAGTAGTGCATACCTGACCCCGGTATACCTGATCTTCTCCCCAATAAATATTTCTATTGAGGTATCCGATATGTATTACTCTCCAAGTTGGATTCTTCATAAAACGCATCCATTCGATAACTACTTTGAAATATTGAAAATAATTCTAGCCCTTTTCGATGTAAGTTCAGAGAGTTAAGAGGTATTGATATCAATATATAAACAAAAAAAATCATAATAATTAAAAACAAAAATTCAGAAAAAAATTAAAGTTATAGTTCTATTGGTCGATAAGTGATAGTGTAGGATTCTATTTAATCAGGAAAGATCATGGAAACCGGGGCTCTATCTCAAGCATTAAATTCTCAAGCGTTAATGGGAATGCTGGTAGTGAAGGTCTTGGATCAAACCCAGGAGATGATAAAGCAGCAGGCCGCCCTATTATCTCAGCAGGCGATGCAGGTTCCTGTAGTTACCCCGGATGGAGTCGGAGAGAACCTGGATGTAGTCGCTTAAGATTAAGTCCCCCCCCCTATTAACGTGAAAAAAGCCGGTCAGATGCAGCGTTTTGCACTGCGCTCCACACATCATCTAATTCCGTTTGAGCAGAAATTTTGATTACCCGATCAGGCTCCTGCCTGGCAATTTCCAGGAATCCATCTCTTACTTTTTGCATGAATTCAACTGCTTCAGATTCAAAACGATCCTTAAAGTCCTCTTTTTCCTTAACTTTACTCGCTCGGGAAAGTCCTGTTATCACATCAATATCCAACAGAATAGTTAAATCGGGGATGCGGTTTTGGCAGGCGAAGCGGTTAATACTGGAAATTAATTGAGCATCAACTCCCCGGCCATATCCCTGGTATGCGGTGGATGAATCGCAGTGTCTATCGAGTATAACTGATTTATCCTGAGCCAGTTGCGGCAGGATCACTTCTTCCATCAGTTGGGCGCGGGCTGCTTCGATGAGCAGCAATTCAGCTTGAACCGTGAGGGGGCGTTCGGCGTTGAGAATAATTTCCCTTAATTTTTCTCCGATTACGGTTCCACCGGGTTCTCTGGTGCGGAACGTCTGAAGTCCTTTTTTTTGCAGCCACTCATCCAAACGCTCCGCAATGCTGCTTTTCCCCGCGCCTTCAATTCCCTCTATAGTGATAAAAAAACCCGGCATATATCACGCCTTCCTTACATCGCCACTTTTTCCACAGTTGGAACGTTTGCCAAAATCTCATCCAGAATGCGGTCGGTGGTTTGTCCTTCAGCTTCACCTTCGAAGTTAAGGATTATCCTATGACGGAGCGCAGATTTCAAGATGGACCGGATATCATCGAAACTTACATTGTAGCGGTCATCGAGCAACGCCTTGATTTTTCCGGCCAGAATCAGAGATTGAGCGCCGCGCGGACTTGCGCCGTATCTAACATATTGGTTGGTTGCCTCGATAGCATATTCGGCGCCGGGATGGGTGGCGAGGACGCAACGCACCGCATAATCGCGTACATGAGTGGCGATGGGTACTTCCCGGCATAGAACGCGCATCTCTTTTACCTCGGAACTATTCATAATCACTTCAGGGCTAGGTTCTTCCCGGTCAGTCGTCCTTTTAAGAACTTCCGTCAACTCTTCTCTGGTGGGAGATTCAACTATTAATTTGAGCAGAAAACGGTCAACTTGAGCTTCCGGCAGTGGATAGGTACCTTCCATTTCCAGTGGATTCTGGGTCGCCAAGACTACAAAAGGCTCTTGTAGAACATAAGTTGTTCCACCAGAAGTAACATGATGCTCCTGCATTGCTTCGAGCAGCGCTGACTGCGTTTTGGGCGTAGCGCGGTTGATTTCATCGGCTAAAACGACGTTGGAGAAGATGGGACCCTGTTCAAAACGAAATTCACGCCGACCGTTATCAGTTTGATCGATGACATTGGTGCCGATAATATCAGCCGGCATCAGGTCGGGAGTGAATTGAATTCGCGAAAAATTCAAATCCAAGGCTTGTGACATGGTGCGCACTAAGAGAGTTTTCCCTAATCCAGGGACGCCCTCCAGGAGAGCATGACCACCGGCGAACAGGCAAATCAAAGCGCCGTCAATAATATCCTGGTTGCCAACAATTACTTTGCCGATCTCTTTACGGAGGTTAGTAAAGCGTTCCCGGAATTGCTGCGTACGTTCTTCAACATTCATGGCAGACTCCTAGATTAAGATAATTAAGTGGTTTTTAATAATAACGCGCATATTCGCGATAATAAACAAACATATTTTGATAATCACTCTAATATTAATTTTTTAACGTTTGATATCATGATAAGTATACAGATTATGCATTATTTTGGAGAGGTTTTAGTAATAACGTTATTATTAGTAATTCAAAAAACATGAAAAATGATCTTTTTGAAGTCCAAAAGTGATTAGAAACCAACAAAATTATGGTTCATCCAAGAAATGAATACTTTTTATTTAGGCAGAATCAAAAAATGTCTGAATCTGGATGCCCAGGATGAAAGGATGCTCATGATGGGCGGCGTTATAATCTGATGTTATTCAAATAAAGCGAATCTGAATTTCTTGAAATAGAAAGTATGCCTATGATGAAAAATCCTGGATATCCTGCTAATCCAGGGTATCATGATTCAGACAAGAAAATAATTTTAAAGTACTCAAATACGTGTTGTATCCTATTTGAAACATCAACAGTTATATACAGTTTTCCGCCTACGTCCTTCAGCATCGGCGGCCATCATGGCGGAAAGGACCGCGTTGGTTGAAACGTCCGCCGCTTCCCGGTGAATGAATTCCCCTTCGATGCAGGCGCGTTCGGCTGCAGGATGCAGTTCCTCCTGTGATGCATTTATAATCCCGATTTCTGCTAGCGTTGTCGGCAAACCAACCGATTCACAAAAGGTATACACCTCATCAATGACGGCTTTGGATTTATCGGTGAGAAACAGAGAGGTCAACACGCCAATCGTCACTTTCTCGCCATGATAGTAGTCGTGGGTCTGAGGCAGCGCCGTCAAGCCGTTATGCACGGAATGGGCTGTGGCCAGACCGCCGCTTTCGAATCCCAAGCCGCTAAGCAGGGTGTTGGCTTCCACGATATGTTCCAACGCTGGGGTAACCGCCCCCGCCTGGCAGGACGCTTTGGCTGCCACTCCGTATTCGAGCAGCGCGTCGTAGCACAACCGCGCCAAGGCGTAGGCGGTCATAGAGCCTTTACCGCCTGCTTCATTATTGGAAAACGACCGCTTGCAACTCTCCGCCTCGAACCAGGTAGCCAACGCATCTCCCATGCCCGAAACCAGAAAACGAACCGGCGCCTTGACGATAATCTCTGTATCAACCAACACCAGATCAGGATTGCGGCGCGCAACGGTTGCATATTGCACAACGCCCTCTTCGCTGTAAACCACAGCACAGGCGCTGCACGGCGCATCGGTTGAGGCAATCGTGGGAACAATGGCTACGGGGACGTTCAAGCGGTCTGCCGCGATTTTACTGGTATCAATGGCCTTTCCACCGCCTACACCAACTACAAGGTCGCATCCACACTGTCGGCCTTTATCAATCAGCCGTTCAATCTCTTTCTCGCAACATTCACGGTTAAAGGATTCGGCTTCGATCTTCAAATTTCCAGAGGCTTGCGACTGAAAATCAGCCAACAGGTTTTCATAAGCGGAAGGAGTAAGGATAGCCAATCCTTTTTTACCCAGGCGGGAGAGTTCATGCCCCAATTGGGAGAATGCCCTGTAACCTTGTACATAACGTCCTGGAAATATCGTTGTTGTAATCATGATGCTTTCTCCCGTTTATTGATCTTAGAAGATAAAGGTGATGCTGCAATAAAAAGTCCAAAGCCCTGTGGATAATGGACTTTGGACTTTTTTATTAATACAAAAACACTTAACCGTAACTCTAAAGTTCTTTGATGCGGATGTTGCGCCATTTGACCCAGGCCGGACTATCGCCTTTGAAAGCGTGAACTTGCAGACCGATGAATCCTGATTTGGTTACGGAATCGGTGATATCAGCTATCGGTTCGCCATTGATCCAGGTTTTAATTGAATCTCCCTGACAAATAACGCGGTATTGATTCCATTCGCCTTTTTTGAAAGCGCTATTGGCTTTGTCTTGATCGCAATGTTCAATATCAATCCAACTGGCTCGCCTGGCTTCATCGTAAATCAAGCCGGAGTTTCCAGCGGCTGCGATTTCGACTTGATATCCATGCACCCGGCCATCCTTATATACCTTAAAACTGTTGCTGCGAATCTGCACGCCGGAATTCAAACGGTCGTCGACCATTACCTCAAACACCAAATCGAAATCACCGTAATGTTTGGTGGTGCAGAGAAATGAGTTCGGGCTGCCTTCGGCGGTTGTTCCCAGGATGGTTCCGTTATCAACCACATATTTAGCAGTTCCATTGATCTGCTGCCAGCCGTTTAAGGTTTCTCCGTCAAACAACGAAACCCAGCCTTCACCGACGCCAACATCAGACTTGACTTCAGTTTCAACAGTCGTGCAGGAACATGCCATTAATACAATAACCGGTAATGATAATAATAAACTTTTCCGCATAATAACCTCCATTTTTTCGCCGCAATATTTATTGAATTTTTATCAATCAAAACAGGCAAGACATTAAAACTGTATAGCCCATTTCATCTCGCCCGTCTTATCGTTGTGAATCAACGCCCTTAGTTCACCAGTAGGAGTTATAACGGACGCGGTGCGGTCGGATGTTGAAGAAGTGACTTCTTTTATTTCCCATTCTTCCGAACTTGGAACCGCAATCCTCAATTCATATACCTCGCCGCCCATGACCTGCGAAACGCCTGAAAGAACCTTGTTATAAGCATCCCAGTTAACTTCTTGTAAGTCAATGCCGCCCTGGGTAATATGACGCGAAGTGCTGATAACCTGGGGTTGATCCTGAACCAGCTGAAGAGCAATGATGCGGCATGAAGTCGGATTAAGTTTGAAATCTTTGGATGTTGAAAATGGTTCGATGTATTGATTTTCCCAGAAGTCGAATCCAACATAGTCGCCTTCCAGCCCCAATTTTTTCAAATCAACGCTGATGGTATCGGTGTAATCTTCATCCCAGTTGAATAATCCGACGATTTCCCGTTTGAGGTGCCCTTCCCCGATGGTTAAATGCCAAATCTGGGGAATCTCGCTTTCAAACAGGTCGATAGGACGCGCAGCGCCCTTATGGTTGGGCAAGGTGCGTTTTAGGACGTCTAATTTTTCGTCCGGTAGACCCGGCAGCCATTCGCTGACGACATTCATCTGTCCGGTGATGCCTATCATTGATCCCCAGGCGCGCGCTTGATCGAGAGTAAGCGGATCGCGCAGCATCAGACAATCTGGATCATTGTACCAAACCCGGCCATGATAGAAATAAAGGTTAGAACCAAGCGCGGCGCATGGAACTATCTTATCCCATGCAGCGCCGATATCCCTTCCAACCCGCATACCATCAACCAGACCGAATGATGCGCCCATGGTTCGCATGTTCTGTGCGATATTGCAGCCCAGCAGAAATACATCATCTCCAGCGGCGTCGCGCACGTTTTCCAGACCAATGCGGTAAGCTTCGATCTGGGTTTTTGATGGATCATTAAGAATCGCTTCACCTAACTGATCTGGACGGTAATCGGGACTGGGATAGAGGATTTTGGTTCCCATACCAGACCATAGGCCATCTAATTTCAGGTATTTGTATCCCCAATCATTGGTTATGCGGGAAATGATTTCCCTGATAAACTTGCGGGTTTCGGGATTGGTATTATCCAGGCAATAGCCTGCCCAATAGACTTTGTTGATCTCGTTATCTTTATTCTTAATAAACCAGTCAGGATGCTCGGCCAGTACGGGGCATTCATAATCCCAGGCGAAAGGAATCAACCACAGTCCGGCGGTAAACCCGCTGTTGGTGATGTTGTCCGCCGTCTGCTTCATTCCTGAGGGATAGGGGCCATCCGGTTTATGAGTGGTAAAATCGCGCCGCTCGCTTTTTGTTGATATCTGCCAGAAATCATCGATCTGGATGAAGTCGAAACCATAATCAGCTAGATTTTCTTCGCAATATTTGGCCAGTTCCGCAGTACGTTTTTCATCAGAGGCTCCAGCGTGATACCATGTGCAATAGCCGCTGGGTACTGGAGGCAGCTCAATATTATAGAATGTTGCGATGGCGTCGGCGTATGCTTCAAGTCCGTCTAATCCATCATCGAATAATCCGATTACGAAAATCTCGCCATGACAAACACTATCCTGTTCAATTCTCAGTTTACCGTATTGAGTTTCAGCCTTTATCGAAATTACCTCATCATTCATATCACTGGAGACTATGCCGGAACCCCGCGTATGACTGATGTAACCGCATACCATAGCGTTGCGCGTTTCTGTATGAACCACGGAAAGGAATGAATATGAGGTGCGTTTTTCATCAATGGATTGTACGCCCTCGCAGCCAAATGCGCGTACGGCGTATTGCGGATAGTCAAATTTCAGGTTGCCGGAAAAAGCTGCCACCGATTCGACGACAGCCGTCTCTTGATATTTATTAGCCAGGCTTGTCTGGCAATACACAAATGGCAAATCCTCATATACCGCCAGAGTTTCCACCCGCCCGGAAATATCAATTATCTCGATAGCGTATCCCGCGCCGAATTGATCATAGTTCTTAACTATACGGGCTTTGCCGGAACCTTGGCGCTCAAACAACCTGCCATGATTGATGAACTGGTTGTCGCCTTTGGCGATAGAAAAAGTCTGGTAAGTTTCATCATACGAAACTTTGAGCATGCCATTGCTTATTTCAAAAATTCCATCTGAATCAGAATAAGAAATCTGGTTCTCATCGCTTTGCGCAAAAAGGCAAGCGCACAAAACCACCAATGACGCAAATACTGCTGTTTTTAGAAATACAGATTTCACTCTTTATTCTCCCATGATTATATATTAATGTGTCACTTCATTTTACGATTAGAGTGGTTTTCATAATACCCGCTCTAGTTAATTTTTTTTAGAACGCATTGTTCTATGTCTTTGGCTTTTTCCATCAATGCGGCGCTTTCATCTTTCAATTCCTCATGCTCGCGGATATAAGCGGTAAGCGCATCGCCCAGAGTAACTTCAGTAGATAAAGAAGTATTGCGGCGCTGGTTAACAGCGTCACGCGGGATGCGGATGAATCCGGCTTTGTGGTGCGCCGGTCTCAACGCTTCATGGATGCGTTTCATATCTATAGATTGTATCTCTTTATCATCAGCCAGAAATCTCACCCGGACGACGGCGCCCTCAATATCTTCCGCTTCGATCTCTTCGATGATAGCTTCAGTAATGTCTTCGCCCGCTTCGGTTTGCACGGAAATTTCGATGAAATCGCGTACCTTAACTGGTATAAACTCTACATCTGAATGACCGCGTTTGATGCTGGCTATAACTGCGCCCTTCACTTCATCGGCTTCACCAAAATCCACCCGGTCAATGCTGCCGGGATATACTACCGGGACGTCTTCATTGGAAGACAGGTTCTGGTAATGATGGATGTGACCCAGCGCGACATAATCGTAACCGGCGTTAGCCAGGTTGGCCGCAGTAATTGTGATATCATCGGTCATCAGCAGGGTTCCCCGGTAGCCGCCGACTTTAGCGCCATGCACTGTCAGGTGTGTAACCAGCATACGGGGCATATCTTTATCAACATCTTTCAACATTGATTCAACCGTATTGTTGATAAAGCCTTCGCATTGCTCCAGGAACTCTTCACGATCTAAATCTTTAAACCCTTCGATGTTGCGCAGAAAGCTTGGGCTGATATAGGGAAGACAGCAGACCGCGATAGGACCGTTTTTGGTTTCTATAATAAGCGGCGTCATAGTGGGCCGATTAACGAATACATGTATCTTGTCGGGACGCAGAGAACGAAAAATATCCACCGCTGAGGCCTTGCCATGCATTACGGGAATATCGTGGTTGCCGGATATCATCACCACAGGGATATCATGATCGACAAGACGGCAGAAATGCTTCACCAATTCACGCTGCTGAGTAGGAGATGGATTATTACGCTTGTATGCGTCACCAGCGAAAACGGCCATATCGACATTACGTTCAATTGCTATATCGATAGCCTGCTCCATACTGCGTGAAAAATCTTCCAACCGCGTATTAAGACCTGTTTTGGCATTGGTGATTCCATAAGTTTCTACCCCGAAATGCAGGTCAGCTAAATGTAGACAGGTGATGGCATCACTCACGTTATTATTCCCCGAAATATATTTTTATGATTCACAGGCAGAGACAGCGCCTGAATCGCTACTACAATGATACTCATATCATTGAATATAGGCCATAGTTGAAACATGCAAAACCAACGATCTTTTCATCTTACCGCAACGCTGTCTCTCGCCATCTCAATTTTATTATGGGCGACGATTCCGCTGTTTTTACGTTCATTCATCCTTGAATTAGATGGCTGGACTGCCAATGGCTCACGCTATGGTTTCGCAGCATTATTGTGGATCATCCCCCTCATTGTGTTCATGAGACGAGGCATGGTGGATCGCAAGTTATTTTATTACGCCATCATTCCTTCACTAGTAAACATGGTTGCCCAGACCTTCTGGGCGTGGACGGTATATTATCTGGAACCGGGCATGGTAATGTTTTTATCACGCCTGTCGCTGGTATTTACTGTTTTGGCTTCTTTCGCATTATTCCCCGATGAGCGGGCCTTGATACGTTCGCCTTATTTCTGGATGGGCATACTTTTTCTAGTTATGGGATTCATTGGCATGAATATCATGCGGGGAAACTTAAGCGCAACTGAATCATGGATGGGGCTGTTTATTATTATCGGTAACGCTATTTTTCTGGGTTTATATGGAGTATCAGTGCGCTGCTGGATGCGGGGCGTCAAGCCCTGGATATCCTTCCCCATAATATGCATCTACACAGCAATAGGCCTGGTTATCCTGATGATAATGTTCGGCGAACCCTCCGATTTACTGGACATGCAGTCCCACCGCATCGTCGTTCTGATTATCTCTTCTATCGTTGGCATCGCGCTGGCGCATGTTTTTATCTATTACTCCATCGAACACCTGGGCGTATCCATCAGCAGCGGCTGTCAGTTGGTACTGCCCTTCATGACTACCATCGGTTCATATTTCATATACGGCGAGATATTTTCCAGCGGCCAATGGATATGCGGCATCGGCCTGTTATTCGGCGCAGCCCTGTTGCTAATGGCGCAAAGACACCTCGGAGAACCAGCCGATGCAGTACCGGTTTGCGAAGTACCTGAGATTGAAGAATTCACCTCTTCATTTAAGCAGAAATCAGAGGACTGATATCATGCTTAATCCAACTCGACGCTTTTATCGTTTTTCGAATAACCATAATGCTGTAGAAGATCGTAGACATCAATAATATTACCAATTTTATCTAAATGACCTTTGATGGAAACGACTTTTAACTTATGCACTAAACGATCTGGCGCAAAGGCGCGTATGGATTTTGGAATATTATAGGGATTCTCTTTTAATCCTTTTTTCAGGATTTGCACCTTATCAAATTCAATGGGAACATTATCCAATTCAACAATCTGCACCAGGCGTTTCTCCGTGAATTTCGCTACTGTTCCAACAGGAAAAGGGGCAACCCGGTGATTAAGGCATTTGATGGATTTCTCATCATACTTTTTACCTGCTTCCGCGTTCAATTCCCATAAGGCATCTACAGGATTATATGATAAACGGAAGAAGCGCTTGCAAATCATACTGGAAAAAGAATCTACCACATTTAGCAAATGAGTATACGGTTCAAATTTGTGGGCGCGCAACTTAGCGGGATATCCGCTTCCGTCGCATCGCTCATGATGCTGCCGGACTACATTAACTGTTATAAAATTTTTCTGCGTATAAAGATCGTCTACAAACAGGGCGCTTGCTTCAGGATGCTGGTGAATGATATCAAGGTCTTTGGCGCTCAATTCTGTTTGTTTTTTAATGATGCGGGAGGGAACCTTCATCATGCCAATATCAGCGAATATTCCGGCAATGGCCAATTTATGTATGTCCGCCAAATGCTGCTTGCTATCCTTAAAATAATCCCATGCGGTCACCAGGCATAAGAAGCCAACGTTCTTGGCATGTTCATACAGGTAATCTTCCAATGATCCTATAGTTCTTAAATGAAGCACTGATTGAAGCGTTCGCCGGGGAGGAGAGTCATCGGAAGGATTCTCTCTTCGCGTGATTACCCGGAACTCATTATATGACTGAGCAAGAATATCATAGGCTTCTTTACGAATATCAATTGGATTTTCTATAGAATCCTTTTTATAACCGATAAAAGTACTACGAATCAAACGAAATAGAGCATTCTCAGTCTCTTCGGAAAAGGTATAAGGCGGCGGCGCCTGAGTTTCATAGGGAAGAGGAAAATCGAGATATTCAACTTTATTCTGAACCAAAAGTTCCTTGACTCTGCTGGTCAGCGGAGCGCCTCTTTTCACAAGCAGGCGCGATTTTTTCTCATCCATAAAAATATCACACGGACTTACCAAATCCGGCAGACACATGTCTAGGGATAACCTGACCATACCATTTCTCCCAATGCAAAATCATGAACGACTAACTTGACGCAATAACTTCCTGCCTCTGGCTGCCCAGACCTTCAACGCCTAGTTCAACCACATCACCCGGTTTGAGAAATACCTGTGGATTACGACCCATACCCACTCCGGGAGGCGTTCCAGTACTTATGACGTCTCCAGGCGCCAGAGTCATGAACTGGCTCAGGTAACTGAGTAGAAACGTAACGTTAAATATCATATTACTGGTGCTGCCGGTCTGCATCCTCTCGCCATTCACATCCAGATGCATAGCCAGATTCTGTACGTCGTCTATTTCATCGGGAGTAACCAGGTACGGTCCCAGAGGCGCGAAGGTGTCATGGCTCTTCCCTTTGACCCATTGACCGCAATGGTCTTTCTGAAACTCGCGCTCGCTGACGTCATTCATCACGCAATAACCCGCGATGTATGACATGGCATCGGACTGCTCAACATATTTAGCCCGCTTGCCAATCACGAAAGCGAGTTCTACTTCCCAATCAGTCTGAGTTGATTTACGCGGTATCTCTATATTATCGTATGGTCCATTCAATGCCGTTACAGATTTCGAGAACAACAATGGCTCCGTCGGAACTTGCGCGCCGGATTCTTTAGCATGGTCGGAATAATTTAAACCTATGCAGAGAATCTTACCGGGCCTGGCTATCGGAGACCCCATTCGAACTGAGGTAGGATAAGTCGCCAATGAGTCTGCATTCTGCTGCAACCAGGCGGTCAGTGTACTAATGCCATTCAGTTCAAAAAAGCGGGGATCAAAATCATCTGTAAAAGATGAAACATCAATAATATCGCCGCTTGATGATATAACGCCGGGTGACTCTTGGTTTGGATCGCCAAAACGAACGAGTTTCATAACTGTCTCCAATTAGATTCTTTCGCATTAATTTTGATGAATACAAGGGATGAAAGAAAATATGTTTGAATAGTATACTTAGGATAATTCATTAAATAAAAGGTTATAATGGCAAGGTCGAAAAAAAGCGTAATAGAAAATTTAACCGGCATGGGTTGGGATAAAAGTATGGCCAACCTGGCTTACAACCAATGGGGCGTATCAGCGCTTGAGGTTTTACAACAAGACCCTTTCGCCGCACTATTTATAAACCGTCAACTAAAATGGCGCGACCTGGATGTAGTCGCTCAGAAAATCGGTTTCCAGGAATTTTCTATTGAACGGATTATCGGTGGAATCCGGTACGCTCTCATTACTTCCATTAATGATGGTCACGTATTCCTGCCGCTGATCGAACTGAAACAAAGAACGTCGCAATTACTTCGTCTAGAAAATGAAGGCAATTGGCTTGAAGCCATGGAAATAATGCTGAACAAGCGCGAAATCATTGATCGCAGCATATCTCCATCAGTTCAAGATAATGTATATCTACGCGACCTCTATACAGCGGAAAAGAACATCGCCAAACATCTGGCCAAAATGCATTCTACGCCCTCGCGTTTGTCATTGAATGAGCCTTCTATGGCGGAGTTAGATGAAATTGAGCGGGATATTAAAGTTAAATTGGCGCCGACTCAAAAAGACGCCATCAGAGCATCTCTCTCCAATAAACTTACCATAATCACCGGCGGTCCGGGCACGGGCAAAACCACCATCGTCCGGGGCATACTCAAATTATGGAAACGACACGGCGCCCGGATCAAACTGGCCGCGCCGACGGGACGCGCCGCCAAACGGCTTTCGGAAAGCACTGGCCGCAAAGCGTTCACCATTCACCGTCTGCTGGAATACAATCCCGACACTGAAGGATTCATGCGCGATTCGCATAAACCACTACGCGCTGATTTGATGATCGTCGATGAATCATCGATGATAGATACAGAATTGATGGCATCCCTGCTGGACGCCCTGCCGCCATCGTGCAGCCTGCTGCTGGTGGGAGACGTTGATCAACTGCCTGCGGTCGGGCCGGGATTCGTGCTGCATGATATGATCAAAACCGGCCTGCTATGCACCATATCTCTAAAAGAAATCTATCGTCAACAGGAAGGCAGCCTGATCTCTTCCAACGCCCAGCGCATTAATCAAGGCCAATTTCCTGAACTGGAAAACGGCGGCATCGAAGCTGGTCAGGATTTTTTCTTTGTGCAGCGTTCATCCCCGCTTGATACGCGGGACGCCATCACCGAAATGGTTACCAACCGGATTCCCAAGCAGTTCGGCTTGAATCCTAAAGAAGACATCCAGGTTCTGTGCCCCATGATCAAACGCGATGTGGGCGTCGAGTCGATGAACGACGCCTTGCAGGAATCATTGAATCCATGCCCCGGAAAATTCAAGGCGCCGTTCTATTCCATGTCGTTGGGCGACAAGATCATGCAGACCAAGAACGACTACCAGAAGGATGTATTCAACGGCGATATCGGTTATGTCACCGACATCTTTAAGAAAGAGAAAGGAGTAGATATTAATTTCGAGGGGCGCACCATCCATTATGAATGGAACGAACTGGTCAACACCACCCTGGCTTACGCTGTAACGGTGCATAAATCCCAGGGCAGCGAATACCCGGCGGTTGTAATACCCATCGTGAAGCAACACTACCCAATGCTGCAACGCAACCTGTTATACACCGCAGTAAGCCGGGGCAAGCAACTGGTGGTTATCATCGGCGAGCATAGCGCCCTGGAAATCGCCATCAGCAACAACAGAATCCGCACCCGCTACACCGGCCTGCAACAGATGATCCAGGACGCATTCGCAGGAATCAAATAGAATAATTTCAATTCCTTTTTCTGATAATAATTGACACGCTCTTTTTAACGCACTGCGCCATAACAACTCAACGCCCATAATTCCAATCACCATAACACACTCACATTTCTAAACTTATAAATTTGGCATTTATTTTGCAAATATTTATTAACACAAAAAGTTATTCATTAACGATTATCGAAAGGAGCAACAATCATGTATAATCGGTGGAATACGTTGGGAAATTTGGATCAATTACGAAACGAGATAGATCAAATTTTTCACTCATTCAGCAGCCCTGTATTGAATCAAAAAAAATTGGCATTTCTTCCTGGATACAGCGCAAGAAATTATCCGCTGATGAATTTGAGCGAGAATAATGATCACTTTTTTGTGGAAGCGCTAGCTCCCGGCATTGATCCAGAAAAACTTAATATTTCGATTACCGGCAATGTACTTACATTGTCCGGAGAAAAAATGCGAATCACGGAAGATATCAAGCCTGAATCATTTCATCGAAGCGAACGCGCATCCGGGAAATTTGTCAGGACAATCGAATTGCCCTCAAACGTCAAACAAGACAACATAGACGCCCAATACAAAAATGGAGTGTTGTATATCACTCTTCCAAAAGTGGAAGAAGCAAAAACCAAACTAATTCAAGTAAGAGTTAACTAAGAAACACGAAACTTTTTTTGAACTAGAGCGATTTTCAAAAGTATATTCGTTTTCAATTACGTATCTACTTCGAAAAAGCCTGTCTTTTTGGGCTTTTTCGAATCGCCCATCAGAACTTTATTATGAAAAGCACTCTAAAGGAGTAATGATCATGGTTGAAAAAACTATACCTTCAGTCCAAGAATCCAAAGAGATGACTGCTCAGGATAAAACCCGTTCCGATAATTTTTATTACTATCCACCTGTAGATAT
Source organism: bacterium (assembly GCA_963662285.2). Classification (GTDB taxonomy): domain Bacteria; phylum Hinthialibacterota; class Hinthialibacteria; order Hinthialibacterales; family Hinthialibacteraceae. The sequence goes on from CAXXMV010000008.1 coordinate 308,400, forward strand.
CTTTGAGCATAATAACGAACTGGTTGTGATTGCTGATGTACCTGGAGTAGACAAAGAAAACACTAACATCAAAGTGGAAGACAACATCCTGACCGTTGACGCCAAGACCTGTGATGCTTCAGAAGGTGAATCAATCTGCCGCGAGTTCGCCTGGGGAAATTTTCATCGGCAATTTGAATTATCGGACAAGATAGACGAGAACAAAATTTCTGCGGAATTAAAAAACGGCGTTTTAACTATTCATCTACCCATAGTTGAAAAAGCCACAAAATTAATCAACGTTAAAACGGTATAAAGGAGGAAACGGTTCATGAATCTCACTAAACTCATTCCATGGAATTGGTTAAAAACGGAAGAAGAGCAAAATGGGATTTCTGCGCCAATTCAAAGAAGAGATTTTCAAACAAATCCCATTATGCAATTTCACCAAGGCATCGACCGGATGTTTGATCAGTTTTTCCAGTCTTATGGTTTTCCATCACTGCTTAATGATTCAGCTTTATTGTCAAAAGACAACATGATCAAACCCAACGTTGACATTACCGACACTGACAAGAATTATTCTATTTCGGTCGAAATACCCGGCGTCGATAAGGATAGCATTCAAATATCTCTTAATGATGGCAATCTGACGATCCGTGGCGAGAAGAAACAGGAGAAAGAAGAAAAAGACAGGAATTATCATCGAATCGAGAGGTCGTATGGTTCATTTCAGCGGGTGCTATCACTGCCGCCAGATGCGGATAGCGACAAAATTGACGCTTCATTCAAAAACGGCGTCTTGATTGTCACTCTCCCCAAGATTCCCGGCGCAAAATCATCCGTCAAAACCATACCGATACATTAAGAATTGATTGATGTATTCTTTACCAAGGTGATTGGATTATAGATCCAGTCACCTTGGTTTTTATTTTATAAAGTTATTACGAGAAGAACTCTAAAACAAAAATAACAATCCTTCTTTAATAGACATCCCAATCAACAACGGCAGTGGTTGAATCAAAGTTATCCGAGAAGACTACTTTATTTCCCACAATCACCTGGAAATTATCAAACTGCGCGGTCAAACCTTGCAATCCAGTTCCAGTTAATCCAGGGAAACCGGGAGATAACTGATTATGTTCATCATCATCCCAGACCATGGTTGTCGGTATCTCATTAGAACCTCTGCCAAATATTGTTCCTTCAAGGCGCGAGCCTTCAACTGTCAGGATCATGGTATACCACTCACCGACTTTCCACGAATAATCTGTGTTATTACCCCATTTACGTAAATCGTTGAGCATATCAACGCTGCCAGTATCATTATGGACTAACATATTGAGCGCCCGGTTGCGGTCATCAGGATTAACCCTAACGGCGACGCCTGCTCTGGCCTGATCTCCATCCACCCAATCAACCATTTTAACATCCGCTCTAACGGTATAATCTCCGGTTCCTAAATCCAGATCAACCCAGGCATGTTTGGGATCAGTTCCATCTTCGGCTAAACAATTCAACACGCCATCGATTATCATCCAATTGCCGCCAGTTCCGGTTACCCATTGCCCGCCCAGGCTTTGCATATTATCCGGCATATATTTGATGGTTGAATCAGTGATATCATACGCCAACTGGTCTACCGTCATCGAACCAGTCAACACTGCCGACATCGGGGGATTAGAATCCGGGGCGGTCAGGTCGTAACTCAACTCTGCATTGCCGGACGCATTTGATAAAGTCCAGCTAATTTGGTTATTGATGAATATGACTTCACCTTCTGAAATCTGAATATTGGAGGGAGTAAATCCACTGGGAATCTGTTCCTGCACAACAGCGTCAATAGTTTTCCCACCAAAAATTTCCAGAGATAACTTTACGCCATTGATAGTTGATCCAGCATGATAATCTTTGATTGGTAATGAACGCGTTATAATAAAATCTGTAGGTAATTGAGTACGTAAAAACTCATGCCGTTTTTCCATGAAATACCTCATGGTATCATACGACTCCGTAATTTGATTTCTGCGGTTATTGTTGGTTTCGCCGGAATATTGTTCTGCTAATACTAAATCTTCCAATAACAACTGCTCGGTATCATCAATAATTCCACCCATACGCTCTATCGAGAAAAGACCGTTTAACGCATTGGCAATCCGAACGATAAACTCCTGATGCAGTTCGGGAACCATGTGGAAGGGGCGCCCGACGGGAGCGTCAAGATGCCTGCCTGTAAGTTCATTGGGACCAGGCGCCACTAAAGTTAGAGAAAAATCAATCGGCATTTTATAATACATGGGATCAGAATCGGTATAGCCAAAGGTCTTATCCACATCCCAGGGAATGATTTCCCATTTGTCATTTTCTGGATTGTGATAGAGGAAAATATTGTTCTTAAAGCCATCCCAATGGCTCAATAAAAAGGTCGCCACTTCATAGCCCATGACCTCTTCAACATTCAGATATTTCCGCACGCTCTCTTCCAGGTTTGTGGTATTAGAGGTTTTTACATATTGGAACAATTCACGGTAATCCTCATCACCTTCATCCAGGTTATTCTTTTTGCTGTAACCGCCCGGTTCGTTGTATGCGATTTTATAAATATTACCTTCTGTATCTCTCTCATTGATTTCAATAAAATTGCTGTTGGGCTGCTGGACGGCGATGCGCTGGGAATGTTCGCCATTTTCAATCACCCGATACCAATCGCAACGCGGCGTCAACACGCCGAAATCCCTGAAAAGATCATAAGAAATCTGCTCAACATGGGGAGACTGTCCACCCGCAGTAGTGCCTTCACGCGGAGATTCAAGGCTTAGATTGATAGTTCTATCCCCCCGGAATTCTTCGCCTTTAAGAAATTTGATTTTATGTCCATTGCGGGCTTGGTTTATTAACGACCCATCATAGACCTGCACCGGATCATCTCCCACAGGCTTGATAACGGTACATGAAAATGACTTTGATCTACTGGGTAAATGAGTCACCTTATTTTGGAATAGCCACATTACAGGCAGTTTGGATGGAATATCATTGTCATAGACAAAATATGATTCATAAGGACGCCGTTCATTGACATGAGGCAGGCGTAATGATGACCCGTCAAATAATTCCAAGGCCAGGTTATAACGCACCAGGGTTTGATTTGACTGAGCGGGAATGATTGCTTCAAAGGTGGCGCCGCCAACTGACTGAGCGACCAGACTCATGAATGCAGTATTATCGCCGCTCAATTTGGCTGATGAATATATAGTAGGGGCTATAACAAAATCAGTGCTGTTGCTTCTAGAAGTATTGAAGCCGACGAATGCGATTACATTATCGCCGCTGTGCAGCAAATCCACCGCATCGCCCAGTTCAAAGGATTCGGCTTCGCTCGATTCATGCAAACCGTTGGAGAGAGATTGATAATCATATTCTTCAAAAGCATAAGAACGCGCTACTTCAACGCCATTGATATAACAGATAAAGCCATCATCGTAAAAAATATTTAACGACAAAAAGCCAAGTTCAGCCGGATCGTCCAGAGTAATTTTCTTACGGATATAGAAGGTTGTATAATTATTCCGCATATCGGAAAGTTCGGTATTGACCTGTTCGGTGTCGCCATAGCCGAAACCGCCTTTCGATTGCTTCCAGGCGGAATCATCAAAATCCAGTGCAGTCCACTCCAGGGGAGCCGATGGTTCAGCAGTTCCCTTCCAGGTTTTCCATACATCATCACTATTAATAAAACCACGGGGAGATTGCGCAATTCCGGTTTCCCATTGCAAAATTGCTGAAGATATCAAGTCATCAGAATCCACCCCGATCCTGACGATCACATCATCACCAGAAGTAGGATAATCGGGTGTTATATCTATGGCCCTAATCATAGGCCGTGGAATAGTTCCATCTACAGAATTGCGTTTCCCCGGCGTTCCATGATCGTTATCAGAAGCCCGCCAAGTGTGAAAATCATCCGAAGGAATATCCCAGGCGACGCGCTCCAAAGACGGGCCATAACCATCCGCCCCTCGCGGCCAGGGGAAATCATCATTATACTTAAATTCATCCACTATTGTTCCATCGGGGCGTTGCAACTCAATTTTTTCCCCGCCGTTGGATAACTTTCCTTCATAAGGCCCGTAAACCGGATATGAAACATTACTCCAAATTGCATTGTTGCGAACACGGGCCAGAACCAGGTATGAATCAGTTTCCAGCGTAGTTCCATCAGGGAAGGTATAGATAATTCCCGACGTAAAAGAATATCCCGATAGATCGATGCTATCCGGTCCGGGATTGTAGAGTTCGATAAACTCGCGCAGCGAACCACCCTCTTCTTCTATATCGATGGGATCATAATTCAATTCATTGATTACAACCTCGCCAAAACTGCTCAATTGCGTTAAAACAAGTATTATTAATAAGTTAAATAAAACGTTTTTCATGGATTAATCCTATAGCAATTTTTTTTCAAGAATTTATATATGTATTATTTAGTACTACATATAAAGTGTAATGATTTTTGATTCATTCGTCACAGAAAAATATGAAATTATGCAGAATAAACTCGATAGGAAAATGAGCGGGATTCATAATGTTTTCTATTTCAATGTAATTCTATTATATATACCTTCTAATGCTTCGCCAAGCAGAGCAAGTTTATGATGTTTCAAGACATACGCCCGTCCATTCTCTCCCAGTTTTTTTCTTAATTCAAGCGAGGCGTTCAACTGCTTGACGCAATCGGCGAATTCCTTTGGCGATTCAGCGAAAAGAACCTCAACTCCATCCGTCACATCCAGACCTTCCGCCCCAAGCCGGGTAGTAACAATCGGCATCCCGGCCGCCATAGCTTCCAGCAGTTTGTTGCGTACTCCAGCGGCGACGCGTAACGGACAGATATAGATATCGTCTTGAAATAGAAACTCCTCCATACGCGGCACATCCTCAAATATCTGGATGCCGTATTTTTGATGCATTCTACTGATCTCTCTGGTTGGCCGGGTTCCAATAATATGGCTTTCCAACTCATGATCATCCTGTCTCAACAATGGAAGAATTTCTTCTTTATAAAATATCATGCTGTCAACATTAGCAAAATAAAACAGCGTCCCCGTCAGCACGCAACGGCTGCGGTGAATCTCTCCATGATTTTTAGGTGTAAAGCGTTCGGCATCAACCGCATTTTCAATAACATCGAAATTGTATGCGGGATGATGCTTTTGAAATTCGCGGGCGTCAATTGAAGAACATACCAGGGAAGCGTCAACTCTTTTAAGAAGCCATTGCTCAAATTTCGGTATGGTTCTGAGTTCCCAGGCATCGACCAAACGTCCTGTTATCTTGCGTCGGTAAGCGTGTGAGCGTTCTAGATACAACATCAAAGAATCGGTGAAATCAAGCACTATGGGCGCCGAAATCATCGGAGCGTATTGCCCCATGCGCATGCGGTCGATATGAACTATGTCGTATTCGTTATGTTCCAGAACTCGCCCCAAAATCATTCTGAAATCTGGAGACTTGCACCACGAAACGCGAAATGGTCTGCCGCCTGGAATCCCCAAGGCGCAGTTAATCATTGAGCGGCTGGCCTGATATTCCACCACAATTGTATGCACGCCTAACTCTTGAATATGACGAATATCCTCCGGCGTTTGCGGCGGCAATTTCATGGCCAGCAGATGCACTTCATGCCGCCCGGCCAAATAGGTTAGAAAATTATATGGTCGTTTCCCATCGGACTGAGTTGGTATGCATGGCGTAATAAACAGTATCTTCATAGTAAAATTTTTATCGGGTAATGCTCTAAATTTGAATATCTAATTCATTCTTATCGTCAATTATTAACGATTCAAGCGCTCTAAACCACACTCTATAGGATGCAGAATAATGAATATCTCAAAAAAACTCTCAAGATTCAATTTCATTCCCCAGGAATTTTGGACTAATGTAAATTGGACGACATTGGGGATACTATACACAGCAAATATTCCCGTTTACCTGGCTTTAGGCTGGTTCTTCTTCCGTACCTGGGATAATTTTACCGAATGCCTTGGTTATCTAATTAAACCAGACATCTGGTCGTGGATGAATGGCGAAATGGTCGATGATTTCTGGGCAACCATGAAAATCTACCTATGGTTGGCGCTATGCCTCGGAGCAGCTCCGGCTGAATATTATGTGATTACTAATTTCATGGTATTTACTTGATTATTGATTTAGCGTGGGCGCCAAGGGCAAGACCGCATTGCGGTCAGCCCTTGATCAAGCCATCTATTATAAGATAAGTTTATAACGTTTTTAAAACTCTAATGTCTGATATTCAACGTAGATATTATTATGTAATTGAAATAATCACATCTCCCCATCCATAATCTCTTCGATGGTTGGTTTGCGATAGGTTGATTTAAATAGTGTATATCCATTCTGCATGGCGCGCAAAAATTCTCTCGGTGATTTAATATCCAGAACCTTACGCATCAAGTATGATGGCCGCAGATGAAAATCTCGAATAGCCTTACTGCGCAACTCGATTAAGCGCTGACCTGATATTGTACCAATCTCCAATTGGGGAAACGGCGTAGAGTTATCGACTGTATCAACCTCTGGATCAACCCATCCCTTTTCAATCGCTTCAGCCCGCAGGTCGGTTCCCATACGAGGCGCCGCCACATTGAATGAAACGAAATCTGGTTCAAGTTCCTGCGAGTATTGAATAGTCTGCAAAGCCGTCGCTTCGGTCTCGCCGGGAAGCCCCAGGATAAAATGGGCCAGGGTGCGGATTTTCAAGCGTTTGCACAATGCAAATATTTCCTTGACCCGTTCTGGATTTATTTTTTTCTCAATCGAATCGAGAATGCCCTGATCGGCCGACTCCACTCCGAATTGGATAGTATGGCATCCGGCGCGAGCCATAAGAGTCAGCAATTCTTCATCCATGACATCCACGCGGGATAGGGTAATCCAATCGAAATTCAGTTTTTCATCAATCAAACGATTCAGAAATTCTGTGGTATGTCGGCGGTTGACGCCAAAGGTCAGGTCTTTGATCCATAATTCCCGGATGCCGATTTTCCGGACATAGCGCAGTTCCTGCATGGCGTTATCGATATCGCGCAATTTATGCCGCCACTTGCCATTAAAACAGAACGAACATTTATAGGGGCAGCCGAAATCAGTCAAGAATGAAGCAAACAATCTTCTCCGGCCATGCGGAATACGGTATTTCGATAGTGGCAGCAGATCGTAGCGGGGTATTGGAAATGAATAATAACGGTTCACTGAATCCACCCCGCGAACCAGTTCATCGTCTTTGCGGTATATTAAATTAGAAACCTCGCCTTCCAATTCAGGCTTGGCTGCTTCACGATTCCAGGATGCAAAAAAAGTCTCTACACAATCTGAAGTAAAATTCAATAACACGCCGGAAAGCCAGGGATGCGCTTCCATCAATTCCCTGCTCTTGCTGACCAGGACGTCACCAGTTCCGATAACCGGGATATGTTTGGGAATATCCAGACTATCCAGAAATACGAAATCCTGTTGCCAGCTGACCCCGCCGGTAAGAAAGAATAGGGCATCGGGATCACGCCGCAGGATTTCATATTTGGCCTTTTTGAAACTCATGCCCAGCAAGTTGGCGTCTAAGAAATCCACCTCGAATTTTCTTGACAGAATGCCGCTCTGCACCACTAGATCATAGGGATGCCAATAGTAATAGCCCTTGGCGGTGTGGCTGCAATAATAGTCACGCAGATAAGGTTTATCGCCAGGTGGATTGAGCAGCAGGATACGCATGTTAATTAACCACCCATTTCAATATCCGGGCGGCATGTCCCAGACTTTCGGGATTCTTTTTCTGCGTCATTTTAACTTTTAGAACATGCTTTCCCGGTTGCAGATTCTCAGCGAGAACATGACATACAGGTCGGTGAAATTTGGCGCAATAATTATCGAATAAATCAAGTTCCTTAGATTTTTGATTATCAATGGAATATTCAATAACTCCCGCATCCATCCCGGCTATAGCTGAGATTCCAATCAATGTTCCGGTAAACTCAATTTGTAATTCATCGTCGGGGTGCTCAGCTGTTAATACATCAACCGGACCGCTGTAGTTGCAGGTTTTTTCCGCTTTCCACCCTTCAACATTCCGCCATCCATGCAGGATTTTTGCTTGGCTGGATTCAATGAAACGCCCATGCTCATAATTCAACTTGTCCAATGGCTGCGGTAATGGATAATTCTTGAGCGAAGCGTTTTGGCTTATTGGTTCAGCCCATACATTCTTCAAAAAGGCATCAATACACACGGCGTATACTTGATGGCCGAATGGAGTAGGATGACAACTATCTCTGGAGAAATCATCCCAGGTAAACTCTTTTTGATTTATTCGGCGAGTCATCTCCTGAGCTAAATTGATTATGGGAATATTGTAATGCTGCGCGACTTTTTCATGCTCAATGATCGAAGCAGGAACTTCGCCCTGGTTGATCTGCTTGACATAATCCTGAGTGACGAAATACTGCATCACAATATCAATCCGGGGATTCAATCGCCTGGCATGGCGAATAATGCCTTCCATAGCCCGGATGCGCCGGTTGCCTGGATTATTGCTTCCGCCGTCATTAACCGCAAATTCCAAAAAGAGCAGATCGACCGCCCCGTTCTTGAAGACATCATCTTCAAAACGAAATGCGCCCAGAGTCGAATTAGTGCCGCCGATGCCCGCATTGATAAAATCAAATTTTGTATCAGGAAAAGTTTTGGTCAGCATATCATAGGTATGATCCCGCCAGCCTTTCATGGTGGTGATAGAGCCTCCTAAATAGACAACCCGGCCCTGCTTCTGATTAATAAACTTGATCCGGCAATTATCCAGTCTGCCCCGCGTCTCAAAAAAGTTATCATCAACCGGTTGGGCGATTTGATCCTTAGACGCTTCAGCGCCGCCGATTGCGCAGCACAATGTCATGAAGAACAGAATAGCGATTGTTTTGAGTGTAATATGTTTAATAGAAAAGATTCTCATGATAAAGCATCCTTCAGAATTCAAGTTATTTTTTCTTCAATAAATCACGTAACTGGCGCAAACCAAACACAAAATAATTCTTCAACACTTTAGGCGAAGGATTATTGATGATGGTTCGCAGAATATAACCGGGGCGAAAATAAAATTCGCGCAATGCTTCTCTACGTAGAGGCTTCAATTCTTCCAATGATAGATACTTGGTTGGAATAGCTGGTTGGTTATACCCGGCATCGGGCAATACCCCATCTTCGAGCAGACCTTCTTCAACTGCAATGCGGTAAAACTCAGTTCCATAAAATGGATAGGTGTAAAAGAACTCGATAAAATCAGGGTCTAAGCGCTTGGCAATGGCTTTGGTTTTTGCAAAAGTCGCCCGGCTTTCCCAGGGTAATCCGATTAATAAATATACGCTGCTCTTGATCCCGCTTTGACGACATTTGCAGATAGCGGGTTCAATATTTTCATATTTAACCTGTTTACGCATCAATTCCAGCATTTTGGGATCGCCATGCTCAACGCCGAAAGCGATTAACCAACAGCCCGCCTTTTTCATTTCGCAGAGCATCTCTTCGCTCAACGTATCCACCCGGCTGTTACAGGACCACTTAATTTTCAAACCTGCATCCTGAATCGCTTTACATAAAGCAATAACCCATTTCTTGTTAGCGGTGAATAAATCTGAGCGGAACAGAAAATCATGAATATCATGCAGTTCAATGCACTCTTTCAACTCGGCCACCACATTCTCAGGAGAGCGGTTGCGCACTGATTTTCCAGCCACTGGTTGGGCCAGACAATAGATGCATGAATAAGGGCATCCCCGACTGGTGACGATAGTAGTCTGCAACTCACCAGTATCGGGACGACAGTAAATGGCATTATCAATCAAATTGCGTGCGGGAAAGGCAATCGAATCTATATTCAGGATAAATTCACGGTTGGGGTTCCGCTTTACTCCATCATCACTCTGATAAGTTATACCATCTATTTCATTCCACTTAGCGCCAGAAGCCAGTTCCTTGACTGTCTCTTCATATTCCCCCCTCATTACCAAATCCAGAGCAGCGTTTTGTTCCAGGGTTTGTTGGTCAAGATGAAGAAAATGCGCCCCTTTGCTGATGGTAATGATTTCTGGATCAATGCTCTTGGCTATAACAGCAGCTTTAAGGTCTTGATTAAGGGTTGGCGTTGTTATAGATAAAATCAGCGCATCCGGCTTATAATCCTTAACTAAATTCTCAAAATCATCCCAGGTCGCATCATCAGCAGGGCAATCAAAGATTTTACATTGCACGCCTATTGCTCCAAGGGCGCCGCCGATATATAGCAAATCCATCGGGGGACGCAGAACAACCGTATGCAATTCATCGATAGGCGTTTGACAACGTTCTTCACGGATATATTTACCAGTGGGTGGTACCACCAACAAAGCTTTTTTCCACTTTCTCTCTAATTCAGGCATTTATCAAATATCTCGAATCTCATTAATTTGTTTAGTCTATAATCCGATAATCATTGAATTGGTCAGTTGATTCATACCAGGCGTCGCAATTATCGTTATTCAAAATATGCTCTCCCGCCAAAAGCCCCATCTGGATAGATTGATCCAGGTTATTATGACGGAACAGCCCTTCACGTCCGGTGGATAAACAATTGCGGAAAGAAGCTAAGTAATTTAGCGTGTTACGCAGATGAGTTTCATAGCCAATTTTATATAAAGGATATCCCTCTTTGATGCGCAGCACCATCGAATCAACCGAAGAGCTTTTCACCAAACCAGAGTCAACCAACACATCATCAGCAATTCTCGCCAGTTCTCCAGCCGACTCATGCCACTCTTTCGAATCAACTTCACAGGGAAATTCTACGCACAAAAATGACTTGCCCGCCTGTCTTCGGTGAGGAGCAAAATTATCCGGCGCATAAATACGCGAAAATGGGATATGCTCCTCAGGGAAATAAAGCCAGGTATCATCAAACCCGACCTCTTCATCATATTGCAGGTAAAGCAAAGTCAACGCCCGGAATTTCAGTGCTGAAACCTGGTCAATCACATCCACTGAGGGCTGAGGATTCATCATGGCGGTTAAATCCTGTAATGGCATCGTATTGACCAACATGTCGCATGGCAATTTTACAATACCTCGCGGTCCATCAGCGCTTATTTCAACTACCTCATCATTTTCTATTTTAACTTGGACGGCATTATGCCGAACCAGGATATCTCCGCCCATTTTCATCACTTCCTGAGCAAACTGCTGAGGGATATCTCCAATGCCTCCAGGAGGATAGAGAAACTGAGACACATAAGTTTCACCGCTGGAAAACAGATTATCCTTCAGTGCATGCCATATACTCTCTCCCCGCAACCTGACCCGCGCCGTCTCTGCGGTAATCTGCTCAGCGGGTATTCCCCAAACCTTCTCGGCGAAAGGCTTGAATAATATCTGGTACAAGCGCTCGCCATAATACCCTTTCACATAATCTTCGTATGACCGGGGATTTGACGACCGATTAAATAACACAGACAGCGCCGATAAGGCGAAACTGATGGTCCTACTCAATCCCAAGGCGCGGAATGTCGGTAACATACTGATAGGATAAGGAATATAACTACCATTCAGATACATCCGGCTGGAGCGTTTTACCAAACTCATTCGCTCTTCGCAGAAAGTCCGGACGAACTCCTTTATTTCAGGAATCTCGGTATGAAACCGATGCGGCCCCAGGTCTAAGGGGCATCCTTTCCACGACACGGATTTCGCCAAGCCGCCGGGGATCGGGTCGCGTTCAATCAGCGTAACTTTATATTCAGGATTGCAACGAAGAATTTTCCACGCCGTCGCCAGACCAGCAATGCCTGCGCCAAGAATTACAATACGTTTTCCGTTTTTATTCATGGTCATTATTATTTAGAGATTATTCAAAGATATATTATTTGTGGTCTATTGATATCACTTCGGGAGTAGCTTTCTTGGTGCTCCAGAAAAACCGGACTCGCATCAGAGTCCAGATCGCTATAACAAAATCCCACCAGCCGATTTTTTTGCCTTCAGCGAAAGATCGGGCTTTGAATGTAACGGGGACTTCCAAAATAGAATATCCCAATTTCATCACTTTGCTGGTCACTTCAGGACAAAATTCAAATCCATGACATTCCAAAGGAATACGGTCTATCACTGATCTACGGAACGCTTTATACGCGGTTGCTTCATCGGTAATTTTTTGACCATAAAGCAAGGAGACCGCTTTAGCCAGAATCCAATTGCCCACTCTGTTAGCCAAACGCATATCTTCCACCGATCCCATAAAACGCGACCCGAAACAGACCTGGGTCTTCCCATCCACAATGGGTTGAATCACTTGGATAATCTCGGTCGGTTCATATTCCAGATCAGCGTCCTGCACAATGACGATATCGCCGCTAACCCGCCGCAGCCCGGTTCTGATAGCCGCGCCCTTACCCAGGTTCCTGTCATGGATCAAGACAATTGTATCTGGTTGTTCCATCTCTAATTCCAGAATAGCCTGAGTAGTATCAGTCGAACAATCGTTAACCAGAATTATCTCTCTATTCGCCCACTCAATCGAACGCACTTTGCGCAGTACTTCTTCAAGAGATTCTTCTTCGTTGTATATGGGAATTATGATGGAGAGTTTCAGCGATTTACCACCCACTGCACCGGTACTTTTTTCAGACATAATCTATTTTTTTCCAAAAACCCCTCTCCCCCAAGTTTGGGGGAGAATTCAAGAGGGGGTTGCTTTCACAAACCTTATAATATCCAATCTAATTCATTTAACACTGAATTTCATTTCGGCTGATATTACAACCAAATCCCATGAATCCAACATCAAGAAGAGTAATTTAGACAATATTTTACAGTGGTTTCTTCAAAACCAGATACCCAATGCTTGATGGAGAAAGATTGTCAACCTTTTTTACTTTACGGTAAAAGAGGATAGATAACCAAGGCTGAACATGGCGCAGCATTGCAGAAATAAGAGGATAAGAAGGCGATAACCATCTTCTCAAAGGCAACACGCCATCATCATAAAAACCTGATTGAATAAATTCCCACGGGGCGGACTGACCTAAACGTCTTATCATATCCTGTGGAGAATAATTCCTGCAATATACCTCATTCCACTCCTGGCGCCCCATGGCTTCAACATCTTGGCCGCTTTGGAAACCTATGGAATATGGCGTCTCCAGCCAGCCGTCACTAGAATTATGACTGGTTTCGACCGTAACCACCACCAATCCACCAGGTCGGATAACCCGGAATAACTCCTGCATACAATGTATATCGCCATCTTCCGGGATATGCTCCAACATGCAAAGCACTGAAGCGCCGTCGATAACAGATTCAGCCAAAGGTAGTTGCGTCCCATCTCCAACAGCATAGTTTATATTGATAGACTTTTCGTCATCTTTTACTTTGTTTTCAACCTTTTGCAAATGAGAAAAACCATAAGTCGATCCATCCAGCGCAATGCTCATAGCGCCATACATACTCCAGAAAAGAGAGGCGGTATTAAAACCGGCGCCTATATCAATTATAGTAGATTGTGGATCATTGATAGGCAGCCAGCGCGAAGCAAGCATTATCTCTCGCGTCTTGTGGTAGGCTAATCCATCACGCACATAGAATGAATCATATTGTTTACAGAAACACAATAAATCACTTAATTTATGAGACTTATCCCAACTACCCTCAAAAACTGCTTTATCAAAAAACCTTTCATATATAACGATCAGACCATACGATATTCGTTCCTCAATCCAATTTATACTACGGATCAAACAAAGTCCCGGTTTGGTTTTAACGGGGACATTGAGCAGTTGCTTAAACAATCTAAAACAATCATGCAGATAAGTTTTAAGCAGCCGTTTATGCATTCCCTGCGCCGCATAACCCTTTGCTATAGCGGTTCTTAACCATTTCCGCTCAGAGGCTGAATCATGATGCTTGGCGTATTGCTCAGCCAGAATTTGACATACTCCCTGATCAGGTTCGATTAACTGACTACGTCGCTCCAGAACCGCAATGGCTTTCCCTGCCCTGCCCCGTTCAGCGTAATGATGCCCCAAATGCGCCATCAAATCAGTTGAACCTGGATGCAACTCAAGCCCTTCTTCCAAAACTCGCCCTACTGCTTCAGTCTTATCTTGCTCAGCCAAAGTTTGGGCTTCTTGGAGAATATGTGGAATATTTTTGATTGAGGAATTTTGCATATATAATGACGATTCTATTAATCAAAGGTAAAAAAAATATGGGTGGCAAGGGCAGTGTATTTTCTGCCCTTGATTAAGTCTCCTCTTATTTCCAGAATCCCCCATTAAGCAATATGTACGGAAGACAGAATTATAAGATTGATTTCTTTTACGAATGGTTGTCCGTCAAGAGGAGAAAGAACACTCCCCTTGCCACCCGCCAAACATAACTATAAAAAAATATCTTGCAGCGCAGTTTGATTATCATCAATCCACTTATAGATATCGTTAAATATAATTTCCGGTGATGTAGTGGGTTTCCATCCGGTTGCTTGCGTTACTTTAGTATTATCAGTTATGTAGATGGGGATATCGGCATTCCGGGTTTCTTTGACTTTGTCTATAGAGATTGTATTTTTGGAAATTTCAGCGCAATACCCGGTTAACTCTTGCAAAGAGACGCTGATCTCTCTGCCGCCTCCCACGTTATAAATCTCACCTGAGTGCTTATCCATCGAGTTCAATTGAATATCCAACAGGGTATAGAGATCATCAACATGCAGAATATCCCTAACCTGCTTGCCCTCTCCACCGAAACCGATATAAGACAGATTTTGCTTCCAGAAATGCCGGGTCATCCACAGCACAATCACTCCCTGATCGGCTTTACCGAATTGCCAAGGCCCGGTCAGTACTCCGCAGCGGTTTATCACGCCGCGCAGGTTATACATACTTATGTATTCTTGAATAATAAGTTCTGATGATAATTTGGTGGCGCCATACAGCGACCTGGCGCCATTCAATGGAAAATCTTCACTAACGCCTTTGCTGGAAGCGCCGGGAATCTCTTGATGATCCTCTAATTCAAATCGCGTTTCTGCTTCTCTTATATTGAGATTATTGATAGTGGAAACGGGATAGATGCGGCTGGTTGATAAAAATATGAAGTCCGCCTCGCGTTTCCTGGCCAACTCCAGGCAATTAATGGTTCCCAGCAGGTTGGTATTAATCAGATATTCAGGAGATGAGTCGTATCCAGCTAATACAGACGGTTCAGCTGAGCATTCGAAAATCACGTCAATCTGACCGATGCTTTCTAAGTCTTCTTTGTTGCGAATATCGCCATGCGCAAATTCAATGCTATTCTTTTTCAAACGCGATATATTTAATTCGCTTCCCCTGCGCTTGAGGTTATCTAGACAAATTATCTTTATATCTGAGTAATGCTTCTGCAATTGCAAAGCCAGAGATGATCCAACAAAACCACAACCACCAGTAATTAAATATGTTTTCATGCTTTTTAATCTCGTCTTTCAGACTATGTCCGCCGACTCATAATAATTGGATTCCAATCAAACCAGAAAAACCAGTCATATTAATATAATTGCCAATCAGACACAGGCATGGTTTCCAGAGATTGGATGGCATTATAGGCATCGACCAGACCAGCTCCGGAATAGCAATCCGGTCCTTCCAGTTCGATATCAATAGCCGTCTGTTTCAGGGTTTCAAGTAGTTTATCCGGCGTAAGCGAGGGTTGCGCTTCGAGCATTAGAGCCGCGATAGCGGCAAGATTCGCCGCCGCTGCTGAGGTGCCTTTGAATGTCTCAAAACCAGCTACGCCGGTACTCGTTTCATCCGGCCCGGCAAGGTCGGGTTTTAGTATTAATTGAGGTTCATCAAGACGAGTCAAGCCGTCATCAGAGAAAAATACCGGCAAAAAACCTCCTAAAGCGGAAAAAGATTGCACATTTAGAATATCTTCCGGTTCTAGAAATTCTCCATTACGCTTGATTTCCTTAATCGGTATGGCAGCTACCGTTGTGACTCCAGGAGCAATCATGTGCCCCATAATGGTACGGTCATGTAGAAGATGTTTATCGTTTACCTGTTTGGCTTTATTGCCGTTATTGAAGATAGCATACAAATGAAGATTCCGGGGAACGCGCCCTTTTTGATGGTTTATAACTATATTGACGTCACGGTCGCTGCCTTGATTAAAAAAGACTATCACCTCAACCGGTTCTCCCGATGGATTATCTTCTTCACCTTGAAAATTGACGCTGGATGCCAGGATGTTGTTTTCGCTAAGCGGCAAAATTTCATCAGAGGTCAAGTATAAATCAAGATCAGACTCCGCGCCAATTCCTTCGGCGAATACGCCGCCATAAGGCTCATCCCAATGCAAGGTAATTGCAACAGAAGACAAGTGGGGCATATGAATAGATAAATGAGTATCTGATGATAATCCGCAAGCTTTGCCAAAATCGTGAAAATCATTACCGTTAGGCGGAAAACTATGATCATTAACAGAACTTACATCTGTAAATAACCGGTCATGTCCATTATCTCCGAAATTCCCCGCAGCAGTAAAATACGGCGCTCCATTAGCAACGGCTTCCATGGCCGCCAAAGCTATCGGACCATTTTGATAAATCGGTTCCTGCAAAAAATTAATGTCATCCACCAGGATATCACATTCATATCCGGGATCATTCCATAATTTTCTGATATTATCAGCGAAGACGGAGTAATTATATCTAACTGCGGCGAAAGAAAAATCAGCGCCGGGCGCGAGGTCATGAATCAATTCCATCATGGCGGCGCCTTCATCATCACCAAAACCATCGCCCTCATCAATAATCTTGATATTTACGGGTAAATCCAGTTTCATTTGTGATGAAGTTCCCAACAGGAAACCGTTAAACATTCGGCCCGTTTTCGACCGATCAGCAATACTATCGCTGAGGACGCCAATCCTGATTCCTTCACCACTCAAGTTAAATATAGAACGCGCTTGAGCGGCGTTAATCGACGTATCCGCTTCATTTTCAATCGAACCGGCAAAACTTACGGCATACGGCTCTGTGCTTATGCCGATTATATCTGACCTTTGAACAATTTCCTCAAATTGATAAGGGTCATAACACCGGACAACCAGTTGATGTAGATTACCGAATGAATATTCACCGACTATATCTAAGTCTGCGTTGGTGCAATCGTTAATAAGATCAGGAGAAATACTCCTGGCGCCGATAATGCATTGCAATAAACCATCTCTAATAGCGTGAGAAGCATAGCGAATAAAAGCATTCTCGACAGTCTCATTACTATTTAGAGCATGCCTGATTTTTAATAAATCACTACTGAGTTTAGTTAAATTTCGATTACCATCGCAAAGAGAATCAATTTTCGGATTAATTTTCGAATCAATAGATGCAAAAACTAAAGCATTCTCAAGAAGCAATCCTATTAACAATAGAATCAGAAATGACGCATATTTCATTATAAATGCCTCAAAAATCATAAACAAATTGCCGGGTGATTAGGTGTTTACAGTGAATTCATCACCCAGTCAACCAGAATGAGCGCCGTCATAATTATATTTTAAGCCTGTTTGACTATATCGCAAAAGACGACAAAAGACCAATTATTCGGAGTTAATGAATATAAAAACAATAACCATCAAGATGAAAAATAATATTATGCATCCCTTATTATGCAAAAAAAAGTCAGGTAATATAATCCCGTTTGTAAAGTTATAGTGTAATAATTGTCTATTATAAAGGAAAACACTTTCTTCAGACAACAATATCTTGTGTTTCAGTCTTAATTTGTTATATTATTCTTAATATATTTTGTCGCTTTTTATTAAACTGCTAACTGGAGCGTATTATGGTCGAATGGCGTATATATGGCTGCGGCTCTCCTTCATCATCTCTTTCTACTCAAAGCAGTTATGAAATTGCCGATGGAAAAAACCGTCTTCACATTGATCTTGGACCCGGTGGTATATATCACCGTTGTTTACGCGAAGGTTCCATCGAAGCCGCGATAAACTCCATCCAGAACATTCTTATCACCCACAGTCATCCAGACCATTATTTCGACTTAGCCCGCCTTTATGTGGCTTGGATGTATACTCCGGGCTTCAAACCTCAAAACCGCGTTTCTCTTTACGCCACTTCTGAAACTATGCATGAGATCAAAAAAGTAATGATCAATGCACGCCTGGAAGGTGGTTTTGAAAAAGCTTTCGATACTCATATTATTGATATTGATAAGCCGGTTCAAATAGATGATTTCACAGTCACTGCAAAAACATCGCATCATATAGAAGGTTCCAACGGCGTATGGGTGGAAACTCCATCAGGAAAAAATATCGGTTTCACTAGTGATACAGGATTCAATGAAGACCTGTTTTCTATATGGAAAAACATTGATCTCTTAATCTCTGAATGCTGCTTCGTTGATCTGGAAACTCCTTACCATCTCCATTTAGGACAAGTACAGGAAATGGCTGGTAAAATAAATCCTGAATGCCTTCTCATGGTTCATTTCTATCCAGATATGGAGAGATTGCCCGACAAGGATATTCTCAAGGCTATCTCACAAAAATATCACGGTACGACCTATATCGGACATGACGGACTGCTCGTTAAATGGGACGCTGCAAGCAAAACCTGGATTACAGATAAGATGTTCTAGGAATACTATCCCACTAATCAACAATTCAGTTCACCCCTCAAAACAGTAACCGCCTGACCGCTAATCACAACCCGATCTCCATCTATCCTAACTCCAACCACTCCACCACGCGCCGATGCTTGATAACCAGTAAGTTGATCTTTACCTAACTGTTCACACCAATATGGCGCCAGACAGCAATGTGCAGAACCCGTAACCGGGTCCTCATTCACTCCAGCCAGTGGAGCGAAAAAGCGTGAAACAAAGTCATACTCTTCACTCTCTGATTTTGCAGTAACAATAAGACCACGCATTTCGACTGAAGCAAGAAGGTTAAAATCTGGTTTTAAGGATCGCACTGCCTCTTCGCTATCAACCACAATCATATAATCCATCCGGTTCTTCAATATCTCAACTTTTTCTGCAGAGACGCCAAGCGCTTCAAGCAATACAGCAGGATATTCAACCGTTTCACCGGGTTCAGCAGGAAAATCCAGATTAATCCAATCGCCATTTTTGCTAGCAGTTAAAATACCGCTTCTGGTATGAAAACGAATTTCGTCAGAAACCGCCGCCTCTCTTAGTTCATACAAAACGTGGGCGCTGGCCAGCGTGGCATGACCGCAAAGATCAACTTCAAAAGCGGGAGTAAACCAACGCAGGTTATACCCATCATCCACCTTGATCAGAAAGGCTGTCTCCGACAAATTCATTTCCCGGGCGATATTCTGCATCCATACATCATCCCGTGTTTCTTGCATGATGCAAACCGCCGCCGGATTACCTGAAAAAGGTTTATCTGTAAACGCGTCTACCTGTATGATTGATTGATTCACTATTCATCTTCTCCATTATGCTTCCGCTGCCAGTTGATCTAAACTATCACCTGTTAAACGGTACAAATCACATTCAGCAATAGGATTAGCTCCAAGTTTTTTATAGAAATTAATCGCTGGTTCATTCCAATTCAGAACAGTCCATTCCAGTCGCCCATAGCTGCGATCAGTAACTAACTGAGCCAGATAAATCAACAAAGCGCGGCCAATGCCCTTGCTCCTGCACTCTGGTTTGACGAATAAATCTTCCAGATGGATTCCGGGAGTTCCCGCGAAAGTTGAAATACAGGTATAAAAAAAAGCAAAACCAACCGGGGCGCCATCATAGTATGCTAACACCGCCTCCGCGCAGGGATGCTCGCCAAAAAGAGCGTCACGTATATTGTCTTCAGTCGCGGTCAGTTTATCTAAATTGTTCTCAAATTCAGCCAGGTCATGAATAAATTGATATACCAGGGATACATCATCTATTCTAGTTTGTCTTATTTCCACTTCATTGATAGTTAATTCCATATTCAGCCTAACGCTTTCAATTATTCTTAAGTACTTTTCCAAAACCTATCAATCATTCTAGTACAGCAAATACTTGTCTCTTACCAAAAGAAATTGATTAACGCCTTTATTAGTCGTCTTCATAATAAATTGAAAATCTTTTCCCTCACCAATCAAGGTGCGTAACGACTCATCACCCCATAATCGATCCATAAAACTTAAGGTCTTGTATTGCTGGGGATAAAGCGAATGCGCCGCGCATAGTAGAGCGACTGCAAGTTCAATAGGTCTTAACTTGTCTTGATCAGTGATGGTAAAACGCAATCCATGACATAGCTTATCCTTATATTTGGGATTCTCCGATTTGCCGGGGATGCTCTTAGGCGTAAATTCAATAACCTTGGCAGATATTCCAGATAACAACTTATCAGGAACCGCGTCAAGCCATTTCTGACCATCAATAAATGGCGCCCCTATTATAAGAAATGGATCATCTGTACCCCGGCCTTCAGACAGGTTCGAGCCTTCAAATAAACAAAATCCCGGATAGATAACAGCCGTATCCAGCGATGGCATATTGGGAGACGGCGCAATCCATGACATGCCCGTCTGATCATAGTGCATTGCGCGCGTATAATTCTTCATTGGAATAACCGTTAAATCCGCGTTAATCGAAAATCCGGCGTAACTCTCTTGATTCATCAATTGGGCTAATTCACCTACCGTCATGCCATAACGTATAGGCAGCGGCATCACACCTACAAAACTGGTGTAGGCTGGATTAGTAATAGCTCCTTCAACCCGTACGGCGCCGACCGGGTTGGGACGATCCAATACGATTATAGGGATGCCTTCCCGCTCCGCCGCACACAAAGCCAGAAACATGGTTGATATATAAGTATAAAATTTAACGCCTACATCCTGCATGTCATAAATCAATACATCAACATTACTCAGCATTTCATGAGTCGGAACGCGGGTATCACCATAAAGGCTATAGATCGGGATGCCCTTAATATCAGTTTGCTCAATAGTCGCGCCGGCCGAACTATCGCCCGTAAAGCCATGCTCCGGGCCGAATAACGCAGTAATTTTGGCATGTTGGCTTAACACAGATACAATCGACCGTCCCTCGCTATCAACTGATGTATGATTGGCGATAATGCCAATCCGTTTGTTTTTTATCAGATCAGATTTCTCTTCAACAAGACGTTCTAATCCCAAAATTACTCTTGTATCGGCAAAAGCGTTTAATGAAAAACACAAAACAATATTGACAAGAATTGATGCCATGGTTAATCCAAAATAACGGTTGTTGATGATTTTGATAAATAATCTATTCATGATCTTCACTTCCTTAAGTTATGATTACAAACCAAAAATGCCGGTTGGGCTTAAATCTAACATAAATTATGCCACAATTGCATCATGATCAAATCAATTGTATTAGTGTCATACACAAAAAGTATATAGGATAAGAGCTGTTTCAATGAAAATAATCCACACATTCCTTATTTTATCGGCCTCTATTTTATTTATTATTCTCTTATCAAATGGCGCATATTCTAGTGAATCGAATTTTCAACCCAGTCTAGCATCTTATAATATATCTCCGACAGAGGCTGCGCCGGGAGATTATATAAATTGCCGTTTCGATTTCATCAATGATGGTCAAGCGCCTTCAATAGCGAACGAGAGGATATTTCTCCATTTCACCGTTCCACAAAATCCCTCGTTAATACTTTGGCAAGCCGATCATGATCCTCTGGTATCCACCCAATTCTGGATGCCCAATCAAACCATCGAAGACGGCCCCTTGCCAGTGCTTGTTCCTCAAGATATTAAAGACGGGACATATTGCGTACGGGTTGGATTATGGAACCCCGCCACCAATTTACGCAGCCTTGAAGCAATTCCCTCCGTCACCCTGACAATTAACCGGAATATAAAAAGCCTTGCGCAACAATCGATTCCATCGATCCCGGTCGATACGGCTAACCGGAAAAACAAATCATTGTTATTGCAGCGTTTTCTGGCTGGTTCTCAAGTTCAATTGGAAAGTGACAATTTGCTATTCCAAATAAAACTTAAAGAAGGACTATTCTGCATCCAAAACAAAGGCTCCGGCGCCGTATGGCAGAGTTCGCCTTCAGCCAATGGCTTGGGATTTGTTTCAGCCAAAAAGAATAATAAACCATTCCGTATTCCGCTTAATGACCTGAAGGTTTTGTCAGAATCTTCCAAACAATGCCGCCTTCAAAAAGAGATCAATGGTTCAGTTATAATCGAAATCGAATTTCAACTTAACGCCAAACAACAATGCCTCAATGTTTCCTGGAAAACCGGCGCCGACTGGCAGTTCTACAAAATTGAATGGGATTCCCTACTATGGACGACGGACTCCTTGGGCATAGGCGCCGTCATCCCGCGATTGATGGGAGAAATGTTCCCCGCCAATTCAGTCATTGAATACACCAAAACTTTTGGAACCTACGCTGGCTGGGGTGGGCTGCATATCCCCATGACCGGCATGATGAACAAAAATGGTTCAGCGCTGCTTAGTTGGCAAAGCCCGAATATTTCAGTACAACTAAAATCCGTATTGGTCGATCAGAATATCTGGCCGGGATCAAAGAATCAGAGCATCAGTTTGCATAGCGAAGAACCTCAGGGAGAGTTTTCATTATCTATCATAGATGGTCATAGATACGTTGATCTAGCTCGTGCTTACCGGAATATCGCTGACAAAAACGGCATTCTGGCCGGGTTAGAGAATAAAGCGCGCCGTAACCGTGAGGTCAAAAAACTTTTCGGCGCCGCTGAATTCAAACCGTTCGTCTGCTTCAGGGATATCAGAAATCAGAATGGCGCTCAAAGCGAAAGGATTTACAACAATTATACTGAGGAAGATTGCATTCAAATTGCGCGACATCTGCATGACGACCTGCAATTAACCAAGGTTCTCTTCGTTCTGGCAGGATGGATTCACCGGGGATACGACAATCAACATCCCGATATCCTGCCCGCCGCCCCGGAAATCGGCGGCGACCAGGGCGTAGCGCGAATTTCTGAAAGCGTACGCTCCTACGGTTACCTGTTCGGTTTGCATGATAATTATCAGGACATGTACACCGACGCTCCATCATGGGATCAGTCGATGATTATGATGGAGCAAAGCGGCCAACGAAAAAAAGGCGGCGTATGGGCGGGCGGACAATCATGGCTGATTGCATCCAATTACGGCCTGCAACTGGCGCAACGCAATCTGCCTGAAGTCAAAAGACTCTATGCGCCTAACGCCTATTTTATTGATACGACTTACGCGGCGCCACTGTATGAATCATTTGATCCGCAAAATCCACTAACCCGCATAGAAGACATGCGCTATAAAAAGGAATTGAGCCGCTACGCCGCACAAACCTTCGGCGTTCATGGATCGGAAACCGGTTTTGCTTTTGGCGTTCCTGAGTCGCATTATTTTGAAGGCATATTAAGCGGCGCCCCGATTGTGAAGGATTTTCCTCATCCCGCAGCGCAAGATATCCCCCTGTTTCCATTAATATTTCATGATTGCATCGCCATGTATACTCACCAGGGAGACCGCGCGGGAATCAACGACGCCCGCAAAATATTAAAGCATCTGGTTCTGGGAGAAATGCCGCTCTACGATATCGCGCCGCATCAGTACTGGAAACAGGACATGACCGAACCTGATCTAACTAAAGCGGAAAACTGCTTCGCCCGCTTCAACCAGGGCTGGGGAGAAGGTAAACATCCAACCGACCGCTTCATCAAGAACACCTATGAATTCCTATCGCCCTTCGCCGAAGGAGTGGCCGCGCTGCCCATGACCGAACACCGCTATCTAAATGATGATCGTTCGGTGGAACGTTCAAAATTCGGCCAGCATTGGCAGGTTATTGTAAATTATGGACCCGAAGACTACCGCTATGGCGAAACCATGCTTCCACCCATGGGATTCGTAGCTGTCGGGCCGGATTATCTGGCGCAGCATTTCTATCCCAAATTCGGAGAAGAAGCCACATCGCTAATCGTACAACGCGGCGAAACAACTTATATCGGCTTCAAATAATCAATAATCCACAGCCGGGGCGGGCGCTATTATAAAGATATATCAGTACAATTAGTCTTTATATCTATTTTTTATGAAGTTCCCAAAATTTTCCCATATTTCTTTTTTGGGTTTATTTGTTTTTATCAAACAACACTTTTTATATTTCTTTCCTGATCCACAATTACATGGATCATTTCTACCAGGATTATGAGCCACTTTTACCTCCGTATTTCATATTCCACTGTTATGTCTCTTAACGACACGATGCATCCACATTAACAAGAATACCAATAATAACGGGCAGACTGCGGTTGAGATTAATCCGTATCTGGGATTTGATTGTTCGGTTATGAATCCTATGAGCCAGGGCATTAAGACGCATCCTATGTTGCCCGATGCGGCTAGGATGGCGAATAGCGAAGCGCCTCCGTCGGGGAATCGGTCTGATGCCACTGCTAATGTTGAAGGCCACAGGCAGCCGACCACCAGACCAATGGATACGCACGCCGCGAGGGCAATGGGGGCGGATGGGCTGAAGCAACCTACAATAAATAATAGAAAAATTATCATGCAACAAAACATCATCAGCGGGATTGTTCCGGTGCGATGGACAATCTGCGATACAACATAACGCCCCATGCCCATGGCTATGGAGAAGACCGCCAGGGCAGCGCCGCCGCTGGATTTTGAATACCCCAATCCCCTTTCGGCGTATGCAGGCAGCCATTGCGCCAATCCTACTTCAGTAGCGCCGCCCAGAAAAATGGCCAGCGCCGCAGCTAGCACAAATGGATGCCGGATCAGATAACGCAGCGAGGTGCGCGATTTATCCTGATGCACAATGGTCGGTGGATGGATCATGAAGAATCCCACACTTATCAGGATGGGGAAAATCAAGATGGTCAAACAGATCGTGCGCCATGAGATATCCAAGTACAACGCAGCCGAACCAATCAACACGGTGATAACCGCGCCGATGCAATAGAACAGGTGCAATTTGTTTAATGCGGAGGTGCGCTGCTCCGGTTTGGCAGCCGCCACAATGGGGCTTAAAACCACTTCCATACATGCCGCGCCTAATCCCAGCAAACTTGCGGCCATAAGCAGAACCGTAAAATTGGGAGCGCAACCAAGCGACGCCAGCCCCAGCGTAATAAAGCCAAGCCCCAGAATGGCGAATAACCGGGCGCCCCAGCGGTCAACCAACGGCCCGGCGAAGACGATGCCGATCACCATTGCGGAAAAGATAGCCGCTGGAATACGCCCTAACTGCTCGCTGGTCAAATCGCCATTGACGCCGAAGGTCTCGCCGAAGGTAGTAAGAAAAACCGGGGGAAGGTTGACGCTTATTGCCAGGCACATCATGGCGCTGCAGCAAAGATACACGGTTGGGCTGGTTGATTTGGTTTTCACATTGACTCTTTCTGATTTGTATAAAATTGCTCGAAAAATCATAAGAGAAATTTGACTTCAAGAATAGGACGCCAACAATTATATAGAAACATATAAGGTATACTGTTCTATAAGATAAGCCATAAGTAGAATACGCCCAGGATATTTCCGCTATACTTGTAAAAGATATTTTAATGAGAGGAAACAATCATGATACGATTTAGTTCGATTTTCTTCACGCTTTCTTTGAGTATATTCATTATCCCGGCTCTTGCCAGCGGCGGCGATGAAGTTATCTTTTCCGAGGATTTTGAAAGCGGCGCTCTTGATAAATGGGACGCTGATTCGGTGAAGAATGATCCCAAGCGCCTTGTATTAACCAGTGATCCAGACAAGGTTTTCCGCGGAAAGTACTCCGTGGAATTCATCGCTCAGGTTGGAGAAGGCAGCGGCGCCAAACTTAATAAATGGTTCATGCCGGGTTATGACGAGGTCTATGCGCGGTGGTACTGTAAGTTCGCCGATGATTTCGATCAGGGCAACCACATGCATTTCAACCACCTGCTGGCCAACCGGGCGGATAACAAATGGTCGGCTTTCGGCAAGGCGGGTCTCAAACCGGGAGGCGATGACTTTTTCACCATCGGTCTGGAACCGTGGCGCGATTGGGGCAATAATCCCGCTCCCGGCGAAATGATGTTCTACAGTTACCACATGGATATGCCGATTGATCCAAAGATGGGTAAATACTGGGGGCAGATGTTTCGTCCATCACCCAAATTCGTCCCAAAGCGGGGACAGTGGTACTGCATGGAGATGATGATTAAAGCCAATACCCCGGGGAAATCCGACGGCGAACAGGCCTTCTGGATCGACGGAGAATTAAAAACCCGCGACGTTGGCATTAGATGGAGAAACACGGAAGACCTCAAAATAAATGATTTCTGGCTAATGCTCTACGTCCACAACAGCAAACAGATAAACCGGGTTTGGTTTGATGAAGTGGTGATCGATGATAAATATATCGGGCCGCTGAAATAGGCGGATTCTTTCATGATTGCGGTAAGCCCTTGATCAAGCCACTTATTGTAGAATAAAAATCACTTAACTTAATAACATTGCTTTTCATGAATGCTCAAGCTATGTATAGTGGATTTTCCGGCTCACCGATTATAATTAGTTGATTTGTTCTGTATATTATGCCTCTTCAAAAAAATCTGTGGGTGAAATTTGGTTCTGGTAAATCGCCAAGTGTATGATATAAGGCGATTTCCAGCGCTTTGTAGGTTCGAAAACCGTACGCCATTTTGGTAGTCACTTTGGCCTTGTTGTTTAAGCCTTCCACCACTCCAGAAGAAAACTCCTTTTTCGCCCGAAACCAGTTCAAAATCAGTTCGCGATGGTTGCGCAGCATCTTGGCCACTTTCTTCATTGGTTCGATTCGCGAGCGCATGGTTTTAGTACACCACTGATCCATGAAGCGTCCAGCCCACCATGCTGATTTATATTCCCAGAAAAATTGAAATTCCTCTTTGAGAAGATAACTTCTCACCGTGCGCAGATTATATCGAACCACGTTGGCTAATTTATCGACCTGCTTGACTGTCAAATTATCCGGGCGTTTCAGAAACCACCAGCGACTTCCTTTTAATACCGGTTCTAATCCCTTGGCCTTCAATTCACGGGATTCTCCAGCGCGGACTTGATCTATGGCTTTGTTCATATGAGCCATGATGTGAAACCGATCCAATACATTCAGCGCGCTTTTGGCTTTTTTGCGAATGACTTTGAGATAAGCTTTCCACATATCACTGCACACAAATTCCAATTTTTTTGAACGCTCTTCCCCGAACCATCTGAA
Source organism: bacterium (assembly GCA_963662285.2). Classification (GTDB taxonomy): domain Bacteria; phylum Hinthialibacterota; class Hinthialibacteria; order Hinthialibacterales; family Hinthialibacteraceae. The sequence continues at coordinate 335,739 of CAXXMV010000008.1, forward strand.
GAATTTCAACAGTGTTTTGATCTTTCTTTTTTCCCCGATCCACAGCAGCCGTTTGCAATTCTCATTGATTTGATATACCACTGTCACATACTGATGGCCGCCGCCCCATTGCATTTCATCGATTCCAATGGCGGTGATTCCTTCCAGGTTCACATGCTGGCGGCCCCATTCTACCGCCCGTTCAACCGAATGAAAAACATTGTACCAACTTGTTTGAAATGCTTCCGCCACTTGGCTCCAACTCATCCGCTTGGCCCAGCTCGCCAAGAACCATTGATAGATATGCGTTAATTCATGTTTACCATCGGCCCAAGGTACCTTTTCAACTTTCACTCCACAGCGGTGACAATTCACGCGGCGCATGGCATAGATCAGGAATACGGTTAATCCCCATATCGGGATAAACTCAAATCGGCGCGCATCTAATCTGTCATAACCTGATCCTTTTTCTCCGCAGCATGAACATATCGGGCGGCTTTTGACATGAGCACGGACTTTTACCTCTATGGATGTTTTACCATTCCATTCACCAAATTTGCTAGAAGCATATACATACCCCTTGATTTTATGAACACGATTGAGGATTCTAATGACATCCATCCGGTTTCCTCCTGGTTGATGATTTTTCGCTGATTTCATTCTTTCAGGATAAGAGACCGGATGTCTTTTTTATACCTCTACTATTCGAAGTATTTTTGCTATCATTCACCCACAGATTTCTTTATAGAACCTATATTATAAAATGAAGTTCAGCCTGTTATGGAATGACCTTTGTCAAAAGAAATCTTAACGTTAGAAAGGATTTGCAATGATTCGTAACGATTTAAAAACATTAACTCACCGAATGTCTACTTCTTGGATTTTTGAAAAACGTTTTTGGGCGACGGGTTGTTTGATGCTGTGTTTGACGATTATACAAGCATTCGCTCAGGATACGCTTAGTTGGGAATCAGAAAAATTCGGTCCATTCGATATGCAAGAGATTGAATTGACGTTCAATTCCGATTCGCATTATTACGAGGGATCAACCCATATCATGTTCCCATATCTCACCAATTCCAACACGATTGGCTTTTTCGTGTTCGATGGCGAACTTATATACAATAAGGTTTTTGATCGATTCCAACATCTTTATATTTATGCACAAGGTCTAAACGTGCCGATTGGAACAACGGGAGGCGTTTTATATTCTCTTAGCGTCGGTTACGATTACGCTCCCCCCTCGCCTCCTGCCAATCCTTGTGGAGGTAAACAGCCCTGCTGTTATGCTGTTTGTTACACCTGTCCGCCTACGTATCTTATAACTGGAACAGCTACAATCACTGCGGGACAAGGAATTCCAACCGGAATCGCCCAATCAGTCTACCCTTTATCCTTTGATAATGAAATCGTTTTTAACAATAGCACAAATTTCACCATGGCTGGTAAAGCGTTGGTCTTTGGACACGAAACAGGAGATAATGGATATCTAAACTATTATGATGGAATAATACATTTCCGTGCAAATGTTAATTATAACGCCATGTTCGATACGGTAACGAGCATGACATTCAATTCTCTGCACGATATTTCCGGTACGGCGAATGGAACATTACATACACCAGAACTTCCGGTGATCGGCAGCAGGGATATTGGCAATGTCGAAGCGGATATTGACGAAAATGGTTTTTCTGGATGTATTCACATTCCCGTTCCCGGTATTCCAAAAAAAATCTGTACTCCCGGCGCTTGCGTAATGAGTATTTGCACGCCAAAAAAATGCGTGCCGAACCCGGCGTATTACACTATTCCCGTAAATTTCAAAATGACTAACACTGGAGAATTCTCTGTCTTTAAAAAATTGGAGCGCTCCAAACCGTGGGAATTTTCCGCTCAGCAACTGGCTCAGATCGACGATCAAGGCAAAGGGATCGTCTTTATGTCTAACTGGCGCAGCATTGATATAAGTTCCACACAAGGAGAGAATCAGCGATTCCAAGTTCTCCCTAACGCGGATCAAGTCACAACCCTGGAAATATCAGAAGGCTTGCCCGCCGTTATTTTCCGAATTGGATTCACCAATGAAAACGCGTCTGAAGTCTCCGCCATCCTGACTTTTCCAGATGGAACGCAATGGAACCTGAAAGACGGCTTGAATGCGGAATTTGAAGAAAACAAAGGTTTCTCTTTGTGGAATCCAGAAGGGAAAGACGCTTCTTTCTTCGTGCGCAATCCAGAGGCTGGCTCTTACACTATAACAATTCAGAATGGAGATGAATTAGGTGATTTCAGCTTTGAGGCGTTGGCGCAAAATCATCTTCCCAATGTTGATATTAAATCAGTTGAACCTACGGATGATTCCGGTGTGTACCGGATTGAATGGATCGATTACGATCCCGACGATAACGCGGAAGTGGGAATTTATTTAGATACTGACCGGAAAGGGCGCGATGGCCGTCTCGTGGCCACTATCGAAGAAGATCATCCTGATAACGTGTTTCTACTGGACGTTAATGAATTGGATATCCCGCCGGATTGGTATTATGTCATGCTGAAGATAAAAGACGGCGTTAATCCGGTTGATTACGAGTATGCTTTAACTCCAATCCACGTCGCCAATCCCAATGCGCCTTCGCCAGTAACAAATATAGCCGTTAACGCTGGTGACCGTGAATTCACGCTGCAATGGGAACTAGTCGAAGATTCAGACATCACTCAATACGAGGTTCTTTATACATCGATCATGGAGCCGGATTCATTTACTCCAATTAGATGGTTGCCTTCAGATGTGAATAAGTTGACGGTCACCGGTCTGGATAACGGATATCCGGTATTAGTAACTGTTCGCGCTGTCAACCAAGCCGGATTGGCTTCTGAAATCACCACTATTCTCCAAGTTGTAACCCAATCCGCTACAGGGCGCTCCCACCCGGTAATCATCTCCGAACCGGTAACAACCGCCGCCGTGGGAGAAACATATATATATTTCCCGCAATTTTTTGACGCGGACATCCATCATTTCGCCAAACCGCTGCCGAACGGGGAAACGGAATACGTGGATCCATACGTGTGGACGCTGTTGGAAGGTCCAGAAGGTATGGTGATGGATCAGGGACGCTTCCTGCTCTGGACGCCCACCGAAGCTCAACTGGGCGAGCATAATATCGTGATTCAATTAACGGATCAATACGCTCTCGACGGTGCGGATGAAGATCACGGCGGCGGGATTCAGGAATTCACTATCCTGGCGCAAGAGTTCTATCCCATCACCAGCCAATCCCAGCATCCGTTTGAATTTCTGTCATATCCAAATCTCATTGCCTTTGAAGGCGAAACATACACATATCAGCCAATCCTGAACGCGGCGGAAGATCAAGTTAAGTTTGAGTTAATCATGGGACCGGAAGGTATGACCATATCCGCATCCGGCGCCTTGGAATGGACCGTTCCAGCGAACGCCAAAGGCTCTAAGGTTTTCATACTAGCTACAGTGGATGGCGAATACAAGGTGGAACAAGAATTCTTTTTGGGAACGATCACAGAAGCGAACACGCTTCATTCTTCTATCGTAGATACTTGGAACCAGATGAAATAAAGGTTTTTCGGGATATCAGCGATAAAAACAATAACTGGGTGGGATCAGAAAAAAAATGATCCCACCCAGTTTTGTTAATTGATTTGTTCGGTGTGACGGGCGCCAAAACCAAGACCACATTGCGTCCAGCCCTTGATACTATCACTTTTGGTATTGATATAATTCATAGGCGACAGTAACACCGTGCGACCACAAGGGATCGCCCCTACGGTAAATTGCGATTCTATTTATCGCCCTGATAACATAGCACATGGCCTTGGTCAGTGGTTACTATAATGCGCCCATCACGGTCAACCGCTATGCCCCATGATGTCGGGCTGGCTGGAAGTTCCGCGCTGAAGACGGTATCGCCATTGGTTCGATTAAAGGCAATCAGCATATTTCGTACTACACTTTCGTTGTTTTCAGAGATCAGTCCACCTATGGTGATGATTGCATCCTGCGCCACTACCACGCCTGAGGTTTCCACAAAGCCGCTGCGTTGCCAAATGCGTTTGGCTTTACCATCAGGGCCAGCGCCCAGTTGGATGCACATAATTTCATTTTCGGTTCCCTGGTATACAATATCCGAATTGCTTCCGGCATGGAGCAGATATTTTGCGTAGTAGCGTGAAGGGATATACTCACGGGGAGAATAGAGCATTTGGTCGAAGACGGTTACTTTGCCGTTGATCAAGAAGAGTTCTTTACCGCGAGGAGCTTTTTGCCATTCATCAGTAAGCGTGTTCAGGCATTGACCAGTTGTTTTATCATACACAGCGGGTGACACGACATTACCTCCGGCCATGTAGACCTTGTTATCATGCATCAGCATGTGACCCTGTACGCTGACGCCGCTGGATTTTGACTGGCCGATCAAGTTACCTGAGTCATTATTCTGCCACAGTATCTCTCCGGTCACAGCGTCCAAAGCATAGACATGGGTGCCATCATGGCTGGCGATTCCCGCCGCAGCATACACCACGCCTTTATCAACCATAAGACTGGTTACGGGCCAGGTTGATGATAGATCGCCGTATACCGGGATTTTGCGTTCAAACGGAGCGGCGCGAAAACGCCATAGTTGCTTGCCGGTGGCCGCTTCCATTGCATAAACGAAGCCATCAGCTGATCCTACATAAAGACGGTCTTGCCAAAAAGCTGGGGGATAATTTACCCGCCCGCCGGTATATGATGACCAAAGTTGTTCTCCATTTTGATTATCTATAGCATAAACAATTCCATCCGAACCGCTGACGAAGGTTAATCCGTCAACTGCAACAGGAGCAGTGCGGCGCACGCCCTGACGGGGTATAAATTCCCACTGCGGTTTAAGGGATTCACCAACCGCAACGGCTGTTTGCGATACGCATTGATTGTTTTTGCGGTATACCGGCCAGTCGGTTATGGTTTGAGTCAGTTCACGGACTCTAGTTAAATTACTGGTATATGTTTCAAGGCGTTCTTTCTCAACCGCTGATTGCGAGTAATTAAAGTCTGCCGCAGGACACATACTGATCACGCCTACCAAAGAGTGGTTGCAGTCGCACATCCAGGGACCCCAATATAACAGACCATTGGCCGCGATAACGCCATCCTGACAAGCGGGGCGCATGGCGGGCAGGCGGCTGGCCTGATCATTGTTGACATCAAGCCGCAGCGTTCCGCCATGTTGATCGCCGCGCGCGAAGATGCTGTCGACCGTGCCATTAACCCTGGTGCAGTTGCCCCTCAGGGATGGCAGGTCGGCCAGTATCTCTCCAGTAAGCGGATTTAATTTTTTGCTGTCGCTGAGCCGCCCCATAGCATATACAATATTATCACGTAGAACCAATAGCATGTTGCCGTCGGGATAATTCCATAACATCTTGCCATCTTCGGTTGATACGGCGACGATCTTGGTTCTCTGGGGTCCGGCGAAATACAACGCCTGATCACTGGCCGAGAGATAGGTCTGGCTTGAATATCCTTTCTGCCAGGTCTGGGCTTTATCATGCAGGCCAATTGCCGCCATGAGATCCGCGTCAGATGTGCGCCATATTTCAGCACCGTTTTTGATATCGAATGCCGCCAGGAAATTCTGATGTGAATAGGCGTATAAACGGTCGCCCCGGAGAACCAAGGCGCGGCTGTCAATTACTTGCTCCTCGGTATGCCGCCAAAGTATCTGCTTGGTTGCGGGATCAATGGCCAGCAAAGTGCGCCCGAATCCCCAAGGATAATCTTCACTGAACTTGTCATAGTTTTCACCCAAACCAGTCCAGGGCCATCCAGCGGTTTTTTTTGTGCCATGCAGCACTTCATCAGTTATATCCGGCTCGCCTACCAGGGCGTAGAGCACGCCGTCAACCATTGCCATCCACTTCCATCCATAGAGATCAGTGATATCTTTGGGAATGGTTATTTCATCTTTAATCTCTCCGGTATCAACATCAATCATCTTGCATGATTCATTGTCGGCTAAATAGAGCGTATCGGGCGTGGCGATCATAGTATTGCGGTGAATCATAAATCCAGGCGCCAGTTCACGTTCCCACAGAATAACGCCGTTGTAAGCATTCATGGCGACCAGTTTACTGAGCATACCCCATTCACGCTTCTTGAATGCGATGTGACCGAAAGCTTTGAATAATTTGCCATCAGACGTGACGGTGACGGCTGGCATGGGGCCATAGTATGGTTGAGCCAGGAACTGGGTTATAAATGGCGCACGGGCGATTTGATCGGTAGATTGCGGATTATTATCCGGCCCATGATAGGGATGTGTCCATTGATCGATTCCATCAGGAACTGGTTTCACGCTGATCTTTTTTCCAGCAAGCAGTTTGCCGCCAGGCCGCAGTACGCGAAGCAGTTCTACCTGTTTGAATTGCGCTTTATCTTTCAAAACAACTATATCGGCCAGATTAGCAGCCAGATGAATTTGTGAAGTGGTTCCCTGCTCTACATACACGCGGGTATTTAACAGACCAGCCTCATCTAATTTTTTGCGGGTGCGTAGGACATCCTTATCGCTGGTAGACTGGACGAATATAGTCAACTCACTGGATTGAGCCAGATCAATAACCAAGTCAGCTGTACTTTTTCCAAGCACAACGCAAATGCCCCGCGTTGAATCAAGTTCATGTACAACGGATAGCGCAGAGAGAGCGGCGTAACTCTGGAACGCAATAGACATGAATAGAACTTGCCAAATAATTTTCAAGATAAATTTATCGTGATGATTGGTCGAATTTAACATTTCTATGCATCCTTTGAGTTTTTTAGATTTATTACGTAATCAACAGGATGAATTTTATTCCACCTATTTTGTCATTTAAAAATAGAACATGTCAAACAGAAAATGTATTTATTTACTGAATATATGAACAAAGTCATTAAAATCAGGAGCAAGAATGATAACAATCTACTCCAGCAATGCAACATTACTTGCATAAATAGCAGTAGGCTGAGCTTCAGTCTCTTCTATACTGTTGAGGGATGGATAAACTAAAGAGAATAGCGTGAGTAGGTTCTTTACTCTTATTCAAAAACTTTTCCACCAAAGATAAATTCGAGAACCAATATAACCCTAAACAAATAAACAACATACTATGAAAAAAATTAATTTAAATTTAGTAGAAAAGCCGGTTAGATATATAGGAGGAGAATTTAACTCCGTTCAAGATAAACCAGAAGCAAGATTGAACGTCGCTATCGCTTACCCGGATGTTTATGAAGTTGGCATGTCCGAATTGGGTCTTCAAATCCTATATGGTCTGCTCAACCGGGAACCGTGGATTCGCTGTGAACGCGCCTTCGCTCCCTGGCCTGACCATGAGCAGCAACTGCGCGATGCAGATCAAGCGCTAAAAACACTGGAATGTCAGACGCCATTGAGCGAACTGCATATCTTCGGCTTTTCGCTGCAACACGAGATGCTCTACACCAATGTGCTATCCATGCTTGATCTAGGCGGGATTCCCATTGCAGCCAATGAACGCGGCGAAAACGATCCACTAGTCATCGCTGGCGGCCCCTGCGCCTATAATCCCATGCCCATGATCGATTTCATTGACGCCTTTGTCATCGGCGAGGGCGAAGAGGTGCTGTTGGAGTTTTGCCGCACGGTTGATGAGATGAAGCAAAAGGGCGCCGCACGGCAGGAAATCCTGCATGCAACGGGAAAAATTGAAGGCGTATTCGTCCCGTCTTTGTTCGATGAAGCGACTAACCGGCTTGGAGAAACATTCCCCGGAAGTCCCAATGTTGATGGAGTTCCGCAAGTAATAAACAAACGCGTCATCTCAGATTTTGAAAACTCATACTACCCTACCGGACAAATTGTTCCCAACACCAAAGCCATTCATCACCGTCTATCGCTGGAAGTAATGCGCGGTTGCCCTGGCGGGTGCCGTTATTGTCAAGCGGGTTACACTGACAGACCAGTGCGTGAACGTTCGCCGGAACGCATCATGGATCATGCGCGAGAAGGGCTTGGGCAGACTGGCTTTGGCGAGGTGGGGCTATTATCGCTTTCCACCGCTGACTACAGCCAGCTGCCGGGACTGTGCAGCGGATTAATCAAAGAATTTTACCCTCAACGCATCGCTATCTCCCTGCCATCACTGAGGATAGATAGTTTCCCGGCTAGGGTGGCGCAAGAGATCGGCAAAGTGCGCAAAACCGGCATGACCTTCGCGCCTGAAGCGGGCAGTGAACGTCTGCGGCTCGCCATCAACAAACGCGTTGATAACAATGAAATATTCTCAACCGTGCGCGACGCCGCCAACAATGGTCAGAATACCTTCAAACTTTATTTCATGATCGGGCTGCCCACCGAGACCGATGAAGACTTGCAAGGCATTGTCGATATGGTATTGAAGATTCAAAAGATGCTGCGCGATATGAGAAAGCACCGGGCTAAAATCAATATCGGACTTTCCCCCTTCGTCCCCAAACCGCATACGGCGTATCAATGGTTCGGTCAGATACCGATGGAAGAGATGAAACGCCGCATCGACCTGATCTTCAACCAACTCAAGAAACAGAAGAATATCAAAATCAACTGGCATGATCCCGATAAAAGCCTGATCGAAAGCGCATTAGCCCGCGCCGACAGCCGGGTGGGCAAGGCTATCAGGATAATCTATGACATGGGCGCCCGATTCGATGAATGGAGCGAATATTTCAATTTCCAGCGCTGGGAGGATGGCTTCGCCGCAGTGGGACTTTCATTGCAGGAATACGCCGCCAAAGAATACCAGTTGGATGACGCCCTGCCCTGGGATTGCATCTCCACACGGGTTGATAAAAGTTACCTGCAAAAGGAATGGGACAAAACCTTTGAGGGCAAAGAGACCAAACATTGCGGAAAAGAAAAATGCCGTACCTGTGGAGTATGCAATGACGACTTAACAACAGTGCGAACCGATGACAATATGACGTATCATCAGGCCAAATATAATATGGATCACGGTATGGCCGATGAACTGCAAGATAAAACAGAACAACCCAAGACTCAAAATGATGATATTTCTTACCGTTACCGTATAATGTTCTCTAAAAAAGATGAAATGGCCTTCACTTCGCATCATGATATCATGATGATTTTCGAATCAATTTTCCGCCGATCCGAAATAGAACTGGCCTTTTCAAAGGGATTTCACCCTCATCCCAAAATTATTTTCGCTTCTCCCCTACCGGTTGGCATGGAAAGCGATGCGGAATATATTGAAATAACCACCACAAAGAGTTACCATGAATTAGCAATTCTTGAAAAAATGCAGAGTTATTCACCCAAAGGCATCGGCATATTGGCAGTTAGCGCAGTTCTTTCAGGCGCCAAAAAGATAACTGCGGCAATATGTGCATATAGTTACAAGATTAACGGGACGATCCAATCAGGCGATGATATATTTACACGTATGGAAAATGCGCTAAATAATTCCGATTTACGAACCGGGTTAAATTTACTGGAGACCAATCTGGTCCCTATATCTGACAATGAATTCCGGCTCACCTATACCTGTTCTGTAGATAGTGGAAAATACACCAAAGCAACCGCAATCAAGGAAAAATTAGAACTGAACTTGGGATATGAAATATTAATTGATAAATGCAAACGTTTGGGCATATTCTCCAGAAACATAAATGGAAAATTAGAACCATTGATAGCAAAGCGGGAAGATTAAGGGACCAAATCAATAATGCAACGAAGAATCTTAATAAGCGCCGACGATTATGAAGTGCGCATCGCCGTTATTGAAAACGGGAAACTGGCTGAATACTTCTTTGAACGCAAAGAAGAACAGCGCATTGTCGGCAATATTTATAAAGGCGTAGTAACTTCAATCACTCCTGGCATTGACGCCGCTTTTATAGATATTGGTCTTAACCGCAATGCATTTCTTTATGTAAACGACCTTCTGCCTCAAGTTCACGAATACGATTATCTGGAAGACGACGATAATGGATTCGAGGATGAAGAGCACAGCAGAGAATCCGATTCAGAACTGCCGCCGGTGACTATCAGGGATTTGCTTAAAGAAGGGCAACAAATACTGGTTCAACTTTATAAAGAGCCTATCGGCGCCAAGGGAAGCCGGGTTACCACCAATATATCCCTCCCCGGTAGATACCTGGTTCTGTTGCCTAATACGCGGCATATCGGGATATCCCGCAGAATTGAAGATGAAACTATACGTGAAAACTTAAAAGAAACAATTTCTTCGTTGTTGCAGGACGACATGGGAACCATCGTACGAACTGCGGGACGGGACGTCACTGAGGAAGACTTTAATCAGGACCTGGATTTTCTCTGCAAAGAATGGCGGCAGATAAAGAATATAAGCGAAAAAAGCCCAGCTCCAGCGCTGTTGTATCAGAATCCCAGCATCGTATTTCTGCTCATTCAAGACCTGATTAGCGATAGTATTGAAGAAATCGTGATTGATGAACCTTCGCTCTATGGCGAAATCGTCGATTTCGTCCGTAAGCAGTTTCCCCAAGCGGTGCATCATATAACCCTCTATGACGATTCAGCCGCCATATTCCGCGCTTACGGGATCGAATCGGAAATCCATAGTCTACGCGCCCGCAAAGCCTGGCTTCCTTCCGGGGGATATATCATCATAGATGAGACCGAAGCCATGACGGTAGTCGATGTCAACACCGGACGCTATATCGGCAAACATAACCTGGAAGAGACGGTGTTCAAAACCAATATCGAAGCAGCCACCGAAATCGCCCGTCAGATTCGATTGCGCGATATCGGGGGAATCATCCTTAGCGATTTCATCGATATGCGCTCTAAAGAGCACCAGAAAGAACTTTTAGAACATTTGCAGGCCAGATTGAAAATGGATCGCTCACGCTCGCACCTCTATCCTCTGACTGAACTGGGCTTGCTGCAAATGACGCGCAAAAGAGTTCGTAAAAGCCTTAACAAAGCGCTGACCCAACCTTGTCCATATTGCAAACGTGAAGGATATATTCTTTCAGCTGATAGTATGATTATTAAGATATTCCGCACTTTCGAAGAAATCTGCCGGGAAGAAAGCGCTCAACAGGTTACTTTAAGAGTTCATCCTAGACTGGCGGAAAAGATCATGCAGGAAGAACATGAACAGGTAAAACGTTTACAAAATATTTATGAAGCCGAGTTAAAAATCCTTCCCGGCGCGGATCTCCATTATGAACAGATCATTGAGGAGATTGCATGACAGTATCATCTAAAAAACTAGCCGCATTACTGACGGAACAGCGCAATCCCAGGTCGATGAATATTGATCGAATGTCGACCCGGGAAATTGTTGAACTGATTCACAGCGAAGATATTAAAGCCTACCAGGCCATTAAACCGGCTTTACCGGAAATCGAGCAAGCCATAGACCATGTTGTCCACGCCTTCGAACAGGGAGGCCGTCTGATTTATGTAGGCGCAGGAACCAGCGGTCGATTAGGCGTACTGGACGCCAGTGAGTGTCCGCCTACTTTCGGAGTTGATCCGGAAATGGTGCAAGGCGTAATTGCCGGCGGTTGGCTGGCCTTGCGCCGTTCGGTTGAACATGCTGAAGACCATCCAGCAGATGGCGCTCAGGAAATAATCGACCGCCAGGTCTCAAACCGGGACGTGGTATGCGGCATCGCCGCATCCAGCACAACTCCATTCGTTTTCGGGGCGCTGGCAGAAGCTCATAATCGAGGCGCCAAAACGCTCTTCATCACCTGCAACGCCTGCCCTGAAGCAATAACTGACATAGATGTAATCATTTCTCTGATCGTCGGCCCGGAACTGATTACCGGATCAACCCGCATGAAATGCGGCACGGCGACCAAAATGGTATTGAATATGCTTACTTCCACCGCCATGATACGCATCGGCAAAGTCTTCCATAATCTTATGGTAGACCTTAACGCCACCTGCAATAAACTGGATAACCGATCAAGAAGAATCATAGCTGAACTGACTGATCTGGATTATGATCAGGCCGATAACCTGATAAAAAACGCTAATGGAAGAGTCAAAACCGCATTAGTCATGCATCTTTGCGGACTGAATCGCGAAAAAGCTGAAGAAATCATAGCAAAAAACCATGGACGAATACAGAACGTGATTTCTGATGATTTGTAAACTCTGTAAATTGACTATATTGCTTTCATTTTTAGAATGTGGTATAGTAAATTTATAATTATGCGCCTATTTACTAAAATCGAAGTTACTTAAGGTATTATTCTTTTTAAGTATGTGTTTATAATAAAAGGATTAAGATAGGAAATAATCTGATTCTCATTCTATCCGGGAAATAAATATTATGGATAAACGCAAGTTATATAAAGATGTAGCTCGCGTCAAAAAGCAGTTATTCGCTGCAACTGCTTTCACCGGATTCTTATTAGTTACTTTAACAACATTAATTACCCAGGGAAATAATTTCTTTCTTGTATTTCGCAATGCATCAATATCGATTTTATTTTTTGGCTTCCTAGGCTATGTGTGGAGTAGAATTTATGAAAAAACCACCGAAGGGCCATTGGTTGAATCATACCGCATGGAAGCTATGGAGCGAATCGAAGACTTAAAAAGTTCTGGTGGAAAAATGGTCGCCCTGGATGTCGCCACCTCTGAACTTAGTGCGGGTATGAAGGTTATCAACGAAGTGAAAAGTTCTGAAGGCGCTTCTCTAGTCCGCAAAGGCGCCATTCTGAACGATAGAATGATCACTGTCCTTAAAGAGCACAATATTCAACAGATTAAAGTCGAAGCAAGGCATGGCTGAATTCGTATGTTAATAATTAGTTTGTATACTATAGATTCGCAGAACATAATAACCCCCAAGAGTATACGGGAATGGATATAGCCATTACGGGCGATTTTCATGCGCTATTACAATAGTTATAAAGAAAAAATATCTCCTGAAGAAGAAAAACTGCTCTGGGCGGAATTTGTCGAAAAGCGTAATCAGGACGCTCGCGACAAATTAGCGGAGAAATATATTCATCTAGTCAAATACGTTATTAACCGAATGTTAGCTGTATCCCACATTGAGAGTGAAGTATTGGATTATGACGATCTCTACTCCTGCGGCGTCATTGGTCTGCTGGCGGCAATTGACGGATTCGACCTGACTCGTGAAGTTAAGTTCATCACATATGCCATCCCCAGAATCAAAGGCGCAATCATTGATGAACTACGATCTGTGGATTGGATTCCACGCTCTCTACGCCAGCAAGTCAACAAATTACAAAATGCCTACGCCACGCTCGAGAGCGAGTTGATGCGGCCGGCGAACGAAATAGAACTATCTGAAAAATTAGAGATTAATATTGACGAGTTACACGAACTTATTCATCATGCCAGCCGATCTGCACTGCTATCAATGGATGAAGTACTACGCATTTCCAACGATGGAAGCACCACCAGAGCAGAAATGACCCCTTCGCGTAAAATCGATGATCCCCGCCGTTCAATCCACCAGGAAGAGATCATCGAACTGCTGGCTCAGGCCATAGAAAATCTCCCTGATAAAGAACGCCTTGTCGTGGTAATGTATTATAATGAAGAATTAACCCTGCGGGAAATCGGAGAAGTACTGCAAGTGACCGAATCCCGCGTTTGCCAATTACATACAAAAGCCATGCTGAGATTACGCGGAAGATTAACTGAGTGGCAGCAGGATTTAGTGGTATAATAAACACTACTCTTAATCTCACAGAACCAATTTCTGGGGGAGGTCTATCATGGGCGTAGCCGATTTCCAAAATCCTTTGGCTAATATGCCGATCATGCAGCAGATGCAAGAGTCTCAGAATCAGCAGACTCAATCTATCCCGATTATTATGGCCAAGGAAGCTGAAGAAGAGAAACGTGAGCAACTTCAAACTGTTCAAGACGCTAAAGAACAGGAAGAAAAGGATAAAATCAACGAAGAGGATGTTGACCGTGAAAGCCGGGCCAGAAATCCTCTGAAAAAACGGGCTAAAAAGGGCGCTTCTCAAGAAGACGAATCCAAAGAGGAAACGCGGTTAAGTGATGGCATTCATGGGACTCGTTTTGATGTTCAAGTTTAATCGTTAGTTTTTAATAAGTGGATATATCATATTACAAATATTTGTTTTTATTTAATTTATACTATTTGGGTTCAGATTAATTATCAGGTCAGTATTCTGACAATTACGGTTGAGGATAAACATGTCTATGTTCGATTATTGCTTCATTGTAATCGTCCTGATTCTTTGTTATTGGATATTCCAATTAAAGAAAGAAATCGAGCGGATTTCTGATGAAAGCGCTCATAAACCTCCCGAAACGCCATCCTTAACCATTCATGATATGAAAATGCTTCAGTCATCTTTGGCTGAACTTGTTCAAGATGTTGAGCAATATACCGAATCTCAATTAAAAAAAATGTCCTTTCAAAGTCAAACTCTCCAATTATTGTGTCAAAGACTGGAAAAGAAGATGAAAGAAATTGAGGAACCTCCCGCTCCAGTTACTCAAATGTCTTCAACTCGAGTAGTTCCCCTATCTTCAAAACAGAACTTTTCTAAGCACAAAGACCGGGACAAGATAATTGAACTATATAAAAAGGGCTGGCCGGAAGAAAAAATTGCTGAAGAACTGCGCATCACTAAAGGTGAAGTCCAATTGATCGTGAATCTGGCTTAAGAGCAATACCAAAGGGAGAAGGAATATCCGGGCGCCCAACATATTTCACAAGAACGTTAATATCATGTAGGGGTAACTCTTGTGGTTACCCGGTTGGGGATTTCCCGTTTTGCATGAAGTGATTCAAGGACAATACAGAAAAGAATTGATTTATGAACATTGAAGATATCGAAGTAAAAATACAAAAATCAGAAAGAATTAACGAAGAGGAAGCGCTCTTTCTATTTAACTCCACCGATATCCATGCGCTGGGTCGTATGGCGGAAATAGTGCGCCAAAGATGGAATCAAAACACGGTTTATTATGTGGTTAACCGGCATATCAATTATAGCAATGTTTGTATGGATAACTGTAAATTCTGCGCTTTCTCAAAAAAAGAGGGACAACCGCAATCCTTTACCTACTCCATTGATGAAATGCTGCAAAAAGCCGAAGAAGGCGCCAGTAAAGGAGCGGTTGAGTTCCACATCGTTGGCGGGCTGCATCCTGAACTGCCTTACTCATATTATGTGGACCTGCTTCGCGCTTTAAAATCCGGCTTTCCTGACGTACATCTAAAATGCTTTACTGCTGTGGAAATCTCTCATCTGGCGAATATTTCAGGAAAAACAATCATAGAGGTTTTACGCGACCTGATTAGCGCTGGTTTGGGTTCCCTGCCTGGTGGAGGAGCTGAGATGTTCGCCCAAAGGGTGCGCAATAGAGTATGTCCGGACAAACTATATGTTGAAGAATGGAAAGAGGTTCACCGCACCGCTCATGGCATGGGCATTAAAAGCAACGCCACCATGCTTTACGGACACATTGAAACGCCGGAAGAGATTATCGACCATCTATCGCACCTACGGCCTTTACAAGATGAAACCAAGGGCTTTATGACCTTCATTCCCCTAAGGTTTCAATCAAGAAATACGCGGCTTGAAGGCGTAATGTGCTCCGGGATTAAAGATTTACATGTACATGCGGTTTCACGTATTTATCTTGATAATTTTCCTCACATCAAATCCTATTGGACTATGCTGGGCGTTAAAACCGCACAGGTAATGCTGCGCTTCGGCGCCGACGATTTCGACGGGACCGTTATTGACGAGAAGATTGTTCACATGGCCGGTTCAACCTCTCCCAGCGTGATGCGCGTATCAAATATCCGCAGGCTGATCGCAGAAGCAGGCCGTGATCCTATCGAGCGCGATACGCTATTCAATCCGATCATACGGGATAAACCGCTTCCCAGCGCTATCGCATAGGTGTTTAATAATTGGATTTAGGCATATTCTAGATATCAGGTATTGTCAAATATATAAAGGCGAGTTATATGGCCGAATTACCTTCAGCATTAAAAGATATCGAACTACTCATTCTGGATATGGATGGCGTTATAACCAGCGAGGCCGCTTATTGGGACGTGGCCGGTCTGGTAGTGCGTGATATACTGGAAAGCCCGGCTTATTTACGGCTCAGTCCACCTGATTACACGCCAATCGCAGATATTTTTTATCAACGCTTAAGACGCTGTTCTCGTTCTGAACGGCGGAAATACCTTCCTCCCGGGCTGATTAGCAGCTGCAAGACACGGGGAATAAACAGTAACTGGGACTTGGCTTATTTAGTAGTCGGCCTTTATATCGCCCCGTTATTTGCGCCATTTTCCATGTTCAATAGAGCGCTGTTTGCAGAATTGCCTCCTTCATATTCCACTGACGAAGAGAATAAAGAAGAAAAAGAAGCCTATGATTCAAACAAAAGTATGTTAAAAAATGCATTCTCTCCTATTTGGGCGCGTCTACAAAACATGGCTTCGAACAATGAGTGGCACAACTACCTTCGCTTGAAAGACTTACATCTATGGAGCGAATGGTTTCGCAACAGAAAATGCACTATCGCGCCTATCCATAACATAGCCATGCGTATTATGGATGATTTTCACCCTGATGTTTGCGGCATCAAACTTTTAGAAGAATTAAACAAATTAATTGATGATGATCCAGCAGGGCGCATCCCCATATTCGGACGAAAAACAGCTTTATGGGAAGAATGCCGCGACCTGTTTCAACAGTGGTATCTTGGCGAGGAACTTTATCAGGAGACTTATGGATCAACTTTCATTTTCAGACCCAAGCCGGGATTGATTCATAATGAAGAGCCTTTACATGGCCTAACCAAAACCCATGCCGCGTTATCAAATCTGCGTGACGCCGGTTTCAAACTTGGCGTCTGCACCGGACGCCCCCGGATGGAGATCATCACCCCGCTAGATGAATGGGGTATGTTGAAATACTTTGAAACAAACCGCATCGTAACTCACGACGACGTAGATCAAGCGGAAAAGGAACTATCACAAACCGGCGTCAAGCATAACCTGGGCAAGCCGCATCCATTCTCCTTTATGCAATCAATCAGACCGGGACAAAGCGTGGAAGATATCTACCAACAATGCGATGCGCCGCTGCCTGACCGCAATAAAATATTAATTGTAGGCGACGCTATGGCGGATATTTGGGCGGCCAAGAAGATTGATTGTCCCTGCGCAGCATTGTTATCAGGCGCACTGGGAGAATCAGCTCGAAAAGATTTTGAAGCAACCAAACCGGATATCATATGTAAAGACATTTTGGAATTGACGGAATTATTGATAAATCGTTGACATTATCAGGAATCACTGACTGATTTCATTGGAATATGCAGGTAGTCCTAATGTCCAACGAGGATGCGGTCGGCAAGTTTACCCGGTAGTTTCGCCTGTCGAATATAATCAGACTCGGCTTTTTTATTATAATTATAACGATAAAAGGTCACGCTAAGATCATCATCATCAAAAACAATGAATGAAGCCTTGGGATCTTCATCGCGAGGCTGACCGATGCTGCCTGGATTAATCATATAACGGGCTGATTGATCAAGATAAAAGGTGTGATTGCTCTTTTTGATGATTTTGCAATTGATATCATCACCATTTTTACGACCAGGATATTGAGTAAAAACCGCAGGTACATGAGTATGCCCGAAGAAACCGATGGGAGTAGGCATGGCATTCATGGAAACGCGGGCTTCATCATTAGTAGTAACATAGTGAAATTTTTCCGGTTCGGAAAAATCGGCGTGAGTTAACGAGACCAGTTGACCGATTTTTCGTGTGAAAGGCAACTCAACCAGCATTTTGCGATATGCTGGCAGGAGTATCTTGGCATGCCATTCGATTACATGTAAAGCATTTTCATTGAATTTGATTCGTTCTTCGGTGGAATAAATAGCATAATCATGATTCCCCATAATAATGGGAATATCCCGTTCTATTAAAAGACGGATGCATTCATTTGGACGCGCAGCATAGCCGACGACATCTCCCAGGCAGATGCGCTTGAGGTTGGATGCCGAGTCGGTTTGGACCAGAAAGGTCTTCAACGCTTCGTAATTGCTATGGATATCACTAAAGACTGCATATTTCATAGAATATATTATCGACCGCGCAAACGTCGAGCTTGAATATCAAATTTCAAAGCTTTGATATCCTCCCCTTTTTCTTCCGCTCTAAGCGCAAAGCGCCATGCGTCATCATGAAACATCATTGAGTTTAATAGGAAAGCTAATTTGCTATAAAAAAGGCCGTCTCCTTCACCAGTTGCAGCAGCCATCTTCCAATATTCTATAGCTTTACGAGGATTATTTACCGAGAGATAAAGGCTTCCAAGGCGATATAATTGTCTATAAGAATTTGTTGAACAACGAGCGGCCTGTTCGGTCCATTCTTCTCCCTGATGCATACGATTAGATTCAATACTGATTTCCGCTAATCGAAGAAAACTCTCTATATGATGCGGATCGAGTTGGATTACTCTTTCGAGGTACTCATACTGTTCCTGATTTTTCCCCATCCTTTGATAAAGATTAGCCAAACGGAAATAAAATGGAACCTTATCCTCACATTTGTCTGTTGCTATTTTTAGCAGCGCTTCCGCCTTATCAGCTTCACCACGTTTAAGTAAAAGAGCGATCAAGCCGTGATAAGCAGAAGACAATAGAGGATCAAGGCGTATGGCTTCACGATAATGAAGTTCGGCTTCATCGGTCAAAGTGAGCGCCTGGTATGCTTTTCCCATTGATTCATGAAGAGAAGCGTTTCTAGACATACCGGCCAATGCGGCTTTTAATTCAAGAAGCGCCCTTTGATACTCGCCCTCCATATAACTATATTGCCCCAGATGATTATAAATATCAGAATTATCGGGATCGAGTTTAATGGCCTTCATCAATTCTTCGCGTGCTCTTTTATATTGCATTAAAAGAGCAAATGATTCTGATCTATCTATATATTCATCTACGCTAATCTGTGAACCTATTTGATATGATTCAGGATAATGATTGAATCGAAACTCGAATAACTCTACTAATTCCATGCGCACGTCGTCAAAAGAGTTATATCGGTTGTCAGGATTCTTTTCCAGACAGACCATGATCAATGAGTTCAAATCATCGGGGATAGTACGATGTATCTCCCTGGGTGATCTGGGCTGTTCACGCACCTGAGCCAATATGGTTTGTTCAACCGTATCCCGATGAAAAGGAAGACGCCTGGTAGTCATATAATAAAGTATACAACCCAGCGAATAGATATCAGAACGGGTGTCAAGCGTTTCACACTTACACTGCTCCGGTGAAGCATAAGCAGGAGTTCCCTCCATACGTCGAGCCAATTCAATGGGATGATAGGGTAAATCAACGTCATACTGATATTTAGGGGACGAGAAATCATCAGACTCAATACTCAGAGTCATGCCGAAATCAGATATTTTAGGTATACCGTCCTGGCCAATCAATATATTCTCAGATTTCAGATCCCGGTGAACTAAAGGAGGTATTTTACCAACGGCGTGAATCATTCCATCGCAAATATGTATGGCGATCTGTAATATGCGCTGTAATTCTATGGTTTGAGTGAATAAAAGGTCTTTTAAGGTTGAGCCTCTGGGATTATCAGCGACGACTCTTTCAAGAAAGAGATAGGGATGATCATCAATCAGTTTGAGATATTTAGCTTCGACGATATTCGGATGGCGCTCCAATTGAATCCAGGTGGATGCTTCGTTGAGGAAACTGCGGCGATTCTTTTCTGAATATAGATACCGGTTATCAAAAGTTTTTATGGCGATAGGTTGGTTGTATTTTCTATCCAGGCATAGATAGACGAATCCCATATTGCCGCGTTTGATGTCTTCTACAAGATATCTGCGCTCAATTATATCTCCTTTGACAAAAGGTTCCCTCTCAATTAAAGACATAATTTATATCACCCCATACAACCTGAAAAATCATATAAAACCCAGCAGTGTATAAATTACAGCAAGCCCCTCAATTAATTTATTGTAAACCATTCATGATAATTATCGAATGGTGAAATGCAGTGGAAAACTTGACGAATATTTTTTTTCCTCTCATAGTTATATAAGTATTTAAGAAGATAGGAGTTTTTAATTATGACTGAATATTTTTCCGGAATCAAAAAAATTGAATTTGAAGGACCGGATTCAAAAAATCCACTGGCTTTCAAACATTATAACCCAAAAGAAGCCGTAATGGGTAAAACTATGGCGGATCACCTTCGTTTCGCCGTTTGCTACTGGCATACATTCAAAGGTCTAGGCGGCGATCCGTTCGGACCAGGAACCATGATTCGCGAATACAACGATTCCGATGATCCAATGAAAGTGGCGGAAATGACTTTGGACGCTGCTTTTGAATTTTTCACTAAATTGGGCGTCCATTACTGGTGCTTCCATGACCGCGATATCTCTCCCGAAGCCGATACGTTGCAAGAAACCAACAAACGCCTGGATCATATCGTGGCTCTTGCCAAAAAGAAACAAGAAGAGACCGGCCTCAAACTTCTGTGGGGAACCAGCAACATGTTCTCCCACCGCCGTTTCCTGGCGGGAGCGGGAACCAATCCGTCGCCCAAAATATTCGCCTACGCCGCCAGCCAGGTCAAAAAGGCCATGGAAGTCACCAAAGAACTGGGCGGTCAGGGTTATGTATTCTGGGGAGGCCGTGAAGGATATGACACTCTGCTTAATACCGATATGGGACGGGAACTCGATCATCTGGGACGGTTATTGCAGATGGCGGTTGATTATAAAAAAGAGATCGGCTTCGACGGTCAGTTCTACATCGAACCCAAACCCAAAGAACCTACCAAGCACCAATACGACTTCGATTCGGGCAACTGTCATGCATTCCTGCAAAAATACGGCCTGGCCGACCATTTCAAGATGAATATCGAATCGAACCACGCCACTCTGGCCGGACATAGTTTCCATCACGAATTGGAATACTGCGCCGCCAACGGCATCCTGGGTTCAGTCGACGCCAACCGGGGCGACATGCTGCTGGGATGGGATACAGACCAGTTCCCTACCGATATCTACGAAACCACTATGGCCATGTACACCATAATCAGATCAGGTGGATTCACTACTGGCGGCTTGAACTTTGACGCAAAAGTCCGCCGTCAGTCAATTGACGGCGCCGACCTGTTCCATGCCCACATCGGTTCAATGGACGCCTTCGCCCGTGGACTGAAAATCGCCGCGAAATTGATCGAAGATAAGGCTCTTGAGAACTTCGTCAATCAGCGTTACGCCGGTTGGGATGAAGAATTAGGCGCCAAGATCGAAAAAGGCGAATTAGGTTTTGCTGAACTTGAAGCATACACCCTGGAAAACGGAGAACCGGAAGTTCAGAGCGGTCGTCAGGAAATGATTGAGAATGTGTTGAACAACTACATCTGCTAGTTATTCCCGGTGGGTCGGAGAAACGTGACCCACCCTACATGGATATTTAACACTACGGGACGCGGGAAACTGCGTCCCGTTTTCTATATACATCGAGTTAAATGGAAATAATGAATACACAGAAGAAATCGGGTGGCAAGGGCAGTGTATTTTCTGCCCTTGATTTAGTTCACCTAATATATTTCCATAGTTTTTATCAACAATCCACGTTGAAAGCAGAATGAAATCCAATTTATAACTCTTGTAATTGGATTATAAAGAATCAAGGTTCATTTTCTTTTACCAAAGTTTTCAGTCAAGGGCAGAAAGGACGCTGCCCTTGGCACCCTCCCAGCATCACATTGGATTCCCACTACCGATCCAACAACTCATTCAGTATACGATCATAAATTTCTCGTACCGCATGGGTGTGAGAATCGACCGACTTGAGGAAAGATTCTGAATCGATGTCGTCAATATCCAAATGCTGGGTATATCGCCGTGTCAATTTATTTAATTCATGAGGAGAATCGGGCAGGACGTCAAGCGACGCATTGTCGACGATGCGCAGGCGGTTTTCCACATCGCGCAGAAATTCATAGGATTTAATCAGCTGAGCAGAATCTTGATCTGAAAGCAGACCTTCCTTGGAAGCGGCGCGCAGGATGCCAAAGGTTGAGGTCAAGCGGATGGATGGATGCGCGTAACCATAGCATAACAATATTGCCTGGGCGATAAACTCCACATCGACTAATCCGCCGGGTCCGGCCTTGAGTTTCTCACGGCCTTTTTCCTTTTCAATCTTCTTGCGCATATCCAGAATGGATTGGATATCCTCTTTTGTTGGAGGAGATGTAAAGAGTATTTCCTCTTTGAGAGTTTCCAGGGCTAAGCGAATTTCAGGATTACCACAGATATAACGCGCGCGGGATAGAGCCATTTTCTCCCAGAACTGCGCTTGCTTACGGTAGTATTCAGCGAAGGTTTCCATGCTGGAAGCCTGCGGTCCGCTGGCGCCATGAGGCCTGAGACGTAAATCTGGATGATAGAGAAAACCTAACGGGGCGTTATGCTCCAGATAGGTAGTCATTTTGGCCGCCCAACGCTGGAAATATTCTTCCGATGCGACGCCGCCCAGAGATGATGACTTGTTATAAACATAAACTACATCACAATCAGAGGCGACATTAAATTCGCGCCCGCCTAACTTGCCGAAACCCAGGATGGCTACCTCGTCGCCATGCTCAGCGGAAAAATCGTGATACCTTTTCTGCATCTGTTCACGAACCGGATCAAGGCTTTCATCCAACACGAAATCTGCAATCTGAGCTAGATTCATACCCATTTGCTCAACGTCATCCAGTCCCAGAATAAAACGGATGCCGCTGCGGAACATAGCGGAATTCTGCACCCTTAAAAGATGATCGCGGTGAGATTCTTTTAAGTAGATTTTTTCAATAATTTGTAGATGATCTTCTAAAAGAATAGTAGTAACCACTTCATCCAGGAAACCATCCCGTCCAATGGTCTCCATCAGAGAGGGATCGCGCATGATAAGACGGGTAAGGAAACTGCTGCAACTGATAACGGATATCAAAAGTTTAAGAAAAGACGGTTGATCGGATAACGTTTCATAAAGCGCAGAACGAGCCTTAAAACGGGATATAAGTTGTTCAAAATTTGCCAGAGCAAGATCGGGATCAGGGCATTCTTTTAAACAAAGCAGAAAACGCGGCAGGAAGGATTTGAACAACCGGGTGGTTTTAGTTTGCAAATGCAAGTCAGGCGATTTATTGAGATGCTTGATGAAAGAAAAAGCCCGTTTGGCGTCGTCAAATCCGTAGAACATCAATATATCATTTATTTCATCAGAGAATTTATCATCATCTATCAGAAAATCAAAATTATCCTGCCATTCGTCACGCTGGAAAACGCCGTTATATATGGTGCGAATATCTTTGCTGGTTTTATTATATTGTTCATATAATGCCTGCCATGAATCAATCCCCATGCTCTGAGCCAAACGCTCACGTCCTTCAGAATCAGTAGGTAAATCATAAACCTGTTGATCAGCCACCATCTGCATACGGTGTTCGATGCGGCGCAGAAAACGGTAAGCGGTTGAAAGAGTATTAAAATCTTTAGAGTGCAGCAGGTGACTTTCATACATGCGTTGCAGAGAGACCAAGGTTCCAGCCAGTTTAATCTCAGGATACTGGCCACCATAGAGCATCTGCACCGCCTGGACGAAGAACTCGATATCCCTTATGCCGCCGTATCCGTTTTTGAAATTGTTGGCTTGTTGATCCGAAGAACCGATATTATCGAGCGACCTCTCGCGCATAGCGTCGATGCCGCGCAATACTTCGGCGATTTCAATTTCATCAACATAGCGCCGGTAAGTGAAAGGAGTGATGATTCTGCTGAATTTTTCGCCTAATACCGGATCGCCCGCAACCGGTCTGGCTTTCAATAAGGCCTGCCGTTCCCAATTTTGGCCATAAGTCTGATAGTAGTGTTCTACCTTAAATAACGATACGGCTAAAGCCCCGCTGTCTCCTTCAGGACGTAGACGGTTATCAATCCGGTAGAGAAAACCATTGGCAGTTGATTTACCCAGCAGATCGCAGATGCCCTGCGCCAATTGAGTGAAGAAAGTGAGATTCTCAACAGCTGGTTGAGTTGCTCCAGTGGTCATTCCATCATGGTCGTAAACAAACATCAGATCAATGTCAGAACTGAAGTTCAGTTCACGCCCGCCATGTTTACCCATAGATACAACAACCATTTGCGATGTTTCGGAATCATCCTCATTACGCGGTTGACCATATTGAGTGATTAATTGATCCAGGATCAATTTGTAGACTACGTCAATCACTACATCGCCGAGATCGGAAAGTTCTTCAGTTATTTGCTGAATATCAGCCAGATCGCACAGGTCGCGCCAGGCGATTCGTACAATATGCTGACGGTGAAATTTCCGCAACGCCGATTCAGGATCATCTGCATTTTGCATTGATTCATGCAATTGCGTTCTGAGAGTCTCTTTATCAATGGATTTATCAAGAACATTATCTGGCAAAAGAGGCAGAATCAATTCCGGTTTGCCGGAACAAATAGCAGCCAAGCGGGGCGAATATCGAGCCAGAACGTTTAACCGATCCTTGAGAAGATCAGATAAAGTTGCTGCATCGCACCCGTTATGCTGCAACGCGCTGATTAAATTTTCCAAACCGGGAAAGGAGTCTGTAGACATAGTAGATTTGTTTGTTATAACAGTTTTTTAGAAATTCCCTCACCCTGGCTCTCTCCCCAAGGAAGATGGGACATTCTTGCTCTATGTTTATAATCGGGTGGCAAGGGCAAGACCGCAATGCGGTCAGCCCTTGATGCTATCACTTACGATTTTGAGTATTACTCAGGATTTATATCGTCTTGCCATTGGCGCCAGGCTTTTATATATGGTGAGAGTTTTTTTGGATATTTCGCCCTCACCCTAGCCCTCTCCCGTGGGGAGAGGGAACCTTGTTTTACCATCTTATATGATTGTACAAAAGTACTAAAGATAACTTTTAATCTTATCAGTAAAAGCCTGAGCGGCGGCGGTGATGTCATCCTGGCCGACTACAGCCGTAACAACTGCAATACGACGGGCGCCTTTTTGCAGCGGCTGATCAACATTATCTATTTTTATTCCACCCATAACCGTAAAGGGACAATCGACCTGGGAGGTAATCTCAGTTATTAAATCCGGCCCAACCGGCGCCGAGACGTTTTTTTTGGTCTGGGTAGCGAAAATCGGCCCGATATTGATATAACTGGCGCCTTCTTCGACGGCGATTTTGGCTTCATCCACTGAATGAGTCGATGAGCCGATGATAAAATTCGGACCGGCGATGCGTCTCGCTTCAGCAATGGGAAAATCATCCTGCCCCAGATGAACGCCATCAGCCTCAACGGCCAGGGCGATGTCGAGATGATCATTCATGATGAAGGTGACTCCCCGTTCAGCGGTCAACTCGCGCAAACGGTAAGCCCAGACCAGCATTTCACGCTTGGACATATCCTTGTCGCGCAGTTGAATGCAGCCCGCCCCGCCATCCATCGCTTTTCGGGCTACTTCATCAAAATCACGTCCTTTGGAAAATTCACGTCCCAGTACGACGTAAAGATTAAAATCCAATTTCCGGGTATGCGACCACTTTTCCAATCCGGCGAATGTGGGCGGTTCAAGATCATAACAGCGATACCTCAGCTGAGAGAATTTCGTTACAGCTGAGGCGTCAACTGTGCGAAAGGTCTCTTCCAAGACGCGGAATGATTCCTGGGCGCGGTGAATATTGGATCGGGTCATATCAACCAGACTGGAATGAGGTTGAGCCTTAAATTCACGCCCGACATCACCTACGCTATCCCGGTATTCGAGTCCACGCTTTTGCAATCCGGGAATTGCGCCGATAATTTTCCACATATCACCGCGAATGTCACGCCACGAATGAGCCAAAGCAGGATCATCCAAGACAAAACGGGCCACATCGCCCACCACGCGCAAGGCTTCGGCTGAACGATCCACATTGGCGTCGATCATGCGGTATATGCCAGAATCAGTATTAGTCATATTTGAAAGAAATTCCTTAGAAATCCATTGGCGGACTGCTGGCGTTGGCATAGAGTTTGCGCTGGATTCGTCCGGCCAGATAGGCCTGACGTCCGGCGATAGCGGCGCATTTCATAGCCACTGCCATACGCACCGGGTCTTTGGCGCCTGCTATGCCCGTATTGAGAAGCACTGCTTCACAGCCGATTTCAAAAGCTTTGCATACATCAGAAGCGGTTCCAACTCCGGCGTCAACAATAATGGGAACTTTAGCGCGTTCCAGAATAATGCGGATATTGTTGGGATTAAGAATTCCCTGCCCCGAACCGATGGGCGCTCCAGCCGGCATAACGCAGGTTGATCCTTCTTCTTCGAGTATCTTGGCCATGACCGGATCATCGCTGGTATAGGTCATAACCGTGAAACCTTCATTAACCAATATTTTCAAGGCCTTCAAGGTCTCAACCGGATTGGGCAGCAACGTTTCGGGATCAGCCAGCACTTCCAGTTTAACCAGGCTTAAATTTGATATTTCCCGGCCCAGGCGGCAGACGCGAACCGCATCTTCGGCATTGAAACAACCCGCCGTATTGGGAAGGATTACGTATTTCTTGGGATCGATATGATTGAGTAAATGATCGTCGGCGTCAAAATCCACCCGCCGTAAAGCCACGGTGACCATTTCCGTTTCCGAAGCTTCCAACGCCAGTTCGGTCTCTTCGAATGATTTGTATTTCCCCGTACCTACAATCAACCGCGAATTGAGAGTGATATCGCCCACTTTAAGCGGTTCGTCTTTGATGTACTGATCGAATTTGTTTTGTAAATCTGTTTTAGACATTATTTCACCCCGTCATTTTTCTTTATATTACTTTCTGGTTTCACACCAGATTAGCTTACAGAATTATTTATCATCCACCGCCGACGAAACGCAATATTTCCAGTTCGTCTCCATCGCTTAGCTGATGCTCTTCAAATTTATCACGCTTGACAATTTCCCGGTTGACCTCGACCGCAACTTGCTGAGGATGGAGGTCAAGTTCTCTGAGAAGCTGGAAAATTGTGATTTTATCGCCAATTTTCTTGGTTTTTCCGTTTAATGTTATGTTCATTTTAAACCTGTATTGTTTTTTTAACCGTGTAAAAGCTAATGTCGGCTTAGGAGCTTGTCAAGGCAACAACTTTTAATATGCGGGATGAATCGTGAAAAAATGAAAAAAACGGTAGGTGTTATGCACAGCCCAAGTGGATTTGATGGGACGCGCTGACGCTTTGTCCCATACTGTTCGCTAGGTAGGATGACATTCTCCCCCCAAGTTTGGGGGGAGTTAGAGGGGGGTTGCGTTTTAACCAATCAACCCAATCATTGCTTCCTAATCAAAACCACCCAATCCTTCGCAGCATCTTGAGGCGCCTGACCGACTGAACCTGATTGATTCATTGATGCGACTGAGCCTTTTTGCAGGTCACCGCCGTTGCGTGGATCAAACCACTGCACGGTATAGGCGCCTTCCAGCAGTTTAATATCTGTCGTCCCGCCATTTGGCAGATAGACGGCGTATACCTGTCCCGGTTTAGCGAAGCAAAAATCATCCTTGGCGGAAGTCAGTTCATCGGCGTGCTTCATTTCCGTGAAAGGCAGGTGTTGTTGGAAGAAATTAAGCGCATAACGGGTGTAATCCCACATTTTATCGCGCGAGCGCCAATCCTCGCAGTTCAAGTCGTTATGATCGTATTTATATCCGAAATACCATTCGCAGCCAGCGCCGCCCGCCATCAGGTTGCCCCACAGTGAGTAATGCCGTACTTCCTTATGTTCTGGATCATCCTTATCAGGCTTCACTCCGGTATGGGCCGGACCGATTTCATCGAGACAGACAAACCACTTATGGTCGGTTCCATCTGAACGGTCCAGCCATTTGATGGTTTCCGCATGAGTTTTTTCGGGATCGCCCATTTGCAGGGATGGTCCTTCAAGATCAGCATAACCAATCATGGGCGCATAGACTTTTTCGTACTGGCCGGGATAAGTGTGCACCACGACGGGATGGTCGTAAGCATCAACTTTATGGATATAAGACGAAAAAGCCTTGATCTGCTCAGTAGTATTGGTGTTCTCTTCGCCCAGGTTCCAAACCAGCGCCAGATGATGACCGAAGCGGGCAATCAATTCCTTGTAGTATAGTTTGCGCTCCAGCGACAGTTCGCCGCCGTTGAGCAGTTGGTCGTTTTCGGTTTCCTGAGTAATGACATGCAGCAGCAGACCGAGTTTATCCATGTGGGAAAACACAATTTCCCATTGATCTAGTTTACTGCAATCGAAACGGTCGCGGGCGTACATGTTGATCCAGGGCCAGACGTCGCGTCCGTCTCCTTCGATGTTCATGGTCAGGAAATAGACCGAATTCATCTCTTCACTGGCTAGATAATTGAGGGCGCCAATGATGTTCTTCCCTTTACCGCCGCGCCAAGTAGGATCGCCCGGTTTCCAATCTTTCCGGTGAGCCTCATATTTATGCAGACGGCTGATAGGCGCTTCGCCCTGCCGGGTCAAACCGACGTGCTGGTTAAAAGCCTGATCGGTGCTATCGAATTCGAAGTAAGCCAAAAAGTTTTCCGGGCTGTCCGCGCCGCCTTTGATAAAGGATTCGCCATTTCCAGCGAACTGCATATAACGCTGGCCGACATAACGCAGCATTCCTTTGGCGCGATGGTCACGACCAGTCTTATCGCTGGGCGATACGACAAACTTACCACTGATATCATCAATGCCTTTTATCTTCTTGCCTGCTTTTTTATCAAACGAAAGAGCCACATCCTGACCTTGAACAAACGAAGCGCGGAATTCCCAGGCGCCCGTCTTCTGGGGAACAAAATGCACGCGCCATTTATTTCCCTCAATAGCGCCGGTTTCAGAAGCATTGCCGTCAGCCGCGAAATAACCGGGGACTCTGATAGTCTGGCTATTTTGGGTAAAATCAACCGTCAAACAATAACCACGGAAGGGATTAGGCACGGCGGTTTCACTGGTTTCAGGGCCATTAAAAGTAAAGGTAATGGGATGCCACTGTTTTTGTTCTCCAGTAATAGTCACATTTCCTAACGCTTCACATTGATTGCTATAAACCATCGAGAAAACCATACAGGCCGCCAAAAAGATAAAAATCGTTTTTTTCATTATATTTCCCCATTCCGTTTTTTAAGCTTCGTATATTCTATCATTTTAAATATTAGCCAAAAACCACCCATTCTATCAGAGATATAGAGTCTAATGCTGCCCGTGGTTCGGAGGAAAGCGCCCTGCATAATGCTTGTCATCCAACAAAACGTAAATATTGGTCGGATTGCCTTCCCAGAATACGATTTCTCCAATGCTATAGAGACCATTGGTTGAATCATAACTATGGTATGGATATTTGTTAAAAAGAATTTTCGGTTGAAACCAGTATATAACTAATGCATGAAGTTTTGATGGACCAGTGGAACTTAGGGAATAGGCCGTAATACGGCTTTGAGCAGATACGATGCGCTCATGAGCGTAGCCATACCAATAAGGACGCCCGGAACCTTTCAAAAACGGGTCTTCAGGAACGCTGGAGATATAGGAGACTGGCGTAGTCAGCCATGACAGAACTGATGAGGGAATTGTTTTCAATGAAGAGGAGACGACGCCATAGGGCGCATAACCATTATGATCCGCGCGGTAAAGTTCCTGGGCGGATATTAGAGCGTGAATATCAGAGACCGAACGCGCAATATTAGCCCTGATCCGCGCATTCAAAAAACTAGGGATGGCAATCGCCGCCAGGATGCCAATGATGGCGACGACTATCAGTAATTCCAAAAGCGTAAACGCCCTGATGCGCCCTGTGCTCATATTTTCAGATTAACCTCCCGGTTATACGTTCCCTCTCCCGCCGGGAGAGGGCAAGGGTGAGGGGGCGAAATAAACAACCTCATTAAACCAAAAATCAAAATCTATAACATCCAGGGGGGATGCGAATAATCCACATCCCCCCATAAACATTAATCGTTAACTCATGTCTCAGAATATCATTCCAAAGACAAAGTATAATCCACCGTCAAAGATTCTCCCGGCGCTACTAGTAAGTTAACAACCTGGTAAGATAGGGGAACTTCTGTGACATTCTCTCCAACTTTCAAACTGAGTTGCATAGTCGAATCGCCGCTCAGGGTGAAACTGGCTGGTCCATGCGGTCCAACGCGCTTGAACTCAAAATCAATCCCTGAGGTATTGGTCAGATTGATCCAATAGGTATTGCCATCTTTACGGTATGGCTCACTGACCATAACTGAATTAGCCAGGATGGCTTCCAGATAACGCTCCTTGCCGATGATCTGGTTCTTATACCAGACAGCGGTTCTTCCGGCGAACAATGCTTCTTTGAGAGCAGGTAAAGTTTTTTCGGTTACAAAGACCAGCGTAACAGTACGGTGATTCTCATTTGTTGTTTCCATCAACATTGCCGGAGCATGGATATCGGAATTGCCCATCATGGTCAAACCTTTTTCCAGACACCACTTATGAGCATTGGGATAGTAAGTTCCACCATTGCATACTTCCATGCCATGCAATAATTTTTCTTCATATATTTTTGTATGGACGTCAAGCCACCGGCCTTTTTCTTCACCCTTCCATGCCTGATGATTCCACCATACAAAAGCGCCCTGCTGGTTAGCAGCCTTGATGCTATCGACGAAATCTTCCGTATCCAGGGGATCAATATCATTCAGGAAGATAGCATTGAAATGTCCCGGAGGAGTATCGCGGGTAATTTCCGCCGCACGGGGAAATAGAATTCCCTTTTCTTTTGCTGAAGGCTCGGCAATCTCGAATGAACGGTTGAAATTGGTGGGAAGGTCATTCTTGTGAGGTTGATACTCAATATGATCCGAAATTGCTATGGCATCCAGATCCTCACGCCATGCCTCATTCACTCTAACGTTGGGCCATACCTGACCATCAGAGAAGACGGTATGCATGTGCAAATCGCACTTTAAGGTTTGATAATCAAGAATATCAGGGATATGAAATTCTTTTTTAGGTTGAGAAACAATTTTCCATGTGGTTTTCTCCTGGCAATACGCTCCAGAAGAAAACACTAGACAAGCTGCAATGATGCTAAACATAAAAGTGATGCGTTTCATTCTTCAATTCTCCTATCAAGATTTTTTGGTTATTTGATTATCTATTATTAGAAGCTCTGCTGTCAACCATTAACTTATTACAATTACGTCAACCTTTAGTTAACATTTTATTTATATATCATACTCCAGTCCGCCGCTTAATGGATTGAATATTATTACTATATGATCATTTATGGGTAGCAACTTACCAGGGAATCTAATAGTATTATATAAAAATTAAAGATTCAAATCCAAGCATATTATAAGGATGGGAAATGATGAAAAAAATCGCGTTTTACATTTGCCTGATCGGGGTAATGGCGTGTAATTATGGAATATGCGCCAAAGGAGCGGGGATTGTGAAAGAAGAATTTATCTACGCCAAAGCCTCATTCCCTTCATGCCATGCATCGACGCTGATTGAGTCGGAACCGGGCGTCATTTTAGCTGCGTGGTTTGGCGGTACGGGTGAAGGCGACAATGATGTTGGAATATGGGCGTCTCATTGCGTTGACGGCGTATGGACAAAACCTATTGAGATTGCAACAGCCGAAGCAGTGCCATGCTGGAATCCGGTTTTATTCAAAATGCCGGACGGCGAAATATGCCTGTTCTACAAAGCAGGCCCAAGCCCACGAGAATGGTCAGGTTTAATCAAGCGATCCCGCGATGGCGGCAAGACATGGTCCAAAGAAGAACTGCTGCCCGCCGGAATTCTCGGCCCGATCAAGAACAAACCAATTCTTCTGAAAGACGGCAGTTTAGTCTGTGGATCATCAGTGGAAAGCTGGCGCACCTGGACCTGCTGGATGGAAATCACCAAAGACAGCGGTAAAACCTGGAACAAATACGGCCCTATCGTTCATCCTGAAGAGATCAATGGCATCATTCAGCCGACATTGTTCATGGATCAAGATGATAACCTGCGCATGTTGGCCCGTTCAACCCGTAAGATTGGTTATATCTGCTCATCCAAATCAACTGATGGCGGCAAAACCTGGTCGACTGTCAAAAATACTAACTTGCCTCACCCCGGTTCGGGTATTGACGCAGTTGATCTGAAAGACGGACGGGTGGTTTTGATCTATAACCACACCAAACGTGGACGCAGCCCGATCAACGTAGGACTATCAAAAGACGGCGGCGACACATGGGAAATGATAGTCACCCTGGAAGATCAACCGGGCGAATACTCTTATCCTGCGGTCATTCAAACCAGCGATGGTTTAGTGCATACCACCTATACCTGGAAGCGTGAATTGATCAAACACGTCGTACTTGATCCATCAAAGTGGTAGAGTAGTATATGAAATGTAAAAAAATGAATTCAGTGAAATGGAATAAGGAGGTTATTTTTTATGTTTAAGAATATCAAAACCATGTTAGTAGTCGGGATAACGATTGGTCTTTGCTTCAGCGGGTGCGGAGGCGGAGGAGAAAGCGAAACTGGAAGCGGTAAAGTGATTGAATTATCCTACAGTATATTCTTCCCACCAACGCATATTCAATGCATCACAGCAGACGCATGGGCCAAAGAGATCGAAAAAACGCACTGATGGACGCGTAAAGATCGCCATGTATCCTGGAGGATCATTATCCAAGGCGCCTCAAGTTTATGAGGGCGTGGTTAATGGCATCTCTGATATCGGAATGAGCTGTTTCGCTTATACCCGCGGCCGCTTCCCCTTACTGGAAGGACTGGATTTACCTGTAGGTTATCCCAATGGATTAACGGCCACCAAAGCCGCCAACGAAATGATCAAAAAACACAATCCTAAAGAAGTGGCGGATACTCACGTACTTTATATCCATGCTCATGGTCCTGGATTATTAGCCTCTAAAAAACCTGTACGCTCTCTAGAGGATATCAAAGGATTGAAAGTTCGGGCGACTGGACTTTCCTCCAAAATCGTCGCCAGCCTGGGCGGTTCTCCTGTCGCTATGAGCCAGCCGGAAACTTATGAAGCATTACAACGCGGCGTGGTTGAAGCCACCTTCTGTCCAATTGAAACGCTAAAGGGATGGAAGCAAGGCGAAGTTATCGACTATGTGATTGATACATCCGTCATTGGATATACCACATCTATGTTCGTCGTTATGAACAATGATAAATGGAATAGCCTTCCAGCCGATATCCAGAAGATATTCGACGAAGTATGCGCCGAATGGATTATAAGACACGGCGAAGCATGGGATGAAGCTGATGCTCAGGGCCGGGAATTCGTTAAAGAACTCAAACGGGAAACCATCACTCTTCCGGTTGAAGAACAAGCCAAATTAAAAACAGCTGTTGAACCTATTCTTAGCGAATATGTCAAAACCACTACTGAGAAAGAATTGCCGGGAGACGTATTCCTAAAGGATCTACAAGACATTCTGGCCAAAGGCAAATAGTACTCTGATCAACAATAAATGCCCTCACTCCAGTCCCCTCTCCCCACGGGAGAGGGCTAGGGTGAGGGCGGAATTAAATTAGTTGAACTCAATATTAAAATCAGGCAATCCATGAATTCTATTCTTAATACGTTATCCACCCTGGTAAAAGGACTGGTATTTTTTTTAACGGTGATATCCGGATTGTGCATCCTCCTCATGATGACGATTACCTGTCTGGATATCATTCTACGTCTTTTCGGCCATCCCATTACCGGCGTCTATGATATAATAAAACTCACCAGCGCAATCACCATTTGCTGCGCCTTACCATACACTACGGCGGTAAAGGGTCATGTCTCAGTTGAGTATTTTTTCCACAAACTAAACCGTAGGAACCGCATTATAGTAGATACGATCACCCGCGTTCTCACCATGTCCTTTTTCGGCCTTCTGGCCTATCGCTGTTTCTATTATGGATTAGCGCTCTACAACAGTGGAGAAGCAACCGCAACATTACAAATCCCGACTTTCTGGGTAATGTACGTGATCTCATTTTCTTGCGTTATTGTTGTTTTTGTTATCTTCGAGCACCTGCTTCACCCCGGTAAAGAAATGATTAAGCCATGACTCCTATCGACTTCGGCATCCTAGGTTGCATCCTATTATTTATACTTCTTGTCAGCAGTATGCCGGTGGCCTTTGTAATGGCCATTACCGGAGCAATCGGATTCACCTTCATCGTCAATCCTCATGCAGCGCTGAGCATGATCACCAGCGACCTCTATGAGACCATGTCTTCTTACAGTCTGACAGTGATCCCCTTATTCGTATTCATGGGACAGTTGGCCTTTCACGCTGGAATAAGCCGACGGTTGTTCAACACCGCTTACACCTGGTTGGGCGCATTACCCGGTGGACTGGCTATGGCCACTATTGGCGCCTGCACTGCTTTCGGCGCAATCTGCGGTTCTGGTCCGGCCACCGCCGCCACTATGGCATCCGTCGCCATACCAGAAATGAAGCGCTATAAATACAGCATGGAATTAGCCAGCGGAGCGGTGGCGTCAGGCGGCGGCCTGGGAATGCTGATCCCCCCCAGCGTGGTCTTTATCGTATACGCCATCATGACCGAACAATCAGTAGGCAAGTTATTCATCGCCGGAATCATTCCCGGAATATTGGTGGCGGTGCTCTTTTGTTTAACCATTTACATAAACTGCAAACGTCGACCCGAACTTGGACCCGCCGGACCCAAAACCACCTGGAAAGAAAAATTCATCTCTCTAGGCGGCGTATCAGAAACCTTACTATTATTCATCCTGGTTATGGGCGGCATGTTCCAGGGATTTTTCACGCCGACCGAAGCGGCTGCTGTGGGAGCAGCGGGCAGCCTGATCATCGTGCTTATCCGTCGCAGCCTATCCTGGAACGCCCTGCTCAAATCACTCAAAGAGACTATCCGCACATCCTGCATGGTCATTATCATTGTGGCGGGCGCTATCATGTTCGGACGCTTTCTGGCGGTCACGCGCATCCCGTTTGAACTGGCCAACTGGCTAACCAGCCTTCCCCTTCCCGGTATGGTTATCATGGCTTTCATTATCCTATTCTATATAATTTGCGGCTGTTTTGTGGATGCTCTGGCTTTAATCCTTTTAACCATTCCCATCTTTTTCCCGGTGGTAGTGTCCTTAAATTATAATCCGATATGGTTTGGCGTTATAATTGTTATCGTAACCCAGATGGGAGTAATCTCACCTCCGGTTGGGGTAAATGTCTATGTTGTTAGTGGAATCGAGCGGGATATCCCACTACAAACTGTTTTTAAGGGAACTATGCCATTTTTGCTTGCGCTAGTAGTAGCCGCCATTATTCTGGTTGCTTTTCCCCAATTATCCCTGTTCCTGCCGGGATTGGTGCAATAAAACCTGAAGCATCAAGGAGGAATATTAATGCTAAACCTTGATATACAACTCCATCCATCACAACGTATATTATTCTGTACTGATTTCTCGGAAAATTCTCAATTGGCGTTCAAATACGCCATTGATGCCGCACAGCGCTTCCCCGGTTCCACGCTTCATTTACTGCATGTTATTCCAGAAGTCGAAGCGCAGTTCTGGAAAACCTACATCTATGAAATCGATGGCATTGATGATAAAGCCAAACAGGATATTAATGAGAAAATCACCACGGATTATCTTTCCCGCATCCCTCGGGATATTAAATCACAAGTAGAAGTCCGCATGGGAAAAGACTACCAGACTATTCTCGAATACGCCGGGGAAATCGACTGCGACCTCATCATCATTGGACGCCAGGGTCAATCAAATTTCAAAAAAGTACTATTCGGAAATGTCACAGAAAAAGTAACCCGGCACGCCAAATGCCCCATACTGGTAATTCCATTAATCTATGAGACCAAACTGAAAACACAGCCCGACAAAACGAAATAGACGCACTATACTATTACAATAAATCTCGATCAATAAAGTCCCCTCTCCCACCACCGGGAGAGGGCTAGGGTGAAGGCGAAGTAAAATAACTTCCCGACATACGCATTATCAGTTATTAGAATTTTATAAGGATAAAAAAAATGCAGCGCTACGCCAATTATTCGTTAACAATCTTTTCCATGATCATTGTCTTAGTTTCATGCGCCATCATGCTTCCAGCAGCAGAACTTCCTATAGAAGCTTCTCACGACGTAATCGTGGTTGGCGCGGGTTCTTCGGGATTAACCTCCGCCTATTACCTCAAGGATTACGATGTCAAAATCCTGGAACGTAACGATTATACAGGCGGCAGTACCATGTCAGCTGTTTATGAAGACATCTCCTATCCCATCGGCGTGGCGAAAACAACATTGTCCACTCTTTTGCTGGAGATTGCTGGTGATTTAGGATTACATCCAATTCCTATCCCAAACCACGACATTTCTTTCTTCAACGATGGAACTATTTATTATGGTTTAGAAGGTCTCATGACGACCTTTATTGAAGAGGGAGGCCTGGAAGAGTGGGGACGTTTTTATGTGACATCGAAGGCAGCATATTTTTTGAATTACTATTCTAACCCTGAAACAGCTGAATTGGATCAGATTACCGCCAAACAGTGGTTTGACAATGAGCAATTCGCTCCCCTGTTCTACAAGGTATACGATGCCAAAGCCCGTCTATTGTTTGGCGCCGGGTTGGAGGAGGTTTCAGCATTAAGCCTGTTACCAATTATATTTCAAGACGCCGATTCGTTACCGATTGGTTTGGGTGCGGATGACATAAATAATGATCCCATCAGTGAATCAGAATCCGCAACGTATTTCACTTTCCCATCAGGAATGACGGAATACACCAACGCCATTGCCGAAGCGCTGAGCGATAAAATCCAACTCAATTCAAACGTCGAATCAATTACCAAAGATGGCGAGTGGATGAGGGTAATCTACAGCGATCCTGATGGGACGCAGCATGCGCTGCAATCGCGTGCGGTTATTCTCGCTATTCCGGCATATATCGTCGGTTATCTGGCGCCGGAAATATTAAGTGAAGAACAAAAAACACTGCTCAATCAGATTGAGTATTCTTCATATTGTATTGTCTCTCTTTTTGGCGATGAACCAATCTTTGGAGACGCCTTTGATCTTCAGTTTACTGATGGAATGTTGGTCACCGATCTGATCGACCAGACCTGGGCGTTGCGAAAAAATGAAATAATGCCGGAAGGTTCTGATGTACAGATATATAGCGCCATTATTGCGCCAACCAGTTATCAGGATCAAAGTTTCAAGGAACTAACCCAGGAAGAACTTATCGAAAAAGTTTATACCGATCTGGAAACATTTGACCCAGATGTACGAACCAAAGTAGATGAATACCGTGTAGATTGGTTCTCCAGTGGGGCGCCCGTCATGACGGTTGGCGCCCGCCAACGGCTGGCGCGCTTGCAGGAAATCACCAATGGTTCATTGGCGCTTTGCGGGTCATACATGATTTATCCCGACTTCAACGCAACAATCACATCAGGCTACAACGCCGCGCAGCAGACAATCCGGGTAATCAAAGGTCAATCGGCTATCGAGTTTTTTGAACTTTATTGATTCGTATTATCAACTGAATACACGGCTAACAACTCACGCTCATTGGCGATGGGTTGAATAATCTGGAAGCCGTATTCATCAAGCAGGTTTCGAAAGGATTCTACGGTAAAGCGTTGATCGCAGGGATTATCCTGCACGCGGGTAAGTATCCTTCCCGCCCACCGGATAGGCGCCAGAGAACTCTGCGCCACATTGCGCACCGGCTCGGTAAGAATAACCATTTTACGCGCCGCGCTAATCATGCGGTTCAGGATATCTCTTTCATGAGGGATGAACTGATATAAGGCGCTCATCATAACAACGCAATCAACCGTAGGTGGACATTCTGAACGGATATCCAAATGCCGCATGGGGATACTGCGTTTCTCCGCCCAGCGCATAAAACGTGGATTTATATCATAGGCTGTATAATCAATATTCATATCGCTTAATCCATAGCGATACAACGAACAATCCCCCGCGCAGATATCAGCAACGCTGCTACCATTGGGGATATGCCGTGTTGCATCATGGATGCGCTCTTCATAGCATCCACTATACAGCCGCCGCATCACCCGCTCGTAAATCCAGGGATGAAAATAGATCGGACTGGTCATTATCCCTACCGCCTTTTTCTGCGGGAACGGAATTTCAATAGTTCAATGAAATAGATTATACTATCCCGAATCGGCTTGACCGTAGTGGTTCGTTCAGGACGACGCAGAAACAATGCAGGAATTTCTTTAATTTTTAATCCATGATCGTGACACAGCGACATAATTTCCGTATCCCAGAACCAACCGGGACTATGGCAATCATCCAACACCGGAAGAATCTTCTCCCGGTTAAAGAATTTGTAACCTGTCTCCGTATCGCGGTAGGGCAAATGAAGCATCATGCGCATCAGCAACCTATACCCAACACTGAGAATATGCCGGAAGAATAATCCTGGATTACAACGGATTTCATAAAACCGATGCGCAGTGGCGCCGTCATATCCCTCATCCAACGCCTGAATCATGGCTGGGATATAACGGCAATGAACCTCCAGATCGATATCGAGAAAGCCAACATATTGGCCTTTGGCGATGCGCATACCTTCTGTTACCGTAGCGCCGCGTCCCGCATTTTTCTGATGCAAAACACAGCGGGCATTGGCTCGTTTATCAGCCTCCCGCTTTACGATTTCTGCGCTTCCGTCGGGACTGCAATCATCAATTATAATCAATTCATAATTATAACGCATCTGCGCCATAACCAGTTCGATTTCACGAAGGCTGTCTTCCAGATAGGCGCCATCGTTATAACAAGCGATGACTAAGGAAATATCTAATGGAGTAGTTTCGTTCATAATTATGATGGAGTATACAAGAAAGGAGTTAATGACTGAATCGATACAGAAGAATCAAGCGGGGTTTTTCTCTTCAATCGAAGCCATGCAGGGCAGATACAACACTCCCCGCAAGCCATATCCCTTCTTACCGGGATTCACTAAAAAGGGACACATCTCCAGGCACAGGTCAAATCCTTCATAAAAGTTAAATGCCGAACCAGGCCCCTCTTCGCGTTGGGTAATGCCAAAATTGAGGCTGTATGCGCCTTCCAGCAGGTTTAATGCTTCAATCTCGAAAGTTGTAGTCCCCTGCCCCTCGATTGATTCCACATCGCCCACCGTCACATCTGTCGCCACCGTATAAACCGGATCGCCCGCATCACTGATAATCGACACTCCGAAAATTGGATATGCAATAGGTCTCTTGGCAGCCCAGTCAAATTCAATGCGAACCGGCTCGCCGGTTTCATACAGATAACGTTCCTGGCCGCTGGAGTCTATCATTCGCATTGCAATAAAACGGATATCAAATTTCCCGAAGCGGTTCCGTTTTACAATTTCAGCGGACGGCGTCTCCCCCCGCCGCAACGATTCCTTAAATTGCAATTGTTTGTACTGGCCGATCATCTCATAGGGCGAACCATCGCCAATGGTCTTTCCCTTATTCAAAAGGATGGCGCGGTCGCACAGAGTCAGGATGGAATCCAGATCATGACTGACCAGAATAATCGTCTTACCTGAGTTGCGCAGCCACCTGATATGTTCTTTACACTTGCGTTGAAAACGCTGATCTCCAACCGCCAGAATTTCGTCGATCAACAAGATATCTGGCTGAACATGGATGCCAATAGAGAAACCTAGTCGCAGAAACATCCCTGATGAATAATGTTTGACCGGAGCATCGATAAACTCTTCCAGTTCGCTGAACGCGATAATTTCCGGCATACGCTGGTGCAATTCATCTTTGGAGATTCCCAATAAGGCGCCGGATAGATAAACATTCTCACGCCCCGTCATATCGGGATGAAATCCAACTCCAACTTCGAGCAGACTAGAGACTGTTCCATTGACCGACAACGTACCCCCGGTTGGTTGGGTGATGCCAGCCAAGAGCTTCAACAAAGTGCTCTTGCCGGAACCGTTGTCGCCTATCAAGCCCACAATCTCGCCGGTATGAATAACCATATCAATGCAACTAAGCGCCTCCACTGCAGTGGTGGTCTGCTTACCCCGTCCTCCGCGCAATAACTTTTCCTTGAAAGTTGTTGACTGCTCAGAAGAGAGAGAATAATTCTTGGATAGATTGCTGCACTGTATAGCGACGGAATTGGTATTCATGGTTATCTCATACAACGCTTACGGGCGGCTTTGATTTGCCCGGTCCGGTCATTCAACCAGCGCCTAACATTTTCAGCCTTCCGCTTCAGCGATCCAATGTGACGTTTAAGTTGTTTTGGATTTGGCGAACCAATGTGATCACGGGACAACAGGCACTGGATGGGATCATTAAGTTTCTTGAATTCAGCCTCAGATAAAAGTTTGACCTTATTATTCTTTAACACGCCGTTCAGTTCATCCAGAGTAAAATATTTCTGCGAACTTTCGCCCACCGCTTCAGACATGACGGTATAGGTCTTGCGGAAAGGCAGGTCGCGCGTCCGCGCCAGAAAATCGGCGATATCCACGGCATTAAGAAAACCGGTTTGCGCAGCCTCTTGCATAGCCTCACAGTTAACCTTAATCGATTGGACTACATTAGACAGAATATCCGCAGAACCTCCGGCTTCGCGCACCGCGTCCATAAACAAGTATTTGGACCACTGCACATCCTTGTTGTATCCCGATAGGTTCGAGCCATCAATAGACATAAGCGCTTGCGCCATACCCATTACCACATGCGACTTGCCTTTGATGGCTTCAGCGAAGTCAGGGTTGCGTTTCTGGGGCATGATCGAACTGCCGGTTGTAAAATCAGCCGGTAAAGATTAAAAAACCGAATTCATCGGTTGAGAACAGAATTATATCCTGAGAGAATCCCGACAGACGTTTCAATAGAAACGCCGCCGCCTGAATAATTTCCGCTTCAGCCTCGCCGCGTGATGCCACCGCATCCAGGGTGTTTTCCTGAACGGCGTCGAAAGCCAATAGTTCGGCGGTTAATTTCCGGTCCAAAGGCCAGGTCGTTCCATAGGATGCCGCTGCGCCGAGTGGGCAGGTGTTGATGCGTTTATAAAGGTCGACGAACCGTTGAATATCACGCAACACGCCCTGAGCGTAAGCAGCGCACCAATGACCCCACGAAGCCATGGTCGCCTTGCGGTGATGAGTATATCCCGGCATTACTGAATCGGCGTGATGCAAAGCATGATCCATCAATGATTGAAGCAACGCCAGGCTTTCACGTACGAAACTGAGCGCAGCCTCCCGCGCATATAGTTTCATATCAGCAGCCACCTGATCATTACGGCTGCGTCCTGAATGAAGGCGTCCACCGATTTTTTCACCGCATATTTGAGATACACGGGATTCGATATTGATATGGACGTCTTCCAAATTGGGATCAAGGCGCCATTGGCCTTTTTCCCATTCACTCTCGATGCGGTTGAGAGCCTGAATAATTTTCTGACATTCGCTCTTCGAATAAACGCCGATAGCCTGCAAGCCGATGGCATGGGCGCGGTTGGTCCACAGGTCGTAGGGAATCAATGCATCATCCGCTTCCGGCAGAGCTACCACATCACGCCCGGCGGAAAATGCCACAAACTCTTCGCGCGGATTTCCCTTGGATTTACTAAACCATACAGGTTTTTCCATAATAATAACCTCTGATATCCTGACCGGCCTTTTACTTAATAGGCGACGAGAATCCTATCTTCTATTCATCCCATAAACGCAATTGTAAATCGTCTTTTGGATTCTGGTCAATTTTTTCGACTTTTTCTTCAAATCCCGCTGAACGCACTCCTAACAGGCGCACTCGCCTACCATTCAACGAAAGTACATGAAGAAGTTGCAGCGCGGCGTCAGAAATTTCCTGAGCGTCATCAGTGCGATGCTCGAGGGTTGTAGTACGCGTCGCAGTCTTAAAATCATGAAACTTAACTTTGATGCTGATATTGCGCCCTCGCAATCCTTTCTTTTTAAGCAGTTGAGACACATCATCAGCCAGTGACTGGATTATCGTCTCCATACGGTCCATGCTGGATATATCTTGTGGAAAGGTTTGCTCCTGCGATAGAGACTTTCTGACGCGATCAACCGTAACGGGATTATGATATATGCCACGGGCCAATTGATAAAGCCGCTCGCCATGCTTGCTTCCCAAAGCGCTCTGCAAAGATTGTTGAGTAAATCCACGCAATTGACTGATTGTTTCAATGCGAAGTTGCTGCAAGCGTTGTTCGGTTTTTTCACCCACACCAGGGATAAGCCGCACGGGAAGCGGGGCCAGAAAATCCATCGCCTCATCCGGATGGATAATGCAAAATCCATCCGGTTTATTAAAATCTGAGGCTATCTTGGCGAGAAACTTGTTCGGTCCGATTCCCACCGACGCCACCAGTTCAGTACGGTCTTTAATCTTCTCTTTAATTCGATGGCCGATTCTTATCGATTCCTCAAAAACTGAAATTTCCTGGCTGACGTCCAAATAAGCTTCATCCAGGGAAACTGGTTCGATTATGTCGGTATATTCCAGAAAAACGCCGCGGATAATATCCGACGCTTTGCGGTATTCCGTAAAATGAGGCGGTTGCCGAATGGCGTCAGAGCATAATCGAAGCGCCCGCGACATCGGCATAGCCGACCGTATGCCAAACTTACGCGCTTCGTATGATGCGGCGGCCACTACGCCCCGCTCTTCCGGGCGGCCTCCAACTACTACAGGCTTGCCGCGCAGCGAGGGATTATCGCGCTGCTCGACCGACGCATAAAAAGCGTCCATATCCACATGAAGTATGATTCTTTGCGTATTCACCGTCACCAACATTATTTATTCGCAAAACCATTTCAATATCGCGGGCGACGTATTCTCTTTTTATTCCGAATCATATTCTACAAGGGAATGAACCGTCGCAGGCTTGATCTTCTCAGCGCCATTCAAAAAAGTGAGTTCCACGACAAACGAAACGCCTTCGATGCTGCAATTGAAATTATCAAGTAGTTTTATAGTGGCATCCACTGTTCCGCCGGTTGCAAGCAGATCATCGACCACAATAACATTGTCGCCATCTTCAACCGCATCTTTATGAATTTCAATTGTATCTGTCCCATACTCCAATTCGTATGTATGAGAATATGTATCAGCCGGCAGTTTATTGGGTTTGCGAACAATCACCATTCCAGCGCCTAAGCGTAACGCCATGGGAGCGCCAAAGATGAAACCGCGTGATTCGATGCACACCACTTTATCG
This sequence comes from bacterium, assembly GCA_963662285.2. Lineage (GTDB taxonomy): Bacteria > Hinthialibacterota > Hinthialibacteria > Hinthialibacterales > Hinthialibacteraceae. Next base: position 379,146 of record CAXXMV010000008.1, read on the forward strand.
ATCTTCTTGCCTTCATAAGGCTTGAGCATCTGCTCGATAGTCCACTCAAAGGCATCCGGCTTATTGATCAAAGTTGTAATATCAATAAAATTGATTCCTGGTTTAGGGAAACCCGGCACTTGGCGTAATACTGATTTAATATCCATGAAAATTCCTTTCAAAATGAAATTAACTAAAGCGACTCTCAAAACCACGCGCCTTTCAGCGCTTTTACTGCGTATAATTTTTGACAAAGGCTCTAAAAATAATTCTTGCGCTGTCTTTATAACGCAAAAACATTGATTTTATGATTGTCTCGTGAAATTGGATAAATATCAATATCTCGAACAGTTGGTTTTAAATATTCATGATACATTTGTTATGTTTTAACATTGATATGCTTCATAATTGCTTGACAGAACCGCCAGTCAAAGGTAACGTCCGGTTGTATTATGGATAAAAACACGATAACACCCCTCATCAATCGAGCCATCTCGAAAACAGAAATCATCGCTGCCCTGGCGGGTGGTCTGGCGCTGCTTGCGCTTATATTACTTTTCAAGTCCAGCATAGTAATAGCAGCTTTTTTAGGCATTCTGATAGGGGGAATAGCCTTTTGGATGGGATTTGAATATATCCCGCTGATTGTCTTTCTGCAGTTGGCTTTTTCAGTAGAATTACAGATTGGATCAACCACCCGGCTTACCATCCCGACCGAAATATTGGTGCCGATACTGTTTCTTGCATATGGCATTTCTGTTATCCGCGATGGAAAAATCAGCTATCGCACTTCCCAGCTTAATGTTGCGGTCATCATCATGTATGTTGTAATGGTCTACAGTTTAAGATATTCTTTCGAGCCGACCAGCACCCTTAAGGCAATCATCCGCGATACTGGATACATAGGCGCAGGATATTTTTTGATCCCCCAATATATACGTTCAGAAAAACAAATCAAACATTTACTATATGGCTGCCTGGGTATACATACTTTGCTGGTGTTATATGGCTTTATCACTCAGATAATTGGGGGATTTCATATTTATGGAGAGATTGCCGCGCCTTTCTTCGTTGAACACTGCATCTACGCCGCTTATATCACTATCTCCTTCGCATTCGTGCTGCCATTCTATCTGACGGAAGACGATGAAAAACATCGCTTCTGGCTGGGCATAATAACGGCCTTATTCGGAGCAGCTATATTATTGACCTTTGTACGCGCCGCCTGGATAAGCGTTTTCGCGCTACTATTGTTCTATTTATTCCAGTTCCGCAACAGAAAATCGGCCATCGACCTGATCCTGTTAATGATTGTTTGCTCACTACTGGGACTGGTGATTGCCGTTACCACCGATATCGGAGGATTGATCCTTCAGCGGCTGGACACCATAACCGAGACCAATTACACCGCTAACCTGGATAGAATCGACCGCTGGGTCGTCGCATGGAAAATATGGATTTACAATCCAATTTTAGGCGTCGGGTGGGGAGCATATCCTGACCACTATTTCAAATATGCCAATCAATCTAGTGCATTTTTTGACGCTTATTTTAACAGCATACCTTACTCATCCGCCTTCCGTATGGGAGCGCACAATATCTACCTGGAATTATTGGCGGAAGTAGGCGTTGTAGGACTACTGGCATATTTACTTGTTATCTACATTTTTTTCCGTAGAGCGGTTATTCTACAACACAAGATCAAAAGCGATTTTCAGCGCGTATTTCTGATAGGCGCCCAGGGCGCCATCATCACCTACCTGGTGCATGCCTTCGTCAATAACCTCGGTCCCTCAGATAAATTGGGGATCACCTTCTGGTTTATATTGGGAATCGTTCCCACTATAGAAGCGCTCTACCGTAGCGAACAGAAGAATTCACCTCAAGAACCAAGAGAATAACATGCAACTTTCCGACTTAGTCGCACTGATCCTGATACTGCGCCAGGAAAGTGCGGATCTGTTCAACAAACATCAACGCTTCACGCCGTGACGCTTCGGCATAATATGATCCGGACGAAGCGTTAGCTATGGCTCTGGATACATTAATCAATAAACTGCCCGGACCGGAATATCCCGCCCACAACACCTCTTCCAGGTCGCCGCCCTGCGCTCCAACGCCCGGACAAAGAACCGGCAATGATGCGCCCAGACGTTCACGCAATTTGGCAAGTTCCTCTGGAGCAGTCGCTCCAATCACCGCGCCCAGGTTTTGCTTCATATCCCAGGATCGAATCTTATCGGCGACCCGGTGAAAAAGACGCGTTTCTGAAACATCATCTCCAGGAACCTGAAGAGTCTGGAAATCAACACGCGAAACATTGGAAGTCAGGCAAAGAATAAAACTCGCCTTATCTTTATATTTTCGAAATGGCGCAATTGTCTCCTGACCCATATAGGGATTCAAAGTAACAGCGTCAGCATTCAGCGTTTCAAAAGCAGCCTTGGCGTAGTATTCAGCAGTATTCCCGATATCGCCGAATTTCGCGTCCAAAATAACCGGCGCATTATATTGATGCGCATATTCAATAGTCTCTTTAAGCGTATCAAATCCTTCTTTACCATTCAGCAGATAAAAAGCTAGATTTGGTTTATAACAACACGCCAGGTCTTGAGTTGCATCGATAATAGATCTATTCCACGACAATAGAGGATTGGATTCATTCTTCAAAGGTTCAGGAATATTTTTCAGCGTGGTATCCAGACCGACGCATAAAACAGTTTTCAGCGATGAAGTTCTCTCTTTTATAGATTCGATGAATGACGACATAATTTACTCACAATCATAGATATTTTTATTCCATTAACTGTAGTGTATACCTAGAAGCCTCTTGAAACAAAACATATATTTCAGATATAGTTATAAAAAATAAGAATTACAGTGTACTACAATACTCGAAGGTGATAAACATGAAACGCAATTTTCTTGTTCAAGCAAGCATCGGGATATTAATTACTATTATGTGTATAACTTCAATTACAACAACCGCCTCATCCGCTACAGAGGGTGATCAATGGATCGCAGTAAAAGATAATTTTGTTCTACAGGCCAAACCTGACGTCTGGAAAGCGCATTGGATTGCGCCCAGCGAAGAACTTTCGGCTCAATCCATCAGCCGGGTATTCTATTTACGCAAAGAGTTCACCGTAGAATATCCCAGCCAATATAAAATGGCCTACATCTCCGCCGACAGCAAATATAAGTTATGGATCAACGGCGTTCCAGCTGCCCGTGGACCACAGCGCTACGATCCCAAACATCACCGCTATGATTCCATTGACCTGTCTTCCCAAATTAAAAAAGGCAAAAACCTTATTGCAGCCGAAGTGATCTATTGGGGACCCGGCGGCCCCATCTTTCAAATGAGCGTACGCCCCGGCTTCGTCTTCGAATGCGGCGGTCTTAAATCAGATAAAACTTGGAAAACTCTGGTCTGCCCGGCTATCGATACAGCTGGCAGAAACGGCTTTCGCAGTGGTCTGGGATACCTGGCCGGCAACTGGCTCGAAAAAGTTGACGCCCGCCTACTGCCTCTGGGTTGGAACCAACAGGACTTCGATGACAGCCAGTGGAAACTAGCCACACAATTGGGACGCGCTGAGATGTGGGGCGAAGGCGATACCCGCATGCCGTGGAAATTGGTTCCCCGTGATATTCATCCCCTGGAAGAACGGCCTGCTGAAGCATGTAAAGTAATTCAATCAGGCTTGGTGCAAGACGACAAGGATTTCCCGCCTTTCGCCTATGACGTTCAACCCAATCCCCAAAGCCCCGCCCTACCCTACACCATTCCAGGCGACGGCAAAATTCATTATCTGGTCTTCGACGCAGGACAACTGGTCACCTCTTATCCCATGCTGGATATTGAAAGCGATGCGGGCGCCGTGGTTGAGATAATGTACAGCGAAGCGCCCAGTATCAAACACAAAAAAGACTTCCGTAATAAATTCACCGGCGACAAGCGCGTCGAGGGATACAACGACGTATATATCACCCGCCAGGGACGGCAAATCTATGAAACATTCCTGCACCGCACCTTCTGGTATGTCCGCGTGGCGGTCAAAAGCGACAAGCCGGTTACCATCCACGGCCTGTCCCATAGATGGACCAGTTATGATTTTGACGAACGCGGATCGTTTGAATGCTCTGATCCCATGCTCAATAAAATCTGGGATATCGGCTGGTACACCTTAAGGCTCTGTTCGCATGAAACCTATGAAGACTGCCCCTACTACGAACAATTACAATACGTCGGCGACACCCGCATCCAGGCGCTTGTAACCTATCTAGCTTCGGGAGACGCCCATCTGCCAGCTAATGCCATCCGGCTGATGAATGCTTCCCGTTTACCCGAAGGTCTGACCTACTCGCGCTATCCCGATCATGTCTTTCAGGTGATCCCCGGCTTCTCCTTATTCTGGGTAAAGATGATCGACGACTACTACACCCACACCGGCGATGCTGATCTGTTGCGCGAAACAGCCGGTGGAGTTTATTCAGTATTGCGTTTCTTTGAAAAATATCAAAACGACCTTGGATTCATATCCAACCTGCCCTATTGGAATTTCCATGACTGGATGTTCGAAAATGGTGGACGTCCGCCTGCCGACAAAGGTAGTTGCACCATCAGCACCTTGCTCTACAAAGGGGCGCTGGATGCAGGCGTACGCATTTTTGAGGCTTTGGGCGACCGACATGAAGCAGAACGCTTCCGTGAAAAATCTGAAGCAGTAAAACAAGCCCTCAACCAACACGCCTGGTCAGAAGAGGAAGGTCTCTATACAGACGGCGTTAAAATCAAGAGCCTTAGCCAACACGCCAACATCTACGCCATCCTGTTCGATATCGCCGATCAGGACAAGAAAGACAAGATCATAAAACGCCTATTCGATGATCCAAAACTGCGCACTACCACCTTCTATTTCGCGCATTACATGCATCAGGTTGCCGATAAGGTCGGTCAACCTCAGCGCATAATAGACGACATGAAACGCTGGAAAACCATGCTGGACATGGGAACCAGCACCTGGTGGGAACAACCCGGCGCAACCCGCAGCGACTGCCATGCCTGGTCAGCCACTCCGACCTACACCTTCATGCGCGTCATCCTTGGAGTGCGTGTAACCAAAGCCGGTTTCAAACGGGTAGAGATTCGTCCATACACAGCTGGTTTGCAATGGGCTAAAGGAACCGTTCCAACCCCACATGGAGATATCAAGGTGGATTGGAACAATCACGACGGCTTCAAAATGAATATAGAATTACCAGATGGCGTCACCGCCGATGTAATATTGCCCAATGGTAAAAAGGCGACCTATACTTCTGGAAAACATTCCATAGAAGAATAGAATTCTTAACAAAACCTATCCACCAAAGTAGGGCGCGCCCCTCATAGGCGCCCTCGCTTGGTCGCTAGGCTCTGGGTACTGGGTGCCAAGGGCAAGACCGCAAAGCGGTCAGCCCTTGATCAAACCACCCATTATTGGGAGAAGGATGAGATAAAATTAATTAACTTAATGACATTGCCCTTGAGGCTATAACCTTCGATTCCAAAATCCCATCAGAATTTCCAATTAATAGGAGAGAAAATATCATGATCTCTTACCGAATTAAGAACATAAAACTCAAAGCAATCTTAATCACCCTAGCCTGTATATTCACCGCTTTTTCTCATGCGGCTGAACCGATCAAACTTCATCCCGATAATCCTCATTATTTCTTATTCCGGGGAAAACCGACCATACTGATAACATCAGCGGAACATTACGGCGCAGTGTTGAATCTTGATTTCGATTACATCCCATACCTGGACGCCCTGCAAGAAACCGGTATGAACCTGACCCGCACCTTCTCCGGCGTATATTGCGAAAAGCCCGGAGAATTCAAGATCGAAAAAAACACCCTGGCGCCAGCTGATGGCCGCCTTATCGCACCCTGGGCCAGAAGTTCAAAACCGGGCTACCAACGAGGCGGAAACAAGTTTGACCTGACCAAATGGGACAATGCCTATTTCAAACGCCTCAAAGATTTCATCAAACAGGCCGGTAAACGAGGCGTGGTGGTTGAACTGGTCTTCTTCTGCCCCAATTACAATGACGGTCTCTGGATGCTTAGCCCCACCAACGCCATCAATAACATCAACGGTTATAGCAAGGTTTCAAGCAAGGAAGTTTATACTCTTAAAGATGAGCAACTTACCAAGGCGCAAGATGCTATGGTGCGTAAGATTGTATCGGAATTAGAAGGCTTCGATAACCTCTATTATGAAATCTGTAATGAGCCTTATTTCGGCGGCGTAACCCTGGAATGGCAAAAGCATATAGCACAAGTCATAACTGATACTGAATCCGGTTTCAAAAACAAACACTTAATTGCCCAGAATATCGCCAATGGCAGTAAAGTAATTGAAAATCCTGATCCCAATGTTTCAATCTTTAATTACCACTACGCCTATCCACCCAATGCCGTTGCACAGAATTTTAATCTCAATCGCGTTATCGGATATGACGAATCAGGCTTCAAAGGCAGTGGAGACACCAAGTACCGGGGAGACGCCTGGGCTTTCATTCTCGCTGGAGGCGGTGAATTCAACAATCTGGATTATTCATTCACCACCGAATGCGAAAACGGAACCGCCAGCCAAAACGCTCCCGGAGGCGGGAGCCAGGCCTTGCGGGCGCAACTCAAGATACTGCAAGACTTTATGCAAAGTTTTAATTTCATACGCATGAATCCGGCGCCTTCAATCATTACAAACATCAAAGGAGAAGGCAAATCCAAAGCCTGGGCATTAGCGCGTGAAGGAAAAGAATACGCCCTTTATATCCAAAAAGGCCCCAAAGCGCAATTAAGTCTCAAAATCCCTAAAGGCGAATACAGAGCTGAATGGATCAATACCATCACCGGAAAGATCGATCATTCAGTGTCTATTATCCATACCGGCGGTGATTTATTGCTGGAATCACCTGATTTCACAGATGATATAGCCTTACGCATCAAGCAAAAATAGCATAAAACCGTCGGGCGCGCCCCTTGTGGGCGCCCGGATTATGCTGGGCGCCAAGGGCAGACCGCAATGCGGTCAGCCCTTGATCAAACCACCAACGATAGGATGAAATACGTTTGGTTAACTATCCAATACGATTTCGCAAGGCAATCAACATCAAAAACATTTCCGATTCACGAATCTGTTATATATAATATTATGAGATAAGATCATAACATCTGAAAAAAAATTAGGAGATATAAATATGCTACGACAATTATCAAGAACATCTTGGCTTACAGGCTTTGCAGTATTAATGCTTTTCGGTTTTACCTTCCTGTCAAATGCAGCCCAAAAAAAGCATCCTATGCAATCTGCGCTCGGTAAAAAAGCGCCGCCAGTTGCTGGAGTTACTCTGGATGCTAAAAAACTGGATATCAAATCATTCAAAGGCAAAGTGGTTCTAATCGATTTCTGGGCCACCTGGTGCCCTCCATGCCGCAAAGAAATTCCACACCTGCAGGAAGCCTACAAAAAATTGCATGATAAAGGTTTGGAAATTATCAGTATAAATGGCGGTGAAAAACCTGAAACAATCAAAGAATTTATCAAACAAGATAAATTCCAAATGCCTTGGAATCATATCCTCGAAAAAGGAAAACTGTCCGCTCAATACAAAGTTCAATACATTCCTTCACCTTTCCTGATAGATCATAATGGAATCCTGGTATCAATCTCAGCAAACAATGAACTTCGGGGAGAAACCCTTATAAACACTTTGGAAAAATATGTCGCTAAAATCCCCAAAAAGGAAGAAAAAGCCGAAGCAGCAAAGAAAGCGATATAACGGAATTAGTACTATTGTTCCCTCTCCCTCCGGGAGAGGGCTAGGGTGAGGGGTAATCTAAAAAACCCTATTTCACACAACAAAAGGCTTATATAATGCAGGGGGATTATCTCCCTGCATTTTTATTTATTTTTTTATATATATGTAAGTAATTCAACAAGTTGAGGGAATATGTCGGGTTATAAAGGTCACATCGCCGGATCGCTGCTCTTCTGCGGGATACTTTATCTATTTCCATTTTGGAATCCATTACCATGGACCGGTAAAGGCGTCTGCATCGCGTTAGCCCTATTTTTCGGATTATGGCCGGATGTGGATACCAAAAGCAAAGGACAATATATCTTCCTGCTCTGCGTCTTGATCGTCGATGCGGTTTTGATTTACCGGGAAGATTACAAACGGGCGGCCTACCTGGGATTGCTGATAATCCTGCCAATCATGGCAAGACATCGCGGCTGGACTCATAGCGTCATAGCCATGCTTCTGATACCCGGAGGATTATACCTGGCGGCAATACATTATTATAACGGCGCACCATACGACCTGCTGCCCTACTTCCTAGCCGCACTATTCGGATACGCCAGCCATTTGATCCTTGATCGATTTTAGAGTTTACGATTATGCGTGTTTCTAAAAGGCTGGCTTCGCCTTGGCGCCCTCATCCATTCTGCTTAGTTCATGCAAAAACTCCGGTGCAAAATCAGCGCCATTACTCCATGATAAGGTGTGACCGTCAAGAGTAAAAGACTTAAAAAATGAAACATCTTTCAACGGCTCAAATATTTCACCATATAATTCAGATTCCAAATCTACCTCACCCTGCGTCCCATCATTAAAAGACAGCCATATTTTATAATCCCTTATATATTCCGCCTGCTCAACATGGATAAGCATAATAACTACTCCAATGGTTCAATTTTGGATAATGGCTTCCTATTCATAGCCGCTTCCCAGTTGGTCATGAGTTCATTTTGATGTAACACATACCACTCAAGGACAGCATTCAACGCTCTTCTTGGAAATTTACCTGCTACTACACCAGTTTCAATATCTACGGTGATTTCGTATTCTCCATACTCAGCGTGAAAATGCGCCGGATGATGTTCACGAAAGTACATTCTAATCACTATCCCAAGAAAACGGCTTATCTCAGGCATATATTTTATCCTGTTTATTATTAACAACGTTTAAGTAGTAGATTTGTATTGTTAACCGTATATCGGGTTACTTAGAAAATATTAAGTACAAACAGTATGACCTCGTCAAGCGAAAATTTCAATTTTTTGCAAATTATTTATTTCAAGCGGTTAACAAAAAAAAGCGGGCGCAACGCCTAAACGCCATGCCCGCTTTTTGTTGGTTGTATGATGAGGATTATTCCGGGTGATCCATCGCCTCATATACGATCTCAGCGATGTCTTTTACTTTCACCTTATCCTCGACATTTTCATCTTTCACGCCGTCTTCAAACATGGTCATGCAGAAGGGGCATGAAACTGCGATAGTGGTTGGATTGGTCTTTAAGGCTTCCTTGGTTCGTTCTAAATGAATCCGGTTGCCTTCCAGTTCTTCCAGCCACATGCGGCCGCCTCCTGCTCCACAGCAGAAGCTCTTGTCGTGGTTGCGTTCCATCTCCATGGGAGCGCATCCTGAAGCGCAGTTCAATATATTACGCGGCGCTTCATATATTTCGTTATAGCGCCCCAGGTAGCATGAATCGTGGACTACGATTCTGCCGTTAACTTTATTGGTCAACTTAATCTTACCTTGTTGAATAAATTGGTTGATCAATTCGGTATGATGAAATACCTCATAATTGGTGCAGTATTGAGCGTAATCGTTCTTCAAAGTGTTGTATCCATGCGGACAACAGGTGACGATGCGTTTGATGTTATATTTGTTGAATAACTCAATATTATCTACAGCGAGATTCTCGAATAGATACTCGTTGCCCAAACGGCGCAATGAGTCTCCGCAACACTTTTCTTCTTTGCCCAATATGCCCCACGTCACTCCAGATGCATTGAGGATATGGGTCATGGCGGTGACGATGCTTTTGGCGCGTGAATCATAAGAACCTGAACATCCTACATAGAACAGATATTCAACCTCTTTGCCTTGCTCTACCAAATCCTGAACCAGTGGAACATCCAAATCCTGAGTCCATTTGGTACGGTCGGTCGGCGCCACGCCCCAGGGATTGAAGCGCTGCTCGCTATTTTCAAAGAAAGTCAACATTTCATCCGGGAACTTGGCTTGCTCCATCACCAGACTGCGGCGCATTTCAATAATCTTGGGCACATGCTCGATAAAGACGGGACATTCAGCCATACAGGCCCCGCATGTCGTACAGGCCCACAAGGCATTCTCGGAAACGCTGTCATGCTTGCTTCCGCCAATAAGCCCAACCTTCATCTCAGCGCAAGCCGGCGCTGGCGCCAGAGTATCGAAACGACGCTTGGACATAACCTCGGCGCCATTGGCGAACAGGTTATATTTCCCCTGATGAATGATCTGCTTGGGATTCAGTTCCTTCTCAGTCACTTGCGCCGGACAGGCCGCCTGACAACGGCCGCACTCGGTGCAGGCCATGAAATCCAGCAGGTCTTTCCAGGTGAACTGAGTAATTTTGGAATGACCGAAACTCTCGCCCCGTTCAAAAACCAGACGGGGAACCGTCTTCACGAAGGAGAAGGAACGGAAAAAGCAGTTGGGAATAGCAGTTAAAACATGCAAGTGCTTGCTGTAAGGCAGGTAATTCATAAATACCAGCAGCACGATAGCATGAATCCACCAGCAGAGTTGCGTCACGAAATGCGCGGCGCCATCAGACATGCCTGAGTATAAAACCGCGACAACTCCCGAAACCGGCATCCATGACGCCCATTCGGTTGCGCCCAGCCGGATCTCACCGGCGTGGTAACCGAAATAAGCGATCATCAAAGCTGCGATCATGCCTAAAATAAAATAAGCGTCAAAAGTTGGGTCGATATGAGCCGGACGGAAAAAAGTCCGCCGCACCACCGCCACAATAACGCTGATCACAACCACCAGCGACATGATTCCCGTCATGGTCAAAAGGACGCCATAGGGAATATGTCCGATGAAAGAGAAAGAGAACTGGGGGAAAACTCCACCAATCAAAAATTCAGTATTCATCAACAGCAACGTAAGGAATCCCCAGAATATCAGGGAATGATTAACGCCATACGCTGTCTTCATTACGCGTAACTGCCCGAAAGCGAAAGCGGCCATATTGGCGAACCGGTCGGTTAATCTATCAAACCGGTTTTCAAAACGGCCCAGGCACAATAATGCGAACAGGCGGTATAAATTATATGCAAAAAACCCGAACGCAAAAAGAAATATTACTATATAGATGATTCGTCCCGCATCCATACTTGATATCTCCCCATTATACGGCGACATTGGCGCCGGCTGATTGTTTAATCTGTTTTACTTGTTCAATCACCGCTGGAACGATTTCAAATAAATCGCCAACAATGCCCAAATGAGCCACATCGAAAATGGGGGCATTCTTATCCTTATTGATCGCGATGATGTATTCGGATGATTGCATACCTACCAGATGCTGAATGGCGCCGGATATACCACAGGCAATGTATAACTTGGGCGAAACAGTTTTACCTGTTTGACCTACCTGATGCTCATGCGGCATCCAACCAGCGTCAACCGCGCTGCGGGAACTTCCAACTTCTGCGCCCAGCAGTTCGGCCAACTCCCGAATCATAGAGAAATTCTCCGAACCCATCATGCCGCGCCCGCCGCTGACAATGATTTTCGCACCCGAAAGATTGACCTTATGATCTGATTTCAAGGGAACGATTTCCAGAATTTTAGTAGTGATTAAATCCTCATTTAAGTCGAGTGGTTCTTTTATCACTTCACCGGATTTGTTTGGATCGAACTCCGGCTTACTCATGACATGGGGGCGAACCGTCGACATCTGAGGGCGTTTTTTATCACAGAGAATAGTGGCCATGATGTTGCCGCCGAAAGCCGGTCGGGTCTGCTCTAACAATCGATCTTCAAGACTTATCGAAAGACCGGTGCAGTCAGCGGTTAAACCAGTTCCGAGATGAGTGGCCACAGCGCCAGCTAAATCTCTTCCCTGTCCTGTAGCGCCTACCAGTACAACTTCAGGTTTATATTTACTTATGACATGAAGGCAGCCTTTAAGGTAAGATTGGGTTCGGTAATATTTCAATACAGGATCATCGACTACATAAACCTTGTCTGCGCCATATCCGAATGACTTTTTAACCAGTTCATCAACATTTTCACCCAGTACCAGGGCGGCCAGTTCTACTTGCAGGTCATTGGCCAGTTTACGCCCTTCACCAAGCAGTTCCCACGAAACCGAATGAGCCTTGCCTTCATGATGCTCAAGAATCACCCATACGCCTTGCCAATCACTAAGGACTTTTTGTTGTATCTTAGGGGCGGAGATAACTTCGTCTTTACTATATTCTTCCAGGATTTTTTGTTCATCCGGCGTAAAGAACATCTCTATAGCCTGTGTGGGACAGGCTTTTACGCATTTGCGGCATCCATTGCATGAATCAATAGCAATTACCGGTTCGCCATTATCGTTTAATTCAATAGCGCCAGTAGCGCATGACGCCACACATGTATCGCCGCAGGCGATGCACTTACCTTCAATATATCGAGCTTTCCCTCGAGGTTTTCTTGGCCGTTTAGGTTCTGCCATATTTCTTATACCCCGTCTTTCTTTATTCCTGTCTAATTAAAAGTTATCTTCTGAACGTAAAGCGCATTAATATAATATAATAAGTACGTCTTATTCTTTTTATTTAATCCAAAGCCAGTATGTCCCATTCATTCAATTTGCTGATCATGGTTGTTACTGCTTCGTCTTTTTTATCGCCTTCACCATTTATAATCTCGCCTTTTTCACGCTGAGGCGCGAAGATTTTTCTAACCTGGGTTGGCGAACCATTAAGACCAATCTCTTTCTTATCCAATTTCATGATGTCATTAGACCAGATGGGCAGCATTGTCGCTTCTGCATCCAATCTGGCTGGCACGGTTGGATATCTCAGGTTATTGATCTCACGCACCACTGTGATTAATGCAGGCAAATGAGCTTTGACGATCTCATAGCGTCCCTCAAGTTTTCTTCTTACTGTTATGGATTGTTTTTCAGCATCAATATCCTGAATCTGATCCACCAAAGTAAGTTGCGAATAATCAAGACGACATGCGATGCCCGGACCAACCTGAGCGGTATCCCCATCAATGGTCTGCATTCCACAGAACACCAGATCAACTGGATATTTATCCTCACTCAGTTTCTTGATAGCTTCAGCCAACACTTTACTGGTGGCCAGCGTATCAGCGCCGCCGAATACTCTATCGCTTAATAAGACGGCATTATCAGCGCCCAGCGACAACGCCCGGCGCAGCACTTTTTCCGCAGTCGGCGGCCCCATTGAAATGGCTGTCACATAACAACCATATTTATCTTTCAATCTGAGCGCCTCTTCCAAAGCATGGGTGTCAAACGGATTCGTAATAAATGGAATCCCTTCCCTCACCAAGGTATTGGTTTCCGGATCGATCTTTACCAGCGTCGTATCCGGCACCATTTTCACACAAGCTACTATATGCATCCGACTTCTCCTTACTCGGATTTCCGACATTCAAGCAGATAACCCGTAATCTAGAGCGATTGTCAAAAATATGTTCGTTTATTATCACGTTTGAACTTCGTAGAAACCAATCTTTTTTGGCTGTTACGAATATCCAATCAGAACATTATTATGACAATTACTCAAAAAAATATTATAGACGCAATTGTTATCCACAGAAATCACATCAGTTCTCTTCAGTTCTGAAAGTGAAATATCGACATTATTTGATATTGCGGAATAGGCGCAAAAGATAACGCCGTTATCTCGATGATTAGAAGCAGTACTATTTAAACCATCCAGGATTAACGTTAATGCTGCTCTTTTTATTACTTTACTTATACCAATCAGGAAGTACAAGAGATATGAGATTCCAGGTATTAATAGAATAATAATTACTACTCACTCTCGCTGATATTAAGAAAACCAGTTGAAATATTAAAATCTAACTCTATCTTAAAGTGCATATAATCAATATTTTATGAATTTTTTAGCATAAAAATGACTAGATGTCATTTCTTTTCAGCAAAATAACTTTCACTAATAATTCTACTATCCATACTATTAGCCCCAAGCTGTACAGAGCATGATCTGAGTATTTTATTTCATCCTTCTAACAACGTCACAATAATCATGACGAAGATATTTTTTTAACGAAGTATATTAGTTATATTTACATTCTAATTAAAAGAATATTTCAATAATTACTACTTTATCATATTAATGGTTATATAAATACTTAACATTGATAATAATGCACAAATAATTAATCGATTCTTTAGTATTTTCTATAATAAAAATACTGATGAATAGAGCAGTTAGCAAATTTATAAAAAAAATGTTATTTTTTTATAAATTTTTCTATTTCTTAAGAGATTTCTCTGCTGAATTATTCCACGGCGGAATTTTTCAAGAAATCCAAATCTAATCCCTGGCTTATTAAGGCTTTATAAGACTTATTAAAATCCATTGCTTAGAGCATAATTATTCATCCCCATAAAGAGGTAAACTAATGAGATCAATCACTACTACATTGATAGCCCTAGTCATCATATCAACAAACTTTTCTCTTGCTTTCAGCGATGTTTTTGTTTCCAAACAACGCATTGAAATCCTCAAGCATCGTATCCAGCAGAAAATAGAACCTAACTATTCGGCTTATAATGCAATGCAAAAAACAGCCGATTCCAACTTAAACCTTGATCCAAAAACACCCAAGCATTGGCACGTTCCCTATTATTACGAAGACGCCAAAGGCCATGTCGAAGCCAAGCAATCACTGAGCGACAGCGCCAACTATGCATATCAATTTGCATTATGTTATCGAATGAACGGGCAGGAGAAATACGCAAAATCAGCCATTCGAATCATGAACGCCTGGGCTACCGGCATTGAGAGCATTGGCGTCAAGGAAGATTCCACTCTATCCTTCAGTTATCATTTCCCGGCAATGATATTCGCCGCCGACCTGCTCAATGACTCACCGCTATGGCCCGAAGAAGAACGGCAAATCTTCAAAACCTTCGTGCGCCAGTCAACCATGAAACTCAATACGATGAAGAGTAAGAATAACTGGGGAAACTGGGGATTGGTCTTAGTCATGTCATGCGCAACATATCTGGAAGATGCAGCGCTCTTTAACAAGGGAGTGCAACGCTGGAAAGAGTTTATCGAGACCCAAATCGCTGAAGATGGTCATCTGCCCCATGAAGTGAACCGCAATGAAGGACGAAGTGGAATCTGGTACTCAAATTTCTGCCTGATGCCCCAGACCATCGCCGCTGAAATCGCCCGCGTAAATGGAGTTGATCTATATGATTACCAGGCGCCCAATGGCCGAACCTTGCGTTTAGCCTATGAAAAACTGGCTGATTGGATTTATCAACCGGAAACTTTTCCCTATTGGAAATCTGATCCCAAACAGCTGGGAGGCGTAACATATATAAGTTATTTTGAAATTCTCAACCTTCATTGGCCTAACGCAAAAGTGACTGAATTACTCAAAAAACACCGACCGCTAACCGCAAGCCATTCCAGCCCGGTTCTCACCTTTACTCATGGTGATTTGTTGGACGCAGATTCTAAGTGAATAGGATTTTCTAATAACTGTAGAGGTAACTCTTGTGACGGGTGGCAAGGACAGTGTATTTTTCTGTCCTTGATTGAGGTCACTTCATATATTTCAATACTTTTTTTACAATCTTCAATCTTCGTTGAAGACAGAATCAAGGTTGATCTTGTTTTTACAAAGTTTTAGTCAAGGGCAGAAAGGACGCTGCCTTTGGCGCCCTTATTTTTCTACCCATAACAATTTCCGGCAAAACCAATTCAACTCAACAATAAAGCAACCCTATTAATAGGCTCTTCACTAACCGGATCAATCATCAAGCGCGTCATCCTGATCTCTCCAGTTGGATTATAACCAGCCCTATGTATAACGGGCATCAATAAATCAAGCCAATGGTTCACTTTATCTGATCCGCCTTTTATGTAGAAAACGATGACTCTTATTTCAGAAGTGGTTATCACCTCAACCCCATCCGGCGTCTTGTTCTGGTCAATCTTATCCGGTAAAGCAAGCATTAGATTAACTTCGTCTTCGGGCAACCGTGGATCATGCGAAATCTGAACCAATCCATTAGCGCACAAACCGGAGTTTCTCTGCGCATCATACAGTTTTTTATAGAGGATTTTCCTCCGCCAAAAATCATTGACTCTATCTCTCCTGGTTTGCAGTACAGCGTAAGTTTGCGGCGCAATGGTTTCGACTTTCCACTGGCTCACGCCATCTTCATCCAGCCCAAGATCATCTATCGGATCAGGGGGGATAGGTTGATCAGACCGCACATGCTGCAAGAGCCATTGATCCATCTCGCGTTGATCAACGGCCTGCCTTAGATCATGGTCAACGCCTGGCAACAATGAACTCTTTACATCCACGCCATTCTCTTCAAGAGATGTCAACATTGTCTCAGCATAAAACATTGGGATGATGCGATCATCAATACCGTGTATCATCCATACGGCAATATTCTTCAAACGCGACGCCCGCCAGGCAGCTCCCCCACCGGAACATGGAGCGATGGCTGCGAAATACTCTGGATTATGCATAGCCCATTGAAAAGCCCCAAAGCCCCCCATGCTGTGTCCTTTGATATAAACGCGATCTTCATCAATGGGTAATATTATCTCTAACTCATCCAACATACCATTCAAGGCGGAGATATCCCAACCGCTTCGCTCACTAACCGGATAAACCTGTATATATGGCAATGATTCCGGTTGCGAGGTGAAATTGATTGGTTGTTGAACTGCATCTCCGCCATGCAATTCAATTATTAATGGGTAAGGTTTAGTTGATTGTCCAAAATCAGCTGGTAAAGTTAATAAACAATTAATTATGCTGCTTGATCGAGAATCAGTTCCTGCAAGTGTATAGGGAACTTGCGCCCCGGCATGCTGCGCCAAGAAGTTTGATTTATCAGCCAAAGAATCACATAATTCGGTGGCGTATTGTACCATTTGATTCGCCCATGAATCGATTTCTATTATTGGTGAGTACAGTTGATTAACAATCCAACCTATAACTCCAGGCATGATTTTGCGCCAAACTGGATCAAGATAACCAAAATCAACGTCATCAATCAATTTTTTAATACACTGCTCTCTATCTTCATTCAATCGCTCAAGCGTCATTATTCCCTCAATCTACATATATTCGCTTAATTATCAACCAAATTATTTTTGATAATCGTCTTTGAAATTAATATATATAATAATCTCTAGCCATAATAGTTAACTATACGATATTATTTAATTAGGGAAATTGCGGTCTACTGTACAGCTATATTCTGCGATGCGAAATGTTAAAATATCTTTATTATTTATATATTATGGTTCACCCAATTTCTATCAACAATTATCTCATGGGAGAAAGGACATTTAAATGTCAAAGAAAAGCAATCAATCTCGCCGGGATTTCTTAAAAACCACTGGCAAATCCGCATTTTGGCTCAGCATGGCGACAGCAGCGCCCAGCATAGTACCTAGTAGTGTTATTGGAGCGGATGCGCCTAGCGATAAACTAACGGTTGGCTGTATCGGACTCGGATGGCGCGGCTCAGATCATGTGGAAGGCGCCATGCGCAACCCAAACACCCAAATCGCCGCTCTATGCGATCTGGATCGTCCATACTTATTGCACGCCATGAAAAGACTGGATGATAATGATGGCATCGACCGTGAATGGATCGAAGGCCGCGGCAGCCAGATGAAACGCCCTACGTTGCCCCCCAAAGCGGTTGAAGGTTATGAACGTTATGAGCGCCTCCTTGAGCGCAAAGACATTGATGGCGTATTCATAGCCGTGCCGGATCACTCTCACGCCCGTCTTTATATCGACGCCATGCAAGCTGGTAAAGACGTCTACGGTGAAAAACCCCTTACTTTAACTATTAACCAGGGACGCGACCTGGTTCGGGTAGCCCGCGAAACCGGATGCGTTTTCCAGACCGGCAGCCAGCAACGATCCGACGCTAAATTCCGCCAAGCCTGTGAATACGTACGAAGCGGCCGTTTAGGTAAAATCCACACTGTCCTGGTCGGCGTTGGCGGCGCCCCGCAGCGTGAAGGAGTACCCGATGAAATAGTACCTGCCGGATTAAACTGGGATGGATGGCTCGGCGCCGCTCCCAAAGTTCCTTATAATCCCCTACGTCAACGCGTTGAGTTCCGTTGGTTCTTCGAATACTCCGGCGGCATGGTAACCGACTGGGGCGCGCATCACCTTGATATTACCCAGTGGGGTCTGGGCATGGATGGTTCCGGTCCTTTATCCGTAGAGGGATCAGCCGAAGTTGCGCCCGGATATTTCAACACCTTCACCAGTTTTGATTTCACTTTCCAATATCCCGACGATATCACTGTAAGGTTTGGTCCTGGCAGCAGAGGCGGCATTACTTTCCAGGGTGAAAAAGGCGAAATCTGGGTTACCCGAGGCAAGATAGAAGCCAATCCAACCAGTATCTTTGAAGAACCGCTTACCTCTTCCGATGTAAAACTGTATAAAAGCGACGACCACATTCAGGATTGGGTAAATTGCGTTAAAACCCGTGAACGTCCTATCTGTGACGTCGAAATCGGTCACCGCTCCGTTTCAGTCTGCCATTTGGCCAACATCTGCGGTCACCTGGGTCGCAAACTGGAATGGGACGCCAAAAACGAAATCTTCATCAACGATACCAATGCCAACCAGATGCTGGATCGTGAAGAACGCGACCCATATCAACACATGAGATAAACCAATAAGTTATATTCACTATAATTATTCCACACAGATAAGCCAAAGGGAGAGACTACGGTCTCTCCCTTTTTGCATCTTAAACAGTGAGCATAATTGTACAAAACTAAAGTACACCCACATATAAATTAGACAGACAAGATTGTGAAGTGCTTTTCAAATAAGGTTATAATCATAATCGAACAAATTTTATGCCTCACAGGTAATCTTTAAGTTTATCTTCAGAGAGTCGAATATCTCTAAGGACTTTTCGTAAAAGACTTCGTTTTATATCTTTTGAGTGTATAGAAACCGTTGTATGACGACCATCTTCATGGAAAAAGAATGCATGACTTCCCCGCTGGCGTTTTTTCTCAAATCCCAGGAGTTTCAAAACACGAACAAGTTGTCGAGGCGTAATTATTGGAAGGCGATCACTCATGCTGTTTGTAGGTGGACGAGAACCGGCTTGACATAGGTGTTGCTTTCTGGATTATTTTCCAGAGGTATATTTTTCCCTATTTCTTGCAAACCTTCCAAGCAACACATGACGGCTTCTTTTATATTAAGTTCTACTTCTTCCTGCGTCTCTCCTTGTGTATGGCAATGGAGAGCGGGGACGCTGGCAATCCAGCCGCCGTCTTCGTCGTCTCTTTCATAGATAACCGTATATTGATAATCCATTGGAATCCTCATTATCCTTAGGCGTTATGATACTATTATAATACAAAAACGGAGAATTTTGCACAGACGAGTAGGATGACAAAGCGATAGCGTGTCCCATCGTTTTATCTTCTCACCCGTTCTGCATAGCAATAATATCCTCATACTTAGGCGCAGAAGGTTGGGCGCCCAGTTTGGTCACCGACAGCGCTGCGGCGGCGTTGGCGAACGAAACCGCCTGGCTTAGAGTCTTTCCATCAGCCAAACCGACAGCCAAGGCGCCGTTGAAAACATCTCCCGCCGCCGTGGCGTCAACCGCTTTAACCACATAACCTTCGACCAGTTCTTTCATATCAGAACTTACTATATAAGCTCCTTTAGAACCAAGCGTCACAATGACTACATCAACCCCTTTAGCCATCAATATCTCAGCGGCGCGAGCTGCGTCTTTCTCATTCTCGACTTTAACGCCAGTCAGCAACTCCGCTTCCGACTGATTGGGAGTCAATATTGATACTTTACTGAGCAACTCATCGCTCAATTGCTGGGCTGGAGCGGGATTAAGAATGATCTTGATATTATTACGGGCGGCAATATCAGCTGCCGCTTCGACTGTCTCTATGGGAATCTCCAGTTGCATCAAAAGAATATCGGCTGAAGTGATTTTAGATTCTGCTTTACGCATATCATCGGGAGACAAGTTCCCATTAGCGCCAGAAGCAACCGCGATGCTGTTTTCTCCATCATCAGCCACCAGAATCTGCGCCACCCCCGATGGCGCATCGGGATCGCGCACAACGCATTCAACATCGATGCCGTCTTCTATAAATCCCTGCACCGCCTGTTGGCCGAACATATCCTGCCCCACGCGGGCAATGAACGAGACATCACCTCCCGCCCGCGCAGCGCCAACCGCTTGATTGGCGCCCTTGCCTCCGGCGGCGGTGGTAAATACGCCGCCTAAAATGGTCTCTCCCGGCTTGGGAATCCAGGGAACCTTGATAATCATATCTGTATTGGAACTGCCGACTACTGCAATTTTTTTGCCCATGATTTATGTCCTTATATAATCCACTGAATTATCAGGAAGCGCCTGAAACGATAACCAAAATGATGCCGAGAATAAAGAAAGCGAACATCAACATGACTAACAGGTTGGCGCCTTGTTTGGCGTCTTTGAACTCTTTCCAGATAAAGACTCCCCAGAAGGCAGCCACCATGGTCGCGCCTTGTCCCAGACCATACGAGATAGCGGAACCCGCCGCCCCGGAAGCGATGTTGGCGAATGACATACCGATGCTCCAGATCACTCCGCCCAGGATGCCGATCAAATGCAGGCGCAGATTTCCTTTACTGAAATAGTCGCCCAATGGTACAGGTTCGCCCACGAAAGGCTTGGCCATAACCAGCGTGTTGAAGATGAAATTAGAGAGGAATATACCTAGCGAGAATACAACCACTGCGGCGTAAGGCTCCATCAATCCGGCTTCGGGCTGGGCGAAATCGGTCGCCATAGCGGCTTGCACCAGGTAGAAGAACAGCCCCATCAATATACCTGCGGCGACCGAAATGACAATCCCCTTGCCTATGGTTTTCTGACCTTGCGATGGAACGCGACTGTAGGCGACCGAATCGAGGATGATGGCAATCATGATGCATGCCACTCCGGCGAAAAGCATGACGGCGTTTCCCTTCGGCTCAGCGATATAGTTGACCAGCACGCCTTCGACTAAGGCGATGCCGATTCCAATAGGGAACGCGACCGACATACCCGCAATGTCTATTGCGGCCACCAGTAATATATTGGCGATATTAAAAACAATACCGCCCACAAAGGCGTATCCAATGGCATTAAGCGAGGCCTGGCTTATATCAGCTATAAAACCGCGGCCCGCGCCGCCCATGCTGCCCAGGGTTAAAGCAAAAACCACCGCCAAAAGCAGCACGCCTATGGAATAATCCCAATAAAAAAGTTGAAAGCGCCATTCCTTACTGGCCAATTTTTGGGTATTAGCCCATGATCCCCAACATAACATCGTGATGAAACACATAACCACTGCAACTGAATATGATTCGACGATGACCATATTAACCTCCATTTAAGTATTACAAATTTAGAGAATCGCTTTTAACAATATTCTCACATCACAGATGATGGTTCAAGAGATCAAAGCGATTGTTGCTGATGACGCTATGACCAACTAATTGTACAGTGTAACAACGTCCCCTCGGTTAAATTCAGGTCAAGACCCATTATACGTAGGGTGCGCCCCTTGTGGGCGCCCGATTAGACCGACGGCCTGGGAATTAAAAAAGATGATTCATAGCCGGATAACCACAAGAGTTACCCCTACAATTATTTAATAATTGTAATATTTAGATAATAATACTAAAACTTAGGTTTGATCGGTCGAGAATATATAAGATTATATGATATGTAATTTATTTTAAGGTTGAGCAGGCGGTTTCGTGGTTAGAGTAGAGTTTATAACATAGTTCATTTTCGCGTTTCATTAATCACTCAGAATAGGCATTATTGAAAACGAAACGTGATTATCAACCGACGTAATTTCGAGAACAACTCTAATTAAAAGCCGAAAGGAATCGCCATGTTTGATCAAAAACTTAATCGCATCATCGAGAGTATTAATGATTTAATGATTCTATGCACCGATAAAGAATTCGCCTTCCGCTTTATTTCCACCAAATCATTCGATCCGGGAACCCTGCTTATCATTTTAACTTCACTGGCTATTTTGGTTGTTTCCGTCATTTTCTTATCATACCGATATCAACGCTGGAAACGATACAACGTATTTGTTGAAGAAATGAAATCACTGCAACTCGATCCGGATTCTGAAGGAACCTTGGCCTTTATGGTTAAAAGCCAGGCCATGGACGAACCAGTAAAAGTGCTGATGTCCGCCCAGAAATTTGATGACATGGCGCAAAAAGAGATGGTGCGGGTGCTAGGCAGCGAGGGATCAATTCAAGCAAAAGAGGCCTTCATCAATAGCGTTTATAAAATACGCAACACAACCTACCGTCCACCATACCGGTTTGATGAAAATGATGATTATTAGAGCGGTACTCAAAACCTTTCGGTTTTTAACACAATTACAATAAATTTAAAAAGCACAGTCCAGCAAATTCTTATCTAATTCGCTGGACTGTTTTTTGTCTGAATCTGGATTTTCTCTGGCGGGTGGCAAGGGCAAGACCGCAATGCGGTCAGCCCTTGATCAAACCACCCATTGTAAGGTAAAAGCCACTTAAGTTAATGACATTGCCTTTGATTGACGCCCGATATATCCAATTACTATCATAATCAAACTATCATTTCTTCAAAACAGGAATCTCAATCAAACAAGCGCTGATTGGTGGAATCATAATTGGTTCCATACAATTTTCAATCTTGACTTTTTTGATAACCACATCATCATCCCGCCCTGGTTGGTTATAAGCCAACTTATCGTCGCCGGATATATACCGCATGACCGCCTTATTGGACAATACCGCGCCATTCACATCAAGAGATATGGCGACAGCTTGTAAGGTTGGATTGACGACAGAAACAGTGATCGACTTGGAATTTGACGTCAAAGCGGCGGCAATATCTATGGGACGCGAGAAGCCGCTGACTTCGACTGGAATTTCACCGTAGTGATTTCGGTATAATTTCAGCGCAAGCCCGGTTGTTGCGAATGAAGCCTCGGTTTTATTGGTTTTTATGGCGCCAATCACATTAACCGTTTGAGCGTAATTGGCCATGAAATACATATCGCTGTTACGGTAATATTCATGCAAACCAACCGCAACGCCTAATGCATCCTGCAGATAATAACGCACGCCCAACTCTCCATAAATATATGGGCCATACCAGTAATTCCATTCATCCATGGCGATTCTAATATCTTTGTTTTTCAGAGAATCAATCTTTTTACGGTATTCGCGGTGAGAATCAGCGCGGCTTTTGATATCATCAGCCAGTTGAAAAACATGTTCAACCAAATCTTCTTTATCTTTGCGGTAGATATGCTCGCTCAGTAACGCCATGTGATCGGCGCAATGAGTCAGCATGGTTTGGCTCCACTCTCCCACTGCCCCTACCGCAATAAGTTGGATGCTAGGATCAACTCGACGCATGGCTTCAGCGCATTTATTGTGTTTATTGACATAATCGCTTAATGGCATGTGACCCAGTTGCCAACTGCCGTACATCTCATTGCCAACCGCCCACCATTTGACATTATATGGTTTGGCATGACCGTTCTCAGCACGCAGCTTGCCCAAAACCGTATCGGTTGAACCATTGCAATATTCAACTTCTTCGCCAGTCTCTTCTATCGTTCCCATACCGGTATTGACGGCAATGTACGGTTCTGTATCTAATTTTTTACACAGATTCATAAATTCATGAATCCCCACATCATTAGACTCGATGCCGGTCCAGGCGGGATTTTTTCGTGGAGGCCGCTGATCGCGATCCCCAATGCCGTCTTTCCAGTTATAGTCGCTGACAAAGTTCCCTCCCGGCCAGCGGTAGACCGGAGAATCCAATTCTTTCATCAGTTTCAATGTATCATGGCGGAAACCATCATCATTATCGGCGGGCATCAGAGATACAGTTCCAATTCTAAATGCACCCTGCCCCATTCCAATGATCTGCAAACTACCTTCGGAGGTTGTTTTTTTAGACTTAAATTTGAAAGAATATTTGGCGTAATCACTGGATAGTTTAGATATAGTTTTTGTTTCACTATCCTTTTCATCATCACCCCATACCAGTTTTATCTGGATAGGCAATGCTGTGGCATCGCCCGATAAAACAATCCGGCCCTCATATTTACGGCCTTTTTCGAGCGCCAATTGGCCTTGTTCAATCCCGGCGGGAGCGCCATTACTAAGATTTATTTCCGGAGTTTGTTCTCCTACATACGAGCCGTCTTTAATCATGCGCACCGTATTCGTTTTGCCAATCACTTTCCACGGCGATCCAGTCAATTCAGGAAAATCGCCACCCTTCCAATGTCCATTATCTGTAGCAACCGACCAGGGTTTAAACTCATCTTTAATCGGAAAGTAAAACTTGCGGTCCTCCAACATCTCCGCCCAGATGCCGCCATAGATGCACCGGCCTAAATGCTCAATGAACTGACCATATATATATTTCGATATCGGCTCACTGGTCTTGCTGATATCAATCGATATTCTCTGCGCCTCTGAAATCGACTCAGAACTATAGACAGTTCCTCCAAACACCGTAATCACAATAGCGAATATCATCAGTTTTCTAAGAATCATTATTAGTCTCCTCAGTTGGCTTTTGATTTTGATCTATCTTTATTAAACACAAGAATAAATGAAATTGCTTCAAAAAACTATCCTTAAACCATAATCAAAACAAACAGAGACCAGACTTGCCATAATCTATCTTTTTCAGTTCATAAACCGGGATATGAATAATAATATTAAGATATAAATAAATACTAAATAATTATTCTGAAAGTAATTATTTTCCAATAATATTTAACGATTTTGATAAATTTATCATTATAACACTCGCTTAACCTGATCTATAAATGAAATAAAAGAACTGGACGCTCCTTTATTTAAGTCTATATTATGTTTATATTATATATAATTTATAATACTATTTATGTACATTAAATTACTATACGCTCAACGCACAAACTATTTATAAATACGTATAAAAATTATGGAATACATATATAAATAGCGAAAACAATGGATCAAGGTTATATTGGTCTTTTTATTGCTACTAAAAAAACAATTATATTTTTGAACTTTGTAATATTATTTTATTTATAACCCGGGGAGTTTCAACATGAATAGCACAAGTAAAGATATCCATTTCTCTGATCATTTCCTCTGTTTTACCTTAGATGACAAAGAATACGGAGTTCCAATGTCATGGGTAAAAAAGTTGGTTCTTTATAAGGATTGGTCTTTATTTGAATCAACCCCGCAATACCAAGATGGAGTATTCCTTCACCACGATCAGCATATTCCACTGCTGGATCTTCGTAAATTCCTCCGAGTAAAAGATAGACCTAAAGGTTCTTTGGCCAGCATCATTATCCTCGAAATTAATGGGGTCGTTTATGGCGTTATTGTTGATGTCATTGCAGAGACAGTTAATTTTGAAAAAAATATAATAGATTTCGACGATCCCTTTCTCTCATATTTAAATACAGACTTTATCTATGGAATTGCACAGCATGCTATGAGCAGCGTGGTTTTGTTAAGAATGGATAGGATTATCGCTGAGCAGATTAGAATAATCCAAGAATCCGCTCTTGCATCGGTTATTTAATAAATGATATAACTCATAAAACATACTACATCTTAAGGATACGCGTACTCATGAATTGGAAACACTTAAAAATGGAAAAAAACTAGGGATTGGTTTCGGCATAGTACTGGCATTGCTGATTGTTGTCGGAGGTTGGAGTATTTTTGGTATTGGCAATATGATCACAAGCCTTAACCAGGCCGTTCAAATGAATAATTTAAGTGGAGAACTGTTGCAACGGGAGATTGAACATCTAAATTGGGCGGCCCAAGTATCCATTCTACTTACCGATGAAAGTATGACTAAATTAAAGGTGCAAACCGATTCCCACAAATGCGCCTTTGGTAAATGGTATTATGGTGAAGGCCGTAACGAGGCTATAGCGCTTATCCCTGAATTAGAAACTCCTCTAGCCGGGATTGAAAGCCATCATAACGCTTTACACCAATCAGCCATTCATATAGATAGCGTATTCGATCCCAATGATACAAGTAAAGCGGCAAAAATTTATGGATCAGAAACCGCACCGGCATTGAGTGAAGTCCAAAAAATCTTAGGCGAAATTATTGCTACTACCAAAACTGCCGCTGAGCAGGTTGCCTGGACCCAAGAAATTAGACTCTCAGTATATTGATGATTCAGAATTTCATGCCTTCTAAAATGCTCCCTGATGAATTAAACGGAAACGGAAATGCTAATGCATTTCCGTTTTTGTATCATATTCCTTCGTTACTATCAGATCGCTGCACTGAAATATTTTTTTCTTTCATGTAAATCACACTAAGTTATAGGTTCATTTTGGGTATATTCTTTGGAATCAATGCCTAATTCGGAAATTTTAACATAGAAATTTTTCCTATGTACTTGCGCAAGCTGAGCGGCGCGTGAAATATTGCCGCCGGTTTTTTTTAATAGATGTGTAAAATAAATCTTTTCGAATTCATCTAAAATATTTTTTTTGGCTTCTTTGTATGAAAGATCGAACAATTCATTCTGTAGAAAATTCATCTGGTTTGTTGTCGTCAGCGCCGGATGAAGTGAAGGAAGCAGTTCGT
Source organism: bacterium (assembly GCA_963662285.2). GTDB lineage: Bacteria > Hinthialibacterota > Hinthialibacteria > Hinthialibacterales > Hinthialibacteraceae. Next base: position 405,941 of record CAXXMV010000008.1, read on the forward strand.
TTAGTTCAGTAGTATGCATAACAACTGCTCTTTCAATAATATTTTGTAATTCGCGGACATTGCCCGGCCAATGGTATTGCATTAATGATTTAATATCATCGGGTAAAAATGAAAGGGTTGACCTGCCTTGCTGCTTTTTTTTCAAGAAATGTTCAATCAGAAGAGGAACATCTTCTTTACGCTCCCGCAAAGGAGGAACTGTAATCGGTAGAACATTCAAGTGGAAATAGAAATCAGAGCGTATTTCTCCACTTTGTACTTTGACCTCCAGGTCTTGATTGGTTGAGGCAATAATCCGGACATCAATTTTTTTACTAAGCGAATCACCCACCGGTTCAATGGTTTTATCTTCTATAGTTCGAAGAATTTTTCCCTGCATGCTGGGAGGGAGATAGCCGATTTCATCCAGGAATAAGGTTCCTCCATTGGCCAGACTGAATTTCCCGGTTGCTGGAGCATCTGGATTAACTCCAGGTTTTCCCCACATATGACCGAATAATTCCAGTTCAAGAATATCAGGCGGCGTTGAAGAACAATTGGCGGTAACAAATGGCCGTTTGCTGCGTGGGCTTTGCCGATGTATAGCGCGTGCTACCAGTTCTTTACCTGAGCCGTTTTCTCCACGTATCAGAACAATTCCGTCAACTCTAGCAAGTCGGCGAACCATGCTGAGCACTTTAATCATACTGGCTGATTTACCAATGATTTCATCTTGTTCAAGACGTTGATCAAGTTCAACGCGCAGGTATTTGTTCTCTTGTTCGAGGCGTTGAAACTCCAGAGCCTTGCGAACAGATAGTTTTATTTCATCCAGGTCGCATGGCTTGAGAAGGTAATCATGAGCGCCGTTTTTAAGGGCGTCAACTGCATTCTCTACTGTTCCATAAGCCGTTAATATGATTATAGGTATGTAATGATCTATCTTCTTGACTGCTTCCAAAACCGCCATACCGCCCCCGCCAGGCATGCGAAGGTCTGTAATGATCAGGCTTAGCGATGTGGAATTAATAACCTCAATTGCAGAATCGGCATCCTTGGCTTCAAGGATATCATATCCCTCATCCATAAGCGCCAAATTGAGGATTTTCCTCATTTTGGCTTCGTCATCAGCTATAAGAATAGTCGCCACAACCGCACTATCTCCGTTTCAGTATTACCACGTAGGGGCGTTCCTTGTGGGCGCCCTAGACCACTCACAATCCACCTACAATCCAATGTCACCATTAACTTGAGACATATCCGCCACATACAATCCGTTTTTGCGATAAAAATCACCCTTGGGGCCAAAAGCCAGAGTGCTGGTAGGCTCTATGATGTTTCCCTGAGCGTCAAGATTCAAATTAACAATGTAATCCCCCCCGCCGGGGCAATCCGGTTCAGCGCCTATTTTAAGAAACAGGGCGCGAGCGGCGCCAATATTCATTTTGGTATAAATACGCCGTTGAGCCAGTTCCAGCGTTTCGTTCAGGTCAAACAGTTCGCATATTTTCTCGCCGGGTTTGGTTTGATTCTGGTCGGCCATATATTTCAGGCAATTGGCTATCAATGTAAGCCGGGCGGCGCTTTCATGTCCACGCATAAAATCCAGATACCTGAAATAATTGGGCAGTGCGACGCTCGCAATCAAGATGAAAGTTAAAGATATTGCCCCGATTTCCCACCATGCCATACCTAAAGGAAGAGTCTGACTCTCATCAACGTTAAATGGTTGCTCCTGAGTTGTTTGAATTGATTGTTCATTATCGCCGATTTGCGATTGCATTATGGCATCTCCTTATTAAACTGTCGTTGCATTTCCAAACGGGCTAAATCTGCAAAAATTGTATTGGGCAATTCGATCATCAAGTCCTGATAATCAGTTGCGCTTGCGTTATTGGTTGAGGCGATTTGTTGCATCCGTAAAATTTCCAAACGGATCATACCGTTAATCACTGGATGATCCACATCGGTCAGAAGGCGTCTCCATTCTTCGATGGCGCCTTTGGCGTCTCCCGAATCCTGTTTCAGTTTTCCTATATGATAGCGTGACCATTCCTCAACATCTCCCCCATAGTGATCTACCGCTAATTGGCGCAACAGGGGGATGGCGTTTGCCAATCGCCCTTGCAGTCGATAGAGCATGGCGTCACAGAATAATTGTAGAGGATCTCCCACCAAAGGCTCTAAAGCGTTCATTAAACCAAGGGCGTCATTTTTGGTTCTCCAAAATTGAGTATTCTGCGCTATCTCATTAAGCAGTGAAAGGGCTATATCAGACTTGCGTTGCGCGATGAATATTTTGGCCAAGAGCAATTGCGCATCTTCCTGGTAAGGTAGTTCATTAATTGAATCCAGCAGTTTAATGGCCGGATCAAGCGATCCCAGTTCAGTCAATGCGCGGGCGCGGTTCAGGGTGAGTTGAGATATAACGCTAGCGCCTGGTGGATGCTCCAATGTATCAAAAGCGGATTCAATTTTACGAATCGCCTCCAGCGCCTGATCTGGTTTAAATGCGTTGAGAGAGATTTCCGAATATTGAATCAAACGCTCTAACATTTGGGGCGTCAGAACTACCGGGCTAGCTGATGCCAGAATATCCGCAACATAGGATTGAAAGAGTTCCGCCGCCTGGCGCTGCGCATCCAGGGACGAGTTCTCCCCCAATATCGCCGAACGCTTTTGTTTGGCTATGTCAAAATAAAGGCTTTCTTGCGGTATGCTGTTAAACTGCGATAAAGCCCAATCATTATCACCCTGCTTGATGCTCTCTAAAGCGGCGCTGAATTTCCAGGCGTCGCTTGGATCAGACTCGATCAATTCTTCTAACTGTTTTCTATACTGAGGTTGAACTCCCAAATTCAGCAAGGATGCTTTGAGCCAACTTGGAACTGAGGAATGCAGTTTACCGGACGCCGCTTTGACTAATTCCGCTACCCATTGGCTCTGATCGGGATTGGTTTGAATATGCTGATTGATAACCGATTCGATCATTGATGGATGAACTTTACCCGTTGCCACCGCGATATTAAATGCGGCGATAGCTTGTTTATGATCTCCAAACTGAAGCGCCGCCTGTCCCTGCCTCCAGGCAAGTTGAGGCGGGATGCGTCCTTTGAAATCACTTAAAACAGCACGGGCTGCTTCTAAATCTCCAATGCCAAATATTTCTTGCGCGGCATTCAGGATGGTAGTAGGCGTCTTGGTTTCCGCTTCAGCCCAATTGCTCCATAGCGCAACGGCTTCCTGCTTACGTCCCTCGCGCACCAGCATTCCCGAAAGTTGTTTGCGGCGGGTTAAATCCATCGGAGTGATCGCCAGAATCTGTGTGATAATCCTGATTCCATCATCAATATTGCGGTAGTGTGTAACCAGTTCAACCCAGCGATCCAATATTAAGGCGGGAACCTTGATGATAATTGGCTCCATATCTTCAACCTGTTTCATACCAGATTGATCGAAGATGAATTGTTCGATTTGTTGTAATGCGTCGGCGCCTCTTTCAGCCTGTTCGAGAAGATTGACCTCAAACATTATAAGCGCTGAAGAATTATTGACCGTTGTGCGATATAAATGAACATGGCTGATCAGTTCGTCCAACTTGTTTTCCGAAGCGAACAGGTCGGCAATACTGCTTAAATAATCCAGTGAGTCAACGGGATTTATGGGCCATAACTGGTTGAATAGATTTAAGCTTTCCTGTTTTTTCCCCTGGATGCGTAACAGTTCGGCGAATTCCAGACCCAGGTTTTCGAGATATTGCGGTAAAACCACTTGCCGCAGTTCATCGAGTTGATCGTCAGATACTTGCCGGTATTGGTAGTTCTGGATCAAGTGTTTCAAATAAACAGTACGATTGACCTCTTTTGATCCTTGAACCAATTCCCAATATGTTTGACCCGCCAGTGCATACTTACCGGTTTTCTCCAGATTTTCCGCATATCTCTGATAGTAAAAATAATTAAGATTACTAATGTTAGGGTCTTTAGATTGAGGCAGGTTATCAATTAATAGACGATAATAACGCGCAGCATCATCAAACCGCGCCTGCGACTCTTCAATCATGGCCAGTTTGCGCAGCACGTCAATTTTTTGGGGAAATTCATTCCACTTTTCTAAATCAAGCAACCGCTGATAATAATATGTAGAAGTTATATAATCCGCTTCACTGAACGCCTGGTTTCCCTTAGCGTATAGGTCATTAATAGACTCTTCTGAGAACGCAGCAAACGAACAATTAAACAAAAAGATAAAAAGGATAAAACAAAGATTATTTTTCATATTGTTTGATAGACGTAGTATTCACTATAACTAATTACACAGATATCCGCTTAAGGCCTTAGCCCTGCATATTAAACGTAGTAACCATAAAAAAGTAATGGTAGGCGTTGTAGAACAGAAAACCAAGTCCCCTCTCCCGCCAGGAGAGGGCTAGGGTGAGGGGGGAATTCAAACCACTATCGGATAACCAATAACTGGGTGCCAAGGGCAGTGTATTTTCTGCCCTTGATCAAGCCTCTTATTTCACGAATACATAATAATCATTATATTCTTAGTTTTTATTACTGGATTAATTCGTAAATAATTAAATATTGAGTAAATCATGGAGCGGATTTTAATATTAACTTTTGATAATCATAGGATTAATTACATTTCTCCATGGTTATTAGTCAAGGACAGAAAGGACACTGTCCTTGGCACCCACGCTTCCATTGCATTTATTTATCATTTACCTGGATTACTTTTCATCGTTTTTTTTTGATTCGACTTAATGAAATCATTCGAAAAGATATCTACTAGATCTATCAACCCTTGGATTATGAATTCTCGATCAAAGCCATGAATACCAACTACGTCTTTATGATAAGGAGATGCTACAACTATGTGCTTATTTTTACCAACCCAATAATACATTATTCGATTAAAATGGATTTTAATAGAAAATGCATTACTTTTCACATTGCATTGCACATAGAGGTACACATCGGACTTTGTTTGATCTTCTTTATTACATACAGTTATCCCATTTCTGTGAAGTTGTAGTTCAACCTTGCTTTTAATTAAATCACATATAAGACCTAATTTTTCACATTCGTCATCTAATCTTTCAATGACAACTGGTATCTTAGTTCCAGGCAACACCTCAAGCCCTGTACCTGCCGTGAGCGCTTCAATCTCAGTACTCTCTGTCAAAGTACGCCCCGTGACCGTAATCAATAGTAATGTAATAATTACCAATGTTTTAGTGGTCTTTTTCATTGTTAGTACCTACCCTTCAGTATAAGATTTCCATAATCAATGAGAAGTTAAGCCTTGAGGTATACATAAAGTCATAAGTGATAATATCAAGAACTGATCGCTTCGTTTTCTTGCCCTTGGCACCAATGCTTAATATTAATTCTTAATTTGCTTGACTGCTGGATCGTTATCACTCCTATCTTTTTCTTTCCATAAATTTCCTGGTAGTAATCTCTTCAATTCCGAAACAAAAAGTTCACGATATTCGGATTTAGAGAACCTAAACGTTACTTGGTTTTCATCATCTAACCAATCTTTTTCCTTTGTACCGCCCCATGGAATATTATTGTTTCCAGTGCGCTGACAATATTTACTTAGTGCTCTAAGGCAATAAACTACTGGTTCATCTTCAGTATGGATGGTAATACTGAATTTATGATCGGCGTGTTTGGTCATTTTGGTCATAATCAATTACCATTTCTGATTACTTCATAAAAGTATAATATCCAACTTTATCAGAGTCTGAATTTATCAGTATAGAATATCTTTTCCTAAGAATTATTAAATTATTTTAATTTTACTATACGAAACAGACAAAACATAGGGATTGCTGCATATCTATTTTATTACTATATAATACGTAAGTATAATTAGACGATTATTCTAAGAATAGTAATAGGATAACAACCCCCTCTTGAATTCTCCCCCAACTTGGGGGAGAGGGATTTTGGGATATAACCAACTGTATTGTTATGGCTTAGTTATACAAAAACCGTAGGAAAAGCATCCCTCTCCCAAGATTGGGAGAGGCTAGGTGAGGGTTGATAGCAGCCACCCATGTATTATAAAATCCAGGTCATCCTTCCATCCAGAGTATCCAGATTCAGACAACAGAAATTACCTGGGCGCTATAAACACCAAAATCAGGAAAATAACTTGGTAGGTTTTTGATATGAGTGGGTGGTTCTTTGATGGGTCGGTGAGGCATGACCCATCCTACGCGTGGGTAAGCATTCCTCTCCCCCAAAAGCGAGGGAGAGGAATTTTGGGGATATTGTTAAACCGAAACCAGCGAAAATTCGTTGCCGCCGTTTTTCAGTTGATAACGGGCGCAGCCATCAGGCGATGATCCTTTGGCTTTGGCAAGATTGATCTTCTCAGTTTTGGGAACAACCAGTTCGCAATTCATGCCATCGGGAATATCAAGCGTGATTTTTCGGGCGCCCGGTTTACCTTTGGAGGAAAACTGTATCGGGCCGCGCACGGTATAGGCTGTCGCGCTGATATCTCCCAGATCGGCCAGTTGGGGGCGAATCTGGCAGCGGGTGAATCCGTTTTCCAGCGGCTGGATGCCTATCAGGTTCATGAATAGAAGATAGAGCGGCGCTACCGGACAATGGCTCCATTGCGAGCCGCCGTCTTTTTTGGCGGTCCAATCTTCCTGCAAGGTGTTATTCAACACAACCGAATCCATGGTCGCCCAACGCTTGCGCAGATCATCAACCAAGACATCATTGCGCCCGGCTTTCGACAAAGCCCACAAGCGCCATCCAGCGTTGGCCGGATATGATAGTCCCATCGTGCCGGGGCATTCAACCAGCGTCTTTATAGTGTTTGTGATATTTCCTTTTGGATTCTGGTCAAACAGAACAGAGGTAGCCAGCGATCGGTCGCACATGCGGATTCCGCCTTCTTGATCAACCCAGGGAAGATTATTGACGAACATGCCATGTTTCTTGCTCCAGTATTTCTTAACCGCAGCGGCCTGGAGGCTTTCACTCAACCTGATAAACCGGGCGGCGGCGTCATCGTCGCCAAAGGCGCGGCAGATCGGCGCCAGGGCGTGCTTGAACATGGCGGAGGCATAGAGATTGAAGGCGCACTGCTTATGCCGTTGCTGCTCAAATGCATTATGATCCAACCAAACCGCCGGGATGCCGATATCCTCAACCGCCAACAATCCATCATCTCGGATAATAGTTTTCAAAAACTCAGCGAAACGCAGCAACCGTGGATATGGTTCTTCTAGGGCTTTCAAATCTCCGGTATAAAGATAGTGATGATAGCAATCGAAATTCAACCCTATGCCATGATCCAGCAACGGCCCCCATTTAGTCAGGTTCAATTGTCTTTCCATCAACCGCGCCATACGGTCATAGGCCGGCCAGCAATCCAGGAAATATCCGTCTTTGGTCATTCCCTGGCTGAAAGTTTTTAAGTAGCGGGCGGGCTGTCTGGTCTCTCCAAAAGTATAGTAGATGGAGTGCAGGGTATGTCCCACGTCTCCGCTGTATTGCTGCCGCTCACGGGCCATGCCATCCACAATGGTTTCCTGAGCGCAGTTATGCAGAGTATTGATGGTTGCATCAAATAACCGCTGCAGCGCCGGTTCGGAACTCCGAACTTGCGGTTGATTAGGCCAGTTATATATCCTACGTAAAACGCCTATGTTACGTATCGTAACCTCACCCTTAGTTCCGTGTATATGCAACTGAATCCAGCGGCAGCTTTCAAAATCGAAAGTATGAAATTTGTTGACTCCCTGCTTGCATATAAAACGGGTCCAGGAGTTATAATGAGAGTTCAATAACGGCGGGCCTCCAGGTTGATGAGCCTCGTGAACCATCATTTCAATAACAGTTCCTTCCGGCGCGTCAATCGTAAAATAAGGCCACCCAACGACCTGATCTTTGAATTCGAAGGTCAGCGCGGCGCCACTTTCTCCATCAATTTCAACGCCCCATTCTCCAGCAGATTTCTCTATGACTGAAGTATGTTTAACCGCCTTAAAACTATCGGGAGGCATACATTCAAAATACTCTTGCGGTGGACGCTTCCAGTCAATCAAATACGACTCACGCAATAAGGCGACTGGAACCTCATATTCTTTCATCAAGGGAACGCTACGTGGACTCAGGTAGCACTCTTCCTTATTACCACGAATTTCCAGCATATATTCTGAATAGTTTGAACAGATTGAGCTATCATCTGCCGCATTCTCAATCTCCATAGCCGGAAGCCAATCATCATTTATTTCAAATTCAGGCTTCTCCCAACCATAAGGATAAAGCCGCGCATCAAATTCTTCCTGTAACGAGCGCAGATACCAGCGTTTGTATTGTCCCGGTTTCCAAGAACGCGCCAGATGCGCTTTCCATGACGAGTCGGAAATCAACTCATAATTTCCTTCTTCTTCCGTATTCATGGTTAGATTAAAGATGAAGCCCGGTTTACCAAGTGGAGAGGTTCCATCACCTTGGCCGTAAAATAATACCTTAGCGGCGATAACATTCTTGCCCGGACGCAAAGCGGATGTAATATCAACCGGATCGGCTTCCAACCACCGGGGGTCGCAGGGAGTAGGCCCCCAGTTGATTCTTTCACCATTAACCAACAGTTCATAACGGCTATCCGCCAGCACCCAGCCCAAGGCGATGCGGGGTGCGAATTTCAATTCAAATTCACGCCGGAATAAAACAAAAGTATTCTGAAGACAACGTTCAGACGGATACCAGATCCACTTGGCGGGCGATAAATCAAGACGACCATCAACCACCTGATTCTGCAAAATAGCTGATGGACTGTTCGGTTGTTTATTAGCAGGCGCCGCCGCAATCGGCTGACCGGGCAACAACGCAATAGCACTCCCCGCCGCAGCAGAATTCTTCAAAAAACGTCTTCTGGAAATAGGAGCATGAGGCATATTCTCATTAGGCATAATTAATCCCCCGAATATAAAATGTAGGGGTAACCCTTGTGGTTACCCGATTGGCGATTTCCCGTTTTGATTTTAGGTATTCTGAATTACGGGCGCCCACAAGGGGCGCACCCTACAGCAATATATCAAATTTTTTGTACGCACGTAGGGGTAACCTTCATGGTTACCCGATTGGCGATCACCCGTTCTGATTTTAGGTATTCTGAATTACGGGCGCCCACAAGGGGCGCGCCCTACAGCAATATAACAAATTTTTTGTACGCACGTAGGGGTAACCTTCATGGTTACCCGATTGGCGATTTCCCGTTCTGATTTTAGGTATTCTGAATTACGGGCGCCCACAAGGGGCGCACCCTACAACAATATAACAATTTGATAAACGCACGTAGGGGTAACCTTCATGGTTACCCGATTGGGGATAAAACATTTTGATTTTTTGGTAATCTAAATTACAAAAATTAATTATTTCCCGATAACTGCCAGTTCAACCGGAGATAGGGCGTCTATCAGCATCGAACAGAATTCTTCTGAAGAATCGACATTGCGGAGTTCAGCCAGGAAGGAAGCGTCTTTAGCTACTGACGCCATAGTGGAAAGCAATTTCAAATGCATACGGTTCCGGGGAGAGCATAACAGAAAAACCAGATCAACCGGCTCACCATCAACCGCCTTGAAATCAAGCGGCGTGTTCAACCGGGCGCCGACAATTAGTGGAACATGAAAAAGATCATTGACCGGATGCCAGGCATGCGGCAAGGCAATTCCCTTCCCCACTCCAGTGGACAGATGGTTTTCCCGTTCTATCACAGCCTGCAAAAAGATTGACTTTTGCAACAGGTGACCACTGTCTATCAGAGTATCAACCATCCGCCCGAATAAAGCATCGATTGAATAAACGTCAATATCCAACAAAGTCCGGTCAGGAGCGGCAATTAGAAATTCGTCTTCATTCTCCCAGGTAGATGCGCCATTCCCATTAGCGATTTCACCCTCGCCGCCATTAAGGAACCATACCTCCAGCTGTGCGGGATGAAATCTCCACTGATTGCCTACCTTGGTAGCCGGAATCTTACTCGACTGAATCAGCCGATGAATGGTTCTTTCATTCACTTGAAGAGTTTCGCTAACATCCTTGATGGTCAATAAACGTTCCAAAATAAAGTCACCTATACAAACGTACTTTTTAGTTGAATACTGTTAATTTCTATCGAATCAATAGTTTGGGTTGGTATTATAAAATACAAAATGCGTCCGCTGGGCAAGCTGAGACGCTACTAATTCTTTAGTTATTTTTTTTATTATTATAATAACACACTTGACTATCGTCAATGATTGGTCACAATTATACATAGATGTCAAGCGTTGTCAATAAGGTTCATAGGATTGTTTGTTTTTTATATATGATTCATTAGATTATATTAATTAAGGAGTAGGAAATGATTGATATTAGCAATGTAGTTGAATTAAACGATGTTGAATTTAATGTAGGCGACCGCGTGAGCTTTAATCCTCAAGATAATGAAGAAGGTTCGATTGAATCTATCAGACTGATTTCCGAAGGCAGACTGGTAGAGAGTTACAAAGGCGCTGCTGACCGCATTGTCGTCACCATCCACATGAAAGATTCCATCATCAACAAGCGCGGCATGGATATTATGCATATCGGATAAGTAGTCCCCATAAGTCGTTTACAGACTTACTGGAACAAACCCCTCTCCCCCAATTCGGGGGAGGTTATAGAGGGTATTTTTTTTGTCTGAATCTGGATATCCAGGATGAAAGGATTACCTGGATTGCATATTATCGGGTGATTACGATAATTAATGGTTCTAGGTTCACGGGGGCGCCTATTATTATTTCAAAAGAGATTTGTTATCTCAACTTGGGTACAGGGATATCTAGCGAACTTAATTCTATCAACTACCTATTGATAAATCCGGGCGCTGGTGCTTACAATATCTCCATTGGAATTCATTCCATTGCTTGAATTGTAAAAAGCGCCTCCATCACCATTGCTGCCTGCTTTACTTGGATTATTGAGTGATCTTAAACCTCCAGCCCAATCGGTCCAGGCCCAATCGGTATCACCATCCGGACCGGAAGAGATGCAGACATACGAGACTCCTGCGGATTTATATTCTTTAACTCGCGCTTGTCCACCAGATGTATTAGGTTCATTACCCAACCTAAGCGATGCGCCATATTCATAATATTTGCGCTCGCCTTGCTTTGGCGGGAAAATATCTCTTACCACGCCATAGCCACTGATATACGCAACAGGAGTTGTCAGCGGTTGATAACTGGAACCATTAACCGTCTCATCTCCACGATCCATCGGAGGCCATCCACTATCGACTTCATATAAACTGATAGCAGTCTGGAGAGCTTTCATATTACCATAGCACTGAGCAATCTTGGCTCTGATCTGAGCATTCAAGAAATTCGGTACGGCGATAGCGGCTAGAATCCCGATAATCGCAACAACAATCAATAACTCAATCAAAGTAAAACCATTAAGCCTTTTCTTCATGTTTAACTCCTCAATAATCGCTATTAAGCTTTTTACGATAGTTGCCATCAAACAATAACATTATCGTTAATGTAAATATAGGCATATTTACAATATTCTTTTAAAATATATCTATTATCCTGATGAATTATAAGAAAAAAGACCGTAGTCACAGGGAGAGACTACGGTCAAAAAATGTGGAATAGGGAATGCCGAACAATCCCCATATAATTTATAACCTAATTTATGTTTTTGTAAAGCCCCCATGATTTAATTTTTTTACAATATAACCACCCTATTTTACATAGGTTCCATACAAACCTCTCTCAACATTGGTTAATTGATCTTTTTTATAAACTTTAGGGCACTATTTATACCAATAATGATACAATGATAATCTATCCAATCATGGAATCTTCGCTGCCCCGGTTAATCATAATCTCTCCAGATTCTTCCAAACGCCTGATAATGGCAACGATTTTCTGCTGAGCCTCTTCCACCTGCTTAACGCGAACTGGACCCATAAATTCCATATCTTCACGAATATTATCCGCCGCGCGTGATGATACATTGCTGAAAATTTTGTTCTTGACTTCTTCGTTGCCGCCTTTCAATGCGACGGCCATTTCTTTCATATCCACTTCACGCAGCACCTGCTGAATAGCGCGGTCGTCAAGCAGAATAACATCGTCGAAGGTGAACATCAGTTTTTTGATTTCAACCGCCAGTTCCTGATTCTCTTCTTCGATGGTCTCCATGATGGCTTTCTCGGTTGCGCGGTCAACCCGGTTGAGTAATTCAGCCAGAGCTTCGATACCGCCTGCAATGGAGAACTCCTGCGACAGAACCGTGGCGATTTTGCGCTCCAGCACCCGCTCAACTTCAGAGATGATTTCCGGCGAGGTCTGATCCATAGTGGCTATGCGCAATGCAACTTCGGTCTGCATTTCGGGAGGCAGGGCCGACATAATGACGGCTGACTGATCGAATTCCAAATGCGCCAGAATCAGAGCAACCGTCTGGGGATGCTCGCTCTGAATAAAGTTAAGCAGATGATTGGGATCAATTTTTTTGAGGAAATCGAAAGGCGTACCTTGCAGCATACCCTGTAGACGCTCGATGATTTCCATAGCCTTGCCTGGTCCAAGCGCTTTTTCGAGTATCTCGCGGGCGGTAGAGATGCCGCCATGCGCGATGTATTGCTTGGCCATAGAGGTATGATAGAACTCTTCGATTACATGCGAGGTTTGTTCTTGAGGGATATTACCAATATTCGCCACTTCCAGAGTGATTTGCTCTATTTCATCATCACTTAAACAGCGGTATACATCAGAGGCGATATCAGGACCCAGCGTAACCATCAAAATGGCCGCTTTTTTCCTGCCTGTCATTTTTGGTTTGTCTGATGAACCTCGTACCATGGCGCTTCACAATTTCTTTGTTCGGGATATTTATAATATTGACTTTTATATTATAGATAGCAAATTGTGTTTTTCAATAATTTTTATTAAAATTCATTAACTATCTTCTGCGATTACGAAACGCCATACCAATTCTATTTGAATTGGAAGAACCTTTTTGCTGCGGAGAACCTGATTGGTTCAGTTCTGTATCAGAGTCAAACCTGTTCAATAACTGCTCTATTTCATTATCGGTTAATGCTTCTCCATCTTTATGAATATCCTCCATAATTTTTATCTTGTCACTCATAACATCCTTAAAATAGGAACATTGATCGATTTCTTTTTCTCTATTATTAATAAAAAATTCTAAACTTTTCCTCATAACACTGAAAATTTGGGTTAAACCATCATATCCCAATGCATCTAATTCTATAGATTCCATTAATTCTTCCCACTGGACTATCCTCTTCAATTGCAGCCTTTCACACTCTAATAAATCATTAATAAGGTTTTTTAAGAACGCCTTATTAATTTCAGGATTATTGTAATCACATCTGTTTTGCAGTAATTCCTCAACCTTCACTAAATCTTCTATTCCATATCCAAGAGTTTTAACATCTATATAACCATTCTCTATCATGGTTCGAGTGATTCTACATCTTTCTATTAGAGAGAACTCTTCTTTAATGAAATTATCACAATAAATTTCCTGATCATTAATATTGCTCAACAATTTATTGACTATTTTTCTGTTATTATCAATATTAATTTTACTTTTCTTATATTCACCATTCATATGATGTTTCAGATTTTCAAGCAACACAGCATCATTAGCAACCGATTGAACAATATGACGGATATTCTTATGGTGGTAAGCAAGTATTTCCCGACTGGTAAGTTTCCAGAGAGGATCATTGCCGTTAAGCTCCATACCACGGTTAGAGTTTTCCAATTTCAAGATCAACGTATTGAGCATTTCTTCATCTAACCAATACGCTCCATTTTCAGTAAAAATACAGGTGATTTTCTCTGAAGATAATTTTGAATTTATAACTTCACTATATTGAGTCAATTTATATTGCACTTGAGTGATAGAATCATCATTAATTTCAGATAGAAATTCTTTATTAAACAATTTCTCGAAAGACAGAAAAAAAATCGTTTCAAAATCAAATGAATTACTCAGTATATCAGGAGCAAAAAAGAAAGGTTTGTTGATAGACATAAAAATTTCCAGAAAACTTTGGGTTTAAATAACTTAAATATATATATCAATAATTTTTTTTAAGTGATTCTAAAATTACGAGTATTTAAGCAGCAATTCTAATTGACTAATTGCAGTATAGAGCGACTCAAAAAAGAAGATTATTTGATCAAATATTTAAACTTCACAATAAGATTTTGTTTATAGAAAAAATATTTAAAAGCAGCTGATAAATTGTACTATTGTTATATATAAAGCATGTAAGGGAATTCCTGATTTTTTGTAAGATTATCCCTAAACTTTATAAGTTCCTTGAAACGTTGTATTGAATGTACATACTTCTCAGAACCATTCAAACCTCATACATATATGAAGAAGCAAAAAAAACCCCGATCTAGCAATAGACCGGGGTTTTATTTTAATTTTATTCAGATTACAAACTAGGTTCGATAACACGAGCGGTAACAAAGATAAGAGTCGATGATTTTTCGCTTTCGATCCTTCGGTCTATAAACAGGTTTCCTAGGAATGGAATTTTGGAAAGAAGAGGCACGGCGTCTTTAACTTCACTCTTTCTTTCACTAATCATTCCACCAAGAACCATAGTAGAACCGTTCTTCATACGAACGCTGGTTTTTAAATATTGCTGATTGAGAAGCAAGGGGCCAATATTAGGAATTTCCTGCCCTGGAGGAGCGGTTCCGCTAAGAGTAACAGGAAGTCGTTCACCAGGTTCAATAACCTGTGGATTCAACTCAAGGTAAATATGATCATCATTGAGAATGAATGGAATGCAAGCCAACATGCTGCCAACGAATGTACGTTCAAAATTAGCGGTTAAACGGTTATTAGTTGGATCGTCATCACCCTGATCATCAAAATCGACGGTGTCAGCATAAGGAATCTGCTGTCCGACGAAGACCAAAGGAGGATCTGTAGGATTAGCGACGGATAGATATTTAGGAGCATTAAGTAATTGGAAGCTTGAGGTCGATTCCAGCAGATTCATCAAGAAATCCACACGGGAACTTCCAAAAGTATGAAGACCTAAATTTAATCCTTCTCCACCAGTAGTAGAAGATGCGGTCATACTCATTTGCATCTGTTCCGGGTTCAAGGAAATTTTATCAACCAACGGATCAGTCAGAATGTAATCAAAGTTAATGGTACGGAGATCGTTGAGTGAAACGCGAACTGTACGGGTTTCGATTTCGACCATGCGTTGAGCTTTATCAAAAGTAGTGATAATGCGTGAAACCAAATCAATTGATTCCTGGTCAGGCGTCAAAACAACAATACTGTTGGTGTTAGGATCAGGATAGAAACGAACTGCCATAAACTGAAGCAGATCAGAACTTCCACCACCGCCTGTCAGGTTGAAACGGCTACGGGTGGTTTCTTCATAAAGGCTTCCAGCATCGATATTATCACCTTCTTCAGATGAACCAATCGATTGGAATGAATCCTGGCTTAAGAACATGGAACGAGTGGATTGCTGTGAATCAAAGAACACATAAGCCAAAGCATCAGCAATATCGAATACATTAACATGCTTGATTAAAAAACGCTCAATAAGAAGGTCCTGAGTGCTTTCACCCCGGACGCTGGCCAGATAATCTTCGACTCGACGAATGTTCTCGCGAGTATCGACTACGTCAATAGTGCCCCGTTGAGGATTAGGCATAATCTGACGGCCTTGCAGTTTGGCGGCATCACGTCCTTCACGGGCGAAGAGCATCTTTTCGATGATCTCAGCGATAGCTGTGACGAACTCTTCACGACGCAACAAAGCTTCTGGCGTATTCTCAACATCGTCCATGTCAGTAATAGTAAACTGTTGCGCTACAAGGACGCCTTCTTCCAACTGTTGGGTGATTTGAGCACTGGAAAGAATTGCTTCAACTTCATTAATATTTTCAGGATAATCAATAACAATTAATACATTGGAGTTTGGTTCGAGATAGAGAGCACGCTTGGGATTATTGATATCATAGGCGCCCTGGCCTTTATAAAGGACCAGTTTGACTATCTCAAATATCTCTTTAGCGATGTCTTTATCTAACTTATAGGTATTGGTTTGTAATGGTTTCAACTCACCTGTAATTACCGGCATATCTTTAAAGAATGCTTCGACGCGTCGCAGGTTGGCTTTTGTATCGGTTACCACCAAAGAACGGCTGGTATTATTCAGATACAGTTGTTTGCCAGGAACTTTAAACTCATCACCGGGACCATAAAGGATTGTAACAAGGCTTTTACTGGAATCATCCAGTACGTTACTATCTTTAATGATCAATTCCAAAGTTTTATACTGGTCTTCAGTTAGTGGGAAGACGCGCGTTTCAAAACCTTGTTCGACGAAAATTGTTCCTTCTTCGCGCTTCCAGATGAAACCATATTGTTTCTGAATCAGGTTAAGCACTTCGCGAACCGAAGAGTTTTTCACTTCGAAAGCAACTTTACCTGCCAGGTTTTCACCCATCATAATGTTAAGGCCGCTAATTTTGCTGAGGGTACTCAGGACATTTTTTATATCCAGGCTTTCACCCTCAGTAGAATATTGCATAATGGGTTCATCTAGCTTTTTTTCAAAAGCAGATTCTTCAGCAGCAAGTTTCTCTGCTGATTTTAAGGTTTCTATTGCCTGATTGTATTCAGTTTCAGTATTGGCCAGATAAGTCTGAGCCAATGGATGATCCGGGAAAATTTCCAACGCCTGATTCCACTTTTCAACCGCTTCTATGATGCGTCCCTCTTTATAAAGAATAACGCCTTCACGGAAAACGGAATCAGCTGTCTTGGATTTCGCCGAAATATCTTTTGCATCAACCACCTGCTGGGCAGCCATGTCTGCTTTTTTGACGACGGAACGTTTTTGATAAACCTGATTCAACAGAACATCAACACGCTTGTCATCAGGAGCGATCATTTTGGCGCGTTGCAACTCAAGCTCAGCTTTGTCGAATTGATCAAGTTCCAGATAAGTCGTTCCTTTTTGCAGAAAACTTTCAAGTTCAGAAAGGTTGTAATCCATAACATCCTTACGGGCTTTATCAGAATTAACTCTTTCCTTATTGATCGCAGTCAAAAAAGTATCAATAGTTTTCTTTGATTTTTCATCACCTTTTTTAACTTTTTTCTGCGCTTTGATCAAAATTGATTCAGCTCCGGCTAAATCACCGTCACGCATCATGCCTTCCGCTACTTTTATCATGTCTTGAGCGGAGAGATCGTTTGCGATAACCGTTGAATTCGCATCCAGCGACATTCCAGAACTATTCAATTTAACAAGTTCAGCTCGAGCTTGTTTATTCTGAGGATCAAGGGTCAAAACTTGCTGAAAAAGCGAAACTGCCTTCTCTTGATTCCCCGCGCGAACCTCGTTTCGCGCCATACGGAGAAGAGCACTAGACTGCGCCTTCACCGATTTAGTGGTATCGCTCTTAGCCAGACCGGCTAACACTGGCAGTAAAGCAGTGTTATTCGAACTAGCAGAACCCGCCAAATTGCTCCCCAGAAACAGACCACTAATAATTACCAAAGATACCAATCGTATGGTATAGGTCCGTGTTTTAGGATGTCTCCAATGCGGAAAAACAGAAACCATCTAAGTCTCTCCTTACTCTATCAGCCAAATGATGCCGATCTAATGGAACTGAAAAAAACGGTGCAAAAAAATAAAAATGTTGCATTGCAACCTTTCTTTCTTGATATTTAACCCGAACCGGAAAATCCGAACATTCGGGAGATTAAACTATTTATTTAACTCAGGTTATAACGCTGTTTCGCTATAGAAACATCTTTTACTGCTCGGTCATTAAAATAAGCACGACAAAACATTGTATATCAAAAAACATCAGTACAGGATGTAATAAACCTAATTTGCTTGATTAATATCTACTTTTGCAGATGTGTATCCAGGTTTTGAGAGTATAACAAAGCTGCCATCACTGTCAACTTCCTTAAGTGCGATTAAGGTTTTTCTATCTTTCTCGCCTAGAGATAAAGTCAGGGTATTGACTTTTCTTCTGGAACGGGATGTTTTATCATAATACTGAATCTGATATTTACTTGCCCGCTTAACTACTTTGATAAAATCATAGTCTTTGGTCAACTCAGGAGGTTTCCGAACCTTGGTTTTCAGTTGGGTTTCACGATCAGTTATTTGATTGCGCAAAGTGGCGTTAATGGCGCCGCCGCCCAGGTTCCGCAAACCAACCAGTTCATCCAGAAAAGCAATCTTAGTCTTGGCATCGAACTGTTCGTATTGACCTTGATTAATGAAATCTACTTGCTGCTTTATAAAATCGTCCGCCTTCTGAATTACCAGTTCAGCTCTTCGTACTATAGATGAAGATATTTTCTGCTGCAATGCATCATCTTGAGGATTAATCGACAAAGCCATTTGCATAACTTGTATAGCGGCTTTGGATTCAACCATATCCATAGCTGTGATAGACCGCTGGAACTGCTGATCCGCCTGTAGGCATAGGTCAGAGTATCCAGATTTCAACTTTTCCTGTATTTGAGTGATAAGCGCAACAAGAAGATTTCGCTCGCTCTGGGGAACCATATTGAAATTGGCGTCTATCTGATTCAATCTGGCCTGAATCTGATTCAGGTTCAGCATTGATTTCAGCAGGGCAATCAAATCATTCTGCGCCAGAAGTTGTTGAGCCTGATTGGTTCCTTTTTGCAATTCACTCTTAAGCAAAGAAGTCTGAACCGACTGCCATTTCTGAAAGACGCCTTGCTGCAGCGTCTTAACTTTCGTCAGATTATCTGCTCCGATAGATGCGCCATCAGGATCTGCTGCTAAAGCATCACTCAAGGTTTTATTGGAGCGAGAATATACTTTCTCCGCCTCCAACAATTGCTTGGCAGCGGCAAAACGGTCACCTTCCTGGATATCGTTTTGCGCGCTGGTTAACATCCTGTCAAAGTTGCGTTTAAGATACTCACGCTGAGACCGCCTCTTATATTCCGAAGGCATGATAGGATAAGGAATGCGCGATTCGGTAACATCCAGTTTATTGACCACCAGATCAAACTGTTGAATAGCCGATTCATATTCTCCCGCATTGAAAAGACTAACTCCTCTGTTATACGTGTTTTCGACTTCTTCACGCATACGAAGCTGCTCTTGCGGAGAACCAAAGGGGCTGCTTGCAACGTTATACATCACACGGCTTCTTTTTTCCAATAAAGAATCAACTACATCCGTGGGTACAACAACTTTCTCAAGATTGCCGCCGGCATTTTTATTCTCTTCTTCGCTTGTTGCTTCTTGTATCAGGTCATCTACAGAAATAGAACTTTTCTGATATAAAAACCAACCACCATACAGCAGCAGTACGATTAATATTCCAATGAACAGAAAATCTTTTTTTGTTTCAAGAATTTCAGAAATGGCGTCTTTGTCTAACTTCAATTTGAGAGCCAAGTTTGTACTCCCTTACCTGTCAGGATTATTCTTCATTAACAATATATTACTTACAAAAAATACGAATATTAATTTCAAGTAAATCAACCACCAGTCGGCATGCCATAACCACCCATGCCATAACCACCCATGCCATAACCACCCATCATAGGCGATGCGCCTTCATCACCCTCGGCTTCGGGTGTTGGAGTATGGGAAGGAGTCGGACTTGGAAGAGGCGTTATTTGTTCAAAGCCTTTCAAGAATTCCTCCTGGGTTTTGGTCTTATCCCAGAAAGCTGCTACTAATTCTCGAGAAACCTTCATGTGCTCTTCAAGGTTGCTTTCACGATCATGGATTCTTAAATCAATTGTTTTGACCGTTTCGTCCTTTGATTTCATAAGACAGGAATAAACCTTCCGGATCAAAGCAATTCGTTCTTTCTCTTTTTGTTGATATACGCCAATGATAAGAGTGGGATTGCCAGGATCAGTTTCACGGTCAAATTTAATCAGTAGGATATCACCTTGCTGGGTTATTTTACGGAATTCACTAACAAATCTGATATCTTCATCCGATGGAGTGTTATATCTATTAATAGCAATAGTAAAGTCCATTTGCACTGATCCGGAACCACTTAAGTCTTCCGAAGGACTCATATCCAACAGAACCACGACTTCATTATCAAAAAAGGGCGATAAGCATAAGTTCTGATAAAAACTGGTGATTCGTTCGTCGTTCAGGGCTTTACCGGTGATGGTGAATTTGCGGCTGGTTAATTCTATGCTATCCAACCACATATCCTGTGGAACCAGATTCTGGACTTCCAGATAAATACGAGTAAGCAAACCGCGCTTCTCGGCAACCTGATTGATTCGCGTGTAGCGCTCTTTAAAGTTGTTCTGTTCGGTGCGCACTTTAGATAGAATCGGATTGAACTCTTTGCTGGGTTCTACGATTTCATTAACCTGTTCAATGGCGTCAGCTGTTACAGTCAGCATTTTGTCCAAGAAGAAGATAGAACCGCCGATCATTACAACAAGCAGAGCAGCCATCAGCAAGAACATGGGAGAACGACGTTCAAATTCAAGCCGGTCTTTAATATATTCTGGAGCGAAACTAAGACCACACGAGGCTTTTCCCGCAGCCCGGACAGCCATGCCAACCAGAGATGCTTCATATTTAAGCATCGATTTGTCCTGGTCGGATCCCTCTAAACCTTCAATTTCGGTTCCATCCAATATTTGAACAGGGACGCCCAGGCGATCTTCCAGAAATTCAATTGCGCCTTCCATGCGAATCGTACCTCCGCAAAGAAAGATCCGCGTCACTGGAAGAGCATCCGGCTGTGATACGTAAAAGTCGAAGGAACGCCGCACCTCAGTTACTATTTGGTCAAATCCTTTTTCGAGGATAGCGGATACTTTTTCGGCGGAAATATCTCCTTCAGTTTCACCAAATTCCGAAGCAGGCTTCATTTTCAACTTTTCTGCTTCTTCAGTGGAGATACCCAGATTCTTGGAGATTAGAGCAGTTAATGTATTGCCGGCAACCGGAGCGCTACGCATAAATTGCATAGAGCCATTCTGCTCTATAACGATATCAGTGCTGGTGGCGCCTACAGAAACAATGGCCGTCACTTCTTCGTCACTTTGGTGAACCGATGCGGCATAGGCATTATAAATTGAGAGCGGAGCGACTTCGATAATATCAGCGCGAATACCGCATTTCTTCAAAGTTTTAACATAAGCATCGGCAATCTCACGGCGAACTGCAACCAGATTGATTTCCAGTTCCGTTAAATCGCCGCCCGGATTATCAGAAACCTGATAATCCATGTTGACTTGATCTAATGGAAATGGAATATGCTGCCGCGCTTCATACTGAACAATACGGCCTAACTGCCGTCCACTGACCACAGGAACTTTAAGGCGTCGGGTAAATGCAGAACGACCAGGCAGGGTAACGATAGCGCGCTTCCCTTTGATACCCAGACGTTGAAGAAGAATGGGGAAAGTTTCTTGAATTCGTTTATACTGCGAATCCTCCTCTTCGCCTTCTAACGCGATAAGAGGTTCTACTCCCGCTTTAATGACGCGGATTCCGCCTTTCTTCCCGACTTGGATCTGAAGAATTTTAACATTTTGGTGACCTATATCGATAACCAGATCGGGTACTTTCGCCATTGAACTCCGCCTTTACTTTATATATATTCCCTAATTAAGACAATTGGGCGATTTTATCAATACTTACCAATCTACGGAAGGGTTAGCTCCCATCCTTTAAGTATTGATTCATCGAAATTTCTTTAAAAAAGCCGTTGTCGGACGCACTGCTAGAGAACAGGTTCTTACGCCATCATAAGGATCAGTTGGATCGCCCAGACGATCATTATGGCGGAAAAAGAGGCCTGTAGTCGGCTCTTCTCCACTTTCACTCAAGAATAGCCGGAAAGTGGTCTTCTTCGTAGGATGAATCGCACGTAATTTAATTGTTGCGATTACTCCCTCGTTGGTTACTGATTTCCGCATAGATTTTTTGCGATAATCAATAATTCCTTTATCCTCATCAATTATATTAAGAATCGGAAAATCTAATGGAAACTGTTCTTTGTATTCTTGATCTGCTATATTGACGCCAGGAGCGAAATCATCACCATCTATCGCCTCAAATACTCTGGGATTATAAGCGATCAGAAGATTCACTGCATCGATTGTTTCTCTGCCAGGATTTGAAAGAACAACATCAATATCTACAGTATCTCCTACATCAAGGCTATTCGAGCGGGCAACGAGAGAAAGTTTGGTCTCATATGACTGGTTTTCTTCTTTCTCATCACTAGTATCAATATCATCACCCGCTTTTTTTACTACCATCCGCTTGCGAGCCTTTTCCAGCGTATCAAAAATCTGGAGATCGATATTAATAACTCCATCCGCCTTATTATGTTTGGAACCAAGTTGATCAATATTTGACAAACTCAATATTGTCAAAGGTTTATCAGTTTTACTCTTTAATAAATCCTGGAAGACGAATGAAATCGTAGTATTCGATTCGCGTAAAGGCAAGAAAACTAATTGCGCAATTTCTCCGCCTTCTTTGGATGCGCCATTTTTGACTTTCATTTCAAAACGAATCTCACCGGTCTGCAAATCAATTGTATTATTAATAATTTCATACTTACCGGGATTTCTTGAAATGAACGTACTCTCTCCACCCAACGAGTCTGTTGCATCAGAAACATCCGGCGCAACCATTGGAACTTTATCGGCAGCGATCCACTCACCAGCTGCATCCTGCCCGCTTATAGGCATTACATCATCAGGATCATACTGAAGCGCAAACGACAAATAATCATATTCTAAACTATTGTTAGTTAAAATTATACTGATTGTTTTTGGTTGGTTTACTACAGCCATAGGACTGGCGCAATCCAGATAAAGCGTAGACGTGGAACGCATCTTGGCTTTAGGTTCATTGCGCTTTGGCGCTGGTTTACCTTTAGACCCTTTTGCAACCGGAGAACCACCAACTGCTCCCTGAATCTGTAAACCACCGCTTCCTTGCGATGCAGAAGGGCCGGACATAGCGCCCCGCACGTTAGATTTACCACTCAATGCCTTGCGCCGGTCAGTAGAATTTCCTGTCGGGGAAGTTTGTTTAGCCTGGCCGCCCTGAGTTGCAGCTGAATTAGATACATTCCCACCATAAGTTTGGTTACTGTAATTCCCGCCGCGTCTGGAACGTCCACTGCGGCTACTTGAATTGCCATAACCCTGATTGTCATAACCCTGGTTGCCATAACTTTGGTTGCCGCCATACTGGTTTGAACCACGCCCACTACGACCACTACGACCTGAGCGACTACTACCTCTCATACTACTTCCAAAACCACCGCCGAATTGGTTATTCCCTCCGCCGTATTGATTATAACCACCACCGTATTGGCTGCTACCACCGCCGAATCTACTACTACCGTATTGGCTATTACCACCGCCGTATTGGTTATAACCACCGCCATATTGATTATATCCACCACCATATTGATTAGATCCTCCACCAAAGCGGCTATATTGCGCTTGAACGGGAGTAACCAACCACAGTGAAGCGGCTGAAAAAAACACTAGAAAGAATTTTATTGGTTGTTTTGAGATCATTTGCCCTGCTCCTCATTGATAAACTCTAACACTTATTAAGATAACGAGTCAACCACACAAGGAGTTTACATTATTTACGCAATAATCTGTATAGTCTGCCTCAATCGAATTATTGCTATAGCGGTTAGCCACAAGTATATTCGTTTCATTAATGCGTTTGATTTCCGAAAAAGCCTAACTATTACAGCATTTTATCAACGCGAATAACAAATGTTATTATGTAAACCGCTTCTGATGATTCAATATTACATTTTCGCTCAACAAAACAATAAAAAATTAAATAAAAACCTTAAAAAATGCAAATAAACTTAAAGTAGATAAGTTACGATATCCAACATAGTTTACTTAACGAACGGTATCTTGTGAAGGATTGAGTGTCAAGTTACAGAGGGTGTAATTTTGCAAAAACAGGAATTTGAAAATACCGCTATTATTATATAAAAACAGAGCAAATCACTGATTTTCAACCATTTAAATAATCCAACACGACAAATCAATTTAACTTGCTAAGATAAGCTGTTGTTGGCCTAACTCCGACCGAACAAGTCTCTACGCCATCAAAAGGATCCGATGAATTACCCAACCTATCTTGCAAACGATAAAAAACTCCCGTCGTAGGTTCTTCCCCTTTGCTGCTGATAAACATTCTAAAAGTGGTCTTTTTAGTTGGTTTTATTGCTCTTAAACGAACCGTTGCAAAAACGCCTTCGCTGCGGACCGGCTTGCGCATGGCTTTTTTGCGGTAATCGATTATCCCTTTTTCTTTATCGATTACATTCAGAATCGGAAAATCCAAAGAAAAATTATTTTTATATTTTTTATCTTCAATATTGATGCCGGAATCAGCTTTTTCTCCATCTACCGGCTCAAAAATTCGCGTATTATAAGCAATGAGCAATCCAATAGAATCAAAAACTTTTTTACCTGGATTCTTCAGATAAACGTCTATTTCCATTATATCTCCGACATTCACCTGACTTTGACGAGGGATTAAAATCAAACTTGCATTTTCTGTTTGGCTGTCATCCGATGATTCTTCATCACCAACTTTAGTGATAAGTGATGACTTTTTCGCTTTATCGCGGCTTTCGAAAATAAGTAAATCAAGATTAATAATTCCATCCGCAGCGCTGAATCGTGAACCTAATTGGTCTTTTTCTGATAAAGACAAACTAGTCAAAGGTTCTTTGGCCGGATCTCTTTTTTCAGGATTCACGAATATAAAAGAGAGATTGGTGTTGGTTACGTGTATGGGGATGCAGGTAAACTGCGCTACAAGCCCATTCCAGGCGATGGGTTCTTTTTGGGTCTTAATATCTAAATAGATCAAACCATTCTCGGCATCAATCCTATTCTCAACAATCTGTAAATTGCTTTGATTGGCGGAGATTAAAGTCTCTTCTTTGACATTATTTATCTTGGATTCACCTGGAGTATCGAGCGCCGGCTCGGATGTCAAAGCAATCGATTCCGCTTTAATTAATGTTCCAGAGGCATCCTTACCTGTTGAAATTACCAGATCATCGGGATTATATTTTATAACCAGACTTACACGGTCAAATTTCAGTTGCGCCTTATTGTCTATAAGTATCTTAATCACCTTAGGTTCATTAATCACGCCAACCGGGCTGTCGCCATCCAGGTAAAGATTAGCGGTTGGCCTGGTAGTTAACAAAGGCTTTGATTTAGCTAAATATTTTCGTCCACTCCCTGATCCCGTAGAAGATGAACCAGATACTGGCCTGGGCATTGCGGCGCCTGGTCTTGATAGGCCCGGCCTTGATCTTGGACCCATTCCTTGCGCTGGAATGTTAGAATTTTTCCCATCTGCATTCTGGGTGGATCCATCACGTGTTCGGCTGCGGCTGCTTCTGCTTCGCGAGGATCGGCTTTGGTTCCCAGTATTATTATTACCTAACTTACTCCCTGATTCACTGTTTTCAATTTGGTTAGAGTCGCTCTGGTTATTGAAGTTGTCGGGAATATTCTGATTATTATCATCTTGGGCATTCACAAGCAGCGTGGAAACAAGGCACAAGACAACGCCCGTAATTAAAAAAGTTTTGGTATATTTAAAAAAACTCATCTTTTAATCCTCGTTTTTTTGGCAATTATATATCTTAGATCAATATATTATACGTTTTATCAGGCAGGAAAGTGAATACTCTTTTTATAAATTACGCGGTTTCTCAAGGTCATGCTTGATAATAATCAGAGATGGTCTTCGAAAAAACCTATTATTTCACAAATTAACTGAAATTAAATATAACTCTTCGCGAAAAATAAAATCTTTCACGACAACATACATTATAACGATTCTGCAGAAGAGTTTATTGACTTTGCCCCTGAACTTTTATACTGTGCAATTGATATTTATCAATTTTACGATCAAGAGTAGGCCGTGAAATCTTCAAAATATTGGCCGCCTGGCTTTTATTGAACCGGGTGAACTCCAAAATCCGCAGAATATGCCGTTTCTCCGCTTCATCAAGCGATAATATTTCCAGTAACTCATCAGCTTTGGTTTCCGCTTTATCTTCCATAGAGCGGGAAGAATCAGCCAGATGAATATCCAATGGGATATGTTCTAACCAAATCGTATCTTGAGATTCGTTCATAAGAACAGCGCATTTAACAACATGGTGCAATTCGCGAATGTTACCCGGCCAATCATGACGCATCAGAAATTGCAAGGCCGCATCAGATATTCCTTCAATCGATTTATGGTATTGCTTGTTGTACAGTTTTATGAAAAAATCAACCAATATGGGAATATCTTCTTTTCTATCTCTGATGGGAGGGATATCTAAATGGACTTCTTTCAGGCGGTAATACAAATCCTGCCTGAAATTACCTTCCTGCACCAAACTGTATATTCTCTGATTGCATGCGGTAATTATTCGAACATTAACCGGGATAGGTTCTCCACCGCCAATACGCTCAACCACTCCTTCTTCCAGAACCCGCAATAGTTTGGCTTGAGTAGTGGCGCTCATATCACCAATTTCATCCAGGAAGAGAGTTCCACCCTGGGCTTGTTCAAATTTCCCCTTACGAGAATAAACCGCTCCGGTAAAAGCGCCTTTTTCATGCCCGAAAATCTCCGTCTCTAGAAGAGCATCTGGCAACGCCGCGCAATTAACGCTGACAAAACGGGAATTGGATCGTTCGCTTGCATGATGAATAGCCTGAGCCAGCGTCTCTTTTCCCGTTCCATCTTCGCCTGAGATTAAAACCAGCATATCTGATTTCGCGATACGCTGAGCAGTACGAATGACTTGCTGCATCCGAGAACTGTTGGCAACAATCTGATTGAAAGTAACTTTTTTGCGAGTCATATAAGTTCACATCCCGTAAATTGTTTTAATACTTAAATCTAGGCTATTACAAAGCCATATCGATGTCAAGAAATATTACATGATTAATTTGCTTATTATGCATATTTTAATTTAACTTGTAAAGAATAGTATATGAAAAGGATTATTATGATTCAATATAAAATATCAAATAACAATTATAAGATAATAATATAATCAGAGCGATTCCAAAAGTTCCTAAATAAAAGCGAATGTACAAAGTCTCTTCTTTCTGGAACTTTTCACAAATCAATCGCTTTTAATTATCTTTTTATTAAGAATAATGTTATCAATATTTTAAGAAGAAATGGTTTCGGCAGGTTCAATCTGTTGAACCGTTTTTGCTACAACGCAATCAATATCTGATTCGCAACAATGGATTCCCCCCTCGAAACCACAAGCAATGCATAATTTGGTAGCTATCTGTCCATCGTCGATAAAGTCCGTCAAGAAAGATTCAAGAATACCATCTAACTTTTCGACTGTTTCAGCTCTTAAACGCTGGATTATCCGGCTTAAACGAATTTCCGTTTCAGAAATTAACTCTCCCGCAACCTGCTGTCCGGTCTCAGTTAACTTGGCGTAAACCGTTCTATGATCTTCGCCTTTACTATACCGTTCCACCCATCCATTCTTCTCTAAACGGTTGACGGACTTGGTTGCTCCGGAAATAGTATGCCCCAGCCCAACCGCAATTTCACTGATTGATGCGTTGTTGTTTAATACTAAAAAACGCAAAGCATCCGCTTGAGAATCAGTAATTCGAATCCCCAATTTTTTCGACAGAACTTCTCCGCTGGTCGCCTGACGAACTGCTGCGGCGAACAGAATTAAACGCCTGGATAATTGGTGATGCTGTTCAGACATATCTTCACCCCGGGAGGTCATTGCCATATCTCCTTTACCAGATATTAAGAACATACCACAAACAGAATACGCAGCAATGGTTCTGGGCATCCTGAACTCTGATTCTAAATACTCGATGCAAACTTAAGCATGTTTTTTAACAAAATATTTCACAATACCGGCTTCTCTAGACTATCCTCCACAACTGCAACATTGACTGGCATTTGGGTTATCAAAGGTAAAGCCGCCGCCATTGGGTCCATCACTATAACCAACCGTGGTTCCGTTTAGAAACAAGAAACTTTTGGTATCAATATAAACAGCCACATCATTGCTAATATAAACACGGTCGTTTGCCCTCTTCTCCGTCTCAAAATTGAGAGTATACGATAGACCAGAGCATCCCCCTCCATTAACTCCTACTCGAAGGGAAGTACTTTCAGGTAAATTCTGCGCTTCGATCAATTTTTTAATCTCATTCGCTGCTTGTTCGGTAACATTAATCACGATAGTCATCTCCTATTTATATATATTGCGATTTAATAACAAAATACTTTACTGCTAGAGAGGTTCTCCAAAGAAATAATTATTTTTCTTAAAAAAGCCTTCTCAAATAATAATACCTTAACACTTGACGCTGTCAAGTAAATAACACCTTACTGAATATTTTTTTCCCGCACCAACTTTTAACCATTTTATAACTAGAGCGATTATTGAAGTTATGATTCAATAACCTATAAGACAATTACATCAACCAATAAACTAGAAGGGATTGAACCAGAATGGCCTGCTTCAAAATATCAACACTCATTTGATAACATAAATATGTAATTTAAGGAATACGTGCAAATCTACAGAATTTCATAATAAATATCATGGTAAAAAAAACAGTCTGGAAATCATTCATCAAAAAAAGGTTAGGCATTGCGCAAGAAGAAGACGCCTACCGCAGCCTTAGAGTCTTCGACTCGTTCCAGCCGGGATATCTTATTCGAGGGGAAAAGAAATTCCTCAACCTATGCTCTAACGATTACTTAGGATTATCAGCTAATCAAGAGAGTATGGATGAAGGAAAAGTACTGGCCGATATCTTGCCCATCGGTTCGGGCGCATCCCGCTTGGTTACCGGTAACCTGGCCATTCATAAAGAGTTGGAACGAATACTGGCGGAGTGGAAAGGCGCCGAAGCGGCGCTGGTATTTGCGTCAGGCTACCAAACCAATACGGGAGTCATAACCGCTCTGGCAGGCAAAGGCGACGTAATATTCGCCGATAAACTAAACCATGCATCGCTGATCGACGGATGCCTTTTATCCGGCGCTGTTTTCCATCGGTACCAGCATAATGACATGGATGAT
Organism: bacterium; assembly: GCA_963662285.2. GTDB lineage: Bacteria > Hinthialibacterota > Hinthialibacteria > Hinthialibacterales > Hinthialibacteraceae. The sequence continues at coordinate 435,128 of CAXXMV010000008.1, forward strand.
TTGCGTTCTCTGTTGCAGAGCAAGCGCGGCAAGAAAAAGATTATCATCACCGACGGCGTCTTCTCTATGGATGGCGATATCGCTCCATTAAACGAATTAGTTGAATTAGCGAAACAATTTGGCGCATTATTATTAATCGATGACGCACACGGAACCGGAGTACTTGGCCCCGACGGCGCCGGAAGCCTATCCCATTACGGCATCCCCTGGGATGAGAACATAATCCTGATGGGAACGCTGAGCAAAGCAATCGGATGCCAGGGCGGCTTCATCTGCGCCACGCAGGATATTATTGATTATCTCGTCAACTTTTGCCGCTCATTCATCTACTCCACCGGACTCTCGCCCTGGATCGCGGCCATGGCTCATTTCAATATCTGCCGCATCCGCACCGAAAAAGATATTTTGAAACAATCACGCCAATCAATTTCTATAATGCAACGGTCATTACGCAAGATGGGTATAGAAGTTAATGATTATCCAACCCCCATCATTCCCATAATGCTGGGCGAAAGTAAACGCGCTTTGAGATGCGCCGACGCCCTGCTTCAAAATGACATTGTCGCCGCCGCCATTCGACCCAAGACAGTACCAGAAGGAACTGCGCGTATCAGGCTCTCGGTTTGCGCCGCGCACCGGGACAGTGATTTAAAGAAAGCCGCCCGGATTCTGGCTGATATTCTGGGCAGCGAAGAAATGGCGTAACAACACAATATATAACCAAGTCTCTAGGAGAAAATTAATGATAAATAACACCTCAATTGAGCCATGCCTACTTCAGCCGAAACTTGAACAGCTCTTTGAGTTATCCGGAAAAAAAATCCTGCTAATAGAAAAAAACTGGGATCAAACCAAAGGCACGCCCGTCTTTACGGATCATGGAACCTATACCACCCGTGGTTGGACCGAATGGACCCAGGGATTTCAATATGGCTCAGCCATCCTGCAATTCGACGTTACCGATGATGAGCAATTCCTGGAGATCGGACGCCGCAACACTATCCAACGCATGGCGCCTCATGTATCGCATATCGGGGTGCATGATCATGGCTTTAATAATATTTCCACCTACGGCAATTTACGCCGCTTGATGAATCAAGGCCGCATCTCCGAAAATGAATGGGAACGTAATTTCTATGACTTGGCCTTAAAAGTATCCGGCGCCGTGCAAGCCGCACGCTGGTCTGACACAGCCTATGAATCAGGCTATATATACTCATTCAACGGGCCGCACTCGCTCTTTGTCGACACCATACGATCAGTCAGAATCCTCAGTTTAGCTCACCAACTCGGTCATGTACTGATGGGCGAAGGCGACAAACCTATCTCATTGCTCGACCGGGGCATCCAACATGCGCGCAGCACCGCAAGGTTCAGCATCTATTATGGTAAAGGGCGCGACTCCTACGACGTTCGCGGACGCGCAGTTCATGAATGCATCTTCAACTGCAATGATGGACAGTTCCGCTGCCCCAGCACCCAGCAGGGCTACGCCCCCTTCTCTACCTGGACGCGCGGCCTGGCCTGGGCTATTACCGGATTCGCCGAAGAGATTGAGTTTATTGCATCACTGCCTGATGCTGAGTTGGAACCATTGGGCGGCAAATCAGCCATACTCGAAGTTTATCTCGAAGCAGCCCGCGCCACATCCGACTTTTATATCGAGAACACTCCTACCGACGGCATACCCTATTGGGACGCAGGAGCGCCGGGACTTGTTCACCTGGGCGATTACCTAAACCGTAAGTCTGATCCCTATAATGATAATGAACCCATTGACAGCTCCGCCGCCGCCATCGCCGCGCAGGGAATGATCCGCCTGGGCAAATATCTCAAATCACAGGGATTGAATGATGAAGGCGAAAAATATTACCAAGCCGGTTTGACCGTGGCCGACGCTCTGTTTGACCAACCATATCTGTCAACCGACGATAACCATCAGGGTTTGATACTTCATTCGATCTACCATAAACCCAATGGATGGGATACTATCCCCCAAGGAAGTAAGATACCCAATGGAGAATCATCCATGTGGGGCGACTATCATGCGCTGGAACTGGCGGTTCTAATCTCGCGCATGGCGCAGGGAAAACCTTATTTGACATTTTTCTCTTAAAAATAAGGTTGGGGATATCAACCCCCTCTTGAATTCTCCCCCAACTTGGGGGCTGATCTTCACCCTTAAGTTTTGTTTTTATTAATGGCTATGAAGACAGCAATACGGGCGCCAAGGGCAGCGTTCTTTCTGCCCTTGATCGAAAACTATTGATAAACGGACGAATTCTAATGATAATCACGTTTTTATAATGAATTATTAACACATTAATACATTTATTGAAAAATTTGTAGTTAATCATGATTATATCTTTTGAGTGGAACATAGATAAAGATTATTGAAATTACATAGGTAAACTGGATCAAGGGCAGAAAATACACTGCCCTTGGCACCCAATATTATCCTATATTCGGTCAATCCGAAACTCCATGCAGGAGGCTCGATAATGAAACGTTTTATCCTGAGCATTCTTATTGCAATTACCGTAATTCCAGTCGTTAACAGCGCATCGAATGTCCGTAATGCAGACGTTCCGGTTATCTCGACGATGTTGGAGCAGCGTGATGGAACGCGCATAAAACTATCATTCCTCGCATTGCACTGGGATGCGGAAATGATCAATAACATGAAAGCATCTAAAGAGATGCGCGACTACTATAACGCCAATATCATGCCCAAGATGGGTATTCTTGAAACTAATATCAGGATAAAATTCGGTCCTCGTTATCAAATCGAACCGGGGCAATATTTCCTTGGTTTGAGGATGAGCGAACCAATTGAGGCCAATAAAGAACCAGCATGGTGGCTGCTGATATCCAATGAACAGATGACTCTCATTGATATTCCACTTAATATAATTATTGCTGAACATGACACGCCGCACCTATGCTTTATGTTTTCTCCCGGCATTACTGACCGTGATTTCATGTTCAACATGATGTATGGCAACCTCATGGCCTCAGTCCGGTGGACTATATCTGGAATACCATCAATGACCATGCCATCAGAATCAAAAGAGAACGCCGCCTGGAAACTACCAAAACCCGGTCAGGAAAGCATTCAAACGTCGGATGTTCTGAATGATAATGCTCAATTAACGCCTCAAGCCATTCGTCCAACGCCAACTCCAGCCAAAACCAAAGCAAAAGCGGGCAGTGGATCATTACGATACTTGAAAGATCAAAAAGATAAAGAAAACCAAAATTAAGAAAACCAAGAGAAAGAGGATAACTAAGTTATTACATGAGCAAAAAAAATAAGAAACTAAATCAAACTGGAAGCAAATCACTCTTCAGCGAAAAAGAGAATGCTATAATTCTTGAGGAACTAAAAGATAAGGACGCCTATCAACGCAATCTTCCCCTTCTTCTTACTCTTCTGAAAGACAGTCCTAACCTGCGCTCCATCAGGATCAATCCTTTCCAGGTTATGATGGTGATGGAAAGCCGGCACCGCACCGTGATGGCCAATGCATCATTAGGCGGACAGCCTGTCCCGGACGAGCAATTTATTGATATGGTTGTGCAGGATTTCGCTGATCAACTCAATCCCGAAGCTCTGCTGGATAGTCTGATGCCTATCGCCAAGCAAACCAAGATCAAACGTGAAAAACGCGTATTGCTCTGGGCGACTGGTGAAATCATCGCCACTATTGCGGAAAACAAGTCATGCCGCGAATCCGCCGCTATCCGTACCATCGTGCTTTCTTCCGTGCAACATTCCATGGGGCTTTCTCATCATGCCTCCAATTTCATTCATGAGAAAGAGCCATTTAAATTCAATTACAAACAGGTTCTGGATGACTCTTTGACCGATGAAAATTGGGAGGAACTACTTAATTTATCCCAGGAATATGAGCCGGATTTCACCTTTTCCATGTCCCAACATGCCAATTCTCTCTTTCAGGGAATCAAAAAACCATTCGGTCTACGCTTTCATCGAGTTATCAGATATGCTTCAGCAGCACAAGGCAAACAACGCAGCATTCTGTTACCCGGAGAAACCAGCATCCCTAAAAATGATGAGAATGAAGAAGAAATACAACGCCGTATGGTTGGAGGTTTATTGGGAGATTTCTCTATTGCGCGACGTGTTGAATTCGCTAAAGAAGTTATCTCTTCAATTAAAACCGCTGCTTTTGGCGAATTAGAAGAGGATAAACTTTGTCCGTTTCTCAACGCCGTGGCTTATTGCTTCCTCTCACCGTTGCCCGCTAATCCTTTCCTGATGCAGTTGTATCAAACCAGCGGCGAGAAGGCCGACCAGCTCAATCCTGATGATGAAAAAGAACTGATTATCGATATCAAAGGTTCTCCAACTAACACCAAACTCTACCAGCGCTACGCCGAATTACTCGTCAACAAAGAAGAATACATGGGAGCGCTGCAAACCTATTTCTATCTTCAGGAATTGCTCGAAACGCCTGATCCCGCTTTCGATGAGATTATTGAAGACCTATTAGAGAAAGCAGGCAAAGCATTAGAGCAAGAGAAATCGAATACAGAGAAAACAGTACCAACAGATGATGAAGCCGCGCCGAAATCCAGCATCATCATATAGCCCTGGGATATAGTATTCTCCCCCCAAGTTTGGGGGGAGTTAGAGGGGGGTTGCGTTTAGACCAATCACCCCACTCCCGTTAAGATCACGGAATAAAAAATCATGAACATAACACAATCAAAACCTATCTATCCGTTTCTGATTTTTTTCTATGTTTGTTGCCTGACGATTTTATCCCTGGGAGCATGGTCAACCGAACTATATCTGAACCATCTGGTGATCAACACAGATGAAAAATTCTCTTTTTACGCCACCGTAAAGGATGCGGTTGATTTACAATCCTACCAGTTGCGGCTCCACCTTCCCATGGAGACTATCGCCAAACTGGAGTCGATCCAACAACAGAACAACGCTTCTGCGGTTTATGAGAGTTTTGAAATTGACAGTGAATATGATGAGGCGCTCAAATCTGTGGTTTGGATCGTTTCGGGGAAATTCCAACAACCCATTTCGGGAACCACAATTCTCTTCAAAGCCAACGCGCAGGCTGCGGCCAAAGCTGGTTTCAGCGATATTGGAGTAGCCGTAGCCAGTGGAGAACTGCAAGACGCTTTCATACACGGCGGATCGATTTATGTGTTGGATCAAAGCTGGCCCTGGTTCGATCTTCAGATCAACTACCGCAATGCGTTTCACCGGTTTGATTTCGATAACAGCGGCAAGGTTGATAAGAAAGATATCTTATTCTTCTCATCCTCTTGGCATCAACAGTTTAACTCCGGCCTTCCCCAGGCGCCTACGCCAACTCCCAAGCCATCAGGCGTCGAACCAACCCCGACGCCAGTACAGGATAAACCAACCATAGAAGAGTTCATCGGAACCTGGACCTTCGATTTCCTGCATAACACCCTGATAGGCGTGGATGCGCACATAGTCTTTGACGCCGAAGTCAACGAGGATGGAGTCATCATCATCCAAGACCGCTACGCCAACCAGTATCTCGGTACGTATACCTATGCCGAAAGCGATGGAAAAATCAGCGGAGTGTTTATGATCGCCAATACCAATCCCCTGAATCCTGCGGAAAAAACCGACTATTTCGTAAACTTCGAAGGAGAAGCAGGCATCGGTAATTCCATCACCGGAACAGCCAAATTCTCCTACAACACCACCGACATCAAAGTAACCGGCTACGAATCATACGGTTTAACTCTAACCGACTCAGGCCGGTTTACTGCGATTAAGAAATAAAGTAGGTTGACAAAAAGTAGGATAAGACAAAGCGAAAGCGCCCCATCAAAACCACTTTGAGAATTACTCAAAATCCTACGGGATTACTGTTTTCAGAATATGTAAAAACCGGGTGAAAGCGTTATGCTCTCACCCGGTTTATTTTGATTACTTAATCAGAATGTCAGGCAATTAAGGCTTCAAGTCTCCCGGTGAAATCTGAATAGCGCCGGCGTCTGGTGCGGCAGGAGCAGGCTTAGCTGCATGACGCACGCCCCATGCATCTTTATCGATCACTGTTTCGATCTTTGCGCCTTCACGCAGTTTGTTGAGATATGCTTTATTGGCTTCCTGCAGTTTGATGTTTTCCAAATGGCCTTTTATTTTATCGGTCCACTCAGCATCAAGCGTTGCTTCTTTGGCTGCGATCTTATCGGTTACTTTAATGATATGATAACCAAACTGGGTTTCTACGATATCGGATAAGACGCCCACTTCGGCTTCGAAAGCTACTTTTTCAAATGGCGCGGCCATATCTCCCTTGCTAAATGGTCCTAAATCTCCCCCGGCGGCTTTACCGCTGGGACAATCGGAATGTTCTTTGGCTGCATCCTCGAAAGTGACTTTTTTATCAAGGATATCTTTGCGGATGGTTTGTAGCTTTTCCTTGGCTATGGTTTTGTCAGCTGCGCTATCAGTAGCTTCGGTTTTGATCAGGATATGAGAAGCTTGCACCTTTTCTGGTTGAGCCATGCGGCTTTTATTTTCTTCAAAGAATTTCTTGATATCTTCGTCTGTCACTTCTGCCGGCTTGGCGACTTCACTATCCAAAACCTTGGTATAGATCATGTCTTCCTTCATGCGCTCTTTAAGGGAATCCAATGTCATGCCCTGCATGGTCAGGATTTGATTGAGTTTATCAACCGAACCGAAGCGTTTGATGATGCTGGCAATCTGCTCATCAACATCCTTATCCTCGACGACTATTTTCTTTTGCTGGGCGATTTCAACCAATAATTGTTTTTCAATAAGTCCGTTTAAGGCTTGATCATAAAGATAAACTTTCATTTGCTCGGCCATCTCTGGTCTTACAGGACGTCCACTGCCTTTGATCATGTTGTCGATTTCACTCAACAACTGCTGTTCTTTAATCTCTTTGCCGTTGACCTTGCATACTACGGCATCTTGATCTGCTTTGGCTTGATCCTGGGCGAATCCAACTCCACATAGGAATGCAAACATAATGGAGGCCATAATGCAGGCGCAACTAACTCGACGAATAATTGACATCTTTTTCTCCTTATTAGATATTACGATATAGATTAAGCGTTGATCCACGCAACGCCTGCGAGAATCCGAAGGCGGGGGAGGACTTTTACTACGGATAACTCCCAAGACTATCTTAATGGTTATGGAAGTCAAGTAGATGAATATACTACCCGGCTAGCAGCTCTAACAGGCTATGTTATACTGCATATTAAATTTTATCCAGTAACATCAAAATACAATTAATCAGTTGTATCAATATGAACAAAAAAAACGTTTTTTGTTGGTGAATAATATGACAAATCAATCTTCTACAATTTCCGTTGGACTTGGTGAACGCAGTTACCAGATAACCGTTCAATCAGGACTGCTTGACAGTGTCGGCAAGCAGGCCAAATCGTTGGGATTGCAATCCCCGGTTCCCATTATTACCGATGATACGGTGGCTGGACTTTACGGCCAGCGGGTGAAAACATCGCTGGAGGAGGCGGGATATAAAAGCCGCATCATTTCTTTCCCGGCGGGCGAATCGTCCAAACACCTGCAATCCATCTCGCATATCTATGATGAGATGGTTGCACTAAAGCCAGAGCGTAAAAGCGGCGTCATCGCCCTGGGTGGAGGCGTTCCGGGAGACATGGCGGGATTCGTGGCTGCCACCTACCTGCGCGGCATCCGTTTCATCCAGGTTCCTACTACCCTGCTGGCCTTCGTCGATTCTAGCGTCGGTGGTAAAACCGGCATTGACCACCCCGGCGGCAAGAACCTGATCGGCGCTTTTCATCAACCCAGCGCCGTAATGATTGATCCCGAAACGCTTAAAACGCTTGATCCCCGTCAGGTGAAAGCGGGATTAGCCGAAATCATCAAGCATGGCGTTATCGCCGATGCGGAGTTATTCGACACCGTCAATAACTCATTGGATAAATTGAAAGCGATTGACCTAAACGAATATTGCAAGATCATCCCCTGGAATTGCCGTATCAAAGCGGATGTGGTGGAGCAGGATGAAAAAGAGAGCGGCATCCGCGCCATCTTGAATTTCGGGCACACCTTCGGACATGCAATAGAAATGCTGACTGGTTTTGAAACATACCTACATGGCGAAGCAGTGGCTATAGGTATGCTAATGGAAGCCCAACTGGGCGTTCGTCTGGGCATCACTCCAATAGAGACGGTAAACCAAATCCGTGACATACTCATCAAGACAGGATACTCCATCTCCAAACCGGATATATCCACCGACCAGATGATGGACAGCATGTTCCTCGATAAAAAGGTGGAGAAAGGCAAATTACGTTTTATCATCCCCACCACCATCGGGGATGTTGTGATACATGCCATAGAAGATATTGAAGCCGTACGTCAAACTTGGAATGAATATAACGAAGATTAAATAAAACAATTGGAGAAAAATATTATGAAGAATAAATCTTTAGTATTGCTCATAATTGGTTTGGTTACCTGTGTATTCGCATGTCCGTCTTGGTGCGGTAGCGAATGGTTAAAAATGAACAGTGGAACGAATAAAAACCTTACTGATATTTGGGGCAATTCGGCCAACGATGTCTACGTTGTGGGTTCTTATGGAACCATCCTGCACTACGATGGAAACAATTGGAGCGCAATGGACAGTGGTACGGAAGAATATCTATCGAGCGTGTGGAGCAGTTCGGCCAACGATGTCTTCGCTGTGTTGGAGACAGGAACCATCCTGCACTACGATGGAAGCAATTGGAGCACAATGATCAGTGGAATAGATAAATATCTATCGTGCGTCTGGGGCAGTTCGGCCAACGATGTCTTCGTTGTGGGTTCTTCTGGAACCATCCTGCACTACGATGGAAACAATTGGACTACAATGAACAGTGGAACGGATGGTTTTATTTTAAACGTGTGGGGCCGTTCCGCCAACGATGTCTTCGCTGTTGGAGCAGGAATCATCCTGCATTACGATGGAAGCAATTGGAACACAATGGACAGTGGTAATTCTCATATTATTTATGGCGTATGGAGCAGTTCGGCCAACGATGTCTTTGCTGTTTGCAGAAATGGAGACATCCTGCACTACGATGGAAGCAATTGGAGCACAATGATCATCGGAACAGATGACGATGAATCTTTATATGGCGTGGGGGGCAGTTCGGCTAACGATGTCTACGCTGTTGGAGATTCAGGAAACATCCTGCACTACGATGGAAGCACGTGGAGCAAAATGAACAGCAGGACGATTAATTGGTTTGAAGACGTGTGGGCTACTACATCAAAGGTCTTCTGCATAGGCAGCAAAGGAACCATCCTTTACAGACCGCTTCACTGTGATCTTGTTCTTAAAGATGCAAATGGAGACCAGTTAAATTTCTATCTAGGGAATTCACAAAACCAAGGTTATTCTTTCTACTATGGAAGTTGGGTATCCAACGGCGCCGAATATGATTGCACGTTAGTCTACAATCAATTTGATAAGACAATCACCATAAACGCCGATTATAAAGACAATCAGACCTTCTATTACGCATTGAAATATGACAGTCCAAGTTTTTTTAATGGGTACTATACGCTTTATAACACCAATAAACCATTCACCGAAACTTATATGCAACTCATTGAAGGGGAATTCGCTACGACTTCAGCCGCCAAAATATCCCAACGGAACTCAGAACACCCGCAGGTGACTCCACAGCAGGATAATACGCTTAAACTGGGGGCGCTGATTCCCATAAGCGGCGAGTTGCAATCGCTTGGTGATGCGTTTGCCGCAACCCTGATGCTCGCTCAACAGGATGCGAATACATACCTGAACAATATTGGCAGCGAGTTAACCGTCGAATTATTCACCGAAGACAACCAGGCCAACCCCGGCCAGACCTGGCACAGCATCCAGAGCCTGCGCGAACAGGGCGTCGCTGTGTTCCTCGGTCCGCAGGATAGCCCGTCGCTGGATTACATCAAGCAGTTCGCTGATGAAGAGGATTACCTTCTCCTATCCAGTTCATCAACCGCCGCGGAGATTTCCATCCCCGATGATAACGTAATGCGCTGCATCAGCGATGATAACTTACAAGCCGCCGCGCTGATCGATAAGATGAAAGCCGACGGCATCGAAGACATCATCATCGTCTCGCGCACCAATATCTATGGCCACGGGTTTTATCAATCTCTCGAACGGGGATGGATAGCTAATAATGAGACCACCGATCATATCATCGGCGACGTCATTGAAGACGCCACGGACGTCAACACGGCGGTCACCATATTGTTCAGTCGTCCCGATACTGATATCCCTGATACGCTTGAGTACTTAAAGAATATGCTCAGCGAGGATGAGTTCTCTGATAAAAGCAAGACAGCCGTGGTGCTGATAGCCTACGACGAAGGCGCCGCGCTTATGGAACAAGCCTCCACAATCGAAGGCCTGGGAGACCTGCGCTGGTATGGAACAGATTCCCTCGCTCAGAACAACACTCTAATAAGCAACCCTGCCGCAGCTGAATTCGCGGCAAAAACCAACTTCACCTGCACCACCTTCGCCATCCCTGAAAGTGAAGCATATAACGCAGCGCTGGAAAAAGTTACTACCATGTTAGGTCATACGCCGCCAGCCCTGGCTATGATCGCTTATGACAGTTACCAACTGGCGGTGCGCGCTTACATCGAAGCGGGGTCAAATGATCCAGCAAGCATGAAAACCGCTTTGCAAAATGTCGCCGAGACTTATGAAGGCATTACAGGCGATTTGAGTTTCAACGCCAACGGCGACCGGGCCAACGGCGCCTATGAATACTGGACGCTGACCCAGGAAGATGGTCTCTACTATTGGCAATCCGATTCCGGCCAAGTCTGGACTGGCGATCCGGTATTAATTCGGGAATGGAGTATTTTTGAATAACGATAATCCAATATGTAATCTAAAAGCCCTGCTAATTTTAGTAGGGCTTTAATTTATTGCAATAAAAATCCCGGTAGGAATAATGAGAAAAATGGGAAAATAGTGACAATCAACAACGCCATTACTTCAGCAATTAAAAATGGAATCACAGCGCGGCTCAAGGTTGCAATCTCTATGCGTGAGATGGTAGACGCCACAAATAGGTTCACGCCCACCGGGGGAGTTATCTGACCTATGGCCATATTAACGGTAAGAATAATGCCGAAATGGATAGGATCAACGCCCACCTGACGCAAAACCGGCATGAAGATGGGCGCGAAAATATAGATAATCGATACCGCGTCGATAAAGCAGCCCATCACCAACAGAAAACCGTTTATTAAAAGAAGCAGCAAGATTTGATTTTGGCTAATGGTTAAAATCATACGGCTCAGTTCTTCGGTCAAATGGGTTTGATGAAGCACCCATGAGAAAAGCGAACCTCCCGCAATGATAAAAAGAATCTGCGCCGAACTGCGGCCTGCTTTGACCAATAAACCGCTTAAGACTCCCTTTTTGAACAGAGAACGGTAGAAGATAATATCGACTAGAAGAATATATAAAACCGCCGCTCCGGCTGATTCTGTGGGAGTGAATATCCCTGTGTAGATGCCGCCCAGAATAATCACTGGAGCAATCAGAGCTAGCAGCGTTCCACCGATGACCGACCAGGATATAGGCGCCTTGTTGGAAGGCGTCAGGTCGCCGCGCGACAAAATCAATACAGCGATGATGAGCGATAAACTGACCAGAATACCCGGTAATACGCCCGCCAGAAACAAACGGCTGATTGATGTCTCAGCCACCACGCCATAGATAATCAACGCAATGCTGGGCGGTACGATAATGCCGATGCCGCCGCCCGCCGCCAGCAACGCCGCCGAACGGGGCGCCGGAAAACCGGACGATGTCAGCAAGGGAAACAACAACACGCCCAACGCCGCAACATCAGCGGGGCCTGAACCTGAGATTCCAGCGAAAAGCAGCGAAACGATAACCGCAACCACCGCCGTTCCACCGCGCAGGCCGCCAACCGTAGCGATTACGAAATCCAGCAGACGTTTGGCGAGAGCGCTCTCGCCCAACATGTGCCCCGCAGTTAAAAACAAGGGGATAGCCAGTAATTTATATGAATCCAGAGCAGAGAAAACCTGCTGGGCGATAATGATCGGGTCTTCCAACCTAAAAGCGAAGATTACAGCTATAGCAGAGAGTCCCAGAGAAAACGCCACTGGAACTTCTAGCAACAGTAAAGTAAAAAAAAGTCCAAAAAGAAGCAGAGCAATCCAGATCATAATTATCTCAAAACGTTTATAGAGTGAACATAAAATCTAGCCGGATTAAAGTATCTACTGTAGTCCGGCGCGATAATATTTCATAAATAATAAACCAACAATCATTACAAAACCGCTCCAAAGGGAGAAATATGGAAGAACATGCGCTATGCTTGTACATTAAAATACATTATGAGATGAATCATTCTATACCCGCCGCATAGGAAACAGTGAATGAACGGTTATACAATATTCGCCTTAGCTTTCGCTCCGGGAGCGTTCTGGCTGTGGTATTTTTATAAAAAAGACAAACTGGAACCGGAGCCGAAATCGCTGATCCTGCGAGTATTCGCGCTAGGTATGCTGGCGGTGATCCCGGCGTTTTTTGCTGAACAGGCGGCGGATTGCTTTTTGTCGCTGTTCTCGCCGGTTTTGATCCTGATAGCCGGCGCCCCGGTAATTGAGGAGTTGGCCAAATTTCTGGTAGTGCGTTTTACCATTTTCAGAAACAAAGAGTTCAACGAACCGATGGATGGAATAGTCTATGCGGCTGCGGTCGCTTTGGGATTCGCTTCGCTGGAGAATTTTGGATACATCAGCACCGCATATATGAACATGCTATCTATACCAACAGCCCATGCTACATCGCATGAGGTATGGGGGATATCATTCACCCGCGCAATCTTTTCCGTTCCCGGACATGTATTGTTTTCAGTGATGTGGGGGTACGCCTTGGGCGCCGCCAAGTTTATGCATGATCAAGCCTATGGCAGAAGATTGGTAGTGCATGGATTGATATTATCAATGGTTCTACATGGCGTCTTTAATTCGGTATTAAATTCCCCCTTGGCGCTGGGCTTGCTTTTGCTTTTTATGTTTGCCGCTTGGCGCATGGTGCGCAAACGCATCACCACAGCGTTAATGAATTCACCCTTCTCTAAACAGGTTGCCGCCGAACGTGAATTTGATGAATAACCACCTACGCGTAGGGTGGGTCGCGCCTCATCGACCCACCGAAAAACCACCACCGATAACAAACCACTCCCCACTAAACACTTGCAACCAAACCGCCTACTTCGCCAGATAATTCCCAAAGCCTACGATAATGGTAGACAAGATCAACACGCCTATTCCAGTCCAGACCAGCGCATGGGTCTTCTTGCCGACGCCTTTCCATTCGCGGAATATCCATCCCCAAATATTTGAGAAAATAATGATAAAGGCCATGTGGATCGTCCAGCTGGAGAAATCATATTTCCCCATCTGGGTAGTTCCCATGCCGTAAAACATAAACTGCAAATACCAGGTTATTCCGGCTAACGCGGAAAAAATGTAATTCAACAGCATGGGCGTTTCAACGGTTTTGATATAATCGCACCAGGAGTTATTCTTGAAATTAAGATACAAGCACCAGATAAAATTTGTAGTGAATCCGCCAGCTAGGATAATGATGAAAACCGGAGTGTTCTGCCATAAATCCGGAGTCCCCATTTGAACAGCCAGTTCTGCAATCGGTTTGCCGGTATTGATGCCGAACGACATGCAGGCGCTCATCACGCCTGCGAATAACGCCACCCACACGCCTTTCCAGAAATTGAATTCACGGATAGTTTGTTGTTTTTCCTCAGATGGAATCTCTTTCTCTTTACGGATGCCAGCCGCCCCGCAAAACGAGATGCCGATCATACAAGCGGCGACGCCGGACAATACTACAATCCCTGAAAGGCTGCCAATCAGCTCGCCAAACTGGTTCTGAAATAATGGAGGAATTATAGTGCCAAATGCCGCGCAGAATCCCAAGGCCAACGCATAGCCCAGCGACATGCCCAGATAACGCATGGAAAGGCCGAAAGTCAATCCGCCGACGCCCCATAAGACGCCGAAGAAATAACTCCATAATACAGCATTCCCCGGCGATGAAGATAGCACTTCCAATAAGTTGGGAACGGTTAACAGAGCGACAATCCAGGGAGTGATAAGCCAACTGAATACGCCGCCGATCAGCCAATAACTTTCCCATGACCAATTGCGGACTTTTTTGAATGGAATATAAAAACTGGCGGCGGCCAATCCGCCAATAGCATGAAGACATACGCCAAGAAATGGATTAATATCCATTGGTTCCCCCAATTATGAGATGATTTAAAATATTATATTGGATCATAGATAATATATGAACGCAAGAGTAGAGCATCATCTTTCTTATGCAATATTATCCTTTTGACGCTATAACCTTCGACCTTACATCCCCTCTCCCATCGGGAGAGATAAAGGGTAGGGGGGTAATCAAATAACACTACCAGTAAACCGCCCTACTTATTCCAGAAGTACTGAAACAGTAAAAGATCCAACTGGTTCACCGATCCATCTGCGTTAATATCGGCGCTGGATTGCAAACCAGGATCGATGGTCGGTATAGGGGTTGGCGTCGGCGGAATGGGAGTCGGAGTCGGCGGGCCAACAATTACGGGGGTAAAGGTAGGCGTAGGAGTGGGCGTACCTTCTATCTCATAGACGATATCCAGCATGTTAATCACATGCCAGGGCGCATCTTCATCACGACTTGTATTATCATTTGCATCAGAAACCGAAAAAGCCAGAAAATTCTTTTTTAGCGAATATTCAAAAATACTGCGTGATTCTCCCGGAGGAGGAGTAGCGCTTCGGGCGGGAATGCCTAAATTCAGCTTTTGCCCTGTTTCAAAATGATAAAACCGCATAATTGTATTATAGGCTTTCTTATCTCCATCGATATCTATTCCCTCATCGGCTTCGTCAAATAAAAAAACCATATATTTTCCATCATCCGGTAAACGCACCGATCCGGGAATACCATCTTCATTGGTATCGAATAACTTGTTGTTATCGGGTTCCCAGATAAAGAAGCGCTTATTATCATCGAATCCGGTATTATCTGAAAAGATGATTCTGTCATCAGTAATTGCTTCGAGATGCACATCAACGATACGCTGCACATCAACTTTCAACCGGCTAATAGGGGTTGGAGTTTTACTGATTTTCACTGTATTGGAAATACCATAAACAGTAGGATATGGAGTAATATTCTGAGCAATGCCTAATACCGGCGAGACGCACAATGCCAGAAAAAACAGGGTGATGATAAAGAATGACTTTGCGCATAATAGAAAACAGGAGAAACGATCTCGGAACACGATTTGAACCTCTCTAAAAACAAGTTTAGG
Source organism: bacterium (assembly GCA_963662285.2). Taxonomy (GTDB): domain Bacteria; phylum Hinthialibacterota; class Hinthialibacteria; order Hinthialibacterales; family Hinthialibacteraceae. The sequence continues at coordinate 450,584 of CAXXMV010000008.1, forward strand.
ATTATTGTAGCACTATAGGAATATATCCCAATTGAAAGAGTTTTGCCCGAAAAAAATGTTTTTATTTCAGAGGGTTCTAGAGTGGTTGTCGTAACAATGTTTTGATTGGCGTATACGAAGACCAAACTTGATAATAAACGAAATATATTTTCAGAACATATTTTAAACAATCGCTCTATACTATTAATTGATGCTCAGATAATTGATATATTCAGCAGGGTTTATGTTTTTTGCATTAACCCTTGTTTTATTAGGCGTGAGTTTTTTCGAATTACCAGAATGGTTTTGTTGGTTGAATAAAACCGATTGACTCGAAGGTAATATAATTCCGGAAAGCGGCATGGCATAGTCACCCTCAATGTTATCAACATCCTCAGATTTATCGATGCTCAGCATTTTATATTTATGAAGGCATAAAAAAGCATCGGCGTCGCCTTCAATGAAAGAGTAATCATTAAATTGATTCGCTGCATAAGTATGTGAATGCATCACAACTGCGTCAGAAACGTATTGAATCAGATACCCTTTACGTTTAGCCCAGCATCCCCATTCGAAATCCTCGGCGCCCCATGCATCTATCGAGAATGGTCTTTCCTGCCAGATTGATCTACGTATAGCAGCGAAAGACATAGAGAATGGAATATAATCCGGAGCAACGCCTTTTTCTGGAAATGCTTTTTGATAACAAGGTCTGATCCAAGATTCAGCATCTATGCGTGGAACCTGACGTCCAAAAGCGGCCTTAACCGCGGGATTATCGAATGAACCAACAAGGCGTTTTAAGGCATAGGGAGAGACCAACGGAGCATCTGCATTAAGAAATACGATCATATCACCATTGGTTGTACTGATTGTATTATTTAAGACATGACCTGTACTATAAGTATTTGAATTAACTTTATAGCGTATGCAATTATATTCGCGAACAATATCTCTAGTGCGATCAGTTGAACTGTAGTCAATCACGATCAGTTCATACTTTTCATAAGCCTGCATAAAAAGAGAAGTCAATGTTTCTCCAATTACATGTTCCGAATTATTAGTCCGGATGATAATCGATACAGGAATATTGTTATTTTTGAGTATAACCATGATTAATATCCTGTTTTTTACATAATTGAGAAAATCAAAATTCTCCACCTAATTAATTGTTTATTTTCGTTTTAATAAGCAAAAGATTTGCCAAATATACGGATAAATTTATATATAGACATAAGTTACATGTAATCAATTACATATCTTAATAAAAAAATATATCACAGGGGATTTATAACAAAGCAAAAAAGCAAGCCTAATTTGTTTTTTAAAAAATGAGAATAATTTTGGAGATATTAAAAAGATGATGTAAACTTATAAAAGAAGATGATTTGGCAGACTTTTAACTTGCCTCTATTTTATGCTTATCACAATATAACAACCTAAATTCCCAAATCATTAAGACGAAAAAAGGTATATATTCAATTTGCCTTGAATATGGTAGATAATCCCAAGGATCGAGAGTGAAGAAAGTATAGTATATGAAAATGCTTATTGATAAATATAACCATGAAGGGCGAATGCAGAAACATAAAAAGGGAACAATCCAGGTTATATACCATGGATTGCATACCGGACTACATATCAGGATTGCGCCTACTATATAAAAAGTATAATTAAGTTGCTGATTATAATCGATTTCGGGATTACGAAACGACTTCCATATCAAAATCAACGATAACCCGGCAACAAAGGCCGCGCATAAAGCTTTGGCAAGCAGGAATGAATCGAAACTGAACATAACTCCTGTAAAAGTAAACAGTTCCCCGCCCTCTCCCCATTGAGGAATTCCAATTATTCCCAATACATATTCCAATACAACAACTACGCTGCTGTTGCTTTCCCAACGGTTAGCAAATGCGGCCAAGCCGCTGGCGCCGCGTTCTCCAACGCCGCTGAATAGAAATACGCCGCCCACAATGATCCCGATGCATACAAGCCATGATTTTATCGATTGCTTTATTAACCATATCGGCGCTGATAAAACAGGATGCACCTTGGTCAGCGCGGCGCAAGCCCAGGCGGCGCCGCAACGTTTTCCATATCCCACTACTGCAAAAAGCACGCCCAGGAATAGATCTGCCATGGCGATAACATCGAAATGAAGCGTATTGACCGTCTCTTTTAATACCAGCGGAGACCAGGCATAGACCAACACCCAAGACGGGTCGCGGCCAAAACGCGGTAATAATATAACCAGCGACATAATCAACAAAGCGTCAAAAAATAATATCATCACCCGCCAGCCATATAACGATAGTGGATAAACTTTCGCCGCAACTCCAAAAACCACTTGCGCGAAGGGAGGGTAAATTGTAATGACCGATGGATTATTGACTTCGGAGAGAATCTGATGAGCCGCTTTGTTTTTACGAACCACAATTCTTAGACGATCAAGTTTTCTTTGTTCTGTTGTGGATAATCCGGCTATGGGACCGTCATCAAGCACTTCTTGAGGAGAGAACTGGTAGGGATTGTATCCATTGGAGAGTACGAATCCATCCCATAAATAACGGTAATAATCGGTCTCCAGAATTGGCTTTCCGGGGAAAAGCAAAAGCCGGAAAATCACCGCCCACAACAGGACGACGCCTAACCTGGGCAACGAACCACCTGAAGCCATACGCCAAATAGCGAAGATATAGAAAACCGAAGCGCCGCCCAAAAGCAGCAGCAGCAACGTCACACCACGGGTGGTTCCAGATGCATCAACATGAAACGAAAACACGCTCAACGAAACGCAGACCAAAGCTATGGCTGCACCGCATCCATGGATAATAAACGACCGGTTCACATGTCCTGACCGCAAACAGCCGGGCTGCGGTCTGAATTATCTTGATCCGGCTGGTCGCTATCTTGCTGGCCGGTATTATGCTGAATACCGTTTTCCTGATCGTCGGGTTTGATTACCTCATACCATATATCCAGGAAGAAGGCCATGAAACACCACAGGAAGAACGAAATCAACATCCCGGCTGCAGTCATATAGGATCGCTTGGGCGACACGCGTTTGTCTGGTTTTATGGCGCGATCCACGCTGACATCAGAATAACGGATATTCTCTCCACGGCTTTGCAACAGGGCGGCCTCATCTAACAAGGGACGGATAGCGGTCAAAGCGCTGCGATGCTGATTCATATTACGACGCAGTTGTTCGATTGCAGTCTCATGGTTACGTATAGATTCTGAAAGAGTGGATATTTCACGCGTGATGCGTTTGACTTGATCCTTGACAGATAAGAGTTTTGCGTCCAATTCGTTTTTTTGTTTGAGTAGTTCCTGATACTGTTTTTCTTTATTATCAGTCATGCTTTTCAAGAAAGCATTAAGAAGAAAAACCTCTCCTTCGATTTTCTGTTGAGTGGGCAGAAATGCATCCTGATATTGCGAGCTTATCGAGAAAGAGAGAGAATCAGCGATTTCACGCCGCTCTTTCATAAATGATTCATCTTCATCATCCAGAGAAAACGATTCTTCTTTACTATCCGCGATACGCCGATTGGGCGCCATGCCTGTCAATTGAACCAGTTTAGAAGCCAATTCAGCCCGCGCTTGTTGGAGCTTGGATTCCTTTTCATAATCGGCCAACGCTTTTTCTGCTTTTACTAAATCAATCTCAATACCTTTGGCTCTATCTTGAGTACGGGTAATTTCGTTCTCAATGGCTCCCCGGACAATCTCTTCAGAGCGTGCCAGGAATAAATCAAGCCAGGTATTAGCCAGCATCTTGGCGCTTGAAGCAGTATCAAACTCAGCCGAGACGCGAATTACCCGTGAATACTCCACTTCCATATTAGTCTCACGTACCTTGGAGACGCTGGCGCTGAGCATCTTACGCAGGTCGAATACGGTTAAATCATCAAGTTCGTCTGGATCGCTTTTATAAGCCGTCTCTAATTCTTCCGCGCTTAAATGGCCTAACATATTTATCTTAACCGCCCACTGCGGATCATCTTTCTCATCCTGAGGGACAAGAAATCCAGTTAGTATAGTCAGGTTAGTATTCTGAATTTTTTCATAAATTGTCATCTTCTGCGATTTTTCGCCAAGATGCTTATCGATTGCAGTTAAGAATTCTGGATCATCGTATAGTTGATGAACCGCCAAACGATACCATTTCAGGGAAGCAATAATCTGCTGATAAATACGATCTGACAACATAACTCCCTGATATGTAAGAACATCGAAAGGCTTAGAAACCAGCCGCAGAGATTCTTTATATTTTGGCGTAGAAACCAGAACCCGGGCGTCCGCCCGCCAGGTCTGCGGCCATATAAGGGTTGCAAGAGCCACAAGCACGGTTACACAAATGGTTCCTGTGATAATCATTGTCCTGCGGCGGTAAAGAACGCGGAGAAAACTCACCAGATCGTAGGCAAAAGTTTGAGCCATGATAATCTCTTTATGTGTAAATAGAATTAATAGAAGTTATAGGAGCTTACGCAGGGAAAGAGTAGGTGTCAACCCGTTTCTTGAGCGATTATTAAAAAATCGCATGTCAATACAGTAGTAAGAAGTCCTCGAAATAATAAGACTTATAACAAATACGGCGCTTTCAATTATCATATACTTTATTAACCGTTACGCCAAAAAGGCTCCCAAAAATCGGGAGCCTTTAGAAATGGTTTTACGAAAGATAATTCTGTTTAGAATTATAAATTACCGGTGCGGATGCAGCGGGTGCATGCGCGAATACGTCTAGTCTGTCCATTACCCTTTACGGTCACCTTTTGAAGGTTGGGCATAAAGCGACGTTTGGTTTTGTTATTAGCGTGACTGACGTTATTTCCTGAAACCGGGGCTTTCCCACAAATTGCACATACGCGAGCCATTTTGAATCTCCTTGAAAGTACTTATAAGACCTACGACAAAACAGAGGTAATTATAGCCGCCTTAACCGGATGTCCAAGGCGCACGTAACGAATTGAGCAGAGCATATCAATATATTTCACCTAGGGTAATTATAAATACACTCCAATCACTCAGCCAAATTCACATTGGCTTCTCCCACCAAGGCTTTACTGACATTACCGAAAAAGGCTTTGCGCAATGCCGAACTTTCCTTATCTTCACGTTTAGGATGAACTGCATTGGATAACAATATGGCAGCCATCTTATGTTCTGGATCGATAGTTAGCGCGGTTCCTGTGAAGCCGGTATGACCATAAGCGGTCTTGGATGGCAAGCCGCCGATTCCACTAATCAGCATTTCATCATCCATCCCCCACCAACCAAGCAGTTGCTTACGATAACGCAAGAAACCAGAGCCATTTACAACAGAGTTCTTGGTTAATTGCGGTGTAAGCATCAATTTGATGGTTTCGTTTTTAAGAATCCTTTTACCATTAAAAATACCGCCATCAAGCAACATTTGACAGAACACGGCGAGATCCGTGGCGGTTGAAAATAGACCGGCGTGACCGGATACCCCCCCCATAATGCGCGAATTTTCATCGTGAACGATGCCTTTAAGGATATTCTTTCTCTGTGGATCGAATTCAGTCGAGGCGGCGTTTATACGTTCCTGCATACGGGGCAGAAATCCGGTATTAAGCATTCCAAGAGGTTCAAATATATTTTCATAAGAGAAATGATCCAATCGCTTGCCGGAAACAGTTTCCACTATTCTACCCAGTACAATGAAACCAATGTCGCTATAAATCCTTTTTTCGCCAGGAGGATATAGCAAAGAGAAATCTTCATCTATAGCCCGGAAATAATCTTCACGGTCAATATAGTGCATGTAAAATGGATACCATGCTTGAAGACCTGAAGTATGGGTTAATAGGTTGCGGACAGTTACTTTATCCTTGGCCCGCCCCCCAAAGGTTGGAATATATTGCACTACCGGCGCATCAAGGTTGATCTTGCCTTGTTCGACCAAAATCATTACTGAAGTCGTAGTGGCGATCATCTTGGTTAAAGAAGCTAAATCGAAAAGAGTGTGCTCCATCATTTTATCGTTAAACGAAACGTACTCGATCTCTTCTGAACCGGGCATGGAACGTATCATATAAGTTTGTTTATTTCCAACCGCGCGACGGGCGATGATATGACCATCTTTCAGTATAAGACCTACAGCGCCGGGGACCGCTCCTTCAGTGACAAGCGTCGTCATCGAATCAAAGGATTTATTAACGAATTCATAATCCAATCCTTTATCCCATGGATTAGCCCAAGGCAGAGGCTCGATGGCAGCGTTGCCCATAACAGATGCAGAAATAACGATTAATCCAACCAATAAAACAGAAGAATAACTTCGCATTTTAATCTCCCTATATAACTATCTGGCCTACTAAATTCCCATTTTTCAAATCAATAATATTCACTGAGACTTGATCTCCGCTTGAAACGCCATGGGGCGCGTCAAATTCCACCCTGAGATAATTGGTGGTAAATCCTGAACAATTTCCCTCATCAACCGATTCAACCAAGACAGACATTATACTACCAATATACCGTTTTTTGACTTTATCGACGACGGCGCCGGCAATCCGGTCAAGTTCTTTACGGCGTTCTTCAATCAGTTTCGGCTCTAATTTATCACTCATTCGAAGCGCAGGAGTATCTTCCCGCGCTGAAAAACGGAAAGAATGAACTTTGCAAAATTCGCATTTATTTACCATATCTATTGTATCTTGAAAATCCTGATCAGTCTCACCGGGAAATCCGACCATGATATCGGTGGATAACTCAAAATACGGCAACAGATTACGCGCTTTTTGGACGCGTTCATTGAAATACTCGGCTTTATACAAACGATTCATCCGACGCAGAATTCGATTAGAACCGCTCTGTAACGGTAGATGAAGGTGTGGGCATATAACGTCGCCCTTTTCCTGCATTACCTTAAAAAGTTCATCATTGGCGTGCTGAGGCTCAAACGATGATATACGGATACGCTTAATGCCATCAATTTCCGCCGCTTGAACAAGCAAATCAGGCAACGCAACATCCATCCCCCGGCCATAATAGCCCAGGCAGATTCCACAAAAAACGATTTCAGGATATCCGCCGTCAACTAATTGGCGGCATTCGTCCAGGATTTCCGGCATGGGACGGCTGCGGGCTTGCCCCCTACCCTGCGGGATGCTGCAAAAAGTGCATTTAAGGTCGCAGCCATCTTGAATTTTGACAAAAGCGCGGGTGTGCTCGTGGAATAGTTCAATACCTTGGCTGGAATCCCAAAGGGCGGCCTGGTCATCACAGCCCCACCCTAGATCATCCGCCAGCCGCTGCACCCATTCCGACTGTTTTTCAATAGGAACCAGTTCGTTGACTCCATCGATTTGGAGAATCTCTTCCGGCTTTCGCTCTGAATAACACCCGGTAACCATGATCCGCGCATGGGGATGGCGCCGAATCAATTTCCGAATCATCTGACGTCCCTTGCGGTCACTCTCAGCTGTGACGGAACAGGTATTAACGATAATCAAGTCAGGCGCTTCTGCATCTTCATTTATAACTAAACGATAACCGCTATGCAGTAATTGGGCGCGAATTTTTTCAGAATCGTATTGATTTACTTTGCATCCCAGGGTTTGGATTAAAAACCGTGGAGCATTATTTTCAGTGATTGACATGGCTAATTAGAATGAAACTCCTTATCAAGTGGAGTTTTTATTATATCCAATTCTTTTGAAACGGGGATTGATAGCAAGGGGAAATCTTTGTATAGAAGATTGATAATAATTGGATAATCATCGCGTTGCGTTAAAGAGGACGGTTCCGACAACTACCGCAAGTTCTGTGCGGAGAATACGTTGCCCTAAAGATGCCAGAGTGAAGGGTTGTGATTTGACGAATAGGGCTTCTTCATCAGAGAATCCGCCTTCAGGACCAAAAATCAGGTTCTTATAAGAACTGCCTTGTATTATAGAATGATGACCGGCTAATGGTTGGCAATCATCCGCACGCTCCCAACAGACAATGGATTGCTGAGGATCAAGGTGACCTTCATGACAAAGGTCGCATAAAGATGAAAGAGTTATTTCGATTTGAGGAATCGTAGAACGCCCGCATTGACGACATGCTTCGATAGCGATTTTCTGCAAGCGAGGTAGTGCGTCAGTCCGGGGCAGGCACACAGAACGTTCCGCTTTAAAAAAAACGATTCCAGAAACACCCAACGGTGTAAGATCACGCACGATGCGGTCTTTGGTTTTGCCTTTGGTGGCGGCGATATAGATTTTGGTCTCAGAAGATTGGTCGCAAAGATTCGGTTCGGAAAATTTTAAGCTTAAAAAAATATTATTTCGGGTAGAATTATCAATAAGATAATAATATTCCACTCCATCACCATTGAAACAGGAGAGGTGTTGCCCGGATTTTAGACGAAGAGAGCGCTGAATGCCTAATGAATCAGGATCGCTCAATATTAACTGAGTGTTCCCAGCTTCAGTGGTATATAGACGAGTACGCGTTTTTAACATACTATCCTTCTGAATGGATTGGAAATTAATGAGACATGGTTTTTTTGTCAAAAAAAAATGAAAAAAAATCAAAAGTAATCGGTCGTCAAGTCGATTAACCCTTGCATATCCTGACGACAGTTCTTATCCTAATCAGTTGGGCATACTTCACGCAAGACCTATTATCAAAAAGGAGGCGAAAAAGCCATGGCGGAACGAGTAAGCGATGAACGCAGGATGGAATTGGTTGCAATGATAACCTCAGCGTATATCAGCAGCTTTAATGGACCGGATATGCGTCCACCTGATGCCATTACAATTGCACGATTTATTCAGGACATTACCGAGAAATTTGACGAGAAATACCCCCGCGCAGATTGAGTAGATGATAATGAAACAGGGAAGTAGAGACAACGTAGATGGATCCTAGACTTACCTCTCTCCTCGAGCTTCAAGAAAGCCTGACATCGCAAAGAGAATTGGAATTGCAATATAAACAGATTCCTTCGCGACGGGACGAAATCCAAGCGATTTTGAATAATCTTGAAGAAGAAGCCAACGCCGCCCAGGAACGTTTCAAGAAGCATGAGGTCGAACAGAAAACGATCGAGCTGGAATCACAGGACGGGCAAGCAAACCGCGCTAAAAAAGAAGCTCAACTCCTTACGATAAAAAACAATAAGGAATACGAAGCAACTCTTGCGGAAATTGAATCTTTAGACCGCCGTAACAGCCGTAATGAAGAACGGTTGATCCAGCTAATGGAAGAGGTCGAGAAAGAACGCAATCTTCTGGAAGAAAAAAAGAAGGAATTGGAAGAGCGAAAAGCCGGTTTTCAAGACGAACTTGCTGAATTAGAAAAAAAGGGCCAGGGATTGAACGGCGAAGTCGATCAAGCCAAAGCGGCAACCGAAAAGATCAAAGAACGCGTTGATGCCGCACTTTTCCAACGTTTTGTACGCGTGTTTCACGGCAAACAAGGTATAGCCATTGCCAGCGCCAATGGAGGACATTGCGGAGCATGTTGTATGCGTTTAACTCCTAGACTAATCCAACTGGCAAAACGTGGACAAGACATTGTCGTCTGTGAAGGATGTCAACGTTTTCTATATTGGGATACTTCACTGGAAGAAGACCAACTAGGCTCACTTTGATTTAGCCTATTGAAAACCTTTCACGGTTGCATGCGGTTGATAGTCAGAATTGTTCTGGAGATGCGTATCTATGTGGACGCAGCAAGATCGCAGTTTCCTGCATATAAAATGGTTGCAAACCAGCCGACGCTGGAAACGCCTTAATCTGGATTCGATCCTTCAATCCAGCGGCTTTTTCTTATTAGTCGGTTTTTTTTGGCTGCTTTGCTATCAGGTTGTATCCAAGTTATGCAATCAAATATATTACAAATATGACGTTATTGGTCCAATAGTTCTGGACCGCATCGTTTCATTTGGTTTTTTCGCTGCATTAATGATCGTAACAGTAGGTCATATCCTTACAGCATATAATTCTCTTTTTAGTGGGTCGGGTTTACCGCAACTTGTCGGTTCTCCTTATCCAATGCGTAAGCTTTACCGTATTCAGTGCATGGAAGCGTTGTTTCTAGGCGGCTGGGTATCAGGAGTATTCTGCATACCAATTATCTTTGCCTATGGCTGGGAATTAAAAGCAACCTGGTGGTATTATCCAGTAATTCTTATCGGTCTGGTTGGATTTTTGATAACTGCCGGAATGATCGGCATCATTATAATGCTTATGATTGCACGCTGGATCATAGGACGTCCGATCAGGACAGCTATCGGTTCAGTGTTGGTGTTGGTGGGATTCTTTGCAATCATCCTATACACATCAATTGTCAACCGTGATTTATTAGGAAACATAGAGATTCAAAAGTTGGGAGAGAAACTGGCGAACTTACGGCTATCAGCCTATCCCTATCTTCCCAGCCACTGGATATCCCAGCTGATGCAAGCGGCCCACAAAGGAGATGTTTACAGCGCCTTTCTTTACCTGGGCTTACTGTGGTCAAGCGCCTTTTTTTTATGGCATCTGGCTATGGAATTAGGACATCGATCATATAACCTCGCTTGGTTATGGACTCAAGAACGAGTTCATTTGTTTTATAAGTCAAGAGATGCCAAACGCTTCCGCAAAAAACGCACCTGGTTTCCCAGCATTCTGCCCCGTCGCGCCAGCGCTGTAATTCATAAAGAGATCAAAATATTCGCTCGTGATTTTTCCCAATGGGGACAAATGGTTCTGATTCTGACATTAGTATTGTTTTATATTGCCCATACTCAGAATTTCACTTTTAACGAGCAAAACTCTCAAGTCAAAAAATTGTTGGCTTTTTTTAACGTTATTCTGCTGGGATTCATTCAAGCGACTTTATCTCTCAGGTATACGTTTCCATCGATCAGCCTGGAGGGAAAATCGTTCTGGGTAGTAGCTGCATCATCTATAGGATTACCTCGCTTTTTCTTTGCCAAATACTATCTGCATACCAGCGTTTTACTGGTGATTGGCTTAGGAATGGGAAGTTTACTCAACAACATCCTGGGCGTAGATCCGACCTTAAACGCAATAAGCCTTTTTGTGCTCTTTCTCTTCTCATTTGGATTTACCAGTTGGTCGATGGGCTTCGGAGCAGTGTTTTATAAATTTGAAGCAACCGGCGCCGCTGATGTATCATCCGATACAGGCGCATTGGTTACTATGATTGTAACGCTGCTATATTTCGCCATTAGCGTATATTTCTTTTCCAGACTGGCTTTCACCCCGACGCAAGGAACCGATCTTATCGGGCAATTAGCCATTAATCCACCACTAATTCTACTCTGCGCATTGTTTCTATTTATCCAAACATGCGCCATTCTTCTTCCCCCGGTTTATGGATTAAAAAAGTTAAAACAGGCAGTTTTATAAAAAACAACTCTACTTTTTCTCATTTTAATAAAATTATTGATAATAACAAAATTAGTTCTCAAATCCCACCAAACCTTAAATTCCTAAATCATTCAACCAAAGCAAGATACTACTATATAAAAATATGGCGCCTTTATTGCTCTTATAATATAATAATTATTTACATAAATTACTTATATAGCATATATTTTTTACATAACTTATGAGTATAGACTGGCTATAGAATATGAAACAGGATGCAGAAAAAAATAATATTATGATTTTAGTAAATCAATTTATTGGAAGTTTAGTCTATACGCTTCTACTGATTTTTTGGAGTAATTGGTCAAACAATAATTTTAAAGCCGAATTTCTGATTTTTCTTTTGCCGCCTGTCTTTTATTCCGCAATAAAATTCCAGCAAAGAATATATTTAGCATCATTGTTGATTGTAATATCAGTAAGTCTTTCTACTCTATTATACATGGATTTAAATTTCAGTTATTTATTCAATACAGCGTCAATAATTTGTGTAATAACCACCTTTTCTTCTGAATGCATTTTTCGATTGGGAAAAGCACAGATAGATCAACGCGAAAAAGTGATTATGAAACAGAACGAAATTATCTCCAATGTTAATCAGCTTAGCGGTCTACTGCCTATCTGCACGAGTTGTAAAAAAATACGCGATGACCAGGGTAATTGGAGCGGGGTAGAAACATTTATCCGCAATCATTCTGAAGCAGAATTTACTCATAGCATGTGCCCTGATTGCGTTAAAAAATACTATCCTGATTTTGACGAAAATAATGAGGATAATTGTTGTTGATGCAGGATCAAGCGACTAATTGTTCCAGTTTGGGTATATTATTAACGTCGCCTATCACGATAAGAGTTACGTCCTCTTCTATTACGGTATCTCCGGTTGGAGCATAATGAAAATGGTCAGAACCGGACTTTTGGATAGCGACAACCACCATACCGGCTTTTTGATTGATATCGAGTGAATCCAGCGTTTTTCCTACAGCGCTGGAATTTTTCGGCACTAATACCCCCTCGACGCGTAGGGTTCGTTCTTTATCGCGCAACATTTTGTCCAGAAAGGTTACTACTGATGGCCTGATCATCTCCGAGGCCATGCGCATTCCGCCGATAAGGGTAGGAGAAACAACCGAATCGGCGCCGGCTTTGCTCAACTTTTTCATGTGCTGAACATCCATGCCTTTACAGACAATGCGCAGATCTTTTTTCATTTGTTTAGCGGTAACCACCAGCATCATATTATCCTTATCATCATTGAGGCACGCGATAAGGCCCACAGCTTTATCGATCCCCGCAGCCTGGAGAATATGATTCTCAGACGAATCGCCTTCTATGACCGGAACATCCGGCATTAGTTTATTAAGTTCCTTGACGCGTTCTTCGTCCAGTTCAACCATCACGAAAGGACGATTGGTATTTTTCAATTCATTGGCGACAACCATCCCCTGCCGACCGATGCCGCAAACAATATAGTGATTGCTCAAATTTTCGATCATTTTTCTTACCCGTCTTCTCCAGTAAAGTTCCCATGCCTCGCCTTCAACAATAAACGCCGTACCAGTAGTAATGACATATAATAAAAAGCCCATCCCGGTTAAAGAATACAAACTGGTGAAAATTTTCGCCGTATTGGTATCGACCGCAGTAACATGACCGAAACCTACGGTAGTAAGGGTGATTGAGGCCATGAAGAATGAATCTATCCAGGTATCAGTTTCTGCTCCGTTATACTTAAAACCGACGACGCCGATGACGAATACAATAAGCAATACGCCGCATCCATCAAGCAAGCGCCTTCCCCAGACAAATTGTTTTTTAAAGTAAACATCGTCCATAGTTCACATCATTCTCAATTGAAAAAACCTATAAATCTCATAAGTTACCCAAAATCTCATAAATCACTAAACTTTGTCAAGCCAAGATAATAGAATATCACATAAACACATAAATAAGTAGAAGATAACATGAAAAACAAGCATGATTTATATCAAAAAACTATTAAGCATATCGAGAGCCTGATTGAGGGGGAAAATGACCTTGTGTCAATCATGTCTACAGTGGTTTGTGAACTGCATCATAGTTTTAATTATTTCGATTGGACCGGCTTCTATCGACTGGTTGAGCATGATTTACTGAAAATCGGGCCATATCAGGGTCAACATGGTTGTTTGCGCATCTCGCTGGACCGGGGAGTATGCGGCGCCGCCGCGCGTACGCGTCAAACCCAGTTAGTTCCTGATGTCAGGCAGTTTCCAGGGCATATTGCATGTTCATCGAGCACCCTATCAGAAATCGTGGTTCCAGTGCTTGATTCACGAGGCCAGCTGATCGCCGTGCTGGATGTAGATTCCAACCAACTTAACAGTTTCGATGAGACTGATCAACAATTCCTGGAAAAACTCTGCGCTGATATAGGAGCGCGGGTTTAAAACTTATGGAATTACTTCGACTTATCACCTCATTTATAAATTATTATTCAGCAGAGGCTGGCTTTCCCTGCCCTTCAATGATTTTCACTACTTTATCGACGCCTTCAATAGAATAGTTTTCAGAGATTCCTGTAGGCCATAGAACAGTAATGGATTCAATATGGGATGCTTTTGCCAGACCAAACCTTAAGGTAAGTTCTGATTGGGATGCATATCCAAAACTGCCGCGATGATATTTCTTGATTTGCTTATCTTTGGTTTTAACTGTTACCCATGAACCCAAGGCGGTGCGATTGGATGCCGTTCCAACCAGATCAATACCTATCCAGTGATTTCCTGAATCATTTTGATTTTCATATATGGTAGGAATATCATCCATGTTGCATACCACGATATCCTGATCGCCATCACCATCCAAATCACCGAAGGCGCAGCCACGGGATGAAAGTTTTGTTTGAAAGACGTCGCCAGCCTCTTTGGAAACATGCTTAAAATGAGCCTGACCGTCATTGAGGAACAGCTGATTGGTCTGTTTGTATCCTTCTTTAGCGTCCGTTTGATCTACCTGGGGAATCACATGCCCGTTGGCGATAAACATATCCAAATCGCCATCGAATTCCACATCCAGAAATAATATCGACCAACTTAATTTGTGGAAAGAATCGAAATACAGATTGGCTTCTTTCGTAGCATCAGAGAAGAAGCCATCGCCCTCATTCTTGTAGAAAGTATTGTAATCCTGGGCGTAATTCATAACCACAATATCTTCCTTACCGTCACCGGTAAGGTCGCCGCAATCAACGCCCATGCCTGACTGGACGTCTCCCATTCCGCTGTAACTGACGCCCGCCACGATGCCGATCTCTTCAAAAGTACCGTCGCCATTATTTCGGAAAAGAAAATTGGGGAATTGATCGTTGGTTACATAGATATCAGGATTGCCATCTATATCATAGTCCATAAAGAACACGCCTAATCCATAAGCGTTTTCAACTTGCAGAATTCCGGATTCCTTACTGATGTCAGTGAAAGTTCCGTCTCCATTGTTGCGGTATAACAAATCTGATATGGGAATCAGCCCTTTGGGGCCGCAGTGTACCGGGATTTCTCCGCCAATAGTGCAACTGGCCCGCTCGCCCCGCTTGGGAACTATTTCCAGACTGAAATCCAGGTAACGGGTAACATACAAATCCAAATCGCCATCCAGATCGAAATCGCCGAAAGCGCATCCCGCCGCCCAATTTTCCGATTGAACGCCAGCCTTTTGAGCAATATCGGTGAAGGTTCCATCGCCATTATTTTGGTAAAAATGATTGGAACCCCAATTGGTAACATAAAGGTCCAGGTCGCCATCATTATCGAAGTCGGCGGCTGAGCAGCCAATCCCCCATCCGATGCTGCCTAATCCAGCGGCTTGGGTTATATCGGTAAATTTCCAGTCGCCATCATTACGATAGAAGCGGTCAGTGGGATGCTCATCCTCCGGTTTCAGATCGAGGTAAGAGGCATTGACCATGTAGATATCCAAATCGCCGTCATTGTCATAGTCGAACAAAGCGACTCCCGATCCATTTACCTCAATTATG
Organism: bacterium; assembly: GCA_963662285.2. GTDB lineage: Bacteria > Hinthialibacterota > Hinthialibacteria > Hinthialibacterales > Hinthialibacteraceae. The sequence continues at coordinate 465,989 of CAXXMV010000008.1, forward strand.
TAATCTTTGTCTTTCACGCCTGAGTCATAGCGGAATTTCAAATTCGCTTTGGAACTGGCATCAATAAAATGGGGAATATACATATCTTCAGCTGACAAAGCAGTATTGATAAGAGAAATCAATAAAGAAAATAAAATCAAGCACGGAAAGCCAGTTTTTTTTATATATAGAGTCATAATTATTCTTGGGGAGAGAGTTCTAAATGAGCCAGCGTTTCTTTGATCTCTTTATCGTAATTCCTTTGATTATTTTTATATGATTTAACTATGCGAATCTGGCTTAATCTCTGAAAAACATATTCAGGCGCAGTCATTAATTCAATAATTTTCTGGTTTATATCTATTCGATTCTGATCGGCTTCAGAAGCCAGTTGAGCGTATTGCAAGGCAATTTCCAGTTCACCAATACCAGCATAGATATCAGATAATTCCAGCAATACCGGGATGGATTCAGGCCATATAAGGCGATGAGTTTGCATAACTTTTTGTTGAATCTTCTTTAAAGCCTGCTTGATTATTGATGCCGATTGAGCCAAATCACCGCTATTTTCAGAATGATTAACTTTAGCTAGAGCAGATCGAGCGGCAACGGTCAGCATAGCGGGAAGATCTGGATGATCTTCCAGAGTTTGTTTAAATAATAACTGGGCTTGATCTTTCTGATCAAGACGCGCCAAATATTCAATCCTGGATAAGGTTGTCTTTATATGCTTGTAATCTTGGGGCAGACTTTCAAAATATTTTCCAGCCTGCAAGATATCGCCTATTTCCATAAAGGCCCGCGCCAAAGTAGCCCTAATCTCCGTAGACTCAGTTTTTATCGACTTAAGATAAGAGATGGCCTGAGTCGCATCACCGATTATTTCCAGATAAGAAGAACCTATCATCGATTGCAGCGACTGTTTCAATGAGTTATCAGCTGAATGGGCTTCAAGTAATTCTATGGCATCATTGATTTTCCCCTGCCGTAAGTATGATTGAGCCAGATCGAGGCAGACCTGGCTTTTCTCGGCAGTAGATACTTTGGGCATCAGATCACATAAGATTTTTTCAGCGCGGCATGCCTGATGAGTAGTGATATAAAATTTGGCTAAATTATTTTGAGCGGAAGTCGAATCAGGGACAATCTGACAGGCTTTCAGAAATAAACTCTCCGAATCACGGAATTTACCTATCAGGTTAAGGGAAAGGGAACGCAAGCGGGCATGTTCAACTACGTCTCCCTTTCGCCATAGATATGAGGCTTCAATATCCGGCAGATAGATTTTTTCGATCTTTTGCCTGATCTTTTGAACCTGTTTGAAACCTTTTATCTTTCTCTGACGGGCTAATGCCTGTTCGAGAAGAGACATGGTTTTGGCATCATAGGGATAAGTAGATAGTATCTCAACAAAAACAGCGGCGGCTTTATCGAATTGACGAAGTTTGGAATAACATAATCCAGTCAATTGTTTGGCGTCCTGCCAGTTTTTATAAGTTTCAGGGATTTTCAATAAAGCGTTAATAGCTTTTTCAAATTCCCCAAGTTCCTGCAAAGCTTTGGCTCGCGCATAGAGTATGGATGGATCATCGGGAGAAACGATAGTTTGGAGTTGATCTATCAATTTTATGGCTTTATCTGCTTGATTATATTGAATATAAGAATTTATAGCCTGTAGCATCAGGATTGAATCTTTACTGTGATGATCAACTATGATTTCACAAAGAGATAATGCCTGGTCGCGGTCATCCAACAAATTCAAGACATTTAAGTAACGAAACAGTTTGCCGGGATTCTGGGGATTGGATTTATAAACATTTTCGAAATATACTCGTGCTTCCTTAGGTCGATCCATCTGAAGAGTAATATTTCCCAGAATTTCCTGAACAACCATATCATTTGGATTTTTATTAAGCCATGAAATAGCCGCATTTCTTGCGGAATCCAGTCGACCGACTGAAGAACTGTATTTGATGCGTAAATGAGCGCGTTCGGTGATAATTGGTGAAGGAATTTCCATTACCAGCATCAAACCGACCATGGAATCCATATATTGTTCGATCAAATGGTGATTCCCACGCTCGCCTTCTTGCTGAACCTTAGCGTTCAGTTCCATCAACTTGCGTTGATTAACCTCTTGATTTGAATCTACTTGAGAATAAGCGGCATAATTAATAGTTAAAAGCCCAAGTAATACAATAAGAGATATACGTGAAGAATTAATTAGTATAAACATGTCAAACCGTTGATTAATTATGGGATTTACATAGATATTCCTAAACACATAACCGATAAACCGAGTAAATAAGTTGCAATCTATTATCCAAATAAACTACTCAATGTCAATAAATTAATCCTCATAAAATTACACTAAAAAGGATGAAATAACAATTAGTAAAAAAGAATCGATACAAAATGTATTTTTTCTCTTGACTTTGTTGAATGTTTCCTTGAAAATTAAATAGTTTCATTAATATCTTCGCAAATAGGGGAGGAAATTTTATGAAAAGTTGGAAATTTATCTTATCTCTAGCATTATGCATTATAGCAGCCCCTGCTTTTTCGATTGAATTGCAGCAGGGAGTCAATGGTTACGAAGGCACAGCAGATACCCATATCGTATCCTGGGATGGAAATCAGAACCAGTTAATCCGTTTGGCAGATGGATCAAATGGCGGTAATGGCAGCGGTACGGCCACAACCGGCGGCGATCCGCAGAATGCTGGCGGCCATAATTTCCTTGAAGAAGGCGACTATGGAGATCCTGCTCCTTTGTATGAAGACAGCAAGTGCATCCTGATCAAGTTTGATCTGACCAACATTTCTGGTAATGTTTCAAGCGCCAAAATCGGACTGTATTACTGGTATGAACGCAGTACTGGCAGCGACGCTACTGAATTAAGCGGCACCAAAAAAGCAGCTCATGCGCTTTATGTAAATCGCATCTTGAAGGATTGGGCTGAAGGCGATACGAATACAGGCGTTGACGGATCAGACGCTCCTGATAACAGCGGTCTTGTATCATGGAACTCAACTGGTTATGAACTATGGCAGGCGATGGGTGTTGAAGGCCCGGAAGATATCGCTCCGACCGAAAGCACAACCCAATTTGATCCAGCCGTTGGTGGATGGACCTGGTTTGACGTAACTGAAAGCGTAAAGTTCTGGTTAGCGAATCCAGACAAGAACTTTGGAGTAAAGATTGGCCAGGAAGAATATCCTGTGAATGCCAAAGCGCCGGATCTTACATTACCTGATGGAACTGTAGTTTATTCCGCAGGACCGACGGATACCCCAACTGGTTTCCAAGCTGGCGCTCATGACTTTGTTTCCAGCGAAAACTCTATGGTCGATTTACGACCGAAGTTAGTTATTGAAGGCGCCTCAAACGCCATCGATTGGGAACTGATGAAATAAGCCATTCTCTTTAATGTTATAATCAAAAAGCCTGGGATGGATATATCCCAGGCTTTTTTTATTACTTCTCAGCAATAATTTATGAAAAAAAAACTAAAACGCCCCTAATCTATTCCAACATTGAGAAAGAATTTAAGAGGAAAACAAAACCAAAGATTCCAAAACGTATACAGTTTTATCAATAGATATAGTTATAAAAGGCATTATTCAATCCCAAATCTATTTTTTATATAAAAAGGCGTAAAAAGATGAGTATTTTCCTCCCCCATCCATTGACCTAAGATTCGATTGTATTAGATAATAGGAAACATTACATGCGGAACTCGTCTTATACCCGGTTAGGCAACATAAATTTATTCTATAGGGTAATTTGAGTATCCGCGCCAATAATGGATTATCTTAATCCATTAAATAGATAGGGGAGATAACATATGAAAAAAGGATTTAAAGTATTCGGGATTCTGGCTTGCATGATACTGCTAGTTGGATCAGGGGCGATGGCGCAAGTAGGCGTCTTCGAAAACACGGTAACGCTGGATGCCGCAAATGATACTACTGCCGTTCCCGGCAGTATTACATTGGATGGCGGAACGTACACGATCCAGGGTAACGGAGCAGACATCTGGGGAACAGGCGATGAAGCTTTCTTCGCTTACACAGAACTAGCTGGTTCCAACACCATAACTGCCAAAGTCAAATGGATTCAGGCTAAAGGCGATGCAGCAGGTGGAAGCGACTGGGCTAAAATAGGCGTCATGGTTCGTGATGCTGCTGAAGATCCTGCATCAGCGCATTATTGGATCGAATTGCGTTGCGGCGCTGGCGATCCAGCCCTAGGCGACCAAACAGACGCTCAGTGGCGTCCCACAGCCGGATCATCATCCAGCAATGTTGAAGTTTTGCAAACTGATGGTTCTAAACTTGCTTCTCCTGATGGCGTATGGCTTCGCGTAACCCGTAATGCAGCAACCAACGAGATGACATCCGAATTTTCGATGGATGGAAAGAATTGGAATTTTGGCGACACTCAGACAATTGAAATGAGTGAAACAGCAGCCTATGGTTTGATCATTACATCTCACACCAATGATGATCAGATCGTTATCGCTGAAGCCAGTGATGTTGCTATCACACAAAGCAATGTAGGCGTCTTCGATCATACCGTAACACTGGATGCCGAAAATAGTACTACTGCCGAAATTGGCAGTATCTCATTGATTGGCGACACATACACAATCCAGGGTAACGGAGCAGACATCTGGGGCACAGGCGATGAAGCGTTCTTCGCTTACACTGAACTGGCTGGCTCCAACACTATCAGCGCTAAAGTCAAATGGATTCAGACTAAAGGCGATGCAGCCGGTGGAAGCGACTGGGCTAAGATTGGCGTTATGGTCCGTGATACTGCAACAGATCCTGGCTCAACACATTATTGGATCGAAATGCGCGGCGGCGCCGGCGATCCAGCTACTGGCGACCAGACAGATGCTCAGTGGCGTGATGTAGCTGACGCCGATTCCGGTAATGTTGAAATATTACAAGCCGACGGTTCTAAACTTGCTGCGGCTGATGGCGTATGGCTTCGCGTAACCCGTAATGCAGAAAACAACGAACTCACTTCCGAATATTCCATGGATGGAGCAGATTGGATTTTTGCTAACTCCAGAACTATCGAAATGAGTGAAACAGTTGCGTATGGTTTGATCATTACCTCTCACACCAATGATGATCAGATCGTTATTGCTGAAGCTACTGATGTTTCTTTAGAAGAAGCTGTTATTTCTTCAACGGATAACTGGGAACTGTTCCGGTAATCTAAGCAATAGCGTATTTCTTAATAGCATCACCACGGCCCGGATTCTTCCGGGCCGTTTTTTTATTTTGGATAGATGTTTTTGAGAGTATTTAGGACACTTAGGTCTTTGATTTTTTCCCCTCACCCTAGCCCTCTCCCGGCGGGCTGATCCCCGTACACAAATCAAAAGAGGAAAATGAAACGGGGAGCATAATAGAATGGGGAGCATCGGCTTCTAGCCGGTGCGTCAAATAGAATAGAATGAGCCCCATTACGCATAATCATTTCCATGGAAATAGGGGGATGAAAAATGAATAACCGATTTGTGTTGTGAAGCCGGATCACGTGCACATACTCCTTACGCTATTAGAAATTCCAAACCTTGGATATCATTCGATCACAACAATACTTCATAGCATTAAAAGTAATTCATCAATAAAAGCAAACTGGTTAGGAAGGGATTGGTTGAAATTGTGGAAAAGTTTCCTTTTTTGTGTGAAGAGAACCGACGGGATTGGCGTACCGGCTAGAAGCCGATGCTCCCCTGTTTGATGCTCTCTGGTTATTGATAGAGTGTTTTTTCAGTTTATCAGAGGTAGGTGTATTGCCACTGCTTCAATTTCACAACAATATGTACGGAGAGTAGCCCTCCGAGAGAGAGGACTTGATTATCCAATGTTATTTATTGGACATATTAGGATCATCTGGTTTCGCGGATGACGCGGAAGCCTACATTATATACCGGCAGGAATTTATGGTAATAGACTTTATGATTTGAACTGGCAAATTTGGGACGGTCATACCATGAGCCGCCTTTGACAACTTTTCTGTCATTCATTTCATTAGCCGTTGAGCTTGTCCATTCCGCCGCATTGCCATGCATATCATAGAGTCCCCAGGGATTGGGCTGATATGTTCCAACTGGAGCAGATACGCGATATTGATCGTTATAGGAGCTTATGGCAGGTCTCCATGTGGGGATAGCGCCTGAGGGCAACCCCCAGCCGAAGGTATCTACTTTATGGAATGATGCATCAGCTAGATTGGCGTATTTGGAGAAATCCACTGTATGACCGCCATACCACATGGCGGAGTCCGATCCCGCACGGCATGCATATTCCCACTGGGCTTCATCGGGTAGAGTGAAATGCTCGCCCGTTTTTTCCGACAACCAGCGGCAAAAAGCCATAGCATCATTCCATGATACGCGCACTACCGGCTGACGAGTGGTGTTGAGAGGATAGCCGCGCTCCTCAATGCTGAATTGTAAAAAGTCTCCATGTTCCAAGCGGCTGTCATGGGATGGATCGAACAACTGATATTGCTGGTTGGTTATTTCATAAGCGCTTATCCAGTAGGGATCATTAATTCTCACGGTTGGTTTATCAGACGCCGATGCAAATTCACCTGAGGGAATCAGCATCATCGGCATATCAATACCTTCACCCAGATCAATAGCGTCCTGATAATCGCCTAGTGAAGCCTGACGCGCCCTGGCTTGTTGCTGGTTGAATGACCAAGCATTAGTAGACTGCTTTATTGCAGGAATTCCTCTGGGATGCGGCGGCGTTGAATTATCCATTATCAGCGCAGGTTGGTTAATTTCTTCAGGGTCTTCGTCAATATTGGCGTATTGCTTTAACATGGCCAGCCGACGGTCGCGCTGATGAAACACATTCTGGTCGCCTACGATTTCCCGCCATGTTCCATGAGCTGGAGTGTTCAAGTCGATCCAGGTAATCAAACGATCCCAGGCTTCTGCGCTTAAATCGACGTCATGATGACCTTGGCTTAACATCTGAACCAATTGAGTGCTGTCCGCATGAAACTCTCCGGGAGGCAATAAATGTAGATCGCTCTCAATGGTCGGCGCACGAACATAGCGCCGTAATGCTATGTAAGACGGAGGGAATTTTGTTCCATTATTGTAGGTAGCATTACCCCCTTTAGGGTGAACCGATGGGAGAGAGCGAAAATCAGGCGTCTCCATTTCCGGAAGCGAGGTTCCATCATGGCATCTAATGCAATATTTATCCAAAACAGGCTGAACCTCTCTGATAAAGGAGAAACCGCGGGTGGGGCCGTACCAAGGCTGTATCTGTGAAGGCTGGCGCTGAAGAGCCAGGGCTGACATAACTGGAGGAGCGGTGTTTTGTTGTTCATGGCAACCGACGCAGGTCAGAATTTCTCCCGGCATGGCGGTCATCCAGCTGCGCATCAGTTGCAAGGCTTTGCCTTCTTCATCCAAAGGTTGCAGTGAAATAGGCGTATTGGCGGGGACCGAAAAATAGGCCGAGCCATCCTCTTCCACAGGAACTTCACCGATGACTCTTTTTATATCCCAGGGACCATCCAGACCTACGCGGCTTATCTGGCCGCCCATGCCATGATAAGCGAAATGATAGGTGAACAGACGTAGTTTCTTGACTGTACCTTGCGGGACGCCTTTAAGACCGCCGCCTTTATATATATCTGTAAAATAGACCAGCGCATCCTTACGTTCAGGTTGTACTTTACTTGGAATAACTGGTGGAGCCGGTATTTTCTTAAACGGGATAGGCTCCAGCAAGGCGTAATCTTCAAGTTCCTTGATCAGCGTCATATTATCAAAGACATCGACCAGATAAATCCCCCAATTGGCGCCGGGCGATGGTTTACATGAAGTGATAATGTACTTGTCGCTCAGCGGCCAGGGGTGCAGAAATTTTGGCCAGCTTTTTTTGATAAGATCGTCTTGAATTATCGGCGCCACTTTCACGCCGCGACCGGGAATGCGCTGAATCACGCCATCCGCTTCACGGCGGCCTTTAGCGGGATCGAAGAGCACCAATTCACCCATGCGCGGTTCGTCGTGATGACCTCCGATTACGGCGACGAATTTGGTTGGATGATTGGGAACCGGCCTGGCGTAGAACATTGAGTTAGGCCAATAGGAGTTGCTGCCGTAATACTCCATTTGGCTGGTTCCATCAGGATTCATGTGGAAAAGTATGCGCGAGACGAAATGGGGGATGTCAGAATATTCCCAGCGTAAATATAGAATCCGGCCATTATTCAATACAGTCGGACACCAGTCATGATCCTGTTCAAAAGTCAAACGCCTGATATTATTGGTCTGCAAATCAAACAGATACATGTTAGATACATGAGCCGATCCCGATACGCATGGCACCCCGATGAATGGCGCGGTTGAGGTGAAGATAATATTTCCGTCAGGTAAGTAACATGCGTCATAATTATCCACATCGGGCTGCTCTATCAGTGATAATTGCCGGATGTCCCGTCCATCAGCGCTCAATTCAAAAATCTGCCAGCGTCCATTGTCGCCCGGCATAGAGAAAAGCATACGGTCCGCATCAAAATCCAGATCGATATCTCCCACGAAGCGGTCTTTTTCCGGCTTGAATAATGTGGTTAGTTGTCCTGATGGAGATAATGGGGAAAGAAGAACGATTTGATTATGGTAGCCCTGTTGGGGGATGCTGGAATTACTTTCCCAGTTCATGGGTAATCCCAGTTTTTCGCCGTCCCGCTTAATCATGAGTAATTGCTCGAAATCAATCAACGGATTAGCGAGCAGCGCCTGACGCTGAAATTGGAGGATAGCATCCGCCTGTTGAAGTGAGTTAGTTTTCTTTTGCTCAAGAGCCTTTATTATGAATATTCTATTGGATTTATATTCATTCAACTGTTCCAGGTATGATGCGGGATATTGATTGGGATAAGTCTCTATAAGGTCTTCAATAGCCAACCGCAGGGATGCGAAATTGATCTGACCGACTTGTGTTATCTTCTCCTGGTATATATCTGCTCCATCACATTGATAAGGAAATATCAAGCATGATATCAGCCAGGAACCACTTAACAATAAAAGCGTATATTTTTTCATTTGATGATTTGCATCCAATTTTTAGTTATTTACATGAAATCAGTAATTTATTATAGAGGGTATTGAGTATCATTAGAGATAAAGAGAGAGGAAAAGTCAAGCAGACAATTAAGTAATAAAGTATACAGGCATTTCCCCGCCCTGATCCAATTAAGGCGGAGAAATGCCTGTTTTAACCAAACAATAATCCGCTACAAAAGCGCGGTGCTGAAATAGCGCTCGGCGCGGTCGGGAAGAACGGTGGTGATATTCCCTTCAATTTTTTTAGCGAGTTGACGTGCAGCCCAGATGTTCGCTCCAGAGGAGATGCCAACCAGAAGACCATAATCGCCACTCAATTTTCTGGTTGTATCAATAGCGTCTTCATCGGTCACTTCAATCACATCATCAACTATGGAAACATCCAGTATGGCAGGAATGAAGCCGTCGCCGATGCCCTGAATCTGATGAAGTCCCGGCTCGTGTCCCAACAGGGCGGAAACATTTTTTGGTTCGACGGCGACAATCTTAACATCGGGTTTATGTTCTTTTAGAAATTTGCCGATGCCTTGCAGTGAACCGCCGCTGCCGACTCCAGCTACGAAACAGGATATATCGCCAGTCATCTGGCGCCACAATTCATGAGCGGTTTCTTCGTAATGAACCTTTGGATTATCTGGATTCTCGAACTGCTGGGGAACGAAAACGCGGGGATCTTCCACAGCCATCTGATTAACCAATTCGACAGCGCCGTTGATGCTTTTTTCAGCGGGAGTCAAGATCAGCTCAGCGCCAAGGATGCGAATCAATTTTTTGCGCTCTTCGCTCATGTTTTCGGGCATAACGATGCGAACCGCATATCCCTTGAGACGAGCTACCAGAGCGATTCCAATGCCTGTGTTGCCCGAAGTCGGTTCGGTTATTATTGAGTCGGGTTTCAACAGTCCATCCCGCTCGGCGCCTTCCAGCATGGCCAAAGCCACCCGGTCTTTGATGCTGCCGCCGGGATTTAGGAATTCGAGTTTGGCGAAAATATTTTCGCCCTTCAACTGAAAAAGTGGAGTGTTGCCAATCAGATCAAGAATATTATCAGTTATCATTAATACACCTTATACAAATTCTCAAATTTAGACGATTCGTTTTTAATACAAACTCCAGTGTGAAACATAAGAGGCGTGCACACAATAGTCATCAGTAAGTGTAACCGAGTATACATCAACCTCTGCGCCAATGCGGATTATAAATTCACTCATTCCGATGTGGTTATCCGTCTTTCCCCAATCATAGGTATAACCGAGACGGGTCCAGGGGTATCCATTTTCTCCATACATAGATGCTTTTGTATCATTAAACCATTGCTTGTGCTCTTCACTCACCCCAGCGGGGAAATCCAGAGTGGCTGCGTTATTAGTTATATCAGGATCGGGAGTAGGTCGAAACAGGTCTTCAGGACTTACCCAGAATTCCACAAAACGGGTTTTACCATTATCAGGCGGCAAGCCAAGCAGTTGTTCGAGACGTAAATCCAAATCATTGGCTGGTATTTGGTTTTGCTGGCAGAACTTTTGTAATTCCGGCACGGCGGTGACCCAAATATCACGCGTGGTTTCGTAGATACCCATAGTTGAGTTACCATTGGCGCCATTGGTTCGCGCTTGGATATACTGCGTCATGCGGATGGTTTTGCCAACCATACCGTCATAACCATCCCAGGAAGTCCAGGTAGTCATCAGGACTTTTTGATCGCCTGATTCACTGCTCCAGACAAGATTGTTGTTGTCTTCTGTAATAGAGATCAGATCATAATAGATTTCATCTGCTTCAGCGATTTCTGCATCATTAACCGCCGCCTGGAAGGCTTGTTGAAGTTCCTCTTCTGAAGCCGCATATAAAAAAGGTGCGACCAATAGAGAAAGACAGGCGAGAAGCAGGAAGATAGCAAAAAAGCGATTGAATTTTTTCATTAATACCCTCTGGTAATTACATAAAATTTCTTGTTTTTCAGTATACAAACAATATATTCCCCGTTCGAGTGCTCTGAAATGATGATCCAAACTCAAGTCATACGATTTATTAACTGCTGCAACTATAAAGTTATCTTAATATGGTTTATGCTCTAAAAAATTAAAAACAACCTGGAATCCATGGAGGAAGAAGAATGCGTACAACAAGCCAGATGAATAAATGTTTAGCAAGAGTATGCGTCTTTATTTTAATGATGATTATGACCGGGATTAATTTTACTCCCGACTGCGCGGCCTCTCCAGAAAATGCCATGCAGAATTACCTGCAACGAGCGGAACCGGACTATTCGTGGACTCTCAAAGATACCAATGAACTCAAAGGGATGAAGATTTACGATCTTCATCTAGTCTCGCAAAAGTGGCAGGGGATAGTATGGACCCATCAACTGCGCATTTTCATCCCCAAAGATTGCAAAGCAGGCTCAGCCCTTCTGTTTATCTCAGGAGGCAGCAACAAAAACGGCAAACCCAATTGGGATAAATGGAACGGGGAAAAACCCGGTCTTATAGCTCAAATGGCTTTTAAGACTAATCGCCCGGTTATCGCGCTAAAGCAGGTTCCCAATCAACCGCTGTATGGTGAAAAGGTGGAAGACGACCTGATATCGCATACTTTCCTTAAATATTTTGAGACCAAAGATGAGACATGGCCGCTGCTGCTGCCCATGACCAAAAGCGCCGTACAGGCCATGACGGCGATGCAGGAATTTTGCTCTAAAGAAATCAACCTGCCAATCAAAGGCTTCGTGGTCGCTGGAGGCTCCAAACGGGGATGGACCACATGGATGACCGGATCCAACGACAAACGGGTTATCGGCATTGGTCCGATGGTGATTGATACCCTGAAGATGAATAAGCAAATGGATTACCAGTTGGAATGTTGGGGCAAGTATAGTGAACAAGTGGATGATTATACTAAAAAAGGCATCCAGGAAAAAATGAAAACTCCTGAAGGCAAGGATTTATTGAAAATCGCCGATCCATATTCCTATATCAAACAACTCAAGATACCTAAGTTGATCTTCATCGGCACCAATGATCCTTATTGGCCGGTAGACGCCATCAAACATTACTACAACGACCTTGTCGGAGAGAGTTATATTCATTACGTACCCAACGTGGGTCATGATTTAGGCGATGGAGAGCAAGCAGTGAGATCATTGGCCGCCTTCTTTGACATCTGCGCATCGGGCGCCCAACATCCTAAATTGAAATGGTCCATGACTCAGGAAAATGGCGCCGCAGTATTGAAAGTTGATGCTGGCGGCGACGCCAAAGAAGCCAAACTGTGGACTGCGGCATCGAACGACCGGGATTTCCGTGATGATAAGTGGAATAATGAACCATGCAAAGACCGTGATGGATCGCAATTTACTTCCAGTATTATATTGCCCGATGAAGGATATAAAGCCCTCTATCTAGAAGTGATCTACCCCAGCCCGGTAGAAAAGACATACTCAAAAACCAGCCGCATATTCGTGCTTGATCCGAAAGGCGTGGTTAGCGAATAACAGTTATCACAGATTAACAGTATAAAAGGCTTCTGAGAAATTTCAGGAGCCTTTTTTCGCCATGGGACTTTATGGGCTACAACGATCCGCGGCTTATATCCCACCATCTCTGATACATATTTGGTTTAATGAGTGATTTGGCGTAATTAAATTTGTGATGTATAATTGTAGTAGACTGGAGGTGATTGGTTATGGTTAATGATGACGCAATAAACAAATATCGTGAAACGATTAAGTATATCGCCTACCGCTCGATTGATGACCGGAACTTTGGCCGGACTAAACTGAATAAGATTTTATTCTATTGTGATTTCCTGGCTTACCGTAATCTAGGGAAATCAATTACAGATGACGGGTATATCAAACATAAGCATGGCCCCGTTCCCACCCATGTCAAAAAGATAGCCAATGCATTGATTGATGATATAGAGATCAAAGAGATCAATACTCCGACAGGCAACTATATTCAGAAAAGACTGGTTACGTTGACGGAATGCAATTTGGATGTGTTCACTCCGCAAGAAATTTCTCTGATTGATTCGGTCATCGAAGTGTTGTGGGATGAAACCGCCAAGGCGGTCAGTGAACTGTCACATCAGTTCATCGGATGGCAAATGATGGATATAGGGGAAAATATCCCTTATGAAACAGTGTTAATTCGTGAATCAAAGGTAACCGATGACGACTTGGCCTATGGGGCGGAATTGGCAAAGGAACTGGACGAATGGCCCGTGGTCTCTCCGTAGTACGACATGTACGGATTCACCCAACGGTTGGAAGAATTCCGGCATATCCGGCGTCTTGATGAATATATTCGGGCTTACGAATGGCAGTTATCCAACGATCCCACTGTAGGCGCCCGTCAAACATTAGGTGATCGCATTATCTGGACATATTCCTACTATCTTGATCCTACAGAAATGAAAGAAATTGTGGTTTATTACACTTACGATGAAACAAATCTGTACATGCTGGATATACGGTTAAAGCCAGCGCGTGATAATGATTGATGTTAACAGTTTGAATTAAATCCCTCTATATAAAAGTAATGTCTCCCAGCCCGGGTAAAAAAAATACTCAAAAACCAGCCGCATATTCGTGCTTGATCCTAAAGGCGTGGTTAGCGAATAACGGTTATCACATATTAATAATAGAAAAGGCTCCTGAATTAATTTCGGGAGCCTTTTTTTAATCTAAAACGCTATTCTTTTCCAAACCTACGTTTATAACCAATGATAGACAATACCCCGGCCTCATGATAAACTCGATCAATTCAAATGAAATGAGTTGGATTCTGTTGATTCCACTAAAAAATCACGCATCAATTAAGGATCATAGAGAAAAACCATTATGAAAAAAATAATAGTTAACGTCATCATAGGATTAATTTTGCTATTTGCAGGATCAGTGTCAGAATCAGATCAAGCAACTGGCGCGTCGAAATACGCTTATGATCCTAATGTTCCAGAGGAACTGCGCATACGTGATGGGTTGCCTAATTTTTTCGCCAAACTCGCTGCTGGCGGTCCGGTGCGCATCGCCTATCTGGGCGGAAGCATCACTGCGGCTAACGGATGGCGTCCAAAGAGTTTTGCGTGGTTCAAATCACAGTATCCAAAAGTTGAACTAATCCAGATCAACGCCGCTATATCAGGCACGGGGTCGGATTATGGGGCCTGCCGCATTGCTTCGGATGTTTTAGCCCATCAACCTGACCTTATCTTTATGGAACACCGGGTGAATGGCGGCGCGGGATTTGAAGCCAAGTCGGTGGAAGGCATCATCCGTCAGATTTGGCGCAGTAATCCACACACTGATATTTGTCTGGTGTACACCATATCACATAGTATGCTCAAGACTATCCAGTCGGGCAAGACGCCCGGCTTCGGCGCTATCATGGAGAAAGCGGCCAATGTTTACGGCATCCCATCAATCGATCTCGGCGTAGAAATCGCCAAACGCGAAAAAGCGGGTGAACTCATTTTTAAGGGCAAAGACCCTGTAGATGGGAAACTGGTATTTTCGGCGGATGGAGTTCATCCCGGAGGCGCTGGACATGATGTATACACAGAAGTCATTGCACGTTCAATGCTTAAAATGAAAGCAGAAGACAAAACGCTGGAACATTCGCTTCCCAAACCGCTGGATTCTCTCTGTTGGGAAACGGCTACGCTGCTACCGATCACTGATGCTAAACTAAGTCCTGGTTGGAGCAGCGTTGACGCCAAAACAGATGCTGTTTACCGCGACGATTTCGGTCGTACGCAGGGCATGCTGCATGAGGCGAAAAAATGCGGCCATGCAGGCGAGACCATCACGGTCAGATGGAATGGTCAAACAATCGGTTTCAGTGATATCCCCTATGGCGAAGGTATGGAAGTTGAAGTGACTATCGATGATGCAACAAAGCCGATTGTGATCAAACGGGTGCAGAGAGAAAAAAGAAAATACGCCCGGTTCTTTTATTTACCTGAGCAGTCATCCGGAGAACACACAGCGGTGTTGCGGATCAAGCAATTACCTGAAGGTTTGACCTACTATGCCGGACAGATACTGATCGTCGGCGAAGTGCTTCCATGAATAAATTATGGAACGTGGTGGGCTACGCTTCGCTTTTAGCCCACCCTACCAGCTGCTATGCCGGACAGATACTAGTCGTCGGCGCCGTGCTTCAATGAATTATTTAGAACGGAAATATATATAATGAAACTGACAAATCTTCCCCGGCGTAATTTTTTGCAATGTCTCAGCGCCTTGGCCGTTTCGGGCGGTATGTCTTCTTGCTGCACTAGCGCTTTGAAGAATGGACAGACATCAACTCTCTCTGAGCGGTTGTTTGTGATGGATACCTTCTTTTGGGATGACGGCCTGGATGTTGAACAACAGATCAAACTTTTGCAACAGGTCAATCAATTCAAGGGAACCGATTGCCGGACCAACTGGGAAAAGTTCCCCGGAGTACTCGAAACCTTCGACCAACATAAAATCGAAATGGCTGCGGTTTACCTGCCCCTCTCCATGGATGATCCAATCCCTGCGTTTGTCGCTCCCATGCTGCAAAGCCTGAAAGGGCGTGGGACGCTCATCTGGCTTAATCCCACCAGTCAAAAATTCAAACCTTCCGATACGTCAGGCGATCCCGCCGCCATTGCGCTGATCCATAGGATATCGGATATGGCAATTGACAACCGCCTGCCAATTTCGCTTTACCATCACCGGGGGAACTGGATGGAACGGGTCAATGATACCTACCGGCTGGCCGTTAAATCAAAGCGGGATAATGTTGGATGCACATTCAACCTCTATCACTGGCTTTGCACGGCTAATTCTGATAGTTTAGATTCAGTAGCCGCAATGGTGACGCCCAAACTCAATTGCATTACGATTAATGGCGCAATGAAAGACTCCGCCCGGTTGGATGTCCGCAAAGCCATCCTGCCATTGAATCAGGGCGATTATGATGTTGAAAACTTTGTAAGGACATTCATAAACCTGGGATACCAAGGTTCGTTCTGTCTTCAAGGGTATGGTATAAGTGGAAATATAGAGAATAAATTATCACAATCCTTACATACATGGGAAAATATTTGCGACAGAATTCAAACATAAGGGAGATCACATAATGTCATCAGAAACCACTCGAAGGACGTTTATCCGCAATTCTCTCACCGCATCAATCGCCGTAGCCTCTACAGCTGGCGCTGCATCTTCCGAACCTTCCGCGAGCGATGCGCAGAAGAAAAAAGAGGCCGCCGGACAGTCGCTCCCCATGGGGAAAATCGGCGATCTGAATATAAGCCGTATTCTCCTGGGCGGCAACCTGCTGACTCATTACACGCACAGCCGCGACTTGAAATATGTCTATAACCTGGCCAAACATTACAATACCGTAGATAAAATTTTAGAAACCATGGCCATAGCCGAGGCCAACGGCGTCAACACCCTGGTTATTCATACCGCGCCTGGCGTTATGGAATTCCTACAGAAATACCGTAATGATCACAACGGCAATATCCAATGGATAATCTGCCCGACCGCCAATATTGATGACTCCATGAACGATTACCGCAAACAGGTTCAACAAATCGTTGAGATGGGCGTTGATGCGATATACCTGTGGGGCGTTCGCGCCGACCAACTGGCATCTCAGGGGAGAATCGATCTGATTGAAAAAGCAGTGCAAATCGCTCAGGAAATGGGAGTGCCGTCCGGTGTGGGCGCTCATGACCTGAACGTGATTCAACAATGCGAGAAGCATGGCGTAGACGCAGATTTCTATGTCAAAACCCTGCACCACCACGATTACCCCACTGCGCCCAAACCTGAGGAACTCACAAAAATATATTCGGAAATTCCAGGTTATTGGTGCAACAAACCCGAAGAAGTTATCTCATTCATGAACGGCGTATCCAAACCTTTCATCGCCTACAAAGTAATGGCGGCTGGCGCCATCCCACCGGAAAACGCCTTCCAATACGCCTTCGATAAAGGCGCCGATTTCGTCCTGGCGGGAATGTTCGATTTCGAGATTGCCGAGAATGTCCGAACCGCCAATAGCGTTTTGAAAAAGGTAAACCGGACGCGGCCTTGGATGGCTTAGAAGCAGTGGGATGTGGTGGGCTACGCTTCGCTTTTAGCCCACCACTCCCTGCTAGCGAAGAACCATATTTTTTATAAATTGAAACAAAAACGGAGCCTATTAGAGCTCCGTTTTTTTATCTTACATTAATTTTATTTTAGACATTAAGGAATAAGTGATTCCTTATCACTGTTTCGGGAAGGCGTCTGATATGGAGTAGATTTGTTGCGTTTTTTGAATTTATCTCTTATTTGCTTTGATTCAGAGTCAACCGCTGGTTCACTTTTTTCGGCTTTTTCCACTGTCTTTTCAGGGGTTGATTTTACCTTCTCTTCATCTTTTGAACGGTTGAAAACATTCAGGAAAGAAAAAATACCCTTTTTCTTTTCGGTTGAGGAGTTCTCAACGGCTTTCTCTTCAACATTTGTTCTGGACTCTGTTTTATAGGGAACGGTCTTTTTGTACTTATCCATGCCGGATTTTTCTTTGTTTTGTTGATAATCAGAAGGAGGCTTAATTTCTAATGGGCCGATCAATTCAACAAAGGTTCCATCAGGGTCTTTAACCAATACGAAATGCCGGTCTGTTCCAAGAGGAATCGGGGTGTTGCCCAAGAAAGGCACGTTATTCTTTTTAATTCGATCAATAAAAGGTTGCAGCGCAACGACGTTGATGGTCAGGTACTGAATACCGGTCTGGCTATGGAGATATTCATTTTCCTGTTTTTTCGCCCGGTCGCCGAAGGTCATTAACTTTAACTGAGTGGCATCGTCGCCAGCTCCGAGTTTGAGTATTTCAACATGAATCGGCAGACTATCAGTCAATCCCGACTTTTTACCGAAATCGGCGTCGACGTCGAATGAGGAATTGCCGATTTGCGACATGCCGATGACGTCTTTATAAAAATGCATTGATTCATCCAGGTCGGATACAATCATGCCGATGAGGATGGTTTTGGAACTAAATTCATCCGGTGCGCTAAATGCACTTAAACTTAAAACAGCGATTAAAACAAGAATGAAAGACGCGCGTTTCATCACAGTTCTCCTATGCCCGATATTTTTATAATTCTATTACATAAATCGATTTAATGCAATTCCGTTACATTGGTGAATCTGATGGGATACGCTGCAATGGTGATTTGAATACTATAGTATTCTTCGCTTTATCCCATCCACCAACTAATATTACACAATCCGATTTGACGCAATTCCAGCCTGGTTGCATCTTAGATTGGATAACAACGCCCTGAATAATCATCTGAACGTTTTGACAGCTTATATATCGAAGGATATACTTCATTTGACTTATAGCAAGTGCCAAAAACAGATTCCATTTGAGACGGATAACACAAATAATCTCGCTTTAATCAGCATTTTGAGTTAAGATCGTTACTCAATGGATGAATCACTAGTTAAACCTATTAGAGAGACATTCTATATACTATTGCTTCCTTTTGGCGTCTGTGCGAATTTCCTGGAAGGTGAATCAAATGTCTGAACAAAAAAAATGTAAAGTAAAGATTATCGGAGCAACAGGATACACTGGTGGAGAACTGATCCGGCTGTTGCTGACTCATCCCCACGTTGAAATCGTTTCTCTAACCGGAGCGGGCATCGGCGACCCTACGCCAGTATACGAGTACTGGTCATGGCTGCGTAAAGTATGCGACATGAAGGTCTACGAAGAGGAAGTCGGCAAAACTGACGGCGCCGATATCGTCTTCTTAAGCACCCCTCATGGCATATCCATGAAACTCGCTCCCGCCTATCTCGAAAAAGGCTGCCGCGTAATCGACCTATCCGCCGATTACCGCTTCAAAGACCTGGCCATTCGCAATAAATGGTATGAAGGCGAACATACTTCGCCTGAATTATGCGCTGAAGCAGTTTATGGTATGCCCGAACTGTTCCGCGATGATGTAAAATCAGCCAAATTGATCGCCAATCCCGGATGCTACCCGACTACTGTTATCCTGGGTCTCTATCCCGCGATAAAAAGCGGCTTGATCCAACCACAAGGCATTCATGTTAATTCTTCAACCGGCGTAACCGGCGCAGGAAAGCGGGCTAATCTCCTGTTCCATCATCCGGAACTTGACCAGAATTATTTCGCTTACCGCATCGGCAACCATCAGCACTGTCCGGAAATGATGGCTATATTAAGCCAGGCGACCGCCAAAGATGTATCACTGACCTTCGCGCCCCATGTTCTGCCATTACAGCGCGGCATCCTTTCAACCATGTACTGCCGCAAAGCGGATGGCGTTACTCTGCAACAGGTTTGGGATGCATACCAGAAACAGTATGGCGATGAACAATTCATCAGATTGTATCCTTTAGGAAAAGCGCCTGACCTACAGGCCGTCAGACTAAGCAACTTCGTGGATATCTCCATTCATGAAGACGCCAACACTGGCGATATTATTATTATGTCAGCCGAAGACAACCTGGTTAAAGGCGCCGCTGGTCAAGCTGTACAAAACTTGAATGTAATAATGGATTATCCCGAACGATTTGGATTATTACCCTAGCGCTAATAAGTTGTCAAACAAATAATATCGGATAACCCATATTCTCCCCCCAAGTTTGGGGGGAGTTAGAGGGGGGTTGAATTTCAACGAATCAACTCCCCCCTAACCGCCCCAGGCTTGGGAGCGGGATAATAGAATAAGCAGTCACACTGTTTTTCATCCAGTTATTAATCGGGGAGCATAATATGAGACGTCTTTGTGTCTGGTTTTTCATTGGGATTCTTGTTCTTTTTGTAAATGTACTTTCTTCACAAGCCATATCGAAACCATCGTTGAATTCTCCTGCGCGGAATTCTACCTTTGCTCTACTCGATTCCACCAGAGATTCGGTGCGCCTGAATTATCGCAATGAATCAAAAAAAAGGCATGTCCTAACCAATTCGTCGATTTATGTCGGCATACCGGTCGATGCATCGTATGAAACGAATTTCATCTCGTGGGATTATCGTGAAAGCGCTTCGAATGGTAAAACCTCTAAAGATATCAACTTCAGTGATTTAACTGAACAAGAACGCTCCATATTCAATAGCGACCTGCGTTCCTCAATCAACATCAAGCGCTATGCGTTTCAAGAACTCGATATTCTCAAAATTGAGATCGATTCCTCTATTAAACATAAGTCTGCTAACAAACAAACAATTTCTTTGAACCAGTTGGAATTTGAAATACATTGGACCGAAAGTAATGCTCCTCAAGCGAACGCTCCCAACCGCCCCGATGCTGGTTATAACCGTCTCTTTCGCAACCTCTGCATCAATGGAGACATGGCGCCCGAACTTAGGCGGAAACGAATCCTGCCCGAGAAAGAACTCGATGCAAAATTCAATCCCCAAATAGTAGGATTCAAAGAAACAGGTTCGTTGATTAACCTCGCCAAATCGCCTATCGCATCCAGAGCCGATGCCGTTCGCGTACGGATTAGAGATACCGGTATGCTGGCGATTCATACGGATGATCTCACCAAACAAGGCGTCCCGACAAACCGGGTCGCGCTTGATCAGGTGCGGGTCTGGCACGAGGACAAAGAAATTGCAGTATCCATTGATGATTATAATAACAACAGCGTTTTCGATGAAAATGACGCCATTATTTTCTATGGAGAAGAATCCACCTCTGATTATACTAAGGACTCTCAATATTTCCTGACCTGGTTTGAACTGGAGTCGCCTCCCAAACGGATTGAACGGCAAGAGATTAAATTAAGCGAAAACGGCTCTTCTTCTTATAATGCACGTCAAATAGTGGATGATGACGTTATCCTGGTCGAAGAGAAAAGCCGGAAACAATATGGCTGGTATCTCTTCGAGATGGATAAAAAATTCAAAAGCCTTCTGCTGAATCTGCCTGATATAACAGAAGAGGGAGATATCAGCGTCAAACTTGAATCATTTAATAAAACCCGACTGAAATCCACCGGATTCACAGTTCAAATAGTTAACGCAGCAAATATAATTACGGCTACAGACATAATCAACGGTACAGTCATAAGCGACGCTTCTGCTCATTACGCTTTATCTGGACGAGTTAATACCGCCACTACATACATTTTTTCGGCCTCCGCCTCACAAGACCTTAAATCAGCATCACTGTTAATCACGCTTGATCAGGAACCGGAAAAGTATATCGCCCCCAAACAAGGTTTAAGTGAAAAAGTCGGTAATGTACCCCACTTATTCTTTAATTCCATAGAAGTAACTTATCCCCGCAAAGCCATAATGAACGACGCTCCATTGTTATTCGACCGGGCATGTTTGGCGGCTGAAGCGGATGCAGTCGTTCTTCATGCTACCGCTGCTGATCGCGTTGTCAGCGCCTGGGTAATCGATGCCACCGGATGCTTCGCCAGACTATCCATCAAACCACCCATCAGTGAAAAATCTATACTACTGCCTGACCAGAATTGGGATAGGATGGAATTGATCTATGATGACGCCATCGCGAGTCCGTATACCGTCGACCAGGATTTCGATTCTTCCCTGCACCGCAAAGATCAAGGATATGACTATATAATCATTACGCCGCGCTTTATGACTTCAGAAGCCAGAAAATTAGCCCGGCGGCGTACTCAAGATGGATTCAACGTACTACTGACTGATGTACAAGATATTTACGATGAATTCAATTATGGTTATCCCAGTTGCAAAGCCATCAAAAATTTCCTGCGTTACGCGCAATCAGAATGGACTGGATTATCTCCTGAATTTGTGGTGTTTATCGGTGATTGCTCTTGGGATCATCGTGATCGCAGCGGAGAAGGCGCCAAAGATTTGCTGCCGACCTACACGCCGGATAACAATCCTATGGATGACGCCTCAGATGAATGGTACGCCTATCTGTGGGGAGATTCGAATGATATATTCTCCGATATAATCACTGGACGGATATCGGTTCAAACCGTTGAGGATTTAGCGAATTATCTCACCAAACTGGATACCTATGAATCAGAATCCAAGGTTGGGCCATGGCGCGCCCGCAGCGTATACATCACCGATGATGATGATGGCCAATTCAAGCGCTTCTCTATCACCAATTCAAACAAAAGTCTGCCGGATAACTATTATCCCGTTTTCATCCATCAAGAGGATTATCCACTGGTAACCAATCCTTATCTTTATTATAGATTTAAAGACAGCAAAGATCCCAGACATGAAGAATACCGCAATAAGAAATACTGCCCTTCATGCGCGCTGGATATTCTGAAAGAATTTGATAAAGGCTCGCTTGTCTTGCAGTATATCGGACATGGTGGAAATCAGATATGGTCTGAAGAGCGTATCTTCTATGGCACTAAGAGTCCTAAAAGCAGCCTGCTGGAATTAAAACCAACTACCAGATTTCCATTCGTAGTTAGTTGGTCATGTCTGACGGGATATTTAAATTTTAATATCGAACCGTTCACCATTTGCATGTCCGAAGAATTGATCCGTTATCCCGACCGCGGCGCAATCGCCGTCTGGGGACCAAGCGGCGGTGGAACCACCAACAAGCACATGGGGCTTTCAACGCTGATGCTGCGCAATATGACGCTTGATGGACTGAATCGCCTGGGAGAAGCCATGACCTTCACCAAGGTCGAATATTTACAGGAAGATTACAGCCCCGATATAACCAATCAATACATACTTTTTGGCGACCCGGCGGTACAGTTAGCGGTTCCTCAAGAGAATACGCCGGTAACTGTAGAACCGTTTTTCTTTGTCTCGAACAATGAAGAACAATTCACCCTCAAAGCCAATACTAATGGATTCAAGGAGGGTAAAGCAATTGTCTCCATGACGATTGGCGGCGACAATATATATACCAGTGAACAGTTCGATTTCACCAATGGCGAAATCACTCACCAATTCTCTGCTCCGGTTGGATTGGTTTCCAATCCTACCGCTGCTATCCGTTTTTATGCCTGGAATGAAGCCGAGAACCGCGATGCCTGGGGCGCCGCCCAGATACCCCAAAAAAGCGTTCGCCTGGAGTTGGATAATCCAAGCGTCTCATGGGATGGTGATGCAGCAAAGATACAATTCGATATCATCAACCAATCTCCCTTTGATTTCGAAAACGTCAAATATTCACTCAATATCGGTAATCAAGAAGTAATTGCCGAGGCCGCCAACATCCCGGCCAATTCATCCATAACTACTGTTTGGTCAGGAGAAGTGGTAGATTCCATCAATTGCGCTTACGCCTCAATCCCCGCCGATCAAGAACAAGGGATTCTCGCAACTCAGCAAAATCAACCGCTTATCATCCCATTATATAAATCCGGCTCTAATCCAATCGTTCCTCTGCTGGGCATGATATCTTTTTCCAGCAAAGAGTTGGTAGAAAACAGTAAAATCCGCATACAGCTGCCAGTACGCAATTTTTCAGAAGACCAGGAACGCTATCTTTCAATGTCCCTGTCGGGTCCCGGAGCGGCGACTGACGTAAAAAGCGCAACTCTTGCAGCCGGGCGCGAACGCCGTTTGGATTTCTCTATCATACTGCCCGAAGTAGGCGACTATGAATATACGCTATCCACTCAAAGCAACGATGCTCAACAAACTTATTCAATCCCGATAAACGTCCTGGGCAAACCCGATCTGGCGTTTGCTGAAGGTGAATTTGAGGTAATGCCGGAAAAACCGGTTATAGGGCAAACGGTTTACCTTAAAACCATGGTTTACAATGTCGGTGATGGCCCCGCCTCTGATATTATCGTAAAAGCATACGATGGCGATCCGTCACTGAAACGGGAATTACGGGCCTACAACACCCATCGTTCCGCCTCCATCGACCACTTGGAACCGGGAGAGATGAAAGAAGTGACTATCACCTGGGATCCCACATCCTATGAGGGACTGGGAACGCATGAAATACACTTTGTAGTAGATCCGCAAAAGCATATTGATGAACTCAGCGAAGATAATAACCGTTATTCAGCACAGCTAACTCTCCATAATTTACCTGACCTGAAAGTTGATAAATGGATCGACCATGGATTCCTTACCAAAATCGATGATGGCATACCAGTCTGGGGACAGCCGCTCAGCCTTCTGGGACGATTGCGCAATGTCGGTGAATCCGACGCGGAATATGCGCGTCTTACCTTCATTCATAATGCAAAGGACATTACGCATTTCTTCGAAAAAATACCCAAAGGCGTAATAGAAGAGACGCGCATTGAAGTGCCGCTCTACGCCAGTAAAAACACTTTGCGGGTTGTAACAGACATTTATAATCTGATAGGAGAGATGAACGATTCGTATATCATAGGCGGGAATAACGTCAGCGAACAACGGCGGCTTGATTTCCAACTACGCATGCCTCTTGCTCCTATTGTTAATGGACGCCGCATCTATCGCGTTACTGATGAAGCAACTTTCTCCGCAGGACGTGGAGAATATCTGATCTATGACGAACGGCATGAAGAGTTGTTAATGCATCCTGATCTAAATACGATTCGTTATCGCATTGTTCCCGCATTCGTCACTAATTTAGACGATTATTCTCTTTCATATCCCAGCCAGAAGTGGCAATGGAACACCAAATACAACTGCTTCTATTCACCATTGGCAAAGGACGTTCCATTACAACTAAAACTACCGGCGCCCAATGGTATCTACGACGTCTATCTGCATCTATTCAGCGCTTCGTATGTTAAAAACATAACCGAACAGATTAAAATCAAAACAGCCCAAGATACCGATTACATAGAAGTTAAACATGGTGAAGTGAGCGACGGAGACTATATGCGTAAAATCAGTTCCGCCTACCACATTCGCGATGATCAATTTTTACTCGAACTGCGTCCAGTGATTGGAGGCATCTCAACGAGTTTAGGAGACATTAAATTCGTACGGACAGAATTGGCTAAGCCGGTCTCTGCCGGTTATTTGTCGCCATATTATCCCGCTGATGGTTCTGGCGCCGGTCCCGCAATTATAAGTTGGAATGCTGATATACCTAAAGGAACCCAAATGCAAGTCAAAGCGCGCTGGGTAATGAAAAATAAAGAAGGAACACTCCGTTTCTTCCCTTGGGCTAGAATCACTAATGGAGAAGACGGGAAACTTACCCTGCCCGGTAAAGGTCAATTCTTGCAGTATTACGTGAACTTCATTCGCTTCAGGACTGATTCGGAGTCGCCCAAATTGCATAGCATCACGGTTTCCATCCCTTGTAAGGAATCAACCAATAAGTAAAAAAGTACTGCGTCTCGTTGACAACAGCATTGATGATGATTACCGTTTTTGATGAACAATGAATCATTGCGCCCTATCCTCTAATTGGATAGGGTGTGTTGTACATTCTGGAATGGGGTGAATCAAATACTATTATGGATATTCCTAAGTATATTGAACGCGCTCAAATGGCATTAAAAGAGGGCGAAATTGAGCTTGCCCAACAATATTTCCAACAGATTCTTAAACAATACCCTAATAATCCTGATGCTCTGGCAGGGATGAAGGCTATCAAGATCGCCTTCTCTAAAAAACGAATTCCATTTTGGATGCGGGAAATCAAGTTACTTTGGTTATCCACATCTTGCCTGTTTGGACGCTCGGACAAGATATATCCCGAAATGGAGTTCCTGTATGATTGTCAACCGGATCACATTCGGACGGCGATGGCCTTTGCTCAATGCGCCGAAAAATCCAACCATTTAGAAAAATCGCACGAAGCCTATCAGAATGTTTTGCATTCTAACGCTACACACGTCAAAGCCTTAGCCGGAAATGCCGAAGTACTGGTCAAACTGGATCGCCTTGAGGAAGCCGCGGAACTCTATAAACGCCTGCAAGCCTTAAAACCCGATGATGATAAAATTACTCATCGATTACGCGACATATCCGCCCAATCTTACTCACGCACCGGCATCCCCGAAAATCTTCAACATCGCCGCGCTATGATTGAAAAAGAGAAACTTGAAGCTGACGCGCCCCCTGAAATCATGGAGCAGATGGAAGATTTGCTGGCTTCATTTAAGAAAAATCCAGCGGATAAAGAAGCTGGCGTGGAAATCGCAGTTAATTACCGTAAAGCTGAACTGTATGACCAAGCCAATAAAACCTTGGCCATCATTCTGGATAAAGATCCAAATTTTGAACCTGCGCGTCGTGAACAAGCCCGCGTCTGGAAACAGTCGGGAGAGTTTCCTATAGCTCAAAACCTCTATAAGGAATTACTCGAATCATCACCCGATGACAAAGCGCTTAGGGATGAGTACTTACTGACCTGCATCGAGCTGTTAAAACAACAACATAAAGATAATCCCAAAGATAACCAGATATTTTCACAGTTGGAATCGATTAAAATCAAGCGTGATCATAACCGCATAGAACTTCTGGAAGAGATTATCGCCAAACATCCGGAAATCTTTGTCGAACGTCTCGAACTGGGCGAACTATTGATTAGAAATGGTAAACCCAACGAAGCCATTCCCATTCTTCAGCGCGTTATTCATGAACCGGGATTCGCCGGCAAGGGTTTATTTCTATTGGGACAGTGCTTCCGCGCTAAAGGTGACACGGCGTTAGCGGTTCAACAATTCGAAAAGTCCCTGGTCTTCTTCAAAAACAAAAGCTATTCCCATGTGCTGACCAACGAACTTAAGTCAGTTTATTATTTTCTTGGAACAGCCAAAGAGGAATTGGGAGACAAACAGGGCGCCAGTGAAGCTTATGGGGAAGTTTACTCAGCCGATATCAATTTCAAGGATATCCGGCAACGCTACGAAAACCTGTTTAAATAAAGCGATATCATCCTGAAACACCTTCCCTGTCAGCCTTTTCGGGAGATAACCAGCATAGTGACGTCATCTTGGAAGGGCTGCTCCGTCTGAATCGTACCGATTTCTGTAATGATCGCTTCAATAAACTCCTGCGGGGGCAGATCGTGATATCTTAAAACAAGTTTTTCCAGACGCTCCGGAGAAAATAATGCCCCGTTCACATCACGAATCTCCACCAGGCCGTCTGTAAATAAGATTAACTTATCATTCGGCTTAAAATCTATTTCCTTTTCATCATAATCATCTGATTCAAGCAGTTTCAAGGGAAATCCATGCGCTGTCTTTAAGTATTCGACCGAATGCTCCTTGGCGCGATAATGCATCATCGGCTCATGCCCGGCGGAGGCGTAACGAAATCTCATGGCATCCAGATTCAATACTCCATAAAACATTGTTACATAAATAGTGGGCGCCAGATGCTCGTTCAATTTCTCATTAGCGACCTTCAGAGCCGTGCTGGGGAAACGAAACGTGTTGATAAACGCATGCATCAAGGTATGAGTTATGGCCATGACAACCGCTGCGGATGCGCCATGTCCGGTTACATCAGCGATCAAAAATCCAAGATGATCATGTCCAATCTCTATAACATCAAAATAATCTCCTCCCGCCTGGGTGCAGGGACCGTAATAATGCCCGAATTCAATCTCCGCATGGCGGGGGAAACGGGAAGGAATAAACGAACGTTGAATCGATCCGATTCTCTTCAATTCCTGCTCAATCGTATGCTGCGCTTTGCGAAGTTCTTCGTTGGTTAGCTGTAGTTCCCGTTTGGAATGCAGTAAGGTCTGCTGAAGGTCGCGTATGCGAAGCATGGCGCGAACTCGAGCTAACAATTCCGCTTTAGTCGGCGGTTTCACCATATACTCGTCGGCGCCGGCATCCAGACCTTGAACTTTACTATCCTCATCATCCAGATTAGTCAACATCATAACTGGAACATAATGATAAGGATTTGAGGCTTTTATTTTTCGGCATGCATCAAATCCGCTTATACCCGGCATACAGACGTCCATCAGCACCAGATCTGGTGGAGATTGAAGTACTATTTCTACAGCCTCTTCTCCTGTACTTGCTCTTTCGATCTGATAATTCTCATGACGCAGAATCAATTCCAAGAGGTCGAGATTGGTCTTTTCATCATCGACGATTAGAACACGCCGTTTATAGTTTGCAAAATTATCCATTTCCATATCGCCAACTCGTACATAACCAGATTCTCCGCTCAAACACCATACCTCCTTCATTCAGGGATTACAAGAAAGGGCGCCAAAAAGTATATAAATAAAATCAGGCAGAACATTCATCATAGTTTCACAAAACTTCTATGACATTACATTTGATTGAAATTCAATAACAATGCATACTTCATATAAAGCATTCGGAGAGGTTCTCCATATTCTGCTATTCAGTTCGACCTATATAATATAGGTTGCTAAACAAGAGAATTCAAAAGGAGTTTTTACATGCCAGAGCAAATAGCAAACCATTCAACATTTTTATATCTAGTGCTCGGTTTAACTGCGGGAATCCTGGGCGCCACGTTTGGCGTTGGTGGAGGCATAGTAATGGTTCCGGTTCTGACCATAATCGCCTCCATGCCCCAAAAGGAAGCCCAAGGCGTTAGCCTATCCGTTATGATATTTCTGGCCATTACCGCATCTTTGCGATATCACCTTAATCCTGATATTCATATTGACTGGCGAATTGTGGCCATAATGAGCGTCACTATGATTATTGGCGCCAATATCGGTTCAACAATCGCTTCAACTATTTCAAGCAAGTATTTACAAATAGGTTTTGCAATCCTTCTTTTCGCCGCAGGCATCAGAATGATTCTAACCGCCCTGAAGCCGGTTGCATAACCTGGCGTGTCTATCGATATAATTTTATGTGCAGATTTTATAAATGTATTTGATATAACAAGTTATCTTTTTTTACATCCCAATAACATTATCGTAAAGTAGGTTTCATTATGCATTTAAGAATAACAATCATCGCCCTATTTCTCCTATTATGCAGCCTGATTATCTCTTCCGCTGACGCCTGCCGTTATAACGTGCGCGACGTGGGATTTGTAGAATTTGGTGAGGCGCCATACCATTTATATGTTTTTATAGATAATCAAACGCCCGATGATATCACGGAAACCTTTCGTCAAATAGTTTACGCCGCTCTGCTGGAAAGCAATATCGAATTGACTATTGTCAATATTGATGAAGAGGCCGATCACCCGGCGTTATCTTATATCAAGCAAAAACCGATGCCTGCTTTACCCTTCGTCATTCTAACCTCAGAGAAAAACAGCCCTTTACCCATTGCAATTAAATCCGGGGAAAAGAGTTTTAAGGATAATTTATGGCAAACCATTGATCAGGTTGTCTCTTCTCCGCTGAGGGAAAGAATTGTGGATGACGCCATAGAACATTACGGAGTCCTGCTTTTGTTTGAAGGTGTGGATAAAAAGAACAACCAACAATCCCGGCAAATCGCCAATACAATTATTGAGCAAGTAGATAAGAATCTGATTTCGCTGCCCAAAGAAATTAAGAAGCCGCCAGTTCTACACATTGTAAAGAGAGAAGATTTTGCTAAAGAACAAGTATTAATGTGGGCTTTGGGAGTGGAGACCGATTACCAGGAACCACAGGCTGCCGTTGTTTACGGAAGAGCGCGGATGATTGGTTCATTGCTCAAAGGCGAAGAGATTACCAGTTTTGCATTGGGGCATATAGTAACCACAATAGGAGAATCCTGTGAATGCGGTTTGGAAAGATCGTGGATGATGGGAACAATAATCCCATTCCGCTGGACTAATAGTTATAGGGAGAAAATGGCCGAACATCTGGGATTTGATCCTGATAATCCTTTCGTCAAGACAGAGATCAGCCAGATATTATCAACCAGTGCTTCCGGTCGCGTCCAAACCGGTCAAGGAGGCAATTCGACGGATTTATTGATGGGCTACAGCGAAATATCACTGGATTATAATACGTCCGATGTTGAGCAGGATCAGATGGAAAATGCTTCGCCAATCACTGATATTACACCAGACATCAATACCCGGACAATCGAAGATCAGGAAACAACGCCTGATATAAAAACAGTAGTAACATCTGAAGCAATGGAGCCTATCCCTTCTCATAAATCGGTAACCGTATCATTATTAATAAGTTTTATTGTTTTATTTGTTGTGGTAAGTTTATTTGGGGGAATAATCCTACTGATGAGATTAAGAAGATAAAATGAGATTACATATCCTAAAATCATATTTACTTTGACCTGTTCATCAATGCGTTTATCGTGAAAACTAATCGCTCAATGAAAAGCATTCTATTTATGATTTTGCACAGACAATCTATTGAGAAAACACAATGATTACGATTCACCACCTAATAGTTAAAGAGATTATTCATCGCAAATTTAATTTCTCTCTGAGCTTGTTGGCGGTCACCGTAGCAGTCGGGCTGGCGGTAGCCTTCTTCACCACAGGCGAAGCATCCAAACGGGAAACCATCCGCTTAATGCGCGACATGGGATACAACCTGCGCATTATCGCCAAAGATACCAATATGGACCTGTTCTATGCAACAGGCTATTCCGATAAAACTTTTCCCGTTGAGTACGTCGAAAAATTCTCTGCGCAGAAAGGTTTGCTTTACGCTCACCTACTCGCCACCTTGCAAAAATCAATCGAATGGCGCGGCCATCGGGCTATCCTAACCGGCATCGCTCCTGAAATATCTCCGATCGGCAAGCAAAAACCATCCATGATCTTCAAAATCGCACCGGGAACGGTTTACATAGGCTATGAACTCGCACAGGCTTTAGCCATTAAACCGGGTGACGCAGTTGAGATAATGGGTAAAGCATTCACCATCGAAAATTGCTTGCACGAAGCGGGCAGCGAAGACGACATCCGTATTCATGCCAATCTTAGTGATGTCCAGAGTTTACTGCAACTCGACGGTCTGATAAATGAAATCCAGGCGTTGAACTGTCACTGCGTTCTGGAGGGCGTTGAACCGCTAACCTTATTACGCGAGCAATTGGCCAAAGTACTACCCGATACCCACGTAATCCAGAAACGCGCTATCGCTGATGCGCGAACCAACCAACGCGTATTAATGGAGAACTATTTCGCTTTGATATTGCCCTTTATCCTGATTGTATGCGCCATTTGGATTGGAACGCTGGCGTTGTTAAATACCCACGACAGAAAATCCGAAATCGGCATTCTCAGAGCGCTGGGATATGGCAGTTGGAAAATTGCCTTCTTATTTCTGGAAAAAGCAATACTGGTCGGCCTGATAGGATCTGTTCTAGGATTCATTTTTGGAACCGGCATCGCCCTTATATATGGAGCTGATGTTTTCACGGTTACTTTCGAAAAAATTCAGCCAATCTACAGCCTTCTGATTATCTCCATTATCGCCGCGCCGGTATTTACGGCCGTATCAAGTTTCATCCCAGCCATGATTGCAGCCACCCATGATCCGGCTGAGTCGCTGCGTGAGGAATAATGCCATGACCATGATTCACATAGAAAAGTTAACCAAAAGTTATCCCACCAAAAACGGCGAAGTCAAAGCCATAGATAATATTTGTCTTGATGTCGAGGAACGTGAATTCATAATAATCCGGGGTCCCAGTGGAAGTGGAAAGACGTCTCTGCTGCTATCTCTGGGGGGCATGCTGCATCCCTCTTCTGGCCGGATCATAATAAATGATGAAGATATCTACCAGATGTCTAATAAAGACCGTGGGCGCTTTAGAGCGCAAAAAATTGGCTTTGTTTTCCAGATGTTTCACCTTATACCATATTTAAATATCCTGGAAAACGTCGCGCTTGCCGCGCATCATAGAATTTCGACCAATATCAGGCGTGATGCAATCAGCATTCTGGAAGGTTTAGGACTTTCGCACCGCATCAATCATAAGCCATCAGAATTAAGCGCCGGAGAAAGACAACGCACCGCTATTGCCCGCGCCATGCTCAACCAGCCCAAAATAATCTTAGCCGACGAACCAACCGGCAACCTTGACCCTGACAGCGCCAGCGAGGTCATGAATTATCTGGTGACATTCCATCGACGCGGTGGAACGGTGTTTATGGTTACGCATGGTGTAGAAGCGGATCAATTCGCTGACCGGGTCGTCCTCTTGAGAGATGGCATGCTGCAAGAAGCATGATCTAGAGTAATTTTCATAATAATGTTCTGATTGGCGATTCGAAAAAGCCAGAAAAGATTGGCTTTTTCGAAAACCAAAGGTAATAATAAACGAACATAATTTTGATAATCGCTCTAATACAGACCTCCATCGATTTAATTTCAAAAGGGGATTAAAATAAATCCTGCATATCAGCGCACATTGTCAATCTACATTATGAAGAATCGCCTGACGCACAAAATCTACTTATCCCTTTTCTTACGAGAAGGCTAGGATGAAGATAAATGCCTCATTTTGATAAACATTTTACTCTTGCTGAAGCATTGGCCTTACTTCCCCGGATACGTGAAATCTTTTTTAGGATTCAAAAGTTATTCGATGAAGCCCGGGAAGGTCACACGATTATACTGAAAAATCCCGAAGAACTGACTTCCGGTCGAACCAACGGCGATCAAAAAAAATTCAAACCCCACCGCAACCGCGAAGAAATAACAAATGAAATAAACGAATTGGTGATAGAAATTGCTGATCAAGGCATTGTTATTCAGGACGTATATCGCGGTTTGATTGATTTCCCTGCTTACGTCAAAGGAGAAGAAGTTTTCCTGTGCTACGAACTAAATGATGGTGATTCAATCAACTATTTCCATAGTCTTGATACGGGTTACGCAGGACGCCTACCGCTGCCAGAAGATACTGTTTAGCTTAAGAAATCTCTTCCAAAAGTAAAGTAGTCCAAAATCCCGAAAAAATGGGATTTTGGACTACTAATAAAGTCGTAGGATGGGACAAAGCAAGTAAAATTCAATCCATTAAACCACTATCGTAGCGTGTCCCATCGTATACCAAACTCCCTTAATAGAGTTCCCATACGCTAACTGCAGTATTAACCTCAAGATCAGACAGCATATCAACCCCAGCGTTAATCCCGACCGGCCGGATCACGGCGTACCTGACCCTGCTGATATGAATCGCGCCTAATTCAGAGAACGAGAAGCGAACAGCTGCTTGAGGACCTTGGTTGACTCCACTGAAATTGACGTCATTAACAATCCATACCGCCGTCTTCCATTCATCTGTTCCGGTAATGACTTGCCTGACTTCTTCCGGGACAAACTTGAACTGTAGAGTTCCAAATACATTGGATTGATACACTTGCGGTCCAAAATCTTCATCAATCAAAGCCGGATCATCATAATAATCCACTGCGATTTTCAAAACTGCGTTAGGTTGATCGGATGGTCCAAAATGTTCATTAATAATTGAGAAATTTATATGACTGTCAAACGGATCGCTGCCATCGCCTAAAGCTGGACGGATCGCGGAACGTTTATCACCCGCTGGACCAATATCATCTTCAACTAAATATTCCTGGTCGCCGCCGCTGGTTCCATAATCCAAACCAAAGTTTAAAGCAGGATCATCAATATTGAATTCCGCATAAATTTCGTATGGATCAGGATCAAATGGATAAGCATCGGGAATAGGATCGACATTCTCGTAGACTCCAGAACTGCGAACCATACCCACTCTTACGCGTGAGACATATACCGGACCGCCAAAACTAAAACGGGCCGCTCCTTGAGGAGTAACATTTACGCCCTTTAATTTGACATCAGGAACATACCAAACAGCTTCGCGCCATAAACCGGTTCCTGCAAGAACAGTTCGTTTTGCCTCCGAGAAGAAAGCCAAAGCATCGCCAGCTGTAACATAGACTTCCGGTCCAAAAATAGTTCCGGCAAGCGCAGGATCATCATAATACTCAGCAACAATCTTTACTTTCGAACTAGGTTGGCTGGTTGGTCCAAAATGTTCATCTAAAATCGCCCAGTTAACATAAATATCTTGCGTAGCATCAGAACCATCATCAAAAGCCGGTCGTACAGCCTGGCGTTTATCGTCTGCAGGACCAATATCGCTGGACTCAATGGTTTCCTGGTCTCCACCAGTAACGCGATGTAGATCCAAGCCATTGATCACGCCATTATTGATATCCCATTCGGCCATAATGGCATAATCATCCGGATTAAACTCGACTACTTTAGTCGTATTAATATCTTCCGGTTCGCCGAATGCGCCTTCAGGACCAATAGCAATAGCGCGAATTATCAAGCCATTAGTTCCTCCTAAACGTATGGTGCCTCCATTTACTCCGCCGTATGTGATAGTTCCTTGAGAATCGTCGTGCACGTTTCCAGCCCAGGCGCCGGAATTATCAACCCGGAAGAGACGCCATTCAAATTGGTCAGTCACAGATTCAAAATTGAATCCATCAACGTAATTCATATAATCGCCAGGCAGCGTACCCAGCAGGAAACCCATATTGTCACGCTTGGATTCAGCATTGGCGAAATACTGCACCAGAACATCAATCACAGGCAAGTCAGGTAATAAAAAATAAAGTTCATCAGCAATATTGAAATAGTTGGCAACCGACTTTTTAGCGTCTTTACCGGCGATTGAAATGTCTTCCGTTACCTGATCGCCACCAGTCAGGATAAGAATCGTTTCAGAAAATAGATTCCCTTGACCTGAAGGAATAGCTCCATAAAGAGCATCATCCGCGCACCAATAATGCACATCCGCATCGAAATCAGTAGTTGGCGGCCACTGATCGATATCTTGTGAATATGCTGGCGTATAACCAATTAGTAATCCAACAACCATGAAACAGACAAAAATTTTATTCATATTCAATACCTCCTTTGGAATTGATCTTTCTACTATCCCATATATGAAGATAAAAAGATAGATTTATATGAAAATAATACGATAAAGCATTAGAATCGCATAGGCAAAATAGTTTCTATATATTTTAGAAAGAGGCAAAAACCTCCTAGTTAGTTGTTATGGAAAAACGTTAAGTACAGACCAATAAATGCCGAAAATAGAAGAAGATAAATCATCTTTACTTATTTTGGTACGTAATGTGCTTTTATATACTTTATATTTAATTGAGTTTTATTTGTTATCGGGTTGAAGATTACGAAGCGTCTTTACGATATTACAATGAGAAGCGCTTTAGAAACGAGGCATCGTGGTAATCATGAAAATTCTAATACACGAAACAGATCAAGATATCCGCAAACTTTACAAGGCGATTTTTTCTCCTTTCCCTGTACAGTTAACGTTCACCAATGAAGCTCGGGAAACATGCATTAAAGCAGACCGTTCCAATTACGATCTGGTTATGATGGACATTGAATTTCCCACTATGGAAGGTCTTGATATCGCACGCAATATGGTGCAAAACCATCCTGAGCAACCTTTATTATTGGTATCATCTATCCCATTGCGTAAAAGCGATTTGGGAGCATGCGCTTATCACTCGCGCAGCGCCATCATGATGAAACCTTTTGATATAGGTAAACTACGCAGCATGATAGAGAAAATGCTCAAGCCAAAGCAATATCCGGAAACGGACGAAGACAGGTCATCGCTGGGTTTCTTCCAACCGGCATTAGTTAATTGACAGTTCCAAACGCCTTATACAGACTCTGATCCACATTTTAAAAGCCCGCTACGCACAGTAACGGGCGTTTTAATATCACTAGTTTAGGCTTCCGACGTTTTAAAGCGTAGGCAACGCTGGCGAGCGTCCCGCGACAGACGGGCGCTGAAAGCCGCTTTTAATTAGTGATCTGGTAACGGGTGGCAAGGGCAAGACCGCATAGCGGTCAGCCCTTGAAGCAACTACTTTCGATCCCAATTTCCCTCAACGCTACGCGACAAATCATCTATGCGCGAATACAATAGCAACAAATGAATGACGCCCGAATCTACCTTCGTGAAGACACTATAACTGCGCCATCGACTCCAAGCGGTCGGGGCGCCATCGCTATTATCCGCATCAGCGGCCCAGACGCCATCACGCTCTGCTCACGCATCTTTTCTCCTGTTAATGGTTCTTTGAGCCAGGCTCCCCGTCAAATGACCTACGGCAGGCTGGTTGATCCAACAAACCATGAACATATAGATGACGTCTTATGCACATCGTTCCCCGCCCCCCGGTCATATACCGGAGAAAATATGGCTGAAATTTACTGCCATGGCAGCGAAGCGGTTATCCGTAAAACGCTCAAGATTCTGTACCGGGATGGAGCGCGTCCAGCTGAACCAGGAGAATTCACCTTCCGGGCGGTGCGCAACGGCAAGATGGACCTGGCTCAAGCTGAAGCAGTCTCTTCTTTAATAGATAGCCGCACCCAACTGGCGCGCTCTCTATCCCTACGCATGTTAGAAGGCGAGTTTTCCAAAGACCTGGCGGCATTAAAAGAAGAACTTGTCTCGACATTAGTGGAAATAGAGACTCAGTTGGAATTTCCCGATGAAGCATCCGAAGAGAAACTGGACTCCAATATTCAGGATAAAATGGCCGTTCTCCTGCAACATGCAGAATCACTGCAAAAAAGAGCGGTGCGTGAACGGCGTTTCGAACAAGGCATCGCCGTAGTTATCGCCGGACGGCCTAATGTCGGTAAGTCCAGTCTTTTCAACCGTCTGCTTGGCAGAGAGCGGGCTATCGTCACTCCCCATCCGGGAACCACGCGGGATAGCATCGAAGGAACCATCGAACTGGAGGGACGCCCGGTAACCTTGATCGATACCGCCGGTCTGCGGGAAACCCAGGAAGAGATCGAAGCCATAGGCATCCAACGTTCTCAGGAGTTATTATCAACCTCTCATATTATCATCTTTGTCTGCGATTGCGGCGACGGTCTTACAGGGCAAGACATTGCACTATTAAACCAGTTAAAAGATGATCCATCCCAATCCAAAACCATCCTGGTGATGAACAAATGCGACCTTCATCCAGAATTTAACCCCGCAGAATTAGATGCAGATTGGGCGCTTGTCAAAGCCTCCTGCATAAATGAGACGGGCGTTAATGAATTAATAGGGATTCTTGAACAGGAAGTTAAGAACCTTATTCCGGCTGATACAGATTCAGCCTATCTGATCAGTGCGCGCCAAGAGCGGATTCTGACCCGGTTACAGGATGATTTACACAACGCTGACCAATTCATAAATCAACAGACACCCCTCGAATTACCGGCAGAAGACCTGCGCTCAGCCCTCAAGAATATATCTGAGTTAGATGGCAGCGGAACACCGCCGGATATCATGTCTACCATCTTTTCACGCTTTTGCATCGGAAAATAGATATAAAAAAGCCGTTGCATTTCTGCAACGGCTTTTTGAGGTTTTTCACAAGTTTACTGAATACAATTATAACGTCCAACCTTTGCGATACTTGGGTTTAACCCATTTGTTGGCTTCGTCGTTATTGGTGAAACGGGCGTTGGGAGCATCCCAATACAGTTTCTGATCCGGGAATTTCAAGCAGAGGTTGCCCATTACTATCCATTCGCTGAAAGGACCGGAATATTCGAAGTTCGAACCGGCGGGAGCGCCGCCCTTGCAAGCGCGAAGCCAGTCGATTTTCTGTTTTTGGTCATCGCCGTTCCCTGGTAAGCGTGGGATAATTTGTTGAGGCGCTTTGAAATCCTTCATGTGTTCGCCAGCAATCAAACGTGAGCCTTCGCCATAGGTTCCCGTCACCAGGATGCCCTTGTCGCCGATGAAGAGTGAACCGCAGGAGCCTTTATCGATTTTGAAATTCTTAACGCCTTCCGGTATAGGAGGATGCAGATTGCCGTCGTACCAATACAGCGTTACCGGTGACATGTTTCCACGGCGTGGGAATTCA
Source organism: bacterium (assembly GCA_963662285.2). GTDB lineage: Bacteria > Hinthialibacterota > Hinthialibacteria > Hinthialibacterales > Hinthialibacteraceae. Next base: position 503,850 of record CAXXMV010000008.1, read on the forward strand.
AAGCGAATTCTGGCTTCAGTCGGGAAGGTTTGATCATTGTTGCCTTTTTCATGCAGGCACTCAACGCTTATAGGAGCGCCCAGACGCAAGGCCATGTTGGCTGGATCAAGTATATGACAGGCCATATCCGCTAAAGCGCCGCCGCCAAAGTCCCACCATCCGCGCCATTTGAATGGAGCGTATGCTGAGTTATAAGGACGATATATAGATGGTCCAATCCATGCATCCCAATTAATATTATCTGGCGCTTCTTCTTCTGGAAGAATTCCAGGTTTGCCATCTTCAAAGATGCCTTCGATGCCCTGCGGCCAGATAGGACGGTCAGTCCAGGCGTGAACTTCGCGGATATCTCCGGCGATGCCCGACCAGACCAATTCGCACATATCGCGAACGCCATCGCCTGAGTGACCCTGGTTGCCCATTTGGGTGGCAACGCCGTATTTTCTGGCGGCCAAAGTCAATTTGCGGGCTTCCCAGATGGTACGGGTCAATGGTTTCTGTACGTAAACATTGATGCCGCGTTCCATACACGCCATTGCTGCCACAGCGTGAACGTGGTCAGGAGTAGAAATTGTGCAGGCATCAATATTCTTTTCCTTGTCCAGCATTTGGCGGAAATCCTGATAAACCTTGGCGCCCGGGAATTTCTTGATCGAGCCATTGGCCATTCTCTCATCAGGATCGGCCAGGGCAATAACGTTTTCGCCCAGATCGCCGCATTGGCCGATGTCTGACGATCCCTTGCCGCCTGCTCCAATAGCAGCCATGTTCAATTTTTCGTTAGGAGATTTGTATCCCAGCCGTTTCAGGCTTGGAACTGATTTTGTGGTTGCGCAACCAGCCATTGTCGCCGCAGCGCTTCCCATTAAAAAAATACGCCGGGAAAGTTTTGATTCACTCATAATGCTCCCCTTCTTGGAAGATGTTTTTTTGCAGGAGATTACTTTTTCATATACCTGCTATTGCGAAACTAATACCAGCTAAAAACAAGCAGGAATCAATCCGCACACGATTGGGATAGAACCTTTATAACCCTTTTATATTAAGAGAAATCAACTGTGATAACAAGGTCTTGAAACCCGGGAACTATACGTCACAATAGAAAGACGCATTCATAATAAATGCGCCTTTCTTATTTCACAGATTAAGCGTGGTTTGCTTAACAACAATCACTCATCTTCTTCGTCCATCTCAATCATATCACCTATTTCATTTTTGGGATTAGGTATGCTCTGCACGATTTCTTCCGCCTCAGTTACATCATCTTCAAGTACAAGAATACGAGAATGCCCTTTGACTGATTCAAATAATCCATCGAAAGCTTCGTCATGATATCCCTGAACCACATAATGAATACCTGCATCATCAAGGGCGCTTGTGATAAAAGCTTCATGTATATCATCTTCGGTAATACCAACTTGTATCAGTTCTTCTTGGTCAGGATTCACGATAAATTCTCCAATCATGTATTGTGATAAAGTGATTCGACCTAATATGTATTTACAAAATGTTTAATGCAAAATCGCTAAATCTAATCTCTTTCTAACGATATGTAGTTGATTATAAGTATTATTTCATCAACTCTTATATATGCTACTAGTCTAAGCGTATTTTGCACAAAAAAAATCAGAAATCAATTCTTTTATTTACAATCCCCCCGCCATTCCAAACTTTGATCACGCATCAAACGCCAATCAAGTTCCGGCTCGCGACCGGCGGTGGTTAGATAGTTGCCCACCATCATACCGCTGGCCCCGGCGAAAAAAATCATACACTGTAAGTCATGCAAGTTTGATTCACGCCCGCCGCAAATTCTAATCGTCTTATCAGGAAGTATAAACCTAAAAAGTGAAATCGTCATCAAAATTTCCATCGGCGGCATAGGAGGTTGTTTTTCCAGAGGAGTTCCGGGGACTGAGTATAGAAAATTCATGGGAATCCCATCCACATCCAGTTCACGCAAAGTTAAAGCCAGGTCGATCCGGTCATTGATGGTCTCACCCAATCCGAAGATGCCCCCTGAGCATATTTTCATGCCAGCTTGATGAGAGGTTTTAATGGTTTTAATCCTCTCTTGAAAGGTATGGGTAGTGCAAATCGAAGGGAAAAAGCGTTCAGAGGTTTCAAGGTTATGATGTATGGTGGTAACGCCGCATTGACGTAAGTATCTTAATTGCTCAATATTTAATAAGCCAATTGAAGTATGAACGTCCAGCCCGGTCTTTTCTCTAATAATTATGGCAGCCTCACCAATTCGTTTCAACTCAGCTTCATTTTTCACGCCCGGGCCGCTGGTTACTAAGCCAAACGATTCAGCGCCATCTTGTTTAGCCTGTTGCGCCACTTTCAGCATCTCGTCTATTTCCATCATAGAATAGACCGGCGCTCCAGTTTTATAACGCGATGATTGAGAGCAGAAAGCGCAATCCTCGCTGCATGCGCCCGATTTGGCGTTTACTATGGAACAAAGACTGACGTGGTTTTGATTATAATGTTCCCGGATACGGTTGGCATGATAAAACAGAAGCAAGGATTCTTTCGGATCAATCGCTCCAATTCGCTGCGCTTCGGAACGGTCGATTCGATATCCATGATTGATGATATTGTTTGATATATCTTCAAGAAATTTGCCAAGTGATTGATCTTCTTTATTTTGATTCATGTTATTTCGACTTGTCCTTGTCGCCGATAGGGCTTTGCGTATTCCGGGCGCCCACGAGGGTAATGTCATTAAGTCAAGGAATTTCACCTTATCGTTGGTGGCTTGATCAAGGGCTGAGCGCAATGCGCTCTTGCCCTTGGCACCCAGCAATACAGATTATGCATTAATTATATGGATTTATGAACTTGCAAAAATTATGGAAATATCTTAATAACAGGCTGCGTCAGGTTTCCTCCGCCATTATCCCATTTTATCAGACCGCTGGCGGCTTTATAGCCACTTAATTGAGTCAGGGATTTCGCCAAAGATGTGCGCTTTAATCCACTGGAACGAATAGACTTAATGATTAACTGCGCCGCATCATTGGCGTAAGTTGCAGAGAAAGTCGGGCGCTCAGCGAAGCGGCGTGAATATGAATGCTCAAACCGTAAATAAGGGCTGCATTTAGATGCATGTTCAAAAGGTTCAACCACATACAAAGTTCCAGAATATTGGCTTGATATGACCTCAGCCTTAAATCCGGGAATCCAGGGAATGAAAAGCGGGCAATGCACCTTCCGCTTTACAAGCGAATCAATCAAACCAGCCAATTGATTCGCTTGCAGACGAATCACCAGAGCATCCGGTTTGAACGAGTTTATACGTTCTATAATTTCATCAAATGATTGCAGATCAGCGTCAATAGTGAAATGGAAAACTGGTGGAATATGTTTCTTATGCAAAGCCTCTTGTAATTCATCAGAAGAATATCTGCCGTCATGTTCGGTTGAAGATATCAAACCAATTCTTTGCAGTGTTTTGAGCTGCGCGATTTGACTAATCAACAGATCCGCTTGCACCCGGTCATCAGGAGGCAGACGAAATATCCAGGGCAGATTGATATGAGTTAATGATGGATCAGAGGCAATAGGAGAAACCAACGGAACCCAAGCCTTGGTAACCACTTGCTGCGCGATATGGGTTGCATCTCCATTAATGGAGCCGATAACCGCCCAGACGCGATCCTGGTAAACCAACTTGATCATCTCTTTTGAACCGGCGCCCCAGGGATCATCGGCCCAGCGTTGCACAACAGAAAAAGGTACGGATTGATAACCACCCTCAGCATTGGCCTGTTCAATAGCCAGAGAAACTCCCTGTATTATGGCTCGCGCTACACCGCCGTCTTGCTGATATGGAGAGAATAGCCCGATTTTAATTGATTTAAGTTTTTCCACATCAGCAGTTTGGGTCTCCGGCCCGGAGAAAGGCTGGGGCGCGTCAAGCATACGATAAGGTTCTTGGGCGTTAATATTTATAGAGAGAAGAATGAAGATGGAAAAACAGATAATTGATCTCATGTTATGGGCTATTATATTGTCTGAATCTGGATACCCAGGATGGGTGGCAAGTGCAGTGTGTTGTCTGCCCTTGATCGAGTCACCTCTTATTTCAAGAATTCCCACTAACAATCCACACTGAAGACGGTATCATAGGATTGATTTCGTTTATCCATGATTATCTAATCAAGGGCAGAAAGGACAACGTCCTTGGCGCCCACGCCTCACCGACCCATCAAAAAACCACCCATTCAATCAGAAAGCCACTCTCCGCTATGTCAGGGAAAATTCAATAGGGGGATTTTTCTTGCCAGGGTGGTTATTATCAACCCTCTCCTAGCCTCTCCCAATCTTGGGAGAGGGATGATTATTCTACATTTAATTCTTCGAGACCTTGGTTTTTTGCTCTCCGAAGATGTCTTGGTATGAGTAGAACTTAAACTCTCTATCTTCTGCTATAGCCAGGGAGGAAGGGCTGATGTTATTGAAAATCTGGTCGAACTCTTTTAGCCCGGTGACGCCATTATATTGAGTCACTTTGGCTAATTCATCGCGGATCAGGGCGCGGTTGAGTCCGGCGCGTTCGATAGCGTCAATAATCATGGTCATGCCATCATAGGCATGGGCGGCGTAGGTTTCGGGAGCATCGCCAAAACGGTCGCTGAATGATTTGACGAAATCGGTATATTTGGAGTCGCGGCTTTCTGGATCATAGGGATATCCGGCGATGACATTGCCGATGTTCTCTCCGGCCATTTCAAAGAATTTAGGTGATACCATACGGTCGCTGCCCAGGAATAGTTGATTCATACCCATAGCCCGCATTTGCTTAAGTATTAGAGCGGATTCTTCGCAGTCGCCATAAGTTATTACTGCTTCTGGTTTTAGCGCTTTGATACGCTCAAGTTGTGGAGTGTAATCTGTATCGCCTACTTTGTAATTAAGTTCAGTTAAGAATGGATGACCGGAACGGGTGGCGGCGTCGCGGAACTCATCGATGCTCATGCGTCCATAACGGTTATTAGCCCGCAAGGCGGCGACGCGGGTATACCCCAGTTTTTTGAAGACGTAATCAGCCATGAAATAGCACATCTGACGGTCATCGGTGATGCATCTAAATACCCAGGGGATATTGGTTTCAATAAAAGTGGGATCAGTATCGCCGGTATTCATCATGGGAATTTCAGCCTTCAAAGCCACCCGGATAGCAATATGGCTGTTAGCGCCATCAATTGATCCGAGTATAGCCCAGACATTATCTTTATAGGCCAAGTGGACGATTTCACTGCCGCTGGCGCCCCAAAGGCCGTTGTCGTTGCGGACTTTCAATTCATAGGGAACGCCGCTTCCTCTGTAACCACCGTTTGCATTGGCGTGTTCAATGGCAAGACGGGCGCCTTGCATCATTTTGTGGCCTAAGGGTTCTTCATGAGACGCCCCGCCAGTAGCGACCGAAACGGTTTTCATGATGGGACCTAAAAAGCCGATTTTGATCGAATCGAGATTCTTTGGCTCAGGAATATGACGCCCGTATCCCCGGTATTGTAATGGTTCACGGAAAAAACGGCGGTATGGTTCGGTGAATTCACCATAGGGGAAATATTCATCAGGCGTACGGCCATAGTTTTTCTTTAATAATTCAGGATCAGCCTTTTGAACCTTGGTAGTTCCATGAATTCTCGAATCGTCTAAAACTGTATCATCGCTGGCGATAGCGCTGCTTCCCCCGAAGAGCGCCATGACTAAAAACATCCCGATTATCTTTTTCATGTAAATTTACCCCTTTGCTTAGATTTGACAGGGCGCCAAGGGCAGTGTATTTTCTGCCCTTGATAGAGTCCACTTTATTTAATTCAACAATTATTATCAACGATTCACTCAAAAAAAACAAAAATATAATAAGTTTTAAAGTTTTGGTACATAGAGCCATATATGAATAATACTATAAAAGAATAAATCATCATAGAAATTATTCTGCATCTATACAGTTGTCATCAAGGGCAGAAAGAACACTGCCCTTGGCGCCCGAGCACCCTACATTGGGTATTACTTCAATCCAGCGTAATAACCTTTGCCGATGCCGTGCGCCAGGCCGTGGCCGGTTCCGATCCAGACATCGTCGCCCTGAAATTCTGAACAGATTATGAAATGATTGGGCAACGATAGTTTGGTGGGAACCGAACGGATTATTTTATCCTGCACCATCAAGTGAGCCGTCCAATGCTCTGCGTCATCCGCGTCGCGTTTATAGGTAACCCATGTATCGGATTCAAAATCCGCTAAGACCGCTAAACCCAGGTCGGTACTGCAATAACAGGTATTTTTGTCGCGTCCGACGGCGAAATTGATAAAATCGCTGATTAAACCGCTATCAACCTTGGTATACCCCCGCCAGTGACGACCGTCATATCGGCTCAGGCCGAAATAGGTTGAAGCCCACATGATATCATCGCGAAATGAAACCGATGTGGTGATTATGTGGATCAAGCCATCATCGCGGTATAGATCTATTTCCATTTCATGATCGGGATCGCGATGGGCGTCCCAGTGTTTGGTTTCGACGTCCCATTCGAGGATTCCGCCGCCCCATACTGCTACATATACTCTTTTGCCGTGTGAATCAATACTGTAACACCAGATCTCTTCCATAGGCGCATTCTGATCGGTGAAGATTTCCCATTCGCCAGTGACGGTATTGTATGAACTGACTCCGGCGGTGGTGGCCACCCATAGTTCATCATCCAGGATAGTCAAAGCATAGACCACGTCATTAACTAAACCGCTGTTTAATTGATGGAAATGATCGAAGCGACCGCCGCTGAAGCGGGCTACTCCGCCGCCAAAAAGCCCTAGCCAGACATCCCCGGTTTTCTGACTGACCGCGATGCCGCTGACTACCTTAAATGGCAGACCGTCTTTTTCCTGCCATACTTTCCACTTACCGTCTTCTAAAAGAGCCAGACCATCTTCAGTTCCAACCCACAGACGGTCGCCATCGGCTCTCAAGGAGAAGATATGGTCATTGGGAAGTCCGTTTTCTTCTGCGTAGAAAGTTTCCCACTCGGTATAAACATAGGGTTCACCCGCCAATTGAGGAATTTCTTCACCCGCGCACAAAAGAAGCGGAAGTCCAGCGAATAATATAATTATTAATGTAAGACGCGTCATAATTTAACTCCCCCACTTTATAGCGTTTTTAAGTATTCAACTAAATCTTTGAGTTGATCTTTAGTCATATCATTGGTCACCCCATGCCGATCAAAGGGATTATAACGGGTCCAGATTTCTTCCAGGGTTTCCGCACGCCCGTCATGCATATAAGGCGCCGTCTCATAAATATTATTCAAATGAGGAATATCAAATTCCAAATCAGTATCCAATTCGGAAATCACGCCGATATTAACCACATCGCGGCTGGTGTAATAAGGCGCCGGGTGACAGGAGTTGCACCTGTTATCCAAGGGAATCTCTTTACCCGAATTATCCATAGTGCGTTCAAATATTATTTTGCCGCGCCGTTGGGCGGGCGTCATTTCACCGTCCAAACGAAAGCGATTGGGGTTGCGCGGAATGGTGCATATATAGCGGTCTAAGGCTTTAACCTGTTCGGGAGTAAAAGGATCAATTCTAGTGAAGAACACAGCCAAACGGGGGCCGCACTGTCTGCTGAGAGAAGGATTCTTGCCGGTCCACTTAAATGGCGCGGTATCCAGGATGCCGCGCAGGGTTCGATTATCTACCGGATTGATGCCGATGCCGTCCGGTTCGATATCATAAGTTACGCCATCAACCCCGCCGTCGGGATGACAAGAGTGACAAGAGAACTGACGCCCGAATGTTACTTCCGCATTATGGAAAATACGCTCGCCCATGCGTTCTTCAGTGATTTGCTGGGGGCCGCCCAGGTCGATGGTTTTTATACGCTCTTGTTTTGCGACGTCGATGACGGATATGGCATCATCCAAGGCATCGGCGACGTAAACGTATTTACCATCAGGAGAAACGGTCAGGCCGCGCGGCCCGATGCCCACTGTTATACGCTTAAGGATAAACTCGGTTGATACGCCCAGATGATTTGGTAGAAGGTTTTTGCGTTCTTCATCAGTCGCGTTTTTCAAGATGGATTTCATCTTATCAAGATCGATAACCGCAACCGCATCAATGCCGCCGCCGGTGACATAGGCGTATTTGCCGTCAGGCGTTATAACCACATCGGTGGGATCGGCGAATCCGTTATCCAGTTCATCCAGGGGCAGTTGATCGACGCGGCCGTCTTTCCAAAGAACGCCCAGAGTATTGGTCATAACCCATCCCTGGATAACGCGGGTCATGGGAACCAGGTTTTTGGTGCGCACCATAGTAACCAGAGCGAACTCACCATCTGGAGAACAATCGACGCCCTGCACCAGATTAGCCTCGGGAATTACGATGCGCGTATCTATGAAATCGCGTTTGGTTTCGATAACGGTAACTTCGGAACGGCATGGTTCGCGGAATTTGACGAAATGAGAGAGGTTGTTGGTTACATAAACCGACTCACCATCCGATGAGCGCGAAACGCCCCAGGCGCCCCGTGCGGCGGAAAGCCGTTTGGCCTCTTGGCCTTTTTGGATATCAACGATTGACACGTCATCAGAACCAGCGTTGGCGACGTATAAGCGCGTACCCTCCAGGTTAGTGGTCATTTGGTGGGGTTCATCGCCAACCGGGATTGTTTTGATGATGGCAAAGGATTGAGAGTCAATCACCGACACAGTATCGGCGCCCCGGTTGCTGACAAAAACCTGTGATTGATCAGGCGACAGGCAGACTCCATGAGGCAGGTTTTCAACCTGAATTTCCGCAATGCGTTGGCCGCTGGCAGCTTCTACAACAATTAGACTATCAGAGGCTTCGCAAGCAATATATAGCCGCTCCCCATCGCGGGACACGGCTATATTAAAAGGGGTTTTATATTCTATCCCCGCTGAAGCAGTCTTATCCTTCTTCTTGAAATGCTCAATTTTCTTTACAGCTTTTTCATAGTCGAATGGTTTGCCATCAACCTCTTTGGGATGGCAGCGCAGACAAGTTTCACGGTTCACTTTCCATAAACCTGATTCACGCGAGGCGATGGGATCAAGCATGACCGCTTCGAGCATATATTCACTGCCAGGACCATGACAACTCTCACATTGAACGCCTTGAGCAACATCGAAGGATTCAGTAAACCATCCCGCCTGCTCGCCATGTCCGGTGGAATGGCATTTCAAGCATTGTTCAGCTTGTTGGGGATTTCCCTCAATGCCTCTTTTCTTAGCGATTTCCTTGGCTTTTTGAGTCCCTAGCACAGCAAAGGCTTTGGAATGACTGGAGAGACGCCATTTACTGACGGCGTAGCCCATCATCGCACCCCGGTGACACTCAGCGCATGACATGGCGCCGACATATTTAGGACCGTCAATTAATTTTTTGGGCTTTTTAGGTTCTTCAGGAATAGGACCGCCCTTGCCGCTGTGAGCAATCTCGCCCAGAGCCATCTTGTAATCGAATTTCTTGACTTTCAAAACCGCCAGATGCGAACCTTTATCTTTATGGCAGATCATACAATCCTGCTCGGTGGGCATCTTCAGACCAGCCATCATGGCGGCATTGGGATTTCGCATAACATCCAGTTCGGCGTACTCGCTGCCCGATCCATGACATAATTCGCATTGCACGCCATCCTGTATATGAAAGGTTTCATCCAGTTCCCAGTCTTCGACATTGGACGCAGTGGCATGGCAACCCAGGCAGACCGGACTATCAAATGGGTTGTCAGCAATACCCGATAGTTTGGCGATTTCTTGTGATTCCGGCATGGCTAAAACCGCATAGGCGTTGGCATGTTTGGTTAAACGCCACTTATTATACTGGTCGCGCTGACCTGCATTATGATGACAGGCGCGGCATTTCTGCTCGCCAATATAGACGCGATCCGCCGCCCATGAGTCCAGCGAAGCGCTGATAGATATCATGACTAAAAGCCCGGCAGCCAGAAGCCCCTTCTTGTATCCCAACATTACTTTTCCTCCAAATTCAGGACTTAGGTTCTTTCACTTTTAATATCTGGTTGGCGGTGACGTCTGTCAAAGTCTGTTTTATACCGCCCGGCCAGGATATCTCGACTTTGTCGGCTTTTTTATGACTACTCAATCCGAAATGGGCGCGGTAATCGCTTTGCGACAAATAACCCGAACTGCTCAAAATATCGCGCGTCTGGGTCAGATCGCCGATGGTCACGCGAATCCGGGCGCCGATGGCGTCGCGGTTGCATTGGGTTCCTTCCAGGGCGATCATCAACCAGTTATTCTTGTTCCCGCCGTCATTACGCAGCAAGCGGGGGCGGTTGTTGATATTTAGAATCAATGCGTCCAAATCTCCATCATTGTCAATATCACCGGTAGCCGAACCCCGGCTGACGAATTTCTCCTGGAAGTCCTTGCCGCATTTTGAGGAGATATCGATGAACTTACGGCCCTGATCATTCCAGAAGATGACGTCTTCCTCCGGTTCGAGATGATGGGCGTCGCCATTCACGATCAGTATATCGATATACTGGTCGCAATCATAATCAAAAAAGTTGCCCGACCAGCTGACATATTGTCCTAAAACCGAGGCCAAACCCATCTGGGCGCTCATTTCCTCGTATAAACCATCACCAGTATTGAGGTATAAACAGCCATAACCCATATCCGGTACCAGTAGATCAAGCAGTCCGTCAAGGTTGAAATCGCCGAACTCCGGCCCCATGGCTGAGGTGGCTTCGCCGCTCTGCCCGAATCCTGTAGCGGTTAACATGGCGATATTGGTGAAGGTTCCATCACCGTTATTCTGGTACATATAATTTTCCATGGCATCATTGGCCACGAAAATATCTATATCGCCATCATTATCAATGTCGCAGGTGGTCACTCCCATAGCCCGGCCTTCGGGATTAAGAACGCCTGCTTTTTCGGTAACTTCTTCAAAGGTTCCATCGCCCTTGTTGTGATACAGAATATCCGGCTGGCCTTTGTATGACAGCGGTCCGGGAAAAGCATCTGCGGCATAGTAATATTTATATTCGGGATCGTATTCTACATAGTTGCCTACATAAAGATCAAGCAGGCCATCTTCGTCATAATCGAAGAATGAGGCGCCTAATCCCCACAAGTCATTCTCGACGCCTGCCGCTTTGGTTTTATCGGTGAAGGTTCCATCGCCGTTGTTTTGATAGAGTACATTGGGGCCGTAATTGGTAACAAAGAGATCAGCGTCGCCGTCATTGTCATAATCAGCGGAGACGCAGGCCATGCCATAACCTTTATGACCAACGCCGGCTGCTTCAGTCACATCGGTGAAGGTTCCATCGCCGTTATTACGATATAGGGCATTTTGTAACTTGTCGGCCAGTTTCCGGCCTCTGGGGTGGCTGACAATTTTATTGTATTGTTCATTGATCAGGTAGATATCAAGATCGTCGTCTCCATCGTAATCGAAGAATGCGCAACCCGCTCCCGTCGATTCGACTATATTGCTCATGTCGGGATCGCCCATGTTGTGTTGAAACGTGATGCCCGCTTTTTGGGTGATATCAACCATTTGGGGACAGAGGTCCGGTTGCCCGCCAATATTCACCGGCGAAATTAATGTAATAATGGAAATAGAAAAAACGGCGCAATAAAACAAATGCTGCTTCATATTTGCTCCCCGAAAGAAATGCTATAACTCAATGATAATAAGATTATCGCTATCAACCCTCTCCTAACCTCTCCCAGTCTTGGGAGAGGAATCCTTTGCCACCCAAGCGTAGGGTGGGTCGCGCTTCACTGACCCACCAAAGATGCACCTTGTTATCTCTCAAAATCCCTCTCTATAGAAATTTTTATACGTAATGGGATTCATTCTATCCTATTTGATACACCGGCTAGAAGCCGATGCTCCCCACTCTATGATTCTCCCCGTTTCATTCTCCTCTCCTGAGTTGTGTCCGGAGAGGAAACCAGGGGGAGAGGGGATTTGGTTGCCCGAAATTACCAGGTTGTCAGGTATAGATAAAATCTTAATTTTCATTTACAGCAGGCAATCCACCAATATCGTACAAAGCGCCCAGGTCAATCCACTCAATTAACAATGCCTTCTCCAGAGCAGTAAGAGATTGCTTGGGCGGCATTTGAATATCAGACGGATTAAGCGAATCATCTAAAAACGTGACATGCTCACCTATAACATACTTAATCAATGGACTCTTGCGGGCGCTGCCGGGAACTACATAAGATAAATGATCTTCATCAGAGGCGTTCGACAGAAGACTCTCATAAACCGTAAGCATTGATTTTTTACTATTGGAAAATGATGAGAGTTTGTCAACATCCAATTCAGGTTTAACGCCGCCTGCGGCATGGCAATCAGTTCCAGAACATCTGGCTTGCAGGATGGGCTTTATCTGATTGACGAAATCAACCGTTCTACGGCGCTGTGGCGGCAGAGTGAGTTTCCTGGCTGTCTTGGCCAAGGCCTGCACCAGGCGGTTGGGCGGCGCCAGTTCGCGGTCTTCATGACACCCGATGCAGCCGCGCCATTCACGCGGCATTACATAGGTCCAGCTGCGCTGTTCAGCTACAGAAAGACCGTGCTCATCCAGCAACTGAAAGCGTACTGGAATATGAGAAGGAATTTCTATATGAAATGATCCATCCGCTTCGACTGGAACAACCCCCAGTATGCGCTGCGGAGTTGAAGCGTCTATCCGGGGGGGCGCCTGGTTATTATCGTTTTCACTTAACAACGGCAAGCCTTCGATGACTCGCATCCGTTTAACTGTTCCCGGCGCAAGTTCTTTAATCTTTGGAAACTGGCTCTCATATACATTCAAGCAGAAGAAGACTCCGGTATCCTTCTCTAGATTAACCACCGATGAACGGCCTTTGACTTTGGCGTGCGGCGCCAGAACCTGGGCGTCAACGCAATGCCAGTTTTCGGCTGAATAGAGTTGCTTAATCCGCTGGCCGTTGCCGGGATTTATCTGATAAAGGCTGAAGCATTGCTGCGGATCATTTTTTCTGTATGAGGCGATCAATCCACCATCCGGCGTTGCGCATGGACTATGGAACAGGCCGCCATTTTCATGACTCAGCGTCTGATAAGAATGAAGCGGGCGACGCAATGTCACATAAGCCAGGTCGCCGCCGCCCAGCCATAGCGTTGGATCAGATGCAATCATATAAGCGCGTCCGGCGCTGTCGGCGATATGAACCATATCCAGATAAAGGGTGGAGGAATGATCCACAAAATAGGGCAGCATATCGGCGCCATCATTATTTATCGCCATCAATCCGTAGCCGCTGGATTTCTTCCAACTGGAATATACCAAACGCCCGTTGGGCAAGACGTCAGGGGAGAAATCTGAACTGAGGTTATAGGTAATCCGGGTGGAATGGCTGCCATCAAGTTGAGCGGAATATATTGAAAAGCATGATCCCGAACCGGATTCATTAATCCAACCTGATTCGGAACTGAGGTATGCAATCTGATCAGTAGGCAAAGCGTCGTTGAGATGAAAAAGAGAACCGACGTATAAAGGCGACACGCAATCACCCTTAGAATGCGTCAGTCGGGTTTTTGCGCCGCCATCATGATTCATACGCCAAATCTGCCAGGCGTCGCCTTGATTCTTCTTACCTGCAAACAGGATTTGTTGACCATCAAAGGAGACGGCAGGATCGCAGGCTGAGAAAAACTCAGGAGTGAGCACAACCAGTTTTTCCGGTGGATCAGTGGCTTGATGACAAACAATGCGCATACCATCCACATAGCGGTCGTCGGGTAAATAGAAAGATTTTTGATAAGGAGAAGATTGCGCTGGAATCTGAACAAAAATCAAATCAGAGCCTTGCGCCGAGTCAGCTATGCTGCAACCCCACACCAGGATCAAAACATAAACCAACCATAGAGGAAAAACCCGCCGTACTATTCTATCCGCCCGATGATCCGGGATCAAATAGAGCGCATCAGTTAGCATCCTGTTCATAATTTATCAGTTATTCTAACAATACAATTATTTAGATAATATTGCCGTTGCATCCAGTTCGTATAACAGTTCGTCGCGACATACATCAGCCAAAGTGCAAACCACAGGTATCTTATCCAAACCCATGCGGCTGGCGATAGAGTAGTACATCTCAACATCCTGAGGCCGTTTTACAAACGAAGTAGCCTGACATATATCATCGAGTCCAGCGCCGCCTACTTCTAAAAGGGCTTGTACATTTTCCAGAGTTCGCACCGTTTGCCGTTCAAAATCCCCTTCAAAAACGCTTACGCCCTTTTCATCAATAGCCGCAGTACCTGAAACAAATATATATTGACAAGAGTCAGTCTCCACCGATAAAGCGCGGGCGAAGGCTGAACCATATTCCGGCGCCTCGTTCTGCTTTGGGTTAATCAACCGCTTCGCTTCAAAGGTCTGACCATCAATAGGCTTCATAGCCAACAGATCAAGAGTGCACCAACCGCCATCAGCATTTCGCCCCTGGATGCCAGTGCTGGCGGGAATGGAACTGAGGGGATTGCCATTAAACAGCCCCATTCGCTTGAAAGCATCATTACGGACTAGATTAAACTCATCATACCAGTCCAGAATATTATGCAGATAAAACCAGGTACGCCGGACATCATTAAATTTCCATTTTTGTTTATCTAAAATATGCTCGATTAATTCAAAGGTTCTGCTGGTCTCTTCGCCAGGTGATTGCCCCCCGGTTTCACGCACCAGGCGTCCGACATCAGACAGAGTCAAATAACGGGCGTCATTACCTGTAACAATGCGGCCGCAAGCCTCGCCTTGCCATTCCAGCAGAGTGGATTCCGGTTGGTTTTTACCTTGCAAAGCTACAGCATGAATCCCGGCTACGCCTGAACCGCTGAACGGCGTACCTTCAACAAAAGTCGGCGGGATATCTGATTTAACGCCTTTCTCATCAAAAATCCGTTTACGCTCTTGCAGGATAGTATAAGATGATTTGCTTTCACCATATATACGTTCATGCAACAATATAGTTTGCTGATATTGAAGATAATCCGCTATTTTTCCAAAGCCTTGAGCAACAATATCGTCTATCGAATGATCAGTCGAGTCAGGAATCCAGGAAAGAAAAATCAGATCGCCTGGACCATCAGTTGAAAAGAACATAAAATACCCCACTCCTTAAATTCAAATAATTCAACCGATTACTGCCCAGTAACACCGGTTGAATCCTCCCAAAAAGTACAAATAGCGATAGCGATCTTCGCATAACGCCGAACCAAATCAACTTATTTTATCGAATATCTTCAGCAGCTTCAAGAGAAGGGGGAACTAATCATAGTTAAGTGCATAATCGAAACAATGAAAGTATGCCTTTGGGTGATAGCGTAAAGGATGTCATAACAGGTAATTCGGGTAATTAACCGTTAATATAGCAATTTTTCCTTGAGATACACTTCAGATTACAGAAGTACCCTCTAGAATAGCCCTTGGATCACCTAATGAAGAATAAAAGGTTTGATAATCATGAATCCAGCTAAAATTGGAGATACGGTCACCGTACACTATACGGGAACCCTAAAAGATGGATCCGTTTTTGATACATCAGAAAACCAGGAGCCCCTAAATTTCACTCTGGGCAACAATGAAATGATCCCCGGCTTTGAAAATGCGATTATCGGATTATCCAAGGGAGAGAGCAAAACTTTCACCCTGACTCCAGATGAAGCCTATGGCGAACAAGATGATGAATTGATCATTAACATGCCCCGGTCAGAATTCCCTCCCGAAATTGATCCGGAAGTGGGAATGGTGCTTAAAGTAACCAATGAGGACGACGAAGAAGAAGACACGCACCTGATGATTACTGAATTGACTGATGACGAAATCACGCTTGATGGCAATCATCCATTAGCTGGAGAAGAACTCACTTTTGAAATTAATATAGTTGAGATCGTTGAATGAACCTATCACGTCGGCTTTTCTTACAGAAAACAGGCGCCGCTGCATTGCTCGCCGCAACTGGTTTGGAAAAAAGCGCACTGGCGCAAGAACGCCCTAATATCTTATGGATAATCGGAGAAGACCTGTGCCCCGATTTAGGATGCTATGGCAATAAATTAGTCCATACCCCAAATCTAGATCAACTGGCCAGCCAAGGCGTCCGCTTCACCAATGCCTTCACCACAGCTCCAGTCTGTTCGGCGGTGCGGTCTGCATTTATGACGGGAATGTACCAGACATCCATCGGCGCCCATAACCACCGCAGCCACCGTACAGATGGTTACCGGCTGCCATCAGGAGTCCGGCTAGTCACCGATTATTTCCGCGACGCCGGTTATTTTACCTGTAATGTCAAAACCATTGCGCCCGGAGTTAAGGGAACCGCCAAAACCGATTTTAATTTTACGGTTGATAAACCTTTTGACGGGACGGACTGGAATCAACGCCGGGAGGGCCAACCCTTCTTCGCCCAGATCAATCTGCAGGAAGCCCATCGGAAATTTAAACGCGCCAAGGATAATGCGGTTAATCCTGATGACGTCGAGATTCCACCTTACTATCCAGATCACCCCATCACGCGACGCGACTGGGCTGACTATCTCGATACCATAGGATATCTGGATAAAAATATTGGCGTAATTCTAGAACGATTGGAAAACGAGGGTCTGGCCGACAACACGGTCGTTCTCTTCATGGGAGATCATGGCCGATGCCATGTACGCGGTAAACAATGGCTCTACGACGGCGGCATCCATATCCCGCTTATAGTGCGCTGGCCGGGCAGAATCAGGGCTGAACAGGTGCGAGATGAAATGGTCAGTTCAATAGACGTGACAGCTACTTTGCTCAAAACCGCTGGCATTGAACCTCCCCGCAATATGGAAGGCCAGGTCTTTCTTGGCCCCAATCGCGACCCGGAACGTGAGTATATTATCGCGGCGCGTGATCGCTGCGACGAAACAGTCGATTGCATCCGATGCGTTAGATCCAAGGATTTCAAGTACATACGCAATTACCTACCCGAACGTCCCTACTCGCAATTAAACCGTTATAAAGAATGCTCCTATCCCGTATTGCGCCTGATGCGCCGTCTTAATAAAGCAGGAGAACTGACGCCAGCGCAGGCCAGGTTCATGGCGCCAGTCAGGCCTAAAGAGGAACTTTATGATTTACGCAATGATCCCCATGAAATTCATAACCTGGCTGGTGATGCTAACAGCGCTGACACGCTGATAAAGATGCGCGGCATACTCGATAACTGGGTAAAGGATACCGGCGATCAAGGACAGACGCTCGAAGAACCTTCAATTCATGAATACCACCTGAAGGCTCTTAAGCAAAGTTACGATAAACGGCTGAAGAAACTTTATGACGATGAGGGAATGGGATTAGAGGATATAAACCTCTAAGACTAAGCAAAGATAAAGATAGAAAAAAGCCCAATCAAATCTGATTGGGCTTTTCGTTATGCATTTTCAAAAGGCTTTATTCCAACAAAGACTTATCGGAACAATTCCCAATTTTCATAGGATGATGCAGGTAGATTATCCGAATATGTCAGTATTTCTTTACCTGTATAATAACCAAAGAGATACTCAGCATAGAATTTCCACTCCACTTCATCATCATCCGAAGATACCTGATAAAAAGCAAAATTGCCATATTCACGGTCGCCATTTTCAGTCATCAATAGACTCGATAATAGACCGACTGTTTCCTCGGTTACGTTAAATAATGCTTCAACCGACTGTTCTGCATCAGGAGCGGACGGCCAACCCATGTCTTCCATCATCAAGACATACATCCATAAGCATTCATAGGCTGCAACATCAAAGGCCCGCGGCTCATTATCAATGTGCGTAGCGATATCGTTGATAACAACACAGGGTGGAAGGCTTAAATGGTGCGTCTGGTCCACTCCAATTATGGAGGCGGTAAACCGTAGTTGACTGGCAATCTCCGCAGATTCCGGGTTTTCTAAAATACCGTTATTGAGCGCAGTGGAATCAGTCCCAAACCAGCGGAACTTATTCAAAGAAGAGTTATCGGGAATAGCAGAGAAAATGTCTGCTATTTCATCATAAGCAATAACAACAATAGCTGTTTTCATGATATTCTGGTTCTGGATGTTATTCTTGAGTTGATCTACAACGGGGGAGAAATCCGTCGTTCCGATATCATACGAGATGCTTTCGCCAAATTGTCCGCCTAGTTCTTCAAACGCCGTTTTCAAGTTGGAATATAAACCTGATCCATAAGTATCATTGCGGTATAGCGCATTGATCTTTGAGTATCCCTGATCTTTAATCAACGCCGCAATCGCTGTGACCTGTTTGTAGTCGTTCATTACCAGGCGGAAAATGTTATCCTTTTTTGATAGCGTAGTGGCAGTACTGGAAGGAGAAAGAAGCATTATTCCATTTTCCTCAACAAAAGGAGCAACTTTTTCCAAAGCGGAACTGGTTACAGGGCCAATGAAATAACGAATGCCCTGGGCGTACATTTCCTGCATCTTTTGCAAGGCCGTATCAGGATCAGTCGCAGTATCTTCAACCACCAGTTCAACGCTTGAACCGGGCGTATGAACGCGCTTAAAAATTTCGTTAACATGAAGGCTAGCCAATTCCAATGATTTATTGATCAATTGTCCACCTTCCGCATAATCACCGGATAGAGGCATCAAAGCGCCAATTTTAAGGTATTTATCCAGATTGTCTGGAATATATATCTCGCTGGAGAATTTCTCACGAACAATGTTGCCGCCAAATAGATAGCAAGAATAGGAACCGGCCGGGGTCCATTTTTGATCTTCTAAATATTGATAAAATCCATATATGGCATTTATAGAGTCGCCATTTTGATCGAAAAATGGATAACCTTTAAATCCCATAAAAATTGTGGATATTCGAATCAGTTCATTTTTCAAATCATAAGTTCCCTCGAACTGAGAAATCCCAGCCATCCAGAGTGCATCATAAGAAGCGGATTCGAGAGAAGTCATTTGATAATTAGTTTTTGATATGATCTTGGAATATAAGAGTTCATCGGTTAATGAATAATGAAAGAAGGGGTAAAACCGCGCGTCAGATGTAGACATTGAGGCCGTAAATTCGACCTGCGCGGCAAAAGCAGAAGCGATGTCATCTTGACTAATGATTTCATTCCTGGCAGTTCCATCAGCTCCAAACCAACGAACAGCTTTGAGAATATCTTGGCTGGAAGCGGCTTTAAGTATTTCTGCTACCTCATCAAATGAAACAACAACGATTCCTACCTTGGCTTCAGCATTTTCCTGTTGAATAGTATCAACTACATTTGTAAGTTGAGCAATCAAAGTTTGATAATCAGTAGTTTGCACATCATAAAAAATCGGTTCTGATAGAGTACCTATTTCTGCGTAACTTGATTGAAACGCAGCGGCGAAGTCCTGACCATAATTATCATTTCGCGAAATAAGGACGATATGATCGACATCTTCGGACTGAATAAACTTGGCTAAAGCAACTGACTGCAGGCTATCGTTTGTGCAAAGCCTGAAAATGTTATCATCCAGCGCCAGAGAGAGCGCCGTGCTGGTTGGTGATATCAAAACGCAGTTATTCTCATCCGCAAACGGTTTGACGCGCAACAGCGCTTCACTCGAAAAAGGACCTACAAATATTCGGAATCCTGCCTGATATAAAGATTGCAATTTGGTTAATGCAGTTTCCGGGTCTGTACCAGTATCTTCAATTACCAAATTAATGTGAACCTTTGGATACTCACGCTCAAAGTCTTCCAGTGCAACTTCCAATGTGGCTTTTGCAGCATTCCCTAAATTAACGAGAGAACCTGTTAATGGTACTAAAGCGCCGATTGATAGCGTTGTTTCTCCTGGTGGAGCGGGAAAAACGACTTGAGAATTACTCGCGCCCGGTAATCCGATTAAAACGGTAAGCAGAATCGGTAAAAAAAGCATACCCATTCTATTGTTCCATCTGCTGCATAAATTCATAAATCTTCTCCATCATTTTTTAATCATACGGTAGATATTCCCTAATAATATAAGTATAACTCAAAACTGCTCCTATTGTGAAAAATACTAATCACAGAATTTTTCACAATAGGAGCAGAGATTAAAAAGTTAAAAGATTTGATATTATTAAGATTCGTGGATGCTAAAAAACATAAATCAGACTATCACTACATTAACCGCTTTGGGACCTTTGTCCCCATCGGTGACATCGTATTCGACTTGGTCGCCTTCTTGCAGATTTTTGAAACCGTCACCCTTTATTCCACTATAATGAACGAAGATATCTTTGCCCTCTTGTTGTTCAATAAAACCATACCCCTTCTGCTTGTTGAACCATTTGACTGTCCCGATTAGCATTATTACTCTGCTCCTTTTCTCTTATTATGCATTGCCTGAAGTGTTTCAACACAATAAACGGCAGCATTATACATAATATTTGATGAAGCGCTACAGCAGGCGCCGATTATGCAACATTATTACAGGCTATTCTCAGAGATTGGTTCAACCAAAAGAGAGACCGGTTAATTGTTGGCCTTTTTCTTCCCATGCCATTCCTTCTTTAGCCCAGTCCATGACCTGATCGTGAAAACCCGGATCGATAGATAACGCAGTTTGAATCGCATCAATTGATTTCTGCTCTTCACTGGTTATTTCGTTATTGGCCAATAATAAAAGGACGCATTGCTGATAAATGAATTTTTTCTGCGCTTCATCCTCGAATAGTTCTAAACGTTTCTTGATAGATTCGAGCGACTCAAAATCTTCCGATAACGCTTCATCGATTTTGGCGGCGTGCAGATCCATCTTTAATCCGATCAGACGAATTCGCACGGCTTCCAGTAGATCAAAATTCCTATCGATAGAGGCCAGGTCCCGCAAGATGGTGATAATCTGATATTTTTGGTCTTCAGATAATTTCGACATAAGATAACTCCTTTGGTTTGAGTGATATAGTTTTTTTTTATCATATTATATAATTTTTACAACATTAATATTACGAATATAATAGAGGCTTTATTCTATAGATTTGCTCAGATTAGAGTGGTTTGCATAATAACGCTCTTAGATAGACCACTCTATCGATACAATTCATTTTCTTTAATATATTCCTGCACTAGATCAGGAGTTAGATCAGTAACGGGAAGCCCGTCCTTAATACGTTGACGAATGAGGGAAGAAGAGATATCAAGCAGAGGCATTTCAACATACTGCACACGGGGATTGGGCATATTTACTCCATCGGCGCCAATATTAGAACCGGGTCGGGAAAAAATAGCGATATCAAATTCTTGCAGAAGTTTATCGCCTTCTTTCCAAGAGGGAATCCGGCTTATCCAATCTCCCCCGGTCAACAGTATTATATCGCATCCCGCAAGCTCATTTTTCTGGAAATGACGCAGGGTATCAACCGTATACGAGAAATCCTCACGCTCTGCTTCATAAGAGCTCAGTTCAAACCGGGGATTTGCGGTTATCGCCAGACGGAGCATCTCCAAGCGGTGCGCCGCGGGAGCGACTTCGCCTTCATCTTTATAACACGTGCGTCCACCGGATGGAACGAATATCACCCTATCAAGCAATAACTTGTCTAACGCCGTTTGCGCCAGAACCATATGGGCTGTATGAACCGGATTAAAGCGTCCCCCGTATATTCCAATGCGTTTCTTGTTGTAGTCGTTCACTCTTCCGCCATGTAGGGTGGGTCACGCTTTACCGACCCACTATATAAATAAATACGTAATTGATTCGGTGGATCATAAAACGCGACCCACCCTACAGGATTGTTATAAACATTATGCTATGTTCTGATATGCCCATCACCGTAGACGATGAATTTCTGACATGTCAGTTCAACGATCCCCATCGGGCCGCGGGCGTGCATTTTGTCAGTCGAGATGCCCATTTCGGCGCCTAAGCCATACTCGCCGCCATCAGAAAAACGGGTGGAAGCGTTAATCATAACGGATGAAGAATCCACTTCTCTGAGGAAGCGTTGAGTGGAGGCGTAATCGTTGGATACGATAGATTCAGTATGCCGCGATGAATATTTCTCTATATGCTCCAAGGCTTCGTCAAAACTATCGACTATTTTAAGCGCTACGATAAGATCGAGATATTCTTCGCTCCAATCCTCTTCAGTAGCCGCTTTTAGATCTGGATATAGTTCCAGAGTCTTGGCGCATCCACGAACTTCCACATTTTTCTCTTTGAGATCAGCCAGCAGTTTTTTGAGTAACTCGCCCGACTGCGCTTTATGCACCAGGAATGTTTCAGCGGCGTTACAGACGCCCGGACGTTGGATTTTGGCGTTCAAACATATATTACGAGCCATCTGCTCATCAGCGTATTGATCGACGTAAACATGACAGTTGCCGTCATAATGCTTCAAAACCGGAATGGTGGCATGTTCGACAACCGCCTCGATCAACGACTTACCGCCTCGCGGGATAATCACATCAACCAATCCCCGCAGACGGCACATGGCTCTAACCGCCTGCCGGTCAGTAGTCTCGATAAACGAAACCGCCGCTTTGGGCAGACCATTATCAATCATGGCTTCCTGCAACAATTTGGCGAGAACCGTATTGGAATGGATGGCT
Source organism: bacterium (assembly GCA_963662285.2). GTDB lineage: Bacteria > Hinthialibacterota > Hinthialibacteria > Hinthialibacterales > Hinthialibacteraceae. Next base: position 526,474 of record CAXXMV010000008.1, read on the forward strand.
TCAGAACCGCCGCGCAAAAGACAAGCATTGCCCGATTTAAGGCATAAGGCCGCAGCATCAGCAGTTACGTTGGGGCGCGATTCATAGATCAAGCCGATGACGCCCAGGGGAACGCGCATCCGGCCTACCCGCATTCCATTAGGGCGGACGCGCAAATCGGTCACTTCTCCGACGGGATCAGGCAGCGCGGCCACTTCTTCCAACATGGCCGCGACAGATTCCAGGCGGCTGTCAGTCAGTTCCAGGCGATCCAGCATGGCGGAACTGAGACCTTTCTCTTTTCCCGCTTCGAGATCAAACTGGTTTTGCTGCTGGATATCCGGCGCACATCGGCGAACAAGCGCCGCCGCTTCACGTAAGGCGCGGTTTTTAACTTCCGTTGAAGTCCGGGCCAATTCGACCGAGGCTTTGCGGGCCTCTTCGGCAATGCCTCTAACGTAGGCTTCGACGTCTTTTATGGTTCCATTGGTTGAATCAGACATAATGATCCTCAAAATCTGTATGTTTGTAATAAAACTTAAGTAAAGTGATACTCTGGCTTAGTAATGGTATTTCGTCAAGATAATTGGGTAAAAGTGCTAAAATCCAGCCGGGCGCCAAGGGCAGTGTATTTTCTGCCCTTGATTGAGTCCACCTCTTATTACCAGAATTCCCACCAGTAATCGACATCTTATATTAAGGTGAAAGCGCTAGAATCCGGTGAAAATACGCCGGGCGTATTCGCCGCTCAGTTTTAGCGCTGGTACGGTTGTCATGGTTTTAGGAGTTCCCTTCTCCACCGCCTGTTCCAGAACGATATGAGGTTTGATTCCCGCCTTTAAGAGAAAGTCGGCCAATGCAATGTAATCGATGTCGCCTTCAGCAAAAGTTTCTGACCATACCCCATCATTGGATTGCCGCAGATGCAACTCAACGATGCGGGATGCATAGAGTTTCATGATATCAAACAGAGCAACCTCCGAGTCGCCCGAACCCCGGTATACCCAGTGAGAATCAAGACACAATTTGACGTATCGTGGATCGGTTCCGATCATCATGTGGTGGAATTCACGGGCGGCGTTTCGCAGTTCTACGTCGTGGTTATGGTATGCCAGAGTTAATCCCATATCCGCCAGTTTTTCGCCCAGCGTCTCCAGCGACGCCGCTTGAATTCTCAGTTGCCCATCATCTTTATTCTGAGGACCACTCCATTGGATCGGGCTGGGATTGGTGACGATGATTGTGGTTCCGGCGGATTTTGCTTTTTCTGCAATAGCCAGAACGCTGTCGATGCTCTCGGTCGCACTCTTCTGGTCATGAAGAACGCTGTTGACGTAAAGCGAGCGCATTTCAAGACCATTCTTCCGTAATAATGGCGCATATAAATCAATTTGCTCTGGCTCGGTGATCGAAGGCTCCAGTCCATCCATTCCACTGGCGGCGATAGCTTCGAAACCTTCTTCCAACGACTTATTGAAATCGCGACCGTCTCTACTGAAGTAGACAGTCCAGGAATACTGGTTGGAAGCAATGTGCAGTTTTTTTTCACGGGCTGCGCTTTCACCCGCTCCCGCCAAAAAAGCGCCTGCCGCCAGCCCGGTGTATTTAATCATTGTCCGGCGTGATATATAACTCATTGTTTTGGTTCTCCCTTAGTTTCTATAAATTCCATTACATTGGCCTATTCAATCATATCACAATTGACTCGGAAAAGTTGAGTTCTAATGCCTTCAAATGCAAAATAGATACGGCTTGTTAGAATAACCTAATTTATAAAAAATCTGTATCAGGTAAAAAAGGATACCTATCTCATCAAGACCTTGTTGTGCTTATTGATTTCTTTTAATATAAATGGATCATTACGGTTCTATCCCAATCGTGTACGGATTAACACATTCTTATTAATAGGTGTTCAATTCGTATAAGCAGGTATATGAAAAAATCTCCTGCAAAAAAACATCTTCCAAAAAGGGGAGCATTATGAGTGAATCAAAACTTTCCCGGCGTATTTTTTTAATGGGAAGCGCTGCGGCGACGATGGCCGGTTGCGCAACTACCAGTTCCATTCCGAGCCTGAAACGGTTGGGATACAAATCTCCTAACGAAAAATTGAATATGGCTGCTATCGGAGCAGGCGGCAAGGGCACGTCAGATATTGGCCAATGCGGCGATTTGGGCGAAAACGTTATTGCGCTAGCCGATCCAGATGCGAAAACAGCTAATACTTCGATCCAGAGATTCACTGGCGCTACTGTTTATCAGGATTTCCGCCAAATGCTGGACAAGGAAAAGAATATTGATGCCTGCACAATTTCTACTCCTGACCACGTTCACGCTGTGGCAGCCATGGCATGTATGGAACGCGGCATCAATGTTTATGTACAGAAACCATTGACCCGTACCATCTGGGAAGCCCGCAAATTGACTCTGGCCGCCAGAAAATACGGCGTCGCCACTCAAATGGGCAACCAGGGACACTCCGGCGACGGCGTTCGCGATATGTGCGAATTGGTCTGGTCGGGCATTGCTGGCGATATCACTGAAGTTCACGCCTGGACTAACCGTCCAGTATGGCCTCAGGGCATCGAGGGCGTCTTTGCTGATGGTAAACCTGGACTGCTTCCTGAAGAAGATATTCCAGATAATATTGATTGGGATGCATGGATTGGACCTGCGAAATATCGTCCTTACAACTCAAAATACGCTCCATTCAACTGGCGTGGATGGTGGGACTTCGGCGGCGGCGCACTAGCAGACATGGCCTGCCATATTCTCGATCCAGCCAACATGGCCTTATGTCTCGGCGCTCCAACAAGCGTTGAGTGTCTCTATGAAAAAGACAACAACGACCAGACCTTCCCCAATGAAGCCAGAATTCGCTTTGAGTTCCCACGTCGTGGAAGCATGCCAGCTCTAAAACTATATTGGTACGACGGCAACCTGCATCCTCCGATACCTGAAGGCGTTAAAGACTTCAAAATCAGTGATGGCTCCAGTGGTTCAATCTTCATCGGCAGCAAAGGCGTTCTGGCGACAGGAACCTATGGCGGCGGCTCACGCTTGATTGCCGGCGAAAACATGAAAGATTTCCAAAAACCACAACAAATCCTCCCACGCTTACCAGGGAAGGAAGACGACTACAAACAGAAAATCGACTGGCTGCGCGCATGCAAGGGCGGCGCTCCCGCAGGCTCGAACTTTGAATATTCCGGCCCCTTCAGCGAATGGATTGTAATGGGCAACCTGTGCTTGAAATTCCCCGGCCAGAAACTGCTGTGGGATGCTCCCAACGCACGCTTCACTAATAACAGTGCAGCCAACAAATGGGTTAAACCAGATTACCGCAAAGGTTGGACATTGTAATTTCACCCAACTAGCTAACAACAATTATTCAAGCCGTTGCAGAAATGCAACGGCTTTTTTTTATAGGAATGTTTTTTTGTCTGAATCATGATAACCAGGATGAAAGGATGCGCATGATGAAAAATCCTGAATATCCTGCTAATCCAGGGTATCCAGATTCAGACATTTTATAACCAGTTCCCCGTTCTTTAAGAAAAAGCGTTTTATGCATTGAAAAAGGCGCTTTTCTTTTCTATCATAACTTTTCAAGAAAAAAACTTGATAAAGGTTGCTTTCTGATTCATGAACTGTTTGTAAAAATAAGCATAAGAAGATTTTTAATATGTTTCCTAAACGTGATTTAATTATTTTTTTTTTATTTCTTGCTTTTTATTATCTATAAGGTTTCTTCTTGTTCAGCCGGAAAAATTTCTCTGGGATATTTATTACACTCGAATGGCGCTAAATCCCTATTGGGGAGAGGGAGCGCCATGGGGTAGCAGAATCTTAACTTCCTATCTTGTTTATTTATGTCCCATTAGCACCTCTCTTGCTTTCTATATTGTAAATCTTATATCCTTGCTTTTATCTACTATTGTATTAATGCTTCTTTGCAAAGATCTGGGGATGCGCAACGGATTACCGATTGCCGCAGCCGCATCATACTTATTTTCTTCCGGTGTGGAATGGCAAATTAAAGAGATATGGTTTAATGATGCAATAAGTCATTTATTTTTAGTATTAATGATTTACTCTATGCTTAAAAAATATGATGCATGGGTGTGTCTTTTTTCTTTATTAGGAGCCTTAAATAGAACAACGGCGCTATATTTTCTCCCTGTTTGGTATATATACCGTTTTGGTTGGTCAATACACTTAAGAAATATTCGCTATCTTATCTTTGTTTGGAGTCCACCAGTTATCATAACAATATTGATACATGCTTTATGGTTTCCTCTTACTAGTTATTCATGTATCAAGAATATTGGCGGATTTGTGAGTAATTACAATTTCTTTGAGTTTTATTTTGAGGATTTTTTTCTACATACTTCTTCATTCAACGATTTTGTAGATAGAATTTTCTCTCTTAATTTGGCCAATAACTTTTTTGGTATTTTGTTGCCACTGTTTTTAGTGGCAGTTTTTCGCCTTAAAAATCATTATAAAATCCTATCAATTTGGATAGTGATTGTATGGCTACAATTTTTTGTAGCTAGAGATGTCGGACGTTTGGAAACATATGCTTTCCCTGCAATGATCCCAATCTCGCTTCTTTATGTCGCTCAATCAATACAATCTGCAACCTACCAAAAAATTACAGCGCTAGTGATAATTGTGCTTTCGATTTTTTTACCGATATCTTGTTTTTTCATAATGGGCTGCATAATATCTGCGTTTGTGTTCTACATTGGAGAAAATAGGATTAACATATTAACTGTTTCTCTTGATATAGAAAAAGAACAAATAACCTCAAACCAGAACAATTATTTTTTGATACATATTCCATGTATTTTGATGTTTCTGACTTTTGTTTGGTTTGGCGCTTTTTGTATGGAGACATACACATTGCGTCCAAGACCAATTTTTGGTTATCCACAATCATTGATTAACCAGCAAAATAAAAGCATGACTCTTGGAGTTGCTGATTCAAAAGGAAATTTAAGGAGCATTCATAATTACTCCAACAAAAACACAAATGATTTATCGATGATTACTATCAGTGAATCTTATGAACAAATAATTATTCCTTTGGAGGATATGGAAAAAACAGATGCTAAACTTACTTTTCTACTAAAAATGTGGGGAACAATTGAATTGGGGAACAGATTATATGTTGATCTAGGATTTGTGGATGGAAAAGAATTGATTCCCACCTTCAACCAATTCTCACAAATTTCTTCTAATTATAGTATTAATCATTTCTCACAGTTATTCTTTCTTTATCGCTTAAAGAACGAGAATTGCTTAATAATCGGTCGCGATAACACTTGGAAAGGGAGATTTCAATTTATGCTCTTTGATGTCACCCATATAACAAGAAAAACAAAAGAGTCTCCTATAAAAATCAAGGTAACGTTTTAGTCTTCTGAAAAAATAAATTACACTGAGCCGGGCGCCAAGGACAAAACCCCCTTGCGTCCAGCCGGATGTTGATATTCCAGGCGCCAAGGTCAGTGTATTTTCAGCCCTTGATCAAGCCACCAAAGAAAACAATCCACCGCCGCGTAGGGTGGGTCGGCCTCATCGACCCACCAAAAATCCACCTCAACAAACAAACCATTCTCGACTAACCACTGAAAAAAAACCTCGAATCATCACGACGCGCCTGATATTCCGAGCGCCCATAAAAAGCGCCCCTACAAAAAATCCACCTACAATAAAAAGTAGGGGCAATCCTTTATGGTTGCCCGGTGATAATTTCCACTTGCGGTTTATGCATGGGTAAAGACCAATCTGGAGAAAGAGCGTCTCATCCAATACCTAAGCATCCGAATGCAGCAGACGCTTTAAGTGGCGCCCCGCCAGGAATTTGAAGGTATGCCAGGTGTGTCTGGGGCGGAGAATTAGGCGTTTGAATTGGCGGAAATCCTTGAATGGGCGAATAGTTTTATGCCAGTCCCACTCGTTGTACGCCATGCGTAAAGCGCGTTCCAGGTCTTCGCCGCTGAGGGCGTCCGTCCTGACAACAGCGGTGGTTCCGCCATCGTATTTCGACCAGTCGTGAGTTAGCAACTTGCCTTCTTCCTCCAACATCCGGTAGAAAGTCGAACCGGGGAATGGAGTCATGATGGAGAATTGGATGGTTTCGGGATTAAGGCGTTTGGCGAAATCAATGGTTTGACGCACGGTTTCCCAGGTCTCGCCGGGAAGCCCGAAACTGAAGGTCAAATGCTGGTTGATGCCCAACTCGCGGGTGGCGCAGACCATCTCTTCCACTATTTTGAGGTCAAGACCCTTCTTGGCGTTATCGACCAGTTGCTGCGAACCTGATTCAACGCCGTACTTGATGCCAACCAGACCAGCGTCCTTCATAGCCGCCAGGGTTTCACGGTCAGTGGTATCAGCGCGCGCCATGGCAGCCCAGGGCAGATTGAGGTTGCGCTTCTTGATCTCATCGCAAAGCGCCAGTAGACGTTTCTTGCCAATGTTGAATGTGTCATCATCAAAATAGAACGAACGGAAGCCGTATTTTTCCACCATGGCTTCGATCTCGTCGACTACGTCTTTAGGATCGCGGGTGCGGTAGCGGTTGTTGCCATACATTATCTGCGGCCATGCGCAAAAGATGCACTGGAACGGGCAGCCCCGCGAAGCCCACATCTGCAAACTCGGTTCGGGAATCCCGCCAGGTAAATCCCAATAGCTGTGCATGGGAAGCTGGTCGCGCGAAGGCCAGGGGATGGTATCCAAATCATCAATCAGTTCGCCGCGCTCCGTCTGATGAGCGACGCCTTGATCATCGCGATAAACCAGGTTTGGTATTGTTGAATAATCGCTGTTGGATTCGATGGCTTGGATTAATTGATGTAGAACAAAATCATATTCACCCTTGAGGACAAAATCCACCAGGGGATTCTCGTCCAGAAACTGGGTACGATACATGTCGACATGGATGCCGCAAAATATGATACGCGTATCAGGGCAAGTGTCTTTGATTTTCTGCGCCTGACGTAGGTCCGTATCGAATGAAGCGGTAGAGATTTCCAAAACTGTAATGTCCGGCTTAAAATCAATAGCGCGTTGGATAAAATCAGCTTCGCATATTCTCTCGGCTATGCCATCTACTAAACAGCAATCATAACCGGACTTCTCCAGAATTGCGGTTGCGTAAGCCAAATAGAAAGGAAATGGAAGATAACGGGCGCCCTCTTCTTCAAAATGCGGCCAGCGCGAACCTGCGCGTACGCCATAGTAACCTTTTTTAAACCAAGGGCCATTGCCAAGAAAAATTTTAATAGACATCCGGTTGCATCCTCTGCTTTATTGCGGTGTAAATGATAAGAGAGTAATCCTCAAGAGTTATATTATTCCGAAAACGACCATAAAAGAAACCATCACTGGAACAACGGAAACGCAAAGCGCTTGCAAGAAAGTCAGTTTTTGTACAATTTGAAATCCGCGCATACACATCATCACCGAGCCGATTTCCGCCATAAAAATACCGACAAACGGGATGATCAGCAGACATTGCGCTATCATCGAATAACATCGAATCTGAAATGTAGCGTTAAATCCTTCCCTTCCCTTGAATAACAGAATTAAAACCTGCTGCATCATCGAAGCCAGAAATATATGAAATAATAAATAGTTCAGCGGCATGGAAAGGATTTGCGAATTAGTAACCGATAAAAATCTCTGCTTGATCTCCTCTTGCATTTCAGCGGGAGATTGCTCTGCATCAGTTTGAAAAAGAACCATACCCTCAGGAGATATATTATCGAGAATTGATGGAAAAATGTATTTTATATAAATAATGTTCATCGGAAACCAGAAAACCATTATGCAGATTACGGCGAAAAGCAGCGGAGCAAGCATCTCTTTCTCTTTAGGAAGATTAGAGAAAAAGCGCACTGGTTGAAAAACGGCTTGCTTAGCGGTATCTAAAAATGCTCTTAGAGGCCCTAATTCACGCCAACTTTGCCAGGGGATGCTCTTGGCCGGTTTCGGTTTTTCTTCTTTAATATCCCTGACGCCAGCCGCATATCCATCCCAACATATTTGACAAAAAGGCTCGCCTTCCACTGTAATAGTGCAGGACTCACATATTTCGCGTTGACAATGGCGGCAAGTATGAACCGCTTCTTTACTTGAATGATATTTACATTGACTCATAAGATTTCAGGTAACAATAATTTCCAATATTTCTAAATTTTATACAAAACAGCGCTTTGAATATGCATAAAGATTTGCTAAACATAACAACAGCAGCCTCTATAGTATGATATCGCAATCAACCTGAATATGTAAGAAATCGGGTTAAATTCATTTGAATCGTAATTTCAGAGCGGTTTGCATAATCACATTTGGCCTCCCCAAAAAGCCATTTATGACAAGAAAAATCTTCAAAAAACGAACTTTGCACGGAAAATGACATTTACAAACCTAGTAATTACAAATACTTATACCGCACTTTTCAACTAAGATCAATCATTTGATCTTAACAAAATAATCCAGGGCGCATTGGATTTTACCCAACACGCCCCGGTTTTTTATGTATAACATAAACACGATGCATCTATTCAAATAAAGCCCAATTATCCAGTCCGGCGTCTGCTAGTTTGGTCATTTCGTAGGTTCCTGAAAAGGTTTTGGATACCAGATTGGAAACGTCTACGGTGAATTCCCAGGTTCCTGCTATATGAGTATTATCATCATTGCCCTGCCCTGTACCACTCAGGGTGAAAGTTGTTTCACCAACTATGGGAAGTTCAACAGGTTCAGTAGTATAGGTAAAATCAAATTCTTTCTGTTGTGAATAAGAGAAAAGTCCGGCCAACGCCAGCATTTGGGCATTAGAAGACCCGGTTGGAGCATAGTTGCCCATCAGGGTTCCATCGGGATTCATGGTCACTTCGCCGGTCCAGTCGATATTGGCGCCAGTTAGAGTAATTTCCCACACGCCAGCCAACGCTGCTCCGGGAGTTCCGGGATCAAAACCATCTCTGGTGAGGATGAATGATTTTCCATCTGAATCGCTAATGTTGCCATCTGGAGTAGTATAAGTTTCTAAATTCTTCCATACGCCGACCACCATATTAGCGTCATCTGATATCATGCCTGATCCAGTCACAACAAGTTTAACAGATATGGCGCCATCTGCATCCAAGGCTGTTCCATTGCCAACTCCGGTATATAAAAGTTGTCCATCTGCCAGAGCGGTAAACTTACCAGTATGACCCACGTCAAAAATATACTCGGTTTCACCAATTATGTACGGATAGGTTTCCGAAAAAACAGTATTACCATTGTTACTAATAGTAACTATACTTTGTTCGCCTCCCTCGATATCCGTCTCTAGATTCCAATCGCCCTCAAGTTGATCAACCTGAGCCCAAACAGGCGACAGAGAAATAAGAATCCCTGCGCAAACCATCATAAGAAAAGCATTGCGTTTGTTCAGATACATAAAAAAACCTCCATTAATAATTTTGAGGTTAGTTAATAGCAAAAGATTTGCCATAATATATAAATAATAAAAATATCACTTAATCGTATCAAATATACCATGAAATACATAAAATATTTACATGTTCAATAATACAAATAATAGATTAATTCATCTTTTGTACTACACTGTAATCCTGGGATTTGTGAATCTGAATTTAGAGTGATTTCTAGATGGATAACAATAAATAAATAAATATATTTATTGTTATAGGTATAAATCTATAAGGATAAGTTACTTAAAATCAATAAAAATGAGAATCAGAAGGCAAAATACTCCCTTTCATGTAAGAGAACAGTAATTCATGCCATAAATACCATTGCAACATATCAATATGGAAAACGGTATTGCAGCGGCGAGTGAGTTTGGTTTCTAGAGATATTACTCAGACCTTCGGATAGATAATCCAATAGGCTGCTTTCTCGTTTTTTGCGTTCAATAACGGTCGGTTCGCCGCTGATTCCAGACATTTCAGCTGCAAGTTTAATGGCGTCTTCCAGCGATCCCAGTTTATCCACCAAACCCACCTTCAAAGCCTGCCGTCCGGTGTAGACTTTTCCTTCAGATACGGCGCGGGTGAAAGCAAGCAGCGTTTCCTTATCCGGGGTTGGATCAATTTTCACAGCAGTAGTAGTATCATCAATATCACTACTGGCCGATAAGACAGTATCAGAAACAACGAGACCAGTCATGTCGTCATCAGGAAGCGTCCGCTGATATTTTTCAACAATATTCACAACATCCTGGGAAAGCGGGTATTTCACTTCTGTAGCGTCATCCCACTTATTCATCAGATGGGAAAACGGTTCTTTACGTCCTTTCATGACGGCTTCGACGAACTGCTCATAGGTATCATCGATCACGCCCTGCATCATCTCACGTTCTTTATAGGAGAGACCTCTTTCCATTGAACCGAAATCCTTGTATTCGCCTGCTTTAACTGTGTCGTAGGTAAAACCGATTTTCTCCATCAGTTCTTTGGCTACGGGAAACTTGGCGTAAACGCCGATGCTTCCCGTCATCGAACCGGCGGCGGAAACGATCTGATCGGCGTTGCATGCCACATAATACCCTCCTGACGCAGCCACAGATCCGAACGACGCCACTACAATTTTTCCGTATTCCTCTTGGGCTTTAACCAGCGCCTCATATAAATCCTGCGAAGGACCGACCGCGCCGCCGGGACTTTCCACGCGCAGCACAATTGCCTGGACGGATGAATCTTCCTGATAATCCTGCACCTGATCAATCCAATCCTCTGCATCGTAGATAATGCCTTCAACCCGCACCAGGGCTATTCGTTTTGATCCAAGTAAATTAGGCGTCGTGCCTTGCAACACAAAAACCATCATCGTTGCGAATAATCCAACCACCACAATTACTACAATCAAGAAGGTTAAAAGAAGCAATATTCCAGTGCTCTTTTTCATAATCGATTTCAACCGTATCCTTAAGTATTGATTTTTATTTATAATACTATGTTCTTAATATTATTAGAACGATTCTTAAAATTAAGTGGATTAAAATCCCCAAATATGAGACTTTACGCCGATACAACGCTTCTCATAAACTTTTGTGATCCGCTATAATCGAAATAATATAGTGATATCCTAAGTGTTAATTAAGAATTGAGCAATAGCATGCCGAATGAATATTTCATCGTTTTCATTATCAGTGCTTTAACATCGTTGGTCATGACTCCGCTCATGCGGCGGCTGGCCGCCGTATTGGATATCACCGATCATCCATCAGAGCGGAAAATCCATACACGTCCCATACCATATTTAGGCGGCTTGGCCTTTCATTTCTCTATGACAGCGGCGCTGCTGTTTATTTTTATTCGTGCGCCTTACATGCTTGGCATACAGATATCGCCCCGTCAATTACTGGCGCTTTATTTTACCGCAATGGGTTTCCAAGTATTGGGAATCTATGACGATATCCGGCCAGTGGCGCCCAGAGTCAAATTATTTTTTCAAGCCTTACTGGCGTTTATGCTGGTTCGTGAAGGTTTCCTGATAGATCAAATGACCAATCCATTAGGCGGAACCATTCCTCTGGGCTGGCTGGGATGGGCGGTTTCAATTCTGTGGATTCTGACCATCGTCAACGCCATCAATTTCATTGACGGTCTTGACGGTTTGGCTGCGGGGATAGTCTTTTTCGCCGCTTTGGCCAATTTCGTTATTGCGCTGCACCCCTGGCAGAATTTCATCTGCATCATTTCGCTTATACTAATGGGCGCCACCCTGGGCTTTTTGCCCTATAATTTCTCCCCGGCCAGGATATTCATGGGCGACGCGGGCAGTCTTTATCTTGGAGTATTGATAGCCGGATCGTCGCTAGTCAGCAATACCAAAGGCGCCACAGTCATGTCTCTGTCGCTGCCGCTGGTTATTTTGTCCATCCCCTTACTGGATACCACATTGACGGTAATCCGCCGGGGTCAGAGAGGGCTGAAATTCTTCACCGCCGACCGGGAGCATATTCACCACCGGGTATTGCGGCTGGGTTTCACCGATCGGCAGGCGGTTCTGTCGATCTATGGCTTATGTTTTCTACTGGCCATGTCGGCTATTCTGGCCGATCAGCTGCCGGAGCAATATAAACTGATTTTTATGTTTGTATTTTTAACCGCTATCGCGTGGGGATTCTGGATATTCTCAGCGTTAGAAGAGAGAGTCATAACGAAAAAGTAAAAAACGGTTTTCATGGTCAGAATAATTTTGTGGTTTTTTGATGGGTCGATAAGGCTAACTCATCAACATTGGCTAGTGCAAGTCCTCATAAAACGATGCGGCGGATTGAGTTGATTTGCTTTGTTGGAACAACCATTGATATAACCCAGGATAGGTAAGTGCATGCATAACGCAATCATGACCAACATCGGGAAAAACAGTGTATTTAACATTGCCTCCCAGCGCCCGTAGATTATTAACGGTTTCAGCATCCCACGCTTCAGGGACAACACTGTCTTTGGCGCCATGAAAGGCCCAGACCGGGACGGATACCAGAGGTTCCAAATTAACCGCTGGTATCGAATAACCTGCATCAGTAGCCGCCACTCCGGCGCCGCAGATGGGAACCGCAGCGGCGATCAATTCTGGATAAGCGCTGGCAAAACTCCATGTGCCAAATCCTCCCATGCTGCCTCCAAATATATAAATCCGCTTTGTATTAATACTTAATTTCGATGTTAATTCAGTAACTGTTTCATTCAAGCGACGATCCGACCACACTGCACTATAACAATATGGAATCACAATAACGCATTCAAATAATTGAGGAAATTTTTCCCGATTTGATGGATTACTTACCAATTGCAGCGGCCCTCCATTTCTTAGAACATTCATTTCTTCTGATAGAGGGCCTCCATGCAACCATATAATTATAGGCCATTCTTTTTCTATGGTCTTGTAATCCTCAGGTACATATAACCAATAGTTATATGATAATTCAGAATTAATCGGGACTTGTTCCCCTGGAGTAGGTTTGGGATATAACAAAATCTTGGTTCCAGTAATCTCTACTTCATCCACTTTGCCGGAAAAAACTCCATCCCGGTCGGCATTGGTCGGCGACTTAAGAAAATACTTAATGGTTTTTTCTCCAGTAAATTCGGTTAAATTCCATGTGATTTTTCCGTCAACTCTGGAGCCGTCATTCATTACTCGAGTGATCGTCCAACCTACCGGTGGTTGTTCTATTACGGTGATAGAACCTGGATCGCCTGATATAGTGATCGAGACGATAATGGGTTCTCCCTGGAGAAAATATTCATCGATCGCGCCTGACAATGTTCGCGTTGCTTGTACGTCGCCTTGGGCAGTAATTTCTACGAAAAAAAATGTCAGGAAAAATGTAATTACCAGAAAATGGATTCGCATCATAATATCCTTTTGCATTAATCGCGCAGATCAGATTTTTATAAACATCGTAATCCTCTTACAAAGGGTGAGGCATAATCCTTCACCCGGTTATAGGCGATCCAGATCATTCTGAACCCGGCGACTCCTTAAATAGAGAACGCCAATAACAACAATAAACACTATCAGGACAGCCCAGATAAACCGCACAATCTGAAGATCGCTATCCCAATAGAATTGCTCATACTCTTTCTTTTCGGGCATCTGAATTGATGCAGCAACTTTTTGAACGCCGGATTGCGGCAAGTTAATTTCGATGTTAATCGATTCAGTAGCGGGGAAATATCCTTTATCCGCCATAGCGGGAAAGTCGAATTTAGTCACATCCTTATAAGGAATATGCCCACTATATTTCACTCCACCTTGGGTGGAGAATCCCACTTGCTTCCAACCGGGAATAACCAACAGGCTATCATCTTTATAATTTAGCGGCACAGTGGCTTGCCGGGGTATATCAGCAGGAATGGAACATTTGTAGGCGATATCTATCTTAATGACGCTCATGCCATTATGTCCATACGACTCATAAGCGTCTCCCTGGACGAATTGCAATTCAAGTTTCGTCTGACCGATAACAAGCGTTTGATTGTTGGCATATTTCTGCGCCGCAGTATTAACATACTCATCACGCTCTTGATCGGTAATAGTTCCATCTTTATCAGCATCAAGCATACGAACCGCTAAAGCAGTAGGATTCTTACCAAGCAATAATTCATAAATAATCACCAGATTATCGGGAGTTAAGGTTATATGGGCGTAACGATCAATGCTGTCCGGGTGTAAAGCATGGCTACAGACGTTAAGCGTTGGCAGCAGAAGGGGGAACAATAACAGAAGTAATTTATGTATTTTCATTCTATCCCAAGATTAAACAACATTTTAATTTGGATTATCAAAACGCATTATTCAGACTCAACAGACCGGAAAAGCAGTCCAGTAGGTATTTTTGGATAAAAATCGGTGGATTTCTGCGGCATGCGTACATTATACTGCGACACATCATAAACGGTTTGAGGAGAAAGCCCGCCAAGCAGAAAGGCCGCTTGAGCTTCACCCGATTTCACCAGGGATATTGCGTTTTCCTCACCCCGGACATATTTGGTAATTGATTGCAAATCCTCGGCTGCAAGCCCTAAACACGACTCAAATATAAAATTATGCAAAATAGAGACATTCAAACGCCTTAAAGGCGCTTCCAAAGCCTGTAAAGAGGAAGGTTCCGCATCAGGCTTGAATTTGATCAATAAACTCCGGTCATCGCCAATCACGGCAATGGTCTGTTGATGTTCAGGTTGCGCTAACATATCGCGCAGTGCAGAACCATTACAATCGGTTAGTTCTTCAATATCACAATAGGGAGCGGCTTTTGACTTTATCTGCTCCATCCAGCCATCCGGCGCTTTTTTCAACACCCGGTGCGTCGGGAGTACCAATAATCCAGGGCTGTTCATGGGGACAATCAATGCCATTACGCTGCCCCAAGGTTGATTATCAGGATTTAGACCAGTTTGCTCCATCATCTGGCGCTTATAATTCTGAGAGGTTTCATATCGATGATGCCCATCTGCAATAACCAGGATCAAACTGTTGATATATTGCTGGACGGCTTGAACTGCATCAGCATCTGAAATGGGTAATAATTCATGCTTCTGACCATCCAGACCATTAAACGAAACCAATGGTTCACCTGTTTGAGTTAGAATACCATTCCATGAGTCATACTCGCCATCAGCTATTAAGAAAATAGGTGAAAGATTTGAATGCGAGGCGTTAATCAAGCGTAAACGATCCGCTTTGGGGCCTTCAAAAGTTCTTTCATGCGACAAAGGAGCATCATTATCATCCAACTTAAGTGATACAAACAATCCGGTTCGCGTATAAGGTTGATCCATATAAGTATATGTCTGACGATATACGTAAAATTGGCAGGGATCAGTTTGCAATACTCCATTCTCTCGCCAGGCGCGATATTGGGCGGCGGCTGACTGATACCAGTCTCCAGATTCAGATTCGGTAGATTGAGTGGCTACATCAACATCAGAATCACCAGGCGGTGGAAGAATCAGGCGCACAACATTTTTATCATGCTGATTCCATAATATCTTACGATCTTCCGCCGAGATATTATCATAGGGCTGTGAAATAACCGAAGCCAAATTATCGAAGCAATCCAGGTTATACCGAATTCCGGGAAAAGGTGATACATTAGCCATGATTTTAATCCAAGTTCGTAAACAACAGTTCGTTTCTGGAAGGTTGCTGATCAAACAAAATAAACCGGTTTATCTCATTCCGGTATGGTCGTAGTGAATCTTGACCGTGGATAGGGCAATGGTCAAGCGGTTCAGTTCCGATTGCAAATGGAAGTTGCTTGGTAAACGCGCATTCGGGCGAGGCGATGGCGCCGCTTTTTGTGCAAATTGTGTGAAATTTTATATTAGAGGGAGGTTCAATTTCACCGAATAATTCTGGACGAACCTCATAGG
The DNA here is from genome assembly GCA_963662285.2 of bacterium. GTDB lineage: Bacteria > Hinthialibacterota > Hinthialibacteria > Hinthialibacterales > Hinthialibacteraceae. The sequence goes on from CAXXMV010000008.1 coordinate 542,373, forward strand.
CCTGCTTCATAAAATCGATCCAGACCGGTAAGGCTACTTTCGATCCGGTCATAGTTTTACCCAGAGAAAACTGGGGATCATCGTAGCCCAGATAAACTATACATAAAATATCTTTGGAATAACCCGCAAACCAGGCATATTTGCAATCATCTGTAGTTCCGGTTTTACCTACGCAGTAAAATGGTAAATCTTTAGCAGGCTTGCCGGTTCCCTCTAACACCACATTGCGCATCATGTAAGTGACCAGATAGGCCGTTTCCGGAGTTATTCGTTGTTGAGAAGCATCATGCGGATCAAACTCATAGAGTAGATTATTAAATTCCTGACGTCCATCGCGCCGCTGATAGACTTTATCCACCATGTGCAGCCGGACAAAATTTCCGTGATTAGCCAGTACGCTATATGCTTGAGCCAGTTGAAATGGCGTTGTCCCTGATGATCCCAGAGCAATAGTTAAATCGGGTTGTTCAACATACAGGTCAAAAACATGACGGCAAAAATTACGGAAATCACGGATGCCGGATTCACGGGAATCTTTATAATTATCCAATAGCCAGATAGTGGCGGCATTGAGTGATTCCACCAGGGTGAAATTCATAGTCACCGGGCCAAAATACTCGTCCTTATAATTTCTCGGCGTCCAACCTTTCCAATACTCTTTCTTTTCATCCTGAAGGATGGAAGCGATATTCCATTTTTTATCAGCATCAGATAATACAGCAGCCATCAACAAAGGCTTAAACGCGCTTCCTGGTTGGATGCCGCTTGCCTGGGTGGTGCGGATAAAATTGCCTGCATTAGATTTGTCGTTAAAATCATATCCGCCAACATCAGCCAGAATCTCTCCGGTTGAAGGGCGTACGGCAATCAATGCGCCTTGTACATGCTTGTCATTGGCTAACTGAAAAACAACTTGATCATCCTGCTTGACCGCTTTGACGCTGATGTAGTTTTTTTCCTTAAACAGGTCGAACTCATCATACCAGGTCTTATCCTGCTCGATTTCAACATGAAAAGGCCCCTTCCCTCCCCGCACGTTAGGAATGGAAACATCCACCACATCGGCCATGGGACTGCAATCGGCTACAATTCTTGCATCATATTCAGCGCCGACTTTAATAACCGAAGGTCCGTTTTGGTTCGCTCCCTTATATCCAGGAGCGCCCCAACCTTTACCCCCGCCGGGGCGCTTACGCTGCTCTTGATCGACAATCCCTTTTCGTAACGCAGATTCAGCAATCTCCTGCATGGCCACATTCAAGGTTGATTCGATATCAACACCCTGCTCGAAAATATCGATGGGGATGCCGCCGGGCGTCTCAATCTGCTTGTTGAAGAACTTGCGCCGCACTGCCTCGGAAAAATAGGGGTACAAGGCTAGTTGCTTCCTACGGGCGCCTTGGGTATTTAAGTTGAATTTTTCGTTTTTAGCCTGCTGATACTCTTCTTCAGTTATATAGCCCCGCCTGAGCATTACCTGTAAAACTATATTGGTGCGTCTTTGAGCAGATTCGGGATTTCGAGTGGGTGAATAAGCATTGGGGCCTTGCAGCATGCCGGCAAATAAGGCGCACTCTTTCAAATTGAGTTCTGAGGTATCTTTACCGAAATAATAATCCGCCGCCGCCGCGACGCCCCAGATATTGCCGCCTAAAAAAACCTGATTCAAAAAAAATTCTAATATTTCATCCTTAGTGAAGCGTTTTTCAATCTTCAGGGCCAGAATAATTTCATAGATTTTCTGTTTAAATGATTTCAAATCCTCTTCGGAAAAATTATACCCTTCAGGAAGATGTTTGTTGGTGATAAGGTCTTCGGCCAGCTGGATGGTTATGGTGCTGCCCCCCTGCCTACGGTTCCAGTTTTTAATATCGTAATAGGCCGCCCGGATAAAACCTTTGGGACTTATACCGGGATGGCGGTAAAAATCAAAATCCTCCAAACCGAGTAAGGCATTGATTAAATTATCGGGAATTTCAGATAGTGGAACCAGTTTGCGGTTTTGTTGATCACTGAAAAAATCAGCAATTAATTTTTTTGACTCATCCCCGGAAAAAAGGCGTGACGGTCTGGAGGGATTATAATCCTCCAGATAGGGAATCTCGTTCAACTGATCCAGGTATTGATTAAAAAGTCCAACTCCAATTCCAACCAACGCTCCTATAAAAATCATCATTACGCCAAGCGCCATAAAAAAGATGGAACGGAATCTATGGGATTTTTTTATTTTATTCCGACCGGGATGCGACGAAGAATTTCGCCCATCTGAAGCAGATTTCCGGGCTGTACCAGAACGGGAGTCCACCTCTGGTACAGAAGCAACAGAATGCTGAGATGAAACTGGTTTACGGCTGGAAGATGAGTTGATAGCATCAATTCTTTTCATACTAGTAATTATAGACCATATAATATAAATATTTATTAATAAATCAAATTCATGTAATTTGAAGCAATACTTTACCCGCGCCGGGACGTGAAGCGCATTGCCACGCTTCTAATGCTTTATCGATAGGATAAGTTGCTTCAATAATTCTATCGAGCCACAGCACGTCTTTTTCCAGCAATGAAAGCGCTGGAGCGAATAATCCGCAACGCGATCCGACAACGGTGATTTCATCTATCACTATAGGCGTTAAGTCTAACGCATCTGACCGGGCCATAGTACTTTTCAGAACAATAGTCCCTCTTGGACGCGCCAAACGCATGGCCATTTCCAATCCGGATGATCTGCCGGTAGCTTCGACGACCACATCCCAGCTTTTATGCGATTTTTCAGGTAAATCTTTCTCTAAACAGGTTGAAATGCGATCACTTACGACAGCCAGGTTTTCTTCATGATGCCCCACCAGCAGGATTTCTCCCTCATGGCGGCATGCAAAGATCATCGCGGTCAAAAGCCCTAGTTTACCGTCGCCCAGAATACAAACGCGGCTGGAAGGAGTTATCAGAATTTGCTCAAAAATCTCTAAAACAGCCGCTATAGGTTCAGTAAAAACAGCCCACCGGTCAGGAACCGGGTTTGGAACCTTATAAAGATTGGCAATTGGCAAGGTCATCCATTCAGCCATACAGCCGTTACGGTTAAAAATCCCTAATACAGAACGGTGAAAACAATGCCTCTCCATCCCTTTGCGGCACCATTCACAATCTCCGCAACCAGCATTGATTTCTCCAACTACCCGCTCACCAGCCTTCCAATGGTCAATATTATGAGCGATCTCTCCAACGAATTCATGCCCTGGAATCCCTTCAAATCCCATATATCCCTTAGCCAATTCTAAATCAGTCCGGCAAATTCCTGCCATTCGTATGCGAATCAGAGCTTCACCTTCGGGCAATACTGGTTTAGGATAGTCGTTAATAATTTCAATTTGATTTAATTTTAGAATAATTGTCTTCATGCTATTTCACTTTATCACTTACTTGATAGAATCATATATTATAAACATATATGAATTATTGAGTTAATTATACTATATCGGTTAACAAAAGTTTATATGTATTAAATACGCTGGATTTTATAAGTACAACTCGAGTTATTTCAAATATCCTTTTGCGGAGTATTTATGTTGATAAGTTGGAACTATTTAAACTCGATTACTATCGTTTCTTTCGAAATGGATGAGTTGCGTGATCCTGAACCATTACGCAATATCGTTGCCTCGCATATTAAAGAGGGGCGCAAGGACTTTTTGATCAACCTTGAGAATGTGATCTATATCAGCAGTTCTGTATTGGGATTATTCATAACTTTTCACAAGGAACTTAAAGAAATTGACGGATGCGTCAAACTGGTCAACGCCCAGCCCAGCGTATCCAGTTTATTGGAAATGACCCGACTTGATAAAATTCTGGAATTATTCAACGATATAAAAATCGCTATTAAATCCTTTGAATGATTTTTTGCCTCTTCTACACTATTAACCTAATCCATTATAATAGCATAACAAAAGAAGAGGTCTTCATGTTTCCACGAAGACCTCGTCGTTATTTTTATTATTTTCAAGGTATTTATAGATTGCTCTAATTAAGAAAATCTCTAATTTCTCTAGCGCGTATCGGATGACGCAATTTGCGGATAGCCCGCTGCTCGATTTGACGAACCCGTTCACGAGTGATGCCGAAACGTTTGCCAATGTCACCTAATTTCCATACTTTTCTGTCAGGCATCAATCCATAACGTAGACGTAAAATAGTCTCTTCACGCTCGGATAACTGGCCAAGAATACCTTCAATGCGGTTGCTTAATACCTGTCCTGAAAATTCGGATTCTGCCGAAACAGAATTTACATCGGTAATCATTTCACCAATCGTCGTTTCCCGGTCGTCTCTAATAGGAGTTTCAAGAGAAAGCGGATCTTGTTGCCAACCCATCAGATCAGAGATTCTGTTCTCTTCCATATCCAGATGTCTGGCCAATTCACCCACTGACGGTTCCCGCCCAAGATCATGGGTCAATTTAGTATTTGCGCGATCAACAATGGCAATTTCATCGGTGACTCCGGTTGGGAGGCGAATTGTACGCCGTTGTTGCTTAACCGCACGGGAAATGCTCTGCCGAATCCACCAGACAGAATATGTACTGAATTTTGTTCCGCGTTGATAATCGAATTTATCAACAGCTCGCGTCAGTCCCAAGTTGCCTTCTTGAATCAGGTCTAACATCGGAACTCCGCAATGTTTATATCTTTTGGCGACCGATACGACCAATCGCAAATTACCCCGGATCATATCCTGCCGGGCCTGGCGAATCAATTCTGAACCTTTTTGCACTGATTCATGGCAAATATTAACTCGCTCGAAATCATCGCCATACTCTTCTATCAATTGATCGTGTTCTTTGACCGGGGTTTCTTGATAACGGAAATATACAAAATTCAAGCGTTTAGCCATTACCCATAATACGCTTACATCAAGATCCATCTCACAAAACAATTTGAACCATTTCTGATATCGGTTTTCAAGTTGTCTTTTACTTAATCCACCTTGATCCTCTTCATTGAATCCATTGTGGAACTGACGGATTTTACGCTTCATCTCTACAATTTCTTTGGCCAATTCTGTTTTGCGTCGCGTTCTTCCAGCATCAGGATTCCGAAATGTGTTATGGGGAGCGCGAGTTCCTTTTTCCAAATCTGATACAATATCTTCTATCGCATTGATAACTGCTCGTGAACGTGATAATCCTTTAGCGAGAAGATACCGTCCATTTTCCATTTTCTCGTATATCGACGATTCCTCTTCACGAGTCAGGAGAGAGTAGTGGCCAATCTCTCGTAAATACTCTTTGACAGGATTATAAGTATTACGTTCGGTGGTTCGTGAACGTCGGGCTTGATTGGATGATTTTGGATTACTCTTCTGCTGATCAACATCCACAGGCTTCTCTTCTAAAGCTACACCACCTGCATTATCAACAAAATCCATTAAGTCCACAGGATTATGCGTCTCGTTTAAGTTTACAGTATACATGATAGTCGCCTCGGGTTACCGGGATGATCATTCAGTTGATCTATTCAAAGAGCAATTGGTATACCACTTTTTCTATTCATGATAATATGACAATATTTGTAAGGTTTAATTCACAAATAATTACCACAAAGCAATTTTTCACAATAATTCTGTTCCATTTTGACACAATCAATTTAAAACTCGTCTCATTTCCTGGAAATTATCTCATTATTGTTCTTAAAAAAAATGAAGAACTTATATTGATAAATATAAATATTTATCAATATTTATTAATTTAGTTTTAATTTTGATTATTTTTTGTATCATCATTTGTAACTATGTATCCGAAACGGTTACATATAGAGTGGCACATAGGGGGTTTGTATTATAGCCTTTTTAAAAAATAATGTTCTTCTGAAAACAAACATAATTCAGAGAAGCATATACAATCAATAGATTTTTCAATTCTAATAGAATAATATAAGGATGAATGAAGATGTGGAATATCACCAAATACGCTTGGTTTAAAAACGCTAAACCTATGTTAAATTTCAATATGATATGTATTAATAGATATTATAACTTCATAAATTTAATTATTTTCCTCTGTTTTTTTAGTGGTTGCAGTTCTCCCTCTTCCAGAGACCTATTACAACTTGCTAAAGATGATTTGCTTAAACGAAATTGCATGCAAGTTCTCAAGCGTCTTGAAAAACCATTTAACCTCCATGACGATAACCAGAGTCGTTTGATAATACGCGCCATGGCTCTTGCCTGGATGGAGCAATATGAAGAAGCGGCAAAAGAACTCAATATTTTTATTAATAGTCTGCCTCCCCAAACACAGATTAAATATATATATCCACGTCATTTGGCCAACACTAAAGAGAGTCCCATTCGTGAAGAATTTGATAGGAAAACGTTTTCAGCAGATGACATGAGATATCTATGGCGAGTTTTGTGGCAGTATCGTATAGCGAATCGAGTAACAAATGAATGCAAAAGCGATATGGAAAAGACGACGGCGCTTCTAGATTTCGTTTATCGTCATACTCGTTTTGACACGGTTGAACAACACCATATTAAATGCAAGCCGTTTCATACATTGATACTAGGACAGGGATTATGCGATGATCTTTCTTGGACGTTAAATATGTTATTACGATCCGTATCGGTGCCTACGCTTCGGCTTATTCTGCATAAAGATCCCAATAAGATAGAAAGTTCGCATACTCTAAGCGCAGTTAATATTGATAATCATTGGATTCCCGTTGATGCATCATACGGCATAATTGTTCAGGATCCGGAGAGCGCCGAACTGAATGGTATCCCAAAGTATTTCAAACTTAATCCATCCCAGGAATCTCTAGAAAAGTTAGACATGCCTTTGCCTGAGTGGGAACCGTATTTAAATGAACTCGAAAATTATGGAAAACTGAAAGAATTGAAAACTGATATTAGCAATTATCATCCATTTATTGATTATGAAGGAGAAGCATGCATGCCTCGTTTTTTGATACTCGCCAATCGAACAAAGAGAATCTTCTCTCTTCCTACGCTTGGAAGTATTTATCCATTCATAGTAATTCCCAAATTTGATCCAAAAAGTAGGGTGATTTCTAATTGGAGAGCTGTTAATATACAATATATTTTCAATTTAAGCAGGGAAATAAATGAAGCACAGCGTACCCTGGCGAAAATTTCATTCGGTCATTTAAAATTCCTCCAGCATGGACGAATGCTGCTCTTGGATGGGAAACCTGATCAAGCGGAAACTGAATTTCTTAAGATTCTCGATCTGAATAAAGATCTGCCGCCTGACGCGAAAATAGACCTGGATTATTATCTTGCTCTTTGCGCTTATGAAAAAGAAGATTACGCCAAAGCTTACCGTGAGTATGAAGAATTTATCCAAAAACATCCACGATCAAGCTGGGTAAATCGAGTCCAATATCAGATGGCTTTAATTGCACATGCGCAGAATCGCGAAGATGATTGGAAATCACTAATCAATGAATGCAATCAAAATAATATGGGCGCCTTATTCCAATGGAGCGTTAAATATAAGATCGGCCCGACCATCTATTAATCTCTATCAGGGCGTTAAAGCCAGATGGCAGTTGGCGCAAGTGGGGATTTCGTCGATCCGTCCACTGGCATGCAAGTCACGCAGTTTTTGATATTCCGGGCCAGTCCAGATTTCTTCAACCGACTTGCCGTGAATATTGCCCACCGTCAATGTTCGAGCGGAATCAACGCAACATACCGTCACCACGCCATCGGGATGCACAAACATACGCTGCCATAATTGAGGACAACAGAATTTCTTTTTATTATTATTCTCTGTTTCATCCTTAGCTGTATTGATCGAATCAGCTGATTTATCTTCGGCGCCGGCCTGGCTGTTGTGTTCAATATAATCGACCCATGCTACTGCATCGACAATTGGTTCGAAGAGTTGTTTGAAATCTTCCCACTCCTGATCATTCTCTTTCATGCGCACCATTGAGATGCGGGTAAATGGTTTGTTGGTTCCCATTTCGTCGCGGATTTCATGGAAACGCTTGATGTTTCTAAGGACTTTATCGTAATTGGCGTTGACCCGGATTTTGTTGTAATGATCCCTATAGGGAGAATCAAAAGAAAAGAAGAGTTTATCCAAACCTGCTTCAATTAACTTACGTGAACTTTTTTCGGTTAACAGGGTGGCGTTGGTATTGAACATTACATCTACCAAGCCTTTTTCTTTAGCGTAACGGATCATATCAATAAGTAGTGGATTCATCATTGGTTCGCCGAGATAATTGAATTTAAGCGAACAAAGTCCGTTTTCCGCCCCTTCATCTATCAAGCGCTTGAATAATATAAAGTTAGTGTTTTTAACTTCCCAGAATTTCCCGTCATTTAACATGTCGGTACGCGGGCACATGGTGCAACGCAGGTTGCAATTGGATGTGGCTTCGACATCAAGATGCACCGGGAACTTGCCTACATGATGAGTTATGGGATTATTTTCCCATTTTTCACGGTATTCCCAGTACTCTGGAGGTAGACTCTCTTCCCATTGCTTGGTTTTATCGCTTTTTATCTGATGATAATTATGATCAACTTTGGTTTCCACGTTCGGAGTTTGAGCAGCGTCTTGTTCTAAGGTATTTGAATCTGTCATTAACTTTCCTCGCAATCGTCTCATTTATTATGACTTGAATTATTAAGAATATTACTATCCAAGTGAGTTATAATTTTACTAGTATGGCTTTCATTAATATTATCGACTACAACTATTGAACCTTTATTTTCGCCATAATAATGATGAAGCATTAAAGTCAGCACAGATTTCAAGTAAATTATTGTAAAATCTAAAAAATAACAATAAACCACATAAATGGAAGATATTATGACCTTAGCATTTTCAAGCAATAGTTCAGCAGAAACGCCGCCTCTGGTTCTAATTCATGCATTTCCTCTAAATAGAGAAATGTGGAAGCATCAGCTCAGTGGATTAGAAGATACGATACAGGTGATTGCTCCAGATATGCCGGGATTTGGAGAATCAGAACCACTTACCGAATCTCCCGGTATGAGCGCCTATGTCAGGTCATTATTATCATGGCTTGATGAGCAAGACATTAAGCAGGCGATTTTCGCCGGGTGTTCGATGGGGGGGTATATTCTTTTTGAACTGTGGCGCATAGCGCCTGAACGGGTAAAAGGTCTTATATTGTGCGATACGCGAGCTGAAGCGGATGCTCCTGAAATGCGCGAAAACCGTTTACTAACGATCCAACAGGTTCTTGAAGATGGTCCCATAGCGCTGGCGAACGCCATGCCGCCCAAACTGGTCAGTTCAGCAACGCTGAAAAAACAACCTGAATTGATGGAGAAACTTAAGCAGGCTATTTTGAATAATCCAACCAAGGGAATAGCGAATGCCTTGCAAGCGCTGGCTGACCGACCTGATTCAACCAATGACCTGTCTTCAATTAACATACCGGTTCAGATACTTGTCGGCGAGGATGACCAATTGACTCCGCCCGACCTGGCTAAATCAATGCACGGGAAGATTCCCAATTCTCACCTGGGAATTATTAAAGACGCCGGACATTTATCGCCATTGGAACAGCCGGAACAAGCCAATACTATTATTCGTACTTTCCTGTTGGAATCGGGTTTGATTTTGGGGGACGAGTGAATTTGAGATGGCGAATTATCCATTAGTTAAAAGAGGAAAGGGGGAACGAAGCAAAAGCCTCATCCCCCCTAAAAGACCAATTTTATCATCTAAGTATTAAAACAGAGACCAATCCGAAACTGAGGTCGTTTCGGGTCCGTAAACGAGAAAATTATCGATAATCATCGTATTGCCTAGCGTCCCGGCGACAGCGTTATCCCAAATGACCAGAGCATTTATACCATCAGTTTCCTCGGTTGGGAGACGTCGGTAACCATATTCCTCGGCGATCATTGTTTCCTCAGCATCACCTTCTTTTTGGAAATAGACATCGAATATCCATTCTACAGGATTGATTTCCATACGAATATGAATATTCTTGCCATCCTGGTAATTCAATTCGGCGAGAGCCTTATACTCTCCTCCGCCTGCCCAATCTCCATCGCGAACATCAATCAGGCCCTCTGCATAGGTGCGAATCATGGTGCCCTGTTCGTTGTAATTGGGTACAGGATTACCATCAATCAACTCGAAATTAAGGCTGTCGCTGAGGCAGATGCCAACGTCCATAGTACCTGCGGCGTCACCGACGAACTTCCAGTCAAAAGAAACTGAAAAATTTTCTTGCAGGGTTGGAATCTCCAAAGTGACCCACCGACCTCCGGCGCTGACATCGCTGATAACGAGTTGCTCGTTTTCAATGACAATGTCATCAGTCAAAACATTTGGATTAGCGTTGATCCACTGAGCAGTTGCACCTGCTGGTTGCCCGACTACCGGACCATTCACATAACCTTCCGCCGCAGAAAAGTCAGCGGAATAATACACCTGAGCTTGAACGCCTGTTGCGCCAAGCAATAAAGCAATTACTACTACAAAGACTTTCTTCATTGATTAACCTCCAAAATATAAATATAAAACACAGAGATAACATATATCTCTATATTCCATAATAATGCAAAAGTTAACGTTAATGCAATGCTTAGGTAATGTAATTTTAGATATTTCCTATAGTAAAAGCGTCGCGTGGATTGTTGATTAACAGTTGATTTATCTCATTTTGCGAGAAGCCGCTGTTTTTTAGAGCGGGTATAAAGGTTGTGAATATTGTATCATAGGAGCCATTCATTTCGCCTTTTAACCAATATGCGTCATGCGATATGAGTACTCGATTAAGATAGCCCGCCTGTTTCATGGATATAACTTTTTGCAGATTTTCGGCAATGTTATTTGCTCTGATAGCGTCGATGGATATCCATGCTCCCATGGCGGCCGCTTTGATGCGCGACTCCAATTTCCAATCACCATGAGAATGAACCAGGATAAATGATTTGGGATTGGCGCCTTGTTGAATAATGAGTTCTAACATCGCCATTCCAGAGATTGAATCTCCTTTATGGGCGGCGATAGTTAACCCAGTCGCTTTAGATGTTTTTGCAGCGGCTTCCCCTATCTTACGGGCGATTGGTTTGAGCGGCCCTGCATCAATACCGATTTTGATGAATCCCGGTCGTATTCCTGTTCCATCGATTCCGTCGTTCCATTCCTTTATCCATCGTGCGGCAATTTGATCTGAGGTTTCCTGGTAGGCGCTTTGGGGGATGAATTTCTCTTTCATGGCAGCGTAATACCCGGTGTTAGTGAGGATGTGCAAACCGGTTGCTTGAGAAAAACGGCGCAGCAACATCGGATCGCGTCCAATGTAGGCCGGGGTGCATTCAACTAATGTCTGGCACCCCAGACCTTTAAGTTGCTGAAGATGCGGTAATATAAGTTTAAAGGTATCTTCAGGATTGGCGCGATCAGGATTCTCTACTCCAGCGCCTGTGAAATCGCATAAAGCATGTTCGTGGGACAGGGTGAGGCCCATTTTTTCCGGAGAAATGGCGCCGTTGACGGTCATTATGACGCCGTTTTGAGCGAATGAAGATTGAGCGCTCATACCTAAAAGCAGGGCGCCGCTTGATTTTATAAATATTCTTCGTTTCATGGTTTGTTCTCCATTATTTAATCAAAGACATGCTACGTAGAATGTTTTTGGTTATTTCCCGCGCCGCGCCTCCAGAAGCGCCTTTTTCCGCTTCTATGTTGGTTGCAAATATATATGCATTATTATCGCGCGTTACATATCCGACAAACCAGCCCCAGGATGTCTTGTCGGGAACCATGCCCGATCCTGTTTTTCCCCTGAAGGTATATTCGTTGTTCTGTTCCAGTATCAGGATTTCCTTGGTGATATCAATGGAGCGCTTGGCAAACGGAAGATCGTTTTTATAGAAGCGTTTGAGAAATTCGATCTGTTCATGGGCGGATATCTTGAGTGAACCGCCCAGCCAGAATGTTGTTAGACCACTGGAAATATCCTGGTTGCCGTATTGCAATTTTTTGACGTATTCTGACATGCGCTTTTCGCCGACCTGCTCAGCCAGTTTTTGATAGTACCAGACTACTGAATGAGCGATAGCGCTTTTCAGGGTATGATCCTTGTTCCATGAATCCAACCAACGCTTCTTTCCATCCCACTTATAAAGATGGTTTTGGTCGCTTATAACTCCGGTTTCCAAACCGATCATGGAGTTGGGGATTTTGAAAGTTGAGCAAGGTGAAAGGCGCACATCGCAGCGTTTTGGATTAAACCTTGTATAAGAATCATTATTAAGGTCATATAGAACATAGCATCCATCGTAACCTTTGAATATTGGAGCAAAATCAATATGTTCTTTTGCATAACAATGCGGGATAATGGCGGTGGATATCAGTAGGCAAGCGATGATGAGAATTTGTTTTTTCATTAAGTTCTATCCTTATTATTCTTATATTATTCTTCTTTGGTTGAAATGTTATCATCATTTTGCGCTGCAAAAGGTTCCTGCGTGACGCCGCAGGCACAACATCGCTTTACTGAACTATAATACCCCATGAATACGCCAAGAACTATCATTATCCAGGTGATTGATTTAAGTAAATGAAGATGCGACAGGAAATAGATTAAACTCTTATCTAATGAGAATGGGAAAAAATACCATTCGCAAAACAATCCCATTATCAGCGCCAATAAGACGCATAGCACCTCGACAACCTTTGATCTTCTACGCAAGAAGGCGCCAGCAAGGAATCCTACAAAGAATCCCGGCAACGCGATGGCGTAGAATCCCTGGCTCCATAGCCATCGAAAAACCAGGAATCCGACTATCGATCCCAGGCAGGCGCCAATGATCCCCAAGACTGTATTAACCGTATTCGACACGCCGCCGCCGCTTTGTTGAATATTCATAATTATCCTTTGATTTATCAGGATACAAAGATTGCAAACGTTATAATATCAGAAGTTTGACAATATTTTAGTATTTATTATTCAAAAATTATCAACTATTATGATGTATAATGATTTTTGGATTGATGATTAGGTATCCTTGGCGTTGGAGGTTTTGGAATACCTGGCGCCCACGAGGGGCGCACCCTACATTTGGTTGCGGTAGGGGACGTTAAACCGGGGGTAGTTTAATCGATATAACAGAAGGACTGTTTTTATGATGGATCATCAAAAAGTCAACCACATAATCCAAAAGCATCGTTCCGAATTGAATGAACTTGGTATTTGTTCGTTGGCAGTATTCGGCTCCACTGCTAGAGGGGAAGCTGATGAAGACAGCGATATTGATATTCTTGTTGAATTCAATCGCCCAATCGGGCTGCTTCATTTTTCTAAAGTTCGATTGCGACTCGAAACGTTGCTAGATCATCCTGTAGACCTTGTTTCTCGTAATGCTCTTATTGATGAACTCAAAGATGATATTCTTGCTGAGGCGGTCAATGTGTTTTAAGAAACGTAAATGGAAATTCCGTATTTTACATATTCTACAAGCCATTGAGAAAATTCAGCGCTATACCTTTGGGCTTTCAATCGAAGCGTTTAAGGATGATTGGATTGTTGTAGACGCCGTTCAGATGAATCTGCTTGTCATAGGCGAAGCAGCCCGCCACATACCCGATAATATATTAAAATCTTTTCCCGAAATTCCATAGAGAGAAATGCGGGATTTACGTAATGTTCTAGCCCACGAATATGATCGAGTCGATTTTGATATCATTTGGCAGGTTAGCCAAAAGGAACTACCTCCTCTTATTCCTAAACTACGGCAGGTTTACGAAAAGGGTGAAGAATAGATTGCCCTTTGAGCCTACGGTCTTGAAATGCCGGGCGCCCACGAGAGGCGCACCCTACATGTTGTTGCAGGAGGGGATATTAAAGCAAAGGTGGTTTAATCAAGCGCTGACCGCATTGCGGTCTTGCACTTGGCACCCGTTCTTGGCGCCCATTTTTGGCAGCCGATATGCGCTCTTTTTATTCAGGATTGATTCTTATATCTGTCATTTTCTCTTATTATATGCGACAATAGTTTTAACATAATATAATTATAGGGGAAACACGATGTCATCATCCAATATAAATCGTCGAGCATTTCTTCATGCCTCATCATTATTAGCAGCGGGACTGGCGGCGGGGAGTTCCCTGCCCCAAAGCGCGTCTGCTGCATCACAGGATCAGCCTAATATTATCTGGTTAATTGCTGATGATATCGGGTGGCGCGAGCTGGGATGCTATGGTCATCCGACTATCCGCACTCCCAATATCGATAAACTGGCGCAGAACGGCATCCGTTTTACATCGGCGTTCGTCAATGCATCTTCTTGCAGCCCAAGCCGTTGCAGTATGTTCACTGGCAAGCATCCCCATTCGACCGGCGCCGAAAACCTGCATGATTCTCTGCCCGCCGATCAGGCTATTGTTCCCGAACTGCTGGCGCCCATGAATTATTACTCAGGCAATGCAGGAAAATTCCACATGGGAGACTCAGCGGCTCAGCGGTTTGACGTCTTATACAATGATGTTAACCAATGGGGAAAATTCTTCGATAACCGCCCCAAGAATAAACCCTTTTTCCTTTATATGGGTTTCCATGATGCGCACCGTCCCTTTGACCGTGGATGCATCGACGAGCCGTATACTCATGATGATATAGTCGTGCCGCCTTATCTGCCGGATATACCGGAGGCGCGGGAAGAGTTGGCCGGGTTCTATGACGAAATAACCCGCATGGACAGTGTGATTGGTGATATTTTGGCGCGGTTGGAGAAAGATGGAGAATTGGATAATACCATCATCCTGTTTTGCGGAGATAATGGAATGCCTTTTCCACGGGCTAAATGCTCGGTTTATGACAGCGGCATCGAAACTCCGTTGATTATGCAATGGCCTAAGAAAATCAAACCCGGCCAAGTTAATGATAACCTGGTCAGTCTGATCGACGCGGCGCCGACTACTCTTGAATATGCTGGAGTCAGCATACCCTCAGATATGCAAGGGCATAGTCTGGTCACGGAAATCGATGACCCTTCCCTGCCCGGCGCTCCATACATATATGCGGAAAAGAACTGGCATGATCTTGATGACCATAGCCGGGCGGTGCGCGATCATCGTTATAAGTATATCCGTAATGCTTTCCCGGAGATTCCGTTGGAGAATTCCGCCGATAGTTCGGTGGCGCCGTTGTTTCAAAAGATGCGGCAAATGCGGGATGAGGGGACGCTTTCTAAGGAGGCGATGTTATTGTTCCGCGGGCGCCGCGCTCCAGAAGAACTTTACGATTTAAGCCGCGACCCCTGGGAATTCAAAAACCTGGTTAATCAACCGGCTTATCAAACAGTACTTAAGCGGATGCGTCAGACGCTGGATCAATGGATCAAGGAAACCAAAGATATCCCCCCATCCAAAGCATTGCCTAATGAATTTCACCCCGAAACCGGAGAAAGAATAGCGCCGCCTCATCAGAATATGAAATAGAATTTTCTGTATAAAATGCTGGAGCGTGAAGACTTGTATCTTCACGCTCCAATGATTTATATCGTGATTTGGACATGAATACGAATCACAATGATAGTATCTTCATCACTACAGGGTGCAATCCAATCCAATCCATTCCCCGGTTACAGGATCGAACTCGAAAACTAATTCGTAACCCTTTTGCAATAAGATTTTGTTTGGATTGTCTGGAAAATATGTATGTTCTTTTGCGTTATATACAATTCGCCAAAGTAAAAGCGTCTCAAACCTAGACTCAGAAAGACAATTCATTGTTTTTGGATTAAGAGTTAGATCTTTGTTTTTAACCCGTAATTCAGCACTACTTAGATCAAATTCCGGAACAATATCAGTTCTTTTCATTACATCCGGTCGTATTTTTCGGAAGGAATCATCAAGTAATGCAGCAGCGCTGCTTATGGCTTCCTTCTTACTGATTTTGACATCCAATGACGGTGGATGATTGCTGGTAACACCCATTGCGATATAGAAAGGAACACCGTCTCCAGTAAGACAAATATATATTCCATCCGTCTCATAAATGAACTTTTCATGAATGATCCGTGGAATGAATATTCTCCATGTAGGAATAGCTACTACATCATCGTAACTCAGATTAACACAACCTGTACCTTGATCGATTATGGGAGAGGCGAATCTCTCAGGTTGACCTTGGCTAATCACCCTGAATAAACCATCGACTATCTCTTTTATCTTATCCCGTGATTCATAAGTTTTGGGCAGATTTTTCCGACTTGCCAATAAATTATCCCCATCGATAAAAATATGCCTTAGATCCTCATCAAAAGAAATATAACATTTCTGATTTAATTTCGTAATATAACCTGATTCTTCCTTGATTCCTCGAGCATTTATCTTTGATTCAATTTCTTCCTGGCTGTATTCACTTGGATTAATACCAAGCAAAGATATGATTCGCTGCACAGTTTCCGGTATACGATCCTCAGCAAAGGCTGAATTTGAATACCCAGCAGCAAGAATTAAATACAATAATGTATATAGAACGTAATCTTTCATCATTTTTCCTTTCATCTTTTAACATTGAAATCAACAATTCACATAGTGAATTCCTTGATAATACGATAAGTATTAATTAGATTTATCAGAATCAACTACGATTGGCTGGGTGGCAAGGGCAAGAGCGCATTGCGCTCAGCCCTTGATCAAGCCACCACTGATAGGATGAAATTCCTTAACTTAATGACATTGGAGTTAGAGGGGGGTTGCGTTTCAAAGAATCAACCCCCACCTAACCTCCCCCAGGCTTTGTAAAGGCCTGGGACATGGGTAACAGGTGTTCGGGGACATAGGTAACACATTCCCTGAGTGTATTCTAGCCTTGAAAGGAGGCGAAGAATATGCCCTGGAACGAGGTGGACCTTATGTCTCTGAGAAAAGAATTCGTATTGTTGAGCCAGCAAGAAGAAAGCAACATCAGCCAATTATGTAAACGGTTTGATATCAGCCGTAAGACGGGTTACAAATGGATCAAACGGTACAAAGAAGGAGGAGGCGAAAATCTCCAAGACCGTTCCAAAAAACCCAATACTTGCCCTCATCAAACAGATAAGTCTATCGAGCAAGCCATTACAGAAAATCGCGAAAAAGGATGGGGAGGACGCAAAATTCGCTCTCGTCTGATTCAATTGGGATACGAAAATGTTCCTAGCGCCAGCACTATTACTGCCGTGTTACGCCGACTGGGATTGCTGGATGAAAAGGAAAGTCACAAGCACAAAGCCTATAAGCGTTTTGAAAAAGATACGCCCAACGAATTGTGGCAAATGGATTTCAAAGGAGATTTTCCCACGCTCAAAGCACGCTGTTATCCGCTCAGCATTCTGGATGATTGCACGCGCTTTGTTCCCGGATTATTTTCGTGCGCCAATCAGCAAAGGGAAACCGTGCAAGACTCCCTGGAAAGCGTGTTCAGGATGTATGGTATGCCTCGGGCGATGTTGATGGATAACGGAAGTCCGTGGGGAGGATGCAAAACCTGCGAATACACCAGATTGACAATATGGCTGATACGATTGGGTATTCGCGTGTATCACGGTCGCCCCTACCATCCGCAAACCCAAGGCAAGGTCGAGCGATTTCACCGGACCTTTAAGCAAGAATTGCTGATAAGGGAATCGTTTGTGGATTTGGAATATTGCCAAAGGCGGTTTGATGAGTGGCGTTATGAATACAATTTTGAGCGTCCTCACGAAGCCCTGGATATGGATGTCCCGGCTAACCATTATACGTCCAGTCCTTTTGTTTATCCGGGAAGTTTGCCGGATATCGAGTACGCGCCGGGCAGCATTATCAGGAAGGTGCAACAAGGAGGTCGGGTGGCGTACCGTGGTGAAGATTACCGGGTGAGCCGCGCCCTGGTAGGATGCCCGGTTGCCTTGAAACCCGCTATGACCGATGGGATGATGGACGTATATTTTTGCCGACAAAAAATCAAGACGCTCGATCTGCGTTTGAATGAAATCAAAGAAGATAACTTGGCAATCCAGAAAAAGGCGTCACAATAGAAATTGGTTGGGCGAAACGGAAGCGGGCGCTGCAGGAGTGCAACCCGCCAGGGATAGCCGATCCGAGGTGCGAGGGATAATGCAGGAGGTGAAATATTCACCTCCTCCCTCTAAGCCAACCAATTATCCTGAGCATCTCTAGATGCCTAAAAAAAAACTCAAACAATAACCTGGGATAAATCCCGGTTTTGATAAAAAACTGTAACCCATGTCCCCGAACATGTGTTACCCATCTACCCGGTCTGTACAGGCTTGGGGGAGGGATAACGCACTTCAATTGGCTGACCTGTTACATCATTAGTATATTCAAGCGCAAATATCCGGTCGTAAGACCCGGTTTGCCACGCTTGATTTATGTGTTGAAAATCCTTTATGCTATATTTGTCCGTTATGCAATATCCGTAAAGAAAGAGTATAAATGCAATGATAATGCTTAAATGGGCGCAACGTTGTATGATTCCAAAAATTGGTTGATCATAACAACATTGCTTAATGTGGGATAATTTGTGGTTTGCGGCTTTCAAGTATTTTACTATGAAATTTTGGCTGCTAGTGGTCAACATCAAATCTCCCATGTTAAAATTTGATTCTATCTCCATTATTATATAATGTGCTCCGGATGTCAGAATAATAAACAAAGATATGCACTATAGATAAGTTACGTCTTGCCTGTTCAATAGTAACACTTTTTGCTCTCACGCACTGTATTTTATTCATAATCAGGCATTCTCCAGCAAAAATCGTTATAATTATGTAGATATTTTTGTTCTATTAAGGATATACAAGACTCCCTTTCATCTGTCATAATGGAATTAAAGCGGATTGCTCAATAAAGGATGTTAAGAGAACCGGTCTGACAAATATTATATATAAATCAGGAGATGGGCGATGAATCTTGAAAATAGAAGGCTATTCCTGAAGCGATGCAGTAAGAGTGCAGTCGGCATGTGGTCCGGGGCGATGGTGGTGGCTCAAGGGCGCAAAGCGGTTTCGGCGAATGATAAGGTGATCCTCGGCGCCATCGGTTTGGGGGGTAGAGGTCAATCGTTGATTCGTGGATTCGCCCGGCGCGACGATGTGCAAGTGGCTACGCTATGCGATCCAAACTTGGGGCGTCCCAAGCAATTATTCAATATGCTGAAGGATGATCATAATCCTAAGTTGCAATTGATCCAGGATTTCCGCCGTGTTATTGAAGACAAAGATATTGATGCAGTGGTCGTGGCGACCCCGGATCATTGGCACGCTTTGCCCACTGTTTTTGCCTGTCAGGCTGGTAAAGACGTTTATGTAGAAAAACCAGCATCGCATAACATTTGGGAAGGCCGCAAGATGGTGGAAGCGGCGCGTAAGTATAAGCGGGTAGTGCAGGTGGGAACCCAAAGCCGTAGCGCGCCTTACAGCCACAAGGCTCGGGAATATATCCAAAGCGGTAAACTGGGCAAAATACATTTCTGCAAGATTTATAACTTGAAACCGGGATCGCCATATAAAGAGAGTCCAACCAGCGACATTCCCAAAGACGTCAATTGGGACTTATGGTTGGGGCCAGCCAAGATGCGGGACTTCCGCCCCAGCATCCTGAGCGGCTGGCTGTATTATTGGGATTATTGCAATGGCGATTTCGGCAATGACAGCATCCATCAAATCGATCTGGCGCGTATGTTGATAGGCAAGGATTACGCCAAGAGCGTCCATTGCACCGGCGGCAATCTGGCGTTTGATGATGACCGGGACGTGCCTGATACTCAGACGGCTACCTTTGAGTATGATGATATGATCGTCAACTTTGAACTGACTCAATGGACTAACTATATGGCCAAAACTCCCATGGCCATGCGCGACAAGGATGAGTTCCCCTACTGGCTGCAAAATGCAACGCGCATCGAGATTTATGGAACCAAAGGTTTGATGATCGTCGGTCGTCACGGCGGTGGATGGCAGGTCTTCACCAATGACGGTAAAGTGATGGCGCAGGAGCATGGGCGTTTTCCAGAAGATCCGCATAAGGCGAACTTCATTAATTGCATCCGCAGCAGAGAACTGCCTTACGCCGATATCGAAGAGGGGCATCTCAGCGCGGTTATGGTGCACATGGGCAACATCGCATACCGCACCGGCAAACGAAAATTGGACTTCGATTCAAAAACCGAAAGTTTCATCGGAGACGATCTAGCCAATAGCCTGTTAAAAAGAGAATACCGCAAACCTTATGTGATACCAGAAGTGGTTTAGCGCCATTTTGAAAATAGTATTAGTATTTTGTCTAGCAAATAGCGGGTGCCAAGGGCAAGACCGCATTGCGGTCAGCCCTTGATCAAACCACTAACGATAGGATGTAATTACTTAACTTAATGACATTGACAGGTGCCAAGGGCAGTGTCCTTTCTGCCCTTGATCGAATACCAAAACTATAAAGTAAATCATAATTTTGTTTATTGAGTTAAACGTTTATAAAATCATCAAAATATATGAGGTGAACTGAATTAAGGGCAGGAAATACATTGCCCTTGGCGCCATGTTTCGCCTTGCTCTTGGAGTCAAACTGTAATATCAGGAGAAGATTATGAAGTCGAGAGAACGAGTTCTTGCCGCGCTTAACCACCAGGAGACCGACCGGATTCCATTGGATTTCTCCGGCCACAGGTCTTCGGGCATCAGCGCTATAGCCTACGCCAAACTGCGCCAACATTTAGGATTACCGCAAAAGCCGGTGCGGGTATATGACCCCATCCAGCAACTGGCCATCATCGATGAAGATATCCTGGATCGTTTCGGGGTGGATACCATAGAAATGGGACGCGGTTTCGCTTTGCTGGATGAGCACTGGGCGGACTGGACTTTGCCGGATGGATCGCCCTGTCAATTACCGGCATGGGTTAATCCTGAGCGCCTCGAAGACCAGTGGGTAATTCGCTCGAAGAATGGCCAGATCATAGCGCGTATGCCGGATGGGGCGCTTTATTTTGAGCAGTGCTACTATCCCTTTGCTGAGAATGCAGAGATAGAAAAAACCCGGGAAGCGCTTGATGAATGCATGTGGACATCTATTGCATCGCCACCAGGGCCATTAGTGGCTGGCGCCGATGGTAAAGAGGTGTTGCGTAATGGCGCCAAGGCTTTATATGAAAAAACTGACTGGGCCGTCATCGGTTTGTTCGGCGGCAATCTGCTGGAGACGGGGCAGTTCTTATTTCGTAATGACAACTTTCTAATGCTGCTGGCGGCTGATCCTCCCAAGGCGCACCGCTTTCTAGATATTATTGTGGAAATGCATCTTAAGAATCTGGAAGCATTTCTTGGAGCAGTTGGCCCGTATATCGATATCATTGTGTTCGGCGATGATCTGGGTATGCAGAAAGGCCCGCAGATTTCACCCAAAATGTACCGCGAATTATTCAAGCCGCGTCATGCCATGATGTGGAAGAGGGCTAAGGAACTGGCTGACGTCAAAGTGATGCTGCATTGCTGCGGCGGAGTGCGTCCCCTGTTGGGCGACTTGATTGACGCTGGTCTTGACGCCATCAATCCAGTGCAGATCAATTGCGCCAGGATGGACCCCCAGGAACTCAAAGACGAGTTCGGCGAAGACCTCACTTTCTGGGGAGGCGGCTGCGATACCCAACGCATTCTGCCGGATGGCAGTCCGGAGCAGATTCAAAAACACGTTCGGGAAATGATTGAGATATTTAAACCAAACGGCGGCTTCGTATTCCAGCAGGTTCATAATATCCTGGCTAATGTACCGCCGGAGAATGTCGTGGCTATGCTTGATGCTGTTAATGGATAATGGGGTTGATGGGTCGAAGCGCAACCCCCCTCTAACTCCCCCCAGGCTTGGGGGGAGAATTCTGGTATCAGCAGTTAATTAATTGACTGTGATGGAGCAGTTACTATATTTCTATTAAGAGGTCAACCATGAAAACAAGAAGAATTGTCTCATCCGTAAAATGGTTCATCATACTTTTTGCTTTCACCAGTCTGCTTATCCAGCCAGTCGATATATTCGCCGGGAAACTGGAACCGAAGATTGATTTACGTGACGTGAAAACCGATGGCGAGATTGGCCGACGCATTGATATAACCATTAACAATAATCTTTTGAAAATAGATGCTGACAAGGATTTTCTTAAACCATTTCAAGAGAGAAAAAGCAGTGGCGGTTATATTGGATTGGGTAAATTTATCGATAGCATGGTGCGTATGGCGGCGTATTCCAATGATGAGAAATTGCTTACGCTCAAAAACCATGTAGTGAGCGAAACCATCAAGACGCAAGAGGAAGATGGCTATATCGGCATCATGGCGCCGCAGCATCGGATGTGGAAACTGTGGGATATCCACGAGATGAACTATGTGGCGAATGGCCTGATTACGGACTACCATTTCTACCAAGATGAAAAGTCGCTCAACGCGGCAGTTAAGTTGATTGATTACATCATCAAAAACTGGACTGAGAATCCAGACGGGATGAAGGGAACCAGCATAACTGTCTTCATGGCCGTAACCGGTTTGGAAGAGACCCTGTTGATGATGTATGATGAGACTGGTTACCAACGCTATCTGGATTTCTGCGTTGATTTTAGACGACTGCCTCAGTGGGATTACCCCTTAGATTTGGGCCGTTGGGGAAAAATCGGCGGACATGCTTATGCATATATGCATCGCTGTCTGGCGCAATTGCGCTTGCATCAGATTGAACCTGACGACGCTCTATTATCGCAAACCCAAAAGACGATCTCGTTCCTGACGCAGAAGGATGGTCTGTTGATTAACGGCGTATGCAGTCAGCATGAATGTTGGCATGACACCCAGGATGGTACTGAAGGCCTGGGTGAGACCTGCGCCACGGCATACCTGATCCGGGTGTTGGATGAACTGATTCGCATGGAGCAAAATTCGTTTTACGGCGACATGATGGAGCGCTCCATCTATAACGGCCTGTTCGCCGCCCAGTCGCCTGATGGCAGACGGTTGCGTTATTACGTCCCATTTGACGGCGAGAGGGTTTACTTCGACGGCGACACCTATTGCTGCCCGTGCAATTACCGGCGCATCATCGCTGAACTGCCTTCGATGATTTATTACCGTATGGATGGAGGAATTGCGGTCAATCTTTATTCTCCATCAAGTGCGTCTATTAAGTTAAGCAATGGAAACAAGGTGGAGATTAGTCAGGAGACGGATTACCCCAATAGCGGCAAGGTCAACATATCCATCAATCCCGATAAGCCCGCCTCATTTCCATTACGGCTGCGCATCCCCAGTTGGTGCAACGATGCCGAAGTAACAGTCAATAATGATATGGTCAATATTCAGGCGGCCAGCGGTGAATTCCTGGTATTGAACCGAACCTGGAAAAATGGCGATAGCGTCACCTTGGATTTAGCCATGCCATTGCGACTGGTTAAAGGACGCAAAGCTCAAGCGGGGCGCATGGCAATCATGCGCGGCCCTCAGTTGTTCTGCGTGAATCCAAAAGTTAACCAAGGTCTTGAAAACGTTGATCTTCATCAAGTTTTGATTGATCCCGATACATTGGAAGGACCATTTGAAGATGATACGGTTAGAAAGAATGGATTAGCCTGCACCATTAAGGGATGGAAGAGTATGGGTTTCACTCAAGGCGGTAATCATAATCTAGACTTGCGCCTGACCGAGTTCCCCGATCCAGATGGAACCGCCGCTTATTTCCGCGTCCGCCAAATGGGTTTAGTTGGCGTTGATGATGAACTGTTGGTTAAGGAGTAATAATGAGTGAGGGCGGAGGCTTTTGGTTACTCCCCCTCACCCTTTCCCTTGTAAAGGCCTGGGACATGGGTAACAGGTGTTCGGGGACATAGGTAACACATTTTCTGAGTGTATTCTAGCCTTGAAAGGAGGCGAAGAATATGCCCTGGAACGAGGTGGACCTTATGTCTCTGAGAAAAGAATTCGTATTGTTGAGCCAGCAAGAAGAAAGCAACATCAGCCAATTATGTAAACGGTTTGATATCAGCCGTAAGACGGGTTACAAATGGATCAAACGGTACAAAGAAGGAGGAGTCGAAAATCTCCAAGACCGTTCCAAAAAACCCAATACTTGCCCTCATCAAACAGATAAGTCTATCGAGCAAGCCATTACAGAAAATCGCGAAAAAGGATGGGGAGGACGCAAAATTCGCTCTCGTCTGATTCAATTGGGATACGAAAATGTTCCTAGCGCCAGCACTATTACTGCCGTGTTACGCCGACTGGGATTGCTGGATGAAAAGGAAAGTCACAAGCACAAAGCCTATAAGCGTTTTGAAAAAGATACGCCCAACGAATTGTGGCAAATGGATTTCAAAGGAGATTTTCCCACGCTCAAAGCACGCTGTTATCCGCTCAGCATTCTGGATGATTGCACGCGCTTTGTTCCCGGATTATTTTCGTGCGCCAATCAGCAAAGGGAAACCGTGCAAGACTCCCTGGAAAGCGTGTTCAGGATGTATGGTATGCCTCGGGCGATGTTGATGGATAACGGAAGTCCGTGGGGAGGATGCAAAACCTGCGAATACACCAGATTGACAATATGGCTGATACGATTGGGTATTCGCGTGTATCACGGTCGCCCCTACCATCCGCAAACCCAAGGCAAGGTCGAGCGATTTCACCGGACCTTTAAGCAAGAATTGCTGATAAGGGAATCGTTTGTGGATTTGGAATATTGCCAAAGGCGGTTTGATGAGTGGCGTTATGAATACAATTTTGAGCGTCCTCACGAAGCCCTGGATATGGATGTCCCGGCTAACCATTATACGTCCAGTCCTTTTGTTTATCCGGGAAGTTTGCCGGATATCGAGTACGCGCCGGGCAGCATTATCAGGAAGGTGCAACAAGGAGGTCGGGTGGCGTACCGTGGTGAAGATTACCGGGTGAGCCGCGCCCTGGTAGGATGCCCGGTTGCCTTGAAACCCGCTATGACCGATGGGATGATGGACGTATATTTTTGCCGACAAAAAATCAAGACGCTCGATCTGCGTTTGAATGAAATCAAAGAAGATAACTTGGCAATCCAGAAAAAGGCGTCACAATAGAAATTGGTTGGGCGAAACGGAAGCGGGCGCTGCAGGAGTGCAACCCGCCAGGGATAGCCGATCCGAGGTGCGAGGGATAATGCAGGAGGTGAAATATTCACCTCCTCCCTCTAAGCCAACCAATTATCCTGAGCATCTCTAGATGCCTAAAAAAAAACTCAAACAATAACCTGGGATAAATCCCGGTTTTGATAAAAAACTGTAACCCATGTCCCCGAACATGTGTTACCCATCTACCCGGTCTGTACATCCCTCTCCCGGTAGGCTACTCTCCATACACAAATCAAAAGAGGAGAATGAAACGGGGAGCATCATAAAATGGGGAGCATCGGCTTCTAGCCGGTGTGTCAAATAGAATAGAATGAGCTCCATTACGCATAATCATTTCCATGGAGATAGGGGGATGAAAAATGAATAACCGATTTGTGTTGTGATGCCGGATCACGTGCATATCCTCCTTACGCTATTGGAAATTCCAAACCTTGGATATCATTCGATCACAACAATACTTCATAGCATTAAAAGTTATTCATCAATAGAAGCAAAGCAGTTAGGGATTGGCGTACCGGCTAGAAGCCGATGCTCCCCTTTTTGATGTTCCCCTTTTTGATGTTCCCCTTTTTGATGCTCTTTGGTTATTGATAGAGTGTTTTTTCAGTTTATAAGAGGTAGGTGTATTGCCACTGCTTCAATTTCACAACAATGTGTACGGAGAGTAACCCGGTAGGAGAGGGGATATTAAGCCATAAGTGATAGAATCAAGGGCTAAACGCATTGAAGATAAAAGATGGGATGCGCTTTCGCTTTATCCCATCTTACGTTGATTAGTCATATCCTACTTAGTGGTTTTAAGCATATCACCAGGGATTAAATCGCGTCCCGCAAAGCCTGAAAAATCGCGGGAATAGCGGTGTATGGTTAATATTCCCACCCGATATCCAAACGTTGTAGAATCAAGTGATTCTTGATCACTGATGGGAACAATATAACTCCACACTATTTCCTGTTTATCATAAGTTACTTCGAAAATGATTCCGCTCATACCATCGCAAATCAGAGTATTCCCATTGGGTAAGCGTTGCGTTCCGGAAAGATACGAAACATAGAAATCCGTCGGGGTTGGCGCCGTATACATCCAATCCGCCTTCTCCGGTTTGAAGACCTGTCCGATTTCTTTGAGGTAATTGCCTTCAGGGTCTAACGGCAATTGGATTTCATCAATGGAAGAATAATTCCCCATGCGCCTGCCGCGGCCATTATTAAAGATTAACAGGTTGCCCTCGCCCTTCGTTCCAGGTTCAATCCAACGCACATCATGTTGGGCGAAGAGCTGCTGGTCTTTCATTGTTCCGGCGTCATACGCCATAGGGTTGCCCCACCGATAAAGTAGGTCGCCGCCCTTGCCTCGCCTACCACCAGAATGACCTGCGGCTTCCCAGGTGGATGTACTATGATCGATGATCCAGATTTCATTAAATTCCCGCACGCTGATTGCGATTTGATCAAGTTGAGGATTGTAGGATATAGCATTGATATGCGTCCAATCCGGTTCAGCTGAAAGGGATCTGGAATTACTTGATCCACTAATATAACCCAACGATCTTAGATGTTCGAGATCCGCCGAACTTGTTTCATTATTGCCATTGATATAGTTGAGATTAATGAGTTCCGGATGGTCAATCATATCGCCGTAATTCGGTTGAATCGAATTGTAATCCTGGATTAGGTGATCCCAAACATGCCATTCCCAAACGATTTCTCCGGATGTAGGTCCGGTTGGCTTTACCTCAATTATCTTGTCAGACCATACATCAGTCTCTTCATGTATTTTCTGCACCCGGCCTGCTTGGAT
This sequence comes from bacterium, assembly GCA_963662285.2. Lineage (GTDB taxonomy): Bacteria > Hinthialibacterota > Hinthialibacteria > Hinthialibacterales > Hinthialibacteraceae. Next base: position 569,314 of record CAXXMV010000008.1, read on the forward strand.
GGCTTCTTCCGCTGTTTTTCGCTCCCAGGCGATCATCAATATATTACCATTAGGCAAGGGAGCAATTCCATGATGAAGAAGATAATCACTGCTTGCATACTCGAAGTCCCATATCAAAGAACCATCCCATGTAAACTCCTGAACCCGCCCACTTTCACCGCCGCTGTGAAATGGAAGATCATGATTGTTATCCGAGGTTCCCGTGCGAAGAAGATGACCATTATCCAGCAAATACGCGGAAAGTCCCGGCGCATCAGTGATCCATTGGTTCACAATCCGGCTTTGATTATCAATTAAATAGGTTGATTTGGAATTGATGCTGTTTATTAACGTAAGGCCATCGAATGCTTGTGCAGAATTCCGGACTACTCCAACTTTCACTTCTTGAGAATTATCGGATAAAGCAAAAAATAGTTGAGGCGCCTTGTCATGTTTGAATTTTGCATCAAAAAGAGAATGAGGTTTAATCACAATCAATACAGCAACCAGGATTAAACAAAACGCAAAACACAACAACATAAAATTTATTGTTCTTCTTACCATGATACCCTATGCCTCGTTAGAAAAATCAACTGGTGAATTCGGGTGCTTGTAAATCGGCAAGCGTGCGACATAATGCTCAGGCGCTTAGGGCAATGTAAAGTTACATATTAAAGTGTACGTAAAATCTTAAGTAATCGCATCATGGGGCTAACCGCGTTGCAGGCTTTCCCTTGGCGTATATATTTGTTATTGTCTTAACCTCCCGTAGTAGATTCTCAAGAGTTATATATACAAGGAGTATCATGATTTTCGTCAAGCGTCCACTTTTTGAACTAATCATTTATTTTTGTGAAATGCCTCAATCATGCGTATTTACTTGTTTATGTAAGATATTACTTGCTGATTACAGTCTTTATTATGTATTAAGAAAGATGAATTAGGTTTATCGGTTGTAATATTGTTAAATATGAATTGATTACTGTGTAAGGGATTTTGCGTGTTGTGCTTTATTTCTGGAGGACGCCAAGTGTTTAACCACAATGCGGTCAGCGATTCAGGCTATTGCTAACGATTCGAGTATTGCTTCTCCTTGCCATTACTCCCCGCTTTAGCCCACTATACCAAAACGGCTCTCATTCTGTTTCTGGAAGGCGGGCGCCTAGAATCACTCCTGTAAGGCTGAATATTGAGAATAATAATAACATACCGGATGCACCGAGCCAGGGAGTCAACAAGCCCAGCGAACTGCTTACTAACAGGATGGCGCCTATTACAGTGTTGCTGACCGCTACGTAATCGGTGCGCTTGGTACCTCCTGCCAGATCAAGGATATAGGTCTTCCGGCCGATTCGTACGCCGCTATGGGCGATAGATAACGCAAAGAACGCGATGGGAATAATCCAGGCGAATCCCGCTTGCAGCACGCCGCAGAAATCCAGCGTAAACAGAATAAATCCCAGCGCGGCGGCGATTGATGAAGCGATCATAAGCACCGTCCGGCTGGAACGATCCGCATAGCGACCCCAGAAAGCGCTGCTCAACGCTGAGGCGAAACCGCTGGCCAGCACAAAAAAGCCTAATAGTTCCCCGCCCCCACCGGATTGATAAGCCAACATCATATAGTATGGACCGGAGAGAGCTGTTGATATCAATAAAGCCCGCACAATAACAAAACGCCGGAATGGCGCATCGGTGCGCAGAATATCCAACCGCTTGAGCGCTTCGGTCAAGGCGTTTCCTCCGCCTTCAGTCGATCCGGGAACTTCAGCGATCCGGGAGAAAATCCCCCCGGCGATTAACCAAAGCGCCGCGCCAAAACCGAGCAGGACGGCAAACAATAATGGAGAAGCGTCCTGCCCCACCCATCCCACAAGCGCAAACCCCATAATCAAAGTAAGGACGCCGGATACCGCCGCCGAATAACCCGTCAGCCGCCCACGACGCGTTTTGGGAATGGTCTTTCCGGTTACATCCTTCGAAGCCACCGAACACAAACCCCGCGCTAAACTGAAAAACAGCATAACGCCAATGATAGCCGCTCCGGTTCCCGGCCCGCGCATAAACAGCGCAATACAGGCCAACGCCGCCATAGCCAGACTTTGCAGAATCGCGCTCAGCAATAAAGCGTTTTTACGTAAAGAAAAACTCCGCACGTATTTCGCAATAATCAGCTGCGGAAGCATGGAGAATGACTCGCGGATCGGAACTAAAAAGCCGACCCAGAACGAAGAAGCCCCGACCGCCTCCAGCAACCAGGGCATCACGGTCTTGGCGTTAGATATTTCATCCGCCAGTTTAGTTAAAGTCTGCGCCGCTCCCAGACGAAAGAAATTCTGCGGGACATCCGAGCAGGACTCTTCAGGAATATCTTTACAAACCCGCGCATCCTCATCATCAAAGAGGAATTGATAAAATTTTTCAGTACGTGGTTTTGATTTAATGTTATGATTGGTCATAGTGTTGGGCTTTCGTTTGGTCTTTCATACACTTTTTGCTTACTCATCATTAATGATATCAAAACCATAGAAGACTTAAAACTGATGGGACACGCTTTCGCTTTATCTCATCCTACTTTTTTGACCTTGGGCGCGCATTCCGGCGTAATATCAATCCTCATCCCGGAAAATTCGGATTGTCTGGACACATGGTTGCATCAACCGATTTGAGCCACTTATGCAACTGCTTCTGCATGACTTTGGTTTTACGGAGATTCTGCATAGCGATATTTCTCTTCTCGCTGATATCTTCTTTCAAGTTATATAGTTCCAATGTTCCATCTTCATAACGTTCAATCAGCTTAAAATCTCCCTGACGGATAACGCCGCCCAGTCGTCCCTTCTGGTTGGCGTAATGGGGATAGTGCCAATAAATTGCATCCCGTTTCAGTTTGCCTTTTTGGCTTAAGAGAGGGTAGATATTCTCTCCATCAATAGCGCCATTGGTTTCGGGTTTATCCACTCCAGCGGCGTGAAGCAGGGTTGGGAACAGGTCAACCGTACTGACCGCTTCGTTGCATACCACTCCGGGTTTGACTACTCCAGGCCATTTCACAACCCAGGGAACCCGGATGCCCCCTTCATACAAATGTCCCTTTCCGCCGCGCAGGGGAGTATTGCAGGTAGCCGGAGTATTGCTGCCTTCCTCAACCGAAAGGCCGCCATTGTCGGATGTGAATACCACAATGGTATTATCATCAACGCCGTTTTTCTTCAGCGCCTGTATCACTTTGCCAACGCTTTTATCTATGCTTTCAACCATAGCTGCATAGATGGGATTATTCTGCCCGTTCCATGCTGGTTTATCCTTGTATTTATCAATCATGGCCTGTTTGGCTTCTAGGGGAATATGGACTGCGTAATGGGCTAAATACAGGAAAAATGGATTATCATGGTTGGCGTCAATAAAAGCCGCCGCTTCGTCTCCCAAACGGTCAGGCAGATATTCGTTCTCCTTGCGTCCTTCTATCGGTGGATTCTTACCCCACTTGGGCCAGAAGAAACTGCGCGGCATACCCGAATAACAACCGCCGATGTTGACGTCAAAGCCCTGGTCTTCTGGGAAGTACCCCTTCCCTCCCAAGTGCCATTTGCCGATATGGCAGGTCTTGTATCCCGCTGATTTTAATCCTTCGGCCAGAGTGACTTCTTCCAAAGGCAGTTGGCGCTCATAATCCACTGGTAGTACAGGCGAATCATTTCTCTTTCTCGTACCATAGAGGAAATTGGTCAGATGCAGACGCGCAGGATATTTCCCTGTCATGATGCTGGCCCGCGTTGGCGAGCAGACCGGACAGGCCGCATAGCCGTCAGTGAACCGCATTCCCTCAGCCGCCAGTTGATCAACATTGGGCGTCTCGTAATATTGGCTGCCATTGCATGAGACGTCGTTCCAGCCCATATCATCGATGACGACGACCACGATATTGGGTTTCTTATCCGACGCCAAAGCCAATGAAGGCAGACCCGCGCAAGCCGCCGCTGATAATGAAGCGCGAAGCATATCTCTACGCGTAATTTTTTTATCCATTATTTTCCCCGATGTAAGTAGATGATATTTCCATTCTACTATATTGATTACATAAGAATCCAGAGAGATAGTACGTATAATGTTTATTTCTTATAATGCAATTGTCTTTAGAGAATTTCTATAATTCATATTCGTCATATTTCCCAGACGCTTTAATGGACATTTTCGCAAATAAAAGATACCTTCTCATTTATAATGTATGATGAAGGAGAAGATTATGCTGTGGCGCATTGTAGTTCTGGCACTCGTTGTGCTGGCTATTTTTTCCGGGATTAAACACCAGTCGAATATACAGCATACTCAAACTGCTGTAACTACAGCACAACCTACGCCTCTACCGTCCCCAACTCCACAGACGCCGCAGTTTTCGCGTAGCGTGGTTGAAGGAAAAAGTATATATAAATATCTTTGTTTCCTGCCTGAAGGTTATGGTAAAGAACCGAAGTTCTGGCCATGCATCATCTTCTTACATGGTCAATGCTCTAATGATGATTTAGAAAAGCTCAAAGGTTTTGGTCCAGTTAAATATGCCTTGAACCATGATGATTTCCCATTCATTGCGGTTGCTCCCGCAACGGCTAATGGCTGGAACGTCACTATGGTAAACCTATTTTTAACTGAGATGTCGGGGCTTTACCGCATTGATCAGGATCGCATCTATTTAACCGGGCACAGCATGGGAGCGCATGCTACATGGAAAATAGCCGCCGCATATCCTCATCGTTTCGCCGCCATTGCGCCAGTTTCAGGCGCGGGTAATCCTCGGCAGGCCATCAGAAAACACCTGCACCTGCCAACATGGGTATTTCATGGCGCCAGGGATACCGTTGTCCCGGTTGAACGCGGCTTGCAAATGGCCGGAGCATTAAAAGGCGCCGGAGGCAATGTAAAATCTACCATATATATTGAACAAGGACATGATATATGGGATGAGGCGTATAATGATCAGCAATTATATGATTGGTTGTTACAGCATAAAAGACCATCCCCGAAAATCAAGAAAGAGAATCTTCAAAGCAATACGGGCGCCAAGGGCAGCGTTCTTACTGGTCCTGGCGCCCAACTAACTGATAGCGGATCATGAAACTTTATCACACCAGCCCTTCAATAACCCTGCTCCCCAATCCGGGAATCGTCACTTCACGCTGAGCGTCTTTATACAACAATGTCATAGATTTACTCTCCTCGCTCAGGTTCCATAAAAGCACTGATTGCGCCGTGGGATACCAGGCGCAGACTACGGGAAGATTTTCCTTCACATAGGGGATGTTTTTTAACAGATGTATGTTGCGTTGCTTAAAGGCGAATAGAGCATCCAGTGATTCATCTATCGATTCAGCGCCAGCTATAGTATCAGAAACATCAGAACGATGGACGAATACAGTTCCATTTGAAATGAGTTTTTTATCCTGTACAGCCTTGGCGTCATAATTGGACAGGAATGTCCAACCATCCTGCGCCGGTTTATCGGTAACCTCGAACGGAACGCCCGACGCTAAGAACAGGCTGTTCGGTTTATCATCGCCGACCTTACGGCTGTATTCCCCCCAGTAATGCTTGAATAGACCGCGTGGTATGTGACCAGCTAACTTTTGATGAATATCTGATTGTATTTTCATAGCCGGGCCAATTGTTTCCCAGTGAGAACTTGGAAATGGCGTCAGGCCGCTCATGAACATGGTATTGCGCACATCGGCGATGGTTGAAACAACCAGTTTAGCTGCAATATTAAGCGCCGAAAGCGAGTTGGCCGGATAGGCGGTGGTTTCGCTATAAGCCAGTTCCGGACTAGTGAAGCGGCGGTGCATCAGAGCGCTGAAGAGTTCGTCAGTTTTGCCTTTTACCCGACCAAAAGATTTATCATCAAACATTAACTCGCCCACGCGGAACAGCGCATCGGAGTAATCCGTCAAACGAATGCCTGCTTTTTCCGCGCCTAGATACATTACCATAATCCCCAGTTTTCCATCGCCCATCATTTTTTGCTGAGCTCGGAAAGAACTGGTTAACTCATCACAGGTAAAATTGATCCAATCATTTAGCAGAGCAGTTAAACTACGCTGGCGAACATTACCTAGCAACTCTTCCCATTTAGGCTCTTTGTATCCATATTTTTGCAGGAAGCGCTTGGCATGATCCTGACAATAACAGCCGCCGATTTGACCCGGACCGATGGCCAGCCGGAAATCATCATCCAGAAAAATTTCAGAAAAGCCTTCTTTATACAACTTACCAACAGCTTCAGCATTTTCGCTGGTCGCCGGTTTATGCAGCGAGGTTCCAACATACTGCGAGCCATCAGATTTCATCGCCGCACGCCAGTGCGCTGGCGGCGTCAATGGAAAATCTCCATCCTTGGAACCAAGCGAATCTCCCGGATGCCCCAAGGGAATAGTGGCCATGCCCACCGCCATGCCAGCCTGCTCAATCTTACGTCGCGCGGCTTGAATTTTCGCCATTGGATAGGGCCAGTATCCATAAAAAAATCCCGGCAGCCAAACAGTATCAATGCCAGCCTTTTTAACGATCTGGATCAAGTCAGGCTCTTGTTCCAATACGTCTGAGTTCAAGCAGACATGAAAACGGCGTTTTCTAATATCCGACGCTTGCGAACTAGCTGGTAAAAATAATCCAAGACTGGCGGCGCTGGTACATCCAATAAACTGGCGGCGATCCATAATCATCCCTTCCCTGATATGCGTTTTTCCATTTGAACGTCTGTTAGAATATAATGCGTTGAAACAGTAGATATAAGGCTCAGTAAGGCTGGATTATTCCTCACCTATATATTCTTATATTTACAGAATCGATATAATCTATTCATTACTGCTTTTATCTAAGATAATACATATCTATTCTAGCGAGGCATTTAATGAAAACTTTAAGATCATTGTTATTATGTTTGGGATTAATTATTACAACATCATCGATCCATGCGGCGCCGATACAAGACCCCGGTTCGCGTGGAGTGGATTGGGATAAAGTTAAACAGAAGGTTGCTAGCCATAAATGGGCGTCGGACATCGTTGATAACCTTAAAGATTCAGTCCACCACACCCAATCGCTTTACGAGCATCCCCCGCTGGGAACCACTGGCTGGCTGCATGAGTATTACTGCGATGATGACGCCCGCAGACTTACTTTTGATCCCAAGCAACCAACCAGACACGTATGCTCTAAATGCAAACGGGTTTATTCCGGGCCGCCTTATGATGACTGCTGGCGCTCCATGGTTCATTCAAACATCTCATCCGCCGCCGCCAGTGCAGGCATCCTGTACCGCATCACTGGAGAGCAGGAATGGTTAGATTATGCAAAGCAAGTTCTGCTATGGTATGCTGATAATTTCAAAAATTTTAAGCCTCATGGAGAACATGCAGGAATAGGGATCATCCGCGAACAATCCCTGGACGAAGCAGCCCAGATGGTCAGACTGGCGCAGGCCTATTGGGATATCTGCCCATACCTAACTGCAGAAGAACGCGAAAACATCGCCAATAATTTCCTGCTGCCTGACGCCCGCTTCATCCATAAGCAAACCAATAAAATTCATAACATCCATAGCTGGCATAACGCCGCTGTTGGATTGGTGGGATACGCCGTGGGCGATAAAGAATTAGTTTCGGCGGCGATTGACGGGCCGTTTGGTCTGGTTAATCAAATACAGAAAGGCGTTAAACAGGACGGCTTCTGGTTTGAAGGCTCCATCGGCTACCATTTCTACACCATCTCATCGCTTGAGCCTTTATATATTGCAGCGCGCGCTCAAGGACATCCACTGGCAGGCGCCGATAAATTCAAATTGATGTTCACCGCCCTTATCGAGTTCGCCTTTGATAATGCAGAATTCCCCGCCGCCAATGACGGGTGGGTTGGGCAGTCGCTCTTGGCTAATACCAGTCAATTTGAAACTGCCGCCGGTTTATGGGATGATCCACTGATCCATTCCACTCTGGCCTATATTGCACAAGGAAAAAAACGATCATCCCTGCCCGCTTTGTTATATGGCGTTGATGAAATTGATTCAGCGCAAACCAAAACGAGTAAAAGCGTACTATTCAAAGATTCGGGCATCGCCATTCTCCGCAAGAATAAGGTTAACGCTTACCTGAAATTCAGTCCTTACGGCGGGGGACACGATCACCTCGACCGGCTTAACCTGATACTTTTCGGACAGGACAATGTCATAGTTCCCGATCTGGGCACGTCGGGTTATGGCATTGATTTAAACAAATGGTTCCGCTCTTCCGCCGCCCATAACATGCTGACGGTTGATGGCCAACGGCAGCAGAAATGCGGGGGATATCTGATCTCTTATGAAGAGGACTGCGTCAAAGCCGGAGTAAAAGACGCTTACGCGGGCGTTGATATCCAGCGCGAAATTTCAATGCTGGATAACGGAATCACCGACATTATTCAAGCCAGTTCCAACGACAAGCATCAATACGACCTCTTCTATCACATTCGCGGCGACCTCAAAGAGTGCAACCTTAAACTTGAAAAAACCGGATCATTCAAGCAATCCAACGGATACGATTATCTGCGCAATATCCGTAAGGCGGACTGCCCCGGCGAACTACGCCTGACCTGGGCTTTGCGGGACGCGCCGGGATTTATATCTTTCCATTGTAAGTCGGATCAACCATTCGAGGTTATGGTGGGCGATTGCCCTGATAACCCAGCGGATAATAAACTGGGTTTCATTATGCTGCACACTAATGATGCTAATGCTAAATGGACTACTGAAATCCATATTCAACCGCAAAAATGATTTGAGAATTTAAATGGAATGTAAAAAGAGGACGTTATGAACCATACCCGCAGAGATTTCATAAAAACCACTGGATTGGGAATAGCATCGGGAATGCTCTCTACAGATGCGATGTCCAGCGAGAACCGTGTATCAACCAAGCGTCCCAATATTCTATTATTTCTACCGGATCAACACCGTTTTGACTGGATCGGAACGACGCCGCATATCCCGGTGCGCACTCCAGCGCTGGATGCTCTAGCCCTTCGCGGCGCCCGGTTCACCCGTGCAGTCTGCCCTTCACCATTATGCGCCCCGTCACGCGCCTGTCTGGCCGCTGGCAAGGAATACGACAACTGCCGCGTAGCCAGTAATGGAGTCGATTACCCCCTCGACCAGCCCACCTTTTATACAATGTTGCGCGAGTCGGGCTACAACGTTATGGGCTGCGGCAAATTTGATCTGCACAAAGCGTCGCAAACCTGGGGGCTTGAGGGAAAGCATCTGCTGCCCGAATGGGGCTTCTCCGACGGCATTGATAACGCTGGAAAGTGGGATGCCATCAACAGCGGCAAAGATGCTCCCAAAGACCCATACATGGCTTACCTGCATGACAGCGGCCTGGTCGATGTTCATGTAAAAGATTTCCAGAGCAGACGCAAGGAGGGCAAGTCAGCCGCTTTCGCCACTCCCCTGCCCGACCGGGCGTATTGCGATAACTGGATCGGCCAGAATGGACTGAACCTGTTAGATAATGCCAAAACCGATCAATCCTGGTTTATGCAGGTCAATTTCACCGGCCCGCACGACCCCTGGGATATCACCCATAGCATGAAGCAGTTATATCAAGATATAAATTTTAATCAGCCCAACCGCAATACCCAGTTCACCGCCCGGCAGCATAACGAAGTAAGGCGCAATTATTCAGCTATGGTGGAGAACATCGACCGCTGGTTATCAGTCTATATCGATCAAATCAAAAAACGCGGCGAGTGGGAAAACACCCTGATCGTCTACAGCAGCGATCATGGCGAAATGCTGGGCGACCATAACATGTGGGGCAAATCCAAACCACACCAACCATCCATCGGCATCCCGTTAACAATAGCTGGGCCTGGAGTGAAGCATGGCATAATCAGCGACGCCCTGGTCAGCCTGATGGACCTGACCGCCACCTTCCTGAACTACGCCGATCTACCCGTCCCCCAGAATATGGATAGCCGCTCGCTGATCCCTGTACTCACAGGTGCACAAACCAAACACCGGGATATCCTAAAATCCGGCCTGAACAATTGGAGAACCGTGTTCGACGGCCAATACAAACTAGTAGAAGGCTACGGTAAAACCAAAGAACCGCTGCTGTTTGATATGCTCTATGATCCTTTGGAGAATAATAATATTGCGGGGAAGGCGGAGAAACACTTAAAAAGGATGAGAGAGATGCTAGCGTGAGTTTACTACGAAAAAGTTTCTTGATGCGGATGGGCGCCAAGGGCAAGACCTCAATGTGTCCAGCCCTTTTTGCTATTACTTATGTTATTGAATTCCCTCAAGGATTGGTTTTGCTACGGTCAACTCTTAATCGAGGTGTGTATAGAAGAGCCAAACGCATTATATCCCATAGCCAGAATCCCTTCTTAAGGTAACAAATTCTTGATTTTAACGTGGGTTTGGTCTGGAGTTTTGATAAAAATTTCCAATTCACATCCCATTGCTTCAACATAGTTATTTAAGGTTGACAATAACATATCGGGACGATTCTCGAGGTTGGAAACGCTTACTTGCTTAACGCTCAGGTTTTCAGCAAGATCGTTTTGCGTCAATTTGAGTCCTTTACGCAATTCCTGGAGAGTTTGATATTCTGTTATATATTCGTCCGCTTTCGCCTTAATCTCTTTTTGGCGTTTAGGAGAGATTTCTTTCATCACATCTTTTAAAGGAATTCCCATTTCAACAGCCTTTCTTTAACTCAGACAAATGTTCATCAAAACGCTTATCCGCTTTCCTTATTAAATCCATATAAAAAAGTTTAGCGTTCCTACCTGCTTTATCTCCCGCCACTAACAAAACAGCTTTTCTTTCGGGATCGAAAGCAAAAGCTACACGCCAAACTCCATCGTCAACATCCAGCCTGAGTTCCTTCATATTCGCATGCCTAGAATTCTTCAGGGTATCAATATGCGGTCGACCCAGCCGGGGACCAACTACCTCAAGTAATAAAGATTTAGCAAGAATGTGATCCTGCAATTTCCCGGAGTATTCTCTGAATTCAACCAAAAAAGCAGGATGAAATTCTACTTTCCATTTCATAAATTATAACCTGTAAGATATATAGTGCATAGGCTATATTTGACTAATCTTATTAGAATTACTAGTACGAATGGGCGCCAAGAGCAATATAGTAATTCAAAATCCCCCAAAAGACGATATATATTCAAATCACCCCACCCCTTCAAAAATCCAAAAATCCGGTATATAAAAAAGCCATGAAAATACCAATAATCATAAGTTTAATCTTAGCAATTCTAATTGCCATCGCGGTTGTTACGTTGTTGGTTTTGCCAAAAAAGGCAATCACTGAAGCGGAACAATTAGAGTTTGATATTATTAAAGCTCTGAGCGATCAATCCAAAGTCAAAGCGCAGAGCCAAAATGAGTTTTTTGAGGATAATCTGCCTGAGCGTCCCCGTATTGCAGGTACAGTAGCCAGAGGTGAGTGGAGCGCTAATCCCATGATTCTCAATGGGACGCTCAATGGTCAATGGGCTGCCGTTATCCCCATAAAAATCACGCCTTCGTTTACCGAGCAAGGCAAGAAGCAATATGCCGTGTTTTGCGCGTCATGTCATGGCGACCTTGGAGAGGGCGACGGACCAGTAGCGCTTCATACCCGAAAGAACAGTTCATTCGATTCCCCTCCCTCTATAACGGGAAAATCCATAACCCAAAAACCCGTAGGCTATTATTTCAACCTAATTTCCAAAGGCGGCGCCAAAATGCCCGCCTTCAGCGGAAAAATATCGCCCCAGGATAGATGGGCAATCCTCTCCTACATAAAATCCCTTTGAAAGATTGCCTCTGTGGATAGTGGATAGTGGGGAGTGGGGAGCATCGGCTTCCAGCCGGTGTGCGTCAAATTGGATTAAATCATATCACTCCGACCAATACTAATTAATAACTATACTAGCCGATCAAATAACTCAAACGATAATTATTGTTGAAGCATGCGGGACTTTTCAGATTAGCTAGAACGAACGTCCTAGGAAAACGCTAACAAAACAGTATAATTAATCCCGATCTGAAATCCCGCGAAAAATCTTCTATATACATTTGCCAGGAGAATCATCGTGTTTCGTAAAAATTCGTCCAATCGACGTGACTTTTTCCAGGGCGGCATGAATCAATTCTGGAACCGGATATCCGGCCCTTCAGAATCTTCCGCCGCACAAGGAATTAGTGAATCCCTCGCCTTTCTAGGTTTGGACAAAACCTACGTCCGCCTACGCCGCGAGGCCATGTCGACTGACATCGAAGTGCTCTATTGCAACTACGAAAAGATGGAAAAACGGCGCACAGGGATGAAAATCCTCGCCGAAATCGATTATTACGATGAACTTCTCAATATCTGGAAAGGCGAATCTGATCTCAACGCCATAAATGAGACCGCCGCCAAGGAACCGGTAACGGTTTGCGACGACATCTACCGGATGATAAAACTGGCGAAAAAGTTTTATGCTCAAACCAATGGCGCCTTTGATATCACCGCCACTCCATTGGTGCGCTGTTGGGGATTTTTTAATCGCGCAGGCCGCGTTCCAGAACAAAAGGAGATCGATAAAGCGCTGGAATGCGTAGGGATGGATTACGTTGAACTCAATGATAGAAAAAAAACAGTTTACTTTACAAAACCTGGAGTAGAATTAACCCCGGCCAGTATGGGTAAAGGATACGCCCTGGATTGCGCTGTCAAAGTATCGCGTGAAAACGGCCTCAAGACAGTATTGATCAACGGAGGCTTCAGCAGCGTTATCGCTTCGGGAGCGCCAAAATGGCGCGATTCGTGGCAAATCGATATTCGCAACCCATTCGATCATAATAATCCCCTGGCCCGCGTAAAATTGCTTAATCAAGGTTTCTCTTCTTCCGGGACGGAAATCCAGAAGTTCGAACATCAAGGAAAATCATACGGGCATATCATCGATCCCCGCACCGGATGGCCTGTAAATAACATGGTTAACGTCTGCGTCACAGCGCCGACAGCAGCCGAAGCGGAAGCCTTATCCACCGCTTTCCATGTGATGGGGGTTGAGAAAACATTAGAATACTGTGAAAATCACAAAGAAATCGGAGTTATGATTCTTCGCACCCCTGACGAAAAGGGACGCGCCAAGTTCATTACCTCGAATCTTAATAATGACCGCGTGGAGGTATTAAGATCATCGTGTCAAGTTTGCCGCGTTACAACCTAACTGGAGTCCAGCAATTCTTTTTCGTATTGCTGCGGATCGGTATCGGTTGGCATTTCCTGCGTGAAGGAATCGTGAAACTCTCACATCCTACCTGGAGCGCCATCGGATATCTGAATGGTTCATGGGGACCACTATCAGGTCTATATCACTGGATTGGCCAAAATGAGTTAATGCTGAATATATCCAATTTCTGCATGCCATGGGCGTTAACTCTAGTCGGACTGGGATTAATGCTTGGTTTGTTTACAAGGTTATCCATCTTAGGCGCCGTAGGCCTTTTGGTGATGTTTTACACAGCCGCCCCCCCTATCGAGGCTATGCCTCCTTACGAAGCATGGGGCGTTGAAGGCTTTAAGTTTGCGCCTTATATGATCTCGTTGCAACATGCCCAATGGGCTGGTCAGCACATGATCGGTTGCGAAGGCAACTATATGCTGGTTAACAAAAACCTGCTCGAGATGCTAGCTCTGTTCGCTCTGTTGACGGTTAACACTGGAATGAGTTGCGGACTAGATGTTTATGTTCGACGCTTCTTCTGCAAAGAAGAAAAATCATCAGTTCCTAAACCAGCGGAATCTTGATTACAAGAGACATTAAGGCATAATCAATAAGTTATACAAAATCAATAAGATAATCAAAAATATTTGGATATATAAGAAAGGAACACATCATGCAGTTGACTGAAGCTGATAAAGCGATAGGCCGCAGGAATTTTCTCAAAGCTGCGGCGGCTCTCCCAGCCGTTGGGGCGTTTGCATATACCGCCGCACATGCTGGACCTCTTAAAATTGGAGTAGTTGGAACAGGAGCGGAAGGTCGCATCCTGATTAATTCCATGAACCGCAAGTACAACCAGATCGTGGCTATGTGCGATATCCGTCCTGACAACAGTGAATTTGGCGAATGGACCATTGTTCAAGCAGGGCATGCCAAAAAAGGCGAATTACGTCTTTATACCGATTACAAGGAACTTTGCCGCGACCCGGAAGTAGAAGCTATAGTAATCGCGACTCCTCTTCATACTCACGCTCCCATCGCCATAGAAGCCATGAAAAACGGCAAGCACGTTATGACCGAAAAAACCATGGCTTTCTCGGTTGCAGAGTGCGAAGAGATGATCAAGGTTTCTGAAGAAAATAACGTCAACCTTCAGGTGGGTCACATGCGCTTCTACAACCCGCTGTATTGGGACGCTTTCCGCATGATGAAAGATGGCATGTTGGGCAATGTTTACCACGTCCGCGCTATGTGGCACCGTAACACCGACTGGAACTATTGGGCGCATGTCGAAAACAAAAAATACTACAACATGATCGCCAAGGGATTCGATCCTACGCAGTTTGGCTACAAAGACCTCCAGCACATGATCAACTGGCGCTGGTACAAAGAGACCTCTCATGGTCTTTGGACCGAACTTTGCAGCCATCAGATCGCTATCACCAACTGGTTGTTCGGCGACAAAGACGGCGATGTTCTTCCTACTTCCGTTATGGCTACTGGCGGAAAATACAAGAGCTTCGCCGATCAGGAAGAATTGAAATACTACGAGATGAAATTCAACAAGAATGACCTCAAGTGGAAATTCAACTACACCAAAAAAGATGACGATGAAAAGACTATCAACGATCACATCTACGCCATCTTCCAGTATCCCAAAAACCGTACAGTAACCTATTCAGCCCTACAGAGTAACTCGCTGGATAACTGCTACGAACAAATCATGGGTACTTACGCCACCATCATCCTGGCCAATGAGAACGAATACTATCTCTATTGGGAACCGGGTTGGGATGAAACCAAAGCCAAGAAAGCCGCTGAAGGCCAGGCTACTGAAGTCGAAATGAGTGAAGAGAACAAAGAAGGTTCAGCTATGTCAGCCCACGAATCCGCCAAAGCAACTGGCGGCGGCGGCGCTTCCGACATGAGCCCGACCGAGCCTTACACATACGAACTGATGGGCTTCGCCGACACTATCCGTCGCGGCGCTCCAAACCTATGCGATGGAAAACGCGGCATGATGGCAGCCAAAGCCGTCTATGCTGCACAGGAAGCATTGAAAACCGGAAAGCCAGTAAAAATTTCCTAATTCAGGCTTCCAACTGTTGCAAAAACAATATCCCCGGCCTGCAAAGGCCGGGGATTTTTTTCTATTAATTTCTTTCATCTAAACCCACAATAAATATCCTTATAAATTACTTATATTATTAATCTTAACCTAAATAACATTATACCAATTATAACCATATTAAATAGATAGACTCTCCCTTGGTCTATGACGCAAGGGCGCCAAGGGTAGTGTATTTTCTACCCTTGAAAGCCACTTATGTTTTATTAAATCACCCAAGCTTAGTGGGTAACGGGTATTCTGGAGCGGGGAGCATCGGCTTCTAGCCGGTGCGTCAAAGCAAAAGAAACCTTCCTCACCCCGCAATACTCTTGGCGCCCATCTATTTTTGTATTTTTGGTTATTTTAATGCATAGTTTGGACGTGACAAATTTTATTTGTCCGAAAATTAATGTTATTATTGCTATCTGACTATTTATTAAAGTCAGATGTTATCTTTTTATGACTAATCCGCTTTGCAAATCCTCTGGGCGAAGCGGATTTTGGTATTCTTTGCCACTCTTCTTTGATGGAGTGAAGGATAAAACCGAGTCATCAAAAGGTTTTGCCTCTGGTTTTGAAGTGAGGCTTTTTTTAAGACCAGCAGAATCTTTTATAGCCGTATCTGTCTGTTTTTCAATGGTTTTTATAAATGTTGCCCGTGTCTTAATTGATGAACAGAAGAATTGAAACAGTGATCTTGAAATACATTTTTCAAAATCAAAAGTCTTTCGGATAATATCGGCCATTTTGTCGATGCAGAAATCCAGGGTGGCTATAATTTTGGCGTTTAATTGGTTTGACATTACAGCGTCCATGATATTTCTCCTTAGTTTAATTGGATGATACGTTAATAGGCAAGAATTGTGCCATAAAGTGAACGTTTGTTTAGTCGGGAGTAGTTTATTTTCGCTGGTGGATTTTTGGTGGATTAGTGAGATTGATCTTACACATAGGTTCTCCTTGGCGCCCGGCATTGGTGATTTATTAAATCATTAGTGGCTTTCAAGGGTAGAAAGGACACTACCCTTGGCACCCGCTAGAATCTTGGCGTTTAATTGGTTTGACATTACAGCATCCATGATATTTCTCCTTAGTTTAATTGGATGATACGTTAGTAGGCAAGAATTGTGCCATACAGTGAACGTTTGTTTATCCGGGAGTAGTTTATTTTCGCTGGTGGATTTTTGGTGGATTAGTGAGATTGATCTTACACATAGGTTCTCCTTGGCGCCCGGCATTGGTGATTTATTAAATCATTAGTGGCTTTCAAGGGTAGAAAAGACACTACCCTTGGCACCCGCTAGAATCTTGGCGTTTAATTGGTTTGACATTACAGCATCCATGATATTTCTCCTTAGTTTAATTGGATGATACGTTAGTAGGCAAGAATTGCGCCATACAGTGAACGTTTGTTTATCCGGGAGTAGTTTATTTTCGCTGGTGGATTTTTGGTGGATTAGTGAGATTGATCTTACACATAGGTTCTCCTTGGCGCCCGGCATTGGTGATTTATTAAATCATTAGTGGCTTTCAAGGGTAGAAAGGACACTACCCTTGGCACCCGCCAACTGCCTACTATCACCCAACCGGCTAGAAGCCGATGCTCCCCTGGATCGACGGTTATTCATTTTTCGGCACGACATTGACTACCCACTCCCCACTACCTACTATCACCCAACTGGATAGAAGCCGATGCTCCCCACTCCACACTATCCCCCACCCTTGGTCTATGACGATTAATGTGTTTATATAATTAATCTGTTTATACTATCAGTTATCCGGTAATTATTGGTCTGGAGGTTTTAATGAGAAAAAACTATGTGATCGATACCAGCGTGCTGCTGGATAATCCAAAATGTATTGATATCTTATTTGACAACGATGAAAACAATATCCACTTGCCTTATACCGTAGTGCGGGAATTAGATGGACTGAAGAAAGATAAACGCCTGGCGCCGATTGTTTCGATAGTAATAGACGAAATAGAAGAGCACGAGTACATCAATCTAATCGGTTCTAAAAAAAATGGCGCGGCCAGCGGCGATCTGCAAATTATTGAAGATATTAAAATATCCAATATCTCCGATCCAATTATCGTGACCAACGACAAGCTGTTTCGCGTCTTATGCAAATTTCATGATATAAAAAGCGAACCTTTTGGCGATTCCATCCCCTACCAGTCAGAGTCGCAACTTCGCACCGGATTCATTGATGACTCAAACGGATTTATAAATAATTCTTTCAGTTGGGATAAAGGTAAACCGGTTTTCCACATATCTCCTAATGAAAGCCGCGTGATAGACTATGAACACAAGGTTTGGAATGTTAAACCACTCAACGTATATCAAAATTTAGCCTTTGAATTGATGCTAAGCGAACATATAGACCTGGTTACAATTCAATCCAAAGCGGGATACGGTAAATCCTATCTTTCTCTAGCCGCGGCCATGCAGGGAGTTATCCAGGAAAAACGCTATGAGAAGATATATCTGGTTAAACCGACTATCGAAGTAGGCGAGAGCCTCGGTTTTCTTCCAGGAGACATAGAAGATAAAGTCGATCCCTATGTGCGTTATCTTCGCAGTTTAATATTTAAGCTGCACCAACAGCGCGGCAGCAAATGCAGCCGGGTCTTTACTGATGATTCCACCCCCCAGAAACTCAAACTAAATCCCGAGTTCTTCGAAATCCTGCCCATCGCTTATATTAGGGGTATGAATATTGAAAAGGCGTTCGTGATCGTCGATGAAACGCAAAACCTTTCCCGCGTTGAAGTCCGAAGCCTGCTAACCCGTATGAGTCATGGAACCAAATGCGTATGCCTGGGAGACGTCGAACAGATCGATAACCGCTATCTCAACAAGTTCAACAATGGTCTAAATTGGATCGTTAAAACCTGTATGGGAGAATCTAATTACGGTCACATCGTCCTAAAAGGCGAGCGCAGCCGCGGCCCCATCTGTGATCTTGTAATCCGTAATGGATTATAGATTAAGAGCAAAGATGGCCGATCAAATCGACAACCTGGCCACGCTTGATATTTTTCACCCGGAAAAGCAGAAGCGGAAAATCCACGAAATTGAGGAAGATTTTTTGCTTTTGTATGAGCTGGTTGCAAAGACGTTTTGTACTGAGTTGCAGGAGAAATATGCGCGGATGTGGGTGGAATTGATTGAGGTATTGGAGACTCGGAATAAAAAAGCCTTCATCTAGGATCGGAGGAAAGTGGAGATTTCCTAGTTCCCATTTTCACACGAATGTGCGCAGTACCCTTAACAGGGCCTTTTCCAGCGTTTTGCATGCATATTAAAACCCGCTTGATTTGTACGTCAAACTGACGTACAATTTAAGGACTGCAATTTATTAATGAGGAGGTATCTTCATGGTCGCCAAAAATCAGAGATTGGAGGCGCGGGTCACGGAGACGCAAAAAGACCTATTTCAACGCGCTGCTGCTATCCAGGGGGTTTCCCTAAGCGATTTCATCATCATGAATTTGCAGGAACGCGCCGCCCAGGTAGTTAAGGATCATGATGTGATTGTGCTAAGCGCTAAAGACCGGTCAGTTTTCGTTGACGCCTTACTGAATCCGCCGAAGCCAAACAAGAAATTGCGTGAAGCATTACAAGAGCACCGTAAGGTTCTAGGCCAGGTAGTCGAACCTTGATAAATTCGCAATATATAGTAGAAATTCTTGCCAAGCATCATGACCGGAACTCATTTTCCTGCGGGACTGAACCGCTTGACTATTACTTGAAAAAACAAGCAGGTCAGGAAGCCCGGAAACGCGTGGCAGTAACGTATGTGCTTATCGACCGCGAGAATGAAAGTCGCATTGCCGGTTATTACACATTGTCATCAACCAGCATTATTCATGGAAACCTCCCGGAAGATGTTGTCAAAAAACTTCCCCGGTATGAATCCATTCCTGCGACGCTCATTGGACGATTAGCGATAGATAAGGCCTATCAGGGGCAGGGATTGGGAAAAGTTATTCTGATTGAAGCCCTTCAGCAAAGTTTGATAATCAGTCAAAGGGTGGCCTCTTTCGCTGTTGTTGTGGATGCCAAAGATATGGAAGCTGCAACGTTCTACAAGAATATTGGATTTATTCCATTTCCTTCAAATGCCTTCCGGTTGTTTCTACCCATGAAAACCATCGAAATGCTGTTCAAAAATAGCCGACATTAGGATTAAATCCTACAAAGGCACGTAAATGGCCATAGGATTTTTCATATCCTCTCTCCCATTTGTTTCTGCAAATTCTTTACTTTTCTTTTAATTTTTGCGATTTCCTCTTTCGTCATGGTTACCTCTCTTGGTATTTGTCAATACTTATTGTTGAGAATGAGGAAAAATGGTTGACTATTTGGAACAGTTTCTGCAGGGGATGCGACCAGCATTTTCACGCCAAGCTATGTTTAATTATCAAAAGTCTTACTCATAATGCTTGGTTGAACTAAAGCTCATTCATATAATATGGTAGTTTATCTTAATTAACGGTTTTTTCATATTATGGATAATGACGTCATTAACGGGAAGGATGTTTAGGGATGTCTGACAAAATGGAAACTCTATATCAAGAGCGGCTCAAACGGTATGTGACAGCCATGCGCAATGAAATGCCAGACCGGATTCCCATCCGGCCATTCGCGGCGGAATTTTGCGCTAAATACGCTGGCCTGACTTGCCAGCAGGTTACTCATGATATTGATCACGCTTTCGACGCAGTGTTGAAATGCACGGCGGATTTCGATTGGGATGCAGCGGTCAGCAACATGGTCTTCGTATGGACGGGCAGCGTAGACGCCATTGGTTTGAAATATTACTCTATTCCCGGCATCCACACCCCACCCGATACATGCTTTCAATATCTTGAACCATCTGAAGAAAGCGAAGCCCACATGCTCGAAGACGAGTATGACGCGCTGATCGAAGATCCGACCGGATTTCTGGCCAATGTCTGGATGCCTCGGGTTTCCAAAGACGTCCAGCCCATAGGCGAACCATCCACCTATCGAAATAACCTATCATGGTTAAAAGGCGGCATGTCCGTTTTGCAGTATTTCCAACGCCTGGGCGCTCAGAACGAACGGATGAGAAAAGAGACCGGAACGGTATCAGCTATATCCGGATGCCTTAAAGCGCCTTTTGATATTATCGCCGATAAACTACGTGGTTTCAAACCTTTATGCATGGATTTATACATGCAGCCAGAGAAAGTGGTCGCCGCCTGCGAAGCCATGATGCCTCATATGATGTTCAACGCCCTGGCGGGCGCCGATCCCGATAAGAATGTACCCATCACTATATGGCTGCATCGCGGATGCGTACCGTTTCTATCACCGGAGCAATTCGCCAAATTCTATTGGCCTACCTTAAAACCGATTATTGAAGAGATTTGGAAGCAAGGTCATCAAATCCTCTTTTACGCCGAAGGCGAATGGAACCATAACCTGAAATTCATCAAAGAACTTCCAGATCAAAGCATCATCTATCACCTGGATAAAGGCGATATTTTTGAAGTTCATAAAGAGGTGGGCCACAAGTTCTGCATCAGCGGAGGCTTGCCCAATGAACTGCTGACCTTCGGGACGGAAGATGAAGTGAAGGGATACTGCAAGAGATTGATTGATGGCGTGGCCAAAGACGGCGGCTACATCATGGATGCCGGCGCCATTATGCAGGATGATCCCAAGCCAGAAAACGTTAAAGCCATGACTGATTTCACCCGCGAATATGGGGTGTATTAGGTCATTATGTTAAGGAATTTCACCCTATCGTTAGTGGTTTGATCAAGGGCTGACCGCAATGCGGTCTTGCCCTTGCCACCCATACTCTCCCGGCGGGAGAGGGGACGCTTATACTGAAGATATTGTTTATAAGTGGGTGGTTTATAAGGGCGCCCACGAGGGGCGCGCCCTACATTGGTATATGGAAATTCTCTCGAATAATGTAAGGAGATAATATAATGTCTGATCAGCAAACTCCAAAATTGAAACCCGGCGTCTGCATTCCCTGGAGTGATAAGATAAAAGAGCATCCCCCTATTCTGGGCGATGAAAAATGCGTTGAAAAGGTTTGGGAAGATATTGACACGCTGGCTTATCTATATATCTGGTTCTGTTTGATAGGTTTTTGATAGCAACTATATAGTTAATCATGATTCTGTCGACAGCGTGAAACTTTATTAAAAATAAAGAAATTAAAAAGGGTGAACTGAATCAAGGGCAGAAAATACACTGCCCTTGGCACCCGCTAAATTCTCCCCCAGGCTTGGGGGAGGGATGATACGTTTCAACCAGTTAATCTACAGATTATTGTTATATAAGGAGCAACAACCATGTCTGAAATGCCGCCTCTAGCCTTAGCGTTAAGTCAACTCAATATCCCCGATGCCATGTCCATTGTTAACCAGAAAATCAGCGAAGGCGTCCCTGCCCCGGATATTGTCAATGAATGCCATATTGGCATGACCGATTTGGGAAGACGTTTCGATGAAGGCGACTGCTTCGTCCCCGAACTGGTGGTGGCTGGAAAAATCATGGAAAAAATCATGAAGCAACTAGAGCCACTGCTCGAAGGCTCTGATCCAAATAAGGATTCGGTTGGCAAAGTTGTCATGGGTACGGTGCAGAACGATGTTCATGATATCGGTAAAGACATAGTGGTTATGATGCTGCGCGGCTCTGGTTTTGAAGTTATCGACCTGGGCGTCAATGTTCCTCCTGAGAAGTTTGTTGCAGCAATTAAAGAGAACAACCCCTCAGTAGTGGGTATGAGCGTCTTGTTGACTACCTGCTATAAATCGATCATTGATACGGTCCAGGCCATCAAAGACGCCGGGCAGCGCGACAAAATCTCCATCATGCTAGGCGGAGCGGCCGCCACTGAGATGCTGGCCGACAAAACAGGATGCGACTTTTTCGGGAAGACTGCGGTAGACGCAGTTTCTCATGCTTCACTTGTAGCGCAGTCTAACTGATTGATCCAAAAAATCATAATTTATTATGGGGAGACTTGATTTCATTCAGGTCTCCCCTTTATTGTTATAATACTCTATAAAAAATCTCGCCTCTTCATGCCTGTTATCAAGACAAATCCATCTAATCAATGTATCTTAGTAATATTTATTAAACAGTTCATTGAAAGTTGTAAATATTCATGAAAAATCATTTATTCAAACTTATCGCCTTAAATATCGTAATGATCATGACTTCCCTAGGGCAATCCGGTTATTGCCGCGAAGTGGATATGAAACCTCATTGGAATGACAAGATTCCATTGGAGAATCCTCATAAGGGATGGTATCACCATTATCCTGACAATCACATCAATAAGTATGAGATAAAAAAAGACGAGCATCTGCTCGATTTCCCCGGAATGGATCATGTGTATATCCGTCTAGCCTGGGCTTATTTGGAACCGGAGGAAGGACGGTATAACTGGGATGTAATTGATTCGATTATTAACAAATGGACTCAACACGGGCTGGGCATTGCATTCCGCATCAGCTGCAAGGAGACCAGCACTGACCTTATCGAACAGCAATTCGCCACTCCCCGATGGGTCAAAGAAGCGGGCGCTAAAGGGGATTATTACCGCCGGGGAGAAAAAGCAGGCCCGGATGGTCCATGGGAGCCGGTGTTTGACGATCCCGTTTATCTGGAAAAACTGGAGAACTTTCTCCGGGCATTCGCCAACCGTTACGATGGCAAGCCCTGGCTGCGCTATGTGGATATTGGCAGCATCGGAGATTGGGGCGAAGGACACACCCACTCCGGCAGCCGGATCGCCTATGATTACAACCAGCGCCTTAAACATATTGATCTGCATTGCAAGTATTTCAAAAAATCGCAATTGACCATCACAGACGATTTCGTCTATAGCGTCGATGATAAAGAAGACCAGAAGAAAATGCACCAATATGTATTGGACAAGGGCATTTCATACCGCGATGACAGCATCCTGGTTAATGGATACTTATCAGGTTATTCAGACCAATATACAGTTCGCAGCCCGCAATTTTTTGCAGATTCTTATTTAAGATTACCAAATGTTCTCGAACTGGAACACTACAGCATAATAAGGCGTATGGGAAACTGGTTTGGAACGCCTGATTCTAACCTGAAAAAATATGGCAAGGGAAAAACCGGCGCCGATATGTTCAAAGGGGCGCTGAAGTTATTACACGCCTCCTACATCGGATATCATGGAGACGCCAACGACTGGTTGAGCGAAAACCGTGAACTGAGCAATGAACTGCTGAACCAATGCGGCTATTGGTATTTCCTCCACAATGTCACAATCCCTGATGCGCTCACTATTGGCCAACAAAATACAATTCAAATGCAATGGGAAAATCGCGGCGCAGCCCCGGCTTATAATCCATATTCATTAATTATCCGCCTGGAAGGTTCATCTAACCAGGAATTCACTCTGGATTCTCACAACCAGAAATGGCGCCCTTCATTGGATGAAACATATAAAGAAGACTATTCAATTCAGATTCCCGCCTCACTTAAGACTGGAACATACAAACTGAAAATCAAACTCTACGATAACGACGCCAAGAGAGATGTAATTCTCGCT
This sequence comes from bacterium, assembly GCA_963662285.2. Lineage (GTDB taxonomy): Bacteria > Hinthialibacterota > Hinthialibacteria > Hinthialibacterales > Hinthialibacteraceae. The sequence goes on from CAXXMV010000008.1 coordinate 593,240, forward strand.
CTTGATCCAAACCTGATGGATAAAGAGAAATTCTATTTTGTGGCGGATATTATGTTAAATTAAAACGAATGACCCTTTACATCCCGGAGGGAGAGGGGACAAGGTAGCCCGACATAATAAGTTGGTCAGAATACAAGAATACTGAATCTTAAAAAATTCTTTATTTTCCTTCCGTTTATCAAGACAAATCCTCTTGAATGGGGTATCTTAGATAAACGTGTTTTTATATCTAAAGCGCTTATAAGAAGTGATATGCTTATATAATGGCTTTGGATCAGCAAAAAGAGAATGGGGAGTCAATCATGGTGGATAAAAAGAATACGCTCTCTAGACGTAATTTTCTAGGAACGGCTGCAGCAACGGGAGGCGTCATCGCATTCAGCGTCGTGCCCAGCACCGTTTTTGCGGCGCCGCACAGAAAAGCGCCTAGCGATCAATTGCGTTTCGGAAATATCGGGGTTGGTGGACGCGGCAGCGGTTTTTTACGTCCCGGCGCCACAGTGGCTATTTGCGACGTCGATGAAAATCGTCTGGCTAAAGCAGCTGAACGGGTTGGCGGGAATCCGAAACTTTACAAAGATTACCGCGACCTGCTCGATCAAAAAGACCTGGACGGCGTCTTTATAACTACGCCGGATCATTGGCATGCGCTAATGACGGTTCATGCTTGTGAGGCGGGTAAAGACGTCTACGTTGAAAAACCGGCCTGCAAAACCATCGAAGAAGGCCGCGCTATGGTCACGGCGGCTAACCGGTACGCACGCATAGTTCAAGTGGGTTCGCAGGGACGTTCGCAGGAAGGCGCCTACTACGGCCACCGTTATATCAAAAACAATCAGATAGGCCGTGTCAAAGAAGTTCTGTGCTGGCATTATGAGAATCCCAAAGGCAACTGGACGCCTGATTCCGATCCTCCCCCCGAACTTGATTATGAACGATGGATCGGACCCAACCGATGGATTCCATATAACAAAACCCATACTCATGGATCGTTCCGCTGGATGTTCGATTTCGGCGGCGGTCAGATTCGCGACAGAGGCGCCCATGTTATGAGCGTAGCCCTGTGGGTAATGGATAGCGATAACACTGGCCCCGTTACTATCGACGCCAAGTGCGACCCGCAATTCGATGGTCAATACGATGTACCGGAACATATGTATATCGAATACCAATTCAAAAATCCCGACTGGAAGCTGGTCTGGGCCATGCCCGGCATCGCTCACGAGAAAGGCTTTAAGTGGACGCGTAAATCATACGGCGCCAATTACGTCGGCGATAAAGGCAACCTGATTATCAGTTATGGCGACACCGCCGAGACCGATACTGAGGAAAAAGCCAAAAAATACACCCCGCCAGCCAATGGAGTTGAAGTTTTCCATAGCCCCGGTCATAGAGAGAACTTCGAGAATTGCATGCGCAGCCGTGAACAACCTCTGATGCATATCGAAGCGGCTCACCGCGTGGCGACCCTCTGCATTCTGGGCAACCTCTCTTATGCGCTGCGGCGTAAATTTGAGTGGGATCCGGTTAATGAATGCGTCAAGAATGACGACGAAGCCAACCGCCTTCTCAGCCGTCCCGGCCGCGGCGAGTGGCAATTGTAATCAGGTTAAAAGGAGAAAAAATCATGACTACAACTACTAAATCAGGCCGGGGCGTAATGGCCGCCGCATCTACGGCGCTTCTCGCAACGGCTGCGGGTAATACCGCATCCGCCGATCAAGACGCTTTCCTGGAAGGCATCTCAAGCGGCGATTCCAAAAAGATTGCCCAAGCATGGAAAACCGCTGAAAAGCAAGACCCCAGCGTCATTCTTCCTTTGGGTAAACTGCTGAGCCACGAAACCTTTGCCGTACGCAAAGGCGCCAGCGAGTGCCTGCTTAAACTGGCTCATTCCATTGGGAAAGATAACAAATGCCCCCGGCGCAAGGCAATAACCAATTATTTTCTGCAATTACTGGAATGTGATAAAACCAGTCAGGTATTCGCCTTCCGCACCCTGTCTCTTATCGCTGATGGCGATTCGGTTCCCTACATTGTTCCCTTCCTGAATGATGATGATCTATTTGAAGAAGCTATATTCTGCCTGGAACGCATCCCCTGCCCTTCAGTGGGTAAAGTTCTGGTTGAAGCATTAGGCATTTTTCCTGATCAACACAAGCCGCGCATCATGGCTGCCCTGGCTCACATCAAAGAGGCAAAAGCGGTTCCATTGCTGGCTGAATTATTTAAATCTGATGACAAGGAATTGGCCGTGTTGGCCATGAAAGCCATCAGCCGGATTGGCGTAAAACCAGAGGAAAGACTCAGCCCTCCTGATTATAAATCATTAAGTTTTCGCCAACAGAAGATGTATATGGATAGCGTATTACGTTTCTGTGATGAAATGATTAAACAAGGTGCTATCGATATACCCAAAGGTATTCTGGGCGAAATTCTCAAACAAGAAGACGACGAATTCGAAGAGCAGATTTTCTGCGCTGCTATTGTCAGCGCTTCAAAACTGACCGATGCTGATGCAGCAAAAGCCATTTGCAAGCAATTAGGCCGCACTTCCTATATCATTCGCGATACAGCGGAAAAAGCCCTGGTTTGCATGAAGGGCGATGCGGTTGATGCTGTTCTGAAAGAAGCGCTGCAAAATACTGATGGAGATGTAAAGCAGAAAATCAGCGAGATTATTAAGAAACGTCAGGCATAGAATGTATTATTCTTTTTATCGGAAGGGTTTTCAATTTCACCCATCCCATCTCCCGGAGGAAGAGGGGGATTTGGTTGCCAGACATTTCTGACAGAGATAAAAACGGGTAGATGGGATCGTCTTATAGGCGATTCCATCTACCCTTATTCGTTTCTTCTTTTCACGCAATAAATATTTTCAAAGAAAACCTCAATCTCTAAAGAGATTGAGGTTTCTATGTGTTAAGGTAAGAATAAAATCATATTGCACAGATAGTTTATGGTTGATAAACAATATCCGTAGAGGTATTGTAAGGGCCATAGAATAGCGGATTTCCATTTTGAGTCAGCAAATAAATACTAAACCCGTATGTCTGACCAGTTTCCGGTCCATTTCTGAAAATCCTTCCAATTTCCGGATTACCAGATTTCCAAACCATGTAAGTGGATGTCGAATTTCCGGTTTTACCTAAATATTGAGTACCGTTTGCGGTTTGAACATACACGTGAATATCTTTGACATTCGACATATCCACTCCGTTGAAATCGAGATTCCACCGTATTATCAAACTGGAATCAGTTTGAATGACATCTACGCCTGCCGTTTCCAGCGCTTGAATTGGCGTAGGCGTTGCATTGGGATCTACCGTCGGCGTTGCTGTCGGCGTCGGAGTCGCTGTCGGAGTCGGCGTTGCTTCCACTCCTGGAATAAGTGTCGGGGTATTGGTTGGCGTATTCTCCGGCGTAGGCGTCGCTTCAATTGGTAGATAAACAACATCTGTCGTTGTTTTGTAAGGTCCATAAAACGCAGGAAGCCCATTATTGGTAAGCACAAAAATACTGAACCTATAGGTTTGACCGATTTCCGGACCATTTTTAAAGGTTCTTCCAATTTCCTTATTGTTAGCTTTCCAAACCATGTAAGTAGATGTCAAATTCCCGGTTTTACCTAAATAGAAATAGTCGCCAATTCTATTTGCACCCTCAAACACAGTTCCATCAACGGCCTGAAGATAAACATGAATATCTTTGACATTCGCCATATTCACATTAGGGAAATCCAGATTCCAACGAATTATCAAACTGGATTCACCTTGGATAGCATCCACCCCAGCTGTTTCCAAGGATGGAACTGGCGTAGGCGTCATAGTCGGCATAGGAGTCATTGTCGGCGTCGGCGCCTCTAATCCTGGTTGGTATACAATACCATTAATGGTTCTATAAGGACCATAAAATGCGGGATTTCCATTTTTGGTCAAAACATAAATACGGAACAGATATGTTTGACCAATTTTTGGTCCATCTCTAAAGGATGATACGATACCCGGTTTGTTAGCTTTCCATTCTATGAAAGTAGAAGTCGAATTCCCGGTACGACTTAAGTATTTATAACCATCATTTCCATCACTGTTCTGAACATACACATGAATATCGCTGGTATTATCCAGATCAACTACAGTGGAATCCAAGTTCCAGCGTATTATCAAACTGGAATCACCATGAATCACATCCACCGCTGGAGTCGGAATTGGCGACGGTGTAATAGTTGGAGTTGGAGTTGGAGTGTTTTCAACCAATTGAGGCGTCGGCGTCGGCTCTACTGCTGCCGGTTGGAAAAGAATATCAATTTGGTTTCTGAAAGGACCATAGAATATAGGACTTCCATTTTCGGTCAACACAAAAATGCTGAACCGATAGGTCTGACCAGCTTGCGGACCATTAATAAAGTTTGAGTTTAACAATTTATTACCGGATTCCCACACCAAGAATGTAGAAGTCGAATCTCCTATATGGCCGAGGTAGTAATATCCACCAATTTCGTTAGTATTTTCAAACACAGCCCCATCAGCAGTCTGAAGATACACATGAATATCGTTGATATTTTCCAGATCAACTCCAGGGAAATTCAGATTCCAGCGTATTATCAAACCTGTATCAGTTTGAAGTGCATCCACGCTAGCTGTAGCCAGAGCTGGAACTGAAGTTGGCGTTGATGTCGCTGTTGGTTCCACCGTTGGCGTCGATGTCGCTGTTGGTTCCACCGTTGGCGTCGATGTCGCTGTTGGTTCCACCGTTGGCGTCGATGTCGCTGTTGGTTCCACCGTTGGCGTCGATGTCGCTGTTGGTTCCACCGTTGGCGTCGATGTCGCTGTTGGTTCCACCGTTGGCGTTGATGTCGCTGTTGGTTCCACCGTTGGCGTTGATGTCGCTGTTGGTTCCACCGTTGGCGTTGAAGTCGTTGTTGGTTCTTCTATTGGAGTTGACGTTGCAGTGGGTTCCACTACTGGCGTCGATGTTGCAGTTGGTTCAACCGTTGGCGTTGGCGTTGGATCTGGAGCTTCAACAGATATTGAGATGCCAGCCTCAGACTGAGCGGCGCCATCACTTACAGAAAATACAAAAGAATCACTACCTGCAAATCCCTCGTTTGGCGTATAGGTCAATTCATTACTGCTCAAAATAGTTAGAACACCGTTCGAAGGCTGTGTAACCACAGTAAATGTATGTATATCTTCTTTATCAATATCATTGTAGGTTAAAGTAACATTCAGTGCAGTGTTTGAAAGCGTACTTAACGACTGCGCCAAAGCTACAGGAGCATCATTAACCGGAGTTACTGTGATTGATACACTAGCCGCAGAGCTGTATTTTCTTGGATCCAAGTCATGCGTCCTGTATAAGAAAGAATCGCTGCCGTAGTAATCAGCGTCGGGAATGTAAATTAATGTACCAGCATAGGATTGAAATTCTACCAAACTTCCATGTTGCGGGTTGGATATTATCTTATAAGAATAAACGCCTCCATCAGCATCATGACCCTTCAATCTGATTTTAATACTCATGTCTTCCATTGTTGAATAAGACAAAGAAAGGGCGGTCGGTGGATCATCAACTGACGCTACAGTAATTGATACAGTCGCAGTTCCAGATTGAAGGACTCCATCACTGACCGAATACACAATTGCATCTGACCCGTAATAATCTGGATTGGGTGAATAGGTGAGTCCTCCAGTAGAAGCATTAAACTGAGATATGGTTCCATTAGTTGGATTGACGTCAATTCGATAAGTTAAAGAATCTTCATCAGCATCATTACCTTGTAGCGTCACGTCTGCTGATTGATCTTCATCAGTTGTAACGCTCATATTCTGGACTGTAGGCCGATTGCTTACTGATATTTGTATAGTATCAGTGGCTGATGGATTCTGCTCATCATCTGTGGTTAATTCAAGTAAATAAGCGCCCAGTTTAACAGGTTGTAAAATAGGATTGCTCAATGCAGCATTGGAAAGCTGAGCGATATCGGTATCCGGGCCGGACAATATAATCCATGAATATACATAGGAATTATCACCACCGGTAGCAGAGCCATTGAGTTGAACCGTATCACCAAAGGCAACCGCCTGATCAATTCCGGCATCCGCATCAACCTCAGCATTAATTGTCACGGTTACTGTAGCTGTATCGCTCAATCCATTACCATCACTTATGGTATATATAAATGAATCGCCGCCGTAATATCCGGTATTGGGCGTATAAGTTGCTTGAGTTCCATTATGGCTTACTGTTCCATTAGCCCCTTGAGTAACTGAAGTGACAGTCATTGTATTTCCATCAGCATCACTATCGTTGGTCAATACAGAAACATTAACCAAGGTATTTAAAAAAGCGACGGCGCTGTCATTAACTGCAACCGGCGCATCATTCACATTATTTACTGCGACAGTAAATGATTTATCATAATATAAACTGCCGCTATCCGTGGTGCGAACAATGATTGTAAGAGAAGAGGTTGATTCGTAATCTATCGCTCCAGTCACAACGATTTGGTTAGTTGATATTCCAAACCGACCACCGGCGTCATCGACCAGGGCATAAGTATGCGCGTCGCCAATATCCGGATCAGTAGAAGACAAGGTACAGACTAAAGTTCCAAGTGCGCTGTTCTCATCAACTGTGCCAGGATCAGGAGAAAGAGTGATGTTTGTAGGAACCTCATTAACAGGCGTCACGGTTATAGAAAACGTACCTGACGCTGCAGTAGCGCCATTTTCACCACCATCAGACAACGAAAAATCAAAGTTGCCGGAAGTAGTTTCGCTTCCATCGTGAATATATTTAACCCTGCTATTGTCGATGTCGTCTTGGGTAAATGATGTTATAGCTGTACCTGCGGCGGTTGTTAATTCCAGTTGGCCGCTGGCCGGGCCGGACATGACAGTATATGTCAAACCTGCGCCACTATCGTCTACATCGCCTTCGTTGAGAACTGAATTTGCAATAAAAACAGAAGCGCCTTCATTAACGGTTGAGCCATTGTTAGTTGCTACCATAGGTGAATCGTTGACTGCGTTGACTGTTATAGCAGCAGTTTCATAATCTGAACTGAACGTAGTTGAACCGCCAACAATTGTTGCATCCGCTGTTGCGCCATTGGTTCCGCTAGTTTGATCCCAGGCATAAAAAGTTATGCCAGCCGTCCCATTATAATTCAGACCGGGGACAAAACGTATTTTTGTACTTGCATCAGAAGCCAGCAAACAGGCTGTCGCCTGAGAAAGCGTCTCGAATGCAGTCCATCCGACGCCGGTGCTGAATTCCCAGGCGCCATTAGTATTATCAACGCTGATAACAGCCAAGCCTTCACTGGCGCCGGCATCACCATCCGTTATGCCAGTTCCACCCAAACTGCTGATTATGGCTGATACCAGGCTTCCAGCGTTAGTTGTATCATCTTCATTGATGGCCGCAAGCGTTGGATCACCGCTATTATCCAAGGTCGGCGCTGTATTGGTTTCGTTAACATTGATGGTCATTGTATATGCGGAATTGCTGTAAACGGTTCCATCATGAACTTTGAACTGGAATGTAGTGAATGGAGTTCCAAATCCAACGCCAGGTTTGTACCGTAACTTGTTTGCATCAATCTCCGCCTTTGTAACTACATCGTTGTTAGATAATTCTTCGCCAGCGTTATATGAAGCGCTGGCATTTGCATCTTTGTATAGAGTACCAGATCCCGGGGCGACTGTAATCTGCACCTGAGATAATACATCTCCGGCGTCTTCATCGGAAAAAATAAATTCTGAGGCATTGAAAATTCTTTCTACTTCCTCAGAAATGGTAATGGCATTGTTAGCCGCTGTAGGAGGATCGTTCACATCAGTAACCGTCACAGTAAACTGTTCTTCATAGGTTCCTGAATTGTTATCTGTAGTACGTATTCGTACGCTATAACTGGATTTATTTTCATAGTTAAGATCGGCTTTCGCCTTTAGCTGATTGCCAACTATCTCGAATAAACTATTGTCTGTATCACCTGTTCCTGAAACCAGGGAGTATGTATGCGTATCTCCACCAGGGACTGGCGTCGGAGTCATTGTAGGCGTCATTACTGGCGTAGGAGTTGGAGCAATCCCAGGCGTCGCAGTCGGTCCTATCGCTAATGCACTAATAGGAACCATTGCTACACAACTGAAAATAGACAATAAAATTATAACCTGTTTGCATAATTGTTTTTGGGATAAATTTGAAAGAACGTTTTGATACACGGTTTTCTCCTATTATTACAACAACTTAAAATTAATTTTCTTATTATAAACTAAAACTTATCCTATTATAATTGATTAGTTTATTATTAATCAATTATCAGGGTCAGTTGTGGATAGATCGCCTACTACAGCGTTGCCTGAGTTTGCCTGTATGGTTAAATTGGTAATGCTGATATCAGTTGGATTATCATTGACGTTGGTTATATCCACATTCACCGTACCCAACGCCACATTCGTTCCGCCGCCTGATCCGGTATTTCCGCTATCATTGGCGGTTAATATCAATGTGGTTACATTATCACCCTTTGTATTTGAAGCACCGGTATATTTGATGTTAGCCGCTGTGTTTAAGAATGTATCGATATTGGCAACAGTACCATTCAACGTCAGCGTCCCTGTTCCTGATCCGCCCACGGTGACGCTGCCGCCTGTTGAAGCGGTTAGAGTTCCAGCGCCCGCTACGATTGTAAGCGTTATGCTATTGGCGCCCGAATCAACATCGGATAATGTTACTGCTGATAAATCTACATTACTTGCGGTATCTTCGGTTACGATAATATCAGTTGGAAGACTGGCGATGACGGGGTCATCATTGACTGCGTTCACGGTAATGTTGGCCGTATCGGTCGCCGTGCTGAAAGCCATAGCGTTTCCGTTCGTATCGGTATCCGTGGTACCGCCATTCGAACCGCTCGTTGTATCCCATGCGCGAAATGTAATTGCGCTCGATACGGTTCCGTTAAAATTAGCATTTGGCTGGAAATAAATGCGCGTGTTAGCGTCAGCCGCCAGTAAGCGTGAGGCCGATCCGCTGGGCGATCCTAATATGTTCCATGACGTACCGTTATTTGTACTGTAGCGCCAGCTGCCATTGGTTGCGTTAGACGCTGTTATTGCGATGCCGGTTGATGGTGTCGCGTCGGAATCGGTCACATTGGATAACGCACCGACTATATCCACGAGCGAAGAAATCAAAGTTCCAACCGCTCCCGAAGGCGCCCCGGCGTCTTCGTTTATTGCTCCCAAAACGGGAGTCTTTGTGTTATCCAAAACCGGCGCATCGTTTACTGCATTAACTGTGATCGTCGCTTGAATCGCAGAAGATGAATCGGCGCTATCGTTATCTTCCGCCACTGCCGTGATGGTTCCGCCTCCGTTCGGGCCGCCTGCAACCGTTAAATTCCCTCCCGTCGAGATCGCGAAAGTATCATTGGCATTGGCCCCGCCGTTGCGGATAAGGCTTAGGCTTGCGCCTGAATAATTCCCGGAGGCGCCGTTCAGCGCGTCAAACTCGGTATCGTTGACCGTTGCATTGCCGTCTAATGTAACCGCCGAACCGCCTTCCGTATACGCAGAGGTATTATCAACTCCGGCCAACACTGGCGCAGTATTTGAAATCGAAAATAGGATATTATCCAATCCCACACACCAGCCTGAAGCTCCTGCGTATGAAACAACCATAGACGTAACGTTTATCCAATCGGTTGGATTGAATGTCGCCAAAGAGCCAACAATTGAACCAGAATTGTCAGCTATTGTAATCGGGGTTCCGGAGGAGGGGGTAAACACATAATTTGTTCCCTCGTTATTATTCTGAAACTCACCTAGTTGAAATCGAGTGATCGTAATGCCTGTACTAAACGCTAAGGTCAGACCTCCTGAGCTCACCCGTGGTTTGCGGTTCTCGCGGGATTTTGTTAGGATACTGGAGGGAAGGCCAATCCTGCAGAGTATGAGGGAGTTAAAAAAATGCCGCAGACCTTATTACCTCTATTCGCATCAGGCGAAGGATTCATATCCGAGTTGATTTCCTATCAAAAAAAAGATGGATCGGTGTACTACTTTCATGCCGGATTACCGGTTTTCAGTCATGGGGAAACCGACCTGAAAAGTTTCCGCATGTTCACCAGCCAGTTGGCGGTCAGTGGAGTCTGCCGCCAAGTTGACATCGTTAGAGCCTTTGGCATCAGCGCCATCAGTATGAAGCGATGGGTCAAGAAATACCGCGAGGAAGGCCCGGAAGCATTCTTCAAAACTCCGCGCCGACGCAGCGAACATGTCCTGACGCCGGAGGTGTTGCAAAAAACCCAAGACCTCTTATCGCAGGGCGTGAGCCGTTCCGAAGCAGCGAAGCAAATGAATCTAAAATCGAATACCTTGTCGAAGGCGATCTGCGCAGGCCGCTTGACCGAACCGGTAAAAAAAAAGACCTGAACGGCAGCAACAAAAGCCAGCGCAGCGCGGCGGATCATGCCGCTCCCATGGGGATGGGATGTACGCGGGTCGTGGAGCGGGTCTGCGCGGCGACGGGGCAACTCAGCGAAGCGCCCACCCGTTTCGAGACCTCGCTGGACGTCTGCAATGGCGGCGTGCTTTGGGCGCTGCCGGCGTTATCGGCCAATGGATTGTTGACCAAAACAGAAGCCTTGTTCTCCCTGCCCAAAGGTTATTATTCCTGCATTCATATTTTCCTGCTGTTAGCTTTCATGGCCTTGATCCGGATCAAGACCAACGAACAGTTGCGCTATTTTCCGGCGGGAGAAGGGGGCAAATGGCTGGGATTGGATCGAATCCCCGAAGTGCGGACCTTGCGGGAAAAGATCAAAATCCTGGCGGCGCCCGAATCGGTCGCGCAATGGAGCCGCATCTTGTCACGGCATTGGATGGATAACAATCCAGAGGCGGCGGGAGTTCTGTATATCGATGGACACGTACGCGTCTATCACGGCTCGCAAACCCCGCTCCCCAAACGGTACGTGGCGCGCGACCGCTTGTGCATGCGGGGCACGACCGACTATTGGGTAAACGATCAGCAGGGCGATCCGTTCTTCGTGGTGAGCACGCCGTTCACCGCGGGATTGCTGGATATGTTGAAACGCGAGATCGCGCCGCAACTGCTGCAGGATGTTTCCAACCAGCCCAGCCCGCAACAACTCGAAGCGAATCCTTATTGCCATCGGTTTGTCATGATCTTTGACCGTGAGGGATACAGCCCAACCTTCTTCGCGGAGATGCGGACGCTCCGCATCGCCTGCCAAACCTACAACAAGTATCCCAAAGAAGATTGGCCGGAAGCGGAATTCACCGAGGTCAATGTGGAGATGCCCGGCGGCCATTCATCCCGCATGAAATTGGCTGAACGAGGGGTGTTCCTGGGCCGGGTTTTGTGGGTGAGGGAAATCCGGAAACTCACAGAAAGCGGTCACCAAACCTCGGTGATCAGTACGGATTACGCCTCTGATTTCACCCGTATTGCGGCGCATATGTTCTCGCGATGGTCACAGGAAAACTTTTTCCGTTATATGATGCAACACTATGGAATTGATCGGCTTATCGACTACGATCTCGTCAAGCCGGATGATACCGTGAAAGTGGTCAATCCCGCCTATCGTTCTTTGGAAGGCCGGATAAAAAAACAAGCGGGACGATTGGGAAGAAAGAAGGCGGAGTTTGGAACTTTGGCGCTGACGGAATCCCAGGTGGAGGAGAAAGATATCTTATCCTTTGAACAAAAAAAGGGGGAAATCAAAGAAGATATCGAGCAGTTGGAGCATGAACTGGCCGGGATGAAGGAGGAACGTAAAACGGTTGACAAGCACTTGCCGCTTAATCAACTGCCGGAGCCGGAACGGTTTTTGCAACTCGCTCCGACGCGCAAACAATTTCTCGATGCGATTAAAATGATCGCCTATCGGGCGGAGACGGCCATGGCGATGATTGTGCGAACAAAATTGGCCCGAAGCGACGATGCCCGCTCATTGATTCGGGAAATATTTGCGACGGAAGCGGATCTCATTCCGGATGAGGAAAACAAAACCTTAACGGTGCAGTTGCACCATTTGACCAACCACCTATCGGATCAAGCCGCCCGCAACTTAGCAGCGAATCTCAACGCCACAGAAACCATCTACCCCGGCACGGAATTGCGACTAATCTACAAACTGGTATCGGATGAAATTCCACCAGATCAGGAGGTCTGAAGGTATAGGTAACGGTATTGGCAATGACTCCTGGCTCAAGAAAACCGGAACTGACTGTAATATTGCCTCCATTGCTCACTGTGGCTGTCATTAAGACGCCATCGACTGTTTCGGTTAATGTGGGTGAATTCATTCCCGTTGCGGTTCCAAACCCAAACGTATGCGGATCGACCAATGTGTGGCTGTAAGCAGACAGTGCTTGTAAGGAAAATGGCAGCGTTGAATCGATGTTTCTATCTCCGCAGTTCCATTCCAAATCCCAATCCCCGCCGAGTTTACTTGCGCCAGTGCGGTCGCTAGAAGCAGCGATATGAGCCCCGGTTAGATCGGCCAGGCGGGTGATAAATGCTTCGCCGACAGCACCCGATGCAACATCACATCCCTAGGTATATATAGTAGAATGAACGGTTAATAGATTTTCCCAAAGCGACAATTGGGACGAATCCTCCTGAATTGATTCTTCGCTGATCTCACTGGAGGCAAATACTAATGCTCCCGGTTTCCCGTGGCTTATGATGTGAATTGAATCAATCCCGGTTCCGTCCTGGTTTAACCGTTGCAAGGCCTCTGTCATTTGCTCTAGGGCCGGGCATTTCGCATCCAAAATAACGATTTCATGACCGGGCAGCACACCATCAACCAGCATGGACCAATCGGATACTCCCTGATCGATAAAAACAATGTTTTTGGAATTCGTGACGTCACAGTCAAATGTAGCAGAATAAACAGAATGACTAGAAAGCAAGAACAAGACAAAAAGGATTGAGAGATACCCGTTATACAAACGGCTTGAAATGTTGCGCAACAATGACTGATCAATTTTCATTGTGCAAAGTACAAGCGAATTCAATACGAACATTATTAACCTTCCAAATTCTAAAATATTTTGATCTTATATATTTGGTAAAACAGTTTTGTTCTATATATAGGAAAAAATATATATAGACGTACTAGATTTTCATTTTCCTTTTGTTGGCAAACAGAGAATGATCTGATTACTGTCATTCATGTTGTTTCAAAAGCAACGTGAACTGCAATTTGCCTTTTATTTTTTGTAATCCTTTATCACTGTTTAAGCAAAAACATTTATATTTATTTGATTAATACGCAATAAATAGTCCACAAAAATATCCATAAAATAAAAAGAACATAGAGGTTATAAATAACTTAAATCCATTGAACAAAAAAAATTAACGGAACATGCACCCTGTTTTACGTATTTATTAGTTACAACAATTCATGATTCGGATTACTTTCATCATAAAATTAAGAATAATGTTCATCTTCGGTCATCTTCATGACGCTATAGCCATATTAGAGAAAACTTGGTAATGTATTCCGTAAAAAGGAAATAATGAAATCATGAAAAAAAATATACTGAACATTGTCTTAATAATTCTCGTTTTTGGACTCTCATTCACATTTTTTCCGTTTAGCCCCGCCGCAGAGCAGATCGATCTGCCCCGCGTGGAAGCCATGCCCAATGAACCTTCGCCTTATGTACTAAGAGACTGGAAGAAAACCGGGCGCGACTATATTCATTTCAGCCTGGATGAAACCAAACAAGGCGAGCACCTGCCGCTGATGCAGTGGTTGAATGAATCAAATGGATGGAAAATGTTTTTTCTGCCCAGTTACGTCGGCTTGAAGGAACCTAAGACCGAAGCCATCAATGCCATGGCTTTGGTGGCTTCCGGCGCCCTGTTGGGATTGGATATGACCGATTTCAACGGCACTGATTTCGTTAAACTCACCTCCGATTATTTCTATTGCCCGTCCGAAGGAATGTATAGCAACGACCAGGGGGGATGCGGTACTCCCGAATTCTGGTACAAGATTCTACCCAACCTGCTGTTTTATCAAATAAGCGACCTGCATCCTCAAAGGCATGATTTGAAAACCAAAGTGTTGCGCATTGCGGATCAATTGCATCAAGCCAGCCTATCTCTGGGAGGATCAAAAGAACCCTGGGCTATTCCTGAATACGAACATTGGTCTTTCGATTTCGCCAAAATGGAATCGCGCAACGACCGCGCCTGGAAAGAAGCTGGATCAGCTGGGGCCTTCGCCTGGATGAGTTACATGGCATTCAGCGCCGGAGGCGAGCCCAAACACCTGGATACAGCCGATTGGGCTATGGAATATCTATCCCGCCGGGATATTTCGAAGAATCCTCTTTATGAAATAATGCTGCGTTACGCTCCCATAACCGCAGCACGTATGAACGCCGAACTGGGACGCAACTATGACCTTCACAAAATGCTCCTATGGTGCACTGGCGTAAGCGACGGGCGTTACGGCTGGGGCGTTATCAGCGACGCGCCTTGGGGCGATTATGACTGCGACGGCCTGGCGGGCAGCACCACTGACACTAACGGATACGCCTTTACCATGAATACCTTCCAAGCCGCCAGTACGTCCGTCCCCGTCGTCCGTTACGACCAGCGCTACGCCCGGACAATTGGAAAATGGATGCTCAATCTGATCAACGCAGCCCGTTTATTTTACGCCAATGGACTGCCGGGCGATTTGCAGGATAACCAGGCTTGGTGCGACGCTTATGATCCGAATTATTGCGTGGCCTATGAAGGTTTGCGCAAACATGCAATAGAAAATAACGCCAAACGGCCATACGCCACCGGCGACGCCATACGCAACGGGCTTCCCAACAATATCGGGCTTTATGGTTCGTCGCATGTTGGTTTTCTGGCGGCGCTGGTTGAGCCGACCAATGTTGAGAAGATTCTGCAACTGGACTGCTTAGCAACAGATTTCTACCATAAGCCAGCCTACCCGACCTACTTGTATTACAATCCGTTTGACGATACCAAAACAGTCAAAATCGATTTGGGCGCAAGTTCGTTTGATCTTTATGACAGCGTCACTCATACTTTCATAGCGCGAAATGTCAGCAATGCTTATGAATTTAAAATGGCGCCCGATGAAGCAATGATTCTTGTTTTAACTCCACCCGAAGGTAAAGTCAGTTATCAGAAAAACAAGTTGCTAATTGATGAGGTAGTAATTGATTACAGGAACGAAGGTAAGCAATCAGGCGCCAAAGCGTTTGACGATGATATGGAGTAACTGAATAATACTCTAACCTACAGCGTTTGGATGGAGAATTGTAAATGGAATCATCATTGGTATTTTGGGATTACGCAATCATCGCCTCATACATGATATTCGCTTTAGGTATTGGCGTTATTTTTTCAAAAAAAGCGTCCAAGAGCACCGAGAGTTATTTTCTGGGCAACCGTTCCCTGCCCTGGTGGATGATCGGCATATCAATGGTGGCCACCAGTTTTGCGTCGGATACGCCGCTGGTTATCACCGAAATTGTGCGCAAGTACGGCGTCCAAAGATTATGGTGGGTATTCGTCGCAGTGCTGATGTTGGTAGTCGGCATCTTTCTGTTCTCGCGTCTGTGGCGCAGGGCGGAAATTGTAACCGATGCGGAGTTTTACGAACTGCGCTACCACGGGAATTCAGCCGCTTTCCTACGCGCCTACCGCGCTTTCTTTGCTGGCATCATTCAAAATCTGATTACCATAGGTTGGGTTACATTCGCCATGAGCACCATCATCACCACCATGACCAGTATGGATAAATGGTGGGCGATCGGCGTCTGCATGATCGTTGCCTTGATCTATTCAACCTTCTCCGGTTTTTACGGCGTGGTCATAACCGATCTGGTGCAATTTTTTATTGCGACTTTCAGCATGACGGCTCTCGCGGTGATTGCAGTCGCCAAAATGGGAGGACTTGAGGCGCTGTTCCAAAAAATCGCCGCGACTCCCGGTTTTAGTGAAAAGACGCTCAATCTCTTCCCTGATTTCACCACCTTTGATATGGATGTTGTGGCCTTGATAATTTTCGTGTTCGTAATCTGGTGGAGCGACGCCAACGGTTACAACATGCAGCGTATGAGCGCCTGTAAAAACGAACGTCACGCTATTCTGGCCACCATCTTTTACGCCATTTTCCAAACCACGCGTCCCTGGATGTGGGTTGGAGTAGCCCTGGTCAGCATCGTACTCTTTCCCGATTTATCCGGCGAGAATTATACCAATACCGAAACTTACGCAATGGTGATGAATACATTTCTGGGACCAGGTATGAAGGGGCTTCTAATAACCGCTTTTCTGGCCGCTTTCATGTCCACTATAGATACTCACCTCAACTGGGGCGCGTCGTATCTAATGACCGATGTCTATCAACGCTTCTATAAAAAGGACGCTTCGCAACGTCATTATGTGATGGTCACAAAAATAATCGTTGTCGTGCTGATGTTCGCCGGAGCCTGCCTGGTACCTTTCATGGAATCAATCGAAGGCGCCTGGGTGTTTTTGGCACTGATAATGGCGGGCAGCGGCATGATCCATTTCGCGCGATGGTTCTGGTGGCGTATCAACGCCTATACCGAGATCACCGCCCTGACCCTGGGATTGATTGGCGGCATACTGCACTTATTCCTACCCGATTCGGTTGTCCTATTCGGCTTTCCCTGGTCGGAGTTACCCTTTGAAATTAAAATAGCGCTTTACACCGGTATCATTGTTCCCATCAGCATCGCCGTAACTTATATGACGCCCCGCGTACCAGTGGAGAAACTGGATGCCTTTTATCGCAAAGTTCGTCCGGGAGGCTTCTGGGGCGTCCTCAGCAAAGAAACGCTTGCTCTTCCCGGCAAAGCGGTAAACAAAACAACTCTGATGGACATCGCAGCCGGTATATGCCTCTGTTTTGGAATTTCTCTCGGAGTGGGTTACGCCATATTGCTTCAGCCATCCAAGTCAGCTTTTTGTCTATCGTTAGCCTTAATAGGCGGCATCCGTATGTATTTCTGGTATCAAAAAGAAGTTAAAGAGTTGGAATTAAATAAAGGTTAAACATAACGATAACCAATTATTACGTCATCCCTTCTCCTGGCGGGTTACTCTCCGGACACAAGTCAGGATAGGATAATGAAACGGGGAGCATCATAGAATAGGGAGCATCATAGAATGGGGAGCATCGGCTTCTAGCCGGTGTGTCAAAGAGGATAGAATGAGCCCCATTACGCATAATCATTTCCATGGAAATAGGGGGATGAAATTGAATAACCGATTTGTGTTGTGATGCCGGATCACGTGCACATACTCCTTACGCTATTGGCATTCGATCACAACAATACTTCATAGCATTAAAAGTTATTCATCAATAGAAGCAAACCGGTTAGGAAGGGATTGGTTGAAATCGTGGAAGAGGGATTGGCGCACCGGCTAGAAGCCGATGCTCCCCTTTTTGATGTTCCCCTTTTTGATGCTCTATGTTTATTGATAGAGTTTTTTTTCAGTTTATCAGAGGTAGGTGTATTGCCACTGCTTCAATTTCACAACAATGTGTACTGAGAGTAGCCCGGTGGGAGAGGGTGAGGAGTATTTTAGAATTACTTAAGTTTTTGAACGCAACCCCCCTCTAACTCCCCCCAAACTTGGGGGGAGAATTTTAGCCATAACGCTTTATATCAAACATTTAGGGAGCCTTACCATGATAAATCGATTAAAGAACCAACTATTATTAACCATCGATCAATTTACCCCCTCTGATCCTCAAATGGAAATTGTAGGGATATTTAATCCCGGCGTGGCAGTTATGGATGACGAAATTATTCTATTGGTTCGCGTCGCTGAAGCCCATCTGGAAACTACTGAGGATGTTTTTTATTCTCCCAAAATCAGCAATAAAAATGGTGACATATCATATACATTCGAGAAACATCAAAGCCCCGATTACAAGGAACAATTATCGGTCAGTCAATCCAATGTAAACGACAAAACCCGCCTACCCCACATTTCACATTTTCAAATTGTCCGGTTGGATCGTGATGGTTACACGGTTAAATCCATCGAAACCCATCCAGATTTGTATGGCGGCATACTTGATTGCGAAGAATACGGCATCGAAGACGCCCGCATCACCCAAATCGAAAATACCTATTACATAACCTATGTAGGCGTCTCCTCGACCATGAATGTATGTACCTGCCTGATGAGCACTAAAGATTTCAAGCATTTCGAACGGCATGGCATTATCTTCGCTTGCGAGAATAAGGATGTGATCATTCATCCTGAAAAAGTCGATGGCATGTATATGTGCTACCATAGGCCAGTGCCATCGATGCAGTTTTTGAAGCCATCTATATGGACTGCGTTATCGCCTGATCTTCTGCACTGGGGACAACATAAATCTTTTCTTCCGGTCAACGAACATCCCCAATGGGATTCTTACCGCAATGGCGCGGGGACGACCGCCATCAAAACGCCGCGGGGCTGGCTGCAACTATATCATGGAGTGAAAATAATCCAGTTCGATCCCGCTCCCGTTCCCCGGTATACAGCTGGCGCAGTATTGGCCGACCGGGATAATCCAAGACAGGTAATAGCAAAAACTCAATCTTGTTTGCTGGAACCGGAACAGGAATTTGAGAAAAAGGGATACATTGATAACGTATTGTTTCCAACCGGATGGGTAGAGGATAAGGATAATCCCGGCAACATGATTATCTATTACGGCTGCGCCGACGCAAACATCGCCGCTGTGACGCTTTCCATCGAAGATATTTTGAATACGCTTCCGATAAGAGGTTAATTTTGAGTTCCATCACTCCTCTGAAGAGGTCTAGAGTGAGGGCGCAACGGAAAAACAAACTGAACAAAAGACGAGAGATTATTAAAAATCAGGTTCGTTAATCATTGCGAATAAGAATAATATCAAGCAAAACTCTCAACCTTAATAAATAATGTTATCAGGCGGTTCTAACTTGATATGTGATGGATCTGAAACAAAAGTCCATTTGTCTCTAGGAAAGATAAACTTATCCAAAGCGCCAGTTCCCCCACCAGATAACATTAAGCAAAAGCAAGCGCCTGATAATAGAATATGATACTCATAACCATTGGCTGAAATAAAAAAGCCATTTGCATAGTGAATAAACCAGATTGAACCGAGCATGATGATTGCCAGCAATAGAGAGAATTCACGAGTTAATAATCCAATTAAAATACAAATTCCTCCCACCAATTCAACCAAAACAACAATCCAAGCGGTGATGTAAGGCAAAAAAATCCCCACATCTGAAAAAACCCTTATGAATCCAGTCATACCCTCTCCAGTAAAAATCCTGGCATATCCATGGATAATAAAAATCGATGCTACCGCTAGACGCAAAATCAACAATCCCAAATCACGATAATTATAAAGGGTGCGTTCAAGCATTTCTCAATCCTTTCCAACAGAAAAAAAATCCAATATGTTCCTCCCCCACAAAGCAACTAAACCAAGTTACCTCATTCTTGCACTCATTCAAGACTGGTGAAATCACAATTTACATCAAAGAATCAAAAAAAAATTCAAACGAATGCTAATTAGTAGAAGAATAATTTAAACAAAAACGTTATTAATCACCTGTAACGTGTAAAAGATTAACTCAAAAAACACGTAAAGCGATTAAAAATGTGCATATTTTCAATGACTATATTTATTAATCATCATCATCCCGCTAATAAAATCGAATTATTATCTTAAAAGTCCCTCAAACCGATATGATTTTAATATCCATATATGCTATTATAAATTATTACCGTTAAGGATAATCTCCACCAATAATTCAATCTCTAAATGGTTTGAGAGAAATTGAGAGAAATCCCGATACGTCAACCTGTACATTACTATTGACGCATCCATGCGGTATAAAATTTTAAAACATATTAAAATGAATTGAATAACTAATTGAATTATGACAACTTTTCAATCTTCCGACGCTCTGTTTAAGATCAACTTAAAAGCATTGGAGAAGACTCATCCATCGCTCAGCGGCCAACTGATACATCACGTTCCATCCGCAGATTTCAGGTGGATTGACACTCAAACGCCCGATCCTTCACTGGAATTGATTTCGACCAAAGAACAGGATTCTATTCTTTTTCACAGCCGCCACGATCCCAAACAGGAAGCGTTGCGGCAAATCAAACCACTTGCTCTAGACTCGCCAGTAGTTTATATCTTCGCCGGTATTGGACTGGGATATTCTTTGGAATGCCTGTGGGAAGAATATCCCACCAACATCAACTCAATATTGTTAATCGAAAAAGATATTGAAATATTATATTATTTGCTGCACCGACTGGATTGGTCTCTTCTTCTGGTTAATCCACGTATTCGAATAATCCTGACGGATGCGCCAGAAAGAATTCTTGATGATATACAGCCATTTCTACCGCATATCATGGGCTGCGGCGTAAGGATTATCGATCATCAGCCATCTTTCAAACGCCATCCTAAATATTATTCCGCCACTATAGAACTGATTAGGCAATACCTGCAACGCGCTGCTGCTGAGAGTGAGTTTCTTATACAACATGGGGGATTGATTCAGCGCAATGCAATTCTTAATCTTCCCGCAATGTGTTCGAGTCATGGGCTGGGTCCGTTGCGAGGTCATTTCCGCAATCAACCGGCTATCTTAATCGGGGCGGGACCTTCGCTCAACAAGAACCTGCATCATCTTGTATCGGAACACTCGGAATTACTGGTGTTTTGCGTTGATACGGCATATAAGATGGTGCGTGAAATTGGTATATCACCTGATTTCGTGGCAGCCGCCGATCCGACTGAATTGAACTTAAAACATTTTGAAGGCATCGATTCAGATACTCAGGAAGTGCTGATATTTGAGTCGGATGTTTATCCTGATATACCCCGATTATGGAAAGGCCCCAGCATCTTCCTTAATTCTGAGAAAACATCCATCAATCGCTGGATTGAAGATATCGCCGGACCATTCGGTATATTCGATCAAGGCTTGTCGGTGGCTCATACGCTATACAATGCAGCGGCATGGATGCAATGCAATCCTATCGTTTTGATTGGATTTGATCTGGCTTATCCTCCCGAAGGCGGAACAACTCATGCCCAAGGTACAGTTCTGAACCGCAAAGTAGCCAAAGCGAAAATAGAAGAAGAGCGGGTATCAATCGGCCCGGCGGACTTTCATCCCGGGGAATCGAAAGAAAAGATCGAATGGGTGCTCGGCGTCCGGGGCGACCACGTACCAACCTCGAAGACCATGGCTATCTTTCTTAAAGAGTTGTCCAGCCGCATCAAGAAATCCGATATAACCGTTTTTGATGCAACTGAGGGAGGCGCCTTAATAGAAGGGACAATTCCCACTTTGCTATCGCGTATTCTGCCGACCCTGGATAGGAATAAAAATGTAAACGATATTGCGCCATTTCTAAAAGACCACCAGGACCCGCAGGAAATCCGCAGACTTAAGGCCTTTGACCTTCTGCTGGAAGGTTTAGAGAGTGCAACCCGACTGGCGCAAGATGGATTAAAACAAACCCGGACTCTATTACAAAGCGCAGACGTTAATTTACGGAATAAACCGGAATGGGAAGAAATCGATAGATTATTCTGGATAGTTTACCGCGACCAGAGTATTCAAACGGCTCTGGGACAAGCGCTATTTTCAAGCCTGTTTCTTTTCATCCGTCAGGAAAAGGGTGAAACTGACCAAGACCGGTTGAAAAAATACGATAATGTATTTGATTCTATAATTCGCTTAAGCAAAGAATTCATCCCATACCTACGCGCTTCACGCGAAATTATTGAGAAATCCTGCCAAGGAGAAGCGCTTTAATAACGATTAGAGAATGATCCGGTTCAACCGTTATTCAAAAGAATTATCACTTAGGTCATAGTATTCAATAGACCGGTAAACGATGCGTATGGGGCATTGATATGAAGTATCCACCCGCGCAGTAGATTCGTGTTTTTCAATCCAATTGCCATGATCATCATATTTATAGCGGTAAGCTTCGCAATCTGAAAAATATCCCCCGCGACTGTAAACTGTCATTCTTGAAATATCACCCTGATCGTTGTATTGGAATAAGCGGCGAAATTCTATGCGCCCATCTTTGGAAAAAGCCATAATTTCAGTTTTACGCCCCTGGTCATCATGCGTATAAACCATTGAAGCTATTACGGCTTCACTCTTATTAATGATGATCGAACTGGCAATATTTCCATCCGGGCCATAGCGATGTTCTTCTTTAACTTCTATATTTTGGTCTTTATCATAATTGGTAAAAGAGAGCAAGTTGTTATTTGCATCATACTCATAGACAGTTTTCAGTATGATTTGACCGTCTTTCAATTCATGCTGTTCTTTTAATATTCCCCGATCATCATATATAAAGCGAATTTGCTTATCCAGTTTGCCATCGTAGCGATAAATATCGCTTTGGCTTCGTCGACCATTGGAATCATATAGATATGTTCCCTTAGTTATCAGGATATCATTTTTTTTATACTTAATTTCACTCTGAATTTTGCCTTGATCAGAAATCGAACGCTGCCAGCGATACGTTAAATCGCCAACTTCAGAATAGAACAAGCGCTCTTTCAAGATGCCATTTTCACTAAAACTGCATATAGATGATAAATAACTAGACTCAGCATATCTTTTATCAAGCAGACCATGATACCAGGATTCTTTAATAGTCACAGATTTGACAGGTCCACTAATGTCATCCGTATCTGAACTTACAATTAAAAATTGCTCTTCAACCTCAGCAAATCCTCCAGAGCACAAAAGTAATACTATCAAACCAAACGTTAACTGTTTCAATGTTTTATAAGAAAAGAATGAAAACAAATTGATTCTCCATTATTTATAATTTTTAGCCTAATTTATTGTATCAACTTTTTTGACAAACCGCGATACCATGAATATTACCATTATCCATCTACGATCACTTGGTCGGTCGTTCCATATTTTCTACATGACTACAACATCTCAAAAATTCCTGTGACCAGTGAATTTATGAAGAAACGAAAACCTGCTATAGTTAATCTGAATATGAACGTTTTTATGCAATAATGTCTATCGCACGATATTTATAGAATCGCTCCAGATATACAAAGGTTGAGGAATGGCCGATACGGATCAGGTAAAACAACAGATACTCGAACAAGCCGATATCGCAGATGTTATATCGCAATACGTCCAGCTGCAAAATCGCGGCGGGCGCTTGTTCGGCTTATGTCCATTCCACAAGGAAAAAACTCCCTCCTTCACCGTAAATCCGGATAGAGGCTTCTATCATTGCTTCGGTTGTGGAAAAGGTGGAAATGTAATTGATTTCGTCATGAGCATAGAGACGCTTACCTATCCAGAAGCCAAACGCCATCTGGCGTCTAAACTGGGCATTCAGATTGAAGCCCACACCGGGCCGCAACGCCCGCACCAGGATATAGACCGCTACCAGGTAATGGATCAGGCGACCCAGTTCTACATCAAACGTCTGCATAACAACCGTTCGGTAATGGGCTACCTTAAATCGAGAGAACTGACGCTGGAAGATATCAAGCAATTCGCTTTGGGCTACTCGCCGGATGCATGGGATGGGCTGCGTTCGGAAATGCAAAGAAGAAACATACCGGAGAAGGTATTGGAAGAGTTGGGGCTGATCATCCACAACAAAAACAAGAATAGTTATTACGACCGGTTCAGAAACCGCGTAATGTTCCCTATCCGCAACACCCTGGGGCGGGTGATCGCCTTCGGCGGGAGAAGCCTTGATCCCAATGAACAGGCCAAGTACCTCAACAGCAACGACACCTCTCTGTTCAATAAATCAAAAGTACTTTATCTATTGGATAAAGCCAAGGATGTCCTTAAAGAACGCGGCGTGGTGCTGGTCGAAGGATATATGGACGCCATCGCCATGCATGCGCAGGGATTTCAACAGACGGTGGCCTCGCTTGGGACGGCGCTGACCGCTGAGCATATCCATATACTGCGCCGATATACCAATGATTTCACCCTGCTATATGACGGAGACCCAGCTGGCGTAAAAGCGGCCATGCGTGGAGTGGAACTCTTCTTTGAAAACGGACATACGGTTCGTGCGGCGTTGTTGCCTGACAAGATGGACCCAGACGATTTCATCAAGAAGCATGGCAAGGAAGCCATGCAGGAATTCCTCAAAAAGGCTGATGACGGCTTCAATTTTTATACGCAACAATTAGCCAAAAACCATGATCCCAAAACCACCCAGGGAAAATTAGACCTGGTCGATGCAGTCACTCCCCTTTTGGCGAAGATCAAAGACTCTATTTTCAGGAATGATTGCATGCTTAAGATGTCCACCATTATAAACCAGGACGCCGAAGCCATTAAAGCAACCATCAACCAGAAACTTAAGCAGGGGAAATTCAGAACCTACCCGACTCAAACCCAGGCGCCAAGCCAGGAATTACAACAAAAAAAGGTAGACCCGTTAGCATTCATCAAAAATTACTTAATCCGGCTGCTGGCCTTTCATCATGGTTTCATCCTTCCCGAAGGCATCTATGAAACCCATAATATTGTTCTTTTCAACGCCCAAAAGCTTGAAGAATTATCATCCTTGATTCAAATTATAAATGAAAATTCGATTCATGACATAATTATCAAACGCCTGCTAACGGCTCAACAAACCATCACAGGCGGCAATCATGCTGCACGCATCGCTGAGTTGTTCCCCGATAACCGGGAGCAATCAGCGTTTATCGCTATAACTGAAGTTAACGACCTGCCCGGTAATGAAGAAGAATTACGCCAAATGCTAGATCAACTGATTGAAATAATCCAGAATAGAAAAGATAAACTTAAGGAGCGTGAGATCAGGCAAAAAGCCAATGATGATCCTAAAAAAGCCTTACAGGAATTGAATGACCTGCTGTTAGGCGGGAAGAAATCTACGTAATCACCTAAATCTAAACCGATAGATATAGGAAATGATAAGATATAAAAAGGGGGGTAAAATGAAAAGCCCCCCCCCACTCAATATTACAATTCTAATTATCTGGGCAAGATCCTAAAGAATCATCGTCTGGAGCATCACAATCACCCAGTGGAATATCATTACCTTCTGAACATCGATTCATCAAGGTATCATCATTGTTACCTTCTAGAGCACAATATTCGTACTCTAATATAGCATCATCAACATGATAATTTTTTATATCGACTGTGTTATGTTGACCACTTACATACTGACACCTTTCGCAATCGCTGTTATCGTTAATTACAGTAGCAACGCAAATGTTACAATCATCATCATCATCACAAGTTACTTTTGCTGGACAATAATGACAGGTAACGATTTAGTTTTCTGAAAAAATAAATTACACCAAGCGTTACTTCGGAGGCGGTTTCGAAGTTAGTAGTAGTATGAACCGAAACCGAGAGACCGCTCAGAGAATCCTCCGGGAAATCCTGGAGGGCGTCCGGGCACTGAACGAAGAGGCGATCCGCGCCCTCGTCCAGGAGGACCCGGAAGCGGCGGTGTTTCTTATCCTCGAACAGGCTCTCCGCCTGAAGAAGTTTCTGGCGGCCCAAGAGGCCAAGAAAGCCAGCACCCCGTCCGGGATGGTTCCTCCCTACGAGAAACCCGCCAAAGATAAAAAGGGAAAAAAGGATAAGCGGGGGCGAAAACCCGGCCATCCGGGAAGCGGACGCAAGAAAAATCCCAATATCACGAAAACCGTCCAACATCCTCCGCTGGAACGATGCCCGGATTGCGGAGGTCCCGTCACTCCTTGCCAGAGCGAGAAAGCCAAACGAACCCGCGTGATCGAAGACATCCCGGCGAATATCGAACCGGAGGTCACCGCGCACGAAATTCCCCGCAGTTATTGCCCGCACTGCAAAAAACTGGTGGAGCCCAAAGTCGAAGACGCGCTGCCCAACGCGCGACTGGGAAATCGAGCGTTGGCCCTGTCCGCCCATTGGCACTATGGACTGGGAATGCCCTCCCGGCAGATCGTCGACCTCCTGAGCGAACACCTGAACACCGTCGTCTCTCCGGGAGGATTGTTCGGCATGTGGAAGCGCCTGGCCGACTGGCTGCAACCATGGTGCGAGCAATTGATCGATGAAATGCTGGAAAGCGCGGTCCTGCATGCGGACGAAACCGGTTGGCGCGTCAACGGGAAAACGCACTGGCTCTGGTGTTTCACCAACCAGGACGCCACGTTTTACATGATTCATCCCAGCCGGGGCGATCCGGCGCTGTTCGAATTTTTTCGGGAGACCTTCGAGGGCGTTCTGGTGAGCGATTTCTGGGCGTGTTACGCGCACGTCGACTCGACGCATCAGTATTGCCTGGCGCATTTGTTGCGCGAATTCAAGAAGGTGGATGGAGCCAACGCGTCGGCGGATTGGAAGGAATTTTCCAAGAAAGCGAAGCGGTTGTTCGGCGACGCGCTTCGATTGTACCATCGGGAAGGATACGATCCCCAGATGTTTCAATCGCGCATCGACCGGCTGCACGAACGATTGATTGATTTGATGCTGATTCAATCCGCAGACCGGGACGTCAAACGAATCGCCGCGCGCCTGGAAAAATACTGGGACGAACTGTTGGTCTTTTTGAGCCATCCGGATGTTCCTCCCACCAACAATCACGGCGAACGGGAAATTCGCCCGGCGGTGATTATGCGCAAGACGATTCAGGGGAACCAAAGCGAAGCGGGCGCGAAAGCGCAGTCGATCCTGATGACGGTTTTTCGCACACTCAAACGCCGCGGCTACAATCCGGTGGACACCGTCGTGGACGCCCTGAAAACCGCTATCCGCACTGGGCAATTGCCCCCTTTACCTCCTCCACTGTCTTCAAACAACTAAATCGTTACAATGACAGTAATACTCGGTCCACCAAGCATCAGCAACATTACCCCAACCATTACCATAAAAATTCACAGTATTATTTTCTAAAACATTAGCACAACTATGTGATATACATTTTCCATCACAACTTATTGTTGCCAAATACTGTGAATGGACTTGTAAAACAGGTGACATAGATAGAATACCTATAATCAGGGCATATATACAAAAACTTTTTTTTCTCGCTCTATGATTCATCATTTATTTCCTCCTTTACAATTGTTACTTTCTCAAGCTTAAAATCTACTACGTTTTCTATCTTCTTTGTATCTTTACCAAAACTTCTCACAAAATGCTCGAGTATATATGTTCTTCCGTGGGATTTACAAAAAACTGCTTCTCTAATAAATTTTTCATTTGAAGATATTACAAATATATTCAGTTTATCTCCAATTTGGTTAATTGAGAATTTACTATTCACTTTTTTTCGTCCATTCTCAATTTGTGCTTGATGGAACATACATTGCGATTCCAGGAATACTTGTAAGAAAAAATCATCACAAATATTCAATCCAATTGGATTATAATCGCATTTCTTTTTTGTTGGTTCTTCATTTTCATTTTTGAAACTATGATTAATATATTCAGTTATATATTTACCATCGCATCTTATCTTTTTCTTCTTTGGGAAATCAGTCTTGTGAAATACAACAGCATTATTCACTGGCGGATAATAGTCATCCATTTGAAATGAAATTAACTTATCCCCTTCTACTACCACAAGTATTTTAAATGGAAACTTAATAGAGTCACCTGAATTGTATCTGTTATGTAAATGATTGAGGAATGCGTCGTTCTTCACTCCTTTTAAATCCATATGTTGCTGTATACTCCTCTTCACACTATCACTATTCGGCATGGTTTTATATGTAACATTATACTCTAAAAGCATTTCGATAGCGCTTGATTCATTTAAGGAACACCAAAAGACTAATAAACCTGTTAGTATGGTAATTTTCAATAAATCAATCATTTTTGATCACCTTATAATCCTTTCATGGTTTTACAATTGCGGTTATTGGAACTATTCGTTCTAAACCATTATTAAAAAACAATTTAACCTGACATGATCTAACACCCCCTTTCGTTTTATCAGATCTATATATCATTATAAAATCAATTATATTTTGATAATCATTTTCCTTTTCATTAGTCTTATTGCAAGACCACTCATTCTTATTCCCCATAATTTCAACTTTAAGCAGTGATACGTTTGGATCGGATATTATACATTTAAACTCTCTTTGACTTTCAGATAACGGATCAACTAATCCCATAAAAATAGAAGATGGATCAAACATTATTTCATCTTTATATGAAAAAGTAATGGGTATAGTTATTTCCTTGTAAACATGATTATTATCACTAAATAAAAGATATATGAAATCAAATTCAAAGTTCTTTTTTAAAGTATGTTCATGTAAATGATATATAAATGTATACTTTTCTATATGATCACTATTTTTTAGTATTTTATATGTAACTTTACCAATATCTGTACGCTTATTATTAACTGAGACCAACATGGGTAATGACTCAGTTGTTTTATGTTTTAATATACTAAATGTGTAACTAGCATCGAAAGATTTTTTATTGCAATCAAAATCTAGTTTAAACGGTTCAAGTATAAACCAGGGTACAGATACTCCTTTTAAGGTTATATATATTTCTTTATCTTGATTTTCTGGAAGAAAGGTTATTTTATGAAAAAAAGGACCAAGTGACATTGTTTCTGCTGTGACAGATAATATCAGTTCTTCTTCAGGCCTCAAACTTTTTGGTATATCAGAAGTAATACATCCACATGTTGATTTAACACTTTTAAATCGTACATATTCATTTGAAAGATTCTTTATTTTATAGTTTTTAATATATATGCATTTTTCATATACATCCCCTAAATTTATTTCTTCAGGAGTTATTGAAATTTTACTTTTTTCTTGACATCCTATATTTTGTATATTTATAAGTATTAGAAATACTAACAATATAAATTCACGCATATTAATTTTAATCTTCATTTGCGATAACCTCTTTTGGACAGAAAATATATGCACTTTCATCTTTATAACATAATTCATAATAAGCACTATTTATAAAATTGGATATCAAAAGGTAGGACAACGAATAATTAATACGACTTATATAAACAAAATCAATCTTTTTACCTTGAATCTGAATAGGGACAAGTGTATGATCTCTACTACTTGCTAACTCATCCAATTTATTATAGACGCTCTCATTCTGTCGACGAAGAAAATCAGGCTCTAAACCATTTACATATTGTGCATAAGGTTGATTAAAATATAATGCTGGGAATGAAGAATATGGGAAATTTAGAATAAAATCACCATCATTACTATTCTTTGCAATCCATTCCAAAGATTTTCTCTGTTCATTATCCCTGATTAAAAAATTGTTATTAACACTAGTTACTAACATATAAAAATTTATAATAAATATTAATATGCATATCATTTTAACATTCAGAAACATCCTGTATAAATATTTATCTTTATTGATTTGCCTATTAATCACTATACTAGAAAACAAACAGAATGTTGGAATAAAATACTCAATCATACGAACATATCTAAGTATTGCGAGGAAGAAAAGAAGTGAACTGATAAATAAAAAAGTATCAGTATTATTAAATTTATTTTTTTTGTAATAAAAAATTTTTGCAATTAATATGAAAAAAAAGAAGAAAATATATGGCAATAACCACAGACAAATATCGTATACACCCATATGATTCCATTCAACGTTAATTGACAATGTTGGATTATACCAATTCAATCTCGACATGACATAATTCATCAAAAAAAATATATTATCAGGAAAGTAAGGTGTTAATATAAGCCCTAAAGCAAATCCAATTAGACAATACAAAAAACATTTATTTGTATAAAATATAAATTTATTTTGAGAATTCAAGATAGCATAAAAACCGGAATTAATCAGAAATATTATGGATCCATAATAAAACAAAGTATATAAATACATAGTTATCAATATCATTTTATACTTGTAATTCAATAAGAAATATAGACATAAAAGATAAAATGTAATTGATAATGCATTTACTCTCAATAGTGCCAAACGGTAAAGCATAACATTAGATAGAAGCATGCAACAAAAAGTCCAAAACAATGAGTGTTTCACACCTAATTTATTGGAAACAAGCCAATAAATTACTATAAATAAATATAGAAATGTAAATCTTCCTATCCGTGGTCCATATTCATCACCCACAACAGTTATAAAAGATAAAGTTTTATGAAATAACCAATGATGATCAATGAAATCGTTTTGATAAATAGTTAATGGCAACGCCTCAAAAGAAAAACCCTTTTGGGAAGAGATAGAAGAGTAACGCCAATGAAAATACCCATCGTATCCAATAAATGATGGAATAATAGATACGAAAATAAATGAAAATGAGGCAAAATATATTAATCCATAAATAATTTGCTTATTAATTATTATTCTGCTAATTAATGCATATATATTAAGTGGCGATAGAAATGAAGGAATTTCCAGTTTTGAATCACTTTCTATAATATTTACTTGATAGATAAGCATATTGATATTTTATAACATATAGAAAAAATAGATATGATCTAAAAATAGTCATATTTATTATATCTTGATAAAATAGATATATCAACTAAAATCTCCCCGGAGTAAGCTATACTAGCTGATGCTTTTTTCAATCCTGCATAAGACAATATCCTTTATTAGAACACTTAATATCGAATCCGGCATTTCTTAACTTATTGATATCCCTATGGATGCATTGTTTGGAAACACCAAAATAGAGGCCAAGTTTACCGCAGGTCCACTTATTAGGTTCTTTTTCGAGTAATTCAATAATTTTGAAATATCGCTTAAGATTTGTATTTCCCATAGATATGTATCATCCTTTTCGATATTTAGTAACCTAAGATGCATTAATATCAACAATAACTTGGTTGTATTCAGAATACAAGTTATTTATTTTAATTGGCTACAAATATATAACCATAAAATATTTGATGGAATAAAAATAATAATACTAAAATATTATTAATTCATTTGCATTAAAAGAAACAGAGTGTCTGTATTCTTATGGCGTAATAATTCACAAGAGATAATCGCCCATGCGTCTTGCTTATGGGATACCAAGGCTAGACCATATATCTATCAATCCTTGATGCTATAACCTTAGATTTTGATAATTACTCATGAACTGGCTTAGCATTGTTCTTGGCGCCCATCACTCATCAAAAAACAAAGCATATAATAAGAACGGTTTAAAAGATAAAAAAAAGGAGAAATGCAAAGTGTTGGGAATATTTGAACCAATCCTGCGGGCGGCATCCGCAGATAAAATTAGAGAGCATGCTCAATCTATTTGGGTCAATAACAGATATTTTGATTTTACTCATTTCCTCAGAAGCGCCGATTATATTGAATCAGCGCTTAAAGATTTTGGTCTGGAGACTGACCGGATCGAACTGCCCGCCGATGGAGAGACCAGGTACGGCGACGCTGTCATGCCTTTAGCCTGGGATTGCGAACAGGCTGAACTATCGATTATTGCGCCCAGACAGCAGGTTCTCTATAACCGCGACGAACAGCCTACCTGCATCGGCATGTGGTCTCCGGCTACCCAGTCTGATGGGATCGAAGCCGGGGTACTGTGTCTGTCAACCGGAGAACCAGGCGAACTGGAGAATAAAGACGCCAAAGGCATGTTCATCTATACTCCGGGACGACCTGACGTTATCCGGGAACTGGCCGTCAAACAGGAAGCGGCTGGCATAATCAGCAGTTGGAGTCCGGCGCCTAATGATAGTGAATCGCTGCAATGGATATTCAGGAATTCCAATATTCCCGGAGGGTGGGGACCGAAAAAAGATGAAACGCCATTATTACTGTTAGCTGTTTCAAAAAAAATCGGCGCAGATATAGAGCAACTGGCCTCTGAAGAATCTTTGCTGCTATGCGCTAAAGTGCAATCCCGGCTTTACAGCGGAAAACTGCCAATGATCAGCGGTTTGATCCCCGGCGACCCCGGTGAGGAAGAAATATTGATATATGCTCCAGCCTACGGTCAGGGAGCGCATTTCAACGCCGCCTCCAGCGCCGCAATGCTGGAATCAGCCCGCATACTATCAAGCCAGATTGAAGCAGGAACCATGCCGCGCCCGCTATTGGGCATACGTTTTCTATTTGCGCCCAAACTATATGGTTCGCTGGCCTTCGCGCGAGAGCGCAAGGATATTCTGAAGCGCACCCGGTACGCCATCAATCTTGAATCAGGCGCTGGTAACCCTGATGCATCATGGAGCCGGTGGAGTTACCGCTTCGCGCCCATGTTCCAGCGTCATTACGCCGACGGACTGGCGCAGCGTCTGTTCCAGCAGTATATCCATTTCATCCGTCCCCAGAGATTTATGGAAACCCGTGAACTGGCGTTAAACGCAGATGTATATTTCAATGATCCCATCATCGGAGTGCCGACCCACTGGCTGTATGGAGGCACGGATGA
The DNA here is from genome assembly GCA_963662285.2 of bacterium. GTDB lineage: Bacteria > Hinthialibacterota > Hinthialibacteria > Hinthialibacterales > Hinthialibacteraceae. Next base: position 625,751 of record CAXXMV010000008.1, read on the forward strand.
CGAATGCCGCCATAGCAGCGCTGATACCATTAATACTATTGACTCCCGATCCTTGATCGATCTGGCCACCGCCCCGTTAGCAATGGCCTATACTATGGCCTCAATCGGCATCGGAGACATGCCTGACATTGCGCAATGGAACTTCAACCTGTCTCATGAACGCATAATCAAAGACCTGCAACAGTTTACGGATCGCGCCAAAGAGGCCCAAAATCTAAGCGATTTGAACGAATTGCTTGGTGAAGCGTCCAGACATTTCCCCTTACGCGCAGCAATGGAATCGAAAGGAATGTTGACCTTATCAGAAATGGGTGAAGGAGCAGAGGATCAGATTGATTGGGAAGCCATAACCGAACTCTGCCAAGCGCTTAATGATGCCAGCGAAACCGCACAGAAAGTGCTGCGCACTCATGTCAACGTCCGTGCTGATGAATTGAATATTGCTCTACCTGAAATTGAAGTTGCGAAAGAGGTTGTTGAAGACGAACGCGTCCCCATAAGAACTGGAGACGCGCTCGGAACTATTACATTGGATTCATTGCCCTATGAAGAGTGGACTACTCCGGTAAAACAATCGCCGCGCAGCAACCTGCCCTACATCATGGCATGGTGGCTGGTGGACGGGACGCGGAATATCGGGCAGATTCAACAACTTATTCAGTTTGAAACCACCCGCTACCGCGAATGCATCCCCGCTTGGTTCAATTTCCTGGAGAAGCACGGTTATGTAATAATCAAAAAAGACGAAGAAAACCGGGATGAATCCCAGATCAATGCCCAGGATCAACCAGAGGATGATTCAACACCCGAATAATTCACAAGGTCTAAACGGCTACGCTTTTTCCTTCCAAACGTTTCCAGGCGATGGCGGCTGCTCCGAGTATTCCGGAGTCGTCGCCCAACGCCGCTGGAACAATATCAACATTTTGATGGATAATGGGGAAACTATTGGCCTTGGCGTATTCTATAATAACCGGCATCAGTTCTTTATCCATCGCTTCGATCAATCCACCACCGATAATCACTTTTTCGGGGCTTAGAATATTCAACAAACTGCCTATTGCAACGCCAGTCAGTTTAGCCGCGCGATTCAGTTCCTTGACGACAAGTTTATCATCAGCTTCGTAGGCTATTTTAAATATTTTACTGGTTAATTTTTCCCAGTTATCGCCGATCAACTCCGTAAGAATGGTGGTTTTACCTTTAGCTACAGCTTTTTGAAAATACTTAATCATGGCCGTTTTACTGGCGTATGCTTCCAGGCAGCCATGCATTCCACAGCCGCACTTGGCGCCGAATGCGCGCACTTTCAAATGCCCCAGTTCACCGGCATTGAAACTATGTCCATGCAATAGTTTGCCATCGACGATAACACCGCCGCCGATGCCGGTTCCCAAAAAGAGACCGACGATATGTTTACAGCCCTGTCCGGCGCCATATACGAACTCACCGAATGTTCCCACATTGACATCATTATCCAGAAATGAAGGGACGCCAAGTTCGTTGCTGACAAAATCAGTAATACAGGCTCCGGTCAGATTAAGGTTGGGTGTTTCAATCACCATTCCCTTTTCAGGATCAAGAGGTCCCGGCGATCCGATGCCAATGCCCTTAATCTCATCAAAAGAGATATCCGCTTTTTCAACGGCTTCAATACAGACCGATGTCAAACGCCCCAGGATTTCTTCAGCAGGACGCTCCGCCTTGGTTTTCTTTTTAGCCCGGCTGAGGATTCCACCATCTTCATCAATTACAGCCGCCAGTATTTTCGTCCCGCCCAGATCCACGCCTATGACGTATTTCTTGTCAATATTTTTCGACATTCCTGTACCTCGCTCTATTTTTCAACGTTATACCACTATTAGAACTATTGCCTGCAAATCTATATTTATCGCACGAACAAAAACGGCTATATAGTAAGTAATGAGTTTTTGATTTTTAACTTCGGGGACGGTTTTTATTACAACGGCTGGATAATTCAATTCTGCCACAAACAACTTAACGCCGGTCAGTTCCAACCAGCGCTTGGCAAGAGATATTTGCGTTGATTTCCCCAAACTATAGAGTCTTTCAACTGCAATCAACTTGCCCTTATGAGTCTTACGAGCACAAATCACGGGTTTATCCGTTCGATTTAAAGGCAATGAAAACTACATCAAGTAATCTAACTACACGCGATTACAAAAAATAAAAGGATTATAGCGTTTTTCTTGAATCGAGCTTAATTATACCAACAAAACCTATATTTCCAATCGGGGCGTCATCTTATTTCAGTAATCCAGGATATCCAGTACATGATGCCGAACCAGTTATATTCAACTCAATCAGTTCAATACCGTCGTTTTCAGCACCGCCAAGGCTTCATCAAGATTATGCCCCCTGCTGGAGAGAATACGGAGAATAGTCTCTTCAACCACTTTATCCGGCGTTGAAGCTCCTGATGTGACGCCCACCGTCAACGGTCCATCGGGCAGCCAGTTTTTTGTTGTAATTTCTTCAGCATCGTTAGGTAGTTTATGGCGAATTTCAGTATTGGAGATGATGCAATCTGATTCACAAATATGAAATGTCGGGGCGAAGCGGGTTCCGATTTCTGAAAGATGGTTAGTGTTACTGCTGTTATAGCCGCCGACAACGATTATCAAATCCGGTTTTTTCTCTCCCAGTTCTATAATGGCATCCTGTCTTTCCTGCGTCGCGCTGCAAATGGTGTCGAAGGCGCGAAAATGATTTTCCAGGTTTTCTTCCCCATAACGCACGGACATAACCTTTTGGATAATATTGGAAATATGCATCGACTCACTGCTCAGCATAGTGGTTTGATTGGCTATACCAACGCGCTGCAAATCTTTATCCGGATCAAATCCCGGACTGACGGCTTTATTGAAATGAGACAGGATGGATTCTTTACTACTATTTCCATAAATAAAATCACAAACTATTTCGGCTTCTTTCTCATCCCGGACAATTAAATAAGAACCGTTGAAATTTAATGCGCGCGAACTGGTTGCTATGGTCTCTTCGTGATAGTACTTGCCATGAATCAGGGAAGTGAAATTATCCTTGGCGTTTCGCTCCACGCGCTTCCATACATTCATCACCGAGCCGCATGTTGTATCAACTAAGGTACAGCCGATCTTCAGCAGGCGATCCATATCCTCAGCTGATGCGCCGAAAGCGGGAAGAATCACTACATCATCATTTTTAACTTCACTGAAATCACAGTTATCAGATCCGCCGCCGCTGAGAAAGCGAATGCCCATCTCTTTCAATTTACGGTTAACCCGTGGATTGTGGATAATCTCGGTAGTGATATAGATCATGCGGTCAGGAAATTTCATGCGCGTCTCATAGGCGTAATCAACCGCCCGGTCCACGCCATAGCAAAAACCAAATTCTTTAGCCAACAGAATTTGTAAATTCTCAAAACGCAAGGTTGATCCATGTTCACGCAGTGAATTAACCAGTTCGCTCTTATATTCCTGCGCTAAAGTTTCGGCCACATTATCCTTGAGGCCGAATCCTCTGCGATTTATTGCCATACGAGATTCACGATTAGGCATTAAAAACTCCCGAAGATTAAGATTCATAGTAGTTTACCACCGGTATTGCGTAAAGCAACTCCAGGATTATCCTTTTAATCCGTGTTGAAAAAAGAGTTTTCATTCAGTATTCGATCTAAAACCAATATTGAAATAATTCTTTAATTTATCTGACGATCATGGAAATAATCTTATTCTTTTTATAGAAAAAACTGTTCTTGCATAGAAAAACGTAATGAGAGCCAAAAAGCAACGCATAAACCTTTGTATCAATATTATCTCTTCTATAGAAAAAAAAGAGCGTGAGAAAGTTAAAAAAATGTTATTTATTCATGAGAGGAAGCACTTATTGAGGAGCATACGGAATGTTTCAAATTTGCTTTAATTGCAGGGCAGTTTCATTGAATAATTTTCCATTCATTTTCATCGCCCTCTGCATATCATTGAAGAAATCAGAACAGCGCTGGTAGGCCTCTTGATTGACTTGCGCTGAATCGCCTCCGAAAAGACTGGATGGCCCTCCCTGCCCCAATATCAATAGCGTTGAACGGGAACAAAGAGTCGTGCAAAGATTGAAAGCCTTTTCTTCGTCCTTCAACATTTTAAAAAACGATTTCATCAGTTTAATCATATCATTTCTAAATGAAGTTGCTGCAGGATTGATTTCATTCAATTGTTCCATCAATCGATTAAAACCACGATTGGCTCGTTGACAGGCCTCTGACAAAATTTTTAAATCATTGCATAGACTTAAATGTTTATACCCTAAATCCGGCTTGAGGCTGCTTGCAAGAAATGCAGCATCCACAGTGTACTTACAATATTGCGTCAAAATATCATTAATATCCACATAAGGAGCGCCTTCAATACGCGCTCCCTTGAGAGAGGTATTATAAACCGGCGCTGCGCATCCTTTAATCAATTCTGTAAATGTATCCAGGTAGTGTTTATAAAGTCCACTGGTCTGCACTATCCCGTCATTATTAGACGTCACTGATAACAATAGTTCGCTTTCACGCTCCGGTTGATCAAGTTTATTCTGCATCGCTCCATCGGAATACCATTTTTCATCTGGAAAAGCCAGATCATTGCCGATGAGGATTATGGGGCTGCATCCCATCATCCGTGCGGCATGCATGGCGATATGCGCAGTTGATCCATAAGAGACAAGGCCGCCCACTGATCCAAACCCATCCAGCGACCGCAGAATCTGAGTAGCGCCCGGAGCAAAATTTACTGCACCGCAATGATCATAGAAAAAAGTGCGCCCCCGGTAACGTTCTGATATGGAAGGATCAATTCCTGGAAAAGCCAGCAGGATCGTTTTATCATTTTCAATGGTCTCGAAATGCCGGGCATTCAGTTCAGTAAAATCAAGACTAACGACCAGGTCGGATGAGACGCCATTATTCAACAAGATGGGATGCGCGGTATCGATGGTGATCCAAAGCGCCCTATCTCTATAAGCGGTAATCTGCGGCAACGCATCTTGCAGGCTTGGACCGGGAGCGATAATAAACGCCGGAACTCCAACCGCCGCACTATGCAGCCGGTTAAAAGGCGCCCCTTGCAGCATGAAACGCAGATTAGTCAGCACATTAGATAGTATGGTCTTGCCCTGAATTTCAGTCGTCTTAAATTTCAATGCTTCAGTTTGAATAGATAGATTGATAGCCGAACTTAATTGCTGGATATATCCGGCGTACAAACCTTTGGCGACATTACTCAAAGCCATCTGGATGCCCTGCCCCCGCATACGGTGACAATTTGATCCACTGAATAAAAGACGGGCAACCTGCTCTTCCGGCAATCTTACCGCAAAACGCACCCGTGAAGCTGATATTAGTTTAGTAAAATCCATGACATGTAAAGCGGCGGCGAACAAGTCGATATCCGGTTCGACGATCCATATTGATGTATCATTATCCGACAGTTCAAAAAGAGCCATTGGATAATAACCGGCGCCGAAACCCAATAACAGAACATGGGCGTTTCTGTGAAATCCCTCACCCAGATTTCTAATCCATTGCTCCGCTTCCAACCTGGGCTTTTCAGTATGACACAGCGCCGCCATTTGCCCTGATTCCAGCACAATACCAAGCAGCGGCGAACCATCAACAGCACGCGATTCAACAAACCGTTGCGACGCTGGCAGACATTTCAACTGACGGGCGAGTTCCGGTTCGCGTTGTTCAAGCGCTTCCAGATTGCGCCGCCAATAAGTTTGGTTATTATATGGACTTGTTACCATTGCTATTCATCCTATGATTCAATCATACTACAGCTGCCTGGAGTAACAAACAGACCGAATTAATATATGGTAATTAAATCCTACAATACAAAAAAATATATCGGGAACCATGCGCATATTAGTCATAGATAAAACCGCCGGATTGGAATCATCCCACCAACGGCATCAAGCTTTAGCACAGCAGCCTGACGTCAAACTGCATGTTCTTGGTCCGCGTCATTGGATAGAGAGCGGCCGGGATATCAGATGGAATCCGGTTGATTGTAATTATCACATCCATTCCGGCAAAGTTTTTTATAAGGATTATTACGCCAGAGCCGGTTATTACTCTGGCTTATGCCGCGCAATCGCAAGCGCTAAGCCGGATATAATCCAGCTGCTGGAAGAACCTTGGTCTATTTCCGCCCTCCAAACAATACTGGCCGCCTCTGTTTTTGCTCCGAATGCGCACATTCTGTTTTATACCTGGGAAAATATATACCGCGATTGGACTTATCCCGCCCGCGCATCTAGGCTTTACGCCATGATCGATAAATTCTCCCATAGGCGGTCTACCGCCGCAGTCTGCGCAACCAGGAGCGCTGAAGATGTCTTACAGAAAAAGGGATACTCCAAAAAAACCGCCGTCATCCCATACGGTATACCGGATTATTTCCTCGATGACGCAGAGCCTGTAACCAGTAATAAACGCCCGTTCACCTTGGGTTATATCGGTAGAATAATACACATGAAAGGCATTGATTTACTGCTTGAAGCCGTAAAATCGATCCCTGATGCGCGACTGATTATAGTAGGCTCTGGCGAAGATGAGGAACAATATAAACAGTGGTCTCTTAACAATGGAATCCAAGACCGCGTCGAATGGCGTTCACCAGTTACCGAACATCAGGTGCCAGCATTGATGGATCAATTCGACGCTTTCGTGCTGCCCTCGCGCAGTACGCCGGGTTGGATGGAGCAACTGGGACGCTGCGCCATAGAAGCCATGGCGCGTCGAATCCCGGTCATTGGTTCAACCTCAGGCGCCATCCCGGAAGTTATTGGAGAGGCTGGCTTATTGTTTGATGAAGGCTCGGTTAAATCGCTTATAGAACAAGTATGGCATATACGCAATAACGAAAACCTACGGCATGAGTTGGGACAAAAAGGCCGCGACAGAGTTCAACAGCGATTTACCTGGGAATGTTTCGCCAGTAATATCTGTGACTTTTACAGGACTCTTACATGAACCAAACCAATTCTGATTCGGGCATCGGATCGCGTATAACCCGCTTTGGAGCGATTCTGACTGTCAGCGGCGTCTTATGCAAGTTGCTACTGCTGGTCTATACCGTGATGGCGATGGATATCCTCGGCCCGGAACAGTTCGGGCGCATCGAGTATTTTATCGAGATGGCCATCATCTTCAGCGTGCTGGTTGATTTTGGACTGGAACAGACCGTCACCCGCGAAATCGCCCGGCGCCGTGATGACTTGCAGAAAGTTCTTTATCCACTGCTGGCCTTCCGCTTCACCGCATCAATTCTAGGCGCGGTAGTGATGACCATTTTCATGCGCACCTTAGCCCAGCCGGGTCATACCTGGCCGCTGTTGCTCTGTTCGTTAACCTATTTCATCACCATAACCAACGTCATGTTGATCCGGGCCATAATGCGCAGTTTTGAATTGATGGCCTATGAAGGTTTAGCCAATATACTTGATAAGATTATCCATATCGGATTAGCGGTGCTGATCCTCCTGACGCTGCCCAGATTGCCGCTGATAGCGCTGTGCTATACTGCCGGATCACTAACCACTCTGGCTGTATCTTTCTACATTATTATTTCCCGCTATGGCATTCAATATACCAAATATTCAATCAAAGACTGGATCGACTGGCAAAAACTGGCGCTTCCTCTCGGCTTATCAGCAGCCTGCATTCTGCTGCTGCACCGCGAAGACACCGCTATGGTAAACTGGATGTGCGGCGACGAAGAGACCGGGCTGTACCGCTATCCCTACCGCTTCCTTGAAGGATTATTCCTGCTGCCCCAGGTTATCGCCATCTCGGCCTACCCGATATTTTCCAAGTTATTTCACGAAAACCGCCCCTTCCAACAGACCGCCGTCGACCTGCTGCGCGGTCTTATGATTGTAAGCCTGCCCATCGCCGCAGGAGGAACCTACATCGCTCTCGACATGATCCACTGGTTTGAACCGGATTTGGGGATTAAAAGCGGCAGGATATTTCAATTGCTGCTATGGTCGCTGCCCTTCATATACGCCAACTTTTTATTGGGAACCATATTAAACGCCACTGACCGACAACACCTCAACGTCCGTGCCAGCGCATGGGGATTGCTGAGCAACGCCGTCTTCAATATTCCAGCCATATACTTTTACGGCGCCTACGGGGCATCGGTGGTCACCGTCCTGTCGCAAGGACTTTATTGCCTGATCATGCAGGGATACACACGCGATTTCCAACTGATCCAGGGATTAAAGCGCTACGCCGCCATCATCGGCGCCTGCCTCATAATGTACGGGGGATTAACCTATCTCAATCTACACTGGTACTGGTCAATACCTACAGGCATAATTATCTACGCCGCCGCCCTGATCCTGCTAAGGGGAGTCTCGCAAAAAGACATCAATAACCTGATTAAGATTGGATTCAAAAAGAGCGCAAAATAAGCTTGGGGGATATAACTCGACAATTATATTTCTGCAAGATATAACCAAAAATGCTTACTTCATTATAGTAATAGTCATAGAAATAAGTAGATGTCGGCAACGCCGCCGCTGTCACGAATAATGACAAATGCATTGGCGCTGCCTGTAGCATCCGAGGCCGGGATATTTATCAGGTACCCGGATGTATGAATTGTTGTTGTATAGATGTTTTCATAATAACATTCTGATTTGCGATTCCAAGACCAATCCTCGCACCCTTATTGCACATTAAAACTGTTAACCTATCGACCATTAAAAAACTCATATAGTTTAAATAATTATCAAATATCCCGGCGCAAGTCTTCTAGATTAGTTTTAAATTCTTCAAACAGAATAAACTTGTAACCAGAATACTTTTCGGATTTCTGTATATCTGTTTTAGGTTCTTGAGAAAAACTACTGGAAATCATTTGAAACAACGAATTCTTTTTGATGACAGCATCTGGAATTTTGATATAGCATTCACCATTTATCGGATCATGAATAATAGGCAGCACAAAATCATCCCCCGACAATTCTAAGCCTCCCTTCAGCGAGAAGGCCACCACCTCCCGTTGAGACCTAAATCCAAACCTAACCGTCCTCTTCAAACAAGTTGGTTCGATAACAACCATATTCATATTATCCAAATCACCAAATAGAGCCTGCTTGGTCTTAAAACTGTAATAACTATCGCTATCTTCCTCCCGCCGTGAACATACTGTGCCATAAGCAATCCATTTCGATTGCATCATCAAGTCAACAATAGACAAAGAAGATTTTTCATCGTATATTTCATCCATATATAATGCCCTCCTTCACAAAGAATTTATCCCCCAGCCACACAAATAGAAATTGTCTTAACTTATTTGTCATAAATAAATCAAAGTGAAGAAAACAATAACAAAAGAATAAAAAAACTTATCTTTCGTATTTTAGTAAAATACAAAAGATTCCTCAATAATCGCAAATACCTATTTTTGTAAGTATAATTACCTACAAATGTTAGGTGCTTAATAGCAATCAAATGGGGAGTAAAATAAGTTACAACACTATAAAAAGTAGATATTGAGAACCAGCAAGAAAATTTGAAATAACTGTAATTAGAGCGATTTTCAAAAAAATGTTCGTTTATGATAACTTTTGATCTTCGAAAAAGCCAATCAGAACATTGTTATGACAACTACTCTAGAATTATTTCATGATTTATACATCCGTGAAATCGCAAGTTTTATAAGATCAGAAAGAGAATCCACATTCATTTTTGTTTTGATGCGCTCGAAGTGGCTGCCAACCGTTTTAACGCTCATACAAAGTTTTTCGGCTATCTGTCCGCGCCTAAATCCAAGCGATAGCAATTCGAATATCTCCATCTCCCGTTGGCTAAGCAATTTTTCCTCTGGTGATGATGAATAGCGCTTTTCAATTATGGTATTAGCCAGTTCACCGCTAAGGTAAATTTTCCCTTTCAGCACCTGACGAATAGCTTCGGGTAATAATTTAATAGAGTCGCTTTTTAAGAAATATCCTCTAGCTCCATCCCTTAGCGATTGTTCGACATAAACCGCCTCATCATGCATAGAAAGGATCATCACCGGGATAGGATTTTCGCTATGACTTAACTCACTAAGAAAATCAAGTCCGCTCTCATTATCTTTTGAAAGGGGAAGGTCAAGAATGATTATATCAGGTCTTTTTATTTTTAATGCTTTGCGAACAGTAAACAAGTTGTCAGCATCACCACATACCGAGAAGTCTTCTTCTTCTTCAAGGATTTTGATCAAACCTTCCCGAACTACTGAATGATCATCCACTACAAAAACATCTACCATATTAGCCCCCTCCCCCCCCACAAATAGTTGAGAACTATCCTGGATTAATGGTACAAAGAAAACCTCAACGCTACAAGTGTTAATATACAACACAATTAATTTCTTAATATTTAATTTCACATACTTTTCATCAAAAAATGCACCCAGCGCAAAATTGAATCATATAAAAACAGCCTCTATATATCTGTTTAGATTCAGGAGAAAAACTACTAGAAATCATTTGAAGCAAAGAGAGCCTACTTTCCACCGAAAGTAGGCTCTCGTTTTAATTTTATAATAATCAGATTTTTCAGTTGTAAACGGCGCCGCTCGTCTAGACTTCCTCGACGACTTTCATACCCATCAACCGGGATAGGTGATAAAGGTTATCCATGTGGTCTCCGTAGAATACCACCCGGTGCAGCAGGGTCATGGCATCCTCCGTCTCAAGGACGCTGCTCCAGTTGGCGGCCATCTTCTTCGCGTCGCGAACTTCGGTGACGATCTGGGTGCGACAACCGTGAACCGACTTTTCTGGAACTTCGATAATCTTGCCTGTAGAAGCGAGTATGGTATCCAGGTTGACCAGTTTGGTGCGGGTGATGGTTTCTCCAAGACGGTATTGAACCTCAGGAACGCAGCCGCTTCCACTGACCTCGGAATGCCCGCGCAGCAGGTAGGGCGCTTCTTTGCCATCCTTGCCGTCCATTTTCAGAGGCGCCGTGCAATGGGCGGTCCAGAGAGCGTTACGGGATGTGTCAAACGTGGCGTTGCCCTGGAATCCAGGTTGATCGATTGCGTATTGGAATAGGAGCATGGTCAACAATGAGTCCATATCACCTTCACATGCAGCAGGGATGCCGTTGTCGCGCAGGCGGGTAAATCCCAGGCAGGGGAATCCTTTTGATAACCATCCCATACAGGTTCCAATGGCTAACCCTTGGGCTTTTTCCTGCTCAACGAGGTTCTGCAGCGCAATACTAACGCGGGCAGCCTTCCTGATGTCCTCTTTATCTGGCTCTATGATTTCCTTCGCGTTATTGGTCCAGCGGTCAATTTCGGCTTGAACATCATTGTCTTTAGCTTCGGCGATCTTGTCACTGAAAGCCTTCTCTTCGATGGCCACCACATCGGCCCCTAAAAACTGCTTTATTTTATCGGGAGACTTTGCGGGCGTAGTACCCTGAGCTGGTGGAAAGAGTAGAATTCGAGTCTGCTGCATCATAGGAATAACTCTCAGCAGACGCAGGGCGCGTTCGAGTTCACTGTTGTAGTCGCTGCTGGAAAGAAGAGTGACGCGATGTCCCTGATGATGCCAACGGGGAGCATACATCCAATCGTGACCGCTGGCCGGCAGAGAGTATACCGCCAGGGGATGAGCGCCATCAAGAATGGGCTGCACCACTCTTGTTAAAGCAAAGTTTTGTACGTTGATCGCAAGAACCGGCGCCTTCGGCCCGGCTTTCTTCAATATATCCGCTGTTTGCTCAGCGCTGCTCGATTGCCCCACTATTAATTCAATGTTTCCCAGTTTCTTTTCCACTTTGGTTAGGCGCTTTTTCATTGCTTCTACCTGAATTGCGCCGACTCCCCAATTACGGTCCTCAGATACAGGCGTTCCCGTAATGATTACGCAAATCCGACACTTTTCCCGGCGTGGAGTAGGCGCTGACTGCGAATATCCCATCTGCGCCCAGGATGCATTGGCGAGCAACATTCCACCAGTCACTCCTGTTCCCAAAAATGCCCTTCTATTACAGTGTTCACACATAGCGATAGCCTCCAAGTGATAAATGTATTTCCCATTCATATTGATAAATGAACCAGTTTGTAAATTTCAACTTATTCTATCACACCTGAATACTATATATCTAGCGAATATTTGGAAAATCATATGTTTTTGTTTAATTTCGAGAAACTTCGTTTAGTATGAATTTTCGTAACAGTTTAACCACATGAAGTTATAAAATAATAATTATGCTTTATATAAAGCGTTTAGGCTAAGATTCTCCCCCCAAGTTTGGGGGGAGTTAGAGGGGGGTTGCGCTTCGACGAATCAACCCCCACCTAACCTCCCCCAGGCTTGGGGGAGGGATACGCGCTTCAATGGGCTGACATATTACGAATTCGCCTTGTTTCCCGGCTATAAATATTTTATCCGTGCTTAATCCGGTCTGTGATCTTGCGATGCCAAGTCACATCATCCCACATTCCTTTGAAATGCGGGTGGGTGAAATTTGAAGTGCAAATGAACTTGCAACCATGTTTCACTGCTAAATCGCAACAAATCTCAGCGCTCTCTTTGACCCATTCCCAACCTAAAGCGGGGTGATCGATCCACGAGATCGGCCCCCAGCCCTCTGTGTTGCCGCACGGAATCCCTTGCTTATGGGCGGCGGTAGATATCACGGAGATACGGCCTTCCATCCATTCGATTAATTCGTTACGGTGTTCCTTCCAATAGTGCATCATGTCCGGATAGATTTTGTAAAACTCTTTATCATCTTTCATTTCATGGATATTCCCATACCCCGTACTACCCATGGCGCCATGTACAAACCAGACGTGATAATCCAATCCATCAAAGGCTTGCAGATCAATATTCGCCAAGGGCATGCCTGAATCAAGGGAGACGTAAAACGGGAGGCCGCTCCAATGTTTCTTCAGGCTGTTGAGCGTTGATTTCGCAAAGTTATTATAGAAATCGCGCTGAACGGGATTCATTCCCCCGCTCGATTCATCGGGAACGACATCGGGTATATGAGCTTCGGGATTATCTTCTTTGAACTTCTTTACATCCGAGCGTGCATCGAGTTGGCTTTTTAGCCAAACATATCCATGCCAGAAGGGATACTCATTCAAGACGTCCACATAAAGCGCCTGATCCAGCAGGCCGTTTTGGTCTAGAAACTCCAGGGTCTCTATCCATGATCTCAATAGCCCGCCTTCTTCCTGAAATATAGCCTTACGTCCGGCGCCGTGAGGCAGAAACCATGACGACAAACCTACGTGGATGCCCCGCTCGTAACATTTGGGCAGAAACTCCAACAGAGCCTCGCGGGGACGTATATGCATCGATACGTCGTTGCCCCACAATGACGGCTTCCATCCGTCTTTGACGCAGAAGAATTCTTCCTGAACATTACCGTCTGTATCAGCAGCCACAAACTGCGGCATAGCATCCATACGTATGGCGTTGTAACCGCGTTCCAGCAGCCCATCCAGAACTGCATCCCAATCTTCAAACGAACCAAAGCGGTGGTGTCTCAAAATCCAGCTGAAATCCCACATAGCGATGGCGACCGGCTTGCGCAGCTCATGCAATCTGGTTCCTATCTTGGTCATTGCACCGGTTTGATTGGTTGGTTCGACGCCATGAACTACACGGGCGCCAAGCGCTGCAGCGCTTGCGCCATAAGAAATATTGCGGACAAAAGTTCGACGTCCCATTTTCTCCATCTTGATATCCTTTCGCAACTAGCGTGATTCTCGAAGATAAGTTTATTTCTCCATACCGCGACGTTAACAACGCAGGTCACACATGTAAAGTGGTAATTCTACTGGAATAACTTAAATATATTAGATATGTGTAAGTCTTAGTCTGTACAATAAAGAATAGATTTGTTACTGTGGAAAAAGTCGATATCACATAAAAAGTATAATTTATTTGGAAAAGAATGGAAAGAAAAGCAAGCCAAACATTAACTCTCTAAACTAACTTTCCGTGGTTATATACTGGGGGATATTTCATTCACATTAAAAGGAATAAAAACCAATGATTAGTCTGAAAAAAGGGAATTTCAAAAAAGTTTTACTCAGTCTTCAAGACATAGTTGGACAGAATTACACTCGGTCGCTATGCGCCGCCCGTGCGCATTTATCAGGAGAAGATGAAAAAGAGTTATTAACCTTCGCAAAAGAAAAGATCGATTTTTTCCCTAAAACGCTTCAAAAGAACTTAGCGTCACGGCTACCTCAAGTCGGTCAGGTCTGTTGCGCTTCTCTGGATAAATCTGCGGGAGGAGCGTCAACCAAGGAGTTCAACTCTCATACCAATGTTAACTATGCCCCCCTATCGGGCTATGGATATTACCGTATCGGTGAAAATGGCCGTTTATATTTGATATCAAAGAGTGAACATTACCATGCTCCACTCGGCCATGATTTCCCGGGCTATCGATTGCTAGAACGCGCCCGCCGTTTCGGAATCCCAAACGCGACGCACAATAATACGCGAGGCCACATCACCCGTCGGCTTGAGGAAGAACTGGTACGTCTGGCGGCGGGAATAGCGGGTAACGATACAAAAAGCATGAGTGGTGCTCTGGCATCTAAAAGTCGAACCGTATTGAACCGGGTACTGAATTTAGAAACAGGGAGCCTCGCAGCTGAAGCGGCGCTTAAAATGATACTGGCCCGTTTTTACCGTTCGCAGGATGTAAGCCCCTCTCCACAATACAAAGGGCGTATTCCAGTTATTGTGGTCATCGGAGACGATCAGGGCGCACTTCAGGCAAACTATCATGGCACAACCATTTTAACCCAAGTCATGCGCGGCATGTGGCCCGAATTACTCACTAAACTTGAGATGAATAAATCGCTTTTGATTCGCGCCGTCCGCCCCAATAACATCGAAGACCTAAACGAGATATTTGAAACCTATGAAAAAGGGGCTTATAAAATCGCCGGAGTATTCCATGAATTGGTTATGATGAATTACGGCGCCTTGCGGTTAACCGTTCCATTTATCCGCCATCTCTATTCGCTGTGCAATAAGCATGATGTCCCGACGGTTGTTGATGAAATCCAATCATGCATATGGAGTCCCGAAATGTTCATGTTCCGGGAATATGGCATCAAGCCCTCAATGGTAGCTGTGGGCAAGGGCTTTCCCGGAGGCGAATACCCCGCCTCGAAAATTCTATTCAGTTCCGTCATGGATACATTACCCCAATTCGGCGCCTTGGTAACTAATGGCCAGGAAGAAATATCATCCCTGGCTTATTTGATTACCATGCGATGGACGGAAGCAAACGCCGCAATGATTCAATCCGTCGGTGATTACTATGAAGAACGCTTGAACGAACTATCCAAGGAGCATTCCGATTACATCATCGGGATTGAAGGCAAGCGTCATTTGTCTGGCATCATTTTCAAGGATTTATCAACCGCTAAAGAATTCACGAATCAACTGAACGAGAAGGGATTTGATATCAGCGTTCAAACCTATAAAGAAGGTTGTCCGCCTATCGCGTTGACCAAGTTGCCTCTGATTATGGATTATAATGTGATCGATTTTATCATTCACACCATGCAAGATGTTTTAAGCAATATTTGATGTATGGGAAAACACAGTACTTCGAGTTTACATCATGGAGTTGCGATAAATGCCGAAGAAAATCCTGTTGGGGATAGATTGTGGAACCACCGTCCTGAAGGTATGTGCGCTGGATAAACGAAAAGGCGCACTGCTGGCGCACGCCATCAGGCGCTTGCCGGTTGCTTCGCTTCCCCATGGAGGTCGTGAACAAAAATCCGTTGATATCGACCGCGCATTCAAGTCGGCAATGACCGAACTGAAAAATAAAATCAGTTCAGACTGGCAACATATAGAAGGTATCGGACTGGCCGCACAAGGCGGCAGTACGATAATAGCCGATAGAATCTCTGGTAAAGCGCTTACCCCAATGATTCTTTGGGATGACGGACGGACGCATGATTTTCAGGCCAAACTGCTCCAAAATTATCCCCCGGCATTTTGGCGTAAACATATCCTCTGCGATTCGCCTCCAGCAGGATTAGGTCGCTTGCTCTGGTTAAAGGAAATTAAGCCCGGTCTGTTCCACGACGGAAATATCCATATCGGCGCCGGAGAATACCTCTTCTATAAATTGACTGGTCTATGGCGTCAGGATGCTGGCAACGCCATTCAGATTGGTTCGTATAATCCTAAAAAGAAAAGTTTATTCTCAACTTTACTGCAAATTGCCGACATTCCTCTTTCGTTCGTGGCGCCGCTTCGTCAGGGACATGAGACTGCTTCTCTGTCGCAAAAAGGCGCCAAGCGTTTTGATCTTCAAAAGGATATTATCATCGCGGGGCCATATATCGATCAAGAAACGGGATACCTTTCTGCTGGCGGAATGTCCACCCATCCCTTGCAATGCTCATTGGGTACAGCGTGGGTTGGTAATTTCGTTTTACCACAGGGTAACAATGGAAAATCGCCCACCCAGATAGCGCTTCCATCACCTCTCGACGAAGGATGTCTGGTGATTCAACCACTATTGACGGGAAACAGAACCTGGGAATGGGGGCTTCAGCAATTGGTTGATGAAGATTACTCTCAAGCCCTGGAAAAAGTTAGCCAGATATTCCGGTCATCATTGTTGCCTAGGGATGATCTTTTTTTTCTACCCTGGCTGGACCAATCAAACCCGGTGCATCCTCAATCTATCGGCGCTGGAGTGTATCATGGGCTGAATACGCAAACCAATCGTACGGATATGCTTTGCGCATTGGTTGCGGGGATGTGTTGTGAAATGGCGCGCGTTTTTGACGAGGTTAAGCAAAATAAAGTGATCGATAGCATTGTTCTCGGTGGAGGCGCCAGCAATGGCCATGTGTTCCGCACGATGATTGCCGCTTTGTTTTCACCCTTACCTGTCTACCAACAGAAGGACATAGATCTCTCTACTGCTCGTGGATCGGTTTATGCTTTCGCGCCCGCGATAGCGCAAACAAAAACAAAACGCATCACTCCTCCTGCGCATAATAAGTTAAATGAAATACAAGCGTATTATAAAAAATACATGCAGATTTTTGACGCATATTATAAATCGATCCAAATGGGAAAAGCATTTCATTTTGGAAGGGGACGATGATGAAACGAAAACCGAAAGCCGGATTCCTGCCTTGTTATTTGCCGCTCTACGATGAGACCATACCTGAATTAAGGCCGCAATTTGATCCGCTGCTGCAAACGGTTAAAGATGAATTGTATAACAAAAATATTGATATTGTGAGCGCCTCCGTATGCCGGATTGATTCTGAATTTCGAGAGGCCATTGAACAATTTGAAAATGCCGGAGTGGATATCATCATCACCTTGCATTTAGCTTATTCACTTTCTCTTGAAGCCATCGAAGCATTAGCCAGAACATCAAAACCGATCCTATTGTTAGATACAACAATGGATTTTTGCTTCGACCAAAATGTTGATCCCCAACGCATTATGTTCAATCACGGTATTCACGGCGTCCAGGACCTGGCTTCCATGTTGCGGCGCCGGGGCGTTTCTTTTCACATCGTCGCTGGTCATGTAAACCGCTCAATGGTTTTGCATCGCGCCGCTGAAATCGTGCGGGGCGCTTACGCCGCCAGTTGTTTGCAGGAGATGAAAGTCCTGCGCATCGGAGAATCGTTTTCAGGTATGGGAGATTTCGCGGTTGATGACACGCTGCTGCAGGATAGTTTCAGCATCAAGGTTGATACCATAACCCCAGATCAACTTGCCGATGATATAGATTCGATTTCTTCCGATGCGATTGATAATGAAATGCAACTTGATCTTATGCAGTATCAAACCGACATCGCAGATGAAGTCCATCGCCGTTCGGTAAGAGTGGGTCTGGGCGTACGCCGATATCTTGAGCGCGGCGGCTATGGCGCGTTCAGCATAAATTTTCTAGCATTTAATTCCAGCGAAGAGCCAGTCGATACAGTTCCATTTCTTGAAATATCCAAAGCCATGTCGCGTGATGTGGGATACGCCGGAGAGGGTGATGTTCTAACCGCGTCGCTGGTGGGCGCTCTGAGTCAGGCATTCGGCAAGACAACCTTCACCGAAGCCTTCTGTCCGGATTGGGAAAACGGCGCCCTTTTTATGTCGCACATGGGCGAGATGAATCCAGCCGTTGCAGGCGATAAACCACTGCTTTGTGAGAAAGATTTCCCCTGGTCCGGCGCATTAAATCCCGCCATCCTGGCATGTGCGCCAACCCCAGGCGCCGGGATTTTAGTGAACCTGGCGCCCGGTCAGAACAACTCATTTGGCCTTATCATTGCACCGGTCGATATCATGAAAGATACGACCAATCCTGTATTGAAAAAAACCATACGCGGCTGGATTCGTCCAAACGCTCCATTGGAATGGTTTCTTGAAAACTATTCACTTAACGGTGGGACGCACCATAGCGCATTGATGCTGGGCGACCATACAGAAGCCATCGCGGCCTTCGCCTCATTTATCGGACTCGAAAGGGTAATACTCAAAAATGACTGAGCTAAGCCATTTTGCACTGCATCCAATCGATTACCTGGCCTTTGGAATGTATTTTGTGGTTCTCTGTTACATCGGGTTCCGGATGGGGCGCAAAGAGCAAAAAAGCGCCGATGATTATTTTCTGGCAGGGCATAGTCTGCCCTGGTATGTGGTTGGTAGTTCCTTTATTGCATCAAACATCAGCACGGAACATTTCATTGGAATGATCGGTGGAGCGTTTGTTTATGGCATCTGCGTAGGCATGTCGGAATGGCTGAATGTCGGCGCATTCACCCTTCTGATATGGATATTCATTCCATTTCTGTTGAGCACCAAAGTATTCACCATTCCCGAATTTCTAGAGAAGCGTTTCAATCCCACATTACGTCTTTTTTTCGCCATCGTGACAATTATCAGTAACGTCGTAGCGTTTCTGGCAGCAGTGCTCTATGGCGGCGGATTGGCCCTGCACACTCTCTTCGGTTGGAACTTATGGCTGGCGATTATCATACTCGGAGCCGTAGCGGGAAGTTGGGCGATATACGGTGGACTAAAATCCGTGGCCTGGACGGATTTCTTCACGGTGATCGTTATGATCATGGGAGGATTGCTGGTTACCATACTTGGTCTATATATGCTATCGGGTGATGCGCATTCGCTTATAGAAGGCTTCCGGGTAATGATAGAGCGCAACCAGGCGACCGAAGGCGTCTGGGCGGAGGTGACGGCGCGCACCGCTCCACATATCGTCCACGCCGATACCTATAATCGCTTGTCCGTCATTCAGCCGGTTACTCATGAAGTGACCCCCTGGCCTTTTCTGATTTTTGGAATTTTCTCAATTAGCATATGGTACAACGTCTTGAACCAGTTTATGATTCAGCGCGTTTTGGGAGCGAAAAACATGTACCACGCGCGAATGGGAATAGTACTGGCGGGTTACATGAAAATTTTCATGCCCGTCATAATAGTGCTTCCAGGATTAATCCTTTTCGCCCGTTTCCCCGAAGTGCTGAATCTTCCCTGGCAGGATGTAAAACAAGAAGCCGACAAAGGCTATGTCACCATGCTGCAAATGTTGATACCCATCGGCTTGCGGGGATTATTTCTGGCCGCATTATTCGGAGCGATTCAATCCACGGTTAATTCCGTTTTGAATTCAACCGCAACTGTTTTCACTCTGGACATCTACCAGCGCTGGATTAGAAAATCTGCATCACAAAAACAATTAGTACGCATGGGAATGATATCATCTATATTAATATTATTGTTGTCCATTATCCTATCAGGCTTCATCAGTAAATTTTCTGGCGGCTTATTCGTATATATCCAATCGCTGTATTCATTTTTCGCGCCGCCTTTTTCCGCCGTATTTCTTTTGGGTATCCTCTTCCGGCGTATCAATAGCCAAGGCGCCACTGCGGCCATTCTCATCGGATTTGTATCAGGAATTTTGATGAAAGCATACGTTCAATTGCCGGGACATGCGCTATGGATTGAGCCATTCGCCATGCAGGCCATCATCAATTGGTTTTTATGCGTGCTGATTTGCTTATCAGTTAGTTTATTGACCAAACCGCCTCTACCAGAACAGGTTGGAGATTCCCTGACGCTGAACTGGAAGAATTTGAATATTTTCAGTGAATTAGGCTCACCTTGGTATTTGAGCGTTACATTTTGGTGGAGTACATTTGTCGCTATCATTTTCGCATTGATTTTACTGTTCTCAGGGCTGTTCCTGTAAGATGAAAAAGTGAGATGAACCATGAATCATTGGAAAGAAACAACTCAACATCAACGCAACAAAATTCTATTCAAAGAGGAATTCGATTCATTCCTTCCTGATAAGATTCTGGATTTTCATGTCCATATTTTTCCTGACAATGTAATAACGCCGGGTGAATCGTTCTCGTGTTCCGGACACCCGATCACCAGTTATGATTTGGAAGAACTCAAAAAAGACCTACCCGAAATCTATCCGGGACGAGAGCATCTGGCCGTCTGTTTTGGGTTTCCCGATGTGTCTTATTCCATGAAGATCAACAACGATTACATAGCGGATCAATGCGACCATAAGAGTTTTTTCCCCTTCCGGCTTTTCGATCCATTGAACGATAAACCGGAAGATTTACGGCATGATCTCAGTTCAGGCCGCTTTCTGGGATTAAAACCATATCTCGATTATGTACGTAAAGCGAATGTCAATGAGGTGGAGATCCACGAGATGCTGCCCGCCTGGGCGATGGATATTGTCAATGATAGCGATTCAATCGTCATGTTGCATATTCCGCGTAAAGCGCGACTGGCCGATCCATTGAACCAGCAGCAGATAGTGGAACTCTGCCAAAGATATCCTAAATCAAAAATTATTCTCGCTCATATCGGGCGCGCCTATTTTATGAAAAACGTTATAGGTAATCTAGAAAATTTGAAGAATATCCCAAACCTTTATTACGACCTGGCCATGGTAAATCATTGGGAAGTGATGGAATATCTGTTTAAAACTGTTGCACCAGAGAAAATCCTATTTGGAACCGATATACCGCTAGCGCTGGCGCCGGGCAAATCAGTGGAAATAAATGATCAATATACCTATGTGACGCCAACTCCGTGGGATTTATCCATCTCGGATGATCATGGAAAAATTCAGTTCACTTCCTTTTTGTATGAAGAGATACGGGCGATTAAAAAAGCCATTGAGCGCCTTGATCTTCGCGATGATTTTGTGCAACAATTGTTTTATGAGAACGGGATGAATCTATTGAATATGAAAGACTGTAAAGGATAATAGCGACCATGCCGCAAAAAACTTTACGCGTTGGAATGGTTGGGCATGGATTTATGGGAAAGATGCACTCTCATGCCTATCGGTCGTTGAATTTTTATTATGATCCACCTCCCGCGAAGGTTGTTTTGGCCGGAGTGGCTACTCAATCTGAGGCGAGTATGCAACGCGCCTTGGATCAATGGGGATTCGAGTTTGGAACAACCGATTACAATGAACTTTGCCAGCGGGATGATATTGACATCATCGACTGCTGCTCTCCCAATTTCCATCACAAAGAAGTCTTGCTCAAAGCGCTGGAGCATGGCAAACATCTCTATATGGATAAACCGTTAGCGCTTACGCTGGATGAAGCGAAAGAGATGCGTGAAGCGGCTCTTAGGCATCCAGAATGCATAACCCAAATGGTATTTCAATACCGCTTCGTCCCCGCAATGCTTCGCGCCAAACAGTTGATTGAGCAAGGCGCCTTAGGAAGAATTTACAGCGCACGGGTCTGTTATCTTCATGCCGGATATATCGATCCCAAACGTCCATACTCATGGCGGTTGGATGTAAAAAAAAGCGGCAAGGGGGGCGCGTTGTTTGATTTGGGCGCTCATGTAGTCGATCTGACTCGTTACCTGCTCGGTGAAATCGACCAGGTCTTTCATCTGGGCGAAACCATGATCAAAGAACGTCCCTTGAAAGATGATCCCTCCACGTTTGTTCCTATTGAAGTGGACGATATTTCCATTCTTCTCCTACGGCTGAAAAATGGCGGAGTAGGTACTCTGGAATCATCCCGCCTGGCTACGGGAGTTCAAGACGAAGTACGTTTTGAAGCGCATGGCAGTAAAGGCGCAATTCGTTTCAACCTGATGCAGCCCAATTACCTGGAATTTTACGACGCCACCTCACCCGAAGCCGAATACGGCGGCCAGCGCGGTTTCAAGTCGATTGAATGCGTCGCCCGATATCCAAAACCAGCGTCCTTGCCCGGCCCAAAAAACACCATCGGGTGGGAACGCTTCCATGTACATAGCATATACAATTTCATAACATGCGTACTCGAAGGAAAATCGGCGGCGCCCGATATTTGCGATGGTGCGCAAACTCAATGCGTACTTCAGGCGGCGTTGCAATCCAGTCAAAGCGCTCAATGGACGCCTGTTGAAGAACTAAAATAATATAAGCAATGATCACATTCGGTCATCTAAACAGAACATTATCATGAGAACCTCTCTATATAAAAGGAGTATGTCAAAATGAAAAATCAAGATAAAACAAGACGAAGTTTTCTCAAAACAGGCGGCGCGTCGCTTGCCGCTATGTCAATATCATCATCTCAAATACTAAATGTAGGAGCAGCTTCCAAGAAGATCCGCATTGGCGTTGTCGGGGGAGGTTTTGGATGTAGCTTTCAATGGCATGAACACCCCGATTGCATCGTCGAAGCGGTCAGCGATCTACGGACAGAACGCCTGGAAAGTTTGGTGAAAACCTATAACTGCCAGAAAACCTATCACTCATTGGAAGAATTGGTCAAAGATCCCAAAATAGACGCCGTCGCGATTTTCACTGATGGTCCGCTCCATGTACAGCATGTGGTCGAAGCGATGAAACATGGCAAACACGCCATTACCGCCGTCCCCGCCGCCTATGGCACGATGGAGCAGGCGGAACTCTTGTTTGATACAGTGAAGAAATATGGGCTTACCTATATGATGGCGGAAACCAGTTATTATCAGCAACCTACTATTTCCGCACGGAAATTTTATAAAGAAGGAAAATTCGGGAATTTGTTTTATTGCGAATCCGAATATCAACATGACGGTTTGGAGACTCTGTATTTTGAAAATGGAAAACGTACATGGCGGCACGGTATGGCGCCGATGCACTATCCCACACACTGCACCGCCCATCTGGTCAGCGTCACGGGAGAGCGTCTTACCGAAGTAACCTGCCATGGTTGGGGCAATGACGATCCTATCCTCAAAGACAATGTATATAACAATCCATTCTGGAACGAGTCAGCCATGTTCAAGACTGACCGCGACCACGGTTTCCGGGTAAATGTCTGGTGGAAGGGCGCCCATCGCGGTTGCGAACGTTCGCAATGGATCGGCGATAAGATGAGTTTCTATGGCGCCAATCCCAACGGCGTAAGACCTGTGATAGTCCGTAAGGGAGAACAAACCGAGAAGGATGACGCCGGATTTGTTCGTAACCTCCCGAATTTCGAGCAATACGAACAGCCGGAATGGTGGAAAACCGACATGCTTCCCGAACCGTTGCGACATAATTCAGGTCACCACGGGTCTCATACATTTCTGACTAACGAGTTTATCAACGCCCTGACCGAAGAGAGACGCCCCACAGTTGATGTCTACGAAGCGTTGAACTACACCGTACCGGGAATCATCGCCCATCAATCAGCATTGCAGGGAGGAAAATCCATGAAAATCCCTCAATACATAAGACCGGCTTAGACGCAAAATATATAAGCGCATTATGGGAGATCAACATGGGAAAATTCTTGATAATAATACTGATTCTATTAATCATTAGTGGGATCGTATTTTACATATTTTCTAATTCCGGCCCAGCATTAACTACTCATCCCGGCGCTTCACAACTAAAAGTGACAGCTGCTGATGATGATGTACAAAAACTAACATCGGAAATTGAAAAAAAAGGCTGGATCGTCTACTGTGCGCGTAGCGACAATGAAACATGGGACCTATTCGCATCCCGGCCTGATGGTTCCAACACGCGCAATATAACCAATACGCCTGATTATGAAGAAGCAGGCCCGATGTTTTCACGGGACAACCAACAACTGCTTTTCCGGCGATTGAAAAAAGGAACCACGATCAATCACGATCTCTGGGGATTTGAAGGTCAGTTGATGATCGCTAGCGCCGACGGCTCTAACGCCAAACCAATAGGCGCCGATAAGGAGTATGCCTGGGCCTCCTGGTCGCCGGATGGTAAATCAATACTATGTCTGACCCGCAAAGACATACAAATTATCGATTTGTCGACTATGGAAATAAAGCGTACGATACCACGCAACGGTATATACCAACAACTTTTCTGGTCGCCTAATGGGAAATGGTTTACCGGAACCGGCAACATTTCCGGTAAACAATGGTGCGTCGTTCGCATGGACGCCGAAAGCGGCCAAATTAATCCGATCATCACTTTTCAAAGTTGCACTCCGGATTGGGGCCCTGATTCAAACCATATTATTTTTTCATCACGTCCCGCCAACCAGTCTGCCAGCAACAGTTATGGATGGTCCCAACTTTATCTGGCCGATGGTGAAGGTAAGCAGATTGATCTGATATACGGCGAGGATGGTTCTCACATTTACGGTGGAACGCTTGCGCCGGACAGCGCCTATGCTCTATTTACAAAATGCGCCGCAGACGGCGGCGGCGCCGAACAATCCGGCGCCCCGATGTGCATTATGCGCATGAGCGATTCGCCAGCCATAACTGGAGAGAGTCCTTATTTACAGGAACATTATCCTAACGCCAAAAACGCGCCCATCTTAACCTTAAGCAATGGCTGGGAACCAATATGGACTTATGCGGAGGTATTTTCTGAGAAATGATAACGACATGGCATTGCACCAAGAAATTTTTTACTCTGATTCCCGTTCTACTTTTAATGTTCTGCATTTGCTGCTCGCCTAAGCCGGATTCCGGCGAAGACGCGCAAGTCACCAGCAAGGGCAGTTTCGAAGTAACGGCGCAACTGATGGAGATTCCTGAACCTTTTCCCGACATCCCTCTTTACGATTATGCTTTCGTATTGAAATACAAGGTGCTGACAAAACACCGGGGTGACCTGGATTCCGAAATAATATACATCGGGCACTACAATCCACTCAAAGCCCGAAACAAAGTAGCCGACGTCCGTTCGGGCGACATCGGCGGAAACCTCAAAAAATTCAAAGCAGGCGACATCCATCGTATGGCGCTAGAGGTCAACATCGACGATTTCTTCATGGGGGGAATCATAAACAAGTATTTTGAACAAGAGACCGGCCCTATCTACTGGGCTGTTTGGACCAATCGGGTAATTCAATAATCTTATGGTTTTTACATCACATATTTTCATCTTCTACTTTTTGCCTGTTGTTCTGTTTACATATTACCTGTTGCCGAAATATCGTAACCTGTTTCTCCTGGCGGCCAGTTACGCCTTTTATGGCTGGTGGGATCCCTGGTTCGTATTTCTGATGTTCTTCGCCACTCTGGTGAATTACATTGGTGGACATGTGATTGCAAAGTCGAGCGGCAATGAACCAAGGAGATATATAGCGCTTGTCGTCTCCGTGGCAGTCAGTTTGAGTCTGCTGGGATTCTTCAAATACTTTATGTTTTTCCAACAGAACCTGACCTGGATATTAGAACAATTCGGCTCGTCGGCGCTGCCATTTATCCAGGTTATCCTTCCGATTGGAATCTCGTTCTTTATTTTCCAAAGCATCAGTTATACGGTTGATGTTTATAGAGGCGACGCACCGCCGGTTCGGTCGTTATGGGATTTCGCCTGCTTTGTGGCCCTCTTTCCCCAATTGATAGCCGGGCCGATTGTCCGTTATAACACCATAGCAGATCAGCTGGTTTCCCGGACGCATTCCATCGACAAATTCTCTTCCGGCGTTGCCTTGTTCATCCTGGGATTCGCCAAAAAACTATTCCTGGCTAATTTCATCGGCAAAGTTGCGGATGCCGTATTCAATGCTGAAGCCCCTGGAATGCTTGACGCCTGGTTTGGCGTCACGGCATACGCCTTTCAAATCTATTTTGATTTCTCCGCCTATTCCGATATGGCTATCGGGCTGGGGCGCATGTTTGGCTTCGAGTTTCCCCGCAATTTCAATGCTCCCTATCACGCCGACAGCATCACGGATTTCTGGCGGCGCTGGCATATTTCCCTGTCAACATTCCTGCGCGACTACTTGTACATACCACTAGGTGGAAGCCGCAAGGGCGCAAAGCGCACCTACATCAATTTGACCATTGTCATGTTGCTTGGTGGTTTATGGCATGGCTCAAGTTGGGTCTTCGTGATTTGGGGGGCGTATCACGGCTTACTGCTGGCGTTTGAACGCTGGCGGGGCAAAAAAAGTATATTCGATTCATTGCCCCGTTTCGTGCGGGTGCTTACCACTTTTGTTCTGGTGTTGTTCTCATGGGTCTTATTCCGCTGCCCTACCCTTGAAGGCGCCGTACACTTTTTCAAGGCCATGTTCGCCATCAACCAAGCTGATAATGGCTCAATATTATTATCAGCGGAACTCTATACCCAAGGCAATTTTATCTTAATGGTTCTTTGCGCTGTGTTAGCATATCAGAATGTGCAAGCGTTTGATTGGGTAAAGAATTTGACATGGATCAAGGTAGTTTTACTGCTGATGCTATTCTGTGTTTCATTGATGGTCATGTTTGCGCAAACCTTTAATCCATTTTTATATTTCCAATTTTAATATTACGGTGACTCGATGGAAAAGACATATAAATATTTACTGAGTATGGTTTTCGTACTTATCATTTGCACCGAAGGCATTCTGCAATCAGTGATCGAAGCAGCCGATGGCGAGCGTCCATTCATTATTGAATTATTCTTGCAGAATCCCAACCGGACGAACTTAAGAACATTCGAAAATGAACTGGAAAATAGAAGTTATCTATCGAATAAAACTCAACCATTCATGCGTTCCCTGCAATACACTGTACTTAAGGATACCGGCGACAAAGCGCTGATGGGTAAAGATGGATGGTTCTTTTACAAACCGGGCGTTCGTTATCTAATCGAACCTTGGCCTTCTAAATCCAGACAAGTTTCAGAGCATGATAATATTATATCCGCCATCACCGATTTCCGTGATCAACTTAATTCCAGAGGAATTCAACTATTGCTTCTCCCGACGCCGGGAAAAGCCAGCGTCTATCCAGAAATGTTGACATCCAGGACAGAAAAAGAACACAATCCAGTTTACGCTCAAACCCGAAAAATTCTGAACGATATCCAGGCGGCGGGAATCGAACTAATTGATCTTTTTTCACTTTACCAACAAGAATCAGTTCGTCATGAACCACTCTATCTTAAACAGGATACTCACTGGTCAACCTATGGCATGCAATTAGCCGCCCAACATACCTCAGAACGCTTGATTGCACTTGAATGGGTGAATCGCAAAACCAAAGATTATACTTTGAAACCAGTCGCATTCTCACGATATGGTGATGTCCTCCGTATGATTAAACTGCCAACCTTTGAACGGCAATATGAACCAGAACTTTTGAAATGCACACAGGTGATCGATCCCTCAAACGGGTTGCCATACCAGGATGATCCTTTATCAGAAATTCTCGTTATCGGTGATAGTTTCCTGAGAATCTACGAACGGGATGAACCCGGATCAGCTGGTTTTGTCTCTCACCTGGCCTATGAAATGAAAACCCCGGTCACGTCAATCATCAACGATGGAGGCGCATCCACCCTGGTTCGTCAAGAACTATCCCGCAAGTCAAATTTATTGCAAAACAAAAAAGTTGTAATCTGGGAATTCGTAGAACGTGATCTTCTCTACGGAATTGAAGGCTGGAAAAAAATAGCCATGCGATAGCCTATTAGAGCGATGACCAAAATTATATTCGTCTATCATTACCTTTGTTCTTCGTAGAAGCCAATCTTTTTTGGCTTCTACGAATTGCATTATGCGCGTTTAACGGGATCATACTACTCTTCAGTTTGAATATTCGGCAATACAACCAAGGGTGGGAAATTGGAATCCACTGTTACCTGGTCAAAAACCTGTACTTCCGAAAGCAGCACGCCCCATTCTGGACGGCAAGCGCAGGTAACGCGAATATAACGGGCTTTCAACGGCTTGTCGAAAATTACACGATAACCGTAATGCAGACGCCCTCCGGCTGGTAGTGACGCAAACTGTGGATCATCATCATGTTCCCATGGAACAAAGTCCGCAGGTGGATTGAATACCTGGTCATGTTCAGCATATCCTGCCTGTATCCAGGATCGGCCATCCGTTGAAATTTCAACGTCAATCCGGTCCGGGTACGCAAAACGGTATCCTTCAATCGGTTTGACTTCCGGTTGCCCTGCGTATACCCGCATGGCCGATACCGTCTGTGGTTCTTCCAGGTCCAATGTTACCACTGGCGAGACATCTTTATCAAACATGACATTAGTGGGCATATACTTCTCGGATACATAATCATCGGGTGGAGCAACGATGCCATCCGTAAGATCGTGGTCACTGTCAGGATTGCGTTTACTCTGTGATCCATCTAAATGGTAAGGTTTGTGAAGCGCCAGATTGGTTCCCCATTGATATCTTTCCCAAGCCGGTTCATCTTTTGACCCCACGTCTTCACCATCGTTATAACCATACCGGATAGGGCGGTCGAGTCCATATCCCTGTAGGTTTAGGCGAACCCATTGCATAGTGGGATCCCGGTAGCCGCCCACGTTAATGCAGTATTCGTGTTTTAAGGATGTAACAAGTTCAGTATGAGTACGCGTCACATCGCCCGTTTTACGGTGTTCTGTCCAACAATATGTCACTTCAAGGGGAGCGAAAGCTGTTTGTCGCGGCTCGCGTCGAACGCAGAACGCTGCCGATTGAATCCCCGGAGCGCCATATCCAATAGCTCCATCAAACTCATAACGCAAGAAGATTGTAGTGGCGCCGGTAGGTATATTTGAAGATTTTACATCAAGCCAAACCATATGATCCCTTGGCATGGAATCATCAGTTTGTTCAAAGTCTTTTGTAAAAGTTTCACCATCCCAGGAATGGAGAAGAGCGACTCGTTGACCACCGTTATAAACAGTCACATTTCCTCCATACGAAAAGTCATTAATCGGTTTAGGCGTCTCCACTTTCCATGTGACATACGCTGGCCGTCCTTTTTCTTTCGGACGGAGTGTGGCTTTATAGAAACCAGGTTTCGGTTCAACTTCAATATTATCTTCTGCGAAGATAGTCTTCTTATATCTTCCATCCTGTAAAGCCGGGCGTAGAAACAAAGTTTCTACGGGACGCCCAATTTTGGCTTGTACGCGATTAACTCCACGAGTGAGTTTAGGTAAGGCTGGCCGATTGAGCTGCGTGATTGTTTTAATCACCAGTGCGTCCAATCCAATCCCCGTTGGATCATCCGATTTCATTTTGATCTTTACAAGATACTGAGTGACGCCGGCAACAGCATCGCTAAGCGTAATCTCCTCCAAATCGATTTTACCTGTTTTTGCAGCTGTCCATGTCTGAATCCAGTTGATCCCCCCATCACGGGATACCGACAAAGTCATTGCATCACTTTTCTTTGACCTAGTACCGTTGATGCGAATTCGAGCCGAGGTCACTACATTAGCTGCATTAATTTTGAAAATAACCACACCCGGCGCGTCCCCCTGCTTTGGATGGATTGCCGGCAAGTCTGCATGTTGTTCCCATGATAGCCCTGACTCACTGTAAACAAGGTCTTTTACCGTAGAGTCCTTCAGGTCAGGCGCAAACTCCCATACGCCGTTAGCGCGGAAATTTCCATGACCATGCTCTTTCTCTGCATCCGTCCCATTGGGCAGTGGGCGGTAAAAGTGAGCGTCAGGTTGCGGTTCATCGAGTCTCTTAAAATAGCGTGTATAATTCTCACAGGGACGTAAATTCAAGACATAAGGTTGGCCCCAGCGTGTTAATAGATTGAATTCCTGGATATCGTTCGGTGGAAGGAATGAATCCACCCCGTTAGCGAGGCTTCGTTTATAAAGAACAGGACGGTCAGCAGCGCATCGCCAGCCTTGATGATCGTTCACGTCATTCACTGGATTTGTTCCGCATTCCGGCGCGAAATTTTTCAAGTAGAGATTTGGATTTTGTTCGATCTCCCGCGTTGATGCGACCTCACCCTTCTCATTAAATACATAAATGCTCATTGAAGCGTCAAACATATGCCAGTTGTTGCCGCCATCCCAGGATGTTTCACACACAGTGTGATCGCCCAGCTGAACATAGTGCGCTTTCCAGCCCATATTTAACCAGAAAGTGTTATTCAAGCCTGAAACGATGCCACAGTTACAGTGGCCATAACTGTTGAAAAGCAGCATCGGATCAATAACCAGTGCGCCATCTTCGACAGGATTGGAGGTTTGTTTGCGAAGCCGCTGTGACCAACGCCAGATGTTGATTGCTTTGTCTTGCGGTTTGTCAAACTGTGAAGTAATAGACCATAGATAATGTTCCAGGTCTGTCATATCCGGTGCGTTATCAGTCACAATCGTAACGTTATAAGCCGCACCATTACCATCAGATGATAGAACAACACTGGCATGTATGGATAACATACCCAAAAACAGCATCAGGGATGCAATAAAAACAAGTTTAGATTTCATCATCAAATTCCACCTGTTCGTTGTAATTATTGAAATCAACATAAATATTATGTCAACTATTATACAATACTAGCGTTACCCTGGTCTTCTATTGTATTATTAATAAGGAACATATATCGATTTCAATACGACTGATTATAAGTATATATTTGATCGGCGTTTCAATGGAGAATAGCGATTATTACTCGTATCTTTTTTATCCTGATAATTTTCGTCTCTGGTTTCTTCCTGGTGCAATGGGAACTTCTTCCATTACTGGAAACAAATGAATCCAAACCAGAAATAGAACAGATAAAGGGCGTTCCCGACGTTCGCGTTATAACACAGCCCATCAAAATCACATCGAACGATATCAATTTCGAAGTGATGGGTTCTGGCCGGGCCAGGCAATCCGTGCAAATCTATCCGGCGGTAACTGAAGAAATAACTGCGCTATATTTCAAGGCTGGAGATAAAGTTAAAGCAGGCGCCATCCTGGTTCAATTGGATGACCGGGAAGAAAATCTTGCTGTTCAGATGGCCGAAGTCCGGCTCAAAGATGCACAAAGTTTATTAAAACGTTATCAATTGGCGGTCAAAGACGGCGCTGTTCCAGAAAGTGATGTAGATTCTGCTCAGGCCGCGGTCGATGTCGCCCAAGTTGTGTTGGCTCAAGCAAAACTGGCCGTCGAAGAAAGAAAAATTCGCGCTCCATTCGATGGCGTCCTTGGTATACCCCGTGTAGACCCAGGCGAAAGAGTCAGCGGTAATACCCTGATTACCAGTATTGATGACCGTTCCATATTGCATGTTGATTTTGAGGTTCCCGAAGTGTTGGCGGTTGAACTTAAAAAAGAAAACACAATTACCGCGCACACGCCTGCCTATCCCAACATAACCTTTACCGGCGCGATAGAGGCGCTTGAAAGCCGGGTGGATCGTCAAAAAAGAACCATTATGACGCGCGCCAGCATTAAGAATGATCAAGATCTGCTTCGCCCCGGTATGTCATTTATGACCCGCCTGGAAATAGCTGGCAAAGATTACCCAACCGTTCCTGAGATTTCCTTACAATGGGGTCGGGATGGTTCTTTTATATGGGTTATCCGCGATAATCTCGCCAAACGCATCCCCGTTCGCGTGGTCGCCAGAACCGCAGGAGATGTTTTAGTTGAAAGTGAAATCGATGAGACCGATCAAGTTGTGGTCGAAGGATTGCAACGTTTACAGCCTGACCGCAAAGTCATTGTATCCAGTAATACCAAATCCTCCGAATTATTAACAAAGAGTCCATAATCATGAGCCGCGCATCGAAATCCTTTACCGCTTTAGGCGTTCGTCGGCCTGTGATGGCAGTTGTATTGAACTTATTAATCATACTTGCGGGCATCGCCAGTCTGATGGGAGTGGATGTCCGTGAGTTGCCTGATGTCGATACTCCAACCGTTTCAGTACGGGCAACATTCGAAGGCGCTTCTCCTGAAACGATGGATACCGAAGTTACCAGTATCCTGGAAGGCGCCATTGCCCGCGTGCAAGGCGTTAAAACGATTCGCGCATCCAGTGAAGAAAATTACTGTAGAATATTTATCGAGTTTCAACCTTATATTGATATTGATGTCGCCGCCAATGATGTCCGGGAGGCCATCAGCCGCAGAATGCGCGACCTACCTGATGAGATAGAAGACTTCTTCATCATGAAAGGCAATTTCGATGATGCTTCGGTTGCTGAACTTTCCGTTTATAGCGATACGTTGTCAAAAGAAGAATTAGCCAAACGGGTTGAAAAAGATATTGCGCCTCATTTTCTTTCCATTCCCGGAGTCGCCGATGTTGAAATGTCTGGCGATCAACAGCGCGTACTGCGTGTTTTACTTGATCCCGCCCGTATGGCGGGTTTGCGCGTATCCGTCAGTGAAGTAATTGACGCCTTACGCGATGCGCGACTTGATGTCCCTGCAGGTAGTTATGAATCGGAAGATCAGGAACTGATTATTCGAGCCGAAGCAACCGTCATTCAGCCCAAGCGCGTAGAAGAACTTTATATTCGCGGCAATATTCGCATTGGTGATGTCGGCGTCGTGTTTTTCGGACCTGAGGACGCGGAAGATTATTCAATGCTCAATGGACGCGTCGTCATCGGCATGGGCATCATCCGCCAATCCGGTGCGAACACCATTACTATTTCATCCGAGGTGGATAAAAAAGTTGCTGAAATAAATCAACGCGTCAATGAGTTTCATTTAACCAAAACATCAGACAACGCAATCTTTATCGAAGGAGCGCTCAAAGAAGTAGTGTTTTCTTTGCTCTGCGCTATAGGTATTGTGTTGATCGTAATCGCCGTCTTTTTGGGACGATGGCGAACGACATTAATCCCTGCGGTAACCATACCGGTCTCTCTCATCGGCACGGTAGCGGCTGTCTGGCTATTAGGATTTTCGATTAATCTACTCACCTTATTGGCATTGGTCTTAGCGACTGGGTTGATTGTCGATGACGCCATTGTTGTGCTGGAAAACATTCAGCGCCGTCATAACCTGGGATTGGAAAAGATGGCTGCGTCCGTCCTGGGAACGCAACAAGTCTTCTTTGCTGTAATCGCAACAACGCTGACTTTAGTCTCTGTATTTCTTCCGATATCATTTCTGCCCAGCCGGACCGGTATGTTGTTTCGCGAGTTCGGGTTGGTTCTGGCGGTTGCCGTCTGCATAAGTTCCTTTGTCGCATTGACCTTATGCCCGATGATGGCTTCGCGTCTTCCCGAAGCATCTAAAAAAGGATTCATCATGGGCGGGATTATGGATATTCTCGCCCAGATAGGATGGGGATTAAGTTTTCTTTATTTTCAATCATTACGGATATTTCTTCAACACCGCTATTTATCACTGATACTGGCGTTGATTTTGGCTGGTTATGGCGCATCGTTCTTTATGAAAATTAATCAGGAACTTCTTCCCCAGGAAGACCGTGGAGTCATCTCTATAATGGCAACCGGGCCGGATGGAGCTTCACTCAGTTACTCCGACCGGCAGGCGGAGAAAGTAGAAGCAATCCTCTATCCATATCAAGAATCTGGATTGATTAAAGATATTTATACAACAGTCGGACGGTACGATAAAAATCGCTCAATGACAATCGCCACTCTAAAGCATTGGGATGAGCGAACGATTACCCAACAAGAACTCGAGAAAGAGATCAATGAGAAACTCGTCCAGATACCCGGTACGCAAGTCACGATTCGTCGAGGCAACAGTTTAGGAATACGGGGCGCCGGATCAGGCATTAGCATCGCCCTGACCGGCAATGATTACAATGATATCTTGCAGGTAGCCGTAAAGTTCAAGTCGGAATTAGAGAAACGCATTCCAATTATTGATGATGTCCAAATCAGTTTTGATACGTCTCAACCTGAACTGTCATTCAATATTGATCGAAACCGGGTTAGCGACCTGAACGTATCGCTTGATGCTATCTCCCAAACCCTGCGGGTTATGGTTGACCGCTATGATGTAGCTGATCTCAGCATTGATGATGAAGCCGTGCCCATTATGCTGGGTTCCATCCAAGGAGCTGCAGATGATCCCAACGACTTACTTAATATTTTTATTCCCAACCGCAATCGCGAATTAGTCCCGCTTACTACCTTGGTGGACATCAAAGAAGCAGGCGTCGCCGCTCAATTGGATCGTCACGCCCAACGCCGGGCTATTGAAATGAATATCACTTTCCCTCCTGGCAATTCCTTAGGCGTTTTAGTAAACCAGATACAATCTATCGCCAACGAGGTCTTGCCGTTAGATACAGGTATTTTGTTCCGTGGTGAAGCCGCTACGTTGAACGAAAACAATTATGAAGTGGCCATGACCTTTCTGATCGCGCTTTTGGTGATCTTTCTTGTTTTAGCCGCCCAATTTGAAAGCATCGGCAGTGCGTTAATTGTCATTTTCACGGTTCCCTTTGGATTGGCCGCCGCTGCCTTTGCACTCTCCATGTCGCATCAGACCTTGAATGTCTATAGCCAGATCGGTTTTGTTATGCTGATCGGATTAATGACCAAAAATGCCATTCTTCTTGTCGAGTTTATGGATCAACTTCGTGATGAAGGACGTAGTGTATATGAGGCGATCATAGAAGGCATCGAAGTCCGCCTTCGCCCACTTGTAATGACTGTATTATCCACTGTTCTTGGCAGCCTACCATTGATATTGAGCCAAGGTCCAGGGGCGGAAGCGCGCAGTGCGATTGGGTGGGTTGTGTTTGGCGGCCTGGGCTTGTCATCCTTGTTTACATTGTACCTCACTCCATTGGGATATTTATTGATTGCTCCCTGGATGAAACCCCGCAGTCACGCCGAACGTCGGCTTGAGATGGAACTGGAAAAAGCGGAACAAGAAGAAATGCTTGAAGAGGCGATCCAATGAAGTCATTGCTCAATATATTCATGCTTATAAGTATAGTTTTATTGCTCTCATCATGTGTGACCGGGCCGGATTACATTCCTCCAAAAATCATGGCGCCAGATCGGTTTGTCTCACATGGTGTGTTCCAAAATCTAACCACGCGTTCCACTCTTGATCAAATAAGTCAAGCCAATGATTCTCCAACCAATTGGTGGAAAGGCTTCTCTGATTCAAGCCTTGATCAATTAGTACAAGAAGCGTTGTATCAAAACTATTCTATCGCGATTGAGGAAGCTAGGTTGAATGACGCTGAAGCGCAAATACGCCGTGTTGCATCGCGCTATAAAATTCATACCAATGCTTCATTAGATACTGGAATCGATCAGCGTAATGAATTTGGAAATGATAGTGATTCTTCAACCAGCGGTGGAATTTCCGGCGCCTTATCACTCGCCTTGCCGCTCGACATTTTCGGTCAGAACAAACGCGAAGTCGAAGCCGCTATTGCAGAATTAGAAAGCGCCAGCGCTGCTCTACGCGGCGCCGTTCTTCGCGTAAGCAGCGATATTGCTATTGCATATCTTCGGCTGCGGGGTAATCAACGCCAGTTAACGCTATTAAATGGCTCGGTTGCCTTGCAAGAAAAGACGCTGGCTATTGTGAAGAGCCGTTTTGATGCGGGATTGGCCCCGGAACTGGACTTGCGCCGCGCCGAGTCTGCCGTCGAAACTTTGCGCGCCGAAATTCCTTCTCTTCAGGAATCACTGATAAATTCCCGTAACAAAATCTCAATCCTGGCTGGCCGATATCCTGGAGCGCATAACCAGATACTCAAAGAAGAAAAAGATATCCCCTCTTATAATTCTACTATTAAAGATGTTCTCCCAATTGACGTATTGACCATCCGACCGGATGTTCAACAGGCCGAAGCTGAACTCAAAAGCGCCATAGCTCAAATCGGAGTGGAAATGGCTGAATGGTATCCTGCTTTTCAGATCGGCAAGCAGCTTAGCCTTGGCGGCGTGAGTAGTAGTGGAGAACCAACCGTTGGCATCTTTATTGCCGGACTCAGCGCACTGATACAGCAAGTTGTCACTGATGGCGGCGCCCGTCAAGCCAGCTTAGACAGCGCCAGAGCACGCGCTGAAGAAGCGTTGGCCAGATATCATCAATCATTACTCAACGCCGTTCTTGAAGTCGAAACATCATTAGCTGCATTGCAATCAGCGCTTGATCGTCAAATCCCGCTTTCAAAATCCGTAGACTCCAGCACCCGCAGCGCCTTTCAGGCGGAGGTTTTGTACCGTCAGGGATTGGCCAGTTTTCTGGATGTTGTAGACGCCCAGCGCGTTCTTGCGTCAGCCCAGCAAAGACTTGCTTCCACTCGAACCGCTTATGCTGTTGAAGTGGCGAATTTGTTCCGTGTATTAGGAACTCCAGTCAATCTTGCAAAGAATAGACCAAACAACGCATCTTCGTTGAGCGAATTATACGGCGCCGATAATCTATCTAAATGAACTCGTTATAAACGGTGTTATGAAAACCCCTTTAACTACATTTCCTCATTTGTGTCGGCTTATCTACTTATAAATACATACTTGATCCCTAATTGTTTTTTAACTTGACATTAATTGTCCTTTCATGATTGAATTGAATTTAAGCATGAGAAGCAACAATGTTTTCATCATTATCACATTAGATTCCAAAAGGAGAAACAATATGAAAAAAGTATTCGCAGTGACAATAGCATTGATGTTTAGTAGTATTGTTTGTATGGGACAACCTGTTGGGATTTTTACTGATCAAGCTAGCGTCGGTGATGACAATTTTTTCGGATATGTCACTTATGAAAATGATGCTTACGAGATTGAAGGAAGCGGCAACGACATTTGGGACGTCCCGGATGGCTTTTTCTGGGTTTATAAAGAAATTACTGGTGATTTCACTGCGACGGCCACTGTTGAATGGTTAACCGGAGTAGATGAAGGTGATACATGGAAAAAGGCGGGGATTATTGCGCGTAATACAGCGGATGACCCATTGAGAACCGATGGCGAATATGCTTGTTCAGCATTGATCAAAGGTAATTTTAGTAACTTTTTTGTAAGGCCATTACCCGATGAGGGGGAGGAAGACACAGTTGACGGCTCCGGTCAGGATATTAGCGCTTACACAATTACGATCCAACTAAAACGTGTGGGTGATGTTTTTAGTATGCTTCGCGGCTTGGTTGCCGGAGGGTTTGAAGAACTCGGTTCTATAGAAATCGATATGCTAGATACCGTTGTGGTTGGTCTTTGTGTTACCTCACATAATACAAGCACTATCGAAATTGCTAATTTCACCGATGTGAGTATTGACCAAACAACTACGTCCATACTTGATTTTGCTTTATACGAATAATCAAATCTAAAAAAGTTTTTCGCTATTTGGCGTGTATAAAACTCTAAAATATTGCTTGCTCATGGTCTATATATTATATACCACGCCCGTCGTCACTTTGAGTGAACGACGGGCGGTTCTGTCGTAGAGGATAAAAGATCGCTATCGAGTTCTGGATCGGCGAAGTTGAAAAATTGAATTAGAGCATTTAGTGATAGAGAGAAAAATGATTTACACTAGAGACTTCTTCATATTCCATCACGAGACGGAAACCGATTTCGACATATTGAATATCAGGAGTGCAGAAATCGCAACGCCGGTCCGCTGATCGTAAACCTTGAGCATACCCGGTAGAGCCGCCACCGCGTACTACACGCGCCGTACCGGTTTCAGGACCGATGGGGTCCACTTGAGGATCCCGTTCCTGGGGCCATTCCCACCAATCCTGACACCATTCCCACAAATTGCCATGTATGTCATAAAGCCCCCATGGATTGGGTAACTTTTCTCCGACTGGGTGGGGAGTTTTATCTTCCACAAAGTTACCACCCCACCACATATACATGTCGTGAATCTCGCTATACTCTTTTAGTAAATTTGTTTCCAGAACATCTCCATGCGAAAATCTCGTTGTGGTTCCAGCGCGGCAGGCATATTCCCATTCCGCTTCCGTTGGCATCCGAAATTTTCCAAGCCCCATTTCATTGATCTTTTCGATAAATATCTGGCAATCATTCCAACTTACGTTATTGACAGGGATGTTTTTGCCTTTTCTACTCGCCGGATTCGATCCCATTACGGCCTTCCATTGTTCTTGCGTCACTTCATATACGCCGAAATAAAACGGTTGCGAAATCGTAACCTGGTGCAACGGCCAATCCATATTCATCCCAGGCCCATTTGTAATAAAGTTACGTTCTTCTTCCGATGATCCCATTGTGAACGCGCCCGCCGGAATAAGCGTCATCTCTAATGGTTTTACATCCTCAACCAAACCGGGAATTTCTACCATAATGGTTGCTAACTCAGGTTCTTCCTGTGAAAAAGCATCATCAGACATTCCGAAGCAAAGCAACAAGCCGATCAAAAACAGTCTAATCACATTCATCATACATCTCCTTTTCCTATATTTTATTTTACAATTCAGAAATCGTTGCGCTTTCAAACCATTCATCCCGCATGACTGTTTCCAATGCGGTCATTAATTCCTGATCCAGATGATTCTTAAGCAGGTAACCGGAAGCTCCGGCTTGCCTGGACAGATCAACGAAAGCTGAATCGGTATGCACGGTGAGGATAATAATCTTACAATCCGGCAAATGCTGGTGGATTGCGCGCGTCGCTTCAATGCCGTTCAGTCCGGGCATGGAAATATCCATCAAAACCAAAACTGGTTGGAATTGTTCCGCCATTACAATCGCTTCCCGGCCATTTACCCCTTCCCTGATTTCAACAGGGCCTAGCATTTCTTCCAGTAAGGAGCGCACATAGTTCCGGAAATCCGCGACATCATCGACCAACAATATTTTCATCATCCGTTCATATCCATGTCCTGTATGAATTATCATTGTACGATAAACAGATATGCTGTATATTCTGAATTTCATGGAAATTAAAATCGGTTAGTCAGTGGATCAGATATCCAGAAAAGTAGGGAGAGGCCTTAGTTAAAAGTAGGGAGAAATCAGGACTCGATTGACGTCAATCCATGCCGAATGGCGTATTTGGTGAGCTCGGCGATGGTATGAATATCCAGTTTCTTCATGATATTCTGCCGATGCGTCTCGATAGTGCTATCACTGACGCAAAGAAAAGAGGCTGCTTCTTTGGTTGATTTACCTTCGGCGATTTGTCGTAAAACATCTCGTTCCCGTGGGGTCAGTGGATTCGGCGAACGATCCAGGTGGGAAGGATCCTTTTGCATGAATTTGAACACGGAATCCACGACGGATGGAGAGAGATAGGTTCGGTTTTTAATTACCGTCTGGATGGCTTCGATGAGTTCGTCGATCTCACAACTTTTAGGCAGATATCCCGACGCCCCCGCCTCGATCATCCGCGCCACCAATTCGCTATCCGTGTGAACAGACAACGCCAACACTTTAACCTCAGGCGAAAGCGTCTTGATCTGTCGGGTCGCCTCTATTCCGGTCATATTGGGCATACTGATATCCATGACGATGACATCAATATCCTGTTGCTGAATCAAATCCAGAGCTTCACGTCCATCGCTTGCTACCGCAACCACTTCGAAATCAGAATGGTTCTCCAACAGGGCGCGAATTCCATCACGGATTACGACATGATCATCTGCCAATAAAATTCGTACTTTCACGTAAAATCTTCTCCCTTGCGTCTAAAGATGATTGTTTCACTGCAATGGAATTGTCAAACGCACAATCGTTCCTTGATTTGGGATTGATTGAATATCTAACTCACCACCCATTCGAGTGGCTCGTTCCCGTAAACCGAATAGTCCATAACCGCCTTGATCCGACATACGGTTAGTAGTTTTCTGCAATATCAATCCGATTCCGTCGTCGCTGACTTGAATCTGGATTGTATCTTTATCCAACATCAATGAAACATCTACATGCGAGGCCTGTGCGTGTTTAGTAATATTCATTAATAATTCCCGCGTTGCGCGAAATAGAAAGTATCGAAGTTCTTCCGCTAACGACTCTGATCCGCCCGATTCCTGGAAGTCGACTACAAACCCATGATGTCCCTGAAATTCTTCTGCCAATTGCGCGATGGCCGGCCCAAGTCCGGCTTGATAAAGGAGAGGCGGGCACAGTTGATAGGTGAGATCGCGAGTGGATTGGAGAGTTTGATCGAGACGTTTTCGGATCCGGGACGCTTGATCCTTGATTTCTTCCACAGCTTTTACTTTTGCTAACGAGGATAGTTCCAACATCGATAGAGCGAGCGATTGGCTAAGGCTGTCATGCAGATCCGATGCTAATTTACGCCGCTCACGTTCTTCGATCAAAAACAGTTCTGAGGTCAAGGCTTGCAATTTCTCGCGATGGCTGAGTAACTGTTCGTTTGCATTGGCCAAATGTTCCGTTCGTTCTGCAACCAATCGGGCTAAATTGAAATACTTTGATCCCAGAAGAATCAGCAAGACTATGATAATAATCAAAGCCAACGTCATAATCAGAATGAAGACCGGTTCTTTATACCAGGGCGCCAATACCTCAAATTCCCAGACCGCTGGTATTGCGGCTTGATTGTAATTCACATCTATGGCTGTGACTTTTAGCTGATGATTCCCCGTTTCCAGTTTTGGAAATACTGAGAATGCATTATAGGAGTAAGACGACCAATCTCCATCATCCAAACAATATGAGTATTGCAGTTTATCTTTATCCGTGTATTTCCAGCGGTCTTCAGCAGTAAAAATAATACGGACATTAACATGGGGCAAAAATTTCTGATTATTCTCATCTTCCGGGATATTGATGATCGGTGGATCGATATCGGCTTCTGGACAAAAAAGCCGGTCGCCAGTTCGCGTGTTCGCCCAGATACGTTGTTGGTGATCCTCAAAGATAGACAGATATGTTGAAGATGGAAGCCCCTCTTTATAATTGTGATACGTCCATATCCCATCCTTCCAGCGATAGATGCGCTTTCGCGCTACAGCCCAAATGTCGCCGTCATGACTTTCCAGCAGTTGGGTGATGCCGACATCCTCATTGCAATCCAGTTTTTTACGCCATTGCCCATTATCATATTCAAATACAGCATATCCGAAACCGGCCCAAATGGTTCCATCCGATAGTTCTAAAAATGCGCTTCCTGGACTGTCCGGTTTATATTTCACCGGAGGTTCAATCGTTTGATAATGTCCACCTCGTATAATTCCAAAAGGACCGCGATAAACATTCAATAACCAGATGTCACCTGCACTGGTATAAAACACACGAGTTCTTTCATCCAGACCGGGTATCGCATTCCCATTAGCGATAAGTCGGTATGTATTACCGTCATATTGCTCAACCGAAAGCAGGTTGGTTTGATTATCTTTACAGATAAAATAAATGGTTTGATTCGGTCCGGGGAATCCATTCAATAAACTCTTACCAAAGTGTGTAACCGATTCGATGAGATCGGCGGATGCATCATACACGATCAGTTGATTCAGTTTCGGATCATACCCATTCTTATAGATATAAAGAACCGTGCGTCCATCTGCCAAGGGATGACATTGTAAATCGATATTAATGTTTTCAAGATCCTCGATCTGATCCACCGTTTTCCGATCATATCTATGAATCTCATTCTCTTGTTCACGAATCAATTGTCCGGGTCTCGCCAGCCAAAGATTACCGTTTCCATCGGTGCCCAATACTTTGTCAGAAATTTGGAAATGGGGATTCACTTTCGTCGGAGGTTGCCATAAGACCGGCGCATGACGAATCAAACCACCGGTAGAGCCATATAATGCAATATCATCTTTGCTAAAAACAGAATGTACAAAGGCCAAACCTAATATGTCGTTTCCTTCGATTGTTTGGACATCTTCTCCTGGTTCCTGCATATAAATCAATCCAGTAAGCTCTCCGGTTATCCAAATTCGTCCTAGAGAATCTGCCCAGCCGTTGCGGAATTGAAAAGGATAATTTTGAGTTAGTTTTTCCCAGCCCTCACCATTAAATCGCATCAGAAAAGAGAAAGTTAATCCGGCGCCTTGCTCATCTACTCGTACATAGATTTCTTGATCGGTTAGAACAATCGGATACCGTTGAATTTTTCTATGATCCGCTCCGGGAAGTGGATATTCTCTCCATGTCCACTCGCCTTGCGCATTTCGAGTGAATCGAAAAATCCCTTGATCCCCGATTCCCCAAAAAACGCCTTTAGTTGATCCTTTATTGATCGACTGAAAGAATTCATGGGAAGTTTCTTCTCTTAGAAGGATATCTTGAGATTTTCCGGTATCGAGATCATACGA
Source organism: bacterium (assembly GCA_963662285.2). Taxonomy (GTDB): domain Bacteria; phylum Hinthialibacterota; class Hinthialibacteria; order Hinthialibacterales; family Hinthialibacteraceae. The sequence goes on from CAXXMV010000008.1 coordinate 668,235, forward strand.
AAAAAATTTCTCCTGGTTGGTCATAATCAGAAGATCTGATTCATAAAACTCAAAGCAATCCGTATCCCATATGGCTTTTCCCTGCAAATCCGCTATCGGAAATTTTTGCCATTGTTTCTTCGCAGGATCATACATAATCATCCCAAAATAATCAGGAGGCATGATTTGCGATTGATCGTTGTAGACCGACCAGATGCGTCCCTGTTTATCTTGTTGAATCTCGCCTAAGCGCGAATCCACAGGGATTGTTTTTATTTCATAGCCATCATAGATAAAAACAGTCTCATGGTTGTGAATCAGAATGTCTCCTTCTGGCGTGAAATTCACTGTGAATGGCAATGGAATCTCTGGAAAATAACTCCAGACGCCTGGATGCTGGGCGTGAGAAATTGGCGTCATAACGATCAGGATCGTGAATAGGAACGTGTATTTGATAACCGTTTTCATCAATCAATTACTCATCTGAAAAAATAAAAATTAGAATGTTTAAAACCAGCCCGGTCATAATCCCTTCTTTTTATATCGTTGTATTATGATGGTTTTGAATTAATTATATACGGATGGAAGGAGATACAGTCGACTCACCAAAAAAGAAGGGGGTGATGAGTCGGCATAAAAGAAAGCCGAATCAGAAATAGGTATTTTGTCAACTCATATGAAAACTTGAATTTTGGCTATCTGTAATCGTAAATATTAAAAAATGAATATTTGTGTAATCCAAATCATGAATATTTTTCAGGAGACCATAATTCTATTAACTATAAAATATTATTATCGTTTTTCATATTAAAATTAATTCAATGTTCGCGCAAGCATAAATAACTAATTGTTAAGCATTTAACGATGATTCTACCATTAGATAATCCTCTTTCATTCACACAAAATATATTATATAAATAAATAAACAAATAATGGCATTTTAATTGCATTATCAAGGATAAATTGTAATTACTTATAAGGTGATTTTGTTAATTTAGATTGGATATGGTTATAAAAAATAGTTTTTGATAACTTTTTATCGTTTCTTCATCTATGTGAATAGAATAGGGGGGGGGGGAAAAAAATGAAGAAAATTTATCTGAATAATGCTGCAAGTGGATGGCCTAAGGCTGAGGGAGTTTTAGAGTCCGTAAGCCAATCCTTGCAAACTCCCCCCTATCATCCAGGACGCGTTGCTTCAAAAGAAAACGACTTTTTGAATGAATGCAGGCTTGGTATTGCATCATTAGTAGAAATAGAAGATTCTTCCCGGATCATCCTTACTAACCATGCTACACATGCTTTGAACCTCGCCATACAAGGTATTGGCTTGAACAATCAATCTCACGTTATCACAACGGTTACTGAACATAACTCAGTTCTTCGTCCATTACAACACATTAAACAGCGCTGCCCGGATTTACAAATAACAGTGATTGGTTTAGATTCCTCCGGTTCAATCGACGAAGAAGCGTTCACCCGGTCCTTAACATGCAACCCCAGCCTTGTTGTGATTAACCATTCATCCAATGTGACAGGCCGGATTAACAATGTAGCAAATTTTTTTCATAAAGCCCAAAAAGCCGGCGCCATTACACTTCTGGACGCCGCTCAAACATTCGGGTGCATTCCCGTCCCGGCAGAAAAACTCCATGCCGACATGATCGCTTTTACCGGACATAAAGGACTCCACGGTCCCACAGGAACGGGCGGTCTATATGTTCGTCATGGTCTTGATTTAGAGCAAATTTATGTTGGAGGAACGGGCGTCCGGAGCGATTTGATGTTGCATCCAACCGATATGCCCATCCGGTTGGAAGCGGGGACGCCCAATTTTCAAGGTTTTTCCGGCTTGGCGGCGTCCCTGAAATGGAACAAAAACCATGGAGACGAGTTTTCTCAAAAAGCCAACCGCCACGCCAATACTTTGCGAAGCCGCCTGGCGGAAATACCGAAAGTAACCTTATTTGATTCACAAAATAACTGTGAGCGGACAGCAGTGGTTTCCTTTCGTATCCAGGGATGGGAAGTCGAAGAATTAGGATATGTGCTGGCTGAAAGTTTCGACATTATTTGCCGGTCCGGTTTACATTGCGCACCATTGATTCACAACAGTATACAAAGCGCTCCGGAAGGAACCATCCGGTTCAGCCCTTCTGGTTTCACAACAGACGAAGAGATAGAAAAATCAATTCAAGCCGTGGTAAAAATTGCATCATGAAAATCAAAGAGATCAACAAAATAGAAGATTGCTTCGATGGAAGTTCCGTTTTTGGATACATCTTTGATGAAGAATGGACCAAGGCACAAATTCACCGCCTCCATTCGTTAGGAATCCTGGAGTATTTCTCCGATTTCCCGCGTCCTTTTTTTCGAGTGCGCAGCGAAGGCGGAGCACAAATAAAAGGTGTTGAAGGAGAGAAAAATTGCCGGGCAATTTTCCCGAAACGAAGAAAGGAGGATATTAAATCGGCTTTCGAAAAAATGTTTCAAGATGACATTATTACCAATAATCCAAGCAGATAATTAAACATTACATAATATAGGAGTTAAAACATGCAAATGAAATTCAAAACAGGGATTGTAATGCTTCTTTCAATATTAACATTCATTTTGTTGGTTCCCGCAGTTGTAATCGCCCAGGATTCCCCCCCTCCTCTACCAGCGATTGGCATTGAAGGATATGGCGGGCTATTTGGAACCTATACTGCTTATTTAGTAAATTCGGCAAAAGAAGATGCAATATTTGGCATGCCCAGTGTAGCGTATACATACGTAAACTTGGGTCAAGGAAGGCATATCAATTCGTTCGCCCTTACAGAAACGCTCTGGGACCGTGTTGAATTGGGATACGCATACAACCTAATGGATCTGGGCGACTTGCCTCAAGCGGCTGGATTCAGTGATGACACCGTTGGATTGCATAATTTTAATACCCGCTTTGCTTTAATCAAAGAAGGGGACTTTGACCTTCCCTGGATGCCGGCAATCACTGCAGGGATTCATTATAAATATAACGATACTATCGATGACATCAATTCCGATCTAGGCGGCGCATTGCGGGGAATTGGAATCGCTGACAACGATGGAGTAGATTTCACACTCTATGGAACCAAATTGATAACCGCTCTGCCTCGACCTGTCTTGATCGATCTTGGCATTCGCGCCACCGAAGCCGCTCATATCGGTTTATTGGGTTTCACGGATGACTACGAAGTCATGCTGGAAGGAAACCTCTTTGTATTTGCTACAGATAAATTCCTCGTTGGCGGTGAATACCGCATGAAGCCAAACGAATACAACCGTATACCGGGTCTGATCGAAGCGGAAGACGATTGGTGGACCCTTTGCGTATGCTACATCGTTAATGACAATATGACGATTTCCGGCGGCTACGGCCATTTCGGAGATGTCCTGAACCACGAGGCAAACGGCGCCTGGGCTCTTCGCGTCAAATGGGAATTCTAACAATATGCACTCGGTGTATATAAGACGCATACAAAAAATTCATAACGTTCTGACAAATCAGAAGAAAGGAGTACTCGAATGGGTGCTAAATTAAAACAACTTTATGATTTCGCCCAACAAGCAGGGGGGATCGAAGCTAAAATGCGGCTTGCTGTTATGACCGGTATCTCATCGATGAAAGCCGACTCAGAAGCTGACTCACCCGATAATATCGCCAAATTAAAAAAAGCGATCAAAGAAATAACTGGAAAAGACGCTCCAATAAGCTGATCCAACGAAAGAAAGGAGACTATTCATGGCTATTATTAAAAAGACTGAAATCGTTCTCGATCATAAATTCGACCCTAGATCCTGTCGTCATACAATCAATGGAGAATTGCATGTTCTTCATTGCCACCATTACGCCACTCTGTATACTCGGTTAGCTGATGACTGTGGGATGTTGGATGGAAAAAAACTGTTGGTGGATGTAGCAGAGGATTGTTTCTACGAACTGCTAACAAAATACTATGCCGCACACAACATCGAATCCATCGATGATCGTTTCTCAATCGCAGAGCAGTACTATGCGGCGGCGGGCTTAGGGCAAATGGAAGTCCTCTGCGCGGGTACTGAGTCCGGCGAAGTGAAATTGCTGCACTCCCACCTGGATGAAGGCTGGATCAACAAATGGGAGAAACGGGACACGCCGGTCAATTTCATGACCTGCGGCTATATCGCAGCCATTTTCTCGGCAGCGTTCGACCGTCCCACCCGTACATTCAGCGTACTAGAAAAAGAGAGCATCATCTCTGGCGCGGAACATTCGCTCTTCGATATCGTTGCCAAATAACTGAAAGGAGGCCTTATAATGGCTATTGATCGCAAAAAAATCATTCAAAATATGTCTAAAATTGAAATTCTGGGCAATGAAGAAGGGTTGATTCCCGGCTTCAATGTGTTTGTCACCCAGCTGCCAGCCTCTTTCTGGAATGGCTTTGCGGAGAGGTTAACCCGGCAGGTAGGATCAGAACTATTAGAATCAGCAGAATGGCTGCTGGTTAACGCCGCCCATGAATGCGGATACCACACAGGCTATGGCATCATCACCTCGGAAGAATGGAAAGCCGTTGTCGCCCCCATGATTGAAAACGCTCCCGAAGATATTCTTCACGGCGCGTTTGCTGTCTTTACAGCGTGGGGATGGGCCAATAGTGAAATAGTCGAACTAATTCCCAACGAGAAAATGGTCGTCCGCGCATATAATTATTACGAATCGGACGTCGTTGGATATGGCAAATCTACAAAACCAAGCGCATACATGATTCGCGGCGTAAGCGCCGCTTTTATGGATCTCGGTTATGGCGGTGAATACGACAAGACGGGTAAAACCGGCCTGCGTACGTTTTCATGCGAACAAACCAAGGGAATTGAATGCGGCGACGGTTATGGAGAATTTGTCGTTACCAAAAGCAATCACTAAGTTATATTCATCCTGATAGACCGGCGCCAAACCGGTCTATCAGATCTTTTAGCGCGATTCTCAATATAACGCGAGTTAATGCGGTTGTTCTAAATCCCCAAAAGATGGGACCTTTTACAAATCCAGCGTTTTTAATACGCATATAGTTTTGTTAACCGCTATAATTCGCGTTTGAATACGATATAGTCTTGTTATAAACCAAAGCGTATTTATAGCCGTTCTTGATTAACTGTAACACAAAAAAAATAAATAATAATCTGCCTAGGAGTAAACGACATGAATTGTAAAAATACAAGTTTCTCCATAAAACTACTGACAATATTACTGATTTTTTTATTCCTTCAATGTATGCTTTTCTGGAACACAAATCGGGGAATGAGACAAATCACTCAACATGATTCGGCTAGCCTGCTGGCGGATTTTGATAAACTGCAATCTGAAATCAACCAATCACTCGGGAAGCTGAGTGTTGAAAATACACCCCAGGAACAAACAACTACGCCTGGTGACGCCATATCCATTGTACATTCTATTCAGGCATCTATTAGCAATTTTCAATCTGCTTTAAGCGGTGTGGTGGATAATACTGAAGTTGCATCGATTGCAAAAAAAACAAACCAATACAATATTTATCTACTGATTTTATCCATTCTTTTCTTGATAGCAGTTATGATGACTTTTTCGAAACGAATTTCTAAATCGTTATCTTCTCTCAAACTATTCACACAAAAACTTGTCGAAGGTGATTTAGAGCATGAAAACCAGACCGGGGGAGAAAACGAACTGGGAATGATTTCTTCGGCCATCAATACTCTACGCCTGAAGATATACAACACCATGAACGATATTCAGGAAGCATCCGATCAAGTGGCCGCCAGCGCGGGAGAACTGTCATCTTCAGCTCAAAACCTGGCGCAATGCGCAAGCGTCCAAACTTCAAAACTGGGTGAAACAATGACGTCAGTTAATGAACTTACATCATCAATCGAACAAAACGCTGATTATGCGCAGAAAACCACTGAAGCCACTATGATAGCGGCTATGGAATCAGAAGAAGGTGGCAGTTCCGTTCTCGATATCGTAAAAGCCATGAATAACATCGCCGATAAAACATCCATTATTAACGATATTGCCGACCAAACTAATTTACTGGCGCTTAACGCCGCGATTGAAGCGGCCCGTGCGGGTGAATCGGGGAAAGGTTTTGCCGTTGTTGCTGTCGAAGTTCGTAAACTGGCTGAACGCAGCCAGGAAGCCGCCAAAGAGATCACTCAATTATCGAATTCCAGCGTACAACAAGCCAAAGCAATCGGCAACTACCTGATCGATAAAGTGGTTCCTGGAATTCAAAAAGCCTCTGAAATGGTACAGGAAATTTCTGAAACCTGCACGAAACAATCCTCCAACGCCGATCAGGTCAAAGATTTGATTAGTCAACTCGATCAGATTACCCAGCAAAATTCAGCCACAAGCGAGGAAACCGCTGCTTCCAGCGAAGAACTGGCGGCTCAAGCCAGTAATCTTCAGCAAATTGTTAAATCATTTAAATCTGTCGATAGTCAGGAATCTATGAACCAGCCGGAGTCGGATTGGATTAATCCCTCTAACATAAAACATAACATGATTGATTATACAACTCTTACCTGATAATTTTGGCTTGCTTATTTTTGGTGATATTGATTGTGTAACCTTTCTGGAAGCAGGTGATATTATTCCACGAAGAGGATGAAGCGACCTATATCGAGTTGATGCCGCAATTGCGCGCGATGTGTTCTGTGAGAACCAGGCTGGTGGGAAAATCTGAAGACTGGCCTTAGAGCAGCACCCGCGCGCAATTGGAGCAAACCGACGAACTGTTAACTCAATCCTCTATTTTTCTGATTGGTATAATAATACTATTTCTTCAAAATCAATTTCACAACTTGGTTTTATTCTTCGAAATTGGGGGAATTGGACTGATCAGACATAGTATCCCTCATGAGTGCTTTATATTTAACACCGATTTTCTCGCATCCCTGAACCTTAAGAATTGTACCATAGAAAAATGGGTGTTTTTTAAGTATAGGAAATATTGCTTCCATCCGTTTTGCTCCCAACTAAAAAACAGGTAAACAGTTTAATTAAACAACATCCATTGATTTACTTTCGTCTCCGGCGCCCAGACAGTTAATATCCCGTCTAAATGGTAAATAGGTATTTCATTCAAACCAATGTCATATGCATTAGAATTCTTAAATTCAATTGGATATTCTCCTTGCTGTGCATTTTGATCCACTTGGAACGCCAGTTGCATTACGTTGCCATTGCCGGTGAAACCTTCCGCGCGAATCCAGTTAAAGCGAACGAGATCGAGATCCGATGGATAGTGTAATGGATTGTGAGCATAGAGACCGTCTTGCGTAACGGCTCCCATAGGCAGTTCGATTAATTGTAAAATTCCATCGTCGTAATTGATATCAAACTCCAGATTGCCCAGATTCTCCGCGTCCAACAGGTCTACGGACAACACAATCGTTTCTCCGGGTTTGGTTTCTCCGGATTGGATGGAAAGCGATGCGCCACCCTCTAGTTGATATATCTGATTTCCTTTACCGACAGCAAGAACTTTGGCCGCTGTTTGAGGCAGGAGTTCCGGTCCAGAATCGGGCTGAGTGCTGTCTCCATCCGAATCGGTTAACCTGATAACGTTCAGGCTTGCGAGGTCAATTATATACAGTTCCATTCCATCATCCCTATCAGAACTGAACAGAATACGGTTTCCTCTCTCATGCCAAACGGGATCAGTGTTAATAGCCGGAGAATCGGTTAACTGTTTGAGGTTTTGCCCATCTGCATCCATGACGAAAATATCTTCATTTCCACTGCGGGATGAAACAAACGCGATTTGTTTTCCATCCGGTGACCAGGACGGTTTGGTGTTGATGCCCTCTCCTTGGGTTAAGCGGATTGGATTACTACCGTCAACGTCCATGATCCAAATATCCATCGAACCTTCACGGTCTGAAGCGAACGCGATTTTGCTTTGATCCGGGGATGCGGCGGGATAGCGCTCTGTGGAATCTGTGTTTGTCAGGCGGGTTGCGGATGAGGCTTTCAAGAACGCTTTGAACAACAAAATGTTGTAGCCTTTGATCCATTCAACCTTGTCGAAATGCCAGGTGCGCTTTTTCGATCCGGTAATGACAAGACCCGGGGCGGGTTTGCTATCCGAGAGGAAATACAACGCGACAACGAAATCGGCGGGGACGGAAACTTCTTCGATATCAAAATAGTTCCAGCCGATCTCCGTGGGTGTTGCGGCGCCTTCGGCCAGTACGGTTTCGCCGGGTTTGCCGCCATCCCAATTTAGAATTTTCCAGCCGAACTCAGCAAGCCCTCCCACGATATAAAATCCGAGCCGATTTAATTTTCCCGGAGCCGGGGCGGTGAATTGCTGACCGATTGCTTCATCTTTGGCGGCGAAATCATAACCATAATCGGGTTCCTGGTCAGAATAGGAGATTTCCCCTCCGCCACTGCCGCTAATCATGGCGGCGGGTTGCGTATATATTTCCGGATTTCCATCCCGTTCGGAAATATAAATGACACTGTTTCCTATCCAGTTGGGGTCGTAATCCGGGCTTGGGTTGTCCGTTATTTGCTGAGGATTGGAACCATTGTTATTCATCAACCACAGATCGGAATTGCCACTGCGTTCGGAAACAAATAGGACCTGGCTGCCGGTCGATGAAAAGCGGGGGCTGTAATCATCTGCGGCATCTTTGGTTAACTGGATATGTTCTGACAAGGTTGGATCTTTCAGATAGATATCCTTGTTTGATTCATTACTGTGTGTATAGACATACGAATCCTGTTCACCGGTATCGTCAAGCAGTTCCATCAAGCCGAATTCAGACATATTATGTTCCGGATCGATAGCGATGGCGTTGAGTTTGTATCCCGAGGGGATATCTCCATACACAACAAATTCATTTCCAAGAAGACGGCTGCTTCCTACAAAATACCTCCCCTGGTTTCCTCTATCCGCAAAGACTTGAATGATACTGTCCGCTGGCGCCATGCAGATACCGCTGATCATTCCTTTTGCAGTATCGATTTTCTTCACGGTGGGCGAAGCGACTTTCTTTGCGTCCTCCGAAATGTTAATTCCAGATTCTTCGTTCTGATAAATACTGTTATTGGATATCCGGTTACCGAGCGTACTTCCCCCTTCAATACGAATTGCGTGCTTCCCATTTCGGCTTATAACATTGTCTACAATTTCGTTTCGATTGGCGCCGTCCCGCAATAGGATTCCGTAAGATCGGTTTGCATTGATCGTGTTTTTCGTGATTTTTGCATTGCGTATATTCTTTTGCAGAACAATGCCTATTTCGTTTCCATTGGAGGTTTCGTTTGAATCTGTATAATCCCCGATCAAATTGCCTACAATTTCAACTCGAGTATCGGCGCCTTCCGCGAGAATCCCTTCATCCGTATTGAAGGTAAAATTGTTTCCTTCCCCACGCTCGGGGCTGCCGATAACAACATTTTTTCCACCAGTGACATGAACGGCGGTCGCGCCTTGTTGACCACTGATGGCATTCGCCGTTATCTGGACGTTATTGGTCTCATAGCCTTGAATCAGAATGGCTGGATAGTCTTCTCCGCAGAAATAGCCGCCTCGATTGTTCTTTCCAATATAAATATTTTTGGAATTATTCATTTGCACCGCATGAAGTCCATTCCCATAAACGAACAATCCTTCCGCGTGATCGATTCCATAGAGCCAGAAATTTGTGCACTCATCCAGAGAGAAACCGTTTAATGCATTTTCAAGCGCCTCGCCGGAATAAAATGTTGTATCCAGCGATCCCTCTCCAACAAAAAGACCGTTCCCTTGATTTTGGTAGTGACGCATATTGTTCATGATTGTGTTGTATGAGTTGATGATGTGGATGCCGTCACCAGTGTTGTTCGGTCCGATTTGCATGCTGTTCATAGTTGTATGTTCGCAGGAATCGATAAGAATGCCATGCCCTTGATTGGATTGGGACGTCCCCATCATACCGGACATCTCAACGTTGCTGGTATTTTTAAATACCATACCATTACTAAGATTATGTGATGTGATGATCGTATTGAGTTCGAATTGATTTCCCCCTTCAATCATCAAACCACAGTCTTTGGATTGAAGGATTTCCAAGTCGTAAATGGAAATATGATTTGAGTTTTCTCCACTGATAACTAGCCCTTTATCATGATAGGCCACGTCGCAATCGGTAAATGAAAGTTGGCTGGAATCTTCAATTTGGATTCCATTCCCGAATGTTTCGGTAAACGGTTGCGTATGTACTTGATCGCCGTCACTGGTATACCCAACGGAAAGGTATTTGACGGTTAATGATTTTTCCTCTGAAAGCGTCCCTTTAATTCCATTTACTAGAAGACCGCCCAACTCGTTGACTCCCAATACAACGTCTTTAATAACCGTTCCAAACGCGCCGTCTTGAACGGCAATTCCCCATCCTTTATTGGGATATGGAGGTCCTTCGTTTATGACATTAATTTGGGAGCCAATTCGAGTTTTGGTCAATCCCCCGCTCGATAGTATTTCATTATAATCGGTCTTTGCGCCGGAAATGGTAATACCATTCCCCTGGCTTTGGCCGATATAAACATCGATAAGTTTGTTTTGATTAGCGCCGTTATCGATGCGAATGCCATCTCCCTTGTTGCCGTAGGATTTATCTTCAAGATATTCACCACCATTATACGAAGGACCAAAATGACTGTCACGAATTACATTAGAATGAGTATTTTCTCCCTCAATATAAATCGCATGGTTTCCATTATCGTAAAACTCACAATCATCAACGATGTTGTTGTTTGCGCCATTGCGAATATGAAGGCCGTATTCTTGATTGCCTAATACATCATAAGCGCCTGTTTCCCAATTTACATATTTACCAAAACTTGAATATTTCAGCGTATTAGAATGAGTATTTTCTCCTTCTAAAATCATCCCGGTGACATTCCCGAAGAGGATAGTCATAAAAATATTACCGACGCAATAGTCATCAACATAAATACCCGCTTCATTGGCGGTATATGCTCCCCGCATTTCATTTAGTTCAGAATTGCGCAGCATCAAGCCATATTTGCACTCTGATATAGCGCCTACTGTATTAATTGAATTTCCAATACTGGAAATTAGTTCAATACCCGTATCACAGTTCGCTGCTTCGCACAAGAGTTCGTTATTTTGGGTTGATTCAAGAATAACGCCAGTTTGTGTAATCGAACCCGAATCAACAATTCTAAGGTCTAGGACATTCCCATGTCCTTCAACAACGTTCATTCCATAGTCTGGACAATTGTCGATATGTATGTACAGAGTATTCTCCTGGCTATTTTCCAATCGAACACCGTAAGTTTGAGAATCTGAAATCAATGCCCTTACTGTATTTCCCCCGCCGCCTCTGATTAATAATCCTCCATTAGCAGGATTTTCAATGGTAATATTTTCAAATAAATTACCGAGACTGTTTTCAATGAGGATTGGTTCGTTTAAGTTATTAAATGTACCCGCTTTTATAATGACGTTATTTTTGTCGAGTGTTATTTGAGAGGACGAGGTCACGTTTTCAAACGTATACGTGCAATTATCCTCAAATGTAATGGAGTTCATGGATAAATCGGCGCCCTTCATATCCAAAACGTCGCCCTGGCCAATATGAAGATTCCCAATCTGAAACGTTCCTTTTTCATCAGAGTTGGGAGAAATTAATTCAAAATTATCTTCCCCGTTATAGGCGTCTCGATCAAAATATTCTCCTGTCACAAAAACATAATCCGCTTTTTCCGGTAAATCACTGGCACTCGATGGATTTTCTTCACCCAGTTCCGGACCATCAAGACTTTCAGTAAATTGAAAAGATAATGAATCGTCAACATTTTTTGTATAACAATACCGAACTTCTTTCTCGTGCGGATATTTATTGGGAGGTAATTTTTTTGAACTGATTATTCTATAACCTAGCGGACTATCATTATATTCAATTATGGATTCTAGGTTATCATCATCGATGGGAATCAAATTTAGTTCTCCACGAGAAAACTGGGCCGCTTCGCTTAACGAAACCTGATAGGATTCAGGATTTGGAAAAATATAAACCGTCACCGTCGCCGCATTTGTTTGTGGGGGAGTAAACTCAATCCCAGGGCCACGTTTGATTGGCCATTCCCCGGACGGGCCGGAGGGATTCCATATCACAAGCGTCAAAACTTCGCTTTCATCACCCACCGGCATACCAAACCGGATTCCGGTTTCGCTAATCCGTTCGGAATCTATAAATACATCATCTAAAAGGCATATAGCTTCTTGAAAGTTCTTCCCTTTGATCGTTACATATTCACCGCTTTTTGCCTCCGTCTGGTTATCCGCATCAATAACCGGCTTAGCAATAACGGTAAACGGAATGGGTTCCGTTGTTTTCCATTCGTTTTCAATGGATAACTCTCCGGGATTTTTTAGATATAATTCCGTCTCTCCAGGTTTTAATCCTGGGGGAACCCGAACGATGAGTTTTGAATCGCTACGTTCAATTATTGTTCCCAAAGATTCACCGTCTCCATCTTTGAAATATACATACTCGTCAGACGCATCCAGCAAGAGATTGATCCCCTCAATCGTCACCAAGGTTCCTTCAAAATCGGGAAATACTTCGTTATCCACTTTGGAGAAAACGTGATCTGGCAACGCGCTCCAAATTTTGGGGGTCGGCAAATAGGTGAAATCGCCTGAATAACTCCTATAATTTCTGTTCACATCGCCTGAATCGCCCGAACTGGCAGGCGTTCGCACGACGAATTTATACTTTGCCGTCGGATCGAGTCCCGAAGGAATCTTGACCTTTAACTGCTTCTCGGTTGCTTCAACAATCTCCAGTTTCGTCGCCAAATCCAAATCATGCTTGAAATCGACGTACCCCTTAGTTGATATATAGACGTTTGTCTCCGTGGTATGGAAGCGCTTACCTGTAATGGTGACGATGCTGTCCTGATAGGCCGATTCGGGAGAAAACGATTCTACAATTGGCGAAAACGGATCACCCACCACAATTTGAAAAGTCTCAAGCGGAGTGACGCCGTAATCCATATCGTCCCATTCCGCGCCGAACGCTTGCCCGTTCAGGCCGAAACCACGCTCGAAGATTCGTCCAATGGTTGAGGCTTTGGAAAGAGCGTCCAAAATTAACGTGCTGGAAGTAAGGATGGATTTGAGTTGACCCTGCACCTTCTCCTTTGCAATGGATAGTCCATGTTCGCTAAAGGATTGAGCGATGCCTTTACTGGCGTCTTTCAAAACGTTTAAGAAGAGATCAAGGGCTCTCGCTTTCGATATATCGACGCCATCCAAAGCCATCATTTTTGGGATCAACGTAGCCGTATTATTCTGCACGGCGGAAATCGCCGCTTTCTTGTATACATCCGTTTCGTTGGTAAATAAGCCCCAGACATCCACCAAGATCAACATCACATTCATAGCTCTGGCTTTGAGGTGTTGGTTGTACAATTCTTTGTGACCGGGCTGCACGGCGTTCGTATCCCAATACTGGGCGCCATGTTCACGGAATGCGCCATTGAAACATCGAACGAGATAGACAGCTTCGTCATCAAGGAGATTGGCATTGTTTGGATCAGTCTGCAATCGAAGAGTCGATCCAGATACTAAACCATCAAACACCCTATTGAAGCCTTCCCGTACCAAATCGATTAATGCCGTCCATTGTTTGGCAGGAATAATAATCGTTTCTTGATAATTCATGTGTGGGTAGCCGGTCATCACAATTTCAGAAGACGGCGTGTTCCATCCAAGTGGAAAATTCACAGGATCGATTCGATATATCCTGGCGATCCAATCGACTGGACAATAATTATCGTCATAAATATAAATTTCGAATCCCTTACTTTCTTCATCGTATTGCAACGCCAAATATTCCCGGTCTGGATTGAAGGTTCGAATCTTTGGTTCTTCATCAGATTGCATTACAACTAGCGGTTGTTGATCAGAGTACTTCGCTTTTTTCATCGCGGTTGCTGAATTTTGAATGCGCTCTGAGCGTGAATTTTTTGCCGCCTGTAAAACGTGTTCAACGGAGAAAGATACTGTTTCAGGAATCGCATCGGCGAGCGCTGCAACAGCCTTTGCCCACGCCGATTCAACCTCTGCATCCTCCAGTCCATTGGCGCCCTGGGGATAGCGTTGACTAATCACGGCAGTTAATTCATCCAGTTCAGGAAGGTCTTCCATCAAAGTCATAAGCCACTTGGCGACATGCGTTTCTCTGGACATGAAGAATGGATGCATGAATACTAGGGCTTTAGCCGTTGTCTCTGCATTAATTATAAATGGTTGATCCGGCTGGTCTGTATAACCTGGAATGGAAACGGCCAAAAAGGAGTTATCTCCATCGCCTTTTGGAACCGCTCCAATCAGGCTGACAACATCGGGCAGCATCGTTAAGCGAAAAGAACCATTTGCATCGGATACCGTTTCATCCAATCCCACAACAATAAAGTCTTCTGGATTGAGGCCATCCCCCAAATCCAGCAATCCATCGGTTTTGGGAATTATGATGAAATCATCACTTGTCCGGGCCGTTCCAATCACTGTTTCGACTTTAATGGGGCCGTTGATTGCTCCTTCGGGAACTTTGACTGAAATCTCTGCATTGGATACGTCAAGGACTTCCGCCTCTAGATCGTTGAAAAAGACCTTGGGATTTTCTGCTTCGCCTACCAGGAAGTTTATGCCTTCGAGTACGACCAAGACACCGATCCCTGCGCGACCGGGCAATACATCATCGATCCGGGGGGAGAGTTTATTGAGATTGCCAGTGAGTTCATCGGCGGAGATTAGTCCAACCGAGTAATTCAGTATTTTCTGGGCGTCGTCACTGGTTAATGCATCATCACCTATATGCTTACCATTCAATCCCGGAAATGGAAATACATCTCCCGCCTCTCTATTCTCAGCGGGTATGGTTTCCAGTCCTTTACTATCACGGAGGATTTTTAAGGCGTCGCGTCCGTCAACAACAAGGTCTCCGGTTACATCGCCAAGAGTTTTCATTTCAGAAACGGGTTGAGGGCCTCCCAGTGAAGATATTTCAGCAGGCGTTAATGGTTTGTCGTAGATGCTCACCATCGAGACATCCATTAACTGGCCTTCATTATCGTTATCCGCAAATAGAAGAATGTAGGGAGTGGAACTATCGCTTCCATAAATAGAAAAACGCCCATCCACATCCTGCCCGGTTCCCTGATGAATCGAATCACCATTGATAAAATATTCAATATTCCCGGCAACCAAGTCAATCACGATGGACAGCCGGTACCACTCACCGGGGGAAATAGCATAGTCTGAATATCCGGTTGCGCCGACTCCAATATTGCCAGTTTTATTGATCCAGCCATCCCCATCATTGGCGTTCGAATCACTGGTGTTATAAAAACAAAACCATGCGCCAATTTCCGGTACTTTAAAATCGAAAACAAGAGAATATTGATTGACGTAGTTTCCGCCATTGGGCGTAATCCCATGCCGGGCGATATAGTAGCTGCCCGCACCGATTCGGACAGCGCCGTCCGGGCCTTCGATGCCTGACACGGCTGTATGTTCTCCAACCAAATTCAGAGGCCCGCCTATTGATGCACGGGTTAAATCGGCGGGATCGTCAAAAGTCCATAAACAAACAGGCTGTGGTTGAGAGAGTGCTATTCCAGAGGATAAAAGTAGTGTGAAAAGAATAAAAACGAACAGAACTGCCTCACGAGTGATAGGAATTCTCATTTTTCTCTCCCTGTATTAAATAACTATAGAAAAACTAAAATTAATATCAATTAAGGTGCATATTGCGATAGAATTATTTTATTTTGTCATAAAAAAATGAGGTACACAACCTTACTACCTGGAAATGGAATTTCATAAAATCATCCATCTCCTCCGGTAGAACCGGAAGTTTGATATTACGTACTGCTCAAAGCGGATTATACTATGCGCCGCATAAAGGCGACGTCTACTCTTCAAACAAACTCATTTGATCCAAACGATTATCCTCTTTCTCTTGTTTTGGAATATATTTTCGGATCATAGCCTCATCTCTTCCTACCGTCGAAACCAGATATTGTCACGATTCCAAAAACTCTGTCCAGTAAAATTCTTCTTTCGACCCATATAGGTTCGCGCAATATTTATCGCACTCTTTCCTTTTATAAAGCCAATCACTTGCGTCCAATATTTATTTAAGCCTTTTATTGAAAATTCTGTTAGAATATTATGAGAGGTTGTATAATTAGAGGATAGGTAATGGAATATTCATTCATGAAACATATTGTTTGCGCATTATCCGCTTATACATCAGATGTTTTCTTCTTGCACTTCATGGCTCCAATACTACACATTACATCGAACACCGGCACGACTATGTCAGATAATAGGGAATCTGAATAATGACTATAAAGTCAAGTACAAAACGTTCTCAAAAAAAGGCCCCGGCAAAAAAAAGCAGTATATCCACAAAAAAGACTGCGGCCAAGAAAACTTCTGCGCCAAAGAAAATCTCTAAGCCCGGCGTATCCAAGAAAACCTTGCCGAAAGAGGATGAATCCGCACTTATTTCCAAGGATCAAGAGGGTTTTCCGGTTGTCGGTATTGGCGCATCTGCGGGCGGGCTTCAGGCTTTTGAAGAGTTTTTTAATGCCATGCCCTCTGATAAAGGAATGGCTTTTGTGCTAATCGCTCACCTGGCGCCCAATCATGTCAGCATTCTGCCCGAATTAGTGCAAAAGCGAACTCCGATGAAGGTCGTTCAAATTGAAGATGGTATGAAGGTCCAACCCAACTGCGTGTATGTTATTCCACCGAACAGAGGATTGGCCATTTTTAATGGGACGTTGCAACTGCTCGATTCATCCCCTAGTTTTGGCGCCAATATGCCTATCGATAAGTTCTTTCGTTCTCTCGCAGAGGATCAAGGTTCGAGAGCGGTTTGTATCATTCTTTCAGGAACGGGATCGGATGGAACCATCGGTCTGAAAGCCATTAAAGGCGAACTTGGGATGGTGATGGTTCAAGATGAAAAATCCGCCAAATATGATGGGATGCCCCGCAATGCCATTGCCACCAATCTGGCGGATTACGTGCTTCCTCCCAAAGAGATGCCCGAACAATTGATCAAATACACCAAACACATGGTGAATCATTATCCTTCAAAAATATTTCATCCCGAGAAGGCATTCCCTGATGCCATGCAGAAAATCCTGCTGATTCTTCGTGATCGAACCCATCACGATTTCTCTCTGTATAAGAAGAATACGCTATGCCGCAGAATCGAACGCCGGATGAGCGTTCACCAGCTCACAGAAATTTCAGATTATATGCGTTATCTCCAGGAGAATGACGGCGAAGTTCATATCCTGTTTAAGGAGCTTCTGATCGGAGTAACGAATTTCTTCCGGGATCCAGATGCATTTGATATTCTCAAAGAAACGATTATACCCGGTCTCGTACAGAGAAATCAGAATGATTCAACCTTCCGGGTATGGGTTCCCGGTTGCAGCAGCGGTGAAGAAGCCTATTCCATCGCGATTCTGTTGCATGAGTACATGGAAAAAACTCATAAATCTCTGGACGTTCAAATTTTTGGCACGGACATTGACGAAGACGCCATCAACGTGGCGAGGGCAGGCTTCTATCCAGCAAGTATAATAGGCGATGTCAGCGAGGACCGCTTGAAGCGTTATTTCATAAAAGAGGATAGCGGTAAATTTCAGATCAAAAAAATAATCCGTGAGATGCTGGTGTTCGCGCCGCAGAATATTATTAAAGACCCGCCCTTCACTAGACTGGATCTCCTCTGTTGCCGGAATCTGCTTATTTATTTCGGGCCGGAATTGCAGCATAAACTCATTCCCATCTTTCATTACAGTCTTCGAAACGAAGGTATTCTATTCCTGGGATCATCGGAAACTATTGGGAAAAACACCGAACTATTTTCACTTGCCGATAAGAAATGGAAACTTTATAAGAGAAAACCATTAATCGAAAACGCCAGGATGACGTTCCGTCTTCCAACATCTTCTTCAGACAAATATATTCAAGAACCGGAAATTTCTTCTACGATTCGAAAGGCCGAAGAACTAAGTACTCTTCAGCTGGTCCAAACGATACTGCAACAGAGTCCAGCTCCTCCCTGTGTTATCATCGACGATGCCTTGAACTTACTATACGTCCATGGCCATATCAGTAAATTTCTAGAACCTCCCGAAGGAAAAATCAGTTTCAATGTCCTGGACATGGCGCGCCCCGGCCTAAAAAAAGAACTGCTTGAGGCTATCAGCAAAGTCCGTCACCACAAGCAAGAAGTAATACACCGGGATATTCAAATCGAACAAGACGGAATAAAACTGCAACTCACATTGAACGTTAAGCCTATATTAGACCAAAGTCCCATACGCGGTTTAATGATGGCCGTGTTTCAAGAGACTTCATTTGCGCCGCAAACTGGTAAGTCTAAACCGAAACTGGAATTGAAACCACCAACAGGTATGAGCGTTGAGGAACTGGAAAAGGAGTTACAACACACGAAAGAGGATCTGCAAACAACTATTGAAGAACTTGAGACATCGAACGAGGAACTGAAATCCGCTAATGAAGAACTTCAGTCTACAAACGAGGAATTACAGAGCACCAATGAAGAGATGGAAACCTCGAAAGAAGAACTCCAGTCTCTCAATGAAGAAGCTGTTACAGCCAACGCGGAACTTCAGAGCCGGATCGATCAAATGGCTACTGTGAATGATGATTTAAAAAATCTGCTGGACAGCATGGAGGCGGCAACCATTTTCCTGGATATGGATTTATGCATCCGGCGTTATACGCCCCGGATTACAGATATCATCTCTCTTACAGGAACGGATATTGGCCGACCCATAAACCATTTTGCCTTGCATTTGGTGGGCGCCATCGAGCTATCCAGCTATGCTGAAAAGGTCATTGCTGATTTGGCCATTATTGAGGAAGAAACACAATCTATTGACGGAAAATGTTATAGGATGCGTCTCCGTCCTTACCGCACCATCAATAATGTAATTGATGGCGTGGTTATTACGTTTCAAGATATTTCGGATATTAAAAAGTATCAACAGGAGAAGGCCAAAGTAAAAGTTAAAGTATTGTCGTATTGCAAAAGTATCGTTAATACCATTCATGGATCCATGATCGTGCTGGATAGTAATCTCAAAGTGATGTTTGCCAATAACGCATTCTACACCCTATACCAATCACCTGAACAAGATACCGTGAACCATAAGATTTATAACTTGGGTAATGGCCAATGGAACATTCCAGAATTACGCGATCTGCTGGAGAACGTTCTTCCCCAAAAAACAGTGATTGAAAATTACCGGGTTGAGCATGATTTTGAAATCATCGGAAAACGGGTGATGTTGTTGAATGCCAGTAAATTGGTCATGGAAAACCTTGAGGAGGAATTTATCCTTTTAGGGATTCATAATATTACAGAAGATTCAAACAATGAAGAAATATAAGTATAAGCGGTGATAGATATGGAAAAGAAGAATAATGATTCCACCAGATTTCACGAATTGCGAAAACGCGCTGAGGCATTGCTCAAAATAAGTGATGAAGATTTACCAAAAATGTCACCGGATGAGATACAAAATCTCGTTCATTCGTTTCGCACTTATCAGATCGAAATGGAGTTGCAGAACGAGGAATTGCGGTGCGCGGAGGAAGAACTTTTAGCGTCGCGCGAAAAGTACTCCAATCTCTATGATTTCGCGCCAGTTGGTTACATCACAGTTAGTGATAAAGGGATGATTCTTGAATCAAATTTAACTTTTGCCAATATGCTGGGAGTTGAACGAAGCCGATTAATCAATCAGCCTCTATCTGCTTATATCACTGATGAAGATCAGGATGTTTATTACCACTGCCGCAGGAAATCTCTTGAAACCAAAGAGCAGCAGACATGTGAATTAAGGATCAAACTGAAAGAGAATCTCAGCGTTTGGGTTCGAATAGATTTCAAAGTAATCAAAAGTCCGGAGGGCGGCGCGAACCAGTTTTACATGATGATTAGTAATATTGCGGAACTGAAAAAAAATCAAAATGAACTCACTCAATCGATCAAAGATGTCACTCTGCAAAAGACAGAAATATCCGCTCTGCTCGAATCAGCTCAGGCGGCGTTGGAATGCCAGACGTTCGAAGAGGCCGCCAGAGAGATTTTTGATGCCTGCCGGAAAGCGACGGGGGCCGTATCGGGTTGCGTGGCGCTTCTATCGGAGGATGGGAGCGAGAATGAAATTCTGTTTCTTGAGGAAGGGGGTCTGCCCTACTATGTTGATACCGAACTCCCCATGCCGATCCGGGGACTGCGTGAAGAGGCATACCATAAAAAAATAGCCGTATACGAAAATGATTTCTGGAACAACCAATGGATGGAATATATGCCGGAAGGCCATGTTCCCCTGGAAAATGTTCTCTTTGCGCCGCTCATTCATAACGATCGGGCAATAGGGCTGATCGGGATTGCCAATAAGCCGGGCGGATTTACTGACAACGACGCCATTTTAGCAATGGCTTTTGCTCAACAGGCAGCGATTGCTTTGCGTTCGTTCCGAATGATTGATGAAATAATAGAACGAGACCGAATCCTCAATCAAACTGGGAAAATGGCCAGGATTGGCGGGTGGGAGCACGATCTAAAAAAGGGGAAAGGAATCTGGACTGAGGCTTTATACGACATAATCGAAATCGAACCCAAAACGGAACCACCGGGGCCGCAAGAGCATTTGAATTACTATCCGCCCGAGCATCGTAAGACGCTGGAAGAGGCCTATCAACGAAGCGTCGAGGATGGAACGCCTTTCGATCTGGAATTGCAAGTTTATACCGAAAAGAAAAACCTGATTTGGTGCCGCGTGTATGGAGAACCGGTATTTCATAGGGGCGAATGCGTTTCGATGCGAGGGACGCTTCAAGACATAACCGACCATAAACAGGCTAGCATTGCTTTAGAAGAAAGCGAACAGCGGTATCGGGAACTATTCAACCATATGAGTGACGGCGTCGCCGTATATCAAGCGATCGAAAATGCGGAAGATTTTATTTTCAAGAATATAAATGAGTCCGGCGCCAAAATTGGAAAAATTAAAAGTGACGAGGTAATCGGATGTCGGGTGACCAATGTGTTCCCGGGTATAAAAGATATGGGATTATTTGAGGTGTTCCATCAAGTCTATCGATCTGGAAAACCGATGCATTATCCTGTTTCATTATATAAAGACAATAGAGTATCGCATTGGGTTGAGAATTATGTATACAAATTGTCTTCTGGAGAGATTGTCGCGATTTACAAAGACGTAACTAATCGCAAGCAAGCGGAAGAAAATCTACAATCACAAACCGCTTTTTTGGAATCCTTGCTTTCCTCGATCCCCAGCCCGATTTTCTACAAAGACAATGAGGGCCGCTATTTGGGATGCAATCCCGCTTTTGAAGAAATTTCGGGGGAAAAACTGCCGAACATCATCGGAAAAAAGGTTTTTGATATATGGAAGAAAGAGTATAGCGGCATATATTATGATAAAGATATAGAATTGATACAGCATCCCGGCGTTCAGCAGTATGAATCAAAATTCGAATCACCAGACGGGATTGTCCGGGATGTTATTTTTCATAAATCCACCTTTTTCGACCAACGGGACGAAGTGGCGGGAATTATCGGCGTTATGACGGACATCACGGAGAGAAAAAAAGCAGAAGAGGCATTGCGGGAAAGTGAGCGTATGTATCGCAGCGCCATCGAAGTCGCCGGAGCTGTTCCCTATTATCAAAACTATAATGAAAATATTTATGAATATATCGGATCAGGCATCGAACAAATGACGGGATATTCTCCCGAAGAATTCACTTGTGAAATTTGGATATCTATAGAGAAACAAATCTGCCTATTAGGCGATTTGCAGGGATTATCCACGGAAGAAGCAGTAGATAAAGCGAGACAGGAGGAAGGCGTTAGTTGGAAGGCGGATTACCTAATAAAGACCCGCGCGGGAGAAGAACGCTGGCTATCCAACGCAGCCATTCAAATTCGTGACGAACATGGCGTCGCCATTGGATCGCTGGGCATCCTTCAAGATATCACTGAGCGCAAACAAACCGAGGAGGCGCTGCGGAAAAGTGAAGAGAAATTACGCGCCGTCCTCGATGCTTCACCTTTCCCGGTATCGATTGTGGATTTAGAAGATAATAATATTATTTACTGGAGCCGCAGCGCTTATAAACTTTTCGGACATACCGCACCCACAGCATCGGAATGGTATCAGATTGCTTATCCGGATATTGATTATAGAAATCAGGTGATTGAACGATGGAAACCTTTTGTGGCAACAGCCCTTCAAACCCGCAAAGCAGTCAATGCCGGTGAATACCGGGTGACCTGCAGCGATAGCTCGGAACGCATCTGCGAACTCCACATATCGTCTCTCGCCGATTGTCTCATTGTCACTTTTAACGATATCACCAAGCGAAAGCAAATAGAAAAAAAACTCGTCGAATCGCAAAAGATAGAATCGATCGGACATCTTGCTGGCGGAGTGGCCCATGAATTCAATAACTTAGTGATGGGTGTCAATGGATTCTGTTCGCTTGCATTGGAGCAACTGAGTTCCAGCAATCCGGTATACCAGGATATTGAGGAGATCAAGAAATCTGGAGATCGAATGGCTGGTATTACCCGTCAGTTATTGGCCTTCGGACGCAAGCAGATGATGCGGTTGGAGGTATCGAATCTGAATACGATATGTTCCAATATCATAAAAATGATTAGAAGCCTGATTGGAGAGAATATACGTATAATTACAAAATTTGATCCGAATCTATGGTTTGTTAAAGTCGATGAAATGCAGATCCATCAGGTACTCATGAATTTAGCCATCAACGCCCGCGACGCCATGCCCAATGGAGGCATATTGACCTTGGAGACAGGCAACAAAGATGTAGGAGAGAACCACCATGAGATTGTCGATGTCCCGGCCGGGCAGTATGTACGACTCAAAGTGAGCGATACAGGATGCGGGATGAATGAAGAAATTCAAGCACAGATTTTCGAACCGTTTTTCACCACGAAGGACGTTGGAAATGGAACGGGTTTGGGACTGTCAACCGTGCATGGCATCATCGCGCAGTGCAAGGGGTATATCAATGTTGCGAGTCAACCGGGGAAAGGAACGACATTCTATATCCTTCTTCCACGCGTGACAGAAACTGTGTCTCAATCAAAATCGTTGAAAACCGATAAAGATATCTCTAGGGGAACCGAAACGATTCTTCTGGTCGAAGACAATAAGATCGTTCTGGAAATTACAAGCAGGATTTTTCGTAGTATGGGTTATACAGTATTGGAAGCAAGAAATGGATTGGAGGCTCTCCAGTTGGCGAAGCGCTATGAAGAGCCTATCCATATCCTGTTGACGGATATTGTAATGCCCTCCATGGGTGGTTTCGAGTTAGCGCAAAAATTACAGCCGCTGCATCCGGAAATGAAAATAACATACATGTCCGGTTATCCAAAGGAAAAGTTTGTAGATGACAATATAATATTGGATCCAGACATCAATTATATTGAAAAACCAATTTCACCGGATATATTGGCGCAACGGATTCGCGCCATATTGGATACCCCTTAAGGAAATACGTTCTTGCGTTTGATGCTAAAGAAGATTTTTCCACGTAAACAACAAGACGTGAAGATAATACGAACTTTCGCAGGTTACATATCTCATTCGATATTGAGAGAGCGAGAATATAAATGAGTGATTCTGCCGACATTAAAAATAGCAATAATGCGTTTATCGAAGAAAGCGCAAGGATTCAGAAAACGATTCAACAGTTGACATCGGGGTTCGCCCATGAAATCCGAAATCCATTAAACGCCATTCTGGCCATCGTCGAAGCGTTGTATCAGGATTTAAATCAATATGCGGATTACATAGAATATTTCGATCAACTCAACATTCAAACCATGAAGATTTCAAGTTTAATACAGGACCTTGTGGAAATTGGGAATCCCTATCAACCAGCGTCATTAAATCTCGATTCTCTTTCGAGATTGTGTGAATCCGCGATGAAATCGTGGATGCGATCGACCCGATATCAAAAACATGCCGTGAAGTTGATTCCGTCGTTCGAACTGAGTAACGCGACATTAAAGATCGATGTCGCCAAAATACAAAAAGTGTTTTTTGCGATCCTGGAAAACGCCGCCCAGCACTCGCCTGAAGACAGCGAAATCCTTATCCAAATCTCCGAACCAAATGAAAAATCGTTGCGAATCAATGTAATCGACCATGGTAACGGCATCCCCGCCGAAATAATGCCTTTGGTTTTTGATTTTTTCTTTACAACCCTCAGTCATGGCCGGGGACTCGGTTTATGTTTTGTGAGGCAAGCGATGGAATCCCACAACGGCTCTGTTGTGATTCGGAACAACGATCCGCCTCCCGGATGCACTGTTGAACTGTACTTTCCTGTAGAGGAGGATGGAACATGAGACACTGTATCCTTTTAGTTGATGATGATGAGGGCATACAATTTGGATTTTCTAAATATTTATCCCTCAAAGACTATTCAATTCATAAGAGTACCTGCCTTGCCCAGGCAAAGGAAATGATAAATACCCAAAAGTATGATGTTGTTATATTGGATAACCAACTACCGGACGGGAACGGAGTGGATTGGATCATAGAATTAAGAGAGAACTATCCGGATACCGCTATTATTGTGATCACTGCTTTTGGAAATATCCCCATGGCCGTGGACGCCATGCGTAGAGGAGCAGATCATTTTTTAACCAAGCCCGTCAGTATGCCTGACCTTGATTTGATAATACAAAAAAGCCTTGAATTATACAACTTAAAGCGAAAGGCCGCCTTTTCCCAGCGTAGATTCAAAAAAGAGGCATTTTTCTGGGGGAAAAATTCTCTTCATAGAACAGTTAAAGAAATGGCGCTGAAAGCAGCTAACACGGATTCCTCTATTTTAATTACAGGTCGAACCGGTACGGGGAAACGTCTGTTGGCGAACTGGATTCACCAGCATAGTTTACGAAGATCGCAGAATTTCGTGGATGTGAATTGCGCCAGTTTGAAAGATGATCTTCTTTCGAGCGAACTCTTCGGTCATACCAAAGGAGCGTTCACGTCTGCCGTGTCGGATAAGAAAGGCTTGTTGGAGTTCGGTCAAGATGGAACATTGTTTTTAGATGAGATCAACGAGATGGATATCAAAGTACAATCCCAGATTCTTAAAGTTTTGGAAGAGAAAGTATATCGAAGAATGGGAGATACGAAGATTCGGCATTGCGACATACGATGGATCTGCGCGTCAAACCGGGATTTACAGAAAGAAATCCATGACAGAAGATTTCGTGAAGATCTGTATTACAGGATCAATGTATTCCCCATTCATCTGCCTCCTTTGAGAGAGATGAAGGAAGATATACCCGATTTGGTCTATCATATTCTTCATTGCTTGGGCGCTTCTAAGCAGGAACTCTCTCCGGTAATCATAAATATTTTGCAGTCTTACAATTGGCCGGGAAATATTCGCGAATTAAAAAATTTGTTAGAACGGGCATTGATCCTTGCCAATGGAAATCCCCTTGAACCAATCCATTTCCCCGGCCTGGGACATCAAATGCCTAACGAAGAAAATACGAAGGCGAATGATAACCTGGTAACTCAGGAAGCATCTCATATTCGGGCTGTGCTGGAGCAATATAACCAAGATAAGGAACAAACCTGCCATGCGTTAGGCATATCCCTCTCTACATTATATCGAAAGTTGAAAACTCATGGGATAAAACTATGAACAGAAACTAGTTTTTCTGCTTCAGTGATAGTGATCTCGGTCAAGGTGTGGCCCGTTTAATCTCCAATCAAGAGCGCTTTTTTCGAAAACTCAGTCTCAACGCACACTAACGTTCAAGAAAATTAGTGCAAAATCTTCGTTAAATTCTGCAAGCAAGATATAAATCATACTAATCCAATCAATTAACAACCTATTCGCAGTTCTGCGAAAAATCATTCGCAAGGTTGCGAAAATCCCGCCAAAGTCAAATTAATTTTATTTGTTATTCCTATGTTTGTCAGGGACATACAAGGTTCCTTGATCTGGTACAAATATTGTATAAGTCATGGAAATAATAAAATGCAATTCTTCTCAACATCGAATAAATAATGATTCAATGATTGTTGATTACGGGTGTATTGCAGAAAAGAAACAGTTCTATATGGGCAATTGTCATGCGATTCAAGACGGATGATTTATATCAGAAGGTGATTCATGGATAACGGTCAATTATCTGAAGCAATTATGCCAAACCGGGAAGAAGTAAAGCCTTCCAACAAAACATTCCTATTGGTTGTCTTTACATTGGATGAGTATGGATTTGCCCTGTCTCTAACAGCAGTGGATCGAGTTATCCCCGCCATCGCTGTGCGGCCTTTATCAGATGCGCCAGCATTTGTTCTTGGTGTGATCAACCTTCAAGGCCATATCATGCCGGTCATTGATCTTCGAAAAAGGTTCAACCTGCCCGGACGTGAACTGCTCATAACCGACCAGTTGATTATTGCGCGGACATCCAAGCAATCCATCGCCCTCGTAGTGGATGAGGTGATTGATGTTGTGGAACGATCCGAACGGGATGTTTTCAAACCTGACGAGATATTCCCTGGTATCGGGGATATCGAAGGCGTATTCAAACTCGGTGATGAGATGATATTCATTCACGACCTGAACAAATGTCTCACGGTTGAAGAAGAGACCAGTCTCAATGAATCCACGGCCAAACAGGAAGGTTAATTCATGTCCTCTCCCATTTCGGATTCCCGGCTTTCCCTTCTTAGTGAAATGATTTCCTCCCGGATGGGGATGAATTTCTCGAACGAACATTTGGTTGATCTCAAGCGTGGAATTGAAAATGCCTGCCAGGATTTCGGATTTAGTGAAGCTGGACCTTGTATTGAATGGTTGATATCGGCGCCATTATCCAACAACCACATTGAAATTCTGGCCGGATATCTGACAGTCGGAGAAACATATTTTTACCGGGAAGAGAAGTGTTTCGAGATTCTCTCAGAACAGATACTTCCTGGAATTATACGCGCCCGGCAAGGAACGGACCGGCATCTTCGAATCTGGAGCGCTGGATGTTGCACAGGAGAGGAGGCTTATACCCTGGCCATTCTAGCCTACCGGTTATTACCGGATATATCAGATTGGAATGTCACGATATTGGCCACT
This sequence comes from bacterium, assembly GCA_963662285.2. Lineage (GTDB taxonomy): Bacteria > Hinthialibacterota > Hinthialibacteria > Hinthialibacterales > Hinthialibacteraceae. The sequence continues at coordinate 695,525 of CAXXMV010000008.1, forward strand.
GATATTAATCCGGTTTTTCTCCAGAAAGCATCGTATGGGCAGTACGGTGAGTGGTCATTTCGCAATACCCCGCGTTGGTTCAAAGAGGGATATTTTAAAAAAACGGGGGAAAAGCAGTATGAATTAATCCCTCCAATTAAGAAGATGGTTACTTTTTCGCATCTCAACCTGATGGATGACATATACCCATCGCTCTTGAACGAGACGAATGCCATGGATGTTATTTTTTGCCGGAACGTGCTTATGTATTTTGCGCCTACGTGCGCTTCACGAGTCATTCAATGCCTTCACCGTTGTTTGGTGGACGGAGGAAGGTTGTTTGTTGGATCTTGTGAAACATTTCAAGAATTGTATACCCAATTTGTTTCCATTAACGTTCCCGGTCTGACCTATTACCAGAAGGATTCTCACTTGAGTATACCGATAGATTCGGTCAAACCGTCTTTTTTTGACGCCTATCGAATAACGGAAGTGGAGCGTACTGAAGTAAATTTTCCAGAATTTCCATTACTTGATACCTCCCTCATTCTTGAGGATGCACCCACCGAGCCGATTGAAGAACAATCAGCAGAAGATAGCCATCGTACCTTATGGGAAGAATCGACCGTCTTGTACAAACTGGGAGATTACGAGAAATCAACAGAAAAAATGCTTGCTCTTTTGTCACGCGATTGTAATGGAACTCAGGGAATTTCTAGAAGTGAAGTGATTACTCTTTTGTCACGTGCATTCGCCAATCAGGGAAAACTGGCGGAAGCGCAGGAATGGTGCAAAAAAGCGATTGATACAGACAAGATGAATCCAAGCCTTCATTATCTCAATGCGACCATTCAACGGGAGCAACAGAACGATGAAGAAGCGGTGAACTCGCTGCGCAGGGCATTGTATCTCGACCCCTATTTTTTATTGGCGTATTTTGCTTTGGGCAATCTCTTTCAACAACAGGGCAAGAAACAAGAATCAGTCAAACAGTATGAGAATGCATTGGAAATTTTACAGGGATTCCAGCCGGAGGAGATCGTCCCCGAATCAGAAGGAATTCCCGCAGAACGATTGGCGGAAATCATCCATTCACTCATAAGCATGGAGAAAATCAATGGTGGATAAAAATACTTGTTTACCCCCACAGTCATCAGAAAATGGGGCAGCGGGAAAATTGAAACAGTTTCGGGGCAGCGATCATTCGGCGGAAGAGCGGGATATTGTTTATAATCCCGCCGATAACCAGCGGATTCTCGACGCCAGAGCGAAAATACTGGCGGTTGAACCGCAAGAAATCCAGATTGATGAACACAAAATAGAAGTTGTAGAATTCCTATTGGCGCATGAACGGTACGCTCTCCAGACGGAATTTATACGGGAAATTTATCCATTGAACGATCTCACGCCATTGCCGGGAACGCCGTCGTTTGTGTTGGGCGTTATTAATGTGCGAGGGCGGATCGTCTCTATTGTCGATCTAAAGAAATTTTTCGAATTGCCCGAAAAAGGTCTGACCGATCTAAACAAGATCATCATTATTCAATCAGACATCATGGAGTTTGGCATTTTGGCGGATGAGATAGTTGAGGTGCGAACGATCCTGGTGAGTGAATTACAGACATCATTTATCACGTTGACTGAGATCCGGTCGGAGTATCTCAAGGGAGTGACCCAGGACCGGCTGGTAGTGCTCGATGCGGAAAAAATATTGTCGGACAAGAAGATCGTTGTTAATGATGAAATCGATGAAATGAAATAACACTTAGAGATGTTATGGAGGATCGGTTAGCGATCCGGAAATACACAGCGATTCATTCGGATGAGAAACTTGCCGCGCAGAAAGCAGCAACCAGTATTCATAAATGAAGAGAAAAAACAAAGGAGACCGTCATGAAATTCCGGACACAATTATACGCAGGGTATATTATCGTTCTCATATTGATGTTAATTCTTATTGGCGTCATGTATCAAGCCACCAATACGCTTATTGATAGCCAGAAATGGGTTGCGCATACTCATGATGTTATCGCTAAGGGACGCTTAATTGAGAAATTGCTGGTTGATATGCAAACCGGAGAGCGTGGTTTTGTAATTGTAGGTAAAGAGGAATTTTTAGAACCTTATACGGCGGCGGTGAACGAATACACGGTTGTCATTACCGATCTCAAATCTCTTGTGTCTGATAACCTCGCCCAGGTTAAAAAGTTAGAAGAGATCAATGCGATTGTTATGCAGTGGCAAAATGAGATGCTTTTGCCGATAATCGCCTCCCGTAGAGAAATGAATAAAACAGAAGATTCAGCGAAAAACATCAGCGATATTTTGCAATCGGGAAAAGGAAAAACGATCATGGACTCGCTACGGAAACATCTCAGCGAGTTTGTCAATGTTGAAGAAGGTTTATTGACTACTCGAAACAATAAAGTGCAAACCTCGGTAACATGGAGTAACAATATCGTACTCTTTGGCACATTGATTTCCATTGTTTTCGGACTTATGGCAATGTTTTTAGTAGCACGCAACGTTTATCGTACCGTTGGTGGAGAACCAGCCGTAATTGCGGGGATTATAGAAAAAGTCGCCCAAGGCAACCTGAATATTAAACTGGAAATGGACGGCACTACAGCAACAGGAATCATGAAATCGATAAGAAACATGATCCCCGTTATGCAAAAAATGGCAGAAGTCACAGGTGATATTGCTAGAGGTGATTTAACAGTAAAAGTAAATCCGCTTTCGGCGGAAGATGCTTTAGGTAATTCTTTAGTTCACATGCAAAAAAGTCTTCGCGAACAGGTACAGGAATTGATTACAGGAATCAACGTGCTTTCCTCATCCGCCAGTGAAATCATGACATCAACGAGCCAATTAGCGACTAGTTCCACTGAGACCGCCGCTTCAGTTACCGAGACCACAACGACTGTCGAAGAAGCTAAACAAGCTGTTCAAATGTCAAATGAAAAATCCCAGGAAGTGTTCGAAGCCGCAAAGAAGGCGGCGCAAGTATCCCAAATCGGCAAGCAAGCCTCAGAAAATGCGATTGAAGGCATCAACCGTATACGGGGACAGATGGATTCGATTGCGGAAAGTATCGTGGGACTCAGTGAGCAGAGCCAGGCAATTGCTGAGATCACTTCGTCGGTCGAGGACTTGGCCAATCAATCCAATCTCTTGGCTGTGAACGCCTCGATTGAAGCGGCGAAGGCCGGTGATCAGGGCAAAGGTTTTGCCGTTGTGGCTCAGGAAGTAAAAAACCTGGCTGACCAATCAAAGCAGTCTACCGCTCAAGTCCGTACAATCCTGAATGACGTCCAGAAAGCGATCGGCAAGGTCGTGATGGCCACCGAACAGGGGAGTAACGCGGTGAAGGAAGGGATTAATTTAGCTAAAGAAGCAGGAGATGCCATTCAAAAATTAGAGCAAACCGTAACAGGTACGGCGCAAGCATCGAGTCAAATCGCGGTATCGAGCCAGCAACAGTTGATCGGGATGGATCAGATCGCTTCCGCGATGGAGAACATTAAACAGGCCACCAACCAAAACGTGTCTGGAACAAAACAAATGGAAGTTTCGGCGCAGAACCTACACGAGTTAGGACAAAAACTTAAAGATTTAGTGAAACGATACAAAGTTTAATAGGGGCCATTCTCATGGACAAAAAGGAAGAGTTCCTCAATCGGCTGAGAGAGACATTCAAGGTAGAAGCGACCGAACGGATGCAGGTATTGACTACTAGCCTGATGGAATTGGAGAAAACGACCAATACGGCAAGGCGGAAGGAACTCATCGAAATCCTCTTTCGTGAAGTGCATAGCCTGAAAGGATCGGCTCGTTCGGTTGATTTTTCAAGCATAGAACTGATATGTCAGTCTCTTGAGAGCGTATTTCACGCTATTAAGGATGGATCGCTAGATTTAACGCCGGCCTTGTTCGATATGCTTCACAATGTCAATGAAACCATTGGAAATCTTATTGCATCTTCCGACAGCCGCACGAGTGATATTTCGGAGATTGTGCAAAGTTTGAACAACTGGGTAGCGGGGGATGCCCTTATGGAGCACCAGGAGAAAAAGAGCGGCCTGATTGCTCCCGAGAAAAAAGAACCACCACCGCTGGCTGAAATGCAAAATTCCATTCAAGAAAATCGAGGTACAGTTGCGGAAATAACATTCAATCCAGCTGTTGATACTGATGAGTTACCCGATCAAGAGGGGGATTCTGAGCCTAGTAAATCATCCCGGATGGATACGGTCCGAATCTCTACAGCAAAGTTGAATGCTCTTTTTTTGCAAGCCGAGGAAATGCTGTCGATAAAGCAAACACTGGATCAGCGGTTGACCGATCTCAAGGAGATCGGAGCTGAATTGGAACAGAAGGAAAAGGGATGGAACAAAATCCTTCCTGAGATTCATCGTATACAAAAATCTTCCAGCAGCGGGAATGGGCGAAACGGTTGTGAGCAAACCGACTTTCATCCAGAAGAACTAATTAAATTTCACCAAGATCACTCTACCCGCTTAAAAGTATTAAACCAACGCTTGAATAAGCTTCGCAAGTCGATAGAGCAAAATCGTAATTCCTTTGGCCGATTGATTGACGATCATCTTGATGACATGAAAAAGGCTTTGATGCTTCCGTTTTCTTCGTTACTGGATATTTTCCCCAAACTGGTGAGAGACCTAAGCCGGGACCTGAAAAAAGATGTGGAATTAGTAAGCAGTGGTGAAAAAATTGAGATAGACAGGCGGATTCTTGAGGAGATGAAGGATCCGCTCATTCATCTGTTACGGAACTGCATCGATCATGGAATTGAGAAACCGGACGAGCGCGTGCGCCTTGGAAAGCCGCCTTGTGCGGTTGTCACTCTGTCCATATCGCATGTCACGGGCAATCAAATCGAGATTCTGGTGTCAGACGATGGCGCGGGAATCGACCTGGAGTCTGTGAAAACGGTCGTGGTCAAGCGGGGAATCGTTTCAAAAAAAGAAGCAATGCATATCAGTCCCCAGGAATTGTTATCAATGATATTCCGGTCGGAAGTCACGACAAGTCCGATGATAACAGATCTATCTGGCCGGGGATTGGGTTTAGCGATAGCACGGGAAAAAGTGGAAAAACTCGGAGGACAGATTACGGTAGAGTCGGTTCTTCATACCCGGACTACCTTCCGGATTCTTTTACCTACAACGCTCTCGACCTTCCGGGGCGTTTTGATCCAAGTATCGGAACGGATGTTTGTCTTGCCCGCTGTAAATGTCGAACGTGTATTGGAAATTGCTCCGAAAGATATTTTAACCGTGGAGAATAAGGAGATGATTTCCTTGAGTGGAAAGGCGGTTTGCCTGGTATGGTTGGTGGATGTTCTTGGACTGCCGCGAATCGAGAAGCCCGGAAAAAGCGTGCGGTCATTTCCAGCAGCTATCGTCGGCCATAAGAACGAGCGGGCCGCTCTGGTTGTGGATGAGGTGTTGCACGAGCAGGTTATGTTAGTAAAACAATTGGGGAGACAACTCAAGCGCGTACGCAATATAGAGGGTGTGACAATTCTGGGATCAGGGAAGGTTGTCCCCATTTTGAGCGTTCCTGATTTGATGAAATCAGTGCAAGAGACAGCCGGTATTTCAAAACACAGTTTCCAAGCGGAAGAAAAACAAAAAAAGCAGAAATCGATTCTGGTGGTTGAAGATTCTATCACATCCAGGATGCTTTTGCAAAACATCCTGGAATCGGCTGGGTATGAGGTCAAAACAGCCGTTGATGGGATCGATGCTTTCACGTCTTTGAGAACAGATCAGTTTGATTTAGTCGTCTCCGATATCGAAATGCCAAGGATGAATGGATTCGATCTGACTGCGAAGATCCGAAGCGATTCCAACTTATCGGCATTGCCGGTTGTGTTGGTGACCTCCCTTTCATCGCGGGAAGACCGGGAACATGGAATTGATGCAGGCGCCAATGCCTACATCGTGAAAAGCAATTTTGATCAGAGTAATTTACTAGGCGTCATCAAAAAATTGATTTAAGCACGAGGCGCATTAATGATAAAAGTATTGATTGTTGACGATTCACCGGTAGTGCGTGATTATCTGGCATATATCCTGGTTGCGGATCCTGATATAGAGATTGCCGGATTTGCAAAAACCGGAAAAGAAGCTTGTGATTTTGTCCAAAATCACAAGCCGGACATCATCACCATGGACATCCAAATGCCCGTCATGAATGGGTATGAGGCCACGCGCTGCATCATGGAATCCAATCCGGTTCCTATTGTTATCGTGAGCGCCAGTTGGGCGCCTAGCGAAGTCCAAAAGAGTTTTCAATGCATGGACGCTGGAGCCGTTGCTATATTGGAGAAACCCAGAGGGATAGGGTATCCGGGCTTTGAGGAATCAAGCAAAGAACTCATTCAAACCGTTAAATTGATGTCCGAAGTAAAGGTTGTACGCCGATGGCCCAAGAAACAACAAACCAATGCAGCAGTTTCCCGTGTTTCCATGGATCAATTGGAGCGGTCTAAGACGGATATAAAAATCGTTGCTATCGGCGCCTCGACAGGAGGACCGAATGCCGTCAAAACCATTCTTTCGGGACTTAAAAAAAATTTCCCGGTTCCCATCGTTCTCGTCCAGCACATCTCCCCCGGTTTTCTTCCCGGTATGACCGAATGGCTCGATCAAAACAGTGAATTATCCATTCAGATAGCCGCTCAGGGTGTATCGATGCAACCGGGGAACGTTTATATCGCTCCCGATGATCACCATATGGGTGTGACATTGGGTGGGCGGATCGTTCTTAATCAGGATGAGAAGGAATGTTTGCTCCGCCCTTCGGTATCGTATCTATTCCGTTCGGTCACCAACGTTTACGGGAAAAATGCGGCGGGAATTCTGCTGACCGGCATGGGGAGAGACGGGGCGGATGAATTGAATCTGATGAAAGAAAAAGGGGCGGTCACCATGGCCCAGGACCAGGAAAGTTCGGTTGTTTTCGGAATGCCGGGTGAGGCAGTCAAACTGGGTGCGGCGAAGTATGTGTTACCACCGAATCAAATTGTATTGATGCTTGAAAAATTATTGCTGGACAACGTATCACCAGAACATAATCCAGCGTGAGATAGCAGAAGAAATTTCATTCATTTCTGCAAAAGACAGATCGCATGGTATTTCTCTAATAATTGGAGATGAAAAGAATGAACATTATGAATCCAAACGGTATGATACAACATGATGAAGTAACAATCTTAATCGTTGAAGATAGTTCAACCCAGGCTGCGTTGTTGCAATTCATATTGGAAGAACATGGATTCACAGTTGCAGCGGCCTCGAATGGTAAAAAGGCTTTAACGTATGCCCGCGAGAAGAAACCCGCTCTGATCATCAGTGATATTGTTATGCCAGAGATGGATGGATACGAGATGTGCCGCGCAATTAAAACCTGCGAAGCCACTCAGCGCATCCCCGTAATCTTATTGACCACCTTATCAGATCCGCTGGATATCATTCGTGGATTAGAAGCCATGTGCGATGACTATAATATCAAACCGTTTGATGAAGATTATCTTTTGTCTCAAATCGATTATTTCTTGAAAAATCCCATTCAGCCGGAGAAATACGCAACACCACAGCAATTCGAATTCACCTATCTGAATGTAAAGCATGTTCTTCATTCAGATCCTGAGCGTATATTAAAACTATTACTTTCGACATATGAAAATACCATATTACAAAATAACGAGTTGAAACGCACGAAGTCCGAAGTTCAGAAACTTAACTGTCTCAATGAAAAAAAGATTATGGAGTTGCATGTCTCCGAAGACCGCTTCAAAACCCTGGTGATGACGATCCCCGACATCGTATACAAGATTGATGAGCGGGGTATCTTTACGTTCGTAAATGATTCGGTCAAACATCTGGGGTATACGCCGGAGGAAATCATCGGTCGGCATTTTAGCGAATTTATCTACCCGGACGATGTGGAATCAGTCAGCCGGGAATCGGTCTTATCGCAATACTGGGGGAAGAAGACGGGAGATGCCAATGCTCCCAAATTATTTGACGAGCGAAGAACGGGGGAACGAAGAACGAGTGGTCTGGTGATCCGGATTTTGCAGAAGGATGGGGGGAAATTAATTCCGGCTTTAATCGATACCTTAAGCAAAGATCATATTATCGCTGAAATCAATAGTTCCGGTTCGTATGAAATTAATCCTGCGACGAATCATCAAGCATTCATCGGTACGGTTGGCGTCATACGGGACATCACCGAACGGAAACAGTACGAGGATCAAATTCTTTTTCAAGGCAGTTTGCTGGAATCTATCAGCGAATCCTCTCGAGAGGGAATGCTGATTGTATCAAATGAGATGGAAATTATATCTTACAATAAGCGGTTTATTGAAATGTTTCAGATAGATGATGTGGATATCAAGGGTCAACAAGGTCCGGAATTATTTTCCTGGATACAAAAACAACTAATCGAACCGGAATTGTTCTCCAAAAGTGTAATACACCTGCAAGAGCACAAGGGAGAGCAGTTCCTTTTTGAACTGCAACTGAAGAATGGCGTTTTCTGGGATTGTTACTCTTCTTCCATTGAAGGAAAAGATAATACTTATTATGGCCGGGGATGGTACTTTCTTGATATAACCGGGCGTAAGAGGTCGGAACAAGCCCTTGAGAGATACCGGGATCATCTTGAGGATTTGATTATAGAACGCACTGCCGAAATTCAAGAAGTCAATCAAAAAATTAAAAAAGAAATGATGGAGCGGGAACAGGCGGAAGAATATCTCCGCCAATCCCAGAAGATGGAAGCGATTGGACGACTGGCTGGGGGAGTGGCCCATGACTTCAACAATCTGATTATGGCCATCAAGGGATATGCTAAGTTTGCAATCGAAAGAGTGGGACAGGAACATCCCGTGCAAGAGGATCTCCAAGAGATACTTAATGCAGGCGAGCGGGGTTCCCAATTAACCCGGCAGCTTCTGGCGTTTAGCCGGAGGCAAGTAGCGCATGTGGATAATCTAAATTTAAATCAGGTCATTGAGAACATGAAAAAAATGCTGCAACGCCTGATAGGAGAACATGTAGAACTCATGACGGTTCTAGACCCTTCGTTGGGAAATGTGAAAGCCGATACCGGACTCATGGAGCAAGTGCTTTTGAATTTGTCGATCAATGCACGGGATGCGATGCCGGAAGGCGGTCGGTTGACAATCGAAACTGCGAATATCGAAATAAACCGGGAGGATGTCAGTCATTTTCAGGGAGTAGTAAATCCTGGCCAGTATATCATCCTGCGAGTATGCGATTCAGGAACGGGAATGAATCCAGAGACCCTGTCACGGTTGTTTGAGCCTTTTTATACAACCAAGGAAATGGGATATGGGACGGGGCTGGGTCTGGCGACGGTATATGGCATTATCCAACAAAACAACGGAGACATTCAAGTGCAAAGCCAACTGGATGAAGGATCAACCTTCACTATCTATCTGCCCAGATCCAGTGATCCAGATTTCATTCAGGAAGAACAACCCCAACGCGTCAGTCTGACTTCTGAAGGTGAAACAGTTCTACTTGTGGAGGATGATGCATCCGTTCGTTCAGTAGTAAACAGAACATTACAATCCAAGGGCTATTCAGTTCTAGTTGCAGAAAATGGAGAAATGGGTCTCAAAATAAGCAATCAATACGAAGATAAAATTCATGTCGTAATAAGCGATATAATCATGCCCCAAATGGGCGGCCCCGAAATGATTAAACAAATAATTATGGAAAGACCGGATATCAAGGTGCTTTTCATGTCGGGATATCCTGGAGATGTCATCACTAAAAAAGGCTCCTTGAGAATATCTACGAATTTTATACAGAAACCCGTCGATCCGGATAAACTCATTACTAAAGTGCAGGAGATTCTTTGCTCGACATCTTCTGAACCTTGCACTTCAACACTGGATACATTTACCAATGGGGAAGAATAAAACTGTCAATAGAAAAACGTATTTGGAAAAATTGTCACTTGCGCCTCTATACAATAGGCAAGGATAGAAAAAATCATGACGTATCATGTACTCATTGCAGACGATCAGGAATTAATTCGAAAACTGGTGCAACGAACCTGTTTGGAATTGGGGTGGACTATCGATCAGGCAGCCAGCGGTTACGAAGCGCTGGAGATTATGAAAACCAGGCCGCATCAGGTGTTTATATTGGACGTCAAGATGCCAGGTCCCTCGGGTATTGAATTGGCGCGGGAAATTTTGAAACATGAAAACTCTCCGGCGATCTTGATTATGACCGGATACGCGGAAGTAGGGGACGCTGTCCAGGCTATCAAGGAAGGGATTTATAACTATGTCCAGAAAGATAATATTGATCCGACGGATTTAAGACGCATGCTGAGACAAGCAGCAGAGTATCATGACGCCTGCGTACGAAGCCAGGAAGCGGAGCGGGAACGGGAAAAAACAGTTGATAATATCGAGGCGGTCAATAAACAATTCCGCTCGCTTCTCGAACTCAGCGGCGATTTGATCCTGCTTTTCGATGTACGCCTGAATCAGATAGTCGATTGTAATGCAGCGGCTTGTGAACAAACAAAATACTCCCGCGAAGAATTACTGACCCTTTCCTTGTCCGATATTGACGTCGATCTAACCGATACGGGATGGATTGACATAGTTCAAGATGTACGAATCCAAAATCCGTACATGATTGAACGGGTATTTCAGACGGCCCAAGGAGATTTGTTTCCGGTCGAATTATCATTCGCACACATCGCTCTAAAATCCGGGGAATATATTTCGATTGTTGGCCGTGATATCACGGAACGTAAATTGGCCGAAGAAGAGCGAAAAACTTTCAACCAGAAATTGCACAGTTCATTAATGCAAACGATACAAACAGTATCGCTGGCTCTGGAAAAACGAGACCCCTATACCGCCGGCCATCAGCATCGGGTAACGCAAATAGCGTTAGCCATCGCGAATGAAATGCACGCGCCAACTGAGGAACTCAACGGGATTCGTTTGGGAGGAATGGTTCACGACATCGGAAAAATCTACATCCCATCAGAAATTCTGACCCGTCCCGGAAAATTAACTGACATCGAATTCATGATGATTAAAACGCATGCCCAAGTCGGATATGACATATTGAAGGAAGTTGATTTTCCCTGGCCGATTGCGCAAATGGTATTGCAACATCACGAACGGTTGGATGGATCGGGATATCCACAAGGTTTACAGGGAAATGAAATTTTGCAGGAGGCGAAAATTCTAGCTGTAGCCGATGTGGTGGAAGCCATGGCATCCCACCGACCCTACCGGTCCGCCCTGGGAATGGAAAAAGCGCTTGAGGAAATCAAGAAGAATAAGGGAGTATTTTACGATCCAGAGGTGGTTGATATCTGTTGCCAAATAATGGAAAACAATGATTTCATTTTTCAGGCATGAAACATCTTGTTTTGTGAAGCATAGTGATTGTATTTATTGTTTGTAATAATTATATAGCAGTCGGCAGTATAAATAGAGCTGTTCAATATAGTCGATGATAAAGGAATTAGGACATGAAATCCATGAATGTTAATCATATTGAAAAGATCACAATCCAGGTCGTGGAAGATAGCCCGACGCAGTCGGAGAGATTGAAATATTTATTGGAGGAGCATGGATTCCACGTCAGAATAGCATGCAGCTGCGAGGAAGGTTTAACCCAAATAAAACTGCAAAAACCAAACCTGATACTCTGCGATATTGTCATGCCTGGAATGGATGGTTATGAATTTTGCCACGCCATCAAAACGAATGACGAGTTGAAGGCGATTCCCGTGATCCTTCTGACAAGGTTGTCGGATCCGGTCGATATTATTCGCGGACTTGAAGTGATGTCGGACGACTATGTAATAAAACCATACGATGATAGTTCTCTTCTTTCAAAGATTGAAAAATGGCTCTATACGTCTGCTTCCTTAGGAATCCAGGTAGAGGAAGATTGTTGCAAAGTAAATCTTGGCGGTACTGACTATTCGATCCATTCATCCCGGCAGCAGATGTTGAACGTTCTTCTTTCCACATACGAAAACGCGATTAATAAGAATCGAGAATTGATAAAAACACAATCAGAACTATCGACTCTCAATCAAAAACTCGAAGGGACAATCCGAGAATTGCAGGTTTCCGAAGACCGGTTTGTAACTCTGGTTATGACCATCCCCGATATCGTGTACAAACTTGACGAAAAAGGGCGTTTTACCTTTATCAACAATGCTGTCTGTTCGCTGGGATACACGCCGGAAGAACTGATAGGAGTGCATTTTAGTACGATCGTCAAGCCAGAGGATGCCGATGGAGTGAGCCGTGTTTCTGTTTTGTCTCAACTCGAAGGGAGAGAAACGGGTGATGATCGATCGCCGCAGTTATTTGATGAAAGAAGAACGGGCGATAGAAAAACGACGGATTTGGAAGTCCGTATCGTTTGCAAAAATCCAAAAGAAAAACGGCAAGAAATTTTTGAGCCTCTTAACCAGGATTATATCATTGCGAAAATCAGAAGTTCCGGATTATATGAATTGAATCCCGATACGAATAACAGGGTGGTGTTTGGTACGGTTGGAGTGATCCACAACATCACGGAACTCAAGCGGATCCAAAGAGAATTACAGCAATCGCATGACGAATTAGAAATACGGATTCAGAAACGGACTACCGATTTGGTGCGGGTCAACAAGACTTTGAAATCAGAGATATCTATACGCGAGCAAATAGAAGAACAACAAAATTTAATATCCCGCATACTGTCGATACTCAATCAGCCCTACCAAAGTACAAAAGCCATTGAACAAATACTTTTCTTGATTAAAGAGCACATGGGGATTGAAGCGGTTGGTATTCGTCTGCGTGAGGGAGAGGATTTCCCCTATTATGTGACCAGTGGTTTTTCGGAGAATTTCATAAAGGCGGAAAGATATCTTTGTTCCCATGATTCAGATGGAGAAATGATTCGTGATTCACAAGGTAATCCTTATCTCGAATGTATGTGCGGCAATATCCTCTGCGGACGAACCAATCCATCGTTGCCTTTCTTTACCAGGAATGGCAGTTTCTGGACAAACGATACAACAGAATTGTTGGCTTCCACATCGGAGATAGAACGCCAAACGCGAACCCGAAATAAATGTAATTCCGAAGGATATCAATCCGTCGCTCTAATCCCGTTACGGTCGGGCAAATTAATCATAGGGCTGCTGCAACTAAACGATCACAAACCCAACCGGTTTGATGGCAAAAGTATAGCATTTTTAGAGGAAGTAGGTTTCAGTATTGGAGTCGCACTATCGCGCAAGCAGAGGGAAGAGGTTATTCAAAAAAATGAAGCGCTTTATCGAACATTAATCGACTCGCTTCCTCAATATATTTTTCTAAAAAATGATCAATATGAATTCGTATCTGTTAATAGTAGTTTTTGTGATTTACTCGGTATGAAGGCCGATGACATCCTGGGGAAAACAGATCATGACTTATTCTCCAAAACATTAGCGGATAAATACCGGGATGACGATCAAAGAGTTTTTGAAACGGGAGAAATGCAGGAGCTGATCGAAGAAAATATAGTTGGCGATAATAAAAAATGGGTTGAGGTCGTGAAGGTGCCTATCAAGAATGCTGACGGGCTGGTTACCGGTGTTTTAGGCATCTTCTGGGATATCACCGAACGCAAAAATCTGGAAGAACAACTCCGGCAGTCCCAGAAGATGGAAGCGATCGGCCAGTTAGCGGGGGGCATCGCCCACGATTTCAACAACCTGCTAATGGTCATCAAAGGAAACTGCTCGTTTGCATCTCAAGGATTGGATCCGGAGGATGCCCGTTTCAAGGATATTGAAGACATCAAGTTAGCTGCAGAACATGCAACCGCTCTCACAAGACAACTTCTGGCTTTCAGCCGCAGACAGGTGCTGCAACCTGTGGTTCTTTCTATCAACGATCTTCTAGTAAATATGGACAAAATGCTTCGTCGCCTTATCGGTGAAGATATCGTTCTTGAAACCATTTCAAATCCTTCATTAGGTTTCGTCAAAGCTGATCCCGGACAGATTGAACAGATTGTTATGAATTTGGCAGTCAACGCTCGTGACGCCATGCCTAATGGAGGTAGGCTCACCTTCGAGACGGCGAATATAACTTTTGATAAAAATTATATACACAACCACCAGGACGCGCTTCTTGGCTCCTATGTCATGTTGGCCGTGAGCGACACGGGGTGCGGCATGGATGAAAAAACCAAAGAACGCATATTTGAACCTTTCTACACCACCAAAGAGATGGGAAAAGGAACCGGTCTGGGGCTTGCCACTATATACGGAATTGTGAAACAGAGTGAAGGTTGTATCTATGTGTATAGCGAGTTGGGAAAAGGAACAACTTTTAAGGTATATCTGCCTCGCATAGAAGAAGGCATAGAAATCCGAAAAGAATTTCGTTCCGAAGGTTCCTTAATTGGTACGGAAACGGTTCTCCTGGTAGAAGATGACAAGGGAGTACGCCAGTCAGTCACACGGATGCTGCAAAAATATAACTATACCCTTGTAATAGCGGCTAATGCTAAGGAAGCCATAGAGAATTATGAAAAATATGATGGAAAGATTGATTTTCTCTTGACTGATGTGGTGATGCCTGGCATTAGTGGAAGAGAACTGGCCTCTCACCTGTTATCTTTGAATCCGATGCTGAAAGTCCTCTATATGTCAGGTTACACTGACAACGCCATTCTTCACTACGGTATTTTGGATCAAGGAATCCATCTCATACAGAAACCTTTCGACCACATAAGTTTGGCTCGAAAAATACGTCAGATATTGGATAAAAAGTAAATGATCTCTCGGACAGTACAGCGGGAAATTCGTTCTATTGCGGATATCGACTAATGAACGGCTGGCGTCTCCAAACATGGGATAACCGAGGTCGGGCGTGGCGATCCAGAAAATGTAGTCATACATTTTCCTCACGCGATCCTTGTAGGCCGGGGATACGTCAATACCGGCGGATTTCATCCGCCCCATAATCTCCACGGCGTCACGTAAAACTCCGGAATGATAGCCACCCGACCACTCCCGCTGCACGCCATCTTCCGTGGTTTGCTCGAGCAGGTTTTCTTCAACGCGCTGTAACGCCAACCTCATCCAACGCTTGCTATCTTGGAATTCCGGGAATGTATAAGCAATGTTAATGAATCCACGCTGCTCGAATATGGCCTTGTTGTGCACCTGATTCATAGGAAGCAACTCGGTTTTGACTTGGTGATCGTAGAGGCTGGCTAACATAATCCCGAGAAATTCCGGCGTGAATGACTTCGCATGGACAAACGAGAGGAAAACCTGACAAAGGTTGGTGGCCCGGATTCCGGTCTGGATATCCAACCAGGGGAATCCCCGCCAGTAGGTATACACAGGATGAGTTTGCCGATATTTTTCCAAAGGATGTTTTGTGATCCAATCGGTCGTCAATTCAACAAAGGCTTGCGCGTATTTCTCATCCCGCGTACTTTCATAAGCGGAAGCGAGTGTCTTAGCCCAATAAAACCGGTAAATGGCGGCCACCCATTCAATATCCCCGCGCGGATCCCATTCCCAGTTCATATCTTTTCCATAATCCGCCGCATCATAAGGACCCCACTTAAATATATGGTCGACCATATCGTTGGCTTCGGCAATTATCCTCGAATTGGGATTCGGGTTTTGTTGTTGGGGATTTTTTGTTCGATAATAGGTCAGTAATTCAGCAAGCGCTTCAGCAGGCCGATCTTGTTGGACAGCGCTTTTGACCGATTCCAATTCCTTCTTGTCCAAATCTAATTTACTAAAAAGTTCCTGCGGGGGTAATGAATGCAATTCTAAATCTATTGAGGGTGCGCACCATCCAGCTAAAGGCAGTAAGAATATTATGTATGCGTACAATACAGACTTTCGCATGATTCAACCTCCTAATACTCTTATTTTCTTGATTTATCACCACACCACCAGAGTTTGATTGATTGAAGGCGCAGTAGACGGCCACAGAATCTTCTGCCCATCATCCAGTTCGGCCTCCAGGTAGTATTCCACTGCGCCTTGAGATTGGGCAGGCAGATTGACTCGGTAAGCCTGTCGGCTGCGATGCGCGGCGATTACCTTCTTAAACGCTCCTTCGCCCAGTGAACGCCAATACAGATTGACTCCTGCGCTCTTCCGACTGGAAAGCACGAAGGCCCTGATTTCATACGGCTCATTAGCGCTCATTTGAGAGCCTTTTGACGACGCAAAAATGCGTGAAGCCCCACGATAATTTGTGTTGATTACCGTTTCGACTGGCAATGGTTCTCCAAGAATCTCTGCAATGACGGCGTCGTGAGAGGTTACAATGCGGGCGCGGGAACCACTCTCGATGCTTGAGATCGTCCCCACTTCGCCTGGCGATTTCGAGCAATTCACGAAAGCCGCAATCGTGTCTTCATAGTTGCGTGCAATCTCTATCCTGAGTGGAAGGATATCTGTCCGTACAAAATTAGTTTTGTTATCGGTCTCTTGGATCGCCTTTATTTCGTTCATCTTCGATGTCAGGCGAGCCGCCATCACCCACGTTCGCACGCGCAGGTGAGTGGCGCGAATGAAATTGAGCCAATAATCAAATCGGTCCAGATTCCCGGAGCCTTTAATGCGGGAGCGCAATGATTCCAATTCGCGCAACGGCGCAAAAAACTCGGCTATACTTGCATCAGTAGTTTTCGCCCCACCTGAAATCAACGCATTGATGCGTGTATGACCGCCGTCGAAATTTTGCAGGATTCTTCCAGCTTTCGCTCCTGCGTCGCCACCGAACAAATTACGCCCCCAATCCGCCCAATAATCATCCATGCCGGGCATCTTGCCATCGACGGAGGAAGAGAAGGCGTTGTCGCCACAATCCCATCCAGCCCTCGCCAGAGCCATGATATTCGGCGATATCGCCGCCGTTCGCCAATGAATCGCCAACATGCCTTCACAACCGTAGCGATACGCATCCGACGAGTTGACCAGCATACGCTCGACCCAGAGTTGTAGATCCCAACAGGTGCAACAATGAGCGCCAGCCGTGCCGTCATCCTCCGCCCAACCGATGACCCATTTGGGACGCTCTTTGATGACACCATAATGTTTTTCCACCGGATCGCCTCCAATACCGGTATTAAGAGACGATATCGGCCAACTTTTTGGAGCGCGGCGATCCATCCAAAGCGCGTCATCGCGAGTCCCTAGACGCCAACCGCTGATCGCAAAGTTGAAAGGAGCGCGAACCGATTCGATCGCCGTTTCAACCAGTTTCAGGTCGCGTTCGACGTTCTCTCTCGTTGTCATTTCCCAACCTTGACAGCCTGGCTCCATTCCCAGCCAGACCTCCGGCGTCCAAAACCAATAATAGTCAATCGGCATCTTCCGCATAATCCGAAGAAACGTTCCCTCATACAAGCGTTCAATCACCGAAGGATCGTCCGGTTTCATCCCTTTGGACTCCAAACGAGCGGCTAGTTCTTTGGGAACGCCGAGAGGAAGTTCGGTTCCGATCGCGGTCTTGATGCCAAGACGCCGGGCTTGAGTGAAAACGCGTTTCTGAAAATCGCCGTATCGGTTAAACATGGCAATGCCCGCTTCCCCGGTCTGGGGCCAATCCAGGCAGTCCAGCATATAGTCTGGAGCGTAGTCATCGTTTTCAAACAGCAAACCCGCGCCGGAAGCATACTGACTGGTCGGAAAAGGTTTTACGGCCCAGCCGCGTCGGGTAGTCACGACGCCGGCCTCATAACCGAATCGAACATTGCCCTGGCTATCCACATCTTCGGGCAATCCCGTCCAGACATTGGCCTCAGGTCCTGTGGAAGGGTTCCAACTCGGATAGGCGTGAAAGCCAATGAAGTTCATCCGTAATTTTGCCATTTGCGCCAAGACAGTCTGATAATCGTTTAGATTCCACCAGTCAGGCCCGACGGAAAAATCATGAAAAGGCTGAAGACCGCGTAATGCAAAACGAGGCTTACTGGTTTCGTTTAATTCAGACCAGTCGCCAGCCAACAACTCGTCAGGAATAACATCTTCATCCAGGCCGAAGCGCACTCCCAGTTTCTCGGCGAACCGGTATGCGCCATACAAAACGCCCCTCTCATCTCCTCCCACGATCCACCAAATGGTATCGCCTTTCGATGGACTGGTCTTCAATGTAAATTGCTGCGGCTCCAAGTCCCGCCCCATTTCGCCGCAAAAGGATAGATTCTTAACCGACACGGCGATACGGTCGCCGCGAGTAGCTCCTTTTTGCACTTGCATCAACTTGCCTGTGCGCAAATAGACATAGCGCCTCACTTCATTAGCCGCTAACGTTTCCATGGACGAAGCATCTTGCCTGATAGTTATGATCTCAGGTGGGCGCAGGGAGAAACGGTTGACTCGTGGAGCAGTGGCTTGCGTCAAATCCGCTAAGGATTTTAACTGCACGATACCCATGCAGATCGTTATTAAAATAAAAACTTCCGATATTTTTTTCAAATGACTCATCATATTTCCTTCCTGCATTACGTTTTCATGACATGCATTTTGCTGTTCTTTGCAAAAATTATATTGTAAGGAATTTACATACTTTATTTCCGTCAAAGAACGATCGGGGCGATTCTGCCAGCAATCCAAATCACTACGCTGTTCGATACACTAGTCATCCGTCCATCTCTTATCCAGAGACGGATAGGAATCGAAATAAGGAACTTGCCAGAAATGGCCCCTGTCGTATAAAGAGCGCGACCTTGGCCCGTAGCAAAAGGTCTCTTTTCGGTAACGCTTCACTTTGCAGAACTTATACTCTATCTCAACAGCCGACTTGTTGGCCCGCATACAAGCGAAGCACTGCTTCCGCCAATGTTTGATATCAAGCAAACAAGCGCCACGCCACTCAATTCGGTGGGTGGCAGACATAGAATAATCAGATTCTCGCCAGTCTCCCCGTCATCTGTTGTCTGCAATGTTTCAAAAATCTCGATCGGCTCGATGACCTCTACATTATCCGATACGGGATACGAATCCTTGATCAAATCGAAAATGTATTTTCTCGATCCCTGTTTTGCGAATTCGGTCGAGGAGATTTCGATCATTTTTCCGATACAGAAAATATCATCCTCTTCGGAGAAGGGATAATGAACCTATTCGATCCGTCTTCCCTCAATATTCATATTGTTTTCCTAGAACGAAATTGAATCGTCCCTCTGTTGGGGCCGTTCCGCATCCATAGGGATATAGGCGTCACACTCAAAAGTCTCCTCATCATCTTGGTCAAGCCGGTTCAAGTTGCACATGGGCTCTTGCGCAGAATCGTCTTTTAGTCGGCATATCACACTGAGCGAAGGCATTTTTATAAAATCTGGATTGATACAATCACCATCATCATCAAAATATTCAAGAGACATAATTCCTTCTCCATACGTTTCAGAAAATCTACTATTGGATTTAGAATAGACCAATCTGCTGATTTTGAAAATCTTTTCGGGAATTGTCGGCTACATGCTCAGTTAAATCCAGGGTCAGATCGAACGTTTCACATATTATAATGATTGCCGAATAGGTTTGTCAGATCACGAAAAGACTCATCTGCGCTTTTTATCTGCTGTTTTGTTTTTTTTACGAATCTTTTGTTCAGGTTTAGCGCAGCATTCCAAGCTGATTTCGTTCCTTACATTCCTGCAGGCCGATACGGTCAAACGGGATCGGTTTGAATCCTGTTTCCCAGGCGGGTGAATCCTTTGGCAGTTGGAAACCGGTCTTTGGATCTCCAATCTGTTTCCGGTTGTTGGTCACAAAGTTACCATGAATATCAAATAGTGTCTCCTTCGCATGCCAGGTGATTTCGATCCAGTCACCCATACAAACATTGTGAGCAATCACATTGCCTTCAGGCGGAACGCCTGTGAAGGCGTCACCGGCGATGGCGGCGCCGCCGGGTGAACCGTAATAGGCGTCAAGAGTCTTCATTTCGGGATAGCGCTTCCGGTATAGATCGAGAGGAACAGAGTTCAATCTGTCGCGCATGGTTTTATCCACCATATTGCGCCAAACCTGACTTGTATCCAGGCCACGGCCATCCGCCCGAACTGCTGGATCGCAGTCCACAAAAAGATTGTTTTCGACGCGATGATCGCGTCCGCCGCCAATAAACATCGCCCAATGAGCCTTATAGAACACATTGCCGAACACTTCCGTCCCGCTGATGCAATCATCCATATACACACCCATTGATCCCATTCCCACGCCGCCGGTTTCGTGGATGTAATTATGGCGTATGCGGTTGCCCCGGAATGTATAGTCCCGTCCTGTGTAGATTGCGCCGACATCACCAGTCTCCAAAGCTATGTGATGGATGTCGTTAAATTCAATGAGATGATCATTGCCCCAAAACAGGATGGCGCAATGGGGATGGTCATGAATTAGATTGTTCGACGCGCGCAAGCCAACGCCAGTCATGGAGACGGCGGGTACATAACATTTCGACCAGCGGCCCAGCCTTGCGAAATGGCAGTTCTCCACATAATGACCGCCTGGGGTGAGTGTTTGACGATCTCCACCCTCCAGGCTGACGCCGCCATCTCCGGTGTCAAAGATATCACAGCTTTGCACTCCGTGGTTCTTGCCGCCGCTAATCATGACGGCCCAGTCGCCGATATTGCATACGAGACAACCCGCAATCCGATTGCCTTCTCCGCCGTTGATCTCAAAAGCGTTGCCCCGGGTTCCTTCAAAGACAATACCGCGCATTGTGACATGGCTTGCGTCTTTAAGCGTCACAAGGGGCTGTTCCAATAGTGAAAATAACGCTTCGCCTGATTCAATCGGGCTGGGAGGCCAGAAATAGAGTATGCCCGCCTTTTTGTCCACATACCACTCGCCGGGTTCGTCAAGTTCCTCCAGGATGTTGAGGAAATAAAAACGCTGTTTTTTGTTAAATCCATAATTCCCATAAGGTTCCGCTGTTCGGATGAATCGGCGCGTCACGTCTAATTCGGCGATCCGCTCATAACTGTTCGCCCAGTCATAAGCCCAATAGCCATGAATCCAAATGTTTTCCTTGCTCTTCCATCGCGCTGGCCGGTCGCTTTCATAAAAAAATCCTCCCTCAAGCGATCCGATGTTCGTTCCGTGGCCATCATCTGTACCGGTCTCTCTGGGAAAGTCTTGGATGTGTTCCCAATTACCCGCATTCGGCCAGCGCGCCAGCGTCATCGGCCGACTGTCAAAAAACAACTCTCCATGAGCGGGCAGAGTCGGCCTGCCGAATCCGCGTGATTTCAACGCGCCGAAATCATGGATGCCCTGGATGCGTAGATCGGCCTGCAGAACGTTTTCCCGCGCGGATTCTTCGAGACGTTCGAGCAAATCACTGTCCGTGACCTTTGTGAATCCTTTAAGAACAGTTCCGCCGAGGATTCGCACTCGTTCGTTTTTGTAGGCTCGCCACACAATAGGCGCATCCGGCGTTCCCGAATCTTCGGCTGAAAGTTCCAGTGATTTGCTTCTGATATAGTCGCCGCCGCGAAGCCAGATGGTTAAACCGTTATCGGGCAGGACTGCATTACGCTTGATTTCCCGTACCGCGTCACGGGCTCGTTCCAGCGTAGCAAATGGTTTTTGCTCCGTCCCTGCATTATGATCGTCTCCCTTGGGCGATACGAAGATATCCGCGTTAGCGGTTATGCTTAAAAGCCATAACGCCAAAATCCCCATCAAACTCAGCGCCTTCGATGAATGCTTAATCTCATATATTTTTTCAGACAAACACGATCTGTCACAATACGTTGTCTTCATTTGGATATCGTCTCCCTTTTGTTTGTTCCCGAGTCATGGATCAATCACAGATTGTGAATTGAAAGATTTAACTTATTTGTTAACATCCAGTCATTTTAATGCATCAGCATTGTACTGATCATATCCCTCTTCCATCCATTTCCAAATCGCCTCATTCCATTGTCCGACGCGTTTTTTCTCCTGTTCTGTCTGTGCGAATGATTGAGCTTTATTTATCAGAGCGCCAAGTTGATTCATTCGATCTGCTGTTCCCAAGCGCGTCCAAGCGACATTTTTCCAATCGATGCCGTTGCGCTTATACAGAGGCGGCGGATAGTTCTTGGGATTGCAGGCGATCTCTTCAATTAGTCGATAAAATTTCTCCATCGGTTCTGCAGCCGCGCCGAAATACCGGACAAAAAATTCATTCAAGATGGCGTCCTCATTCTGGTCTGGATCATCCCAAATTTTGGCAATCACGTATCCTTCCAGCATGTCCTGTTCGCCGCACACGAAGATCCCCCGAATGCCGTCTTTGATGAACATCCTCATTGTCCGCACGGACTCATGCACCATCATGTTAGGAAAACATTTCCATTTATAAATCAAGGCTGGTTCCATCGGATGATGGTAGTAGTTCCATAGAAAGATCGGCGCTTTGGTTTTTTTCAACCAATCCTTATATAATTTCATATCGTTTTCGCGGATATCTTTGTGAATGGCGTAAAGGCACGTGTGCAGACAGGGAGCAACAGATACGTTAGGCTCAATATCGAAACCTTGGGGCGGCAAGGCGTAGTTCCAATAAGCGAGCGTCGCGATGTATTTATCGGGATGAGTTTTACGCACTTCCCTTGCAACGGCGTTTACGAAGGAAAAGAAATAGTTGCTGACCGTGCCGCTGCTGAACTGGCCGGTATTCATGTCCTTACCTGAGTTCAACAACGCCTTGCACCGTTCGCATTGGCAAAAGTTCGAATTGTCATCCGGAACAATCGCGAAATAATCACCTACCGCTTTCCAGCCCTCGGGTGCGTTCTTCTTGCCATCAAAGAAATCCCTCGCCATCTGAGCAACTTCTTCGATCAGCAACGGATTGGTATAACAGAGTTGCGTTCCACGACCCGGTCCTTGCGCTTGGTACACGGGATTTTTAAACATGGCTTGAATGGTCTTGGGGTGGAACGTGTGGTTCCCTGCCCACTTCTCGCCGCCAAGACGCAAGCGCCGCCAAAACAGATATTTCTCAGATTGTGTTGTGGAGCCCCACTGGCTTTTCATGAACGGCCAATTGCCCGCCCAAAGAGCATCGCGATATTTTAGGGCTGGAGATCGTCGGATGTCTGTTCCCTTGACCGTAAGCGATGTCTGCGAGGGAATAACGACGCTCGAGTCGTTTGGCCCATACCAGCGCACATTGCAAAACTGTTCGATAAAATGATATGCGGCGTAACATGTCCCTTGGTCATCGTAAACTCCCGGAAGTTCCATCTCGCCCGTGCTACGTTCCGGATATCCTACGGTTTTCCAGTAATCGATACGCTGCCGGGTATCTTCCAGAGTATTCCCGCAATTCATCGGACGGCCAAATTCTCGCCGATTAGACGCTGTATCTTCCCAATCGCGCCCAATAAGGATCAACGTGTTTGGCCGAAAAGCAATGAGATATTCCTGTGGAGCGAAATCCTCTCCTTTAATCCCCAACTCACGCGTGGCTGCGCTATCTCCGATAAGCACGCGGTTTCCTTTGATTTTTTTGCTATCAGTGCGAATGGGCGCTTCAGCGCCCGTGATCTTCAGTATGTGGAATTGAAGTTCCAAGGCCGCCAGGCGAGCCGCCGGTGTCGGATTCTCCGACACGACAATAGCGCACATAGGCTTTCCATTATGCGCCAGACAAAATTCGGATTCGGCAGATTCTGAGATCGCAAGCTGGCTGAAAATAGCGAATAAAACGCCTATCAGTATGCTGAGAGGCAGAATGTATGATGTTGTTGATTTGAACATTTCCCTAGGCTCCTCGATGTTAGGCGCTACCAAAACGCTTTTTAATCCTTTTGAGGATTATACGATTTGAATTTACTGTCACAACCAATCTCTCATTAAACCAAATCATCTTTACAATAGTTCAAATATCAGATCATAATAACCGTAGATTTCTTATAGAAAACGTTCAATCAGCAAATCATACAATACATTGTACAACAATTTATCGATGCCTGGAAAAGCAAAAAGCGGGGGATGCAGGTTTACGAAGAAAAACTGGTAGTGGACGTCCACGGAAATTAAAAGAACTGAATAGTAAACAAATGCAAGACATTATATTGAAGCCAGCTACTGAATATGGCTATGAAACGGATTTTTGGACATGCAAACTTCTTCAAGAAGTCATCACGAATGAATTTAATAAGAATTAATCAACGATACAATTCGTAATTCGTTACACCCGATTTAAAATCATTGAGATTCCACAAGTACATCGCTGTATTTCTCGTTCCCGTTATAAATCCCGAACCATCGGGGATGAATTCGGTGTAGGTGGATTTCCCATCAAGCGTATGAATTATTTCACCTGACGAGGCATTCCATAATTGGATCACATCACCCGTTTCTGTTCTTCCCGATGTTATAACATAGGAACCATCGGGAGAAATAGCGGAGGAAAAGATTCCTCTATCAAATTCGTCCATACCTTGGCAGAATGCACCAAATTCATGAAGAATCTCACCGGTTATTATGTCGATTAAATAAGCGCGGCTGTTATCTTCCAGCAGTGCAAGAGATGTTTTATTTACATATCCGGATAATTTCATTTCACTATCCAGGATCTCGTCTCCGGATTGCACATCGAAAATCTTTGTGAAGTATAAATTTCCTGAATCCAATACATAGAAAACACCGCCAGCAAGAAGAATCTTGCCATCCTCCGATAAATGAACCGTATCAATGATGGGGTGTATTATCAAACCCCATCCCTCAATATTTTTTACAAAAGAAAAATCCCGTATTGTTTCCCCTGTTTCAGCATCCCAAAGAGACACTTTTCCTTTATGCCCGGTCACATTTAATTTCCCATCAAATGAAGAAGTGAAAGCAAATACATCAAATTTTAAATCAAAGAAAGAAGTAGACTCTTTATTTGACGGGAATGTTTTTGTCAGCATGATTTCTCCGCTTGTCATATCTATTGAGTCGAGGATTGTAGATTCGTCATTCAAGGTGTAAACCATCTGCAACAATCCATTGGAAGAAAAGGCGAACATGGATGTTTCCGGCTGAATATCGAATGATGGGATAAAACTTGTCTGACCGGTTAAATCCCAAAATAAAATGGTATTTTCACAGTGCATATTGTCGGCTAAAGTGATAAAAATCGTACTGTCAGGAGATAAAGCATAAGAATCAATTCCATCAAGATGACCGGCAAAATTCCGTATAACTGTACTGCTGCTCAAATCCCAAAGTTTCAGGATTCCAATAACCGAACCACAAAAAACCTGATTTCCATCCGTGGCGTATTGGATAAATCGGATAGGAGTTGAATAATCACCAAAGGTTTGAATCCATTCTCCGGTTTCAACATCCCATTGGCTGATGGTTCCATCCGAACCAGTCAATACGGTTTTTTCATCTTTCGCGAGAGCGATTGAATTGCAGTTCTCTGTATACTGCCGGATAATCTCACCGGTTTCGAGATCCCATAGCAAAGCCAGACCATTCCAACCGCCTGTAAACAATCGTTTCCCATCCGCTGAGAAGTCAGCAAAAATCGGTCCTCCATGCCCCGTGTGTTTAGATAATGTATGAATCAAAGCCCCGGTTTGCGTATTCCAAACTCTGATAACGTCATGCGCTCCTTCACCTAAATGAGGAGTAATAATCTTGCTGCCGTCTGGAGAAAATTTCACGGGTCCTTGCCTTATCCCTTTCTTATAATTAAAAGACATGACAATCTCCAGTGTGTTTATATTGATTAACTTGTCTTCCAGGAGTATTTGCTTTCCATCCGGTGAAAAATCGACAGCTCTTGCGGAATATGGAATTGTTAAAATATGCTTACCGGTTAGAACATCCCATAATGTGGCGTGTTCTTCTCCGCCCGCCAATAGTTGCGTCCCATCCGGTGAAAAAGCGATTCCATAATATTCCACTGGATCTTTAAAATGCTGAGTGATCTTTCCCGTTTCCAAACTCCAGATAAACACGCCGCCATTGCCGCCTGTGGCAAAGTGCTTACCATCGGAGGAAACATCGATTATGTGAAGCTCATTGAGACCCGGCATCCAAACCGGCTCGATCTCTTTTGCGTCTACTGAGATTTGAATGAATAGAATGATTGCGGTAATGATTCTATTCATTAAATAAATAAATTTGTTCATGTTGACATCACCCCATTATGATTTAGCTGACAAATCCTTCTTATTGATAATCCCGATAGTTCGTAACCTCAGAAAGAAATGATGGGGATTCCCAAAATCGTATGGTTCCGTCACTGCCAGTGGATAAAATACGCCTGTCCTTGAGTAAGTAGATAGAACTTATTAAACCCAGGTGAGCGCAAAACGAAGATTGTACTGTCAAGGAATTTACATCTGCGATAAGAATATTATGTTTGAATTCCCAGATTCCTTCTTCTAAGATAATATACCCCGCACCGGGAGAAAAGGCCGCGGATTCCGTATAGCCCAAAGAGATATGATCGCGAAGTTGGAGCCCCCTGGTTAAATCCCATAATTCTGAATCGTGATTATCATCCATCATGCCAGTACAAAAAAATAGCCATTGACTGTCGCCAGAAAATACAGGGGGAGGACGGGAAAAACGTCTTGGTATAGCCATAGTGTAAATCGGTGTTTTCGAGTCAATGTCCCATAAAATTGCTTCATCGTCATCATCAAAAGTAAGTATCTTTGTACTATCCGGAGTGAAAAAAGCACGGTCTCCTGGAAATGTATGCAAAATGTTTCCAGAATAATCCAACAATGAGCCACCGTTCAGGATATATTTTCCGTCCGGGCTAAAGCCGATGGATCGATTATGGGAATAAATTGGGATCGCTAAAATTATTTCTTTTGTCAATGCATCCATCAGTAACGTTCTAACATTTCCAGAACAAACTTTCAAGAGAACATGGTTTCCGTCTGGAGATAGAGCTAAAGAATACGGTTGATACTCTTCCCCATTGAATTCTGTGAGAACCGTTCCTGCTTCAAGATCCCAAAGTTTGGCCGTAAAGTCTGCATGACCGGTTAATAATAATTTCTGATCGCGGGACAATGACGATGCTGCTATCCCTTCATTATGTCCCTGTATAACACGAATTACTTCGCCGGAATTCACATCCAGAACATGAATATCTCCATTGGTTTGACCAATGAGTATGTGATTGGATACCGGACAGAGCGCCGAAGGCAGAACGGAATTATAGTAGGAATGATACGATGAGGAAAAAACCGTTTCCATCGTTTCTGTATTCCATAAAGTCAAAAGTCCGGATTTTGAATTGACCAAAACATGTTTCCCATCCGAGGAAATATGAAGGTAGAATATTGTTCCCGCTAATTCGGGGAAGAGTCTTTCGGTTTTTCCTGTATTTAAATCCATCAATACCGCGTTTTGATTTTGGATGTAAATAATTTTATTTTCAGAAAAATAAAATTGAGTTGAGAAACTAAAATCCCCCTCCAACCCTTTATTCACTTTTACATTGTCTGATGTTTCCAGATTCCATATTCGCAGTTCATGAGAACCATGAAATAGAGATTCATATTCATTGGTTAAAAAACTCGTTCCATCTGGAGAAAAATCGACAGATCTCACGATTCCAGAAGAGGTGAATCTCTTTAATATCCTACCGGTCATAACATCGTATAATGTAATTAGGCCATCCCAACTGCCGGTCAGCAATTGATTGCCATCCGGAGAAAAATCCATGGATTGCACGTCTTCATGAGTTAAATAAAACAAAATTTCCCCCGTATTAAAATCCCAAAGATATCCTCCTCCATTCCCGCCTGTCGCAAGATATTTTTCATCGGGAGAAACAGCAATCGCCCTTAAATTCCCTAAGGAATATTGCTTAAGTGGTTTTTGAATTTGGTCTTGAGCGTATAGTTGTGATGATACGAGAAAGACAAGCAGGATAGAATGTGTCAAAAAAACGGGTTTCATGTTTCACCTCTTATCGGTAATATTGATAGTCAGTAACAGTAGATAAGAATGATGGAACGTCCCAAAATCTTATAGTGCCATCTTCTCCGGTGGATAAAATGCGCCGGTCATTAAGGAAATAAATGGAACTGGCAGGCCCTTTGTGAGCGCAAAAGGAAGATTTTGCTCTCATGGAATTGATGTCAAGAAATGAAATTTTATGTTTGTTACTCCAGATCCCATCCTCGATAACAAGATATCTTGCCCCCGCAGAAAACGCAGCACTTTCTGTATAACCGGCAGATATGTCTCGGATTTTAGTTCCCTTTGTTAAATCCCATAATTGTGAATCGTGGCTATCATCCATCATACCAGTACAAAAAAATAGAAGTTTACTATCTCTCGAAAATACAGGAGGAGGATAAGAAAAACGGCTCGGTATATCCATAGTATGAATCGGTTTTTTCGATTCTATATCCCATAAAATTGCTTCATCGTCATCATCAAAAGTAAGTATCTTTGCACTATCCGGAGTAAAAAAAGCGCACTCTCCTTCAAACGTATGTATAAGATTTCCTAAATAATCCCGTAACGAACAACCGGTCAAGAGATAGTTTCCATCCTTGCTGAAACCAACCGTTCCACGATAGTGAGATAATGGAAATGTGAATAGTTTTTCTTTTGTTCTTGCATCCAGCATATACGCAGACTTTGGTTCTGAGCAACTGCATAACAAAACGTATTGTCCATCGGGGGACAGGGCAACATATCCTGATTCATAATTATCATCATTGAATTCTGTGAGAACAAGTCCTGTATTTAGATCCCATAGTTTCGCATAGCTAGTGAAATGCCCGGTCAGTAACAATTTTTGGTCCAGGGACAATGAAGACGCTGCAATTCCTTCATTATGCCCTTTAAAGGTTCGAATTACATCACCTTTACGTTCGTCCAAAACATCGATATCGCCATTGCTTTTTCCCGCAATTATACGCATTGAGCTTGGAAGGAAGGCAGTACAGCATAGATCATTAGAATAATGAGGTTTTGTAAATTCGATTTGGCCTGTACTAATATCCCATTTCGTTAATAGATCATTGGATGAAACTGTTAAGAGATATTTCCCATCTGGAGAAAAACACACTTCCCTTACAATTACTGAACCAAAAGTTGGAGTATCGTGATCGAAGATTTGGATTTCCTCACCCGTTTGTGCATCATACAATATGGCGGCTCCCTTAATTCCAATCACTGCATATTTTTCATCAGAAGAAATATCCACGGAATTGATATTGTAATAATTTCCGCCTTCGTGATAGCGCTTAAACGTTTGCAAGATTGTTTGCGTTTCAACATCATATAATTCGGATTTTCCGTATTCGGCAGTGAGAATTTTTGTACCTGAAGGAGTGAATCGGGCTTCGGAGGGATATGATTCATAGAATTCGTAGTTTTCACCTGTTTCGAGATTCCATATGAGAAACATGCTCGAGCCAAAAATGTACCATCCACAGGAGAGGAAACTTTTACCATCCGGAGAGAAATCGACAGAGAAAACAACTTCAGGAGAACTGTATTTCTTTTTCACTGTCCCGGTTCTCGTATCGTATAGTGTAATTATTCCATTAACATTCCCTGTTAGCAAAAGGGCGCCATCCGGAGAAAAATCCATCGTCCAAACGTCTTCATGAGTGAGATAAAATAATATTTTTCCGGTATTGAAATCCCAGAGATAAGCCCCCCCGGATCCTCCCGTAGCGAGATATTTTTCATCGGGAGAAACAGCAATCGCCCTTAAATTCCCCAAGGAATATTGTTTGAGTGGTTTTTGAATGTGATCTTGTGCGTATGATTGTAATGATACGAGAAAGACAAGCAAAAGAGTATGTATCATAAAACCTGATTTCATTGTCTCTCTTCCTTCAGTTTTGGTCTGCCTGAACAATCAAAATTGTATAGATAAATATTTTACAGATTGAGAATAAATCCACGTGTCGTTAACAAATTTACCCCGGTCTTCTTGAGTGGATTCCCGCCCTCCAAATAAGATAAAACGTTTCCGTTTTGAATCGTAAACCAATTCCGCACCGCTTCTTGGACTGGGGCATTGTTGGGTTGGAATTTCTTGAAATGATTCTCCATCCCACTCTAACGTGCGATGTTCAACTAAATTCTTTGAATATCCAAGAGATATTGATCCTCCCCCGCCAAACAAAACAAGAGCCTTATTCATTGGATCAAATCCATAACAGCTTCCCCACGCTGGCTCTTGATCTAGTTGATAGTTTTCGATGCGAATCCACTCTCCGCCATTCAGTTCCCATAGTTCACTTTTCCAGCCTGGATCCAAAAAACGGGCGGCAAGAGCCATCACTGCTTTGCGGGTGCTATCAAAATAAAGTCCTGAATAACCGGGAGGCCCCCCACTCGCAATCTGCGTCCAATTCTGTGCATCCCATTCATACGTGTTCGAATACTGCATAGGATTTTCCAGAGTCCCGCCTCCATGACGGATCACTTTTTGGCGAATGGGATCATACGCCAGTCCATGTTCCTGGCCCGGTTCACCGGTGGATTCACATACGAGTTCCCAGTTTTTCCCGTCCCATTGCCAGGTATCCGAGTTTCCCTCCCACCAAGAGTGACCATCTTTGTATTTGAGGTTATAACCGCCGAAGAAGATGGAAACGCCGCGGGCCTCATCGTATACCATTTGGATGCCAGACCGGTTTGGACCGGTTGTAGAAACTAGTTTCCACTCTTCACCATCAAATTCCCAGGTATCATTTAGCGACTCGATACGGCCTGTCTCATCATTTCTACCGCCGTGCAAGACGGCAACATCCCGCATGGAGTCATAACACATCCCCGGCCAATAACGGACCGGTGGACGTTGATGTTCTTCGATTGGAATTTCTGTCCAGGCTCTCATTGCCGGAATCGCCGCTTTTCCGCCGTAGGGGAGAATCACAACGGTTAAAGCAATGATTAGCAATATAGAAAAGAATGGCAAACGGGTTCGCAATGGACGTTGATTGTCTAATATTCGAACCAACCGCTTCTTGATCTGGGTCTGGCTATTGATCATACCGGAGGATGCCATGGCCAACGTGGGCATTCCATTGGCGTTTAAGACAACGCCTAGAAATCCTTCACCGCAGTCAATCCGCGGTACATTCACCTCTTTCAATGCGATATCATCACAAGCATACTCCCGTTGCTGGTCGATAAGCCAATTCAGCAGCCAGACGCCGGGATGAAAGAAAAAGAGAATCTGGAATAACTTTTGAAAAAGCTGAATGAGATTATCATACCGGCGAATATGGGCGAATTCATGCATGCAAATCCATTCCAACTGATTTTCGGAAAACCGCTTTTTGACATCATTCGGGATCAGCAGCATTGGGCGGAAAAGACCCCAGACAACCGGTGATGTAACCCAGGAACCAGTCAATAGCGGTACTTCATTATTGATTCCTGCCTGTTCTTTTAATTTGATAATATAGACAGGCAGTTCGTCTATTTCGATTAATTTTGTTGCTTTAATCAATTGATTGGTTTTTCTCTGCCTCCCCATAAAGCCTGCCAGCAGCCCCATGACAATACATCCCCAAATCATCATTACAATTGTTTGGATATTTAGTTTCCCGGTAATCCATGATTTTTGAGCTGATGGGATTGTTTCTAACCCGGATTCAGATAGATTTCTTGTATCCAATTCACTGGAAGCCGGAACGGCCATATCTATCTCAGGAATTGGATTGAAATAGTTTACTTCCGGAGGTTTTTCTGGAAGAAGTGGATAAAAGTATCCCACAATAGAGAATTGGCCGGGAATAACCAATTTGATCAGCACCAATAAGAACAAGCAATAGCCGAATTGGGCGGGCATTTTTTTGCGGAGCAATACCCACAGCATTCCAACAAAAAGAAGAATCACGATTGAATCCAAGGTTTGATAGAGCATAAAGGATGCCCAATATTCTCCCCATTGATTCAATAGATCATAGGAAATCATTTGTTCTTTTCACCGTCTTTATGCCTTTTAAGAAGTGAAATCAGTTCCTCAATATCTTCTCCGGATAACTTGCTGTTCTTGACCATGTAAGAAAGAAGCGGGCCTGTTGTACCTTCCAGAGTGTTTCCCAATAGATTATCCGCTGCACTGGTCAGCGTTTTAATGGCGGAACGCGCTGGCTTGTATAGAAAACTGTTTCCAATCTGAGTCGTATTCAGAAATCCTTTATCAACAAGGCGCGCCAAAATAGTTTTTACCGTGCTAACAGACCAATTGTTGGGTTGACAAAGATCTTCACAAATATCCCGGGCGGCGCAAGATTTCTTTTCCCAAACTGTTCTCATCACTTTCCACTCCGTCTGCGTTAATGGATCAACGGGTTTTCTTGCCATGGTTCTCCTTTCCATACGTGGATATGCATATCATCTACAATATTAGATAAACACAATGTTATGTCAATAGGGAATTTCATAATCCAGGAAATAGATGAACTTCTGATAATCTTGTATTATTAAGAACCGAAAGAGCGTTTGAGTGTAGCATTAGGCCCGATTTAAGCCTTATTTATTATGTTTGAACGAATAATTGTTGTATTTTTGCTGTATCCCGAAATGTTGTGATTTGCAACCCACTCAAAATATTTGATTTATAGATCAAAGTACACGTTTGCAAAATAAGTGTACCCAAATCATTTCAGATTAGAGATAGCTTTTTTATAACTCCCTGCCTAAAATTGTTGGTGTTACTGACGGGGACTTCTGCTTTTTCTCAAATGACCGCATTTTCCTAACACAGAAAGACGTCTTTTTTACTCTGAAGATTCCAAAGCCGCGTATTTCAATTCGTCCGTCGCTTGCCAGGAGGTCAACAAATGTTTCGAGAATACATTCGGTCTGTATTTATATCCCAACAAGAGAAAATGAAAATGCCCTGAAAAGTCACTGTGCAAACGTATCCCGAGTAAATACAGATATTTCTGCTTTCAGGTGACAAATCCTGATCTCTTGACTGGTTTACACAACTCTGTGAGTATGTAAAAACTCTTGTCGAATTATCTAACACAGCCCATACGAATCAATAGAGATCATCAAGCATGGCTTCATACGTCTGACGTTCTTGATGCTTTTTGATATCCGTCCAATGTTTGAATTTACGTTTCTCCGGCGGAGTGCGGAAATGTTTATCTTCCTCGCTGTACAACCAGTCACCTATCCATTTCCCTAAATTGGACGAGAAACGAGTGACTACATTCCGGGATTTACGCTCCTGGCCAACCATGCGGGAATTCTCCGCAGCAGAAGTGAAAACTGTTCGATCGATTATTTCCGCCCATGAAATCGCGCCCGAGACAAGAAAAGCTGCGGTCGAAATACGTCCTGCCCACTTGACTGTGTTAAACGCCTTCATCGGGATGCGAGAGAGTTTGTTCATTTCAATTCCCGTCAATCCCATGTATTTCCATATTTTGGGAGTGATATTTAACCACCAACCCATCCGGCTGGTTCCAGCAATATAAGAGAGATATTCAAGATAGCCTGTGACTTTTTTAGGCCAACGAAGCCACCACAAATGCTTAGAATACGATGAACGCAGGCTGAAAATCGGGAATACTCAACCAATATCATCCATCATCATCGCACCACCAACCAGGACGCCGGCGACGAGTGTTGTAACATCACCGACGAATAAGCCCGACGGATCTGAAAAACAAACCGGATTATGCTGCGCATACGCGTAAGGATTGATCTCCAGCGGATTTTCCGGACTGGGCCAGGCCGGATCACGGCTGAGAAAACAGCTGTATTCCGCGTCGTAATAACGGGCTTGCATCTGAAACAAATTTCCGTTGCCGCCCTCCTCCCGAACACCGTGACGACCCACAAATGTGAAAGGCTGAGTTGAGTTCCCTTCATGTGCGAGACGTTTCCCATAAGGCGTATACGAATAGGCGTCAGTGATCTGTCCGGCCTGATCGGTCAGCGCCAAAGTCGAACCAAGCCTGTCGAAATGGAAGAAGAAAACCTTATTGCCATTTGCTGAGTCAATCATGTAAAGGAGTTCGCCAGTCGGGCTCCAGACATAATATCGAACAAATGTTTCATTCTCCACATCGCGTTCACCGACGATGGGTGTATGGATAATGCCATAATTATAGTAATATTCCAAAGTTTGACCGTCTTCGGTACGCGAGATTAAATTATCCATACCATTGTATTGCAAGGAAACATCGTCGATCGTAATAAGACGCGAGGCTTCATCCCACGAATACGCTCGCGAGGAGGATTTTGTCTGACGGCCTTGCGCATCATAGACAAAATTCGGTGATGCGATTTGGCTGGCGTTGTCGAATAGCAGAGAATTCGTCGCTAACGATAGATAATCTTCAGGGGAGAGCGGAGTCTGCATATCCACTTGTGTAATTTCGCCAGCGGTATTGAGCGTGTAGCGGAGATCGGCGAAATCTCCTTCCATGATTCCAGTTAGACGGTTCGCATCATCCCACGCAAAATCAGTACTGACGCCGTTGGAGCGCACCAAGCCGGTCAGTCGTTCGTCGCTATCATAAACGAATTGAACTTTGGCGTTGGTGAGGTTATCCGACACCATTTCCAGAAGACCGGTTGTATCATTGTATGTATAGGAGATTATGACTGCACCGTTGTTGTAGGCAACTGTTTGCAACCTACTATTGTCATTATAGGTCGCGTCGAAATTCAATCCATTCTGTTTGGTGTTCGTGATTTTTCCTTCAGCGTCATATTCGAATGCAATCTCATTGGCATCAGTGAGTCTATTGAGCGCATCATATTGAAAATCGAGTTGCAAACCACCGGAGTAGGATTTCTGTATCATGTTTCCTGCAGGATCAAATTGATGTTTCATCAATTGGCCATCGGGATACATCACTTGGGAAAGTCGGCCGCATGAATCGTAGGAATAGTGGATAGTTTGGCTCAAGGGATCGGTTTGTGAAAGCAAGTTGCCCATCGGACTGTACTGAAAGGCCCAAAGGCGGCCATTCATATCTTCCATACCAGTGACGTTACCCAATGCATCCCGCTGATACTTCACCGAGCCTATCCCGGCTTTGGTGATCTCGATAAGATCACTGCGACTATCATAGACCATCTCCATCGACCGCCCGAGTGGATCGGTAATCCGGGTGATACGGTTCATCGCGTCCCAAGTGAATGCCATATTGTTACCTAAAGGATCAGTAACTGCTTTAACCAGTCCGAAAGCGTCGCTTTTGAAGGTCGTTCTGCGACCTTCTGGAGTACTTTGGTTTGTAGGAATCGTTTCGTCATCATTCTCCATCGACCAGGTTTTTCCACCCTTCTGGACTGAGGCGATCGAACTGTGCTGATCGTAACCGTACTGGGTAACATTTCCGCCAGCATCCTGGGTTTTTGCAAGACGACCCATCGAATCAAAAGAAAAGGTGGTACTCTTCCCTAATCGGTTGGTTTCCACTATCCGTTGATCCATGTCGTTATAGCCATAGATTTGAGTATTACCGAGTGGATCGGTGATTCTTAAGAGATTGTCATTGGCATCATAGGTTAGTATTTGCATATGGCCATTTTCATCTGTATGGTTGATGACATTGTCATTCTCATCGTAAATTGTTTTTGAAGCGGCGCCATCTGGATTAGTGACCTGAATTACTCGTCCAAATGGATCATATTGATAGGTTGTTGTACCAATATCGGAATTGGTGGTGCTAATGAGATTTCCTTCATTGGTATAAGTATTGAGTAAAACGCCCCCAGCCGGATTGATTTGGGATAGCATCTGTCCATGTGCGTTATACGTGTACTGCCATTCGAATTGAGCCTGATCGATTTTGGAGAGAAGATTGCCTTTGCCATCATATGAATAGAGTTCCTTCGTACCGTCTGGGAACGCTTTTGAGGATGGTGGATAAAAGGAAAAAGTAACCGATCCGAATGCTTGTTCTTGCTTTAGGTAAGTCAGCCTGGTTGAATCTCCCCGTACGTTTGTTACACCGGCAATCTGACCGGAAGCCTCATGATATTGAACACCGCTGGCGGCGCCCAGACGGTCGGTAACCTGGGTTCGGCGGTTGTTTTGATCGTATTGGACATTGACTTTTGCCCCAGTGGAGTCCGTGGTTCCGGTGAGGTTTTGCTGATTGGCGTGGGTATGGATTTCCGTGGAACCGTCCGGATAGGAAATGAGCGTATCACCAGAATTCCCGTTGGCTTCGAAATTCAGTTCGGTAACATTTCCATCTCCATCCAATTGTTTATATACATGGCCTTTTTCATCATAGAACTGAGTGGTGTGACAGTTCCCTTTCGGATATATCGCCTGGGTAATAAGTCCAATATACTTGTTATTTTCATCGTAGGAAAAGCGGGTGACGTGATCCATAGGATCGGTAAGGGATGTAAGCCGGGCTTCATCATGGGTGAATGTCCAGGTCCTCCCCCTTCCATCATGGATCGAGGAAAGACGATTGTCGTCTCCGTACGTATACTGGAGGGTGCGTCCCAAACCATCCTCGACTGAAAGCAGAAAGCCATCCGTATCGTAGGTGAGAGTATGAGCGTTTCCGTTCCGGTCTTCCAGACGTTCCAGGCGGCGGTCGGCGTTAAAAGTATAAACCAGGTTTTTGCTTGGATCCAACATGTAAAATTTGCCATCCGGTCCGGTTTTAAGTTCGTAAGGAATCTCTTCGTTGTTCTCCAGATTCCATCGCACGCTATCATGCTTGAATGTGATAACTCGACCGAGATCGTAAATGATCTTGGTGGTAGTATCCCCCTTATAGAGTCGAATGATCTGGTAATTGTGCAGCCAGTTCACCCCCGTAATATGGCCAAACGCGAGATCTACGTCGTGTTTTCTCGAAACAGCGCTTCCATAATAGAGACTGGCAGAAAGCGGGAGTGGCCCCCCAAGATCGAAGAGGGGTATCTCAAAATAGTATTCACCTGTTGCTGTATTTACAGGATCTTTCAAACGCCCGTGGTTCTTATTATTCGATGGAGGCGTTTCCTTGAAATGGGCGATGAATTTCCTGGTTTCGCCCGGTTCCCAGTCGACTGTGATCGTGACGGGATTCTTGGCGCCCACGCCCGAACTTCCCGAGAATTTATTGAACACATAACCGGGATTGGCGGAGGCCATCAGCATTACCGTATCGCCTGGCGAATAGCAGTCTTTAGCGGGATTGAGTGCGGCCACGCCCGCCTCAGATGGTTCGGAGGAAATCTCAATCATGCATCCTTTTTTGCGGATAGACCCAAAAACAGTGACGCCATCCAGGACGATCGATTCACCGGCGACCTCAACCTGTTCCGGTGAAATGCCCGCTCCATAGGTGACGCAGGACGGATCGTCCATTTGGATCGTGTACTGGAGCAGGTAACAGCGGCTTTCACCGGGCTGCAGTATCTCGCCAAGGTTGCTGAAAATCATCTTGTCCTTGCCCGGAGACTGCCCGAGAATCTTTCCCGCCTTCCCGCTGCATTCTTCATCGCTGACGAGTGACGTCATGCTGATATCGGAGGGATTTCCCGTACCTTTGAAATCGAACTGCATCGAATTTACCGTACAGGGAGAATCCGCCTTCTTGTCCAAGATTAGTTGGACATGCAGGACCGATACAGTCTCCTCCTCGGCGGGAGCAACAGCGATCTCCTTCTCGATGGGATTGGATGAACCGGGAGCGAGACGCAGGGTTGTCGGGCCAATGAGGGGCAGAGGATCATAAACGTAGAGTTCTCCGTCAATAATACTTTCGTAGGGAGTGTCGCCGATCAGATCGCCGTCCTCATCCTCCCCGTCGTAATCGTTCCAATAATTCCCTCCTAGCGAAGGACCGCCTACTATGTTTTTCCCTTCCTTCTTAGGAACGTTCCAGTCGATGCCGATGTCGTAGCCGCGTGCGTTTTCCGTCCATTCATTCGCACTGGCAAAAATGTTATTGAATACTATTACATCATTTCCTTTCACTGAGAGGCTTAACCGCTTGTTGTCCAGGAACTGGTTGTCTTGGATGGTGGAATTCTGGAAATTTTCCAGCCAAACGCTGATTTCATCATTCCTCTGCGCCTTATTATCCCGGATTGTGAATTCGTCCCCTTCTTTGACATAAAGCAGGCTGTTCGAATCGATACTTTGGTTGTTCACAATCTGGGCGTTTTTACCATTTTCGATCGAGATTCCGTAATCGCCGTTGTTGATGAATTCATTATTGGCGATGAAAAGATCTTCAACATTCAGAAGAAAGAATCCCGCAGTATTGTCATGGATAGTGTTTTGATCGATCTTGATATGAAGGCCGTTGTCTATATAGGAGGCTTTCTTATTCTCGGTAAACTTGTTGTACTGAAGAAGAAGCGTGTTGACGAGTTCTTCGCCTTCCTGCCACGTATTTCCGCTCCAGAGATAACTTTGGGATGAATCTCCGCTCTCCACCGCGCGCACCGTGTTGGTGATAGTGTTGTTCTTGATGCGGACATCGTTTCCGACGAGTGAGATTCCTTTGGCCATGTTAACGTTCCAACCGATGGTCTGATAACCAGTGGCCATACCATCAATATGGTTGAATTGAATATCGCTATTGACCAAATTGATGCATTCGAGCAAGTAGGGGAACGAGGGAGTAAAAATATCCATAGGTGGATTCATCGAGTCGAAGCGAAGCGTATTGTTTTCTATCATCAGGCTGTCACAGCCGGTGATGCGCGCCCACCCATACGCGTTACTGGTAAAATAGTTACCCGCTAGGATCAGGTGGGAAGAATTTTCTGCATTGACGGAAAGATCGTAACTCTGGGGAATAAACTCTTCCTCAAAGGAAAACGTGCTATCGCGAATTTCGATTTGAGAGGCATAACTTAGAAAGATTTTTGAATCCGTGAACCAACAATCTTTGAGCACTGCACCGTCAACCGGATAATCCACGCCGTCTCCGATGAGATTCAAAGCCGCGCTCTTGTAATCCCGCGAGTCGCTGAAACGCAAACGGGCGGCGGATTCCGCCGTGACGCCGGTTAATTTCCTTCGGACGGTAACGTAACAATTTTCGAAATTGGTGTCTTCCGTTTTCAGGTTGTAAACGTCTATCTCCGCATCATGGATTTTTAACTGATCGCCTCGAAGGACAAGAGTACAGCCTGGGTATCCATAGATGATTCCTTCATAATTACCCGTAAACGTTGTGAGTTCGCCAGCATCCTCGTAAAGATTAAGAACGCACTGAAGAGTACAATCATTGATTTTTACTGCGGAGGCGTTATTGATATTGATTTGGTTCTCTCGATAACCATCAGAGGGAAGGTGGCCAGGTTTGTAAGTCATCGAAACTTGGTTGAACTCAATCGGAGAATCGCTTGTGCAGTCGAAGGTATAAGCACAACTCTCATTGATCGCTGCAGGCGTATTCTCCAAAAGTAAATCACAATGATCGAATTCGGCGGATTGAGCAGATAAATTCTTGGCGTTCTTGCAACGTAAGGAAACGTTGGCAATCGATGCACCATCAATATCAAGGCTTGATCCTTCTGCAAAACTAATGATGGGACATTCCATTATATCGAGATATTCCTCAAGAAAATTCAACTTGACATTGTTGCCTAGATGGAGAGTAGAATTTGAAACGGATAGCGAAGATAAAATAGTGATATTTCCATTTAAGGCTAAAGTACCTCCATCGGAAATATAGATTTCACCTTCTTGCACTTTGACGCCATCCATGATTGACAAATTACCACCTTGTTCAATATTTAGAAAACTCACATTGTATTCGCCAACACTCCAAAGGCGACTCCAGGTCAAAAGTCCATAGGTAGCGCGGACCCATCTACCATCCGGAGTACTTACCATTTGGACGTTTGTCGACGTCGAACTCATCAGTACTCCCACTTCAATCTGTATCCCATCAACTTCCTGCGATTCAAAACGGTACCACTCGAGTTTGTACGTGATCGATTCGGAAATATCCGGCAAATCCGCATCAAGATACGACTTATCAGCCGGATTGGCGGATTCAAAAATCTGTTGGCCGTTTCGATATAGAATCCATTTTTCAAATTTGGGATCAGCGCTTTCCTCCCACGTCAAGTATGATTGCTGGTTGTCGGTGTATTCGATTTTGAGATTCGAGGCGGACGAGGATTGCATGAATCCCCAAAAAAGAATAAATAAACATGTAAAATGACATATGACGTATTTTTTCCATTTCTTCTGTTTTGGCATGATATTTCTCTCCCCGTGATCTGGCAAAAAATGTTGTCAGGCGGCTATGCAGGATTAATGACTTTGCCAATTTTGCACATTGGTTGTACCGCGTGTGATTTTCCTCTCCAGGAGATTTCCTGCAGAATCGTAGGTGTAAAGGATCTGGAGATCGTCCCGATAGATGACTTTGAGCAGACGACCCGCAGAATCGTATTGATATGAGATAGTGTGGATCGATTCTGATTCAGTGAGTGGCATTTGCGCTGAGAGCAAATCAGGAAATAGAGTTAAAAAGAGAATGAGAACTGCAATTCCAACAAATATCAACATTCGCATCCATCGGGCATACATGTTAATCCTCCTCCTTCTTCTTGTAATCGCCTAAACAAAAAGTGATCTAACTAATCTTTTTTCTTCATCGATTTAGGAATTGAAATTTTTTAACAGTTATTTCGCAAACTCTACGCCATATATTCAAATAGTCTATTTTCAAAAAATGGCTGAAAAACCATTGATGTGGTATTCGGAATGAGAATAATTGAGAATAATTGAGAATAATTGAGAATAATTGAGAATGATTTATCATGATTTACCCTTCAACATGATTACCATTCAGGGAAGCAAACGTAGAAAACCGCCTTAGAAGAAGCAATTCCCAACTGGGTAATTCTAAGTGTAATAAATTTAGGTTCTATAAAGAAATCTGTGGGTGAATGATAGCAAAAATACTTCGAATAGTAGAGGTATAAAAAAGACATCCGGTCTCTTATCCTGAAAGAATGAAATCAGCGAAAAATCATCAACCAGGAGGAAACCGGATGGATGTCATTAGAATCCTCAATCGTGTTCATAAAATCAAGGGGTATGTATATGCTTCTAGCAAATTTGGTGAATGGAATGGTAAAACATCCATAGAGGTAAAAGTCCGTGCTCATGTCAAAAGCCGCCCGATATGTTCATGCTGCGGAGAAAAAGGATCAGGTTATGACAGATTAGATGCGCGCCGATTTGAGTTTATCCCGATATGGGGATTAACCGTATTCCTGATCTATGCCATGCGCCGCGTGAATTGTCACCGCTGTGGAGTGAAAGTTGAAAAGGTACCTTGGGCCGATGGTAAACATGAATTAACGCATATCTATCAATGGTTCTTGGCGAGCTGGGCCAAGCGGATGAGTTGGAGCCAAGTGGCGGAAGCATTTCAAACAAGTTGGTACAATGTTTTTCATTCGGTTGA
This sequence comes from bacterium, assembly GCA_963662285.2. GTDB lineage: Bacteria > Hinthialibacterota > Hinthialibacteria > Hinthialibacterales > Hinthialibacteraceae. The sequence goes on from CAXXMV010000008.1 coordinate 736,954, forward strand.
ACGGGCGGTAGAATGGGGCCGCCAGCATGTGAACCTGGAAGGAATCACCGCCATTGGAATCGATGAAATGCAATGGGGCGGCGGCCATCAGTATGTGACAGTGGTATATCAAATCAATGAGAATTGCAAACGGCTGCTGTGGATCGGGGAAAAAAGAAAGATCAAAACACTGTTGAAATTCTTCAGATGGTTCGGGGAAGAGCGTTCAAAAAAATTGGAATTTGTGTGCAGTGATATGTGGAAAGCTTATCTCAAAGTCATTCGCAAAAAAGCCAAAAGCGCGCTGAATGTATTGGATCGGTTTCACATCATGGCTCATATGAACAAAGCCATAGATCAAGTCCGCGCTGGAGAATCCCGTGAATTGAAGGCCAAGGGATTAGAACCGGTATTAAAAGGAAGTCGCTGGTGGTTTCTGAAACGCCCGGATAATTTGACAGTCAAGCAGGTCGATAAATTAGCCAACGTGGTTCGATATAATCTGCGCACGGTGAGAAGTTATCTTCTCAAAGAGGAATTTCAATTTTTCTGGGAATATAAATCAGCATGGTGGGCTGGACGCTTCATGGATCAGTGGTGTACTAAAACCATGCGCTCGCGAATCGAACCAATGAAGAAAGTGGCCAAGATGCTGCGCAACCATCGCGAACTGATTTTGAACTGGTTTCGGGCGAAAAAGGAGTTTTCTTCTGGAGTGGTGGAAGGCTTAAACAACAAGGCCAAAGTGACTACCAAAATGGCGTACGGTTTTCGAACCTACAAAGCGCTGGAAATCGCCTTATATCATACACTTGGCGATTTACCAGAACCAAATTTCACCCACAGATTTTTTTGAAGAGGCTAAATTTATAAACACAAAAAGAGAATAATGTCAACTGCACATTGGGAAAAAGTAACGATTTAGTTGTTTGAAACCCGGGGAGGTGGAAGAGGGGGCATTTGACCGGTCTTGATGGCGGTTTTCAGCGCGTCCACCACGACGTCCAATGGATTGTAGCCACGGCGTTTGAGTGTGCGAAAAACCGTCATCAGAACGGACTGCGTTTTCGTTTTCGCTCCCGCTTCGCTTTGGTTTCCCTATATCATCTTGCGCATAATGACCGCCGGGCGAATTTCCCGTTCGCCGTGATTGTTGTCATCCCCAGCCCATCGTGCCAATGGCCTGACAGAGCCAACACCCGGTTTCCCAGGATTGCGTTGGACAAAGCGTCTTCGACTTTCAGTTCCACCAGTTTTTGGCAATGCGGGCAATAATAGCGTGGAATTTCGTGTTCGGTGACAGCATACTACGCTCTATTACTCTGTTTTTCGATTTGCGATGCATGCGTATTGCTTGCGCAGGATTTTTTAGGCTGGAGATATTTATTCATAACACAAGTAAAATCAACACGCGCCGGAAGGGACTCGAACCCCCAACCGCCTGATCCGAAGTCATAACAGGGTTCCAATGCAACCAGTTGCAACCTGCTGAACCGAATCTATGGAAAAAAGTATGGAAAAATAACATCAACGAATATAATCTGTGTGTGGCTGTCAACCGTGTATCGAACCAGCAAATTTGAATAGCTGAGTTTCCTTCTTTCGTTCACTTATTATTGATTCAAATACGTTTATCAGGGATAACTATTTTAGCATTGTTGGATGAATCATAGTATTAGCGTATTGTTTCCCATGTTTTATAAGGAATGGAACAGCTTCCAGATTATCCAATGCCAGTCCATAGCGCGAGTAATGCAGCAATTCCTTCATCTCGGTTTCTTGAAATATTTTGTTGAATCGGTAATAAGAAAATTGTTTTGTGGATCGTTCTTCCGGCTTAATTAAATCACCGATTTCTGAGTCGATGCACTCACCAAACCGACAATCCCCAATCACCCTGCATATGACATCTTGTTCAACCTTAATCGAATCTAGGATCGCTAAGGGAATTGCCTTGGCATGATCGAGTACATTCATACGATCCACTGGTTTCCTTCCGTACGGTTCTCGAGTTCGGCCACAACCAACTGAATAAAGAACCAGTTGGTCCACCCCTTTGGCAAATTCGATACCATACTCTGGCAGTGTGGCCATGAGATAGGCAATAAAAGATGGATTCAAATAAGGACTGATACCTCCATCTATAAATGCAAACGAACTAGAACCAAGATCGACTCGTTGAGCGGGAAAATATGTTGGAGCCGCAGAACTGGCGCGCAATAGCTGCCAGAGTGGGATTTTCAGATTGCAATCGGGAAGATCCAGATGATTGAATTTTGCGCTAGGACAGTTACTGATAGGCCAGGGAGAACCCGTAGATGCATTTCGAGTGACGACGATAAGCAGCGTACGCAATCGTGAACTCCCCAGCATAGCGAATTGTCCGTTTTCTTCCCGGAAAATGTTTTGGAGTTCTCGGCTGAGTTCATCCGTGCGAAATTTATATTTCCACCGGTTTTTCCAGGAAGACCGAAAAATATTCGTCAAATGCGTTTGGCAAAAATCATGGATGTTTTCTACGGTATATCCCCAAGATAATAACGTTCCGATAATCGCCCCGACACTCGTCCCAGCAATCAGATCGAAATAATCACCCAATTTCATATTTGGGCGTTCGGGAAAACGTTCCTGGAGTAACGTTTCCATTCTCTTCAATATTTGAAGAGAAAACAAACCACGTACTCCACCTCCATCTAAACTTAGTATGCGTTTCATCTTGGTAAAATCCTGAATATGTGCATATTTCTCTTTATCACTCTTCCATAGGATTAGTGTAATGACGAATTAATTCTCCCCAGATTGGATGATTTTGATGTAGCATTAATTTTTCTGTTATCTCAAAACATTGTTTGGAAGAGATTTTCTTCACATGTAGATTTTCATCTATTTCATATCCACTTAAGTGCTTCGCAAGGAGTCTTAACGGTTTAACATCCATTTTTTGGCTAGAATAATCAAAATTTAAAAAGTGCCAGAAACGAGCGACACCACCTGAAAGGGTCATTAGCCAGCGACCATCCGGACTGAATTCCGCTGATTGAACAAAATCTTCATGCTGTATGGGGACACTCACTGGTTTGCTTGTTGCCACTTCCCAAATTCGCGCGGTTTTATCTTTTGATGCAGTCACTACCCAACGCCCATCTGGACTGAATTTCGCAGACCAGACTTCATCTTCATGCTTCAAGGGCTGATTTAAAGAAATCCCTGTTTTTGCATCCCAAACCTGTGCGGTTTTATCCAAGGAAGCGGTAACAATCCAGCGGCCATCCGGACTAAATTCAGCTGAATTTACTGTACCATCATGCCTCATTAGATCACTCACTGGTTTTCCTGTAGCTGCATCCCAAACCTGAGCGGTTTTATCAAAGGAAGAGGTAACTACCCAGCGGCCATCCGGACTGAATTTCGCTGAAGTAATATCATAATACTGATGATTCATAAAACTACTTACAATATTGCCTTTAGCCACATCCCAGACTATTTCTCTTATATCATAAATGGTGGTTAGTATCCAACAGCTATCTGGACTAAACTCTGCTGATGTTACATCAAAACCAATCGGTTTGTGCTTTTTTACTGATTCATCAATGGCTATCTCCCATAATAACGCTAGACCCTTTCCATTTGACAGAGGCGTCATATCCTCTGAAATAGTCAACAAAAAGTGTCCATCCGGACTGAATGCCGCTGAATTTACTTTACCATAATGCCTCATCGGCTCAATCACGAGTTTACCTGTGGCGGCCTCCCATATCCGTGTTGTTTTATCATCTGATGCGGTCACTACCCATCGCCCATCCGGACTGAATGCCGCTGAATTTATTTTATCATCATGCTTCATCTGCTCACCAACTGGTTTAGCAGTGGCGGCTTCGTAAACACACACCGTATTAACACCAGAAGTACTCACTACCCAACGGCTATCTGGGCTAAATTTCGCGGAAGTTACAGGCTTTTCATGTTTTACTTTAGAAACCAATCTTACCCATGGACACTGATTCAGAAGAGTAAACATGCGGACTCGGGCTGTTATAAATTCCGCATCTAAGTTTAAGGCATAATCTAAATAGGCCAGCGCGGTATCGGGACGATCTTGTTCAATCTTCTCACAAGCTATATAGAAGAATGTTTTAGCGGCATTTTTTCTTATCGTCTGTTCCGCTCTTTGCCCTTTTCCCCATTGGACATAACTATAAGCGGCTAGTCCCGAGATGATAGTGAAAAACAGAACAGAAATAAAACTGGCCAGAATGGCTTGTCTTCGTCTGCGCTGTTTGTCCCGCTGTATGAATAAGTCAAAACCAATGCCTGTTATTCCCGCAACAATTTTAATAAAAGCATTTCGTCTTCCATCTTTTCCCTCTCGCACATCGGCGGCGATCGGTTCGGTTCGAATCACACTCATACTGCCGTCGTCATTTAACCGATACCGCAACGCTTCAGGAAAGCATTCTACCATGTCACCCGGTAGTTTATCGAATGCATTGGGTTCGCCAGCAACAATCAAACACAGTACACGGTTCTCTCATCCCAACGATTTAAAATACTGAATCTCTTCATTAACCCAAATTGATTTTGCCGAATGTGAAGAGCAGATCACAATCAAAAAACGGGATTGTTGCAATGCATCATGAATACATTCACCGAGGTCGGAGGATGTAGGTAACTCCTCCCGATCCCGAAAAACAGGTAAAAGCCGCTTCGGGATCGTTGCACCTCGAAGTTCCTGCCCAACAAACTGATTGGGGATTCGGTACGTTTCCAAGAATCGATGAAGTTTCTTGCCCCAATTCGCATCCATATGGCTATAACTAATGAAAGCCCAGTATTTATAGTTGTTTGTTTGTGTATCGTTCACAATCGAAACAAAACACTCCCTTTCAATAGAAAATAATGAAAGCCAAATACGTAAAAAACGGACACTCTTGAACTCAAGTTAGTTTTTAATCAAAACCAAAAAACGGAAATGGAGCTCAGCATGGTTTATTCTGCCTGTCTTTTTTCTCAAATTCTATCCCTTATTACCCACTTGTTATTCTAATACATCGTTCATTAGTTTCATGGGAACCATTAGGTCAAGAATTTCTCCTTCTTGGATCAACACGTCTTCATGCTCTTCTGCCAACTCGGTCAGATGCAGCCTCTCCAGAAAGCCTGTCATATTTCTTCATCACTTTTTCAAGGAAGATCCGTTTGGAACGCTTCCAGCCCACTATAAGGCACCTCTTACCATGTCCCCCGCAACAATCCAAGATCAGCCACAAACTTATCGCGACAATGTTTTAATGAGTTTTCAGCCTTTCGCTAAAACTAATCGATTCCCCATAGGGATGAAAAGCCCGGATTCTTCCCTAACTTTTAGCATCAGATAAAATTCCCGCTCGGTACCGGAACAGAATTCAGAATGATACTTATCCTCTTTTTTGATCAAAGGCCCCACCGCTGATCCCTGCCGAAACCACAGAATGAACACGGCGATATCGATTTGATAGTTCTCATTTGTTAGTTCTAGGCCGTTCATCTGCTGAAAAGAAATAATCCCAGACAAAGGCAAGTCCTCCCTAAGCACGGGCGCCAGTTACAGTTTCCCTGCATATCGCTTTTGCAGCAGTTCAATCACGCTCCGCGTTTTCTCCCGCTCTTTTCGGACATCACCTAGCTAGGAAATTAATAAGCGGATTGTCTTCCTAATTCCTCCTTGGAATTATAGAAAATCATGATTATCTCAAGACTCTAATCCATTGAAAAATATTGTTATTCTATTGCTTGCAAAACCGCTAATGGGATAACAACACAAAGCCTACTGTCTGCAAATGGATATTCCAAGAATCGTAAAAATAACTCGTTTTCGACAATACTTTGATAATATGCCACCGCAGCGACATAATCTCCATCTAACTCACTCATCAATCCTTTTACAGTATACCAAACGCACATTTTGTTTGGAGAAGAGTTACTTTTCTCGTTCACGGCGCATGGTTCTTGATGGTTGCATACCGCATCAAGAATCCATTGCCATTCCTGAGGGAATACTTCTTTTTGTAATTGTACAATATATTTATGATATTTATCATTCCTTCCCAGTATTCTATAGATCAGAGATAGGTAGACTTTGGCGCATACGACATTTTCACTATTCCATGCATTAGATTGACAAATTTTTTCAAGTTCTATTTCCGCTTCATTCCAATATTCCATTATCATGAGTTGAATTGCTTTCATTATGAGACAATCGATATCTTGAGGCGTAATTTTTCTCATTCGATCACATAAAAAAATACATCTCTCATAATCGCCCTGAAAGACAAATGCGTCAACCAGTTCTTTCTCAATTCGCGCATACTCGCTCCAACGATATGATTGATTCGCTTCCTGCAAAATTTTTTGGAAATGAATGTCATTGTTGATTGTCCAATTCATCAAAAGCAAAGGTATGGAACCGGTGATCGTAGGATTTTCATTACTCACCGCTTCTCTCATCATCTCTATTCCTCTTTCTTTTTCATTTTGTTGAAAAAGTGAAAAACCTGCGCATGCCTTAAGCAAGCAATACTCGTAATGAGTAGTAGAGGAATGCAAATACTGATTTATTTGATGCGGGTTACTTATAATTGGAATGATTCTTTCAACATACAACCTGCTTTCTTCAGATTCTGGAAAAATGAATAGAGAATGGATACGGTTCTCTGATAAATCATTGTTAGTGGACTTCAGCAATAGCATACCTTTGAGGAAACAAAAATAAGGATCATTAAAAACAAGATATTGATCGATAAGTTGTAATGCTTGGTTTACCGCATCTGTCGCCGCCAACGATAAGATTCGCAATTTTAATAAATCATATGTGTATTGATAAAAGCCAAGTTCCTCGATGGATTCAATATACGATAATGAATCCTGATTGGGAATATTTTCTGTGGCCGTTAATACCAAATCGAATCGCCCGTAACGAAAGCAGACATGACAATACTTAAAGCGAATAATTTCATCTTCAGGAATCGCGAGAATCAATTTTTCTCCCAGTTCCATAACACCTTGATAATCCGTTTCCGCAAAACGATCATGAAAGGAAGTGATCATTTCAGAAGTGATAGCGGTTTTTTCTCGATTGGCATGGGTAACCATTGCCAGCATAATCAAAATTGTAATATAGAAAAATCGTTTTAGAATCATTGTTTTATTTGGTATATCATTGGGATTTGATTTCTAATGTTCTGTTTATCCAATTCATGAATAGCACCTTGTTCAGCGTAATTTGGGGTGCTTGTTAAATCTAGTAACAACACATCTTGACCACGATGATGTAGGATCGTATCTCGCGGCATACGTTTATGCCACCCAACCAGCCCGTTAAACGCATGGCCCGGGATAATCAATATCATACTTTCAATTCCCTCAATACGAGATAACATAGTTGAAAAAAGAACGGCCTTAGTATCACAATCTCCCTTTCCACGAACCAATGTTTCCAAAGGGGGCCATAATCCATGAATCCAGCGCTGTCCATCATACATGGGAGGAATTTCATACTCCATCTGCTGAACGAAAGACATTAATGTTTGAATACATTCACTGGTTTTCATCGTTTCGGTAGACACTTGATCAATCCATTGCCTCATACAATCTTTCAAAAAAATTGAATGGATTGCGACAAAACCTGTATAATCAATTTCAACTCGCTTGCCTTTTCTTACATAAAATCCTCTCGAAATATAAAACTCTTTTTCTAATTGACGACAACCTTCTAGAAATTTAAGTCGAATTGCGTCGTCGATATCATCCTGTTTACTTAAGTGAATCGGTCCTTTCTTTTGGATAATATGATCCACAATATTTCTCCATTCCGGTTGTTGTTTTAGCATTTCTGGCCAGTGTTGCTTGTAAAAATCACTACGACTTTCTGAATGGATACCTAAACGAATGGAAGATGAATACAGTGTATCGGCTTGGATTTGAAAGGAAATCTGTTTGCTTTTTCTGTTATAATCCAACCACAGATAGGTCACTGTAATTCCTGTCTCATCTACATTACGCTGAAATGTTCCAACAGCATTTGTCCATGCTTCATCTCCGAAATCCAGCTGAAACGAAAGATGCCGAGTAGGAAATCGGGGAAATTTTCCCCGGATGATTAAATGATATGCCATGCCGTAAGAGATAACCAAAACTACGATTAGTAGGCAGTTTATACGTATTTTATCGTAAGCGAACATCGTGAAAACCTGCAGGAGGAATCAAAGTATTTAATGCATCCGCCAATCCTGGACGCACCATGATAGCAACAGTAATGACCACCGCTGCCAATAACAAAGCAATTGTCATATTGTTTTTTTTCAATTGTTCTTTTTCATTCAATTGTAGTGTAAGCATTTGAAACAACCAAAAGGACGCCTGAACAGTAAGGAATGAAAGAATATATGCAATAATGAAATAAATAAGAATATATCCTCCGGTTTTCACTGTATTCACAAAATTAAAAAATTCATAAAGAAAAAGATTTTGTAGAATAGCTGACATTGGATACATGCACTTAGCCATTAATAGTCCAAAAGCAATCAGATTGGCTGCGTGGACAGTTGCCATGGCTGTGTTTCCCTTTTCCATATCATCTAATTGCAAACTGGTATTGATTCGAATGATGAATCGTAATGTACAAAAAACCACAAATAAGGAAAACAAGACGGAAAAAATAAAACAAACAATTCCCATGAATATAATCATGTTATATCTCCTGTATGATGAATGAAAGAATATCTCATTTCAATCCTCAATCCTTCTTTTCATTTTTATTCAAATCATATAAATATTGAATGTATATAATTACTGAATACTTTTCACCCAGATATTCCGATATTTAACTGGCGCCTGATGATATTGCAACATCAACGGGCCTTGTAAAGATTCTTCCTCACTAATACAACCAGGCGTTGGATGTGGAATTTCAACCTGATCTAATATCAGTTCCCCATTATGCAGCACGGTAACATTGGCATTTTGTATTTTTTTTCCATCAGTGTTAAAACGTGGAGTCAGGAAAGTGATATCGAATGTTTGCCATTCACCAGGAGCCAAACATATATTTTTTAGCGGTGCAGCTACTCCATAAATACCTCCGCATGAACGATCGGTTAGTTCATCATCAAAAAAATTGTCTAAGACTTGGATCTCGTATCGCCCCATTAGATATATACCACTGTTGGATTTTTGTTGACCGTGTGCGTTTTGCATCAAAGATAAACAAAATTCAAGATGGTATTTTGAGTCTCCAAGTTGTTTGCGCGTTTTGATTCCGCTTGATGTGGGACAAAGTGAACCATCCTTCTGTATTTTCCACAGTGGCTGTCGCTCCCAAAACTGTTCGATTGTACTTTCTTGTCCATTCATCAGGATTAATGCATTTTCCGGTGGAGGGGCATTCAACGTAGGTGATCGTACAAAATATCGTTTTAACTCGTAGCGGGTTCGAAAACGTGGATTAGTGATTAAACCGCGAAATACACCATTTGCAATTCTTCCTTCTAGAGTGAATGATTCACCAAATAGTGGAGAACTCTTAAATTCTTTTCGAATATAGGCAGAATTTTCATCAGCGGTTCCGGTTATTACCAGGCGATTTTCATTCCCTTTTTTATCTAAAATATAGAAAGCGACATCATAACAATTCTCATCACTTGCATTCACCTTTGCCCGAACAGAAGAATTGATTGTTTCGATATTTTCAATATTTCCTCGCCAGTCACCAATGATCGATTCCGAATTGTCTGCAAATAATAGTTTACTACACAATAATAGTAAAATAAATATACTATATAATCGGCGGAAATTCATTTTTACTCCGTGTCGTAGAGCATAATTTCATAAGTCAAATAATGAAATCACGAATTATAATACAGAATATCTCGACTTTAATACTATGTTTATTCTTTAACAAGGCGAAAACCTAAATATCCCATAGTATAATCTGGAGATTTAAATTCTCGTTTCGCTGATCTATTTACATTGAAATACCAATGGTTGCCTCGGAGTACACGGTTCTTCCCATTCAAAGGGCCTATAGGATCTATTTGTGCGGATAGTTTGTACTTTCCATACAAATCGTGGCACCATTCCATCACATTCCCGACCATATCATATAGACCCCAGGCATTGGGTAGTCTTAAACCAACTTCACCTGTTTGTAAGTTGGTTTCATGAAGTCTCCATACATAATCGATACATTTTTCTTCATCGTTCCCCCAGAAATACCGGGTAACAGTACCAGCACGGCACGCATATTCCCATTCTGCTTCTGTCGGCAATCGAAACACACCTTTCCCCATTTGGTTTAGTTTTTCGATAAATTCCTGACAATCGTTCCAGGATACATTCTCGACAGGATGATTTATTTGATTGTAGAAATATGAAGGATTTGTTCCCATGACAGCACTCCATTGCGCTTGGGTTACGACATATACTCCCAAGTAAAAAGGCTGGCCTAGTGTGACCGGATGCTGAATTTCATCTTTATCTCTCCAATAGTCGTTGTCTGGCGAACCCATCATAAACGTACCAGCTGGAATCTGTACCATTTTCAGTGGTTTAGCATTGGAAGGCAAATTAGGCAAATCAATTGTAATGGTAGGCAAGTCTATAGTTACAGTTTCGCTCTTCGATGATTCTATATTCGAAGAAGCCGATTCTTTAGCCCATTTTTCTTCTAGTTTTTCTATCACCAACTTTGCTTCACCACGAATTATATCATCGTCATCTTCGAGGGCTTTATTGAGCAATGTCAGCGCTTCTGTATCGCGCGGTGATAAGCAAGCAAACGCTTCAATGGCCAATACAGGATGATCAGGAAATACTTCTATCAATTCCGGAATCACACTTTTCGCATCCGATCCCATTTTCCCGATGGCGCCTGCAGATTGAATAGGTAGAACCATACCATCTGCTGAATATTTTTCATGATTTTTTATAATTTCAATTAAATCGGGTATGGCCTCTTTTGCCGCTGCGCCAATATGACGTATCCCTTCTACCGCCTCTTCAAATACACCCTCAGGCTTCCCCCTAATCGCATCGATGAGTAACGGAACTGTAATCTCCGGCTCACCTTCAATTTTGCTTAACGCTGACAATGCAATTTTACGGATTTTCAGGGAGGGATCGTCAAGTGCTTCTTTCAGTGCGGGAATTGCGGAATTAATAGCCGAATAATGAACAGACCAATCATGATATAAATCATCGAGGCCGGAATTATTCAAAGAAGAAACTATAAGAAAAGCGTGAAGACGAAGTATTTTCTGAGAACTGTTGAGAGAATCCAGTATTAATGCCAAAGATTCGTTTACACATTGCCCAATTTGTATTAGTTCACCAGCTACTTGAAGACGCACTATAGGATTTTTGTCTTGCTGTGCATCAATCAAAACTTCAACAGCATGCCGGGAGTTTTTAGCTATTTCAGAAAGTGCAACAATCGCACTATAAGCAATATATTCATTGGTATCATCAAACGCTTCGCGAAGCGCCAATCTTGCCTCTGCCGTATCGGCGTAATGATTTCGCAGTGTTGCTATTGCCTTAGACCTGATCTGTTCGGAATCATCATGGACCGCGGATACAAACACCCGAAGAGCTTTTGGTTTGTTTTTCTTTATGATTTCATTATCTAAGGCTTCCTTTATTAAGGTAATCGCGCGCTCACGCAGTTCTGCGGATGGATCATTATAGCACTCTATAATGGCTAGTAACATTCGATCGACTTGGGAACCATTGCATGGTTTCAAGATTTCAAGACGTTTAGATAATGTAGCTTCTTGTAACTCTTTAATATCCGATATGATGTAGCTAATATTAAACGCTTTGCTGGCGCAATTCGAGAACTCACCTGTTAATACTTTTTGTGCGACTGAAAATTTCACTGCCTTATTGTAAAATGTCATCGCATCATCATATTCCATCATATCACGATACGCATCACCTAAATGTATATTGGTTAGAGCGACCGTGAGATGATCGGCATCATACAGCATTTCATAGATTTGCAACGCTGATTCCAATAAGCCTTTTGCTTTCTCTCCATCGCAGAGACGCAAATATATTTCTCCTAAACTGTCTAAAGAATTAGCGACGTTCAATTTTTCAAAATTCCCCATACTCTCAGCCTTAGAGATAATTTCTTGCACTTTCGGTAAAATCCTGTTTTCTGTTTCCTGAAGAAATGTATCCAGAGCCGCCAATACATCCGGATCGCGTTCGCCAATATCGCAAATTGCGAAAGCCGCCTCCTTCCAAACCGAGGGGACAGGATCGTGTAAGGCATTAAGCAAGGCGGACACTGCTTCTTCAGGAAGATCGTAAATGTTACCATCCCAAGTCAAACGGTATCTGATTACATTTAACAAATCTATCGAGTTTGCGCGTATCGATTCGTCGGTATGCTGTATCCCGTCCATCAAGAAAGGGATTGATTGTTCACCAAAAACTTTGATAGCATTCCTTACTTCACCAAGAACTAATCCAGATGGATTTTGCAAGAGGTTGACTAGATAAGGCAAACTATCTACGACTTTCATTGCTCCCAATTTTTGCGCGGCTTTTCCTGCAACAAATGCTGAATGATGTTTGAGAGATTGTATACAGTTTTTAATCTCATCCTCTTTGGTTAAAGGCACTGTTGGTGCTTTATCTTGATCTTGGATAAGTTCATCTTCCTTCAGCTTAAGAATTTCCATGATCAGTGCATCCCATTGAGTTATAAATCCACTCTGAACAACAGAATTCATCTTATCGGTAGACATTGCTTCGGATTGGGATAAGATACGAAGCAATTGAATGGATTGTACATCAAGATACATTCCATGATCTTTCATATGTGACAAAATGTCTCGACAACGAACAATCCAATGGTTCGCTTTTTCGTTTTCACCCATTTGCTTATGCACAATGGCCATAGTAAAATACATTTGAGAAACACGATGCTGCCATTGTGCATTGCCGGGATCCAATGCCGCTATACGTTCTCGAATGGCTAAAGCCGACTGATATTTTTCCAGCCCTAACGCTGTATCACCTTGGTTAAAAAACAAATCACCGATTCGCGTTTCGCAGTCTGAGAGATCGAGTTGCAGACGTGCATTTTCGGGATATATACTGGCAAAATATTCACGTATAGCATAAGCGGAATGATAGGCTTCCTGAGCTTCATTCGTTTTACCTAATTCTATCAGTACATCTCCATATTGGATTAGGCCACGAGCATATCGATAATGCCATTGTTCATTTCCTCCATATATTTCTACACATTGCTTCTGAATGGCAAGAGCATTTTTATACACATTATCGATGTTTAATCGCAACGCCTCAGATAAGTTTTTTTTCAGGAGTAGATCAGAATATTGAAAAAATATTGCTGAGAACTCAGATTTCCATTGGATATTATCCGGATCTTTTTCTATAAGGAATTTACATATCTCAATTGCGGTATCACATTCTTGAACAGCTTCATCGACATTATCTTGCGCTTCAAGCACCATACTTATTTTTCCGTGGATTATAGCCAGAGTACGTTGCCATTCAGGATTGCCGGTATCTGTATTGGTTAAACGATCATGGATCGATTGGGCTTTACGATACGAATGCAATGCATCCGGTAAATTACCTTGATCCATCAGCATCCCGCCAACCGTGATATGGCAGACTGACAGACCGTGTTGTTGGGAAAATTCACTAGAACCGCTCTCTATGATATTTTGCAAGATATCCCGTACGCACTGCATAAACCGTAAACGTAAAATTAATGGGGTATGGCTTTCTAGGGCATTTAAAAGAAATTCATGAAATTTCATGCAAATATTGATTCGTTCGTACGGTTTTAATTGACTTTTATCCAATAGCGAAAGCACCCAGTCGAAACCAGGACCAAAATCCACTGTTTCCGAATCGGATTTTGGATTCGTTTCCAACTGATTGCGAATGATATGCTCCGCCAAACTCCAGGTGGGACCCCAATGTTGATTTTTAGTAACCTCAAAAAGCAATCTCGCATAATATTTTGCCGCCATCAATTTAGCATCCGCACCAATGTAATGAAACATCAAGTTGCTGAATTGGATGAGATCGGTGGAATCCAAATCACTTAGATAATCGGCAATACCAAGATGAATACTTTTTTCTTTTTCAGTATCGCTTAGGTAACGGTGGTAAATTGCTTCCCGCATTTTTGTGTGAAAAAAATCCCATTGTCCCTGTTCGCCTTTTTGTACAATATGAGATCGAAAAGTACGGCGTAAACTGGCAAAACGCAGATCATTCCATGGGCAATCGTCCGTAGAAATTTCTGGATACAATTGAGCCATAATGCGGGGCAAAAGAATGCGTATATCTTTTTCCCGCCACCCCTGACGGCTGACTGCGATCAGGTTCGCAAAACTTTCAGCCCATTCTTTGCCGTGGATTTCTTCCGCATGTTCTAACATAAAACCATACATGCCTTCCACATCGGGAGGAAAGGATTGGGTTGTATCGCACATCATGGCCAAAAGACGTTCTTCATCGGTTCCGGAATATTGTTGATGAGCACGTTTAAAATCATCCGCGTCGAGAAGATTCAACTCTTCAACAGCAAGTTCCAGCCACAGTGGAATTCCTAAAGATGGTTCGTCATCAGCATTTTGTTTGTCCAGTAAAATTTGTAAAACTTTTTGATTCAGGGTTCGATGGTATCGGGCGCATATTGTTTTTATTATGCTTTCCGCCTCATCTGTATTGAGCAATGACAATGGGAGCAAATCAATTCCTTTGCGCTGCTGCAAGGATTCCGATTCGGAACCAGGAATAGTGGTTGCAATAAGCCGCACATTGTCAGGAAGAATTCTTCGTAACCAAGTCATATACGAAGCGCGGGGAGAACGCTCGAATTGGTTTAGGGCATCGATGAGCAACACCACGCGGCGTTTTAACGAAGTCTGACCTAGAATTGTAAAAAACGTGTTTTCGATCTCCTCAGTCGAAAAACCTTGGCGTGTTTCTTGTTCTACTGGTCTTGATTCCAGATCATTCTGGTATTTTGTGCTGTGGGTATCTTTCTCTGCCAGAGGATTTTCGATTGAAAGGAATTGCGCCAATTCCTCCGTCCAGCGCAAGAGCATGGCATCAACTTGACCGGCTTGCTGGCTAATGCCAGCAGCATGTGAAAGTAACAAGACATCTGATGATTCGAGCATACGATGCATATAGGCGAACAGGGCGCTTTTCCCTGAGCCTGTTCTTCCGGTGATACATATTCCCCATTTTTCATCTTTGAGTGCAATCGATGTGACATGTTTCATCAGGGTTTTGATGATATCGGCGCGTCCGATGAAGTCACGTCCGCGCTGTTCCACGAATGTATTCAGGATCGAACGTTCCTGTTCCTGCCAAGAGGAAACACTTTGATGGGCGAATTCCAACGTTTCTTCATTCAGTTCATTCCACAAGTCTTCAAGAACCTGGTTACCCAAGTCTTCAAGATTGTAAACTTGTATAGTTCCATCTGAATCGGATTTCCAATCAGCTCTGTAAGAACGAACACGGTCGGGCAATTCTTGTGTGATGCGTTCTTTAAGCGCTCTCAAGCGTTCGGCGCGTGCGGGTTCGCCGGCATGTTGTTCGCTGAAATGAGAAGATTGAGCTAGCGTCATCCGATCGTAGTCAAACGATTCTCTAAAATAAAAGAAACATCTCTTTTGCTGGCTAGGTGATTTCAATACGCCATATTCAATTTCAAGAGCCGTAACGCTTTTACCCTCCAAATCGCTTTCGAAACTGGCCTCTTGTGTGGCAGCCGCCATTCGTTCTTTTGGTGGAACCCATCCATAACGATCACCGATGAGACCGATTAAAAACGGTCGGCTGCGCTGTATTTCATCAAGGCATACTTTAAGAACTAACATTTCCTTTTGGTGAGTTTCATCTATTGATATGGTCTCAACTCCCCAACGCAAATCGATAGATTCTAGATGGTGACGTCTTTCACGTAGACGCTCTTCCAATTCAGGAAATACAACATTGCGTAAATAATCTCTTTCCGCTTGCATATCTATAAACGTACTTGTAATAAAAATTGGTCGTGTTTTCCAGTGAGCAGAAGTCATTTTTGATATTATCCTTTACTCGAGTTACGCTAATAAATTGCATTCCAATAGAAAAAATTACATTCCTCTATGCGAAAGTGCATATTTTTCTCAAAGGTCAAAGAAAGTTGCTAACTCCTCCCGATCCCTGAAAAACGGATAAAGCCGTTTCGGGAATGTTGCGTCTCTAACTTACTTCCAACAAGCAGAATATTGATTCAGTACGTTTCCAAAAATCGTTGAAGTTTCTTGCCCCAATACGCATCTTTGTGACTGTAACTAATTAAATCTCAAGATATATGGTTATTTGTCAGCGTACCTTTTATGAGCATTTTCCTAAGCGGTGAAAATTATATTTCAAGCTTATTAAGCAAACACTACTTCACGATTTTCTTTCCTACTTTTTTCAGATAATCTGGAATATTCTTTACGGCATCCCGGTCATAGTCTTTTGTTTCTTCATCCAGGTCTTGCCACTCTTTCATATCTGGATGAGTTCGTTGTTTTATATCATTTGGCCCTTCAGTAAAATTTTCCAAGCGGTTAAAGGCAAGCCAGCGTTTGTGTTCCATTTCCGCAAGAATTTCTATATCTTCCTTAGAAAAATGATATTCTTCAACTTCGCTAGTTGCACATATGATTTGAAGACCAAGTGTGCGGAGTTTGATTCCAATGTGCAGCGCTTGAAGTCTGTTGGATTCGCGATAATACATATTTAACTGATTCCAGGATTTGTGAGACTCCGTCATCCCAAAGTCATTTTTTTTTGCTGCGGATTCTAAATAATTTTTATGAATGACTTTTGCCAGATGGTCTAGTTCATCTTCAACAATACATTGTAATGTTGCCGTTTCATTCAATGCACCAAAATAGTTAAAAGCCGCATCCCGAAATTCAGAGTTCATATAACAGGATTGATCAACATCGGCAGGAATTCTTACAAAGATGGGAATTTTATATTTTTTTAGTTGTTGAGAAATATTATGAGGATATAAGAATGACTTGCGCTTTTCATTGAAACAAAATACAGCGGATATTATCGCATTTTTATTGTCCAGCCATTTCGTGAATTGTTTATCAAGGGTTTCCTTTTCAATGTCGGCATGAATAAATTCTATATCAGCCAGTGTATTGATTTGTGGATATTTTGCATATAATTCTTGCTTTCGGTTTTCCGAATCTAAATCGATAATAGATATTAATGTTTTTTGCTGATTTGCCATTTGATAGAGTTGAATGGCTTTAATAACTAAAATTTCCCCCAAACATCCAAATCCTATAAGAATTAAATGGATAAAGTTATTGGAAGAAGGCATGATGGGGTTATAATCCAGCGGAGATTCATTTAATAGTTTCCTAGCCATGATCTCATACAAGTTGATGATTTGAAACTCTAATCCTGAATGCGGATTCAAGAATAAGTCTTTATCTCGTAAAACAATACACATTTTTGAGTCAATTATATGAATATAGTTTCTAAGGATATTACATTTTTTTGATGCAACTGAATCTAACAAAGTCTGATGTACTTCATAAGCAAGTTCCATATTCTTAATATCTTCATCAAAAAAAGCAAATAAGTATGATGCTTTTTGAATACCTGCTTCAAGCAAAATAGAGTATTTTGTTGGTTCTGCTTGGATATGGTACAAATCCTGATTGTTGAAATCATTTGAAACAATATCCAGACTAACATCAGCAAGCAGTACAACGTTTTTTTGCTTTTCTAACAAATCACAAATAAGATGTTTTGCCATTGGGGAATAGCCACAAACAATGTAGTGAGAATTAAAAAATCGAAGGATAAGTGATATATATTTTTTATAAAACAACGCGATGAATCCTAAAACCAATGTAAATGAGGATGTAACGACTCCCAGCCATCGAGCCAATTCTACTTGCCATGTTTGAGGAAGATCATCATATTCAAGAATAAATAATTGAATAGTGCTGTAAAGACGATCCCAAAGACTCCATGCAGGATGTTCAAAGAAATAACCCCAAAGCCCCAAAAATATTGTCCAACAGATTAGACAGGACAAAATTGAACCGCGATTGACTTCGATGTATTTGATACCTTTCAAAATATTCATAACTGTATCGACTTCGTTAGCTTTGGAATCATTTGATAATCTCTATCTTCAAAGGGTTTTTGAAATTCCAATAGCAATTCTTTCATTATGGGATGTATTGCGCATTGCTCCTTTACGTGGCAGTATTGGCAGGTAGTTTTTCCGGTAATTCCCAATTTCCCGACACCCGCCAACTCACCGGATCCCGAAGCTTTTATCACGGTTCCTTTCCCTTGAGGTGTTAACCAGTAAGCAAAATGACAATGCAGCGGCTCGACTTCAGCCCAATCGCCTGCTTGTAGGGTTTTAACATTCCAAGTTAATGAGCCCCGCTGGTTCATTGGTTTAGACCAAATTTGCATTTCACCCGATAGAATCCCATAGATTTCAACAGCAGGAAGTCCGTGAACATGGACATCCTGTTTGTCTTTGGGCGAGAAAAAACTCCATGTAAATCCCAATCCTTGTTTTTGATAGGGTAAATAAGGATCGGCTACACGGAGATTAAAGGCTCGATTTCCTGCAGAAAGAATTTCATCTACGGTCTGGCTTTTAACAACTCGGACTCCGGTTTCTTGCAACGAAGCCCAATGACATGCCAATGCATCCATGGATGGAATTGTTGATGTTGTATCGATAACCTCAGAAAAATGACTTTGAACATAATTAGCTATCGTTCGGACATTTGGCTCTTTTGTATCTGCAAGAACTTCATTCAACAATTTCCAGGAAATAATATCTTTTTGCGTATTCAAGTTAGCCCAACCAGATTCAGTTAATGAGATTGTCACTGGGTATAAATACCATTTTTTGTTTAGCCCCTCGTAGCGTGGACTATTATGATCGTTTAACAAAAGTGGCAATTCATCTTCTAAAAAGTAACTTCCTGGCTTCAGTCCAAGATCTTCCTTTAAGGGACGTACGAGTGCTTTATAAAGCGATTCCCCCTGACGTAACTTTGTTGAGGGAAATGTTGGATGTCCTTGTTTTTCTATTAGCAGAAATTGTACAGGGTCATGAGAAGATAATTTTCTGCAAATCAAACAATATAATACATACGAAATGGACATATCTCTGACATTTTCTCGATTTGATTTTTCACACATATAGAATACCTATTTGGGCAAGTATTTCCTGGTTCAACGTGAACTGGAGAATCACTCGTTCTGAGTTAGCACTTCTTTGTATAATAGTTTGAGTTTTTTAGGCAAGGGGAAACTATCAATCCAATGAATATCTTTTAATGGGAGGCGTAGAAGGAGTGGCCTTCCACACCCCACTCATCGTCTTGATGAGTTCCATCCGGCTATCCCTGGCGAGTTGCGCTCCCACAGAGCCCGCGTCCGTTTCACCGGATGCTATCATCTTCTTACATCACGTCAGCCGTGTCAAGAGTTTGCACGGCCTGCAGGTTGGCCTTTCTCCTTCCCGCGCTGCGTGAAGTTTACGATCCCATTCAGCGAAGATCGTGGGTCCGCGTCCGTCAGAGTTCCTTAAGACTTTTTTTACCTGAATGTGCTTCTCCATGAGTTCATCGAGTACTTCGTTCTTGCGTTTGAGTTTTTTTCCCAGCGCTGCGATTTTTCTCTCAGCGGTGGCAGACACGTCACTTGGGTTGGATTAGAAGGCGGCGGCTCCATTTTCAAAGAATTGCTTCTGTCAGCGGTAGAACATGGACGGTTGCAGCCCATACGTCTCACAGTTATCCGATACCTCCTGCCTGTCCACCAAATGGCGCTTCAAAATCCCGACTTTTCCCTGCGGGGTGCAATGCTTGAGTTTCTTTATGATCTCCTCCATTCGAATATGCTATGCTAACTCAAATGAAGTATTTCTCCATTTCCGTTTGAAACGGAGCACGGGAAGGAAGATTGACATGTCACTACTTTGTATGATAAAATCAGGTGTGATATATTTCAGAATAATTCTGGATTAAATGGAAAATCTTGGACATATTGACTAATTTTTTATATCAATTATAGAGGAATCCATGCTTCATTGCCCTAAATGCCATTCTTCAGATTTGACATTTCGTAAAAAGAAAAACGTCTATATTTGCGATAACTGCGATCATGAGTTTCATACGAAACAATCATTTACCGCAAAGCGGATTTTTATCAGTTACGGACATGATGAACATGCCGCGTTGGCAGAAAAACTCAAAAACGATCTTGAAAAGCGTGGACAACTTGTTTGGTTCGATCGCAACCGGATTCCGCTGGGGCCGGATTGGGAGCTCAGCATCGAACAAGGTCTGGCTTGGTTGAGAGAGAACAGGGAAAACAGTCTCTTTATCATCATCATGACACCCCACTCCGTGCGGCGACCGGATGCTTATTGTCTAAATGAAATAGCTTATGCGGTTTCTAAAAAATTCGACATTTTACCGATCATGCTGGTATATTGCGAACCGCCACTGTCGATCCTTCGCTATCAATATCTAGATATGCAGGATTGTCTTCCAATCGATATTCACGCAACACGCTATGAGAAGCATTTTGAACGACTGTGCCAAGCGATCGAGCAGAACCATCGTGATTTTGAGGGTAATCAAGCATATTTCATGAAGTATCTTGATCCATTTTCGCTCTCATTCAACGCTCAAGTATTATCGAAATTGCCGAATTTTGTGGGACGAGGGTGGGTGATAGAAGCAATCGACCGCTGGCTCAGCGATCCTGAAGGTTCAAAAGTGTTTTGGATCAGCGGCAAGGCGGGCATCGGAAAATCATCGTTGTCGGTTTGGCTTGTTGAGAATCGCCCGGAAATCGCCGCCTTTCACATGTGCGAGTATCGCAACAACAATAAATCCGATCCCAAAATATGTCTGCTGTTTCTAGTTTATCAACTCACCCAAGAACTGCCTGATTACCAGGAGAAACTATTACAGCGCGACATTTCCAAAGACGTGCTGGAAAGCGACGCTTCGACGTTGTTTGATTCGCTAGTGGTTGAGCCGCTTTCGATGATCAAAGCGCCTGAACACAACTTCGTGATTTTGATCGATGCGTTGGATGAAGCATCGCAAGGTCGTGTTAACGACCTGGCCGAATTCATCGCCAACGACTTCAAGAAGACGCCTTCCTGGCTACGCCTCATTGTCACCAGCCGACCAGAGACGAATATCCAGACGTATTTTCAATCCATAGATCCCTTTGATTTGGACAAGGCCAAAGATCAGAACGAAAACGACATCAAAACCTACTTACAAACTGCCTTGAAGCCGTTTTATCCCGATCAACCCATTTCTTCCGGCGTCTTGCAGACCATCGTCGAAAAAAGCGAGATGGTTTTCACCTACGTTCAACAAATCATCCAAGAATTGCACGCAGGCCGACTGTCGTTGGATCGGTTAGATGAATTTCCCCGCGGATTGGGCGAATACTTTTTTACATGGTTTAAGCGACAATTTCCCGAAGCCGACAAACGCAAGCATGACAGCCAGGGGACCGTAGAGATATACAAAAAGCAATGTCTCCCCTTGTTGGAACTCCTGGCTGTCGCCCAAGAGCCATTAGCCTTGAATACCATTAAATCGATTTTGAACTGGGGCGATTATGGCGATGACATCATTAACTTTTTCGGTTCATTGCTCATCAAGGATGAGACGGTTCATCCCTTTCACAGTTCGCTGATGGATTGGTTGGAAGATTCACAACGGTCGTATCCCTATACCATCCGCGCCATCGCCGGGCATCGCCGTATGATGGAGTATGGTTGGGGAGTGTATGAAGACAATGTCCAAACCCTTCCTGTGTATTTTTTAAGGCGCCTTCCTCTTCATCTAATGGCTTTGGAGGAATGGGATCGTATCCGACAGTTTCTTTGTGAACCGCATATTCTCTCTCATTGGTCGAGGGATAAGCAGCAATATGAATTGCTCGCGCTGTGGCGGCAAATTGGCGAGGCCCTGGACATGGTCGCTCTATATATGGAGGCGACTGTACATCTGGGGGCATCGGATTTTTCACCTCGGCGAAAGCAGCAGATTTTACGTTCGATCGCTTCGTTTTTGGCTTTGAACGGTCACTATTCGTCGGCGGAAACTCTTCTTCGACAAGCGTTAGCGATTCTGATGGAATTAGAGGAAGCGTCTTTGATCGATGTAACCGAATGCAAGGAGGATTTAGCGCGAGTTTATACACATCAATACAAGCAGGCCCCGGCGCTTCGTTTATTTAAGGAAGTGGAAAAAGCATATGAAAGCGAATTGGGCTTGGATCACTCTGATATGGCAGATTTATTCACCCATATGTCGGATTTGTATTATCAGCAATGCCGATTCACTGAGGCAGCGCATTATTGCCGTCAGGCTCTTAATATCCATAAGAAACATTTTCACTTCAATCACTCTCTTCTCGCTGATTCGCAGCATGCCTTGGCGAATATCAATCGCTCTCAAGGGTGTGGTGAAGAAGCGGAATCGCTCTATTTGAGATGTCTGAACATTCACCACGAAAACTTGGGAGATGATCATATCAAGGTCGCCGACGTGTTGCACGATTTGGCGATTCTCTACTTTCAACAAAATAACATTACGCAAGCGGAATACCATTTCAAACGCGCATTCGAGATTCGCAACCGTTTTTTGGGGGCGTCTCACCCTCAAATCGCGGATACATTGAGCGCGTTGGCGGACGTCATGGTCTCCAAAGGTGACCTTACGGGCGCCGAACGGTATTATCAAGACGCCTTACAGATGCTGGAGACGTCATTCGGCAAAGAAAGCGTAAAGCGGGCGGACGTTATGGAGCGATTCGCCGAGCTCTATATACGTCAGGATCGCTTTGAACCGGCGATGCGGCTGCTCGATGAAACTCTCTCCATTCGAAATAAGTATTTGGGTCCCATTCAGTTCGACACCATGCGCGCACGGCGTAAGAGAACACAATTACAGCTACGTTATGAAGGACTGGATAAAAGAAGTGCGTTTGCTAATCGAAATGAGTTCCTTGATATCGAAAGCAGACTGGCTGAAACGTACGGTCAGGCAATCTATGATGCATTTGTAGAGAAAAAAAGTCCGGAACCGGGCGATTTACTGCCGCCCCAAACCGCCGTACAGTTACAAAATGATCTTGCCCTACTTAGGGATGTGATAGAAATACGCTTGTATGCGGATGTTCTTTCCTACACCATGGTTCAATACCGCATTTGTGAGCTCAGTGGAGATTGGGGCGATGTGGGAAAAGACCGCGCCGATTTTAATTTGATGCAAGTACTGCTTTCTCTTCCGCCCGATGAAGAGATCCAATTTCACCACTATTCACTATATGCAGAGGCGCGAGAGGAATTGATGGGAACGCTGCATCTTGATCGCTTGAATAAAGAATCGATCGATGCGTTGAAAAAAAAGATGGAATGGTTCGAGTTAAAGATATTAAACAAAAAATTCAATCTGAAATCGAAGGAGATTAATCGAATTCTCGCATGGTTGAAATCCAATCATCGATTGACAAACTCATCGGAATGCTTGTTATGGGGAAGAGCAGATTGCTTCGGTATGCAAAACAACACAATATCCATCTACCACCATGAGGAGATGCGTTCACCTTTGCTGGCCAATTATTGCGTATCATTTTCGAAAGATACGGAAATCATCTTACGTGAAGAAGGGATCAACTATGTGATGTATATCAAATGGGCGAGTGTATTTAATGGTTCGGCGTTTGCGCCGACGGCTAAGGAACAAATCTCGGATCGTCTAAAACAATGCGCGCTGGAGGCCTGCCGAATCGGAACGCGACGGGATTTTGAACTGCAGAAAGATTTTTTCATCAGCGCCATGATGGAAAATATTTTTTATTATGAATTAACCGACAAATCACTCAATGAGGTGGTTGGAAGTATATCCGTTGGAATGCAATCTGGATTAAGGAACTTCCACAATAAAAATTTCCTGGCGCACGTGAATTGTCTTACATGCGAATGGCATCCGCTTGTCGATGGCAAAGTCAGCCCCATCGGCAATATTTTAGACACAGCTATCGAGAAGAGCGATTACAACCGCGCCTTGCAACTTCTATATATCTATCTCAGCGACGGCTGGTTTCTAGACACCGACATCTCTTTTATGTATCCCTATACTCATATTCTGTACCTTCTTATTCTTCCTTATCTGAAAGAGCCTTTGTATGTCGACTTTGAAATGATGCAAAAGGATTTGCCGACACTGTTTGATTTTATGATAAGTGAATATAAGCGAATGCTCGAACATTTGCATAATTTCCTTCTTAAACGAAGTTATATTGATGAGGGAAAAGAATGCCATTTTGAGAATATCAAAGATAAGATTCTCTGCTTCCAAACACTTTATGAAACGTTGGGTACACATTTCGACACGGAATGGGTGAAATCAATTAATTTTTGGAGAAATTTTTTCAGCAGAGTTCTTCGAGAAGATCCCTTGTTTCATCAGGCATTGACGATTCAGATCCAAGAATATCAAATGGATTTCTATGCCAAATTGTTGAGTCGTTTTCATGGCCAAAAGCAATACGATCCCAGCCCGGCTGGTGTTGAGAATTATATCATCGAACAAATGACGGATCGAGGGTACTCCATTCGAGATAAGCAGATGATCTATCTACCTTTATCCGAACTTGGACTCGATTGAAACAGGACGAAACTACTGGAACTGTTGAGCAGTACAGACGACGCGTTCTTGACAAACAGAGCATTAATCGAGGTTTTTATGCTAATCGATTTTCTGACTTATCAACGAGAGACCCAAAAGCAACCGGCTCCGTCTAAGCCACTCGATTGGACTTGCGGGGAATTGCTTTGTGATGTCAGCTATCTTCAATACACGGGGCCGTCGGAATGGGAGTGCACTGGTTTATTCGGCTCTTCACATACATGCAAAGATATACACCGGAATCGCCGTTTTCTCTGCTTGGTTCCACGGGAAGAAATCTATCGCAAAGGTTGGGTGCGTAAGCGATTTGCGTTTGAGTACAAACGGCTTCTCACCGCCTCTCCCTCCCCCTTTCTGATGATTCCCGTAGGATGGATCGAAAGGGTTGATTATGTCATGTGCATCTTGGAATGGAATGACAGGGTTCCGCTGCAAACCTTGTTAGAATCATCACAATCGGCGCCATCCTCTTCTCCACTTCCCTTTGCCGATCCCCAAGTGCGAGCGCGCGATGCACTCGAATTGTTTTTCCAAGTCGCCACGGGAATGAAACAGTTGCATGACAAAACAGGGTTGATTCATCACAATCTTCATCCCGGAACCCTCTTTTGGAGTCAAGAGCGTCAGGCGTTTCAAATCAGCGGTTTTCTACTTTCGCATAGTCTGTATTGGACTCGGGAGGATGAACCTGAGTTTGAAACGACATTTCCGGACAACAATGTATCTTCAGAAGATAGTATCTGCGCATTTCAATTTCCCGAATCCGTCCGTCCCTATCTTCCTCCAGATGTTCTCGATAATCCCCTGCATGCGGAACCCTGCGACGATATATATTCTCTCGGCATGATCGTATATCAAATTCTGCATAATTTTAACGATGAAGTCGTCAAGCGGTTTCCAACGGATGGTTTTGAAACGCCCGAGTGTGGAAGTGATGGGCTTCTTACCTTACTGCGCCGATGCCTGGCGACGCAGAGGGATGATCGATGCATTTCGTGGGACGCTCTTCTCGACGATGTACGTAATATGTTGTCTGAAAATAAGAGTCGATCCCTGCAAAAACCCCAACTCATTCTTTCATGCGACGACTGTGTGAATCTATCCTGGGCGCACATCGACATGAGTAAATACAGTCGCGCCGGGGAATGGGCCAACCAAGCCCTCGACATCGAGTCGAATAATTCTTTCGCTCAAATAGCCAAGATGATCACTCTTGGGAAAATCGGTCGCTTGGATGAAGCCTTTGAAATTGGATCATCCTTACTTCGTAGAGAGCCGGAAAACGCCGAAGCGCATAATTATATGGGTTATTTGTATTACCAAAAAGGAGATTTCAAAACCAGTCTTGAACATTTTGAATCCAGTTTGCGTTACGATTCCAACCTAGCCTGCAACTATAACAACCTCACTGTACTCTATCTTGTTCACGAACGCCTGAAAGAAGCGCGGGACTGCTTGATGCGGGGCTTGGAACGCTTTCCCTTCGATCCCGATCTATTGGTTTCATGGGTTAGTGTATCCGAATCGCTAGGAGACCTCCCGAGCGCATTGGCCCATCTCGAAGAAAAACTCGCGGACGATTGGGATGGCTCCATTCACAATGCGTATGGTATGGTGCTGGAAAAAAAAGGCCGCCTCGATGACGGAATAATCCGGCTAGAGGCCTTTCTTTCGACCAGGCCGAGCGCCCATCTCGCTTGGAACCGGTTGGGAATTCTTTCAGAAAACGCCGGACATTTGGAAAAAAGTCTGGAAAGTTTTCAAAAGGCCATCCGTCTCAAACCACATGACGAAAACTATGTGGGCAATTGCCTACGGATTTTAAACTCATTGGGTTGTTTGTCTGAGGGAATTCAACTTGGAGAACAATGGTTGTCCTGTTATTATCCCGCAATGTCTGTTAGCAGCCTATTGGGAGTGCTATTGACTAATGCGGATGAGATAGAACGCGCGGTAGAGCCTCTTCAGAACGCTCAACGCATTGCCCCTTGCGATGAGACATTGGCGGGCAATCTGGTTCACAGTCTGCGCATTGCCGACCAGGTAAATCAAGCCATTGAATTCGGCGCCGAATGGTCAGTAACTCATAAAGGTGGATCGTATTTTTGGAATCAATTGGGGAACGCCTATTTTGGCTTGGAGCGTTTTGCCGAAGCAATTCCCTGTTATCAGAAAGCTCTGGAATTCGAACCGGATGATGCAGAAATCGCATCCAATTTATTAAATGCCTATTTTAAAATAAACGATTTTTCCGCTTGTATGCAATTCGCCGAAGCATGGCTTGCAGACCATCAGGGCAACGAGAATTTTCATACTTACTTAAGCATCTCCTTCATCAACACGAATCAGATGGAAAAAGCCATCTCTACCTTAAAAACCGCTATCAGCAAGCAGCCTGAATTAGCAAATTCACTGAAAGAAGTGATTGCCAAATTAACTCAGAGTGGGCAGGAACAACGGGCGATTGAATTCGGCGAACTCTGGCTCCTACACAATCCTCCGACGCTGGATGTTTTGAATCAAATCGGAATCGTCCATTACGAAAACAAACGCTTTGAAGAGGCGACCGCCTGTTTTCGAAACGCACTCGAACTGGAACCAAGTAATAAAACTGTCGCATTGAATATAATGAATTCCTACGATAACTTGAATCAGTATCAGCGGTGCATCGAATTTGGAGAAAATTGGCTCCAACACAATCCTCCGACGCTGGATGTTTTGAATCTTATCGGAATCGTCCATTACAAAAACAAACGCTTTGAAGAAGCGACCGCCTGTTTCCAAAACGCGCTCGAACTGGAACCAAGTAATAAAACTGTCGCATTGAATATAATGAATTCCTACGATAACTTGAATCAGTATCAGCGGTGCATCGAATTTGGAGAAAATTGGCTCCAACACAATCCTCCGACGCTGGATGTTTTGAATCTTATCGGAATCGTCCATTACAAAAACAAACGCTTTGAAGAAGCGACCGCCTGTTTCCAAAACGCGCTCGAACTGGAACCAAGTAATAAAACTGTCGCATTGAATATAATGAATTCCTACGATAACTTGAATCAGTATCAGCGGTGCATCGAATTTGGAGAAGATTGGCTTAATCGGCACTCGCCAGATGATACAATATTCGGACATCTTGTCGATGCGTACACTCATTTAGGAAAGTATGATAAAGCAGAACAAGCGTTAGTAAAAGCACCGAAAGAATATCAATATTTGAGATGTATACTAAACGCTTACTATCAATCCAAACAATTTGACAAAGCCATCGATTGTGCAGAACAATGGAAAGATCAATACAATCTTGAGCCGGAGTTATGGAATTCCTTGGGACAAATCCATTATGATAAAAAACAATATTCGGAAGCCTTAGAATGCTATGAAGAAGCATCGCGATTGTCCCCTGAAAATCTAGATTACCTTAATAACTCTGCTTTGGCCTTGTCCTCATTAAAAAAACACGATGAAGCGATTGCCCGAATGGGCTATGTACTTGAGCAACAGCCTAGTACTTTACTTTATGCACAAAATTACTTTACATGCCTTAAAGACGCCAACCACAAAGAAAAAGCTGTTGAATTTGCGAAAGGGTGGATGGAAGCAAATACTGTGGATGAAATTTTATTGAATTCTGTAGGACTAACGTTAGATGATTTAAAGAAAGATAAAGATGCAATTGAATGCTACCAGAAGGCTCACGAACTGAATCCTCAAAATGCCGGGTATTTAAATAATATGGGAATGAGTTTCAAAGCACTCGGCCAATTCGATCAAGCCATTACTTTAACGAAGCAAGCCATAGAACTGGAGCCGAAAA
The DNA here is from genome assembly GCA_963662285.2 of bacterium. GTDB lineage: Bacteria > Hinthialibacterota > Hinthialibacteria > Hinthialibacterales > Hinthialibacteraceae. Next base: position 765,559 of record CAXXMV010000008.1, read on the forward strand.
ATATTGTTATTATTGTGAATCATCTTATCTGTTTGAAAAGTGCAGACCGTCTGGATGAAGCGATCCAAATCGGCAATGCTTGGATTCAAGAACATGGCGAAAAACCAATAGTTTTAAATCAATTGGCGTTGATTCACGAACAAAAATTTGATTTTGAAAATGCGCTGGTCTGTTATGATTCCACACAAGAGAAAGAGAAATACCTTGCCGCATTAATAGATTACGGCCGGTATGAAGCCCTGAATCAAGCCTTGGAATGGTATGACTGGATGGAGACGGCGTGATGAAAATCAAATTTGTTGGAGAGGAAGGTTTAGAATCGAAATTCTTTTTAAGGATCTTCAGAAAACATGAACCTACACTGGTATGACGAACAAATTCAACTTTACAAAAAACTTACTTCCCTCTATGAAAAAATGGCGGCGGGATTAAAACGGCGTCTGCAAATCGCCATGTCCGAGATGGGGATGGACGCTATCGTTCAGGCGCGTGCAAAAACCATCTCCAGCTATGCAGAAAAGATCGTCCGCAAACAGAGCAAATATGCCGATCCTATCCGTCTGATCACCGACCTCTGCGGACTGCGCATCATCGTCGAACGATTGGATGAAGTTCGCCGATTGTGCGATTTCATTGAAACCGAGTTTGAGATTGATGAAGGAAACAGTGAAGATTGCCTCGAACGTCTGAAGATCAATGAGTTCGGCTACTTATCCAATCATTACATCGTGATGTTGACTTCCCCCGAAAAAGCTGAAGCGTTCGGCATTACGACGAGCGATCTCGATATCATAAAAACAGTCAAGGGGCTGGATTTTCCGATCAAGGCCGAGATCCAAGTACGGACGCTACTGCAACATGCATGGGCGGTTTTCATACATAAGCATCTCTATAAAAGGAAATGGAACCTACCGCGGGCGTGGCTCCGCGAAACATCCCGTATCTCGGCTATGTTGGAGGATGCGGACGATTCGTTTTCCCGACTGGTCGAGGAAATTGACGTCTATAAGACACAGTACGGCGCCTACATGACGCCAGATCAGATGAACAGTGAAATCGAGATGCTGCAATTGATTCAACGTTACGATCCCGGTAATGAATCTCTTGCCCGTGAAATTGCTCGAATCGCGAAGGAAAGCGGACGCTGGTCATTGGTGGTGGAAACATTATTGCCGTTTCGCGAATCCGCCGATCCCGACTCTCTTCTCGATCTCGGCAACGCCATTTTGCACATGAAAGATCCGCTCCAAGTCGATGAAGGCCACCGCCTGATTGAGCGCGCCATTGAATTGTCTGCTAAAAACGCACCAGCCTATATCACCTTAGCCCAATTGTGCAGAGAAAGCGAACAGACAAAACGTTTGCGCTATTACGAAATGGCTTTTCAGGCCGATCCAAACGAACCCATGGCATTTTGTGGTTTTCTGCTAAACAAAATCATAGCAGAGCGAAATCGAGATTTTCTAGCATTGCTTCGCCCTCTTATAGAAAATGCCGTCAAACGTTGTAATGATCGAATACGCGCCGGTGTCGATGCTTCCTCTTCGTATTGTCATATCGGAATATTGCAGATGGCGTTGGGTCGAATGGAATCGAGCGCATCCGCCTTTGCCAAAGCGGCGACATTAAAACCGGTTCCTCGCGTATTTTATGAATATCGAGATTCGGTGCGTTTATTAATAAATCAGGTTAACAATCAATGGCCCGAACTACTCATACTCGACCAACTATTCGATCTCTTCAACAAAGCAGAGGCGCTTCAAAGCGGTTCAATCTCTGACATTTCAAACGACTTGCAGACGACGAGCCTGATACGGATTCCCGTTGTCATTGTGGCAGGCAGCTGCAATGAAGATTCGTCTCACCTCATGGAGGCGCATCGAAAATTGATGACAGAATCGTTTCAAGGATTTCAAGGAACAATTGTATCAGGCGGAACCCGATCAGGCGTCAGTGGTCTGGTGGGAGATATGTCGTTGGATATGGGCAACGCCGTGAAACTGGGATATATACCCAAAGACATCGAATCAAATCAACTGCATCCTGCTTTCCTCATCCGGAGAACGAAGGGATCAACCTTTTCGACGCTGGAACCAATCCAGTATTGGATAGATTTGCTACAATCTGGGATTTGTCCATTGCAAGTAAAATTGATCGGCTTCGGTGGTGGGGTGCTTTCAGCGTTTGAATATCGCTTGGCGCTGGCAATGGGCGCCTGGGTGGGCATATTGCCTGATAGCAGGCGTGAAGCCGCCCGCCTGCTGGACGACGATGATTGGAATGGCTCACCGAACCTTCTTCGCATTCCGTTGGATGCTGGGATTTTACGTTCCTTCATTCACCCTGCGCCGTCGGCGGCGTTTGCGTCGGATGATCGCGAGCGAATGGCACGGGGCATTCATGGCGAATATCGAAAAAAACATGTGAAGCGATTGCTGCAATACGAGCCTTCCGCCGTCGAGTGGGAATATCTGAGAGACGATTTGAAAGAGTCTAATCGGCGACAGGCCGATCACTATTGCATGACGTTGCAATCGGCCAGTCTCAACATTCGGAAGGCGCTGAGGAGGAGTGAAATACAAATCATTGAATTCACTGATCGTGAAATAGAAGTCATGGCCGAAAGAGAACATTCGCGTTGGACCGTGGAGCGCTTGATGGATGGATGGCGTCTGGGAGAGCAGAACACCGACCGAAAAGAAAGCCCCTATCTGGTCTCCTGGATGGACCTTTCCGACGATATTAAGGACTACGACCGAAACGCAGTCAAGGACATTCCACGGATTTTAGAAGAATACGGTTATGAAGTGTATCGTGAAACCATCTGAACCTTGGGCGTCACCCATTCCAACGGCACGAGTCATCATCGTCAATGAAGAGGGCGCTGTATTGCTATTGAAACGTGGTGAGGGCGACTATGGTGCCGGTCTGTGGTGCTTACCCGGTGGGAAGGTGGATTATGGAGAATGCCTCAAGGAGGCGGCCCGTCGTGAACTGCATGAAGAAACATCGATCCACCCAGACCATCTACGTTTTTTATTCTATCAGGATGGATTACCCAAATTTGATCAGGATATGCATTGCATCGAACTTTTTTTTCAATGCGTATACTCCGGTCCCGTCTCCGTCAATTGCGAATCCATCGATTTTGCCTGGGTTAAAGAGAAAGGAATACAAGATTATCCTATGGCTTTCAATCACGACCGAGCATTGAGCCGATATTGGGAAACATGATAAAAGTTGTCTGCTAAGTCTATCCGTTTTTTATGGATTGGATTGAGACACATTGCGGCAAAGGGATTTCCAATCGTGCAATCAAAATATTGTCTATTTCTCAGTACTCATTTTAAGCTTGCCAGCAGCTTATAGCAGAACTTAAGTAATAATATAATGGAACATGCAATAAGATTAATGAATCCAGGAATCTTACGCTTTTTTTGCTTTTATTATGTCTCTAGTAAATAAGCCGTGAAGTCAAAAAACTCATCCTACATGCAAGAGCTTCATATAAAACGGTTTGCGTTAACTATATTTTTGTAGGCTTGGCCTATTGAGTTTGTCTGCGTTTGCTGGAATGATAATTCTTTTGCTCAGTATATAGGATTATCTCTTCCCGTGCTGGAATTCATTTTGAAACCTTGCCATTTGATTATCTGATTCATGGCCTCGCATTTCAATCGCGAGCAGCAGCAAATCATTGAGTATCTGCAGGTTGAGAACGAGGTTCTCCGTGAAAAGTTGGAGAAAAAGTCCTTTTTTAACTATCCGATATTTTTATTGCCAGGTGAAACGGAGGTCGGCTCTGCTGGAGAGCAACCGGCCAAGGGATAACCTGGTGCGTTTGCGATGGGTGGAAACTGGGGGTGAACTTAAAAAGATTCGCTCCCTGATTCCTTTCAATTCCACCCGGAACATTCGCCCATGCCTCACAAAACTCAAATCATAACTATGTGTTTTCTTCATCATGCGGTGTTGTTTCCTGTCCAGATTTAGTTTCCATCTTTTGCCGCGTCCGGTATGAGTTGCCTTTGGTGGTGAGAATATGAGCGTGGTGCACGAGGCGGTCCAGCAAGGCGGTGGTTAATTTCTCGCTGCCGAAAACCTGCACCCATTCACTGAAATCCAAGTTGGTCGTCACAATGGTCGAGCGGCGTTCGTATCGATCCGCCAAAAGATTAAATAGCAACTCGCCTTCGTGTTTGTTGAAAGGAGTGAATCCCAGTTCATCCACAATCAAAAGAGAAACGCTCAAATAGCGTTGATGCAAACGTCCCAGCGTCCGGTCATCTTTGGCTTCCACCAAATTCCTGACCAGTTCCGATGCTCTCACAAAAACCACCCTGCATCGACGCCGCGCCGCTTCCATGCCCAGCGCAATGGCCAAGTGTGATTTGCCCGTTCCGATTGGCCCCGCAATAATCACGTCATCCGCGCGATCAATAAATTCACCACTGGCCAGTTCGAGCACTTTCGGTTTGGATACCCCGCGCAATTTCTGCCAATCAATTTGATCAAGCGTTTTTTGATCGGGGAAACGGGCTTCCCGAATACGGCGCAAGGCGCTTTTCTCGCGTCGTTCGCGCACTTCCGACTCAAGCAACTGCTTGAGAAATTCTTCATAAGGCCAATCCCCATCCTGCGCATGACGCGCTAATTCCGGGTAAAGCCGCACCATGGCGCTGAGTTTAAGTTCTTTCCCATATTCTTCAATCACGGCTTTCAAGGCGCTATTATTCATGATCGCCTCCTCGCAACAAAAAATCATAATCGGCGGCGGTCGCTTTTTCGATCACATATTCTGCCAGTTCATCCGGCACGGGAATAGTTAGAGGCGCACTTTGATCAATGATATCCATTCGCCCCAACAGACCGGTTCGATCTGCGTCCAGTATGTCCTTAACAGCCTGACTGACCTCTTCCAAAGATGAGTCCAGGATCGCTCTAAGCACTTTGGCCATTATGCGGGCGGCGTTAATTCCACCGTGTGATTTTTCCAGCAAGTTCCAGAAACGCTGAAATGGTTCGCCTAGTTCCGACATCAACTCCGGCGAAAGTTGACGGACTGCTTGCGGCTTTTTGGCGAATTCACGCAGGTAATGAACATAGCGAATCTGCCGCCCCGCTTGTTTTTTCTTTTCATAAATAACGGTGATCCCCTGGCAAACAATCCGTATTTCTTCCACGCCGACATAGGCCATCGCTTCCAGGCAAGCCCATTCCGAGGGCAGCGAATACTCGGTTCCCTCAATGATGGCGGTCGATTTACGGTTGATTGAAATGGGGAGCAAACGGCTTGGATCAAACGGATAAGGCGGCAGGGAATGTAAATAGCGCTGCTCTTCTTTGATCTTTTCCGCAACCGGTTTCCCGGCGCGATCCTTTTTGGATTGACGAAGTTTCTCAATGTCATGCAAGAGGGCTTGCGATAATTGGGCCAGCGAATCGCCGCGCGGAACCGGCGTGAGATGCTGCAAACGAATACCTTTACCCCGGCTTTCCACTCCGCCTTTGTCGTGTCCAACGCCAACCCGCGCAAAGCAGGGTTCGAATAAATAATGGCTCACCAAGGCGTGGAAGCGTCCGCTTAATTCACGGGCGGGATACATGATGCGTTTTACCGCCGCCGCCAGATCAACCAATCACAAGACAAAGGAGCATCGACATGACGGATAACAATTTACCAACATTTTACATGACAGAAGACGAACTCATTCCTGAGGGCGTTTATCAAACTGAATGCACCAAAGTGGAAAGCATCAAAAAGGGCAGATACATCAAGTTTACTTTCTGAATTTTGGATTATAGCCTTGAGAAAAACTTTGCGAATGGACTCTGCGAAACACGAAGCAACCGATCTTCCAGTTTCGTACGCTGGGTTAGGACGCTTTCGGGTATTGAATTCTCTAAAGACCAATCCTTCAACTTGAATGAGTTGCAGCATGACATTATTGGGAACCATTGCTTTGTTCGGATCAAGCATAAAGAAAAAGACGACCGTGTCTTTGATAACGTCGTAGCGGTTTATCCGCACGATGATTCGCGATTCACAAAATCGTCATAGGAGGAATGAGACAAATGACTGTACCCGCTACCTTGAAAAAAGTCATAACGCCGGAAGGGAAAGTTTATTACGAGGGTTCTTTCCCTTCTTGTATATCCAAGAGCAAAGAGGATCTTAAAGTGATCGGTTACGATGAAGAAAATGTTCCATCTGAATTGCGTTCTATGGCGTCAAAAGTTCCAGCGAAAGATGGTAATTTTTATCTTTTCATTGAAGAACTGACCAAGAAGTGATTCCGTACTGGATGGCCTTCGGTGAGGTAATCGCTTCGCCGGAGCCGATGCGAAACAGAATTCTGATCGATCATGGAATAGACAGATGAAAATAACAATAGATCTCTTCACACGTGAAGATGCAGCGAAATACCTTCGCATATCAATTCGGTATCTCGACAAATTACTTTCCGATGGAGAAATACAGAAAGTCCAATACCGTCCCGGAGGGCGAGTATTCATTGACAAAGCGGATTTGGATGAATTTATCGAGAACAGCAAGCGATATGGCTAATCGATTCTATCGATATCGCTATCCATCTCCTGAAGGTGCGCATAAATTTGCGTTGTAACTGAATCCTTATGACCCAACCATTTCTGTACTTTATAAAGGCTAACTCCAGCAATAGCCAACTGAGAAGCAAACGTATACCGCAACACGTGAGGGGTGGCATTATCCACACCGGCTGCGTTGCAGACTTTATCGAATCCTTTACGAAAATCGTATCGATACCGGTTTTGTTTCCGCTCCCTATCATCGGAGAATATGTATCCGCTTTCTTCCCTGCAAGGTTCAAACTCTTCCTTGATTTTTGAGTGCATCGGAACCGTCCGATGTCGCCCGCTTTTGGGATTGAAATCCTCGCTCTCTTGGATAGTGATCGTCCGCCGTTCAAAGTCGAACCATTCCCACCAAATGAACGATATTTCCCGTTTCCGTAATCCTGCATAGATGCCCAATAGGAATACCCAATACCATTCTCTTCTCAGAGCCTTCGCCACTGCCAAGACTTTTTCGATCTCTTCACTGCTTAAAAATCTCGGCAATTTTTGGGGAACTTTGAATTTCTCGACTCCAGAACAGGGATTCCGGTCTAATTCTCTACATTTTACTGCTCTCCCCAAGATGGCGCTGATATGTCTGAGATGAATATTGACTGAAGTAGGGGACGATCCAGCCTTCAACCTTTTCTGCTTAAAATCCTCAATGACGGCGGGAGTGATCTGTCTCAGTTTCTTCTTATTACCCAAAATCTCTAGAAGATACCGAACCGCTTCTTTTTCAATGTTAATTGTAGATTGCCTTTTATGTTGAGCCGCGTATTCCCAATAACGATTAAGAAATGAATCGATATCGCTTTGACCTTGGGTTTCATGTCCATCAGAGGAAATAGCGAGTTGACGCTCCAGTTCCTTCACTCGTTCGAGCGCTTCCGACTTGATCCCCGTATGGAGATTCTTATGGAATTGCTTTCCACCTATTGAATAGTAACACCAATAGGACTTGTCATTCTTGCGTTTTTTGCGGATACGGACTTTAACCATGATTCCTCTCTCCATTCATTATTATATGGAAATTCTATGGAAAGAGGCAAAGGGGGAGTTTCAGGAAAATTATAAGTCTTTATATTTCAATAAATTAAACACGCGCCGGAAGGGACTCGAACCCCCAACCGCCTGATCCGAAGTCAGGTGCTCTATCCAATTGAGCCACCGGCGCTGATTGAGATATTATTAACCAAAGTGGATTTTGGCCTTTTAACTCCTGGGGTCAAGCCCTTCATCATTTTGACAAGACAGTTATTCCACAAATTATTGTTGTACAGCGCCAAATCCTTGATGGCGCTGTACAACTAATGTGTTGCATTCTGATTTACAATATGATTTTATCTCTGGCTGAATCAAACTTGGCTACTTTACCTTCACGGAATCCAAGCATACCCATCTGCAAAGCAGTTTGGACATGATAAGCCAAGTCAGCAGTGCTTTGGGTTTCCAGTTTTCGCTCCCGAATGCATTTAAAGAAGTTTCTCCAATAGTCTTGGAAATTCTCGCCATGTTCAATGGGGAAACTTTTGGCTTTTTTATCAGAGCCTTCTGTCGGAGTAAATGTCACATCTTCTCCTGCCACCGTCAAAGTTCCATCCCAGCCGCGAATCACGGGTATGCGGTTTCCAGCGCCGCGCGATCCGGTAGTGGGGTGATTGTTGCCCTGGGTTCCCAAAACCACAACCGTAACTTTTTCGGGATAGTCGATCAGCATATTGAAAGTGTCGGGAATCTCTCTTTCCTGATAGCGGAACTTTCCACCGGTCGCTACAACCGTTTCCGGCATGGATAATCCAAGGATGCTAATAACAGGAGTCAATGAATGCGGAAACAGATCGGTCACCGGACCGCCGGCATAATCAGCGTACATCCGCCAACGGAAATAGCGGCTTACATCAAAAGGACGCTTGGGAGAATCGCCTAAGAAGGCATCCCAATTTATATCTTTACCTGGTTTAACATCGGGATCATCAATCGGCATGCCGCGTTCGCCCCAGTCTCCCACGCGGAAATAGCCGCATTCAGCATGAAGCGGCTGCCCGATAAGGCCGTCTTGAACCAGCGTCTTCATCAGGCTCCATGCGCCGTCAGACATCCCCTGGGTTCCCAGTTGAAATACTCTTTTCGATTTGTTCACTTCCCACGCCAGTTTTTTAGTCAGTTCAAACTGGCGCCAGTGGGTGACTGGTTTTTCGCAATATACATCTTTGCCAGCCTGCACAGCGTCTATCGCCTGATAACCATGAATATGATCCGGAGTGGCGATGCTCACGGCGTCAACCTCCGCATCAGCCAGCAGTTCGCGATGATCCATATATTGTTTTTTTACTTCAAATTTATCAGCGGCGCGTTGCATCCGTGGACGATATGAATCACACACGGCAACCACGCGGACATTACAATCTTGTTCTAATTCCTGCACTACGCGAAGATGTGAATGCGCTCTGCCTCCAGCGCCAATCACGCCGAATCCAATACGGTCGTTGGCGCCCATTACGCGTGAAGATGATAACGCGGTAATAGCAACAGCGGCGGACGCAGTACGATTTAGAAAGCCGCGCCGGTCAAGTTTTGATTGAGAATTTTTTGAATCTTTCAACATAATTATCTCCCTTTTATTATTTAGATTTCAAATTATCGATCCAGGATTGATAAGCGGCGCCAATGACGTCCGGCTTGATTACGCCATCCCATACTGCGACGCCGTAAGTTAGATTCAACGGATTGCCTTCAGTGATTTTGAATGGCTTCTCGTGATACAGCATTGTCGCGGATAGATAGGCGAATGAATTAACCATGTTAAACCACGTCGCTTGCCGGTAATTATCAGGGCTGTCAAACATGACAACGGTAACGGGATGATCTCCACTGTCAACTGTATACGAACACCACTTGGCGGGCGCTAACCGTTCTTCGCCTCTGAATATCTTTCCTTCAGTTCCCTCTGAATTGGTGAATTTTCCAACCTTATCCATCGATTCCAAGAAACGCATACCCAGTCCATAGTAATGTGAACCGGAAATATCCACCGATGATTTTCCGGCAGCGGTTTTGAATTGAGATTGCCAGGTCAATAAAGTATAAGGCTTACTTTTATGAACTGTGACAGTGCGCAATTCATCAAGAACCGCTTGATCAGAAGGCAGTTTCCAAGTGAGAAACTCAGAGAATCCAGCAGTTTGATCATTAAACAGAGTCTGATTAATTGAACAATGCACCTGTTTCCCGCCCTTGTCAGTCTCCTCCCAAAAACTTGCGCCCTCCACACTGAATGCAAACATCAAACTATGATGATGCAGATGGTCGCTGGGAGCATCGCGCAGAATATTAAAACCCTGGGGAGTAAATAATTCCTTAACGTATGGCTTAAAAGGAACCTGATCGTATTTATAGATCATCATAGGACGTTGGCCATCAAGTACAGTGATCTGCTTTTCATCAGTAATCACCCGCAGAGATCCATCAGCCATCACATTCATACTGCCTATCACCAACAACAATAATATACTTAAAAAGACGCATGTTTTATTCATGATTTTTTCCCCTTGAATCCGCAATAGCGTCTTATATAAGCGCTTTGAGATGTTTAATGCTGCGTTCGGCCTGCTCGACCGTTCCGCATTCAACCGAGAAGACGATATCACGTTCAAGTTTCTGGCATATTTCTACCACCTTAGCCCAATCAATCACGCCATCACCACAGGCGCAGCCCACCGGCGTACCGGAAACCTGCCCTCTTTCCGCTTCGGATTGTTGGATGGAAATGTCCTTGGCATGCAGATGAATCAAGCGGTCAGCCACATGTTCCAACCATGCGATAGGATCCTGACCCGCTATATAGGCGTTACCTGTATCAAAATTAATGCCTATGGCTGGCGAATCAACCAGTTCATACAACCGGTCCAGTCCATCAGGCGTCTTACTATATTGCTGATGGTTTTCGATGCCGATTTCGATGCCGCGCGGTTCAGCAACTTTGGCCGCTTCTTTTAAGACATATTTCATTAAGACATGATCTTCTTCGACTGTAGTCCAATCCGATTTGGGACCCTCATCAGAATTAACGATAGTAGTTCCAATTTCTGCCGCAAAACGGATGGCTTGCTTCAGATATTCCGTACTGATTTCCGGTTTACATAACGGTGAATGGCCTGATAAACTGCAAACGCCGATGCCCGCTTTTTTACATGCATTCTTTATACGGTAAGGATCATCCAACATCGAGACGCTATGAAAATACCCCGCCTCACTCAACAGCTCGCGTCCCCAATGCACCATTGGCTCCACAAAATCATAACCCAATTCGGCGGCCTTCTCGACGCCCCACTCAAACGACTTGTCCGCACTGCGGACAAACTCCATATTTACGCTTAAAGATATTTTTCCCATATCAATAATCTCCTTTCAATTCAGAATCATACTCAATAGTATTAAAATTAGGTTGAACAAGATCAAACAACACGCAACACCCATATTCTTGCGTTATTGTTACATTAATGATATATTTTAGTCTACCCTGTGTCGTCTGTTTTTCTTCAGTGAAGGATTTTAAACATCCGGTGACCAACATGCCCAAGCATCCCTATATATACCAGGAACACGGAAACACTTATCAAGCAGATACTTGCGAAGACCTCAGCGCAGCGGTTCAAGCGGGAAACGTGCGGCTTGAAGCGCTGGCGAGGGGCAGTTATCCCGGCCAAAGATTAGAACATCTCACCCTCCCCGGCATAAAAAGCATCGGATTCTGGGACGCCATTGGACCGCAAACATGGGGACTCGATTGGCACCGCAATGAAGGCATCGAACTGACTTATCTTGAGACGGGCAGTTTTTGCTTCTCAGTCAACGCTCATCAACATAGGCTCAAACCGGATGATTTAACCATCACCCGTCCCTGGCAGCCCCACCGCGTCGGCGATCCATACGTTGAAGCGGGCAGACTCCATTGGATCATCCTTGATGTGGATGTAAGACGCCCTAATCAGGACTGGAAATGGCCCAAGTGGCTCATCCTGAAAAAAGAGGACATCACCGAACTGACCAACTTACTACGCCATAACGAGCAGCAAGTCTGGCGCTCCACATCCGACATCAGGCATTGCTTCAAAAAAATCGGCGCCGCCGTCGAGCAAGACCGTAACGGAAATCAAATATCACGCTTAACCGTATACATAAACGAACTATTCCTCCATCTTCTCGAAATGCTTAGAGAGAAGAACATTGATCTCAATCCATCACTCTCCAGCACTCACCGGACAGTGGAACTATTCTTCGGAGACCTGAAATCAAACCGGGAAACGCTCTGTGAACCCTGGACAGTGGAAACCATGGCTCAACAATGCGGCTTGGGCGTCACCTCGTTTGTGCACTATTGCAAACATCTTTTCAACACGACGCCTGCGCAATACCTTAACCAATTAAGAATCGAAGCGGCGACCAGGCAATTAATCGATAATCCGCGATTAAGCATAACCGAAATTGCCTATTCTTCCGGATTCTGCTCCAGTCAATATTTCGCTACCGTTTTTAGGCGGCATACGGGTTTCAGTCCCAAAGAATTCCGCGAACTCTATATCTCAAAGCGAAATATTTAGCAAAATCCGAATTGGGAATTACATTATTTTCAAATCCCACTTTATTACGTACACGTAATAATATATAATATAAGTAAGGCATAAAAAATGAAAACACAAAATAACCATATTTGTAACGATGTACTTATTGCAATAAGAAAAATCACCCGGGCGATCGATATTCATTCAAAAGATTTGGTACGGAATTATGGAATAACCGGGCCGCAATTGCTTTTAATGCAGAATTTGAAAGAAAACGGACCGATTAATACAGGTGAAATTGCAAAACAAATACATCTAAGCAATGCAACTATAACAGATATCATAAATAGGCTGGAAAAACGCGCTTTTGTTGAGAGAACACGTAATAAAAATGATAAAAGACAAATTAACGTTTCATTAACTTCATTGGGGAATGTAATACTCCAGAATGCGCCATCTCCTTTGCAAGAACGCTTTATTACTGAATTTGACAGACTTGAGGCTTGGGAACAAAATTCCCTGCTTTCTTCCTTGCAACGAATCGCTTCAATGATGGAAGCTAAAGAAATTGAGGCTTCACCAATTTTGTTGACGGGGCCAATTACCGAATACGAAGATGATTAAACAATTTTGCTTATAAATACTTTGTGTACAAATGAAATGAAATGAAATTCATTATCATAAGGAGTAATAAAATGATTAAGAGCAGTGAGATAGACATTGAACCCGATTTATATCTTCAAATCAGTGATGATATAAATGTCGACTTTCCAGAAAAAGGAAAAAAATATTCTCAGGATGAAGAGTTTTGTATAATTAATTTAGATGGTGTGGAAAAACGCGTCCGGTTCCACGATTATGACGAAGTCTATTCGATACCCGGACTATATGAAAAGATTTTTTATGAATATCTCCAATGTTGTTCGCATAAGACAGTTTGCGACCTTTTTTTTCAAGAATTAAAAAAACATCATTACTCCGCCAACCAGTTGCGCGTACTTGAAATCGGCGCTGGCAATGGAATGGTAGGAGAACAACTCCAGAAATCCTTCGTTAATAAGATCATTGGCATAGATATCTTGATCGAAGCCAAATTGGCCGCTTATCGTGATCGTCCAGAAGTGTATGATGATTACTATGCAATTGATTTAACCGAAATACCCCGCCAAATTGAAGAAGAAATCCTGCAACACAATTTAAACAGCATGGTATCCGTCGCCGCTCTGGGATTTGATGATTTACCTCCCCTGGCTTACGCCAAGGCCTTCAATTTGATTTCAGAAAATGGATGGATTGCGCTTAATATCAAAGATGAGTTCTTAAGCGAAAAAGACGAATCTGGTTTCTCTAAATTGATCAAAAGAATGATTAAAGAAGAGATTCTCACCATTAACGCCCAAAAAAAATATCAACACCGCTTAGCCACAGATAATTCGCCGCTTTATTACTACGCCATAATTGGACAAAAACAAGCGGATATTCCACTAGAATTATTATCCCGGCTAACCTGAATTCAAAATCTATGATCAGATTATCAAATGTATCCAAATCATTCGATGACGGAGACCATTATGCAGTCAAGAACATTTCTCTGAATATTCAAAAAGGGGAAACCTTAGTACTATTAGGATCTTCAGGGTGCGGTAAAACCACCACCCTGAAGATGATCAACCGTTTAATTGAACCTTCCGGTGGATGCATAGAAATTGATGAACGCGACGCGGCAACCATTGACCCTATCGAATTAAAACGTTCCATAGGTTATGTTTTCCAGGGAATCGGGTTATTCCCTCATTTATCTGTTGAAGAAAATGTTTCAATCGTTCTTCGTCTTATGGGAAAATCCAAAAGCGAAAGAGAAGCGTCTGCACAGGAATGGCTGGAAATAGTCAGTCTGGATCCCGGTCTATACGCAAAACGTTATCCGCATGAATTGTCTGGTGGACAACAACAGAGAGTAGGAGTAGCCCGCGCTTTAGCCGCCAATCCAGATTATCTTCTTATGGACGAACCATTCGGGGCCTTGGACGCCATAACTCGCGATGCCTTGCAACAAGAATTGTTAACCATAAAAAACCGGGTGGCCAAAACCATTGTTTTCGTAACCCACGATCTTTTTGAAGCCCTGACATTAGCTGATCAAATCGCTGTAATGAATGATGGGATAATTGAACAAGTCGGCCATCCCGATGAATTGATGCAATCTCCAGCCACCAATTTTGTATACCAATTATTTGAAAAACCAGGAAGGCAACTAAGGTTATTACATGAGAACAATCGATGAATGATTCCCTTTACCTTTTCCTTTTAAATCACTTGCCTGCTTTGGGTCAAAAAACCATGGAACATTTTATCCTCACCGGGATCGCCGTATCAGGCGCTATTCTGATAGGCATCCCCTTCGGAATATTGGCCTCCAGACGCATCATGGTAAGGAAAATTTTCTTCACCATCGCAGGAATAATCCAAACGATTCCCAGCCTGGCTATGCTGGCTTTTTTACTGCCCTTCTTAGGTATTGGCGTTATTCCCGCTATTGTTGCTCTGATATTATATGCTTTGCTGCCTATCTCCAGAAATACCTACACGGGTATCACTGAAATCGATCCCTCGATCCTAGAGGCATCCGACGGATTAGGTTTTTCCCATAATCAACGATTATACCTGGTAGAAATCCCTATCGCTTTACCGACCATCATTGCCGGAATTCGAACAGCAGCGGTTATCTGCGTGGGAGTTGCAACTCTCTCAGCATTTATCGGCGCAGGCGGATTGGGTGATTTTATCAACCGCGGGCTTTCGATGAATAACACCCGCTTAATTCTACTGGGCGCCATTCCTTCCGGTATCATGGCCATCGCCCTGGATATAACTATAGGAGCAATTGAACATAAGTTTTCTTGGAAAAATAAATCATGACGCCCAATATAAATTTGATTAAATCACTCTGGTCTGGAATTATATTATTTGGTTTTTTCTTAACGCTGCATCAATGCGGAGCAATTGATAAAGAAAAGACGCTGGTGCTGGGATGTAAAAATTTCACCGAACAGATCATTCTCGGAGAGATCATTGCTCAGGCGATTGAAGACAATACCGATTTATCAGTGATGCGTAAGTGGAATCTTGGTGGAACGATGATTTGCCATCAAGCTTTAATATCGGGCGAGATCGATCTTTATCCTGAATACACCGGAACCGCTTATATCAATATTCTTAATAATCAACATATCAAAGATGCCACTGACACATATCAAATTGTTCAAAGCGCTTACCAGAAAAAATTTCAGTGTAAATGGCTGCCTCCATTCGGCATCAACAATACCTACACCATTACCGTTCGTAAATCTGATGCTATCCAAAGAAAATGGCGAACCATCAGTGACCTTAAACTGGATTCTATAAATTTATCCGCCGGATTCACCTCTGAATTCATGGTGCGTCATGATGGCTACCCCCAATTAAAACAAAAATATAATCTAGATTTCGCTAAAGTTGTTGATCTCGAACCGGGATTAATGTACCAGGCTATCGCCAACAATAATATTGATGTTATCTGCGGCTTCTCAACCGATGGCCGGATTCCCGCATTTGATTTAGTCTCCTTGAAAGATGACTTGCATTTCTTTCCTCCATATTATGCAGCGCCTGTGATAAGATTGGACGCTCTGCAAAAACATCCTGAACTCAAACAAATATTTGATAAATTATCTCATTCCATTGATAACAAAAAAATGCAAGAAATGAATCTCCTGGTTGACGAAAAGAAGATCAATCCCACAATTGTCGCCCAAAATTTCCTGCAAGAATTTAACTTCTGAAACAAAAAAAAGTTGCCCATAGGTTGATACCACATTCACAAACCTTCTGAATGATTTATAGTTAAAAGGTTAACATAATATTTTCATCTTTAACACTCATTCAAATATCTCCAAAATGGTATATAATCTATCTATGCAAGCAATATGATCAGATCAAATATATTTTAGAATACACCAAATCAAGTGTAACGTTGTGATCCATCATGAATATTAAAAACAAGAACGACTGGTGTTTCAGGTTTTTTAACAATCCCGATTACCTGGACATCTACCGCGACATGACCGGTCCAGCCAGAACGGATCAGGAAATCGATTTCTGCTCTAAAGTACTACAGTGGAAAAAAGGCCAGGCAATCCTTGATTCTCCATGCGGCGCGGGACGCCATTCATTTGAATTATCCAGACGCGGCTACAGCGTCACAGGACTGGATTTCTCCTCATACCTTCTGGAGCAAGCCCATAACAATATTCAGCAACTCAATGGAACAAGACCTGTTTTCGTCAGGGGTTTACTTCAACAACTCCCCTTCCCAGAAGACTCATTTGATTACCTGGTCTGTCTATTCAGCAGTTATGGCTATGGAGAGAGCGACTATGAAAACTTTGTTGTAATGCAAGAGTTCAACCGCGTCCTGCGGCCTGGAGGAAAATTGCTCATTGATGTAATGAACCGCCATTTCATCGTTCCCCGGTTAAATGCAGTGTATGAGTCGGTTCAATCCAACTTAAAAGTACGCGAAGAACGCTCCTTCTCCGATAACGGACGCCGCCTGCATAACTGCATAAACGTTGAAGACGCCAACGGCGCCAAACGGCAGTATTATTACCGCCCCTGGCTATTCAATGGCTGGGAACTTTCTTTATTCGCTACGCAGGCGGGATTATCAGTCGACGCGGTTTATGGCAACTTTCAGGCTGATCCATACAACGAAAACAGCGAAAGAGCCATGCTAGTCGCTGAAAAAAAATCATAACTCATTCTATGAATGATCCGGGAAAACCACAAGCATATTTCATCGGCAGCGGTTGGGGATGCAGCGAACGCTCAGGTTTCCGTTGCGTCGCCGATCACATAATCCAGGCCGATTCCATCGACCAGGTAATACCTGCATTGCAAGAAATTGAACAACGCACGCATGATGGTTGGTATGCTTTCGGCTACATAGCCTACGAAGCAGCAGCAGCCTTTGGATTACCGGTTTTAACAAATCCATCAGGCCATCCACCACTTTTATGGTTTGGATTATGCAAAACCAATAATATCCAGCAGATTGAAATCAGCGACATTGCCATTAGTTCACCGCAATACACCCCACCTGAACTCAAGATAAACCTTACCGAAGAATCCTATATCAGAACAATCGCCCGGATAAAACAGCATATCGAACGCGGTGAAACCTATCAGGTCAACTACACTGTTCGCGCAAACTGCATCGGCGCAGAATCAGGCCTGGATTTATTTACATACTTATATAGGGCGCAGCCGATTCCCTACGCCGCCTTCATCCAAGACAACGACTGGCAAATCCATTCGCTCTCCCCAGAATTATTCCTCAACAAACACAGTTCATTGATTGAATCACGCCCCATCAAAGGAACCATCGGGCGGGGATTGACGCCTGAGCAGGATCAACAAAAAATCGGGCAATTAAAACATAGCGCCAAAGATCAAGCTGAGAACATCATGATTCTCGACATGATGCGCAATGATTTAGGGCGCATTTGTAAATTGGGCAGCGTCCAATCCCAGAACATTTGCCGCATGGAGCGCTACCGCTCTCTCTTCCACCTGACCAGCTCAGTGCAGGGAGTACTATCAGATGATTCAACATTGACCAGTATATTCCAAGCAACATTTCCCGCCGCCTCCATAACCGGCGCTCCCAAGCACCGCACTATGGACATAATCCGCAATTACGAAGACTCGCCCCGCAGCATATATTGCGGCGCCATAGGTTTTATCAAACCTGATGGAGATTTCACCTTCAATGTAGCCATTCGTACGATGTACGGTTCAGCGGATGAATACACTCTTGGAGTAGGTGGAGGCATCATCTGGGATTCCGATCCACAGATGGAATATGAAGAGGTTAAAACAAAAATGGCCTTCGCCCGAAAGCTGCCAGCCGATTTCCAGTTAATCGAAACGTTGCGGTTGAACCAGGATGGAGTTTACTCTTTTTTAGATGAACACCTGAAACGATTATCCCAATCAGCCAACTACTGGGATTATCCCTGTGATGCAAACGCCGCGCAAAACGCTCTGCTGGAATATGCTAAAAGCGTTCTTGAACCACCCGCAGCTATCCGTATTGCCCTAAACGCCCAAGGCGGCACAACCATCAACCACCGGCCAATAACTCAACCGCCGACAAACCTTCGCGTACAAATTTCATCCACCACGGTAGATTCAAACAATGTTTTCCTATACCACAAAACAACCAACCGTGAATTCTATAACAACGCCAGAACAGCCGGACTCAAGCAGGGCTTCTTCGAAACCATATTCGCCAATCAACATAACCACATAACAGAGGGATGCATCACCAACATCTTCTACCGTATCGGCGACCACTGGTTTACCCCGCCAATAGAAGACGGCCTGCTTGCCGGAATATGGAGAAGCCAATTCATGACAGAAACCAACGCCGCAGAAAAATCCATCACCTCTGAAAAACTAAAAACCGCCGACCAAATCATCATAGGAAATTCGGTCAGCGGCTCAATGATTGTCAATCAAATAGACTAATATTTCGTCCAACTACATTATGTCATAAAACCAAGTCCCTTCTCCCTCCGGGCTGATCTTAACCCACAAATATCAATATGAGAGATTATGAGAAATCCAATTATCTGAATATAGGACAATAACGGGTGCCAAGGGCAGTGTATTTTCTGCCCTTGATTGAGTTTACCTCATTTATTTCCATGGTTTTTATCAACAATTAACATTGAATGACGGGCGCCAAGGGCAAGACCGCAATGCGGTCAGCCCTTGATCAAGCCACCTTATCAAAAGGTAAGTTCACTCTAAATTCTCAATCCATAGGTTCAATCAAATAAGTAACAATTTCCCCACCGCCAATAGCCAAGGGAAGAATCCCGTTATCCGATGAACCGCTAGCATCCTGAATAGGACGCTCGACCAAGTCGCGGGTGCCAAGGGCAGTGTATTTTCTGCCCTTGATTGAGTTTACCTCATTTATTTCCATGGTTTTTATCAACAATTAACATTGAATGACGGGCGCCAAGGGCAAGACCGCAATGCGGTCAGCCCTTGATCAAGCCACCTTATCAAAAGGTAAGTTCACTCTAAATTCTCAATCCATAGGTTCAATCAAATAAGTAACAATTTCTCCTCCACTAATGGCAAATGGAAGAATCCCGTTATCCGATGTACCGCTAGCATCCTGAATGGGACGCTCAACCAAGTCGCATTTGCTCCACTCAAATTTCCGCCATAGAGGAAATGATATATTGGCGTTAGTAGACTTACCATTCAATTCACGCACCCGGATAATGATGCCATCCGCATTTTCAGCCTTTTTGATGTTCTGAATCAACACATTGGGCGTATCCATAGAAGCCAGCGACATGGTTTGATCCGTCAGCAGACCATCTGGATTGATTCCCAAAGGTTCAACGCAGAATGGAGACGTCACATGATCAGCGAATTGATTCGCCTGATCGGGCGCCCATGCATCCTTATGAAAAATCATGGAATAACGGAACACCGCCGGACCGCCCTGGCTCGCTTTATAATTGGTAAACCAATAATTGTTCATGGCGAAAGAGAACAGATGCGTGTTAACCAACGGAAGATGCTCCAACCAGGGCTGCTCAGCATGCATATCGCAAAGTTCAACCAATGGAGCGTCATGAGTAACCCAGGTAACTCCATAATCTTTATTGGACGCATCAACCCAACGGCGCACGGTATATATATTACGGTTGGCGCCGGGAATCTGTTCTGTTTCAGGATGCATCGAAGCCAGGGGAATCTCCAGGGTGAATACTCCCTCAGGAACCTTGAATGGAAAAGCGAACCGCACCGCTTCTTTGTCGCGGATATCGCTTTTAAGCATGGTATTGATAAAGTCAATCCGGTTTTGCTGAGGATAAAGCCTGATCTCCTGTTGCAGAGATTCAATTCCCTGCCCTTCAATATGGGCGATCAACGTACCGCTCATACCCAGAGGATCGCGCTTGGATTTCAAGATAACCTGCCGGGCGCTTTTACTATCTTTACCATTAGCGCCCGATACATGTAGATATTGGTTTAAACCATAAGAACTGTCAGCATCGACTAACTGAAGACTCTCAGGCAGATAAACCAGCGACGAAATGGCGCCGGTTTTCTTATCCAGTTTCACTTCCCAATCTCCGCCAAGCATCACGCCATCCGATACGTCTATATCAATTGCAGAAACATCCGTTTCACACTTCTCTGGAACAAACTTAAAGATCGAGTATCCCAATGCAGGAATATCCGCAACCTGGAAAACATATCCTTCATCAGTGCGGATCACCGCTGACCGTTTACCACTGGCATCAACCGCCGTCCATTGATCAGCAGAAACCAGTTCTCCCAGCGCTGCACTATATGGAATCACGGCCTTACCAGATCGCTTCCACTGGGTCAGGTTCCACACCGCAAAACTTAATGGTTGATCATTCTTGATATTGCCGCTTAGGGCTTGCAAGCCGCCCCGCTTTAATTCTGCTGAATACCACAATGCATTATGAGCGAAACTGCGCTTGGTCTCCCATTGCTTGGTGGCGAATTCGGATTCAGGTTCAGTTATACTGTTATGCGCCCCCCAGGTATGCTCGCTATAAAGCATGGCATAGTCATAACCTTGTTCGATCTTTTTCGATGGAACCGCTTGTTGAGCACCCAGGGCGTAAGCCAGTGACCATGCTTTTTCTGATTCCTGCATACGAAGCGTCGCCGTGCGGTTCATCGCGCTTTCCCGCGCAGTCGATCCCGCTCCATCTTCCCAATACGGCGTATAGTCTCCCTTATAAGATGGGATTTGATCTTTATATTTAGATTCCAGATACTGCGAAGGCGCCGCCGCGCCGGATAGAATCAAATGTGGAACCTGATATTGCTGATTCCACTCCTGCACCATATTAGAAAGATGATCAGGTGGAGGCGTATTATCAACTAAATACGCCCGGAACTGCGCCACGTCATAGGGATACGCTTCATCGGCTTCATAGTCAGACAGAACTTGCAGAAACTGAGCAACGCCATCTTCTGAACGCAGCATATTGAAATTATTGGAATATCCATAACCCGTATTCCAAACCAAAACCTTACTCACCCCATCCGGTCCAATCCAATAATATGGATGATATTTCAACGCTATAGTGGTGAATCCGATGCGGGCGGTATGGTTAGGACCAAGATTAAAATATTTCACGCCGGAACCTGCCAATAAAGGAACCATGCCCCAGGTATACCCCGGTACATCCGTAATCATGGCCGATACCACTTCCGGGAGGTTTTCACGTTGCGCCAGATGTTTGGAAAAATACACGCTTCGGATAAGTTCTTCATCACCGCATAAGGCGGTCAGGATATTTCCATACAGCGCGTCAAGCGTAAAGACTCCACTACGCAAATAATCCAACAAACGCTTGCAGTCTTCCTCCGGTTCAGTGCGTAAAAAATCCTTCAATACCCAGGTCACTTCAGGATTCCAGATATAATGCGCGTCTTTATCATATTTCTTACTGACCGACTCTTCATATAAATCCCATGCCTGGCGATAGAATTTTTTATGATCGGCCATAACAATATCCTGGTGGTTGGTATAGCCGATATCAACATGCGATCCCGCCATCAAATAAACCCGCCAATCACGGCATGGCTTTACTTTAACTGAGTTTTTATATTCACGTCCGGAAATAATCGCGCGGAATATCACATCACGCGGTTGGTTGGCTCTACCTACCGCAACCTTTATCCGGCGGGTGGAAGGTTTTTCTATAGACCAGACCGGCTCGGTCGCTTGCTGATCATCATAGACCTCAATCAAATCAAGCGTGTTTGGATCGACGTAAGCAGGAATGCTTAATTGTAACTCGCGCTTACCGTCTTTATTAACTAGTGGTGGAGAATCAATCTTAAAAAGATGATCGATATATTCGGTTTCTTCAAATTCTCCCGGCAGAATTACGCTGATGCCTTGGGGAACAATTCCATCAGCATCTTTCAATTGGACGCTAAAATACCATTTCTCTTTACTCTGGCATATCTTAACCAACAAAGGCTGAGGCCCCTGCCGCACAGAAACCGGGATCACCTCTGCTTTATCAACTGCTCCTTCTGATTTATCATAAACCAGTTTCCCTCCCAACCACACTTTGGCGCCATCATCACGCTTGATATGCAACGCCAATTCAAGGTCCTTATCACTTTCCAGAATGCAATAGAAATACGAACAAACTCCCTCCAGGCCGGGATAACGGTCAGATAACCTGATTTCGGTTTTCTCTTCAAAGAATGGATTCCACAGAAATTGCTTATCCTGAATGATCTCTTTTTTACTGCGAATTGGTGTAGCGCTGCCCTCACCGGAAAGATAATCCGTGTTATAACCAATCAGCGGTACAGTATCAGTAGCATCATTAATCGGCCCAAGATGCAACCATGCGCCTATCGCGCCTTCATCTGATAGTTGAAAAACAACTTCAGGTATGCTCGCATTCGCCATAGACGAAATAAACATCAATAGAAATAATGGATAAAAGAATTTTGTTCTCATTTTTTCCCCTTTTACTCTTTCTTTAAAAAACAAGGAAAATTGCAATCTCTTTATTACATCTTACCAAAATAAAATCCGGAAAACCAAGTCTCCTCTCCACCCGGAAGAGGACTAGTACTCTGACCAACTAATTATGTTGAGCGACCTCGTCCCCTCTCCCCACTGTACAGACCGGGTAGATGGGTAACACATGTTCGGGGACATGGGTTACAGTTTTTTATCAAAACCGGGATTTATCCCAGGTTATTGTTTGAGTTTTTTTTTAGGCATCTAGAGATGCTCAGGATAATTGGTTGGCTTAGAGGGAGGAGGTGAATATTTCACCTCCTGCATTATCCCTCGCACCTCGGATCGGCTATCCCTGGCGGGTTGCACTCCTGCAGCGCCCGCTTCCGTTTCGCCCAACCAATTTCTATTGTGACGCCTTTTTCTGGATTGCCAAGTTATCTTCTTTGATTTCATTCAAACGCAGATCGAGCGTCTTGATTTTTTGTCGGCAAAAATATACGTCCATCATCCCATCGGTCATAGCGGGTTTCAAGGCAACCGGGCATCCTACCAGGGCGCGGCTCACCCGGTAATCTTCACCACGGTACGCCACCCGACCTCCTTGTTGCACCTTCCTGATAATGCTGCCCGGCGCGTACTCGATATCCGGCAAACTTCCCGGATAAACAAAAGGACTGGACGTATAATGGTTAGCCGGGACATCCATATCCAGGGCTTCGTGAGGACGCTCAAAATTGTATTCATAACGCCACTCATCAAACCGCCTTTGGCAATATTCCAAATCCACAAACGATTCCCTTATCAGCAATTCTTGCTTAAAGGTCCGGTGAAATCGCTCGACCTTGCCTTGGGTTTGCGGATGGTAGGGGCGACCGTGATACACGCGAATACCCAATCGTATCAGCCATATTGTCAATCTGGTGTATTCGCAGGTTTTGCATCCTCCCCACGGACTTCCGTTATCCATCAACATCGCCCGAGGCATACCATACATCCTGAACACGCTTTCCAGGGAGTCTTGCACGGTTTCCCTTTGCTGATTGGCGCACGAAAATAATCCGGGAACAAAGCGCGTGCAATCATCCAGAATGCTGAGCGGATAACAGCGTGCTTTGAGCGTGGGAAAATCTCCTTTGAAATCCATTTGCCACAATTCGTTGGGCGTATCTTTTTCAAAACGCTTATAGGCTTTGTGCTTGTGACTTTCCTTTTCATCCAGCAATCCCAGTCGGCGTAACACGGCAGTAATAGTGCTGGCGCTAGGAACATTTTCGTATCCCAATTGAATCAGACGAGAGAGAATTTTGCGTCCTCCCCATCCTTTTTCGCGATTTTCTGTAATGGCTTGCTCGATAGACTTATCTGTTTGATGAGGGCAAGTATTGGGTTTTTTGGAACGGTCTTGGAGATTTTCGCCTCCTCCTTCTTTGTACCGTTTGATCCATTTGTAACCCGTCTTACGGCTGATATCAAACCGTTTACATAATTGGCTGATGTTGCTTTCTTCTTGCTGGCTCAACAATACGAATTCTTTTCTCAGAGACATAAGGTCCACCTCGTTCCAGGGCATATTCTTCGCCTCCTTTCAAGGCTAGAATACACTCAGGGAATGTGTTACCTATGTCCCCGAACACCTGTTACCCATGTCCCAGGCCTTTACACCCACGGGAGAGGGCTAGGGTGAGGGGGAATTACAGAAAACCACCTGACAAAATAAACTGGTCGTACTACTAGGGTCAGGGCTGATCTAATAATACAATCCGGCCAAAACACCCTAAATAATCATATAAAATACATTCGTTTTCAAGTCAAATTCTCTCAGTTTCCTAGAAACTTCTTCCGCCTCAGCCTCACTGGTATGCAAACTGAATAGATTCGATCCAGACCCGGTCAAACGGGGAGGAGTTGGTGATGCTTTACAAAAATTTTTGTAAGCCTTTTTAACAACAGGATATTTCTTAAAAACAACCTGCTCAAAAGAATTGAAAAGATAATTAGGAATCCTTCCCCAATCCTGCATCGTCATTGCATTTAATAATCTACGCGCAGACGAATGCTTCTGTACTTTTAATTCATCCCATTGGTTATAAGCAATTTTTGAAGAGACTTCTTCATCTGGTGAACATAATACTCCATACAATGGAGGCTTTTTGACGTTTTGGGCAAGATGTATTGACACCACGCGATCCCCGACTCCGCTGCAAACGCAAAGGCCGGGTTCAAGGAAAAAAGGTACATCTGCGCCGATACCAACTGCAATCTCTTTTAAAACTGCTTGTGAAACCTGATCATAAGTTAATTTGTTCAAAGAAAGCAAAACCGTTGCGGCGTCGCTGCTGCCTCCTCCAAGACCAGCGCCTTTGGGAATTCTCTTCTCGATGTGTATGATTACGCCTTTTGATATCCGGCTCTGATCACAATAACGCTGAGCTGCCTGATAAGCCATATTGTTCTCGTCAGTTGGCAAATCAGGATCGCTGCATGTTAAAACAATACCGGGTTTTGTAGTAAGCGAACAAGTGATGGTATCATGAAACGATATTTTGGCGTTAACCATGCTCAGGTCATGATACCCATCTTCACGAATGCGTTCGATATCCAAAAACAGATTAATCTTGGCATATGATGCTGATTCAATAGATTGTTTTTCACGCGGCATCCAGTTAATCCTCTTTTTGAGTATACCCTGCAGCCGACCTTTTGGTTTGGCCCGGCCTTTCAGGTATTAGATTTTCGCCGCTCCTGGGCGACGGCTCTCGCTAACAACCAATCTTCTTGAGTCGTTAACTTGAAATTCAACGACGATCCCTCAACCATCTTCACTTTACCCCCAAACAATTCCATAACTTCTCCATCATCCGTTGGATAAGGAGGTGGAGAACAGGAACAATATGCATCATAAATATCTGAAAAACGAAACGTTTGCGGAGTTTGAGATAACCAATATTTACACCGCTCATGAGTACGAATCACCAATCCGGCTTCATCGGTTTCCTTTAATGAGTCTCTTAGTGGAATTCCGATAACGCTTCCAGGGGATTCGTCCAAAGCCTCAAGCGAATCAGTGATAAAACGCTCCTCAATAAAAGGCCGGGCTGAATCATGTATCAAAACAGCTTCCGGTCTCAAAGAAGCGGAAAAATCCAGACCTTGCTTCACCGAATCAAACCGTTCCGCACCGCCGCCGGTAAAATTCCCCCGCGCTTTTGGACAGAATTTTTCAATTATTTGTTCTATAACCGATCTATCTTCCATACGTCCCGCAACAACAACATGAGACACAATCGGACTCTTTTCAAAAGCTTCCAGACTATACGAAAGAACTGGTCGCCCTTCCAAAGAACGCAGCACCTTATTCTCCCCGCCACCCATCCGGGTGCTTCGTCCCGCCGCCAGAACTATAGCCGCCACAACATTAAAATTTTTCATAACTGCCTTATTTCTCATTTCTTAAAAAGAAATGCCCCGCTGCTATAATACACGGGGCATAACTATTTTTATAGTTTAACTTATGAATCTGGTTATTTTATCTCTAAAGCGATTATCAAAAAATATGTCCGTTTATCATCACCTTTGATCTTCGAAAATTCCTCTCTTTTGCGGCTTTTCCGAATCAAAAATCAGAACATTATTATGACATCTACTCTAACGCAAAAACATATCAGGCTTCTGTTTCAGCAACTGCCTCAGCTTTTAATGCAGCCTCAGCTTTTGAAACCAGTTGCATCAAGCGTGATTTACGCCGCGACGCGTTTCTTGAATGAATCAGATGCGTCTTGGCGGCGGTATCCAAAGCGGAAACTGCCATTCTTAATTCTGTTTTTGCAACTTCTATATTATTCTCCGATACCGCAACACGTACTTTTTTGATTACTGTACGTATACGGGATTTAGTTGACCTGTTGTGCGCATTGCGCCTGGCATCCTGCTTCAGACTTTTTGCAGCAGCTTTATGACTCGGCATAATTCTCTCTCCTAATATTAAACCTTGATTTACCTTTGAGTGAATGATAATAATGCCATGTTCCTGGATCGTTTAATGGCATTCGTCAACATTCTTTGATGACCTGCGCAAGTTCCAGTGATTCTTCTAGGCATGATCTTGCCGCGCTCTGTAAGGAAATCTTTTAACATACGGTAATTCTTATAATCAATATATTTCACTTTCCCGACGCAAAAACGACATACTTTCCTGCGTGAGAAACGGCGTTTCGGACCACCTGGTCTCCGGGGGCGATAACCATCTTCACCACCGCTAGGCCGACCACCACCACTACCGCCTGGCTTCGGTCTGCCGCCATATGAAGTTCTTCCTCTAACAGGAGAAGAAGAGGAAGGACGTCCTGTCCCTGAAGATGGACGCTGCCCTGTCCCCGAAGATGGACGCTGTCCCGAAGATGGACGTTGTCCCGCTCCTGAAGATGGACGTTGACCCGTTGAAGGACTTGTTGAAGGATTACTTGTATTAGAAATTTCAGCCATTTATTTACTCCTAAGTTTTCTATCAGAAAGGTAAATCGGCATCCCCGCCTTGCGCTTCGCCGTCTGCTGGCGATGAAGATTGTGGAGGTGGGGGAGCATCAGAATCATTATAAGATGGAGAATCCACTCCACCTGCCCCGCCAGATCCTCCGCGATCTAAAAATTGGATGTTATCGGCAATCACTTCGTACGTTGTACGCTTTTGACCTTCTTGCTCCCATTGATTCATTTGCAGAGAGCCGTCAATAGCTGCCATTTGTCCTTTTTTCAGATACTGTCCGCACAATTCAGCCAGCTTGCGCCATGCGACTGCATTAATGAAATCCGTCTGCCTTTCACCGTTTGCGTTCTTGAAAGGCCTTTCTACGGCGATTCGTAAACGGGCGACGGCTATACCACTTTGGGTATAACGAATTTCTGGATCTGCAACCATACGGCCTACGAGGATGACTCGGTTAATCATCGGACGCCTCTATATTATTCGCTGCTTTTGATTTCAGGCGCAGCGGATTCTTCTGTCTTGCCATCATCAGATGCAACAGGAATTTCTTCTACTGCTGATTCAGCTGACGTGGATTGTTCAATTGATTCAGAAGGATTTTCGGCAGCTTCTTTTGCGGCGGCGGCTTCTTCAGCAGCTTTCGCAGCAGCGGCTTCTCTGGCGACAGAGGCTTCTTCCGCAGCTTTTATAGCAGCTAATTCCTCTTCCTTCGCCTTGCGAATCGCTTCCTTCTCTTTCTGCTTCCTCGCTTCATCATACTTATCCTGCTCAAGGCGGGCTTTTGAGACTTTCAAAGTCATGTGGCGCAGTAAACCGGTATGAGTAGCCTCGTACTCATTAATTTTTAACGGCATATCAGCTGGACCATTAAAATCCATGTTGATATATAATCCCTCAGTCTTTTTCTTGATCGGAAAAGCAAGGGTTCGCTTACCCCAGTTTACTTCTTTTAATATCTCGCCGCCATCGTCAGTAATAACGGCTTTTACTTCATTGGATATCTTCTCGATTTGAGCTTCTTCCAATGAAGCGTCGATGATATAAAGAATCTCATACATCGTGGTACTCATGCAATAACCTCCTACGGTTAAAGCCCTTATTACGTGAATAAGGACAGGATCAACTCTTCATTCCCCATTATATTAAAACTTATATCAGTTTTTTTCGGGAAATGATAAATACACGAACATGCAAGAGAATATTTTGCTTCCTAAACACAATTTCATCAAGGGCTGCGCGTCATAAATAGCCGATGGGAATGCTTCTGTCTGAATCATGATTTACAGGATTAAAGGATGAACAGGATAAAAACCTCAACATAATCCAAAAACACCTCGTCATCCATAATCCTTCGCATCCCATAATCCCGAGCATCCTTCCATCCTGGGCATCCAGATTCAGATGAGATTAAAGTTTAAACAAGAACAGGGACGCCAAAAGGCGTCCCTGTGATTAATTCTTTTAGAATACTTTACTTAAACATTATCCAACCAGTAGTGGCGCCAAAACCAATGAAATAACCGCCATCAACTTGATCAGAATGTTAATCGAAGGACCAACAGTATCTTTCAGAGGATCGCCCACAGTATCGCCTACAACGGCTGCCTTGTGAGTATCTGATCCCTTACCGCCGAAATGACCTTCTTCGATGTATTTCTTGGCGTTATCCATAGCCCCGCCGCTGTTAGCGCACTGAATTCCAAGGCAAACGCCTGAAATCAATGTACCAATCAAAACGCCAGCCAGGGCCGCAGCGCCCATAGTGAAACCGATGATCGGAGGAACGATAATAGCAATAGTTCCTGGAAGCAACATGCCGCTGATAGCGCCTTGAGTACTGATATCAACGCAACGGGCTGAATCAGGCTTGGCTGTTCCTTCCATCAGGCCGGGGATTTCACGGAACTGACGGCGAACTTCTTCAATCATGGCATAAGCCGCTTTTGATACAGCCCTGAATAGACGAGCCGAGAAGAAATATGGCAGCATACCGCCAAGCAGCAAGCCAGCGATAACATTAACATTGTTAAGAGAAACCGAAGCATCAGTCAATTTAGCTGAGACGAGAAACGCCGAAACCAGACCAACCGCAGCCAGCGCAGCCGAACCAATGGCGAAGCCTTTACCGATAGCAGCAGTAGTGTTACCGACTGAATCCAGGTTATCAGTGATCTTGCGAACTTCAGGATCAAGACCAGCCATTTCAGCGATGCCGCCGGCGTTGTCAGCAATAGGACCATAAGAGTCAACCGCAACGACCATACCGGTTGTCGCCAGCATACCCAAAGCAGCCATGGCCACGCCATAGAAGCCGCCGATGTAGAAGGATAACATAATAGAAGCAGCAAGAACGATTATAGGAATGGCAGTACTTTCCATACCAATGGCGATGCCATCCGTTACGGTAAGAGCAGGACCGCTCTGTGAGTTTTCCGCTAATTTCTTGACTGGCTTGTAATCAGATGAGGTGTAATACTCACTCATAAATCCAACCACTGTTCCACAGGCAATACCAATGATAGTAACCCAGAATGGCGCCATCTTGCCGTAAGTAATATCGCCTTCGGTCCACTCACTGCCAATCAACGCAATAACTATTCCGCTAATAACTACGGTAATGATAGCGCTTACATAAGTTCCGCCCATCAGAGCGCCTTGTGGATTACTTGATCCAAATTTCTTTACATAAAAAACGCCTAGTATAGAGGCGAACAATCCGATTGCGGCAACCGCAAAAGGAATAACTAACAAAGATGGATTGGCAATACCGCTAACCGCTGAAATAGAAACGGCAATAGCCAGCGATGCAATAATCGACTCAACATAAGACTCAAAAAGGTCAGCGCCCAAGCCAGCCACGTCGCCGACATTGTCGCCAACGTTATCAGCGATAACCGCAGGGTTGCGGGGATCATCTTCAGGTATGCCAGCTTCAACCTTACCAACCAGGTCAGCGCCCATATCAGCGCCTTTGGTGTAGATTCCACCTCCGCTACGGGCGAAAAGAGCCATTAAACTGGCGCCCATGGCGTAACCACTTACAATTTCCATTTTGCCGTCAGCAACAAAAAATACCACTACCAATCCCAGTAAACCTAAACCAACAACCGAAAGCCCCATTACCGCTCCGCCTGACACGGCAACGTTGAGAGCAGCCTTTAAACCGCCGACTTTGGCAGCTTGCGTTGTACGGCAGTTTGCTTTAGTGGCGATTGACATACCGATATAGCCAGCCAAAGCCGACATCATGGCGCCAATAATAAAAGCAATGGCAGTTCCATAACCAAGATCAACACTAGTCGTAAATTGTGGTATTACGCAAAATATCACTGCTATTACCATCACGAATCCGAAAACCCAGATATATTCCCTTTTCAAGAAAGCGCGGGCGCCTTCCTGGATCATACTGGATATGTCCTGCATTGTTTCATTTCCAGGATCCCTGGAAACTACATCTTTTGCTAAAAATGCAACAAATGCCAAGGCGGCAACTGATGCAATTACACTAACAACAAGCATAACTAATAATAATGTTGACATAATCGTTCCTCTATAATATTTTGTTTATTAATTCTCTATGACGTGAAAAAGCTGAAAATCCACCCTTGGAGGTGACTTTCTTATGATTATACTTTATTTTTTACGTTTCCGTAGGTGTGCAGAACGGTTGTAGATTAAACAACATAACTCTAACAATTCCAGCGATTCATCGATTTTTCTATACCTACTGACAGAATAGAATCCACCGCTTTCACCGCATTATCCAGGGTCTCGTCTACAATTATACGCTCTTTGGTTGAAAATGGTTCAAGCACATAATCCACCCAATCCTTACCAGCTTCGCCAATCCCAATCCTAAGACGTGGAATATCCTGCGTACCAGCTATGCTCAAGATTGAACCCAAACCGTTATGCCCCCCATCTCCACCTGTATACCTAAGGCGCATTTTACCTAACGGCAGGTAGAAATCATCCAGAACCACAAGCGTTTCTTGATAATTCACCTCCGGATCCCGCAAAATGCGCTTCAAAGCATCTCCTGAGCGGTTCATGAAAGTCATTGGTTTTACCAGCAGAACAGGATTATTTCTGCGATTGCCCGATCCAAAAACGTATTTTGAGCCTGACTGATCTACTGGTATATTCCAATGAGTGGAAAGTAAGTCGATTAGATCAAAACCGACGTTATGCCGGGTTGATTTATATTCAGCGCCTGGATTCCCCAGGCCAACTATACACCACACAATGATCCAATTAACCTTCTGATTTTTCGCCTTCAGCCTCTTCGCCTTCTTCGCCTTCTTCACCCTCTTCAGCAGAAACTACATCAAGAGTCGTATCAATCTTAGGCACAGAGACCATCATCATGGCGCGTGAGCCATCAGTCAAAATTTCATAGTTAGGATTATCTGGAATATCAGAAACATGAAGAGTTTGACCAATTATGACTTCAGTAACATCAATCTCAATTGCATCAGGAATATTAAGAGGCAAGCACTCAACTTCAATTTCACGAAGTTGCTGCTCAAAGACGCCGCCTGCTCTAACGCCTTTAGATACTCCAACCGGATGCACTGGAACCAAAGTTTTAATAGCTTTGTCCGTCGAAACGCGACGAAAATCCATGTGTTTCAAGACGCCCGTCAAAGGATCATGCTGGGTTTCGCGAACCAGAGTCAATATCTCTCCATCCATGCCTTCAACATTAACGTTTACCAGGACATTCTCAGTGTCGCCATGTATCCGCATTTCTTTTTCGATCATCTTACGGTTTACGCTGATTGCAATTGGATCAGAGCCTTCACCATATACTATGGCGGGAATCTGACCGGCACGCCGTAATGTACGGGCGCCGCCCTTGCCAGACGCAGTTCGTGTTGCAACTTGAATATCTATTCGCTTCATCGTTTGTCTCCCATTAAATGATTTTTTTCTTATTTTTGAGGTTTTGCGTACATCACTTCGCCATGCTGAAGATTGGCGAAAGGTCCAATATTCATGCCCGGAGGAATGCTGCAATCCCGAAGATATGAACTATTAATATTGCAGTTTTCTCCTATTTCAGAATCAAATATCTGGGTTAAAGGTCCTATCTGACTGCCTTGCCCGATCATGGACTTCCCGTAAATATGTGTATTAGGCTCTATAATCGTATCCATCCCGATGGTTACGCTATCATCTATAAAAGTGCTGGAAGGATCGACAATCGTTACTCCAGATAACATAAGACGCTCTAAGATCCTATCACGCATTATGCGTTCAGCTACCGCAAACTGCAAGCGATTGTTTATTCCCATTGTTTCTGATGGGACTTTGGTCACATATGCTTCAACACGCTTTTTTTCAGTAACCATAATCTGAATTACATCAGTCAGATAATATTCGCCCTGCTCATTGCTAGGCTCAACTTTAGATAAGGCCTCAAATAGGTCTTCTTTATCAAATACGTATGTTCCCGTATTAATTTCCTTGATTTTTTTCTCGTATATATTAGCGTCTTTATCTTCAACGATGCGTAACACGGAATTATCTTGATAACGCAGTATGCGTCCATAACCATCCGGCTTTTTCGTGCATGTGGTCAAAACTGTAGCTGATGCATCTTGATGGTGATGACGCTCAATCAGTTTTTCAACCGTCTCTTGAGTCAATAACGGCGCATCTCCCACCAGTACCAGTATATCCTCGGCGCAATCCTGGAACATATCTTTCGTCATCATCACGGCATGACCTGTACCAAGGCGCTTTTCCTGTAAAGCAAACTCAACCTTGAAACCTTCCAACGAATCTTTCATCAATTCGCTGGCGAATCCTATTACAACTACTTGGCTGGAATCCACCAAATCCTTGATCGTGCGTAGAATATGTACAATCATCGGACGTCCGCACACCCGATGAAGAGCTTTAGGCACCTGTGAACATAAACGCGTTCCATCGCCAGCGGCTAGAATAATTGAAGACAGTGGTTTTGTAGGCATACTTTTCCGTCGTATTGATTTTCAAATCTTAAACCGATAATACAAAAACAGCCCGTAGGACGCCCCACGGCCTGAAATCCATCTAAGCAAACAGCATTAGATGTTGGCTGCATACATATAAATCGTCAAGGGCTGAATAACTGCCTTATTACTATCTATCCCGAAATCTCCCCTCTCAGACCACCATTTTGCATAGTATTTCCGCCGCAATCACGCCTCCATCAACTTCTGCAACCGGAAAAGACTTACCTCTCCGATTATTATTACATGCAAAAAAATCTTGCAAAAATCCCCAATTGCCCCGGTTAAAATCATCTTCCGCTATAGCAAAAGTCTCAATCCAGTGCTTTGACTGCTCCACCAGCACCTTATGTTCAGGAAAACTATTCCTCGGAGGATAGGCTATAGGGATTTGATGAGCGATGCATTCCGTCACTATGCCATACCCCATCTTCGCTAAAGCTAAATCCGAAGCCCTGATGGCGTCTGGATGATATGTATCTCTGGGATGAAGATAATGCACATTTTCCGGACCATTTAACTTTTCATCAAATGTCAGAAAAGTAATATCATTATAAGTTTCAAGAAAACCGGCTTTTATTGCATCTATCCCCATCCCCCCGAAAGAAACTAAAACTACCCTGGCGTCCTGATCAATGCCGAAATGATGACGTGATTCCTCACGGGTCATGCTTGATCGTCTGACAATTAACGGGATATCTCTTATATCGGGAAAAACCGAGAGGTCGCCTGATAATGGAGTTCTTAACAAAAGCGAACATTGCCTATAATAATCAGATATCCGGTCGATAATCCCCTGAAAAGCCGGATTCTGATCAAGAAATACCTCAAAAATCCAGTTCCAACTAAAATTCGCCACAATAACTGATGGTATCCCGGCTTTTTGCGCCACAGCCACTGCAAAAGGAGAAATATCGCCAACAACTAGATTATTACCTCCTTGAAACCTATTGACTTCTTCTTCAGCCAGCCGGGGATAATCATCCAACAGACCATTCCAGAAATCATAAGTGCTTTGCTGATCGTTCTTTAAACAATCAATTTGCATAATCCCCGCATCATGTTGTAGAGATCGGTATTCAAAAGGCCGGATCAATGACCTATCAAACAACCATTGCGGCGCCGAAGTAATTATCTCTACTTCAACCGATGATGGAATATGATTGATAACCTCAATTGCGCGGGTTGAATGGCCAAAGCCATGTGATGAAATATAATAATGAATTTTTGACATGAATCATCCTATAAATATTTTGTTACATCTACAACTAAGTAGGGCGCGTCCCTTGTGGGCGCCCAAGATACCCCCTACGGATAACGAATAACACTCAATTCAACGATGGCGGGATGGTTCGATATGGATTCTCATTCTTCACATCCGGGATGCGAAGTACATTGCCGAATCGATCAACAGCTTCGATAGCGTATTGAGCGCCTTCTCTGGTAATAGGGAAATTACCCTGAAAAATCTCTCCTACGCCCTCCATTATAACCTTTGTCCACTTAGCATCAGATGGCAGAGGCTTCCACCAGAATGAGACTGATTCAATTCCTGATGGATCAGTGACTTTTGCAGTAATAAATACCCTGCTTCCCGATTTACTATGCAGATGTTCCAGGTGCGAGCAAAATGGCGGGGTGACGTCATCCGTCACCACCATGGCAAATGGCAGCCGTCCTTCTGGTATTACCCACGAATCGCCCCATTCCGTCCTTTTCCCGATGAAAAAGTACTGGAATTTGCCTTCCATCAAAACGCTGGGATTCAGTTCGGTATAGAAGACGCCCTCAAGTTGAGTCGAGGCCAACGGAAAACGGGCGGTCTCGCCCACTTGATTCTGATATTGCACAAACATCGAGTCAACTTTGATTTTGGGTGGAATGGATATTGTAAGCAAAGCCGATGAACTGGCGGCGATCTTGGTGACAGGGTAATGCCCCAATCCAGCCGTCC
This sequence comes from bacterium, assembly GCA_963662285.2. Classification (GTDB taxonomy): domain Bacteria; phylum Hinthialibacterota; class Hinthialibacteria; order Hinthialibacterales; family Hinthialibacteraceae. Next base: position 800,762 of record CAXXMV010000008.1, read on the forward strand.
ATTCGGTTGTATTGAGCCAGGCGTTATATAATTCGGTTATGGTTAAACGGTCTTTCTCTTCTTGCGCAGGCATTAATTTCCAATGAAAACGGGCGGTTTTATTGCGCAGAGCATCCAACATGGGGCGGTAATGTAACGTAGTATAGTTCTGAACGTCCTGCCACGCGCTTTCAGACGAAGTCAGTTTTTCAGAAGCAATAATCAACGAAGGAATATCTCCGGTTTGTTGGTATATCTCTAACTGAATAGCAGCGCCAACCCGGTCCCGCCAATATTGTCCTAACGCCGCCAAAGCCTGAAAATCATACAACCAGGCATTCCACTCTTTCAGAATATCAACTTTCGGCTTAATCGAAGAGGAATTGACTGAGCCAGTAGCCGATTGCAATATAGTTCCGGCCTGTTGAGCCAAAACCGCTGCTTCTTCCGCTTCAGTGACCGATTCAGCCAATATATCCATTGGAGAACGGCGGCCATCAACCTTATTATTCAACTGAATTTCGACCTCTTCGGTTATCGAACGTATAGTGAATGAATCCAGCGGCTTTAGTTGGATTATCTCTTTAATGGAACGGGGCGGCTCCAATTCCGGCGCGAAATCAGATTTACCTGGTCCGGCAAAACAGACGCTGCCGATGGCGGGAATCATCCGGCTGGCTTTTTGCAAAGATTGAAACAACAACGTTCCCGCTTCATCTCCGAAATGTTCCTGAAATTTTCTTTCAAAAAAGATATTGGGCAATTCCGCATCATAAGCCAACCGGCCCCACAGCAAATACCAATACCAGTCGCGCTGATAGGTCCAGTCATAATACCGCAGATCGGAGCGGATCGGATTTGTATAGGCGTCGGCGTGGGGCAGAAAAGTGGAATAAGTTTGCAACACGAATCCATTCGCGCCCGAATAAGTCGAATTGGCTAACGCTTGTCGTATAAAAGCAGCATCACCCCACGGAAAAACCCGGTGCGTGCCGTTAAAGGGAAACTCAAACAGGATGCCATATTTTCGTGGAACATTGAAATAGTTCTGATATGAATAACCGGGCCATTCACACATCCGGTTTCCAGTAACCGGATAGGGCAAAACCATGTGATCCCCATTAAACTTAACCTCCAAAACAGAACGGTTGGAGTTGCTATCCACCAGTTGAACTACCTGCTCAGGATCAGCCTGCGAAGTGTGTAAAATAAACAACGGTTTATTGGCGCTTTGGTCAATCGCATTCACATAAGTATTCTGGTAAAAACCAGTAGGAAGACTATCATCTGACGCCATCAAGCCAAGACCATCTAAATCAGGACATGCTTTAAGCAAAGATTCCAAGGCGCCTGACAAGGTTGTCTGCAATTCAGCGCGATCTATGTTCGAAGAATCCTGCTCGCCCCAATCAATGCCTGAATTAATCAACGATATTGTCAAACCATACTGATGGGCTATTTGAATAATCCGCTGCAAAGATTTAAGATTGCGGGTTACATCTTCTGTCTTATTAAGGGATTGCGAAGCGATTAGATATGGTAATAGGTTACTGTATTGAGCGGTTACCAGATCATACACGCCCTGCAGTTCCAGATAATTGAACCGGCTCAAAGAAAGGTTTTTGATGAATCCATGCCAAAACGATTCGGAATGAAACCATGAATATGGATCATCCAAAGCCTGCCGGTGAATCATCAACTGAATGCCGCGATTGGGAATCGACGGAGACCGCTTAATCTCCGTCACCCGCTGAGCTATTGGAATCTGCACCGAACGTTCTATCTGCTCCGCCAGTTCATAACATGCATACATGGCGCCAACCGGATCGCTGCCCAGCGCGTAATAACGTAAACCTCTATCCTCAGTAGCTTTAATGATTGATAGCGATTCCCGGTCAACCGGAATCACATCCTTAAACATTTGCGCTTCTTTTTCTATATCAGCCTGAGAATCAAAGGGCATAACCACGATTTGCAAATCGAAGGATGCTTTATTATCCACCTTTCCAAACGAACGGCGAATAACCCAACCTTGCGATTTCATCACCCGTTCTACTTCCAATATCCCCATCAATATCGGCCCGGAAGGTTTCTGATGGGGACAAAGGATGCTAACCGTCGCAGCGAATGAAACAGATGAATTCGCCAGCAATATTCCCGATGCAATTAATAACCAGAGTCGAATCCGATTCATGAATCTCCTCGGTGATAGTAATAAGGTAAATAGTAATTCCTCTTAGAAGGTGGTTGCTATCAACCCTCTCCTGACCTCTCTCAATCTTGGGAGAGGAATTATAAACCAAGGTACATTATATAACTAAGTCAATACAATATAACTGTTTATTTCCACAAAATCCCTCGCCCGGATGAATGAATGGGTGGCAAGGGCAGTGTATTTTCTGCCCTTGATTGAGCCACTAATTATTTCCAGAGTCTCACTAGCGATCTACACGGATAGCAAAATCATATAGATGATTTCATTTATCAATGGTTATCCGTCATTATCTATTATGTAATACGCATCGGTTGCTTCTTAAGATAAACCAGAGATCGCCATAGCCATTCTAGTGGCCCCATCTGGAAATACCTAAGCCATATTGGACTATAAATCATTTGAATTAACCATATTGCAAACACAACATAATAGAGTTGGTAATATTGGAACTGACCGAAAAACCCTAATCCAAAACCGTCAAATATGAAGATGCAAATTATGGTCTGCATGATATAATTGGTAAGCGCCATACGGCCAACTGCCGCCAATTGATGGTTCAACCATTTAACCCAAGAATGCTTACACATCAGCATTATAAGCCCAATATGCCCCATAGAAACCGCAAATCGGCCTATATCATAGGTGAACGTTGCCTTGTATATTGCGATAAAGTCATATTCATGATGAATGATATATCTGATTTCAAAGAAATTTATGGTTAATCCAATACCATAACCCAATAGAACCATCCGTAAATAAGTGGTTGAACGCAATTTTGCGGAAAACACTCTCCATTTAAACAAAGCCATTCCAATGAAAAACATGCCTATAGCATCAAAAAAACCCGATTTGTATATATAACTACTCTGAAAAGAAACATTACCCGGTAACAAACTTACAACATTGGAAAAGTATCCTTGACAGCGTTCATCGATTTCTTTTTGTATTTGCTTCTCGGTTGGATGGAATTCTTTTCTTTTTTCTTTCCATGCTTTGATTGCCTGTTTTTGTTCATCATTCAATTCTTTACCATTATCTTGGAGCATCTCAGCGGCAATCGCTTTGGATTTCATTGTTTCATAAGTGTGGATGGTATAAATAGTTTTTGGAATAAAACTGAGCAGAATGATAATTCCGCATATCAATAGCGCTCGCGGACGCAGGTTTCTGAAGGGAAAGATAAAAAGACCGCAAATACCATATATATAAAGAATATCGTACCGCCATAATAATAAATAACAATGAATTACTCCAAATATTATAAGCCATAGACAACGGCGATAATAAATATCTGCAACGTGAATGCCACTGCTTTGTCTTTCCAACTTGGTGATTATCAAGATCATTCCGGCTCCGAAAAGCATTGAGAAAATAGCACGCATAGTATCTACAACAAACAATGAGCTGATTACCCATAACCAATGGTTCAAACTTACATTTCCACCCACGGCATTAGGATTATAATATTCCATATTAGGTAATCCAAATCCTATAATATTGATAAACAAGATGCCTAAAAGCGCGAAACCTCGCAGGGTATCGATCGAAGAAATTCTTTCTTTTTCTTTAACAGGTTGGAAGGTTGTTGAATCAACCAAGGTTGCATCTTGCATGGACATTTAAGATTCCCTTCTTGTAATACGAATTTGGTTATTTAACTTATAACATATCACCTTCTTATGTTCTACGCTGATCCAACCAAATCAGCATAGATGTTTCACAACAGCAAAAGATTTCCTTGGCTTATTCATATCAATATTGTTATAATGCATAAAAGGAGATGGTATGCCAGCAACACGGTTGTTCTTTTACAAAGAGGGGGACGGAAGCATCCCATTGGTGAACTGGTTTTATACCATCCCCCCAAAAGCCCTCGCCAAATGCCGGGATCGTATAAAAAGGTTAAAAAAAACTAGGCCATGAGATACGAAGACCGCATGGCGATTATTTAAGGGATGACATCTACGAATTACGAGCGTCACTGGAAGGTGTTCACTATCGCATGTTGTACTTTTTCCATGGAAATACAGCAGTAGTTATTTCTCATGGGATAATCAAAGAAAAAAAAGTACCTTCGAAAGAAATCGACCGGGCGATAGAGCGAAGAAGGATTTTTTTAGAAAATCCGAAACAACATACACATGAGGTGATTTAGCCATGAATAAAAGAAAACCAACCACTGACGGCGAAGAAATCATGCACCGCCTGTTTTTTGAAGGTAAACCGGAAATGATGGCCTTTCTCGAAGAAGAACGGGCCAATGCGGATGTTGCGCAAAGCATTTATGATTTACGCCAGGAAGCAGGATTAACCCAACAGGAATTAGCTGATTTAATAGGTACAAAACAGGCCGTTATTGCGCGCTTGGAGGATGCCGACTATGAAGGGCATTCTCTTTCCATGCTGAACCGGATTGCCGCCGCTCTTAACCGGAAAGTCCGTATTGAATTCGATCCTGTGGTACAGAAAACAACTTAGTTGCATCCAGTTTGGGTAACTGTTCAACCAATAAATTTGAGCCGGATGCAAGGGCGAGACCATATTGCAGTCAGCCATTATTATCAAAACACAGTATCTTATAAAATGACTAAATGTAATGTTATCCCCGCTGACAGTAATAAAAAAAATTGACAAACTTCGCAAATATGCGAAACTATAATTATGCCGAAGATTATTTTCTATAAAGAAGAAGATGGAACCGTTCCTTTATTGGAATGGTTTAATGGACTTCCTGAGAAGGCTTTGGATAAATGCACGGCTAAGATTGAGCGACTTGAAGAACAGGGGCATAACCTTCGCAGACCGGAAGCGGATTATTTGCAAGAAGGGATATACGAACTGCGAATTCGTTTTCAAAGCGTCAATTATCGTATTTTGTACTTCTTTTTTGAAAGAATAGCGGTGGTTCTATCTCATGGATTAACCAAGGAAAAGAAAGTTCCACAAGTGGAAATAGACAGAGCTATTGCGAGAAAAATCAAGTTTGAAGAATCCCCTGATAAACATGGATATGAGGAATAAATAAAATGGATACTGATAAAAAACGCTCTAAAACCAATGATGGGTTAGAAATATTGCATCGCCGATATTACGAGGGTAAGCCGGAACGTCTTGAAAGCCTTCAAGAAGAACGGGAACACGCCGAGGTTGCCCGTAAGATATACGATTTGCGGAAAGAAGCGGGTTTCACCCAAAAGGAACTGGCCGAACGCGTTGGGACCACGCCATCGGTTATTTCCCGTTTGGAAGCTGCCGATTACGAAGGGCACTCGTTTTCCATGCTGAACAGGATTGCCGCTGCTCTTAATCGGAAAGTCCGTATAGAATTTGATCCCGTAGAGCATAAAACAAAGGTTGAGTAGCATCCCAACTTTTGAACAGAGCGGTTTTTGAACCATGAGGTAACAAAATAATATTGACATCCCGGCAAATTGCCGGTAAAATGATGGGAAAGGAGAAAAATATGAAAGCTCTTGAAAAGTCCAGATTAGAGGCTCGAGTTACTCCACAACAAAAAGAACTCTTTATTCAGGCTGCGGCTGTTTCTGGAATGTCCTTATCCGATTTTGTAAAATCAGCACTTATAGAAAAAGCCAATAATACATTGCGTGATAGTAATATTATAGAATTGTGCCTCGAAGACCAACAACAATTAGCCAATCACCTTTTAAGGCCGCTTAAAACCCCTGCTAAATTTAAGAAATTAATGGCATGGCGCAAAGAACAAGAACAACATGCCTGATTTTTTCAAAACATATAGCATTACCCCTTTGAGCAAAAAGCATAATCGAAATTCTTTTGATTGCGGCGTCCAGGAATTAAATGATTATTTTGTGAAAAGGGCTGGTCAGGATAGCAGGCGAAACGTGGCCTCGATATGGGTTGCAGAAAATAATGACGCCGTAGAAATTGCAGGGTTTTATTCGCTATCTATGGCCGCTGTTCCGCTTTCTAATCTTTCAGACGATACAAAAAAGAAACTGCCTCGCTATGGAAATGTTCCCGCAGTACGCTTAGGTCGGCTAGCTATATCCAGAAATGAACAGGGGAAAGGGCTTGGAAAGTATCTGTTAACTGACGCTATTATTCGCTGTCTGAGAGATGAAATTGCCTGGGCCTTGTTTTTGGTTGATGCTAAAAACGATACAGCCCGGAAATTTTATGAAAACTTCGGGTTTTTCTCTTTAAAAGAAAATAAAAATAATTTGTATATACCCCGCACTGTTATTGAAAGGGAATATAGTTTTGACGAATAAACCTATCTGTTCTCATATTTACACGCTGGATAAATATGGATATGAGGAATGGTTCTGGAGATTACTAGGGTTTGCCTATATCCGCCTTGATGTTTCACGACAGTAAGAAATTTTCTTGCCCTATTTATAACAAGATTGTTATAATACATAAAAGGAGATGGTATGCCGATAATACGTATGGTTTATTACCGAACCAAAACTGGAACAATCCCATTGCAGGATTGGTTTGATATTCTTCCTGAAAAAGCCGTTGCCAAATGTCGTGTTCGCATGGATCGACTTCAAGAAAAAGGCCACGAACTAAGGCGACCTCATGGGGATTATTTGCGAGATGATATCTACGAATTAAGAGCATCCTTGCAAGGCATTCATTACCGTGTTTTGTATTTTTTTCACGAAAATACTGCCGTTGTGGTATCGCATGGGATCGTTAAAGAAAAAAGAGTGCCGCCAAAAGAGATTGATTTGGCCATCGAGAGAAGAAAGGCTTTTTTTCAAAATCCGGAACAACACACATACGAGGAGCCATTATTATGAGTAAACAAAAATCAACCACAGACGCTATAGAAATTATGCATCGTCGATATTTTGAAGGTAAACCGGAAATGATGGCTCTTCTTGAAGAAGAACGTGCCAATGCGGATGTGGCGCAAAGCATTTATGATTTACGCCAGGAAGCAGGATTAACCCAACAGGAATTAGCCGATTTAATCGGAACTAAACAGACCGTTATTGAACGCTTGGAAGATGCCGACTATGAAGGGAATGCTCTTTCCATGCTGAACCGGATTGCCGCTGCTCTTAATCGGAAAGTCCGTATTGAGTTTGATCCCGTGGTACAGAAAACAACTTAATTACTCACTTTCAGAGTAATTGTTCAACCAGTGAATTTGAGCCCTTGATTCTATCATTTCCGATTGTATCTACTCCTCAACCACAGCCTTATAAGTAATGACGTATTGCTCGCCTTGTTGGATGTCGGTAAACCTGATTCCACTGCGTGAATTGGATGCTGCGATATACCAATTGACGGGATTTTCTGCGTCCGGGCTTCCTTCAACTAAACGCTGGATAGACAGGTTCTTGCCTTCATTTTCCAACCATAACTGCGGCGCATCAAAGTATTCCAGCAGAATGGGGCCGTCGTCAGTTTTCATGATATCAATACTAACTTGTTCATTCGATATCCAATGGATGCTGCAATCAATCCTTTTATTGGAACGCAATATGGGCGTTAGAGGCTCAAGTTGATTCACTTCAGTAACCGCAAGACAGGCGGTATTTCTATGACTGGAATGCTCATTAGCCCAGCGGTGCATCATGCCGTCAGTGGAGTATTTACCTCCACGGATCAAGTTGCCATCCCTGCTATGCAGGAAATCCGACTTGGCAGTGCTTTGCATACTGAAGGTTCCATCACCCAAGGCGCCGATCAGCGAGAATAAGCCAGTCTTGGCGTTCCGCGCCAGAAAACCATCACGGGCGATCACGATATCCATGCCGTCATCGCCTTCAATATTCCAGGTTCCGGTGCAGCGGTTGGCGAATATTTCCAAACCATCAGTATATTGAATCCTGACTCTAACCGCTTTATCTTCAAGGTTTTTCAATAAAACTTCATCAACGCTCATCTCATTATGAACGTCAATTTCGGTATAATACCCGATTTTAACCACGTCATTACTGCGATTAAGATATTCACGCGCCACAGGTTGAATAAGTACAATGGTTTCCATCAGATAACGCCGCATATCACGCGCATTGAATCCGGGAAACCAGACATCACCTGAAATCATCGGCGCCCGCCCGAAAGCCAGGGTAGACGTCATATATTGATCCAAGGGGAACAATCGAACATCAGTCGGAGTATTGGACTTGTTTTTTTGGTAAAAAGTTTCATAAGAGCCAAAGCCGATCCGCGGCCCCACCAGGCGTCCACAGCGGATATCTTCATCAACCAGGTTATTCATATTACTCATCTTATCACGGGAGGCGGCGATTCCGCCGAACAAATAAGATGAATACATATCAAATCGCGCATCAAGATCATTCCACGCCAGTAAAAGAGGCTCGCCGGCAAACTTTTTGATAGACGAAATATGCTTCCTGGCTTGTAGAGCCGCTTCATTGGATGATGGAATTTTCAAACCCAGCATCTTATAATATAAAGATGAGTGTGAAATCTGGTCAAAACCAAGCGGCGCATCCAACATTAAGCCGCTGCGATGCATTTTACGATCACAATCAGTGATATATTTATGTAATGCTTCCACCGATGTTCCAACTAAATCATCCTTAAACAATAAAAATTGAAGATTGGCAATGGATTGGCCGTTAAGCAATGTCGCCGGATCAGGCAACCCAATTTGCTTTGTTTCAACAACCGGGATTACTAAATTATGGCGTTCTTTTTCTTTACGGGTTATCTCAAGTAGATTGACGGAAGCGCCCCAGATTTCTGAACTATGCCGCATTGCAGGCGATGGCGCCAAACGGGCGTAATCGCTCCATCCGCGAACCAGAAAGGCTAAATCAGAGAGTCCCATGCCATGCAGTTGATCAAAAAAGCGTCCCGCCTCTTTATATACATCTCCCGAATATCCCGAACGGCATACCAGGGTTGATGAATTTTGAAATGACCGGGTAAAGGGGCTTTGCCATTGCGTAAGTTCTGCATTCCAGACCATTAAGCGACGATCCGCGCCTAAACGTTGCTCGTAATACCAGCCGTTTTCCCCCTGGATATTGGAAAAATCCCGGTAAGAACTGAAATCATTATTGTTATGAACCAACTCAACATCCAATACAACCTGGCCGCCATCCATGATGGCCGATCCGGACACAGTGAATAAAAGTTGATCGCCCTTTTCTATGGGAAAATCGCCTTCCATACCAGCTGCTTTTTTGTCTGATGAATCCAGAACCTGCGAAAAAAGGACGCGCTCCCGGTCAGTTTTTGCTTCCAGAAGCACTACAGAACCGACTGCGAAATCGCCGCCCTGCAACTGAAAAACTCCCTTAAGTTTTATATTGCCCGACTCAGGAACTTCCCATCGGCGAATAGTCTCAACCGGCGCCAGTGAATATTGCGCGAATGGCGCATTATCAATATCAACAATCACCTTATCCCGAATGGAATCAGCGCCTTTGGTGGAAGTTGACACTGAAGGCAATACATCAGTAACATGGTTGCTGATAGTAAGATATGAAACCACGTCCAATGGTTGACGAATCCCGCTGGCATCTGCAACCAGCCACGCTGGAGTATTGGACACCTGCATGGCGCGCCGGTCAATTTCCGCGGTCATTTCATAATGGCCGGTGCTGCTCAATAGGGGGTCAACGTAGGTCGAGAAAAAGTACTTGTCATTTATTTGGGTGACCGGCAATGGGATCGACGGAAAATTAATTATCTTGGGTGAAGAAATCAAGCGGTTTTTACCAATATCAAATCCGGCGTAATAGGCTGATGTGGAATTAGTTACAACGCCAGTGGCATGAATAATCAAAGTCTTGCCGCTAATTGAAAATTTATAGGCTTTGCTGAGAGATTGATCTTTAAATATCTCTTCAAACTGAAAAAGAACGCCATTATCCTTAATTTCATGAGATATCAACCGGACAGCGCGGTCTTTGCTATTCTCTGCGGGAAGCCAGTCTTTTCCGCTGGCATCCCGGATAATGGCGCCGCCCTGATATATCGGGATAATTCGCTCTGTTTCTCCAATCATTACCCGGACGCTGATCATACCCCGGAGCAAACTGCTATCATTGTTCTTTATATTATAGATAAGATCAATGGAATCATCTTTATATCCAAGATTGTATTCATCCGCTTCTTTATTATAGATAACCGAATTATTTTTGGTCGAATCGTTCCGGGCGGAAACCGGAGCTAAACTGGAGCCGGGATTCAATGCATCGGCTCTTAAAACGCAACAAGAAAAAATGGCCATCCATATCAAACTATTCCGTAATTTCATCACTAATTGCTTCCTTGTATATAAGATACGTTGTAACAGTTCAACCACATGAATTAATAACATAATAACTATGCTTTATACAAAGTGTTTATGCCAGAATTCTCCCCCCAAGTTTGGGGGGAGTTAGAGGGGGGTTGCGTTTCGACGGATCAACCCCCACCTAACCTCCCCCAGGCTTGGGGGAGGGATAATGCGCTTTTTCAAACGACCCTTTATATTGCGTGATTCGTCAAAGTAGTGTTTCATACTAGTAAAACGATTCTAAATTATTAACCGTTTCGGTTTGATTCATATTATGCCGAAATCTATGATAAAACTATGCGAAACATACGTCTCGACCTTGAGTATGATGGACGAAACTATTGCGGGTGGCAATGGCAGCCAAACCAGCTCACCATCGAACAAACCCTCAAAGAAGCCATAGAAAAACTGCTTTGCAGCAAAATCAAGTTATTTTCTTCCGGTCGGACTGATTCTGGAGTACACGCCGAGCAGCATGTGGCTCATTTCTTTTCAGATACAACATTAAGGCATAAAAACCTGCTCGGCGGCCTGAATTCTATTCTGCCGGATGATATAGCAGTATACCGCGTACTGGATATGCCGCACGATTGGAGCGCACGCTACGACGCCATCGAACGCGAATACCGCTACACATTCTACTGCAATCCCTACCCCAACGTCTTTTTTAAGCCCTGGACTTATCATGTGAAATATCCCATTGACGTGGAAGCCATGCGCAAGGCGGCCAAATATTTAGAGGGCGAACACGATTTCACCTCGTTCCGCAGCACCCATTGCGATGCGGATAACCCGGTGCGCACCATGCTCGAATTATCCTTCAGGCAAAACGGCGACCTGCTGCATTTTGTGGTAAGGGGACATGCTTTCCTGCGCCATCAGGTCAGAACATTCGCAGGCACTCTGCTGGAAGTAGGATTGGGTAGATTAGACCCCGACGCCATCCCCGGCATATTGGAAGCCAAAGACCGCCATAAAGCAGGCCACACCATAGCAGCGCATGGATTAACCCTGGTGGCAGTGCGTTATGAATGCGACCACGAACGTTTCAAGGATGAAAAACGCCCGCTTCGCTTCCCGTAAAGCCTAACCCTGTCAAATGCAATTGATTGCACCATTCGGTCGATTATACAACACATCCTTCCATCAGGGATTTGTTTTCCATTGCTAAACAAAAACGCCGCCTTGAAAAACAAGGCGGCGAGGATTGATTTCTGTTATAACCCAAACATAAGGCTTTGTAGATTTATACAGCAAAATTAAAAGAGATAGATGCAAAGCCCGTTGATGGTCTTTGTTGACCACCAATAGTAGTTGTTCCTTTTGCTTCGCATTTGGTATTATAACCGGCAAAAATCCAGTTCAAAGTCCATCGATTGTAATATCCTGACCAAGTCGCTATTGCGTTGTCGAACGATTTATTTTGAACATCAGGATTATATTGAAAAGTCCGTGGTACAAACGACGCAGTTATTGATATGCTTGGAGGCCATCCTCCAACACCGACATCAACTTGAGTTAATTTTGCAAATTGCGGAACACCTGCGGTTTCTTCAAGTTTTATACCAGCAATTACTTGCTGTGATTGTTGATCTCCCTGAGTGTTGCCTAATGTTTGACCAAGGACTTGTGCACCAATGGCTGACTTTCCTTCTGCCTTACCATATCCATTTAATGTATTAATATAATCATAATATGCAGCGCCGCCAGTGGAAATGAATCCACCTATGCATGCTGTGTAATCTTTTGCTGTTGGATCGCCCTGACCTTGCCACTCGGTGGATTGGCTCCATTGCAATGGTCTAAAATTTGTAGTTGAAGTAGCTGCGGCGCAATTAGTCCAATCAGACCAAACCTGCAATTCGCGATAAACATAGATTACTTGCGATTGGGCTGTGATTGTTTTTATTATTTCTTTTTGAGGTCTGCTAATTTGATTTGCCCAATAAGTTATGGATGAAAGGCTTTGATAAGTAACTCCATTAAGGACTGGCGTCGACCAGGTTGCAAAAGCAGGTGTGCATGACAAAGAAAAAATTGTCATGACGAAAATACTGAATATATATGTTTTTTTCATTATAGAATTCCTTTTAGTTTTTAATAAAAGATTCATTCAAGGCTTCTTGTATCTTGTTGGTTTCATTTGGCATTTTGGATTGTCCGAATAGACCAATCTCTACCATTTCAATCTGGTGGTTCAATTCAGCCATACGATTGTTCAAGGCATGAAAAGTATCTTTTAAGGCTTCGTACTTTTCTAATGATTTTGTTCTGGATGTGATATTGCTATCAAATAATAACGCATAGGCAACTGTGATATTGTGCAGACGAATTGCTACTCTAACTTCTGGGGGATGCTGATCCAGGGCGGGATTTAATCCTCCAAGCGTTCCAATAACATTTTTATACTTTATGGAAATCTCTTCATTTGTTTTTTCAAGGCTCATCAAGTCAGATATTATCTCTTCAAAATCATTAATAATACTATCTACCGTAGAGTCATTGAAATTAACAGGGGCGCAAACAAAAGTCGGATCGCTTAAAGATTGTTTGGCCCGCCCAATGAGTGCTTGGATTTCTTTATTGATTTTTTGTTTGTGTTCATGCAAGTCGTATTGATTTAGAGCCGACTCTGTTTTTGTCCATAAACTATTTAATTTTTCTTTTATAGTTGAGGATTGTTCTTCCAAAAGTAGAGATGGGCCGCATAGTTTACGCTGAAGTATGGATTTTACAAACAATCCAGCCGTATATTGACCCAGTTTTTCGTTTGTATACTCTTTCGGAGCAACGACGCGTAAAATGAAATTGGGTAAATACATTTCGATGTCGTCATTAGAGATATCTTCGATAGAACATGTTTTATATTCCTGGATAAATCCATTTGCGAATGACGCTGTTCCATTGATGGATAAATCCATCTCTTTTTCATACGGTTTAAGTGTTCTTGTGATGGTTGATTGTATAATCTCTATAGTCTTTTTTTCTAGAAATATATTGCGCGATGCAAGAGATTGACATTGTTGAGCGGCCAGGTCCGCTAAAAAGAGTGACTCCTATCAATAGACGCAGAAATTGCGTATAAATGTTTCGTGACATTGATGTTCTCTTATATGATGTATTAAGTTTCCACACCGCGTAATATAGTAATATATCCCCCCCCCACACAATGTCAAGTAAAATAACTAATATATTTATAAAACATGCTTTTTTATTTCACTGATGCGGTTTATCGATCTATAAACACAGAAAACAAAAGGAAAAAATCCTCAAACGGTCGCGCTTAATCGACCCACCAAAGAACCACCCACAACATACAACAACATCCGCTTCTACATCTCCTCTCCCACCGGGAGAGGGAAAGGGTGAGGGGTAGTTATCTACCACCTATTTCTTCCCATTCATAATAACCACATCATACAGGTTTGTCTTTTTCGTCAATAAGCTAAACTTGTTATATACTTAAAGTAGATTATGATCACCAAAGATTGAGCGCCAGGTTGGAGAAATAGAATGAAGAAATCGCCGCACCGGATGCAACAGGCTTTCACGCTGATTGAACTGCTGGTGGTCGTAGCCATCATCAGCATTCTGGCGTCAATCGCTCTACCCAATTTTCAACACGCCCAGGTCAAAGCCCGGATATCCGCAGCCCAGGCGGAAATGATGACTCTTACCACCGCTATCGAGTCTTATGCTATTGATAAAGGGGTTTATCCACTCGACGGCAATGATTATTTCGAAAAAAACGAGGAACTATTCGACCAATGCCGCATTCAGAAGGTTCTGACTACTCCAACGGCCTATGTTTCAGAAATCCCCGGTGATGACTTTCATAAAAAGCACATGGCTATAACTGATCCCAAAGTCACGCGCTATTTCCAATCACGCCCCCCGTATCCCTACATATACTTCAGCAAAGACAGTTTTTTCGCTAATCATGGCGCGCCCAAGGCTTATTTCATCTTCAGCATCGGGCCGAACGCAACTTTTGATAACCATTCCACTCTGCCGGAAAATTACTTGATCTACGATCCATCCAACGGCGTCATCTCTGATGGAGACCTCCTGCGTAAAGGACCATAAGTCTTCCTGATTTTACATACTCCTATCTCCTGACTCATTTGAACCACATTTACGCAAAAAATCCATTGATTTTCCATCTTCAAAACCAGACAACCTTTTCTCAATTTTCAATCGATTCACCCGACTACTATTAACACCACCTACTCTATTATGCTACAATTCAATTTCTACGAACGCTATTTTTTAGCGTTGGTGATAATAAAAAATATCAAGGAGAATTGATTATGAAGAAGTTTATTGTATTGATGCTTGTATTAATTGTATGCAGTATCGCATTCGTTCCGAGTTCCAACGCGATAAATCCAGACTCTTATTCACTCATTCTGCAAGATATTTACAATGATTATTTCTATTTCAACGAAATAAATTCTTTCAGATCCGGTTATAAGCTTTACGAGGGAAAATGGATTGCAACAAGTCCGGAATTCAACTGTACATTGATGTACAATGAATCGACCAAAGAAATAACTCTATGCGCTGATTATATTTATGACCAGGTATTTTTTTACCGGTTACACTACAAAAGCCCTAATTATTTCTATGGAGCATTTACATATCTTAGAGATAAGTACGGCAATAGAGTCAGGTTAATGGATATGGAAATCACCAAGGGCAGCCTGCCCGGCGCCATGCCCGGCAAAACCGCAGGGCGAATTTCACCGGCGGATATTATTCTGCAACAGGAAGGCGATCCCAATACCTTAAAACTGGGCGCCCTGATTCCCCTGAGCGGCGAATTGGCCTCAATGGGAGAAGCCTTCGCCAAGACGCTTGAAGTGGCGCAAGAAGACGCCCAGGAATATCTCAACCAGTCGGGCAGCGAGCTTTCAGTGGAGTTATTGGTTGAAGACAACCAGACCAATCCGGGCGACAGTTATCATAGAATCCAGGATTTACGCGCCAAAGGCGTCAACATTTTTCTGGGTCCGCAGGATAGTAGTTCGGTGGATTACATGAAGCAGTTCGCCGATGCTGAGGATTACCTGCTGTTTTCCAGTTCATCTACAGCTATCGGGCTTTCTCTGCCTAATGATAACGTGATGCGCTGCATTAGTGACGATACTCACCAGGCGGCGGCGCTTATTGAACAAGCGCAAGATGACGGAATTACTGATCTATATATTGTCTCTAGAACCGATTTGTACGGCAACGATTTTTACCAGGCGTTGGAAAGAGGATTCATTGAAAAAGGCGGAGCAGTTAAAACTTTCCTATACAGCCGTCCCGATGCGGATATTCAAGATACTGTAGAAGCGCTGCTGACCGCAATAAGCGAGCAAACTGCACTCAATGACGGCAAAAAAGTCGGTGTTGCTCTAATCGCCTTCGATGAAGGTATCGATATCATGGAATTGGCGTCGACCGCGACTGACGCTGGCAACGTTCTCTGGTATGGCACTGACGCTCTAGCTCAAAGCATGGCGATATTACAAAATGGCAAGGCAGCTGAGTTCGCCGCGCAAACCAATTTCACCTGCACCACTATCGGACGCCCTCAAACTGAGGCCTTCCAAGCCGTTTCAGATAAAGTGACCGCCAAACTGGGTTACACTCCGCCTACGCTTACATTGTTGATTTATGACGCTTATCAACTGGCGGTGCGCGCCTACCAGAAAGCCGGAACCAACGAGGTTGAAACATACAAAAGCGCTTTAGCCGAAGTGGCGGAAACCTACCAGGGCATCAGCGGCGATATGAGCTTAAACGCCAATGGCGACCGGGCTGAGGGCATGTACGATTACTGGACTGTCCATGCCGAAAACGGGCAGTATTTCTGGGATTCAGATTCCAATTGGACTGGAGAACCTGTCTCAATTCTGGAATGGGCTTTGTTTGAATAGAGTATTATTGAACTGGCTTAAATTAACATCCCACTCTACATATCTGGTTATACCTCAAAATCCCTCTCCCCCAAGCATGGGGGAGAATTCAAGAGGGGGTTGTTTGCTATAACTTTAGATTATCTAAATGACATTATAATTGAACAGCCGTTCCAGGTTCTATATTTCAGCATTCCCAAGCAAACCTTCATGGAAAAAGACTGGTCTATATCCTTGCTCAGTCACCCAGCGGATAGCCGTCTCCAGGCGTTTTCCATGATCGGGGATATGATTTTTGTAGAAAGGCCAGAAATATTGTTCATGGGTGAATAAGTCCATAATCTCAGCATTATCAGGACTTTTGGTTAGCGGCTCTAACAAAGGTACTATCTTCTCATCCGGTACGCTATTGCAGACAATATCGATCTTCGAAAACACAATACCGCTTTCAAAATCTTTCAGGGCGTCATGATGAGCCAAATAAGCGGAGCGTTCATCATCCAACAGGTAATTAACATCCCAGCCGGTGCTGACCCGGCTGAAATAACCGCTGAGCGCCCGGACTCCCCGTTGAGCGAGCGGCTTCAGAGCGCCGGGTTGAACCATCCCCCAATGGATCACAGTGGGCGGCGAGTAGACCGATTCTCCCGCAAAGCGATCAATCTGTTCGGCCACCAGATCTAGGTCGCCGATCAGTTTCGACGCCGAAGCAAGCTGATAGGGGCGATCGGGCAGATTGGCGTAGGCGTGGAACGCGAGTTTCAACCAATCAGCGTTATCCTGCCATTCACTCTTATATTTATCCGGGAACTGGGGCAATTCAAAGCCATCTTCGGTTGTGTAGTAAATATTCAACACAAAGCGGGTTCCATAATTCTTATTGAGGTCACGCAGGATTTTCAAATAAAAACAGTCAAAGAGTGATTTGTATTGTTTTTGGGCGATATCGCGCAGAAAAAAACTGTTGTCATCAATGGAAAAACGGTAACGGGGGAACGAGCCTTTATCCCACACTACCCGCACCCGGTGTTCAAGACGCCCCTGACTGCCTTCTGAAACAGCGGTGATATCGGTCTCTGCATCGGTAAGCGTCACAGAAGCAATAAACTGATTCCCTTCCCGCCGGGCTGGTTTACCGTTGACAATAACTATATCACGCAAGGGCGCTTCGCCTCGCACCTCGGTATGCAAACCGCCATTCTCTATCTTCCCATGACGTTGATTCAACACCGCTCCATGAAAAGGCTGATTGATCCGAACCACCGCTCCCGCCTGCGACGATGCGCTGCACAGCGTTATCCCCAAAGCTCCCGCCGATGTGAGTTGAACAAAATTTCTTCTATTAATAGACATAATCAAAGATTCACCAATTTTTTGATTGATTATAACATATCCTTATCTTAATCCCTTGATAAAATCAATTTTTTGTTGAAAAGATGCCAGAAATACTCCTTCTGTACACAATTTTTCTATCGAAACATCGCTTTGATCTTTATTTTCATCCGGATTATATGACATAATACTATAATGAAGAAAACAATAGAGCGCTTCTCAAAAATATGTTCGTTTAATATCACGTTTGGTCTTCATATAAGCTGATTTTTATGGCTTCTACGAATCGTCAATCAGAACATTATTATGACAACTACTCTAGTAATAGAAAAAGAATTGTAATTAGTGTGTACAGATTCAACACCGCAGAAATGGGAGAAAAAAAATGCTATATATCAAAGGAAGTTCAGCAAAAGGTTTTACGCTTATTGAACTGCTCATCGTTGTTGCAATCATTGGAATTTTGGCTGCAATCGCCGTACCGAACTTTTTGAATGCGCAAGTCCGCGCCAAAGTCGCCCGGTGTTATGCGGATATGAAATCCACAACTACTTCGATTCAGATTTTCGGCATGGAACACAATAAGATGCTGGTTGACATCCGTGACGACGACAATGACTTCTGCATGAAACGTATATTAGAGGATTTCAATGGCGTAGGTCATAACGGCGGCGGTGGCAACCGCAACAATATGGCCGTTCTAGCCCCATTAACTTCGCCAATCTCCTACATGTCTTCGCTTCCACGTTCTCCATTTTTCCCGGCAAGATTGTTTTCCAACAACAGTGGAAATAATGAAGCTTTTGGACGTTTAGGAAACGATGTCTACGGCTATTGGGACAATGATCCAGAAGTGAAAGAACCAGCGGGTAACAACCATGGCGATTGGAACCTGAGCGCCCTTGGGAGATATGTGCCTACTTTGAAACCCTGGGGATTCATCTTAATCGCATTTGGACCGGCAGCTAACAACAACACCACCTTGAACAGCGGAATCCCCTACACCCCCTCCAATGGCTTGAACAGCAACGGAGAAATTTTCCTGACCAGCGGCGGAACCAACAACGAAAACGCCACTGACAAGGGCATCAATTAATCCAAGGAATTTCTTAAATACCTATATACTCTATATGATTGTTCAGAGTCCCCGGCAGATTGGGCTCTCAACAATCATATCTTTTTTTATCCAGATATTTTTGTTTCAGCGATTTAGAAACATTTTATTTGTAAAAAGATGTAAAAAAAACGAATGTCATACAATTTATTAACCGATCTATCACATTGATCTTTATTTTTTCCGGTATTTTAATCTATAATTACAATCTCAAAAAAAATAAACTCTGGGGAGAGGAATAAGAATGAAAAGATCTAACAGAAATTTTGGTTTTACTTTGATCGAACTTCTCATCGTTGTTGCGATCATCGGCATCCTAGCGGCAATCGCCGTACCTAACTTCTTGAATGCTCAAATCAGAGCAAAATCAGCCCGCTGCTTCGCAGATTTGAGAATGATTCACGAGCAGATCAACATTCGCCAACTGGATACAAACCGTTGGTTGATCGATGGAAATGACTCTGGCGAAGACGATGGTTCCTTTAAATGCGCTTTTCCAGGCGGATACCATTTCTTTGGAGTGCAATGCTCTCAAGCAAGAGGAGTTAAATGCAATGGAATTGGCGATAACTTCTTTAACGGTCAAACCTGGGCGCTTCTGACATCTCCAGTCTCATATATGTCCAGCATCCCTCAGGATCCATTTGCCGGTGGACTGTTTTACGGTTATGAAGACCGCGATTGCGCCAACGGTACGCACTGCCCGCATTGGTTGATTTTCGCCGCCGGCCCCGATTGCGACCATGGCGACTGGATCGATAGAACAGCGGAAGCCTACAATCCAAGCAATGGATTAACATCAAACGGCGACATATGGCGCGCTCATGTATTCAAAGATACTTATTTCACATCAGAATTTTTGAATATTCTTATTGTTAATTATTAATTGATTTAATTTATAAAAGGATTAAGGCGTGTTCTTAACGAACACGCCTTTTTTTTTCTTATCATCTAAATACTTATTAATTAGTTTATCGGTCTTTCTTTTTATTAATTAGTAGTAATAATAATACTATTGCCTTCTAGAGCGATTCTCAAAACAACATGCGTCAATGCAGTTGTCAATAATCCCAATCCCCCAGAGATGGAACTTTTGACAAATCCAAAGTATTCAATGCGCAATCTTCTGTGAACCGCTATTAAGGAATAATTCAGAAAAAATATATTTGGAGAGGAAGAGAATGAAAAGTATTAAAAAAGATTTTGGTTTTACCCTGATTGAACTCCTCATCGTTGTTGCGATTATCGGCATTCTAGCTGCTATCGCTGTTCCTAACTTCCTGAACGCTCAAATACGAGCCAAATCAGCCCGATGCTTCGCAGATATGAGAATGATCGACTCGCAAATAAGCATACGTCAACTGGATTCAAACCGTTGGTTGATTGACGGTAATGACTCTGCTGAAGACGATGGATCATTCAAATGCGCTTTTCCAGGCGGTTACAATTTCTTTGGAGTCAAATGCTCTGAAGCAAGAGGCGTAAAATGCGTCGGTATTAGCGATAACTTCTTTAATGGTCAGACCTGGGGTCTTCTAACATCACCGATTTCATATATGTCCAGCATCCCTCAAGATCCATTTGGCGGCGGACTGTTTTACGGCTATGAAGACCGCAATTGCGCCAACGGAACCAACTGCCCGCATTGGCTGATTTTTGCAGCCGGTCCGGATTGTGACCATGGCGATTGGATTGATAGAACAGCCGAAGCCTACAATCCAAGCAACGGCTTGACATCCAACGGCGATATCTGGCGCGCTCACGTATTCAAAGATACTTACTTCACATCAGAATTTTTGAATATTCTTATTGTTAATTATTAATTGATCAAATTATCATTTTTTTTAATCCCTATATCATCAAAAGGCTCGTTCATTAAGAACGAGCCTTTTTTCTTGTTTGGATTTTCATTTACAAGGGTGGTCGCTATCAACCCTCTCCTAAGCTCTCCCAATCTTGGGAAAGGAATGTGATACTATGGTTTTTTGTACGACTAAGTCAAAACTATACAATCGGTTATATCTAAAAATCCCTTTCCCCCAAGTCTACTCTCCGGACGCAAATCAGGAGAGCAGAATGAAACAGAGAACATCATAGAGTGGGTAGCATCATAGAGTGGGGAGCATCGGCTTCTAGCCGGTGTGTCAAAGAAACCTAATATTATTATGCCAAATGAAGTGTTGGCTGTTGTCATGAATTCATGTTTGTGTTGTGATGCCGGTTCACGTGCACATCCTCCTGACGCCATTGATAATTCCAAACCTTGGATATCATTCGATCACAACAATACTTCATAGCATTAAAAGTTTTTCATCAATAGAAGCAAACTGGTTGATGAATAGGCAGGGATTGGCGCACCGGCTAGAAGCCGATGCTCCCCTTTTTGATGCTCCCTGGTTATTGGTAGAGTGTTTTTTCAGTTTATCAGTGGTAGGTGCATTGCCACTGCTTCAATTTCACAACAATGTGTACGGAGAGTAGCCCCTAAGTTGTGAGATAATTCAAAAGGGGGTTGTTTTATAAAACCTTACATTTTCCATCCTACGCAGAAGTATATAAAAAGAGAGTGCACAGAAAAAACACTTCCATACACTCTCAATATAATCTTAATATTGTTCAATCCACTCTAATCATACATTATCCAAAGATGGCGTCACGGCGCTTCTGGTTATACGCAATCTTCTCTTCATTAGTCATTTTGGTAAAATCTGGTTCATCGTCATCATACATACGGGGCTTGGATGTCTGTTGGGGCGATTGCTGAGGCTGCACGGAAAGAGTCGGCTGCATCGGCTTGGGACGGGGAACGCCCGCCGGTACAGTGACTTTTGAAGAACCGCCGGAATAGCTCATGGATTGATCGGTAACCTGCAGATCATCTTGCAGACTGCGGTACGGTTTGATTTTCATTTCCTGCAAGACGCCGTGATACGCTTTGACCGCTTCTTCAGGAGAGATATCGCCATCCACAATCATGCGCAGGAATTTAATAAAGGCGAACTGATTTTCTGATTCATTTATTTTACGGCCAAACAACGCCACCCGGCCGCCATATTTCTGGGTATCAGCAATCAATTTGAACGCATCGTAGGTTGTGCCCGACGAACCGCCGAGAATTCCGACAACGATGCTGGGATCATAATTGACTAGTTCTTCCATATATTTTGGTCCATGATAGACCATCTTTAAAAATAGCGGACGTCCTTTTTGAGTGACGGCGGCCAGACTGCGAACTATAGAATCGTTGACGTAGGAACCAATATCTTCAGGACTGACGGCGCCCGGAACATTGGGATCAAAGATTTCGAGAAAATAACGGAAGCCTTTCTGCTCAGCTTCCAGGCGAAATTCCTTAAAACATCTCAGCGATTCAGCGTCGCGTTCCAGATCATTGTTGAAAGTCATGGAATAAAGACCGAGATTAGCGCCCATACTACGCTCTTCAGGGGTGCATTCAAACTTGCCGCACTGAATATGATCTATAGTAGTGGTACGGAAGGGGCGCGAAGCCATTGTGGCGTAAGATGCGCCGCGATATGTATAAATATCAGTAGTGTCATTAGCGCGGCCAGCAGGTGTAACATGTGAATTATCAAACAAACGCTCCTGAATAGTAAGCACTTCGTTGGTGCTGGGTGACATCAGGCATATATCGATCAATCCCTGCGCAACCACTTGCCGCATCATCTCGCGATATTCCTGGATATTACGGAATCTCAACTCGCCATGATGATACTCCGGAGAATAACGCCCGCAGGAGTATATACCGCGCGCGATATCGGCATCTTTGGCGTCAGCGATGATGAAGGCTTTACTGTTGGGGTTTGCATGGATATCAGCCAATTTAAGATCGAGAGATTTTTCAACCATCTTTATTTTCCCTATTGATAATATTATTTTAAGACATATTCAGTTACAAAACATATACTACCAAAATACTTCTATTTTGTATAGATGCGGCTTAACGGGATTGCTATTCTCTTTTTGTAACAGTTCAGATATATGAAGTTATAAGATGAAAACTACGCTTGACTGGGTGACTGGGTGACTGGGTGACTGGGTGACTGGGTGACTGGGTGACTGGGTGACTGGGTGACTGGGTGGCAAGGGCAAGACCGCAATGCGGTCAGCCCTTGATCAAGCCACTCATTGGAGGGAGAAAATTGCTTAACTTAATGACATTGAGTTAGAGAGGGGTTGCGTTTCGACTAATCAACCCCCTGCTGACCTCACCCAGGCTTGGTGAAAGAATTATACGTTTCAATCGGCTAACATATTACCTCTTTTTATATAAAGCATTAAAATTCCAGCGTTATCTTTTTAATCTTCAAGCGTTGAATCAATTTAACAAACCAGGATAATATAATTGCTGATAGCAATTAACAAAATTTATTGAGCTGCATAATTAGGGAGTTGTAACTATGGCTTTAAGCAAACAACAAAATCAAATCAAATATATTGCCTGTCTCGCACTTATTTTGATAATACTGGGCTTCATATATGGCCCTACAGCCATATTGCGCTGGAATCACAAGGTATACCAAAACCAACGCGAAGCGAAACTATACGTTCAAGCCCAAGAATTGCTTCCCATTGTCAAACAATCCACCACGGCCTCTCTCCATTTTAATTACCAGGATTTAATGATAGACGCCGGAAAAATCCATGTTCTACAACAGCAGTATAAAGCATGGGTAGATAATGACTCGAAAAACGCCGCTTTAACCGCTCTACAAAGCAGGATTGCCGACACTCCCGAACAAAAGCAAACCTTATTGGAAAAAGCTATCCAACTTGATCAGAAAAATCGACAGAAAAATGAAACAGTCCTTTTCGTAAAGATTGAAGATATTCTCGATTCAGGCATGACCCTGAGCGCAAAACAACTTATGACTTCGATTAAATCCGAATGTTGGCTGCGCTATTTAATGGAATCCCGCATTGCCCGTCGAATGGCTGATCTTGACGGCGCCCAGGATGCTTTTAAAAAAGCCATTAACGCTCCTGCAGTCCCAATCTCAGTTGCAAACGAATACGCCAGATTTATCTGCAACTGGACCGATATATCCACTGGATCAAGACCCAATCCATACTCCCAATGGAGAAAACAGGATATACAACAAAACCCGGTTGCTTACGCTTATCATGTATGGCTTGCTGACCAGATTTCTTATGATTCACCTGATGAACTACCCGGCGAATTGCTTTATCACCCGGAAGCCCTGGCCATCTATTGCCGGCCAGCGCTGATTGGAGATACATCAAACGACCAACTGGTCAATATTAAAAAACTGATGAATCGAGCAGTTAAAATCGCTCCTCATAATCCTAAAGTACTGGTCAATTTCGGATTAATGGAATTAGCGCAAGACAATTCCAACGACGACAATATTCCCAAAGCCGATGCATATTTTTCCACCGGTTTGGATAAATCAACATCATTCGCCAACAGTCGGTTTCATGTTCAAATGGGAGATGAACTTTCATCAATAAAAAAATTCGTCACCGCAGAACTGCATTATAAAAAAGCATGGGGTAAACTGCCGGAAGACGGTCTGTTCCTTAAATTACTGGCTGATTATTACATTGAGAACGATGCGCAATCGGATGCAATAAATACCATAGAGCAAGCCCGGATCATTATCCCTAATGATTCCCGCATGTTACACAAACTTGGTAATATCTATTTCGAAAAAGAAGCATTGGAAAAAGCCAGAGGCGTTTACGGCAAACTGATTGAGATCGACCAGCATGATAATCCTGCGCGTGACCGCATTGCGGAAATCTGGATGAAAAAGAACAATCCTTCACGCGCCATTCAGGTTTATAACGCCTTAGCTAATCGCGATCCCAAAAATGGTCATTGTTATGCTCAGGTCGCCCGTATATTAGTCAAAAACAACAGCATTGAACGAGCGGATGCTCTTCTCAAAAAAGTTTTGAATCAATACCCGGATATACGTGATAAAGATGAAATCCTCAAAGCGATCAATGAGATCGAACTGGCGAAGAAGAAGCAATAAAACAGGCGATTAGAGCGGTTTTCAAAAAGTCCGTTTTTCAGGACTTTTTGAAAACATATCAGAACTCCATTAGAGTATTCTGCATAATGACATTGCTTATTCTGCTATCGGAACAACACGGATCGATAATATATCACTATCCTTTTCTTTCCTGGTTTTCAGTTGGACGCGGTAGAGCTGGTCGCCCCAGATGCTGCGTAGTTTTCCATCTTTCAGTTCGATGGTTTCGATAATGGCTGATAGTTGTTGTGGATCATATTCCATCAGCGCCTGAACTGTTTCCAGGCGGTCATTCAATAGTAGTTTTCCAGCTTGCTCTTCGGTGACTTTTCCTGCGACAATGAAATTTTCAATCAGATCACTGGATGGTTCAGCCAATTGGTAGACGTCTTCAATTTGCAAGGCTTTATTGCGCTGCAAAGAAACTGTCCGCTTCCAGGATTTGGCATTAGATTCCTTGGGATAAGCATTGACAATATCCATAACAATGTTGGCTTGCTTGTCATTCATATCATAGGAAACCTGATCAGCGGCGTATTGCCGTCCGGCTTTTTGATCCACTCCATTGATGGTCGGAAGATTATGATAACAAGATTGAAACGCCCAAATCTCATAACGCTGGCTGCTGAAGGTTTGACGGGTGTAAGTTGGCCGCCCGATATCAATGATGAGCGGCTTGCCGTCAACAAACAGAATAAAGTTGCCCACGTCGTTATGATTGTGGCTTTGAGCATTGTGTCCTCCCCAGGCGGCGGTGAAGAATCCACCCGAACTGCCCTGCTGATCGCGTGCGGCCATCATTTGCATATTGGGGTGACTTAACCAGACATCGCGGACTAGCGGCTGCGTTGGAGCATCGTATTTTACCAGTTCTTCTCCATTAAAGATCAGATGGAGAAAACGGTTGAGATCGGAACCGCCGCTCATATTGTCCACAAGCCAATCTTGATCCACCCCATAAGCCCCTAGAGCCATTAAGTTTTTATCGTTGATGCGTTTGCCGAATCTATAGACCACTTCATTAGATATACCAGTACGCGCATCGCAATCCCCCAGGCAGATGAAGTAATTATCCACGACATGGGCGCGGTAAATAAAGCGGGCGATTTCTTGAATCAGTGGGTTCTGATAAAAATTGATTTTCTGGTTTGATGCGCTATATAAATGTTCCAGCGAATCAAAAACGCTGGCGCCCGCCCTTCCCCAATAGCTGGGACCTTCGTCGCAGCTGCCATCATAGGGATAGTAGGTAAGGAAATTATCCAGACAATCCATAGCCAGGTGAACCAGTTGAGCGCGGCGTGATTCATCGTGTTCCGCCAGCAGAGCGGTAATCAAAACATTAGAACAAATCCAGGGATTCCAGTTATTGGGGTAGCTCTTGTTGGCGCGGGCGGAATAACCCATCCAACCAAATTTTTTGGTCAGAAAAGGCGTCAGGATTTTCCGGTCAAGTTCATTGATGATGCGTTTTCGTATCAGGGGCGATACTGTATCTAACTGGTCGCCTAGTAAATATTCGGTTATAGCGAGAGAGTTGGCCGTCTGAGCGGAAAATAACGCAACCACCTGATCATCTGCATCGGGAAGATCTACTCCGGCCTTCTGCGGTCCGATGTGGGCGGGCCAGGTCCAGGCGCTCTCTTCGCATATTGCCCAGATCATATCAGTGATGGGATCAAGAAAACGGCCTTTATTCTCAATGCATTCAGCAACCACCAGAGAATGCAGACGACCCCGGCGGTCATACCATATATTTTGATAGTTGCTGCGGTTGCCATTACGCTTAAATTGCAAATAAACCGAAGCGGGCAGTACTGCGATATCCAATTCGGCGGCCTCTTCGGCTTTTTTGATGATGACTTCCTTAATGTCTTCAGGGATTGCCTGCCAAACTTCCCGGTTGCTGGCTTTCGGAAATGGTCGGAACTCTTTTTGAGCAACCAGAACTTGCTCTAATTGCTCTACAGAAAATGACTTCGCCAGGGATATATCATTGGCCTCGGCGAATGAGTTTGAATTAGTGAAGCCCAGAAGGCATAAGACCATTATTAATGTAAGATAAACTGATTTAGTGTGTGAGGAAATAAATGACATTATATTCTCCATATAGATAGTTTCGAAATAAGAACCTTATTTTCTATTGTCTCAAAACCAAGGTGGTTTTGGAAGGTAGTCGGTGAGATAATATGGGAGATTAGTTATTGATTAACGCCTAATCAAAAACTGTCTGAATCAGGATTTCCAGGATTTTATGGATCAACAGGATATAAGATTTTTTTTATCCTGGGTATCCTACCCATCCTGACTATCCTGATTCAGACAAAAAAAATAACGAATGCATTAAAGCAAAACAACCCCCTAACCTCAATCATTCTCAAGGTTTGCGCTATACAGACCAATCGAATCGGTTCCGGTGAACAGACCCTTGGCGTTGAGTTTGAACTCGTCCGGACTGGAAGAGGCGTAGAGGGCTTCATCGAAGGTTATGACTTCCTGCTTAAATAGATCAAGCAGCGCCTGGTTAAAAGTCTGCATGCCGATTTCCCTGCCCTTTTGCATCAATTCGCGCATTTTCCACAGTTCGCCTTCGTTCAGGGCTTTTCTGATGGTGGATGTTGTACGCAGAATCTCCAGCGCGGGGATGCGGCCCGTCAGGTCGGCGCGGCGTAACAAACGCATGGAGATGATGCCTTCCAGACAGAGAGACAATTCCTGACGCACCTGGGTTTTAAGGTGATCGGGAAAATAGTTGATGATACGGTCCAGGGTATGAAACACATCAACCGTATGCAGAGTGGTCAATACAAGGTGTCCGGTCTCCGCAGCGGATATGGCGGTCATCATGGTTTCCTGGTCGCGCATTTCGCCGATCAGAATAACATCGGGGCTTTGACGAACCACATGCCGTAGGGCGTCATTAAAAGTCAGGGTATCAAAGCCTACCTCGCGCTGGTTTATCAGCGATTTTTTGTCAACATGAATAAACTCGATGGGGTCTTCAATGGTGATGATATGGCGGTTCAAATTAGTGTTGATATGATGAATCATGGCCGCCAAAGTAGTTGATTTTCCGCTTCCGGTGGCGCCGGTAATAACTATCAATCCGCGCGGCAGTTCAGCCATCTCCTTCATAACCGGTGGAAGATGCAGACGTGAGAAGGTCAGGTCAGAATCGGAGATATGACGCGCCACTATGCCAATATGGCCTTGTTGGCGAAACATGTTTATACGGTAACGCTCTCCAGTGGGAAGATTATAAGCAAAATCCAGTTCGGGGCGTTCATCAAACTTTTTTAACTGATAATCAGTCAATAAAACCTTGGACGCCTCCACCATATCCTCTTCACGTATCGGAGAACTATCCAACCGCAAAACATCGCCATGGATGCGCGTTGAAGGGGGGATGCCGACTTTTAAGTATAAATCCGACGCTTTTGTTCCTACCATACTATGCAATAGTTCAAGAATTTTCATTTCCCGCTCCCGCTTTATCGCAACACCCATTAAAACGACCAACAACATAAAAAGGTTTAGAGCGATTATCAAAAATATCTTCGATCATTATCCCGTTTGGTAGTCGAAAAAGTGGGTGCCAAGGGCAAGACCGCTATGCGGTCAGCCCTTGATAAGGCCTACGATCAACCGATAAACTCAAACCTTCCAATAATCTTATCATCGATTGAGAAGTATGCAAAATCGAAAGTGATAGCATCAAGGGCTGACCGCTATGCGGTCTTGCCCTTGGCGCCCTTCCTTCGCAATGCGGTCAGCCCTTGATAAGGCCTACGACCAACCTATAAACTCAAACCTTCCAATAATCCCACCATCGATCAACTCGAAATACACTATCATCATTCATTTCATAATTTATATAACTACTGTATTCCCACTCCTCTGGAGATTCAACCAATTCTCTCCTCACGGGATTCATATGACAATAGTTCAATTTCTCTTTAAGCTTATTATGGGTGAATACATTGAAATCATAAAATCGAGTTTTCCACAATGCGTTCTCATCCATACCTTTCTCTCTTAAAACCTTCAGCAAACTTATTGCCGTATACCATTTCAAACACCCCATCGTTTGTGATATGGATTGATCGGAACCAGGAACAATCAGAAAATGTGAGTGTTCCGGCATTAAAACATAACCAATAATTAGAAATCCCGTTCGGCATCGGATTTCATCAATCGAATCCATGATTATTTTTCTTGTCCAGGATTTTGAAAAGAAAGGCTTATGACCAATACACGAAGTTGTTACAAAATGGATATGCCCTGATTCATTGACTCTAATTGGGTGGAGTCTGTTTTTGAATTGTGAATCCTTATGCGATGAATCATGGCGTAATTGACTCATTTTTTTTATAACAGAAAGAAGATTATGATCAAATTATATATTCAAAACTATTATATCTTTTTTTTATATTGCTAATCAAAATATCAAAAAAGAGCACAAAAAAAGGGTGCCAAGGGCAAGACCGCAATGCGGTCAGCCCTTGATAAGGCCTACGACCAACCTATCAACTCATACCTTCCAATAATCCCACCAGCGATCAGCTCATATCTATGTCCATTCGGAGGAATCATCACGTTCACTTTCAATGATAAAAAATCACTGCTTAAGTTCATTATATTGAGGTGAAATTAGACCTATACGAGTATTCAAAATCGAAAGTGATAGCATCAAGGGCTGACCGCTATGCGGTCTTGCCCTTGGCGCCCAATTTACTTGACACTCGCACCCGATCCTTTGACGCCCCTAACCAATCTCACTCAACATACATTGTCTCAAAACATCCATCCCCTCCAACAGCGCTTCTTCGGTTATACACAAAGGTGGATTCACTTTAATAGTCCCCCCGCCCACGCCGACTGGAGCGAACAGCATCAGACCATTCTCGACGCACCGCTTGACAATCCGTCCCGCCAGCGGTTTGTCTGCGTCGGTGGTTCCCGGTTTCACGAATTGCATTGCCGCGACCAGACCTTTGCCGTCGACCGCTCCGATGCAGCCTTGCGAAACATCCATGAGTTCCTTGCAACGTTGCAACAGAGGCGCTTCCAGTTTAGCGGCGTTCTCAACCAGGTTCTCGCTCTCGATGACGTCTATGCTGGCCAACGCGGCGGTGCAGCAGATCGGGTTGCCTGAATGGGTGCTGGTCATCTCGCCTGGACCATACTGATCCATCACATCAGACCTGCCGATAACTGCTGATAAAGGCAGCCCGCTGCTGATTCCCTTGCCGCAGCAGATCACATCCGCGTCAACGCCGTAATGTTCAAAGCCGAACCATTTACCGCAGCGCCCGAATCCCGCCTGCACTTCATCGAAGATGAGCAGCGCATCATGCTTGGTGCACCACTCG
The DNA here is from genome assembly GCA_963662285.2 of bacterium. Classification (GTDB taxonomy): domain Bacteria; phylum Hinthialibacterota; class Hinthialibacteria; order Hinthialibacterales; family Hinthialibacteraceae. Next base: position 830,963 of record CAXXMV010000008.1, read on the forward strand.
CGCAAACGCTTTACATATTCCAACGGCATAAACGCGGCATTGGCGCCGGGATATGTCTCAACCATCACGCCAGCCGCCTGTTCGCCGGATACATTCTTCTTTTCCAACGATTGTAAAAATAGATCAAACGATTTATCCGTAACCCGGAATCCATCAGGATAAGGAACATGAACCATATTGGGATCAAGATTGACGATCCACTCTTTTTGCGCCTGGAAGCCGCCCGCCATCTGTGATCCCAGCGTCCTGCCGTGAAAATGGTTCTCAAAACCAACGATAGTAATTTTATCGTCGCCGCCTTTACTCCTGCCATGAGTGCGCGCCAGTTTGACGGCGCATTCAGTCGACTCGGCGCCAGTGGTGAGCAGAAATACTTTCTCCAATGGATCCGGCGCCAGGGCTGATAGTTTCTTGACCAGTTCCAGGCGCGGTTGGTTTAGGAAGCAATAACTATGCAACAATCCCCTATCGATCTGCTTTTTTAATTCGTCGCGCATCTTCTGGCGGCCATGTCCGGCGTTGGCGACCAGCACGCCGCTGGAAAAATCAATCCACTGGTTGCCGAAAGCGTCCCAGACCAAAAACCCTTCAGCCCTATCCCACATAACCTGGGGCTGCCCGCCCATAGAGCGGGGTTCATACTTTGCCAGTTCAGCGTAAATCGCTTCAGTCTCTGGAACCGGAATGTTAGTTGCTATTTTTCGATATTTCGTTTCGATAAGTGCATCATTATTCTGCGTCATTGATTTCTCCATAACATATATCACGATTATCAAATATTCCTGGTTTGATTCTCATAAATAATGGTTTTTATATTGGCTCGATTTGGATCGATGATAATAATTCTGTTTTCATCAAACCGGGCGGTAACCGGACACCCTTTACCTGCATTAAGCGAATCATAATTACGCTGAGCAACCTCGGCGGCGGCTTCCATGATCATAGTGATATTGCGCTGTGATCTTACATGAGGGTACGATCCACTAAGAGTCTGGGAAATTTCATCAAAGAATTTCACTCTAGCGATGGCCAACACGCCAGCTATAATCGATGCTTTGCCATATCCAAAGGCCTCAACATATCCGCCGAGATTCTTGATGCGTCCGCTGAAGGCCGGATTGCGCGTCCTCGAACCTCCTCCGGTCAGAGTCTCGCGGAATCCCCGGTCCTGCTGATCGACCATGCCCCGCCCCAGCGTTCCGTATAGTTCGATTTCCTGATTGACGGCGCCGTCAAAATCGCGTGGATTGATCCAATTATTGTGATACTCGCCATACATGCCATCGGTATAGGTTACGCCAACCGACATAGCATCCCAGGTCATAATATCCTCATGGTTGGAAAACTCATCCACCGGACGCCCTTCTTTTTCAGCGATTATCTGAAAATACTCGCCCCAATTCGCCAACAGGTTCTTTTGCCCGACGGCATGCAAACTGGCTGGAATAACGCCTAAATAATGATCGACCACATCCAACCAATGGCATCCCACATAAGTAAATGGATTGGAATCTTCGGCCCATTTGAAGATTTCGGTAGATACATCGATAGGCTCTTCTAGACAGGCGCGCACCCGGTTGATTACGCCGTATTTTTCCCTGGCGTGAGTCATCATATCCCGCACGAATGGATCATAGCGTTTATGCATATCAGCGGACACGATTACATTCTTCGCTTCCGCAAGAGCAATGATCTCATCTATCTCAGAAGTTTTTAGGCAAACCGGCTTTTCTGTAATAACATGAACGCCCCGCTCAATGGCGGCCAGTATTGGCGCCACATGCAGATGGTCGGGAGTCGCTACGAACAGAATATCCGGTTCACACTCATCCAGCATGTCGACCCAAACATCTTCACCATAATATGCTTTAACGTCGGAATTAGTGAATTCCTGCTTGAACCATTCGACGATGCGGTCGGCGCTTCCGGTTTCGGGGCTATGCGTACCAACTGCAACAAAACGGCATTGGATATCAGCCGTCAGCGGCGCGAAGTGACTCATACCGATTGAGGTCAAACCTCCGGCAAAGCCGCCCCGCTCAAAATCTTTCAAGGTCTGACCAATGATCTCTTCAAAGAACATTCCGCCGCCAACAACCGCGATTTTCAATTCCCGCACCATGAGCCTCACCTTTTACTATCAGATTATTCTGCCAACCAGCATATATTTATTTCAAATACTTAGGCATAATATTACTATTACTATTTAGTTAGATCATATATACCTGTCCAGTAATACTAAAGGGGATAATTAAATGAAAAACCTTACAAATTCCAACCGCCGATCTTTTTTCAAAGCTTCAGCCATCGGGCTGGCTTATGCAGGACTTAATCAAAGCGGCGTGGCACATGCTTCTTCTAACCAAAATCCTATCAGGCTGGGGGGTCCCATTCATGAGAAATACAGTTCCCCCGAAGAGTGGGTCGCCGCCGTCAAACGGCTTGGTTTCAGCGCCGCCTATTGCCCCATCGACCATCAACAAGGTGATGATGTTGTAAAAGCCTACGCCGATGCAGCCCGTAGGGCTGATATAATCATCGCTGAAGTCGGCGCCTGGAGCAATCCCATTGATCCCGACGACGCCAAACGTAACGCAGCCCTGCAAAAATGCAAAAACCAGCTGGCGCTGGCCGACCGCATCGGCGCAGAATGCTGCGTAAATATCACTGGTTCAGTGGGAGAAAAGTGGGATGGTCATGACCCCGCTAACCTGACTCAGGATACCTTCGATCTGATCGTAGAGACCACCCGCAATATCATAGATGCAGTAAAACCGACTCGAACCTTTTACACCTTGGAAACCATGCCCTGGGCTTATCCCGATTCAGCCGACTCATATCTGCGCCTGATCAAAGCCATCGACCGCAAACAATGCGCGGCTCATCTTGACCCGGTCAATATTGTCTCCAGCCCGCAACGCTACTATGCCAATGGCGCCATGATCCGCGAGTGCTTCCAAAAACTAAGTCCATTCCTCAAAAGCTGCCATGCCAAAGATATTCTAATGCAACAGCAATTGACGGTTCACCTGGATGAAATACGCCCCGGACTAGGCAATCTGGACTACAAAGTTTTCTTGCAGGAATTAGCCAAACTAAAAGATATACCGCTAATGCTGGAACATCTCAGCACTGCCCAGGAATATAAACTGGCCGCCGACCACATCCGCTCAGTAGCTAAACAAAACAATATCAAAATTAAAGTATAGAGTAGGGTTTAGGTTTGAATAGACGCTTATTTCGATGACAGACACCCCTACACGGGGCTGGGCGCCAAGGGCAAGACCGCAATGCGGTCAGCCCTTGATGCGATAACCTACGCATCTCAAAACTTCTCCGGGCGCCAAGGGCAATGTCCCCTATCCCACCGGGCTACTCTCCGTACACAAATCTAAAGAGGAGAATGAAACGGGGTACATCATTGATCGGGGAGTATCATAGAATGGGGAGCATCATAGGATGGGGAGCATCATAGGATGGGGAGCATCATAGGATGGGGAGCATCATAGGATGGGGAGCATCATAGGATGGGGAGCATCATAGAATGGGGAGCATCGGCTTCTAGCCGGTGTGTCAAATAGAATAGAATAAGCCCCATTAAGCATAATCATTTCCATGGAGATTGGGGGATGAAAAATGAATAACCGATTTGTGTTGTGATGCCGGATCACATGCACATCCTCCTTACGCTATTGGAAATTCCAAACCTTGGATATCATTCGATCACAACAATACTTCATATTTGTATGAAGAGAACCGACGGGATTGGCGTACCGGCTAGAAGCCGATGCTTCCCTTTTTGATTCTCTCTGGTTATTGATAGAGTGTTTTTTCAGTTTATCAGAGGTAGGCGTAATTGCCACTGCTTCAATTTAACAACAATGTGTACGGAGTGTAGCCCCACAGGAGAGGGCCAGGGTGAGGGGGATTTTCAAATTACTTATGTTATGCGGACGCCAAGGGCAGTATCCCGGGCGTCCGCTTCATCTTTATTGGTTATTAACAATACGGATAGCCAAATCATCAACAAAATCCGGCGCGCCAAACGCCGCTTTGCCATTACTAATTACAACATTTTTAGAACCGGCCTCACCCGATTTTGGATCAAAAAAATGCGCAGTGTATTTACCGTCAGAGAAAGGTAAACCGGCCAATTTTATCGGTCCGCCGCGCATATTATACTTGTATCCTTCCATACCTGTTGGAGAAGACATATAAATAATAATCTCTTTTTCAGATGATAAAACAAAATTATGTCCTAATGGTGAAATGAAAAAGTTACCCTTAAAATCCAATTCACCATAAGAGATGATTTGGTTAAAGAATTGCCTCAGCAAGAGAGCATCGTCTTCAAATTTGTTCCAGCCATTGGGATCGTAATTCAGCTTATAACCCGGTTTGTCTTCAGCAGGAAACCATTTCCTGACCCCTTTTGCATAAATGTCCATCTGCTGACATTTAACCATCATCATCTTCCATAAGTATTTCCGCAAATGAACGCGCATTTCCGGAATCCGGTAATCCCAACTATGACCCGAATCATCCCTCGACTCCTGAGCTACATAAGGTTTCTTATACTTGCTGATCCATTCCCGTGCATTTGCGGTGTGGTGCTGATTGCCAAAGATCATCACATCAAAATACGGGCGCGAAAACACCCAGTCCATTTCTGAACCCGGCTCTGGAGCGCCCCCGCTCTGGTTAAATGGATATCCCTCCAGATGCCCGCCATCGGTTGCTAAAATAATTGCCCGGTCAGGATTCAATGTTTTCCACTTAGCGCGTACGGCATGCGCCATCGCCTCGATCCATTGAGATGTCTTGCTCCAATCCGAATAATTCATGGCCAGTTCGTGCACCAATTCATAATAGATATTATCTAAATCATACGTTTCTTGAATGATTTTTTCAAAGTAGGCTTTTTGAATATCAAACAGTTCAGTATTTCCATCCGCTATGGAATGATAAAACTGTAAACGGTTATTTTTATTTTTTTCAGAATTAAGATGATCCGTGCAGGAATTAATATTATTACGGGGATTAAAAAAATGCCCATCCCAATTATTCTCCGCTATTTTCTTATTGTAATTCCAGAGCTGCCATCCGTTGAACATCAACAGATCGATAATGATCCCTTTTGATTGGAGATACTCGCATTGCCGCCGAAATCGTTTCCAGTATCTTTCATCAAACCTGGTCAGATCAAACACGCGGCTTCCCGGCTCAGTCTCCTGGAAGGGGAATAACACATTATCAAGAGAACCGCCGTTTTCCTGAGTGATTATTTCAATATGAGACCAACTGCCCGGCAAATAAGCCCGGCAATGATTCATACCATGAGCCGCCTGCCAATCAGCCCATTTTTTATAATCATAAGCATCTTCTGAAGCATAAAACAGGAAATCCGACATGGCGCCAAAAGAGAGCAAAGGTTTCCCATGATAGGAAAAATAGACATGCTCCGTCCCGGCTTTTTCCAGCATCAGTCCTTGAGCATTTATATCTCTTAGAGCAAACGTGCAAATGATTAGAGTTAATACAAAATATTTCCAAAGACGTTGAACATAATTCATCATAAAATGCTCCCATCCACTTATCGTTAGTCGCCAAGGATAATGTCCCCTCTCCCGGCCGGGTGCCAAGGGCAAGACCGCCATGCGGTCAGCCCTTGATGCGATAACTTACGTATCTCAAAACTTCTCCGAACACCAAGAACAATGTCCCCTCTTCCACCGGGAGAGAGCTAGGGTGAGGGGAATATACAAACAACTTAAGATGATCCCCAAGTGCAGTGTCCAGCCCTTGATTCAATAACCTACGATTTCACATATCCCTCAAGAGCTTTTTCGATAGCTTTAATAATCGTTTCACCGTTTGGATTATCTTTACTGCGGAAACGGCGCAACAACTCGCCTTTTTGCCCGATGAGGAATTTCTCGAAATTCCACTTGATGGGGCCAATAAAATCGGGATTCTTCTGCGTGGTCAAAAACTTGAACAAAGGCGCTTGATCTTTTCCAACCACCGAAGACTTGGCAAACATGGGAAAGTTAACCTGGTAATTTTCCTGGCAAAAGAATTTGATTTCCTTGTTGGTTCCCGGTTCCTGTTGGCCGAAATTATTGGCGGGGAATCCCAGTACCACCAGCCCTTTTTCAGTATAATCCGTGGCTAGTTTAACCAGGTCGGCGTACTGTTTGGTGAAACCGCATTTGGATGCGGTATTAACCAGCAAGATAACTTTACCCTTATATTTCTTAAGTGGAACGATTTTACCATCTATATCTTTGACGGTAAAATCGTATAAACTCTGCGGGTTCTCTTTTACTGGGATGGCATTCTCGGACGCCATCCCCGATTGAACGGTCAAGGATATTATCGCTAATAAAAGCAGAAAGCGTTTCATCAGACCTGCTCCTTAAAAACCGGCGCTACACGGTTGAAACAGAAGGTTTCTTAATCAACCAAAGACTTACTGCATTTTTATCATTGAGCGCGATGATGGAAACACCTGAGAAGAAGGCCATTCATGCGATGAAGTAAACTGCTCCGCATTCCATTTCCATGGCACCCTCATGCGATGCCGCAAAACATGAGGCCCCATCGATGGCGATGCGCCGGAAGTTGAAATCTCTAAACCGGCTGCGTTATAGAACACTTCCTCAAACTCTTCGCTAACCACAGCCCACTCTTCATCGGTCACGCTGCTGGGTTCCATTGGTGGAAGCGCCAGGCAGTTTGATCGCACAAGGGATCGATATACTCCATCTTTATTCTTTAACCCTAATTCGAACTCATACTTCTGATTGGGAGCAAGATTCAAATACCAACTGTTAGCATCAAGCACCACCGGCGTCTCCTGAATTATGTCGCCTTTTTCATTGAGTACTCTTAAATAAGATTCCGAAACATCAAAATACCACTCGCCTTCTTCGTTGCAGATCTGGCTGCGCATTGCTTCCGATATCTCCCAATAGAGATAAGCCCAATGCGGATCGCGGGGCAGCGCCCTCATAACGGTTATGCCATATCCACCAGGCAAATCCGGCCCCTCTTCACCAACCCAGACGCTATCCGGCTCCTTCAGTTTCGGTTTTGCTACAGGTTCCGGCATAACTGCGGATGTTACTGAAGGCATCTCAACCGGCGCTTTATTGATAGGTGCAATTTGCGCCCTTTCAGGAAGCGACAATTTTTGGCGTGCGCTTTTCGTATGCTCTGCAACCGTGATGGAAGATGGAATCTTATCTAATGCTTCAATAAATTGATTCTCTTTTTTACTCTTCTTTTTCATAGACGATCCTTCTTCCGGCGCATTACTCATAACAGCCAACATATCTGATTTTGTAGTAAAAATTCCACGAATGGAATTGAATTGTTTCACCAAACTGCCGAAAGCCGTTTTTATTAAAGAAATAATCTCATCAATAATGGAACTGCCGGATTCATTAAACGGTTTTTTATCAGTCATGATCCTGTTCTCTTTCCTGCTGAATTAATACTTAATTTTCTTAATTCATACATAACGGATTTACTTATCACTCTAGTTATTATACTGCAATTTTTATACCAGGCTATTATTCATTCGTCATTATCATACTGTCAGCATTTTCAGCACTTAAATTCACAGATTAATTCTCTACAAGTAAAGGTATATGAATATGTTACGTAAAAACAACATTCAACTGTTCAAGTAATTTATTACAAAAACAGGTCTAATCCTTAATTATATCATATACAGTTCAAAACGAGACAATCATGTCAATATCGAGACAAATCAACCCGCTTTTGAACACTTTTATTATTATTTCATACTCTTCAATTGTATAAAATTCAGTCTTAAACCGTTATATCAATAACTTGTCATAGCATTTTAGATCGTATATAGTGATGTGAATTTATTCAGTTATAAATTCTTATATTCAGTACTGTTTCACGCTTATATTTTTTATGTTAAGGAAGGTTTCCCGGTTTGCCGGGCAACCGGATAATTAATTTAATGAAGTGGTACCATTTCCTTTTTATATTCACTCAAGGCTTCATTCTCTCCTTGTTACTAACTCCGGTTATGCGGCGTATTGCTCCTGTATTTGGCTTTCTGGATCACCCCGGAAACCGGAAAGTACACCACCACCCCAAACCCTTACTTGGCGGCGCCGCCATTTTCCTGGCCTTCATCACAGTTGTACTGGGCGATTTACTTATACTTAAATACCTATATTCACTAAACTTGCCAACTGACAAATGGTTTCTGCAGCAAATCATCTTAATGGCCGCCAACGCCAAAGGCGCCGAAAAAGCTTTAACCCAATTAATCGGCTTCCTTCTTGGCGGCGCGGTATTATTCATCATCGGCCTGATTGATGACCGCTTTGGCATGTCTCCCCTGCTTAAACTCAGCGGACAGATTATAGCTGCCGTAATCCTCTATTTTGCTGATATCAAAATCGGTTTATTCATCAATTATCAACTTATCAATTTCTTCCTCACCCTCTTCTGGATTGTCCTTATCACCAACTCTTTCAACCTTTTAGATAACATGGATGGTCTTTCCGGAGGAGTGGCCGCCATCTGCCTCTTTCTTCTGGGAATTTCTACCCAACTGGTCGGAGAACAGTTTTTTATGTCCTCTATATCCTTTGCGCTGGCTGGATGCATCGTAGGATTCCTCCTTTTCAACATCAATCCATCATCTATCTTCATGGGTGACGCAGGATCATTGTTTATCGGCTATGCAGTCTCGGCTCTCACTATTCAGGCCACCTTTTATCAATCGGGAACCTTGAGCGGCACCCCTTGGGCGGTGGTAATGCCATTCGTCATCCTGGCCGTGCCGATTTTCGATACCCTATCCGTCATTCTCATCCGTGTACGCAATGGTAAACCAATCTATGTGGGCGACAAAAACCATTTTTCCCATAGACTGGTCGCTTTAGGAATGAGCCATCGCCGGGCGGTTTTCTTCATCCACCTGATAACTCTCTGCGAAGGAAGCGCCGCTTTGATTCTGGCCATCATCCCCACTTCCTTCGGCGCTTATGTGGTTCTAACCCAAACCATCATCTTCTTCATTATCATTTCCATGCTCGAAAACATCCGCAATCATTTCAACAACAATTCACAACCCAACAAGTAGGGTGCGCCCCTTGTGGGCGCCCGAACCTTCCAACACCTAAAAAACAACTATTAGATTTTGATCATAATGCCAATTGAAAAATCTAAGGTTATTGAAAACAACCCCCTCTTGAATTCTCCCCCAACTTGGGGAAGAGGGATTTTGAGATATAACCAATTGTATAGTTTCAACTTAGTATTGCAAAAAACCATAGTATCACATTCCTCTCCCAAGATTGGGAGAGGTTAGGAGAGGGTTGATAGCGACCACCCTTGTAAATGAATATCCATACAAAAAACCTCCAGATTTATCATAGTATCGATTTTATTAAAAATATTAAAAATATCCTTGACAAATATCCTGAGTTATAGTTATATACTTAATTCCTATAGGAATGATCGGATATAGAAAATATTTTAGGTATAAGTCGTGAAACTATCGACAAGAGCAAGATATTCCATTCGTTTTATGATTTTCCTCGCCGATCATACTGAGGAAAACCGCCCCATCGGCTTAAAGGAAATCGCGGAAAAACGCGATCTATCCATGCGTTATCTTGAACAATTGGTGGTTCCTCTGAAAAACGCTTCTTTAATACGGAGCGTGGCGGGAAAATACGGGGGATACTTACTTGCCAAAGACGCCAAAGAAATCAAAGTAGGCGAAATTGTCGAAACAGCTATCGGTCCCATCAACCTGATGGACTGCCTGCAACCGGATAACGAATGTAAGTATTTAGAAGTTTGCTCCGTAAGGCGCATGTGGGGACTAATCAACACTCGCATAACGGATGTACTTTACGACTATACCCTGGCTGATCTTTCAGAAAAGAAAATGTGGGAAATGATTGATAAAAAAGATGGACTGCTGCCTTGTCATTAGAATCTTATTAATTAAAAACCTTGTAGAAATGATTTATAAAACAATTCATAAAAATCAAGGAGAATAAGGATGAGTAGCACGGTATTGCTCCACTTGGTAACCTATGCGGCCATCATTGCCTTTCTATTAGCCGTGGTAATCCGATTTATTCGAATCAACTCAATGCCCATGCATTTACGTTGGGAACTGTATCCAGTCGCTCATGAGCCAGGAGCAAAAGCCAGGTACGGCGGTTCTCATTTAGAGGAAATCGATTGGTGGACCAAACCAAAAGAATCCTCCAGAATCAATGAGATGCGCTATATGATCCCGGAAATGCTCTTTCTGGTCGCCTTGTTCGAGCATAACCGCAAATTATGGCTGCGTTCTTTTCCATTTCATTTTGGACTTTATTTATTATCAGGAACCATCGGTTTTATCTTTTTTGGAGCTATTCTGGAACTTGCAGGCATCCCGGTTACCAATGGTGAAAATGCGTCAATCATCGGTATGGGCGTATTCTACCTTACCCAGATCATCGGCGTAATCGGCATGACATTGGCCGCTTTCGGCAGCATCGGTCTACTGCATATACGACTGACTGATCCCGACTTGAGCGATTACACCTCGGCCAACGCCATTTTCAACCTGGTATTTTTTATAGTTGTTCTAATGATCGCCTGGATTACCTTTATCCTTATTGATCCCACATACCAACTGACCAGAGCCTACATACAAAGTCTCGTCACCTTTAACTTCGCCGCTCCTGTGGAGAGTGCATTGTTAGGGATTGAAATCCTTTTATCCGTCCTGTTAATCGCCTACATCCCCATGACTCACATGTCCCACTTTTTCTTGAAGTGGTTCACTTATCATAAAATCCGTTGGGATGATGAAGGTTACACTCCAGGCAGTAAATTAGAAAAGAAGATATTCCAACAGGTTCAATATCCGGTTACCTGGTCCGCCCCACACTTAAAAGCCGATGGTAAAAAGAATTGGCTGGATATCGCCACTGAGGAGATTGATGAAAAATGAAGAAACGGGTAAAAATCAACGATGTCAGCAAACCGACCGCGCAATTAACGTGTGTTGATCCAAGTGATCAGCCGCCGTTTCCTGCACCGATGGATGAATCATACACTGCTCCTGAGTGGAAACCTCTGTCCGAAAAAGCCAAAGATCAATATGAGATAAACCTGGACGGAACCCTTGTACTATCTCTGCCAAAACCCAAAAACAAGGAAGAGGAAGACGAACTGGTTCGCCAATTTCTATCCGGCCTGGAAAAACTCTTCACCAAAGAGAACAACTGGACATTTCTACAGCCCATGGTTCTATCGATGGAGAATTGCGCCCGCTGCCAAACCTGCTCCGATTCATGCCACATCTATGAAATGAGCGGCAAAAACGATATATACCGCCCCACCTACCGCGCTGAAATCCTGCGCCGCCTCTATTTCAAATACCTCAAACCGGGCGGCAAGTTCTTCGGTAAATGGCGCCACGGCGATATTGACCTCAACTGGCAAACCGTCTCCCGGCTGGCTGAACTGGCCTATCGCTGCAATCTCTGCCGCCGTTGCGCATCAACCTGCCCCATCGGCGTCGACAATGGCTTAATCACCCATGATCTACGAAAATTATTCAGCCAGGAAATGGGCATCCACCCCACTGAGTTGCACGACAACGGCGCCGTGCTGCAAATGAAGGTCGGTTCCTCCACCGGAATGAATCCGCTGGTCGTTAAAGATAATATCGAATTCATCGATGAAGACACTACTGATAAGACTGGCATAAAAACTGAAACTCCCTGGGATGTAGAAGGCGCTGACGTGTTGCTTCTACATAACGCTGGCGAGATACTTTCATGGCCCGAAAACCACGGCGCCTTCGCCACGCTGTTTAACGCCGCCGGCATCAGTTGGACTCTATCATCTGAATCACAGGAAGCCCTCGGTTACGACAATATCAATTACGGCCTGTTTTACGATGATTTCATGCTGGCTAAAGTCGCCATCAAACACGCCAAAGCGGCGGCCAAACTGGGCGTTAAGAAAATCGTGCTGGGCGAATGCGGCCACGCCCATAAAGCATTGACCGTCATAGCCGACCGCGTCTTAACTGGCGACCTCAACATCCCCAGAGAGAGCGCCATCACTCTGATGGAAAACATAGTCTCGTCAGGCAAAATAGAATTCGACCCGTCTCGCAATGATTTCCCCGTCACCCTGCATGATCCATGCAACATGGTTCGGCTGATGGGAATCGTTGAGCCGCAAAGAAAAATTCTGCGCAAACTCTGCCCTCAATTCCGTGAAATGACTCCTCATGGAGTGAACAATTACTGCTGCGGCGGAGGCTCCGGTTTCGCTCTGATGTCGGGTCATAATTTTGAAGATTGGCGTATGCAGGTAGCCAGCCGCAAAAAACTTGACCAAATATTAAACGCCTTCAAGGACGAAATGGATTCATCCATCCATAAATATATCTGCGCCCCCTGCTCTAACTGCAAAGGCTCAATGCGCGATATAATTCATTATTACGATTTATGGAATAAATACGGCATCGGTTACGGCGGCATAGTAGAACTGATCGTCAACGCTATGGTAGATGTAAAACCAGGGTATATAGAATGGGAAATGTATTAAAATCCCGTAGGGTGGGTCACGCCTCACCGACCCACCAAAACCACCTACAAGTGGGCTGGGCGCCAAGGGCAAGACAGCTGGGTGCCAAGGGCAGTGTCCTTCCTGCCCTTGATGCGATCACCTAATCAATTACTAGTGTATTTGTGGTGTCTGGGGCGCCAAGGGCAAGAGCGCATTGCGCTCAGCCCTTGATCAAACCACCTACGCGTAGGGTGGGCTAAAAGCGATAGCGTAGCCCACCAAAAACAACTGTAGATAAACATTCCTCTCCCAAGATTGGGAGAGGTCAGGAGAGGGTTGATAACAATCACCCATGTAATTGAATTTACAATGATGTTAGAAACAATTCGGGTGCCAAGGGCAGTGTCCTTCCTGCCCTTGATGCGATCACCTAATCAATTACTAGTGTATTTGTGGTGTCTGGGGCGCCAAGGGCAAGAGCGCATTGCGCTCAACCCTTGATTAAACCACCGACGAGTAGGGTGGGCTAAAAGCGATAGCGTAGCCCACCAAAAACAACTGTAGATAAACATTCCTCTCCCAAGATTGGGAGAGGTCAGGAGAGGGTTGATAACAATAACTTACGTATCTCAAACCACTTCCCGGCTCATAAGAGATAAAGTTAAATAGGACAAAAACAATGAATCAAAACAATATTGCTTCTCCTCTAAACCATGATGAGAAAAAAATATTAGTCGTTGATGACGAACCAGATATTCTAACCTATTTAACTGTTCTCATGGAAAATAATGGTTACCAGACTTTCCAAGCTCTCAACGCGGTAGAGGCGATGCAAAAGATCACGGAAATAAAGCCGGATTTAATAACTCTGGATATCATGATGCCCAAAAAATCCGGCATCGCTTTTTACCGTGAACTTAAACTGAATCAGCAGACGCTGGACATACCGGTTATATTCATCAGCGCCTTCAGCATGGCCAGGGATTTTATGGGACCGGGTTTCAGGAAACTGATTCCGGATATGGACATTCCTGAACCCGAGGCGTTCATTGAAAAGCCGGTTGACATTCCCCGATTACTTGAAATGATTAATAAAATATTGGGATGAGATTTTCTCATGCAAAAAACCGATTTAAGGGATTGGCTTCATAACGAACTTTTTGAACGGGTTCCATCGAACATCGCGATTATTGATCGTGAATACCACATTGTTGAAGCCAATAAAAATTTCAAGGAAACCTTTGGCGAATGGCAGGGGAAACTTTGTCATAATATTTTCCGTAATCGCAATACTCCCTGTTCTTCATGCAAAGCGGAACAGACTTTCCATGACGGCCAATCCCGCGTCAGTGAAGAGTCGCGCTTAAACCGGCATGGTTCCTCTTCCTATTACGTGGTTCATTTCGAACCGATTATCAGCCCAAATGGTGAAATCCCGTATGTCATAGAGATGTCCCGCGATGTCACCGAAAACAAACGGCTTCAGAGAGAACATGATATCCTTTTCGACCGCGTTCCCTGTTATGTAACCGTTCTGGATCGCGGCATGAAGATTGTGCGGAACAATGAGATGTTCCGCAAAACATTTGGCGAAAGCCTTGGCAAAAAGTGTTATGAAATATACCGGCAGCGAATCCAGCCTTGTGATAATTGCCCTGCCATAAAAACCTTCACCGATGGCCAGGTTCATACCGCTCATAAATCCGGCGTTAACAAAAACGGAGAGACGATCTTCTACCATGTGACCACTTCCTCTCTCAGCCGTAGCGAAAAAAGTCCCACTCATGTCATTGAAATGTCGCTGGACATAACCGAAACCAGGCAATTGGAAATGCGCCTCAATGAGTCGCATGATTTTCAGGCCAGCCTGATTGAAAGCGCCATCGACAGCATTATCGCCGCCGATCCCGATGGACTGGTCACCCTGTTCAATCCATCAGCCGAAAAGCTCTTCAACTATAACGCCGATGAAGTCATCAACCGGAAAAAGATCGATCAGTTCGTCCCGCCAGATTTTATTGACGTCATTACTAAAGGCGAAAACCGTTGCCTGCTCGCGGAATCCAAAGCGCGCAATCGTGATAAACAAAGCGTCCCCGTCCGGTTTTCCGGCGTGGTGCTAAAAAGCGGAAAGAAGCATCTGGGCAGCGCCGCTTTCTTTCAGGATTTACGTGAAATCAAAAAAATGGAACACGATAAACTGGAAGCCGAACGCCTGGCCGCCGTCGGGCAAACCGTCGCCGGTCTGGCTCATGGCATTAAAAATGTACTCATGGGACTGGATGGCGGCATGTATGTCATGCAATCCGGCATGAACAATAGCAACTCGGATCTGACCCACCGGGGCTGGGAGATGCTGCAAAATAATATCGAACGCATCTCACTATACGTCAAGGATTTCTTGAACTTCGCCAAAGGCAAAACATCCATTAACGTGACATCGGTAGATCCCGGCCTTCTTGCCCGTGAAGTGATAGACCTTTTCACGACTGTGGCGGATAAGGCCGGGATTACTATCCAGGCTGAACTTTCTGATAATATCGCTCCGGCCAATATGGATTATGAAGCAATTCACACCTGTCTTGTCAATCTGGTATCCAATGCTATCGACGCCTGTGAAATGAGTGAAAAAGACGGGGGCGTCGTGATTTTGAGATTGTTTGAAGATAAACAAACCATTGTTTTTGAAGTTTGCGACAACGGATGCGGTATGGACTATGAAATCAAAAAGAAAGTTTTCACCACTTTCTTCTCCACCAAAGGTTCCGCCAAAGGAACCGGGCTGGGATTATTGGTCACCAGACGCATCACTCAGGAACACGGAGGCCGGATTACTCTTGAATCCACCGAAAGCGAAGGTTCCATTTTTAGATTGGAATTTCCAAGAAAACGGTTGCCGCCCCTGACAGAGATGGCATAATACCTAGACAATGCATTACATGACTTGACTTGACTTGACTTGATTTTATTTTTTTCATATACGCAATTTTCGATCACAATAATAAAGGAGAATGGGTAATGACATCACCTTCAGAAAAGAAAATCCTCGTAGTGGATGACGAACCGGATGTACGGTTGTATCTGCAAACCGTGCTGGCCGACGCTGGATTCCAGGTCGAAACCGCCTGTGATGGATACCAGGCTCTGGAAATTTTTGAATCCAATCCACCAGACGCCGTCTCTCTCGACTTGGTCATGCCCAGAAAATCAGGGGCTAAGTTTCTTTATGAATATCATAAACATGATGAATGGCGCCATATTCCCGTAATACTGGTCACCGCCCACGCCAAAGATGATTTAGGACAAGACGATTTCAATGACATCATGTCCAATCTGTCTATTGTCGGGCCGGAAACCTACCTGGAAAAACCAGTTAAACCTCTGACATACGTCAACAGTTTCAAACGCGCCTTGGGAATTGAAATCACGGAAGAGCCTCATTCAAAAGAAGAAACCAAAGACGAAATCAAAGGCCTTCTAAATAACGCCGATCCACAAAAAATGGATCAAATTCTAAATCTATTAAAGCAGAAATAAAACCACCTACGCGTAGGGTGGGTCAGCCTCACCGACCCACCAAAAAACAACCTACGCGTAGGGTGGGTCAGCCTCACCGACCCACCAAAAAACAACCCAGAATAAGGATAATAGAATGGAAAACAACCTGAATAAAAAATCAATCCTGATCATTGATGATGAGCCGGATATAGTAACGTACCTGGAGACTCTCTTCTCTGATAACGGATACGACGCAATGACCGCATCTAATGGCGTTGAAGCCATGGAAAAAGTCCAAAGCAAAATACCGGATTTAATCACTCTTGATATTTCAATGCCGGAAAAATCAGGCATCAGATTCTACCGTGAATTGAAAGACGATCCTCAACTCTCCGGCATACCGGTATTGGTCATAACCGGCGTCACCGGATACGGAGGCGATGCGGATAGTTTTGAACAATTCCTGGCTTCCCGCAAACAAGTTCCTCCTCCGGACGGTTTTATCGGAAAACCTCTGGAAGACGCCAACGCCCTCTTGGCGAAGATCAGTGAATTGATCAATCCATAAAGGCTGCGCGGTTCCTTTCAGAGGTTGTTATGCATTCGTTATGAGAAAGCGGGAGCTTAAATTACGGCAAAATTCTATTTTTACTGGTTTAACCCAGCTCAAGAGATAGAATAATATGTATGAGTGAAACATACCGTATTTCCATATCGTGGTTAAGCGTATTATTGATCCTACTCTTAGGGTTCGAGAATACTATTGCTTTTTCCACTCCTCAAACATTGGATTGCTCAACCATTTCCGCTGTACCAGACTGCCCGGAAGAGGTAACTTGTTGTTGCTCTGAAGATGAAAGAACCGGATCATGTTGTGATGCACCAGACCATACCAGCGTTTCCAATATTGAATCATGCCATTGCGGGATATTCTCAAACTCTAACCAGCCTGCTACTCCAACCAGATATTACTCAGAATTTAACTCTTACGAAAAGAAAAATAACAATAATTGCTCTGTTAATTCATATACTTATAATGGGATATTTCATCAAAACACCATCTGCATTTCCTGTTCCAGTCTCATAAATACATGCCCTTCACCATGCATAGCGAAAGTGCGCCTGCGTCTTTAGATTTCTTATATGTTCATAACTCATCTCATGTCATTTCCAATTTTTCCGGTTTTGTAAAATCGTAAATTATTAATGTTGTGATTTCATAAATGACAGATAGGAAAAATCATGTTGCCCAAAACCATTGTTTTTCTATTACTAATTTTCACGTTCTCAGGACAGTCAGCCTTTCCTGATGACAAAATTCATTTGCCGGATTTAATCAAAACCGCTGTCGAAAGCAATACCGATATCCAATCAGCCAAAGCGCAATGGACGCAAACCATCGAGCGCTACCCCCAGGCGACCTCCCTGGATGATCCCATATTAAATTTCTCATATTACATAGAAAACGTAGAAACCCGCCGGGCGCCAAGGGCAAGACCGCAACGCGGTCAGCCCTTGATCAAGCCACCCAATATAATCCAAAGTGAAACGGCAAGAATAGGCGCCAAGCCGGGCGCCGGGCGCCAAGGGCAGTGTATTTTCAGCCCTTGATCAAACCACCCAATATTAACCGGATTTAATCAATTAAATTAAGGAGATCAATCATGAATCAAATCAATAGATCGTTTCTATCAAAATACTCAGGCGTCCTGATAGGAATCATTATAGGATTCGCCCTTGCGCTGTTTTTTATCCCACACCCCGCCGATCAACATTCAATCAACAATATTGAAAAACCAGCGGAGGAAGCGCCCACTCTATGGACCTGCTCCATGCATCCCAATGTTCAAAAAACCGAACCGGGAGACTGCCCCTTTTGCGGCATGGATTTAATCCCCCTGATCTCTTCAGGAGATGACGGAGAACCACGGCAATTGACCATGTCCCCGGTCGCCATGAAACTGGCGGAAATCCAAACCACCGCGGTGCGCCGTGAATTCATCGAACGAGAACTGCGCCTGTCCGGCAAAGTGGCTTACGACGAGACCCGGTTGAAATATATCACCGCCTGGTTTCCGGGTCGCCTGGACCGCCTGTTCGTCGATTATACCGGAACCCCTGTACAAAAAGGCGACCACCTGGTTGAGATATACAGCCCTGCAATAACCACCGATCAGGAAGCCTTGCTCCAAGCGCTGCAAGCCAGCAAAACGCTGGCCAACTCTACCGTGTCACAGGTTCGCGCCAGCCGCACTGATGTTCTTGACCGGGCGCGGGAGAGATTGCGCCTGCTGGGATTAACCGCTTAACAAATTCAGGAAATTGAAACTCGCGGTTCTCCTTCAGAACGGATCACCTTTTACTCTCCCATCAACGGCGTCGTGATCCACAAGAACACCCTGCAGGGAGATTACGTCCAAACCGGAACCCGGATTTACACCATCGCCGATTTAAGCCAGGTCTGGTTGAAAATGGATGCCTACGAGTCGGATCTAACATGGATTCATTATGGACAGCAAGTTGAATTCACCACCATCTCTTACCCCGGCCAAGTCTTCCACGGCCGGATATCGTTCATCGATCCATTCTTAAATGAACTAACCAGGACAGTTAAAGTCTGGGTTAACGTCGCTAACCCGAACGGCAAACTGAAACCGGATATGTTCATCAATGCAGTAGTTCGCGCCAAAGTTAACGCAAACGGAGAATTCCTCGATCAGCAATTGGCAGGCAAATGGATCAGCCCAATGCACCCCGAAATAATCAAAGACCAACCGGGAACCTGTGATATCTGCGGCATGCCGCTGGTTAAAGCTGAAAGCCTCGGCTACGTCGACGCGGATAAAAATATAGAACCGCCCCTCATCATCCCCGGCACGGCCCCGCTCATCACCGGAACGCGGGCCGTGGTTTATGTAAAAATTCCCGATGCGGAAAAACCTACATTCGAGGGACGCGAAATCATATTAGGAGCAAGGCTTAAAGACCATTACATTGTTAAGTCAGGTCTGGAAGAAGGCGACCAGGTCGTCGTCAAAGGCAATTTCAAAATTGACGGCGCCCTGCAGATTCAAGCCAAACCCAGCATGATGAGTCCAGCGGATCAAAAACCAAGTGACGCGCCCGAACCTTCAGAAGCCATGCCTGCCAGTCCTGTAAGCCCTGAAGCGGCGCCGCAAATCCTTCCATCTACAAGCATCCCGGATTTCCTCTCAGCCTATAAATCAATATGGACGGCGTTGTATAGCGATGATCTACCCAAAGCCCGACAAGGTTCCAAAGCATGGGTGGATGCCGCCAAAAAGCATTCCTTAAAAAACATAGAGATGATCGGTCACAAAGTGATGCATGCCTCCGATATTGAAATTGCCCGGCAGGCCTTCGGGCAAATGTCCGGCCTGCTTATTGCTGCAATAGAAAAGCATGGCTCGCAATCCGGCGTCCTCTATGCCGCCCACTGCCCTATGGCTTTTGATAACAAGGGCGCCCGATGGCTGCAATGGGATCAAAAAATCCTTAATCCCTACTTCGGAGACGCCATGCTGGAATGCGGCGCCATAACCAAAACATTCGCCGCCAAATAGAACGAAAGAGCGCTGAATCATGTTAGATAAACTAATCAGGTTTTGCCTTGAAAATAAAATCGTCGTAGCGCTGATGGTGGTTTTCCTGGTTCTCTGGGGAATCATGGTGGCGCCCTTCGACTGGAATATCTCCGCCATTCGCCCATCTGCTGTTCTCCACCAAAAAAATTCGCAGCCATGTCATGCGCTACCTGCTCTACGCGCTGCTCTGCATCATCGGCGTCATCGCCGCATTCACCGTTGCATGGTGGATCGGGATCATTATCCTGGGCTTTGCGTTCTATCACTTTATCTCCCAACGAATGCCAGATCATGCAAAAAAGCGTATGCCCCTGGCGCTCAACCTAATCGCTCTACTGGTTATTATAACGGTATTGAGCAATCACTGGCTGCCGCTTGGACCGGGTAAAGGAGTAACCCGCAACTGGATTTTCGTAGTAGGATTATTAGGCGGCATCCTGGCGCTGATCCAATTGTTCCAATATTTCTACGCCCCCATCCTGCGTTGGTGCCTGGATCATAAATTATTATTTCTAACCATTCCAACCATGCTTATTCTCTGGGGCGCGGTTATCTGGCTGGGATTCGACAAACTATTCGGATTCCTGCCCCGCTTCGTCATGACTGCGCCGATCATCTCCAGCATCAGCCATGCCTTCCCCGGCCTGGGCAAAGAGTTCATGCCCGATCTGGATGAAGGCTCCTATCTCTACATGCCCACCACCATGCCCCATGCCTCCATCGGCGAAGCCATGGATGTATTGCAGAAGTTGGATATGGCCATCAACGCCATCCCCGAAGTCGAACAGGTAGTCGGCAAAATAGGCCGCGTCGAGAGTCCCCTTGACCCCGCTCCCATCTCTATGGTCGAGACCATAATTAATTACAAATCCGAATACATAGTCGATCAGGATGGTCATTGGCTGCGCTTCAAATACAACCGCGATACAGCCCAATTTGAACGCGATGAGCATAATGAACTGATACCCGACGCCAACGGCATGCCCTTCCGCCAGTGGCGCGATGAGATCAAGTCTCCCGGTGATATATGGGATGCCATTGTAAAAGCCGCCCAAATTCCGGGAACCACTTCCGCCCCCAAACTGCAACCCATCGCCGCCCGCATCGTCATGCTGCAAAGCGGCATGCGCGCCCCTATGGGCATTAAAATAAAAGGCCCCGATCTGCAAACCATCGAAAATGTCGGCTTGCAGATCGAACAATTTTTGCAAGAGGTTCCATCAGTTAAAGCCGAAGCCGTCTTCGCCGACCGCATCGTAGGCAAACCGTATCTGGAAATCGACATAGACCGCGACGCCATCGCCCGCTATGGAATCACCATCCGTCAGATTCAGGATGTTATCGAGATTGCCATCGGCGGTCGCAGCATCACCACCACTATCGAAGGACGTGAGAGATACTCAGTTCGCGTCCGTTACCTGCGCGAGCTGCGCGACTCCATCGAATCCCTGGGATCAATCCTGGTTCCTTCGCCTACCGGCGCCCAGATTCCATTACGGGAACTATCCGAAACCAAATACGTCCGGGGGCCGCAAGTAATTAAAAGCGAAGACACATTCCTGATTGGCTATGTTCTCTTTGACAAGAAGGATGGTTACACAGAGGTTGATACAGTTGAGCAAGCCCAGGCTTACTTAAAACAAAAACAACAATCCGGCGAATTAATCATCCCGTCAGGCGTGAGTTATACCTTCGCGGGCAACTACCAAAACCAGCTGCGCTCCGAAAAACGTCTGTGCGTTGTGCTGCCCCTGGCCTTATTCGTAATTTTCATGATCCTCTATTTTCAATTCAAAGACGCGCCGACCACCCTGATTGTATTTTCGGGAATCCTGGTCGCCTGGGCTGGCGGTTTTCAAATGCTCTGGCTCTACTCGCAGGACTGGTTCCTCAACTTCAACATTTTCGGAGAAAACATGCGCAACCTCTTCCAGGTTCAGCCCTTCAACCTGAGCGTCGCCGTCTGGGTAGGATTCCTCGCCCTTTTCGGCATCGCCACCGATGACGGCGTAATCATCACCACCTACTTAAATCAGTCCTTCTCCAACAATCGGCCAACATCGATCCAGGCCATACGCCAGGCCACTCTCGAAGCTGGCAGACGCCGCATCCGTCCCTGCCTGATGACCGTGACCACAACCATCCTGGCCTTGATACCAGTGCTAACCTCCAAAGGACGCGGCGCCGACATCATGATCCCCATGGCCATCCCCTCATTCGGAGGAATGACGGTCGTCCTCATCACCGTCTTCGTCGTACCAGTGCTGTACTGCGCCCTTCAAGAAATGCGATTCAAGACTGTTCCAAAATGAAAACAAAATTGTAAACCAATCTATCCATTGTATAATTGATATGCTATAAAGTAGATAATAAAACTGGATTTTGATATAAATCCATAACAAAAGGAGAAGAAATGCACAAAATATCAATTTTACTATTTGGACTACTGATTATCTGCCCCATGAGTTATGCGGCCGATGACACGGATATCTGGATCGCTGGCTTTGAATGGGAAGAAGACAGTTTCGATTGGGTGTTTAGCGGCGGTAAAGTGGCTTACTCAGTTGGCGACGATCCCGAAGTGGACGGCGCCCCGCGCCTCGAAGGCGAAAGCGGTCTATTAGTGGAATACTCGGCCGATCAAGGTGACACCTATGGCACGTCCACAATGCAATTCACTTCGGCGATAGATCTGACCGGCATGCGTGAACTGCATATTTCATTCTACTTTTTCCCCGATGCGGAAGCTCATTCCAGCAATGGATATATCATGCGCTTTTCAATCCCCGGCGGGATTGGCTTGGGCGAGCACACCGTCCCCGGCGCTGGTGAATGGCATGAACTGGTCATCCCCATTGATCCCTACAGTTCTGAAAACGAATTGTCCAGCATCAATCAACTTCAGATTATTTTCATGCCCGGCGAAATGGTCACCGGTCGGGTCTACATCGATAATATCTTCGCACGCCGTCCGGCCAACGCCCCTGGAATAGCAATGGAAACCATTTATGGCTTGAATAAAACCAATGCCAATAATACAGCGCCTGAAGGTTGGGCTAATTCTAACGGGGAAGCGCCCATCATGGGCGACGCCGTAGCCGTTCCCAGCGAAGGCGCAGATTACATGGAAATGATTCTCAGCGGCGCATGGGAAATCAACGCCACAACCATCAATGCCATCAACGATTTCGATAAATGGGATCAAACCATTGGCATTGTTTGCGACGCCATGATGAGCGATTCATTTGATGGTTCATGGCACAATTTCATGTTAAGAGTCACATCGAGCACTGGTGGAACGCTAACCTTGCCTATCCGCGCTACCGGAGGATGGAAAGGCGAATGGCATACCATCGGTTGGGGATTGGACATCGGACCCCATCTGGCTGCCATTCAAAGCGGCGGAACATTCAACCTGCAATTCGTCACCCAGAGCGCTGATGGAACCGGTGGTTCAATTTACGTCGATAATATCCGCGCAGTCCTCTCCACTTCATATACTATGGTCACCCGTTCCATCAATCCCAAACAGTATGAAGGCGGCGAAACCTTCAACATCACGCTCGACATCAATAACTCCGAAGATGGCAAGCAAGTAACCATTGAAGAAATATTGCCCGAAGGATTCAGCGCCGCTGCTATCAGCGATGGTGGAACCTTAGCCGATGGCAAAATCACCTGGGATCTAACTATCCCAGCTGGTCAAACCTCCTTGACCTACCAATGCACCTCTCCAGCAACGCCAACCGGACAGGCCTATTGGTCCGGTACTGCATTAGGCGATGATATCCGGGGCGCAGTTACATCATTCTTTATATCCCCTGAATTAAAAGAGACCATGGTTTCAGCGCCGAAACTATCCAACACCGTAACCCTGGACGGTAAACTTGATCCGGCTGAATATGATGGCGCCAACTCATATTTCTTCGATCATGATACATCCAACGGCAACGTGGCGCCTGGAGTGCATATTACCGGCACGGAATATCCGTCCGCCGAAGAAAATGTCACCTTCCAAATTTTCCATGATGATACTTATATTTACGTTGGTATGGATGTCGTCGATCCCAGTCTTAATTTTGACGGCAGCACAGCTGGTTATCAAAACGATAGCGCGGAAATCTATTTCGATGGCAACATGTCCCGCTCCGCCAATAAAGAACAGACTCCGTTTGGTCCACAGTTGACAGTGGTTGGCGATGGCAGCATAGCCTCATCCAATGGCTCGGCCCTCGATGTCCAGGCTATCGGTAACGGCAATTTCACCGAAGAAGGCAGAGATTCCGCCTCCGGTCCGGTCTATTGGGGATTCGGCGCGGCGCCCAAAGACGACAACTCCGGATATATAGTTGAATACCGCGTTGACAAGACCGTCATCCTTGATCCGGCGGATCGTACTCTATTAGGATTCGACATCCTCATGAACAGTTCCGAAGCAGGTCTAGTCGATACCCGCACCGGTAAATGGGGTTGGCACTCAACCGGTCCTGATGGCGTGGTAGGCGAATTCTGGGACGACGAAACCGGATGGGGCCTATTAACCATCCTGGACGGCGGTACCAGTGTTTCTGATTGGAGCCTGTTCTAGCAAACCTGTAAACAGTCTAAAGTAAGTAATTTGAGGGTGGGCTAAAATTATAGCCCACCCTCAATTATTACATGCAGGCGCCAGCAAGTAGCTGTGAGTATGAGATATAAACGCCAGTATAACCCGTCAAATCCACTTATTCCCAACCATACCCTCCCCATCAAAAAACACCTGTCTTTTATTTTCATCAGACAACAACCTATACCCTGTTATATAATATAAATCAATCAATCCTTTTGAACTGGAGGGAATCATGAAAGCATTTTTTACTTTTGTCTTCGGCATGTTAATCATCTCCGTCATTTCCTGGTTCCTGCTCACTTATGTACTGGTATCGGATGTGCAACGCGTTGAACGTACCATAGAGAAAGCCCGGCGCTGCTTCGAAAACGGCGCCCTGATCAGCTTGGCCAATATGTTCGCCAAGGATTATCAGCACGAGAACGGCCTGGGACGCGACGAAGCCCTTGGCGCACTCAAAGAACTTTTCCAACAGACCTCAGATATTCGCATACGTTTGATCAGCTCATCAACCAAGGTTGATGGCGCCCTGGCCCAATCAACCGTGCGCTTCCTCTTTTCGGGTAAATCACTCCATACCTATCCCTATATTCAATCTCTTCTTTCCAACGCTTCAAAAGAAAGTAAAGAAATTCATATTACATTCATTAAAGATGGACGTTCGTGGAAAATTCATCGTACCTCTATCAAAGTGGTTAGAGTACAGGCGCGCGCCCGTAATATTCAACCAGAGTTTCTCGCATCGGTGCGCAACGATTAATTCTCCTCAGACTCCAACCACAATTACAATAACGTTGTCAACATCTTCCCTCTACATCAAGTTACGGGTAGGATTAGAGCGGTTAACAACCGCATAGACGCACGTTGTTTTGAAAATCACTGGCACTCGTAATATAATAATTATTATCAAAATAAAATCATTACCAGATCATTTAATTTATTCATGAATATGAACCAAAACAGAGTTATTCGCGAACAGGAACATTTCGATAAACTTGCCCAGGATACCGGTGAAATCTGGTGGGGAAGCGCCACTCCGGCAGGCAAATTACGCAAGCAACGGCGCGCCAGGCTGATTCTGGATGCCATCAGCTCCTATGATGATCCACTGGTTTTGGAATTAGGCTGCGGCACCGGCGCCTTGACGCGCTATATTCTGGACATGAATCCAACGTTGCGGCTGATTGGATTCGACGTCTCGCCGCTTTGCATCAAAGAAGCCATTGAGCGTTTTCAGCAGTTTAAAAGAGTCGATTTTCAAGTCGCCAATGCTTATCAGTTGCCCTTCAAAGACAACATCGCCGAAGCGGTGATTGGCGCATCAGTCATTCATCATCTGGATGTCGAAAAATCCTTGCAGGAATGTTTCCGGGTTCTTAAACCGGGCGGTTCGGTCTGGTTTTCTGAACCGAACATGATGAATCCCCAAGTCGCCATTGAAAAGAACATCCACTTCATCGGCCGCTTGTTGGATAATACCGACGATGAGACAGCTTTCTTTCGCTGGCGCCTGGCCCGACAACTGCGGGACGCCGGATTCGACAAGGTCTGCGTCACGCCCTACGATTTCATGCATCCCATCATCCCCAAACCGCTGATCCCTTTAATCAATGGATTAGGATTATTACTCGAATCAATCCCCATTGCCAGAGAGATTTCAGGATCACTGATCGTCCAAGCTGAGAAGCCAAAATGAAGCCGTTAATTTGTAAAAAAAATTCATACAAAAAACTCCATCTCTTAGAACCATCTCTTAGTCTCCTCTCCCCACAGGAAAGGAATAGCATAAGTAATATTCTAAATCTACTCAAGCGTAGGATGGGTCAGCCTCACCGACCCATCACAAATCCACCCCTGACGACTAAAACCTATGAATAATAAAACCTATCCAATCCAATTCTTATTTCTGTTGATCTGGTGGATTAGTTTTCTGATCTACCCCCTGTGGCATCTACCAGTTTCGGTGAAAATGCAGAGCGTTGCCTGCATCGGTTTATTCGCCGTAATGATAATATGCAGTCTATTATTCCGCGCAATATGCCAATTAAAGTTCGATGAGGGCGCCATCCAAAATCAAGTAGGGTGCGCCTCTTGTGGGCGCCCGTTCGATGAGAGCGCCATTCCAGACCAGCCATCAAGAGACATCATCTTTTTCATGATTCTCTTCGGCGCTGTCTTCCTGCTCCATATTCCATTCCTGAACGCCCCGGTATTAACCGGATTGGATACCATCGATCATGGCGCCGTCCCCGCAGTCATCGCGCAAAAGATTGTAGAACCAATCAACCGGGCGCTGGGATTTTCGATAAGACCCATATTATCAACTATGGTTCTCGCCTGGTTGACGGCGCTGCTATGCTTTTCCGGCCTGCGCAGCAAAATGGCTGAGATTTTTCACCGGATCGCCGCAACGGCCATGCAGCGCTACTGGGTCGCCATAGCCATCATGGGCGGCGTAACCGCGATCTTTGCTATGGCATTGATAAAATCATCCATCCTCAATAGTTTTGACGACCTCAATCCACTGTTTCGTTATCCCCCGGTTTCCAAGTTGATCGCCATTCCGGTCTATATCTGCTTTGGACTTCATGAATGGATAAGCCGTGTTATTCAGATCGGCTTCACTTTCGGCGGGGCCATATATATATACTATCTGGCCGGATTGTTCGGTGGGAAAACATCGTCGCGGGCTGCGGCTATACTCTTTGTTCTGTTGCCGCCCATTTTTCATTACGGCAATACGGTAATGATCGAAGGCGGGACGCTGTTTCTGGTATTGGCCGGTTTCTTTTATTGGATTAGATTCATCGAACATAAGCGCCGCAATGATTTGATTCTGGGAACCCTTTTCGCTACTATGGCCTGTTTATATAAACACACTGCGGTCTGCCTGATTCCCGGTTTCGCTTTGATGACCTGCTACGATACAATGTTTCCCCGCACCAAACGTACATTGCAATATTTCCTGCCATCCGTGCTGGCCTGCCTGATTCCGGCTATCACCATTGTTTTATACATGAAGTTATCAGGATTCAATTCAGACGTGCCATCGCAGTTGAAACTACCAACCCTGGCAGTGTTACTCGGTAATCTTAAAGCAATGACTGAAGGCGTCACGCCTGTCATCGCCGCATTATTCCTGGCCGGTCTTATCGCCCTGCCCTTGATGCGTAAATGGAGAACATTCTGGATTCTTTTTGGTTGGATTGCCGCCCACTATATTCTGACCTGCATGTCCAAGGCATCCCTGAACGTACGGCAGGCTCTGCCTTATTACCTGGGTTTGATGATACCTGCGGCGTTATTGCTCGAAAGAATCACCAACGCCCGGCGCTGGATGCAAATCGCATTGGTATATACCGCTCTTCCGCTATTTTTGATATGGTCATGCCTGTTTATGGATAGAACGCAGGATTATAAACAAATCGGACGCGCCATGGGCGACCGTTCTTACATCAATTTCGCCAATTGGCGCAGCATGTATCTCCCCTATCCGCAAACCATTGAACGATTGAAAGAATTAACCAGTCCGGGCGATGTGATCTACGCGCCCATGACCAACGAACCGGTATATTTTTATATAGCGAAATTTAATCTTGAGGATCGAATTTACCAACGTGAATTATGGGCGCCGAAAACCGGACAAACCCTCGACTCCTTGATGGATCATTGCCGCAGCATTAAAGCAAAATGGTTGGTTTTTCCTGCCGGCCGCTGGTTGTATGCAGACGCCAATCTGGCTTTGATAGAACAATTATTCGATCAAGCCCCCCCAGGCTTGGTTTTAACCGATGTTATCCAACAAGGCCAGGAAAAAATCGGCATTTGGAAAGTGCAATAATTCCTCTAAATAAGCCTCTCTATTTATCATGAATGTGCATACCGCTGGGTCTTGATGCAACTGATCCACCATCCGTTTGGGGTTGAGTGAGGGGCGCCGGGACGCCCGAAGCAATAGAACGCCGGTTATCCAGCGCTTCATCTTTCAAGCAATCATCGCATTTGGTTTTTCCCGTGGTCAACTCCTTGCCGCAACCCTGACATTTGGTTTTAGATCTCGCAATCGTCAAGCGCTTGATCCGCTCAAGTTCCTCGATCATCGAATGAATGACGGCAGCTCCGTCATCCCGTGATTCAGGAATATTATACACATTCTCAAAAGCTTCACATTCATCCTTATCCGGCGCGGGATTCTGTAAAAAGTCATAAACCTGATCCCGCACTATTTGATACATAGGATCGCATACTATCATGGGAGGCGACAGATTCTTTTCCGCACGCATAGTATCAATAAAACGATAAGCCACCATATGAGCAAACCAGACGCCCTCCGACTTAAGGGCTTTATTATATCTCTGGCAACGCGCGGCGAAATTATATGGAAATTTATTTATAACATTAAAAAGTTCCATTTCCTGAACTGCTTCTTTTTCTGTTTTCAAATCTTCTTTCGCCGTTTTATCCAGTTTCTTGGTTTGTCCAGCGCTATAAAGTAGATCACGGCATATAGCCAGAACGAAAGATGTCATATTTTTAGAACACATTTTGCAATATGGGATGTTCTCCAGGCGTTCTTGCCCGCAATAAGGGCAGATACTACCATCCCATACAACCTCTATTTCCACCTCAGGAGCATTTCCCAACATTTTCTTTGATCTCCTAATTACAATGCCTATTTATTAAATAGTACTTATTTTTTAATAATTCATCCGATCTAATAGTTTCATATAAATTCGCTATAATTGACTCACCCGATATTAGAATAATTTATTATGAATATTCAATCAACCTTAATTTAATAAACTATATATCAATTTCACCGCAAAATCAGTAAATTCCATACCTCTATCGATAGAAAGCAAAATCGGGAACTTACTACCTAAATCAATAAAAATATAGATTGACCAGAATTATTAAAATTTAAATTTAAATCGCAAAACCCCTTGTCATAAATATAGTTAAATCAAACTATTAAAATTGTTGCGATAAATTAGATACAACTTTTTACATTAATTTGAAAACTACGCCCTCCTTTTTCGTTACTATCTTATAGAAAACCTAGTCATGAGGTGAGCAATCGTGGCAACAGTTCTACACCAATTTCGTAATGAAGAAGAGCAGGAACAAATAAAACTCTTTTATTTAGAACGACTAATGGATCAATTAGATTCAGGATGCGCCTATATGGCTAGAGCGACGTTTCTTCGCTATAGAGCGCATTTTGAGTCCATCCTCCAATCCAGTCATATAAATCGATTAGAGCAAACCACTCAACAGCAGAGCGTCTGGAATCATAATGATGAATTAATTTTCCTGGATCGCATGAAAAATGCATGGCTCTTCGGAGAATATAAAACCGTGCATGATTGCGGACATGAAATTCTGCTTCATCAGCGCGATAAAAAAGATGCCAATTTAGAATTGATCGAACAGGTTCAAAACCTGCTCGCATCTAATAATGCTTATTACATTGAACCCGACAGCATCAACATCAACACCTTCGTCAACGCCAAGGTGGCCTTTGTGGTGGGACAACGGAAATCACAGAGTAATCCGGGAAAACTGCTGAATGGCAATCCCGGCTTTTACCTGAAGGATGCATGCGGCATGCGATACCGCTGCTTCATTAAACAGGTAAATGATATTGAGGAAGGCGCTGAATTAAAACTGAAGATCACTAATATACCTGGCCTGGTCTTTGCCACTCTGAACACCCAGGAACCGATAATCTATCTGGAACCGCGCACAATACCGGGTGAGACCATAGAAATCGAAATCGGCAGCCTGTCCCACACCGAGAACAGTTTCACCTTTAGGCATCATAGTTACGATGGTTTTTTATGGTTTAAGCGGCACGGCGTCAACAAGAGAATTTTTAATAAAGCCACCCTGCGTCCGGGAGACCGGATCACCGCCCGCGTACTATATACCTCGGAAGAAGAAAAACGGTCTTCTTCCGGCAACATCACCCGTTTGGGTATTATTAAAGCTATACCGCTGAGGCGGGTCGTTCCGGTATCGACCCTGATGGTTGATCAAGAAAACGGCGTTGCCAAAGCTCTAAACTGAGGAGAATCCATAACTGGTTGTTATAGTCTCTTCTCCCGTCTTGATGATCCCTTAATACCTGATCAACCGACCGGGGGTTAAAAAGCCCCCGGCGGTTGACGGTAGAGACGGAACAGACATCTTCTATCATCTCCCGCAAATCGCCCCTGAACCATTCACCCACCGGAATCTCAAAACCATGCTTGCGCCGGTCCAGAATCTCATCGGGCAGCGCATCGCGAAACGCTTCTTTTAGAATCCATTTAGTCGTCTTGCCATGCAATTTCGCATTGCTTGGCAGCGAACATCCCCACTCAACAAACTTGTGATCCAGAAACGGCACCCGCACTTCCAGCGAATGCAGCATCGACATCCGGTCAACCTTGCGCAGCATATCCGCCGCCAGGTTATGACGCAAATCCACCCACAACATCCGGTTCAGATCATCAAAGCGAGGCATCTCATCAAACAACTCTCTCCGGTAATTCCAGGGAGCATTAAAATCGATTTCGTTTAATATTTCCCGCCTCAACAACGGTCCGCGAATCTCATCTTCAAAATGGATCGCCCATTTCAAATGCCGTTCAAACGGATCAGGGTCAAGGCCACGGAAGAACTTCTTGATCTGACGCAGATAATCCATCACCACATTGGCGTGCGACTCCGGCATCCGGTCAGCCACCGAACGGCCAAACCAACCCAATATTGGAGCGGGAATAAACGAACAGAATTTCCTGAAATACTCCGCCTGATATTTACGGTATCCCGCGAACAATTCATCGCCCCCGTCTCCCGAAAGCACAACTTTCACCTGCTCCGCCGCCAGTTTGGATACGAAATAAACCGGCAGGCTCGATGAATCGGCCAGCGGCTCATCCAGTTGCCAGGTGACGTCATCCAGCGCATTGAGCAGGTCATTGGGCGATAGATAATGTTCGTAGTGATCAGTCCCGAAACGATCAGATACCAAGCGGGCGTGGGGCGTTTCATCGAACAAACCCAATCCTTTATACCCGATGGAAAATGTCTTGAAATCCGACCCGATCTCATCATGCATCAGGGCGGTGAGAACGCTCGAATCGATGCCGCCGGAAAGAAACGCTCCAACCGGGACATCCGCCAGTAGATGCTGGCGCACCACATCCCGCAAACGTTGCGCCAGTTCTTTGGGATGAGCCTCTTCATCAAGCGTCTCGATTGATCCGATAGATTCTTCAGGCCGCCAATAACCATGAATATTTATAACGCCATTCTCGAAAACCAGCATCTCGCCGGGGCGTAACTGCCTGATTCCCTTAAACATGGTATAAGGAGCGGGAGCGGAGAGATAAGCCAGATATAGGTTTAACGCTTCATGGTCAATTTCGCGTGGAACATCCGCATCCAGCAGGATTGATTTAATCTCAGAACCAAAGCGCAGGGCCTTGCCGTCGAAATAATAGTACAGTGGTTTAATGCCCAACCGGTCACGTGCCAGAATCAACCTCCGGCGCTGCGCATCCCACAAGGATACAGCGAACATGCCCTGGGCGTGTTCCAGAAAAGAGTCGCCGTATTCGCGGTAAAGATGCAGAAAACTCTCAGTATCAGCGTGAGTGCGGTAGGTATATCCTTTGGTTTGCAACTGCTGCTTGATTGAGGGATGGTTATACAACTCGCCGTTATAAGCGATCCAAAAGCGCTGATCTTCAGTCGACATAGGCATATGCCCGTCGCTCAACCCGATGATCGACAGACGGCGCGATCCCAGACCAACGCCGTCAGCAATATAATGACCTTCATCATCCGGTCCGCGATGCTGAATAATCCGCGTCATGGATTCTAAAAGCCCACGATTCACTTTAACTTGAGAATCTGTATAAGCAATTCCACATATTCCACACATAGGCGTTTATTCACCGTAGGGTGCGCCCCTAGTGGGCGCCCGAAATTCCCAAGACCAGCAGGTAGCACATGGTGGGCAAAAAGCGAAGTAACACGTAGGGTGTGCTAAAAGCGAAGCGTAGCCCACCAAAGCCACCTACATCTGAACCATCTTAAATGCAACAGTTTTATTTCAAAAGAGATAGATCAACATCAATCCTCAGAACATAAACAAATCACTCCAAAAATACACCCCCGAAAACCAACCACCAACACCTAATTAATCTCAAAAAAATCCTTGAATCATCACGACGCGCCTGATATTCCGGGCACCCATGAAGGACGC
Source organism: bacterium (assembly GCA_963662285.2). Taxonomy (GTDB): domain Bacteria; phylum Hinthialibacterota; class Hinthialibacteria; order Hinthialibacterales; family Hinthialibacteraceae. The sequence continues at coordinate 863,520 of CAXXMV010000008.1, forward strand.
CCCTACGGGTTTATCATGTGTTTTTTTGTTGGTAAAAATTATTGGATTAACGTAGGTGATCGCATCAAGGGCTGACCGCGTTGCGGTCTTGCCCTTGGCACCCGCGCCCGCCTGATTAATCCAAAAAAATCCTTGAATCATCACGACGCGCCTGATATTCCGGGCGCCCATGAAGGACGCCCCTACGGGTTTATCATGTGTTTTTTTTGTTGGTAAAGATCATTGGATTACCATAGGTATAGTCAAGGGCAGAAAGGACACTGCCCTTGGCACCCATCCCGATTTTGGTTACGCTTTGTTTTTTTATATTCATCGTTAATTATCATATTGGGCGCCCATGAAGGGCGCCCCTACGGGTTTATCATGTGTTTTTTTTGTTGGTAAAAGTTATTGGATTACCATAGGTGTAGTCAAGGGCAGAAAGGACACTGCCCTTGGCACCCATCCCGATTTTGGTTACGCTTTGTTTTTTTTATATTCATCGTTAATTATCATATTGGGCGCCCATGAAGGACGCCCCTACGGGTTTTTTTAACGATTTTTCCAATGTTATTGTTCAGCGTTTTTTGCTGAACATTATTATTGGGGGCGGGGTTGAGGCTGGTTCTGTGGCCGGGCCGAATTGTACGGCGTAGATTGACCAGGCCAGGGCGTAAATTGTGTCGTCGTGTTGGCCTGCGGGGTGGCCGAAGGAGATTTGGCCGTTGGGGTTTCTGCGGTATTCGAAGGTTTGCAATTCCTCGAAAAATGTTTGGGGGAGATTGCCCGGTAATTCCAGCAATTTTTGGCGTAACAGGCGGTGCAGCTCGTGAAATGCAGTTCTCTGGGCTGAGGCGGTCGGGTTGATTAATTGGGTGTTGATTTTTAATGACTCGCAATATTCCGCCAAGCCCTTGCCTTGATAATTTTCCACTCCGGCGTGTTCGACGCCGTATTTATCCACTAAATCATTGACTGTTTTGCGCAGTTCGTTATCTGATGCGCGTTCCAGGACTCTCATATCCAATAATCTGAAGCGCGGTTCGGAATTTATGTCGTCGTCGGGCCACCATCTTGCTACTACGGCCAGGGCGTTGCGGTCGTGGGTCTGATCGTAGGACAGCGCCAGGTCGACTCCAAGCGAGCAGACCGCCTGGGGTGGAATTTTGTTCTGGTTGGGCGGGATGGTGTTGGCTTCGATCAAGCCGTTGAACATGCCGTAAGCGCCGTCGACCCATTCGCCCATCACTTCGGCGCGGAATTCCAACTCGTTTTTGGATTGGCGCAGGCGTTCGATCTCTTCGGCGGTTATGTTGGGATTGGCGGTGCTGGGGCATTGGATTACGGCGATATTTTTACCGTTTTCTTTGGCTTGGGCGGTGTAGCCGTAGACCCATGAGCCGGTGGTTGAGGGCGATGAGACGATGTAGAGGCGGCCTTTTTTTTCGGCGCTGGTGATCATGGCGTACTCGACCGCCTTGCGGATTTCGTCGCCATGCTCCATGAAGCAGGCTTCGTCGAGGAAAATGGATATGCCCGATTCCTGGCCGTTGGTTTTGGGGTGGTAGCCGCGAATGGTGTCTGGATTGGCGGGCAGCAGTTTGATGGTGGAATCGTTTTTGAAGACCACCTGCTCGTTGGAAATGCTTCTGACCCATTGGTAGACGGGCGATTCGCGGATCAGTTCGATGATCCGGGCGCCGAAATCGGAGCTCATGCGTTGGCCGGACGAGACTACCAGTGCGATGTGGCGTGCGTTGATTATGGCGTAGAAAATGGCGGTTACGCAGGCGGCGATTGATTTTCCCGCGCCGCGTCCCGCGATCATCAGGTTGATCCTTTTTTGGGAGAGGCAGAATTTTTTCTGGTGTTCATAGAGGTCGATGTTGAGCGCTTCGCTGGAAAATTTTACCGGGTCTTCGCTCCAGGAGTCGGGGATTTCGAATTTTGCGTCGGGTGCAGCTGCGGGTTGTTTTAACATGAACCTTTGCAGGCTCAAGTAGGTGTTGGTGCATTGAAAGGCCAGCCGGTATTGCGATTGCACCTTGGGATCGGAGATATCATGTTTCTGGTTGATTAATTCATCGGTGATATTATCAAACAAGATTTCATGTGTTTTTGACATATTTTCTAAAACTGAATTGTTAGACATTTTCTTATCCCGCATTCGTTTTGGTTTTTAAAAAAAGCCCTCTACCAATAGGGAGGGTTTCCGCAAAAAAAAGGCTCTAAAGTGCATTTTTTGAAATAAGTTGGGTTTATTCAGGGGGTTAGGGGGATTAATTGATAATGAGGAGCATTGTTGATTATGGCGGGCATTCATCATCGGGCAACCATAAAGGATTGCCCCTACGGATTATTATCGTTGGTGGTTTTTTTTGTCTGAATCTGGATTTTCTGGATTGAAGGATGGGTAGGATTTTTTTTTAATGGGGTGATTATGTTCGAGGATTACTTTACATAATAAGTGGCAGCATCAAGGGCTGACCGCGTTGCGGTCTTGCCCTTGGCACCCGTATTTTTAGAAATAAGTGGTGTTTTTTAGTGTTTTGAGTATTTTTTTGTGATTAGGTTGTTGTTATCAACCCTCACCTAGCCTCTCCCAATCTTGGGAGAGGGATTCTGTTACTCGTTGGTGGGTTTTTTTGTCTGAATCTGGATTTTCTGGATTGAAGGATGGGTAGGATTTTTTTTTAATGGGGTGATTATGTTCGAGGATTACTTTACATAATAAGTGGCAGCATCAAGGGCTGACCGCGTTGCGGTCTTGCCCTTGGCACCCGCCCTTGGCACCCGCGCTTGGCGCCCGTCGCATAAACCGAAGGTGGAATCATCATCGGGCAACCATGAAGGATTGCCCCTACGGGTTATTATCGTTGGTGGTTTTTGTAGGGGCGCTTTTTATAGGCGCCCGGAATATCAGGCGCGTCGTGATGATTCAAGGATTTTTTTGGATTAATTAGGTGTTGGTGGTTGGTTTTCGGGGGTGGATTTTTGGTGGGTCGGTAAGGCGCGACCCACCCTACTGCCCTTGACTACACCTACGTTAATCCAATAACTTTTACCAACAAAAAAACACCGGATAACCAACTCCCCTCTCCCACCTGTACAGACCGGGTAGATGGGTAACACATGTTCGGGGACATGGGTTACAGTTTTTTATCAAAACCGGGATTTATCCCAGGTTATTGTTTGAGTTTTTTTTTAGGCATCTAGAGATGCTCAGGATAATTGGTTGGCTTAGAGGGAGGAGGTGAATATTTCACCTCCTGCATTATCCCTCGCACCTCGGATCGGCTATCCCTGGCGGGTTGCACTCCTGCAGCGCCCGCTTCCGTTTCGCCCAACCAATTTCTATTGTGACGCCTTTTTCTGGATTGCCAAGTTATCTTCTTTGATTTCATTCAAACGCAGATCGAGCGTCTTGATTTTTTGTCGGCAAAAATATACGTCCATCATCCCATCGGTCATAGCGGGTTTCAAGGCAACCGGGCATCCTACCAGGGCGCGGCTCACCCGGTAATCTTCACCACGGTACGCCACCCGACCTCCTTGTTGCACCTTCCTGATAATGCTGCCCGGCGCGTACTCGATATCCGGCAAACTTCCCGGATAAACAAAAGGACTGGACGTATAATGGTTAGCCGGGACATCCATATCCAGGGCTTCGTGAGGACGCTCAAAATTGTATTCATAACGCCACTCATCAAACCGCCTTTGGCAATATTCCAAATCCACAAACGATTCCCTTATCAGCAATTCTTGCTTAAAGGTCCGGTGAAATCGCTCGACCTTGCCTTGGGTTTGCGGATGGTAGGGGCGACCGTGATACACGCGAATACCCAATCGTATCAGCCATATTGTCAATCTGGTGTATTCGCAGGTTTTGCATCCTCCCCACGGACTTCCGTTATCCATCAACATCGCCCGAGGCATACCATACATCCTGAACACGCTTTCCAGGGAGTCTTGCACGGTTTCCCTTTGCTGATTGGCGCACGAAAATAATCCGGGAACAAAGCGCGTGCAATCATCCAGAATGCTGAGCGGATAACAGCGTGCTTTGAGCGTGGGAAAATCTCCTTTGAAATCCATTTGCCACAATTCGTTGGGCGTATCTTTTTCAAAACGCTTATAGGCTTTGTGCTTGTGACTTTCCTTTTCATCCAGCAATCCCAGTCGGCGTAACACGGCAGTAATAGTGCTGGCGCTAGGAACATTTTCGTATCCCAATTGAATCAGACGAGAGCGAATTTTGCGTCCTCCCCATCCTTTTTCGCGATTTTCTGTAATGGCTTGCTCGATAGACTTATCTGTTTGATGAGGGCAAGTATTGGGTTTTTTGGAACGGTCTTGGAGATTTTCGACTCCTCCTTCTTTGTACCGTTTGATCCATTTGTAACCCGTCTTACGGCTGATATCAAACCGTTTACATAATTGGCTGATGTTGCTTTCTTCTTGCTGGCTCAACAATACGAATTCTTTTCTCAGAGACATAAGGTCCACCTCGTTCCAGGGCATATTCTTCGCCTCCTTTCAAGGCTAGAATACACTCAGAAAATGTGTTACCTATGTCCCCGAACACCTGTTACCCATGTCCCAGGCCTTTACACCACCGGGAGAGGGTCAGGGTGAGGGGGATTTTCAAACCACCGCCGGGCAAATCATCCGGTAGAAAGGGCTAAAAGCCGCGAAGAGGCATAGCCCCATCAAAAAATCCCCGAAGTATATATCAGGAATTTTCCGATGTAGGAACATTAAGATGAACCAGGTTGCCTTCGGCTTCAACTACTTTTTTCTCAAAGGTTACGTTCTTATTGCCTTCCCATTTCAGGGGATATTTACCGCTGAAGCAGGCGGTGCAGAATTTATCATGCGTTCCATCGGCCGCATTGAGCAGACCATTGATTGACAGATAGTAGACCGAATCCACCCTAAGATGTTTCTTTATCTCTTCAAGCGTATGGGTGGCGCCTATAAGTTTGCCGCGTTCAGGCGTATCAATGCCGTAATAACATGGCTCAATCCACACCGGTGAAGCGATGCGTAGATGAATTTCAGCCGCGCCCGCTTTGCGGAGCATCTTGACGATTTTCCGCATTGTCGTACCGCGTACGATAGAATCGTCTACTATGATTACCCGCTTGCCTTCCAACACAGACCGGACTGGATTGTACTTTATCTTGGCGCCGAAATCTCTGATGCTTTGGCTCGGTTCGATAAAGGTCCGCCCGATGTAATGGCTGCGAATGATGCCTTGTTGAAAGGGGATTTTTGATTCCAGCGAATATCCAATAGCCGAGCAAATGCTTGAATCCGGAATGGGAACCACTACATCTCCTTCAGTGGGACATTCGCGTGATAATACCCGGCCTAAATTCTCACGGGTGGGATGCACCCGCTGGCCGAATACATAACTGTCAGGACGGGAAAAATATACTAATTCAAATATACACTGTGCGATTTTAGATTCTTTGCCAAAGAAGCGGCTTTCGATCCGGTCTTTATGTATTATGAGCATCTCGCCAGGTTCCACTGTCCTGATGTATTCCGCTTCAATGATATCCAGGGCGCTGGTTTCTGAACAGAAAATGTATGAATCGCCTTTTTTGCCTAGCGAGAGCGGACGAATCCCCAGCGGATCGCGTAATCCGATCACGTATTGATCATTCATGATCACCATGGAATACGCTCCCCTCAGTTTTTTGAGTGATTCTTCCAGGGCTTGGATAAAATCAGAATGCTTGGAACGCGCCAGTAAGTGAATCAGAATTTCACTATCTGTAGTAGTGCGGAAAATGGAGCCTTCCGATTCCAATTCGCTGCGTAATTCCAGGGTGTTTATCAGGTTGCCATTATGAGCTACTGAAACCCAGCCGCGCTTGTATTCGCATAAAAGGGGTTGCGCGTTGGTCAGATCGCTTGCTCCTGTTGTGGAATAGCGTACATGCCCGATAGCACGGTCGCCTCGAAGGTTGTCCAGGGTTTCTCCTTCGAAAATATCCGCTACCAGTCCCATCCCCACATGAGATGAGGGATGTTCTCCAGCAGCTGTAACAATCCCGGCGCTTTCCTGACCCCGGTGTTGCAAGGTATACAGACCAAGGTAGGTCAAGTGGGAAGCTTCAGCATGACCAGAGATAGCAAATACTCCACACGCATCACGAATTTCATCTGACATATTTTTTCCGCCTATTGGATTTTTGGATATGCATTCGAAATGGCTAAACTAACATTACCATATAGTTGGAGAAATTCAACTATATATAGTATTTTAGCAAAAAAAAAGCACAATATAATGATATTATCCATATATCGTGCACAGGAAAAGCGTGAAATAATCTGTAAATCTGTTTTATAATGAGATAATGCAATAGAACTGGTAAAGGTGGGAGTTTTGATAAAATGATTAAGATTAAGATGCATTTTATAGTTCACTCAACCAATTCTTGACGACATTCGCCGCTTCTTGGGGCGATTCTTGTGAATACTGTTTGATAGATTCTTGCATTTTCAATCTTCGCTGATCTTCTTTGGAAAGGGCGCCGATATTATCAAAATCATGAATGCCTAATTCGGTATTGGTGAGTTCGCGCCGCTTGGGATTATAGTGGGTAACAGGTTCAAATTGGATATTAAAATCTTCATTGGCGTCAATCTTTTTGGGCTTGAAATCAGTCCAGGCAAAATAATAACCGATGATAATTACAATTGAGAGAAACGCGATTGGCGCCAAAGAGAAGAGTGTATCCACCAGCGTATTCATTATTTTGCTCAAAATGACTTTTTTTTGTTACAAACCGCTTAATTATATTTTCTCTCTCTTGGCGAAAAGTTCAAGGAATGAGCTCGAAATCTCTTAGGATAATTATGATTGTTCGACGATTTCTTCTCCCGGTTCAAGTTGCAATTTAATACGAATGCCCCAAATCGCGAGATATACAAAGGGTGTGTCGATTAACGCCGCTCCCATTTTGAACAAAAATCCATTTTCTAATAAACTTGGAAATCTTGACCACTCAATCACGCCGGATATGCAAAGGATCAGAAGAACGGTTAATGTATCGATTAATTGCGAACAGATCGTCGATGCGTTATTCCTGAGCCATAAGTGCTTCCCTTTGGTTAATCGTTTCCAAAAATGGAAAATCCTGATATCAATGAACTGCGCCAACAGGTATGCCGACATGGATGCGAATACGGCTGGTCCGAATAAACCGAAGACTTTGCTGAATTCCTGGTTTGATACCGGAGACCAGCTGGTCTGTGGAACATATTGAGCGACAATGACGATCAGCATGACAAATATACTGGCGATGAAACCGGCGACGACTATTTGATCGGCCCGGCGTTTGCCATATATCTCCGACACAATATCCGTAACCAGAAATGTGATAGGATAGGGCAGTATGCCTACTGAAAGTTCGAAGGTATATGAAAAGAAAGTATGGTCGAACAGCTGAGGACTGAGCGTCCAGTGAAAGAATTTCTGGAAAATCAAATTACAGGTCACCAGCGCCGCGATGAATATCGCGGCGCAGATTATAAATATCCGTTCCTGTATAATCACTGTTTTGGGATTCTTATTTAACTCAGTCATATTTGTTTCCCGTTCAGAATAAAAAAAAGGTATATTGATGGAATCTATTCTAGTTAATAAGAATTATAGATAAATAGGCTTGAGTGTATAATTGGCTTCATGAATTGCATGGAATTTTGTATGGTGCGATTTATAATCAATAAACAATGGAAACGGATGCGATGATAGGTAAAATGGTCGAAATCCATTTGCTCAATGGCAAATGTTATCTGGGAAAAGTGACTCAAAAAGATCGTGAAGGCATTATTCTGTATTGTATTCCAGTAAAAGCGCTGGAAAGCGTGGCGCCCGGAAGCGGGGCTATTGAGCAGATGAGCGAAATGCTGCATACCGTATTCTTCGCCTGGCAGCAGGTGGAGTATGTCGATATAGGCGGCGAGCCGGTTGGTTTTGATTCACTCTATGCCAGCTGGTTCCATGAAAAATCGCTGGATGACTTTTTTGAAAAACCATTTTCTACTGAACGGGATCGGTAGGGGCGTTCTTGATGGGTATGTCTTTTAGTTAAGGCTTGCCCGACCAGTTGTTTTCCAAGTGAGAATCATCGCCCCAGTAGGGGATGGTGGTAAAATCAAGATTCATGGAATCCGACAGCAAACCGTTTTGCCGCCAAATAGCATGCAGCGTATTTCACCCTATGGTTGGTGGTTTGATCAAGGGCTGACCGCATTGCGGTCTTGCCCTTGGCACCCAGTATTGCGGTCTTGCCCTTGGCGCCCAGCCAGCTGGTTCCATGAAAAATCACTGGATGACTTTTTTGAAAAACCATTTACTACTGAACGGGACCGGTAGGGCGTCTTTCATGGCATGTCTTTTAGTTAAAGAATTTCATTCTATCGTTGGTGGTTTGATCAAGGGCTGACCGCATTGCGGTCTTGCCCTTGGCACCCAGCTGACCGCATTGCGGTCTTGCCCTTGGCGCCCAGTATTGCGGTCTTGCCCTTGGCGCCCCATGTGGGCGCCCGAATTACTTTACTCTTCTTTTGTTTGTTTCATTACATTAACCCATAACACGGTGATATCAGCTGGTACGATTCCGGGAATTCTGGCGGCCTGACCTATGGTGGCGGGTTGCACGCGCTCGAATTTCTCGCGCGCTTCGTTGCGTAGGTTATTGAACTGGCGGTAATTAATACCGGGGGGGATGCGGCGCAGGTCGGCTTTCCGGTCTTCTTCTATTGCTTTCTTCTGGCGCTCGATATATCCATGATACTTGGTTTCGATTTCCAATTGTTCAAGTACTCTGGCATGGTAGGGTTTGATATCAACTCCAAATCGATCCAGGGCGGTTGATGTCATATTCTTGCGGCGCAGCACATGCAGCAGCGGCGTGGGTTGTGATATCTCGCCCAGTTCCATCTCGCCGAATAGTTCTCTAATTGATTCGCCGGGAACGATAAACCGATGCAGCAGTTCCTCTTTTAACTTGGCTATATCGTTTTTCCATCCAACCACCTCTTCGTGCCATTCGCGGGGAATCAGGCCGACTTTATAGCCCAGCTCCATCAATCTGAAATCAGCGTTATCCTGCCGCAGCATCAAGCGGTATTCGGCTGATGAGGTGAATAGGCGGTATGGTTCTTCGGTTCCCTTGGTTACCAGGTCATCGCATAACACGCCGACATAGGCTTCGTCGCGTCCAAAGGTTACTGGTTCTTCTCCGGCGATTTTCAAGGCGGCGTTGATTCCGGCCACCAGCCCCTGGGCGGCGGCTTCTTCGTAGCCCGATGTGCCGTTGATTTGTCCGGCCATGAATAATCCACTGATTCGTTTGCTCTCCATCCAGGGGTAGAGGTCCTGGGGATTGGAGTAGAAATACTCTACCGCGTATCCCGGTTTGACAATTTCGGCGTTCTCCATTCCGGGGATGGTTTGGATATAGGCCAATTGCACATCCAGCGGCAGGCTGGTTGAGATGCCGTTGGGGTAGATCAGTTTTCCATCTTTTCCCACCGGTTCAATAAAAACCTGGTGCGAGGTCTTCTCGGGGAATTTCTTTACTTTATCTTCAATAGAGGGGCAATAGCGCGGCCCGACTCCGGTTATTTTGCCGGTAAACAGGGGTGATTTATCAAAATTATTGGCAATGATCTCATGGGTTTTTTCAGTAGTGCGGGTCAGGTAGCAGCATACCTGGTTTTGTACACGGGTTTCAGGATGATGTGAAAATGGCTGCGGTGGATCGTCACCTTGCTGTTTTTCCATTACGTCGTAGTTGATGCTTGATCCCAAGATGCGCGCTGGAGTTCCGGTTTTGAGGCGTCCCAAGGCCAGACCGTGGGATTGCAGGTTGGCCGCCAGTTGGTTGGAGGTGAAATCATCGATGCGTCCGCCCTCGACTTTATTGAAGCCGAAATGCATCAAGCCGCCCAGAAAGGTTCCCGGAGTGAGGATCACGGTGCGGCTTTCCAGGCGATGGCCTGAAGCATCGGCGATGCCGTAGACTTTATTATCCTTGATAAGCACCTCGGCGCCTTCTCCTTCGAGGATGTCGAGATTGGGCGTGGCTTGCAGGCGTTCGACCATGGCGCTGGTGTATAGATCGAAATCGGCCTGGGCGCGGGGCGAGCGCACCGCCGGACCTTTGGAACTATTGAGGATGCGGAAGTGGATGCCCGCTTTATCTGAGACATGGGCCATGATGCCGCCCAGCGCGTCAATCTCGCGCACCAGTTGTCCTTTGGCCACTCCGCCGATTGCCGGATTGCAGGACATCTGGGCGATGGTTTTTATCGAGAAAGTCAACAATGCGGTGCGGCGTCCCATCCGCGCCGCAGCCGAAGCCGCCTCGCATCCGGCATGTCCACCGCCAACAACAATTACGTCATACATCAGTTATACGCTCCATAATTGAAATCAACAGGATATCCTAGCAGTCAACCGGATAGGCTCAAAGCGAAGCGTGGTTTTTATAATGGATGCAGAATGGAATATATGAATGGTTTCTATCAGGGAGAAGGAAAATGGATAAGTTAATGAGTGATTGATATTGTTTATTTGCTAAGAACTACGATAAATACCCGACATTAGATTTTTTGAAAACGCTCTCAACGTTACCCCTTATATTGGGTGGCTTGATCATGGGCTGGACACATTGCAGTCTTGCCCTTGGCGTCCGCATTTGCAAAGGTGATTTTTATCAATCCTCACCTAGCCTTTCCCAATCTTGGGAGAGGGATATTTCCCCCATCGTAGGGTGGATTTTTATCGGGCAACCATGAAGGATTGCCCCTACTTTGGGGTGGATTCTTATTATATTCGGGTGGTTGTTATCAACCCTCACCTAGCCTCTCCCAATCTTGGGAGAGGGATTCTGTGAACCGTAGGTGATCGCATCAAGGGCTGAGCGCATTGCGCTTTTGCCCTTGGCGCTATAAGAGAAAAACAACAGTGGATAATTAAATTAGTGATGAACATCTCACCTTATTCCTGGTTTTGAAATATGCTGATTGGTATAAGCGATCCGTCTTCCGAACGCACCAGTATGCGTTTTTTCATGGAGGGAAGAATCTTTTCCATTATTTCCCTGTAATAGCGTATACGAATTGATTTGGGTGATTTCTTGACTTGGGGCAGTAATGCCAGAAATCTATTCACATCTCCCTTGGCGAAAGATATGCGCTGATCTTTTTCGGCTATGGCGTTAGAAATAATCTCATGCGCTTTTCCACGGGCGCGGGGCAGGACTTGTTCACGGTAAACTTTCGCCTTGGTGATAAAACGTGATTTATCCTGTCGGGCGTTTGTAATATCCTGAAACGCCTTACGTACTTCCTCTGGAGGTTCAATGGCTTTGCGCTGGATACTGATCACCATTAGTCCTGTATTGCATTTATCAAGGTGTTTTTGAATATCAATCATTACTTGTTTTGAGAGAAGCGCCCAACCAGTGGTTAGCGCGTCGTCAACTGTTATCTGACCCAGTCGATGCGTGATCGATGCCTCGCCGGTCTTTCGCAGTAGTTCAAATTGCGAAACAGAGCTGAATAAAAAATCTTTGGGATTAGATATTACATACTGGATCAAAAGTTGGATGCGCAGGACATTGGTATCTCCGGTCAGCCATTCGCACTGATCAGCAGTAGGCTTCTTGTTCTTAATCAATTCCGTAATACGAAAACCAACCGGCATATTAAAGATAGTAGACGTCTCTACGCAATATACTCGCCCTATCGGCCAAGGGGCGTGATAATGTAATCCAGGCGCAACCCGTGAATCGGATATCTTCCCTAGAAATGTGGTGACCGCCGTATGCTTTGGTGAGACTGTATAAAAGCCTGTTATTAACCAGGTTGATAACAGAATGATTACAATCGAATATATGATTAATCTATTCATTCTGATATATCTCCCAAAAGATATTTCATCAACTCTGAATCAGCCGGAATTATTATCGAATCATTTTTGTTGAAAATATTCTCATACATCTTCAATGATCTTTGGAAACGGTAAAAATCTGGATTCTGCTTGATCGCTTCAGCGTAAATGCGGGCAGCTTCCGCTTCTCCTTCACTGATTATTTTGGAAGCTTCGATTTCCGCGTCAGTTATGATTTTGCTTCTATCGCGATGGGTGGCGGCGCGAATTTTCATATCTTCTTCTTCGCCTTCAGAACGGAAACGTGTGGCGATTTGACGCCTTTCTTCTCTCATACGTTCAAATACTGAAAGGCGGTTTTGTTCGTGATAGTTCAGGCGGTTAATCTGTATATCAATGATGTTGATGCCATAGGTTTGCGCTTCACGGCTAATCTGGACGGAAATCTTCTCCACCGCAGAGGGCAATTTACTATCGATTTTATCTGATATTAAGTCAGAGAATGGAATACTGCCCAGTTCAGCTCCGATAGTTGATGACAGAGAAAAAGTAAGACGGGCTTCCGCTCCAATTTTGGTTCCAACGGCTTTCATAAATTGTATCGGATCATCTATACGCCACACCAGATAACTCTCTACCATGATATTTTTCTTATCACGGGTAAGATATTCGTCACGCGGCAGCTGCATAAAATTTTTTCTGTTATCGAACCGGTTGATCTTCTCGAAAGGGAAAGGCCATTTAATCATCAAACCAGCTGTAGAATAGGTTCTTACCGGATTGCCGAAACGCGTCATGACAGCATATTCCGTAACATTGACCACGAATATAAACTGGCTCAATAAAAGTAATGCCAAACCTGCAATTAACGTAATATAGAAATATTTCCGGGAATTCATGATTTATTCCATCTCCTGGTCAGAATAATCCTGAGTTTTTTCTGGATTTTGTTCATTACTCTTGAGCGGCGCAAAACCTTTGTCCCATAGCATAAGATTCAACTCAGGCCATTGTGATGAAATGGGCGTAATGATTTTAGATAAGTTTTTCAGGGATTTTTCGTTGGCTTCAAACCTAAGTCGTAACCGGGTTTCATCAGGCCATCTTAGGTCGCTGTCTGACAGGGCTGAAAACATTGCAGTATTGCTGAACGCTTTTTGGATAAGAGAATATTTTTCAGAGTGCGCCAATTCCATTGTTTGCTGGGCTTCTCCACGGGCGTAATGTATTTTCAACTCTTGATCCACCAGCGCTTCGTTCTTTTTGGTTTCCCGGTCTTCCTCAGCGCTGGCCACGTCGCGGAATGCGAAATGCAGGTTGGCTGGAGCATGAATGCGGATCAGTCTTACTTTTTTCAAATCTATCACTCCCGGCATGGCTTTCTCGATAAAAGCTGAAGTCAGTTCATAAGCCTGTTTTTCAATATCCCGGCGGGCTGTTGTGAAGGCGGTATCGATTTTCATCGTCGCCAGCGTCCTGGTCAGCGCAGCGTTGATTGCCTGTCGGATGATTCCAATTGGATCCAAAATCCCGAAAGTATATTCATAAGCGTTTCTGATGCTGAATTCAGCCAGGAAAGTAATATCAAGTATATTCTCATCACCAGTTAGAAACTCAGCCTGAAAACGCGACTCCTCATCGGTTTGAATCAGGTTGCCGACCGTATCCTCTAAGCGTTTTCCCGCTTGCACTAACTTTATTTCATCTGTTTTAACTATGTAATTCTGAGATAACGGAGGTGGAAGATGAATATATAATCCAGGCCCCAATTCGATCGCAACCGGTTTGCCCAAGCGGGTGATAATGCCGGTCTCTCCAGGCCCGACAATAAAGAAGCACATTTGCAGCCAACAGATCAAACCAATAACCACGATAAGTATCAGCGCTTTTTTCCATGATGGACGCACTCCGGTTAGTTGCATAAATCCATCGCTGATTTTCATCCAATCAATAGCTGGTGGATTCGACCATATTCCCCGGATCAGTAAAACAATCAGGGCGCAGCCGCACAACGCGCTGAACAGACTTGGTTGTTCAGCCGAATTCGCAGCGATTTCGTATTCTGAAACGATGGATGGTTGTGGTATGGAAAGATTGACCAAAAATCCTATCAGCAAACTGACTATGATTATTGAAACCAGATATATAACGGTTGAGCGCCGCCCTAATAGTTTTGATATGACTGGAATCGAGCCTAAATTAGTAGCCGGACCCGCCAGCAAAAATACTATAACCGCTCCGGGAGATAATCCTTTGGCCATCATGGCTGCTGCTATCGGAATCGATCCGGATGCGCATATATACATCGGCGTACCGATGATCAGCATTACCAGCAGAGAAGAGAATCCTTGTCCCGCCCAACCTTCAAACACCCAATTGGGAATAAAAACTGTTATGCATCCTGAAATTATAAAACCAATCAATAACCAGAAAGCCAAGTCATTCATTAATTCGGTAAATCCATAACTCAGAGTCTTGCGCCACCACGGTATAGGTTGTTCTTCAGGCTCAACTTCGAGAGAAGGATTATCTTCTTCTGGTGAGGAATGATCACTTTGAGAGTCATCATCGTCCCATATATTAACCAGTACTCCAGCGACTAAAGCCGTAATGAAAGCGGCGATAGGCCGGATAACCGCCATCGTCAGATTCAGTAATCCAAAAGTAAAGAATACTGAGTCAACTCCCGTGGCAGGAGTTGAAATAAGGAAAGACGTTGTAGCTCCGCGACTGGCGCCTTTTTTTCTCAACGCGGCGGCGGTGGGCAGCGTCGAGCAGGAGCATAGCGGCAGTGGAACTCCGCAGATCGAAGCTATTAAGACCGATTTTAAGTTTTTTTTACCCAATAAAGCAATAATTCGCCCTGTAGATATAAACGTATGGATAAAACCCGCAGCCATAAAACCAAATAGTATAAATGGCGCTGATGATTGAATAATCAACCATGATTCGTATAAAATTGACAGAAATAATTCAAACATAAAACCTCTTGAGTGGTTGCAAAAAGTTTATTAGCAATATAAGCGCTGGATTCTGCTTTATTAATCAAAATAGTGTAAATGAGGAAATCTCTGAAATACCCCGGATTCATGTTATCTACAAAAAGTAATCATAGTCAAGCAGAGTGCTAATTTTATTTTTGAATCAAGTCCACCTTATATTTTGACCACAATATTCAGATAATTATACTTGCAACCAATATTCAACATAGGAGATATCATGAAAAAACAAACCAGCCATAAACTGTGTAAAGCAAAACTAAATATCTTTGTGTTTAGCCTTACCCTGTTATGCGCTTTATCCTATATAAGTGGTATGGCGAATGCTGAAATCATGATGTATGCTGATTCCACTGATGGTAAGCCTTATAGCAAGGACCCGGCGGTGGTGCGGTTTAAGGGGCATTACTATCTTTATCATTCCATGCGTAAGAACAATGGTTGGGTGATTGGGATTGCGGAGAGCAATGACCTGGTGATTTGGAAGAAAACCGGCGCGGTATTACCCGCTGCGGCATACGAGGCCAAGGGCATCTGCGCTCCGGGGGCTATTGTGTTGAACGGCAAGGTGCATCTGTTTTATCAACGCTATGGCTATGGCGCTCAGGACGCTATCTGTCATGCCTATTCTGATGATGGGATTAACTTTGAGCGCGACCCAACCAATCCGGTTTTTCATCCGACTGGCGCCTGGAACAGCGGACGCGCCATCGATGCTGATGTTATTGTTCATAATGATAAACTGTTGCTCTATTTCGCTACCCGCGATCCCGAAGGCAAGGTGCAGAAAATCGGCGTGGCTTCGGCGCCATTGAAGTCGGATTTCTCGCGCCCGGTGTGGACGCAACTGTGCGACTCGGCCATCCTTGAACCGGAATTACCCTGGGAGAAGCAGTGCATTGAAGCGTCGGCCATGTGCAAGCGCGGCGGTAAACTCTTTATGTTCTACGCCGGGGCTTATAACAACCAACCGCAGCAGATCGGCTGCGCGGTAAGCGACGACGGCGTTAAATGGACCAGGATTTCTGATGAGCCGTTTCTACCCAATGGCAAGCCGGGAGAGTGGAACTCATCCGAATCAGGGCATCCCTATCTTTTTGAAGATGACGACGGCAGAACCTACCTCTTCTATCAGGGTAACAACGATAAGGGTAAAACCTGGTTTTTGTCTCAGGTTGAGATTGGTTGGAAGGATGGTTTGCCGTTTTTGGTGAAGTGATTTTTTTGTCTGAATCTGGATGGGCAGGATTGAAGGATGGGCAGGATTTATTTTTAATGGGGTAATTATATTCGGGGATTAATCGACATAATAAGTGGCAGCATCAAGGGCAGAAAATACACTGCCCTTGGCACCCATGCCGTCTTGCCCTTGGCGCCCGCAATTTGCAAAGGTGATATTTATCAACCCTCACCTAACCTCTCCCAATCTTGGGAGAGGGATTTTGTGAATCATAGGTGATCGCATCAAGGGCTGAGCGCATTGCGCTCTTGCCCTTGGCACCCGCCTTTAACTCTGCAATATCCTAAGTGATCTCATCAAGGGTAGAAAATACACTACTCTTGGCGCCCATGACCGTCGTAGGTGTAGTCAAGGGTAGAAAGGACACTACCCTTGGCACCCGTCGCATCTACCGTAGGTGGAATCATAATCGGGCAACCATGAAGGATTGCCCCTACTTTTTATTGTAGGTGGATTTTTGGTGGGTCGATGAGGCCGACCCACCCTACGCGGTGGTGGATTGTTTTCTTTGGTGGATTGATTTCTTTGGTGGATTGTTATTTTATGGCACGGGTTTGGATTACTATTTTTCTGGGTTTTTTGTCTAGTTGCTGCACTATTAACTTTCCGCTTTTCTCGAAGACCCAGACTGGTTGATTGGTGTAGACTACGTAATGATTATCGGGAACCATGAACTCGAAGGCGTGGCTGGTTTCATAGATGAAGACGTAACGTCCGTCGTTATCTATGGTGAAGTTGCTTTCGGGCATGTTGACCTTTACCGTAATCTGCAAGGTCTTCTTCTCGCCCTGTTTGATCGGTTCGGAATAGGTTATTTTCACCATGGGATCATTGGTTTTGACGTCATACACGACCACATATTCCAATTCACGCTTGGCGGCGATGTCGAATACTGATTCGACCTCGAACTTGCCCTTGGTGGCGTCGTGGATCATGCCGCCCGATGGGAAGAGGAAGACTTTATTACCGACCTGCGCGTCTTCGATTTCGTAAGTTAACCGCATGGCGCTCTTGGATAAATCCAGCGCTTCATAACGCATATCGCCAAACGCAAATGATGGTACAATAAGCAGCGCAATAAAACCAATAATTGTTCTTTTCATCTTGCTAAACCTCTGGTTCAATTTGGATATAGCTTAACTATATAACAATATTGCGTAAATGCGTATATCTGATTAGCCATAAATTATACAGAAATATTGATCAATTTGATAAAAATATATTTGAATCGACTTGATATTGTCTGGTTTTGCATTTAGGTTTATATCAATTATTAAATATGGAGTGATGATCGAATGGCTCATTTGGCAATAAATGGCGGGACGCCGCTTCGCACTGAACTTTTTTCTTCATGGCCGGTCTATGATGACCGGGAAAAAGAAGCCTTTGTGGAAGAATTGGAAAAAATTCAGTGGGGCATAGATTCTCCATCAATCGCGGCTTTCGAAGAACGCTTCGCTGAGTATTGCGGGGCCAAATATGCGGTGGCATGCACCAATGGAACCGATGCCATATATATTGCGTTGCAAGCCATGGGCATCAAAGCGGGTGATGAGGTTATCGCGCCTCCATATACTTTCATAGCTACCGCAACAGCGGTTCTGATGGCCAATGCCATACCTGTTTTCGCTGATATTGATCCCGATACATTCAATATCGATCCTGAATCGATCAAAAGCATGATTACGCCCCGAACCAAAGCGATTATCCCGGTGCATATCGCCGGGAATCCGGCTAACCTGGACGCCATTTGCGATATAGCACGGGAACATAAGCTGCAAGTATTGGAAGATTCGGCCCAGGCCATCGGCGCTGAATGGCGAGGCCAGCGGGTTGGTTCGATTGGCGACGCAGGCACATTCTCGTTTCAGACATCAAAAAATCTCTCCTCCGGCGAAGGCGGCGCCATCGTCACCAACAACGAGCAACTGGCCAAGAGAATCCGCACATTCACCAATTGCGGCCGGGTCGAAGGGGGCGCCTGGTATGATCATCACGAAGTGGCCGGCAACCACCGCCTGGGTGGATTTCAGGCGGCGGTTCTGTTGGTTGGCATGGAGCGTCTCGAAAGTCAGATGAAGAAGCGTGAAGAGAACGCGCGTTATCTGGCATCTCTGCTGGATGATATAGAGGGCGTATCTCTGACCGGTTCATATCAGGGAACCACGCGGCATGCCTATCATCTGGGAATTATGAAATATAATGCGGAAGCCTTCAAAGGGCTTCCCAAAAAACGTTTTGTTGAGGTTTTGGAGAAAGAGGGCATTGATTGTTCTGATGGTTATCTGCCCTTGTATAATTATCATATATTCCGTAATTTCCCGGAAAAAGTGAGCGGCTACAAGGAAATATACCAGGGGCGGGTGGATTACAGCGCGGTTCACTGTCCGGTATGCGAACGGCTTTGCGAGCATGAAGCAGTGTGGATATTCCAGGAAATGTTTCTCGGGACGCAGCAGGATATGGATGACATAGCTGAAGCTATTCTTAAAATTCAACGCTACGCAGACGAAGCGTTTGCATAGACCGGTTGGCATAAATCATTGATATGGAAGGTGACAACTGATGATTGAAACAGCAGTCATTCTGGCAGCTGGCGCTGGAAGCAAAATCTGGCCTTATAGCGATACCTGGCCGAAGGCTGCGCTTCCCATCGCTAACCGGCCTCTGATTTATTGGCAGATAAAAACGCTGCAAAGCTGCGGCGTGAAAAATATTTTCGTGGTCGTCAGTCATCTAGCATCCCAGCTGCGTAACGTTTCTGATCTGGTCGGAGTGCAATGCGTCGAGCAGAAGAATCCCCAGGGAACCGCCGACTCCCTGTTATGCGGCTTGGCCTGCGTTAAAGATGAACGCTTTCTGGTCTGTTATGGCGATGCGCTTTTCACCGAAGAAGACCTGAAACGCTTGTTGGCCGCCGCCGCTGACGGCAATCGTGATGCGGCATTGGTTCAACTGCTTAGGAAGAATGATTCCAAAGAGTGGCTCTGCGCCAACTTGAAGCATAACTCGATTAGCGAAATCATCGGTCATCCGCGAGAGGCTTCTCACCGTTTATGCGGAGTTTATGCGCTGTCGCGCAATATTATGCCTGATCTGGTAAATAATCCCGGCATTATGACATCAGTCGAAGTCGGCGCCATGCCTCATCAGGAGTCTGAACTGGCTGAGTCGCTCAGCCGCTTTATCCAGTGGCGCAGGCGAACTTCGCGCGGTTGAGACCAAGAACCTTTTCTTTGATATTGATAAGCCCTGGCATCTACTTGACGCCAACGAAGCATATTTGAATTATCTCGGTACAAAATTATCCGGTAATGATATTCATGAGGATGCACGGGTTGATCCAAATGCTGAAATTGGAGGTTACCTGGTGGTTGGCAAGGGATCGCTGATCGGTCCCGGAGTCAAGATCAAGGGTAATCTCTGGGTTGGCGATAATGCCAAAGTTATTGATGGCGCCATTGTCGGCAGGGATGTATCAATCAGCGACGACTCTATTGTCCGTGATTATTGCAGTATTGAGCCAAGGTCTTCTATCGGCAAAGCATGCGTAGTTGGTCATGCCGCCGAATTCGGCGGCATCCTGATGGATGGGGCCTATTCATATCACTATGGCGAATATTGGGGGATCATTGGCCGTTCGGCGGATTTAGGCGCCGCCACGGTATGCGGCAACCTGCGCTTTGATGATCAAAGGACTTCTCATAGAATAAAGGGGCGGCGCGAGACTCCCGCGTCCAATGGCGCAAACGCAGCGTATTTAGGGGATTACACCCGCACCGGCGTCAACGCCATCCTCATGCCCGGCGTCAAGGTCGGACCCTACAGCGTGATCGGTTCAGGCGTGATCTTGAACGAAGATTTAGCCAATAATTCTCTAGTTTACGTTAAGCAGGAACTGGTTAGAACTTCCTGGGGGCCATCTAAATATGGATGGTAAATTACTCTAAATTCAAAAAAATGCTCCGATTGATCTTGCATGATCGATTTGAGAATGTAATCTTAATTATCAGCAGTCAGGGTGGTTTAAAAGCGAAGCGCAGCCACCAAAGCCATTCTAATATTATAAATGATGCTGTTTTAATCAGGAGAAGGTTATGATGAGAAATCGGTTTGGAGTTTTATTCGGATTATGCATGGTTTTATCATTATCTGTTCAGAGTTTTGATGCCTCAGCTAATGAATCGCAAACGAAAGCAGGTGTAAGTATGGAAAAACAAGATTTCGGCAAAACCGCAGACGGACAAGCTGTAGATTTATATACTCTACAAAACTCCAAAGGGATGAAAGTCCGCATCATGACCTATGGCGGCATCATTGTATCTATAGAAGTCCCGGACAAGGATGGCAAATCCGCTGACGTTACACTCGGATTCGATTCTCTGGAAGGATATCTAGGAAAGCATCCATATTTTGGCGCCATCGTCGGGCGTTACGGCAACCGTATTTGCAAAGGCAAGTTCACCCTCGACGGCCAAGAATATACTCTAGCCATCAATAATGGCGAGAATGCGTTGCATGGCGGTCTTAAGGGATTCGATAAAGCGGTATGGAAAGCCAGCCAGATAGAACGTGAAGGGCAGCCTGCTTTGCAGCTGACTTATCTCAGCAAAGATGGTGAAGAAGGATATCCCGGTAATCTGCAATGCACGGTTGTCTATTCCATCGCTGATGATAACGAGCTGATGATTTCCTATGAACTGGAAACAGATAAAGCCACTCCCATTAATGTGACTAACCATACTTATTTCAACCTGGCTGGCGAGGGCAATGGAACGATTCTGGATCATGTCGCCATGCTCAAGGCGGATCGTTTCACGCCAGTAGACGAAACCTTGATTCCCATCGGCGAGTTGCGCAGCGTCAAGGATACTCCCATGGATTTCTCCGAGCCAACCAGAATCGGCGACCGCATTGATCAGGATGACCAGCAGATAAAGTTCGGCGGCGGTTATGATCATAACTGGGTTTTGAACAGCGGCGGCGGCAAATTAGCTCTGGGCGGCCGCGTATGTGAACCGACTTCAGGCCGCGTGTTGGAATTCTACACCACTGAACCGGGCGTTCAGTTCTATTGCGGCAATTTCCTGGATGGAACAGTTGTCGGCAAAGGCGGCAAAGCATATAAACGCCGTTTTGGGTTCTGCCTGGAAACCCAGCATTTCCCCGATTCACCCAATCAACCTAATTTCCCCTCAGTAATTCTGCAACCGGGTAAATGCTACAAATCAATGACCATTTATAAATTCTCAACCAAGTAAAACACATCATTCATTATAATCATAAATCCCCCAAGTTCGATTTGGACTTGGGGGATTTTTTATTCCAAAGCACTCCCGATGGGACACGCTTTCGCTTTGTCCCATCCTACGCGCTTTATACAAGGTGGCTTGATCAAGGGCTGACCGCATGGCGGTCTTGCCCTTGGCGCCCATCTTTGATGAATTTTTATAACCAAACCTTACAGTAATTATGTTATAATGAAAAAACACTTAATTTCTGGAGAGATATGACCATGAAAACTCAAAACCGCCGCTCTTTTCTTCAAATAGTTGGTTCTGGTATGCTTTGTTCGTCCATGCTGTCAAGCAGCCAATTATGCTCCGCTGAAGCAAGCGAATTCCCCGCCCTGCTTGCCGGATTCAGCTGGATTGAACACGCCGCATTTCGCATTGAAGTTAACGGCAAAGTGATTTACTTTGATCCATACAAAATCACTGCCAGCAAAGCAGAGGCGGACTTTATTTTCATCTCCCACGAACATGGCGACCATTGCAGCCTTACCGATGTCCGCAAAATTATTAAGGATTCATCCAAAATAATCACTGAACCGGATTCGGCCAAAAAACTGAACACCTACGCCTCTCAAACCACAACCATGGCGCCCGGCGATAAACTGGAACTGGATGGATTCAAAATAGAAGCCGTCCGTTCTTATAACATTAATAAAACCAATCACCCGAAATCAAAGAATTGGCTTGGTTTCATTGTCACATTGCCCGATGGCCGAACCGTCTACCATGCAGGCGATACGGACGTCATTCCCGAAATGAAAACCATCAAGACCGATATAGCCATGCTGCCCTGCGGTGGAAAGTACACCATGAATGCAGACGAAGCCGCTCAAGCCGCGCGGGATATCGCCCCGAAAATTGTTATCCCCATGCATTATGGAACTGTTGTTGGTACTAAAGCAGACGCTGATAAACTTGCCGCATCTCTCAAAAACGAGATTGAAGTGTTTGTCTTCGAAAAAGGGCAAAGCATTCCGCCTTTGAAAGTTGGGGCGAATAATTGGGAGAAGTTGTGAGGGGGTTGGGGATAAGAAGTTTTGGTTTGATTGGACGGTTTACGCCTTATCCGATGGGACACGCTGGCGCTTTGTCTCATCCTACGCGTTACGAAAATCGGGCAACCACAAGGGATTGCCCCTACGGCTGGGCGCCAAGGGCAAGACCGCAATGCGGTCAGCCCTTGATGCGATAACCTACGATTCCACCAAGTTCCCCTGTCCCCAGAGCCGGGTGCCAAAGGCAGTGTTCTTTCTGCCCTTGATTAAGTCCACCATTACACCAAAACGACTCAATTGGTTCAAAAAAATCCCCCTAATTAACACAAAATCCTTGAAGTATCTCGACGCACCTGATATTCCGGGCTCCCACGAGAGCAATGTCATTAAGATAAGGAATTTCACCTTATCGTTGGTGGTTTGATCAAGGGCTGACCGCAATGCGGTCTTGCCCTTGGCACCCGCTTTGTCCCATCCTTCCTTTGGCTATTGCCCCCGGTAATCCAGGATGGCGCTTTCATTGAAGACGGCGTGCATTACTACGGTGCGGTCGTCGGTGGTGTAGACGATGTGGATTTTTCCGTCGCGCGATTGTATGGCGTAGGGATAGGCGAAGGTGTTGTCGCCGTCGCGAATGTTGCGTTTATACGGGTAGGTCTTGTCGTTGTCAGTTGAAATGGCCACGGTTAATGGCGTTCTTTCGTTCATGTTGTCGTTGTAGACCAGCAGAAGATGGCCGTTTTGCAGTTTGATGAAGCCTACGGCGGAGTTGGGGTTCTTGAACCGGGTGGGTTGGGCTTCGCTCCAGGTCCATCCACCGTCGTGCGATTCGGATCGCCATAAATAGCCATTATCGGTCGGTTCGAAATCTCCAGCCCGGCGTATGTAGCAGATCAGGTGATCGTCGGTGAGTTGGACAGGCTCGGCTTGAAGGTTGCCGATTGATGACTTGATGCGTCCCGTCTCTTTCCAGGTTTTATCCTTCGGGTTGTATCGCATAAAATACGAGCAGGTATCGGGGGCGCTGAATTCGGTATCGTGACCCGTTTCGTAATAGAGCGGCAGAAGGTATTCCCCGTTGTTGAGCACGATGGGCGCTCCCCGCGCCATGGTTCCTTCATCCATAGTTAGCATGAAAGAATCAGACCAGGTCCGGGCGCCATCCCGCGACACTTTTCCCTTGACGCGCGCGGTCGACCATGTATCGCCGTAGCGGTTGACGTAGAACAACCAAACCAGCCCATCCGGCGCCTGCCATATCACGGGGTTGCCCTCGGAACGATCCGGGGTATCGGCAATGATCCGGGGCGCAGACCATCTCCTGGCGCCCTTTTTGAGACGGCAGGCGTATACGGCTGTATCAATGCCATACTCACCGGAGCCGCCGTAGTAAGCGATCATGAAATCACCGTTGTCGAGTTCGGTGATCGATGCTGGATGTTTGTAGGCGGCTTCGTATTCCGGACCGGCTACCCGCGTGATCTGGATATCGCCGGATTGATCTTGTTGCAGGCTGGTCAACGCACAGCCGCTCAAACACATGACGCACAGTATGGCGATGCCGTAGATTCTCATAAGTAGACTCCCAGGGCGTCTATTGTTGTTCCAATATTGGAACTGGATTATTTGGTTATTATAAATTATTTAGAAGGGCAAAGGCAAGGCGAAGCCTTAAGTTATAGTTTCAAGGATTGGATGCATTGCGGTCTTGCCCTTGGCGCCCGCAAATTGAACTCTTCCGATGGGACACGCTGGCGCTTTGTCTCATCCTACGCGCCATATTTCCATTTTACGAAAATCGGGCAACCACAAGGGATTGCCCCTACGGCTATACAAATAAATACGGTGGACACAATCAAGGGCAGAAAATACACTGCCCTTGGCGCCCGCGGGAATATTTCGCCCGGATAATCCGTTCGGAATCGGATTTATTCGAACCAATCCGGTCAGGAAGGGATTGGCGCACCGGCTAGAAGCCGATGCTCCCCTTTTTAATGCTCCCCTTTTTAATGTTTCCCTTTTTGATGTTTTCCTTTTTGATGTTTTCCTTTTTGATGCTCTCTGGATATCTATAAGGATTACAGCTATGCCTTGCGCTGTTTATAATACGGCAAAGGAAAAAAGTAAAGTTATGAGAATTATTGCCGGTAAGTATAAAAACAAGAAAATCGAATCACCTGAAGGAATAAAGACGCGTCCAATTCTGGTTCGGGTGCGTAAGTCGTTGTTTGATATTATTCAACCCTATATGGAGAACGCCAGGCTGCTTGATCTATTCTCCGGCAGCGGGATTATGGCGCTGGAAGCGTTCAGCCGGGGCGCGGCATTTGTTATGAGCGTCGATTCTGACGCCCATGCGGCCAAGACCGCAGAGACCAATCATAAGAACGTTTGCCCTGATAAACCATACCGCCTGATACGCGGGGATGTGATACAAATGCTGCCGCGCCTGCCCTTTCAGGAAGAGCCTTTCGATATTATCGGCATCACTCCGCCTTATGGTCATGACCTCGCCAATCAGACGCTCCAAATTCTGGATCAGAATCCAAACTGGTTTAAGCCGGAAACGGTGATTTACGTCCAGAGTGGATATAAGGAAGATATTAAATTGGAGTGGCAAAACCTGGAACATGTCCGAACGCGGAAATATGGCAAGACGGTTATGGATTTCTTCATGCCCTTTGAAAAAGAGGAATCAGCGCAAGATGCATCGGAAGAGCCTACTCCGGCGAATTCTTTAGAAACTCCAACACCTGACGCATAGCCTTGCCCCGGTGGCTGATGGCGTGTTTATCTTCAGCAGCCACTTGAGCCAGGGTTTTCTGGTAGGGGGGATAATAAAAGACCGGGTCGTACCCGAATCCTCCGTCGCCATGCTTTTCCAGAGTAATAATCCCCTCGACGGTTTGGCGGGTGGTGAACAAGACCTTACCGTCCCGCGCCAGTGCGGCGGCGCAGACGAAACGCGCCGTGCGCTTCTCATCGGGCACGCCGATTAACTCTTGCAGAACCTTTTGCAGATTCTCTTCGTCGGTTGAATCCTCGCCGTTGGCGTAGCGCGCTGAATAGACTCCCGGAGCGCCATTGAGCGCGTCCACTTCAAGACCGGAATCGTCGGCTATGGTTAAATGACCGGTATATTGTGAAACTTCGATAGCCTTTTTCTGCGAGTTTCCTAAAAAGGTCTCAGCGTCTTCGATCACCTCAGGGCAGTCAGGAAACTCACGCAGGGTTAGAATCCGCCATCCCAGGTTCTCAACCAGCTGTTGCATTTCCTTCTGCTTCTTCAAATTCCGCGTCGCCAGGACAATAGAGTTTTTCATGTTTAAGATAACTTTTCCGAATGTCATTATGTTAAGGAAGTTCTGCCTATCTTTAGCGGCTTTATCAAGGGTAGAAAGGACACTACCCTTGGCGCCCGCGCGCTCTTGCCCTTGGCGTTCGAGCATCCGCGCCTGTTTAATCATAAGTGGTTTTCAAGGGTAGAAAGAACACTACCCTTGGCGCCCGCGCGCTCTTGCCCTTGGCGTTCGAGCATCCGCGCCTGTTTAATCGTAGGTGGTTTTCAAGGGTAGAAAGGACACTACCCTTGGCACCCGCGCGCTCTTGCCCTTGGCGTTCGAGCATCCGCGCCTGTTTAATCATAAGTGGTTTTCAAGGGTAGAAAGGACACTACCCTTGGCACCCGCGCGCTCTTGCCCTTGGCGTTCGAGCATCTGCGCCTGTTTAATCATAAGTGGTTTTCAAGGGTAGAAAGGACACTACCCTTGGCACCCGCGCGCTCTTGCCCTTGGCGTTCGAGCATCCGCGCCTGTTTAATCGTAGGTGGTTTTCAAGGGTAGAAAGGACACTACCCTTGGCACCCGCGCGCTCTTGCCCTTGGCGTTCGAGCATCCGCGCCTGTTTAATCATAAGTGGTTTTCAAGGGTAGAAAGGACACTACCCTTGGCACCCGCTCTTGGCGCCCGCGTTCCGCGCCCTTGGCGCCCGCCGGGCTTATCGGGCGCCTATAAAAGGCAATGTCATTAACTTAAGAATTTCAGCCTATCGTTAGTGGCTTGATCAAGGGCTGAGCGCCGCGTGGTCTTGTCCTTGGCGCCCGCGCCTGTTTAATCGTAGGTGGTTTTCAAGGGTAGAAAGGACACTACCCTTGGCGCCCGCTCTTGGCGCCCGCGTTCCGCGCCCTTGGCGCCCGCCGGGCTTATCGGGCGCCTATAAAAGGCAATGTCATTACGTTAAGAATTTCAGCCTATCGTTAGTGGCTTGATCAAGGGCTGAGCGCATTGCGCTCTTGCCCTTGGCGCCCGCACCCGCCCTTGGCGTTCGCTGATTATTTCCATGATAGGGTGGTTGTTATCAACCCTCTCCTAGCCTCTCCCAATCTTGGGAGAGGGATTTGTATACACAGTTTTTTTGTATGACAAAAACGAAATAATATAACTAGTTATTATGCAAAAGGCGCCCGGTTGCGGTTGCGTGAGCGGGGCGGCTGTAGGATTTCTGATAAGATAACCGCTGCTTTCAGAGGTTCCGTCTCGGCGCTTTTAACGATAGCAGATATCGTCGAAGGTAATGACCGTTTCTGCTCAACCGGCTGCGACATAATTTTTGGTATACGTTTTTTTAGGTTTTTTGGAATTTCGGGCGGCTTTTTATCTTTCATCTTTTTAGGTTTAGGCGCTTTGGGTAGATCAATGATTTCCGGTTCAACTTCATTGATATCCAACATCTCACGCAGCATCCTGCTCCACATTGGTTCATCAGGTTTGGATTCAGGTTTTGGCGCCGATGGCGTATAGACGTCTTTCCGCATGGTGAAAGGAGCTTCTTTTTTAGGTTGTGATCTTGCCTCTGATTTGTCTTCATAAGCGTATTCACGCTTTTTTTCATATTCAAAAACCGGAGTTACTGGAGGATCATTATATGCAGGTTTTGAGGGCGCCGCAGGATTATAAGGCTCTTTTTTCTTCTGATTATTTTTATTTTCCCTCATTTTCTTCGACAGACCCTGCATGCCGGTCAACACCAGAAAAACCACCACTGCGAGGATTTCAAATAAATTGTCCATTGGATCTATTACTCCCCACCCTTTTTTTATGTTATGAGCTGGCAAAAAGTGAATGCATGACCAAACTTACTCAATATCCTGCATGAATCACCCTTGAATATTGACAAATTATTGTAACTATAAAAACAGTTTTTGAATTATAACCGTTTCGTCTTTATATAATAGCACAATTCTAATTAGACGTCGCCTATCTGTAAATATTCAAGCATATACTTTCCGTCATCTTGACCATCTATATATATCTCATACGATTGATCATATCTCTGAGTCACGTATTAAACATGAAAGGCTGATGTCGATTGAGCGATCTATCTTTTCCCAGAAGTCTTGCCATCATTCCGGCGCGGGGCGGTTCTAAAGGTCTACCCCGTAAGAACGTACGTCCCCTGGGCGACATTCCGCTTATCGCTCATACCATTCGCGCTGCGGTACAGAGCTGCATCAAGCGGGTAATCGTCACGACTGATGATGACGAAATATCGGCTATCGCGCGGCAGTATGGCGCGGAGGTTCCCTTCAAGCGGCCTCCGCAATTTTCCGGCGATAAGGCCACCTCGTTATCCGTCTTGATCCATGCGGTGGAGCACATGGAAGATGTCGAAGATATTACTGTCGAGCATGTGGTATATCTTCAGCCGACATCGCCTTTCCGTAATGCTCAGCATATTGATGACGCCGTAAAACGCTACATGGCGACTGGCACAACGTCATTGATTTCCGTTACCGACGTCAGCGAGTTTCATCCCTATTTCATGTTCACCAAGGATGACGAAGGGGTATTGGAACCGTTGCATAAGATTGATCCACGCCCTTTGCGGCGCCAGGACCTGCCGCCCATCTACCGCATTAACGGCGCCATTTATATCACCAAGCGGGATTATTTCCGCAATATAGCGCCGGAAGCCGCCATATTCGATTGGAATTCGCTTGCTTCGCTGGTTATGGATACGCCCAGTTCGATAGATATCAATGATTACCTGGATTTCAAACAGGCCGAATGGTTAATAGAACATCACGAGGGAGCGCAAAAATGAAACGTATAGCCGTCATCACTGGAACCAGAGCTGAATATGGCATCCTCAAGCCGGTTATCGATAAGATAGATTTTGATCCGACCATGCAGTTGCAACTGGTGGTCACCGGATCGCATCTCTCGCCGGAGCATGGCTTGACGGTGAATGATATCATCAACGATGGAATTGTCATTGCATCGCGGGTCGATATGCTGCTAAGCGGCGACTCGGCGCCGGTTATGGGCAAAAGCCTGGGCATCGGCGTAACCGGATTGACCACCGAACTGGAACGTCTGGCGCCGGAAATGGTCATTGTGCTGGGCGACCGCATCGAGGCTTTCGCCGGGGCTATCGCCGGGCTTTTCTGCGGCGCGTTGGTAGTGCATATCCACGGGGGCGAACTGACCCAGGGCGGCCTGGATGAATACATGCGGCACGCCATCACCAAACTGGCGCACCTTCATTTCACCGCCACCGAACAAGCCAAAAACCGCGTTATAAATCTGGGCGAGCATCCCGGTTTCGTCTTTTGCTCCGGATCGCCGGGATTGGATGACCTGCTGGATTTCCCTGCTCTTTCTGCTGAGGAAATGGAAGAGAAACTGGGTTTTTCTGTGGCTGAACCTTATGCGCTGGTGGTGCAGCATCCCGTATCCACTCACGCCGGTTCGGCGGCTGATGAGATGAGCCAGGTTCTTGAAGCGGTCAAGCAATGCGGCATCCCCGCCGTGCTGGCTTATCCCAACGCCGACGCCGGGCGCAACGCCATGATGGATGTGATCCGAAGCTATGAATCCGAAGATTGGCTCAATACCTACATTAACCTGCCGCGCAAATACTACTGCAACCTGCTGCGCAACGCGGCTGTTATGGTGGGCAACAGCAGTTCCGGTCTGATCGACGCCGGGTCATTCGGCGTCCCGGTAGTTAATATCGGCCAGCGCCAGTTGGGACGCGAACGCGGCGCCAACGTGATCGACGCGCCTATGGTTGAAGCTGCATCAATTCAAAAAATCATTCAGCAAGCCCTGTCAGATGAATTCAAAGAGACCGCCCGAAACGCCGTTAATCCCTACGGCGATGGAGATGCATCAGGCAAGATTCATTGCATCCTGCAAACCATCGATGCAGACCTTGCGCGTAAATCTAAACGATTGCCTTGGTGAAGCAAAACTCACGCAATTAAGTGGGTGGCAAGGGCAAGACCGCCTTGCGGTCAGCCCTTGATGCTATCACTTATGTTTATGTATACACATCAAGACACTCATACGATTATAGTTCTTTTATAGTTATGATGATAAAATTCATTATTTATTGAAAATAGATTACCGAACTATATATCAAACAATTGCCGTGTTACATTAATTATTAGGCAATGTGTGTCGTATGATTTTAGAACTATTTGAGTAATAACGAATAATTTGTATAGGGGGAATAAATGAACTATTCAAAAATGAGTTTTATAAAGAATCGCGATCTTTTAAAGGAAGATTGTAAAGTTGATGATTTATTGGATTTCTCTGAATATAAAGATAAATTGAATAGTAAATTGGAATCCATTAAGACATCTTCATTGCTAGGGTATGTCGGTGGTTTTGGAAAAGGTAAAAGCACTCTGATCTATCAAATAAAAAAGGAAAATGACAAACAGGCTAAATGGATAGATTTTGATGCTTGGAAATTTCCTGATAGAAAAGATTTATGGGAAGGATTTGTTTTGGAATTCGCCTCTCAAATTAACGATAAAAAGTTAAAAGAGACTGTTAGAAAAATTGACGGAAAAAAAAATGATGATAAAGAAACTCTAATAAGTACGCTTGCGAGTATTCCAGGTCTTGCTTCTTTAAATAATTTAAACCACTTTTTAGACAAATCTCCTGCCAAAAGAGTATTTGAGATTCAAGCAATATTGACAGGGATTATTAATGAAATTGATCAAGACATATTTATTGTAGTGGAAGATATTGATAGATCGGGTGATGCCGGGATTTTCTTTTTAGAAACACTGAATCAATTTATCAAGAATTTGGATAGTGAAAAACGTGTTGTTGCGATTATACCAATATCTGATAAAAAATTTGAATATAAAATTGATTCATATTTGAAATGTCTTGATTATATTGATTTTTTTGATCCTAAAGTTCCTAGTCTATATAAATTTGTTGAAGAAATATTTGATGACGGAGATCAATTTATTGGTAATGAGACATATAAATCTCAGATATCTTCTTTCTTTAATGGTCTATTTCGTGTATATCCAGACACGACAATGAGACTTATAAAACTAATTCTGCGCAAATCAGAGATGAATTATATAAATATGCAAAATGATGGATATGAACCGGATTGGAGAACAACAATCGCATTTGAGACGTCAAAATATTTTAACAGAACAGATAGAGAAGATGCTTTAAATGAAAAGTGGTTTTACGATTTTAAAGAAAATAAGATTATTCGTAGTGGATCACTATTTACTGCATTTTTTGATATTTTAGAATGTGATAGTCATGGTTTTGAATATGAAGATATTGGAGATGATATTCATAAACAAGGTGAAATTGTGTTCCCGAAAAATGATATTAGAATAGTACCAAATAAAGAATGTGGAGATAGCCCTAATTATCCGTATAGGGTAAGAAAGTATCGAACAAGTGAATCTGATTCAGAATATTCATTAATTGTGGTTCGTGACTATTATTTAGGTTATTAAAAAGATTTAAACTTGCATTTATTGTATTTATGAATAAATGATGGATCAAACTACGTACGAGCACCTAAGCCAGTTTTATGACACACCGGATCAAGTTAAAACTCCCTAAAATAAAACTATTTCGTATTAACCGTCTCAGAGTCTTCGACTGGGGTTTCTATCCATTGGCGGGGTTCCTGGAGTAGTTGTTGGGGGATGTCGGCGTCATCCGAGAGTCCCATGGATGACAGGGTGAAGATGGATTTGAGCAGTTCCTGTTCATTGCGTTGATCGATGGCTTTTTTGGCT
The DNA here is from genome assembly GCA_963662285.2 of bacterium. Taxonomy (GTDB): domain Bacteria; phylum Hinthialibacterota; class Hinthialibacteria; order Hinthialibacterales; family Hinthialibacteraceae. The sequence continues at coordinate 895,023 of CAXXMV010000008.1, forward strand.
CTTTCAATCTGGTCGCGTACTATCAGCCTACGGTTGGAATTTTTGCTTTCATGACCGATTTTCGTGACGTAGCGGCTTTCCAGTTGGACGATGAAGCGGTTCATATCTTTCCAGGATAATGAAACGCGTTTACGCCGTCCCAACGAACCTACGGAGCGGTCGAAATAATATAGTAGTGAGAAAAAAATAGCCAAGACCACCAATGGCCATAGCAGGTGCGATAGGATCACTCCATAAGCCTTGGTAAACTCAACAAGAAATTCCGGCGTACCCATCAGAGAATAATACCTGCTATCAAAGAAGATTATGATGAATCAATGTTCCGAGTCGCATCTTTAGTTTAAGTCTGTCAATTATAACATCTTATCAACAACAAGAGTAACGGTGATGTTATAATCCGTAAAGATGAATTACCGTTTATCTTACATATACTATTATTTCTAATTGATTATTTCAGTGTAACAGTTTATTCACATGAAATATCAATATAATAATTATGCTTTATACAAAGCATTTATTTCCAAATTCTCCCCCCCAAGTTTGGGGGAAGTTAGATGCCAATGTCATTAAGTTAAGGAATTTCACCCTATCGTTAGTGGCTTGATCAAGGGCTGGACACAATGCGGTCTTGCCCTTGGCGCCCATACTCTCCCGGCGGGAGAGGGGACAACTTGGCTAACTTAATGACATTGAGTTAGAGGGGGGTTGCGTCTCAACGAATCAACCCCCACCTAACCTCCCCCAGGCTTGGGGGAGGGATAACGCAATTCAATTGGCTGACCGGTTACATTTCGATTTTGCATGGATTATTTCGTTGTTGCACGTTTATCTCCACCAATAGCTTCCAAAGGCCATTTGCGGGTTCGTAAAGCGGCCAAAATTATTTTTACCGCGCCATCAAGCGTTGTACTGGCCATGTTGATAACCATATCATAAGCCGCTGGATCCTCAATTTTTTGTTTGAAATAACGTTTGATATAATCAGCCCGTTCGCTATCAACCTGTTTGAGTTCATCGGCGGCCTGTTTTTCGCTCATGCCTTCAATATCTTTAAGATTACGCAATCGATATTCATAGGGGGCTACAACTCTGAGATGAAAAGCAGGGGTGTTGGCCAGAAGAAAATTGGCGCCCCGTCCAACCACCACAACTCCCCCCTGAATTGCAAGAGTTTTTATCGCTTCGCCCAGAGACTTAATATATTCGTCATGGTCAAATACTTTTTCTGATATGAGGCTTTTGACCCACAATTCCAGTTCAGAACGGTTTTTCTCATCAAGCGACTCCACCAGTTCGCTGCGTACGCCAATATGTTTGGCGATATAATCGACCACTTTTCTATCAAACAGGCCATACTGCAACTCATGAGCCAGCAGTTTACCAAGTTCATGTCCCCGGCAGCCGCGTTGCCGCGATACGGTTACCACCGGTTTATTTCCAGAATGACCAGCCATGGTTGAATGATCATCCTGATGGGCTTTTTCATATACCTCATTTTCCATATTCCACCGTTTCACTTGCCGACTGACAATCAGGTGAATGTCGCTCATGGTTTTAACTCCTTTACTCTGCATTTTGAAAACGCCCTTAGCTATAGTTTATCATATTTTACGGGGTTGTGTATAATAAGTGTCCTTGGAGACTGGCATCGTTCATCGGGCAACCATGAAGGATTGCCCCTACTTGTTATCATTGGTGGTTTTTTGATGGGTCGATGAGGCGTGACCCATCCTACGCAGAGGTGATTCTTGATTCGCCCTAACACTTCTGCCCACTTTGCTGTGCAATCAAAAAGGGCGGGTGCATATATCACATCCCGCCCTTAATATACCTATATTATCAAACATTTTTATCAGACATCTTTATCTAAAAGCATTACCAATTTTGCAATATTTCTTCCACTGACTCAACGCTGCCGCTTGCTACTCGGAAACTATTGGCGTATTTAGCGTTAGGTTTTTCGGAATGATAGTGTGCGGTTGATTCTGAAAATTTAAGACCGGTTGCTGTACTGATGACTACCGAAGTCTCTTTTTCTGAAACGACGCCATCAGCGCGGGCTTGGAAGAGCGAGGATAATCCAATGCCGGTCTGGGGACAAATATCCACTCCGCCACGGGTGACGGCCATCTGGGCGTCCTGAATCTGATCTTCATCATTACTATAAAAATGCGCGTCGAAGGATTGAATTAATTGCGCCACTCTAGGAAATGACACCGGATCGGAAATGTTGGCGGCGGATGCAACGCTGTGTTGGAATTTTCCTGGTTTGTAGCCATTTGGGGTGCGTCCTGCTTTATCCCAGCGCACCAGGGTGTCGCAGACCTTAGCTTGTCCGACGATGATTCCCGGGAGGCGGTCAATCAATCCATGATGATGGGCGCGTTTCAATCCAATTAACAAAGCGGTCAAATTGCCTGCGTTGCCCACTGGAATAACAATCCAATCGGGAACCTTCCAGTGTAAATCCTGGCAGAGTTCCAAACCGATGGTTTCCTGGCCGACGATGCGGAAAGCGTTTTTGGAATTAACCAGCACCAGATCAGGGTGAGTCGCGCTGAATTGCTGGATGATGCGCATGCAGCCATCGAATCCATCGGGGTGATCGACTGCAATAACCTTCGCCCCGAATTGCAGAGCCTGGGTTAATTGCGCGACGGAAATTTTTTTATGCGGCACAAGGATGACGCACTGCAAACGGTCGCGCGCGTAAGCGGCGTAAGCGGCGGCGGAGGCGGAGGTGTCTCCCGTGCTGGCGCAGCACACGCCCTGGATACCCAAATCGGGGAAATTCATCTGGAGGCGCAAGGTTTCGCTGACCGCAACCGACATGCCGCGATCCTTAAAACTGCCGCTGGGATTCTGGCCTTCCAACTTTATAAAAGATGGTCCTAAAACAAGTTCTTTAAGGAGCCATTGTGGTATTTCAAAAAGGTCGGTGCAACCTTCGTACATGGCCAAACAGGCATCGTCGGGGAAGCCGGGAAGGATGAAGTCCTTCCATCCAAACACGCCAGAGCCAGTCGGGTATTGACGGGCCAGTTCACTCCATCGAATTCGATCAAAGTAGTGACAGGCCTCAACGCCATGACCGATCTTAGCAGCGATAAAATCTTCATCACGTTCAACTAACAACAAACCATTGCAACCCGGTTTGGTGCAGGTATAGGTAAACCGATCCATGGGATATGTGGTTGAACAAGCAATGCATTGTAAATAAAAGCCGACTGATCCGCTATCCGCCATTGTCTAATCTCCAATTGCGTTATGATATAATAGTATAATCCGTATTACGGATATATAATATTTGATCTATGATACTGCGAAGAGAAGAAAGGTGAATCCATACGTTCTAATCTTTCGCTCTTTTTATTCATTGCGATTGTTATTTTATTTTAAGTGGAAGCCATTTTGCATTCAGCGAAATGGAAAAAACGCCGGATGGGTAATCATGCATCAATGTTTTAAGTTCTACAATTTAATCCGTTTCATCCGCCCTTATGCATTATTTGTCTGCTTTTTTATATTTGCGGGCGTATTGTCAGATCACGCCCAAGCCGACCAATGGTGGTCAACCGCCAAGGTGGAAGAGACGCGTCAGGTTGATGCAGGTCTTACTTATGAACGGGTGCTCTATCAGAAGATCACCAACGAACCGGTAAGAGCGCATATCCTCAATGTTACCGGCATCGGCGCCCAATATATCTTTGGCGTACTGGGCAGTTATGGCGCTCTATTCCCTTCATCCGATTTTTCCAAACAGAGCGAAGCCATTGCTATTGTAAACGGCAGTTTTTTTTCCAAAAAGCCAACCAGGGCATTGGGATTGGTGGCTGCGCATAACCGGATTTTATATCCCCCGCATGCCGGAGAAAATACTCGCGGCGCCGTTGGTTTCACTCCCCAGACAATACTTTTTGATTGGATTTGCATGAATGATATTGAAGGCAACCGATTCAAGACTGACAAACCTGATTGGAATAATTGCCACGCCGCTTTAGGCGCCGGTCCATTGCTTATCAAAGATGGAACCTCTCTGCTTTCTACTCCTTTGGAAGGTTTTAACTTAGAGCAAATCGCACCCCGCACCGCTATCGGACAAACCAAAGACGGGCAGGTCTATCTCATCGTGGTTGATGGCCGTCAACCGGCCTGGAGCGCTGGAGTAACTCTAAGCGAGCTGGGTGAATTATTCATCAGTTTCAACGCCCACAACGCGCTCAATCTTGATGGTGGAGGATCATCCACTATGGTGATTCAAAACGAAATCATCAACCGGCCTTGCGATTACGCCATTCCCGGACAGCCCGGTAAAGAACGCCCCGTGGCCAATGTGATCTCCATCTTTAAGAAATAATAATTGGTCAGCCAATTGAAGCGCGTATTTCTTTACAAGGGTGGTCGTTATCAACCCTCTCCTAACCTCTCCCAATCTTGGGAGAGGAATGTTAGACCACAGTGTTTTGTATGACTAAGTCAAAAAGATATAAATGGTTATATCTCCAAAATCCTTCTCCCCCAATTTGGGTGAGAATTCAAGTGTAAACTATGCACCCGGTATTCTCTAATCCTCAACCCATAAAATATTATTTATATTTGTGGGTAAAGATCAGACCAAGCCAGGAGGAGGTTAGGTGGGGATTGCTTGGTCGAAGCGCAACCCCCCTCTAACTAAATGTCATTACGACCTATTCTTTCAAAAAAAACAGGTACAATAATAAACATGTAATTTATCTGGATAATTTCAATGAAATGAAATGAGATATCTAAGTAATGGGCTTTATCTTTTCACAGAATTCACTGCAAATCACCATCAGATCAATCTGCGTATTTATTCTATATAGTAGTATTGTATTTTTAACTTCATTATTTACCTTTGAACCATCCAGTACACCGCTGTTCTGGCCGGCCAACGCAATTATTCTGGTTATTATGCTCTATGCAACCAGACTTCGAGCGATCATATATCTGGCATCAGCAGGTGTGAGTTATTTTTTATATATTTATTATTTTGATGCGTTTGGATTTAGTCCATCAATTCTATTAGCTTCTTCTAATATGATCGAAATCGCATCGGGGTATCTATTAATTACTTATGGCGCATCAATGCCGCTTCAATTTAACCGATTGAGCGGAACTATAGAATTGATTGGTTACGGAGTAATTCTAAATTCGCTAATCGGAGCAACAGCCGGAACATTTCTGATGCGCCATATATGGGAGTCGACAACTTTCATAAGTTGGTCTATATGGTTTGGTACAGCCGCTATTGGTAATCTGATAATACTGCCATTAATTATTTCATGGTTTTCGCCAAATAAAAGAAGATACAATGGGAAACAAAAAATTGATATTATTCTGATCTTTATAGCTTGTATTTTGGTCTCACTCCTTATTTTTACAGCGGATAAAGACCAGCCATTGATATATCCCTATTTTGTATTCCCGATACTACTATTTTCTGCTATGAGATTTGACTTGAGAATTACATCAATTACCTTTTTGATATTTATAATCATATCATCCATTTGCAGTTCTATGGCCATGGGACCATTCGCCATGGGTGAATATTACCGCGAGATTGTCTTGTTGAGGTTTCAACTTTTCTGCGGGATATCAATAATCACAGTTTTAATAGTATCCGCATTGCAATCTGAAAGAGAACTCTTGGTCAACCAACTGCGGGAGGCTGCAAGTCAGATCAAAACCCTGAGCGGTTTCATACCCATCTGCGCCCATTGCAAAAACATCCGGGATGACTCAGGTTATTGGAATAAATTAGAAAGTTATCTTCAAGAAAATTCAGACGCGCAACTCTCGCACGGCATTTGTCCGGAGTGCGCCAAAAAATACTATGGAGAATATTTAACGGAAAAAGATAAAGAACTTTCAGGTTGTGAAAAGGAAAAATGATACGACATTACTTAGGTTCAACCCGAAAGTGAGTACTTATGGAATGACGCTCCGGCAAAAAGTGGATAGAGATGGATGGCAAGGGCAGGGCCGCATTGCGGTTAGCCCTTGATTACACATCAATTTCATAATTTCAGTAGTTACTGAACGCCTCTCAAGAGTTGATTTCGTCTTGCTCTTGTCACCCGTCCGTCAAGAATTTCATCACCATGATTCATCTGATCGGGTCTAAATTAGAGTTCAAACGCCCCAAGGTTTTACCATCTTTCCACATTAAATAACGAAGAGGCCTATATAAACTCCAGTAACTACTGAATAATTTGTTAGTGAAACTTAGAGGAAAGAAATACAAAAGTCATAGTGTAAATTGCATGATGAATTATAGCCTGACAATTCCCAATAGTTATTCAATAGGATGATTAATAAACGAACATATTCTGATCAATGGGTAGAATGAAATGATATGGATCTGGCTTGGATTTATAACGTTAATTATTTTTTTTCTTGCCTTGGATTTAGGAGTTTTCAATCGTAAAGCGCATGTAATTACAATTTCAGAATCGGTTGGATGGACAATAATATGGGTCATACTCTCGTTCGGATTTAACGTTCTTATTTATTATTTGTATGAAAATCATGTATTTGGAATTGGAAGTGCAATCGGGCATCCTTTGAATGGGAAAGAAGCATCGTTACAATTTTTTGCCGGGTATATACTCGAAAAAACCTTGAGTATCGATAATATATTTATTATTGCATTGATTTTCTCCTATTTCCGCATCCCTCCGATTCATCAACACCGTGTTTTATTTTGGGGTGTTATCGGCGCATTGATAATGCGTGCAGTTATGATTACGTTAGGCGTATCGTTGATAAATCGTTTTGAATGGATCATCTATATCTTCGGTGCATTATTGATCGCAACAGCGGTCAAAATGCTCTTCTCCAGACATGATAATCTTGAACCGGATAAAAATCCCGTCGTACGGATTTTCAAGAAATTTTTCCCTGTGAGTAATGATTTGCATGAAGAAAAGTTTTTTATCAGGCAAAATGGGAAAATCGTCTTTACGCCGATTTTTATTACATTAATAGTTGTGGAGTCTTCCGACTTGCTTTTTGCGATTGATTCGATCCCGGCGGTTTTTGCTGTATCACAAGATCCTTTTATAATTTTTACTTCGAATGTTTTTGCGATATTAGGCCTACGTTCCATGTATTTTGCATTAGCAGGCGTTCTAGAAAGATTCCGTTTCTTGAAAATGAGCCTTGTTTTCGTTCTCGCATATGTGGGAATAAAGATGATTATTTCTCATACCTACAAGATACCTGTGCTTGTCTCTTTGACTATTATTAGCGGGATATTTTCAATTGGTTTTCTTGTATCGATTTTTGCGCCCAAAAAAGATGCAAAAGCAATTGAGTCGCCTTTATCTTCCTATGATGAGATTGTTGATTTTGCCGGTTCGATATCTAAACAAGTAAGACGAATTATGGTTCTTTTGACAGGAGCCATTGTGTTGCTAGTAGGATTGGCGATGATTATTTTGCCCGGTCCGGCAATTTTGGTAATCCCCGCCGGAATGGCGATTCTTGGAGCGGAATTTCTCTGGGCAAAGAAACTAATGGAACAAATGGATTCCTCTGTGGAGCATCTTCCGATGATTGGAGTAATCTATCAAAAGACGGTTAAGAAACTGATCGCGAGGATAATGAAATCAAAGATGAATAACAATAATTCCAAAGAGAGGCGCTGAGCGATGCATGTTGATCCCATTATGCCTCTTTTCGTTTCAATTGTATTGGTTATGACTGTGGTTGCAATCGTGGCCAGAATTATCAAGCAGCCTTTAATCATTGGGTATTTGATAACCGGTTTCTTTATCGGTCCGCAAGGTTTGGGTATTGTTAGCAATCCTGAGGTTATATCCCGTGTTGGTTCGGTTGGTGTATTGTTGTTACTGTTTTTCATAGGGATGGAAGTGTGTCCCAGGAAATTGGTCTCGAATTGGAAACTCACAATTGTTGGAACTTCGATTCAAATCCTATTATCCGTTGGCATCATCATTGTACTGGGTTATTTATTCCAGTGGCCTTTTCATCGAAGCCTTTTAATCGGCTTTGTAATTGCAATAAGCAGCACGGCCGTCATACTCAATTTGCTTAAGGAATGGAACGAATTGGATACCCGTGTTGGGCAGGACGTATTGGGGATTTTACTTACACAGGACCTTGCGATCATTCCCATGATTATCCTATTGGGATTTTTTACAGGCGAGCGTTTAGACATATTTGTTTTGAGCCTGCAACTATTTGGCAGCATCCTTTTTTTATCTATTGTTATGTGGACCATGGGGAAGGAAAAAATCCACCTTCCATTTGGCAAATGGATTCGTAACGACCATGAAGTACAAGTTTTGTTTGCATTGTTATTCTGTTTTGGCTTGGCTCTGATTTCCAGCCTTCTTCACTTATCTTCGGCTTTGGGCGCTTTTGTCGGGGGGATTCTCATCCGGGCGGCGAAAGAAACAGCTTGGGTTGAAGATAAACTGCATTCCTTACAAGTGATATTTATCGCCTTGTTTTTTGCATCTATCGGAATGTTGCTTGATTTCAGATTTTTGATTGAGTATTGGAGAGTTATTTCTATTCTATTGGTCATTGTTATATTAGGTAACACGCTGATTAACACTTTAATATTTAAGGGATTAGGGAGATCGTGGAGGGAAAGTCTGTACGGAGGAGTTTTGTTATCACAAATTGGTGAATTCAGTTTTTTATTGGCAGCTATTGGGTATAACTCCAATATCATTGGAAAATATGCATATCAAATAACAATAATTTTGATTGTTCTAACTCTTATGGTCAGCCCGCTTTGGATCATGGGATGCAAAAAAATAATACGTAGATGAAAATTTTTTTGAGAAAAATGTCGCTAATGATTCTTCATTAGTGGATAGGCGCCAATGGCAAGACCGCATTGTAGTCAGCCCTTGATTAAAACCCAATTACATAATTTTATTAGTTACTGAAAACCTCTCAAGGGCTGACTTCATCATGCTCTTGCAACCTGTAATATGATAATCGCTCTAGCATACCAAAAGCCCGTAACAGCGGGCTTTTGGTATACAACATGTTTATATATAATCGGATTCTAATAACTTTCCTCAGTAATCTCCGTTTTGCCTCTAAAGATATAGTAGATCACCGCCGTATAGGCGATCACCATCGGCATTCCAATCAGCGCGATGACCAGCATTACTTTTAAGGTCAGGGGCGTGGATGAGTGGGCGTAAACTGTCAGGCTATAATCCAGGTTGGTCAGGGATGGCACCATCCGGGGATAGAGACTTACTCCGGTCAGACCCAGGGTTCCCGCTATCATCACCGATGATGCGAGAAACGCAATACCATAACGCGCCGCCTTAATTGTAACCGGCAAATAGGCGATGGCGCCCAGCATGGGTAGGAATACCACCCAGAAACTCCACTTGGACAAAATGCCGTCAAACAGAAACGGCGCCGCGAAGAAGGTCGATATAGTGGCCAATACATAGAGGATGACCGAGGTCATCCATGCACCGTTAGCCCAACCCTGCATTCTGGATTGTAGATCGCCAACGGTTTTGATCGCCATATAGATAGCGCCATGCATGATGAAAAGCGATAGGGTTAAAAGCCCGATAAGGATGGCGTAGGGATTAAGCAAACCGAGAAAACTACCTGTGAAAGTATAGGTTTCATTCAAGGGGATTCCCCGCAGAATATTGCCTAAGGCCACGCCAAGCAATAGGGCGGGCAGCAGGCTGCCAATCCCGAACATCCAGTCGAATAGACGTCTCCAAACCGGGCAATCTACCTTTCCGCGGAATTCCATTGACACAGCACGGAAAATCAGCGCGGCCAGAAGCAGCATCAGGGCTATGTAAAAGCTGCTGAAAACCGTGGCGTAAACCGGTGGAAACGCGGCGAACAGCGCCCCGCCTCCGGTCAGCAGCCACACTTCGTTTCCATCCCACACCGGACCGATAGCATTGATGTGGATGCGTTGTTCATTATCATCCCGTGCGAAAAGGCTCAATGCTCCTACGCCCAGATCGAAGCCATCCAGGATGGCGTAGCCTGCGAACAGGACTCCTACTAACAAGAACCAGACTGTGTTTAAATCCATCAGACCGTCACCTCCTCAACCGAATCCTTTACGGGACCTTCTTTAACTTCACGTATAAAGACAAAGAGATAAAGCGCTCCGAGGAAGAGGTAGATTACGCCGAACAGCACGATGGAAAAGAGCACTTCTCCTGCTGATACCGTAGGTGAAAAGGCATCGGCTGTTCTGAGCAAGCGATATACCACCCACGGTTGACGACCCACCTCAGCCACAATCCAGCCCAGTTGAGTAGCGATTAAAGGTAATGGAATAGCAGCGACCAGGATGGTAAGAAACCATCTGGTTTCCCACAACACGCCCCGGTAGAGTAGGAAAATCCCGAATGCCATCAAGCCGATAAACATGGTTCCCAGAGCCACCATATTATGGAAGGAGACGAAGGTTAAAAAGAAGGGAGGCCGTTCGTTTTCGGCGAAGGCGTCCAGACCTTTGACTTCGGCATTGATATCTCCATGCGCCATAATACTCAGCACGCCGGGAATTTCGATAGCGCCGATAAGCCGCGGCGGATTATCCAATGGAATAGCGAATCCCAGCAATGGGGCGCGGGTCTGGGTTTTGAGCAGTCCTTCCATAGTGGCGAATTTCTCCGGTTGGGTTTTGGCGACCTGGATGGCGTGTTCATGACCAGTGGGAAAGGCTGTCGCGACCGAAGCGATAAATCCGATGATCAAGGCCAGTTTCATTGAACGCCTGGTGACATCCATATCTTTTTTCTTAAGCGCCCAATAGGCCGATACGCCCGTTACCACGAAGGCGCCGCAGACAATTGTGGCGGCGAAAGTATGGAAAAACCGCACCCAGGTTGAATCGTTAAATATGGCTTGAGTAAAGCTGGTCAGTTCAGCCCGGTTGTTCTGAATGATGTATCCCGCAGGAGTCTGCTGCCAGGAATTGGCGGCGATGATCCAGAACGCGGATATAGTGGCGCCCACAGCAACCATCAAGATCGAAAACCAATGGATACCTTTGGAAACGCGCTTGCGTCCAAAAAGATACAGACCAAGAAAGGTTGATTCCATAAAAAACGCAAAGACGCTTTCCGCAGCCAAAGGCGCTCCGAAAATATCTCCCACGAACTTGGAATACTCTGACCAGTTAGTTCCGAATTGGAACTCCATCACGATGCCGGTCGCCACGCCGACCACGAAGGTCAAGGCCAGCAATTTGGCAAAGGTGCGGCTCATCCGTTCATAGACCGGGTTGCCGGTTTTCCAACTGGCGCCTTCCATCGCAACCAACAGCCAGGCCAGGCCGATGGAAATTGGTGGAAAAAGGAAGTGGAATCCTATGGTCAACGCGAATTGTAGTCTTGATAAAAATAAGGTGTCCATATCCATGTTCTTATATTCTCCTTAATGGGATAAAAACCAATGGATCTATGGGATTGATGGAGCATTAGGCGGCGCCGTGTAGGTGCGCGTTGCGAGTTGCTGATCGATCATGAATAACCCTGAACCATGTCCAGCCACCAGTTTAAGTTTCTGCACTATACCGTCAGCGGACGCCTCTTCTTCAACCTGTTCGCTGACGAACCATTGCAGGAAGGCGTTGGTGGCGTGATCGCTTTCTTTGATCGCGAGGTCAACCAAGTGGTTTATCAAGCCGGTTACTTTCTGTTCGTGTTCGTAAATGGCTTCAAAAGCAGCCAAAGGAGAAGCCCATTCTGTTTCAGGGGCATCGATAGCAGTCATCTTAACTTTGCCACCGCGTTCCAAGAGGTAATCGTTAAACATGGCCGCATGGGTCATCTCTTCAGCGGTTTGAACCTTCATCCAGGTGGCCATGCCTTCCAGGTTGAGGGAATGAAAATAGGCTGACATTGAATAATACAAATAAGACGAATAGAGTTCGGCGTTGATTTGCTTATTCAGGGCTTCTTCAATTGTTTTGTTCACGGGAATGTCTCCTTTTTTTAGATGTATCTTTAATTTTTTGAATAGTGATTATCCAATACTTTTTGGGCCAGATCGCATACTTTAACTGTAGAGTGCCGGCCATCCCAGAAGAACGGGATTTCGTTTTGGTCATGCAGAAATCGTTCAAATAGCTGGCGGTTGTTTCCGTCATCAAGCAACCCGGCTGACCATATAGCCATTCCCCTGACATTCGGATCATTTGATTCGAAAAAGGGGATGACATACTCTAAAGCATTATGAGAACGAAGCAACGGAGCTTGCGCCTGAGCCAATCGGGCAAAGCCCCACAAAACTCCGCATTGCAAAGGTTCGAATTCGAGAAAGCTGCCATCTAACATGACGAACGAAACGAGGATATTAACGAACTCTTTCGCCAGGCCTTCATGGCAGGCCATGATTTCTGCTAAAGTTTCTGGAGCGCCCCAGCCGATGCCGCCGGATTCTTCATACAGACTCCAGATCAAACGCCGCATAACAGCGCGGGCAGATTCCATATCCTGATTGGCCAGATCGGCGGTTACCAAACCCATCGCAGTTACCGCACGCCATTTAACCACCAGATTACTGCCAGGCAAGAGTGAAATCAGAGCATGGGTGGCGCGCCCTTTAGGCAGTTGCAGCAACTCATTGAATTTATGCTCGAAATCAGAAGATTCGAGCAACATCCTAATTTCACGCTTAAAAGATCTACCTCTATGTTCCTGTTTCATAATATTCATAATAACAACCGGGATTTACTTTTTACCCCAAAGCCACATCGAGCGACATCATAAGCGCGAATCCCCCGATTGTGCCAATTGTGGCTAAATCGTTATGATGCTCCCGCTGGGATTCAGGGATCAATTCCTCTACAACCACAAAGATCATAGCGCCCGCGGCGAAGGCCAATCCATAAGGCAAGAGCGCTTCCATTGAAATCACCAGCCACGCGCCCAACACTCCGGCAATCGGTTCTACAATGCCGGAAGCCTGGCCGTACATAAATGATTTGAAACGTCCCATGCCCTCACGGCGCAACGGCATAGCCACCGCCAACCCTTCGGGGAAATTCTGCAAACCGATGCCAATAGCCAGCGCAATGCCGCCCATCATCATGGTATGCGCCTGAGCCGCGTTAGTTGCATGAGCCACAACTCCAAAAGCAACTCCAACCGCCAAGCCTTCAGGAATATTATGCAGGGTGATAGCCATAACCAGCAACACGCTGCGCTGCCAGGATGTTTTGATGCCTTCCGCTTCGGATAAATCCAGCCCAAGGTGCAAGTGGGGAAGAATTTTATCTACGCCATAGAGAAAGAATCCACCCGCCAGGAAACCAATTACCGCCGGTTTCCAGTCGCCGCCAGACATTTCTATCGATGGAGCGAGCAGCGACCAGTAACTGGCGGCGATCATAACTCCCGCCGCCATTCCCAGCATGCCATCCATCACCTTTTGATTTAAGCGCTTGGTAAACAAGACGGGCGCGGCGCCGAGAGCGGTAACGAACCAAGTGAACAAGGTCGCCATCAACGCTTGCATTACGGGATGTGAATCTTGAAAAAATTTTATCAAATGTTCTTGCATGACCGAGGCTCCAAGAGTCTTTATTCTTCAGAAGGTAGGATTAGCAAAAAGCGTCAGCGTCGCCCACCAAAGTTAACTTATATATTTAATCTTCAGGTGAAAATTCATCTATACTTGCGTCGCATTCAGGACAGACAAAGTCATCGGGTAGATCTGCAAACAGCGTACCCGGCGCAATGCCTTGTTCTGGAAGTCCTGCCTCAGGATCGTAAATCCACCCGCAGATGTCGCATATATACTTTTCCATTATATTTTCTCCATTTAGCGATTTGTAGAAGCCAGAAAAGATGGGCTTCTGCGAAGCCCAGTTTCTTTTGCCGGGGGCTGGATATAATTACCCTTCACCTTAACGCCAATGTCATTAAGTTAAGGTATTTCATCCTATCTTTGGTGGTTTGATCAAGGGCTGACCGCATTGCGGTCTTGCCCTTGGCGCCCATCCTTCGTTTTTTTTTACCCTCACCCTAGCCCCCCTCCCGTGGGGAGAGGGGACGAGGTTGCCCGACATTATGAGTTGGATATATTACTAGAATATGAATCCATATCGACGAAGTAAAAAATTAAATTATTAGATTGGCTGAACGCCAATCACTTTATCACAATAGACACTACCAGTTTTCACCCAGCAATTCGAAATGAGCTTGAGGATGTGCGCATGCCGGACAAACGCCGGGCGCTTCTTCGCCTTCGTGCAGGTATCCACAATTACGGCAGCGCCAGACGACTTTTTTATCTTTCTTAAAGACTGTTCCCGCTTCAACATTGGCCATGAGATCCAGGAATCGTTTTTCATGCTGTTTTTCGGCAACGGCTATAGCCTCGAAAGTTTTAGCAATTACATCAAATCCTTCTTCTCTGGCTATATTGGCGAACTCAGGATACATGCTTTCCCATTCGTGATGTTCTCCACCAGCCGATGCTTTTAAGTTCTCAGCAGTCGAAGCGATGACGCCCGCCGGGAAAGCGGCCTGGATTTCAACATCACCGCCTTTAAGGAATTTGAATAATCTTTTGGCGTGTTCTTTCTCTTGATTGGCGGTCTCTTCAAAAATATCAGCGATTTGGACGAAGCCTTCTTTTTTGGCGGCGCCTGCGAAATAAGTGTAGCGATTTCGGGCCTGTGATTCACCGGCGAATGCGGTGAGTATGTTTTTTTCTGTTTTGCTACCTTGTAAATCCATTGCTTTTATCTCCTTTATTATTGATTGTTGTATGAAATATACCTAGTCTCATTTTACGCTAGCACCAATGTCATTAAGTTAAGGTATTTCATTCTATCTTTGGTGGTTTGATCAAGGGCTGAGCGCATTGCGCTCTTGCCCTTGGCACCCTTAATTTGTCATGGGGGGGTAATTACCCCTCACCCTAGCCCTCTCCCGTGGGGGGAGGGGACTTGGGTGCATGGCATAATAAATTGGTCAAAGTACTAGAGCAATAGAAAGAATTTACGAAGTTTTCCACAATCCATGTAGGTTGCAAAATTCTCGCGCAGTGATTTCATTTCCTTCAACCGGGAAGAAAGCTTCTGGAGCGTCGCCCGGATTCAAGAACTGGCGATAGGACTTACCGTCGACAATCACTTCGATCCACTCGATATAGTGCTCATCCTGCATGGGATGATTGACCGATCCGACTGTAACCTTGACGCCGCCATCGACTTTCTCGATTACTGGAACATGTTTTTCCTGGGCTGCGTCGGTGCTGTTTTCATTGAGCAATTCCATGGGCTTGCCGCAACAAACCAGACTTCCGGCGCCGCCACGGATTACTTGGACCATGTTTCCACAACTATTACATCTGTAAATCTGTTGTTTTACAGCAGACATGTTTTTACTCCTATTTATTTTATTTTTAACAAATTCTGGTCAATGGAAAAATCAGAAACCTTGAGAAGCGTTTCTTATCCATAGGGATACATACCCTTTTTGATCGATTCTAAATTAGCGAGAATCGCGTTGTGTTTTTCTTCGTCCTTAAGAAGATAATCGAGAAGATAACTTTGGACGACCATTCCTTTTTTGCCTTCAGCAGCTTTTAAGCTTGCTTTAGCAATTTCTACGGTCTCTTTTTCGAGTTCGATATGCTTTTCGATGGCGCCCCAGACTTCACCCACTTCTTCTGGCGCCAGTGTAATAGCCTTGCTTTCGAGGCTGTCGGCGATCAATTCCTGAATACGGTAGTGCATTTGAGAATCGCGTTGAATAATCTCCATTACCAACCGGACAATCGGATTTTCAGTCTGCTCGATGATTTTACCAGTCGAAGCAACCGATGCGTTCTCGATCTTCTGCCATTTCCGCATATTCTTAACGATTGTTTCCTGCGCTTCTTTAACGCTCATCAATTATCTCCTTAGAATATTGTATTATAAGTGAATCATTGTTATTCATACCAAATAATGGGACTGGAATCAACCGTGTTTCGCCAAGTATGCAGCAACGCCATCGGCGGTCGGTTTCATGGAGTCATCGCCTTGGCGCCAATTTGCCGGGCAGACATCTCCATGTTTTTCAGAGAACTGAAGGGCGTCGACGATGCGCAAGGCTTCATCTGTGCTTCGCCCCAAGGGTAGATCATTTATCAGCGCGTGGCGGATAATGCCTTCTTTATCGATGATGAAGAGTCCGCGCAAGGCCAATGAATCATTAAACAATACATCGTAACTCTTCGATATGCTATGGTTTAGGTCAGAAACTAGCGGGTACTGGATATTACCGATGCCGCCCTTGTCGCGCGGCGTGTTCTTCCAGGCGAGATGGGTGAAATGCGAATCAACCGACACTCCGATAACTTCGACGTTTCTTTCCTTGAATTGGGGTAAGGCTTTATCGAAAGCGATGATCTCTGACGGGCAGACAAAGGTGAAATCCAAAGGATAGAAAAACAACAGTACATATTTTCCGCGATAGGAGGATAGTTTCAATTCTTCGAAATCATTATCGACAGTGACGGCTTGAGCAGTGAAATCGGGCGCTTCCTTAGTTACAAGTGTTGACATTTTTATGACTCCTTTTCTGAGGTTATAGTTATTTAATTATTCAGGATTATTCTTGTCCCATTTCCCTTGTGAGATATGGGCTTGTTTTTCCCTCTCCGCTTCAGCGCGGATTTTATAGGCGCAGTCGCGAATGACTCCGAAAAGAACCGCGCAACCGTCATCAACACAGTGCGCTTCGCCCTCATCCGCCAAAACAATCAGCTGGCGTGATTTTTCAAGCGCTTCCTTGATGAATTGATTGCAATTCGATTGAAGATTATTGTCTTGGTTTATCATTGGTTCTTCTCCGCCTTGATACTTTATATTAATTGCATGAATTGTGCCATTTATTAATCTAAAGATGAAATTATTGATTAAATCTATATATATCAGCAAGTTATATAGTTAATTATATTATAAATTCAATATGTTCCTGATCAAATATGTCTCATTAAAACATAACTTAATGAGACATACATGATCTAACCAATACAGAAACAAAGGATAATTACGCATCATAACTATATATATTACAGGTAATTATAGATATAAATCGGATAATCTCATATCGTCATACTGTATAATAAGACATAAGTGTATCATGAGACATGTATAAGGAATATTAAAAATCAGGATGGATTTTCTTGGAGAAAGCGGTAAAGCGTGGCTCTGGAGACGCCCAATTCACGCGCGGCGGCCTGTTTGTTGCCGGCAGTTTTAGTTAGCGCTTGTTCAACCGCCTCGCTGGAGAGTTTCCGTTTACGCTGCGCCGGTTCGGACTTATGGGTGGGAGAAAAGGCGTCGTGCGAAGAATGACGGGGAGGAAAATGCTCTGGATGGATTATATCGCCCTTGCATTTTAGCAAGGCGAACTGAATCCAATTTTGCAATTCCCGTATGTTTCCAGGCCAGTCGTAGGATCGCATAACGCGCAGGGCTTCATCGGATAAGGTGACGGTTTCGCGTTGATTTTCATCCAAAGCCCGCTTAAGAATATGTCTGGCGATAAGGGGAATATCATCGCGCCGTTCGCGTAACGGGGGAAGGTATATCGGAGCAACGCAAAGACGATAGTATAAATCCTCGCGAATTACTTTACGCAAATCCTTGTTGGTGGCGCTGATGACCCGCACATCCACTTTAACGGTTTTCTCGCTTCCAACGCGCTCAAAGGTTCCCTCTTGAAGAACGCGCAGCAGTTTGACCTGCATTGTAGGGGAGATATCGCCGATTTCGTCGAGGAAAATGGTTCCACCATCGGCCAGTTCAAAGCGGCCTTTCTTGTCGCGGATGGCGCCGGTGAAAGCGCCGCGAACGTGGCCGAATAGTTCACTTTCGAGCAAACTTTCGGGGAGAGCGCCGCAATTGATAGGTACAAACAGCCGGTCGGCTCGGGAACCTTCACGGTGAATGGCAGCGGCGACCAGTTCTTTCCCGGCGCCGCTTTCGCCTTGGATGGATACGGAAGCGTTGGAATGGGCCAGGTCGCGGATGGTGTTGAATATCTCAAGCATTTTGGGATCGCGTCCGATAATGCCGGAAAATTGCTCGGTCTGACCCAACTGCTTTTCCAGTTCCAACTCTCGCGTTCGGTCTTTTAAGGAGACCAAAATACCTGCGGGGCGGTTCGAGGCATCGCGCATCAACTTTAGATACATCCTGATTCGGCGAGTTTGGCCATTTTTAGCGCGGATTTTAACTGGCCGTTCTATTTCGTCGAAAATGTGAGTTATGCCAGTATTACAAAAATCGCAACGATCCCCGCAGAATCCTCCGGTGAAGATATCGTGGCAGTCCTTACCGATTACTTCATCATGGGCGTAACCTGTGATCCGTTCGGCGGCCTGATTGTAATAATAGATTTTGCGGTTGAAGTCGTGGGCGAGGATTCCGTCCGGCAGGTTGCTCAAGATCATTTCGGTCTGGTTTTTGGTATGAGCGAGCGCCGCCAGATAACCCCGGTCGAGCAAATCATCAACCAAATGCTTGATTTGATCCCGGACGCGTCGAAAGACATCCAGTACAGCTTCAGGTTCACCTTGCGTCGCAGCGGGATCTTCGAGATTCCAATCGACGCGGGGAGGATTGCCCGGAAAGACCGGACAGATTCCAGCGGCGTGATCGCAAAGCGTAATGAGCACATCGAAGTCCTGTTCGCCCAGAGAATCCAATGTCTTCGACTTTGCCTGTGAGATATCTATCCCGACTTCCGACATTACCTTAATAGCCAGGGGATGCACTGGTTTGATTTCGGTTCCGGCGCTCAAGGCGGTGACCCGTCCGTCATTCCGCGCCCGGACATAACCCTCTGCTATCTGGCTGCGGCAGGAGTTGCCAGTGCAGAGAAACAAGAGGCGGAAGGAGTTTGATTGCTCAATTGAATTATCAGTCATTGATCGACCTGTTACTTTAAGAACCGCTCTAATATTATATCCAGCGTTTTATTGTTTATATTATAGGTTAGAGTGGTTGGTATGATAACGTTTATATTCGCAATAATTCGGGCGATTTCAAGAATCAGTTTTTTTGAGTATAATCATGCCGCAAGAGTATAATGCGGTGTTATAGCATAATTGCAGTGAGTATGATGGTTTAATTCTAAGTGCAAGAAAGGTTTTAAGCGTTAAATGCAAGTCTACAAGATATTAGGGATTTTTAGTTTTATTTTGCTTATGACTTCCATGGTTATTGCAGAAGATTGGAATCAGTTTCGTGGACCTAAGCGGGATGGCAGATCAACGGAAAAAGGATTGCTCAAAAACTGGCCGGAAGATGGTCTGGCGACTCTTTGGTCATATCAAGGGCTTGGCCGGGGATACGCCACGGTCTCCATAGTAGATGGAATCATCTATACAACCGGGATGATCGATGATACAGGCTATCTTTTTGCAATTCACGATAACGGTGAACTCAAATGGAAAAAGGCTTATGGTCCGGAGTGGACAGGGCCTTATCCCGGAACGCGTTGCACTCCAACAATTGACAGGAATCGCGTCTATATCATGAGCGGACATGGGCGTATTGCCTGTTTTGATAGAGAGAACAGCGATCTGATCTGGCAAGTGGATACGCTGGAGAAATTCCAGGGCAAGAATATTACATGGGGCATCGCCGAATCCGTTCTGATTGACGGTGATAAGGTTTTTTGTACTCCCGGCGGGGAGAATGCGACAATTATAGCTTTGAATAAGTATACGGGCGATACTATCTGGACAACCAAAGAATTGAGTAATCTCTCGGCTTACTGTTCTCCGATTCTCTTCCCTGCAGGCCAAAATCGACTTTTGTTTACAATGGTGAAAGATCAGTTTGTCTGCATCAATGCAGCTGACGGCAAAGCGCTTTGGACAATACCGCACGTTACGCGGAATAATATCGCCGCCATTACTCCAATCCGTTATTCTGGCGACCGGGTGTATTTTACCAGTCATGGTACTGGAGGAATCATGATCCGGTATGAAGAAGATGGAAGCAAGTTTACTGAACTCTGGACGAGTAAAGCCCTAGCTTGCCTGCATGGCGGCGTTATATCCCACAATGATCCTGAGATAGGAGAACGTCTGTATGGCTCAGATGAAAAAGGAAACTGGGTGTGTCAAGACATTGATACCGGCGAGGTAATATTTCAAGAAAAGATTTTAAGCGGTAAAGGATCCATCACATACGCCGATGGCATGTTTTACTGCTATAGCGAGAAGGGAACGCTCGGTTTAGTAAAACCTGTGAAAAAGGGTCTGGAACTGGTTAGTTCATTTCCTATTACAATGGGAAATCATGAACATTGGGCTTATCCGGTCATCTGCAATGGACGGCTCTATATTCGACATGGCGATGCTTTGATGGTATTTGATATTCGGAAGAAATAGGTGAAGTTTATAGGTGGTTTTGGTGGGCTACGCTTCGCTTTTAGCCCACCCTACCGGATTTTAGTCCACCCTACCGGCTTCGAGCAATCATGGTTTGATTCTTGAACAATATACGCGCCATTGATCGACTGTTTGTTTCAGTTTTGATGGTACGTCTCCTCCTATGCCATAGCCTTGCACGGGGAATGGGCCTTTGTAGCCTGATTTAATGAAGGTTTTTACGAAGGCTTCTACATCAGTATCTCCCTCGCCTAAGGGCAGGATGCCTTCTTCTACTTTTAGTTCTTTTGCGTTGTTGCGCGAGCCGTTAATGGTTACGCAGTTTAGATGAGGCGCCGCTGCTTTAGCCAGTTCGCCCAGATTACCGGGGCCTTCCACTTTGAGCCAGTGATATAAGTTGACTGTGCAGCCTACATTATCACGCTTGAGTTTTGAGATAATACGCAGCGCATCGCTGGTTCGCTCTAACCAGGAACCGAAATGGGGATACAGCGAAATCTCCAGATTATTCTTTTCTGCGATATCCGCCGCCTGCGCCAGAAGTTTAACCGCCATCGCGTCGCCCTCAGCAGCGGAGGGAGAATGCTTTTTGCTGCTCAGGGTGAACCAAACCAGGGTATTGCGTCCTTTGAGTAGATTGATGACTTTGATAACGTTATCAGTAAGCTCTGGTGAGTCGATATTGGCGCCTATATAGATGGCGGCAATCTCAACCTCTGCATCATCCAACGTTTTCATGGTCTGTGGAAAAGCATCGAGCCTTTCTTTTGAACTCCCCAGCGAGATGCATATTCGCGGGACGCCGAGTTGCTTGAGTAATTCGGCTTGCCGGGCTGCGTCCAGATCGGTTTTATAAAACCAGCTGTTCATGATTGAGAGACGATTGAATAGATTATTGTCCTTAATTTCTGATGAAGAAGCATCCGAAAAACTTGTTGATAATATAAGTAAACATACAACAAGTTTGGTAAGTTTCTTTATGTAGATC
Source organism: bacterium (assembly GCA_963662285.2). Taxonomy (GTDB): domain Bacteria; phylum Hinthialibacterota; class Hinthialibacteria; order Hinthialibacterales; family Hinthialibacteraceae. Next base: position 916,423 of record CAXXMV010000008.1, read on the forward strand.
ATTTAGATTAGCTCCTTCATATTTATAGGTGGCTTTGGTGGGCTACGCTTCGCTTTTAGCCCACCCTACCAGCTTTGGTGGGCTACGCTTTCGCTTTTAGCCCACCCTACCGGCTCTCTTGGCGCCCTTATACCATATTTGTTGAATCATTTCTGGTTAAAAGATATTATTAATCGCATCCCATGACCAGGGGTTGCGCATTCTTCTGTGCAGTAATTTATTGGCGTCTGGTGATGAAGGGAAGGTTTCTTTATCCGGGTCCCATTGCAATTTGCCGCCTACCTGGATGGCGATGTGGCCAATTTGACATAGAGACGTTGTTCGATGCCCTACTTCGGCGTCTTCCAAAGTTTGTCCTCTGGTTTTTACGGCATCTATAAAATCCTGTTTATCGCTTTTAAGCGGAAAATGAATTTCATTGTCCTTGATCTCTGATTGCAATATGGCATCAGAACTGGCGGTAAGCTTTTGAGGGGAGAAGTTAATTTGCAACCAGCCATCTTCGCCCTCAAACCGGACATAGGGGTAATCGGTTTTATAATACAGTTTGACGCCATTGGCATACTCGTACTGTATGTCAAAGCGATTTAAGATATTCCATAATCCCTTGGTTTCCGGATAGGCGCCTTTGCCCTCAACCGATATTGGCCCGGTTCGTTCGGTTTCGTTGCCCCATTGAGCGATGTCGTTGAGATGGGCGCCCCAGTTGGTGACCATGCCTTCACAAGTATCGCGCACCCGCATCCAACCGGGGCGGGTGTAATCCTGCCGGGGATGTACGCGATTGAGGGTGTATGGGTGCATGGGCGCCGGGCCGACCCACATTTCATAATTCAATTCTTCGGGAATCGGCATACTGGGCTGCGGTTCGCATCCCACATCAGAGTCGGGAACGCCGGTTCGAATAGTGTGAATCTTTCCGATGCGGCCATTTCTGACTAACTCGACCGCACGGTGAAATTCTTTGAGCGAACGGAACTCGCTATCAGTACGGAATATGCGTTTGGCGTCACGCGCGACATCCGAAAGCATACGCCCTTCCGCGATGCTGAGGGTTAATGGTTTTTCGCAACTGACATCCTTACCTGATTTCATTGCGGCGATAGCTATGGGAACATGCCAATGATCCGGAGTGGAATTCATTATGGCGTCGATATCCTTACGCGCCAGCAGTTCTCTCCAATCCGCATAGGCGTCGCATCCTTTGTAGGAGGCATAGGAGGTCTTTTTTTCATAGGTCTTTTGGACCACGTTTTTGGCGTTATCCAGGCGCCATGAATCAACATCGCACACAGCGGTGATCTGGACATCCGGCATTCCCAATAATTGTTTCATGTTGACGTAATAGGCCTGACGACCTACGCCGATCATGCCGACCGTCACCCGGTCATTGGCGCCAAATGCATGGCTGGCAACAAAAACTGGAGCAGCGGCGATTGCGGCGCTGGTTTTTAAGAAAGTTCTTCTTTGGATTGGGCTATTTTGCATGATTTTATTTCTCCCATACTTTTATATTAAATGCGCGCAATATTGCAGGTTTACTTTTATGCATGTCAACAACGCAGATCGAAGTGGAAGCCGCAGGATATTTTTCCCAATGATCCCACACCGGGATGCCTTTGGCGGCGCCGACCAGTCCAGCGATAATGTCGCCATGCGATACAACAATAATGGCTTTGCCATAGGCGTGTTCTAGTTTCCTGATGAAATTGTTACAGCGCTTAATGGCTTGGGCTAATGATTCGCCTCCTTTAGGTTGAGGATCACGATCCATTTTCCACTGTTCTATTCGCCAGGAAAAGGTGGAGGGGGTTCCATCTTCGGTCAGCCCCGGCGTGGGACGGTTGAAGGCTTTTTCTTGAATGGCTTTTAGCCCCTTCAATTCGGGGAGTCCTGTAAGTTGCAGGGTTTTTTTGGTTCGATCCGTTACAGAGGAAAAACAGGCGACTATGGGTTGATTGGCCAGCGCTTGGCCAACCGCTTTGCTCTGTTTTACGCCAGCGGGAGTAATTTTATAGTAAAGGTCGGAATTTTCATCCAATTTCTGGATTTGGTGATAGGTTTCGGCATGGCGTACTATAAAGACCCTGATTGCGTCTGGCTCAATATCGGGGAGTTCAGAAATCGATTTGACTTCTGCTCCGGTTATAGATGAGAATCCTATGAGTAAAACAAACAGCAGTATTTTGCGTATAGTTTTCATGGTTATCTCCTGAAAAATTTTAAGTAATTATAAGCTAACATATTTTAATGAACTGCTCTAGTATAGAAAAACGCTTTCTGGCATAACTATTTGTAAGAGATTAGGATACAGGGATTTAGAGGGTTGGGTGGTTTTTATTTTTGGGTGGATTTTTGGTGGGTCGATAAGGCCGATCCACCCTACGCTAAGGCTAGGGTCAATGTCATGAAGTCAAGGTATTTCGCCCCATCTTTGGTGGCTTGATCAAGGGCTGAGCGCAATGCGCTCTTGCCCTTGGCACCCAGCGCCCAGTTCTAGTATAGAAAAACGCTTTCTGGCATAACTATTTTTAAGAGATTAGGATACAGGGATTTAGGGGGTTGGGTGGTTTTTATTTTTTGGTGGATTTTTGGTGGGTCGATAAGGCCGATCCACCCTACGCTAAGGCTAGGGTCAATGTCATGAAGTCAAGGTATTTCGCCCCATCTTTGGTGGCTTGATCAAGGACTGAGCGCAATGCGCTCTTGCCCTTGACGCCCAGTATCAAAAGTTATTCATCAATAGAACCAATCCGGTTAGTAAGGGATTGGCGCACCGGCTAGAAGCCGATGCTCCCCATTTTGATGCGTCGGGAGAACTAGGGTGAGTGGGTAAAAGGATGTTTTCAGGTAAAAACATTAAATGGAGAGAAAATATGAAACGAGCGATGAGATTAACTGGCTATTTACTTCTTGGCATGATGTGCTGTCTCACTGCATCAATCTCAGCCCATGCGCAAAACCGCAGAGCTGAATGGTTTAAGGATGCCAAGTTCGGCGTGTTCATTCATTTTCTGGGTGGAGGTCCGGAGTGGGCTGAACAGGTTAATGCTTTTGATGTAGACCAGTTGGCCAAACAGATTGAAGAAACCAAGGCCGGATACCTTATTTTTACGCTGGGGCAGAATTCCGGTTATTATTGCAGCCCCAACGCGGCCTATGAAAAATATGCCGGATACAAGATTGGCGAACGATGCCCGGCAAGAGATTTGCCGATGGAGATTGCTGATAAACTACTGAAACGCGGGGTCAGGATGATGCTTTATCTGCCGTCGCGTTCTCCACAAACTGATAAGCAGGCCATGGCTGGTCTGCATGACGTCCATCAGAGTAAACCGGCTCCGCAGGAATTCACTAAACGTTGGTCGGATGTTATCCGTGAATGGTCATTACGCTATAAAGAGAAAGCAGCGGGCTGGTGGTTTGACGGGGCTTATAATTCTGAAGGCTGGGATGATCTTTCCAAAGATTACAATTGGAAGACCTGGGCGGCGGCCTGCCGTGCGGGAAATCCCGACAGCATCCTGGCTTTTAATCGCGGCGCCAACCTTGAAATCGCCTTTATTAAACAGACCGATGAACAGGATTACACCGCTGGAGAGCGCACTTTATTTGATGCAATGCCTCAAACCTATCCGGCGCCTGAACCGCTGCAATGGCATTTACTTTCGTTCCTGGGAAGCAACTGGGGTAAGAAAGACGGCCCTACCAACAGCGATCAATACATGATTGATTACATAAAGAAAGTCAACTCTATGGGCGGCGTGGTGAGCATTGATGTGGGCATAAATGCTGATGGCGGCATCTACCAGCCGCATCTTGATCAACTAAAGGCGATTGGAAAAGCGGTTCATTCGGAGTAACACGAATATTGTATAATTATTACCGACATGCGTCCATGAAAATAACCGACTGCAAGTTGAATTTGATTATTGACATTGTAGTATGTTATAATGATGATTGAGGTTGAGAATCGGTTTTATATCCCAAAAACAAGGTTCATAACAATGCCGGATAAAAAAGTTGATCGCCGAAAGTTTATGCAAAGGTCGATACTCACTGCATCTACTACATTAGCTATGGGGCTTGAAGATAAGGTGCTGCTAGCGCAACAGATGAATCCTGGTAAATTAAAAACAGAATCCAATAACGATAAAATGCCATGCGGGAAAATTGGCGATGTGAATATCAGCCGGATTATCTGCGGCGGCAACCTGATATCTGGTTATGCTCATTCGAGAGACTTGATCTATGTGTCGACTCTTTTGAAAAACTATTTTGATGAGAAGAAGATATTCGAGACTCTGGAGAAGTGTGAAGAGGAAGGCATTAACACCGTAATCACCCATGTAACCAAAAACGAGATGGACGGTAAAACCACCAACCTGATCAGTAAATACCGTAACGAAATGGGTGGAGAGATTCAGTGGATCGCTCAATGCGCCCCGGATGAAGACAACATAGAAGAGGTAATAAAGATCGCCATCGATAATGGGGCAGTGGGCGCGTTTTTGATGGGCGGCAAGGGTGATGTCTGGACCAAGAACCAGCGGCTTGACCTGATCGCTGAGACCGTCGAAACCATCAAGCAGAATAAACTTATCGCCGGAGTTGCGGGGCATTCGCTGCATGTGCCGATTGAGTGCGAGAAGGCTAATATTAATCCTGATTTCTACGTCAAAACTTTCCACCATGATAAATATTGGTCGGCCACGCCAAAAAAGAACCGGCAGGAATTCAATGTCGACATCAAGCGGTATAAGGATCATGGTAAAGATAACGACAACATCTGGTGCATCAATCCTGAAGAGACCGCTGATTTCATGAAGAAGGTGAAAAAGCCCTGGATCGCATATAAAGCGCTGGCCGCCGGAGCGATTCACCCCAACGTCGGCTTCAAATATTCGTTTGAAAACGGGGCTGACTTTATTCTGACGGGCATGTTTGATTTTCAGGTCACAGAGAACGCCATCATAGCCAAAAAAGTTTTAGCAGGGAAAATGAACCGCGAACGTCCCTGGTTTGCGTAAACAAAATAAATTTTAAAGAGGTTTATCATGACCGAAAAGAAAACCGTTGATCGCAGGAATTTTCTGAAGGCATCTATCGCATCAACCGGCATGGCCGCCGGATTCAGTTTCGAAGAGCATGATTTGATTGCTTCAATGGAAGCTGATAAACCAAAACCCGTTGTGAAAAAAAGCGCCAATGAGCTGCCCTATGGCAAGATAAAAAATATTAAAGTCAGCCGGTTGTTCTGCGGCGGCAACCTGATCGGTGGTTGGGCGCACAGCCGCGACCTGGTCTACGTTTCCAACCTGGTTAAATCATATCACTCCGACGCCAAGATTTTTGAAACATTGGCTCTGGCTGAAGAGAACGGCATCAATACGATATTAACCAACCCCGTATCCGACAAGGTTATCAATTCGTATTGGAACGATGAAGGCGGAGAGATTCAGTGGATATCGGATTGCGCAACCGGCAAGGATATTATGACCGGCATCAAACGCTCGATTGATAGCGGCGCCCATGCGGTCTATGTCCAGGGCGGGCTATGCGACAAGGCGATTCTGGATGGTCAGATCGATCTAATCGGAGAAGCGCTGGAATATATCAAAGATCAAGACCTGCCCGGCGGCGGCGGACTGGGCGCCCACAGCCTGGAGACCGTGAAAGCCTGCGTTAAAGCGGGATTCGAGCCTGACTTCTGGGTAAAAACAATTCATCCTGATCTCTATTGGTCGGCGACGCCCAAAGAGAACCGCACAGAAGATTGCTGGTTCACTGGTAATAAAGTAGACCACGACCAATTCCATGACAATATCTGGTGCTTGAATCCCCAGGAGACCATCAACTACATGAAAGACCTGAAGGCGCCCTGGATCGCTTTCAAGGTAATGGCCGCTGGCGCCTTGCATCCTAAAGCCGGTTTTTCCTTCGCTTTTGAAAGCGGAGCTGACTTTGTATGCGCGGGGATGTTTGATTTCCAGATATTGGAAGACGTGATTATCGCCAAGAATATCCTTAGTGATAAGAACCTGGATAAAAAGCGTCCGCGTCCCTGGTGCGCATAGAATAGTTCTGATCATTGGTTGTCAAATAATCAGAATAATGGCATTTAGTTTATACATTTAACGTCATGTAAAAATATCAGGTTTAGATAACAACCCCCTCTTGAATTCTCCCCCAACTTGGGGGAGAGGGATTTTGGAGATGTAAATAGTTATATCGTTTTGACTTAGTTATATAAAGCAAAATGGGGAGTATGATCGATGACAGACAAAAGCGTTGACCGCAGAAATTTTCTGAAAAAAACCGCCATAGCGTCTGCCGGAGCTGCAATGGCTTTTAACTTTGAAGAGAAGAACCTGATCGCTCATGCAGCTGAGTCAAATGAGAATGTTTCAAAACCTGCTGCGGCGAGTGATTTCCCTATGGGGAAGATCGGCGATTTATCTATCAGCCGTTTGATATGCGGCGGGAACCTGATCAGCACTTTCGCTCACAGCCGGGATTTGATCTATGTATCTGGCCTGCTTAAAGAATATTTCACTGATGAAAAGGTCTGCGAGACTCTGGAGAAATGCGAAGAGCATGGCATCAACACGGCTATCCTACGCGTTGACTCGCATACTATGGGGATTCTTGATAAATATTGGAACAACTGGGGCGGCAAAATCCAATGGATCGCCCAAGCCACACTGCCATCCAAAGATTTCACCAGTGATATCGATAAAGCCATAGACGCCGGAGCGCAGGGCGTATTTATTCATGGCGGAGTCGGGGACGAGTTTGTCGATGCGGGCAAGGTGGATAAGATCGGCGAAGCGGTTGCTTACATCAAAAAGCAAGGCGTGATTGGCGGCGCCGCAGGACATAAGTTTGAAACCGTCCAGGCCTATGAAAAGGCCGGGTTGGATATTGATTTCTATATGAAAACCATCAACGCCAAGAACTATTGGTCAGCTGGTCCCATGCCCAGAAATGACAGCGTCTGGTCTGAAACGCCAGAGCAAACCATTGAATTAATGAATAGTTCCAAAAAGCCCTGGATTGGCTACAAGGTTCTGGGGGCGGGCGCCATTCATCCCAAAGAAGGTTTCCAGTACGCCTATCAAAACGGGACTGATTTTATCTGCGCAGGCATGTTCGATTTCCAGATCACCGAAGACGCCATCATCGCCAAGAAAATTGTATCGAATATAGAATCTGGAAAAATAAAACGTGAACGCCCCTGGCTGGCATAAGTTACGAGTTTGAGCATACTACCTTAAGTAATTTGAAATACCCCCTCACCCTAGCCCTCTCCCACCGGGAGAGGGAACAATAAGGAGCAGCGCATCATCGTGAATAATAAAAACAACCAGCATTTATTGAACCGCCGCCGTTTTATCGGATCGACCGCAGCAATAGGCGGAGGTCTGGTCATGGCGGGCAGCGCACTGGCGCAAGACGCCGCGAACGACAAAATCAATCTGGCCATAATCGGCGTAGGTTCTCAGGGTCAGGCCTTGATGAATACCTGCATGAAGATGGAAAGCGTGAATATTCAGGCTATATGCGATATCTGGGAAAATTATAACCTTAACAAGACATCAGGCATCCTGACTAAATTCAAACAGGATCATAAAGCTTATACCGACTATCAGGAGATGCTAGCTACGGAAAAAGGTCTCGACGCCGTCATCATTGCTACTCCTGATTTTTGCCATGTGGAACAGACTGTGGCCTGCCTTAAAGCGGGGCTTAACGTTTACTGCGAAAGCGCCATGGCAAACACCATCGACGGCGCAAAACTCATGGCTAAAACCGCTAAAGAGACCGGAAAATTTTTGCAGATCGGCCTGCAACGCCGCAGCAACCCCTGGTATCAATACAGCCGCGATCACATAATCAATGAGACCAAACTACTAGGCAAGATCACCGCGCTCAACGGGCAATGGAATCAATCCGCGCAACCAGATCGACGTTGGCCTAAACGCTACCCCATTGATGACGCAGTGTTGAATAAATATGGTTTTCAGTCGATGCAGCAATTCCGCAACTGGAAATGGTATAAAGAATTAGGCGGCGGCCCCCTCGCTGAACTGGGTACTCATCAGATTGATGTATTCAACTGGTTTATGGGGGCGCCTCCCAAATCCATCATGGCCAGCGGTGGAACTGAGTACTATGATTCAAAAACCCATGAGCAATGCGATACGCTGATGGTCATATTAGAGTATGAGAATAAAGGCGGAAATATCCGCGCCTTCTATCAGTCGATAAACTCGTGCAGCAACTTTGGATATCTTGAGAATTTCATGGGTGATGAGGGAACGCTTTATGTATCCGAAGCAGCCAGCCGGGTTGGAGTATACCGCGAAGAAGGCGCTCCCGATTGGGAGAAATGGGTTAAGATCGGCATTTTGAAATCTCCCGTAAAACAGGTTGAGACCAAAAAAGAGGGCGATGATACAGTTCTGGAAGTGCAGGAGACGGGCGCCCCGCCGAGTTATGATTTGCCAGTTACTTTTAACGATCCGGTATGCCAACCTCATCTGGAGAATTTCTTTAAGGCTATCAGAGGCGCAGAGAAATTGAACTGCCCGCCGGAAACCGCATTAGCTTCCAGTATAGTTATCCAGAAGATTGGCGAGTCGATTAGGGAATCTAAAAGAATCGAAATGAAACCAGAAGATTATCTGATTGCGTTATAATGCTAAGTCACTATCTTTTTGTTTCATTAAGTTAAGGTATTTCATCCTATCTTTGGTGGTTTGATCAAGGGCTGACCGCATTGCGGTCTTGCCCTTGCCACCCATCGGCAGACTTAAAGCATGATAAAAAGAATCCTGATATTTACTGTTTTGACATTGGGTTTAATTGGAACAACCAATACCTCCGGCGATAGCGCGGCGCCTTTGCTTGGCGACCAGAGCGATGGGAGCCGGGCTATTCCAGTTCATTTGATTCCCCTGCTGGATGACGAGGGACAAGAGATTGCGCTGGACGATGACCCTTTGCTTCCCTTCTCCACCCGTCAGACCTGCGCGTTTAAGTGTCACAGTTATGAAACCATAACCAGCGGCTGGCATTTCAACGCGCTTAGCGCCACTCCTGCATTATCGGGAAGACCGGGTCAACCCTGGATATTCAGCGATGCTGATACCGGGACGCAGATTCCCCTTTCGCAACGCGGGTGGCCGGGAACATACAAACCAGAGCAGATAGGGATGACGGCCTGGCGGTTCAACCAGCAGTTCGGGGGACATTCACCCGGCGGCGGCATCGGCGAAGTGGATGAGTCGGATGATACCGATGAGACCATGCGCATGATGGTTTCAGGTAAGTTGGAAGCCAACTGCCTCAGTTGTCATGACGCTGATCCGGCTCATGATCAAGCCGAATACCAGATGCAGGTCGTGCGGCAGAATTTCCGTTGGGCGGCGGCGGCCACCAGCGGTTTTACATCGATGCGCGGTTCGGCCAGCAAAATGCCGGACACCTATGATTTTTTGATGCCGGATGAACTTGATGATCCCAAGTTGATCCCCCCGACCGTGGCCTACCGCAATGAAGCCTTCGATCATAAGGGTAGCGTGTTTTTTAACATCAAGCGTAAGGTGGATGCTGAGCGATGCTATTACTGTCACACTACTGCTAATATCCAGGGCGCTCATTCTGAGAAATGGACTCAGGATGAAGACGTACATCTGGCTGCGGGATTAACCTGCGTTGACTGTCACCGCAACGGGCTGAATCATAACATGGTTCGTGGATATGAAGGTGAAGAAGAGGTATCAAATAATCCCATGTCCGCCGCATTATCATGCAGCGGCTGCCATCTTGGAACTGATGCATCGGCTACGCCATCCGGTGGGAGATTAGCGGCGCCCAAGCCAAGACATACCGGGATTCCGGCGGTTCATTTCAAAAAACTGACATGCACCGCCTGCCACAGTGGAACATGGCCGGGCGAGGCCACGCATAGGGTGAAGACATCCCTGGCGCATAGGCTGGGAGAACATCAAGTTAATAAATCAGAGCACGCCCTGCCCCACATCGCGTCACCGGTAATGGCCAGAACTGATGAAGGCAAAATTGCTCCTCATCATATAATCTGGCCGTCATACTGGGGAACTTTGCAGGATAACTCAATTTCGCCCATAGCTATTGATGCCGTCAAGCAAGCCATACCCAAAGCAGTTGCCGATGCAAAGCCTTTAAATTCCGGCGATTGGAAAAGTTTCAGTGATGAGGTTGTGATTGAAACGCTGGCGGCTCTAGCGAGTATTAATTCAGCCTCCGGCAGACCAGTTTATATCAGCGGTGGAAATCTATACCAGTTAGACGATAACAATAAACTTATCTCATCAAAACATGATGCGGCTCAGCCTTATATGTGGCAGATCGGGCATAACGTCCGACCGGCGCAGCAATCTTTGGGAGTGCGCGGATGTCAGGATTGCCATAGCCGGGACGCTAATTTCTTCTTTGGTAATGTCGAAATCGATTCACCGCTGGCTTCCAGTGCGGATGCGGTTATACCAGTGATTGCGCTGCAAGAGTTGAGCCCGATGTATACCAAGATTTTCGCGTTCACTTTCATATTCCGCCCCTGGTTCAAAGTTGTTGTTCTGACATCAGCGGTAATTGTGGCGGCGGTATTGTTGCTATTCGCTTTTATGGGGCTTAACCGTTTGATGATTTATCTGGCTGATGAGCAAGAGTGGAAGCCACCCTTGGAATGAAAGAGATAAACTAAATCAAGGGCGAAAAACACTGCCCTTGGCGCCCATATTTAACAAAGGTGAATTAAAATTCCCCTCACCCTGGCCCTCTCCCGGCGGGCGAGGGGACAATACGGCTTAACTTAATGACATTGGAGTTAGAGGGGGACTGCGCTTTTACGAATCAACCCCCTCCTAACCTCCCCCAGGCTTGGGGGAGGAATCTGACGCTTCAATCTGGAATATTTTAAGGTAAAACCATGTTACGATTATTATTAAAATTACTGGTCTATGTATGCGGCGCCACTTGTTGTGCGCTATTGGTGTTATCGGGATTTGGCCCAATGATAATAACCCAAGAGCCTATCACTGGATATGTAATGCTGCTGCATGTCGGCCTTGCAGGATTTTTCACAGTTTGCGTCGCCCTATTCGCCCTGTTCAGTTCTACGCGGCATATTTTCACAAAACCCGATCAATTGCTGCTGCGCTATATGTTGTTGGGCAACCAGGACAGCCGCATAACAGCGTCAACCAGCGCCGGCTTCTGGATGAAAATATGTTATTGGTTGATGCTCATAGTTTCTTTGCCGCTGATGCTATCCATTGCGCTTAGCATGTTTCCCCTGTTCGGCCCGGAGGCTCAGGAGACATTGCGTTGTCTTCATATTTACAGTGCATTCTTAATGATTCTAATGATCGTCTGTTATTTCTGCACTTCATTGGTTTATCAATTCAAAAGGTTCAATTCATGAGTTTTGCATGAAGTTAAACCAGAAAATTCATACGGCGTCCAGCCATCCGGAAATTATCCCCGGAGCGCATCGCTTCAGCCATGAAGCGATGGCGACGGTCTTTGAGATAATGATTGTCTATCCAGATGTCGAGTACGCCGGTCAAGCGGCCAGGGCTGCATTTGAAGAACTGGATCGCATCGAAAACGAATTGAGCCGCTTCATCAGTAACAGCGATGTATCACGCATCAATAACCTTGCCTCTCAACAATCTACCACCGTCGGTTTGGAGACTTTCGAATGTCTCCAGCAATGCTCAATCCTATACCAGCAAACCAGCGGCGCTTTTGATATCACCATCGGAACGCTGCTGCAATGCTGGATCAATCCAGACAAGTCGCCGCGTCAACCGACGCCAGCAGAGATTCAGGCTGCATTAAAATGTACGGGGATGCATCTGGTTATACTCAACCAATCCACGCATACCGTTCAGTTGAAGAATGCGCCGATGATGATCGACCTGGGCGGCTATGGCAAAGGATACGCGGTTGACTGCATGGCCGCGCTGCTGCGGGAATGGAGCATTGACGCGGCCTTGATCCATAGCGGAGGAAGCACGGTTCTGGCGCTGAACGCGCCGCCCAAGCGTGCTGGATGGCCGGTTACTATCAGCGATCCCCAATCCGGCGAAACCATTAAACGCATAGATTTAACCAACCGCGCCGTCAGTGGATCAGGCCTGAAAAAAGGTCGCCATATCATCGATCCACGCACCGGGTCTCCAGTTGAAAAACGTAGCGCTGCATGGTCTCTGGCCAATACCGCAGCGCAAGCCGACGCGTTATCAACCGCCTTAATGATAATGACGCCCGATGAAACCAGGCGATGCCTGAATTCTCAAAAAGATGCACAAGCCATTGTCATTGAAGAATATCTATCAGACAATAACTCTAACAAAGTAATATATTATGGATTTGATAAACCATAATATGATGAACTATGAGACTGTATTAAAGTGGTTTTCATGATCAACGGACATGATTTTGAGAACTGCTTTATATGAAAGGAAATATGATGGGGAGCGAAAATATAAAAATAGGGCAAGGTTACCAGCGCCGGGATTTTTTACGCACCGTGGGAATAGGAGCAGGCGCGTTGCTGACCTCGCAAACTCTGGCCGCTTCAGAGACAGAGAACGCTGATCAAAAGCCCAACGTCATTGTCATATTCTGTGACGATCTGGGTTATGGGGATTTGGGAACCTTTGGTCATCCTACAATCAAAACGCCCAACCTGGACCGTATGGCGCGGCAAGGACAGAAATGGACCAATTTCTACGCCGCCGCCAGCGTATGCACTCCAAGCCGCGCCGGAATCATGACCGGACGCCTGCCCATCCGCAGCGGCATGTGCAGCGATAAAAGCCGCGTGTTGTTTCCGAACTCAACGGGAGGGCTGCCCAGCAGTGAAATCACTATCGCCAAGGCATTGAAGACGCGTGGTTATACAACCGCCTGCGTGGGCAAATGGCATCTGGGGCATCTTCCCCAATACCTGCCCACCAGTCACGGTTTCGATTCATATTTCGGAATCCCCTACAGCAACGACATGGATAATGTTGCCGAAAAAGGAACGCCGGTATTCAAGGATTCCAAGATCGAGTATTTCAATGTTCCACTGATGCGTGATAAAGAGGTCATCGAACGTCCCGCCGATCAGACCACCATCACCAAACGTTATACCAATGAAGCGATCAAGATTATTCAAGCCAATAAAGACAAGCCCTTCTTCCTCTATCTGGCGCATAACCTGCCCCATGTTCCCCTGTTCAGATCAAAAGAATTCGCGGGAACAAGCCTGCGTGGATTATACGGAGATGTGGTGGAAGAGATTGATGCGGGAGTCGGACGGATTCTGCGGACGCTGCGTAAAGAAAAACTGGATAAGAATACTATGGTGGTCTTCACCTCGGATAACGGCCCCTGGCTGACCTTCAATGAACAAGGCGGCTCAGCCGGGCTGCTACGTGAAGGCAAAGGATGCACCTACGAGGGCGGAATGCGTGAACCGACCATCTTCTGGCAGCCGGGGAAAATCAAGCCCGGCGTGGTGGCCGATATGGGTTCAACTATGGACTTGTTCGCCACCATCTGCAATATGACCGGCGCCCAGGTTCCCGATGACCGCGTCATGGATAGTTATGATTTGAGTCCCGCATTATTCGGCGATGGCCATAGCCCCAGAGATGAAATGATCTACTACCGGGGTCAACAAATCTTCGCCGCCCGCAAGGGATCATTTAAAGCCCATTTCATAACCCAACCAGCTTATCGTAGGGGTGAAAGAATTGTCCATGAAACGCCGCTGTTGTATAACCTGAACCACGATCCATCTGAGAAATATGATATCGCCAAGAAGCATCCAGAGGTTATTGAAGAAATCCTCAAAGTTGTCGAACGCCATAAAACCACGGTTAAACCTGTCAAAGATCAGTTAGCCGAACGAATAACGGAGAAAAACTAATATAAGGGAGGCCATACGATGAATAAGCTATCCATTACGCGAAGGAATTTTCTGAACAAAAGCGGCGCCTGCTGCGCGGCGTTGCCACTGGTCAATATTATTCCCCAGGCAGTCAAAGGCGCCAACGACCGCCTGGAGATCGGCGTTATCGGTTGCGGCAACCGCGGGCGTTTGGCATTGATGAAAGATATTCATAAATACGACGAAAAGAATAATGTGACCATCACTGCGGTATGCGACGTATGGCGCCAAAACCGTGAGCAGGCGGTATTGCAGACGTTGGAGTGGTATGGCAAAGCGGCGCGTCAGTTTGAAGACTATAGAGATATGCTGCCCCTCGAAAACCTGGATGCCGTGGTAATCGCCTGCCCCGATCATCTGCATTGCACTGTTCTGGAAGCCGCCGCTGAAGCAGGAAAAGACGCTTACTGCGAAAAGCCGCTGGCTATGAACATGAAAGAGCTGAACCGCACGGTAGACGCCGTTAAGAAAAATAAACGCATCGTACAGGTTGGAACTCAATTACGCAGTTACGATTCATTCACTGGATGCCGTCAGGTGGTCAAAGATGGTTTGCTGGGGCGTTTTCTCAAAGCCAGCCAGGTGCGCAACACCTACCGCCCCTATTGGCACAGTCATGCTGTACCAGTCAAGGAATCCGATGCCAACTGGCCATTGTTTTTAGGACACAAGAAAAAACGGCCTTTCGATGCAGACCAGTTTGCGGTTTGGTATGGTTACCGTGATTTCTCATCCGGTCCCATTGGCGGTTATATGAGTCATTTCATTGATCTGGTGCATTACCTTACCGGCGCCAAGTTCCCCCATAGCGCCGTAACCCAAGGCGGAATATACGCCTGGATCGACCAGCGCACCTGTCCCGATTCGGTGCATACCCTTTTAGAATATCCTGAAGGTTTCATGGTCAGTTACAGCACCATATTCGGTAACGCCAATGGCAGTTATATGAAATTCTTCGGCACGCGGGGCATGATCGACTCCACCGATTGGGACAATCCATTCATGACCGGGGAAGGTTCAGAAGACCCCAACCGAATCCCGGCCAAAAAGGCCGTTACGCCTTTGCGCGTGCCGCATCACATGGATAACTGGCTCCAATGCCTCAGAACCCGCACCCAGCCCAATGCCAACATCGATGCGGGCTATCAACATGCGGTGGCCTGCATTCTGGCTGATGAGGCAATGGTGCAAGAACGCAAGATGATCTTTAATCCCGACTCCCGGAAAATCAGGCCTGCTTGATAGGCATAGAGTAGCTCTAAAATCATAAGTTATCGCATCAAGGGCTGACCGCTTTGCGGTCTTGCCCTTGGCGCCCGCATTCTGGCTGATGAGGCAATGGTGCAAGAACGCAAGATGATCTTTAATCCCAACGCACGGAAAATCAGGCCTGCTTGATAGGCATAGAGTGGTTCTAAAATCATAAGTTATCGCATCAAGGGCTGACCGCTTTGCGGTCTTGCCCTTGGCACCCGCTTGACCGCTTTGCGGACTTGCCCTTGGCGCCCGCTTGACCGCTTTGCGGTCTTGCCCTTGGTGCCCGTCAGGCCTGCTTGAGCGGCATAGAGCGGTTCTATAATCATAAGTTATCGCATCAAGGGCTGACCGCTTTGCGGTCTTGCCCTTGGCGCCCGCTTGACCGCTTTGCGGACTTGCCCTTGGCGCCCACCAGGCCTGCTTGAGCGGCATAGAGCGGTTCTAAAATCATAAGTTATCGCATCAAGGGCTGACCGCTTTGCGGTCTTGCCCTTGGCGCCCGCTTGACCGCTATGCGGACTTGCCCTTGGCGCCCGCCCTTACCACCCGCCGCATCAAGGGCTGGACACATTGCGGTCTTGCCCTTGGCGCCTGTGATATCACGATCCTCATATACAAATATGTTAATAAATATCATTCTACATCTCTAATCCGCTCGATTTTTTGATAACTACAAGTAGTATGTATTCATAACATTTAATAAAAATTCACAATACTTTGGAGCAACCGTTTGTCGAAATTTCTTTCACCCAACTTTCCCTTTAAACCAAGACGTTTGCCTTTTTTTTACGGATGGATCATACTGGCGGTAAGCACCTTTGGCATCATCATGAGCGTGCCGGGGCAAACCATCGGCGTCAGCGCATTTATTGATGACCTGTTGGTCGCACTCGGTTTGTCGCGTATACAGCTGAGCACCGCTTACATGATCGGCACCATCGGCAGCGCATTTCTGCTGCCCTATTGCGGACGGGTCTTCGACCGCAGGGGCGCCCGGTGGATGGTGTTGGTCTCTACTGCGTTATCATCTGTAACTTTGTTATTTCTCAGTCAATGCGACCGTATCGCGGCATTAATTACTTTCAGCGACAATCAGGCTATTGGTACATCGATCAGTTTTTTCGTGATAACGATGGGTTTCCTTTTTCTACGTTTTTCCGGTCAGGGGCTGCTATGCATGACGGCCCGCTCCATGCTGGGCAAATGGTTCAACCGCCGGCGGGGCTTCGCATCAGGGATCAATGGAGTAATGGTCACCTTTTCATTCTCCATCGCGCCATTAGCCTTTAACTCCATTATTAATTCATATGGCTGGCGGGGAACCTGGATATTTCTTTCGGCCATGACGGTATTTATGGCTTTCATTGGCTGGTTGTTTTTCAGAGATAATCCAGAAGAATGCGGCTTGAAAATGGATGGCGTCAGTGAAGCAGATCATGCCGAACATGTTAAAAAAGACTTTTTCAATGTAAAAAAGGAATACACGGTTAAAGAAGCGCGCAGGACATATCCATTCTGGGCGTTTAATCTCGGTCTGGCCGCCCAGGCCTTGATAATCACCGCTGTAACATTTCACATAGTATCACTGGGCGCCGAGATGGGATTATCCAGGAATCAATCGCTGGGGATATTCCTTCCCATGTCCATAATCAGCATATTCAGCAACTTTCTATTCGGCTGGCTCAGCGACCGCATCGCACTTAAATATTGTCTGGCGGTTATGATGATAATGCTGACTTTAGGAGTCGGCGGAGTTCCCTTCTTCTCTCATACTCTGGGTCGGGCGGCGGTGATCCTCGGTTTCGGCGCCAGCGGCGGCGTGTTTGGACCATTGGTTACGGTAGTATGGCCGCGGTATTATGGGCGCAAGCATCTAGGCGCCATCAGCAGCATGAATCTGGCATCCATGGTATTCGCCAGCGCCATCGGACCATTTATATTCGGCATGTCGAAAGCGTGGTTCGGCGGTTATAACGCCGGGATTTATGCTTGTCTGGCCCTGCCGCTGATTATTTTGCTGGGATCGTTTAAGGCCAATAATCCACAAGTTTGATACATTGATCAGTGGGAATGCAATGTAATATTCAATCCAAATCTTTAATGAACGCCAAAAGCCCAACAAGCCATTATGCCGACTCCATAAACCAATAGGGGTATAATATTCAAACGTAGGCGTATTGATTGAACCAATAAAACTATGCCAGATATAATTGCGGCTAAATTGAACAGGCCGAATAGTATCCTATTATCAATGGCAAAACGCTGAAAAGCATGATTACTATTGGCGGTTAAGATAAGAACAAAACTGATCCAAATCAAAATCGCGGGCAGCCAGATTTTAATATCCATGTTCTCTTTCATCGCCTGATCTCCACTTAAAAGAGTATTTTTTTTGTTTACCTTGCAACAGTATACCTATTTTCTATATACTAATCAATTACTATTTTAGATATTACAGACCTCACATGAAATAAAGCTATTAAAAATTGACAAGATGATATCATGCAATATAACCTATGGTTTGGAAGTTCCATATAAGGGACTTTGAAGAATTTTGACTTGGATGTAATGTAAAGATCGAAATGACCTTGCCCTCTCATGGTGGGAGAGGGGATTTGGTTATCAAGGGTGGATTTTTGATGGGTCGGTGAAGCTGATCCATCCTACGCTTTGGGGAATTAAAATATCAGGGTGATTAAAGTACCAGACCTTATACCTTTGGACTAACTAGTAAGGAAATGATTATGAACAATGAATCGAAACTCCTTTCCAGACGCACAGTGATACAGATGGGCGCCGGATTGCCGCTGTCGGCCATGCTGTTATCATGCGGCGGCAACAGCACTCAACGCACTGGAAAAGCAGCCCCGAAATCAAAGATTAATCAAGAATCATATTGGGCCAGACGTCAGGAATGGAAGGGCGAGGAATGGGTATATGGCATCGTACAGATCAGCGACCGCACTTTGATGGTTAACCGCAACGACGGGATGGGATGGTCATTCCCCGGAGGTAGGCTAGATGCTATTCAACATGGCGAAAAACACGAAAAGAACGATGATATTATCAATGCTGCAACTGTATTCGTTCATGACCAGACCTTAATCCCCGTTTTGGCTAAAGAAGCAATCATCATTGCTTATGGTTATGTCATTGACGAACGTGGAGGAGAGAATAAATTAGTCCACTGGGTCAACGTCTTTTGCTTAGGCGACGACCTTCCCAGACCACAGGCTGGTTTAAATATAGTTAAGGAAGCGCAATGGGCGGCAGGCGATGATCCGTATCTGGGCGCCTGCTTAACCCAACGCCTTAAAGAAGTAGAACAAGCCGGCGAAGGCAAAACCCTGATCATTCGCTCTTGCGGGATATAAGACGGATTTACGGCGGTTTTACCAATGTTATTTATCCCGTTATTTATCCCAATTCGCCTACCCGTTCGAAGTCGAATCCACGGAGGGAACGTTCAACGACTGAATTGCAGCCTATGGCGGAAATGTTTTTTTTACCGATCCGGGAACGTTCCAAGGCCGATATGAACAAGGGGATGCTATCCAGCGATATGGCTACAACATCGCTGCAATCCAAGACTAACTTTTTAGGACGCTTACGGGCGATTTTTTCGATTTCATCAGCTAACCGCATTCCATCAGCCTTCCTTAACATGCCGGTTATGACTAATGTGATTTGATTCTCTTCATCCAATATTTCTATTTTCATTTTATATTCCCTATTAGAGAGATTTGCAGAATTACGGGTTTGCAGAATAATTTATTCCACAAACCCGTTCATTATAATCAATATTACTTAATCAACCTACTATTATATTTCCAACCTACTGGTTGTTCAGCGTAACGCATGGCCAATCGTCAGTGCGGAAGGGTGAAGCGGGCAGTCCTTCTTTGTTAAACAGATTGCAGACGGGGCTATCATACCAGCCATAACGCACTGCAACCGGTTCACTGATATCATTATTCCAGACGACGATTTTGCCGCCTTCAATGCTCGCTTCAGCCGCAACGAATTTTTGATCTTCCGCAGCGATTTCAAAACCTTTCAACGGCTCATTATCCTTAGACATCAATCCACCGCCAATGCAATCAAAGGATAGAGTGATCTTGCCATTTTTGGCTTTCATGGATTTATACATCGGGCCGGAATAAACCAGTTTCTTCTCGCCATAAGTAACTTTGCGGGCCGCCAAGGCCAGACGGTATCCAACATCCTGCTTATTACGCGGGTGAATATCTTTGGGGTTGCCGATATCAATTGTCACCGCCATGCCAGTGTTGGGCAGCGACAAGGCCATGTTCTGGGCTTCGCGCAATTCCGGCCATGTATGACCTGCGCCGGTAGATGAACCAAAATTGGCTAACTGTACAAAGAGAAAGGTGAAATCGCCCTGTCCCCATTTCTCCCGCCAATCCTGGATCATGGCGGGGAACAATTTGCGGTATTGATAAGCCCGCCCGGCGTTCGATTCGCCCTGATACCAGATAGCGCCCTGGATGGCGTAAGGAACCAACGGCGCGATCATTGCGTTATATAGCGCAGTCGAGCGGTGGTTGCTGTTACGAGCATCGCCCCAACGCGGCAGAGCTGGCGGGCCGCCTATCAAGCGTTCGCCAGCTGCTTCCAATTCGTTATTCTTTTCGCGCCAGTCATTAAAGGTCTTTGCGTAATCCGCCCATTTCTGATCGGCTTCTTTGGCGTTTTTATCAGACCGGTCCAGCATAACTTTCAATGCCGGATCGCTTTCAAGGGTTTCCCGGCTGGTCCATGCTTCAGCGGCGGAACCGCCCCAGGATGTATGAATTATCCCTATGGGAACATTTAAACTTTTGTGCAAGTCGCGTCCGAAGAAATATGCTACAGCCGAAAAACCGGGAATGGTCTCAGGGGTGCAGACGCTCCACTTGCCATCAACATTCTTCTGAGGCAGACGGGCGGCTTTCAGTGGAACGGAAAACAAGCGGATATTCGGGTAATCAGCGTCTTTTATCTCTTGTTCCGCATTGTTACTACCACCAAGGCCAAATTGCATATTGGATTGTCCGCTGCATACCCAGACTTCGCCGACCATCACATTTTTGATGGTGATGGTATTACGGCCCAATATCTTCATCTCATAAGGGCCGCCCACTTTCAATTTACCCAGACGCACCATCCAGCAGCCGTCTTTAGCTGTGGTATGAGCGGTCTTGCCATTGATAGTTACCGCGACCTTCTCGCCATCATCCGCCCATCCCCATACGGGAATCTTCTTGCCCTGCTGCAACACCATGTGATCGGTGAATAATGGATGCGGTTCGACATCCGCCATTACAGTAGCAGCCAAACATACTACCAATGCTACTCCACAAAATACTGTAAACTTATTGTTCATTGTGTTTGTTCCTCCCTTTTGGTTTTGATAAAAGTACTTTATTAAACTACAAATAATGTGAGATTACGAAGGATTTCTCACATTACAGTTATATCATAAACAGAGGTGATTGTTTAAGGTGAGTTACTGAAAACTATGCTAAATACACGACATTGAAAATATGTAATAGATCAGTCAATAGGTATAGAATAACACTCACCTTATATTAGGTGGCTTGATCAAGGGCTGACCGCTAAGCGGTCTTGCCCTTGGCACCCATGCAATCTCTATTGGTGTTAGTAACGAATTAGCAACATTTTAGTCTTGTTGGGGATTTTGTTTTTTCTTCTCTTCAAGGACGCGATTAAGAATGTCGAACATGGTTTCAACTCTGCCTTTAGGAGGTTGAAAGGCTTTCTCGATCTGTTCTTCAGAGAAGTTTTCTTTCAAAAATTCCTCGACATTCAGTTTGGCGCTCCAGCAATCATACATTTTACGGCAGGGCAAATTTTCATTCATCCGGCGACAATAAGAAAACGATATTACATCTCCCAATTGGGGACAACGAAAATGCTCATATTCATCATATTTGGTAAGGGTGGATTTTTCATTTTCCGTCATAGCGCCGCATCCATTTCTATAATCGTTATCGACCGGGGCAATATCATTCATCCCCCTCACCCTAACTCTCTCCCAGTGGGAGAGGGGACAATACAGCTTAAGTTAAGGTATTTCATCCTATCTTTGGTGGCTTGATCAAGGGCTGAGCGCAATGCGCTCTTGCCCTTGGCACCCATCTTAATGTCATTGCCCATCTTAATGTCATTGCCCATCTTAATGTCATTGCCCATCTTAATGATATTGCCCTCAAACTCTCCCCAAACTTGGGGGGAGAATTTTAGGCTTAATACATTCAACTTAATACTTTCAACTTAATACTATCAACTAACTTTTTTAACATTTTCCCGCATACGCTGCTTGTATCCTTCAACGCCGGTCTGATTATAAGTTTCACTGTCGCCATCTTTACTTCTACCGGAGAGTGGATCGATATGTAACGACTGAAGCCTTCCTTTTAAGGCTACCATATCCATCAAAATACGCATCAAGGCAAAGACGGAGGCTGGATCACGCTCCGGGAAATATAGCGTAACATTTGGTACTGAGCGGAAGGTGAAATCCAAAGCCGTGCCGCTTAGCGAGGCGCCCTGCAATTCTTCAAGAGTTTTTCCTTCAAAAATCTTGAGGCTGCCTTCCAGAGGAGCATCAGCCGGAACCGCCAATTGATCATTAATTTTTTTAGGAGAGAGGAAAACGATCACTTTGTCGCGCGGCCCGTTGACGATTCCATTCAATAATGAATGGTTTCCAGTGGGTCCAGTGGTCGCCAGGATGTTCATCCCTTCGCCGCGCTCTTGCACCGATTCGGCGTAGAGTTGAACGAACCAGTCGCCTAATTTATCATTATCAAAGTAGGGATAAAAAACCAATGAAGTTTTGTTGCAGTAATCTTCGGCCACATGTAGAAGACGGGCCAGTTGATAAGACGGATTGGTTTTGACGTCTTGAGTTAAAAACGCATCATGAGCCGCCGCATAACCTTCATAGGCTCTTTTTAGTTGCGCGAGCGGGGTATCCGGCGAAGTTACGGCCAGCAGCAATACGCCAACGGGAGATGCGAAGGAAAAACGGCCTCCCACGCCATCAGGTACGGGAAGCATACCCAGGAACTTGCCTTTACCGTTTTTTTGCATATTGAAAAGCAGGCTGTTTTCATTGAGGCCGGTAGTGGCCACAGTACGGCTCATCCAATCATCGCCCAAGGCTTCAGCCAGCAGCATGCCGGATAAAGCAGTCTCAGCGGTGGTGCCGCTCTTGCTGACAATATTGATGTAGGTCTTATCAAGCAGGTTACGGGATTTCAACATTTCCAGCAATGCGCTTAACTTAACCGGATCAAAAGTATCGCCAGTAAAGTAAATCTCAGGAATATTGGTAATCTGTCCACTCATCACCATTTCATTATGATAGGGATGATTCAACAGGTTATGGAGCGTTCGTCCGCCTAGGTCCGAACCGCCGATGCCAACTGTGATGAAGACTTTAGCTTTGTCCCGAATCACTTGCGCCAGTTCCGCGATGCTTTCCAGTGAGACGTAATCAGGATGATCAACCGGAACCTTATGGCTCCAGGTCCAAGCCCTTAAGTGGTTGACTAAATTAAGGTATCCCTTATCGCTTTCGGCTTGGAAATCCTTTTGAAATGCTTCAAGGTTAGAGTCGAGTTGAGCAATCCAATCGGGTGGGGTTACTTGCTCAAGCGCCTTGGCGCCAGATGAATCCAGGGTAAAACCATCAAAAAAACTCATGATACGGGTAATCCTTTCTATCTATACAAAATATTATGTTTTTTTTAATGGCGATTAACAATAGTTTATAATAATAGAGTGACCAATCCATTTTGCCGGTAGTTATTTAATATTCCCCTCACTCTAGGCCTCTCCCAGAGGGGGAGGGGATATTGTTACCCGACATTATTTGGTGGACAAAGAATGTTATATTGCGAATCGCTCTAAGACATAGCGCTTAATTGTATTCCTAGCACTAAAAATCACCTAGCCCTTCTATTGCAACAGAGACAAGGGCATTTTATATTGGAGAAATGGTAGATCACTTTCACTAAAATCGTTTTAAGATAAATTCCGGTATAGATTTAATCAACCAGGCGATCAGCCGCCAGCGGCGCGTTATATAAGCGTGATCCCGCTTTTTCTCTATGGCCTGATAGATCTGGAGCGCCGCTTTTTCTGATGAAGCAACCCAGAACATCCCTTCCTGTCCTTCAACCAGCGGCGTATCAACGAAACCGGGCTTAATATCGGTTATGGTAACCGGGATTTTTCTATGTATAATATTATTGCGTATGCCTTGCAGAAAATTCGAGACGTAGGCTTTGGACGCACTATAGACTGATGAATGCCGATGACCGAATAGCGCGGCGATAGAAGAGATGCCGACCAGATGTCCGGCGCCCTGCTTGATAAAGTATTGCGTGGCCTCATCGCATATCGCCGTAAAACCCAAGACATTAACCACAATCACTTTGCGGTCTATTTCCCAGTCTGCATCAGGATTGGGGATGCCGATTCCTGCGTTTATTACCACCAGATCAACTCCACCCAGCATTTCGATCAGTTGATGGAAGCGTTTTATCGCAAAACTAATTTGAGAAACATCCATTACTTTATACTGTATCTTATCGGGGAATTGCTGTTGTAAATCTATCAAACGATCTTCGCGGCGACCAGTTATTCCAACTATGTAATCATGTTGCACTAATTCTTTTGCCAACGCTTCACCGATGCCCGATGTAGCGCCGATAATAATCGCTTTTTTCATTAAATTATTCCTTATAAATATCCTAGATCCACTCGCGACCAAGAGTTTCAGGTCCCCCTTTGCGTTCACGATACCAACGCGGTAAATATGCGCCTCCAGCCCGCAAAATATCACCACTGCTGCGCAGGCCGTTGGTGGCATCATAAAACTGAAAATTTGGAGGATGAGATGGATAATCCGGAGTCGGCTTAAATGTATCGATGCCATCCGGCCCAACGCATTCTATATTGAACATATCGAATTTCATATTTCCGCCGCTAAAATTTCTTCTCGCATCACCTCTTCGATTGGTTACCATAAACTCATAATAAGTATCATAGTCGTTGCCCCGGTTATTTACATATTTAGTTTCAAACGGATCCATCAGAAATGCATGAAGATACGGTATTGGAGTAGTCAGATACCGGTATCCCTCATAATAATTGGCGCTGGTTGCGGTTGTGGGAGGATACGTTCCACAATCAGCAAAGTAACTCTCGAAAGCATTGGCAAGAGTACGTTGCTCGCTATGCGCTTTAGCCACCTTGGCGCGAATCCGGGCATTAAGAAAATTGGGAAGCGCAATGGCCGCCAAAATCCCGATAATCGCGACAACAATCAGCAGTTCGATGAGAGTAAACGCGAATAAATTGTTATGTCTCATTTTCACGTCCTTCACCGGAATAGATTATATAAAAACATTAGCGTGCGCTATCCCCCCATATTGAACTTTAAAATTAATCCAGTCCCGCTATCATTGCTCTTACTATTTCTCAGGCAAGGATGAGAATCATGTTAATCCATCCAGCAAATAGCACTATGTCACTCACAGGCATAAGCATTTCGATGTATCCTACCACAAAATAACGTTGTTATGTCAGCGACATAGTTTTTTTTTACATTTCAAGACATAGGAAGAGATTTAATGAGTCATACATTTCAATACCCACGCATCACTATTTCAGGGGCGCGCGGCATAGTCGGCCAGGACCTGACGGTCGATAATGTGCAGCGCATGGCATGGGCTTACGCCCGTTTCATCGGCGGCGGCGCCATCGTTCTAGCCCGTGATTCCCGGCCCAGCGGGCCAATGGTGCGCAGCGCCGTCGAGTCTGGACTGCTGGCTGGTGGATGCAGCGTCATCGATATCGGACTGGCCCCGACACCTTCGGTTGGCATCATGATCCGCAAACTGAACGCCAAGGGAGGGGTTAACATCACCGCCAGCCATAATCCATCCCCCTGGAACGCTCTTAAACTGTTTGGCTCAGACGGTACATTTCCCTCAGACCAATTCGTGCAGGACTATATCAAATTTCTTAATCAGGAGACGCTGCAACACGCCGTATGGGATGAGATCGGCGAAGCCCGGCAAGACCACACGGCTCTTGAGGTTCACTCTCAATTAGTCGAAGACGCTATTGATTGCTCCAGAATCCGTGAGAAAAAATACCGCGTGGTGGTTGATGGATGCCGTTCCGTAGGTGGAGTTTTTCTGCCGCCATTCCTTGAACGATTGGGATGCGACGTTATCCAGCTGGATTGTCAACCCGACGGCGATTTTCAACGCATCCTCGAACCAACCCCGGAAAACCTGGGCGCCCTGTGCGAACTGGTGAAGAAAGAGAAGGCTGATATTGGCATCGCCGCCGATCCCGACGCCGACCGGCTGGCTATCGTCTCCGAAGAGGGCAAGGCCATCGGTGAAGAATTCACCCTGGCATTTGCGACCTACGCCGCTCTGCATCAAGCGGGAGGCGGCATATCGGTCGCCAATCTATCAACATCAATGTTGACTGATTACGCCGCCAAGATTTGCGGCGGCAGCGTAATCCGCACTGCTATCGGCGAAGCCAATGTAGCCGACGGCATCCGCGCTAACAATGCGGTTATCGGCGGAGAAGGCAATGGCGGAGTGATGTATCCCGCAGTGCACAACGGACGCGACTCTCTAACCGCAGCTGCTTTGACGCTCAAACTTATGGCTGATTCAGGCAAGACGGTCAGCGCCCTGGCTGCTGAGTTCCCCGACTATGTCATATTGAAAGACAAGGTCACTATCGACCTTGCTAAAGCCGGCGCCCGGTTGGATGAGATTGCTGCCAATCCCCCTGATGGCGAAGTGGATACCCAGGACGGCGTAAAGATTATCCGCGAAGATGCATGGCTCCACCTGCGTTGCTCTAACACTGAACCCATCGTGCGCATTATCGCTGAAGCCTGCGGTGAAGAGCAAACCCGTGAACTGATAGAAGAAGGCAAGCGGTTGCTGAATATTTGAAGTGGACTCAATCAAGGGCTGAGCGCGATGCGCTCTTGCCCTTGGCGCCTACTCTTGGCTATCCTATTTGACACACCGGCTAGAAGCCGATGCTCCCCAGTCTATGATACTTCCCGTCTCATTCTCATCTCCCGATTTGTGTCCTGAGAGTAGCGGGAGAGGGGACGACGCTTCTCAACTTAATCACATTTACCAAACTCAAAAGAGAACCGCAGCCTTCAAACTCAGGGATGAAGAATCCTTGAATTACCTACATTTCCCCCTTGACTCTACGATAAACGTAGTAGATACTAGAACCATAGTAACTACTATAAACCCAGTATCACGATATGGATTTTGATAATGAAAGAAAATATTCAACAACCATCCAACCTCGAAATGCAGGTGCTTTCGGTTCTGTGGGATAACGGGCCGTCGACCGCCCGGCAGGTGCTTGAAGCCATGCCCGATGGCAAGAAGCGGGCTTATACCACGGTGCTCTCCGTGCTGCAAATGCTGGAGAAGAAAACGCTGGTTACACATGATGCTCAGGGCAACGCCCATGTCTACAAACCCTGCGTGAGCAAGCGCAAGGTGCTGCGGCCCTATTTGCGGGATATGGTGCGCAATGTATTCGGGGGCAGCCCTTCGGAAGCCATGCAGTTTTTGCTGCAAGAGACCACCGTAAGCGATGATGAGTATAACGAAATCCGCAAAACAGTTGACGAGTTCAATCAGCAGTCAGGCAAAAAACCTAAGTGAGGCGATGAACTGTGCATTTATTTATTGATTTTCTAAGTAATGAATCCTGCGCTAATCTGGCGTTGGCTTTGTTGCATAGTTTGTGGCAGGGGGCGTTGGTTGGTTTGGTTTTGTTTGGGCTGTTGAAGATGCTGCCCGCTCGAGTTTCGAGGCTGCGTTATAGCGCTTCGTTGTTGGCGCAGTTTTCTATTGTGTTTGTGTGTCTGGTTACCTGGTCGTTTTTGAATTACCAACCTTTTGCTGAGTCCACTGCGGCTCAGGTTGAAACGCCCGATTTAGGGTATTCAATCCATCAGGCTTTATCGGCGCCTAAGGTTTTGATTGAAGTTGGCGATGAGGCATCAGCGACGTCATATACTTATCTTGAATCGCCTTCCCTGCCCTGGACGGTTTGGATAATTGTGATTTGGATGATTGGCGTTGCAACTATGCTGGTTAGGATGTCGGTGACTATCGCTAAAGTTAACGCCATTCGTCTGCAATGCCGCCCGGTTACAGATCAAGCCATTCTTGCGTTAGTCGAACAGGTATCCAAATCGTTCCGTTTGCTTCGACCCATAAAAGTCATGCTATCCGATACCCTCCAGTCGCCAGCGGTGATGGGGATTATGTGGCCGGTGATACTGCTGCCTGTTTCTATGGTTAGTGGATTATCGATGGATGCCCTACGGGCCATATTGGCTCATGAGATGGCTCATATACGGCGCTGGGATTATCTGGTGAATCTGGCGCAGATGCTGATTGAAGCGCTGCTCTTCTTTAATCCATTGGTCTGGTGGATCAACCGTCAAATCCGTCTGGAGCGTGAGGCCTGTTGCGACGCCCTGGCTATCAGCGCTACTGGAGACCGTAAGCAATACCTCAACGCATTGGCCCTGGTTATAGAGCAGTTCCGCGCACAATCAATCCAGTTGCAGCCAGCGCCATCATTCAGCCATGAAGCAAAACCCGGTGATATGCTGGACCGCATCAAACGAATATCCCACCCAGACAGGCGCCCCAACCTCTGGGCGCCCTGGCCCGGCTTCATAGCCTTCCTGCTGATCAGCGCCCTGATGATCGGCTGTATGCAACGCGGGGCCGACTATTTCGTCGAGTCGGCTTCTGAATGGATGATTACTGAAGAGCAGGTTGAGCAAATTGCTGCGATTGAGAAATCGCATGATATGAACAACCCAGCTAATAGTCAGAACAGAACTAAAGTAAAAATCTCAGGAACCATTAGGACATGGGATGGATCACCGTTGCCGGAAAGAGTGAATGCTTTAATTGAAACCAATGGAGCAGGAGGAACCTATACCAATCTCCATGTAGAGGATGGAGAATTTTCAGTTGATTGCCGTCATGGGAAAATATATCTATTCACCGATGCCAAGGGGTATGCAACTACTGCGGCAGGGCCATTCATCGTCGAACCGAGTGGAGAACTGAAAGATGTTGAACTGGTTCTCAAACCTGGTATTGAAGGACGCATCAAGTTCGTCGATCCAGATAAGAATCCTATTCCGGATATGACGTTGGGGTCAATGGGATGGTGGTCAAGTAATGACGGCAGCGCATCATCAATCGGCGGCAGCGATAAATATCAAGGAGATGCAAATGGCATCGTAACTATCTTGGTTTCAAGCGATATATCTGAAAAGATTGAAACCAATACCCCTGGGTATCAACACGATGAGAAAGTAATCAAGTTTAAGCAGGATGAGACGCATGTCTGGGAACTTAAACCAGCGCAAAAAACCACTGGCGTTGTTGTATCGAAAGATTCAGGAGAGCCAATACCGTTTGCTGAACTTAGATTTTTTTGCTGGGAGAAACTCAAAAGCACTAGTTACTATGGCAACACCCCCGGCTATAACAAAAATAAGGCTAACATGCTATCAACTCATTCCGATGAGAATGGTCAATTCACGCTGCCCTTTTTACGGGATGACACGGTATATACTTATATTGTCTATTCGCCAGATAATGGCAAGGGACATTTAGATAACATAAGAGCGGGTGATAAAAACCTGCTCATTGCTATCGGCGATCCGATTTCTGTAAAAGGGAAAATTATTGGTTCGCTTGATGAACTGCCTAATAAAAAACAGATTTCTTATGATCAATACTACCAGCTAGGTCAGCGTGAAAATCAAACTAATAACAACTCAATTCTTAAACTTAATGATGGCATCGGATATTTTGAAATAAACGACCTATGGCCGGGCAAGTTGACATTTAATATTGCTGATCGTACGTTTGATTATGACATTCAATCATCGAC
The DNA here is from genome assembly GCA_963662285.2 of bacterium. Classification (GTDB taxonomy): domain Bacteria; phylum Hinthialibacterota; class Hinthialibacteria; order Hinthialibacterales; family Hinthialibacteraceae. Next base: position 945,704 of record CAXXMV010000008.1, read on the forward strand.
CGACCAGCTGGTGATCGATCTATCAAAGCCCGTTCCAATACAACCATCAATCCAGAGCGCAACACGGACGGTGATTATGACCTTCAAGGTTCCCCCTGACGCCGCGCCTGCCAAGGGTTCGCTGGAGATAAATTATTCCGTACCCGATTATACAAAATATACCGCTCAACATCATTATTACAAACACGCTGGCAAAAAGACGTGCGAGATCGTTGATGGTAAGATACAACTTGATATTCCCGTGCCGGGATATATTAACATCCATAATCCGCGATTAACTGGTTATTGGATTCAAAATCATTTTTCAAAATCAGTAGTAGAATTGGATTTTCCCGAAGAGATCACCATTCCCCTGGTTCCATCCGGTTCGATTTACGGTCAGATCAACAATAATCCCGCAGATGAATTCAAGGCAAGGATTATCGAATTGAAGCATTCTCCATTTTTAGAAGAGATTCAACATAATTTGAATTTCAATGAGCAACATAAAATCAGAGATAAATTCGCCTTTCATCCATTGCCCTTCGGCGGAGTGTACGCCATTGCGCTATATAATGAAAACACAGTTATAACCAGCCAGCCGATTGCAGTTACTTCATCCAACCCGACAGTTGAATGGAATCCAGTAATACCAAAAGGCATAACAGTCAGCGGCCAGGTATTAAAACCGGATGGCTCGCCATTGGCTAATGCAGAGTTGTCATTGCGCTTTACCACCGGATATTCATTGGATAGCCGGAATTTCATGCAGATGCAGGATTTTGAAGCAAACAGTGAAGGAAGATTTCAGATCGATGGAATTAATCCGGATGTGAGCGGCCATTATACATTAGCCTATGCAGGGAAAAGCGGCTATCAGGTAATGCGCGACACAATTTCTCTCAATGGTGAAAACATAACATTACGCCTGAAAGATGGACTCACCGCCAAGGGAGTTGTGTTATTTACTGATACAGGGGCGCCCGCTCAAGGAGTTACAGTATACGGATATACCAACCACTGGGAAAAATATGAGAATGCCTACTGTGAACTGCCAACCAACAGCAAGGGCGAATTTATATTCAGCAACCTGGAAGCATTGGAATATACCTTGGGCGCCAGCGGAGTACAAATCAATGATTACCGCTCCGCTCCTAAGATTACCGGGGGACAGGTGGAATCGGTAACAGTTTGGGTAAAACCTTATGAGTAGTCGAACTGTTACCCATAAATATTGTGATAAACTGAAAAAACACTCTATCAATAACCAGAGAGCATCAAAAAGGAGAATATCAAAAAGGGTAGCATCGGCTTCTAGCCGGTACGCCAATCCCGTCGGTTATCTTCACACAAAAAAGGATACTCTTCCACGATTTCAACCAATCCCTTCCTAACCGGTTTGCTTCTATTGATGAATAACTTTTAATGCTATGAAGTATTGTTGTGATCGAATGATATCCAAAGTTTGGAATTTCCAATAGCGTAAGGAGGATGTACACGTGATCCGGCATCACAACATAAATCGGTTATTCATTTTTCATCCCTCTATTTCCATGGAAATGATTATGCGTAATGGGGCTCATTCTATTCTATTTGACACACCGGCTAGAAGCCGATGCTCCCCATTTTATGATGCTCCCCATTCTATGATGCGTCCCATTCTACCTCTTTTGATTTGTGTACGGAGAGTAGCCCGCGGGGAGAGGGGGCTTGGGAAAGTCGCGTGTTACTAAGGGGATTTTTTTTGTTAATGGGAAGAGCTGTTGGTAATCAGAGCCATCCCATTTGATGCTCCAGAAGGTTCCTTCTCCATAGCCCAGTAAATGCTCATCATCTATCGGCATATAAGAAATCTCACTGATAGGCTCAGGTAAAATATACTGTTTGATTTGCCGGTCTTTTTCAAAGTTTAGATTCTGTGGAAGATCATTTACATCCAATATTGAAAAAGCATGCGAAATGATGCTGCTTTTATGAAAGTTTTCCCTACCTACTCCACGTGATAGTATAAATTGATTATCATCAAACGCCATGAAAAGTCTACACTGCTTACCATAGCCTAAGAATTTAACTGATTGATCAACGGTTTGATTATTCAATTCAACAAGGTCAATTTCGAAGATTGGAAAAGCCGGCATATCCAGATAAAAAAGACATTTATTCTGGTTAGAAAATGTAAGCGGAATAGCAGACGTGTTTTTGGGAAGAGGCTTAATATCAGGTAATAATTTTTGATATTTAATTGAAATTGTTTGAGACAATGCAGGCTTTATAATATCCAGACTCTTTGCATTCCATTGATTGAGTAAATATCCACCGCCGGGAAGTCCGAAAGTGGGAGTTACAACGCTAATTTCATCATTCAGGTACTTTACATCTCCAAATTTACTATCCCTGATGCCATATTGATATAATCCACTACTGAATCCAAAGCATTTTGTTAGTAATTTCGAGAAATCACGAGGCCTGTATTTATATTGATCAAAGATAAACATGATGGGAGCGTTTTTAATTTTATTAACATTGCCTTGCAGATCAACAGTCCATACTTCTTTTTTGGGATTAATGCCATAATTTAATAATCCATGAGGAATAAACCATAGTTTTTTAAAAATATGCGGTACAACGCGTTCCTGGCGCGTAAAAACAAATACCGGCTTATCGCCGCTAAGCAAGACGCCTTTATCCTCAAGCATTTTTGAACTTTGCGCGGCATCCATAGAACGATATGTATTGATCCACCTGATGGATGCGACGCGTTTTGCTTTCTTAATGTCGATCAAGCAATTTAAGTGACCTTGCGTCTTCAGGTGTTGTTCATTTCTTATAGGAAGAAAATCGCAAAAAACATAAGGAGTATTAGTGATAGGATAAAAAGAAGTCAGATAATGTGATCCTTCATCAGAACGACTTGAATCGATCAATAAATCTCCAAAATCATCCAATTGCTCTACAGAGACGCTATCGAACGTTAAGGGAGACAGGGTGCTTAAATACATGCGCATAAGACCCAATACCATCAGTATTACAGATAGTATTGTGCATGCTTTAGCAATTTTTCTTCTTCTTGGAGATATTTCCTGCTTCATAGGCGTGGAGACCATGTTGGAGGATTAGTAGGTTACTTGGAATTTTCCTTGCGTAATTTACGCGCTTCATCCAGAGTGGCCTTGAAGCGGTTGGCTACTTTTTGGCGGGTGGTATGTTCAATATGAGCAATCTCGTCGGCGAGGGCTTGTATGGCGCCCTGGTATATTTCATTTTCGGCTTTAGGAATATCTACAATTTTGACTTTATAAAAAAGAGTTTTTATCAATTCGGCCAGAACTTCCGGATCGCGCTGCTTAACCTGCTCTTTGGCATCTTCCAGTTTTAAGGGGTAATGTTCCGGAGACTCGCGCTCGTCTTTAGGTATATGGATGGGCTGGCTGAGCAACTCAAAGATTTTCTCAGTCCCCTCTTCATCCAAAAGTTCGCGCAATCCTCCCGCATGGGCGTAGGAAAATGGAACCATAACTTTCACGTCGCCGGATTGTAGAACATAGAAAGTCTGATCTTTACCCTCGACCTGCATTTTCCGTACGGCCTTGATTTTACAGATGCCAAGGCCGGGTTTTATTACCGTGTCGCCAACATTAAAACTCATAAGCGTTCGCCTGTACATATATTTAGGATTTGGAAAGAATCGTCCTCAACCATTTTTAAACCAGATACAAAAATCATCAAAAGATGAACGCCTAAAACAAGACTTATTAATCGAAAATTAAGCGGTTTCAACCTGATCTTCAAAAACCAGAAGTGGATCAGACATTTCGGTGATAACTTCTTTAGTGACAATGCATTTTGATACGCCGGACATGGATGGAATTTCATACATAACATCCATCATCGATTTTTCCAGAATGGCGCGCAATCCACGGGCGCCGGTTTTTCTTTCAACGGTTTTTTCGGCGATGGCATCAAGTGCATCCGGAGAAAATTCCAATTCAACGCCTTCCAGTTCAAACAATTTCTGGTATTGCTTGCATACAGCGTTTTTGGGTACGGTAAGAATGGTCTTTAGCGCTTCTTTGTTCAATTCGTCGAGAGCGGTCAGACAAGAGAACCGGCCAACAAATTCGGGGATCAAACCGAATTTAATAAGGTCTTCCGGCTCGACGCGGTTTAAGACTTTATCTTCATCAATAGCGACAGGGCCTTCTTCATCGGTAGTGAATCCAATAACCCGTTTACCGATGCGCCGTTCAATAAGTTTATCCAATCCGACAAAAGCGCCGCCGCAGATGAAAAGGATATCGGTGGTATTAACCTGGATAAATTCCTGATGAGGATGCTTTCGACCGCCTTGCGGAGGAACATTGCAAACCGTGCCTTCAACAATCTTGAGCAGGGCTTGTTGAACGCCTTCACCGGAGACGTCACGCGTAATGGAGACGTTCTGGGTGGTGCGGGCGATTTTATCAATTTCGTCGATATAGATGATGCCGCGTTCAGCTTTCTCAACATGATAGCTGGTGGCCATCAATAGTTTGAGAATAATATTTTCAACATCCTCGCCAACATAGCCCGCTTCGGTCAACGTGGTAGCGTCAACAATAGTGAAGGGCACATTGAGAATGCGGGCCATGGTCTGGGCGATATAGGTCTTGCCCGAACCGGTTGGTCCCATCATTAGAATATTGCTTTTTTGCAGTTCGACATCGTTGTTGATTGTTTCGTGATAGCGCACCCGTTTCAGATGGTTGTGTACTGCCACAGAAACGGTTTTCTTGGTATATTCCTGACCGATGATGTATTGATCCAGGGCTTCTTTAATCTCTTTTGGTTTAAGGAATTCGCGCAGTTCGACTTCGATCTCTTCTTCCAAAACGCTGTTGCACAAACGAACGCACTCATCGCAGATATACGCTGGCTGCGATGTATGTTTTTGCGGGGGACCAGCGATCAATTTCTTGACTTCGTCCTGGTGCTTCCCGCAAAACGAACAATAAAGCGGCTTATTCTTCACTCCATAATCCATAAAAAGCCCCTGTCTACTTCATTTAATCAAGATAATTCCAAAAAACGCAACGATCAATTAAATAATTGATCGTTAATATAAATATAATTGTAAACCTAAAAAAAATTCTAGGAATCTTTTTTTTCTGCTTCGCTTTTATCGTATGCCTGTCTCGGTTCAAAGACGCTGTCGATTAATCCATATTTCATGGCTTCATCCGGTGACATAAAGAAATCACGGTCAGAATCTTTTTCGATCTGTTCGATGGTTTTCCCGGAATGATAAGAAATGATGCCGTTCAAGCGTTTCTTGAGTTGCATTATTTCCCGTGCGCGGATTTCAATATCAGAGGCCTGACCCTGGAAGCCGCCCATAGGTTGATGAATCATGATACGGGCATTGGGTAAAGCATGCCGTTTCCCGGCGCATCCTGCGGTAAGCAGGACAGCGGCCATACTGGCAGCTAATCCCATGCAGGTTGTGGCGACATCGGGTTTAACGTATAGCATGGTATCGTAAATCGCCATTCCGGCGGAAACCGAACCGCCGGGGCTATTGATGTAGAGTTGAATATCTTTATCAGGATCTTCAGCTTGTAAAAAGAGCAGCTGGGCGATAATCAAATTCGCCATATGATCCTCAATCGGATCACCAATAAAAATGATTCTATCTTTGAGTAGACGCGAGTAGATATCGTAGGCGCGTTCGCCCCGACTGGTCTGCTCAACAACCATAGGAATCATAACCACAGTTTATTCCTCCGTTTTATCTTCGCTGCTAGAGTCGTCTTCAGTTTCAGGAGTTGCGCTTTCCATTGAAAGTTCTGACATATCCTGGAGGTAATCGAGCACTTTTTCTTCCAAGGCTTCACGACGATAGTAAGATTCGATCCCTTGCGATTCAATGCGTTTAGCATATTGCGCGGCATCATGTCCAGATTGCTTAGCTAACTCAGCGATATAGGCGTTGTAGTCATTGTCGTCGACTTCGATGCCTTCTTTTTCGGCGATCTGGTTGAGAATCAGCGACACGCGTACTTCGCGATCAGCCGTCTCTTCATTACGGGAGAGAATACTTGCATCTTTAGCGGCTTCAGCGTCAAGCGTAGTGCCGGAACGACGCAGTTCCATATCATGCAAAGCGTTGATGTAATTATAACGGGCTTTAACCATACTTTGAGGAACATCGAAAGTATTCCGTTTGAGAAGTTCTTCACGGATGCCGTTGCGAAGTTCCTGCTTACGGCGCTCTTCCAAGCTACGGCCCAAGTCTTCGCGGATGCGTTCTTTCAAATCGTCGAGAGAATCGAAATTGCCCATATCTTTGGCAAATTCATCATCAAGATCGGGTAAAGCTTTTTCGCGAATCTGTTTTAATTCGAGATTAAACAAAGCTTCTTTGCCGCGATTCTCTGCGGTGGGATAATCATCAGGAAGAGTGATCTTAACTTCTTTGGAATCACCAACGCTTAATCCAATAAGCGCATCTTCCAGACCTGGTAGATATCGTTTTGATCCGATCTCAATTACGATCTCATCATGGGTAGCTTCGGCAAAAGGTTCACCATCGATAGAAGCAGTGCTTTTAACCATTGCGAAATCTTTTTCAGCCGCTGGCCGATCATCAATAGTTTTAAACATGGCCTGGTTTTCGCGCAGATGGGTTAAAGTATCAACTACCTCTTTTTCGGTTACTTCATTGGGAGGCAGTTCAGGCTGAATACCTTTATATTCAGCAAGGTCAATCTCAGGCTGATATTCGAATTTGGCTTCGAAGATGATTGGCTCATCTTTGTTATCCTCATCAATATCGGAGAATTCAGGAGAAGATACCGGCTTGAGGTTTAACTCTTCCATCGCTTTCTTAAAAGCGTTTTCAACAGTTTTACTTCTTGCTTCATCTTCAAGATGTTTACCGAATTTCATCTTAACAATATGGCGAGGGGCTTTACCCTTGCGGAAGCCAGGCACCACGGCATGTTCCACAAATTCTTTATAAACCCCGTCGAGTTCCGTGGAAATATCCTCGCACGGGACCTCGATCTTCACAGTTTTGGTACATGTACCGGTGTCTTGTTGCTCCAGTATCTTCAAGGTCGTCGATGCTCCTTATTTAAATCATTAAGCGTAGTGATTAAAGATGGTTCGGGCATGTTATAAAGCCAAAACCATAGCGCTTTTCATTACCTTCAAATATATGAAGGATCAAGCTATTAAGCCTAACTTCTTGCAGGTCAACTGTCAAGAACTAGGCAATAAAGAACAAATGCTTAAAAAGATTAATATTGGAAAATATCAAGAATGATTTGGATTATTTTGAGCGGCGGATTCATACGATTTAATTAAAGTATCGGCGCCCCTATCCCAGGTAAAATGCTCCAAGGCGCGATGGCGCGCTCTCTCACCATCAGAAATTCGTCTATCCGGATTTGCGGCGTATTGCAGAATTCCTTGGGCGATAGCGTCAGAATCTCCCGGATCGACCAAGATGCCGCAGTCTTGGATCATCCAGGGAACCTCGCCCACCCGGCTGGCGACGACCGGCTTGCCGGAAGCAAGATATTCAGCGATTTTAAGTGGACTTTTAGCGCGACTGGCTGCGCTATCTTCAAAACTGGCGATACAGATGTCGGCTGCGCCAACCAGTTCAGGAATAACATCGGCGTTGACATATCCCGTCATATAAATGGAATCTCTCACCGTTGATTGTTCAACTATTTTACGTAAATTATCTTCCTGCTCTCCACCACCGGCAATCAGAAACTGGATATCGTGATGCTGCGCGATGACATGGGGCGCTGCATCAACCAACAAGTTGGCGTGCGCCGCTCCTTCCAATTGCCCGATATACAAGACAGTAAGTTTATCTGGATCGAGATTCCATTGTTTTAGAATGTCTTTGGATCGATTATCAGGGGTGAAACGATTTATATCCGCTCCTACCGGAAGATGCCATAGCCGCTCTTCGGGAAAACCGAGTTTGAGCGCCCGGTCGCGGATAGCCTTGCTGGCATAGGTCAGGGTTGAAGCGAAATTTGGAAGCATCCGTTCGTAAATCGATAACTGCCAACGCGAAAAGATGCGCTTCTCGACGATGCGGCTGATGGCGGTCTCGTCGTCATCCCAATCGTAATGCAACGGTTTCCCTGTTAGACGGGAAATCCATAACAAGGGCAGCGCTGTGGCCGCAAAACATTTCTGCAAATGTATAACATCGCAATCCACTGCTAATCGCTTCATTAAACGATAGTTATGTATCACATGCTGCTGACGGGGTTTAAGGTCATGACATGCTGGATCATTGTCGCAGAGTTCCCTCAAAGGAGCGTGAGCCGGAGCATCGCGACGCGGAAGATGAACCAATTGCACTGAATGTCCACGATCTTGCAGGCATCGAGCTAAAGCCAGTATACGGATGGTCCAGGGATCATACCGGATGTCGTGGGGATGGACCATTAGGATATTCAAGAAGGTAGCCTTTCAACTTATGCGAGGGTGGTCGCTATCAACCCTCTCCTAACCTCTCCCAGTCTTGGGAGAGGAATGTTTATCTACAGTATTATGTATAACTAAGTCTAAACAATATAACTAGTTAAATCTCCAAAATCCCTCTCCCCCAAGTTTGGGAGAGAATTCAAGAGGGGGTTATTTTCTATAACCAAGTTTCTGGTTACACCGCTTCACCAACCCTATTCCAAATGGAACTTAGTTACTCGACATTAATTTTTATATCGCTGTTATTACTCGATGCGAATGAACACTGGCGCATCGAAACCTAGGCCGGTTATGTGTGAAGCGCTGCCGCCGTTGATAGCAATTTCCAGGCGGTCGTAACCATCAAAAACGGCAAGCATATCACCCGGTTTTTTAGTTCCGTAGGCTTGCGTAATGCCCTCAATGCAATAGTCATGAGACTGAACAATGATCTTATCCTGGTTGATTTTGTTATCTTTAAGCCATTGTAGGAATGTTGGTTGATCCAGGTTGGTTATCAAATTACCAAAGCGGTCTATATGACAGACGCGGCATTCAATGTAATTGCCTTCAACGATGGGCAGTTTAAAACTCATTTTGACAGGATCGCTAATTTCCTCACCCATTTCGTCGATGGCGACGCCATTGGCAATATGGGCTGCCAGGGGTGCGAAAATATCCCGTCCGTGAAATGTATGGCTGATTTTATCCATCCAATAGCGCTGGTTAACAGCATGGATTATGCGAACCGGTTCCTGTCTTTCGAAGATTGGAGTTAATAATCCATTATCGGGCGCCACGAATATATGACCGCAAGTTTCGACGATCAGGATGCGCCGGTCAGTTCCAACGCCGGGATCGACCAGACAAAGATGAACCGATCCCACGGGGAAATAGCCAAAAGACCATTCGTTGAGAAAGGCTGCGGATCTTAGGGAGAAGGGCGGAATATCGTGAGTAACATCGATCATGCGACAGGAAGGCGCGATCTGAAGAATCACTCCCTTCATGACTCCTACGAAGCCGTCTACAACTCCAAAGTCCGTCATCAGAGTAATAACCGTTTGATTATTCATGGCCGTTCCTTTCAAGAAATCCAAGAATTCATGATTCATGATTTGATTCACGGTGGGAAGATTCGTGTTCTATAAGACGAAGGCTTTCTGCTGCAACAGGCAGTTTAATAGCGATCCGGGTGCCTTTGCCCGGCTGACTTTTAGCGGAAATGGTTCCCTCGTGTTCACGGATTATCTGTTCAACGATCATTAGCCCCAGTCCCGTACCTTTGGCCTTGGTAGTGAAATATGGTTCGAAGATATGGGATAGATCATCTTCATCTATGCCTTTACCCGTATCAGAGAATATCAGATTCACATAATCATGTTCACATGCCATAGTGATTAAAATCCGGTCATGAATATCTGATCTTTCTTCATCGGTTTTATTGGCAATAGCGTCAATGGCATTATGAAGGATATTGATGATCGCCTGCTTAATCTGACCTTCGTCAGCTTCGATAAAAGGCCAATCGCCCTTTTCGTGTAATGAAAGTTCTATATTGTTTTCGAGGAATTCAGGTTCCATTAAGGTTATCGAGTCGGTCACCAAAGGATACAGACGAACCAGGCGTTTTTGAGGACGCATGGGTTTAACCGCAGAAAGAAACGTTTCGATAACCCCATTGAGACGTTTTATTTCAGTGGAGAGGATATCAACCGTTTCGTTGGTTTCATCATCTTCGATGCCTTGCTTCTTTAATCCACGCTTCAAGAGTTGCAGATGAATGGAAAGCGAATTGAGTGGATTGCGGATTTCGTGTGACATCCCTGCGCTGAGCGTAGTCAGCGCGGCCAGTTTTTCCGCTTCGCGCAATTTCTTTTCCTGTTCGATCTGTTCGGTCATATCCATGAAAAGAAAAAGTGAGCCTATGCGCTGATGGCGGTTTTCCAGGGGAACCATATTTACAGAGAGAAACCGTTCCCCGGTTGATAGTTCCAAATGGAATTTGCGCATAAGGATAGGTTCAATACTTTGCATGCATTCCCGACACAGATCCAACAGCACCGCAGAATCAATCAGCCGGTCCAAGGGTAAATCAGGAACGGTCGAACCGTCGCCCAGATCAAGAATATTACGTGCGGATTGGTTGATGTAAACCACATTCTCTTCCGCATCGATTACGATCATCCCCTCGATCATGCTTTCGAAGATCAAAACCAGTTGATCGCGCTCCTGGGCGATTTCGCGCATAAAATCGACGATCTGTTCTTTATCGATCTTCTCCGCACGATCCAATATGCGTTTCAGAAAACCATGCTTCATGATGAGACGAACCTTTCTATATAAAGCATAGATTGATAAAAGGAAGATGGAATGTCAATAAGCTATTGATATTTTATTGCAGATAAAATGCGCTGGAGATTCTCTTAATATTGAACTATGCGAAAAAGGATGAACGAATCTTGATCCTAATATGAATCAACATATCGTCCCAACTGTTCAATACGCTTTGAGAAAGTGTGGTTATCAGCCACCAACTGGGACGCATGATCCGCCATATCCCTGCGCTCAGCGTCATGTTCAAGGTAGTACCGCACTCCTTGCTGCATGTCAGAGGGTTGGTCATATTCCGGCGGGAAAGGAAACTGATCCATCTTATAAAGGTTCAAGGGATCATATTCATTCCAATCGACATCTGTACGATACCTTCTGGTAGACAGTTGAAATCCCCCCAGGCGCATGACCAGAAAATCACGGAACGAAGGCGCCACAAAACCTTGCAGGCTACGCAAGTTTATATTTATTTTGGTTGAAACGATTTGATCTGGATACTGAGTGAATGGATCGAGCCGCCCCTTAAAACATTGCTCCAACGGATTGCCGCGAATTTCTGACGCCCACAGGCGGTTGCCGTAGAATTTTAAACCTTCTGCAGCCAAGGCTTCTAAAAAGCGAAGCCGGTATAAACGGTTTGCTTCGGTATATAAGTAATAATGCATTTGTTGATAATATTTGACTCTTGAACCATCCGCCATCGGGTATTTATTTAACAAGAACTCAAATTCCAAGTCAGGATTTTTAACTTTGAGATCGACAATTTTATACAGATAAGATTGAACCGACAGGGGAATCTTCTGCCGCGCCTCTCTATGGATATAAATAGAACCCACATAGGAAACGTTTGATGAATATTCATCCTGAGAATTACCACACACGCTATCAGGAGCGGCTACCGGCCAGAATATAATTTTTTGAGCGCCTCGCTGGATTACGATTTCTCTGAAATATGGATTGGAGATTAAGACAATCTCATCTTTGCTGAATAATGAATTCCCCATAAGAAATGGATCATCAAACACAAGAGTAAAAAAATGGCAGGGTAATTCTTTCAGTTTAAGTTGATCAAGAAAAACGGAAGAAGGATGGTTGGCCAGGAAAATGGCATCCGGTTTGAATTCATTAATATCATCAATGATTTTCTTAACAGTCTGTGGGTCTTTTATGTCTAACAGAAATTCTCGAACTTCTTTGCCATTTATCCGCAGCCCGGCAACTACCGCTTTCATAGCCAGACGGGCGCCCATCGAACTGATATCATCCATCACCCAAATTTTCTTAATAGAATTCCACATTATTATAATCGATTCATTTGAGATTCAGGTCATGCAACATTACCTGATCAACGATAAGGCTTATCGAACAATAATATAACGAACACTCCTACAAATTTACATCCGGCGCAGGCTACCATCAACCGCCCTATTCGAGTAATCTTTAGCGTATCCAATGCCTATTAAGGAATATCATTACTATGTCAGAACAACTGAATGCCGTTGTATTTGGAGTTGGCGCTTTAGGACAGCATCACGCCAGAGTATACGCCAATCATGAGAAGACCCGCTTGGCGGCGGTTGTCGACTTAGATGAAAAATCGCGCACCGAGCACGCTGATAAATGGGGCTGCCTCAGCGCCGCCTCTTTAGATGATATAAGCGAACGCATTGATCTGGCCAGCGTTGTGACGCCCACTGTCTCGCATTTCAAAATCGCCGCTCAGTTAATCGAACGGGGCATCCCGGTGTTGATTGAGAAACCAATTACCCTGACTGTCGCTCAGGGTGAAGAGTTGATAAAATTAGCTGAAGAAAAAAATACCGCAATCCAGGTGGGTCATATAGAACGCTTTAATCCAGCGGTTTTGGCTTTAGGCGATTATCTGGATAAACCATTGTTTATTGAATCGCACCGCTTAGGCCCCCCCACTCCCAGAGTGACAGACGTGGGAGTCATCCTGGACTTAATGATTCACGATCTTGATCTGATCCTGTCACTGGTTAAGAGCGATATTAAATTCATAGACGCCGTCGGCGTGCCAATTCTGACGCCGCAAGAAGACATCGCCAACGCCCGGATCCGCTTCAACAGCGGCTGCGTAGCCAATGTAACCGTCAGCCGCGTTACTCCTGAACGTCAGAGGAAAATACGCTTTTTCCAACGGGATACTTACATATCCATCGATTTCATGAAACCGGAAATTCAGATATACCGAAAAGTGCAAGATGGCGGCGGCCCGATCAAGATTGAACATGAGACGCCGACTCTATCCAATAAAGAGCCATTGGTTTCAGAGATTGATGCATTTATTAACAGCGTACAAACCGGATCAACGCCAGTTGTAACTGGCAGGGATGGAGTCCGGGCGCTTGATCTGGCCAGGGAAATCACCGACCAGGTGGATCTGGTATCCGATAAAGTATTCAATGGCGATATTTAAGTAAATTTCTAATATTGCAAATCAAAACTTCAAGGTGGAATTGCGAATGCCTGACCAGGAATGGTATTCACTTGATATTTCTAAATCATTGCATTTTCAGAAAAACCTGCAATTGTTCCGTGAAAGTCAGCCGGAATTGGCGCTGGCAGTCGAATCCAGTATTGAAGGTTTATGCGAATATCAGTTTAGCAAATTAGAAGAAGGACAATACATTTGCCGTAATGAAGCCCGCAATGAAATCTTTTACGAACCAGTAAATTTCCGCAGCAACTTACAAAGCAAACTGGACAGAATATTAAATTATTATCAAAGAGAATTGGAACTGGCTATCATAGCGGGAACCGGATTAGGATACCTTGCCTCGCATACCGAAGACGCCATACGCGGTAATCTGGCGCGGGGCATACTGCTGTTAGAGAATCGACCCGAATTGATAGCGGCGCAATTCACTCTGTTCGATTGCCAGACGCTAATTGAATCAGAACAGGTTTTTTGGGCGATTGGCGACTGTATGACCTCAGCTTTAGAGAATTGTTTTAACAAACACCGGCTCGACTTGATTCCGTTTGATCGTATCGGTCCCATTCAGGAAAGGTGGTTCTCCGATCAAGAACGCTTAGCAATGCAACAAACCGGAGCATGGATCGCTGGAAATTGGAAAAAAACCAATGAACGAATCAAACAACTGGAAATTAAATACAATACTTGCATCAAAAAACCATGTACTCTGGATGGCGGCTGCATCTGGGGATTCGCAACGCCCCAAGCCTATGCTCATACGCCTCTGATCCGCACTTTTATGCAGGGATTTGAAGACCTGGGCTGGACCAAGAAACTGTTAGAGATGAAAGACAGTTTCGCAACCCGTTATTGCGTAGTCGAAAACCTGTTTGAAACATGTCCCGATCTATTTTTTATTTGCAATACCGCATCAAGTACTTTCTCATGCTTATCCGAAGATATAAATCGTCCACGCATAACATGGATACTTGATCACCCCCGTTATTTCTCGTCGGTTCAAATGCAAGATTATTTATTCTCCAAAGATTTCGTCTTTTATATCGACCGTATGTTTGGAGCTGAGTTGGAAAATAACAATGCTGCTGTTTGCCAGTTTATGCCAGCTACAGCTTCATTCACCAAAAAAGGAGTTCCTCACAATAAATACGCCGCCCCTATTCTGTTCGTCGGTTCATATCAAGATACAATCCAGGTCATGAATAACACAACATCTAAAAACCGTGAAGAGATCAATGCAATGATGGAATACCTCATTCAGAATCCGACCAAAACAGGCCGCGATGCAATCACCAGTCTCTGTATAACCGATGAAACCCAAAAGTTATTGCTTAGGAAAGCGCTGCTTTATACCGATTCAATCAAAAACCGACTGAAAGACGATGAACGAAGAATTGATTATTTGCTCTATTCAATATCCAATAGTAAAAAACGCGAACGGGTGGTCCGTCAATTACTTGATTTAGGACTGGTTCTTTATGGACCGAAATCATGGATAAACCTCACTGGAGAAAAATACGCTTCCCAATACCGGGGGTGGCTCGATTCGGATGATCTGGCCGACGCTTACGCTTCGGCGGATCTGGTGTTGAATATCCATAGCCTGCAATGTCCAACCTGTTTGAATCCACGGGATTTCGATGTGTTAGCGGCGGGAGGATGTCTGGTATGCGATTGGGTGGACGACCTGGATCAAGGCATCATTACACAGGGAGAAGATTGCTTCACCACCCGGCGGATAGACGATCTACCTGCTTTAGTGAAAAAGTTATTAAATGATCCAGAAAAACGGGAAGAAGTTCGTAGGCGCGGACATCAAACCTACCTCGACCGGCATACCCCGAAACACCGGGCGCAGGAAGTGGTTGATATAATAAAAGCAAAGTTCAAATGAATTTGACTCAATCTTCACTGACCTCAATACCTCAACCCGGACTTATAATCTGACACGCCATCCCGGCAAAGATAGACCACACAATGCTTAATGTAACATAGGCGATAGTGGTAGTAGTTCCCACCGTCAATCGAAGAGCAACCAGGGTGGATAGTTTGGTGGCTGGTCCGGCGATGAAAAAGGCCAGGGCGGCGCCGTTCGACATGCCCATGCTCATCATCACCTGAATCAATGGTATGGTCCCGCCGCCGCAGGCATAGAGCGGCACGCCCAATAATGCGCCCGCCAAAACTCCATGACCGTACTGTTTCCCCACCGCCGCTTCGATCCAACTTATGGGAATCAGTTCCTTGACTACTGATGCGATAACGATGCCCAGCATAACATATTTTAATGCGAACCATCCCAAATGCAGAAACGACTTACGCCATCGGCGGGTGAATGCTTCATCTTGTTTGTGATGCATGAAGTCAACCGGATTATCCGGAGATTGCTGTTTTATATAATGGATTAAGTTAGTGGAATAACGTGATGCCAGAAAGCCGCCCAGTACACCGAAACCCAACGCCGCAATCACTCTGGCTATAGCGAGCGGAAAACCCAGGGCGCTCCAGGTCATAGCGAAGAGGGATGGATTCATCAGTGGGGTGGAACATAAAAAGGCGAATACCGGACCGGGCCGCACGCCGCCTAGAATCAACGCCGCAGCTATAGGTATGGCCAGATAAGAGCAGAATGGGGAAACAACGCCAATACAGGCCATGATAAACACAGCCCAATATCCATCCATAAAACGCCATGAGCGGACTTGCTCCAAGGGACGCCATGCCACCATCCATGATGAAACCGCAATGCCAATCACCAATCCGGGAAAGATGGAATAAAAAATAGCGTAACTTTCCCTTATTACCCGGAAGGTATAGGAATCATGGAAAAGATCAAGCCATCCGCTTATTGGCATAATAAAATTATTCTCAACATTTCAAAAAGCCCGTAAAGACGGGCTTTTTGAAGATGAAATATGATAATAAAACAAGATTATGGAGAACTAGAGCGATTCTCAAAACAACGCACGTCTATGCGGTTTTTAACCGCTCTAATCTAATAAGTTTTCCATTGGTGAACGCCCGATTCCTGCCCCACTGCGGAGAATTGCAATCCCAGAATGCGCGTTCCTTCATAGCGCTGGTAATTTTTCGAAGACCTAAGATCGGTATATGTCGCCTGCCCTGTAGGCAGGTGAGTGGGAAGGATGCGGCACAGGTTCATGGCGAAAGGCGCGGTACGATTTCTATCCACCAGTTTAACCAGCAACGGTTGCCGTCCGGCTTTCAAATGTATCTTTTTAGTTGGTCCGCCCGGCAGTCCGAAATTTTGATAGGAAGAATCATTATGATAAACCTGTTCGCCGTCAATCCAGACCGCGCAGGCCTCATCATGAGCAATCCATAATTCAGCATCCTGTTCCTGAGGAACCGTCAGCCAGCAGAAAGCATAGTACACGCCGCTGTTGGCGGCGCCGTAATAGCCTTCAAAATCTATGATATCATCTGAGAAATAGATGGGTTCCGTCCAACCACTTTGCTGCGGCGTTGCAATCACATCTTTATCAGGTACATCAAAATATTGTCCGTCGATATCAATGCCATCGAATTTATTAACCAACCATACGCGGTTGCTAGTTCCGAAATGCCCCCGGTTGCCCGAGTCGCCGCTTTTGGTTCGCTCAAAATAAAAGAGCGACTCTTTAAGCGAGTGCTCACTCAGCACTTCGATTTTATCTAAATCCATGGTTCCAAAACCTTCACGGGCAGCGGTATGCAGGTGAGATACGTCTTCCGGGTTCAAACCCATCAACAAAGCGCAGACGCTATCCAAAGCCACCATGTCAGTTCCAGCCAGAACCATATTGCGCCGCACAGATGGAGAATCTTTGGTTTTAGCGCGTTCTTTACAAATCGTCGCGTCAATCAGGCAGTAATCAGCTGGAGCAATGGAGGCCAAATCAATTATTTCATGTTCCACCGAATTCTGTTCAGGATAATTCTGGTGTAATCCAGGCGGGTCGCCGGGAGCGGGTCCGCCAATTCCTTTATAAGTACCGTATTTCGCTCCGGCTGCGGTTCCGATATAATTCTTGAGGCAGACAGTGATATTGGTATTATGGATTTTCATGACGGGCACATTAATCAAGACATCCGCGTCGAGTATCGCTTCATGAACCCAATAAGAGGGATATTCGGGGAAGTCGATCCATTCAGGAGTCTGCACCAAACGTATGCCTTCGAGCGGTTCATCTGGCGTTCCGAAGTTGGCGTCAAGCAATACCACATCAACTCCTTTAGCAGCGAGCCGCTGTTGCATAGCTTTGTAACCTGCTAGCGCCAAACCATCACCGACCGTCGCGCCGCCGGTATTAAATCTGGTATTACGCATAGCGCTGGAGAGCCAACCGCCCGCCGCTTCAGCAACGGTATAGTTCAAATCGCCGGGACCGTTGTCTTCCATCCACATAATTAATCCTTCAATAATCCGTGGATCGGTATTGACTCCATTTTCTAATGGCGCCATTTCAACGATATTCGGTTTGATAACCACGTTAGCGCCGGGGAACAAAAGATCATCCAGCCCGCCATGTAGGTCCAGCGCACGATAAGCCAGTTCTATTATTTGCTCTGAACTTAGTTCCTGATCCAAAGCAACCGGATTATCCATGACGCTATCATCAGAGCGCATCAGCGCAATTTTGGTGGTATAGTCTGGAGATATACCGTCATTTTTCAGTTGAGAAACGGGGACCGCTTCGACGTGCGATGGAGATTGCAGAGTTGAAGCCAGGTCGAAACCTACGAGAATAAGTAATCCTATAATTGCTATTACGCGAAGTTTTAAGAATGAACGAATATGTCTTGGCTGAATCATGGTGAAATTCCTTGCTATGCTTTTGATTAAAATTTGAGCTAATCATCAGGCTTCTTTATATTAATACAATATAGCAGAATCATATTATTGTAACTGTAAATATTTATTCTTGAACAGCCATCGATAAAACAATAAATTAAAACTACTTATAATCCATTCCAGCATTACTATGTTTACATGATTCACACCATGCAAGTAAATGCTGTTTCATCTTCTCAACAATTTTCGGTTTCTTGTGAGCAATATCATGCTTCTCGCCTGGATCAGCAAGGATGTCATAGAGTTCAAAAGGTATGTTATTGTTGGATCGATAGATTTTGTATTGATTATCGATCAAAGCTAATTGGTCTCTGGACTGGAATGCGATAGGAGAAGGCCGCTGCCTGGTTTGTCCTTTGAGAAGAGGCTTCAGACTAACTCCATCCAATGGTTCAGGCTTCCCTTCCCTTTGGTATCCCAGTATATCCAGCACGGTTGGTAAATAGTCGCTGGTCGAACAGGGAGCATCAATAGTTTCTGGACGTTTAATCATTGCAGGATACGTCAAAAGCGCTGGAACGCGAATGCCGCCTTCGTATAGGCTGCGTTTTCGTCCACGCAGATATTTGGCTGATCCATTATGATCGTTCTTCGTCTTACCTTCCGGGCCATTATCGCTGCAGAACCACATCATGGTATCATCATATGCGTCAAGTGATTTCAATTGATCCCGCAGCCGCCCGACTTGCTCATCCATAGCTGATATGCAGCCATAGTAATGCTGCGCCGCTTCATTTTGATCTTTATACAATGCGCGATGCTGCAAACCCGCCACTACAGGCAAATGAGGCGCGTGAAACCATACCACAGCAAAGAAAGGCTTATCTTGATTCACCGCATTCTCTATAAAAGGGATCACCCGGTCCATGATGATGCGCGAATCATCGCCCTCCAAATTATCTTCCACCCGCTGATCAGGCCCCGTCCAATAATAAGTTCCATAGGGATCATTGGTTCCTGGTTTTCGCATTGGATTATATGTCGGAACCTTGGCTTCAGTGGAAAAACAGACGTCAAAACCATTGCGCCAGGGAGGCGAGAAATGATCTTTGCCCCGTGGGCCGCCTCTGTTGCTTTCATTAATTTTAGTGTTTAGCGTTCCAAGATGCCATTTACCGAAATGGCCAGTTGTATAACCAAGAGATTGCAACGCTTCAGCCAGGGTGAATTCTTGAGGCTTCATAAAACCAGCGTTGGCGAAGTATACGCCGTACCGATAGGGATGGCGACCAGTAAGACAACTGCCGCGAGTAGGAGAACAGACCGGCGCTCCGGAATACCAACGTTCAAAGCGGATGCCTTCGCGACTCATAGCATCTAAATGAGGCGTCTTTAAAATGGGGTGACCATTATAAGCGACATCTCCCCAACCCTGGTCATCGGTCATGCAAAGTATAATGTTGGGCTTGCGCTTGAATTCTTTCGCCGCCAGCAACAGTTTGGTATGGTAGAATGAAATAACGCCAAGCCCCAGTATTTGAAGTAGATCGCGACGATTGATCATCATTAACCTCTCTATACTTTGGTTTTATCTTATCATTTAATCTGGCTCAATTATTACTCATTTTTAAGAAGACTATTATCTATTATAAGCAAAGACATTTTTCAATTAATTCCATATTTCCTATTTCACACTATTCTAAGATATACTTAACTCTATAATAAATTATAGATAATTATTATTCGCCTATAAATACATAAAACACAATATAATTATACACAACCAGGTGCTTAATGAAAAAATATCATGTATTAATTGCTGATGACGATCCTTCAGTCCATATAATTCTTGATAGAGTCTGTAAAATTATGGACTGGACAGTAGATCACGCAACGACAGGCGAAGAAGCGCTCAAGTTAATCAGCGAGAAACTCCATCATATCTACATTCTTGATGTTAAAATGCCCGGGCCAGCCGGAGTTGAACTGGCTAGAATAATTCTTAAAGAGCAAGAAGCGCCAGCAATTTTAATTCTGACTGGATACGCTGAAATCAAACAAGCTGTTGAAGCAATGAAAGAAGGAGTTTTCGATTATATACAAAAAGACTCCCTCAGAGTTGCAGAACTACAAAAAATATTAAAACATGCCGCGATGTTCCACGAAAACCGGTTATGGAGTTTTCAAATCAGAAAAGACCGTGAAAAAACCTTTAACAATATTGATTTAGCGAATAAACAATTCCAAGCTATCCTTGAATTAAGCAGCGACCTGATATTCATCTTCAATTCAAAAACCGGAAAAATGATAGATTGCAACGCTTCAGCATGCAGATACCTGGATTATTCTCACAACGAATTATTGACTTTTCAAATGAGTGATATCTGCGTAGATTTTTCTCAATCAGAATGGAATGAAATAATTCAACGTGGATTAATAAACAGACAAATAGTGATTGAGAAATCGTTAAAAACCAAAGATGGCGCAACTGTTCTGGTTGAAATGTCGCTTGCATTCGTATATCTGGACTCAGAAGGATACATCACCGCTATTGCAAGAGATATTTCTGAACGAAAACGCATGGAACTCAAAAGCCGTGAATATTATGATCAACAACAAAAAACATTAACTCAGACTATAGAAATGATGGCTCTGGCATTTGAAAAGCGCGATATCTATACAGCAGGTCATCAGCTTCGAGTCGCGCAATTAGCGGAGAAAATTGGCAGAAAACTAACATTAAGCAATCAGCGTATTGAAGGACTCTATCTTGGAGGCTTAATTCACGACATAGGAAAAATCAGCATTCCCACCGATATTCTGAATAAACCAGGCAGAATAACCGATGAAGAACTTGAACTGATCAAGACGCATTCCCAAATTGGTTATGACATTGTCAAAGAGATCAAGTTCCCATGGCCCATATCAGAAATGATAATTCAACACCATGAAAAATTAGATGGAAGCGGATACCCCAACAACCTTTGCGGTGATGATATATTACTTGAAGCCAAGATACTCTGCGTTTCAGACGTAGTAGAAGCGATGGCTTCCCATAGACCATATCGGCCTGCGTTAGGCCTCGAAAAAGCCTTGGATGAAATTTCATCTAAAAAATCAACCCTGTATGATCCAGATGTAGTTGAAACTTGCCTGTGCATCTTCAGGGATGATGAATTCAAATTCCAGTGAGAGTAGTTTTCACAATAATGTTCTGATTGGCGATTCGAAAAAGCCATAAAAGATTGGTTTTTCGAAGACCAAAGGTGATAATAAACGAACATCATTTTGATAATCGCTCTATCTTCATAAAATTAAAAATCTTCAAAAAAGCCCGTAAAATGGGCTTTTTTGAAGATAAAATATACTGTTGAGCAATACTCTTCATCCTTAATCGTGGAATAATTGCGGAATAAACTCCGCCAAATATCCTCTCCACACGCTCCACATATGACTGCCTTCAGTCTCCTTGTAGATATGCTTGATCTTCTTTTCGTTCAACAAGGCGATCATCTTATGATTACCGTCAAGCAAAAAGTCATCCTTGCCAATTGCTATCCATAGCAGTTTGATGCGTTGGTTAGTTTCCTGAGGATTCTTGCCTAACTCATTGATAACAGCATCAACTCTTCTGGTTGATGAACTGAATCCACCAATCCAGGCGAATCGATCCAGATTTTTCAAACCAACGCTAAGCGATTGCCCGCCGCCCATTGATAAACCAACAATAGCGCAATTATCTCTACCTTTTTTGATTCGGTAATTTGATTCAACCAATGGCGTAACGCAATCGATCAGGTCACGCTCGAAACTATCAGGCGAGCTCTGACCACCGGGGGCGTTGACATGGCCGTCAGGCATTACAATCAACATGGGGACAGTTTTGCCATCCGCAAGCAGATTATCCATTATGGTATTGGCTCTTCCCATCCACATCCAATGCGAATCATTATCGCCGCTGCCATGCAACAGATATAAAACGGGATACTCTTTATCCAGATTATTGGAGTATCCCGGAGGAGCATATACATGAATGCGTCTTCTGGCGCCATTGGCGGCGGAAGATTCATACCAATGCATAGTCACTGTTCCATGTGGAACGTCCCGCCATTCATCATGCCGCGGTTTGCCATCCTGCCGTGGAATTTCAACATAGCCCCGTGATCCGTTTCTATTTTCAAAAACCGATGGATTAGCTGGATCGGTATTATTAACGCCATCAATATTGAAGGTATAATCATAGATGCCAGCAGGTAAAGGACCGAGAGTTACCTGCCAGAGGCCTTGATCATCTTTGGTCATTTTCATAGATGATTCATCAACCAGCGACTGGATTTCCCAACAATTTACTTTCACGCTATCCGCTTTCGGGGCGCTGATGCGAAAAGAAACCCGTCCATCTTTGTGGACTTCTGGAGATACAATCCTCTTCTCACGTTCTCTCGATTCACTAGTTTGAATTCCAGCAATAAGTAACGCCATAACAGATAAGGCAACCGCTATCCTTTTAACATGGTTCATCATATTCTCCTCCTAGGATAATATTATAAAAAAACTTGTAACTATGCGTTAAAACTAATCATACAATCCATATATTAATAATAAGTCTTTTGATAATTAAGGTTACTGAAGGATTTAAGTTCTCTCCAAGGTATACTAATTGACCTGTGGGTTTATGGTGGGTCGATAAGGCTAACCCTACGCTTGAGTGATTATTCTTCTTTGGTGGATTATTTGTCTGAATCTGGATGCTCTGGATTTATTGGATTTTCAGGATTTTATGTGAATAGATGGATTTGGGTATTGTATTGTTTATTTGCGTGTTTTTTGCAGAGACATCCTTTATGGACAATGTCATTATGTTAACCGAGTTATCCCCTTTCTCCATGGAAATTTTTATGCCTAATGGGGTCATTCTATTTTATTTGGCACACCGGCTAGAAGCCGATGCTCCCCGATCTATAATGCTCCCCGATCTATAATGTCCCCCGCTATATAATGTCCCCCGCTATATAATGTCCCCCGATCTATAATGCTCTCCGCTCTATGATGTTCCCCACTCTATTCTCTCCTCTCCTGATTTGTGTGCTGAGAGTAGCCCT
Source organism: bacterium (assembly GCA_963662285.2). Lineage (GTDB taxonomy): Bacteria > Hinthialibacterota > Hinthialibacteria > Hinthialibacterales > Hinthialibacteraceae. The sequence continues at coordinate 968,844 of CAXXMV010000008.1, forward strand.
GAGGGAGAGTACTAGGGTGAGGGGTATATTTCAATAACTTAAGTTAATGACATTACTGGGTACCAAGGGTAAGACCACAATGTGGTCAGTGATTGGTATTCATGAGTTGATTTTTGGTGAGTCTGGAAAGTTGACAACCCTACGAATAGGTGGATTTTAATCACCACAAAAGTTCGGAGCACCGAACAAAGAATTAACCAAGCAATATATTGATCAGTATAGATTTACCAGACATTGCTCAACGTTAGTCTCGATATAAAATAACATAATTTCCGGAGTAATTTATCTAAATATATTTGAAAAAATTGCCAAGTCCGAATATTTTAGGACTTGGCAATTTTTAACGATTAGCTTACGGATTCTTTTTTGGCTGGCTTCAGAAAACGAAGAGATAAAAAACCAAGAAGAACCAGAACCAGCATTCCAGCCAGAAAGAGATCAAACCTTTTGACCAGGAATTGAGCGTGTTCTCCAAAGTAATATAGGATTGTTCCAACCAGGAAGAAGCGGCCTGATCTTCCCACCAGGGATACCAGCATAAAACGCCAGAAATTGATGCGGCATAAGCCTCCGCCAATAGTGAATATCTTGTATGGAAGCGGGGTAAAAGCGGCTATGAGGACTGCCCAGAAATCATATTTTTGATAATACGATTCAACTATTTCAAATTTTTCATGGCTGAATATTCGTCCTACAAAGCGGTTGGCTATTAACCATTCAACCAGTGGACGGCCTCCGAAATAGCCTATGGCATAACCCATTGCTCCTCCTATGACTGAACCACAAGTCAGAATCAGAGCCAAGAATAAAGCTGATGTTGGTTTGGCTATCCCCATTAAAATGAAGGGTATATCCGGAGGAATAGGAAAGAATGATGATTCGGCGAATGCTATGAACCAAAGAGCGATGAATGCATTCTGGGTAAATTCCTGGTTTTCGGTCAGAACCAAAGCAATGGTCCAGTTTTTAAGATCAGTTATCACAAAAGCCTCCTAGTTTGGTTTACATAATGAACAATAAAGAATCAATCAGGTGAGCTATTCAAGAGACATGTTCCACAAATCAAGTTCAGGAATAGCATGGAATTGAGTGAAATCCTCTCCCAGGGGAGTAACGGAAATTTTATCTTCTTCCAAGGCGTGGAAATCGGTTCCCTCAGATTTGACCCAGGTTGGCGTTTCACCGCCGATCCAATAGTAATCCTTACCCTGTGGATCGACGCGGCGGATGATTTTATCCCGGTAAATACGCTGACCCAAGCGGGTCACGGCAATTCCCTTGATCTCTTCCCAGGGCATATTGGGAATATTGACATTCAAGAACGAACCATCCGGCATGTGCTTGGAAAGGATAGACTTAGCCAGAATAGCGGCGAAACGCGCCCCCGATTCGAAATGATATTCCCCGCCCTCTTGAGGGACATCCATCGAAATAGCGAACGATGGTTTGCCATGCAGATGGCCTTCATGAGCAGCGGCGACAGTGCCGGAATAGACTGTGTCGATTCCAAGATTAGGGCCGCGGTTAATGCCGGAAGCAACCAGATCAGGCGGTTCATCCAGGAATCCGCGCGTGCCGAACATGACGCAGTCCGCCGGAGTGCCATCAATTACATAGGTATTGTCACCCAAATCCTGTAATCGAATAGGGTGATTCATGGTAAAAGAATGGGAAACAGCGCTTCGTTCCCGGTCAGGAGCGATGATATAGACCTCGCCCAATTTACGCATAGCATCAGCTAAAGCAGAGAGACCGGGGGAATGTATTCCATCATCGTTGGTTACTAGAATTCTAGGTTTTTTTTTGGTAGACATTTTACTCTCAATGTTTATTGTAGTAGAGATACGACAATCATCGGTCAGGAAATAACCAAGTAGATATGTTAGCCTTGATCAAAGCAAGCGAACAAGGAGGGTAAGCGGGCGCCAGATAGGAACTTTACATGCAACAGATAAAAATCATGCGCTGTTTTCGGCCAAGGCGGCAAAAGGCGAGGCCGATAAAAGTGAATCAAGAATGATAGTAAAGTATTGAGAACGCTGACGTTTTGAGTTGCTGCTGTTACCAAGAAAATCCACATCTCCATAGGAATCACAATTTATTGGAATATATGAATTAAAAGGGCCATTGCGAAACACGCCAAATACTTCAACATTCTGTTCTTCCCAGGGAAAATCAATCAGCCATCCTTTTTGATCAGCGATATCCTCATCGATTTTTCGCTTCTCTATGCTCCGGTCTTTCTTTTTATCAACAATTGCCTGAATCGAATTGCGGGCTATGGCAATAACATCCATACCTTTGCCTTTAAGAATATCGCCCTTGCTGCTGGAAGCAATTTCTTTACGTTTATTATCTATCTCGGTTTCAGTAAGAGTTATTAGTCCTGGAGCGCCTGGTTCCTGTTGAGCAAAGCGGGAGAAGATTTCATAAAACCTTTCCAAATGCAGATGGTATTGATCTGCTGCATAGGCGCGAGCAAAACCATTTTTTCCATAAAAAACCACATTGCGGGGCAACGAATTCATAAGAGAAGCCAATGAATCAAAACTGGATTTAATATGAGATAACACATAAAAACGAAATTTAATAGATAAATCATTCCGTGAAATAAACTGACGTACACGGCTATGATCTGTATTATTGAATCGATGCTCGCTGGAAAACTGCCACGTATATAAAAATGATTCCAATTCTTCAAGACTCTCCATTTTTATATTCGTATTCTTGCTATCAATCTGCTTATCCATAGATTCAATAAATGACCGGTATGCCTGGATATCCTGCTCGTAATCTTTGAGCAGGCCAGATCGAATAGTAGCAGATACAGCATCTAATAAAACATGATTGGAAGAATTTGCGTTTCGTGCAATTTCAGTTTGAAGAGTGTGCTTATAAATGGTTAACCAGCGCTCCCAGCCTTCCATACCTTTTATGTTGTTGACCGCTTTCAAAGCCTCAGCGTTGGTATTTCGTCCCAGCATGGCGAATCCGATCAAGTCCGCCTGGCGGCGTATTTCATGAGAGGCATACCGTTGTAAAATTCTATCTTTTCCCTCTAGATTGATGCCTGAATCTTGCAGGTGCTTCTTCGCTTCACTTTCAGATATGGAGATAATACGATTCAGAATATCTTTGACTTGAGACTCAATTTTGTTTTCCAGTTCTTCAGTTCGCTTGATAATCTGAGATATACGATCAATTATTGGTTCATCATTAACTTTATGATTTTTCTGAAATTCCAGGCATTTCTGTTCAAAATAAGATAAATCATCATTATTCAACCAGATTTTAGCTTTTTTGAATGCTTCTTTTACATTTCTTTCTCCCCACACCCGTTCTTTACTGGTTTTACGCCATGACCATTTATAAAAAGCTGTAGTTTTACCACCCCATTGTTTGTTTGCCAAACCAAGGTCAGTTAATATAGATTTCTGTTTATTTTGTGAAGATGCTCCGCTAAAGAGCAACATAATCACGCCAATAAAAGAAACAGCTATCACGGGAATTAAAATCATGTAAAGCATTGTTAACATCGCATCCTAAAACAGAATAAGTTATATACCAAATAATTAATATTTTGTAAAATATTAATATATATTATATAACACTTTACGAGATATACAAACGATTTATTTTTAACTCTATCCTTATTCCATTTTTGTTTATAGAATTAATTATCTTTCTAAATTATATAAAACGATCTTAATATAATCGACATGTATTCATAACACATGTAGTTTAAATAATTAAATATTGTATACAGATTATTTATGTTTTTTCATTATATCATAACATTTATTTCATGAGGACGAATGACAGCTAATCCACGCTTCGTAGAAGTCGCTTTTCCAATGCCGCCCCGAACCCTCTTCACCTATCGAATACCAGAAGAGATGCAGGAGAAAGTGAAGCCCGGTTGTCGTATTTATGCTCCATTAGGAAAACGAAAGGTTCTGGGATATGCCATTAATCTGACAGAAGAGCCGTCTTTCGATCTAAAATCCATCAAACCAATCTACCAGCTTATCGATGATGAATCACTTTTCGGCGATGAGCTTATCCGTTTTCTACATTGGGTATCCGACTACTATCTCGCATCATTAGGAGATACTTTCTCAGCGGCGTATCCATTCGCCCCATCAGTCAAGACAAGAATGATAAAGGTAGTAGTGCTGGATGACGGCATCCAATCCAGCAGTGCAATTCCCGATGATATTCGTCATGAGAATCAACGTCGCGTGATTGAATTCCTCATCAACCGCAAAGCTTTATTATCTCCATCCGATATAGTACGGGAGGTCGGCGTTTCGCCTTCCACCATCAAGACGCTGCAACAAAAAGGCGTACTGCGATTGGAATCACGCGAGTCGTTGAGAATACCAATATTTTCTCAAAACGAGATAAATTCATCAAATTTAACGTTGACGGATGAACAGGAAAACGCACTAAAACTGATTGATGAATCATTAAGCAAGAAGACGCCCAAAGCGATTCTGCTGCATGGCGTAACCGGCAGCGGCAAAACTGAAGTCTATTTACAAGCTATAGAACACTGCCTGGAGATGGGAAGAACCGCGCTGGTTCTTATCCCGGAAATTTCATTGACGCCACAAACCATGGATCGATTCCGTTCGCGGTTCGGCGCCGAGGTGGGCATCCTGCATAGCGGATTAGGTCAGGGCGAGCGTTATGATGAATGGCGCATGACCAAGAAAGGCAAGCGCCGCATCGTGGTCGGAACCCGCTCCGCCATTTTTGCTCCTCTCGATAAACCGGGCATCATCATTGTCGATGAAGAGCATGATGGATCATATAAACAATCCGATCCCAGTCCGCGATATCATGCGCGCGACCTGGCTGTCGCCCGTGCGCACATGACTGGCGCCTTATGCATACTGGGTTCAGCCACTCCAGCCACCGAATCAACCCATAACGCCCGTACGGGAAAGTATCAATACGTCCCCATGAGAAAGCGGATTTCCACTCATGGATTGCCTACCGTCAAACTGGTCGATATGCGCGGACGGGGAGAGGACGAAGAGGTTTTAAGCCAGGAAACATTGGAAGCGCTTTGGGAACGTTGTGAAAAAAAGCAGCAATCCATTCTCTTTCTCAACCGCAGGGGATTCGCAACCACGCTGTCCTGTAACAAATGCGGTCATATATTAACCTGCTCCCATTGCAGCGTAGCAATGGTTTATCACCGCAAGCAAAACCAATTGGTCTGCCACCATTGCGACTCGCGCATTCCCTTACCAGACAACTGCCCGGCTTGCAATGAGCATTTTATCCGTCAAAGGGGATTCGGAACCGAGCGGGTAGTTCACGAGATAGAAAAGAAGATTCCCCATGCCCGTATAATCCGCATCGACCGGGATACCACCACGAAAAAAGGAGACCACGACCGTCTGTTGACCCCCTTCCGCAATGGTGAAGCCGATATCCTGGTCGGCACTCAGATGATCGCCAAGGGTTTGGATTTCCCAAACGTGACCCTGGTTGGCGTTATCAATGCGGATTACTCGCTGTCGCTGCCCGATTTCCGCGCGTCTGAACGCACCTTCTTTTTGTTGACTCAGGTGGCGGGACGCTCCGGCCGGGGAGACCAGGCTGGTGAAGTTTTGATTCAGACGTATTGCCCGGATCATTACAGCGTTCAGTTGGCATTGAAACAGGATTACGACGCCTTTTTCGAGAAGGAAATCCGCTACCGCAGGTTGATAGCGTTCCCTCCATTTTCCCGGTTGGTGTTATGGCGCATTGAAGCAGCCAACGAGGACGTGGCGCGGGGTAAATCATGGGAATTATATAACATCCTATGCGAAGGCTTAAAAACCCAGAGCGGCATAACTCTGCTGCCTCCAGTAGAAGCCCCGCTATACCGCCTGCGCGACTACTACCGCTGGCAAGTAGCGCTCAAAAGCCGCGACCATCGAGCCTTCCGCCCGCTGCTGACCAGCAAGGAACTGCAAAAGTTTATGTCGCAACGCAAGCAGGATTTACGGATTGTGCAGGATGTTGATCCTTTTGATATGCTTTAGATACGCTAATTTAATCCACCCAATCGTTGTTTATTCCTCTGTTCGAAGGTATCCGTACTTTGCAGATAGTTTCTGAGCATCTGTCAGGTTGTAGTCGTAATTATACAGTGCTTTTTCAAAGGTCCCATATATAGGATTTGAAAGGATAAACCACTGCGTTCCCCATCGTGATTGATGTGCAGAGGCTTTCTCTATCCGTTCAGCCGGTGTAGCTTTTCCAAAAAAGGCGAAGTCGTTGTAGTCATCACCCACTAGCAATATAACTCTGTGCGTCTTGACGATTTCAGCCCTACGGGAAGTCTTGTCTGAATCCCATTCAGGCCTCTCTTTCTTGCATAGAACATCATTTGCGGTGATTTTCGAATCGATAGCCACTTGGAGATTCTTAACCGTCGGAGCTTCTAACTCCCTGTTGGTGATATAGAACACATGGACGCCGCGTTCACGTACACTTGCTATGAATTCTTTTGCGCCTGGCATTGGGATGGCTTTGGTTTCTTGAACCCAATCCCTCCACAGAGCCTGGTCATAGTCAACGCCCTTGCTAACGAGTCTTGCCTGGAATGGGGAGTTGTCTAGGATTGTTTCGTCAACATCAACAATAATTGCCGGTGGAAGGCTTTGATACCTCTCTGTCTGCTCAATTGCAGCGGTCCAGTTGGCGTCCGATAATCCTTGCTCTAAACTTTTAAGCGCATTAGAAAAGACCTGATAACAGGAAAACCGATACTCAACTGACGTCTGCACCCAGGAGACTCCACGGAGTATCTCATGGGATTTACGACAATTACTCAGCCGAGCAGAATCATCGGATTGATTACGCGTTGACGCACATCCACCAAATATAAAAACAATCATTACAAAGGATGCAAGTACTTTCATTGGAGTGCTCTTAGTTCTTATTGATGTAATCATTAATGTATACCTAATATCAAAGAATAGTGATGCAGATTTGTTGCATCGGCATCAATCATGTTGTTATTCAAATTTGTCCAAAATATTCATATAACACTAAAACTATCACTACTTGAAGTCAAGATAATTATGGTAAAATTTACTATCTTTGATTATTTGTATACCAATAAATCAGTTTTTATTCTTACGTTATTACATCACCATCAAATTCAGCACTATAAGCGACAGCAAAATATTGATCCTCTCGGAATGCTGTAGAATAATTTGTATAAAAATGTTATCATTCAAACAACTAATATTCCGTAGATTTATTCTATGGGTCAAACCAGCGTGAGGACTACATTATCGTTATGAGAAACTACTGTATTGATTTGTGTTTAATTGGATTACTAATTATTTGCGCTCTTCCGGCAGGTTCAGACGTCGTCATCAATGAGATCATGTATCACCCTGAATCGGATCAAGATGATGATGAGTATATAGAGTTAGTCAACACTGGATCAGAAACGGTGAATCTGTCGGATTGGTCTATCAAAGGTATAAATTATAAGTTCCCGGCGGGAAGCGAAATTAATTCCGGCCAGTATTTGGTGGTGGCCAAGAATCCCGCCCGGTTCCAATCTACTTACAGCATCGAACCGTATGGGCCTTATGATGGGATATTGAGAGACAGCGGCGAGTCGTTGCGTCTGGTGGATGCCAACGAGCAGGAAATTGATAGTGTGGAATATGATGATGAAAATCCCTGGCCGATCGCCGCTGATGGATTAGGAGCATCGCTGGAATGCATCAATCCATCTTTTGATAATGCTCATCCCCGTAACTGGCGCGCTGCGGGTCAGGGATCGGAGTGGCAATACGTTGAAATTACTGATCAAGCCACAGCCACGCGGCTCTATTTTTATTTGTAGGGCGCGGGCGAGTGCCTGATTGACGATGTTCAACTAATTAGTCATGAGACGTCAATCCAGGCGGGTTCATATCAAAGCATCGCTCATCCAATGCAGTACCGGCACACGCCGGGAGGAGCGCAATACCTGGATATGCATTTGTCGAATACGGCAATTTTATTCGACGATACTATCAATCCACAAACAATAAAGCTGCCTGATAATCCCAAGATCATGATTTTCGCTATAACTTTAACGACTTCGGAGGGCGAAGTCCAACTGGATTTATCGGAGGCTTTCAATCTCGACGGCATCTCATGGTCAGATAATATTACAGACGGAAACCTGGATGGCGGAGGCTGCAGCTACGCGGCTGAACTGCTGCCGGAGGATCATATAATTACATCCGATGACGAACTGCCACAGGTTAATTGGACTATGGGATCGTACACGGATGGAGACCTTAACTGCATACGCTGTGAAGGTCAGAGCATTACTGTACCATCCGGTATGTATACCGGAATATACCTGCTGGCCAGCGCGGTTAACACAAGCACCGAAGAGGAACTGCTTACAGCCTCTAGTCCCAGTATGCAGCGCCAATTTCCAATTTCAGTTACTGATTGGGCTGTTGCTTTACCGGAAGGCGTCACAGGACCAGCAAACCTCGTACCCAATGGCAATTTCGAACAGAGCAGCGGACGATGGAATACATTGGGCGCTTACGCCGGTTCGTATATCTGGTCGGGCGATGCGCATGAGGGATCGTACTGCATGCACGTCGTGGGTACGGATGCAGGTTTGGATCACAGATCGAGCGTTTGGCAAACTATAGCCGCAGCACAGATCGGCGAGACATATACTTTATCATTCTGGGCCAAGGGATTATCAGGCAACAGTACGCTGGTCAGCCGGTTCTATGGCGACAGTCATCTCACCGAGACGCAATTATCGGCCAAGGGATCTCCGGGATTACTCAATAGCGTTTTTTCCGTAGATATACCTCCATTCATTACTGAAGTTTCGCAATCACCTGAAGAACCTTCCTCAGATGATCCACTGCTGATAACTGCTCGTATTGAGGATATCGAGGGACTTACGTCAACCGTTTTGACCTACCAGGTTGGTAATGGTTTGCGGCAGGATATTGCGATGTCGGATGACGGTTTCGACGGTGATGCTGCTGCGGGAGACGGAATATACTCCGCGCAGATACCCGCCGCTCCATCGCAGAGCATCATTCGCTATAAAATACTGGCGACCGATAACGCCGGGCAAGTTACTTCAGCGCCGCTGAAAAATGAACCAACCGAAGTTTTCGGCGCGTTTGTCTATGACGGTGAACTGCAATCCAAGACGCCAATTTATTGGCTTTTCCTGAGTAATGAGGTTTATCAAAACCTTTTGAGGTATCCGCAAAGCAATGATTTCGTAAAAGGAACCGTGGCCATAGGTGGAAGAGCGTATGATAACGTAGGCATAAGGTTCCGGGGTCAATGGGCCAGATCGTGGCCTAAGAAAAGTTGGAAACTCCGCTTCAATAAAGATAACTATTTTGATGGTAGACGCACAGTCAACCTGAATTCTGGATATCATGACCGCGCTTATATCCGCGAATACCTCTGTTACCGTTTCTACCGTGAAGCCGGATGCCGGGCCTGTAAGGCTCAGATGGTTCAAGTATATCTAAACGGAGAATTCTATGGGATTGAGGTGGATGTCGAGCAGGTCAATGAGCAGTTTCTCGAAGCAAACGGCCTTGACGCTGATGGTAATATTTATAAGAGCAAACAGGGCGGAGATCTACGAAAACTTTCATCAGAAAGTGCATATCATGGTCCTTATGAGAAAAAGACCAACGAAAATGAGGATTGGAGCGACCTGAAAGAATTCGCTGACGGATTGGCTGATACGCCCTCAAGCGAGATACATGCCTTCTTGCATCAAAATGTTCCAGTAGACGAAATACTGCGTTACTGGGCGGCGACTACCATCTTGCAGAATTGGGATTCGATCATTAAAAACCATTATCTATACCATGATACCAATGATACGGGACTCTGGTATATGATTCCCTGGGATCTCGACCGAACCTGGGGAGAGTATGCCAATTGGAATCTAGGCGCTGAGCAGGATATTCTGGCGGGTATGCGTCAGCATCCACCCGGATTCGGATTGCCCAGCGACTGGTGGAACCGGCTGATTGACGCCATGCTCAAACAACCGGATATGCTGGAACAATACTATGGTCACATTCGCTACCAGCTCGATAATATTTTCACTGAAGAGAATATAAACCAATGGATCAGCGAACAGTATCAGAACATCTATGATCTTGTACCCGCCGACCAACAGCAATGGGGAACGCATGGCGCGTGGCAGCCTTTCAGGCAGGAGATCGAGAATTGCAAGGATTTCGTGCGAGACCGCCGCGCATTTCTTTACCAGTTTCTACCTGTGGATGTTGCGGATTGGCAGGTTTATTAATATTGCATACATAGTATACAGTTCAAAGTCCCTATTTGAGGGACTTTGAACTGTCATCATTATGCTAAAAGGTTCTCTCCTGCAACGCCATCCAGGCTTTGATCGGGTAACTACAGGCGCATTTGGATGCCCCGTCAGGAATCAAGACCATTCCTCCGGCGGGTATGGCGTTAAACCAGCAGCCTACCCTTATGCCGCCGAAATTTTCAGTATCCGTGGCATCACGGCTTAAATCCCAATACCCCAGCGTCGCTGAACGATACAGCAGAAGATTGGAACTTGCGCAAATTTGACCGCAGCCATAAGAACGCTTAAATTTAAATGGTTGTGGTTGACCGGTTTTTAATTTCCACGCCCCGCCTTCGGCGTAAATGATATCATCGTTGATCATGGGACGGGTGACGTATTGCGCCTTAATATCCCACAAGCATTGGCCGTCGAGCATAGAAAAGGCCGCCATTCTTCCTCCTATTTCGGAAGGCAATTCGAAAAAATTGTGTTTCACTGCTTTAAAATTCATCAGTGCGATTCCGTATTTTTCACTTAGGGCAAGTTGAGTACCATAGATGCCTTGATCTTGACGCCAAAGTATATCGCCGCGCTTGGCATCCAGAGCAATCAATTCGCCGAAAGGGTGCTCGCCGAATTTTAATTTGGGGCCATGCTTCTTGACCAAACGCGGATCAGTAATTCGACCTTGATTATCACTTGATGGATTATTAATTCGATCTTGCTGCGCAATTGGTCGATCAATCAACAAAATTTTTCCATCAGTGACCGCGATTGCGTTATTACGGATGGAATGTTCGGGTTTGTATTGCCATTTAATCTCTCCGCTATCGACATCCAAACCGAATAATAAGACGGATTCGGTGTAAAGATGGATATTTGAATAACGGGGACTGACTTTATGATCCTGGTTGGATACTGTGCCAAAAATCATGCCATCGTGGTAGGCCAAATATCCCCATGCCCGGTTCTGGTTATCCTGCTCCAATAAAGGCGTTTTATATTCGCGGATCAGTTTTCCGGTGGCTATATCAATGCGAATACATTTATCAGCGTAACATACATAAACGCTGTCATCGCTCAGGCAGTAATTCCCGCCAGTGTCGCCGATGGCGACATCGTGATGGATTCCATCATAATCTTTGAGAACGCCTTCGATCTCATAGGTCCATAAGCGGCGTCCGTTATAGGCGTCGAGAGCGCAAAGACCGTTGACGCCTTCTACAACCAGGTATCCCTGATTACTCAACGGCGCCGGTCCCTGTCCGTGGCGATTGGCCAGTTCGAAATCGACGTCACGATACCACAGCGGGGTAAACGGCGCTCTAACCTCATCAATAGAACAGATGGTATTGGCGGCGTTGGCGTTTTGATGGGTCCACGAACCGTCGCCATCCAAAGCCCCGCGCGTGTGAACTTTCATTGCTTGGGATGCGCCGATGCATACCTTACCTCCATAGGGACGTTGCAAACGGCGCATTTCCGCAACCGTTTTATCCGATAGATCATGCATCAATGAATGAGAGGAGATAACCAGATTAGCGAAACGTCCGGGATAGCCTGAGTTTTCTGGATCGGCATTATGGACCGTAACGCGCGCGCCGTACAAGTTGGCTCGATCTAATTTCTTTCGCGCTTGGGATGCTTTGTCCGCGTCTGGCTCGACGATGTAGATTTGCAGTTTAGTGCGCTTAGCCATTGCGAGCGCCAGGTCACCGCTGTCGCCGCCTAGATCGACGCATATACCTTCCGTTACTCCAGTTTTTCGTATGATCTCTTCCGCAGCGGCTTTGTAATCGAACGCTGCGCCTGAATTATGTTCGATGGTCTTGGCAATATTCTCTGTAATTGGTTGTACCGCATCAGCGCCAAAGCAATATATCCAACCTTGATCCGTACTTACGATCAGCCGACCATCAGAGACCGCCAATCCAAGGGCATTTCCTTCAACTGCTATTGATCCAATTTCCGTTTTCGCGTCCAGATGATAAAGGCAAACACGATTTTCTTCAGCGAGCACAACGGTTGAAGCCGCAACAATAATATCGTTCGCTTCACCTTCCCGCTTGATTTCCATCAATGACTCTAATCCGGTATAGGATATCACTGTTCCTTTACGGTCGTTCTTTTGTTTCTGTTTCCAATGATGAACCATAAAACGATTGCCCAATGATTGAACCAGCCCTTGCGGAATAGCTGCCAGCACGCCTCCACCGTAGCGCTCGGTTGCGGCGCCGTTTTGCATGTCGAACAGGCATCCCGCATTGAGAAAATATCCTCCTGCGGACATAGTTCTCACTCCGCCCCTCCATTGGTTCTCTTGCAGATGATAGTATTTAAGTTTCCCCGTATCGCGTTGAAATACGGCTGGCACGGAACGGCCATTGGGAACTATCAAACATTCAACCGTAACGGCCATATAACCTTGAGGCGTAACGCCGCTTCTAGCCATGGCGCCAGGGTGAGGCTGAGGCATCATCAGGCAGCCCGCTTGATCGTTACGCCAGATTTCCTCGCCCGTTGCTGCATTCAACGCCAGGATGAAAATTCCATCGTTAGGCCAAATCCCCGCACTGCAATATACGATATCATCATAAACCACCGGGCCGCCCCGCATGGGCCAATGGGAAATCATCCGGTCGTTGCCTAAACACTTATAATCGTTCGGGCCGCCGCGTACTTTCCATAACAGACGCCCATCTGTTATTTTGATGGCGTATAGCCATCCATCATCGCTGCCTGCAAATATCCGGTCGCGCCAGGCAACCGGAGCAAAACGCACTGGACCTTCAGTGAAGAAGGTCCAAAGTTCGACACCGGTTTTCAAGTCGATAGCCCTGATTTGATCATCCGATGAACTGCCAAAAATTACTGTATTTTGAACTATGACAGGATGGAATGCATCATCAATGCGCATCCGGTTCAAATCACGGTCGCCAGGCATTTTGGGCATCTCACCCGAAAAAAGTTCGTCATTTGGCCAAGCCGGTTTGGGAGCATGAGTCGACTTGTATATCCAATTCAATGATAAGTTATGCGGGATAGTTTCCTTGGTATATCCATCCCGCTCTGGATTAGCGCGATACATGGGCCAATCAGCTCTGCTGGTAATAGCGGATGCTACCCAAGCGATGAGTATTACATTTATATAAATACTTTTTTTCATATTTTCGAATCTCCACGTTTATCCAAGTATGCAATAATCAAAGGCTATCATACCACTGAGAACAGGAAAAGCCCGGTATTATTGCAATTTAACACAATAAATGAAATTAAAAGGAGGCTATCTTCAACCCTCTCCTAGCCTCTCCCAATCTTGGGAGAGGAATGTATGCTTCATTATGAGAATTATGCAAACCTCTCCAGCGTCAGCTCTATCTGTGAGAGAGTAGTGGTGTTAGAATTCAACAAAACTATATGGACAATAACATAACCAATATGTCTGAATCTATCGGCGAAGTAATTGTTACCAATACCAGCGAAATTATCGGGCAATGCCACCGGGGCGTTCCGACATTTGAGTATGGCAGTTTCATTATGGCTGGAAAGACGGCGCAATGCGTTGGCGTGGTTTATAACGTTGAAACTGCCAGCGTTGACCCTAACCGGCGGGCCACTGCTATCGAAGTTGATGAAGACAACCTGGACGCGGTTCATCCCCATCTCAAAGCGCTGCTGCGCAATCAGTTCTATGCGCTGTTGATCGGTACTATGAAAGACGGCAAATTCCAATACGGCCTGCCGCCTACGCCGCCGGGGCTTCATGCTCAAGTAGTTCCCTGCTCTGACGACGACATACGCGAACTACGTAAGCAACCCGGTTTTCTACGCATTATTCACGATTCGGGCAAGTCATCATCTGAAGAGTTGATCCTGAATTGCTGCCGACATTTGTTATATAGTTTTGAACGCAGTGAAAAAGCATTATCCATCGGCAAAGCCCTGTCAGACATCTACCGCGACGACTACGACGCGCTGCGGCGCATAATAAATCGATTGGAATCATGGCAAAACGCATAGACGATATAAAATCTCTTGGTGTTATAACATCCGGTTCCCTGGCTGAAGGCTTGGAGATGCGTCTCGATCCTTCCTATTCAGTGGAACAGGTTCGCGCTGGAAAATTCGTGGTTGTCGAAGGAAGTGAATTCGATTTCTTCTGCATGATAACCGACGTAATGCTTGATGCCTCATCGGCCTCGATTCTGCGCGACCCGCCGCCGCGCTCTTCGCTGTTGAGCGACGTGCTGGCTGGCGACCATACCTATGCCACCGTATCGCTCAAACCGATGTTAATGCTGGAACGCAAAATCGCAGAGAAGGATTTCGACCGAGAAGAAGATCTGCGCCCGGTTAAAAGCATCCCGGCTCATTTTTCTCCGGTGCGCGAAGCGAGCAATGCGGATATCGCCAAAGTCTTCGGCGAGGAAGAAAAGAAGCGTTATTTCAATCTGGGAACCCCGTTGGATATGGATAACGTCGACGTCTGTCTTGACCTGGACCGTTTCATTGAACGATCCAACGGAATCTTCGGCAAAACCGGCACGGGCAAAACCTTCCTGACCCGTCTGGTGCTGGCCGGTATGATCCGCAGCAATAAGGCGGTCAACCTGATCTTTGACATGCATAGCGAATATGGCTGGGAAACACGTTCTGAATCGGGCGCCGGTAAAGATTCATTCGTTAAGGGTCTGAAGAATATCTTCCAAGAAAAAGTCTTGATCTGCACGCTTGATCCTGAATCGGCCAGTCAGAGGAATGTGGGCGTTGATTTTGAGATCGAGATTCCACTTAACTCGATTGAAGTGGAAGATATCGAACCGCTGCAAGATGAACTGAAACTGCACCCCACCGCTATTGAAACCGCCTATATCCTGCGCAACCGTTTTGGCAAGAGCTGGCTGCAACGCCTGATCGAGCAGGACGCGGCTGACCTTAAAGACTGGGCTGATGAAATCGGCGCCAACAAAGAGAGCCTGGCCGCGCTATACCGCAAACTGGGCAAGATCAAAAACCTTAAGTTTGTGGTTGAAAAAAGCGAAAAGCAGATCGAAGGCGCATCATCCAACAAAGCCTCAATCAATAAACTGGTGCAGGAACTGCGCTCCGGCAAGCATATCGATCTGGAGTTCGGGCGGGTATCCAACATGCTGGCTTATCTGCTGGTGGCTAACCTGATCAGCCGCCGCATCCATCAGGCATGGGTCGATGACGCCGAAAAATATATGTCTACCCAAAAACTGGAAGATAGACCGCGACCCTTGATGATTACCATCGAAGAAGCCCATAAGTTCCTGAATCCCTCAGCGGCGCGTCAGACCATATTCGGAACCATCGCCCGCGAATTGCGCAAGTATTTCGTCTCGCTGCTGGTGGTCGATCAACGGCCATCCGGCATTGATGATGAGATCATATCGCAGTTGGGCACGCGCATTACATCGCTGCTCAACGACGAGAAGGATATCCAGGCCGTCTTCACCGGAGTCTCCGGCGCTTCGGCGCTGCGCAACGTTCTGGCTTCGCTTGATTCCAAGCAACAGGCGCTGATTCTGGGACACGCCACGCCTATGCCTATCGTAGTAAAAACCCGGTTCTATGGACCGGATTTCTACGCCGCTATGGGAATGCAATCCAAAGAAGAAAAAGCCGAAAGCAGCGCGAAGATAACATCACTCTTTCCACCGGGAATAATTTATCCCCAATCACCCTTATTAAATATATCCTCATGTGATAAATTGGATATTCTGAAAAGAATCTTGTGAATTTCACAATGCTACAGGAGGATATTATGCAAAAATTTGTATTTCTAATGTTGGTCAGCCTTTTATTCATTTCATTTACGTCTTCTCCTTATTGCGCAACTCTCATCGTAAAACAAGATGGTTCGGGCGATGCAAGCACTATCCAGGCGGCGTTTAATGCAGCCGGCGGATGGCGATATAATCGAGATCGGCGACGATGGAACATACAATGAAGATGTAACCGTCAGCCCCTTTCTAGCTGCGGTGGGGCATCCCCGCCGCCCCTCTGGTCTCATTCACTCTGCAAGCCGCGGAAGGCAAGCATCCGGTGATTCAAGCGGCTAATGCAGAGTCATCCCAACGCATGAGCGCATTAGGCGTACCCGGGCGCGACATGCTGGGATTCAGCATCTGGGGATGTCAACATGTTGTTGTAAAAGGCCTGGAAATCGCCAATTTCGAAAATGTAGTCAATGAGTTCGGCGTCCAGTCATCATTGGTTATTGCTGATTGCGATGATGTCATTATTGAGGATTGCACAATCCGCGGCCCCAATGAACGATCAGCAGGCGAAGGCAATGCCATTCTCATTGCCGGCGTACAGGCCAATCCATTCCGCGCGGATAATATAACTGTCCGCAATTGCCTGATTACAGAATCGCATTACGGCATCATATCAGCCATGTTCCAAAAAGGCTCTGGAGTCGACCCGATCAATGTAACCATCGAGGATTGCCAGTTTATCAATGGTTTTGAATCGGGCGTAGACGTCGACAACGCCGAAAACATGGTTATCCGCAATTGCCTGTTTGATAATTATCACCACGGCATTCATTTCGCTGGAGGCAGTTCGCTGGTGGAAGATTGCATAATCAAGAACTCAAAGGGAGAAGGGCTGGAGTGTCAGGTTGATACCAACTGGAACGAATCCATAACCAACGTTATCGTGCTCCGCTGCGCCATCCTCGGCAACGGATTAGAGACGGATGATGCTCCAGGCGTGGAATGCACCGATGGACCGTTACTGTTTGAGAACTGCATAATCGCAGGCAACACCGGACCGGGCATTAAAGTTGCTACCGACTCAAACTCCGCGGTTAACGCAGTATTCGACCATTGCGATATATATGAAAACTATGGCTTGGCGGAAATCATGATTTTCGGCGGAGGGGATCAGACCGCTAAACTGACCGTAACCAACAGCAACATTGTCAGTTCCGGCGGCGGCTTCGAGAATGAGTTGGATCCATCAGTGGTCACCGCGCATCATAACAATGTCGCCGTATCCTTCGACGCCTATTACAATGTAGACGCCACTGACAGCGTCGCCAATGATCCCCTGTATGAATCACCCACCAACAATCCGGATGATTTCTCGTGGGATGGCTTCAAACTTAAAACCGGCTCACCATCGTTGAACGCTGGTGAAGATGGATCGACTATTGGATATACCGGGTCGTCTGTGACATTGATTAATGCTTGGGAGATATTTTAGATTAGGCGGCTTGTGGTGGGCTACGCTTCGCTTTTAGCCCACCCTACCTGCCACTCACAGGCGCCAAGGCGAATCTAACCCTTGGCGCCAGAAAAATTATATTAATAGAGAAAAAATTAATGGACATTGTAACCTGGACGCCTTTTCAATCAGAAGAAACCAAACAAATATACGCTCACATGACGGATGATGAAAAGAAACGCGGCATGATTCGTGGATGCTGTTTTGGTTTATGGGTTGGATTATTTCTTACTCCTCTGGCTAATGAGTACATCATAAGAAATTTAAATATATCAACGACGACAGCAATCGTCTTCATCATTTTAAACATTATATTCATCCCATCATGGTTCAAGAGTCAAAAAAGGTTTTTATGCTCCACGAAATGGGCTAAATCTCAAGGTTACAACTCTGATCAAATCGCATTGTACAAATTCAGAAAATAACAATACCCACCCAATATTATTGATTAATTGCATGATCCGGTGGGTCATAAAGCGCGACCCACCCTACGGGGCTTGGCGCCCATCTTATATATAAAGTCACTAGCAATTCGGTAGATACGCTCCGATTTTTTTTAGGCGTTGCTGCAAATTCTTGATCGAAATACTGCGGGTGTCTGTTTTGTTTTCGATAGCCATGGCGGCGGCCATAGCTGTTGCCTGTCCAGTGATGAAACACCCCGGCATCACCCGGAGAGAACCTTGCATATAACGGTCGGTACTGACGCACCGCCCGGCAACCAATACGTTCGATAATTTCAACGGCGTCAATGAGCGGTAGGGAATCCCGTAACTTTCGCCTTTACCATATCGAAGATTCTTGAAATCCTGGGCATATTTTTTATAATCGTTATCGCCCGGTTTGGCGGCATGGATATCAACCGGATATGAATAGCGTCCAATTTCATCATCAAACACGGCCCGCGTCTTGAAATCATTCAAATTCAAAACATAATCGCCCATGATGCGCCGGGTTTCACGGATGCCCAGCATTGACCCCATGGTAACCAGTTCCATATCAGAAAAACCTTCGAGGTACTCTTTGTAATAACGCTCGTATTCAAGAATCATTTTACGCGCCCAAAGCAGGGCTTTAGTAACCGAACGTTCGTCGGAACCATCCACGCCGAATGTATGCCCGATATTGCCGCCGCCCAGGTGTTTTCCAATTCTCCACATCCCGGGCAGATGCCGGTCTTCCTGGCTGAAAACACCATCCGCAATTGCTTTGGGTAAGAGGGCTTCCTGTTTATGCATCCCAAATTTACGCGCTTTATCCCAATCGATATCAGCCCAGACGCTGCACAGCGTCCCGGCCATCATATTGCCCTCTTCATCACCTTTTTCAAAAGGCGCTCCCGACCAGACGGCCAGGTCGCCATCCCCCGTGCAATCAATAAACATCTTGGCTTTGACGGCGAAAATTCCGCTTTTGGCCGCCAGAATAGCGCATTGGGTTTGATCGCCATCAGTTTGAACATCGATCAACCTGGTTTCAAAAGTGAAATCGACTTTGGCCTCCAGCATCATTTCATCGTATAACCGCTTGAGGACTTCCGCTTTGATCGTCACGTTGCTATCCGGACCGTTGCCGCCTTTTTTATTCAATCGTTTTGCAATTTCTTGTCCGATTCCACCAGCCAGAAAATTCTCTCCATCGGTAAATTGCATAAAAAGCGGCAAGAGACCTCCCGTCCCCATTCCCCCGAAAGAATTCTGCCGTTCAGCCACAAAAACCGTCTTATTCTGGCGGGCCGCCGTGATGGCCGCTGCAACACCGGACGGCCCTCCTCCAGCAACAAACACATCCACTTCATGCCGGATAGGAATTGTTCTTTGGATGGTGATGCTTTTCTGATTTGACAAATTACCGGCATTGGCTTGTACGCCGGGCGCCATCAATCCACTCACGCTTGTTGCGGCCAACGATTTAATAACAAAATCACGACGATTCAGCGACATGGTAATCCTCCATCATAGAGTTATCTCAATAGGCAATAGCCATAAAACCAAGATAACCCGGTAGAATAGATAATCTAGCCTAATTTCATTTTTATTTCCGATTTGATCATAAAATATTATGGTTTTTCACTTAATTTGTTTTATAGAATAGTCCCATTGGTTTTGTTTATCAAATATCGTAGGTGATCGCATCAAGGGCTGACCGCATTGCGGTCTTGCCCTTGGCGCCCGTGTACCATCGCTTTGGTCTATCCAATATCATGGGTGATCGCATCAAGGGCAGAAAGAACGCTGCCCTTGCCACCCTCCACTATCCGCTAGTTTCTATAAAATTGATTTGCCAAAAACCATAATTCATGCTATACATACTTAAGTAAAGGATATCCCATATCCGATGATTCATCGTATCTCTGGGAGCAGACAATCGAAAGAATAATTTTATATAGGTTATTACCATGTTCCCATTCAAGAAAAAGAAAAACCGATTAAGTCCTCAGCAGGAAAAAGCTGAACAAGAAGCCATAAATATCTTGAACCGTGCAATCAAAATGCTGGAAAAAGACCCGCGGAATGCAGAAGAAGCAAAGCGTTTGCGTTTCGAGGTTACTAATGATCTGTTGCCCAAGAACAAGATGTATATCATTGGCAAACATCCCCGCAGCCTGCTTAAAGAGTTGGATATAACCATCCAACACGCCTATTTCAAGCAGATTACCAATAATGGCCAATTGCATAAAGACGAAGTTCCTGTAGTTCTAAGCGCAGCAACCCAAAAAGCATGCGATTGGTGGACCAACCGGTATGGAACATTAAAAAAGAATACTCAATATAAATTATATTGGACTATCGGCATTTTCCTGGTTTTAACAGTCTTTATAGTGATACTGTTATTCCTGATGGGATCGCTAGGGGGCAATAGTTCATATACTAACTCTTTCAAGTGGATGTCATAAAAACAAGTAATAATTCAAGAAGAATAATCTAAACAACCAAAACCTCAAAAACCTTTGCACTTAATACTTTCAAGACTCATTCAGTTAAGTTAAATACAATCGGGTATATAGCAGAAGGATAAATTCCTATTGACATTTGACTAAGAAGATAGATAAAATTGATTTCACCATAGATCGACGATTTGCGAGGGAACAATCATGAACCAAGAAAATATTTCAGTTCAGATATGTAATCCTAGGTGCACTTTATCGAATTGCATGGATATTTTATGCTTGACTCAGCTTTGGTCGGGAAAATACCTCTATCTGACAGGGCTTACGCTGATTCTGCTTTTGCTTGCCATTCCTCTGAACAGTTATACTGAAGACGATGCTCCAATACAGCAATTCGGTGAAGGAAGCGCCGTCTTTGCCGCTTACTCATCGACCGGTAAGTATATTATCACCGCCAGCGAAGCGGGTCATGCAATCCTGTGGAATGCGGAAACAGCTGAGGTTTTGAAACGCTTTACCGGGCATACAGGCGCTATCAGCATGGCAATCCTGTCTCCAGATGAGAGTAAACTGCTCACGGGAAGTACAGACGGCGCAGCGAAATTGTGGGATATTGAAAGCGGTCAGGCAATTCAAACTTTCAGTGGACATGGTGGAACTGTGGAATCGGTCGCCTTTTCGCCGGATATGATGCGGATATTGACCGGATGCGCTGATGATACGGCCCGGCTTTGGGATGCCGCGACAGGGGAATTGATCCGCACCTTCAGTGGAAGAAGTCCGGCGTTGTTTACGCTGGATGGAATGAAAGTACTGACATTAATCAATCTATGGAATGCAGAAACAGGCGAAATGATCCACACGTTTCCTGCTGACGGATACAGTATGGGAGCGTCGATATCTCCTGATGACACGCGAGTTCTATCTGGAGGAGGCGTCACTGAATCCGATTACGGCAAAGCCAGGATGTGGGATATCGAAACAGGCGCCCTGCTGAGATCGTTTTCAGATACTTCCACTTATCAGATTACTGCTGTCGCATTCTCAGGTGATAGTACAAACATACTCACAGGAAATCTGGATGGGGACGTTAAACTTTGGGATGCCGAAACAGGTGCACTTATTCGTAAGTTTTCTGGTGATTCGGGAGAGATTCTCTCTGTTGATATGTCACCGGATAATTCGACAATTATGGCTTGTACTAAAGATGGCGTAGTACAACTATGGAAAACAGATACTGGTGAAGCAAGCAGTACGCTACCAGGACATTCGACGACCGCTTATACAGCCGCATATTCTCCCGATGGAATGAGCATACTTATTGCAGGATGGGGATATGACGCCATACTATTTGATGTTAAGACAAGCAGGGAAATCCGAAAGTATTCCGGCCACTCCAATCGCGTCATATCTGCGGCCTTCTCTAAAGATGGAACTAAAATACTGACCACAAGTTGGGATAATACGGCAAAGATATGGGATGCCAATACAGGCGCCGAAATTCGTTCGTTTCCCATGTCAGCGCTTGCTTTCAATAAATCAGCCTATTTCTCACCCGATGGAATGCAAGTCTTAATTGCCAGTAGTTCTTCAGCGAATCTATTCAATGCATTGACAGGAGAAAAAATCCGCACATTTGATGGCGCCGCCCCGGTAGCATTCTCACCGGATGGGAAATCATTGTTAATAGGACCGGGCGATGAAGCCGCATTGCTTGATATACAAACTGGCGATGTCATCCGAACTTTCAGCGGACATCCGGGATATTTCCTGAGTTGCCTGGCGTTCTCGGCGGACGGGCAATGGGCGCTAACCGGAGCTGATACTGCGAAAATCTGGGATGTGGAGACAGGTAAGGAACTTAGAACATTTAGCAGCGCAACGCATAGTGTAGGTCGTGCGGTTTTTTCGCCTGACAAACGTTTTTTGCTAACAGGAAGTTTAATTAATCAAAACGCGATATTGTGGAATGCGGTGATGGGTAATAAAATCCGGATGTTTGAGGCGCATAATGGAGCGGTGGAATCCGTTGCTTTTTCTCCGGACGGACTTCACATCCTGACAGGATGCACCGACGGCATAGCGCGGATATGGGATATTTCCGACATTGCTTCTACCTCGGAAATAAGTGATTTTACGTTGTATAAGTAAGATTATGCAGTGGTGAAATTTATGAAACCAAAGGTAATTTAATAATAAATTTCGTTCCAATACCGGGAGTAGATTCTACATCTATATAGCCATGGTGATTCTCGGTAATAATGAAATAAGAGATCGACAACCCTAATCCCGTGCCAATACCGGGTTTCTTTGTAGTAAAGAAAGGCTCGAAGGCGTGCTTCATCGTTGTTTCATTCATCCCCATGCCATTATCTTCAATTTCTATTACTGCAAAATTTCCCTCTTTTTTTGTGCGGATAATAAAACAGTGCATTTCTATAGATTGATCTTTTTCTGCCATAGATTGCGCTCCATTTTTTAATAAATTCAAAATTACTTGTTGAATTTTTGTAATTTCGCATTTAACGTATGGCATATTTTCTTCATATTCACGTATTATTTCTATCTTCCGGAAATCATATTTCTTTTTAAGATCATAATCATTCGATGCAAGTTCAATAGTATCATCAAGTAATTCAGAAATATTAATTGGAACAAACAGGGATTCATTTTTGCGGCTAAAACTGAGCATATTATCGATAATTTTGGCGGCGCGCTTGCCTGAATCAACTACAGCGTCAATCATTTCAGGGACTTTACGTTGATTCATATACTCTTCAATAACCTGAATAGTGGTCCCGCATTCTTGCGCTATTTTTGAATTTTGGGGGATTTTATCAGATATACGATTACGAATAACCTGGATATTTTGAAGAATCCCAGCCAAGGGGTTATTAATTTCATGCGCCATCCCGGCAGCTAAACCTCCAACAGATAGCATCTTCTCGGATTGAATCATCATCTCTTCAATGCGTACGCGTTCAGTTACATCATCAATGCGGATCACTGCTCCTTCAACGCCATTAGCAACCAAGGGATAGATCGTAATATCTGAATAGCGCGTTTCATCATTAATTTTTTTAGCAATTTTCCGCTCACTCTGCACCTGACATTCTTTTATCGCTTTTCTAATTCGATCCATTTCATTTGCGAATTGTGGATAAACATCGTTCAATATTCGTCCGTGAGCTTGATCAGCTTTTAATCCGGTAGTTTGTTCCGCCTGCAGATTCCATTGCGTCACTTTTCCGTCAGAATCAACGCCAATTAATATGGAAGGCATAGAATTAATAATATTGCTCAACAGGTTTCGAAGACGATTCAAAGATTCTTCGGTCTGTTTACGATCAGTAATATCCTGAAGGATTCCCAGAGATCCGATAATATTTCCCTTATCGTCACTCACTTGAACTGCTGCATTTGCTACCCACCGTTCTTCGCCAGTACGCGTTTTTAATCTGTAATCAGCACGCCAACTGATTCCTTCTCCCTGCTGGGCAATATTTATGGCTTCTTCAGGTAATAGGCCTGTCAAATCTCCCATTAAAACTATTTCCTGAGCCATGGATTCCCAAACTTGATATGTAAATTCATCAGCAGAATACCCCGTTAGCTTTTCAATACCCGGGCCGACAAATTCATAATGTTCGCATGAGTAATCTTGATAATATGGAACGGCGCCAGCCACTTCAATAGCCGAACGATAAAGACGCTCACTCTCTTGCAAGGCGTCCTCCGCCTGTTTAAGTTTAATCATGTCCTGCTTAAGTTTCTCATTCGCAAATTGTATTTCCGCAGTACGTTCGTCAACGATACTTTCAAGGTTGCGGGCATATTGGGCGAGTTTTTTTCTGGAATATAACAATGATAACGCCAATAAAATAATGACGGCAATAATGCTATATAGAACAGGCATAAACCAGAAGCGATCTTGAATAGGAATGGAATGAACCTGAAAATCGAAGCGTGCGGGACTACGGTCAGCATTCAAATTAGTATCAAGCGCGCGAACTTCCACGCTATGTAAACCAACATTTAGAACAGGTATTTGCACCATTTTTTTTGAATCATAAGAAGACCATTCACTATTATCTATGCGGTAAGAAAAAAGAAGACGTTCGGATGATGTATATTCCCACCTGTCTTTTCCCTCAAACACTATTATGGAATTGGTATCTTTGTGTATGTTGTTGGTATTCAAATCAGACGGGAGAAATGTATCAGGCGCATCCATATCTGTATCAGGATAATAAAGAGATAAACCTTTCGCAGTGCCGCACCACAACCGTCCTTGGCTGTCTTCAAATATATCTCTTATGGTTGAAGAAGGTAAACCATCTTCAACAGTATAACAAACCCAAGAATCATCAAATTTCCGGTATAGCCCATTATCCGCGCCAATCCATGCATCTCCATTTTTGGCCGTAATCATGGAACGTACAATCGCTGATGTTTTTTTTATTGATCTCCATTTCGTCCCATCATAAGCTAATATTTCTTTTCTGCCTCCCACCCAAATACCGCCATTATCCATTTGGTGAATGGAAAAGGCGCCGTTTTCGGTGAATCCATCCTCTAATGTAAAATTCTTATATTTGTTATTTTTGTATAAACCAAGACCTCCAACGCCTCCTAACCAGATGTCGCCATTTTTGGCGACAAAAGGTCTCCGCAATGTAGCAATGCCCCAATCTTGATTATTTAAAATGGTATCAAATTTATTTCCATCATATTTCTCTATGCTATAAGTGGCGCGATCTCCTAGAGCCGCAATAATCAAGCCATCATTTTGTTGAGAAATATGCCAGATTTCTTTCCCCTCAGGGTGTTTAATAGATTTGAATATACCACTCACAGGATCAAATATCAGAAAATGGTTTAAAATCAGATTGTTATCATCGATATTCCAAATTTCTACAACAAAACGCCCATCAGGTAATATGGATATTGCATTTGAATTATAATAGTCTACGGCAAATCCTTTTGGTAAAGGATACGTTTTCCATTTTCCATCCAAGAAAGAAGCCAAGTGTGTACCGCAAGCAAACCAGACAGTTCCATCCGAACTTTCACAAATCGAATGCACTGGTGATTTTATATGTTTAATTTGTAGAGGAGTTCTCCACAGAGAAGGAGAATATCTGACTAATCCTTGATCGGTCGCCAACCAAAACACTCCATTGTTTTCAACGGCTGCGTCTACAACTCTCCCGGATAAATCAATTTTTTCTATTTTATCATTAATGAAATATAGATTATTACTAAGCAGAACCCAGATATCTCCATTGGGATTAAGCCAGCCCATTTGGATATATTCCTCAGAATATAATTTATTCCACGCGTGACCATCAAATTGAAGCAAACTTGTTTGATCTGTTTCAATATCTGATGCGACAACAAAAACTTCTGCATTTGAACCAACTATGAGATTCCTGAAATTGCGATAAACTTGGTTATCGCAAATAAAATCATCCCATTGAAACGCGGAATCTGAATTATTAGAAGGAATCATCTTTGCGATTCCATTTTCTCCAACAATCCAAAAACCCGATGCTCTATCTGGTTGCAAATCAACAAAATGTTTTAATTTGGTTTCAAACGCTTTTTTCAAAACTCGGGTATTCATGGTTTCTATATTAAATTCGACGATTTGATCTGACAGTAAAAGCAATATGCGATTCTCATCGATTGGATAAAAAGAAAGAATTCCATCAATACCAGGCGGGATAGGATAACGTTGCCACTCATCATTGATGTATTTATATGCAATATTAAATCTTAATCCCCAAATATTACCGGCAGGATTTTCATAAACAACAGGATATTCATCTTCACTGGGATATTCATTTTGATTGCTGGAATCACCGGGAAGAGGTATTTTATAAAATTCATTACCATCATAATTTGTTATATTTGGAACATCCCCATGCCTGATCCACACTTTTCCATTAGGGCTGATACTTACGCTTCTTGAGTAATTTTCTTCTAAACCATCTTGTACTGTCCAAGTACGAAAATCACGAAAACTTACACTCCAAACATTATTCAAGACAAAAAATGATAAAAAAATCAAGGATATAACATATTTTTCACATATTAATTCTCGAAATAAATATTTTCTCATAATTCTACCCTTGAGTTACAGTGCATTTTAAAACACATAAACCTTAAATATGCATATTAATAATAGTATATCGGTATTTGCATCAACAATATTATAAATACAGAAGCAATTTACGTGCCATCGATAAACTATTATATCAATGGTACGTAAATATTTTTTAAAAATTATTTCTGATGCGCACTCATTTTTTCAAATGAATAACGGTTTCCAGGTGGTAGGTTTGAGGGAACATATCGAAAGGAACTATGCTTTGAATCTGGTATCCACTATCAACCAGTGATTTTACATCACGGGCCAGAGCTGCCGGATGGCAGGAAACGATCACCATTTCAGGAGCGGATTTCTTGATAATTTCTTCTCTCACTTCATTGGAAAGCCCCGCTCTAGGAGGATTAAGAACCACGCAATCAAAACTTTTCTCACTATTATATTGCAGGAATTTCTCGATGGAGTCATTTACAATCTTGATACGCTCAGATAAATCTTCCAATTCCACCAGGCGCTTAGCTTCTTTAGCGGACGCTTTATTCAACTCAACGCCAGTAGCATGTTTAAAACAAGAGCTCAGGCTCATGGTTAGAAACCCGACTCCACAATAACCATCAAGCACCGTCTCCATCGACTGGTATGGAAGATCAATCACATGTTGATAGAGTTTCTGGCGCACCACGTCATTGACCTGGAAAAATGAATCAGCCGCAATATCAATCTCTTCAGGCGCAACGCTATCACGCTGAGCGGCATTTTGCCTGATTTCTTTTTTACTCTCGCCCCGCAATATAATCTCATCAAACAATTCATCATTCATTGAAGCCAGTTTTAGAATATTATTAGCGCTTTCCGGTGAGAATAACACATCGAAAAATCTTACGGATAATCTATCATTCACCACCTGAAACTGGACTCTCGAGGCCTGGGGACGCTTGCGGTTGGCTGTTTTAATACTGGGCCGGACGTCATTAAGCGCTTGTTGAATAAGCGGCATAGCCTGCCGGATAACCGGATGAGCAATAGAGCAATCCTCTACCATCACAGGTTTATTAGGCTGATATACATGATGAAAAGCAAAAACGATCTTGCCGCGCATAGTACGAAGCGGCAGTACAATCTTATTGCGGTACTGCCAAGGCGGAGAAGATTCAACATCATCCGGTTCAACCTCAAGATGAGCCACCCGGCGGAAGGTTTCCTTGAGCCACTCGCGCTTCAATGAGCGTTGATCTTCATAGGCAATATGCTGCAAATGGCATCCACCGCATTTAGCATAATATGGACAGGTAGGCGTGATGCGCTGAGGCGCGTCGTCGCTTCGTTCAATTAATTCGAGTGGAAGCCCGCGCTCAAAGTTCTTTTTCCGCTCGATAATTTCCACTTCCCAGGTTTCTCCGGGCAGCGTAAACGGAACAAAAACAGCTTTCCCATCGACGCGGGCGATGCCTTCTCCCCGCGTTGACAGGGTTGATACAGTAAGTTTGGTTTTATTATCCATTAATTATAGACCTTAGGCGGTCATCTCTTTACTATAGATCTGCTACGACCATCTCTTTAAATTTTTCCAGCGCTTCAGGCAGTTTATCAGGATTCCTGCCGCCTGCCTGGGCGCGGTCTTTTCTTCCGCCGCCGCCGCCTCCGGTAATCTTGGCCATCTCTTTGACCAGTTTCCCGGCGTTAAGCGTTCCGGTTAAATCCTCGCTCACTCCGCAAATGAAAGTCACTTTATCCTGACCTTTGGCAGCCAGGACAGCGACAATCTTGCTGGCGCCGTTCATCAGTGAATCCATAGCGGATTGCAGGTCTTCCGTACTGCCAGATTCGACTTCACGCGCAATGATGGTAACACCGTTCACTTGCTCAGCGCCTTCGGTGAGATTGGTAGTTTCGCCTTGCAGCAGTTTTTGGCGCAGTTCACGGTTTTCTTTTTCGAGTTGCTTGATCTGAGCATTCATTCGCGTCAACCGCTCTGGAAGATCATCTGCTGAGGTTTTTAGTTCCAATGCCAGTTGGCGCAATAAATCATGTTCCTTAATAGTATACTCGACAGCCTTCTTTCCGGTAATTGCTTCGATGCGGCGGTTTCCGGCGGAAATTGAACTTTCACTCAAAATACGGAAGCATCCAATCTCGCCAGTCGTTTTAACATGGGTTCCACCGCACAGTTCTAAACTGACCGATGACTCTGAATTACCTTGATTTACCACTTCGACCATACGCACTTCATTGCCGTATTTTTCGCCGAATAGCGCTGTCGCGCCTCGTTTTTTGGCTTCATCCAGAGATACGGTTGCAGTTGCCACCGGGTGATTTTCATATACCCACTGGTTGACAGATGCTTCGATAGCGCTTAATTCTTCCGGCTTAACTGATTCGTAATGAGTAAAGTCGAAGCGCAGAGACCCGGTTTCAACCAATGAACCTGATTGCTTGACATGATTTCCTAAAGTAGAACGCAAGGCCGCTTGCAGCAGATGAGTCGCAGTATGATTCTTCTCGACTGGTTTACGTGATGCGTCATCAACTTTAAGTCTAACCTTGTCGCCTTGTCTGGCGGTTCCCCGTTCAATGGTTCCAAAATGGACGAAGACGTTGGAGGCGGTTTTACGGGTGACTTCAATTTGGATTAAAAGATCATCTTCCGCGAGGCCTTCAATGACGCCCTTGTCTCCAACCTGACCGCCGGATTCGGCGTAAAATGGAGTGGTTTCGACAACCACTTCAATAGCCTGTCCCGCAATGGCGGATTCGATCCGTTCGCCTTTGCAGAAGATGGCCTGAATTTCGCTCTCTTCCTCTACCGAGTCATAACCAGTGAATTTCGACGCGGGCACGCCGACATCAACCTCAACCTTGGTCTCGCCCGATCCCTTCCAGGCGGCCTGGGCGCGTTTGCGCTGCTCTTCCATGCACGTTTGAAAAGCTGCGTCATCGTAACCTGCAAAATCACGTTCCAGGAGTATTTCCTTGGTCAGGTCAGCCGGAAAGCCATAGGTGTCATAAAGCGCGAAGGCTTTATCGCCAGCCAATAGTTGCTCTTTGGAAGACTGCATCTCCTCGATCATCTCTTCCAATTTGCCCAATCCACGGTTGATGGTGCTGCGGAAGGCGTCTTCCTCAGCAGTTGCAATGCGCTTGGTGAATTTGAGGCTTTCAACCAGATCGGGATATTCCTTGCAATTGACTTCAGCCACCATTTCCATGGCCGGGGCCATCAGGTTGCTATCGATGCCCAATATCAAACCATGGCGGATGGCGCGGCGCATGATGCGGCGCAGCACATAGCCCCGTCCGGTATTGGCGGGAGTTACTTGATCGGTCAACACGAATAAAGTAGCGCGCAGATGATCCGCCAAAACACGAAAGGAGACGTCACGCGCTGCATCGTCTCGGAATTTGAAACCGGAAATGTTTTCGAAATATTGAATAATTGGATAGAGGGTATCGGTTTCGTAGTTGGAATGAACGCCCTGTTTAATGGCCGCCAGACGTTCCAGCCCAAGCCCGGTATCAATGTTCTTACGATCCAGTGGAGGCAGCGAACCATCGGCCTGCCGGTCGTATTGGGTAAATACCAGGTTCCAGTATTCCAGAAAGCGGTTGTCTTCGCTCTCATCAACCGGAGTGGCGTTTTCTTTGCCCGTGCCGTATTGTTCGCCTAGATCATAATATAATTCAGAGCAGGGGCCGGATGGCCCAAGGATGCCTGAACTGGGCCAAAAGTTATCCTTGGCGCCCATGCGGACAATGCGGCTGGCATCGATATCGGTCTCTTTCAGCCAGATATCAGCCGACTCTTCATCTTCTTCAAATATGCTTACCCAGATTTTTTCTTTATCCAGTTGCATATCTTCAAGCGAGAATTCCCAAGCCCAGCGGATGGCGTCTTGCTTGAAATAATCGCCGAATGAGAAGTTGCCCAACATCTCAAAGAAAGTATGGTGGCGTTCGGTATGGCCGACGTTTTCGATATCACTGGTGCGGAAGCATTTTTGGCAGGTAGTAGCCCTTTTCAGGGAATCGCCCATTTCGCCTCTAAAATAGGGCTTAAACTGAACCATGCCCGCACTGGAAAACAGCAGGGTAGGATCATTTTTAGGCGCCAGCGAATCGCTAGGCCATGCTTCGTGTCCTCTTTTAACAAAAAATTCCCGGTAACTATCTCGTATTTCCTGGGTTTTCATCCTATCACCTTCTCTATAATTCAAGTTATAAATTTGTTGATTTCAAATTGAATAGAAACAAAAAAGTATAAAAGCAACCCAGCAAAGCGGCAATGGCTTCAATCTCTGGATCGAACGTAGAACCTAAAAACAATTGACGCCAAATGAATATCTACAGTGGTTCTCAAGAACCTTACCGTGTATTATTGAGTAATCTTAAAATTTAATAATTATGTAACTGTCAAATTGTTTTGTTTTTTTACGGGAAAATCATTAAAATACTTTATATAGATTTTATTTAACATTTCTTTGTAGGGAGATAGAAAATGAAAAAAGTAATTTTCACCGTTTTATGCTGCACAATCGCAATGATCTCTTTCGCACAGGATCAGGTCTTCATCACTGGATTTGAAGATACTGAAGAAATAACCGGAGAGTGGAGTTGGATAGGGGGCGCATTCACATCATTCGTCGATTATCCAACCGATCCAGCGCCGGTTGAAGGTGAGGCCGCACTGGTGGTAATCTATGACAACAATGGTTCTGAATGGCAGCACGCCAGAATGGATTTCGCTGTTCCCGCCGTCGATCTAACCGGGATGCGCGAGATTCGCATGTCGGTTTATTTCACTCCTGAATCTACCGGAGATATGAGTATTCGCTTCGACTTACCGAATGGGAACAGTCTCGGTTTCGCTTATGTCCCGAATACGGGAGAATGGCATGAATTGTCTTGGAAAATTGACCGGTTGACATCCGCTACCAGAGTGAGCAGCGTTGGCTATATTCAAGGTTTTATCTGTCCCACTCCAGGCGATGCAGCTGGTGAAGTGTTTATTGACAATATGTACGCCATCCGGCCTGCCTCAATGCCCGAACTCGAAGAAATCATGCTTTATGGATTCAATGAAGCCGATCCAGAAACCAGCGCTCCATCCGGCTGGATCAACGCGGAAGGCGCGTTACCGGAATTAACCAACGATTGGGTAGAACCTTTAGAAGGTTCGGATTCAATGGTGTTTTTCGCTGGGGGTGGATATCTACAAAATATAGTTACCACAAACGCTCTTGAAGTTTTCGACAGATGGGATGAAGTAAGCGAAATACTGTTTGATCTTAGGATCGCTGAGTCAGTCCCAGGAGATTGGCTTCAAAGCCGTTTGCGTTTTCGATCCGGCATTACAGGCAACGATGATGCCTTAGTCGAAGAAACCACCAAGGAAATGGGATACTCCGACGCAACCGAAGCATGGAAAACCATGTTATTTGAAGTGGATTTATCCAACCATGTCGATAACATGAATGATCCCAACGGCTGGTTTGAAATCCGCATTGATACTAACAACGCTGCCTCCGCAGATGGATTTGCGATATTCATCGATAATTTCAGGGTTGCAGTTCCTGTCGGCGGTCCAGTCAACGTCTCTGAATGGAACCTGTATTAGAATAATTATCAATAATTATATTGAAACCTTTAATGGGATGAGTGATTCGACTCATCCCATTTTTTATATTTAATATCATTCCCTATCATTTCATGAGTAATAAGTTAATAATTATTGATTAATATTAGAGGAGAAAATTATGCGGTTCCTATTGGTTATATTAACCTTATTCATGGGTCTTACGGCTCAATCAAGAGATAATGCTTATCAGCCATTCCAGGATGATTGGTTGATTAAATCAGTATCCGGTCAAGCGGGAATTAATGAAATTGCAGACGGCAATGAACTGGTCATCAGCAATGGATTGATAGCCCGGACATTCCGCCTGCAACCAAATTTGACCAGCATCGGTTTCAAGAACTTGAAATCCGACCGAGAATTCATTCGCGGAGTCAAACCCGAAGCTATTATAAAAATCGACGGACAAACATACCAAGTCGGTGGTCTTCTCGGACAACCGGACTATGGCTACTTAAATCCCACATGGCTCGAGTCAATGACCAGCGATCCTAATGCTTTTCAATACCAGGACTACACTATTGGAAAAACCGCCGAACGGTTTCCCTGGAAGAAGAAAAGGTATTGTGAAGACCGCGCCTGGCCGCCGCAAGGCATATCTATAACCTTCCGTTTCACTCCTCCAGCAAAATTAGCGGAAACTCATAACGGTCTGGAACTCTACGTCCATTACGAAATGTATCAGGAGATACCAGTACTATCCAAATGGATAACTCTTAAAAATAACTCAAACCAATGCATCACGATTGACGAACTGACTACAGAAATTCTGGCTGTGGTTGAGCAAGACAGCGAAGTCAACCTGGCCCGCTCCACCAGACCCCGTACATATAAAGACTTTATCGATCCCAACGACCTGGCCGCCATGTCCAACCTTCGCTTGCACGTACAGAGCGACTATGCATTTTGCGGAGGGACTCCCAAATCTTCCGATCAGACAAACTTCTGGGAACCTGATCCAGATTATAAAACCCAGGTCAATTACGACCTTACCTGGCCTCATCTTTTCACCAGCCGCTATCCCTATGGCCCCGGCGCCAGGATTGATGCGGGCGACTCATTCACCTCGTTCCGAACCTTCGAGTTGCTGCATGACTCTGACGATTTTGAACGAAAGGGATTAGCGGTCAGACGAATGCACAGAGTATTGGCGCCCTGGTGCACCGAGAATCCACTAATGCTCCACTTGCGCTATTCCGATTCTGAATCAATCCGCCGGGCGGTTGATCAATGCGTAGCGGTCGGTTTCGAGATGATCATTCTAAGTTTCGGCAGCGGAATTAACATGGAGAGCGATAATCAGGAATATATACAACGCATCAAAGCCGACGTCGATTACGCCCACAGCAAGGGCATAGAAATTGGCGGTTACTCTTTACTGGCCTCACGCAGCGCCGGGCCGGAGCATGACGTGATTGATCCAGAGACTGGCAAACCCAAAGCCTACTTCGGCAATTCTCCCTGCCTGTGCAGTGAATGGGGTGAGCGCTATTTCAAAAACTTGAAAAATTTCATCATCCAGACTGGCTGCGACATCCTGGAGCATGACGGATCATATCCCGGCGATATTTGCGCATCAACCAACCACCCGGGACATCATGGATTAAACGACTCGCAGTGGACCCAGTACAACAAGATAACCGAGTTCTATCATTGGTGCCGCGCCAACGGAGTTTATTTGAATGTGCCGGATTATTATTTCTTCCAGGGTTCCAACAAATCGGCCATGGGATACAGAGAAACCAACTGGAGCCTGCCCCGTGCGCAACAGATTATACATGGCCGCAAAAATATATACGATGGGACATGGCTTAAGGCGCCCAGCATGGGTTGGATGTTTGTGCCGCTAGTTGAATATCACGGCGGTGGAGCGGCGGCTACGATTGAGCCATTGCATGAACATCTTGATACTTACGAAACCCTACTGGTTGAAAATCTTGGAGCTGGAGTGCAGGCCTGTTACCGCGGCCCGCGTTTATACGATACTGATGAGACCAAAGCTATGGTTAAAAAATGGGTGGATTTTTATAAAGAATACCGCTCCATTCTTGATTCAGACGTCATTCATCTGCGCCGCCCCGATGGACGCGACTGGGATGGATTGCTGCATGTTAATCCTGACCTCAAAAAACGCGGCTTCGCCTTGCTCTTCAATCCTACTGATCAAACCATCCAACGGGATATCCAGCTGCCTCTGTACTACACCGGCTTAACCAAAACCGCCAAAGTACGGGAGCAAGACGGCAAATTCAAAAAATATAAATTAAACCGCGATTACAGCATCGATTTGTCTTTTGAGATTAAAGCTCAATCATGGACGTGGTTTGTTATTGAGTAATTTTTTGCTATAAGCCTATAGGAGAAATTTCATGACTAGAGTTAATAGATTAAGAAATTCCATGTTCATATTCTCATTAACTATCATGATGACAGCGGGACTACTAGCGCTGAACGCACCTGCTGTTTTTGGCGGCTCACCCGATCCGGCGGCAATCCATAAGCCGTTTGGTACGATAGGTAAAGAATTGCGCATCCTGAAGACTGATCAGGAGACAGAATTATATAAATTTCAGGGAGCCGGCTGTCTGACCCACATGTGGTTTGGCGGCAGCTGGCCTGATTATGGCAAGACGCAGGTACGCATCTATGTGGATGATGAAGAGACAGCATCGATTGATATGGAACTGATGTTGGGGCACGGCATCGGCTTCCAAGATCCGGCGGCGCCG
This sequence comes from bacterium, assembly GCA_963662285.2. Classification (GTDB taxonomy): domain Bacteria; phylum Hinthialibacterota; class Hinthialibacteria; order Hinthialibacterales; family Hinthialibacteraceae. The sequence goes on from CAXXMV010000008.1 coordinate 1,003,806, forward strand.
TGGGGCGTCGCCCGCATCGGCGTAACCGGCAATCCCAGCGGCCTCTATAACACCTACCGCATACCCTTCGGCAAAAGCATCCGCGTCACCGCCCAGATGGCGCCGGGCGTTGAAGGGCAGCCCTATTTCTGGTGGATAATACGCGGATCGGAAAACCTACCTGTTGAAGTAGGCGGCGTACATCTACCAGACTCAGCCAGACTGCGTCTGTATAAAAAGGTAGACTATAAAGCCAAGAGGCTGGAAGAATTCGACCTAATCAATACATCAAAATCCGGCGCCCTCTATCAAGTGACGCTCGCCGCGCAAGGCTCAAATTTCAGTTATCTGGAAGCCTGCGTACGCGCTTATATCAATGGCGCACAGAAGCCGCTCTGGCTTTCATCCGGTTTGGAAGATTATTTTCTGGGAACCTATTATTTCAACCGCGGCAAGTACTACACTTCAGTAGCTGGTCTCACTCATCTGGATAAGGAAAATTTCAGTTTCTCGGCCTATCGGTTCCACGAAGACGATCCACTATTCTTCCAAGACGGACTGCGCCTCACCTGCCGATGCGGCGAAAAGATCGGCGACAAAATATTCCATGATCCACAGGAAACTGTTTATACCAGTTACGTATGGGTATATGAATGGTAAACATGATGGATTGATAATGCTTTGTCAATCCATCATTAAAACTGCCGTATTAGGTTTATTTTTGATCCAATACGCGCCGCACAGTGCTCAACAATTCATAAGAGTGATAAGGTTTTGCTAAAAATCCGTCCGCCTCGATCTCATCCATGAAGTCCTTGTCAAGCGATTCTGTATAGCCACTGCTTATAATCACTTTGATATCGCTATTGCTTTTGCGCATATTACTTAGACTCTCATCTAGTGGAAGAATAGGCATTGATAAATCAATTACGATTATATCGATAGGATGAGTTTCATCTTCAATCAGTTTGATGCCCTCAAAACAGTCCTTAGCCAGCAAAACAGTGTAACCATTATTTTGCAGAATTTCCTTACTTAAATCCAGGATCAACTCCTCTGAATCAATGATAAGAATGCGCTCTTCACCCTTAGCTGATAGGTCCATTAAATTATTCTGATTATCGCTATCAACCTGCTCTTCAATAGCGGGCAGGAAAATCTGAAAAGTGGTTCCATTGCCATATTCACTAGAAAAATCGATCCAACCATTGTGCTGTTTGATACTGCCGAATGCACTGGCCAATCCTAAGCCAGTACCCACGGTATTTTTGGTTGAATAGAATGGTTCAAAAATTCTACGCCTGGTCTCTTCTTTCATCCCGATACCATTATCAGAGACGCTTAATACAACAAAGATCCCGGGATAGGATGAAGGATTCAGATGGTGTATATCGTCTAAAACCACTTTCTCTAATTTGATGAATATAAAATATTCTTTTTGATCTTGTGAGAATATAGGATTATTCTCAATATCTTTATTAATTGCATCTTGCGCATTAAGACATAAGTTCATCAAGATGGAATTAATCTGTGAAGCATCAGCATAAATTTGAGGAAGGTTTTTTTGAATATCAATATTGAAATCTATTCGCCGGTCAATTATTGGACGAATAAGGTAATATACCCGCTCAACAATGAGATTCATATTAACCAGTTTTAGACTAGCCGTTGATTTGCGGCTAAATGAGAGCAAATCATTAATCATCTCTGACGCCTGATTTGAAGCCTTCAACGCTATACGTAGATAACAGGAAATTTCTTCAGGCGCTTTTAACTGAGCCATATTTATATTTCCAATTATTCCCGTCAGAATATTATTTATGTTATGAGCTATACCACTGGCCATCTGAGTTATAGCATCATATTTATGCGCCTGGATCAGTTGCTCCTCAATCCTTTTCTTCTCGGTAATATCAATAGAAATGCCAATAATACCAATAGCATTACCTGATTTGTCTTGAAGGGGAACTTTATGTGTAGAAACCCAGGCATATTTGCCATTTTTACCAAGAAGTCTTTGTTCGTAATTCTCTATCGGCTTATTAGTTTGAATTATCTTTTGGTCAATTTCTCTGATCTCACTTGCGATATCATCAGAAAACAGATCAAAATCCGTCAAACCTTGCAGACGATCTATGGGAATACCTAAAAAATCTGAAACGCTTTTACTGACAACAATATATCTAAAATCTTTATCTTTTACATATATTTGAGCAGGAATAGCCGAAAGTATCAAATCCTGAATTTCAAGATTATTACGATAAGTTTCTTCGATTTTCTTTTGTTCAGAAATATCAAAAATTATTGCCATAACAGCATATATTTCACTGTTTTTATCTATTAAAGGACAAGTTTCTATCAAAGCAGAGAAATGTTCACCAGATTTACGAACAGCAGTAATATCAATACGGAATCCTGAATCACCCTGTTTTAAGGGTGTTAGAACATTGTGGAATTTATTGCTATCCTGTGGGATACTCAATAATGCCGCAGGTTGACCAACAATCTCTTCTCTGCCGTAACCAAAAATCCGTTCAGCGCCAAGGCTGAAATCCACTATCCGAAATTCGCCGCTACCGGTTTCCACACTCAGAAATGCAATATTATCCGTAGTTTGGAATATTGCTCTAAGGCGTTGTTCACTTTCGGAAGTTGAACTTTTTGTTTTTTGGTATTCACCTTTACGACGCTCAAGTTCTTCGACATGAGATCGCAATCTTGCTAACTCTGAAATCAGTTGCTTTTTTGTTTTTTGGGAATCCCCCATTTTAAAAATCCTTATGGTCTAAAGACTCATGGTGATTCCCCCAAATTAAATAACAAGAAAAGAAAAGAAAATATATACAATATATTAAGTGAGATTATTTTAGAACAAAAATAATTCTTCACTGAACAACACCAGAAATAATAATATCATATAAAATGTCTCGATAATTCACGCCAAAATTGGCAAATACAAATCATATAAAAATATAATTATATCATATAAAAAATGCAAAGTTAAGCAATTTTTTACATTTTAATTTAAAAGTCCACCTATATGTTAATTATAATAGATTTATATACAATGTAAATATTAGTAGTATATTACTATATTAATTAAATCGAATAAATCAATTAAGAGCGTTTAAATATTTCGATTATTGGCCCAGGACGATCACGGGACCATAAATCATCAAATGGACTGTATACATCTTCAATATCATTTGCATGTGGGGGCCAATCTGGACTAGAAGAGAATGTTCTTATCGGATTAACCGTTCCAGAAAACTCGATCAATGAATTACGCCGCTCCAAATAAGTATCAGCAATATGTCCGGGCAATGAAGCGAACCCACTGATAACCAATAACTCAACCGGAGCAGGTAGAGAATCCAGCCGATTCAAATCGCTGGAAACCAATCTATCAATATACACCAGTCTTGGATCAGCCGGTTGAGTCCAAAAATCTGCTATCCCCCGATAAACCAGTGGGATAGAGAATTGATCCAAGCCGATAAGAGACTGATTTTTTGTCCCGGTTTTTATCCAATGAAGAAATTCTATGCGGGTATCCGTCTGTTTTAACAGATAGTTGCTGCGGATATCCTTAGTTAAAGGTTCTATAGCAAGGATAGTAAACAAAATCACTACAATCAGGGTGGCGAATAATTCCCTTCCCTTGTAATGTTTCACGCACTCAGCTACCGCAATAGCAGCCATTACCGAAATCCACGGAAGCACTGGCAACGAGAAACGCACGAAGAATAATGGATGGGTGCAAACCAGCAGACCATAGAGCAATGGGAATAACAAAATAGATATATTTTTACGGTAAATAGAAATGATCAATCCAGCTAACGACAATAGCGCTGCTGCGATTCCCTCGCTCTTCCAGATAGTCTCTAGCAGTTGAACGCCCGACCATCTGGCATCCTGCCCCTGCCAGGGTTTATCCGCCGCAAGGCGTAATTTCTCTATTTCCAAACCAAACGTTTCCGGGTCGGTAATTGGAAAAGGGCAAATCAACAGAAAGCATAAGACGCCCAATAATCCCATCACCACCAAATCCCGTAAGAGTGGTTTATAACTCTCTTCCCACCGCTTCGGCCAGAATTGCAGAACGCGCATCCCCACTACAGCAAGCAGAGCTGGCGCCATATTATACTTAAACGCTATGGCCGCTCCACATAATCCAGCGGCTAGGTAAAACAACTTGGTGGAACTTTTCCTGAACGCCATAACGCCCAGGACCATCGCCCACAATACCAGACATGCCGCCGCTGGATCGTTTACTGCAAAATGACACTCACGCACATTGGCGAATGAGACCGCCGCCAATCCCGCCGCTCCGAAAGCGTATTGCAATGACAACCACTCTCTAGCCAGATAGAATACCCCGGCAACTGACAACATCCCCAACAGAGCTGATAATGCGCGTCCTCCCAAAACCAGATCGAATGGACGATACATAAAGGTTGTTTCTACATCATCCGACGGGGCAATCCACATCGGATTGATTCCCAGCCAACCGGGAACCTCAACCGGCGTCCTTACCTTAAGCCACAAGGGATACCATGCCGCATTTAGATAAGAAAAACCTGGAGGATTCCTGAAATATTTGGGATTAAATTCGCCAAGATGACAGTTGGCGCCTGCTGAGACATATTTCCATTCATCGGGATGCAGCCGGAAGGGCAAGCCCCAATCGTTGCTATCCGCCCGTAGAAACAAGGCGAACAGCATCAAAACCGGCAACACCAACATCCGACCCACCGACAACCAGGAGACCTGTTTTTTTGCAGTATTTTCATTCATAGCAAGAGTAAACCAAGTCCCCTCTCCAGACCATGTAGGGCGCGCCCCTTGTGGGCGATGTCATTAAGTTAAGGAATTTCACCCTATCATTGGTGGCTTGATCAAGGGCTGAGCGCAATGCGCTCTTGCCCTTGGCACCCAGCGCCCGATTTTCCAGCAACCTAAGGCATCACAGATTCACCTAAGGCAATTGATAATCAGTCATGCTTTCATAGAAATCCTGCATTATTTTATCTTTATCAAAATTTTCCCAGATAATGATATTGCGTGGATTATCAGGTCGATCCACCCATTTTTTATTCACTACTTTCGGCGCGGGGATTTCAATAGGCGTCGCCCAGGATGAATTTTTCACAATCGCCACCGCCGCCATATCAAATAGAGCGCGTGATGGAGGGTTGCCATGCAGCTGGATATTCTGGAAAAGGTTTAGTGAGTAGTCGCCGAAATTTGTAAATTCCTTGCCATGTCTTCCGACAACCGGTTTAGATATTTGAGGCCCTTTGCCCGGCATATTGCGCTTGATATCAGACAAGGCGGCGCGAACTGCGTCTGTACCGGATGGCTTGCCATAACGCACAATGGCAAATTCAAACTTAACCTTGGCATCAAGGATATAATTCAGTGATGGCTCATCATTGACTTGATTGTATTCGCCCGGTTCGGGGTAATTCGAACCAAGCCACACGATCCTGACTTTTGAAGCAATGGCAGGCTCTTTTTTCAGAGCCAGCGCGATATTGGTCAGTTTCCCTACCGGCAGCAATACCAATTCTCTGGAGTCTTCCGCCAGGGCGCGCTTGATAATATGATTGACCGCTTCTGAACCATCAAACTCTTGCTGGCCGACATTATTCTTTATCTCATCGAAACTGCCATTGGCGCCAGTATAGACTTTGATCTTAGGATGCAGGTTGCATAATTTCACAACCCGTTCCGCTTCTTCATAATGCTTATCAACCTCACCACCGCTTTTGGTCTTGTTGACGGTGATGCCTTCTACATCAAACACGTCTCCGTTAAACAGCATGTAAGCGATGGCGTGTTGATCATCCAGTTCATTATTGGCGTCGGTATCTAGAATAACCCGAATCTTTTCAGCCGCGCTGCACTCAACCAGCGCAGCAACCAATAAAGACATAATAAATAAAACAGATAATTTTCTCATTGGACTGAACTCCTTGTGTTATTGTTTCATAACTTATGCAATTAAATACTATGGTTGAGGATACTTTTGACTCTCGTCTTCCAATATAAGTATCCAATCATCTACATCGCCCGAAGTGGGAGGCGTATATGTTTGGATTCCTGAATTATCGGATGTATGGATATAATACGAAACGCCATATCGTGGATCATACCAGGTTTGTTTGACTCCTTTTGCTTTGATGCGACTTTTATCGATTGAAAATCGTTCTCCACGCGGTGAATAGATAAAGGCGAACGATCCATCTCTGGCGCGGGCAGCCCGTATCTTGGCGCCTCCATTAGCAGGTCCATCAACGATCATACTCTGATCCGGGACTAATTGATTGAACGGTTTCGATTCAAACAACTTTTTTACATGTCCCATTTGAAATGCGCCGGGATGATCCAGCGCTTCTTTCCAGGGGATATTGGCGCTGATAACCGGGCCGCGTCCCGGCTGCCACATCTGCCAGATGCTGTTGTTTCCATAAGTATGACCACAGGCGCCAGCCAGCAATGACCAGTAGGCCGCTTGACGGGCGTCGTAATCGGTGAATCTTTGGTTGGCGTTAATTCCCTTAAAATAGAAGCCGACCTGGATCGTTTCGTATCTTGGTTCGCCGTCAATGGTAGGTTTGGTCGGCTTGAGATTGTAGTCATGATCGATAAACAGACCGTTGTCATGGTCGCGGGCGCCATGCGATGATTGCACCATATTAAAATCCAGCCAATCAGCATTATGCAAGGCATCTGAAGACAAGCCCGGCCCCCGTGGATGAAAAGTCATCAAGTGAGCGCCGCCGTCGCCTTGATCCAATCCGGCGGCGATAGCATCAACGATTTTACGCTCATCATCGCACTTAATATTCTCATCGCCGCCCAGCACCCAGATAACCGGTTTATCTTTATAGCGTTTCCCTAGAAATTCACCATACTGTCTGGCGCTCGATTCATTAAACAGGAATGGACCTTTGCGGTTTGCGCTCTTCCAATAGTTACCCCAGGTAGGCAGCATCCCGATATACAATCCAAGTTGCTGCGCCTTGTTGACGATGAAATCCACATGCTTAAAATACGCTTCATTAGGCCGCGTGGGGTCCTTATCTATCAGTGGACAATCGCCATAGGGATTTGGCGCATCCAATCCACCAAGTTGAGCGATCACCACGGCTTGAATAACCGTAAAACCTTTTTCCGCCCGGTTTGATAAATAAAGTTCCGCTTCTTCGCGGTTCAATCGATGAAACAGTTCCCAGGCGGTATCACCCAGATAGAAGAATGGCGAGCCGTCTTCATATTCCAGATAGCGGTTATTGTCGCAAACCCGCAGGTTCTTAAATTCCACTGCCGCACAGTTTGCATCTGCCAATACAAACACAGTTAATAAAGCCAATGCGCCAGCCATTAACCGCTCCACCCCGAACACAGCTTTACCATATTTCATAATACTCTCCCATATTGAACCATTATTATAAACATAGCAGTACTTTTAATATCCAGTAAATTCAAGAATATCCCGATTTACCTTATTTTACAATTTCAACGATATATCCATTACAAAGATGCAACCTCACCGTGGAAACGCTACGTTGCCATCGCTGACCAATCCATTGGATGAATCGTAGCCGTAGGTATATGGCCAATCCACTTCCAGGGCGAAGCCGTTGTTTTTGCTGCTGACGTCGGTGTCGGGGCCGCGCCCTTGCAGGCAATAGCGCCAGTTGGCTGGACGCCGGGGGTCGTTCATATTGGCGCGGTATTGATTCTGCCCGGCCTGATAGAAATACTTGCCTTCTCCTCTGGGATCGAAATAGGCCTCGTAGAAATCCACGCTGGCTTCTTTCTTGCCGCTGAAGAATGGGTCGCATGGAATAGCGGTGATATATGAGATGGGAGTGGTCAACACTTTGGGAAGCCCCCATCCGTTATCCGGTTCGTTAAATCCATTGGGTGGAATCTTGCCCCGGTCGAGCGAGTACATCTCCAACGCGGTGACGCAGGCCTTCATATCCGCCAGACAACGCGAATATTTAGCACGAATCTGAGCATTGAGAAAATTGGGTACGGCGATAGCGGCCAGGATGCCGATGATGGCGACCACGATGAGTAGTTCGATTAATGTAAATGCACTTGTGCGATTCACAGAAGAATTTGCGGCAATGCGGTTCTTAACCGCCATAGTTGTTTTATTCATGATTTTAAGGTTGAAAAAGAACAGGGCGATGCATGCGCCATCGCCCTGCTCCAGGTTCATTCCATCCATTCAGTTTTAGTTCAACATCCAGTCAAGAACCGCCGTAGGAGCGGTGGGACCCGCTTTGAGGTTGTCGAACCGGGCGTGATTCATATATAGCATGTCGCTCAATGCGTCGCTGTAGCAAGCGCGGTAATGCAATCCAGCCGGACCGAAGGGATAGTCGCCGTCATTGATTTCGGCGATTGGTGCGCCATCCACCAGGAAGGATACTTTGCCATTCAAGTATTCGATGCGGAAACGATGCCATCCGCTGTCGGTCAAAGTTACCCGCGCGAAATCTTCGGCGAATCCTTCGGTGCGGTTGATAACATGAACCTTGCTGTTGCCGGGGGCGTACTTGCGGGCGATGATGTCGCCGCTGTCGGTTTCAAAAGAAATAGCATAGCCGCCGGAACTGCGGTAGGTATTGCTGTCGCCCAGAGCGTCCATCGACGGTTTGTCAGGATTGAAAACGCTGCAATGCACTGCCAATGAAATACGGTCGAACATATTCTCCGGCGCATCAAAACGAACATCGCAATATGCGTCGACTTCGACGAAATAATTGGCGTCGGCGTTCTGTCCGAAGGCCAGCATATCCCAACTAAAGAAACCACCCACTTCCAGCGCATAACTTGGGCTGGTCGCTCCTTCAAGCGTGTTGGGTTCAATATAATAGAGAACTGTTTCATCGCCGGCAGCGTCAGGGAAATTGACCTGATAGAAAGTATCCTGAGTAACATCGATTATCGGCCGGACATCGCCTGCTTCTTCGTGTCCCCATTCACGCGAACCGCGATAAACTATTTCTGGATTCAAACCGCTTGGGTCGAATTGATCGGCGATAGCGTTATCTTCCAGACTATTGAAGAGACTGGGTATAGCGCTGAAATCCTGAGTATAGGCGTCGCCGAACATGGTAACGGTTTCCGCAGCCGGATCGAAATCGTAATATTTGGCTATAGGTCCGACGCGGTATTGCTTGCCCTGTTGCAGGTCGTTAAACGAATAGGCGCCCGACTCATCAGTGACCGTCTGATACACTGAATTCTGATCTATGGCGAATACCATAACGCCAGCTAGAGGTTGATCTGCTTCGGTGATGGTTCCTGTGATAGAAGCGGCGGCCTGCTGGCTGACGAACTGAACGTCATCTACATAGAAGGTTGCGACTTGATCCACGTCATCGCCCACGCACATTAAACCCAATGCCACAACATCGTTTTGGTTGGCGTCGGGAGTATCCGTACCGTATCCTGCGTCCCATTCCTCTTCGCCAAAGGCATCGAGCGAGAGGGTGAGTTTCTGCCAACTGGCGTTAGTGGTGTAATCGTTGGGCAGCGCGAATCGCAGAGCGCGTCCCTGGCTATCGTACAAAAAGACGGTGAAAGTCAACTGACCGGGAGTCACGTTGGCGTCGCCGTAAAACCACATTTCCACCGCCGCGAATTTTGAAAGACTCAAGGCGCCTGCTTCAAAATCCTTGCGAACCGTGTTATGCCACCATTTTTCCGGCAGATCAACGTCCATCAATAAACAACCGGAACCCTGGGGCGAGGGATTCTGATCATCTATCGAGATAAACAGACCGTCGGGGCCGCCCGCCTTGCTGAATTGCCACACTGTGTTGAGATCGTCGTTGTTGGCGTAACCGTCAAACGCATCGACTACCATGCTTTCAGGTTTGATGTTCATTTTGATGTCGTCGACGTAGAAGGTGGCGAACTGTTCAACTTCGTTGCCAACCGTCATCAAGCCAACTGATACGATATCGGTTTTATCGGCGTCAGGCGCGTCAGTGCCATAACCTGAATCCCACTCTTCTTCGCTGAAGGCGTCCAACGACAGGGTGATTTTCTGCCATTCGGGATTAACGATGTAATCATTGGGTAGCGCGAATTTCAACACGCGACCTGCGCTGTCATACAGGAAAACATTGAACGCCAGGGCGCCGGGAGTGACGGATGCATCACCAGCGAACTGAAACTGGATATTGAGATACTCAGAAAGGTCCAATGGGCCTATAGGAATCTCTTTACGAATGATGTTGTGCCACCATTTTTCGGGCATATCGATATCCATAGCCAAACAGTTGGAACCCTCGATGGCGCCATTGGTCTCCAGCCAGGCGTAAAGACCATCCGGGCCGCCCGCTTTGGAAAACACCCAGTTCTCCTGAACGTCGAAATCGTCGATATAGGTTTCGAAATCATCGATGGGCAATGTCTGGGCGTTCACGTTGAACGCCGACATGACCAGCGCTGCAAATAAAATAATCCGGTACATGATATGATACTCCTTTTAAATAATGATTAATTCTCTAAGAACATTGTGCTATCACAGAATCAGCAGTAAAGGGTGATGCAAATATGTAAAATCATTATATTATAAATAGTCAAGCAGGTTGGATAATCAATACCATTTTGGCATAGACAAAAAATATCTAGATACACCAGCCAAAGATGCATAAAAATTATCTAAAGCCTGATCTATCTCAATACCGAAGCATAAAATCGATATCATTGAGGCGCAAAGTGAAACGCGCCCCATGCTGTTAGAGGATTAAGATAAAGTTAAGAAAGGCCATTATTCGAGCATGTTGCCCGGTCCAAAAATAGCGATATCGCCAATGCTGATCAATCCATTCGAGGAATCATAGCGCATAGTGTAATCATCCCCATTGCCGCCCGACCATAAACCCGGCATCCCGGCATTAGGTCCAAACGATTTCACATACCATTTGGCGGAACATCCTCTTGTCTGGGATTGAGCTACAGCTTCACTCCAAGGAAGAAACGGCGGGAAATATCCCCAATAATCATTACATACCGAAGTTCCCCGGCCATCCACTCCAGGAGGAATGGAGAAATAACGGTACCAAGTCCATTGCAACCATGCTTCCGGTTGCCCACTCGTATTATCGTGGGGAGGAGGAAAAACATCTTTGGGAATTGAACTGAGATAAGGAACAGGCGTACTCAATAAAGGCAGATAATGGCTGGGCGGATAGGCGTTATTATCCAGAAAATATTGCTCTTGCGCCATGCCAATAGCCCGCAGGTCGGATTTACAACGCGCTACTTTCGCGCATATCTGAGCATTCAAAAAATTGGGAACGGCAATCGCAGCAAGAATGCCAATGATGGCCACAACAATAAGAAGTTCGATTAAGGTAAATCCTCTTTTCATGATTGAGTTCTTTCTTAACAATGGAGTTGTTGTACCGGATGTTAACCATACACAAAATATGGATAATAAACGGCTTGATGCATCAAGTCGATTAAAAACGTTTTGCTGTTACCACAAAATACAATCAGGATATAAAAAAAGGAAGGATATTAGTCAATATTCCCAGGCAGAATAATAAAAACCTCTGAGAGTCGCCTTATAGCGGAACAGGCAAGAATTCTAGCGGTGTTCCACGCCAAATGTTAAAGAAATATTTCACTAGATTGTCATCCGCCATTTGGAGTTTTGGATAATTAAAACATATCACTAACCTTAACAAAAACAGTTCTCTTATTATATATTGGATAAATGGAAAGATGCATTTTCGACTTTTGTTATATATCTTTATTGAGATCAGTAGGTTATGGAATGAATATTTCATATATTTTTATAGAGGTGAATAAAGAAACATGCGAGTTCCCCAAATCATCAAACACTTTAAAAGTATAACGCTATGTCTGTTTTTTCTGACATTATTACTAGGGATTAATTCCGGCAGATCATTCAGTGACGCAATTAGTAAGAAACAATATAATGATGCAATAAGTCTTCTTAGAAACGGGATGAGCAAGCAGGATATACCCACTCTAATCGAAGCCAAGAAGATATTTGATGTGATGCCTGACAAGATGCACGGTTCAGGAAATTTTCGCGCCTCGATACTTCCTTTCGTGGAAAAATGTAATAACGCCCTGATCAACTTTAGTAAAAACGGAATTACTAAAGGCGAAAAAACTCAAGACTGCAAATTATTGCTCGAAATGGAAAATCATCTTCTGGTCATGAAATCCCTTCAGCGCCCTGAAGATGAGATGACGGAAGCCCGGCAGAGAATTGAAAGAAAATTCAGGGAATCGTATTTGATACTTTCCGATCAATGCGACGAACTTATAGCTAAATACTGCCAAAATGGAAATACTTTGCCTTCATCTGCGATTCTCGATATCTGGGGTCCTGATTTTGTTGTGGATGACGCCAAAATGACATTCCCCTTTACTCTTCACATGAAGCGTGAAAAAACGCTTCCCTGGCAAACAGTCACAGAGGGAGTTACATGGGATATCACTGTCGCTTCCGCTAAAGCAACCATCGAAGATGGTACTCTTGTGTTGAATGATTCAGGAGCGGATGTCAATCTCATCGTCCATGCTTCCTATCGGGGACGTACCAGATCCAAGACGATTGATATTCGCCGGAACTTGAAATTAATCGTTGAAGGCCAACCTGAAATCATGAAAAATTCAGAAAGCCAATACCATTTATTCTCTGAGGGGAAAAAAATACTGCTTAATGTTGAGTGGTCAGTCAGTCAGAATACCGCCAATGCAACAATCAAGAACGGCATCCTCAGCGTCGGTAATACGAACGACAACCAGACGGTATACGTACAAGCGGAGTATATGAAAAACACAGCTACCATCCCGGTGAAAGTCCTGGCTGATGTATCAACCCAGATTGTCGGTCCTTCCTCACTCCGCCAAGGGGAGCAATTCACTTACCAGTTTCTCTATAAAGGGAGAGAGATCACGGAGGGAGTCAGCTGGTCGATTAAAGATGAATCCGCTGGAACGATTGATCCCAAAAAAGGAACTCTTTCGATTGTTGATGATAATAAAAAAGAAAGCGTAATAATTATCGCTCAGTATATGGGAACTTCGGTGTTTAAAACGATTCAACTTCTGAGTTTTCAGCGATGGGCGATCATATTTGGCGTTACGAATAATGAAAAAAAGCAACTCGTAAAACGGGGATACGCAGACACGGATGCGGAGAAAATCTATAACTGGGCGACATCAAGCGCGGGAGGCTTTCCTGAAGATCATGTCCTCTATTTAACCGATTCAACGGATACTAAGGCGACTACAGGTCAGCTGCAAGAAGCATTATTTGAATGGACCAAACAAATCCAACCAGATGATTTTCTCTTGTTCTATTATGCTGGTCATGGTGAAGGCGCTTTTTCAAAGGTAGAAGAAGAAGGTGCAGAAACTGATCAAATGACAAAAGAACTTTATCTCATAACATATGATACCGATCCACTTGATAAGCCAAATACTGCGTTTCCCATGAATCGCGTCAAACAAGCGTTAGCGGAAACCGCTTGCCGTAATATCTTAGTTGTCGCTGATACCTGTTTTTCGGGTGGTATTGGATCTGAATTGTTTCAATCCAACCTGGATTTCGCCAACCTCGTAACAGCCAAAGATGGAGTCTCTGTATTTACGGCTGCCGATTCTACTCAATCTTCTTATTTTAAGGGAAATGAATGGAACGGAGGGGTATTTACTTATTATTTTGAGAACGGATTAAAAGGGGAAGCAGATTTTGATAATGACTCTCTGGTTACATTAGGTGAAATCACTTATTTTGTCACCAAAGAGGTGATTGGAGCAAATACCAGTGGACCGCAAACTCCCAAGACCTATGGAAATATTGATCAGACTTTTCCATTGTCGTGGTGTTATGAATGATATAAATAAGTACGTATAAATGCATATTTCAATGATAATTACGTTAATAGTCTTTGATAATACTAAGTTGTTCCTGCCATAAATATTGAGGAGTCTTCTCTATACATAAAATATTCTGATAAGATAAATGACTTGTGATTCGTAATAAGAGCGTGATTTTTTTTGTTTAGCAAATATTCATGTTATGAAATTGAAATTAATTAGCGTAGGATATAAAAAGGGGAAATGTGATGAAATATCGAGTGAATTTTCATTTTATAAAACAATTGATAATCTATGGTACCTATTTAATTTTAATTACCTTATCTGCTGGCGCCAAACCAAGAATCGTATTGATTAAGGATTTTCTTAGTGATATAAGTTTGCAAAACGCCGTCTGGCGAGATACCGGACTACAGGCATTTGAATTCAGTAGTCGACAAGCGGGAACGGAGCGTGCGGGAACCGGATTTATAAACCATTGTGCGGATATTCATACGAATCCATCAAAGGATCTCCACTCTTCAATATATGGATCGTATATTATTAATCTCCCCGACCTAAAACGCATTCAATTAGAACTACGTTACGATTTATTCAAAAATGCTAATGGAGTATTTAAACATAGTGATTTCTATGTAAAAGTCATTGAAAAAAATGAATTGGGAAAATATCACGCTACTGCGATTTTTCATGATCCGAATCTTGAACAACAAACGCAAATAGATTCTATCAAAAAAGAAGAAGACCGTGAATTTACTTCTCACCCATTTATCGTTGACCTTTCTCCTTGGCGAGGGGAGAAACTCATCCGTATAGACTTAGTAGTTGATACCCCTTCAGGTATAACTGTTCCATGTCATGGAAGATGGGTGGAAGCAAGCCTGAAGGGAACGACGTTCAACATTGCACTAGGCGAAGTTCAGAAGATTACTGGCAAGCAGGCTTCCCGTAATTCGAACAATTCTCTTTCTATCAATCCACAACTATTGAGAGACAGTGAAACAGGAGAGCGCCAGGATATTTCAATCAATGACCTGAGCAATTACCCGGATACGGGTATAACAACGGTGAACCTTAATGGCCGCTGGTTGGCTTATACCCATGCAATAAACTCATATAATAACTCCAATAAGAGAGGAACTGTAGTTTTCGATTTATCAAGTTATAGTTCTGAAAACCTTTATACTATTTCGGTTGATGATTTTGCAAAAACTCTCGTTCGCGGCGAATCATTGCATTCTGCAGAGCCAGCTTTATCGGGGAATCCATTTCTCCTATTCGAACCTTCAGACTATTCTTCTCGAATAGATAATTATTACACTGGCGTTTCATCCGCTGTGGTTAATAATTCACAGGTTCATGCATTTCTTAATCTACATGATCGATATCTGAATTTGTCGTATCACAATTGGGATTATACGCGTATCGGATATGCACGGTCACAAGATACTTGGGATCATGATGGTTATGAATTTGGAGAAATCTATTCTATCATCGAAGGTTATCAATCTGAATCTTCCATAAATGCAACGCGGAATACTTATGGAGTTGGAACGCCATCGGTGATTCAAAAAGGTAATTATTATTATCTTTTTTACACTAGATGGTTGGATCGAAAATTTATTTCCGATTCGTTAGATTCAATCTGCGTTGCCCGCGCTTATAAAAACGATCTATTTAATTCCAATATTGAAATTTCTACTCAGGCATGGAAAAAATACTATCTCGGTTCATGGTCAGAAAATGGGATTGGGGGAAAATCAAGCCCTATCCTTAATCAAGGTTGGTCATGGCGGGCGTTTCCTAAAGTACATTTCAATACTCACTACAACGAATATGTAATGCTCTGCCTGGGACCAAGCGGCGTCTATATGTATATGACGGATAACCAGGATTTAACGGACTGGGGCTCTTCGGTTCTCCTTCAAGGCTTGGAATCATATCCTCAAGCGCTCTATCCATCTGTGATTGGACAAGGTGGCAGCGATACAGAATGTGACCAGTACGGGATGTTGTATTACGCCTATGATACAAACCAGACTCTTGGTGGTCATACTATGGCGCGGCGTCAGATATACTTTGATGGTAAACCTTCACCGCCAGTTGCATCTATAGATTCTATTAGAATAGATGATGAAAGTGTTCCTGTTGATATTTCACCAATTACTTTAAACGAGGGTAGAAAACTGAAAATCGCTTTCTCTGGATATGATCCAGGAAATACCAATCCAACCTATACTCATGGATTGAATCCACCGTCAGTACCTGCAATCATCGAAACTTCTGTGAATTCAGAAGGATTTATCACTGGAACCTTAACATATACTCCTGGTCAAAACGATGCCGATATACTAGATAATGGTAATGATAGTACTAATGATCCATTTCTCTTCCAATTTAGAGTTACCAATGAGTTTGAAGAAAGTGTTATTAATATTGTTGTTGATATAATCAACTCAAATCAACCTCCTGTCATCTCGACAACTTATAAAATTCAGGGATCCTATACAACTCCAATTCCAATTAATGATGGTAATACTATTAATGCGGAAGCCGGGCAAACTTTAGTATTTAATTATCAAGCGGTTGATGAAGATGGCGATGCTATTATGCTTCCTGAACATCCTATCATATCTGGTCCAGATGATTTAACTTCATCATTAACTGTTACAAATGTCGAAACTAATTCGATCGACTGGTTACTTGTTATCGAAATCCCATCAGAAATCAATTTATTAGGTGAAGAGATTACAATTGAGCAGTACGTAGAAGATGAACATAACGTTTTACGCAAAGTAACTTATTACATATATGTAAAACCTCTTCCACCGACGCCGACGTTCACTTTTACTCCAACGTATGAGCCGCCGACATTTACTCCAACGGCTACTTCAATTCCAACGCCTGAGCCGCCAACATTTACTCCAACGGCTACTTCAATTCCAACGCCTGAGCCGCCAACATTTACTCCAACGGCCACTTCAACTCCAACGCTTGAGCCGCCAACATTTACTCCAACGGCCACTTCAACTCCAACGCTTGAGCCGCCAACATTTACTCCAACGGCCACTTCAACTCCAACGCTTAAGCCGCCAACATTTACTCCAACGGCCACTTCAACTCCAACGCCTGAGCCGCCAACTCCTACTCCAGAAGTTACATCGAGCGAGCCGGGGGTTTACATAACGACCAAAGAAATCTTACGGCGGTGCAGTGGAAAAAGCGTTTTCTTCCAGGTTATTGTGGAGGGACTTAATGGATTTAATGATAAAGTCTATCTGCAACTCAAAAAATTGCCTGCCGGATTTGATGCACGCATCTTTCCCGATACGCTTATCCCGCCAAGCCGGGCTACGCTTATCCTGACTCCAAAATCGGACGCTGGAATATTTGATAATGCTGATGGATATGGGGTCGAAGAATTTGTGATCCAGGCGCTCCCGTCCAAGATCAAATCCGTTGAAGAAACAGCTTATATCAATATCCTTCCTCGGGGAGCAATGATCTTAAAAGATCCCGTTCCAAGAGAGCCATATCAAATCGATCTCCGCTCCACATCGAAAGGAGAAGAAACTGTCGGTCAAACAGTAAAAATCAAAGGCCAGATTTATAATAATCCCGCAATTCGATATATCACAGTCAGCGCTTTACGACCGGGGGAGTTTGCGCCTGAGATTCATCCGAATGTTGAAGTCTCTGAACGCGGGGGATATTTCGATACGGAATTTGAGATTCGCCATTCAGATCAGTTAGTTCTTGATTCCAATGACGCGCCATGGAAAATCGAAGCCTTTTATAAAAGCGGTACGCGCGACAATCCGTTCAACGCCGTCAGCGAGCCGCTTTATTTGCGCGTCGGCGAATCGAATCCGATTGCTGGAAAGCGAAGCCGCCGTCAACTGAATATGATCGCATCCACCGATGATGATCAATTAAAAATCCTTCACGGAAAAGTAATCATAGTCGGCGGCGCAAGCGACGGATCGATCAGCGTTAACGCTATCTATAATTTGACATCGACATTATATAGAAACCTGATTAACGAACGGCGTTTCAATCCGGATTCCATCCATTACCTGGCGCCCGTTCCGGTCGATCCATCCATCGGTCAGAAAACGAGCAACCAAGCGTTAAGCACAGCTATCGACAATGCAAATGACGCAGATTACCTTCTTATATATCTGGTCGGAGGAGGAGGAGATGGATATTTCTATCTGTCTTCGCAAGAACGTTTGACCGGCGATTCTTTGAAATCACTTCTTTATGAGCGTATTCAAAATACTGAAAAATATACTCTTATTGTTGTAGATGCCCCACAAGCAGGCATCATGAAAAGCATTTTCCCAATCCAACCCAATCTAGAAGTTATCGCCAGCACCGGTTCGAGCGAAGACAGCATTGCCATCTTCAGCGTATCGGATGAAGGGCAGCCATTCTCATTTTCCGATCTTTTCTTTGATGGATTGATGAGAGGAAAAACCATCCGGGATTCACTTGCCTATTCCCGCAAGCATTTGCGAAGAATTCAGGAACCGAATATTCAACAAATCCCCGTTCCATTGGAAAACGACCTTTCCGAACCGTTTGCATCACTCGTTCTTGGTACGGCATATACGCCGGAAAACGAACCGATGGCGGACAACCTGCCTCCACGAATCGAAGAAGTCCCCGATTCGATGAAAATATTACGCGGTGGAACGTTGCATCTCAAGGTTAAAATTAGGGATGAAGAGGAAGAGGATAAAGACAGCAGCGGTGAAGATGTGATTCTATCAGTTCGAATCACAGAATTTGGAACATCCATTAGTTATGAAATTCCAGCGACGTATCTACCCGATAGCGACGAGTTGGATATACATGTTGAGAATTTCCCCATCGAGCCATTCGGAGAAAATGCTCCTAACGGACAATATACATTGAGCATGCTCGTTCAAGACAAAACGGACAACTCAACTGCGCCCGCAATTACGTCGATTGATGTAATAGCGCCAATGCAAACTTATGAGTTCGGTGAAAGCAGTTTAGCTGAATCCGGTTGGGCGGAAATTGCAGGTGGTTTTTCCGGAGCGATCCCGGGAAGGATATCAATGCAAGGTTTTAACAATCCAAGCATCATACCTTCCAGCCAGGATCAAAAAGGAATGGCCATCCAGGTTGAACCGGGACAAGTGGCTTTCGTTTACGCCACAACTCCAATTCAGACCAACGGTAATCCAATATTGCTCCGAGCCATGATGCGTTCCACCTCGCAAAATGCCGCCATTTGGTGCGTCGGATTGAAAGGCGATTTGAGTAAAACTGAACAGGTAGACGGTTCGTTGACTTTAACTAACGCCATGACGGCCAGCGCTTTTCTCGCTCAAGAGAAGCACAATATTCTTTTGTATAATCCCATCGGCGAAGAACCAGTAACTCCGGTAATTCAAGTTCAAGGAAATGGAGATAGCGCAACCACTGTCTGGATCGACCGAGTTGAAATATATGAAATCGATCCAACCAAATCATATCCAAGCGAACTGTTCACGATGATTGAGACCCAGCCTAACAGCCAAACAGCGCAAACAAGTTTTCAGCCGGATGCGGTTTATGAATTCGATGGCGCGTCACAATGGTTAGAAATTCCAGGAGGCTTTGAAGGCGCTAATCCCGGTTCTATTGATTTAGTCGACTTTGGTAATAATTACAATATTTTGCCTTCAAGCTTAGACCGTAAAGGACTTGCAGTTTCTATGGATAAAGATGAACTGGCGCTGATATTCTCCGCATTGCCTATACCGGTTGAGAATGAACCAGTTTTAATGCGTATGAAGGTTCAGGCCAGTTCTTCAAATGTCTCTAACTGGTTGATTGGCCTCAAAGGGAATGTTGCTACAGGCGAAAATGTTGATGGATCGAAGGGTTATAATTACCTATCTCAATCCTATGATTATTCGAATTCAGAGAAGACGATTATTCTTCTTTATGAGCCAGATTCGGGAACGTTGATTACCCCTGGAATTCAAGCGACGAACAAGTCAGGAAATGGACAAGCGATTCTATATATTGATCGCATGGAAATATACAAACTGAAATCCGGTTTATACTATCCCGGCTCATTATTCAATGGAGAATAATACATATTATGAGTGAAACAAAAAGCCCTTCTTGGCGAGAAGGGCTTTTTAGCGAAATATCATGGCTAGATTCTATTTATGATTAAAAACGACATCGGTAATCATATCATCATCAGGACCTTCTTGATCATCACCAGTTCGCATTGGATGATTGTAGACTGTAATATTATAGTTTGCTGCATACTTATAATTTGGACGATCTTCCCATTTCTGAATCAATCCATTAATGAAATCGATCAGCATTGTAATTAAGATGCCGCTGCTTTGGCCTTGATACTGTGGGTCTACCGCCACTTCATAGGAGCCTCCATATTGCTGAACAGCGGCAATCCATTTTGCTAAGCGCCTTGGAGGAGCATTAAGCCGGTATTTCTCTTCTAGATGAACAGTAACGCTAGCAAATTCTTCCCGAAGGGAGGCTGATAATAATTGTTCAAATTCAGGCGTATTCTGAAAGTCAATCTCTTCCTGGCCAGTGATCGAAGAGCCTGAATAATCTATGCTTCCACCCGGTACTCTAGGGAGTGTAGAGATGCACCCAACCAAAAGAATAGAGGATGATAATAGAAGAACCATCACAAATACCAACATAGTTCGCTTCATTATTTTTACTCCTTTAGATATTTTTTAGAAAAATAAAACATTTCCCTCATAATGTCTAGTGCACCTGTAGATGTAATGTAATGATGCACTATAGGAAATGATTTTTCTCCCCTTGCGCTATTTGGGGTATCTATTTTTGGTATATTTCGTCTGTTTTTATATTATCATGTCATTTGGATATTGTTAATTAATTGCAAATATTCTAATAGACGCTTATGTAAAATTTTATTGCATATTAAAAGATATATTAAAATAAAGAAATTAAATAATTTTAGAAAAAATACATTTTAAATGGCATAATTTGATTTTATGAATTGTGTTTGACGAAGTAGATGGGTTATAATTGGAAACCTGAATTTTTTATCTAAATTTATCTAAATGACAGGAAAAGATAAATGTCCTCTCGTTATCATATCTCTCTATCCGTACTTCACTTTTTGATAATTTCTCTTTTTATAATCCCGTATTTATATGCTCAAGAAGTATCCGATCCAATACCCGATCAAGGGCCAGACTTGTATGACTTATTCATGATGGATGATACTCATGAAACAGAGAATATTGTTTCAACAAATATCAATCAAATGCACAATTTCGATTCTTCCGGGGATGTTGATTGGATTCATTTCACCGTCTTAAACGCAACCGATGAATTGAAGATCACTGTCACCAATATAGGCGCCTTATGTGATCCTAGTATGACATTCTATGAAAAAGCAGAAAATGAAGATGCTCCGGGACATCTGTTTGATATTCTTGATAATCCACGCAATAATGCTGGCGCTGGCGTTGGAAAAGAAGAGGTAATATTAAGTGCGCAAGTAAGTGGTTTGAATGATTATTATTTAAAGATAGAAAACGATGCTCCTTATGACAATGCCTTATTTGCAGATATGGTTTATAGTGTTGAAATCAAATCCAATTTAGCCGGTTCGGTACCGGCAATTTTGTTTCTTTCACCTGATCCACAAACTGTATATCCCGGTTCAACGCCTAATGAAATATATTTTACAATTAAAAATATTGGAGAGATAAAGACTAGTATCGATACTCAAGCAACGCTTATTCCCATTTCTCCTATTGAAATCATTGATAACTCCAGCATTCAACAATTTGGTAACATAGAACCCTCTGCTACGGCCAATAATGAACAACCTTTCAAATTTATTATACCCGATAGCATGATCGGTGAAGAACATCTTATATTCAAACTTATATTCAAATATAAGATTCAGATTTCCTATACGAGTATTGGATTAAAATTTGGTCATAACGAAGTGAATATATCCATGCCGATTGGTGAAGCGCCGGAACCATCTCCTACCAATACGCCAAGCAATACTCCGACTAATACGCCGATTCCGACCAATACGCCAAGCAATACTCCGACTAACACGCCGATTCCGACCAATACGCCAAGCAATACTCCAACTAACACGCCGATTCCTACCAATACGCCAAGCAATACTCCGACTAACACTCCGATTCCGACCAATACGCCAAGCAATACTCCGACTAATACGCCGATTCCGACCAATACGCCAAGCAATACTCCGACTAACACGCCGATTCCGACCAATACGCCAAGCAATACTCCGACTAACACGCCGATTCCGACCAATACGCCAAGCAATACTCCGACTAACACGCCGATTCCGACCAATACGCCAAGCAATACTCCAACTAATACGCCGATTCCGACCAATACGCCAAGCAATACACCGACTAACACGCCGATTCCGACCAATACGCCAAGCAATACTCCGACTAATACGCCGATTCCGACCAATACGCCAAGCAATACTCCAACTAACACGCCAACGCCGGATATTTCATTTAATGTGGATATTCAATCGACAGCAGTTGATATTGCACTACTTGATCAACCTCTACCTTTATCTGCCGATATAGTAAACCGTGGTGATTCCCCGATTAGCGGCAACGTAAAGGTCTTTATAGATGATTTCTTGTTTTTCCAATTCAACGCGTTTGATTCATTGGCGCCTAGTGAATCCCTAACATTCACAACGGAAGCAGCTTATTTTCATATTCCCAAAAATATCTCCGTGAAATGGCTTTGTGAAGTAATAGATTCTGGCGTCACTTATCCATATGAGAGAAATTTGTTTTTTAATGTTATATCTCTTCCAGAAAAAAAACCTGATTACATTTTTGAATTTAGGCCTTCAGCCAATCCAAATTCATTTACAGATGGTTGGGTAGAAATTCCAGGAGGTTTTGATAATGAAGATCCAGGAGATATTCTATCCGAAGAATTTAATGCAAACTTATTCACCGATTCTCAAGATAATCAAGGGTTGAAATTTAATGTTGAAAACGGTCAGGTAAGTCTGATTGTTGATATGAATCCTGTTGATACTAATGGAAAGCCTGTATTGATTCGAGCTTCTATACGTTCGGATGGAGACGGTGCGCAGATTGCTCTTGGCTCTTTGACCGGTGATCTTTTACATCACACTTATAATGGTTCTCTTGCAACAATCATTGTTGCTACATCGACTGATTATCAAGAAATAGCCAAACAAGTTATTATGCTTTACCAACCTGATGAGAGAAATTTAATTACGCCAGTTTTTCAAGTTTCATCAAATAAAATGGAACCAACTAATGTTTTTTTGGATCGTATAGAGATATACATCCTAGATGATCAAACAAAAGTAACGGGTTCGTTATTTGAAAGTGGATAAAAAATAAGACATATCTTTTTGGCCTTATTTTTAAATTTTAGACTTATTAAAATCATAGGAGGAAGTTATGAGTATTAGCAAGTTGGGTATTTTGAGTATTGCTTTGTTATTACTGTTTTCGCCGAATGTAATGGCTCAGCAGGTTTCAGATCCATTTCAAGAAAGCATAAACACCGTCTTTCTTGATTCCTTAAGCGGTTATAGCCCTCTCGGATTGCACTCCGCACGCACTTTGGGCATGGGTGGAGCAGGAATCGGTATAGCCGATGATGCTTCGGCGCTTCGTTATAATCCATCTGGTCTTGGAAATATAGATCGCTGGCAGATTTTTGGATCGGGTTGGTATGATACTAGCCGGGGTTTCCAAAAAGATACTCGTCATAACGAATGGGATGATTTTGGATTTTCACAGGGAGGGGTTGTCGCTCCCATTACTGAAGGTTTGACAGCTGCTTTTCTCTATCAAGTTATGCAGTTTTATGAAGCGCAATACCGGGGCGTAGACCGTTGGGGCGACTATCGTTTGGATTTAGATCAGGAAGGTCAACTCAATTCATATAATATAGGTTTGGGATGGCGAATGATGGATGATATTAATATCGGTCTATCTCTCTCATACCTTAATGGAAACCGCGATCAATCTCTATACTCTGAAGGATGGGCTTTGCTGAATCAACCTGGCGAATTCAATCTTCAGGGACAAGTAGATCGGGATATTGAAGGATTCGGATTAACCATGGGCGCCCAGTTCTTCCCTGGTCCTGAGAATCTTATTTCCGCCGGCGTCACGCTTATATCATTCTTTGATGTGGAAGAAGAGTCAAACTTCCACAATGCATTTTATAATCCAGGCAATATTGCTGAAAATAGTTATAAAAGTACAACAGATGTCGATATTCCTTTCACGCTAGGCGGCGGTGTTGCCTGGCGCCCCTACGAGAATGAAGAAGGCTATCGCCCGTTGACTCTTGGTCTTGATGTCATTTATTCTCTTTGGGATTCCGGGGATTATCCGGACGATATTCTGGTAATCTTTGGCGACACGAAATACGATTATAGCCTGGATGTCATGATTGGAGGCGAGTATCAGTATTTCATCACTGATTCAATCAGCCTCACTCCAAGAATTGGCTATAAGTTTGAAAAACTGCCTAATGAACTCGAAACAGGTGAAACCCTATATTGGCATAATGTGACGGGTGGTTTAGGCGTTGTTTTCGGCGTAAATCTTCAGTTCGACGTTGCTTACCAACGCGGGTGGTTGTATATCCAGGATAAACGATTCAATGAAGAACTCGAACGTGATCGGCTTGTTTTCAGCATGACCTATGCCTTTTAAATATTATCATTATATTATTTTTACGATATAATGATAAAATAGGAAAAACAATTCTAGTTACACGAGGGATATCATGAAATATTTTGCAAAACTATCCGTTTTTTTATTGATCGTATTTACGGTCAGTTGCGTCAGTCTCACATTGAATATCTATTTCCCCGCTACAGAGATTAAAGAAGCTGCGGAAGAGATTGAGCAGCGGATTCGAACAGGACAGGGAGCAGAAGGGCTTGATAGCACCAGCTTCGGAACAGATATTGCCCCACATAAGTTTTATGTGAGCATCTCGTTTGATGGACGTGAGGCGTATGCTGCTGAAAAGTTGAATATTGATATAAAAACTCCTTTGATTCTCAAGATTGTTAAATCAAGAACAGACCGTTATAAAAAAGATATTGCCCCTCTTATGGATAATGGCGTCTTGGGAGAAGGCGCCACGGGTTTCCTGGCTGTCCGTGACAATAAAGGTCTCGATCTCAAAGCATCAGTAGCCCTGAAAAAAATAATTGATGCAGAAAATAAAGATCGAAAAAGTTTGTATGAAGAAATTCTTCGTGCAAATAAACTTGAAGTGTCAAAAGAGAATATGGAGAAAGTCCAACAACTTTTTTTCGAAGCAATTCAAAAAAAATTGAAGGTTGGTCAGTATTATGAAGTGATTAAGGGGAAAAAGTCTACTTGGATTCAGAAGCAGAAGAAAAAATAATTCCCCAAGTTCCATATTTACTTAAAATAAAAACGTCTCTCATGAAATTTTGAGAGACGTTTTTTTCTTTTTTAATCGATTCTGTGATTCAAATAAACAACAATCTGTTTAACCTTGTTGTAACTAACGCGCTATTACAAAACAAGAAGAGATATTCTTCTTATAGTAGAACTACCCAAAATGAGTTAGTTGGCCAATTTGCCAATACAGGGCACACCAGAGACATAGTATATGGAAATTTAACGCGACTGGTTTAGAAATTTACGTCTTTCTTCCCTCTCGCGGAGTTTATCTTTTTGAATTTTGTGGTAGGTGAATGTACCATAAATACCACTCAAAAAACAATATGTAAAAATCACAATCCATAACAAACCTCGAGCTTCTCTACTTTCCAATAACGGTAATAAATTGATAAAAAGAAAATATGAAAACAACAGCAGAGAACATATCCGGCTTTTAAGAGCCAGTCCAATAAGAAAGATTATCAATATGACCAAATCAATCATTATATATATATTCAAGGTACCTGATATCAGGTGATATATAATCCCTAAAAATATATATAAAATTCCTCCAACAACACCCAGGTTAATTTTCTTTTCTGCAAATTGTAGGTTCATACATGTCTCCATTAATATTAGTCAATATTATTTGCATAGAGGCGTTCTAACTGAGCAGTTAACTTGTTCAATTCCATTATTCCTGTTTTATTTCATGATCAAAGAATAATCCTTCCAGGTTTTGTTGAGGAGAAAGAAGATAGACTTCAATTCGATCCAGATTCACCTCCACAGGATATTCCGTATAAGAAGCAACTTGAAAAACAGGCGTGATGATAGAAGCCTGATCGGGATCATAAGCAACGACCATTATATTATCTTGTTCGATAAATCTCTTTGCGGAAGATGGTATAAGAGTAGCGATTGATCTATCGCTAGATTCACCGCTAAGCAAATTTCCCTTATAGGCGCCCAAAGCAATCTCGGCTTGATATCCTTTAGCTCGCAGATACGCTTTTAATAAAACAGGATACCCATATGTCTGGATTGGTTTAATGGCATAGATGAAATGGACTTGATTGTTTTGGACGTTTATTTTAATTCCTTTTTGATCAAGTGAATTGGAAAATAAATCTACCGGAAAATTCGTTATAACAGCGGCGCCTCCCGGTGAATTGACAAAACCTCCGGGAATATCGCCCCAGCCATTCAGTAATAATTCATCTTCATCGAAGTCGTAAACAACATCAGGCGCCGGGTAGGAGTGTTGAGGAATCATCCCGTTGAACGTCTCATCTTGCACCTGAATGACTTTACTATCTTCAATGAATTCACTTCCGTCCGAATAAGTGATTTTCCATTTAATTTGATGCGATCCAGCGATATAGAGTCTTATGGGTTCTGTGCGAATTTGTTGGGGATCCGTCGTATCTTTTAGATTGAGGCTTCCAGGAGATTGAAATAACAAAGACTCGTCAACATATACTTCATACTCAACAGGCATTGTTTTCAAACTTTGGTTGATGACCAATGCTGTAAAGCGTATCGGTTCACCTCGTTTAGGTTCGTTGCTGCGCACATCATCTTCTAGAATCCCACCACCATCATCTGTTACGACATAAATTTCTTCGATTTTGGGATCTGATATGGGTACCGGAGTCGGTTCGACGCTAGCTCCTGTGACTGGTAAAGATACCTGTACAATTGATACTCCGCGTAAATCATCATTATCTTCTTCGTTCAGAATGAACGATACTTTCATAAGCATTTGAATAAATGTTCCGGCTGGAAAATCTGGAGGAACTTTCAACCTGAATGATTCATGGTTAGTTTGAATCGCATCTGACTCGATATTACCGTATTCCCGACTTTGAGTTGATTCTTCAAGAGTAATTCCGGGAGTGTAAATGAATAAATCTCCTTTAGTATGATATCCAGTGATAGGGCCGATATTTTTTATACCGATTGTAATGTCTGAAGTAGATCCAGTTTCTATAAGATTTGGTTCAATAGAAGAAAATACCATCAGAGGTAAATTAAGTCCTGACGCTTCGGACCATTCGATTTTTAATTCATATGCCATTCTAGAAGGGATGATTTCAACATTGGCAGGATCATAATCTGCAGGCTTATAGTTTTCTATTTTCAAATAATAGGTTCCTATATGGTCTGGATAAAATTCTATATATTCTTTTCGATCTATTCCTTTTCCAGCATTATCTCTAGGATTGTTCAAAATATCAACTTTTTCACCTAACTCACCATTTTTTGATGTAAAAAGCGTTAAAACAGTATCGCAATCTTCACCCAAATTAGTTACCGTAATCGCAATTACTCTCGTGGCTTGAATGATGGCAATTTTACACCAATCAACATCGAGCGGAGAATGAAAATTATGATATTGAATCACCCCTGCTGAAATTGTGTTGCGCGTGGCAGAGGTATCGTCCATATATATAGAATTGAAAAAATCATATTCATCCGGCCCGTTGGGATCAATATCCACACCCAAAAGAGTATTTCCATTTTCGGATGATTGAGAATATGCGTTATTTCCCGCTGTTGGAACGGAAAAAGCGAGTATTAATAATAAGAAGATAATGCTACTTTGAATTTTCATCGAATAATTCTCCAATCAATTTTTTGAGTTTCTATCAAATTACCAATATTTATAATATATATAAAATTAAATACTTATTGATAAGACATTAGTGTATTGTTATTCGTATTGATTCCAATTTTCAACTACTGTATTTTCACTGCCTTGATATGACAATATCGCTGCTTCGGGTTTTGCATGTTGTCCCTTATAATATTCTGCTTGATATAACAGTAAGTAGTCGCCATTTTTATGTAAAGCGTCTTTACCAATTTCACTTGACCAAATCCAACTATCATTTTCGCGGAATAATTCAATTTCTAATTTTTGAACAGAAGAAATTTTTTCAGATAAATAAGGTATAATAGTAATCCATACTTTTTGAGGCGCTATCGATTGAACCAATTTTACCTGGACTCTAAATGTTGGAGACGTCACAGGTTCAGGAAAGTCCGATACAGATATTATTGCAGGAAGAGCTTCATCATCTTCTCCTGCAAAGACGCCTTTCTTACCGAAATACCAAGTCCTCGATTTATTATCATCTTTATCATATTTCCCATCTCCATTTTCATCTAATATGGGTACAGTTGATTTGTATGTGTCTGTATATTTTGCTTTACAATAATCATAACTATTATATAAATTATCCCCTTGTCTTGCTATGTGAAATAAATTCCAACTAAACAAATGATAGAGTTCTCGATAATTCATGAAGCATTCCTTTGAGGGCTCGGTGCTAGAAATTACAATTCGACGATCTGATGAATCCAGACGATTAGCATATGCAAACAGACCTGAATAATCAGATTCTACTACCAGCAAGACTTCAAGATTTGAATTATTTGATTGAATATCATTGAGTTTTAAAATAACATTTGTAGCCGACAGTATATTCCCCGGTGAAAGTTCGAGCGTTCCATCTTGTTCGCCTTTACCAATAAGGTATAAAAAAAGTCTCATTGGATTAGATGTATCTTCAACTTGAACAATATCATCCAATCTCTTGTAGAATTCATCCGTGGTTATTGAAAAGTCACGGCCAATAATATTAATATTATTATCGAGAAAACCTCGATCTACGCAGGTTTCTTCAATATTAGTTATTACTTCTGAAACAAAATTGCTGTATTCCGGCCATCCTCCACCAACCAGTAATGCCCGGTTGATGCGCTTATCATCTTCCGATATTTCACTTCCAATTTGAATTGTAGTCGTACGTGGACGGGAACGCCATCCGTGATCTAAATGTGCGGTAAAACTGACAGAATAAATTCCTTTTTCTTTTAATTCTCCTGATGGAGCTGACCATAATCTAGTATTATCGTCGTCTTGTTTTAGTGAAATTATACTAATCTCGGGGTTTTCTGTCTCATTAACTGTGGCCGCAGAAGGAGGACGTATAATTGCTTGAACTTCTTTTGGTTTTATCCCCGGGATCATAGTTGCAATTAATTCTACTTTATTATTATCCGGATCAGTAACAGGAGGTAGAACGCTCTCTATCGCAATAAGATTGCCTTGAGAGTGTCCGGCATATATCCAACTACGACCGAAGAAATTTCTCCCCATATTATTTCCATCAACACCCATAGTCATGATGCCATCAGAATTATCGTCAATTTGCGGTTCCTGCATTACATCTTTATTTAATATTAACGAACTTGTTAAATATGAACTAGCAATATTGAACGATTCCTTTATGCTGGCGCCCATATATGCTGCATCCCAAAATAGTGAACTAAACGAAGTGAGTGAAGGAGGGCCAAGTATTATAGATGGTTGTACTGCCGAACTACTGGCAATCACCATACGCTTTGATTGATTTTGAGGCGTACATTTCTGAACGAATCCTCCAGAATAACAAGTCTCTACGATCAAGGTGACATCATTATCAACCGTTGATGCATCCAGCCATGAATCAAGTTCTGTTGCAGACAACCTTTCTTCATCAATCAGAAAAAAATATTCTATTACATTCTTTTCATCACTGGTATCCTGTTCTGAGCCATGATCGATCAGATATATCAGAAAACGCCGTCCTGGAGAGATTAAGTCTTTATCTCCCCAATTAATGGCATTTTTAATTGTATCTTCACTCGCAATATCAGATACATCAGATTTTCCATCGCTGTCTGCATCTTGATTAAAATATTCATGTTTAAAATCACTATATTCAATTACTGGAGGAATTGCAGATAACCATTGAACATCCTCTTTTTGATATCCGCGTTTCATACACATCCAATATAAAGTTTTTGCGAGAGCATGTGTTTGAGGAATTATACTATCTTTTAGATCATGTTTTCTTCCAGAAACAATCAGTACTCTTGGTTCATCGATTTCCCATAGCCAGATTGTTCCATTATGGCTGCCTATAATATTTCGATAATCATTGGAGAATGTTACATTTATACTGCCTTCCGCCTTTGTCCCGAAAGTCCGCAGTACAGTTTGTGTTTCTATATCCCAAATGCGGGCTATTCCATCTTCACAACCAGTCAAAACTCTCTTGCCGTCTAATGAGATAGAGGATGATGTAACAAAATCCGGATGTTCGAAAGTTACAACCGTTTCTGTTTTGACTTTGTTATTTTCTAAATCCCATAATTTTGTAGTTGCATCCCAACTTCCCGACAGAATCCGGTTCATCTCCCGGTTCATGGATAATGATTTAACAAAAAACGAGTGACCGTTCCAAGAGTCTATATATTCACCAGTTTCGACATCCCATAATGTGATATCGCCCCATTCCGTTCCTGTTAAAAGCATCTTGTTATCTGGAGAGAACGCTACTGCGGTGACTGCAGAATCATGCACTACATTGAATTTCTCTGATTGATTCGTCAAATCCCATAACCGTGCAGTCATGTCATAACCACCGGTAATAAGACGAGTCCCATCTGTATTTATCGCAAAAGATTCAGCGTTATGACCGGTGTTGGCGCTCCATTGGAAAGTGAAAATTTCTTCAAAAGTAATCTCTTCTTCATTTGTTTGCAGTTTCCATTTAGTTAATTCTTCGCTGGTTCCTGCGAGTAAGTGATTATCATTTGTAAAGAAAATAAATTGCGCTACAGGTTGTCTCCATGAGTTGGTAAGTATACGTTGGCGAATTTCACCACTCTTGGGATCGCGGATTTGTATCTCTTTACTATCTGCAATCGCCAGCAACATCCCGTCTGGAGAGACATCAAAAACCAGGTTTTCTCCTAAATGACCATGAAAAATAAGTTGTTCGGTTCCACTATTCACTTCCCAGGATTTTATCTTCATATCGGTGCTCCAAGTCAGGCATTCATTACCATTCTTGGAAAAACCTGCCGGGATTACAATATATCCTGTATGACCAATATATTGCTGTTCAATATTCCGGGTTTGAATATCAAGCAAATAGGCTGTTTCGTTCTTGCTTCCAACGAGTAGTTTTGTTCCATCCGGCGTGAACCGAACCGCATATGGATATTGAGTGGAATCTCTCTGTAGTCGGTTTCTAGATGAATCCCTATCTTCTGATATTTTCGCACTGACAGTTATGGAATTCGGTGAATTATTAAAATGACCGGAAGGGATAATAGTGTCTGATTGATATGTTTCCAGGTTCCAAAGAACGATGCGTCCGCTCTCTTCAAGCGTAAGGAGAGTGCTTCCATCAGGAGAGAAGGTTACGAAATTAACTTTATCCGTAAATT
Organism: bacterium; assembly: GCA_963662285.2. GTDB lineage: Bacteria > Hinthialibacterota > Hinthialibacteria > Hinthialibacterales > Hinthialibacteraceae. The sequence continues at coordinate 1,035,446 of CAXXMV010000008.1, forward strand.
CATTAAATTGATGAATAAGATCACCTGTACTGGCATTCCAAACATTAGCTACTCCGGAAACATAAGAACCTTTAGGATCTGTAAACGACGCATACCCGATACTACATGTAGCGATCATGCTGCCGTCAGTTGAATAATCAACTGCATTAACCGAACCGGTATGTTGTTCTAATACATGAAGTAATTCTCCTGATGATACATTCCAAATTTTGGCAGTCCCTTGAATAACTTCTCCCGTATCCAGATATAGATCAGTAAAGGATTCACCCGATACGATGAACTCTCCATCAGGTGAAATGTCAACGGCGTTAACTTCTTTTAAATGTTCACCGAAAGTGTTGATTAACTGCCCGGTTGCAACATCCCATACTTTGGCTGTTTTATCCCAACTTCCGGTTACGAGTTTGTTCCCATCTTCAGAGAAAGCCAGAGTTTCCACTGAATTCGTATGTCCGGTGAAACGGCGTAAGATTATTCCGGTCTCAGTGTTCCACAGCGTCGCCCATCCGCTTTTACTTCCTGTCGCAAGATATTTCCCATTAGATGAAACCGCGGCGCAGCGTATGGCGCCTTCTGAAAAAACCTGTAATGGCGGGTATATTTCTGCGCTTGTTGTAAGAGAGAACCAAACGCTCATGACTACCAAAGGTAGAAGGAAATAGAATATTCGTAAACTCGCTGTTGATGAATTATTTTGGCTTCTATAATACACTAAATACGAAAATCCAAGAGAATGCATTTTTCTTCTCCCAGTTACTATTTGATTGTCTCAACATGCAAAATTATAGGGACTGAATATTTACATCTTTTATTCTGATTTATTCTCCATTGAATAATGAGCCGGGATAGTATAAACCGGATTTCAGTTTGTATATTTCCATGCGATCAATATATAGAATCGCTTGTCCATTTCCTGACTTGTTCGTCGTTTGAATTCCTGGAGTAATCAACGTTCCCGAATCTGGCTCATAAAGAAGAATAATCGTCTTCTCTGAATTCGAATAATCATAGGATTGAGATAGGTAATTATAACCCTTCGATCCATCAACATTTTCGCCTGTAGCAACATTCCCTTTGAGGCCAATCAACCAGTTAGAGACATTTGAAGAACTGGCCTGAACCTTCATACGCATTAAAACTGGTTCGTTCTCAACCGATATAGGCAATGCGGAGAATATCAGCGCCAGTTCATCTTTATCCATAGAAACTGCAAGTCCTTTACGGTCTAAGCTTGAAGGCAAAATATTGTAATTATTACCAAAGTCGACTAAATCAATAGAACCGGGATTAGCGCCTTCAAAGCCTCCTGGAATTTCTAACCATTGTGACGCGCCATCGAATTCATAAACCGCATCCGGCTGAAAACTTGTTTGCGCTGTTTGGCTGTTAGGCTGGGTCTCAATCATCGTGAACAGTTCGCTTGGATATGATTTGGTTGGATCGATTTCATATATTTCAACTCGGTCGATCCAGACAGTGGTTGCGCTATCTCCATTTCCTTGAACTTGAATTACCGGAGTTACTGGTTCTTCGCCGATGGGATTATACAAAAGAATATTGCGCTTCTCTTGAGCGAGAAAAGCGCTGGCCGTCATGGCGTTAGTTAAAGTCAACGAACCGTCTACCTGTTCAGTTTTACTCAAATCGCCTTTCAATCCGACGCACCAAATGGCGGCATTTTGCGAGGTGGAACGCATCATGGCTCGGAGCAATATTGGACTACCGTTGGTCTGAATTGGAGTTGTGGCGTAAACGAAAGCCACTTGTCCCGGTTCAACCTGGATGGCCATTCCTTTTTGATCCTGGCTGGAAGGTATGATGCTTGGATTGTTAAAACCTTGCATCGATATCCTTCCCGGGATCGCTCCGGAAAAACCACCTGGAATTTCCGCCCAACCGGATTCAGCCAAACCGCTTTCACCGAACTCATAAGTTTGCATCGGCGCAATTACATCAATCGAGGTTATCGCTGGCGCCGTTGAGTTATCAGTATTGTCTTGTACGAGCATGCTCAATGTATATTGTCCATTAGAAGCATTTTCTCCGAATGGCTCGATGGGGAAATTCTCAACATGTATATCCAACTCGTCGCTATCAGGTAGATACGTCGCTGGAATTTCATAACTAATGGATGTTCCAAATTCTGTGATTCGAACTGATAGAATCACATCTTCACCGCTGCTGTCTTTATCCTCTTCCTCTTCATCCCTAATTTTAACCTTGAGATGCAACGTTCCACCGCGTAATATTTTCATCGAATCGGGGACTTCTTCGATTCGTGGAGGCAGGTTGTCCGCCATCGGTTCGTTTTCCGGCGTATATGCCGTACCAAGCACTAGCGAGGCGAACGGTTCGGAAAGGTCGTTTTCCAATGGAACGGGGATTTGTTGAATATTCGGTTCCTGAATTCTTCGCAAATGCTTGCGGGAATAGGCAAGTGAATCCCGGATGGTTTTTCCTCTCATCAATCCATCAAAGAAAAGATCGGAAAATGAGAATGGCTGCCCTTCATCCGATACGCTGAAGATGGCAATGCTGTCTTCGCTCGAACCGGTGCTGGCGATAACTTCCAAATTCGCTTGCGTGGTAAAATTCTCTTTTATTACGCCTGCTTGATGAGTATCAATAATCAGTAGAGTATGTTTTGTCGCATCCTGGAGGCGTTCGTCGAGAAGACTTCTCAAAGAATCGCCTGTGAGGCTTTCGTTTGACGATAAGTCGAAAAATCCATTATCACCGTCGCCAACCAGATAGAGAAGAAGATAATCGGCCATACTGGCATTGGAGATAGCGGCCGCCAGCGACTGATTACTTGCTCTTTGCCCGATGGAAGGATCAACGGGAACGGGGGCCAGGTATTGAACGGATTCTATATCAAAACGCCGTTCGAAGATCAGATTTTCATACAGCGATGAAGTCAGATTATAGATGGCATTTGTGCTGATGGTTTTGCCTTGCGCCCCACCAACAATAATAACTTGCCCACAAAAGATTTTAGATTGATCGCCATCAGTAGATGCAATCATATTCAATTGACGACTGCTTCGTTTTCCAGCAATTGGATTCGAGGCGCCGACGCGCAAATAAAGCGGCTCACTGACGGCGTTGAACGGATTATCACGAGTTCCGCTTTTATAAAAGGCTTCGATTTTCCATGGCGCGTCATTTGAATCAAGAACTAACTGATCTGAATGGCGAATCTCAAATTCCGTATCGAAATATCCCCCGCGTTTAGAGACTTCGACATTCGGATGAATCTCAGGCGCAAACTCCCCCGGTCGTAAAGCGCTGACTGTGATATATCGAATTGCGGGATTATTATAAATCTGGCCTTTGATTTTAACTGTTTGACCGACGGTTTCTTCTCCTTTAGAAGTGGAACGTAGATCTATTTGATAAGGTTCCCTTGGAACGGGATCTTTTAAGATCATTGCTCCCCGAGGAAGGATATTGATATAAGCTGTTTCTTCTACGGATTTGCTCTTGGGAGTGAGCGCTTGGATAACAAGTTCTTCGACGCTATATCCATCAGCGTTATCAAATATTCCAGCATCCGATTTTGGAGTCAGGATAAGCGTGGCGCGGCTGGGCGGCACGACGGAATTGGGGAAGATTCGGGCGTCAAAATCGCTAGGGATTTCCTTAAGTTGCAGACGAACTTTATCATTAAATCCATTGAGTCCCTCCACTATAACCTGGAACGATACGCTTTTTCCGCTGCACCTACGTAAGATTTCTTTGGTTGTTATGTGAACGCCTGGCTCGTTTGATGTAACCTCTGGCGTTGGAGTCGGTAATGGTTCCGGCGTTTTTGTTGGCGTTGGAGTAGGCCAGTCTTCAATAGTCGGAGTCTGAGTCGGCTTTGGCTGTGATTCATCAACAAGTCCACTGCCCTGCGCTATATAAGGAAGAGCATAATTAGAACCGTAAATAGTACCTTGATCAGGCGACAACGTTCGGGAAAAAGCAAGATGGAAATCATCTTCCGAATCACTATTGATTCGATAAAAGCCCTCGATAGTTAATCCGTTATTTGATACTTTGCATCGGGTATCAATTATAACGGTATCTGGATTGTAACCTTCCAGAAGATCGGGATTATTATCATCTTCCAGCAATTCCCAATAATACTTATTAACGCCTGACTCATAATTGTTATCGAGCGTCGCATTGAGCCTCAATGCGTTATGATAGGCTTTTCCGTTCATCAATCCACTGAACCAGGAGATGCGGAAACTGCTTGTAAAGAATCCCAATTGACTGCTACTGCAACCTACTCCAAAACCATAGTAATACTGTTGTTGATTCATGTTTTTGAAATTTGAAAATCGGGCAGTCATTTCCCATTCTTTTGAACCATTGGGTGTAGAACTTGTACTAAATAAATAAGCGGTGCCCAGTGTAACTGCATCATCTTCCGCTTGTGGAGTCCAGACGCGATATGCCCCATCAATCAGTCCAGCCCTGAGATCACGCTGTGGATTATAAAGCCAAGAGTAAACAGAATCTGATTCAGTACTCGGAGCGGAGCGAATAGATTCTGAGGGAAGAATAACTTGTCCATTATCATTCATTTGCCCTGAAGAGAAATCATAATAGATGTCTCGTCCAACATTATCTTCATATTTGATCCAATCAACATCGCATATAAATGAATCTTGAGGAATTTCAATCGAGAGCGTAGGTATTGGCGTTGGTTCTATCCCATCAGTCCTGGACACACGAAATCCATTGATGTTGCCCGTGTAGATAGGGCTGTCGCTGTTACGATACGCCGAACGACAGTCCCCGGCGTAGTTGCTCCAGATACCGCCACGAATAACCCTATAATTACCTGAGTTAGTAACTATGGGGTCGGTTATAGGCGTAGAAGGATAGTCACTATACCAATCCTGACACCACTCCCACACATTACCGCTCATGTCAAACAGGCCCCAAGGATTAGATAATTTCGTAGCTACTTCTTTGGCGCCATTGACGATGTTGTTACCGCTATACCAGGCGTAATCTTCGATTTGCGTATAGTTAGGATCATCTCCCCAATAAAAGCGTTCTGTCGTTCCCGCACGGCAGGCGTATTCCCACTCTGCCTCTGTGGGTAAACGAAACGTTCCCAGGCCCATCTGGTTCAGTTTAGTAATGAACTCCTGGCAATCATTCCATGAGACATAATAAACCGGATAGTTTGGACCCACTCCATAATTTCTGGCAGGATTGTTTCCCATCACCGCTTCCCATTGGGCTTGAGTGATTTCATACTTCCCAATGTAGAAATCATGCGTAAGAGTGACTTGATGCTGCGTCTCGTCAGAACCACGATTCCTCTCACTTGAAGGCGATCCCATCATAAACGTCCCCGCCGGGATCAAAACCATCTCCAGCGGTTTGGCGCCTTCGGGGAGGTTGGGGATGTTAACTGTGATACTTTCAATAACCAGCTTTGGTGTGGGCGTCGGTGGAACCGGAGTATTGGTGAAAGTCGGCGTAGTGGTATTGGTCGGCTTTGGTTCATTCTCATAAGTCCTGCACAAACGAAACCCACTTCCACTGTACGTGCTGACAGGGTTCTCGTAGTCGTTACGAACCGCCGAACGACAGTACCTAGCCATGTTGTACCAGCTGCCGCCCCGAAGAACCCTATAATTACCTGAGTTAGTAATAATGGGATCGATCTTAGGCGTGGAGGAATAGCCGCTATACGTATCTTGACACCACTCATATACGTTGCCGATCATGTCAAACAAACCCCAGGGATTTGGCAATTTAGTAGCTACTTCTTTGGAGCCATTGACGCTGTTGTTACCGGTATACCAGGCGTAATCTTCGATTTGCGTATAGTTAGGATCATCTCCCCAATAAAAGCGTTCTGTAGTTCCCGCACGGCAGGCGTATTCCCACTCTGCCTCTGTGGGTAGACGAAATGTTCCTTGGCTCATCTGGTTCAGTTTAGTAATGAACTTCTGACAATCGTTCCATAAGACTTGTTCAACTGGATTATTTGGCTTTCCACTAAAATATGAGGGATTGTTTCCCATCACCGCTTCCCATTGCGCTTGAGTCACTTCATATTTCCCAATGTAGAAATCCTGCGTAAGAGTGACTTGATGCTGCGTCTCGTCAGAATTACGATCCTGCTCACTTGAAGGCGATCCCATCATAAACGTCCCTGCTGGTATCAACACCATCTCCAGCGGTTTGGCGCCTTCGGGGAGATTGGGGATGTCAACGGTGATGATTTCTATATCTATCGTAGGAGTGGGCGTCGGTGGAACCTGGGTGTTGGTAGGCATCGGCGTGGGGGTTTTGGTCGGAGTTGGCATTGGCGTATTAGTAGGTACAACAGGCGTTGGCGTTGGTTCTATCTCAGCAGTTCTGGAGATACGAAACCCAACGTAGTAGTACGTGTAGTCAGGGTAGACGTTGATACGATCCGCCGAACGACATTGCCAGGCGTCGTTGCACCAGCTGCCGCCGCGAAGAACCCTAAAGTTACCTGAGTTAGTGACAACAGGATCGATCTCAGGCGTGGAGGAATAGCCGCTATACGTATCCTGACACCACTCATTCACGTTTCCGCTCATGTCAAACAAACCCCAGGGATTTGGCAATTTCGTACCAACCTCTTTGGTTCCAGATGGACTGTTGTTGCCGGAATACCAAGCGTAGTCATTGATCTGTGAATAATAGAGATCATCTCCCCAATAAAAGCGTTCTGTAGTTCCCGCACGGCAGGCGTACTCCCACTCTGCCTCTGTGGGAAGGTGGAACGTTCCCAGATCCATCTGGTTCAGTTTAGCAATGAATTCCAGGCAATCGTTCCATGGGACTTGTTCAACCGGATTGTTTGGTTTTCCACTATAATATGAAGGATTGTTTCCCATCACCGCTTCCCATTGTGCTTGAGTCACTTCATATTTCCCCATATAAAAGGATTTGCTGATTGTTACCTGGTGCTGTGGGCCTTCATCGGAATATCGATCTTGTTCGCTATCCGGGCTTCCCATAGTAAAACTCCCCGCCGGGATCAAAACCATCTCCAGCGGTTTGGCGCCTTCGGGGAGGTTGGGGAGATCGATGGTGATGGTATCTTGAGCAATTGCTCCACAAATAAATTGGCAAAATATCAAAACGGTCAATAATATTGCTCGCATATTTATTCTCCACAATTAATTCAAAAATTATTTTCAATGTCTAATTTGAAAACAGTTCACCGGCAAATGCTTTGCCCGGTTCTAAGGAATAGATTTCCATCTTATCAATATAAATAGAATTCTTCAGGGCGTTTATCGGGCTTGCGACTTGAATGGCTGGCGTCATCCATTCTCCTTCGTCGGGTTCGTATAACAAAATGATTGTTTTTTCCCGTCCAGCGCTGTTTGAGACGTTGGCCCATTGCCGGAATCCCAGCGAGCCATCTATCCCGGCGCCCGTTATGAGGTTCCCTTTTAAGCCAACCAACCATAATGAAGCATCCGGCGTAACTGACTGAACTCTTACCTTAATCAGATAAGGATAGCCAGTGTATTGCAATGATTGCTCCGAGAAGGCGAAAGCAACCTGCCCGGATTGCACGGTGAAAGCCAATCCCCGACGATCATCGCTGGAAAAAAGCAGGTTGTCTTCATAGGGAAAATCAACTGGCGTAATAGAACCTTCCGGCGCTCCGGTAAAATCGCTCTGCGCTTTGCGCCAATTCATGTCCTGAAGAGTCTTTTGGGAGAAATCGTATTTGATGAAAGGTTCAGGATCGTTAATCATCAACTGGCTTTCCGCTACATTCATGTATGAAGAGAATAATTCGGAGGGATAAGAAAGATTGTCATCAATTTCGTATAGCTCCACCCGATCAATAAGAACAGTGGTCACTCCATCCATATCCAATCCGGCTACCTGAATTAAAGGCGTAATGGATTCGTTTTCAACGGGGTGATATAAAGCAATTAATTTTCGCTCCCCGCTGGATAGCACGGAAGAATGTGAATTAGTGATTAAAGACTGAGATTCGTCTACATCAATCAATGTATTAAAATCTCCTTTCAATGCTGTCAGCCATACAGCCGCATGTGGAGAGTTGGAGCGCATGGTCGCTCGAATCAAAACAGTTTTCCCTTTGGTCGGGAAAGATTGCATTGCATGAACAAGAACCACCTGATTTCGTTTAACGCTTATCGCCAGACCTTTCTTATCATGGCTGGATGGAATGAGAGAATCATCAGTTTTAAAATCAATACAATAGGCGGCGCCGGGCTGCGCTCCTCCAAATCCTCCATTGATAATATTCCATCCGGAATCATTAGGATTATCCTGCTCGAATTCATCCTTCCTAGCAGGTCCAACCACTTCTATAGAAGTAATCGCCGGCGCCGTTGAATTACCGGTATTGTCCTGAACCAACATGTTTAATGTATACTGCCCATTTGAGGCATTAGGTCCGAAAAGTTTTTCGGGGAAATTTTCTTCTAAGATTTCAAATTCGTCATCTTTAATAAACCGGGCGCTTACATCATGGTTTATCGATGTTCCATGCTGAGTAATGCGAACGTTGAGAAGAACGTCTTCGCCATTACTGACATCTTCATCATCACGTTCTTCATCACGTATTCGTGCTTTTAATTTCAAGGTTTCACCGCGGACAATTTGAATGGTCGACGGGATATCGATAATGCGCGGGGGAAGATTGTCTTCCAAGGGCTTGCCCTGGGGGACATAGGCGGAGCCAAGCACTAGTGAAGCAAAAGGCTCTTTGAGTTCGCCTTCTAACGGAACGGGAATCTGAAATATGTTAGGTTCTTGAATACGGCGCAAATGAATACGGGCGTATTTAAGGGATTCTTTAACATTTTCCCCTCTTAAAAGTGCATCAAAAAAGAGATCCGAAAAAGAAAACGGTTGCCCCTCATCGGTTCTGCCAAAAATTGCTTTACTGTCTTGGGTGGAACCGGTACTCGCAATCATTTCAAAGTTGAGTTCATCAGGCATGCTTTCACGCATTATACCCGCTTGAGGAGCATCAAGAATTACGAGCGTATATTTACTTTTATCCTGGATTCGTGAACGCAACAAATTCTTAAGTATTCCACCATTAATAAAATCAGCTTTTGAAGCAAATTGAAAGAAACCTCCATCTTCAGATCCAACAAGATATAGAATTAAATAGTTAGCATCTTGTGAATCTGAAATTGCTTGCTCTAAAGCTTCATATGATGATATTACACCAACGGAAGGATCAACATCACTAGTAGGCGCCAGATAATGAATCGATTCTTCATCAAAACGCCTTTCATCAATTAAATTGTGATAGAGAGGAGTTGTAAGCATCTCAATAGATTTCGTATTAACTTCCAATCCACCAACTCCGCCAACAATGATAACATGACCCGAAAAAATATGGGATCCATCGCCCGTAGAAGTAACAACATTCAAATATCGATTCCGCTGTTTTGCTGATAGAGCAGGATTTTCCGAGCCGACTTTTAAGTACAACGGATTACTCGCCGCGCGAAAAGGATTATCCCAAGTTGTCCCTTTGTAAAAAGCTTCAATCTTCCAGGGTGTATCGTTGTTATTGAGCACTAAATGACTATCTTTTTCAACAAGAAATTCCGTAACGAAATTGCCTCCACGCTTAGAAATTTCTACTTCATCATCGATAATGGGAACAGATTCTCCCGGTCGTAATGCAGAAACAGTCAACCAACGAATTCCGGGATTATCGTGAATCTCTCCTCGGATAACGACTTTATCTCCAATCCTTTCCCTATTTCTGGATTCTGTTCGTAAATCGATAAAAAACGGTTCACGCGGAACGGGAGAATTATAAAGAGGCGCCCCATAAGGCAATAGATGTAAATAAGCAATTATTTCTTCAACTTTATCGCTGCCTGATAGAGCTTGAATTAGAAAGGAATCAACGAGAGGGATATCTCCGCTAATTCCATTAAAAATAGTCTTGTCTCGTGGAGAGATAATTAAGGTAGATTGATTATTTGGAACAAACTTTTGATGCGAAAACTGTGCATCAAAACCATCGGGCAAATCCCTAACCTGGAGACGAACCTCTTCGTTAAATCCATTAAATCCCTCAACGATGACCTGAAAAGTGACGGTTCCTCCATTCGTCCGCTGAAGAATTTCTCTAGTCGTTATTCTTATTCCAGGTTCCTTCGAGGTCTCATCCGGCGTAGGTTCGAAAATCGGATCATCAGGTTCTTCAGGAGTAGGCGTTGGCATATCCGGTGTTGGTATATCCGGCGGTGGGGTATCTATCGGAGTAGGCATATCTATCGGCGTTGGCTTAAAAGTAAAATCGCGCACAATTCGAAATGAGATTGTTTCAATGCCAATTTTGGGATTGGCGCTATCTCTTGCCGCAGACCGGCAACCGCCAATACTATCGAAAAAGCCGCCTCTTACAACACGGTTTTCTCCTTCATTTGGTCCTTGAGGATCAATTACTGAAGATGAATTATATTCTGTATACCAATCGGCGCACCATTCATTCTGGTTGCCGCTCATATCATATAATCCCCAGTCGTTAGGTGATTTCCCACCTACCGTTTGAGGTGAATGACGAGAGTTAAACCAATTCCATGCATAATTATTAATTTCGGTATTGCTTTCATCTTCTCCCCAATAAAACCGTTCTGTGGAATCTGCCCGACAAGCATATTCCCATTCGGCCTCTGTAGGTAGACGGAAATTTCCGATATTCAATTTATTCAATTCTTCAATGAAATGATTGCAGTCTTCCCATGAAACAGCATCCACCGGATAATTAGAACCACCATAAACAGATGGCTTAACATTCATTACAGCAAACCACTGTTCTTGAGTGATTTCATATTTCGACATATAAAAGGGCCTTGAAATAGTCACTTCATGTTGAGGTCCTTCATTGGGATCTCTACCTTTCTCATAGGAGGGACTTCCCATCAGAAAGGTTCCGCTAGGAATATAAACTAATTCAAGTGGTTTTGATCCTTCATAAAGATTTAACGGGACATCAATAAGCATGATTGGAGTGGGAGAAGGTATGGGTGTATGCGTCGGCGTATTTGTCGGCCTTGGGGTATCTGTCGGCGTCAGAGTATTGGTCGGCGTAGGTGAGTTCGTTGACGTCGGAGTATGCGTGAAAGTATTTGTTGGAGTTGGCGGATATGGAGTTAATGTCGGAGGAAGAGACTCATGATCTCCCATTATTCTCAAAGAAACATCATCGTACCATAATATAGAATCTACGCTTTCGGTTGATCCCATAAATCTACCGAAATATAATTTAACATATTTTGCGCTCTCCGGCATACTGTTTTTTGGAATAATAAATTGGGCGTATCGCCAATCTCCTGCCAGTCCATTGGGATAATAGGTTGTCAAACCTATATCATCCCCTTCATCGTTATATGCTCTTATCCCAATTTCCGCAACATCTCCACTAAGGGCGGGCTTATCCCATAGATACCAAAATGTAAGTAGATACTGTTTTGATCGATCAAACTCAATCAAATCGATAGTGCTCCAATGTAATGAATAGTTTTGAACTGATGAACCTGCAATTTTTACAGAAGATGAAAATGAATGAGCAATAATACGATCCCAGATCAGGTTTCCACCAGAACCGGGATTCTCCCATCCCATAGGTAAAGAACCACTGGCAATATTAAATGATGGATTAGGTATCAAATTAACAGCAATAAAAGGCGTACTCGTCGCTGTTGGTGGATTTGGAGTATCAGTCGGAGTTGGTTTCGGCGTATCGGTTGGCGTCGGTTTCGGCGTATTGGTTGGCGTCGGTTTCGGCGTATTGGTTGGAGTAGGTTTTGGCGCGTCGGTTGGAGTCGGTCTAGGCGTATCAGTAGGTTTCGGAGTTGTCGTATAAGTTGGCGTCGGCAGTATTTCGTTGGCATCCCAAAACAATACAGGATCAAGAGAGGTTAATAGATATGCTCCATCAGAAGTTATGGCATAGACTAAGAATTTGTATAATTTTTTATACTGCGGACCATCAACAAATGAATCTGTAAGAAAAGGATTTCCTATCCGCCATTCAAAGTAGTATACAGATCCAGATTTTGTTTGTCCTAAAAATTGAGGAAATCCATTATCAATCTTAACATAAATATGGAAATTAGCAGCGTCTGATTTGCTATAATTCCATCGAACCGCAAGAGCTCTATCGTGGGCGACGTCGATATCGTAGCCACCATTTAGTTTCTCTGTTGATTGCAGATGATCGGTAACAACCACAGTATCTACAGGAATATTAAGCGGCACAGGTGGAATAGTATTGGTTGGCGTCAATGTTGGAGTATAGGTAGGCGTAGGGATGGGAGTATTTGTAAAAGTAGGAGTAGGTGTAGGGATATCGGAAAAATCAATTACGCCGGAACTGAAAGAACTGGTACTTCCAATAGTTAGATTAACAATCACGGTAAAACGGTAAGATTTATTGAATTGTGGTCCACCCTTAACGCTCTCATCGAAAATAAGAGGATTTCCTTCTCTCCACTCAAAGGATGTGGTGAGTGGATCAAGGTTGGCCGCCAGACGAACTTGACCTGTTCCCGTTCCAGCGACATTTAATTGAATCGCTTTGGGTTGAGATAGAAAGCCGCCAATGTTCCAATGAATCATCAACGCCCGATCTGATGGGGCGTCATAATCCGTCTTGTCCATAAGATTCTCAGTGGATTGCCCATCATCTGTGACATAAATCATTTTCGGAGGAACCTCAATAGAAATGTAAGGCCTCCAGGGAGTTGGAGTAGTTATAACCGTCGGCGTATTAGTGGGAACAGGCGTCTCAGTGTAGGTAAAAGTAGGCGTCGGCGGTTTGTGCGTCGGTACTGGAGTGTAGGTATTTGTAGGATTTGGGGTATTAGTAAATGTGGCCGTTGGTGGATATGGAGTATTCGTTGGCGTAGGCGTCGGGTTGGTCGAGGTATTTTTCCAACCATTTAAAATAACCTGTCCGACTGAAGAATCATCACGGCTATCATATATCTTGGTTAAATTTGAGATTTCTTGATTCAATTCAGTTGTAGTAGGTTCACCCCAATAATTTACATTCGCTATGATTGCAGCCGCTCCGTTGTTTTTGAGTTCGTACGAGTGATTATCAAAAACATCATTAAAATATATCCAACTATATGTATCCGTAGAGATTGATGTTTGGATGCCTATATTGTTGTTCTGAATAATATTATTAATTAATTCACCACTTGATGTGGTAATATTAATGCCAATTTTCCCATTGTAACTAATTATACTGCCATTGGAACTCAGGGCATTTGATATTCCATTATTTGTATTATAAGTAATCTCACTACTGGTTAATTCGGCAATAAAAGCGGAAGCAATTCCATTCCACTTGTTTCCACTAATAATACTATTTTCGATAATCGCTGATGAGTTTGATCCATAATAGGAACCAATCCCGTCAGCGTCATTATCAAGTATTCTGGAATTATTTTTTACAATAACATATCCGCCGCCATACTCAGAGCAATCGCATATTCCATGCCCGGGAAAGGCGCCTCCATTAATCGTGTTGCTTATTACACAATTATCCACTGTTATTTTTGTTGCATAAATTCCATACCACCCATTGCCCGCTATCTGACAATTTCTGGCATTGACAGTACTCCTCCATCCATTTATTCCTGCTCTACCATCCGTGGAATTATTAAGAATTTGACAATTCTCGATAGTCAAGACGCCTTCCCATAGATAAATGCCATCTTTCGTATTTTTTTCAATCAGGCTATCTTTGATATCCAGATTAAGGCTCTTTTCTAATTGAATTCCAGTTTGGTTATTGGAAATAATAAGATCAGACAAGGTAGAATTAACCTTCAAATGCAATCCAAACTCTTTATTTTCATTTATAGTCAGATTGCTGAATGAAGGATTCCCGCTATTAACAGTTATACCATTAATACCATAATAAATCTGACAATTTTTCAAGGAAATATTTTCACCGTAAAAAATCAATCCATACCAATCCCCTTTTACCGGTGACGTGGAAGAAGAAGTAAATACAATTGGCGAGGTTTCCGTACCTTGCGCTATCAGCGATCCATTATCGACGATTATTTCTATGCGCGAGGTATGTACACCGCCGATTTGAGCATCTACATTCGCATCGCATTCTATTCGCGTTCCCGGAAGAATAGTCAATTCGCCCGAACTGGTGACAGTCACATCACCCTTCAATTGCACAACGCCCGACCAGGTTTCCTCACCGGAAATTTCACCATAGGTTGTAAGTGAATATGAAGTTTGAGAAAAGGAAAAGGAAAAATAACACATTAGAAGAAAAATATATTTATTACGAGTGTAATAGATATTGATATACTTCATTTTTTGGCTCCCAATTCATAGATGATTATTTCTTCGACATAAAAATAGTTCCAGGATATGCTTGCCCAGGTTCTAAGGAATATATTTGTAAACTATCGATTCGTATAATATTTTGAGATGCTTCTGATTTACTGGCAACCTGTAGAGCGGGGGTCATCCAGGAACTGGAATCCGGTTCATATAAAAGAAACATGGTTTGTTCTTTTCCCGTACAATTCGCGACGTTAGCCCATTGCCGGAATCCCAGCGATCCATCAACACCCTCGTTTAAATTGAGGTTTCCTTTGAGTCCCACTAACCATAGTGAAGCATCCGGCGCGTCTGACTGTACTTGCATTTTAAATAGATAGGGATAGCCCGTATAAGGGAGAGATTCCTTTGAATAAGTAAAAGCAACCTGCCCGGATTGCACAGAGAATGCCAGCCCCCTGCGATCATTGCTTGAAGGCAGCAGGTTAGCGTCATGACTGAAATCACTCGCGAAAACCATGCCTGGAGATTCTTCAGTAAATCCTCCTGGAATTTCCTGCCATTTCATCGCTTGAAGATTCGGTTTAGAAAATTCATACTCAACAATCGGATTAAGATCGTTTACAACTTGTGTAGAACCTGAATCTCCCGGAAGAGTCGAGAATAACTCTGAGGGATATACGCTATCTTGATCGATTTGATAAGCCTCAATCCGGTCAATCAGAACTGTAGTAACGCCTTCTGCATCCAACCCAGCAACTTGAACAACTGGAGTTACTAATTCCTCTCCTACGGGATGATATAGGACGACTAGATTTTGTTCCATAGTGGATATCACAGATGAGTTTGACGATGTTATTAGAGATTGAGAGTTATCCACATTCACCCCGGAACTCAAGTTCCCTTTTAAGGCCGTCAACCATACGCCGGCATTAGGGGAATTGGCGCGCATAGAGGCGCGAATGAGCAAAGGCTTCCCTTCTGTCGCTATCGGTTCCAAAGCAAAGAACATGGTGATCTGTTTTTTCTGGATGGTGACAGCCAGCGCTTTTTTATCTTCACTGGAAGGAACCAAGGAAGGATCGAAACTAAAATCAAGGAATGATACTGTTCCGGGAGCATTACCTGAGAAGCCGCCCGGGATTTCCGCCCAACCATTAGCGCCGATATCATTTTGATCAAACTCGTAAGTTTTGATTGGATCGGGTTTCAAAACTGGATCAGCAGACGATGGAACGACATCGATTGAAGTTATCGCCGGAGCGGTTGAATTATCAGAGTTATCCTGTACCAGTAGACTTAATGAATATTGCCCGTTCGGCGCATAATCTCCAAACAATGAATTTGGGAAATTATCAATATTAAGATGAAACTTATCAGTACTGCTATCATAAGTAATATATTCTAATTCAGATATCTCTTTACTGACATTAGTTTCAAGTTGAGAAATGCGAACAGATAGAACCACATCTTCGCCGCTGCTGTCTTTATCATGAGTCTCTTCATCTCGAATAGCGGCTTCCAGGACAAGTGGTTCTCCACGAACATGCTCAATAGATGCAGGAACGCCTTCTATAGCTGGAGGAAGGTTGTCGTTTATACTTTCATCTTCTTCAACAAAGGCGGAACCGATAATCAACGAAGCGAATTCTTCCTTCAAATCTGATTCCAACGGTTCCGGGACTTGCGCAATGTTCGGTTCCTGAATGCGCCTTAATTGATTCCGGGCATAAGCCAGAGATTTATAAACTGTTTTGCCTGATAAAATTGCATCGAAAAATAAATCTGAGAACGAGAAGGGTTGCCCCTGGCTGTCAGAGAAAATCGCAGGATGCTGATCTCCCGTGCTGGCGATTATTTCCAGTCCCTTGTGGGTAGGCAATCGATCACGAAGGAATCCCGCCTGTTGTATATCGATAATGACCAGCGTACGCTTATTGGCGTCTCTACAGCGAGGAGATAGAATTTCGGCTAATGTTGGACCATTAAGCGGCGTACCTGAAGCGAAATAGAACACGCCTCTTTCTCCCGAACCGATTAAATACAGGAGGAGAAACTCCGCTTCAGACGCCTGGTCAACTGCATCGATTAATCCTTGCTCGCTGGATTCAACATCCAACTGTGGATTAGAACTATGAGACAGGAGAGTAACCGAGTCATCAGTCAGGCGTCTTTCGGAAACCAGGCTTTTGTAAATCGAGCCAGTCAGTTTTTCTATTTGACCTGCACTGATGTCATCCCCGTCTTTGCCGCCCACAATAATTACATGTCCTGTATAATTTTCCAGACTTTGAGATTGCACCACCGAACGGTATTTCACTTTTCCAGGGAGATTAGCCCTGATAGAACCTACGGGAATGAACAATGGTTCGCTCTGTCCTCTCAGAGGAAGATAGTTTAATCCGATATCAAAGGAGGCGTCGATCCGCCACTGGACGTCATCAGGATCATTTATCAATTGATCAGAGTTTTCCACCAGAAATTCCGCTTCAAAATATCCACCACGATCAGAGACAGTTACTTTCTCAGTCACAGGATTGCTATCTCCCGGTCGGAGAGCACGGACGAATACATCAGATATCCCCGTATAGCTGCGAATCTGGCCTTTTACTACTACCGTTGACCCAGCAGTTTCATCCAGTTTGGATGGAGAAGCCAGATAGATGGGAATCGGTTCTCGATAGACGACATCGCCGTCAAGCGTCGTGTAACCGCGGGTAAGAATTTCGATTGACGCTTCCTCGGAATCACTCTTTGAGGGAGAACTGCCTTTGATAGAGAATTTTTCCACCAATCCTCTTGATGTAATGGAATCGAAAATATTATTGTCACTATTGGGCGTAAGGATCAACCGGGATACCGCGGGAGGAACCACTGGGTTCGGAACAAATCTCACGTCGAAACCATTTGGAGCATTAGGCGTGTATAAATCCACTTTCTCATTAAATCCATTAACACCCTCAACATTGACGGTAAAAACAACGCTTTTGCCATTGCAACGGCGTAATAATTCAAGAGTTGTTATTTCCAATCCAGGTTCATTGGATATCTCCGTTGGCGTTGGAGTAGGCAATACAGGCGTTGGCGTCGGTAATGGTTCCGCTGGCGTAGGAGTTAATGTTGGCGTGGGAGTATCAGTCGGAGTTGATATAGGTGTATCAGTGGGTAAAACAGGCGTTGGCGTAGGTAGAATCCCATCAGTCCTACATATACGAAAACCACTGCCGTAGTACCCGAAGTCGGGATCGCTCCCGTAACGGCTCGCGGAACGACAGTACCTGGCATCGTAGCTCCAGCAGCCGCCCCGAAGAACCCTATAAATACCTGAGTTAGTAACAACGGGATCGATTACAGGAGTAGAAGGATAGTCACTATACCAATCCTGACACCACTCCCACACATTACCACTCATGTCAAACAAACCCCAGCGATTTGGCAATTTCGTAGCTACTTCTTTGGTTATATAGCCACTATTACCGTCATACCAAGCGTAGTCATTGATCTGTGAATCATTGGGATCATCTCCCCAATAAAAGCGTTCTGTCGTTCCTGCACGGCAGGCGTACTCCCACTCCGCTTCTGTGGGTAAACGAAATGTTCCTTGGCCCATCTGGTTCAGTTTAGTAATGAACTCCTGGCAATCGTTCCATGATACTTGTTCAACTGGATTGTTTGGCATTTCACTAAAATAAGAGGGATTGTTTCCCATCACCGCTTCCCATTGGGCTTGAGTCACTTCATACTTCCCAATGTAGAAATCCTGTGTAAGAGTGACTTGATGCTGCGTCTCGTCAGAACCACGATCTTTATCACTTGACGGCGATCCCATCATAAAGGTTCCTGCAGTGATGAACACCATCTCCAGCGGTTTGGCGCCTTCGGGGAGATCGGGAATATCGACTGTGATAGTTTCTATCTCCAGCGTCGGCGTGGGGGTTTTTGTCGGAGTTGGCATTGGCGTATTAGTAGGTGCAACAGGCTTTGTCTCATCATAAGTCCTGCACAAACGAAAACCCCTGCTGACGTTCATGTAGTAGGGGCCAAGTGCGTCACGGAACGCAGAACGGCAGTACCAGCTTTCGCTGCCCCAGCTGCCGCCCCGGTACACCCTGGTACTACCTGAATTTTCACCTTTTGGATCAACTATTGATCCCCGGTTGCTTGGTTCTTCCCACCAATCATTACACCATTCCCACACGTTGCCATGCATATCATATAGGTTCCAGGGATTGGGCTGTTTCAAGCCCACTTCTTTCGCGCCTGCTTCATTGCCGCTATAGGTATTATTTCCCTTCCACCACATATATTGATCGCCAATTTCTCTATATGAATCTCCAAAATCAGGTATTTCCAAAGCGTTACCAAATGAAAAACGGGTTCGGGTTCCCGCCCGGCAAGCGTATTCCCACTCCGCTTCGGTTGGCAACCGATACCCATTGGCGGTCCAATCAGTAGTCCAGTCCGATTCGTTATAAACCGGCGTTAATCCCTGTTGCTTACTAAGTTCGTTACAGAAACTCGCTGCATTAATCCAAGTTACTTGTTCAACCGGATTGTCCGGTTTGTTTTGGAAACCGGATGGATTGTCGTCCATAACCGCTTGATATTGCGCCTGAGTAACTTCATATCGCCCGATATAGAAATATTTTGTAAGAGTAACTTGATGAGGCGCCCACTCTAAATATTCATCTCTCCCCCGCTCATCCGCTGGCGATCCCATAGTAAATGTCCCCGCCGGGATTAAAACCATTTCCAGCGGTTTGGCGTCTTCGGGGAGATTGGGGATATTGGGGATATCGACGATATCAGTATCTATTGTTTTTATAATGAATGGTTTGAAATAGGCGGTGTGAGATGTAGCAGTATCTATTGTATTTATAGTGAATGGTTTATAATTGGCTGTATGAGTTGATGGATACACGCTTAGTGCGATTGTAAAAAACAGGAAAGTGGAAATAAAACAATGGCGCATGATAGCGGTTCTCCTTGAAAATAATTTTCCTATAATCGTTACAAAAAAAATCACGGCAGTGACTTTTGACGCAGTAAAATGGAAAAAGGCAAAGGATAAAAGCTAACAGGTCTACTGAGTTCTGGATAGACGAAATCCAAAGTAGTAGCTCGCGTAGTCAGGTCCGTTGCCGCCGCGATCCGCCGAACGGCAGCTATCGGCGCTGTAGTTCCATACACCGCCGCGAAGCACTCTATAGTTACCAGAGTTAGTAACAACGGGATCGATCTCAGGCGTGGAGGAATAGCCGCTATACGTATCCTGACACCATTCATACACGTTGCCGATCATATCAAACAAGTTCCAGGGATTTGGCAATTTCGTACCTACTTCTTTGGCGCCATTGACGATGTTGTTACCGCCATACCAAGCGTAATCTTCGATTTGCGTATAGTTAGGATCATCTCCCCAATAAAAGCGTTCTGTCGTTCCTGCACGGCAGGCGTATTCCCACTCCGCCTCTGTGGGTAGACGAAACGTTCCTAGATCCATCTGGTTCAGTTTAGAAATGAATTCCAGGCAATCATTCCATGAGACTTGTTCAACCGGATTGTTTGGATTACCAATGAAATATGAGGGATTGTTTCCCATAACCGCTTCCCATTGGGCTTGAGTCACTTCATATTTCCCCATATAAAAGGATTTGCTGATTGTTACCTGGTGCTGTGGGCCTTCATCGGAACCTCGATCTTGTTCGCTATCCGGGCTTCCCATAGTAAAACTCCCCGCCGGGATCAATACCATCTCCAGCGGTTTGGCGCCTTGGGGAAGGTTTGGTAAAGGAATCGTAAAGTCTTCTATAAAATGGTCATCCGCAGTTACCGCAACGCCAAACAGAGTATTGAATACGCCTGGCATATCCTTCCCTGCATCCCAAATAACATGCTTGTTTTCTCCTGGAACCACTAAACCAACATCGCCCGACAAACTTTCAGGGATTATGTTATATGTCGCTCCATTGTTATCCGAGAACCTTATGGAAATCATCAATTGTGAACTGTCCGGATCATCAACATCATAATAGACATCCAGCAACTTTGATCCATCCGTCCGCTGTTCCGCACGAACGTTGCTGACAAACGGCGGTTCAGCGGCAAAAGCGCAGAATGACACAAAAAGGAAACCTATCAATAAACTAGTTCTCAAATACATCAAGCGTGATCCGGCCATAGTCATGCTCCAAATGTGAATTAAATATATCCAACCTCTAAAAGTATGCCTCTGATTGGAATTACCAGTCACATATTTTATCAAAATATATAACATGTTGAGAAGGCTTCTCAACATTAATGGCAGGAAATCGAGAATCATTTCATTACTCAAACATATGCATCTTGTAAATCATGCATTTGGCTTGCGGCGTCAATGTTTTTGTAAGGTTTTTAACATGGATGCCACACTATGGGGAGATATTTCTTATGCGGTATTAATAGAGTTTTTCTGAATACCTATGTTAATCAATTATTGATTATAATCATATATCTAAAAAGGTGGATAATTGGTCGAATTGAAATTGTCGCTGAATCCAGTTAACAAACATTTGGCCATTACTGTCAGCTGAATTTTTATTATTATCATCCTGATTAATTAACAAGGCGCATGTTTTTATTAATTCATGCTGGAGATTTTTATCGCTGTTAACCAGTTCCACGTTATTTTTATCGTTCAAGAATGCATACCACTGGTCAATCGATGCAGAGGATGATGAACTATAGAAGATGTGATTACCTATCTTTTTTTTATGATCCATTTTGTGAATCCATTTGGGGGTGATGTTGTATCTGCAATAGTGATTGGCGCCCTCCGTCGGATCTTGCCCCAATTTAGAATACGCATTCCACGCCGCCTTAAAGCACTCTTTCCAGTAACGTACTTGGGGCTTAAACAGTTTTCGATAATTCGGATCGTTCTGATTAAAGCATGAGAATTGATATGGTTTCAAGATAACTTCACGTAGCGTTTTTCCAAACCATTTCCTCTCTTTCAACCGATTCATCACAACATAGCCAATCGCCAGTTTGCCCTCATACGATTCCGACCGCGACTCACCATAAATACACATGGTTAATAGGGTCAATTCGTTCTGGCGCCATAGAGTCTGATCTACTTCAGGTAAATGCTCTTCTACATTATTTGAGGTAAGAACCTGATCACTCTCAATTTCTTCCTCTGGAAGGAAACTAGAGGAAATTTTACCGATATTTTTAAGATTACGGTCTGATTTTTTATAAATATTTTCACCGGTTAAGAGGACTGAAGGATCGACGCCAAAGCCAATAGGTTCTATCTGATTATCAAATGCGATAACAGGCGATAGATTCGGCTCATAAGAGAAATTACCCACTGGAGTGATAATCGTCGAAGCGCATGCGGAGAAGAAAACCAATCCGATAATATACATATAAATAAACAGTTTCTGTTTCATTTTAAATAATCAACTTTGTATTTTTTAATCTTATTTTAATCAGGTTAAAATAGAAATTAAAATAAAATGCAATTTAATTTAATTCAATTTTAGTAGTTTACATAAATATATGCGTATTGACGTAATATTGAGAATCGCACTAGTTTCTCATGAAGATAGTATCTTGTCAATAATCGATAAAGAAAATGATACTTCGTATATAACGTAACCTGGTCATAGGCTAATACTTGATTGATCATTCAAGTTCAAGACGCCATACAAAATGTACAAGTTAAGGCCAGACTGAAATGCAGTAATCCGGCCCTATTGAATAGATAATCGCAGCATAATAACCGTATCCATTTGACAGCGCTTGTGAATTTCTGTTTTTCATTATTCCTTTACTTGGCAGCGGAAACAGTTCCTATTTGAACCAGTAGTTCATGCCAGAAATCCAGGAAGTTGATTGTCTTGTATGAATGGGGTAAGCGAATGCCAATCTTATTACCAAAAAATCTTTTAGATGGAGAGAGAAAGAACTGATCTTCTAATGATCCCATAAGGCGTAAATTAATACCCTCAAGGAGGACATTCAACCCGATTTGCGAATAGTAGAATTTGCTAACCTTATAACGCGCCAGATTCAAGTCGGATTGCCCGCTTAATTCTATGATTCTGAGTAATGTTTCCTGACTTATTATTCCCTCCTCATCCGATACGCTTTGGATTTTGATGTCCAACTTTTCTGGTATAGGCAATTCGTCTGAACCAAAGGGAGGAAGAATTAATTGCGTATTGTTCATGGTTCCACTCAAGACGCCGGTTATCATTCCATATTGGTAATACGCCGCAAGTTGTTCGAGATCAAATTGTTGAATCTCTGCACTGAATCCTACTATCGTATTTCCGCCGAACGATTGACGCAAAAACAGATCTCTTACGATTAACTTTCCCCCAAATATATCTAATCCAATATCACCGATAATTTCTGAGCGATCTCCGGTATAAACAACTCTTCGAATATTTCCCGATAGAGTTCCATTAGACGGTACGATAGGTAGTAATGCAGCTATTTTTGTTAACTCGAGTTTATCAAGAGAAATCAGACCTTCTAAAATGGGTGAAGATAGCCAATCTTTGACGTGCAAATCCTTGAATCCAATATTCCCACCAAATAAGGGAAGGGTAAAATCAGAAACTAAATGAAGAGAGTCTGTCATAATAGGGATGGAAAAGGAGACATTTTCATACTTGGTTCCATCCAAATCGACGAGTTTCGCTTCAAACAAAACGGTACGGTTTTCTAAGGTCGATTCATTTATAGGAAAAACAACAGGAATTGTAAGAACCGCATCTTTTATCATTAAAGACAAGGCTTCGTTATACAATAAATTTTCTATACGCAGAACAAGATTCCCGTCCAGGTTCCAGTTTTCATCCACTATGCTACAGCGAATCCGACAATCAGATTTCCCGTTAATTAACAGTGGAATTTTATATTCCTCTTCACTTGCCAGGAGATATTGC
Organism: bacterium; assembly: GCA_963662285.2. GTDB lineage: Bacteria > Hinthialibacterota > Hinthialibacteria > Hinthialibacterales > Hinthialibacteraceae. Next base: position 1,058,716 of record CAXXMV010000008.1, read on the forward strand.
TCGATAATTGGGATAAAAAATCTTTCGATATCTAAATTAGAAGCATTAAGAACAAGTTCTGAAGCAATATCGCCATCAATAGTAATCTCTCCACCACCGGGGAGATTAATTAATACATTGATTATCTGATTATTCTCAATTCCGGTTTGCATAACCAGCGTTTCGTTCTTCCATTCATAATCGTTTACGCCGAATGAGATATAAGGCGTCGCCATCTTGAGCGCTAAAGAACAATGTTGCGTTGAACCGTTTTGCCAGTTACCGTTGTAACCAAAATCACGTAATTGCACTCCGAATGTCAAATCATCTGATAAAGAGTACAAGGTAAGATCAGAACAAGAGCCTTCAAAATTAACATGTTTAAAGTCACCCCATCCATGAAAAGTGATATCACCCATTCCTTCGATTTCATTTCCCCAATAAGGCAGAATCGACCGGACATGAGCCACACTATCTTCAAGAGGAATCACGCCTTCAATAGACCATTTGTTATATGTATCAATCCAACCGGATATGGACTTAGTAATCTCAGTATCAGCTTTGAGAATATTAACTTTCCCCTTGCCGGTTTTCCTCGAATAAGCGCCTTCTAACTGTATTTCAGGCGTTAACATCAATTCTTGAGTACCATTTACCGGCATGGCGGCATGTATGACGCTATCCGCCTTAAATATATCGGCTTTAATGGAGCCATTAATGGAAAAGTCCATACGGGCGTCATCAATCCGTATATTACCAAAACCTCCTTTTAGATTTGAAAGATTTAATTTTCCATCGTAATTCTCAATCTCATTTAAGTTCCCGGAAACATTGCCATTTGCAGATATCACGCCCGTAATAGAATCAAAACCTTCCAGCAAATCACCAGGTATAAAAGAAATAAAATTATCTATAGATTTAGGATTGATTTTTCCAGAAGCATCCCATGCTAATGTTGCTGATTTCAGTGGATCATTAAATGTAACAGAATATTGGTCAAGAATCTCCATCGAGCCATTAATCAACAAAGGCAATGTGTTTTCAGTACTTGGATGATATGTAATGTCCATTGTCCCTGAAGGGACTGGGAAGGCGCCCCAAAAACCGTCATGATATTGACCGGAGGAGTGTACCAAGGAAAGAGTAGCTCCCCTTATATATTTTGCCTCATCAAAAGAAACTAAAGATTGAATGGCGGCGTCCTGCATAAATGCTGATGAAGATTCGACTATATCAGCACTGATATTCCGTAACGACATCTGTGATTCGGCGAGTAATCCGTTTTGATCATCTACATGAATACTAGAAGTTCCATTCAAAACAAGGGACAAAGCAATGGGAGATGACAATGAAAGTGGAACATGATTCAGATTGATTGCCGCTTCTTTAAGATCGTATCTGATTAGATCAATCGTAGCATGTGCTTGCGCCCGGTAATCATCCTTATGATTCCAGGGATACAAAGTAATCTCTGATTCAGCAAAATTACCTGTCGGTTCAATCCGTATATTTCCATCATAAAGATAATCATTTTCAATCCAGGGAATTTCAAGGCTTGCATTTGAAAAGCGAATGGATTCGATAATGGACATACTTGATTGAATTGCATCGGATGCAATAACTGGCGACTGAGAGGCGGCTGGTATAATTGAAGAATCTGATATTGATAAGAGAGATAGAGGATATACGAGTAGTTGATCAAAAGATATCTGCAACCGTTGTTGATTATCAGTTTCGCGCCAAAGCCCACTGAAATCTGATACAAAAGCGATCATGTCCGTCCCCGATAAAACCGATATACCAGACGCAGAGAGGTTGGGATAAAGTCTCAATATGCGGGAAATGGTAGTTTTTTTAGCATTGATATGATAAGGAATGTCAGGTAATATATTGTGGATGGAAAGATCGGATATCATAATATAATCGGGAACAAACCAACTTAATGATCGCCATTCTGCGTCAATGCCTGCGACCTCCCGTATTTTGTTTTGTAGAAAAGCATGCGATTTCGGATGATTGATCAGAAGGTAAAAGAGAATAAAACAAATCAAAAAAAGCCCAAATAGAATCAGAGTAATTCTAATAAGGATTTTTGATATTCTATTGAATCTGGTAATCTTCATTGAAATATATCATCATTTTCTCGATAAAAATATTGAACAATATATCTAATAACATATTTCCTAAGATAATTTAAGTTGATAAATATCTTATTGAGCACTTTTATTAATACTCACTCTTCTATCATTACTCTCTGCGGTTATTCAAAAGACGTTATGAAAAGAAATCGAACGATGGGGGGAAGAGGATACAGATACAAGGATTTTACCGGGATTCAGAATAGTCGTGAACGAATAAGCAATACAATTCTGGCACGTTTTGACACAGTGTACATGTAAACTAATTTCTGCCATTGCTCCAAGACAAAAAAAAACCCTGATTTCTCAGGGGTTAAATTTTAATCGGGGCGAATGGATTCGAACCATCGACCTTCTACTCCCGAAGCAGACACGCTACCAGGCTGCGCTACGCCCCGAATATATTTATTATTTCTTATAGCGGATAATCCTAATTTCAAACCGTATTTTCATCAAGAGGCTTGAGGACTATTAAACATATCCTTCAGACATTTTATCAGAGAATTGATGGTTATTAGAGAGATTCGCAGAGTTATATCCGTTCACAATTGCCTTTGGCCATGATAAAACGCAATATTAAAGATTATTTGATCCAATTATTATTCAGATTAATCAAGTTTTAATGTACTATCTTGTTACAAATACTTATTGCCCTGTCGAGTAATGCCTTTTAAGAATATTATTCTTAAACGTTTTATTACTATTTACTGGAATCTCTTAAATAAATTAGCTCATATTATTGGTGGTTAAATCATGGCCCAGAAGAAACAGAAGCACAAAATCGATGTGGATGAAGTTCTTAGAACTCTACATATAAAAAATGAGAAATTTGCATCTTTATTAGATGATGAATTAATGGAACTGATGACCGCTGATGCAGAGGTTAAAGAATATTTAACCGGAGAACCGCTGGTAAAACAACACGAGCCATCGGACGCTCTTTTTATTCTGCTTAAAGGGCGTTGCGCCATTATCGTCAACGATAAACCGATCAGCCATCTGGTAGCGGGCGACATGGTTGGCGAGATGGGGTTGCTGCAAAACACGCCCCGCACCGCCACCGTCACCCCGGTTGAACCTTCCAGCGCCATGCGCATCCCCAAAGACGCTTTCATAAAAATGACCAAGAATCCTCAGTTATCATCCTGGTTGATAGGCATGTTGACCGAACGCTTAAAGCGGAGTTCTCATAATACGGCTCACGCCTTAAAAGAGATGGAAGAGATCATGGAAGACCACATGGAACTGGGTCGCGTCCAACGCTCTCTGCTGCCCAAAGAGATGCCCCAGGATCCACGCTTCCGCATTCATGTGCTCTATGAGCCTTGCGCTTATGTGGGCGGCGACTATTACGACGCCATTATGGTCGACGATGATCATCTGGTTTTTATCGTGGCCGACGTGACCGGTCATGGAGCGCAAGCTTCTATCTCTATGGCCATCGTGCGTTCGTTCATCCACCAGGGCAATCTGAGCAAATCACCCGGCGCCATACTAAAAAAGTTAAACCGGCATCTGTTTGAATATGGCCCGTCCCAACATTTCGTCACATCACAAGTGGCTATACTCAATCTCAAAAAAGGCCAACTGCATTACGCATACGCCGGTCACCCGCCTATAATGCACCTGCGCGATGGAGTCTGTAAAGCGCTCAAAGGATCGCGCTCTTTCTTTCTACGCTTTAAGTTAGACGCGGAATTCAAATCTTCTACGATTACGCTGAAACCCGGCGACAGGGTGGCGTTTTACACGGATGGTCCAATAGAAATGTTTGACGCCGAAGGCACAATGTTTAATATTGAAGGTTTGCAAAAATTTATGGTCGACTCGAAGGATAAGCAGATTGCCAGCCTACCCGGTGAATTAGAAACTACCCTGCACCGTTTTAGAGAAGGCAGCCCGGTTGAAGATGACATGACCTTTATGGTGCTCGAAACGACTAAAGAGTGAAATCTATTTCATCTTTACCCATAGTTCATTCAATCCCCCGATGGTGGAGGAGACCGGACTATGTCTACCCGTTATTGCTTTTATTAGTAATTATCGCTTACTACGGCGTATTGGCCGGACCTCATTGGATCACCTACCGATTCACCACATGGGATTCCCTGCGCGACGCCATAAATTCCCGTCACCTTCTAGAGGGAGGCGGCCTGTTATCCGATCCTGTATTGAGTGGATATTATAGTTGGTATCCACCAACCCATGCAGCATTAATGGCGGGTTACTCCAGCCTGTTTAACGCCGACCTGATTAAGGTTTACGCCGTATTTACCGCAACATTCAATTGGAGCGCCATACTGGCTTTCTATTTTCTCAGTTACCGTTTAACCAATCGTAATCCGCATGCCTCATTTGCTGCTACGCTCACTTTATGCGCTTTACCCTGGTATGTCACTTACGTCATGGCGTCCCCGACCGTGATGGCTCATGGCAGCGCTTTGTCGCTAATACTATTAGCCGCATTCGTTTTTCATGCTGATTCATTATCGTGGAAGACGATTTGCATTTTCGCATTATGCTGCGGGATTATGGGATTATTTCATCCCCCGACTTTTCTGATTATTCTGAGCGCCTTCTCTTTATTCTGGTTTATCCGCATCCGGCACAGTTTCTTTGCTTGGGAGACCATTCTGCAAGCGGCGCTCTTCACATCCATTGCATTAGCCGCAGCCTCGCCCTATTGGCTGAGCCAGATTCTTCAACCAGTTCGCAATCCAGACCCTATTGGTTATATCGCCCCGGCGCTTTATCATCTCGAATTCATCCTGCCCGGCAAAAGTCAGCTTCGCTGCATCCCGATTATGGTTCTGGCATTGGCTGGTTTGATTCTTACCCTGAAACGAAGACATCAACCAGTCTATGAATTTTTATTAGCCATATTAGGAATATCAATCCTCGGACAAATCCCGCCCTATCTTCTTAAGTATCTGCAAAACACCAATACTGAATCGTATAACTCCATGCTGGAAAAACTCCCAGTCTTAGTCCCGCATGAATTTCAACTTTACGCCCAACTGACAGTAGCTCTATTCGCAGGACTTGGATTATCCTGGTTCCTTGGTTTGAAAATCTCACTAAAAATTCGCTCTATTATTTGCAGCATTTTAATCATTGCTTTATCCGCCAGCCTCTTCTTATGCATCACAGAAATCCCCCAACACAGCAAACTCTTTCTGTGGCCCTACCGGGAAAAAGGCGAATGGGATGGAGTCACGCAATTCATCCGTCAAAACACTGATGTTGATGACGTCATTTGCGCTCCTGACGACCACTCCAGTTTCTTCGTCATAGGAGTGCGAACCGGACGCAAGACGCTTCACTCTTACCCTTCGCATTGCAATCCACGGGCTGATATGGAATCACGGCGCCAAGCGCGGGATGATATCTATTACACCGCAGAGAAAGACTCTATTCGTCAATACGCCCTAACATACAATATCCGTTATCTACTAGTCAGTCGAAAACTAGTCGATCCCAACCGAATAAAACTCTTTCAGAAATGGTTTAAAGTATTGTATGATGATGACATCGTTGCTTTGATGGAGTTGATATAAAAATAACGCTTTATGACACAGTGATTTATCCGGGATCGACTATTATGAAAAAAATTTTAACCTGCATACTATTTTTCACCACTATCCATATCCAAGCCGCCAATCGATATGACAATCTGGGCGGATTAATGAGTGTGTCATCTGAACCGCGCAGTTTCTTTTATATTGAGCAGATCAATGACGTCTGGTGGTTTATAGATCCCGGCGGCAAAGCCTTTATCTCCAAGGGCGTAAACCATATTTCTTACACTGCTGATTTCTCTCCAGCGCTGAAATACAGCCCCTACGCTAAAACCACTCAAGAGAAATATGGAACCCAAAAAGAATGGGCTACAGAAACGGCGCAACGTTTACGCGCATGGGGATTCAATACTATCGGCGCATGGTCCAACGAGATCATGCGCAACCAACAGATTCCCTACACCGTGATTCTGAACATCGCCTCACGCGCTGGAGGAGATTGGGAAAAGGGCGTATTCCCGGATGTCTATTCTTCAAAATTCCGGCAAGCCGCCCGCCATTTAGCCCAAACCCAATGCCAGAAACGACGGGATGATATCTACCTTCTCGGTTATTTCACCGATAACGAACTGCGTTGGGGACCCGATTGGCGCTCTCAGGAATCGCTATTGATTTCCTATCTCAAATTCAAACCCAAAACGGACGGAAATGAGAAAGCTATTGAATTCCTCAATGAACGCTATCCCGATATCAAAGCCTTTAATCAAGCTTGGGGTATTGATGTCGAATCCTATGATCAAGTCACCCAATTGAAAGAAATCCCCAAAAGTCAGAAACGCCAAGATGATGAAGACGCCTTTCAAGAGCAAATCGCCCGGCAATACTTTATTATTTGCCGGGACGCTATCAAGAAATACGATCCCAATCACCTGATCCTGGGCTGCCGCTTTGCTGGATACGCTCCCAAACCAGTTCTGCTGGGTATGAAGGATTCAGTTGACGCAATATCATATAATTCATATAGTTATAGACCACCGGATAATCTGCTTAAGCGAATTTACGATATTACCGGAAAACCGATTCTAATCGGAGAATTCTCTTTTAAAGCGATGGATTCGGGTTTACCCAACACCAAGGGCGCGGGTAAAGCAGTAAAAACCCAAAAAGACCGCGCCGCAGGATTCACGGGATACGTCAGCGACCTGATGAAATTGCCGTATATGATAGGTTATCACTGGTTCGAATATACCGACGAACCGGCTGAAGGACGCTTCGATGGAGAAAACAGCAACTACGGCGTGGTTAATATCAAAGATGAACCTTGGGAAATTCTAACTGAAGAGATGACCCGTACTAATAATACTATTGAAAATATTCATCTTAAAAACGACCAATAACCTGATGCCCGACTGACTACCAGTTATCTTGTTTGACGGAATGCCTTTTTTTATATGATTCGAGAGGGAGAATTACATGATGTCATGCTATAAGCGATTGGCTATTATTCTGTTAATGGGCTGGTTTATTCAACTAAATACTATTCAAGCGCAACAGTTGAATCGACCTCAACCAGTGGGTTTTGATCCCTCAACTTCAGCTGTTCAACCAGCCCAAAACCAACCGGCAGCCTACCCGCAAACAACTACTAATAAATCCAGCTCACCATCATCAGCGACTAGCGTCAGCCTTGCTCCTATGACGCAGCCTGCTGCAAAAACGCTCTACATTTTTGATACGGAAAAATATTTGCTTAAACAACCAGAGAATAAGAGTTGGCAATATGACGTCATCAATCTGGTCACCACATTACAAGGTTTGGTTAATCGACAACAGCCCCAACTTTATCAATTATACGTACGTGAACGCCTCTCAACCAATAATATGAATGTCGACCAATATTGGTTGCAGATTTTACGGGGATCAGACGGCTACCTTTCCGATTACACACTGGTTCATATAGCTACCATTGAAGAATTACTTGATATTTTCCGCGACTATTACTCGGCTGTTGTTCTATGGGATCAGGAACTTCCAGCGACGGGCAATTTAGCTCTGACCATCTGCGGCGCCGATGGTTGGCTGCCAGTGCGATACGATCCCTCGCCCGATTCACTTTATACCCAAGTTGTTGCAGGAGGGCCGGAATTACCCCCGCAATTAAACTTATCCGGTCGTTTCACGGGCGTAGGATTCATTCCCAATACCAACGAAACGCAAAAGAGTACTGAAACCGCCAAAACCGACGCCTATCTGTGGTTAAAACAAATGTACCTGGAAAGTGGGCTGTGTGCGCCGAATTATCTGGCTTTCTATCTTGATCCACACGATTGGGATCCCAAAGCGCCGGGTTATCAATACCCCGATTTGGACAACTGCTCTATCGTCAATCATGATTACTATATTGGCAAGAAGGCTTTTTTCCTGGATATGGATCCATTTTTCGATGAGTTCGCTACTGATATATTCGTAGACAATCCATTCAACAAAGGCAAAGACCGTTCCATCCTTGATAGCATTCTACTATCCGCCTATCAAAATACTCCCGGCGATGACCGTTTACTCCGGATTGGCGGTTTTATACCATGGTGGATCAAATACAGTTCCGAATATTTACATCCCGGCGGTCGAACCAGTCTTCATACCCGCTCCGAAGCATCCGAGTTATTTATCAGCCTTATGTCGAGATACAATGGCATCATCGATGCTGATCGAACGCCATTCGCTTCAATCGCCAACTCCTCCGTTTTTCAGCATATCCCACTAAAAAACAGGTATTTCCAGAATCCCGTGCCCCATACAGGAATACTCGAACCGAATACCAATTATATTTTGTTCTCTATCGGAGATTTCAATTCATCCGCCCAGCTATATCAAACAATCCCCAGTTTATGGCAGGATTCAATGCGCGGTGAATTACCAATCACCTGGTCTATTGCTCCAATCTTAAGTGAACGGGTTCCTCATATATTTGATTTTCTTTACAAAACCCGAACGGATAACGATTATTTCGTTTCTGGAACGCCGGGAGCAGGGCTTTGTTACATCAACAATTTCATCCCTCAAAATCGGCCTGAAGGATTAGAAAATGGTCTATATTTCTGGGAAAAAATATCAAAAATGCTATATCGTAAATTTGATTTACGAACCACTCTGGCGGGCGATTTATCAACCGATGTTCGCACCGTGACTTTTTCTGAAGACCTGCAACGCGCTTTCAAATCTTTCTCTCCCCACGGCGTAGGGGTTCTTAAACGCTATCAGACGCCTCTGATAGATAATATATTGCCTTTCACCCTCGAAAACGCGAATTATCTTTCTAAAATGCCCGATTTCGAGATTGTCATACAACGCATTCTATCTGTAAGCAAAAAAGATGAACCGAGTTTCCAGATTTACCGTTTTAACAACGCAAATCCAACTACTCTATTTTTGCTATACAAAGAACTAGTCCAGAATTATTCGGATGAGTACAGATTTAAAATTGTCGATCCATTCACCTTCTTCTACCTGCTTCGTCAATCATACAGCGGCAACGATCCCTCCTCTAATTTCCTCATCCCTGAGTTTCTTTCCCATACTATTCCTATGGAAATGGAACAGGGAAAAACCTATCAAACTACAGTAACTTTGAGAAATGATGGCTGGGACATCTGGAATCCTGCCAATATTAATCCCAATCAACGTTACCGTCTTACCTATAAATGGTTTGAAGAAAGTCAAGAAATTTCTACTATTGGAACCCATGACGCCTATGTCAACGGGCCAGTCCTGCCCAACGACCAGACAACCCTGGTGCTCAATATTCAAAGCCCCGAAAAAAGCGGATTATACCGCCTGGTTCTGATATATGGCCAGGAAAATGTCCGTGAATCATATTTGGATAAAGAACTACTAATATTTATCAACTAAGTCTATAATGAATCATTGTGAACATGAATCAAACAATTTTCAAAACGATTTTGAATGATATTTTCTATATCTTTAATTAAGTTAAATTCCTAATAAACGATACTTATCCATTGAATTATCTGGTTATTAGTGAAAAAATCTCGTTAGAAAATAATAGAAAGAACGCAACCGATTTAATAAGCAATATTTTTCACATAAAATAATAAACTGTTGCGCTGTTTCTCAAAAATACAAAAATAAAAAAGAATCGAGTTAATAATAGAATGGATTTTGAATTCATTGAACGCGTTGTTAGATTAGTCGAAGAGGCTGAGATTGGCGAGTTAGAACTCAAGTCAGAAGAAGGTCTGCATCTGATTGTAAAAAAACAATCCGATCTTCATTTTGCCGCCCCGGTCATGCCTCAAATGATGGCTGGCGCCATGCCTGCTCCCACAGCGCCAGCTGCGCCTGCCGCTGCTCCGGAAGATGATTCTATAGAATTAATCAAGTCGCCCATGGTAGGAACCTTCTACTGTGCGCCAGCTCCAGATGCTCCGCCATTCGTTGAACCGGGTAATGTGGTTCAGACCAGCACCGTGGTCTGCATTCTCGAAGCCATGAAAGTCATGAACGAAATTAAAGCCGGTATATCAGGAACCATTCAGGAAGTCATGGTGGAAAACGGTCAACCAGTCGAATTCGGCCAGGCCCTTTTCAAAATCAAGAAATAACTCTTTGTTTCATGCCGTTATGATTTGCATCTTCCATAGTTCCACCAGATTCAATTTTATATTTGGCATTCAATATATAGATGAGTCAACGGTTGGGCGGGATATTCATAAGAACAGTTCTCAAAAATATATTTGCATTCAATTATGTTATATCTTCCCGAAAGTCGATAACCGGCTTTTGGGAGATGCTTAAATAAACTTAATTGATCAAATCACTCTAAAGAGACTAAGAATGTTTAAAAAAATTCTAATCGCCAATCGCGGCGAAATAGCTTTACGCATAATTCGCGCTTGCAAGGAACTGGGTATTTCAACCGTTGCGGTTTATTCCATAGCAGACCGGGATTCGCTCCATGTCCGCTTTGCTGATGAAGCTGTCTGCATCGGACCTCCGGCGCCGGCAGACTCATACCTTAACATTGCCCGTATTATTTCCGCCGCCGAAATCACCGACTCAGAAGCAATCCATCCCGGTTACGGCTTCCTGGCCGAAAATCCCGGATTCGCTGAAATTTGTAATTCCTGTAAAATTGTCTTCATCGGACCTTCTCCCGAGGCCATCAATATGATGGGTGATAAATCCATCGCCCGCTCTACTATGGCCAAAGAGGGCATTCCAACCATTCCCGGCTCTAAGGGTATTATTGAATGCGCCGAGGAAGCGGTTAATCTGGCTAATAAAATCGGATACCCCGTCATGGTCAAAGCCGCTTCCGGCGGAGGGGGACGCGGCATGCGCACGGCTCATACCGACGTCAGCCTGGTGCAGTCTTTTATCACTGCTCAAGCTGAAGCCGAAAAAGCCTTTGGCGACCAACGGCTCTATCTCGAAAAGATGATCGTTGATCCACACCACGTCGAAATCCAGATTCTGGCCGATCAGCAAGGCAATATTATTCATTTAGGCGAACGCGACTGTTCTTTGCAGCGACGCCATCAAAAAGTCGTTGAAGAATCTCCTTCTCCCGCAGTGGATGACGATCTAAGAAAACGCATGGGTGACATGGCTATCCAATGCGCTAAAGCCGTTAACTATTACAGCGCCGGCACTATAGAGTTTCTGCTGGATAAAGACAATAATTTCTATTTCATGGAAATGAACACCCGCGTCCAGGTCGAACATCCGGTAACCGAAATGGTCTCTGGCGTGGATGTTATTAAAGAGCAGATTCGCATTGCGGCAGGCGAACCGCTCACCCTTAAGCAGGAAGAGATCATCCTTCGTGGACATGCCATCGAATGCCGCATAAATGCGGAAGACCCGGCCAATCAGTATCTTCCCTGCCCCGGCAAGATCACCGCTTTCCATATGCCCGGCGGTCCCGGCATCAGAGTTGATTCTCACGCTTATGCTGAATATGTCGTCCCCCCGTTTTATGATTCTTTGATTGCCAAATTATGCGCTTACGGCAAGGATCGTGAAGAGGCCATTATTAAAATGCGCCGCGCACTGGACGAATTCATCGTTGAAGGCATCCCCACTACCATCCCCCTGCATCAAAAGATAATGCAGGATTCCGGTTTCACCTCTGGTAAATTCAACACCGGACACCTGGATTCAATCCACAAACGCTTTGAGAAGGATCATTCATAATATCAAAGCATCTCCAATTGCTCAAATCAAACATTATACAAAACCGCGTCTCTTCCAGACGCGGTTTTTTTATCATTGTAATGAAAAAAACCAAGACCTTTAGTATTGCGGTATGATCCGCAATAATAGTACAAAGCATCTAGATATATTGAAACGAATCTTTCTTGCTAAAGGATAAAAACAATGGCTTCTTTAACCAGACGTAATTTCCTGAAACGTGGTTTAGCGGTTGGAGCAACTACGGCATTACCATCAACCTTCTTTATCGGCAATTCATTTAGCGCGAATGATACTATCGGTATCGGAATCATGGGCATGGGATGGCGCGGCGGCCAACTATCTGATAGTTTCATAAAACAACAAGGCTGCCGTATTGTCGCTATTGCTGATCCAGACAAGACGCTGGCAGCTAAAGCCTCAAATTTCGAAGGCGCCAAAGGTTATAACGACTTCCGCAAAATGCTCGACGACCCAAGAGTTGACGTCGTAGTGGTATCTACCTGCAACCACTGGCATTGCCTGGCTTCGATAATGGCCATGCAGGCTGGCAAAGATGTATACGTGGAAAAACCTCTTTCTCACACCCAATGGGAAGGACGCCAGGTTGTCAATGCAGCGCGTAAATATAAAAAAGTTGTGCAACTGGGCACCCAGCACCGTTCCGACCTTCAACTCCAGTTAGCAGCCAAAAAATTTCTGCATGAAGACAAAAAACTGGGCAAGATTCTTTATGTGCAAGCCAACCGCCTTGGCGTACGTGAACCGATTGGCAAGCGTCAGACTCCGTTAGAGATTTCTAAAGACATCGATTATAACTTATGGCTTGGACCGGCGGCGGATCAACCCATTTTCCGCGATAAACTGCACTATGACTGGCATTGGGATTTCAATACCGGTAATGGTGAGATGGGCAACTGGGGCGTGCACATTATGGATGACGTACGTAATGTATGCTACCAGGATTCGGTAATACTCCCCAAACGAATTCTTGCTGTAGGTGGACGCGCCGCATGGGGTGACGCAGGAAACACGCCGAACGTTCATTTCGTCTGCTTCGATACCGGGACATTCCCGACTATTCTGGCGCTTTCCAATATGACCCAGGTTCCCAACAAAAAAGACTCGTGGAGCGTTAAAGCTGATCGTGATTTTTCCGGACCGGAAAGTGGATATGTGGTTGCCTGTGAAGGGGGATATTATCTCGGTCAACGCGGATCGGGCAAAGCTATTGATCTACAGGGAAAAGAAATTGCGAAGTTCAGAGGCGGCGACCGGGTATTCCTTCACACCGGGAATTTTCTCAAAGCAGTTCGCAAGCAGGACAACAGCATGCTTAATGCAGAAGTCGAAGTCGGCCATGCCTCTACGGGATGGTGCAACCTGGCCAACGTGGCTTTCCAGGTTGGTGAAACCTATTCGCGCGATATAGCTGAATCGATTCTACCCAAGTCGGATGTATGGGGTAAAATACTGGATAACATGGAAGAACAACTCGGTAATTTCAAGGTTTCCATGAAAGACCCTTGCATCAAAATGAGCCAGATACTGACCCATGATCCTCAAACCGAACGCTTTGTCGGAGAACATGCCGCCGAAGCCAATAAACACCTGAAACGCGCCTATCGCGATCCATTTGTTGTACCTGAGATTAGCTGATATCAAAATCATATTTAGATATATTAAAGCCACCGCATTTCCCGCGGTGGCTTTTTTCGTATCATGAATTGTATTATATTATTTTCGTCCCCTATTATGATTCCGAGGAGTCCTAATCATGAACCAGCCGCGTATTATATCAGTCTTTTATCTCTTGACGTTTATCCTGTTTTTTTTACCCACATGCTCCGCATATTATTATATAGCCCCCGATGGTAACGATGCATGGAGCGGGAATCTTCCTAAACCAAATCAGGATAAAACAGATGGACCACTCGCGTCTATCCAAGGCGCTCGTGATGCAATACGCAATACCAAAAGCATAATGTCATGGCCTCAATCATATACAGTTGTGCTTGCGGATGGTACTTATCATATAGATAAGCCGATTTTGTTCACTCCACAAGACAGCGGCGCTGATAAACTTCCCATCATCTTTACCGCCGCCAAAGACACTAAACCGATCATCAGCGGTGGCCGCGCCATAACCGGATGGAAGCGCGGCGATGATGGCGTCTGGTCGGCTCAGGTTCCAGCGGTTGCCAGAGGAGAATGGTATTTTGAACAACTGTGGATTAACGGTAGACGCGCAATGCGGGCGAGAACGCCCGATACGTTCTTCAACTACATGATTGATGTAGATGAAGAGGTTCTGGTTGCAGGCAGTAGTCCCCGCAGGGCCAAAAAAGCGCGGCAAACCATTAAGGTATGGCCCGAAGATTTGCAACTGCTTAGAGGCTTAAGCCATCAAGAGCAGCAAGACGTTAATTTACTGGCCTATCATAAATGGGATAACACCCGCCGCTTTCTGGAATCGATTGACGTGGATGAAGGTTTGATGGTGACCAGCGGCACAGGGATGAAGGAATGGAATCCATTAACCAAAAATACCGGCTATGTGTTAGAGAATTTCCGGGCGGCGTTGGATCAACCGGGTGAATGGTTTTTATCGCGTGACGGAATTATTTATTATAAACCTCTGCCCGATGAAAATATGTATACCGCCAAAGTCATTGCTCCAGTGGCGGATAAATTTCTTGTTTTCGAGGGCGACTACGCCAACTCAAAATATGTAAGTCATATCACATTCCAAAATCTTTCTTTTCAATATACCCAATGGATAACTCCGCCTAGCGGTTTTGAAGCGGCGCAGGCGGCGGCGCCCATTGATGCAGTAGTGCAGTTGGACGGAGCGCAAAATATCACCTTCGATAATTGCGAGTTCGCCCATACTGGAACTTATGCAATGTGGTTCAGAAAAGGCTGCCGGGGTTGTTGGGTCAAGCATTGCCATTTCCATGATATGGGCGCCGGAGGCGTCCGCATCGGCGACAGCGCCGTACCAACCAACGAGAATGAACAGACCAGCCATAATGTAGTCGACAACTCGATTATCCGGCATGGCGGCCGCGTCTTTCCCTGCGCAGTTGGAGTATGGATCGGACAAAGCGGCTATAACCAGATTACCCATAACGAAATCGCCGATTTATATTACAGCGGCGTTTCGGTAGGCTGGCGTTGGGGATACGGAGACAGCATGGCGCAACGCAACCAGATCGATTACAACCATATCCACCATCTAGGCTGGGGCTGGTTAAGCGATATGGGCGCGGTTTATACGCTGGGACCATCAGAAGGAACTACCGTCAATAATAATGTCATCCACGATATATATTCCTGGAGTTATGGCGGGTGGGGTCTATACAACGATGAAGGCAGCACCGGAATTGAGATGGCCAACAACCTGGTCTACAACACCAAGACAGGTGGATACCATCAGCATTACGGTAAGCAAAACCACATCCACAATAATATCCTGGCTTTCAGTAAAGATCATCAGGTGCAGTTGACCCGCGTCGAGGATCATCTCTTGTTCACTTTTGAAAACAATATCGTCTATTGGAAAACCGGGCCATTGTTTAAGGGACCTTGGATCAAAGCCAATGTGGAACTGGATCATAATCTATACTGGAACGCCTCTGGTGATGAAATCACTTTCTTAAAAAAGAGTTTCAGCGAATGGCGGGAAAACGGTTATGATCAGAACTCTATAATCGCCGATCCCGGTTTTGTTAATCCAGATAAGTATGATTTCCGCTTAAAACCAGATTCTCCGGCAATTAAGATTGACTTTGTTCCATTTGATCCAAGTAAAGCTGGCGTGTATGGGGATGATGCATGGACTGCGCTGGCGCAGAGCGTCACCTATCCAGCATGGCGGACGCCCCCGAAGCCGCGTACGGTTCCACCGAAATAATACCAAAACTTATAATGATAGGTCGGGCGCCAAGGGCAAGACCGCAATGCGGTCAGCCCTTGATGCGATTACTGATGATTTTGCGTACTGCTCATGCAATTCTCATAATAAGCGCTCTCTGAGTTTGGCTAGCATATCCATTCGTTCATGCAAAACGGCAATGATAATGGGCTTTTCACCTTTGGTATGCAGGAAAAAAAGATAATGATGTTCACAATGAGTGGATTTCAAATGGAGGTGAATATGCAGAAAAGATTTGCAAATGGCTTCACCTGAAGCAATCTTTTCACATCCAATTTCTAAAGCATTAAGATAGCGTCCAGCCTGTTTTGCGCCCCATGTTTTACAGGTATAGCGACCAATTTCAAGCAAATCCTTCTCTGCTGCTTCTGATAGGATGAAAGAAGGCATATTCAAGACTCAGCGCTGGTAATGGCTTCCTGCTTGATCTGGGCGAATGTCTTATGGGAAAGTTCTCCACGCTCCGCCGCTTCTATACGCGGTTTCAATAAAGCGTCCAATTGCTGAAGCGCTGCAATCTCGGTTAACGATGTTTCATTCGACTGAGAAGAAAGAGTTCGTTCCAATACATATTCCTTGATGCTTTGTCCACGCAAAGCGGCCAATTCTTCTAAACGCTTATGTTGTTCCTGCGTCATATCAATGGAAAGTCTTGGCATCATTGCCTCTCCCTTGCTTGTAATCTGATAATATTATTATAACCTATAAAACAACATTGGTTCAATAGCGTTATTTTTTCATAAATAAGCGCGATTCATCATCAATACAGCATCCATCCCGGCAATTCCGTCCATTCGCTGATATCCCAAACTGAACTATTAAGCAACAACTTGCCATTCGAAGATAAATCGATATTAATCATGGCGCCGATTTGATCGAGTGTTTTGATGTGTGTTCTGGTATGTGCGTCATATAAATTCGCTCCGAAAGCTGTAGAACCAGCCGCCATGAATCGCCCGTCCGGGGAAAAGCAGGCTTTGTGAATTCCATTAGTATGTTTATTGAAGACGCTGATTTCTTCACCAGTAGCGGCGTCCCATACAATCGCTTCTGTTCCCAGAAATCCGGCTATGATATATCTTCCATCAGGAGAAAATTCCACACTGAAAACAGCGCTTTTGGAAACAGGAAAATCATTAATCAAATCCCCGGTTTCGGTTTGCCATAACAAGGCTTGACCAATGCCTTTGTTAAATTCACCGCTGCCGGAAATAACTTGCTTCCCGTCAGTAGAAAAATCAACGCAACGGGCCGGACCTTCATGTTCCAAGTATTTTAATAGGGATTCACCATTTTCAGTATTCCAGATAACGATAGTTCCGTCTTCGCTGGCGGTGGCGATGCGGTCGCCGATAGGCGAGAATACGATATCGTTAATTTGATCAGAATGGCCTTCCAGAGTAAGCAATTCTTCTCCACTATCAAAGCGCCAGACTTTCGCCGCGCCATCGTTCGCGCCTGCGGCGACTAACTGACCGTCGGAGGAGATGTTAACGCAGATAGCGGCGCCATTGAGTCCTGTTAGCGTACGAATATTCTTACCCGTCTCTGAGTCCCAAATCCTGATGGTTGGATCAAAGTCTTCACTTTCTCCGGAGCAACTGACGACTTTTGTTCCATCAGGGGTAAATACGGCATCGGATAAATAACCGACGAATCCAGTGAATGAGGTTAGTAACTTTTTCTGCTTAATACTCCAGAGCAATAATGTATTATCATTATGCCGGGTGATGAAGAGGTCGCCGTCCGGTGAAAAATCAATATACCTGAATCCTTCGCATTCTCCTTCGAACGAGAATGCTTCCTCACCGGTTAGCCGATCCCAAATCCGGGGAGCGGTTCCCATAGTCGCCCCGCCGCCTGCATGAAAAATAGGCTGTGTTGCGTAGCCGCCCACTATTACATACTGATCATCGTGTGGAAATCCTCCGTTAACATATCCTGCAATTTTGGTTGAGAATTCCGTTTGAAGCGTTTCATTTTCTAGGTCAAAAAGATAGAAAAAGTAGTTTTCGTTATCGTTAGCGCTATTAAAGCCGTATACCAGTAACGATTTTCCATCATCCGAAAAAGCAACGATATCCAGAATCTTACCCAAATCAAGCAGGTCAAAAGTATGCGAAATTTCTCCCGTCGTGATATCTATCCATTCAACATATTGTTCTTCCATAGGATGCGAGGGATTTGGAGAGACCTTTATAAATGATAACACGGATTTTCCATCAGAAGAGAAAACCGATTCCGATCTTCCACTATACCCTTTGGGAGTCCAGAAA
Source organism: bacterium (assembly GCA_963662285.2). Lineage (GTDB taxonomy): Bacteria > Hinthialibacterota > Hinthialibacteria > Hinthialibacterales > Hinthialibacteraceae. The sequence continues at coordinate 1,076,777 of CAXXMV010000008.1, forward strand.
TTTATTACCTCTCCGGTTTCGATTTCCATTACTATTGAAGATTCTGAACCACCGAACAATGCCAGTTTTCCATCCGTCGATACATCCAGGGAGTGCAGGGGTTGTCTAAAATATGTGCTGAAAATTTCAGGCTTATTAGGGATATCCCACAACTCCTTATTCTGGTCGAGATCAAAAAGCATGGGATATGCATTACTGTGTGCTAACAATAAATTGGTTCCCGGAACAAATTGCATAACCTTGATATAGTCTGTTTCAAAAAAACATTTGAGATAAAGTTGATCATCCTGAATATCCCAAATGGTTAATCCTCTTAATGTGGCGACGGCAATCATTGAACCATCCGGTGAGAACGCAACGCAAAGCGGCTTACCTAATCCAAGAGTAATTTCTCCGCTCTCTCCCCTGAGAGGCAGAAAATTATCATAATCCTGAGTATAAGATGTATGCGGGATGGTTAGAAAAATAATAGCACAAGCAGAAAGACATAAATATATACTTTTGTTTTTCGAGTAGTAATCCATGACAATTCACCTCAATTACTAGTCTTTGTTATTTAATAATAAGACGGATTATATAAAGTGTCCGGTAGATTTTGTAACAAATTGTAATTGAGGTATATTTTTATAAATTAGTACAGCAGTAAGTGGAAACGGCTTTGGAGGGCGCTATGAGATGCAATCTTCCTGCATCCTGCTTGATTCCATTCATTATCTATGCAAAATGAACAAAGGATAATGAGTAGCAATAATGCTTTACAATTAAATTTAAGTTAAGAGATCAACCAATGAAAATACCTTTTTCTCCATCGGTCTACGAACATGCGGCAAAATTGGCGGGGTGTTCTCCCTGGGATGCTTCACGCAATCCTGACTTACTTTTTGCAGGACATAAAGCCGCTTATCTGGCCTATCATCACACGCCTATCGTAGTGGGCATCGATATATATAACCTTGAAACTGAGGCGTACGGCGCTGAAATTTCCGTGCCCAGCGGCAACGGCATCCCGGCGATTCACAATCCGCCCTGCACATCGCTAGACGAGGCTCTGGCTCTCAAACCTTTTGATCCAACCACCGATGGCCGGTTGGCCATGGTCATTGGAGTAGGCCGACGTCTAGCCGATGAGTTACCCGATGCTGATGTCCGCATCCCTGTCAGCGGCCCGTTTTCAATGGCGTTCAACCTGCGGGGAATTTCCAAACTATGCGAAGAGGTCGCTTTGCGTCCTGATGACGTGGCGCGGTTATTGATGATGCTGGCCGAAAACCAGGGCGTGTTCTGTCAGGCCATCGTTGATGCAGGATTAGACATAGCCTTCTTCGAATCAGCCGCCGCGCCGCCGATGCTCTCACCCAAGTATTTTCGAGAGATAGAGTTGCCCGCCTTGAAAAGGGTGATTGCGGTTGCTGAATCGATTGTCGGCCATCCAGTGCCTTGCATCATGGGCGGCAATACCATCAGCATACTTGACGATATTCTATCCACCGGAACCGGATATGTGGTTTGCAATGTGGAGACCGACCAGAAAGCCTTTATCGAAAAGACCTGCCAGAATCATTCACATGTCAAAGTGCGGGTAAATATGGACCCGGTCATCGTGGCCTGCAATGATCCACAGGCCATCTATAAAGAAATTGACCGCATACTATCCATTACCGCCGGACATGATAATTGCATGATGGGAACCGGATGCCTGCCCTATGAAACGCCGCCCGAAAATGTTAAGTTAATCAAGGATTATCTTGCATAAAGTTATGAAAACATGGATTTTGGATTCTGTTCTGATCATCAAATGGAAAGTAAAGGGAAAACGACATGAAATGTATGTATCGAATGATCGTAGTGATGATGATAGTGAATTTGATGATTGCCCCTTCTCAGGGAGAGGAAGCCGCGAAAAGTACTATTCAATATGTGACTAAATATATCAATCCGGATATCAAAGAATTGGAAGCCATAAACCACCAGGCCCAGAAGAAACGCGATGCAGAAACCCAACGAATTATCGATGAACAAAATGTCCGCAAAGACAAAATAATTCTCCGATGTGATTTCCGGAACATCAAAAAACCCGCCAATCCGAATGTTTTCCAAAGTGCATTTCATTACGATCCAATCGATCAATTTAATACAGGAACCTGCTGGAGTTTCAGTACAACTTCGTTCTTTGAATCCGAGATTTATCGCCTGACCGACAGAAAAATCAAACTGTCCGAAATGTATACGGCATATTATGAGTACGTGGAAAAAGCCCGTCATTATCTCCAGGTACGGGGGAATTCATTTTTTGGTGAAGGCTCTGAGGGAAATGCCGTCATGTTGGTATGGGATAAATATGGCATAGTGCCTGCTGAAGCCTACAAAGGTGAACTGGATACAGACGGGCGTTTTGACCATAGTGAAATGGCCGCCGAAATGCAAAAATACTTAGATTATGTCAAATTAAATAATTTCTGGAATGAGGAGGAATTAGTTCTATCTTCGCTAAAACTGATCATGGACAAATATATGGGTCGGCCTCCAGAAAGATTTCTTTACAAAGGCGTGGAAATGACGCCGCTACAATTTCTCGAAGATGTAGTGAATCTGAATCTGGACGATTATGTCAGTATTATGTCCACACTATCGAAACCTTTTTATGCCTATGGAGAATACGAAGTTGAAGCCAACTGGTGGAATAGTAAGGACTATTATAATGTACCCCTGAGTCAATTTTATCAAATCATCAAATATGCTATTCAAAATGGATATACAATCAAACTGAATGGAGATGTCAGAGAACCGGGTTTCCACCGTGAAAAAGACGCCGCGATAATACCTGATTTTGACATTCCTAGAAAAAATATTGATCAGGATGCGCGTGAATTCCGATTTAATAATGGGTCAACTTCCGATGATCATGATATTCATCTGGTTGGATATACGCGACAGGACAACAACGACTGGTTCCTCATCAAGGATTCCAGTGACGAAACTCCGGGAAAATTCCATGGATATATGTTTTATCGGGAAGACTATATTAAATTGAAGATGTTAACTTATATTGTCCATAAAGATTCGTTAAAAACCATAGGGGAAAATTTTCAATAAATCAGAATATCCATTGGTGATGAGTCGGCAAAAAGTGGATGAAAGACGAAACTCACACAATATCTTGTATGCTTAATGCTTGGAAATCTACCAAGTATTGTGGTCATGAAAACAAGTTTGGACTTTTTACCGTTTCGTCATTGGTGCCCGGATTATCCTCTATCCAATTAGAACTATAAATCCAATTCTCCCAATCCCCTCCCCCTCTCACCATCGGATATGAACATAGTTTTTTTATAGTTAATTGAAACATTTGTACACCGCCTATATATTCCCCGCGTTATTATATATAGACGCTCATGACAATCCGATAGGCGCCAAGGGGCAAAACCGTATTGTGTCCAGCCCTTGATCAAACCACCCTCTTTGACATTATGTAACAATAATAAGAAGATAACTATGTTAAAAAAATAAATCTTTTCCTTTCTTAAATGGAAAACACAGGAAAACACAGGAAAAATCAATGAAGAAATTCACAATTTTCTGCATATATTTACTCGCAATAATTCAATTTATTACCATAAGCGTTGACGCCATACCTGTGCGGTTGGCAATCGTCGGGCTGGTGCATGGGCATGTCGGCGGTTTCTTTAATGGAGCGCTCAATAATGAAAACATCGAACTAGTCGGAGTATACGATCCACGGGAAGATTTGTTCGAGCATTATCAGAAACAGTTTTCGCTGAATCAATCGCTCTATTATTCCGACCTAAAAGATTTGCTTGAGAAAGCCAAACCCCAAGCTGTTGCAGTGAATACCAGTACTTACGACCACCTGCGCATAATCGAAATTTGCGCCCAATACGGCGTGCATGTAATGGTAGAGAAGCCATTAGCCGTGAGTCTCGATCATGGCGCCAAAATAGCAAGCGCCGCTAAACAAGGAAATATTCATGTGCTGGTGAATTATGAAACCACCTGGTATCCCAGCCATCATACGCTTTATAAAATGATTCAAGATCAAAAAATCGGTGAGATACGAAAAGTAGTCGTGCGTGATGGTCATCGAGGACCGCAAGAGATCGGTTGTTCCTCTGAATTCTTGGATTGGCTGACCGACCCCGTATTAAACGGCGCCGGAGCGCTTTACGATTTCGGCTGCTACGGGGCAAACCTGGCAACCTGGTTAATGAATAACCAACGTCCCATATCGGTCAGCTGCATCACCCAGCAAATCAAACCGGACATTTATCCCAAAGTCGATGATGAAGCGACCATTCTACTGACCTACCCCAAGGCGCAAGCCATCATCCAGGCATCATGGAACTGGCCATATAACCGCAAGGATATGGATGTATACGGCAAAACAGGCTATATAAATGCAGTCAACAACACTGACATGCGCTATATGATCGAAGAGGGAAAACATGAAGCCAGAGAAGGCGAAAAACTCGAAGCGCCTTATGATAGTTCACTGAATTATCTCGCTGCCGTAGTTCGAGGAGAGATCAAAGCGGAGGGATTATCGAGTCTGGAAAATAATTTAATTGTTACAGAAATCCTGAATGCGGCGCGTCAAGCGGCGCTGACGGGTAAAACAGTTTATTTGCAATAGGAAGATAATCTTATGAGAAATTATATAGCGCTGATTCTTGTAGTTTGCTGCACCAGCCCGGTTTATGCGAATGATAACGAAGACCTGCGGGATAAACTCAAGCCACAACGGCTTACTATAGCCATGTGGGATTACTCATGGCTCAATGGTCATTATCCCGGCGGCGACTTTGAGGATTACGACAAAGTCACCGATGAACTCATGGAACGCGGCTTCAACACGGTTCGCATTGATGCTTTTCCCATGGTGATTGACCAGTTGATTTCTGACAAGCAGGAGATGTTCAAAGTTCCTGCTGATCCATTACTCAATTGGGGCCTCAGTAAAAAAGATTGGGAACATAATCTCGTTGCTGAATTAATCGATTTCATGACCATAACCAGGAAGAAAGACATCAGCGTAATTCTATCTTCCTGGGGCAAGGGTGATCACCAACGCTATTCTGATGCCAAACAATTCTGGAAGGCATGGGAGACAGTGCTGGATATCCTGCAAGAAAAAGGATTACTGGATCATGTGGTGTATGTTGATTTCGATCAGGAATTCCCATATTTCAGCCCATTCACCCCGGAACTAAACCGGTTAAGCAAGGAAGCCTCCAAACCAGCCGCAGGCCAGGCGGATGCGATGGAACAAGCCGGAACTGTCACCGGCGCCTGGAATCATGCCCAAAGAGCATTCGTGAAAGAGTATTTTGAAAGCACGCTGGCCCATTTCCATAAGAAATACCCGGATATGCGATTCACCTTTTCTCTAACATCTTTCTGGGATGAAGTTAGGTCTATTAAACCAGTAGGCTTAGACGTCCTGGAGTTGCATATATGGATCAAAGGACAACTAAATGAGTACACCGGATTCAACAAGATAAAAAAAGACCGTAATCCAGCCAATGATTACAAAGCCTATATGGCCGGAATACGCGAGGCCATGAAGCACCAAGACGCTCTAAAGCAAAACATGCAACAACAGTTGACGAAAGCCAAGTCGTGGGCCGATGAGTTAAAGGTTCCACTTACAACCACCGAAGCCTGGGGGCCTTGGTGGCACATGGATCACCCCGATTTGGAATGGCAATGGCTTTATGATTGGTGCGACTACTGCATGGGGCTATCGAGCGAATACGGCTTTTGGGGCGTAACGCCTTGGAATTACAGTCATCCCTACTGGGAAAACTGGAGCAATATCAAGTGGTATCGCAAAGTAAATCTTCGTTTCCTGTCACGATAGTCTTATTTGATGTATCAGCAAGACGTGATTCGTCCCCATAAATAAGGACAATCATTGAAAAAAACAGTATTTTATATTTACATTTTGCACGAAACCACTATAGTATTAATTAGTACATTATATTTATTGGGATGATAATTATGGTTGAGCAGACTCTTTCCTTAGGTAACTCTAGTTTTTCAGGTGATATGGCTAAATGCGCGGTTTGCAATAAGCCAATCGACGCCAGATGGTTGCGGCAAAATAGCCAAGTAGCCGCCATGAAAATCCGTTACGCCCTATGCGAGGAACATCATGCAAGAGAAGGCCGTTTAATGACGGCGGTTTTTCAGTGTATGCGTCTTATGGAGCGGGCCTGCAAAATCAGTAAAATTATCAACTTTTTTTCTGATGAAGCAAGCGCTAAGGAGATGTTTGAATCACCGCAAAGCGAAGTGAGAAAAGTTCATCGCGGCGCCAAAGATCCGTTCAAAGAAGTCCGCTTACTCTATAAAGGCAAGGAAGTTCTGAATATAGACGATCTTGAGCGATGGGTGGAAAACGGCCTGCTCTTCATTAATGACGAAGGCGCGGTAGTTTCGCCAGAGCAACACTTATTACGGGAACTGAAATTTAAAGAAGAATACGTGCATGCTCCAAATGAAGCGGCTAACAAAACCAGAGCTAGAAATCTGAACCAAGGCTCTTCCAGGAATTATTCTCTTTCTAAACTGCGCAACAAAAGAGATTAAAATTATTTTATTAGTAATGCTCTATCATCACTTTACGCTTGTTTCCAAAATTCGTACGCGTGCTTTGGCTTTGTGAAATGTTCTCTCAAATACCTGATGATATTTCTCTAGTTTAGGGATTAGTTTGATATATTCCTGAACTCCTGCAAAAACAGTGGGAAATATGGCAATCCCCGATGGTTCAGTAGATTCAATAATAACGATTTTATTTGATTTATTGAGATAGAGTTCATAGTTTAGATGACGAAGCCGTTCTTCTTCGCTTAAAGCTAATACGGTTTCATGCGGTTGAAATAGGAAAAGATAATTCCAATGGCTTTGATTAGTGTATAAATCTCTCTGCAGAGTGTCTTTGCCAGTCATCAAATAGAAAGTCGCTGCCGGAGGACAATCCTGTTCGTGAGTTATAAATATGGCCATGCTATCCGCATCAGCCATATTATCAGCCACTGCCATCAAAGGAGCGATATATACGTTTTGTTGATGCAGTTGAGGTTGCCTGAACTTGGTAGTCTGATAATTAATAATAAAAGCCAATAAGCAGACCACTCCAACTAAACTCAGTCGTTTCCATAATAGCTTCCGTTTCTGCAAAAACAGAGTGCATAGCACTACAACGGCTTCCCCAGCCATAATAAAGAACAGCCCCATGGTAATAAATTGAAACCGCTCTATCTTCATAGGATGCAATGTTACCGCCGCGAAATGAACCAGGCAGCAGGCCGTCACCGGACTTGATAATGTCAATTTACGCCCGAATGGAAGAGCGAGAAATACTAACGCCAGGCACAAAACGCACAACCAGGGGATAACGAAAAACGAACCGGGAATAACCTGGGGATAATAAAACAGAGTGGAAAATCCCCAGGGATGATGAGCTGCGGGATTGTTAACCACAAAATACATCAGATTTTCCCACTTGGTTTTACTATCCACCAGAAACCATAAAACCATCAGCAAGACCGGCAAACCAAACAGCAACAGGTTGTTGATTCTTATCATTCTACGCAGCGAACACTTAGCCTGAAAATATTGCGCAACCAGGATTCCTGAGTATGTCAAAAACGCATAGTTGTATTTATATAAAAAGAACGATCCCAGGATCAATCCACTCCATGCCCAGCGTGACGCCTTGGCGTCATCATTTTGGGGCAGACTGAATAGAACCAGTAGAGTGAAGAACAATCCCACTCCCTCGCTCATGATGCCTACCGCCTGCTGAATCACGATTGGAGCGGTGGCGAACAATGCCCATGCAATAGTCCCGCCAATCCATGAATAAACATCACGCCGCCTTAGAAACCAGCAGAAGGTCATAATTCCCGAAGCAAAAAAAGCCATCAGGGAAATGACTCTGGCCGCAGCTAATGATGGTCCGAAAAATGAGAAGGATAATCCGATCAGCCATGAATGAAGAGGAGGCCAGACAACTTGCGCATTGCTATGCACCCATAGATGATAAAAATCCAAGTGCTGTATATCCCGCCAGATATGAGCCCCCCAGGCGCAGCGCTCAAATCCATCCCAACAGGGGATGCCGCCATGACGCACGGAATAAAGATATAACCAGAGAGACAGGACAATTGTCCAAATTGCCAAAAACCAACCCAAAACTTGAACGAAATATGCATTCTTATTCTGAGCAGCCCGGTCAAACAGTGCAATAGGTTTATCATTCATTTATATATATCATCCGTTGAAGTTATTCTGATGATCTATTTAACCTGCGGTTTGCTTTGATGTATAGATGATGAGCCAACCAAAAGTGGATGAACTTTTTGAAAACTTTTTTATTCGTGATATTATTAAGCAGGGCAATGGATGGATGCAGATGCTCGGGGAGTAAAATTTCCCCTTATTGGAGGATATTGTTATGCAATATTGTAGAATTTTTCTAACCGTTTCTTTTTTAGTATTACACGCCAGCATTGGATTGGTTTACGCGCAGGATATCGAACCAACCGATGAAGAGCAGTATATGCTAGAACTGATCAATCGCGCCCGTATGAATCCACCAGCCGAGGGTCAGTGGCTGGCTAACCATCCCAGTCAGAATATTCAATTCGCTTACGATTATTTTAATGTTGACCGTCAGACCATCATTGATGATTTCGCCTCTTATCCGTCTGTCCCGCCATTGGCGTTTAATGATAGCCTGATCCGCGCCGCCCGTCGTCATACCAAAGACATGAAAGACAACAACTTTCAAGATCATCCCGGCACAGATGGTTCAACCCCCGGAGACCGGATTGAAGAAGCCGGGTATGATTGGTGGACCTATGGAGAGAATGTGTACGCTTACGCCGAAAGCATAGATCACGCTCATGCCGGTTTTGTGGTTGACTGGGGAGTCGCCAGTTTAGGCCATCGCAAGAACACCCTGGAATATGAAGGTGAGCCGCGTTGGCAAGAAATCGGCATAGGCATTTTGCGTACAGCTTCAGCCAAACTGCTGGCCGCTAAACGGCTGCGGCGCGATATCCATATTTCCGCTGGCAATACGACCACCGCCGATCAGGTCGGCCCCATACTGGTTACGGTTGATTTTGCCGCGCCATTTCAATATTCCCCGCAGGTTTTAGGAGTGGTGTATCAAGACCTGAACGAAAATCTGACTTATGACATCGGTGAGGGGCTGGGCGGCGTTACCATTAGCGTGGAAAATTCCAACAAATCCACCGTAACTTACAGCAGCGGGGGATACTCGATTCCCTTCGCTTTGGGTGGAGAGTATAAATTGACCGCCAGCGGCGGTTTGTTAGAAGAAACCATCGAAAAAACATTCACTATAGGACTGGATAATGTAAAGGTTGATTTTCGCCTGGGCGAAGGAACCGGCGTATCCGACTGGGCCTTATTCGATTAGTCCTATGCATTTCTTCTTGAATTATTGTAATGATTTGGTAATCACAAACGATAAGATATTAAGAAAGTATTGATAATCTGAATCCTTTCCCCAAGCCCGGGGAAAGGATTCAGACGCTTCGACTATATACGCTATGTTGATTAAAGAACTTTTATATTATGGCTATGAGACGAAAAACACGAAAAAAAATACAATTTGCGTTATTGATTGTGGTCTATATTGTACTTGCGTTGGTAATGGTTCATTTGTATTTGGAACATCGGAATATAAATACACCTGAGAATTTCCCTGATCCCAATTTCCGTATAGCTGTAGAAAAATATTTACAGATTGAAACAGGAGCAAAATTCAGCACTGCGAAAGCACGAAAAAGGCAGTCATCATTGATATGCGAAGGTCGTGGTATTGGTGATTTAACTGGTATAGAATTTTTCACCCAAATAAAAAAATTGAATTGCAACAATAACCAATTAAAAACAATAGACCTTTCAAAAAATATCGGCCTGAAATTTCTTTATTGTTCGGGCAATCAATTAACCGAACTTGATTTGTCTAATCAGAAAAAATTAATGCATCTCTCATGTGAGAATAATTTGTTAAACAAATTAAACTTAACCAATCAAACAAATTTACTGCATCTCTCATGTGAGAAAAATTCGTTAAGCGAATTAAACATATCCAATCTAACGAATTTAGAATACCTTGTATGCAGTGGTAACCAGTTAACCAGTTTGGATTCTTCCCGCAATGTACAGATTGAGTATTTAGATTGCAGCGGTAACCAGTTAACTAGTTTTGATTCTTCCCATAATGTTAAGATGGATAATTTCAATTGCAACAGTAATAAAATCTCCTCCCTTAAATTATGCGCCGGTCCCGCATTAAAAAGATTAGATTGCTGTAATAACCAATTAAGCAGTATTGATACAACTGGAATTCTAAATTTACTCATCTTAAAATGCAGCGATAATCCATTGACACTTTTAGACTTTAGCAAAAATCCTAATTTAACAAGGTTGATATGCAGAAACACAGATATGCAAAGTTTGAATCTAGAAGGGAATTCAGGTCTAAACCTATTGGATCTCTATAATAATAAACTCACCTCAATACCCGACTTATCAAAAAATCTTATGATTGATGCAGTAGATATAAGGATGAATCTGCTAGGCGATGATGATAAAGAAGATATTATTGCCCTAAAAAAGATGATTCCCAAGCAAATTGGAGAAGACAAAATAAGGGATTATTACCATTCACTCAATCAATTATATAGTGGCTTTCTTTATTCCCCCCAAATCAATCATGATCCTTATCTTGTGGATTGATAATTTTATCCATCATTTAACAAATCCAAAGTTTTCAATGCGCATATATTCTTGTTAACCGCTATAAATAGATTTTATAAAAAAGGGCTTGCGCTCAAATCCCTTTTGCGTTAAAATTCGTATATTGAATTTTGTATTATAGAATTAAATCTCTTGATTAGACTATATTATAAAAAGATACGGGCGTATGAACAATTCAAAGCAATGAAGAATGGATAAGTGATATAACCATAGCGGTTAGAGGCGTTGCAGCTACGTTTCAAAAATCTCTATTCCGGTATATATTGAATTACATTAAGTAATCAGACCAATTTACCTGGTCGCCGCAAATCTACTAAGGAAAAGCGATAGAGTCTAATGTTGAACGGAAAAACTATACTAATTACAGGTGGAACAGGTTCTTTTGGTAAAAAGTTCACGAAGATCGTACTCAAAAAGTACCAGCCCAAAAAACTGATTATCTTCAGCCGTGATGAACTTAAGCAGCATGAAATGCTTACCGGTGGTTTCGATGATTCACGCCTGAGATATTTCATAGGCGACGTGCGCGACGTGGATCGTCTGCGCCGGGCAATGCATGATGTGGATATTGTGGTTCATGCCGCCGCGCTGAAACAGGTTCCGGCTTGCGAATATAATCCTATCGAAGCCATCATGACCAACATCATGGGCGCCAAGAATATCATCGACGCCGCAATTGATACCGGAGTTAAAAAAGTAATGGCGCTAAGCACCGATAAAGCAGTTAATCCGGTTAATTTGTATGGCGCCACCAAACTGGCTGCGGAGAAACTGTTCGTCCAGAGCAATGCCTATTCGGCTGGCGCCGGCGCCAGGTTCAGCTGCGTCCGGTATGGCAACGTAGTCGGCAGCCGGGGCAGCGTAATTCCCTTATTCAAAAAACAGCGCGAAAACGGCAAGATCACTGTTACCGATTCACGCATGACCCGTTTTTGGATCACATTGGAAGATGGCGTGGAACTGGTGCTTAAAGGCATCGAAAGAATGCATGGCGGAGAAGTTTTCATCCCCAAAATCTCCAGTATGAATATTATGGATCTCGCCAAAGCTATTGCTCCCGATTGCGCAATAGATACCATTGGAATTCGTTCAGGCGAGAAACTGCATGAAATGCTCATCTCAGCTGATGAAGCGCGGGACTCAATTGAACTAGACGATATGTACGTCATTATGCCCGCCCATCCCTGGTGGTCCAACGAAAATTGGAGCGGCGGTCGGAAATTACCTGATGGTTTCAGTTATACCAGTGACGCCAACCAATCCTGGTTGACTATTGATGATTTAAAACTGATGGCTAACGAACCTATTTCTTAATAAAATAAGCATATTATATAAATATATGAATCAGGAAAACCAATTTATTCCATATGGCCGTCAAAGCATTGATGATGACGATATCGCAGCAGTGGTTGATGTTTTGCGCTCTGACTGGTTGACGACCGGACCCAAAGTCGATGAGTTTGAAAAAGCGGTATGCTCTTATGTAGATACCGATGACGGAGTGGCGGTCAATAGCGGCACAGCCGCCTTGCATACCGCAATGTATGCTATCGGCGTCGGCCCCGGTGATGAAGTTATTGTTCCGACGCTAACCTTTGCTGCGACCGCCAACTGCGTCTTATACTGCAGCGGCAGGCCGGTTATGGTGGACGTCAAACCGGATACGCTGACCATTGATCCCCAAGCGGTTGAACGGGCTATTACGCCGAAAACCAAAGCTATTATCGCCATGGATTATGCTGGCCAGCCTTGCGATTACCAGACGCTGCGTGATATTGCCGACCGGCATAATCTGGTTCTGGTGGAAGACGCCTGTCATGCCATTGGCGCGCAATACCAGGACCACAAAGTTGGTTCTATCGCCGATTTAACCTGTTTCAGCTTTCATCCGGTCAAGCATATCACCACTGGTGAAGGCGGCATGACGGTCACTAATAATCCCGATTACATAAAAAGGATGCGCCTCTTCCGCAATCATGGCATCAACGCCGATCAACGCCAGCGCTCCGAACAGGGAACCTGGTATTATGAAATGATCGACCTTGGCTTCAATTACCGCCTCACTGATTTGCAATGCGCTTTAGGTATAGAGCAATTAAAGAAGTTGCCTGCATGGCTGAATCGCCGCAATGATATTGCGGCTCAATATAATAAATCGTTCGCAGATTTTGCCTGCGTTAATCCTCTTGGTATTGAAGATGATATACAACACGCCTATCACCTCTATGTAGTGAAGATTGATTTCGAACGATTGGGCAAAGACCGCAAAGAGGTTTTCAGGGCGCTGAGAAATTGCGGCATCGGCGTCAATGTGCATTATATTCCAGTACACATGCACCCTTATTATAAAGTAACGTTTAACTATCAACCCGGGGATTTCCCCGTTGCCCAAGCGGCGTATCAGCAGATTCTCAGTTTGCCGATGTATGCTGGCATGAGTGATGATCAGGTAAAGAGAGTTATAGATTGCTGCCGGGAGATTATGAGTGATGAGTAAAACAAAGAAAGTGACCGCTATCATTCAAGCGAGGGTAGGAAGCACCCGGCTGCCCGGCAAAGTACTCAAACCGCTATTGGATAAACCGATGCTGACCTGGGTGGTTGAGCGCGCCCAAAAAAGCCGCCTGATAGATGAAGTGGTTATCGCCACAACAACTCAATCAGGCGACGACGCCATCGCTGATTTATGCCATAAAGAAGGCTGGTTCTGTTTTCGTGGAAGTGAAGACGATGTGCTGGATAGATATTATCAGACCGCCCTACAGTTAAAATCTGAAACGATTGTCAGAATCACTTCTGATTGCCCAGTGATCGATCCGGGGATATGCGATTTGCTGGTCGCGTCGTTTTTGAGCATCGCCCCGTCATGCGATTATGTTACCAATAGTGAACCGGCCAGTTATCCACGGGGATTGGATGTGGAAATATTCAGTTTAGACGCATTAAAACAAGCCTGGCGAGAAGATGACAAACCCGAATGGCGCGAGCATGTAACGCCCTTCATATATAATAATCCTGATCGTTTTATAATCCATAATATTTCTAATCCAGTTGATTATTCATCGTACCGCTGGACGGTGGATACGCCGGAAGATTTCAGCCTTATTGAGAAAATTTATAATTACTTCGGTCATGGAGATTTTAGTTGGCATGATATTATAAGCGCCTGCGAAGAGAATCCATCCTGGCGGGATATAAATACACACATCCAGCAAAAAACTGTGTAAAAATGGATAAAAACTTAATTATCAGAGCTGATGCAAATTCCCAAATAGGCGTGGGGCACGTTATGCGGTGTCTGGCCTTAGCTCAGGCCTGGCGTGATAATGGTGGACAGGTTGCTTTCGTAATGTGCGATGGACGAAGCGTATTTGCATCCCGTTTGGCGCAAGAACATTTCGATTTATACGAGATTGATGTGGAACCCGGTTCGCAGAAAGATGCAGTAGAAACAGTACGGCTCGCTCTTCAAAACAACGCTCAATGGATCGTACTGGATGGGTATAATTTTAAGTCTGATTTTCAGCTAGTCGTAAAAAACGCCGGATTGAAATTGCTGTGTATGGATGATTATGGCCATGCGGATCACTATTACGCAGATATCGTTTTGAATCAGAATCTCTACGCGGAGGATTCAAAATATTCCTCCCGCGAATCAAACACTATAATTCTGCTTGGAACCCGATATGCCCTGCTGCGCAAAGAGTTCATTGATAATAAAAAGCCGAAGGAAAAAACTACATCGGAATCATGCAATATTCTGGTGACTATGGGGGGCGGCGACCCGGGCAATGCTTCACTCAAAGTTATTCAGGCATTGCAGAATGTTAAAATTCCAAATCTAAAAGTTAAAATCATTGCGGGACCCTCCAATCCCTATATCGATCAGTTGCGTCAGGCGGTGCAGATGGCGGGCGGTGATTTCCAATTACTGCATGCGGTGGATAATATGGCTGTACAAATCGCCTGGTCGGATATTGCGATTACTGCGGGAGGAAGCACTTGCTGGGAACTATGTTGCATGAGCGTTCCTGCTATAGTTTTAGTGATCTCAGACGATCAAGTTCCCACAGCGGCGGCATTGCATGAAAAAGGCTGCATGATAAATCTGGGTTGGGCGACGGAATTATCCAACCATGTCATAGCGCAGACGGTAATTGATTTAATTAATAATAAGCAGCGTCAAAAAGATTTAGCCCTCAAGGCATCGACATTTGTAGATGGTTCGGGCGCTCAACGGGTGGTTGGTCTGATGCAGTAACACCCGATTATCAAGGCATGAAATTTGTTATACGAAAGCACAATCCAAATGAGTCTGACCGCAGTCATAACACAACCGACCTATATGCCTTGGATGGGATATTTTGAACAAATCGCCCGGTCTGACCTATTCATTATTTTGGATACCGTGCAATTTGAAAAACAATCCTGGCAAAACCGCAACCGACTTAAAGGCAACAATGATCAACCATTTTGGCTAACCATTCCGGTTGTCACTGATTCACACAAGGCATTGATCAATGAAATACGATTCAATCCAAATAAGTCCAACTGGAAAAGAAAACATCTGGAGTCGATCCGTATGCATTTAAAAGCGGCGCCATTTTTTGATGTTGTTTTTCCCCGCATAGAAGAGTGGTTAAGCAAAGATTATGAATTATTGGTTGAACTCAATATTGCCGGGATAAAAATGTTTTGTGAAATGCTTGGTTTGTCACCCAATTTTATGCGCTCATCGGATATGAAGCCCACCGGCAACAAAACCGACCTGGTTATCAGTCTTTGCAACCAGGTTGGCGCGACGCGTTATTACAGCGCAGCCGGTTCGAAGGCCTATATGGAGCAGAATGAACATCTGTTCGTCGAAGCTGGCATTGAATTGATTTATCAGGACTGGACGCATCCGGTATATACTCAACGCGGCGCAGGCTTTATATCTCATTTATCTATTATCGATGCGTTGAGCAACATAGGCCCCGAACAGGTTCGGTCGTATATCATACAGACAGATTGAGTGCATATCTAAAAAGTCGTTACCGGAATATATATACGATAAGGATTATTATTTTGTTGCAGAAAAAAATTGATGGAGCATAATTGTGAACACAATAGTGATTGGAAATCGACGTATTGGCGCTGGACAACCGACGTATATCATCGCCGAAATGTCAGCGAATCATAATCAGGATTATGATCAGGCGGTCAAAATAATTCATGCCGCCAAAGCTTGCGGCGCCGATGCGGTTAAGTTGCAAACATACACGCCAGATACCATGACCATCCAATCAGATAAAGATTTTTTCCAAATCAATAGCGGCACCATTTGGGATGGTCAAAGTTTGTATGACCTATATAAAAAGGCTTATACCCCGTGGGACTGGCAGCCAAAATTGAAAGATATCGCTGATCAAATCGGCATTGATCTATTCTCCAGCCCATTCGATTCAACAGCAGTGGATTTCTTGGAAAAGATTGATGTTCCAGCCTACAAAGTTGCTTCGCTGGAGTTGGTTGATTTACCCCTGATTGATTTAATCGCCAAAACTGGCAAGCCGTTGATCATGTCTACCGGCATGGCTTCCCTCAGCGAAATCGATGAAGCTATGCAAACCGCCCGTAATGCGGGCGCCGATGAAATAGCGCTGCTCAAGTGCGTCAGCGCCTATCCCGCTCCAGCCGAAGAGATGAATTTGCGCACCATCCCTCACCTGGCCGAGACTTTTAACGTTACCGCTGGATTGTCGGATCATACTTTGGGCATTACGGTTCCGACAGCTGCGGTAACTCTGGGAGCGTCGATTATCGAAAAGCATTTCACTCTTTCGCGTACAGTCGAAGGACCAGATAACGCGTTCTCCCTGGAACCTCATGAATTTGAAGCAATGGTTCAAGCGGTGCGCACCGCTGAGAAAGCCCTGGGTAGCGTGAAATATGGCGTCCAGCAGGAAGAATCCAGATGCCTGGATTATCGCCGGTCGCTTTTTGTAGTGCTAGATATCAAAAAAGGCGAACCATTCACTTCGGAGAATATTCGTTCGATTCGACCAGCTAATGGATTACATACCAGATACTATCAGGAGATTTTGGGTCGATGCGCCAGGCATGATATCGCCGCAGGAACCCCAATGACCTGGTCGCTGATTCAATGATATCAAACAAAAAACATCTAGCGTTTGTTTTAGATTTGTCTAAATTATGGAGTTAATTGTCTTATGAGAGTGTTTTTCTACTTTGCGCCTCATTTTCTTGATTGGCCGCTTGCCATATCCCGTGAATTGTTTAATCAGTCTTCAGAGCATTCTGTATGTGGAGTTATTTCTGGCGCCAAAGATTTATATCATTACGCATTGGCGCATCGCATTCCTACGATTGAACCATTGTATTGGTTGGACGGATTGGAAAGTGAATGGTTGAAGAGTGATATAGATGAAGATTTATTAAATAAATATGACCGGGATTATGAACCGGGATTTCTACAAAAAATTCTGATCTCTGATCGAAAACTGGGCGCTGGATATGTATCAGGTGGAAGAATGCCGCCTTGTCCGTTGATCGACATTTCCTCGGATCATGAAAAAGTTCGGCGTTATATCTGTGGATTATTGAAATTCATTGAAAATCAAGTTCTTTCTGAAAAACCGGATATCGTTCTTTCTTATTGCGTGGCTGGTTCATTTGCTTTAGCGCTGGCAGAGATTTGTCGACATAATAACGTGGTTTTTTGTCAGATTACCCATTCCAGAATCAACTCAATATCCGTTATTGATACTGATCCTAAAATGGGATTGCATCCAGTAATAGAACTTTTTGAGCGTTCTTTGGATAATCCAGAATTGGTGGCTGATTCGGTTCCCGACGCTGAAAAATATTTGAAAGATTACCGCGAAAAACCACTACAACCTGATTATGCCAGTTTTAACCGGAATATTGAGAAAAAACTCATTTCATGGTCGGGGATTTTGAAGCAGTTAATTAGTGATATGTATGGCGTCGCCAGTGTGACCATTAAAGGACGGCAACCGGATTTACGCAAAGCCGGTGAATGGAGCCTGGCCAGTTATAATTTTCGTCTCGGTCTAAGGCGTCGCAGCATCATGCGTAATTTCAAATTTGATAAATTGGAATCCATCCCCCAACGCCCTTTCGTTTATTTTCCGCTGCATGTTAATCCCGAAGCATCGACTATGGTGCTGGCGCCAATGCATGATAATCAATTGCATGTCATAGAATCAATCGCCAAAAGCATACCACTGACCTGGAATGTGCTGGTTAAAGAGCATCGTCCTATGATCGGGCTGCGGCCTGATGGATTTTACGATAGATTACAAAAAATACCTGGAGTCTATTTACTGTCTCCATATGAAAATAATTTCAACCTGATTCAGGGCTCGCAGGTGGTTTGCACGATCACCGGAACAACGGCGTGGGAATCTTTGATAATGCGAAAACCCACTATCATAATAGGGCAGTCGCAATACCTTGCTTTGAAAGATGGTTTGATCCATTGTCCCGATTTAACCCAAATGCCCTTAGCAATTCGTCAATCGCAAGAGATGGAAGCGATTGATGATCAACGCTTGATTTTATACATCGCCGCTATTTTTGAATTGGGTTTCGATTTTCCCACCGATGTATATTGGGGTAAAGTAACTAAACAAACCATCGAAAACAATCACAAGATAGCACAGGATATATGCGAGCGACTCATTTCATTGTATAAAATATCGCGGACGAATTAGGATTAATATCAAATTATCATGATAACTTATCAACAAATCAAAAAAGGATTCAATGTTTTAATCAGTGCTTTTACTCCATATAGAGCATTATTTTTTCTGGTTCTTTTGGTTGATAGCGTTAAAGTAATCCTGGAAGTGCTGCTCCCCATATTGTTTTTACCAGTTTTTAATAATCTGCTGGGCAAATCAGATGAAACAGTTAATCTACTGGGAGTGTGGGACAACATCCTGACTTGGATGAACAACTCTTTCGGCTTTTCCGCAATAACCGTGAGTTTACTTCTCTTATTGAGCGTATCATTTTCTAAATGCATATTCGGCGTATTATTCTCTTATCTTAATTTAAAATTATCTTACAACTACGCCAGAGATATGCGGGACATTATTTTTCAGGATCTACTCAAAACCAAGTGGTTGTACCAGTTAGAAAAACGGGTGGGTGACTCAATAGACATTATCGTCAATCAAGTTGAACGCAGCCGGGTATGCTTGACGGATACAATAGCCTTTTTCGACTTGGCTGGCATGGCTATTCTTTACACTATCGGCGCCGCCTATATCTCCTATGTCACTATTATAGTCGCAAGCGGAGCCGTTGTGGTTATTGGCGCTGTAATTTTACCCATCGCTTTTATCTCCCGTTATTATGGAAAAAAATTGATTCAAGTGACCCACGATTTGACCAATCATATGGAAGAATCCTTAAGTGGCTTTAAGATCGTTAAAGCCTGCCGTATGGAAGCGTCAGCTGGAAAATTCGTGGCTGGTAAAACCGAAATTTGGCGGCGCTATTGCATGATCGTCGACTTGATGAAGAATATTCCCACCCATGTATTAGAATTTATCGTCATATTTGGATTGGCCTGTTTTTTGATATTGATGAATAAATATCAGATGGTTGGATTATCTGGAGCTGCGGTAACCGGAATGCTGCTTTACCGCTGCTTTACCCGCATCTCAACTCTACAAACTTTTTGGGTCAGAATATTCCAAAACATCTCCTGCGTAAAATATGTGCAGGATTTTCACGCCGAATTACTGAATAATACCGAACCTATAACAGGGCGAACCATCAACTCTTTCGAAAAAATCGAGTTTAAGAACTTTGATTTTCAATACGTTCCCGGCCAACATGCCTTGCTTAACCTGAACCTGGATATTAACAAGGGAGATACTATTGGCATCGTGGGTGGATCAGGCGCTGGCAAAACCACTTTCGTTGATGTGCTGCTCTCTTTTCTTCCCCCGACCGCTGGTCAGATTCTGGTGAATGGAATCAGTATGCAGGATATGAATCCACATAAATGGCGCAACCTGATCGGATATGTGCCCCAGGAAGCGGTTATGTTCAATGAAAGCGTTCGATACAATATCACATTAGGGCGCACCGACATTTCTGACGATGAGATGCGCGCCGCCGCCAAGATGGCCAATGCGGATGATTTTATCGAACAACTTACCGATGGTTATGATACAGTTATTGGCAAGCGTGGATCAAAAATTTCCGGCGGTCAAAGGCAGCGATTGGCTCTAACTCGTGCTTTAGTGGCTAAACCTCAGATTCTTATTCTCGATGAAGTAACCAGCGCCGTCGACGCCCACACCGAAAAACGTATGCAGGATGCTTTTGAGCAGCTGAAGGGAGAAATGACTATCATTATCGTAGCCCATCGGTTAGCAACCGTGATGAAATCGGATCGCATCTTTGTTTTGGATAAAGGGCGTCTGGCGGAAAACGGCTCTCCAACTGAGTTGTTGGAAAAGAAAGGCTTGTTCAGCGAATTGGTTTCTCTTCAGAACCTAACTTAGAATATTCCATGAGGACTTAAATGAAATCTCTACGTAATGTATATGCGCAAAAAGCAATCAGCCAAATCCCCCGGCTGCTTTCCGCTCAGGATCGAAACCGGTTTTCGCCCACCTTCGGATGCATGAACCGCGAGTTCTGGTTATGCCGCGCTACCGATTTTCCTTCGTCTATCGCCCAATTCGGCGTACACGCCCTGGCCCTGGTTTATGCTCATAACATGCCCGGCAACATCTATTATCAGCATCCCAAAGTGCTCGAATGGACTCTAGCGGGTATGGAATATTGGACCAAAATTCAGCATAATGACGGCTCCTTTGATGAGTTCTATCCCAACGAACGCGGCTGGGCCGGGCCAACCGGATTCCTGCTCTACGTCATGTGCGATTCCTACCGCCGCCTGCAGGACGTCGTCCCTGAAGAGATCAAGAATCGCCTGTTCAAGAGTATGCATAAGGCGGCAAAATTTCTAGCCAGCACTGATGAATCGGGCGTGTTAGCCAACCACCACGCTATGGCTATCCTGCCGCTGGTGGAAGCCAATAGTTTCCTGGATGACAGTGAAATCAATTTCGCTATCAAACAAAAACTGGATGAGTTCTTCACTTACTGCGACGATGAGGGATGGTGTCTTGAGTATGACGGCGCCGACCCCGGTTATCTATCCGCCACCGTGAGTTTCATCAGCAAAACCCGGCTGCTTTATCAGGACGAGCGCTTTTTGCCTTTCCTGGAAAAGTGGGTGGAATTCAGCAGTTATTTCGTCTACCCCAACGGCCATTACGGCGGGACGGCGGGCAGCCGCCAGACGCTGCATTTTTATCCTCACGGCTACGAACTTATGTCAGAAGAGATTCCACTGGCGGGTTACGTAGCTGACAAGATGCTGGAAGGATTGCGCGACGGCGCCTTGGTTCCACCTGAGATTCAGGGCGAACGCTACTACGTCTACCGCATCCCCGAACTGCTGCTCTCATACATCGATTATGGCGAACGCCCCATTTCACCGCCTCCCCTGCCCTACGAGCGCGAGCCGTTCAGAAAATATTTCCCCGGCGCCCGCATCCTGGTAGAGAAGAAGGAAAACTCATACACCGTCATAAACGCCGCCAAGGGCTGCGTGGTCAAGCATTTCGATTTACCCGGCGGAGAAATCCGCATTAATAACTGCGGCGTCATCGGTCAACTTTTCAACGGCAAAATTTTCACCAGCCAATGGATAGACGCCAAACACGAAATTAAGGAATCCAAGAGTTCCATTACCGTGCTTGGTAATTGCCACAAGATTCCCACCAAGGTTTTCAATCCCTGGAAATTCATCATTTTCAGGTTGGTCATGCTGACCTTCGGCTGGCACGAAAGACTGGCTTACCACTTAAAAGGTCTAATCAGAAATATCCTGATGACCGGCAGCAAACCTGCGCCGGTGCGCTTTGAACGTTGCTTCCGTTTCTTCAACAAGGGCGTGGAGATATCAACCCGCATCTGGCTTCAAAAATCAGCCCGCATCACCGGCTTACAAATCGGAGACGAATTCCCGGCGCGCTACGTCCCCCAATCGCGCTATTTCCAACCCCAGGAACTCCAGGTGCAGGGGCGCATGTTAACCACCGAAGAACTGGAAGAACTAAACCGAACCCGCACCCTATGCGTTGTCGAACAATACATCAACGGAAAAAACCAAAGCATCTTTTCTGTTGAAGATTAATTGAAGGGTTTTAAAAGAACCATCCTTTTTAATTCTTACTCAGGATTGTAAGAGCGGCTAGAATACAAATACTCAAATCATTGGAGAGGAGAAATTATGAAACGATTGACTCTTATCACAGTTGCAATGTCTATGTTGTTCATGTACGGCTGTTCGACCACTGGAAGAAAAGCATCATACCAACCGGGTCAACAGGTTGCATGTGAAATGTCGAAAAAAGTGGAGGTCAATATTGGCTATCAGTTATTCCTGCCAGCCAGTTATGACCAGAAAGAAAACAAAGACTGGCCCATGATTCTGTTCCTGCACGGCGCAGGCGAACGGGGTGATGATCTGGAAAAGGTCAAAATGCATGGGCCTCCCAAGATGGTTGAGACCGATCCAGATTTCAGATTCGTAGTAGTCTCTCCCCAATGCCCCACAGGACAGTTCTGGGATATCGCTGTATTGAATGCTCTACTGGATGAAATTATCGAAAAATATAACATCGACCAGGATCGCATTTATTTGACTGGCCTGAGCATGGGCGGTTATGGAACCTGGAACCTGTCCACCTACCACGCCGACCGCTTCGCCGCCATCGCTCCAATATGCGGCGGCGGACAAGCCCGCTTGGCTCTTTGGATGCTTAAGGGAATGCCCATCTGGGTCTTCCACGGCGCCAAAGATAACACTGTTCCCATATCAGAATCAAAGAATATGGTTGAAGCGCTGAAAAAAGCGGGAGAAGATGTCCGCTTCACCATCTACCCCGAAGCAGGACACGATTCCTGGACCCAGGCCTACAACACCCCCGAACTATTCGATTGGTTCCTGTCGCACAAACGCAGCGATAGAAAATAACAAGTTTCACAAAGTTTTAGGTCTATCAACAAACCCAAAAGAGGCGCCAGTGATCAACACCGGCGCCTCTTGTTTAATATGTCATTAAGCGGAATGGGGGTGGCAAGGGCAAGACCGCAATGCGGTCAGCCCTTGATTTAGTCCACCTCTTCCATTTCAATAATTTCCACAAACGATCCACACGAAAATCATAATCCTTGGTTTGATTTCGTTTCTCAACAATTTCCAGTCAAGGGCAGAAAGGACACTGCCCTTGGCACCCACTATCCACTATCCACTAATAACAAAATCACCTTCCAACCGAATATCCTCAGATGAATGCCCGATCATGATATGGAATTTCCCCGGCTCTACAACACGGTTCATGTTACGGTCAACCAGGGATAAATGATCCGGGGTCAGGATGAATTCGACAGTTCGCTTTTGCCCAGGCTCCAAGACGATTTTTTGAAACCCTTTCAATTCTTTCACAGGCTTCACAACCGAACTTTGCACGTCGCGGATATAGAGTTGAGCCACTTCGGCGCCTTGCATCTTACCAGTATTCTTGATATCGACGCTAATCTTGATGTTTCCAGCAACGCCGTTCTCTTGGGGAGAGATGTACAGGTTGCTATATTCAAAGGTGGTATAGCTCAACCCAAAACCAAATTCATATAATGGTTTGGGAGAAATATCGACGTACGAATTGCCCCATCCTTCAGTAAGCCAATATTGCTTGGATGGTTTGTGGTTATAGAAAACCGGCAGTTGCCCAACATGACGCGGAACCGTGATCGGCAAACGTCCGCTGGGGTTATAGTCGCCGAAGAGCACATCGGCGATAGCATGTCCACCCTTTTCGCCGCACATCCACGGTTCGACGATGGCCGGGATATGTTCAGCGATCCAACGGGTAGCCAGCGGCCTGCCATTAATCAGAATAACTATGGTCGGAGTTCCGGTCTTGTACACTGCTTTGACCAGATCGAGTTGCATACCGGTCAGTTCCAGAGTGGCGCAATCATAGCCTTCTCCATTGGTGCCTTTCTTGCCAGCGGTTTCCCACTCGTTCTCACCAATAACCACGATAGCTACTTCGGCTTTTTTAGCAGCAGCGACCGCCTTATCAATTTCATCCAACTCTTCACCGATGACATCACAGCCTTTGACGTATTCGATATTGGCGGAAACCTTGTCTTTGATGCCGTCCAGTACAGTTACAATATCCTGCAAAACTACCTTGGAGGTGTAATCGCCCAGTTGGTTTTTCTCATGATCTGCGTTAGGACCTATCACCGCAATAGATTTGATATCCTTGCTAAGCGGCAGCAGGTTCTTTTCATTTTTAAGCAGAACAATTCCTTCACGCGCCGCCTTTAAAGCGACTGCTTGATGCTCTTCGGTAAGACGAACCGCGACGGCGTGATCAGCGTCAACCAAAGGATTCTCGAACAAACCCAGACGGAATTTTAATCTGAGGATGCGGCGCACCGAGCGGTCAATGTTCTTGATTGAAACCTTGCCTTGCTTCACGGCATCAACCAGCGGCTTCATAAATCCGGCTTCGTAAGAAATGCCCACATCAAGCCCGGCGTTCAAGCACATAACGCCCGCCTGCTGCTGATCGGCGGCGATGCCTTCATAGACTGGAGTGGTTACGCCGCCTCCCTCGCCCAGCACCAGACCTTCGAATTGTAATTCTCCGCGTAATATGTCTGTTAGTATTTTCGAAGATACATGCGCCGGAACGCCATCGATAGCCGGATAGGTGGCCATAACGCCTAATGCGCCGCCATGTTTGATCCCAGCCACCCACGAAGGCAGGAACACTTCGCGCAAGGTGCGTTCAGAGATTTCCATGGCGCCCCGCTCCAAACCGCTGGCTGGTTGGCTTTGTCCGGGGTAATGGCAAAAACCAGCCACCGTTTTATCCGGCGCCGATATGTCATAACCCTGGATGGCTTTAACGATATTTTTAGCATACATGGAAATCAGATAAGGGTCTTCAGAGTACCCCTCCTGGTTGCGCCCCAATCGCGGGTCGCGGTTTGGTTCAATAACCAGCGTGAATAACTGATGGATGCCCACCGACCGCGCTTCACGGGCTGCAATGGTATAGACCTCATGGATCAAATCAGGATTCCAGGCGCTGCCCAGAGCCAGACCTTCGGGAAAGATGGTTCCGCCGGAACACATCAAACCATGCGTCCCCTCTTCGGTTTGCAGCAGTGGGATTTTCAGACGGGTCTGTTCTATCGCAATATGCTGAAGTTCATTGAAATACTCGGCCTGCTGCCGCGCTCCCTCTTGCAGGATATGATTAGCCAGGGTGAAGAATCCCCCGCCTGGCCCGATTTCATCGGTATACTCGCCCAAAGCGAACTTGCGGCAAGAATCCTGTTTTTTCTCAACGCCGTTACCCAGTTCGCCTACATAGACGCAGGGCATATTCATTTGCCCGACTTTTTCCTTCAAAGTCATACGCGACAATAAATCATCAACCCGCTTCTCGATTGGTTGGCTCGAATCCATATAGATCGGTTTCGCCATGGAAATGACGCTGGAAAATGAGATGAGGAGAGATGCAAAAATTGTAAGAGATAATAATCTGCGGAACATAATAAAATAAACCTCCATTAAGAATGAATTGGAGGCATTATTTCATGTTTTAGGATTAATTTTTAGAGAAGGGAGAGATTATTGCGAAATTATTATTCTATAATATCTGCCGCTAGCCTAAGTCCAACATATTTATAATGTGAGCCTTCGTAGTCACTAACATCCTTAAGTGTCTTAATTCTATAACTTGCTCGACAATCCCAATAACTACTAAGACAATTCCCACCCTTTACAATTCCATCTGTTGATTGGTTCGCATTTATCCAAGCTATTCCTTTGTTTTTGTGTGGGTATTTCCTTATATCATCATGCCAATCATCCTTCACCCATTCAGATACATTTCCTAACATATCATATAATCCAAAAGAATTCGGAAAACGAATGTTATTTATTGAGTTGAAAACAGCTTTAGGTATTCCAAGTCTTTCGTCAGAGTATTTAGAATTTACATAATAATGTGAGAGAATATTAATAACCTGTTGTGCTTCATCAGGTCCAATATCTCCGCTATTTCTTAATTTTGCTTCTATTTGAGCACCATAAAACATAAATGGATGATGCTTAAAATAGAAAAAAACATCATTTGTTCCTTCCTTACAAGCGTATTCCCATTCAGCTTCTGAAGGAAGCCTAAATTTTATTTTCTTATTATTTACTATCTTTTGATTACCACCAAATAAATAATTTTTATTTTCTACATAAATGATTTTTGTAGCGCTATTAATCCTGCTATTTAATTGAGATATAAAGGTTTCGCATTTCTCTTGAGAAATATAATAAACAGGAAGATTATCACCAATATGGTTATATGTACAATCATGTGTTTCTTCATTGATCGGATTGTTATTCATCACGGTTATCCATTGTTTTTGAGTTACTTCATAAATTCCAATATAAAAATCTTTTTTTATAGATACAGATGTTGACTGTTCATTTCCAGAAGCATTTTTGATTGATGGAATTGGAAATTTATGGTAACTTTGTGGCAATCCCATTTGAAAAGTTATACTTCGAGGTTGAATCTTTCTCAAATAAAAAGAAACATACTCCTTATTATTAGATATACTAGGGACTTGTACTTGTAAGGTTTCTATTTTAAGTGGATAAAGAAAATCATAAAATAACATGCTAGACTTAGAAATCCAAGGGATATATCCAGGTATAAAAATAGAAAGAAAAATAATTGAAAATACAGCAATCAGGATTGGATAAAAACTAAAATAACGAGTTGGTTTCACTCCTCGATTTAGATAAAAAGAAATTTTTTTTTGAATATATTCATGGCATTTTACGTAATAAGAACTAAGCAACAAACTTATTATTGTTATGATTGAATTCGATAAGTTGCTATCTGAAAAAAAATTCAAGATGATGTTTATACAATATAATAAAATCACTGACAAAAAAAGATAAATAATTAATGATATTGTAAAAATCATAATTAACTTCTTAACCTCTCAAGAATTCTTATATTTGGCTCAATCTTTTCTTGGCTTTTAACTTTTTTTCCACTACAACAGGATCAATTTCTTCCTCTACGGGTTCTTCTTCAATATTATTCGCTTTGGTTTTCTCGAAAAACTTTAGGAAGTAGATTACCCCGATAATTAAAATAACAGTGCCAACATGAATAATCGGCGACGTCCCCTCCTTTGGATCATTCAAATAAGCATTAAGCATTAGCAGAATCACCAGAAAAACAATAAAATGAAACAAGAAAACCAGCATCAAAAAACTGGCGTTCTTCCATACATTAACTCTCTTATTTCTGATGATGTAATAACTCATGTAGGATATCCCGATCCCGTACAAACAAAGAACCAGGAAAAGAAGACGCAGCCAAAAGGGTAAGATATTATGAGATTCAACAAATACCATACCAAATCCGCAAAACGAGACAAACCCGGCCAGGCCAATTAGCACCCAAGAAAATCGACCCCAAGATTGCTGCTGTTTATCATTCACCGTATTTGCTCCCTCAACGATTCAAATTCAATATAATTAAACAAATAACCAAGACCTATTATAGATAATTAAGCATATAATTGAATAATAATCTACTACTAATTTGAAGAAATTTTAATAAACATCAGTTTGGGTAATATTTATTATGAGTTTTTATTATTAAATAGACTAAACGGGTAGCAAGGGCTTTGCTTCGACGATCATATGAGTTTCACCGTTTAACTTTATACCTACGAGGTCTTATTACTATGCCAAAGAAATATGAAATTCCACTTTTCCTTGCTAACTTACTTACTCAGGAAACATACGATACGTGGCTCAGGCGAAAAGCTCAGGCACATGTTAAAAGGGATAGAAAAAGAGGTAACTCTGAAGCGACTGGGAAAATTTACAGCACAGCAATCCATTCCGCAGTTATCGAAAGCCAAGGAAAAGACGCTTATACAGGAGAGATATTAAATTGGAAACTTATCAGTCAATACGACAACAAAAGTTCAAAAAAAGGTGGACGTTCCTATAGACATAAATTTGCCCTCCTACCGACAGTCGATCATGTTGGCGATGGTATGGGTGCTCCTGATTTCAAAATCTGTTCATGGCGCACTAATGACTCCAAAAACGATCTTTCTTTAAATGAATTCACCGATTTGTGCAAAAAGGTACTCCGACGCCAAGGCTACTCAATTGTCGATATTGAGAAGAAAAATCGCCGTATCAAGTAAAGATTACAATGTTGATGAGTAACAGGCGGCAAGGATGGAAAAATAACCAGTACGGGGTAATTAGTTAAGCAAGGTATAAATTTAAAAAAATCAAGAGGCATAGAAAAAATCCATGCCTCTTAAGATTATTAACTGGTATGCAAGAACAGTTTTATGCTTATTCTTTGGCGTCAGCAACTTCAGCAGTTTCCGGCGCGGCTTCCGGTTCTTGCGGAGGTCGGCAGAAAATATCTATATTATGAAAATCTTTGACCATCTTACGTCTCGCCTTAACGCGCGTTGCTTTACCGATGCGCTCGCGCAGGTAATACAATTTGGCGCGACGAACGCGACCGCGACGCATTACTTTAATCGAATCAACCCGCTTGGAGTGAATCGGGAAAGTTCGCTCGACGCCTGTACCGTAGGATATTTTCCGTACCGTAAAGGTCTCGTTCATACCGCCGCCTTTGCGGGCGATGACTACGCCTTCAAAAGCCTGGATACGTTCTTTTTCACCTTCAACAACACGAATATTAACGCGAACCGTATCTCCCGGCTGAAAATTGGGAAAACTTTCGCGTAGTTGACTTTGTTCAAACTGGGTTAAACCTGGGTGTTCCATTTTATGCCTCCTAGTAATGCTCGTCAGAGCACACAGAGTGAGTATTATAGTCTTATTATCTATTTCCGCAAAGCCTATCAAGCATTATCGCCGCTGCGCTGCGAACCGATAGATGATTGTATTCTCCAGCGCCATGAATCGGTTCCAACAACAAGTCGCAACGTCGAATAAATTCGTCAATCATTCCCCACCCCGTACCCAACAGGATCAGGTGTGGAGTCTCTTCCGTCTTAAGCCGGTCAGCTAAAAAATCGTAACCGACGCTGTTATCGGTCATTCGCGCCGATGTAGCTACCAGAATCGGTCGCTTATTATGTCTTTTCTCAATATCTTCCAGGCAGCCTTCAAGATGTTCTTCGAGTTTGACAATCGACATGGCGTCGGTTCTAGTCTGGTTATACTTGGCGCCATAATCGGTCTGCCAAAATCCTGTGATGCGCCGGGCTAAAAACTGCATAACCGGCAAATGATTTATCACATAGTAATGCTGAACTCCAAAAGTCAAACAAGAACGCCCGATGTCGTGAATATCCATAGGGGTAATTGATGTCGTTATAACTTCGCCAGTCTTCTTATACACGGGGTAATGCAGTAAGGCGACATAAAGAGGAGCCGTCATTCGTTAGCGCCTCCCGGTTTCTTTGCGCCTTTCTCCATATAATTCCGGTATAAATCAGGGCGGCGTTGAGCGGTGCGTTCCAAAGCCTGATTCAAGCGCCACTTTTCGATCTCAGCATGATGACCGCCCAAAAGCACGTCCGGGGCGCTAAGCCCCATCACTTCTCTAGGCCTGGTATAACGTGGACAATCGAGTAACCCGGTGGTAAATGAATCATCTTCAACCGATCCATAAGAACTAACCACTCCCGGAATCAAACGCGCCACCGAATCAGCAATAATCATGGCGGGCAGTTCGCCTCCAGTGAGCACATAGTCGCCGATGGATATCTCATCCGGCTGCAGGATGTCAATCACCCGCTGATCAACGCCCTTATAATGTCCGCAGATGATAATGATATGCGGTTTTACCGATAACTCTTCAGCGATGGATTGTTGATACATCCGTCCCTGGGGAGTGGTAAATATTATATGCGTTTCACAATCAGTCCGGCCTTGCAGATCCCGAACCGCTTCAATCAACGGAGGGGCCAGCATGACCATGCCATCACCGCCGCCATATTGCTCATCGTCGGTTTTATGATGCCGGTCTGTTGTCCAGTCGCGCAGATTATGAACGCGAACATCTATTATGCCTGCTTCACGGCCCCGCTTGATAATGCTCTCATCAAACGGTCCGCTAAACATCTCTACTAGAGTTGTCAGTATATCAATCTGCATTCAATTGCTCATCAAAGTTCGGAAGTTCGACTAAAATCTCTTCATCATCCTTACGGATTTCTTTAATAAATTCCCGGTTGGCGGGAATTAGGATTTCTTGACCTGAACTATCGCAAACCACCAGGACGTCGCATTCGCCGGTCTCGATTATTTCCTTGACATGACCGATCTCATCTCCGTCTACTGTGATCACCTTAGCATAGAGAATATCCGCTTCATAAAAGGCGAAATCCTCCAACTCCGGTAAATCTCCATCAGAAACCCAAACCATCGATCCGCTCAGTTCTTCTGAAGCGTTTCGGCCATCAATAGACTTAAACTTGATAATAGGCCAGGTATCCGTACCACGAACGCGTTCTATTTCCAACTCCCTCTCAGGAGATTCCAAATTCACGCGTTCAAGGAACTCTAAAACAAACAAATCGCATCCAAAAGGCTTGAATTTAACCTCGCCGCTTAATCCATGCGGTTTGATAATCTTACCTAGATACACACGATCTTTGGGAATTGATTTACGACTTCGTCGAAGAACCATAATTTTAACCAGCTAATCAGTTTTATGAGAGAAGAAAGCATCTCCACCAAAAACCAATTAAGCCTTATCGTCATCCTCTGCAATTTCCACTAAGGTCTTCTTATCCTCAAGCGACCCTTTAGCGGAAACCAACAAACGCAGAGCGCGGGCGGTTTTTCCGTTACGGCCAATGATGCGACCCATATCCTCTTGATTAACCCGCAGAACAAACTCAACCGTTCCATCTTCCAGGCTCTTCTCAGACACAACCACATCATCAGGATGTTTAACCAATGACTTACAGAGATATATCAAAAAATCTTTCACTGAGTTTTCTTCCTTATCCAAACTGAAAACATATTCACATTCGGATTATTTTTACACATAACTGTTGGTAATGGATATCTAACAAAAACATCCATTACGCCGCAGGTTATTCCGAATCAGTTTCAGCCGGTTTCTCTTCCACAGCAACTTCAGGAGCCGGAGCTTCAGGAACCGGAGCTTCTTCAACCACAGGTTCGGCAACCGCTTCAACCGGAGCAGCTTCAACCACAGCAGGTTTATCGCTGTTTTCAAGGATTTCTTTATAAGCGCCGGAACGGAACTTCTGGATAAATCCCTGTTTCTTAAGAAGGTTGCGAGCTGTATCCGACAGTTCAACTCCCTTTTCCAGCCATTTATAGATTTCAACTTCCTTAAATGACATTTGCGCCGGCTGCTTTACCGGATCATACCACCCGATGTTTGCAATAGTTTTTCCATCACGGCGCCAACGGGAATCGACCACAACCAGTCGGTAAAACGGAGTATTGCGTTTACCCATACGTTTCAGGCGAATCTTAACTGACATTCAAAATCTCCTTTCAAAATCTAACTATCTTTTCTAAATCCAAATATATAGAAAACTGATATATTAGTCTCTTTTAATAAGTTATCTGAATTCAACGTTTTATTCCTACCTCAAGCCTGGGGGAGGTTAGGAGGGGGTTGATTGGTCGAAACGCAACCCCACTCTAACTCCCCCCAGGCTTGGGGGGAGAATTCTATATGATGCGTATCACTACATTCCAGGAAACATATCTTTCATGCCCATAAGTTTTTTCATCATTTTTTTGTTCATCTTGGGCTTTTTAATGCCCCGTTTTTTTACGCCGCCGCCCGCCATCATACTCATCATCTGCTTTGTCTGGGCGAATTGCTTCAAAAGCCGGTTCACTTCTTTCATGGAGGTGCCGCTGCCCGTAGCGATCCTGCGTTTGCGGCTGCTATTAATAACCTGCGGCATTGTTCGTTCGCCGGGAGTCATGGAAAGAATAATGGCTTCAACGTATTTCATCTCACCATCACTCATGTCAATA
This sequence comes from bacterium, assembly GCA_963662285.2. Classification (GTDB taxonomy): domain Bacteria; phylum Hinthialibacterota; class Hinthialibacteria; order Hinthialibacterales; family Hinthialibacteraceae. The sequence goes on from CAXXMV010000008.1 coordinate 1,108,800, forward strand.
TTCTTGGCCGCATCCATTCCACCCATACCGGGCAGCATGGATAACATAGAGCCGATGCCGCCCATTTTGTTCACCTGTCGAATCTGACTCAGGAAATCATCCAAAGTGAATGTTTCATTGAGAATCTTCTTTTGCAAAGCCAGCGCATCTTCTTCACTGATATTGGCTTTGGCTTTTTCGATCAGGGATAATACGTCGCCCATACCCAGGATGCGTGAAGCCATGCGGTCCGGATAGAAAGGTTCAAGATCATCAAATTTCTCTCCCATACCAGCGAAGAGAATAGGTTTTCCAGTCACGTAACGAATGGATAAAGCGGCGCCGCCCCGCGCGTCACTATCCAGTTTAGTCAGTATAGAACCAGTGATCCCAAGACTATCATTAAACTGCTTGGCTTGGTTTACCGCATCCTGACCAACCATGGAATCGACGACCAGAATGATGTGAGTCGGTTTCCAGAATTTCTTTATCCTTGAAACCTCTTCCATCATATCTTCATCGACATGCAGACGACCCGCGGTATCGAGAATAACCGTATCGCATCCTTCATGCCGCGCATGTTTGCTGCCCTGTTTTGCTATTTCAACAGGGTCGGCGTCAGTACCCATTTGAAAAACAGGCACGCCTACCGTCTCACCGACAACCTGAAGTTGTTTAATAGCCGCAGGTCTGTAAACATCAGCGGCGCAGAGCATCGGCTTACGCCCTTCGCCCGCCAATCTCTTGGCCAACTTGGCCGCAGTAGTCGTCTTACCGGAACCTTGCAAACCAACCAGCATGATCCGCACGTCAGAAGCTGGTAGATCGAGCGAGCCTTCTTTACCGCCCAGCAGATCGACCATCTCTTCATTAACGATCTTGATTACCTGCTGGCCGGCATCCAGACCTTTGAGTATTTCAACGCCGAGAGCGCGTTCCTGGATTTTCCGGCAGAAATCTTTGGTAGCATTATAGTTAACGTCCGCTTCCAGGAATGCCAGGCGGACTTCACGAAGAGCTTCCTTGATTAACGGTTCTGTAAGACGCGCTTTACCCGTTAAGTTTTTGACTATTTTTTGAAAACGAGTTGTCAGATTTTCAAACATATTCGCCGCCGTACTATGTAATCCTTATACTTCCACACTATCCGATGATTCAAGCAAAATATTTTGATGCTATATTATTTATTGCATCCCAATTATATCTTTGATGCGTTTAACCTGCTTCTGAATTGGAATCATATCATAAGCAATATCTACGCTTGTCAGTTTAGATAACCTTGTTATTTGTTCTTTTAATTCATCAATATCTATATCCAATGAAGACGAACTATCTGGCTTTTCCTTGCTGGATATCAATCCTAAATGTTCTTCAAACCGCAACAAGGATTTCTTTCCATGCGATATAGTATCGTGCACCGCCTGACGGGAAATATTCTCTGTCTCGGCAATTTCACCATAGGATATATCTTCGCTGTAATAAAGGTCAAGAAAATCCCGTTGACGGTCAGTCAACAAGCCGCCATAAATATCCAGCAAAGCTCCGATTCTCTGTTTTTCTTGCAATGATTCCATATCAAGAACCCTACCTGAATCCACACGTAAATAACATCCACTTGACAGAATATTTCTCTCCAGACAATCAGTCAAGCATCATACACTGCCAGCTTAAAATAAAATTCATCCATAGAAAACCATAAGTTATTAATAATCATCGACCTGAAAACCATAAAAATTATTGTATTTCCTGATTATTTGATTTATTTATGCTATCATCCGTAACAGATCAGTATCATCAACGTTTATAAATCAGATAAATATACTATGGTTACTATTTCCAATTACCAAACAAGAACCGCTCCGTCTGTATTACAACAGACCATATCAATTATTTTAAATGGACAATCCCTGGTTTTGCTGCGTCGCCAGGTCAATTTGCTCTTTCGACAACCAATAGGTTTCTGGTTATTCGGCTCAGTATTGATTTTGATATCATTTGGATTTGTCACCCAATATGGCGCCCTGGCCGCAAAAACATACGATCTATCACAATTATCTATTATCGGAAATACGCTACTCAATAACTACAGGCTTTTTACCTTTATCACCCTCGTCATAATGGTTCCCATTATAGGAGTTGCTTCCATCACTCAAGAGCGTGAAGCGAATACGCTCGATTTAATGCTCACCACCGGGATCACTCCCCTGGAATTCATTTTCTCCAAAGTAGCCTCATCTCTCGCGGTTATATTTGTCGCCATTTTTGCAACACTGCCCATCCTGGCTATAACCCTATCCATGGGAGGCGTCAGCCCCTTGGATGTTATCGCTATGTTCTTATTAGAGATATTCATAGCCATATCAGGAATTTGCGTGGGTATATCCATGGGCGCCATGATGGCCAGTTTCCCCATCGGCCTGATATCCTCTTATACTATCATTCTGGTAATATTCTATCCCGCATGGCGTATGGCGGCCTTTGGAACAGTGAACGAAAACTTATTTCGCGCCTATCCCGGCATAGTAGCAATGATGTTCTTGTCATTTGTATTAATTAGACTTGTACCTGCCCTATTGACGCGTGAGATCAACAAAGTCAAACCTAAATCCTGGCGCCCTATCTCTATAAAAGGCGTCGATGCTCAATTATGGACTTTCCTGGGAACGCGGGATTATTTAGAACCGATTCAGTCCAATGAAAATCCCATTTACGTTTCTGAACGCGAACGGTTTCTCTCAGCCGTCACCCGGCGCGATTTCGATGCGCCGTCAGTTCTCTGGCTTGTTTCCATTCTCTTATTTTATATTGCCTTGAAAAGCCCGACTTTCATGCTGCAATTTGAATATGTAATCGTGTTGTTCTTCGTTCCATCCGTGGCGGCCACCATGTTTTCGGGTGAACATGAACGCAAGAGTTGGGAATCACTCAGAGCTTCTTTAATATCATCCACTCAAATATTTTGGGGGAAAATCCGCCTGGCTATCGGGCAGGGTTTGGTTCACGTATACGCCTCTTATATTCCAGCGCTTATGGTTTTAGGCATGATCTGGTTGTTGATATCTTTTAGAGCCGAAACATCCTACTACAAAACGATAAATCTCTTTACCGTCTGGGGTGGACATGGGCTGATTCTTATCATAGTCAGTATAATGGTCTGCTTTATCTCATCTCTATCAATGTTTATATCATCACTTTACAAAAGAAACCTCTATGCCTTGATGACCGCTTACTCTATTACTTTCCTCTTCCTGTATTTGCCGATTTTCCTCAAACAGATGCACCCATTCCCCGGCGCCGTACTCGGCGGCGAACATCCAATGGATATTTTCTCCTACATTTTAGGGGTATGGCATTCACCTTTTATATTCAACGTATGGCCTAAAGTTAAAACGAATAATGCTCAAGCAGTGATCAATCCACTATTCTGGAAACTTTATATCGCTCATTTATCATTGCTCGCTTCAGGAACCGTCTTCTTCTTCATAGCAACCTGGAGACGAATAAAACTTTCAGAAGAATAACCTACCAAAAACAAGTAGGGTGCGCCCCTCGTGGGCGCCCGAAACATTAAACAACGTTGATATGCAAAGGTAGATTATCAAATACACACGTTAGCGGTAAATTGGTAAATATCGCCTAATGGTTGATAAAATATCGCTCTACGGTCGGATATGAATTGACCAAGAACCCGGTTTAATTCATTCTGCGTATTGAGTTCTGTTATAGGCCAAATGATTTTAAGCGAATTCAACGCCTCTTGTTTGATCCCTTCCTCAATATCAAAAACAAACCTTTTCCAATATTTAGAAACATCGAGTTCAATGAATTCTGCATCATTGATTAAAATCCGAAGTGGCGCCTCCATCTGTTCAGCATAGGGTAACCGCAATGTAATTTCGAAATGAATCGATTTCTTCAGGCTGCAAAAAAAGAGAAATTCATTTTGTAGTGAATAAGACCGGAAATAGCCCAATTTATCCAGACAAAATGCCTCTGATTGTTCCCACGAACGAATAGCAGAATAGGGCTGGAGTAAATCAATCTTCTTTTTGGCTGCATCATGGTGCGCAGACCGGATTCGTTTAATCGGCGACAATGAATGTTTGTCTTTTGTTTCATAAAATTCTATGTTGTCAACTAGATGGCGATAGGAAAATGGACCAAGAGTTCCCAGGCGGTAAATAACATATTTATCGCCATTATCCCAGGTTTTTTGATAAGCGGATGTCATTATAGGGGGTATTGGAATGCCCGCTATTTTGGTCCATTGATTCAAATTATGATATGTAGTCTCATTACTCCCGGCAGCGACTCCACAATGATGGCGGACAATGGCGCCGGGCTGTCCCCACGAGGCATTATGATTGGCGGCCAGCAAATGAGCTCGAGTCAAAACCTCTGAAGGTGGATCAAACGCTTCATCAATAAGACTTTCAACGCAGCACTCTGCATCACACAGCTCGGATAGCAGTTGCCGCGCTGTTGAACTCATCGAAACTTTAATTCCCAGCGCCGTCAAATGGCAATAGTCAAAAAACAAGCGTCGATCCGGCAATTCATTGTTCAGGTAGTTCTTAAAGATAACGGGTAGATCAATCAGTTGAATGTTGAACTTACTGGATTCATTACGCAGATGATCTTGAATAAAACCATAACAACGAGGCGTGTTTAACCAATGCCAAAGTTCAGCGTCCCTGGCTTCTTTATAATAGTGTTCACTTTTATCCGCATTCCCTTGTTCGCAATAAAACTGCGCTAACAATGACGGCGCTATTGATGATGATCCCTTATCTATGGCGGTCATCTCTAATAGTTGCGCTTCAATTTCGTCTTCATCATTGCGCTGTAAAGCATCCTTGGCATCGCCAAAAACTTTTAACCACCTATTTGTATCCTGGGGTTTTAAATATGGAACAGAATGCCGGGTATCATTTTTGTAATCAACCAGGTTAAATTCCGGGAGAACGAAAAAGATACGGATGTTTCTCTTTTCCGTAATTTCAAGACAGCATTGCAACAAAGATTGAATTTGCTCTTTTACCCAATCTTTTAGTCTTTCTCTATATTCAATTATTGATCCACTCTTTGAGATAATTCCTGCAAATTCAGCGGCTTTTTTTTGTAGCAAATCATTGTATGCGAGCCAGTTATTTCCTGCGAATAAAACCAGGCAATCCGGTTCAAGTTTCAGCGAGTCTTCCATTAAATACTGTAAATCTTTAATCCCCAGATCAGCGCGAGCCAAATCAATAACTTCAAATTCATCACAACCGTTATTATTTTTTATGCTGCTATTCAAAATTGTTTCAAGCACCGAGGCCGGAGTATAATGCGGCTCAAGAAAAAAACCTCGCGCGACTGATTCTCCTATAAACACAACTCTTTTTTTTGAACTTTTCGGTGGAATATACTGACAATCCGCCCACATCCCCGCTTCGATAACATCTACATCGGGATTTTTAATATAGCCTGGATTATTATCATCTGAGTCAGGAATCCAAATACCAATTCCATGATTTTGCTTGCCAGAATTTGGCGCTTGATATGTAGATTCTTCCGCCTGTTGTTTGGGAACAGGATTACCTAAGAGAGAGCATGTATTTAATTCCTGGATAAGATCAAAAGGTTCATGTGACTGGTGCAGCCGTTCAGCGATCCGGTCGCAGATTTCTTTCTGTTTATGGAGTAGTTCTCTGTTTATCATGGATTGATATCCCGTGGTCTCTAGAAAAAAGTATAGACTGAGTGGTCGATATTTGCAGATTTGGGGCCTTCGAAAACATCAATAATATCATACCAAAAATCAGGAACGGAATCTTGATCGATTATGATATCCTGCAACACTAAAGCATCCATTTTCGAACGAACAAAACAGCGAACCGCATCAATGGGGCTGCAAACAATTGGTTCATCTTTCATATTGAACGATGTATTCAGTAATATCGGGCAGTTAGTCAACTGGTCAAAACAACGCAACAACGCAGCAAAACGTGGATTATATTCATCTGTAACAGTTTGAACTCTGGCGGAACCATTAACATGAGTAATCGCCGGTAAATCCAGAGATGAACATACCTGACACACCAGAAGCATGAATGGAGACGGGCGGTCTAATTCGAAATGTTCAGCCATTTTGTCATATAACACTACCGGAGCAAACGGGCGGAATGCTTCACGCTTTTTTACTAGAGCATTGATTTTATCGCGCATTTCCGGTCGGCGGGGATCAGCCAAGATGGATCGCGCTCCCAAGGCTCTTGGCCCAAATTCCATCCGTTCTTGAAACCACCCAATGATTTGCCCTTGGGCTAGACGTTTTGCAACATCTTCACATAGGGAATCAAATTTCCCCTGGTAATCCTTAAACGCCAGCGGTGTTTCACCAACCAAACTTACGATTTCCTGAGATGAATAACCGGGACCTAAGTAGGTATGTTCCATACGGCCCAAGGAATAAGAACTTGACGTACGTTTAGCGTATACATAGGCTGCGGCGCCAAGTGAACTGCCGGCATCTCCGGCGGCTGGTTGAACGAAGAGATTTTTGTAAGGACCTTCATCCAGAATACGGCCATTGGCAACGCAATTCAGCGCCACCCCACCCGCCATGCATAAATTATCCGATGGCGCTTTGGTATAGAGATATTGTACTTTTTCAAGCAATAATTCTTCGAGAACAACCTGTAAACTCTTCGCGACATCTTGATGAAAAGTTTCAATCTCTTCATCTTTTGTTCTGGCGGGACGCTTGAATAATTCGACCAATGCGTCGGAAAACATTCTCTTGCCTGATAAAAAATCGAAAAACTCGAGATTTAATGTTAGTTGATTGTCCCTATGCGATTCAATTAATTGCCAAATCTGATCGGTGTAGACTGGCTTGCCATACGGCGCAAGCCCCATGACTTTGTACTCGCCATCGTTGACGTCAAATCCAAGATAACTGGTTAAGGTGCTGTAAAACAATCCAAATGAATGGGGGAAATGAATTTCATCAATGATTTGAACGCCTTGCTCCGAACCCATACCTAGCGTTGTCGTCGCCCATTCACCGACGCTATCCACAGTAAGAATGGCCGCCTGCTCAAATCCAGAAAAACAAAAACTACTAGCCGCATGAGCCAGATGATGATCAATGCATTCTATATCGCCTTCATAACCAATAACATTCCTTATTTCCTGCTCTGGACGGCGCGAATTCATACGCTCAATTAATTGCTCATCATAGGGCAATCCTTGGGATAACAACCACAGTTGTCTTGACAGTTTTTTTTCGGGAGCCTCATAGTATGCGATGCAATCAATATCGCATATTGATAGATCAGCTTCTTCTAAACAATATCGGGTTGCTTGTTTAGGAATTCCCGCATCATATTTAATCCGGGAAAATCGTTCCTCCTGAGCGGCGGCGATTAATTTCCCATCTTTTATGATGCAGCATGAAGAATCATGATAAAGTGCAGAAATCCCTAATATATTCATATTAAAAAGTGTTTTTTATTTTTCCCCTATTATATTTATTCCAATCACAGAAGAGCAAGTATTATAATCAAGTTAATGAGTGATTGCAAATGAACATGGCAAACGTCTTTATCAACCATTCCCATCCCACAACAAACTCATCCAAAAACAAAATCTAAACATTAACCTATGAAAAATCATTAGATCAATTAATTCCAAATCCACTATTTCATGCTAAAATCACTATTACATTCATTCCATATTAAAAATCTCCTAAAGAAGGATTAATTAAATGTTTAAATTATCAAAAAAAAGAATATTTATTATTTTGGTTCTTGCTTTAATTCTATTCACCGGCGCCATAGGCCTTACGCTGCTCAACCTTGGTAAAATCGTCAATAGCCAGAAAGATGTGATTATCGCCCAGGCCGAAGAAGCACTGGGACGCAAGATATCCGTGGATCGCATCGACGCCACTATCTGGACCGGTATTGGCGTGCAACTAGACAAAACCGCTATCGCCGATGATCCGGCATTTTCCAAAGATGATTTTCTCAGCGCAGACCGCATCGACGTATATTTCAAACTAATGCCCCTGTTCCGCAAACAATTGGAAATCTCGTATCTGACCATTCATCAACCAGTCATTCACGTCATCCAGAACAAAAAGAAAGAATTTAACTTCACCAGCCTCCAAAAGCAGACCAAACCAAAACAAGAAGGCGACGCGGCGCCAGTAGAAGCAGGCGCATCATCATCCACCGCCCTGCTTCTTTCACGTCTGGAACTTGATGGCGGCAAGATTCTATATACCAATCAAGCGGATAAACAGAATTTAGAGATTAATCAGATCGATGCGACCATCCGCAACTTCTCATTGAACAGCCCATTTGATATATCCATGAAATCATCCTTCCAAAGCGACCGGCAGAACATCGCTTTCCAGGGAAACATCGGCTCTCTTGCCGGAGAACTTAATAAATGCCCTATCAAGGGAAAAATTGACCTGGAATCGTTTTCAACCGATATCTTGAAAAGTTTGCCATCAGTCAAAGCCATGGCCGGAGATAGTTTGAAATATGATGGAGTAATCAATGGTGAAGTTGAAGTAGATGGAACCTTGGAGAAATTCAAGTTAAAAACTCAAATTGATGCAACTCAAACCTCTCTGGCAATGGATTCTCAATTCAAAAAAGAGAAAGATATTCCACTTCTAATAGCCATTGATGCTGATGTATCAAAGGACGCAGTTAATTTGCAAAAAGCATCCGTAACATTAAAATCAGTTGAGATAGAAGGTAAGGGAATAATCAATCTTGGTAAAACCTTGACCTACAATCTTTCTATTGATTCTAAACCTATTGAAATATCTGAACTTGTCTCGATGGTTCCCGCTTTGCAGCCCTACTCTCCCCAGGGTAAAACAACCATCAAAGCCCAAGTTGAGCAAAAAGGCAAAACGCCCGCCATCAAAGGAACTATCCAATTAGACAAAATCCAGGCCAAATCCGAACTTATCCCTAAACCAATAACCAACTTGAATGGAAATATCCAGTTCACCGCTAATAACGCCAAGGCTGAAGGTTTAACGGTAGAAATCGGACAATCAAAATTCAAAGCGGATGCCACTGTTACAACTCTTTCACCACTTGAAGCGACATATTCCATCCAATCCGATAAAATCCATGTCGATGATCTAATGGCGCCGCCTGAAGCGATGAAGAATGATGCTCTACAGAAAGTTAATCTCACTGGCTCAATTACTCAAGACAAGAAAAATGATTACATCGCTAAAGGGAAAGTCTCTTCTAAAGACGGGCTGTTATACAATCTAGCTTACAGCAACCTAGCAGGTGATTTAGTTTTCAAAGACCAGATTCTTACATCTGAAAATATTGTATTAAACACTTTGAGTGGAGAAATCAAAGCTTCACTCCAGTATGATATGCGCAAATCGCCCTATCAATTCAACCTTTCCACTCAGTCACGAGATGTAAATCTGACAGAACTTATTCAGTCGCAATTTTCATTCTTCCCTAAAATTGTTCAGGGAAAAATCAATATGGATTTAAAGTTGCAGGGAGAAGGAACAACTTGGGATACAATCAAACCGGTATTACAAGGACTGGCCAATGTAGACATCAGTGAAGGAGTTTTACTTGACACTAATATCGTAAATTCAGTGTTAACCAACATGACGGGCATCCCCGGTCTTACTCAATTCATATCGCCCGGCTTACGCAGCGAATATCCACTAGTATTTGAATCAAAAAATACTATATTCGACAAATTCAGCCTGCAAACTATCATAAAAGACGGGAAAATGAATTTCTCAAACTTAGTGATTTCAGCGGTTGACTGGGCGGCGTCAAGCAACGGTTGGATAGATTTTGATCAAAACGTAAAAAGCGAGAATTTGTTGAAATTATCAGACAGTTTTTCCTCTTCCCTGATTCAAAAAGTAAGCCAGTTCAAATATCTGTCCGACGAGAAGGGCGCCATAGTCATCCCATTCGCCATGACAGGCGCCTTACCCAAAGCAACAGTTAAACCCGATTCAAAACTGATCGAGACTCTGCTGAAAAAAGCGGTCATGGGAAAAGTAATGGACCAAGTAGGCGGCAAAGGTTTACCCGACTTGTCTAAAATATTCTCATCACCTTTTGGGAATCTTAATGACCTGGGCAAAAAAACCACCTCAGACCAAACCAAACCAGCCACAAAAACCATTCAGGACGCCACCCAAATCCTGAAAACAAAACAGGACGCCACAAAAGCTGAACAAGCCAGCCAGGAATCAGCCAAAGAAATCATGGGATCATTCTTGAAAATGATTGATAAAAAGAAAACCGATGCAGCAACACCTGATAAATAATCGCTGTTTTCCTGAAAACGGCGGGCGCCAAGGGCAAGACCGCATGGCGTCCAGCCATTGATGAGACCTTTGTAAATAATAATTAAAAACAAATGCTATGGGTTCCTGAAACAAAAGAACCGTCGAGTTTCTTAAACTCGACGGTTCTGTTATTTCAAAACAATAACTTACTTATAATCAGGCGACCGCCTCTAGCACGCTGTCATTTCTAGGAGTCAGGTCATTGGTATAGATGGCGGATGGTTCAATTCTTGGCATAGGAATTGGTTCCATTTCCCGCTTTTGCGTTTGAGGTTTGGCGTCTAATATCTCTCTACGCTCTTCTTTCAAGACATTCAACTGTTCATCCAGAAGATCAAGTTCCTGGGTTTCGACGTCTTGCTGATCTTCAATAGGATCAACGCCGAACATGCTGCCCAGCAAATCGTTGGTCATACTGAAAAATGTATTCAGGTCGTTCTCAACATCCTCGCCCAACCGTTCGATAAAGCCCGGTTCAAATCCCATGTCTTCCAATGTCCCGCCAAACTGTTCTTGCATATCAGAGAAGAAGTTAGTTAATTTGGTAGCGACATGTTCCTGCGTCGCGCCAACCAGGCCTTGAGTGGCTTCAACGAAGGCGCCCAGGTTGCTGGAATCGGTAGTCAAGATGTTTTGAACAGAGTCCAGGAAACCAGATAATGTACCTGAATCATCGAATTGCGACAAATCTTCGGCAACCTGATTGAAATTAGACAGGTCATCGCCTTTAATTGAGATATTCAGGTTGTATTCGTGAGCCACTTCTCCAGCAACTGACATATACTGGCCGCCAATGTCGCCGCCATAGGCCTGTTCAGCTGATGCCGCGACGGATTTGGCTTCTTCAAAGAAGATATTGGCTTCGAATCCCCTGGTTTGCAGAGATTGCTCGTAGGAGGTATAGCGTTGATAGGCTGCGCTGGCGCCTTGATAGGCCAGAGAGGCAGGTTCTGTCTCAGAATCGGGATTTTCGGGATCATCGCTGATTGCCATTTGCGCCTGTTCCATCATGGCTGACCTGGATTCTGCGAAACGAACCGCCAGATCCAACTCGTAACTGCCATCCTGGTTGACCCGCATGTCTATGGATGCTTCAAAACGGCCATCTTCGCTGACGATAATCTGCTGAGTAACGCCGTTTTGCAGAGCCTCGCTTATTGCTTTATCTATTGCATTCTGTTCTTCACTGGTTGCTTCGAGACGATCAGTCTTTTCTTCTTTTTCCGCTTCAGCCTCTTGAGCTTCTCTTAATGAAGGAGTTTTAAGCCCGATGCCTCCTATATTATTCGAAGATACCTGAGGTAGGCTGACTTGCAATCCAAGCCTTTGCGCCAGAGATTGCCCTGAGCCGCCTAAAATACCGTTGGATTGTTGCTGAGAATTGTTTCCAATGGCTTGCCCGTTAAGAAATCCGCTTAAACCGGCAATCACTGGAGTTTGGCCACTAAGAATTCCGAGGTTTCCGACCATTTGTCCTATCGCCTTTCATCGTAATCAACCAAATAAAAGAAAAAATAAAATTAATCTTAATATTTATCGGCTTTTAAAGTGATTTCTTGAGATAATGAACAATATAATGTTGTTACATATTCATAAACCACAATAATAAAACTTATATAAACATATATTTATCAAACTAAAACATTATTTTTATATTTATAAAATAAATTTCCAATAATCCCATAAATCTCTAAAATTCCATCGAAAGTTTTAATAAATAATGTAGATCATCAACTTATAACAACTCTGAAATGCCAATCTACCGTATTCAAATATTATCAGGTGATTTATAGTATTATTGCGGTTAACAAAGTCCTCTCTCCCCAGGGATAATACCGTGTTGTCTCCTCTACCAGTGGGAGAGGGTTAGGGTGAGGGCTAAATTAACAAAACTACCCGATAAACGCACTACTAATCTAAATTCTTATCAGTGGAGTAGAGACTATGACTACAACATGCCTGGATTCCTTCAAAACAAAGCAAACGTTGGACGTTAACGGTTTGAAATACGCTTATTACAGCCTTCCCGAAGCGGAAAAGAATGGGCTAAAGGGTATTAAAAAACTGCCTTTCTGCCTCAAAGTTCTGTTGGAAAACCTTCTCCGTTACGAAGACGGCGGCATCGTAACTCAAAATGATATTAAAGCCATTGCAAAATGGCTTAAAGAAAAGAAATCTTCCCATGAAATCGCCTACCGTCCCGCCCGCGTATTGATGCAGGATTTCACTGGCGTCCCGGCTGTAGTTGATCTTGCCGTTATGCGTGACGCAGTTACTGATCTAGGCGGCGATCCCAAAGTCATTAATCCATTAACTCCAGTTGATCTGGTGATTGACCATTCCGTAATGGTGGATGAATTCGGCGCGGCTGATTCGTATAAACATAATGTTCAAATGGAATTCAAGCGCAACCTGGAACGTTACTCATTTCTACGTTGGGGTCAGAAGGCGTTTGATAATTTCCGCGTCATCCCGCCGGGGACTGGAATTATCCATCAAATCAACCTCGAATACCTGGCCAAAGTGGTATGGAGCAACGAACATAACGGCGAACTTACGGCCTATCCTGATACCCTGGTCGGCACGGACAGCCACACCACCATGATCAACGGTCTGGCGGTGCTTGGTTGGGGCGTCGGGGGAATTGAAGCCGAGGCCGCTATGTTAGGCCAGCCCATATCCATGCTGATTCCTGAGGTGATAGGTTTCAAACTAAGTGGAAAGATGTCCGAAGGGGTAACCGCCACAGACCTGGTGCTAACCGTAGTCCAAATGCTGCGCCAAAAAGGCGTGGTTGGTAAATTCGTCGAATACTATGGTCCAGGGCTGGATAATCTGTCTCTGGCGGATCGGGCGGTTCTGGCTAATATGGGGCCAGAATACGGCGCCACCTGCGGAATATTCCCTATCGATCAGGAAACCATTAACTTCCTCGAATTTTCAGGCCGTGAAGACAGCCAGATCGCTCTGGTTGAAGCATACGCCAAAGCCCAGGGCATGTGGCGTGAACCGGGCGATCCCGATCCATCCTTCTCTGACACGCTTGAGCTGGATATTTCCACCGTAGAACCTTCGCTGGCCGGTCCCAAACGCCCGCAGGACCGGGTGGTTTTATCGGGTATGCCTGATAACTTCAAAAAAGCCGTTCAAGATACCGGAGGCGACCCGGATACAATCAATAGCATATCGGCAGGCGACTTTGATATGGAAGACGGTAATGTAGTAATCGCTTCCATTACCAGCTGCACCAATACCTCAAATCCATCAGTCATGATCGGAGCGGGTCTGGTTGCGCGTAATGCCGTAAAAAAAGGCTTAAAATCAAAACCCTGGGTCAAAACATCACTGGCGCCCGGCTCAAAAGTGGTAACCGAATATCTCAAAGCAGCTGGCTTGCAAGATGACCTGGACGCGCTTGGTTTCAACCTGGTGGGTTATGGTTGCATGACATGCATCGGCAATTCCGGCCCCTTACCTGAGGCCGTAGCGCAAGCGGTTGACGATGGAAACCTGACGGTCTGCGCGGTTCTTTCGGGCAACCGTAATTTCGAAGGCCGCGTAAATCCCAGGACTAAAGCGAATTATCTCGCATCTCCAGCATTAGTAGTAGCTTACGCCTTGGCGGGCACGGTGCGCCTCGATCTAAACCGGGAACCTCTCGGTAATGATAAGGATGGCAATCCCGTCTTCTTAAAGGATATCTGGCCGACCAATGATGAAATTCAGGATGTAATGCTGAAATCCGTAAAGAAAGAGATGTTTATTTCTGAATATGCAACCGCAACTGAGGGCGGAGAGGAATGGCAGAGCATCAAAACCTCCACTGGACTTACTTATAAGTGGGATGACGCCAGCACTTACGTCAAAAAACCGCCCTATTTCGATGGTATGTCCCAAACTCCTGATGCAATCATCGATATCCGCAACGCCCGTCCCTTGGCCATTCTGGGCGATTCGGTGACAACCGACCACATCTCACCCGCTGGCGTTATCAAAACCGATGGACCAGCAGGGCTTTACTTACAAGAACGCGGTATAAAACCAGAGGATTTCAATTCATTCGGCTCACGGCGCGGCAACCATGAAATCATGATGCGCGGCACATTCGCCAATATCCGCCTACGCAACGAAATGGCGCCAGGAACCACTGGAGGCATAACCAAGTACATGCCCGATGGCGAACAAATGCCCATCTATGACGCAGCCATGAAATATATCGAAGAGGGAACGCCGCTGGTCGTCATTTCCGGCAAAGAATACGGTACCGGATCATCACGCGACTGGGCGGCCAAAGGAACCCGACTACTGGGCGTACGGGCGGTTATCGCTGAAAGTTTCGAGCGCATTCACCGCTCTAACCTGATCGGTATGGGCGTTTTCCCATTACAATTCAAAGAAGGCGAATCACGCAAAACGCTTCGGCTGGATGGTGGAGAAATCTTTGATATCATTGATCTTGAGAAAGAACTAAAACCGGGCATGGACGTACCATGCCACATCACCAAAGCCAATGGGATAGTCAAAGAGATCATGCTAAGCAGCCGCATAGATACCGAAGAAGAGATCGAGTACTACAAAAACGGAGGCATCCTGCAATACGTGCTGCGCAACCTGATTAATAAATGATCTGAGGCTATGGAAAACAAATCCCCTCTCCCCACGAGCTAATCTCCGGACACAAATCAAGAGAGGAGATTAAAACGGGGAGCATCGGCTTCTAGCCGGTGTGTCAAGGGCAGTGTATTCTGCCCTTGATTCAATTCACCCTTGAATACAACATCAGATTCTTCAATCTCAGGGTTATTTATGTTAATGTTATTAGCGATAAGAATGACTAATAAATCTAATATTTTTTATATCACAAAGAGGTTAATACAATGAAAAGCAATCGACGCACTTTTCTGGGAGCCGCAACAGCTGGAACGTTGGCCATAGCTGGCAATGTATATGGATCAGCCAAGAACAAGACGCTAAAAATGGGCGTGATCGGCGTTGGTTGGTATGGCATGGTAGACGCCAAAGCCGCTTTGAAAGCAGGGGGCGTTGAAATCATCGCTATCTGCGATGTTGACAGCGAACATTTAAGCAAAAACGCTGAAGAACTGGAAAAACTACAAGGTAAACGCCCCAAAACCTTTAAGTTATATCAAGACCTGCTCGAACTTAAAGAACTGGATGCGGTAATTATCGCTTCCCCGCCCCATTGGCATCCTCTCCAGTTTATCGCCGCCTTGAAGAAAGGTTTGGATGTATATTGCGAAAAGCCGCTATCCTACGACATCCGCGAAGGACGCGCCATGGTCGAAGCGGCCAAGAAATACGGCCAAATCGTTCAAGTAGGATTCCAACGGCGCCAGAACCAGGCTTTCCATGAAGCCAAACAATTCATTGATGATGGCAAAGCAGGGGAAATTGTCCAAGTCGACGCTCAGATTCATTACCAAGCCGGGGTCAAAGACTCAACTCCTCAGGCGCCGCCCGCTTCTCTGGATTGGGACCTATGGTGCGGTCCGGGACCGAAAATCCCTTATAGCGAGCAAGTAGGGCATTTCAACTGGCGTCTGGAAAAAACCAGCGGACACGGTCACCTGGTCGATTGGGGCATCCACCTTATTGATGGAACCCGGATGATACTTGGTCTTGGCGCCCCCAATAAGATTATTGCATCAGGCGGTTTATACTATATGAAAGATAAAATCACCACGCCGGATACATTAACGGTGCAATACGAATTCGACCGCTGCCCGGTGGTCTGGCGGCATAGATTGTGGGGCGCCGAAGAATACGCGCCTGAAGTTAATAACGGCATCTTCTTCTATGGTGACAAAGCCACAGTATACGTCCACGATAGTCGCTGGCTGGTTATCCCTAAAGGCAAAAACAAGGAACGTCAGGAATTCAAAAGCCAAACCGACGCAGGACTCAACCACATGGCCGATTTCCTAAAATGCGTACGCGAACGAGAACAACCCAGTTGCTCTATTGAAGAAGGCTATAGGTCAACCTCAACCGTACAATTGGGCATGATCGCTTATGAAAGCGAATCAGTAGTTAAATGGGATGCTGCAACGGAAACTATTCAGGATAATCCAGCGGCCTCGAACCTGCTTAAGCGCGATTACCGGACGCCCTGGAAGCATCCCTACCAAGCATAAGTACTTGATTATTAACGTATTGTATAAGGAAGAAGAAACCGATCCACAAGTTTCTTCTCCCTCAGTGTTTTTGATAATAAAATGATTACAATTTTAACGCTTCAACTACTTGAATGCAAAAAATTGAATGCCTTAATATAAGTACTAATTCATCTAACACGAATATAGAACTATCTATGTAAAGTTATAAATATACATATTTGTTTTCTCTCTGAGGAATTAAATGGCTCTTACAATTATATGCATTGCTGCCGCCATAATAGTATCTGTCGGCATCTATACATTATCATCTGTTAAGGAAGATCGTAAGAAGCTGATACTTCACGATTTAGGCCTTGTTCATAGTTTGACCTCCGGATTAAAATCCCCATTTTATAAATGGGGATGGAGAAAAGTTTCTGATGACCGCGTATGGGGAGAACGCATTGTTCGAGAAGCCTTTGAAAAGCGTAATATTGGATTAACGCAACAGGACCTAGAATATTTCAGTAAAGTTTGCGCACAATTCGCTGGGGGGAAATCAGTCGATAAAACAGCGGTAATCGGATATATTGAAAAAATTCTGGGAAGAAGTTCTTCCGTTTCTAATTTCGCAACAAAATTTATCCAACCAATATTAGAGAATTCATTACGAGCTTCTCCCAATCAAGCAAAGAAATTTCTAGATCGAGTACACATAGATTCATCGGTAGAAAACGCCCCGGATCGCCTTGCAGTATATCAATTAAAAAAAATGCTGAATCAGCATGGCATGGGCATTATCTGTTCGAATGCGGGTGGATTGCATATCAAAGGCGAATCTAACGAAATCTTGATGACGCTGACTGGATTCGATAGTTGGGTGTTCTGGTTGAAATCGTGCAAGGCAAGCATTGAACAATGTTTATCACAACGTGCTCTGTCGACTCCCAGCCAGGCGAAATTCATTAAAAAGCAAATTTTAGATTTTTATATAAATAACGAAATCAACCACATGAATGCTTCCAGGCAATTCATCAAAACGATGGATAGTCTAATAAATCAAGAATCATTATCCATCAATATTTCAGTAATTGAGAATCTGGAACGGGCATTCTATGGTTGGCATTTCAGCGAATCATTACAATTCTCCATTCAAAATCATGAATCAATGAGATCGCTTCTATCGATGCCGGAATTACCTTCGCGCATTCGCAAGGCGCTGCTTGAGTTCATAACTCCAACCTATGAATCGCTCCACGCTTTAATGCATAGATTCCCCAGGCATGTTATCTTTTACGGGGCCAATTCCCACACCCGCTTATACGCAACTCAACAATATCTAGTTCATTTAAATAAAATCAATAAAATCATATCGGATATGCTAAAAAGGAAAAGTACTTTCCCGCTAATGCTGCGCATTTTCGATAGCGATGTTGAAAAAGCGCGGAATCCTGAACCAGATGACTTCATGAAACACGTGATGCCTCCTAATCGCCGGAGAAACGTAGATGAAGATGAAGAGGTTGTCAAGAATATCGGTCATATGCCTTTGATGATTGACACTCAAAAAAGCATGGTATTGTTTGAAAAAGATATTGAACCTGATAAAGCCGAAAAAATTGGCTGGATTATTGAAATCCCGGTTGAAGATTTTACTCCAAAAGAATACGCCCAGTTCGATCTGGGAGACTACTTAAAATATAAACGAATTAACT
Organism: bacterium; assembly: GCA_963662285.2. GTDB lineage: Bacteria > Hinthialibacterota > Hinthialibacteria > Hinthialibacterales > Hinthialibacteraceae. The sequence continues at coordinate 1,126,967 of CAXXMV010000008.1, forward strand.
GCGATAAACATGGCGAAATCGATCAAGAGCAAGAAAGTAAATCTGCTCATATGCAACGTGAAAGATTTCTTAATAGCATTTTTGAAACTCTTCTTGGAGACTCCTCTATCTCACCCTTGTCATTTTAAAAATCTTCCAATTAATAGGCATAAAATTTTATATGCAAAAATAATAACACATAACCTTCGCTGAAAATCTATATGAGGTAAAGCAATATGAAGAAGTCGTATAGAGTTCTGGTAGTAGATGATTATGAAATTATCAGAAAAATCCACATAAAAAATTTAGAAAAAATTGGAATTGATAGTATTGATCAAAGCGCCAATGGAGAAGAAGCACTGGGTGCATTAGAACATAATTCCTATGATTTAATTCTGCTTGATTGGCACATGCCAGTTAAAAACGGCATTGATACCTTAAAAGAAATCCGCTCCAAAGAGATTAACACTCCTGTTGTAATGTGTACTGACGAAATTGAGCAGGAAAGCATTGATCTGGCCACTCGAGAAGGCGCAACAGATTTCATCAAAAAACCCTATTCGCCGAGTGTATTCAAATCTATTATAAAAAATATCTTACGTATTGAGACATAAATTGATATATTGAGTTTTTTTTATAATAACCTCCACGTTGGGTCTTCCATAAAGAACGAACATAATTTTGAAAATCGCTCTACCAGGTGAATTAATGAAAGTATTGATTGCTGATGATGATGCCGGAACTCTCTTAATGCTGGAATCTTATGTTAAAAAATGGGGTTATGAAACAATAACAGTTTGCGATGGAGCAAAAGCATGGGAAATTCTTAGCAAAAAGAACTCTCCCCAACTCGCTATTCTAGACTGGATGATGCCAGGTATGGATGGCATCGAGGTTTGCTTAAAAGTCAAACAAATTCAAAGCAATTCTTACAGTTACATAATTCTGGTCTCAGGCAAAAGTCAAACGGTAGACATCATTACAGGTTTTGAAGCAGGCGCCGATGACTTTTTGACTAAACCAATACATCCAGACATCCTACGCAGCCGCCTGGTGGTCGGCGCCAGAATTTTAGAATACGAGAAATCGCTATTAAAGAAAAATATCGCCCTAAACAAAGCCAAAGAACTTGCCGAACAAGCCAGCAAGACGAAAGCGCAGTTTCTGGCTAACATGAGCCATGAGATACGAACGCCAATGAACGCCATTATCGGCATGAGCGACCTGGCGCTAGACACAAAATTAGACGACGAACAATACGAGTATTTGAATATAATAAAATCATCTTCAGAATCTCTGCTGGTTCTTCTTAACGATATTCTTGACTTCTCGAAAATTGAAGCGGGGAAACTTGATTTAAATCCTCATGATTTCTTATTGAGAGACAGTATCAGCGAAATGCTGCACTCAATCGCTATCCGTGCGCATGCCAAAAATCTTGAATTATTATTTCACATTAAAAACGATGTGCCCGATGCGCTTAATGGCGATCCAGCGCGACTCAGACAAATCATCGTCAACCTCGCAGGCAACTCCGTCAAATTCACCGAAAAAGGTGAAATTAAAATCACGGTAAGCCAAGAGATGGAGATGGGCAACGAAATAATTCTCCATTTTGAAATAAAAGATACCGGGATTGGCGTTCCTAAAGACAAACAAGACATTATTTTCCAGGAGTTCGATCAGGCGGATTCATCAATCACACGTCAATATGGCGGAACCGGTCTCGGGCTGGCCATCTCTGCCAAACTTGTCGCAATGATGGGAGGAAAAATATGGATAGAAAGCCCTACTCCCAATCGGGATAAACATTCCGTTGGCGGACCAGGCAGCACTTTTCATTTCACCGTGCGTTTCAAAGTTAACCGGGATATTGGCGCTCACACCCCAAAAATTTTGGCGGAAATTCCAATATTAATTATTGATAACAACCAATCCAACATTCAAATTATTCAGGATTACGCCAACTGCTGGAGCATGAAACCCCGTATTGCGGATAACATTGAAGAAGCAATTAAGATATCTCAATTAGCTTTTCAACAGGGTTCTCCTATTCCCATTATCCTGCTCAATCAGGAATTATTAGACGCTGACCAAAATAACTTTATAGAAAAGATCAAAAGCGATCCAGCGCTAATAAGTTCTAAAATAATCTTAATGAGTTTATTAGGCGTAAAAAAGGATTTTAAGAAATCTTTGTTCCATGCACTCCTGACAAAACCAATTAAGCTATCAGATTTATTAGAAGCAATAGAATCAGCATTAGGGATAGAAAACGAAAAAATAAATAATGCAAATAAAATTGAAGCATTAACTCAAACAATGTCGCCCCTGAATGTTTTATTGGCCGAAGATAATCCCTTTAATCAGAAATTGGCGATTATGCTGCTTAAGAAGCATGGACATCAGGTAACTCTGGCCAATAATGGCCGGGAAGCCGTTGAATTATACCGCCATAACCCATTCGACCTTATTTTAATGGATGTTCACATGCCGCAAATGGATGGTATTGAAGCCACAAAACAGATACGAATAATTGAAGCGAAAACCGATACTCATATCCCCATCCTCGCCGTCACAGCCGCAGCTCTGAAAGATGATATGGCAATTTGCCTTGAAGCTGGTATGGACGACTACATCTCCAAACCTATCAGAGCCGATGAAATGTTTGTAAAAATTAAATTTTTAACAGAACAAAATTATTGCAATACATCTCATTCCAAACCTGAAGTTACTCCATCAGATCAAAATTCCGATAATACACTAATAAATCAAGCAACAACTAAATCCTCCATTGATAAAGAAGCCATCCTCGAACAGGTCGACGGAAACATGGAAGACCTCAAAGATTTACTGATTACTTTTATTGAGAATACCGACCAAATGATGGCGAAGATTGGTAATGCTGTTGAAAATATGGACTGCGCAGCTTTACGGGAATCAGCCCACAGTCTTAAAGGAACAGTAGGCTTCTTTGGAGCGCAACAAGCGCGAGAGGCCGCGCTGCAACTTGAGATGATGGGCCGTAACGGTGAGACCAAAGATATTCAGAAAGTCTGGTCAATTCTTCAAAGCGATATGCAAAACCTTAAAGAGGAATTGTCGTCTCTTGGTTGGATTAATTAGAAAAAGTTAAATAACTTTATCCACCGATCAGGCCGCTGACAGGAATGTCACCGCCGAAGAATCCTAAATCACCGGGGCTAATGATGCCATTGCTGGGATTATAAACCGACTCACCGGGGAAACGATTAAACTTTGGAAATGGAAAATCAATAATAAACGAATCCATCTGATCCGGACCCATGCTGGCCAAAGCGAAAGCTTCCTTCCTTAAGTCCTTTAATCCCTGCAAGTCAGCAAAATTCATATAAGGAGTGTAAGTATATGAATTTTTCAATAGCGGCAGCGCTTTAAGCACCTCTTGATCATCAAAAGCAGGTCTTCCCGGTTCAGGCGGAGGTTCTTCGTATTCAGTAACCGGACCAAAAGGATCCTTCACATTCACCATATTTATATAAGCAACCGGCGTGGTTAGATCAGGTAATAAGTAATCCGCAAAAAATTTCATATCGCTATTTTTACGGGGGTAGATATTCCGGTCTAGCCGATAGGTTTGTAAAGCGTCGCCTAATGTCTTGAGGTCTATTTTGGCTACAGCCAAGCGGCTTTTTATCATAGCATCCCGATAATTGGGAACCGCGATAGCCGCCAGTATTCCCAGAACCGCTACAACTATTAATAGTTCTATTAAGGTAAAACCGTTCTTAATCATGGTTGCACGCCTGATAACGGGGTTGGCGCCGCTAAAGAAGGATAGTATATCCTCAATTCTTCCTGGTTGCGTCTTTGGTGTATATCATTGACCCAGCGAACCGTATTGCTTAAATTAACCGATGCCGGAGCAGTGGGATTCTTTAAGGGCTGCACCATGCTTTTCATGCCCATTGCCACCTTGACTGATGCTTGTCCACTCAACACTTCCACGACGCCGCGCGTGACTTTTACGGTTGACGTCCCCCGCGCCACGGATATCTCGAAAGCGGTTCCCAAGACGCGAACCATTCCAGATGGAAGTTGGACTATGAATCCGCTCTTTTGCTTGGGGATATTAAAGAAGGCTTTCCCACGATCAATCCTGACATTTTTGCGCCCCATAAAAGTTACTTGCGAAAGTGGCGCTACGCATATTTCGGCGCCGCTTTTAAGATGTACGATACTCTCCGCCCCTTGAGTTGTTTGAACCGTAGTATTGCTTTTCAGAGTATGACCTTTGTTGGCGTTAAGCGATCCATTGGCATGAGCCAGAACTCTACCGCTTTTGTAATCAAATTCTCCGATAGTATTTACTGTAGTATTAATCCAAAATCCTAATGGGATTAATATTATCAGCAATACAGTTAATGATGTTAGCAAACGGTAGGAATGCTGATGAAAAATGGAAAACCATCCAGTTGAATCCAAGTCAAAATCCCTGCGCGTCGAATCGGTTAGAGCTGCGCGGCGCTTCTCGCGTAATGCCTGCTCGGTCAACCTTTCATAGAATTTCTCTTCGGGCGTCCACTCAATGCGATTGGGACGCAGCAGATTAGTCCAACCTTTAACGCTTTCCAACTCAATGCGGCATTTTTGACATTGATTCACATGGGTCTGTAAGCGTTCGGGTAATTCGGCATCGGGATGATCGATAACCCAATTAGTCATATCCTGAATAATAGAGGAACATTTCATGAGAATAATTCCTCCTCAGTCAACCCTTCCTGCCGGGCGTATTTGCGTAGTGTTTTGAGCGCACGATGAATACGGGTATTAACTGTAGAAACAGGCAATTGCAATAACTCGGCCACGCTATCGCTTGATAGACCTTGTATCATTCGAAGCGTGACAATATCTCTATATTTAGGCGATAACCGATCCACTAATCCTCGAACCTTAACTTGAATCTCCTTGCGTAAAGATTCTCTTCGGGGATTAGGATCGGATGTTTTAATCTCCAGGTCAGCGTCTTCTAATATTTGATCGAGAGAAACGTTCATTTGCTTTTTCCGCTTATTGAAATCTTTATAAGCCAAGTTGCGGGCAATTTGAAAAAGCCAGGGTCCTAAAGGACGGCAAGGATCAACTTTTCCATGAGCGCGACAAGCGAGAAAAAAAGCTTCCTGGCTCAAGTCTACAGCTCTGTCGCGATCATGAATGAGATTAGCTGTAAAATTAACTACCGGAGCGAAATAATTCCTCGCGGCGGCCTCAAAAGCCCACCGTTCACCCCGGCAAAAACCGGCGCTGATTTCAAGATCGGTATACGAGATGTTAGATTCCACTTATTCACCCTACGCACATACTCGTCCTTCCCCAGCCATTGATTATTCATTCATACTTATTTAATCAACATAAATACTAGAAATCATATTGGCTTTCACATTAATATATCCGGCAGGGAGAAGAAATATTTCAATTTTTATGAGGATTTTTTTAACAGCAACTTGAAAATCAGTAAGTTGTATTTTAACAGCAAGTTACAGACATTTAAATAAGAATAACCGATGAGTATAATAACATATATTCTATTTATTTTTCTTCTCTGGAGAATAAGAGACTGCGATTAGACAGAAGGCTTTGAAATAATATTTTACCCTGAATGACATATACTATCCCAGGATTTTCGAGGGGTGATTCTCCAGGCAATGCCTGAACAGGGGCGCCGATGATGACATCACATAATCCATCGCCCTGAATGTCGCCTAAACCGGCAATTGAAGCTCCAAAAGCGCCAAATGGTTGGGTTCCTTCTACTACTACATATTCAACAGGAGATAATTCACCAATACACATGGGTTGAGTATTGATTATATCAGGCCATTTCTCGCCGCCAAATAAAAAGATTACCCGACCAGCATGCACTTTGTCGCGTACCGAATCCATAGGTAAGCCAATTGCTATGTCAGCGTATCCATCTCCGTTGACGTCGCCAACTCCATTGGCAATCTGTACGCTGTTATTTGCATTTTTAATAACGGTTCCCATCTCAGGCGTGAGAGAATGCAGGTCCATTTTACCCGGCAAATCTTTACCTCCCCATAACAGGAAGACAGATTGATCTTCCATACCAATAAGAAGATCGGGGAAGCCATCACCATTCACATCACCAGCGTTTTTAACAAAACGATCAGCATGATCAATAACGATATCGTATTCAGCAGTGTCAACCGATTCTCTACCTTTGATAAGAAAGGCGCGTCCTTTATTATCAGCGCCTCCTTTGGAGGCGACAATAACTATGTCCGATAATCCATCTGCATCAATATCGATATCACCGCAAACCTTTTGTCCCGCCCTGGTTCCAGCTATTTCACGAATGGAGAAGGTATTATCACTTGGGATGCGGGAATCTATTTGAGCAGGGAGTTGTGAATTTCCGTAAATTACAGTAACACGGCAAGCATCATATTCTGTTTCTTTGGTTCCACTTTTAACTTGAATCTTTTGCGATTTGGGATTTCCAAAAAGAACATCGCTGAAACCATCGCCATTAAAATCACCCGCTCCGGCTACGGAAAAACCAGTATGAGTGACTACTACGCCTGATTCATTCAGATCGTTAATAGGAATCAAGCGTCGGGATTTTGAAGAACCAAAGATAATATATCCAGTTTTCAACACAGCAGATCCGATGACGATATCATCGAATCCGTCACCATTGACATCTTTCACACAATCAACCGCACTGCCAATTCGGGACTCAAAGCGTCCCATGATTGTCACGCCATCAAAAGAGTTACTCGATAAATCAATTTCACCCCGGTCACGATTCAATTGAGCGCCCGAAACAATAAAAACAGCTCCATTATTATATTCATTGCCGAAATCAACCGGTTCAAAGGAGGGAGCGCCAATTATTGCATCCCGGTAACCATCGCCGTTAAAATCACCGGCGGAAGCTACAGAAGCGCCTATTTCGTAATTTATTGTTCCAGGAAAGGTTATGCGAACCGCCCCTAGAGCATCAATTGTGATAACCGGCCCCGCCCAAACGGAAGAACCGATTAATAACAAGATTATTAATGTAAAACAAAATTTATTGTTATACAATGTCCATCCCTGCCAGATATGGATTGTAAGTACAAGTTATAGAGTGGTTTTATCACGAAAACCATATAAAGTAAATAGGAAACAGATAAATGCAACTTTATAGTCAGTATATCATCAATCACCATAACCACCAGGAATGACATACTTTATGTTATTTTTATCAACCAGATCAACATAAACAAGTTTAACTCTGATTAAAAAACCGCCTTTATACTGATGAGTTGGAAAATACATTAAGGATAATTCACAAAAATCTTTCGTGAATTATCCTTAATTATCCTTAATGTAATATTGTCCTATAAACGTTTTCGGCTTATCACCGTTTCATCTTAATTAATCGTACAAAAAACAGTTATGACTATAGTCAAGAGTTATTGGTAATGAGGCGATCAGTTGCCGATTCGAACTATATCTCCATCGCTCATCAGACCATTACTTGAATCATAAGGCAATCCACGCAAAACGCCGGGATTCCGACCTATTCCCATAGCGCCATCAGGTCCAATACTGATTAGAGCAAATTCCTTTTCTTTCAATGGCCTTAAGTTATAAAGCGGCGCGTTGGCTGCTTTATAAAGATCTATGCCAAAATCTTCTCCACGACCCGGTTCATTATCAAAATAGATATAACTTCTTCCCTGTTCATTCGCACTGAATCCAACATTCTTTTCACGTGGGCTGAATGGATCCTGGGGTAAAGAAGACATATAGGAAACTGGTGATGTCAAAGGATAGAATGGGCCTTCAAAAGTAGTATATGGCGGTTTAGGCCCCACGCTGCTGAAACTATTCTGCCAACGCGGTATAGCTATATCGGCATCATCATCCCAGAAGTCAAGCAGCATAACATTCTTATCCATAGTGAACATTTGAATAGATGAAGAGACATTGCGCATATCCGCTTGGGTACGTGCAATTTTTGCTTTTAATTGGGCATTGAGAAAATTGGGTACGGCAATGGCGGCGAGAATGCCGATAATCGCTACGACTATAAGTAATTCAATTAAAGTAAAAGCGCGCTTCATTTTGATCTCCCTTATGTTATATGTGACTATTAATTTTAGATACCATTATAATGATGATTCCATTTTAGGGGAAATGACAATAATTTTGTAAAAACATGTCATAATATTAATCTAATATGATCTAGCAAGGATTAATATAAACAATCTAACGTTAACGTTATTTATTCTAAAACATAAATCTAAAGTAAAACAACCGATTAGTATAGATCATCAAAACAAAATCATGTTTTTTTATGGGATTTTTCATCAAAAAAGTTATAGTTAACGGGAAGATTTAGTCGTTGATGCGATGAAACCGTGTATGCTCTGGATGCCTCAACCATAGATTTGTGTTTGTCGCTGTTTCCCTGGGTAAAATTCCGGCAACAGAAAGGAGCCGTTAAACTGCATACCCTGATCGACCTGGGGGGAAGCATTCCGGTCTTCATCCATATCACGGATGGCAAGATTCACGATGTGAATGTCTTGCATGTTTTGTTTCCCGAACCCGGTTCGATTTACTTGATGGATCGGGGATATCTCGATTTCCAGCGCTTGTACGCAATGAACCGGGAGCGCGCCTTCTTTATTATTAGTTCGAAAAAAAACACGCAATTCGAACGTGTCTATTCCCGTCCTATCGATAAAAGCACGGGCTTGCGGTGCGATCAAACGATCGAACTGTCCAATGCGGATTACGCCAAGGATTATCCTGGCCATCGTCGCCATGTTGGATATTTTGACCGGGAGAAAAAAAAGGCGGTTTGATTATTTGACGAACAATTTCACGGTTCCGGCGTTGATCGTCGCAGACCTGTATCGTTGCCGGTGGCAGTTGGAACTATTCTTCAAATGGATCAAACAACACCTGCGGATCAAAGCGTTTTATGGAATATCCGAAAACGCCGTCAAAACTCAAATCTGGATTGCGATCATCCCATAACTAAATGGAACTCAATAGAAAAAAGAGCAGGAAAGGAGTATCGTTTTCTTTGACAAACCAAGAAGCACTGAAAGTGCTCAGGAAGGAAACGACATGTCACCCTCTCCCATGCCAACCGGAACCGCAAGGCCGCCATGGCGCAAGATCTCTTTTGGGAAACATTTTCTCATCTGCACAAAAAGTTTTCCGCGCTTTGGAGGGCGAACCTTCAAGGGAATGCCTCGTCGGTTCAAGCGCACCATTAATGTGGTGGACTCAACCACGATCCAGCTCGTCCACAACTGCATCGACTGGGCGCGGCATCGCCGCAAAAAAGCCGCCGCCAAACTCCATCTCAGTCTCAACCTTCAGTCGTACCTTCCCCGCTTCGTTTTGGTAGACAGCGCCCGTCACAGCGATCCCAAAAAGGCCTGGCAACTCTGCGCCCTCATGGGCCAGGGCGAAATCGTCGTCTTCGACAAAGCCTACGTCGATTTCAGCCATCTCAATGACCTCAACCAACGAGGCGTTTTCTGGGTCACAATCGCAACGCTATTTTGTGGCAAATTTGGACAGCGCTCCTACTTTATATTTTGCTGCGTTTTCTTGTCTTTTCCAACAGTTGGAATGCCGGGTTCAAACGGCTCTTTTGCTTGTTGCGTTCCTGCGTCTGGGATACCTTTTCCATAATCAAATTGCTTGCATCCTGTGGGACAGCACGCGGTGCGCCACGCCATGTCGCTACGGCGCACCACGCATATTTGCCTGGTTTTATCCCCTTTGAGGAGAATTAGGCAATTGGCTCAGTCGATCCTATGGGACAGCAGTTGACCGCGTTGGATAGGGAATCTGGGTGGTAAGAAAAAAAGTCTGCGTTTTCTTTGAAGTATGTGGTGGTGCTTGATCCATTACTACGACTAAGTGTCTTCTCTTATGGTGTTTCAATAATTGATCCAGAAAATGGATCACTTCGTCCGATGCTATTCTTTTAGGTTTCAGTGGAATATTTTAGTATGCTTATGATGGACATGTCTCGAAGAACGATTGAAATAGAGGGCTTTGGGAAATTAATTCTCAGAGCCCTCTATTTTTCTGAATCTTGAAGGTGACAAAATGGAAATAAACAATCCCAACCAATCGATCAAATCAGAAACACGGCCAGTGGAGTATCTAACCCGACAGAAAGCAGCAGATTATCTCCGTATATCGGTGCGATTGTTGGATCAGAAAGCGGCAGTCGGGGAGATCGCATATTAGAAGTTGGGGAATGGTCCGACTAGCCGTGTATTGTACAAATTCATTGACCTCAAGAAGTATATCGAAAAAAAGTGCCGGGTTGAGATATAATGTGTTTAGAGAGACCACGGATTAAAACCGTTGGTCACCATTTGGTCACCATCACCAAAACGGGAAAATGGATAAATTCGTAAGTCAAATTTTTTGTGGGTATTAAATGGTGGGCCATATAGGAATTGAACCTATAACCTGCCGATTAAGAGTCATTTGATGCACTGATTTTTCTAATTCTTCATATCTTCTTATGAGTCAATATTTTATAACGTAATTCACATGATGTCAATAGTTTATAGCGATATTTTTTTGTGACGTCTTTTCACGTTGAGTCACTTTTTCGTTCATGAAACGCCGCATAATCTGAGTCAAAAATGAGTCAGTTTATATTCCCATTAAATCAAAAATCGGCTATATTATTGTAGAGATTCCAATTGAAAGGACCGGGGATGTCTCATCTCACTAAACGAAAAGGCTCTTCATACTGGCATATTCGCTACACGCATCCCATAACAGGAAAAACGACTTTTAAGAGCACGAAATCAAAAGAATATAGGCAGGCTTTGAGTCTGAAAAAAGAATTCGATAAAAAGATGGCGAAAGGGGCCATGGCGGAGGTAGTAGGAAGCAAAGGTACGCTTGCTGAACTCGCCGAGAAATATTGTGAGTGGGTGAAAGATAGACGATCACCGAAATGGTCGATGCAATTGGGAAGAATGATCAATAATGAGATTTTGCCATTTATCGGTAAAAATACCCGGATTACAAAAATCACGAAAAACAAACTCTATTCGTTTCAGACCTACTTGATCGACAGAAAACTTTCGAAACGTACCGTTAATCTGTACGTCGGAACCCTTCGCGCAATGTTGAGAAAAGTACCGGAATGGTATTCCACATTAAGAGATTGGAATCCTCCACGTATTGAGGAACTTCGTTTGGAAGTAAAACCGCCCCGGTTCTTTTCGGAAGAAGAATGCGATCACCTGCTACATGTTGCGAAAGAATATAGCGAGCCCATTTATCTGACAGTAGCGTTTGCCCGGTACTGTGGTTTCCGCAAGAGCGAAATCATGAGGCTAAAATGGGAAGACATCGACCTGAAGGAGAATCGCATCATGGTTGATACAAGAAAGAACAAACACTTTCTTGGCGTTCCAATCCATCCAAAACTTGCTGAGATTCTGATGACGATTCCCAAAACTGAACGAGAAGGGCAAGTCATTAAAAAGAAAGGCGAGGGATTTCGCCTCGATATCCGTTACCCTTGGGAACAAGTTCGAAAAATCGCTGGCGAAAAGCATGGCGTTCGGCAGGATTTGGGATTACATGGACTCCGGCATTCTTTTGGCGCTCATCTCGCTCAAAAAGGAGTTGGGATTCACGCCCTTCGCGAATTAATGGGTCATAAAGATCTTCAGGTCACACAACGATACGCTCATCTCAATGATGAACGGTTAAGAGAAGATATTGAAAAACTGTAATTATTACAGGGAGGATCAATGTCCAACGAAATCAAAATTCAACTCGAACAAAATATAAAACTCGAATCATTGCTTGAAGAATTGATTGATGAGCAAAAAGAAACCAATCGGCTTCTAGCCGAATTAATCCAGAAGGATTCAACCGGAAAAGAGAATTTCAATCACAAAGAAGCATCTGCGTTTTTGGGAATTAGTCCTGCAACTTTGTATGATATGGTGAGTGAGAAACGGATTAAATGCAGAAAGATCGGCGGAAAAAATCTGTACCATAAAGATGAACTTGAGAGAATAATCGAAGACAAGAAATGACCTTCAAGAAACATTTTGCATGGATTCTTAAACAGTGATTTCATCAAGAAAATTATGAGGTACAAAACGCAGTACAAATCTTTATATTAAATCCATAAACCCTATTTCAAATCCTAGAATCCGTTGATTTTAAATGTGAGATCTAATTTTCGTTTCTCAGCTTGGGAATAAGTCGCCTGCTTGAAGAGCATTGCGTAACAACCGATAACAACAAGTAGCAATAGACTCGCAATATTGGACTTACGAAACCAATCTGAATAACAACGAGTAACATCGGATAGCGCAAAAACTCCACCGGTGTAGCGCATTGCTCCACGATGCTACTCAATGATTCTGCCCACATTATCATAACTTATGAGCCTGTCAATATGAATTCTATATTGATTTTCACAATGGCCCTCAGCCCAACTAGCTGATGTCCTTGCCATTTGCTCCCTAATATTCTAAATCTGATCTTAGAATATGTCTTTCAGCCCAAATATCTGATTCCATCAATAGTGAATCCCATAATGTGTCTTTTTTACAAGTCTTTTAATCAAGGTCAGTTACTGTTCAACCGACTTTTTTGACCCTACGGGAGGGCGTGATGCTTCCCGCGAGCGAGAAGGTGTACAGTCTGTTTGAAGAACATACGGAACTGTTGAAACGGGGCAAGGCGGGCAAGCCGGTCGAATTCGGACATAAGATTTTGGTGGCGCAGAACGAAGACAAATACATCACGCATTACGAGGTGTTGCCCCAGCGGAAAGAAGATAAAGATTTGCTGGAGGATACTCTGCAGGCGCATAAAAACTTGTTCGGGCAAGCGCCGAGCGTGTTGGCGGCGGACCGAGGATTCTATCAAGACCGCCAGCAACTCAAGGCCTTGGCCGAAGAGATCGAAACCGTATCAATGGCCGTAAAGGGGAACCGAACGGAAGAAGAGAAGGCCTGGGAAAGCAGCGAAGAATTCAAGGAGGGGCAAAGGTTCCGGGCGGGCTCGGAAGGCTCGATCTCGGTCTTAAAACGGGCGTATAAGTTAAATAAATGGTAACTGGTCAGCGTCATACGGAAAAAAGTAAAGAAAGTTATGCTGTACATCTGTTTAAAAATTCTGCCTGTGCCATCATGTAGCCTATGAAGGCAGATAACATTGACATCGAAGCCACACTAACCAAGGCTCGCGAAACGCTCGCATCCAATTCATTGGACCCTAGTATCAAGGGACTGATCGAGTTACTCATTTTGATCGTCTCAATCCTCAGCGGCCGCTTGAAACTCAATAGCAAGAATAGCAGTAAGCCGCCGTCCCAAGATCCCAATCGAAAAAAAACTCCAAAGGACTCAGTCAAAAAAAAGCCCGGCGGTCAGGAAGGGCACCAAGGAAAAACGCTTAAGCAGGTCAAGAATCCCGATCGCATTGTAAAACTATCCGTGGTGCCGACAACGTTCAGAAAATGCCCCAGTGTGACGATTGGATTTTGACCCACTCCAGTGATGTTTTACATGTTTGTAAATCTCCTTGCAAGTTTAAATAAAGAAAATCATGAATGACGCATTCACATGGTTGTGGAGGAGGCGATTTCCGAAACGTATGCAATGGCATCTTTCCTGTTTAGCAATTCACACACAACTCTCTAAATTCTTTACATCACAGTGCAGACCATCAATCGAATATGCGATTGCAAACTAAACGTTAACCTCATCTTTTATTAGACTTGATGGTCGGATGAATAGTTTGACCGTGTTATGAAAACAGACAACATTATCATTCACACCGACTCCTGCGCCCCGGCTGGACAACCAGCCTTGCGGGCCAGGCCATCTGGATTGGTACCGTCGTTGGCCAGTTCGGGAAAAGCCGCAGGGGCGAGTAACGCGGCGACCAGACCCTCGAAGAGGCGACCGCGAGCGCCGGACGGCTTGACGATGGCCGTCCGCCAGAAGCCGAACCCTTCGATCACGCCGGGCGTGGTGAGGGCGGGGTCAGACCGGCGCGGTAAATCATCGAGACCGGCCCTCATGTTTCCGCCTTGTCGATCTGATCGAAGCCCTTTGTTTCGCTGGAGCGTTCAAGGTCGTACATCGCACGCTCATGCCGCCCAAGAACCCAGTTTGCGTATCCTATGTAATAGAAATCCTCTTTCGTATTCGGCAGCATTTTCGCGAGGTGCTCGGCCGTTTGCAGGGCATCTTTACACCCCGCCCGGCGCTCGACGATCAGCCGCTCAAACCAGACATAGAGCCGGTCCGGCAGAAGTTCCGTCACGCGATTCGCAATCGGCACGGCTTCTCCGTACTGACCCGTTTCGAGAAAGTATCTGACGAGGTGACAGCCCAATTCAGCGTCTTCGGAATGTTCCTTCCAAGCCTGGAGCAACAGTTCGCGAGCCTCCGTATGACGCCGCATGTCGACCAAGACGTTGGCTAAATTGATATAGGTAGATGGCGTCGCCTGGCGCTCGCGCACTTTTTTGAAAAAGATCGCTGCCGCCTGCTCACTTTGCCCCATTCCGGCTAAACCGAGAGCCAAAGCCTCCTGTGCCTGTTCTCGTTCGTCCTCGGTCAGATAGCGCCCGGTCTCGATCACGCTGCAGGCCTTGGGAAGATCCACGACCTTTTCGCCCGCAAACAGTTCGTTGACCACCACGCCCGTGGCGGCCGCCGGATCGGACGGGTCGCGGCGTAAAGCCTCCCGGTACAACTCCGCCGCTTCGGCGAACAACCCCTGGGCCTGCCGAACGTAGCCCAGCGCGCCGAAGAGGCTCTCCTCACATTCGGGATGAAGCCTTAAGGCGGTCAACGCCTGAACCGATTCGGGCAACCGTCCCACCGCGATAAGGCAAACCGCCCGGGCCACATAGGGGTAATAAAACGTTTCCCCCTCGTATTCGTTCTCGACCATTGCGGTGAAATACTCGATTGCCTTCAATGCTTGCGCATAATCGCCTTGCTCCAACCCGAGTTTGCAGACGCGGATGGCCTTGTCCAACCGGGCATAGAGAATATTGGACCGTTCCGTGTCGCGAGGAACGCGCTGCATAAGCTCGCGGTCGACCCGTTCCATCAGCGGCAAACGTGGCGTGTCGGCGACCAGTCCAAAAAAGGGAACGCCGACGTCCTGACACACGCGGGCGACGGCGTCCTCCATTTGCGCTCGCGCCTCCACCCCGCCGCCGAAAAAGTGATAGCGGATAGCGCGGAGACCGGCATACGGACCCGGCCAGAGATCGATGTCGAGCACCGAGCGTTCCACTAAGGGAATAATCCGTAGACCGCCGTCGACGTGCCGATTCAGAGCACACTCGACTTCCGCCGCCGTAAACGGGGAACGCAGGCTGTTGAGGGACACGACCGGCAGGAAGAGCGTGCACTTGCCGACCCGGTCCCGAAGATAAGAAGTGATCGTCTCGCCTCCGGGAATTTCATCCCCCTCGACGGAGTAATCCCAAACATTCAGGCTTTGCGCCTGAAGCCGGGTCAACAGCCGCGGCACAAACGTATCGCGGCTTGAAAAAGATAAGAAGGTCTTCAACTCCATAAACGCAAGTATCCCTAGTTGGAGGGGGGAATCAGGACGGTTGGCGTCTTTATCTTAGGCTGCGGCGTCACGCCGCGGATTTGCCGCAAGAATGCCGCATAGACGTCCGGCTGTGTGGTCTTCACGAAGCGGAAGAACGCCGCATAGTACATGGTTTGCCGAGCCGCATGATAGACGGGCGGGTTACCCCCTTCCAGTTCCTCCATCTTGTCGGAGAGCCGGCGGCTCAGATCCGGCAACATCTCGAAGTAGTTGGCGTCGATGTACTCATTTACCAGTTTTGTTTGCTCATCGAATTCGATCCTATTGGTATCGTCTTCGGAAAGGTTGTCGCCCAAGAAGGCCTTCCGTTTCTTAACGCGATCCATCAGTTTTTCAATGGTCTCAGGACGATCAAAATAATCGATCAGGTCTTGTTCGTCGAATCCTTCTTTTAACCGCCAACAAGCCCAATAGGGACGCCCCCCGAATGTGAGCGTCATGACTTTCGATATCTTTTCCAAACGCATGCTCACCCCCTCGGGATCATCAGTGATGACATATGAGTGCGGATCCCCCCCCTGGTAGAGGTCGCTCAACACGTTGAAATCGGAGCGGTTACGTTCGACATTGCGGGGATATTCGCCTGGGGCTTTCATAACTCCGTCGCCCGCCGTCAGGTTCTCCGACGCCACGGGGTGGAAGGCCAGCAGGTCGGTCTGCATCAGGCGCAGTCCCAAAAACGTGTCCTGTATGGCGGCATGGTAGTTCATAATCCTTTGCCCCTCTTTCATCCGCCTTGCAGTGTCTTCCTCGTCGATGAGCTGGCCGAACAGCGTAAACAGCGCGTCCTGTTCGCCATTGGCGAATTGGGCGACGGGCACGGCGAGCCAGTCGTAAACCGGCAGCGTCACCGTATAGGTGACGTCTTTGAAAACGGTTGCCTGAAGCCGTTTCCCATCGGGCTGCCTGGCATCATAGCGAAGCGCCGTCACTTTGCTGCCGTCCAACGGCTTCGCAACAGCCCCGAAGGCGACACCCCCGACCCCTGAACAGAAGCCGAACGACTTGATTCCTTGCGCGGCTTTCATGCTATTCACTAACGGTTTCGCAATCGGGTTGGCAAAGGAGTACATACCCGCCATAATTTGCGCCAAGGACGGCAGCGCAATAACGGCGCCAACCACGCACGCCCAGATCCATTTCCGCCAAATCGATTTCATGAATCGTTTGACATAACCATCACTCTCATTCTTCATCGCATTTTCTCCCGTCGCGAATCCCAGTTTTGTGACCACCGGTTATGATGTAACATGCCGTGTGGTGCGTTACAAACGGAAAGGCCTTCAATCGGGATTTTCCATTTAACCTGAGAAATCTCACTGATTTTTTTAATACCATCTAATTCCCTCAAAGAAAATACTCAATGTCAAGTTCTCTTCGAGAATTTCACTCGTTTTCATGAATCCAAGGGCCTATAAATTCTGTCAATTCAAAAAAATAGACGCACTTCCACAGTTTCAATCTCAAATATTCTCAATTTATGCTATTCAAATCCGAATCATCACACTGGAATCGATTTGAGTCGGTGAATCTTCTGAAGAACCTTTCAATGCAAACTCAACGTTAACCTCATCTTTTATTAGACTTGATGGTCGGATGAATAGTTTTATCAAACGTAGTATAATAGTATCAAATGACTGCGTAACTTGATCTCTTGGATGAAATACTGTCAAACTTAAGTCAATCAAGAATCTAAGTTGAACTTATAAAAATGGTTCCTCGGAAAAATCTGTGGGTAAAAAATGAGTTTTTTTAGGCATATGGGAATGCTCTGAATTGTCGAATGATCTTCACACGGAGAAAAATCGCGGAAGAAAAGAACGGTTTAAAGTTGCCTTGGATTTACGGCTGATTTTATTGGGTATCGAGATTGACGGAGGCTTGTGGATTCTGTCCCCCCAATTGGGGCAAGATGATCAAATGCTTTAATCGCTACAAAAAAATAACATGAAAAACTGGTTAAGAAGAGAGAGGCGAAGGGATTAATGAAGAGGAGGTAGAAAGAGACATCCGGTCCCTTATCCTGAGAAAATGGGAGTCGCGAACAACCATTGATCGGGAGGAAACCGGATGCATCTGAAAACCATCCTCAATCGCGTGCATAAAATCAAGGGATACGTGTACGGATCGATCCAGTTTGGGGAGTGGAACGGCAAAACGGCCCTGGAGGTCGAAATCCATCCTCGGGCGGGAAGCCGGGCTATGTGCTCGGGGTGTGGAAAGAGGAGGCCGGGATACGATAAGTTGGAGAGACGTCGCTTCGAGTTCGTCCCCTTGTGGGGCATCGCCACCTATTTTCTATACGAAATGAGGCGCGTGAATTGCCCCCAGTGCGGCGTGAAAGTCGAACAGACGCCGTGGGCGGATGGGAAGCATGAGTTGACGGGGACCTATCAGTGGTTTCTGGCGGGCTGGGCGAAACGACTGAGTTGGAGTGAGGTCGCAGAAGCGTTCGAGACGAGTTGGTACAACGTGTTTCATTCCGTGGAACGGGCGGTGGAGTGGGGCCGCCGTCATATGGACTTGAAGGGAATTACGGCGATCGGTGTGGACGAAATGCAGTGGGGAGGCGGGCATCGATACGTGACGGTGGTGTACCAAATCAACGAAGGGTGCAAGCGGCTGTTATGGATTGGGCAACACCGAAAAGTAAAAACCTTGTTGCGATTTTTTCGATGGTTTGGAGAAGAACGTTCGGCCCAGTTAGAGTTCGTATGCAGCGATATGTGGAAAGCGTATCTCAAGGTGGTGGCCAAGAAAGCGAATCAAGCCATTCATATCCTGGACCGGTTTCATCTTGTGGCGCACCTCAATAAAGCGATCGACGAAGTGCGGGCGGGAGAAGCCCGTGCGTTGAAAGCCAAGGGATGCGAGCCGATCTTGAAAGGAAGCCGCTGGTGGTTTCTGAAACGGCCGGTCAATTTGACGGCCAAGCAAGTGGAAAAACTGGCGGACGTACTGCGGTACAATCTGCGCACGGTGCGAGCGTATCTATTGAAAGAAGAATTCCAGTTTTTCTGGGAATACCAATCGGCATGGTGGGCGGGGCGATTTTTGGATCAATGGTGTACAAAGGTCATGCGTTCGCGAATCGAACCGATGAAAAAGGTAGCAAAAATGTTGCGGAGTCATCGAGACCTGATTTTGAACTGGTTTCGAGCGAAAAAGAGTTTTCCTCGAGTGTGGTAGAAGGCTTGAACAACAAAGCAAAATTGACAACGAAAAAAGCCTATGGTTTTCGAACCTTCCGAAGTTTGGAAATCTCTTTATATCATACACTTGGGAAACTTCCTGAACCGGAATTTACCCACAGATTTTTTTGACGAGGCTTTTTTCGACTGGATCGCTTGGCATGATATAGGCCAAAAAGGAGTCTTCCTATGGTTATGGAGCAAAATTCTAGTAATCCAATTGTTGGAAATATGGTTCTGTATTGCCTTCTGCGCCGCTGGAACAGTGATCGTAAAGAGTCACAGTTCCTGTTGATAAAAAAACAGGACTATTTTACCTTTCCTGCAACCAAACTTCGCGCAAATGAAGACTTATACCATGCTTTAATCCGTGCATTGGATGAAGATTTGAAAATAAAATCTGGAAAATATTTCATTGAGGAAGAACTACCGATGATTCCATCCTCTGGTACAAGTCCTCGTCCAAAGCATGGGGATGGACTCCCTAAAAATTGGTTCTTATATCCGTTGGTTATGTCCTACCATGAAGACGCTCTTGATGCGATACCGCTCGATCAGATCAACTGGATGACAATTGATGAGATTATTGATCAAAACAAGGAACCCAATATCCTAACTATTGCACAAATGATCAAGAAGAATCGATCCGATCTTTGCTCAGAACCTCCTAAAACGCCTTCAATGGATGCCCTTGCTTGTGCCTGGTCTGCACAAAATAGTCAAGAAGTACGCATTGTACGTCAAAATGATATTAAAGGGATTCTTAACATAGGCAATCGAGCCTTTAACCTTAGGGTGGCAGATCCTTATTTACCCTATCATAAGCAAGGATTGGGATTCACCTGGAGTTTCTTTACCCCGAAAGATAAACAGGATTTGCATGTCCATGGTTTGCCCTCCGTAGAAATTTATGGGATTCTTGAAGGAGAGTTGCTTCTGTGGTACAAACCCATGAATCAAAGGGGAGCGCGATCTTGGAGTTTTCAGTTACTTCGCGCCGGGGATTGGGCGGAAGTTGGCCCTCTTCAGTGTCATTTTGCCTGTTGGCTGACCAAAGATGGGCTAGGAACAGTAATAAAAGCCGCAGGAGCAGGAGAACTAGCCGGAGTAGGCCGTTTAGGAATCTCTGGCAAAACAGTATGTCAATGGAAAGATCATGCTGGAAATGAACAACATTGCAGCAATTATGGTCACTGTTTAATCCATCCGATTATGGAAAAACTGATGATCGAATATGGAAAACCTTTTGAAGATAGAAAATATGATATCATTCGTATGTTGTACGATCAAATATAAGAATATCGATAAGGATGCATTTAATGTCAAAACCATTTCGCCTCTCGGTTAAAGCCATCGTTCGCAATGAAGAAAACGAGTGCCTTGTTATTCGCCGGTCTAACTATTCAAAACATAACGCTGGGAGATGGGATTTCCCAGGTGGGAAAGTCGACGTAGGTGAGAATTTCGATGCTGCTCTTATCCGTGAAATTGGCGAAGAAACATCGATTGAAATTAAACTGACAGGTTTTGCCGGTTGTGGTCAATCGCAAGCCCCTGAAAATACAGTTATTTACCTTTTTATGAATGCGATGGCTCTAACCCAAGAGGTTGTATTAAGCGAAGAGCATACGGAGTATCAGTGGGTTCCTCTGTCTAATCTTCTAAATGTAGATATGGGGGATCAGTTTAAAGATATTTGTGAAGTTCTTGCAGCAGAGTAGGATAGATGAAAGGTTGACAACATTATGAATTCCGAAAAACTAAAAGAATATTCGGATAAATATAAAGAAGATCTTTTCCCAAAATTTCAAATTTACTCATCTACGCTTGAGTGTATATTAAAATCTATTGCTAATGATACTGATCCTTTAGCATTTGTCAGCGCAAGACCAAAGAGTCTTGAATCCTTTATTGAAAAAATTAATAGAAAAGGGTATGAAGAACCATTTAAACAAATGACAGATATGTGTGGAGCAAGAATTGTTGCCCATACGATTGATCAAATAGATCAGATAAGAGAAATCATTGAAAGAGAATTCATTATTGACCAGAAGAACTATGTTGATGCAATAGAAAGATTATCAAAAAATGAATTTGGGTATCTTTCTGTTCATTATATTGTGCAATTAAAAGCAGGTACTATATTGGGCATTGTTGTTCCAAATGATATACTGCCAAATGATGAAATACCATTTAAAGCAGAAATTCAAGTTAGAACATTAAAACTAAAAGATTATTTGGATCAATATAAAGATCTTTTCCCAAAATTTCAAATTTACTCATCTACGCTTGAGTGTATATTAAAATCTATTGCTAATGATACTGATCCTTTAGCATTTGTCAGCGCAAGACCAAAGAGTCTTGCATCCTTTATTGAAAAAATTAATAGAAAAGGGTATGAAGAACCATTTAAACAAATGACAGATATGTGTGGAGCAAGAATTGTTGCCCATACGATCGATCAAATAGATCAGATAAAAGAAATCATTGAAAGAGAATTCATTATTGACCAGAAGAACTATGTTGATGCAATAGAAAGATTATCAAAAAATGAATTTGGGTATCTTTCTATCCATTATATTGTGCAATTAAAAGCAGGTACTATATTGGGTATTGTTGTTCCAGATGATATACTGCCAAATGATGAAATACCATTTAAAGCAGAAATTCAAGTTAGAACATTATTGCAACATACTTGGGCAGATACATTCCATGATCGTTTGTATAAAAATAATATCAAGAAACCTAAATCCCTTGAACGTGATGTCGCAAGAGTGGCTGCCATTCTTGAAGAAGCCGATAACCTTATTTCCAAAGAAACAAGTATGATCGATGACTTTATTGTTGATATTGGCGCATATCTGTCAAAGAAAGAAATTGAAAAAGAAATCGATATACTGAAAAATGTTTTTTCATTGGATGAAGATGTAAAGAATAAACAAAATCTAGCCCTACGTATATCTAAACTATATCGCGCTATATTTGAATGGGATCATATTATAGATTTTCTAAATAAAACAAATATTTATCAATCTAATCCAAAATTACTTGCAGAATTAGGTAATGCGTATTGTGAAAACTACTCTCTCACACCGAATGATGACAACTATGATAAAGGCATAAAGTTACTGAATGAATCTATTGATTCAAATAATTCTGATCCTTTATCACTTTCCCTATTAGCTCAGGCCTATATTAGAAAGAGAGGAGAAAATGATAAAACAAAAATGCATTTCAAAAGAGCATTTGAACTGAACCCGAAAAATCCTTACTATTTTTCAAATTATCTCGTTTTTGAATTGTCTCATTCTTCATTTTTGCTACAACCATTTATCAATCTAGCTATAGATACATGTCAGCAACATATTGAAGCAAGAATTGAATTACCACAAGCCTATTTGACAATTGGACGCCTTTCTTTATTGTTATTAAATGACATATATACGAATGACAATAAAGATAGAATCGAAAAAGTAAAAATGGAACATTTTATTAATCAAATAATTGAAAATTATGCTCTTGCTATTAAAATGTACTTAGAAATGGATTCTTGCATATGTTCATCGGTTATAAATAATGAAATTATCTTCATAAAAGAAATCAAAGGTAAATTATCATCTTTACGTAACGATCCTAAAAAAATATTAGAGTCTATTTTATTTATGCTCATTATTGCAAATTATCTTAAGAATAAAGAATGTCCTAAATGTCAAGTTGATAATATTGAATTAAATAAAATGAAACCCGAAAATGAATTACCTTATGAGGAAAATAAAAAAATTCTGTTTGTTGTAGGAGGATGTTCAAAGGATATTTCATCTGATATAAAGCATTACAAACCAGTCTTAGAAAATATACTTAAACATTTTAATGGGATTGTTATTGGAGGTGGTACAACATCTGGAATAAGTGGTATGCTAGGAGAAATTGCCTCAAAAACAATAAATGATCGAAAGTATATATTATTGGGTTATCATCCTTCAAGACTTGGAACTGATTATACAGTTGATCGTGATAATTACGACGTACTAGTAAAAACAAAATCAGAAGATAACTGCCTTTTTGACTCTCTACAGGCTTGGATCGATATTCTGGCCTCAAATATTCCAATTGAAAATATAAGAATTTTAGCCATTAATGGAGGGAATATTACTTTACAAGAATGTTTTGTTGGAATATCTTTTGGTTCTTTAACTGGTGTTGTAAAAGGGAGTGGTCGTTCTGCGGATATTATTTTGTCTAATCCTCGATGGAGTAAAATGGATAATATAATTCCGCTTATCGATGAAGATATGACAATAAATGCATTTGTAAATCAGGGTCAATCAAAATTAAATGTAGAACTAATAGATTCAATATCTAAATGTGCTCATGAAAAATTTATCGAACATTGTGGAAGTGAAAAGTATGAAAAATCATATCGTCCATGGGAAGACTTAAGTGATTATTACAAAGAAGCCAATCGAAGGCAAATTCGATATGCTGAAGTAATATTAAAGGCAAATGGTTATCAGATGGTTGAAATTGGAGATGAGAAACAAGTAAAAGTTTATTCTTTCACTGATGATGACTCTAAACGTGTTGAAGAAATGTCAAAAATGGAGCATGGAAGATGGGTTCTTTCGAAAATAATGGATAAATGGGTTGAAGGAAAACCCAGGGATGATAGCAAGAAAATTCATCCTGATATAACCGGATGGGATAATTTAGATCAAAATACAAAAAATAAGGATATAAACGCTGTTAAATCATGGCCTGAAATCTTTGCGAAAGCTGGGATTGAGATACGTCGCTAATAAATATGGGAATAAATTTAATTTCCAAAAATTTACATGAAACAATAATGCATCGATAAGGATATGCCAGTCGGCATGAATCTCAGTAGTTATGAGGATCAATATCATGACCACCTCCGGTAGTGGAAAACGACTGCGACCGGTCATTCGAGTGTTTGTCAGTTCGACGTTCAGCGACATGAAGCACGAGCGGAACGCTTTGGAGGCCGATGCCTTTCCGAAACTGGAGCAGCTCTGTCAGCGTCATGGGTTTCAGTTCCAAGCCATCGATCTGCGCTGGGGCGTCTCGACTGAAGCTGGGCTGGATCACCGAACGATGCAGATTTGCTACGAGGAATTGCGCCGGTCGCAAGAGATTTCCCCGGAACCAAATTTCCTTATCTTGCTGGGCAACCGCTATGGATGGCGGCCTTTGCCAGAAGCGATCTCACAGAAAGAATATGAAAATCTTCGCAATGCAGCAATGGAATGCGATAAAGACGGCAAGGCTATCATCAAAGGAATAGGTGACAAGTCAGCCGAACAGATACTCAAAGAATGGTATCGACTCGATGAAAATATTCTCCCCTCCGATCGAACACGGGATGATCCTGACTGCGCGCCACTGAACTACATACTGCAATCACGTCTACAAGTTGTTGATGGGCATCTAAAGTATGGTCGTAGGAAGAAAGTCTCAGGCATGGGAGACGAAGACACGCCAGAATGGATTGCCGTCCAGAATGTTCTCTGGAATATGATCAACGCAGCATTTCCAGCTGATGCCCGTTTCAAAAACCGCTTCAAAAACATTGATGGGAAC
This sequence comes from bacterium, assembly GCA_963662285.2. Classification (GTDB taxonomy): domain Bacteria; phylum Hinthialibacterota; class Hinthialibacteria; order Hinthialibacterales; family Hinthialibacteraceae. The sequence continues at coordinate 1,151,395 of CAXXMV010000008.1, forward strand.
AAGCATATCCAGGATGTCGACAGTACACTAGACCCCAAGCGCACCGTACCACAGATCGTGCGTTTCCAGGGCTCCGCGACCGAGCAAGAGATATGGAGCGGCGCTCTTAGCGTCCCACATGCCGATCAACACGTCTTGGCGTTTTTCCGGGAGATCGAGAACCGCGCCGCCTTCTCCGATCCGAAGCAGATTGAGAACTTCGTTGATGTGGACCCGTCCGGTACACTCCAGATTGAGCAGTTGAAGGCAGAACTTCGCCTGCGGTTGGGCAGTTCGAATCTTTTCCACAACGAGGCTCCCGTGAGGTTGGTGGAGGCTCAAGACAATCAGGGTGACCGAAGAGTTGATATCACGACGGATCACCTAGACCAGCTTTGCGCCAATGTGGTAAGCCGGCTGTCAGAGAGCATCCAGGGCCAGATCGATGAGTATTGGCACAATACCTCACCAGCTTCAATGAATCGCGCCGCTCGCGAACTAGAAATCGAACAGCGCGAATACGAACGGTTCGCCAAGGAGCGTGGCGGTGAAGAGTCGTTTGTTGGCCGACAAGTCGAGTTGCAGTCTATTCTCGACTACATGGGGAGCGATTCCTGTTGGCCATTGGTGATCCACGGCGCTTCCGGCTGCGGAAAGACCGCCTTGTTGGCGTGCGCATCTCAAGAAGTGGCCAAGACCCGAAAACGGATCGAACGCTTCATCGGCGTCGCGCCACGGTCGTCTGACCTCCGTTCGTTACTAAGCAGCCTCTGCCAGGAATTGCGGCAGCGGAACCCGCGCACAGACGTGCTTCCCACCGAGATCAAGGAGTTACGTGACGAATTCTCCCGGCATTTGCAGGTCGCCACACCGGAGCAACCACTGATCCTGTTTCTAGACGCCCTTGACCAACTTGCTGATGCCGACAATGGCCGGCTGCTGCACTGGCTGCCGCTTGGCTCGTTGCCAGCCCATGTTAAGCTCGTTGTTTCCTGCTTATCCGACCGGGCCGATGGTGATCTCGCCGGGCAACCGTACGCCGAACTCAAGCACCGCCAAATCCCGACCGAGAATTTCATCAATCTGAACGTTCTCTCGGAAGCCGAAGCTCGCTTGTTACTTTTCGACCGGTGGCTCCCTAATACGGGCCGCAAGGTCAGTGATGATCAGCGGGCACAAATCGAGCAACGCCTTGCATCTCCGACATGCCGCCAGCCAATCTTCCTGAAGATGCTTTTCGAGGAAGTCCGATTCTGGCATTCCTACGATCCAGCGCCGGTGCCGGGCGAGAGCGTCCCCGCGCTTCTTGGACAACTCTTCGACCGGCTCAGCCTTGAGACGAACCACGGTCCGCTGTTGGTGAATCGCGTGCTGGGTTATCTTTCTGCATCCCGGCATGGATTGGCGGAAAATGAGATTCTGGAGATCCTGTTCGCCGACCCCGAGTACCGAGCCAAGCTCAACGAAGCCACCGAACAGACCCGGCAGGAGCTGCCGCCCAATGCCAAGCGCATTCCGATTACTCTGTGGTCCCGGCTCCGGTTTGATCTTGCCCCTTACCTCACCGAGCGGGCCGCACCCGGCGCCAATGTGCTGACTTTCTACCACCGACAAGTCGGTGAGGCCGCTCGTGGTAAATACATGAGTGGTGACAACGAACTTCGTTCCCATCGCGCTCTGGCCGGGTATTTCCACAAACAGCACAATTACCTAGAATCAATAATAGAACAGCATGCGCATGCAAGCCACCCATCAACTATGTCACGCCAGGCAAATCTACGGAAGGTGGATGAGCTTCCTTGGCAACGGTTACAAGCCCAGCAGTGGGATAAATTAGGAAGACTCCTGACCGATGTGTCTTTCCTCGAAGCCAAGGTCGCGGCGGGGATGCTTCATTCTCTAATCGAGGATTACAACAGCGCGTTTAAAGCAAGTGGCAACACCAAAGTAAGCGAATGGAGTTCTGATCGTCGAAGTTTTGGCATGAGTTTCTTCCTGCGGGCACTGCGAAAGAACGCAGAATTTATTTCCGATGTGCCCACAGCAACCCGAACCCAGCTAATCCTCACTGGACTGAACGAGGCCTTTGATCACAAACTCCTGGTGGGGAGATTTGCGGAAAAATCTCTGCTCGTGCCCTCGCGCGCCCCCGCAGAGATTGCTAATCCGCACTCCGAAGAAGTCGTCTCTGTAACAGCAAGTGGTGACTGCCAAAGAGTCGCAACCTGCGATCTTCGCGGGCAGGTTATCATCTGGGATGTCATGAAGCGACGCTGGTTAACGCGGTATACTGCAGTCAAAGGCAGAGCAGAGGTTGTCTGCTTCCTCGACCTTGGTGGTGTGCTTTTGGCTGCCGCATGTGAGGACGGTTCAATCTACATTGCCGAATCAAGCACCGGCGACCAGCGCGCAAGGCTGTGTAAACACAAATCTCAACTCTTGGCTCTCACGAGCAATGGAACTTACTTCGCTTCCGGTGGTGTTGATGAAAGAGTCTTTCTTTGGGAAACCAGATCTTTGCGGTTCTTGACTGAAGTTGGTGAGTCCAAAGGCCGCGGTATGATTCAATCTTTGGCTTTCGGTGCCGGACATTATCTCTTGGTTGGCACCCACACAGGTCGAGTCGAGTGTTGGGATCTGAGCAGCCCTACCGCTCCGAAACTATGCTATCAGTTCAACTTGCCGACGCCATCGAATCGTTTGGGGCCGTCTAGCATTGAGCAAGTAGCTTTTGTTCCTCGGACACGCTATGCGTGTGTTTCTGACTGGGAACCGAAAATCACGATTTTCGATGCGATTTCGGGTCAGTCGCTTAATCAGGTCAGACATCCCGGCAGTTATGCACCCCGGTTTGCCCCGACACAGGACGGGAAGACGCTAGTCTGTTCACATGATAAAGGGTTAATGGCTTTTGCAGTTCCCAGCGGTCAACATCTGTGGAAGATTGACGCGGACATGTGGAGTATTGGGAGCCTCGTGCTGTTGGAGGAGGATCGCAGTTCGTTCACTGGACACTCGGATAGTTCAGTAGCCATCTGGGATCTTGCTGATAGAAAACGGATTTGGGCACAGCCCGGCGTCCGCAACAGCGCCATATCGGCAGCGGCAATAGATCCAAGTCGCGCAATCTGTGTTTCCGGAGGTACCGGAGGCCAAATCAGCGCCGTTGATTTGGAAACAGAGAAAACTCTGTACCATGTAAAGACGGACATTGGTTATGTGTGCGCTTTGGATGTCTGCGCAGTAAACAACGTTTTTGCCGCATTGGGTTGGAGTCGCTACACCATTGTGGCGTCAACCACCACGGGCCACGAAACCATGCGGTTCCCGACTGCTGAATTTGGACGAATGGTTTGCTTAAATCCACAAGGTGATCGCCTTGCTATCGGGTGCGAGCAAGACCTAACGGTATTTGATCTAGCAAGCCAAACTTCATTATTCAGAACTAAAGATGCCTTAACGGCTTGGATCGTCTCTGGTCTGTTTTCGGATAATCCAGATTTTTTATATCTCGGCGATTCCTGGGGGATTTGCCACGAAATTCAGTTGTCAACTGGAGGTGTGCGGCATCTCAATCCCGGCAACAACCAGATTCGCGGTTGGTGTCAATTCCTAACTGTACTGGAAGCCCAGAAATGCTTCATTTCGGCTGCGGGTAGCCAATTGTTTGTATGGGATTTGCTGTCTGGCTGTGTCCAGCGTAAACTCATCGGGCACCGAAGCGATGTATGCACAGGTACCCTCTCAAAGGATGGAAAATGGCTGATAACTGGCGACGAGCATGGCAGGATCATCTTATGGGAGACTGCCTCTTGGAGAATTGTCGGCGGGGCATTGCTTCAAGCCCCAATCCGTGTGCTTACATTTGACCAGATTCGATCATGTCTGTGGGCCGTGGACGCCGCAAGAGGAATATATCAATTCGCTTTGCAGTGAAACAACATGAATGCCACCTGCAAAATCGCCCACATTTTCATCAGCAGCACCTTCTGCGACATGCACGCGGTGCGGAACCACCTGTTCACATCTGTGTTCCAGGACTTGCGGAAGCGGGTGGAACAGTTGGGGATGGAGTTCTTAGATGTGGACCTGTTCTGGGCTTGCCGGCCATAGACTTCGATGGGGAGACTGCCAACTCCTAGCAATACTGTCGGTAATGGATCGATCGGGTCGAGCCGTTCTTCGTCCTCATCCTCGGCCAACGCTACGGCCGGGTGCCCGAGTCGAGCTACTTCCGCAACACAACCATTCAGCAAGTGCAGTTAGGAGTTCTCGCTCATGAGTGATACCAGAATACAGGCTCGCCTCCGCCCCGTCGTTCGGGTGTTTGTCAGTTCGACGTTCAGCGACATGAAACATGAGCGGAACGCTTTGGAGGCCGATGCCTTTCCGAAACTGGAGCAGCTCTGTCAGCGTCATGGGTTTCAGTTCCAAGCCATCGATCTGCGCTGGGGCGTCTCGACTGAAGCTGGGCTGGATCACCGAACGATGCAGATTTGCTACGAGGAATTGCGCCGGTCGCAAGAGATTTCCCCGGAACCAAATTTCCTTATCTTGCTGGGCAACCGCTATGGATGGCGGCCTTTGCCAGAAGCGATCTCACAGAAAGAATATGAAAATCTTCGCAATGCAGCAATGGAATGCGATAAAGACGGCAAGGCTATCATTGCAGATTTCGGGCCAAATCGGCACCTGAATTCGGAGTAAATCGGCACCCCATTTCGGAGTAATCGGCAGGGGGTGATTGTGAAGGAGATTTTCGGCGGAAAATTGATCGTTTGCAGCACTGGGTCAATCAAACCATAAGGGCATAGTAGGCTTCATGCCAATGCGCATAGATTGGGAGAAGCCGATGCCGAAGGAGAGATTGTCCATGCGGAAAATCAAAGAGATACTACGATTAAAATGGGAGTGTGGTCTGAGTAAGAAGAAGATCGCTCAGAGTTGTGGCATGTCACGCAGCACTGTGGGGGATTATCTGATGCGAGCCGGAGCGGCAGGGCTATCCTGGCCGTTGCCGGAAGATCTGACTGAATCGGAATTGGAGAAGCGGCTCTTTTCCAGCCCCCCCGGACGTTCGCCCGTGCAACGCCCGTTACCCGATTGTGCGTTGATTCATAAAGAGAATAAGAGGAAGGGCGTCACTCTGGCGCTGTTGTGGACGGAATATAAACAAGAACATCCGGATGGGTATCAATACACGCAATTTTGTGAGCATTACCGCCGCTGGAGGGATCGTCTCGATACCTGTCTGCGCCAAGAGCATAAGGCGGGGGAAAAATTGTTTGTGGATTACTGTGGACAGACCATCCCAGTGATCGACCGAACGACAGGCGAAGAGAGAGAAGCGCAGATTTTCGTGGCGGCGTTGGGGGCCTCGAATTACACCTATGCGGAAGCGACGTGGACGCAGCAGCTCCCCGACTGGATTGGAGCGCATGCGCGGGCGTTGGAATATATCAACGGTTGTCCGGAGGTTCTGGTCCCCGACAATCTCCGAAGCGGCGTCAGCCAGGCCTGCCGGTACGAACCCGACATCAACCCCACCTATCAAGCGTTTGCGGCCCATTATGGGATCGCGGTGATCCCGGCCCGTGTGCGAAAAGCCCGTGACAAAGCCAAGGTCGAAAAGAGCGTTCAACTGGTCGAGAACTGGATACTGGCCCGCTTGAGGAATCAAACATTCTTCAGTTTATCCGAACTCAATCAGGCCATTCGTGAGCATTTGCAGGCTCTCAACGACCATCCGTTTCAGAAATTGAACGAGACCCGCCGGTCCTTGTATGAATCCGTGGATCGTCCGGCGCTGCGTCCGCTCCCGGTCACGCCGTTCGAGTATGCGGACTGGAAGCAAGTGACGGTGGGGAACGATTACCATGTGGAAGTGGAGCGGCATTATTACAGCGTTCCGTCCACGCACGTCCGCCGGAAAGTCGAAATCCGCTATACCGCCCGGATCGTGGAGATTTATTGGCGGGGGGAACGGGTCGCCAGTCATATCCGCAACCATCGGCAAGGCGGTTGCACCACGGTTCGCGAACATATGCCCAAAGAGCATCGCGAGGTTCTCGATTGGACGCCGGAGCGCCTGCAGGACGAGGCCGCGGGCATTGGCGCATTCACGGGACGCCTGATCGAACGGGTGTTTGAGTGCAGTCGGCATCCGCTGCAAGGCGCACGAACGAGTTTGGGGATTCTGCGTCTCGGCCAGTCGTTTGGCCCGGACCGGTTGGAGCGCGCCTGTGAGCGTGCGTTGTTGATTCAAGCCCTCACCTACAAGAGCATTCGCTCGATTCTCAAGAAAGGATTGGACCGTCTTCCTCCACCCGGGCCGCCGCCTCCGGCGCTCACCATTCAGCATGACAACATACGCGGCGCTCAGTATTTCCACTAAAGCCAGCAGCGATGGCTGCTTTTAAAACCTGGAAGGAGACGAATTCATGCTTACACACCCTACTCTGGAAAAAATGAAAGCCATGCGGCTTTACGGCATGGCCAAGGCCTTTGAAGAACAATTACAGATGGCAGATATTGGCGAGCTCCGGTTTGAAGACCGGCTCGGACTGTTGATGGATCGCGAGGAAAGTGAAAAAAACAACCGCTTGCTGCAATCGCGATTGCGCAAAGCGAAACTGGCGCAGTCGGCCTGTGTGGAAAACCTCGATCTGGCGGCGCGGCGCGGATTGGATCGAACGCTCATCGCGAAACTCATCGCGTGCGATTGGATTGGGGAGCGCTTGAACGTGATCGCAACGGGTCCCACCGGTACGGGGAAAAGTTATTTATCTTGTGCTCTGGGCCAAAAAGCCTGCCGGGAAAGATACACCGTGGAATACCATCGCGCTCCCCGGCTCTTTCCAGAACTTCACTTGGCGAAAGGCGATGGCCGTTACGAGGCGATTCTGCGCCGCCTGGCCAAAACCGATTTAGTCATCCTCGATGATTGGGGACTCTATGTCATGAACGATGAAGCGCGCCGCGATTGTTTGGAACTCCTCGAAGATCGTTGCGGCAAACGTTCGACTCTCGTTACCAGTCAAATTCCGATCCAGCACTGGCACGAAACCATTGGCGATCCGACTCTGGCCGATGCCATTCTGGACCGCCTCGTACATAACGCATACAAGATCGAACTGAAAGGAGAATCCATGCGTAAACGGAACAAGAAACTGGAAACAGAAAACAGCGAAGATCATGAAATCAATGAACTCGAACCAAAATCAAGGAGCAATAAGGCTCAGAAGGGGTCAAAATAAAATCAACAAAAGGGGGGTAACTCCATTCGGCCTACGGCCTCACTCCGTTACCCCCCTTTTAACGCGAAGAATGATGAGAGTATGATGAAAATACGACCCAACGCTGCTGGGATATCAAAGGGTGTCGGAAGGCTCCGAATTAGGGTGCCGATTTACTCCGAAATGCCCTGCCGGTTTAATCCCGGATTCCCCTGTCGTTTTAACCGAAATCCGCAATCATCAAAGGAATAGGTGACAAGTCAGCCGAACAGATACTCAAAGAATGGTATCGACTCGATGAAAATATTCTCCCCTCCGATCGAACACGGGATGATCCTGACTGCGCGCCACTGAACTACATACTGCAATCACGTCTACAAGTTGTTGATGGGCATCTAAAGTATGGTCGTAGGAAGAAAGTCTCAGGCATGGGAGACGAAGACACGCCAGAATGGATTGCCGTCCAGAATGTTCTCTGGAATATGATCAACGCAGCATTTCCAGCTGATGCCCGTTTCAAAAACCGCTTCAAAAACATTGATGGGAACAAGCATATCCAGGATGTCGACAGTACACTAGACCCCAAGCGCACCGTACCACAGATCGTGCGTTTCCAGGGCTCCGCGACCGAGCAAGAGATATGGAGCGGCGCTCTTAGCGTCCCACATGCCGATCAACACGTCTTGGCGTTTTTCCGGGAGATCGAGAACCGCGTCGCCTTCTCCGATCCGAAGCAGATTGAGAACTTCGTTGATGTGGACCCGTCCGGTACACTCCAGATTGAGCAGTTGAAGGCAGAACTTCGCCTGCGGTTGGGCAGTTCGAATCTTTTCCCCAACAAGGTCCCCGTCCGGTTAGTGAAGGCTCAAGATAATCAGGGCAGCCTAACCTTTGATATCACGACGGATCACCTAGCCCCGCTTTGCGCCGATGTGGTAACGCGGATGACGGAGATCATCCAAGGTCAGATCGACGAGTATTGGCGCAAGACCGAGCCAGCCTCCATGGACCGTGCTGTGCGTGATTTGGAAATCGAACAGAACGAATACGAACGGTTCGCCAAGGAGCGTGGCGGTGAGGAATCGTTCGTTGGCCGAAGTGACCTTCTGGAAAGTATTCGATCTTATATAAAAAACGATTCGCCTTATCCACTCGTGATTTACGGTGATTCCGGTTGCGGCAAGACCGCCCTCTTAGCGAGAGCCTACCAGGAGATCCCTTCGAAGGAGAAGCCAATCATACGTTTCATTGGAACGACGCCTCGTTCTTCCGATGTCCGATCTTTGCTAAAAAGCCTCTGTCAGGAACTCCGCGAGCGACATCCCATCACCGAAACACTTTCCTCAGATGTTCGTGAATTAATGCAAGAATTCCGTCAACATCTCGATATGGCAACATCCGAGAAGCCTGTCATTTTATTCCTCGATGCACTCGATCAACTTTCCGAAGCGGACAATGGTCGTCAATTATCTTGGATTCCGTTTGGCCAATTACCGAGTCATGTAAAGATCGTGGTATCGTGTTTCTTTAATGAAGACGAAAACGATCCTGTCAGCCAACCGTACGCCGAACTCAAGCGCCGCCAAATCCCGACCGAGAATTTCATCAACCTCGACGTTCTCTCAGAGGCCGAAGCTCACTTGCTACTTTTCGACCGGTGGCTCCCCAAGGCGGGTCGCAAGGTCAGTGACGATCAGCGGACGCGAATCGAGCAACGCCTTGCATCTCCGGCCTGCCGCCAGCCAATCTTCCTGAAACTGCTTTTCGAGGAAGTCCAACTCTGGCATTCCTACGATCCGGCGCCGGTGCCGGGTGAGAGCGTCTCCACGCTTCTCGGACAACTCTTCGACCGGCTAAGCCTACCGACAAACCACGGTCCGCTGTTGGTGAATCGCGTGCTGGGTTATCTGTCCGCATCCCGGCATGGATTGGCGGAAAACGAGATTCTGGAGATCCTCTTCGCTGACCCTGAGTACAAAGAGAAACTCAAGGAGGACAACAAGCGAAATCGCCATGAGCTGCCGCCCAACGCAACTCGCATCCCCATTGCGCTGTGGTCTCGGCTCCGGTTTGACCTTGCGCCATACCTTACTGAGCGGGCTGCACCCGGTGCCAATGTGCTGACGTTCTATCATCGGCAGCTGGCAGAATGGGCATGCTGCTCTTCTTCAGAGGTGTTGACTCAGGATTGGCGTCCGCATCAACGACTGGCTGAATACTATGAGAAGCAGGTCTTTTTCGACAACTATGTCGAAGAACAGCGACTGTGTTCAGATGATGTAGTTGCAATTCCTCATCTTGCGAATGTTCGCAAAGTAACGGAATTGCCTTGGCAGAGACTGAAAGAAGCCCAACTTACGAGTCAATGGAATGAGGTAGGGGCCTTATTTACAGACTTGATGTTTTTTGAGGCGAAATCTGGTGCTGGGCTCATCTTTGAGCTTACAGATGAACTCAGAACGGCTGCGGACACCATGCCACAACATCATCCGCAGAAGCATCTCATCAAAATCCTCGATAAAGCGCTCCGTCGGGATATTCACTTTATTGCGCGACATCGGAACGATTACCCGCAGGCGTTGTTCCAATGCCTTTGGAATTCGTGCGGGTGTCCGTACACCGAGAAGACTCGTGCTAAGGATCTAAAACACACTAGTATCGAGGTAGAGGAGCATTTGTCGTCTGCTTTGCATGCTTTATTGGATTCATGGCGACTCCTCAAAACGGCAACCACTATCTGGTGTGAGGCTCTTCAGTCACCTGTGATCCCACCGACTCACTTGCCAGACCTAATCTTGGAGGGGCACACCGGCATAATCATGAAGCCGGTTTTCAGCCCGGATTGCCTTAGAATTGCGACTTCTGCCCCTTTGGAAGGCAAAATTCGTATCTGGGATGTTTCTAGCGGGGTCTGCCTCCGCACGCTTGTGACTGGGGGTACGAATGGTCCTGCAGTCTGGTCTCCCGACAATCGCCACATTGCAGTAACAACATCCCAAGACAAAATGATCATCTGGGACTGGTATCTTGACAGAATTGAGAATGTTGTCGACCTACCGAGTTCTGAATGTGATGCGGTTGGAATTGGGATCGCTGTCTCACCGGATGGCAAGTATGTTGCCGTCTCGCATCGTTATGGGCTTGTTGTCATCTGCGACTTCCACTCTGGATCTGTGTTATCCCAAGTTCATTTTTCCGAGAGCTCCGTGTTTCTAATGGAGTTTTCCAGTGACGGGTCTTCGCTGGCTGTTGCCTCGTATGCCTCGTATGCCTCGTATGACTCCATGGTTCGATATTTGGAAGTACCTTCTCTTGCTGAACAGCGGTCGATCCGGATCAACAACCTGTCATCGTGCGCGATGCTGCCTGAAGGTAATGTGCTTGCTGTTTGTGAAAAAGTGGTTGGGGAAGTTGGCTCACAAGTGATACTCTATGACGGTAGAACAGGGGTGATACGTGCAGTCGTGAACGACGGTACGTCAGCACAGTACGCAGAGCCACAATTTGTCGCATGCAGCGCTAATGGACAGCATGCTGCATTCATTCACAACCGAGGTGTGACTGTGATTGACCTAGATCGGGGCACGCGAGTCACGGCACCGATTCGCTTCGGCGCAACCGGATTCCCAAGCCTCTCAGCGGATGGCCGGCTCCTCGCGCAAACAGATTTGGACCAAGTAATGATTTGGCGCCTGGACTCATTAGAACCATCGATGATCCCAAGGCTCGAATGGGAGGTCAGAGAGGTTGCCCCTAGTTCGTGTGGCCAGTTCGTCGCGGTGGCTACTGAGTCAGATTTCAAAGGTTCCCTCAATGAATCCCCATTCGTCATACTGGAAACGGCTTCGGGTACCCTCATCAGTGAATGGCAACATCCCGGATCACGGCCAATAGCATTTGATTGCATTGCCTGGTTTCATCACTCTGCGAAGGTTGCGTTTGCGAGTCACGGAGGAGGCCCAGTGTGGCTTTGGGGGCCTGATTGGACGAACAACCTCTGCAGATTTGACCTAAGGGCTGCTTGCTTGAAGATATTGGTCTCTCCGAACGACGCTTGGATCGGTTGCACTTGCAAGGATGGGATGATCCAACTAATCCAAGTTTGTCGCGCCGGGATGGCTGGTGTACGAACGCTTTTCACAAGTGAGCGCGGTGATCTTGAGGGCGGAGCAGATACGCCCCTAGCCTTCTCGTCGGACAGCATGCTGCTTGCGGCGTCCATCGACCATGCTGTTTACGTTAATGATTGGTTGGTGGAGGCAGACGAAAACCCAATTTACATATACCAAATTTTCAGTCCTGACGCGATAGTCATCCTAAAAGGTCACGCTGCCGCCGCCACGTGCCTAGCCTTCAACTCGGACGGTAGCCTTCTCGCATCAGCGGCACGGAACAAAGAGGTTAAAATCTGGGATGTGGCAACTGGACGAGAAATTCACACTCTAGCGAATCATGCTGGCTCGGTCGATGCAGTGGCTTTCACCGACAACGGAAGACAAGTTGTCAGCGTGGATTCTCGACAACGCACTTACCTTTGGAATGTAGATAATGGCGAGTTAGTCCAACAATGGGCTGGGGCGTTTGACGCGGTGGAATTCGCAGTTTACCGCAGCCAGCCTCTTGGCGACAAACCAAGCCTCCTAGGGTACCACTTGGGATGTGAATTCCAAGTGGTTAATCCAGAGAATCTGGCGGTGAATGCAGCGCTGCCGACGCATTTCAACGACGCTTTGTTGTTTCTTCCTCAGACCCAGAGATTCATCCGATGGAATGCCGGCTTGTTAGAACTGTATCGAGTTGGGGAGACTAAAAACCACACCAAGCCATCGGAATCCCCTTCCATATTCCGACCGGAAGTTCCTATTGACAAATTTCAACAGAGATGTCGGCTTTGTGGGCCGCACAACGGTAATTGCAGAATTTGCGGTGGGAAGAAATACATTGAGGCCCGTCACGATGTATCCCACTTGCGCTTCGAACTCCTAAGAAAAAAATGTCCTGCCTGTGATGGAACCGGGAAATGCTACATCTGTCATGCACGAAAGGCTGTCTCCGGGAAAGCTCCGCTTGTTGCTAATCCGACTGCTTTGCGCGGCCACCTGCGGCACCTACTCACCGACCAGCACTGGCAAAAGCATCTACAGACACAAAACGAATCAATCCGGGATTTACTGAATATCATAGGAACGGCAAAGAATCGGCACGAAGCCGCAGAATTACTCTCTCGATTGGATCTCCTGCAACTGTGGCTCTTGGGTCTTATAGGAGGTGCTCGAAGGACCGCGGGCTGGGATCTCTACGATTTGCTAGGACGGCTCCGTCGACTCCAGGTACCGTTTCTTACTGTCCAAGAGGCGATGTTCTCCCTTGAAGAACTCGGGGTACTTCAACGTGAAATACGATGGCGCAATCGCGAGCCATACGAAGTCATGATCGTCAAACCCGAGAGTCACATCCGTTTTCTGTGCAATTTTCTCGCGGACATTCGGATAGACCTGAGTGAACCACCTAAGCCCAGTAGGCCCGTCGCATTGGATGACGGAGAAAAAACTGACGAGCAAGATTCCATTTGGTAATCGCGAGACTTGGAATGAAGGAGCGTGAATTCACATTTCGTGTTTTCGTCAGTTTGATCCCACGATTGCGGGACGATCTGAAGACCGAGCCAGATGCATTGCAGCGGGACGTGTTCCCTCGGCTGCGCGAGTACTGCCAGAAACACGGATGCCGGTTCCAGGCGATTGACCTGCGTTTCCGACATCGTACCGACCACGCAGTGTGTCGGGACTCCGCCGGACATAGGGCGTCAGCCAACGTTACGACTGGGTGTCCGAACCGCGCCACTTCCGCGGAACAACCATTCAGATTGTGAACATAAGGATTTTTACCTATGAATGATTCCAAACAACAGGCTCGCCTTCGCCCCGTCATTCGAGTGTTTGTCAGTTCAACGTTCAGCGACATGAAGCATGAGCGGAACGCTTTGGAGGCCGATGCCTTTCCGAAACTGGAGCAGCATTGTCAGCGCCAAGGGTTTCAGTTCCAGGCGATCGATCTGCGCTGGGGCGTCTCGACTGAAGTCGGCCTGGATCACCGGACGATGCGGATCTGTTTTCCGTTTAGGGCAAATGTCCGGTAGTTAAAATTAGAAGGTGTCCCTTCCGAAAAACCATCCGATAACGGATGGAGAAGAAAAAAAACGGAAAGGAAGAGACACCCATGATAAGTCCTACCCCAAACTCTCGTGAGAGTCAACAGGCTCGGCAGGAAAGTAAAACGCTAGCGCAGCAACTGATCAATCGGGCGGTGGAAGGAACGGGGATGAGTCCCTGGGAAGCGGAAATCCTGGTGGACGTGGTTCAGGAGGTGTATTTTACCGAACCGGGAAATGCGCCCCTTCGTTCGGGTCAAATGCGCTACGACTGTGTGGCGGCGAACGAAGGAGTGGGCAAAGCGATCCGGGCGTGCCGGATGGTGAGCGTGGTCTTAACCCTGGTGGAAAAAGACGATTCGCAAGTAGTCGCCCAATTCAGCGTACAAGCCCTGCGCCAGGCGAGAATCCTGCGCCTTACGGAAGAAGCCTTCGAACAAGGAGGCGTGCTGACCCAGGAGGATTTGGCGCTGATTCTCAACAGCGACGTGCGCACCATTCGCCGGGATATTAGGGAACTGCGGGAGCGGAAAGGCATTCACGCGCCCACCCGGGGCCAGGTGAAAGACATTGGCCCCGGCGTCACCCACAAAGAAGCGGCGCTCCAATTGTGGCTGGAAGGCCGCGAGCCGGTGGAGGTGGCCCGCCGCCTGAATCACACCCTGCACGCCGTGGAACGCTACATCCAGCATTTCAGCCGGGCGGCGTTTCTCCACCGCAAGGGATTCGCACCGCTGCAGATTGCGCTGACGGTCGGTATTTCTTCGGCGGCGGCGCAGTTGTATCGGGACTTTTACGAACGATGCAAACGCAAGCGGGCGTATCAAGCGCGGTTGCGGGAGTTGGAGTGTATCGGCCTTCAGCACTATCAAGCGGAGGACGAGAAAAAAGGGGGACCTTTGCCCGGAAGGAATACGAAAAGCGGAAGGAGGCGGCCATGAAAACGCATCTCGATCACAACGCCGCCGCCTACGGCCCGGTGCAGTTCAAAACGTTCGCCGGGGCGTTGAACGCCTTCTTTCACCAGGAATGCCCTCAACTGGGCGGTCAGCGCACCCGACAGGTGCTGGTGCAGAGCGTCGTGGAGATGGTCGACCGATTCTATCCCGAAACCACGCACCTGCGTCCCGGTCAGATCGTTTGGACCACGGTGGATAAAAACGAGAAGGGCTCCTACGGCAAGAAGATTACTCAGAGCGAACTCACCAGCGTGGTGTTGGATCTGGTGCGGCCCGAAGACGCGGTGGAACGGGCCCGGGGCAAGCGCTTGCGGGACATAAAACGGGAAGCGGCGGCGCGCTTGTTCACGCAGGCGTACGAGCAGAACGGCTGCATGACCAATGCCGAGGTGGCCATTCTCCTGAAAATCTCAGCGGCGACCGTGGGCAAATACATTCAGCAATGGGAAACGGAACACGACCGGTTGTTGCCCCGCCGGGGAACGATTCACGATCTCGGTCCCACCCTGACCCACAAGAAAGTCATCATTCAAAAACTCTTTTTGGAAGGCAAGTCGGTGGGACAGGTGCAGAGGGAAACCTATCATAGTCCGGAAGCCATTCATCGCTATATCCAGACATTTCGACAAGTCCTCTTATGTCGCCAGAAAGGATTCTCGAATGAAGAAATCTCCTTCGCCCTCAAAATCAGCAAGCGGTTGGCAGTCGAGTACCAATCTCTGATGGATGAGATGATCCATGAATATCAGTCTCTGGAATATCTCCTGAACCTTGATATTCCTGCGTAATCTTGATATTCAATTGATGATTCGATGGAAGAGGACACCTTGCACGCACCGGACATAAACCCTTATTTGACAAACTGCGGCGAGCGCAGGAGATCTCTCCCAAGCCCAATTTTCTCATCCTGCTGGGCAACCGCTATGGCTGGCGGCCCCTGCCTGAAGAGATTTCCGTGGAGGAGTTCCGCACACTGGAGCATGCCGCCGCGCAGATACCCGGCGGTGCCGACAAGTCAGCGGTCTCGGTTCTGTGGGAATGGTATCGTGAGGATACGAACGCCGTTCCGCCCGTCTATCCTACCGCTCAGTCGATTGAGTAACGTAGTGACGCCCGTCCGGCAATGATTTACGCCTGCGGCTTCCGGACAAGCACCCGGAAGCCATCACCAGCCGTCCCTTGCTCCTCTATGGGGTTGCCAAACAGATCCATCACAGCGGTCAATCCACACTGACAATCACAAGTTCTCATAGACAGAGCGATATTATTCAGAAAATTTGGAGATCCTTGGCGGCTTTTCTTGCTTATCTGAAACGGAATGCGGAGCAGTTGGGGTGGGATGCTGATTCCGGTGAAAACGAACGGGGATTCCGGGAAGGAAACGATCGCTTGTGTACGCGCCGCTCAGAAATTGACAACTGCCTGATGATGTTCTCAATTGGACAGAGCATGAGGTGGCGCGCTGGGCCAATGATGTCGTCGGAGGATGGCCGGGCACTTGGTTCTGGATACGAATGTTCTCACAAGGGCTTCCACCGGATCTCAAATGCAAGCGTTGTGACTACGAAGAAATAGCAAACTCCAATACCTTGCCACCTCCAGCGCAGTGTCCGCAATGTGGCTTCGCCACCAACGAAAACGAGGAACGAGAGTTTTGTGCAATTCTATTTTCTACGGGCCATCTATTTGACTTCTTAATACGCGCGAGGTTTTGCACTCGTGAGCGTCTCGGTGGTATGTTACGATACTATTACCGCAACGCAGCTTAATGCACTTTACTTCAGGTAAACCATTCAAAAAGTATATCCCAAACCTCAGATTGTTGACTTTTCACGACTGGAACATAACAAAACTGTACAAGACTGAATCACAAACGATCGAGATTCCTGCTAAATGCTGACCTCAAGTTACTATTCTTCAAGAACTTGATTGTCATTCGAGTTTTTTGCCCCACGGGCGGGAGAGTCCCAGCGATTCCGCCATCCGCCAAACGGCCGCCGCCGCTCCGTATTCGCGGGAGCGCTCGATGCGGAATCCGGCCGGTACGGTTGAGGGGCATCCCTGCTTGATAAACTCGCGCAGAGATACCAGTTGGGCGTGAGTCAGTCCGGTGATCCGTCCACGGGTGCGGTGACGGACCCGTCCGTCCTGGCGGGAGGTTTCCCGGAAGAGCCCGTAGGAATCCTATGGTATTCAATCTCTTCCAGCACTTCCTTTGCATAGACCTTGTTGAATTCCACAAAACCTCCATTTTCACATTTAATATGCATATCCGGCAGACGAACTCTAAGCCCAATGTCGGCGGGAAGGATGGGTATGCCATCAGGTGTTGGACTTTGCGGTGGTTTTCCATCTACCTCAACGGCTGCATAGTATGGCAAGCCTTTCATCCTCGGATCGTCTACCACTCGCTGCACAAAGGCAGTGCGTCCATTGGTGCCGATACGACCGAACTCGTACCCCCACTCGGTTAATATGACGAGTTCTGGCTTATTCTTTAAATTCGAAAGGATTTCTACTGTCCCTTGTAAGCCGAGATGCCCCCCAGGGCTGTAGCGTTTCGCTCCTTTCTTCTCGAGTCCCCCAATGTGCAAAACCAGCAGATTGGAATTTTCGTAGAACGATGCAAGATAAGCTCCATTAAGATCGTCTTCCTTGCCAGCATTGATAGCCGTGTCGCCAGAGATAACAATCGCCGGTAGTTTATGCGAAGGAGTCTGAACCTCGGACGTCTCGGTTTTGGGATTCATAAGTTCGATTCGCATCCCAAATGCCGTCATTGCTCCCAAGAGTTCCTTGTGATAAGCCGGTAGTACTTTGAGAGTATAACTATATTTTTTGTTAACAGAATCGGTTGCCGCCGTGCGAAAAGCGAGAAGAAACGGTTCCCGATCAAGAATCGTTTTTTCGCTTTTTTCAAGAAACGATGGAATATCCTGACGAACCTTGATTTCCTCTGAACCGTTTGGCAATACCCGTCGCCAAAAGAAAAAAGGGGCATTGTCGGGATGTTCCAACATCGACGCATACATGTCCGCCACGCCATAACTGACGATCATGTCCCATACTTTTGGCGTCTCCGGCGGCTTCCGGATTTTGACGCGCCAGCCGTTATACTGACGAAACAAGGAGATCAACGAAGCAAGGTCGTGACAATGATCCAAGTGATCGTGCGTAACGATGACCATGTCGATATGGCCCAGGTTATAACGCGTTTCGCTTTGGAACAGTTTCAGAAAGCCACAACCAGGATCGATGACAGTCCCCTTACCACCCCACTGAAGGAAATACCCACCCCCCATAATGTTATAAAGGGTTGGAGTATGCGAATTCCAGCGCCGCAAAATTCGTAGTTCTCCCTGTCCTTCCCCAATACCGTCCTTCGCATTATCAGGTTCACGCCAAAAAACATCAGGCCCTTTCGATATCTCCTCGCCCTCTCGAACCAGTTCCAGTATCTCTTCCAGGCTCAGATGAAGGCCATTACTCATCTACGGCCTCCTCTCTGACGAATCTGAGCCAGTTCTTTATCTACATTTATGATTTCATCATGAATCCTCTGATATGTTTCCAGCATACTGTTTGACTGCTTTTCAAGAATCTGCAATGATTCTTGGATCTTTTCGGTGGATTGAGTAATCTTGCGGATGTCCTCAGTCGTTGATTTAGCTCGCTCTATAATATCCAGGAGCAGGGTGATATCAGACTCCTTCTCCAGGTAATACGATGCTCCGGCAGCCATGCACTTCATGGCATTCTTATATTCGTCATTCCCTGTATAGACGATAGACACAATAGTTGGGTATTTCGATGTTAGAAGTTTGATAATCCGCAGCCCTGATTCATTTATGGAGAGTTCCCTCTGTTTGGCGGGAAATATCATGTCTACAATCGCAATGGAAATATCGTCTCCATGATCGGACAGAACCTTCTCCGTTTCCTCTTCATCCACTGCAGACAATACTTCGTAACCCTTTTGACTAAGTATTTTGCGCAATGCATTCGAGAGGTCTACGTCATCCTCAACGATCAAAATCCTCATGATAGCACGTTTCCTTTTCTGCGTAGTATGGGAAAACCAGTGTAAATCGGGCACCTTGTTCGTAGGTATTATCGTAGTACACATTTCCTTGAGCGGAGAGTGCAAACACGCGGCAATGTATCAAGCCCATGCCTAGCCCTGTATTTTTACTGCTGCTCATCTTCTTGAAAAGACGGGGTTTCATATCGCTTGAAACACCTGGGCCATTGTCCTCAATATCGAAAGCCAGACCTGGGAGAGCCGATTCAATCATTCGGTTCTCTTTATCAGTAGCGAATCGCACAACAATCCTAATCCGTTTGTCTCCTTCATTCTCCTTTACAGCATCCATTGCGTTATCGAGAAGTACTTCCAGGCAGAGTTTCAGACCCGCCTTATCGATAGATACTATTTTCAGCGTTTCCACATACTCGAGATTGACCTTTACACCTTTGACGGGTGTAACAATTTCCGTTACGATCTCCTTCAGGTAGTCTGAAAGGGAAATAATTTCTTTACGGGATTCCGTCGGACGTTTGAGATTAAGCACGTCATCACGAATGCGGCTGATCTTTAATAATTGGTTTTTGATGCCATCAATCAGATCCTGCATGTCCGGTAAAAGTTTGCCTTGATCCTTCAGTTGGGTTTCGAGCATCGTCAGAACGATCCCAGCAGTAGCAAGTGGCGTTTTTATATTATGTAGTACAAGTCCCAGGATATCTGATAGCGCATCGGATTCCGCTTTCTCGATACTTTTCTGTTCAACAATATAGTCGTGTAGGGCCATCGTGGCGCGTTTGGCTAAGTCGCGAATAACAGCGATCTTTCTCTCGTCACGATAGTTGGTGGTAATTTTGCTGTGTAAGCCAAGCACACCGATACAGACGCCATCCAGGATTAAAGGTTCGTAACAGAGAGCGTTTGCGTCCTTAAGAACCTCACGAGATTCTTCGCTCAGTTTCTCGCGGAATGTCTTAATGATATTTTCATTAACAACGATATCCACCAACGTTTCCGCTCGTGCTGTAATCGTTCGACAAGACCAGGATTGTTCATAAGAAAGTTGGTATTCGTTATTTACCACATTTTCGTATGCACAAAGATTTGGTATCTTCAGTCGGATGAGTTTGGCATTAGAGCCGTCCACGTATCGTATTACATACTGCTGGCTGTCGGTAAGTTCGCACACCTGCTTTACGATAATTTGGAGTTGACTCTCAGGAGTGGTCTGGGTTTGCAATGACTGCTCGATTTTAGAAACTTGCGCTGAGGCCAATACGATATGTTCTGGAATTCTCGCACGATCGTCTTGGGTGGCGCGAAGAACCTCATGCGCGTAGGGCTTAAGAAGCGCGGCGGTATCTAGTTTAATTTTATCGCAGCCCACTTCGAGGAGCGCGATCGTCCGATTGTTTTCGATAATCGGGATATAGATATAAGGTAATCTATCCAGGCCGGGCAAAACCAAGTCGTAACCAGTTGGTTTTATGAAACTGTATCCATATCCCGTCTCCCGAGCATTGATCTCCGCTTCCAACAAGTTTAATGGATCAAACGCATGAATATTAACTGTAATGTCCAGCTTCGGTGGAACTCGTATGCCAGCTGCTGCCTTCAGGATGAACGTCTCGTTGCTGGTACTGGGATCTCTCTGATATACTCGACAGTATTGAAAGAGGTGTGCTTCAGTATACTTTTCCAAGGTAATCCCAAGCGTAGCTTCCGCGATAATTTGAAGACGCTTCGATAAAGGTATCGCCTTTAGTTCCAGACTGTCCGTAAGATCCTGAACGGATTCCATGACTGCCAGAGGTCTGCCATCCGGTGTCTTAACGATTTCGCCAGCCGCATTCGTCACGGGTTGCGCCCATACTTTCAAGAAAAAGACTCGCTCCTTATCGCGAAATGGAAGAGGTCTAAGAAAGATTTTTTCATGAGATATTCCATGAGTCAGAGAAAGATTAACTAAACATCCAGGGCAAGGACAGTATGGGTAGTCATGCCAGTGCGAACAGGGCTTTTTGGGAAGGTCTGGCCCGATCAAGCCAATAATCTCCCGCATTCGCTCATTCATAAACCAGACCTTAAAATGCCGGTCAATGATGTCCATCCCAATATTGAGTTGCGTCAGAAGGGACGGAGCGGCGGCGCGGGCTTCGAAAAAGTTCGATATCCAATCGCGTAAACTGGTCAGTTGTTCGATTTCTGATACGAAATCATGAATATCCTTCTTTCGATCCTTTTGATAAACATTCCATTCCAGATAACGATACGCCCCAGCCTCAAGAGCCTTAAACTTACACTCAATAATCTCTGGAGAGGTATCTACAGGCACATTCGAGAAAATGACCGGGTAGATTCGCGGGGCGATATTGACAAGTTTTTCTGTCGTTTCAATGCCGTTTAGACCTTTGCCCAGTTGATGATCCACAACAGCGAACTGGAAGCGGGAGGGATCCTCAGAAAGAATCTTTATCGCCTCCTCGCCGGTCTCCGCCCCAACAACTGTTCCATAGTCGGCGCGCAGTTCCTCCTCCAAGTGTTCCCGGTAGTCGCAATCATCGTCGATAAGGAGGATGCCTTGCTTTTTCATGATGATATCACCTCCTCGAGTGACATTGGCAGCCGCACCTCGAAACAACTCCCGCAGAGAAATAGACTTCGCATAACTTTAATTGTCCCCTGAAGGCTTCCCTCTTTCACATCATGGACAATCTTTTGGCAAATATCGAGCCCCATACCGCATCCGTGTTCCTTGGTGGTGTAATGCAAATCGAAGACCCTATTGAAGTCCTTTTGATGAATCCCCGGACCGTTGTCGTGAACGCGGAGAATGAGCAAGGGATATCCTTTGTCGCTTTTATCCTCTAGAGCCTCAATATGGATTTCACTCGCCCGCGAGAATCCGTCTTCCTGAGAAAGCCGCTCGCACTGCTGGGCGGCATTCAGTGTGAGATTCGTGAGCAGTTGATCGAGATGACTGCGACGCATTTTCAAACACCGCTCCGCCACGAGGCGATCAATGGATAGTCTAAGATTCGCGTTATATTCCATGGTTTCCGTTTCAAGTCGGCTTACGATCTTCTCAATCTCCTCCCGGGCGTAAAAGATTTTGACATTCTCACGCTGTCCCCTGGCCATTGATCGGAATCCGTTGATGACACGTTGCGCTCTGGAAAGCCGGGCCATAGCTGTGTGGAGAGTTTCCTTGGCGTCGATGTAGGTACCGGAGGCAATTTGCTGGATCGCTTTATCAAGTAAAAACCCGGAAGACATATCTCTTGACAAGTCGTGAGCCATACTGCCATAGGATTGCCCCATCATCTCGAAAGGTTTCATCTCTCGGATGCTCTCCTCGAGTTTCCCGATTTGGAGAATCTGTCCCACTTCTCTTGCAATACGTTGCGCGAGACGAATAGCATCCTCCTTGACAAAACCATTCACATCCGGATGGAAAGCGAAGAGGGCATAGGCGTTGTACGACGCTCGGCCGATATTAACCGGAACTCCCACGCAAGACTGATATCTGTATGCATGTAGAAGATATCGGTGTTTTGGCTTATCTTTGTCGAGCGCGTTAGAGGTGAAAACCTTTTCTCCACCCACTGCCGCATCGCGGATGGGACTCCAACCGAGTTTCTGCTTCTTCCAAGTATTGAACTTATTTGATGGGCCCGTGAGTGCCTCGATGGTGACCTCATCAGAAATCGGATTGATCGCAAATAGAGCAGCCGCTTCCGCATCAAGAGAGTCTCTTAAATCTTGGAGGGCAATCTCTATCTCCGATTCAGGGCGTGAAACGAGAGCGGCATCCTCGCCGGTTGGACGTTGCAGAAAGTCAGACAACGGCCTTTTCGATTTACCAGGAGCGCTTAAAGCCTGAAACAATCCGTCCTGTCCGAACGGCTTGTTGATGATATCGTTGATAAATAGATTCGAATTGTCAGAGACTGTTTGCCGGTTGCTATCCAGTTCCTCGCCGGTAATGAGAACAATGGGACAGTCCGGAATAGCCTTCTCGATTTGCTGAGCAATCCGGATTCCCGAATAGTCTTTTCCTTCTCGATTCTCGGGATGAAGGTTTACATCAATAATCGCAAGATCGATGTCCACTCCACTCTTCTCGATTGTATTCAGAGCGCAATGCTCTTCTAAGCAGCACAACGTATTGACATTACATTCTTTACGAAGATATTGGCTTAGCGAAGAACAGAGTTCTTCATCATCATCGACGAGCAACAACGTACTAATTTTAGAGCGGGCGATTAGATCGGTAAGCAAGTTAACGGTGTCATCGGATTCGTATTGGCCTGTTACTGGATAGGAATTTGATATTTCAAATAACTCTTTCAGAGTAACCTGAGATTTCACATAACTGATGTAGTCCAGCGTTACGGTTCGATTTTCCTGATCCGTTTTCTCCGGCAGGAACCATCCCGCGATCTCGTCGCCGCGCACAGGGATTTGGTGTCCCGGCCAGTGTTCTTTTGGGAGAATCACGGCAAGTTCCCCGAGGAATGCTCTGGCACGCACCCCTGATTTAATTCTGCCCCAAGCCCAGGAATCGGTTATGGATTCGATGGTAAAGGATTTGATATCCTTTGCTTTCCAATTGGCAACATCATTCCACGGATCGCCATCCACGAGAATATGGCTGACAATCTTCAGTTTATTCTTTCCGAAATCGCGATCGGCACTGGGAACAACGCACAAGCGATCACCGATGGCTATTTCCCTACCGTGAACGTCACTCATGCCACCGCTCTTTTTCACGGCTTGGACAACGGCTTCACCATCGATTATTTCCTCGACAACACAGAATTCCCTGTATTTATCGTGTATCTTGAATCCGGGCCAGACTTCCTTCCACGGCAGTAATGCCTCTTCGCCTCCTTCCAGTTCTACAACTGCAGCGGAGTAGTCCAACTCACGAACACGAGCCAGAACAACTTTCGATAACCCACCGCCATCCGAAGGAGAGTGTGATGTGTTACTGTCCTTGGGATCGATTCCAGGTACGCGCGAATTCTTATCTTCCATGCTCATTACGTTCCTATATTCCGATTGCCTTACAGATTTACAACTCCAATCCAATCTCTACAAACCAGATTGAATCGATTGATCTTACCACATTTATTATATAAAAATAAAGTGTTATTTAGTAAAAATACAATTTACTTGCTTCAATGTAACATGTTGAATAATAACAGCATACGCTAGGTTCTATTAATTCAATAATTTTTCTCTATAGGATCATCTTCTGAAATAGACTTTTATGATTTAGTATATTTGTGAGGTACATAATGAGGTACAAATTTGTTATTTATATTTTACTTTTCTCTATGAATTCCCAATTTTATTGGTTATAATACAGAATATTTAATTCTGTAGCATTAGCTTGTATAACTGATTTCATTAGACTTACGCAAGTTTCGTTGTTTCCCGTTTCCTCTCCTTATCTTACTACCATTTTTTATACGATTTACACTTCTGCTACGCTCTACCAACGATCACGGAATAGATTTTAGATTTCTTTCGTAAATCTGAGGTACAAATTGCGGTACAACCTGCCGATAGGATATCGGACGTCCGCTTTCTTACCTTTTATGGTAAAGAAACCCCTTAAACGATCACCTGATACCTGATCGGGTGATTACCGAATCTTTCCATCTATTCTTAATAACTGAATTCCAATTATTTATACCATGCAATGTTTCAGTTTATTAATCTGATTTGTAGACGAAATTGTGGACACTTTTTCGACTCCCGCCGCCTCCACCATTTCGATACAAAACATCCCGTAAACAAAGCCACAAAAAAATCGGACAAAAACCACTCACAAATAAACACTTGCATAGCCAAACAAGAAACACCTTCAGAACAAAAGTTAACACCTTCAGAACACATTGTTGACGTAAATTTGCACGAAAAGTGTGCACATAGCGTGCACAAAGGTCTGGAATCCTTTTCTAAATTTTCCTCGGATGCCCCCATTTATTTGGAACAAGAAGAAATTGAATTGATCGAATTTTGGAGAAATTTAGGCAAAGAACGACGATATATTATAAGGAAATTGGGTATCATACCTGATACAATTTTTCAGGCAATCAAATCAATTCTCAATGTTTTCGATATCGTGTAAGAGTAAGTCTTTATGACCTGTGAGATCCCAATTTTCAAGCGGCGAGACGCACCGATTTAGTTTTTTTTATTATTGCGAACTAATGGAATAAAAAACCAGCTATTCTGTTAGCCACTGTTTCCACTAGAACTCTCATTGATCCAAATCTACATCCCCCCGGTTTCCAAGCCGTGTGCGAAGATCCGTTCCACGATCTCTCCCCGTTTGCGTTGCAGGGCCTTGCCTCTCTTCCCCCGGATACCTTTGAGTGATATTGAATTTAATTTGAATATAATATTTCAAGACAATCTTTTATTATTTTGAAATCACTTGGACAAAGTTCATGCTCTTTGATTTTTCTTTTTATCTTCTCTATTGTTTTCACATATATAGATATTCTTTCTGATTTAAAAAGACGATGAAAACTTTTGATTGATGGATTTATGTGGCCTTTATTCTCGATCAGTATTTTTAATGCTATTTTTTCCTGACGATTTAAATTATCAAGAAATTCTATTACGGTAATATGATTTCTTAAATCATAGTTTAATTTTTGGTCTTCATTCAGAGTCGTGTATAAAATCATTTTTTTTCTCCGATATTTGTTGAATTTTTCATAATTTCCCGAATTTCTCTTCCTCAATACTAAATTTCCACAATAAAGTTGATAACTCTCGTTTCTTAAACTTTAAGAAACCGTATATAATTCTTTCTATATATAATTTGTGCCTCCCTTGTTTTAAAAATTTGTCTTTATTCTTTCCATATAAAAAATCCATAAAGAAAATGAATCTTTCTTTAATTGTTTTATTAACATGCATTGCTATTGCAGTAGTTAAATCGTTATAAGAGCTGAGATTAAAATACAATCTATAACGACTTTCTAAAACTTTTGCTTGACTAATTATTTTTTTAGTGTGAATGCTTTTTTTCATGCACTCTTCAATTATTTCTGTGATTAATACCTGCTCAGGAAAAAAACGTTCAGTGTAAAATATGTTGTACATAATTGTTTTCCTTTAAGTCTTTTTTCTTATAATTCTGCTGGGGATTATATTTTTTTTAGCCTTAAAAGTCAAACAAAAAGTCTCGCAACTAACTCTTTTATTTGAACTTAACTTCCATGGAAGTTCCATGGAAGTTTGAATGATCATATTTTGTAATAAAAGTTGAAAAGAGATTGCGTTTGTGAGTGTTTGCAGGTATCTTTTTGGATATAGTGTGATTTGTTCCATCTTTCCCAAAAGGATATCGAATTCTAGAAAAATAAGAGTTCGCTAAAGGTATGAATAATATGGGTGGATTAATGCTATGAATAAAGAAAATTCAATATCAAAATATTCTGCAAGAGAAATTTTGAAATCCGCAAATATTTTAAAAGATTTAGATTTTGTTACAAATATGCTTTTGATATTTTTTGAAATTAACCATGACTCCAAATACTGTGATTGGTTTGAGTTCCAACACTGGTTAAAAAACAATAAAGAATGTGATGAGATAAATGAAATTAGAGCAACTTTGGGGAAAGATAACTTAGAAAAATTTAATAAAGATATAATTGAAGGATTTAATACAAGCCCTTCCAAAAATACTAGTAAAATAAATATGATCAAGTCAGCTATAAAATCAATTAGCGAAAATCGCTCAACTTACCTTCCTGATAATCACTCACCTCTAAATATAAAGATATTTGAATTAATCAAACCCACTTCTTCAGAAATTGAAAAACTGGATTTTTCATTAGAAACAAGAAGATATCAATATATATTGAGAGAGAACATTCTTTTAGTTGATTATAGTATGAATGATGAAGAATTTGATTTTATTACAAAATTAAAGATTTCTGAAAGGAGAAATTATGAAACTGCGATGGATCAAATTGATCAATCATTCAAAATCTTTAAGTACGAAGAAGAAAATTTATTTTTATCTTCTGGAAATCTACGACGAAGACTAAGGTTATTAATTTTTAACGATTATTGGGTGTTACCTTTCATTAAAATGAATTATCGAAAAAACTTTTTACCTGTACAAATTACCTCAAATATAGATGTAAAAGCAAAAGTGTTGAAAAGTAATGAATCAATTTCAGTTAAAGTTACTGATGTTGAAAGTAGCAATGACCTTTTTGGCTACAGGTTGGACTTTGTTCCGGAGATTCCAAAAAGTTCTCTAATACAGTTAGAGATAACTGAACTATATGATAAACCCAAAATTAGTCCAGATATTATTCAAAATATCATTAAAGAACATGGAGAATCTATTAATATATCAATGAAATTTCGTTACTTATTCAAGTATGAGACCATGTTATCGAAATGCGAATACAAATTCGATTGGAATTTTTACACTGGCAGTTTAGATTTTTTTAATCCAGGTAGCTATGACTATGACAGGGATGAATTTTTTGTTAATTTATATGCTAAAAATACTAAGACTGGAAAATCCATTAATTTAATTATTCTTAATCCTGTATCAGATGGTGAATATTCACTACATATTAATCTAATAATTGGAGAAGGAGAATATATGGATGATTTACTATACCAAGATGAAATAGGTACTCATTGGGAAGGGAGAATTAGATATCGTTAGATGAAAGATTCAGAAATCCAAAACATTTTTATACAACTTCCCCTACATCCCCAACATGACTAAGAAAATTTCCGATGGAGAATTGAACCGGACGGAGTCGTATATCGCTGCCGCTCGCCGGTCTGATCGAAAATCCTCTATTATCCGTGATCCCGATTATCTTGATGATGAGAGCCTGCCTGAGGAGCAGCGCATTAAAGTTCTAGAAGAGATATTCTCTCGTGATGTGCGTAGCAAGGAACTTCAAGCGCTTGCTTCCCATTTCGCTCCACTTCTCGACCAAAAACCTACTAATCATATACTAATTTGCGGTCCGACAGGTTCGGGTAAGACCGCTTCGATTATTCATTTCCTCTCTTCGCTTCAATCACTAGCAGAACGCGAGGACACGCCGGTCGAATGGCGCTATGTTGAACTTTCAGCCCAATCGACCTGTTTTGCTGCTCTGAACCGCATCGCCGTCTCTTTGGATGCTTCACGGTCATATTATAAAGGTATTCCGGTTGAACTGATGCAATCTAAAATCCGTGAAAGTCTATCCCGCAAGAAAGGAACGATCATTTTCCTGCTTGATGAGATCGATTGCGTCCAGCATGACCGAGATATCTTTATGACCTATCTAATTAAAACGTTACAGAAACAAGTTCCGGTCAGACTTATTTATATTTTTACCACAAATCGGCTGGACTGGGAAAGGGCTCTGGACGCAAGAATCACATCTTGTATGAAAAAATATGATCTTATCTTCAATCCTTACGATGCCGTGGAGATCGGCGAGATCATCAAATTGCGCGTAGAAAAAGCGCTCAATCCCGATCTGGTTGACGATTCGGCGCTTTCTTTAATCGCGGCGCTCTCATCACGCAATTCGGGCGACGCCCGCAAAGCGGTGGAACTGCTGGTTAAATCTGCGATGATTGCCGATCGCGAAGGCAAACGGCTCACGGTCGATGACGTACGGCTAGCGGAACGAACGCTAGAGGTTGAAAAGGCGCTCTCGCTTGCGCAAACGCTGCCGCTGCATCAGAAATTATGTCTTGCCGCCTGTTATTCGCTCATACTGCGCCACAAAAAAGGCGTGCATACCGGCGATGTTTACGACAAATACAAATCCCTGGCAGAGCGAATAAACGGTTCGGCGCTGAGTCAACGCCGCTTCAGTGATATATTGAACTCACTCGATCTATATTGCCTTATTCGCGCCCGTATCGTTAGTCATGGGCGCTACGGAAAAACTCGGCAAATTGAAAATCCTTTGGGCAAGGACCTTGCGTGCAAAATTCTTGATTGTATCAGCCGTTCTTTCGGCGGATTATAGAAAGATTTATATAGAAAAGGTGAGATCCGTTTCATATGCGAGAAAACGACCGATGGTTTCTATTGCGCGAGCCGCGAACGATCACCGACATCTGGCGAGCCAAACAACACCGAAAACTTGCCAAAATTCTTCCTGAGGATGATGAATGGGATTGATTCAGCTCTTCCCTTTTGGTTTATTGGGATTTTTTTGCCGATTCATTGTCCCGCAGGCTTTACTGAAATCTTGCTTTAGCGCTCGTTCGAACTTTGAGAGATAGTCCATTATCCGCTTAAGGGGCTTTTCAAACTGAATCGCCTCACCAAGAACGCTCCGGGCGCGTTGGGCATCGCCCTGCTCGATTTGACCAATGACTGCGCCGATGCAGGATTGGATTTTCTCGATAATCTCGCGCGTTTTCGGTTCCATTGCCTCAATCGATTTTTCCAATTCGATGCGCTTGCGAGTCTGTTGCAGTGCTTCAATGGCTTTTGGCATTGTTTCTTTAGGGATGGTCTTGGTCATACCTAAGATTTTCTGAAAAGCGGCGATGTCTTTTTCGAAGATCGCCTTATCGATTAGTTTCATTTTCTCTAATTGTGCGAAAATCTGGTGGTTCTCTATGCGGATACGATTTAACGCTTCAATCAGCTCAATACGGCCTTGATTTGTTCGCATGGATTGAGGAAGATGTTTCAGAATAGTCTTCAGGTTTATAAATATCTCATTTTCTTTCAAGGAGATATGTCGTGAAAAACGTTCAGCCATATCGGCTTGGTCGTACGATTCATTGATAGGAAGTCTGTATTCCGAGAATAATCCTGTATCGTCCGCGCCGGTTCCGATCGATCGCCCTTTTGGCCAAATTGCGAACAATAGCGTGATTAGGGCGATGATGAACGCCAAACTAAGCACTGCCGCCAGGAATGGAATTCGTAAAAGCAGCCAATCGAAGAATGACGGGACGAACGAGCGAATAGTGGCGTAGATCAGGATATACGAAATGGCTAGAGAGATTTTGAAGGAAGCGCCGAAATTGATCAATACTTGGTGGAACACAACGGCGGCTAGGCACAAGATCAGAGCGGCGGCGTAGGGGCCGAAACTCGCGATATTAAAGTGCATCCTGTATTGCGTGACTGAAAGCGCAATCGCAAGGATTATTCCAACTGCTAGCGAAATAAGACGGCCAGGTTTGCCGGTGAATCGTGTTCCTAAGGTGGCGCGGGTGATGCCAGTGAATAGAATAAAGTAGATCACGAAATCGATCACGGATGAATGCTGCAAATAGATGCGGGCAATGTCGATTCCCCGCAGTGGATCGAAGATTATAGAAAGGACGTCTTTTTGGATGACGAATCTTTGATTCGGAGCATGTAAGTCTATCATTTCTCCTTCTGAATAAAGGATTTATTAAAAGCTTTCGAATGACGAAGTGTGAGAAGATTTCTTGTGGAAAAACATTTCATTTATGTGTTTTGTATCTCCGAAATGAGTGAACCGAAATCATTACAATAGAAATATCTCTACCTCCGTTGCAAGGGAGAAAATTTGATATAAATATTTTTCTGATTCCTGTGGAGTGATGAATCCTGGATTTTTGAATAACATGCAACATATTCAAAAAGTTCCATCGGAAAAGTTCTCACAGTCTCAATATATTTCTAATAAGTTTCTTTTCAAGTTGTTTTTATTTTTTGTTGGTTTACCTGAAGAATGTTTGTTTGAACAAAAGTCGGCGGTTTGTTTGTTTTTTTGGTTTTCGTGTTGTGCTGATGGTTTATGTCAGAGTTTGTAAAAAAAAGTTAACGGTTTCTTTTTGGTTGTGGTATGATTGTTTGAATGCTTATGAGAGGAGGATTTACCTATGATTGATGGGTTTTTCTGTTTCTGCTAAGCCTTGGAGGGGTTTGCAGTGTCCTTTTATTGTAGAGTTGTTTGATGAAGTTCGTTTTTTTTGTTCATAGAGTTTTTTGCGAGATAAAGTGGAATTGAAAAAAAATAGGGTTGACGTTCTTTTGAGGAATGTGTAATCTATTGGAGAGATTATTTGATGTTGGAATTTATCTTTGTTTAAATTTTCAATATTGAAAAGAATAGAATTTTTTAATATTTTTTGAATTTTGTTTGCGTTGTATATGATCATTTTTTAGGATTTTTCGAGAATAACTGGTTGTGAGTGATTATATACTCAGCCTCAATGATCTGTTTGAATTTGTTGTGGCTTCGTGATACTGCTTCGCAAGTGATAAATGAGGAGTTATTGTTGCGAAACACTACATTTAAATATGAGTAGTTTTACTTGTAAGTAGTAACTATCTTATTGAGACAAGATAGGACTGATATTTATTATTGACGATACACTATGAGGTGCGAAGAAGATGTTTAAGAAGGCGTATGATGCAGTGACGAGTAAGGTTGGCAAGACGGTGATGGGACTTGGAATTCTTGGTATGGGTCTTGGAGTGATGGGCGCGAATGCTTCTGAAGTTATTCGCACCATATATATTGATACCTTTAACAGTGCTGCATATACACAATCTGGTGCTCAGCCGATGAGCATTGAGCAGAAGGCTAAAGCGCGTTCAGATTGGGATTCGCACTATATTACGATTAAAGATGACACGTTAGAGTACAGGATTGGCTCACCTGATTCAGATCCGATTGAGACCACTTTCCTCCCATCACGCGAGGAAGATCCCAAAGGCATTGAGCGGCAGAAAGTAATTGATGAGTACATTGATTTAGCAGAAGATTTAGGCGGTGTTGAAGTGAAGGCGAAGACGGTCAAGGCGACCTCAGACCTACCAACACAAGTCTATGGGAATGTGTATGATCTTATATCCGGCAATCCGGTAACTGATGGAACTTGCCGCTATTTTAATGAAGAAGGAGATATTAACGAAACCACAACTTTGGGCAACGATGGTTTTTTTTTGTTTACTCCCGAATACGATCCACTAAATTTTAACAAATTAGTTATTCAAACACCTCAGGATATGATGAATGTAACGGATAGAGGAGCAGGAGCGGGGCTCTCACCTCTGCGTTACGACGTCGGCCCAACCGACGATGGCAATCCATTCTATTTTTATCCAGGCCTTGCAACCGATATGATGGAGGGCCGGGCGCGATGGGAGTTGCCGGTTCATGTTTATTTTGGCGATAATCCAACACCTGAGCAATTAGAGAACATTCAGTCTGCAATGGATCGCTTCAATGAGCTCTGGGCGGATCAGATAAGTCCAATGAATGATTATATTTCTGCTAATGGACTTGATCGTCCGACTTTGCCAGAAACCTTTTTTGTCCGACGAGATTATTTTCAAAATTCAAATCTTGCAACAAATTTTAATATGGCAACTCATCAGGGATGTAATCTTACTTTTCATCCAGGAGACGAACTTGTCGGAATTGTTGAGAACGGTGATCGGCAAATAGTATTTGCAACTCTTAATTATGGTTCAGGCTCAATGGAGCATGCGTTTGGTCATATTGCCGGTGCGTATCACACGGGCAATAATGGTATTGATTATCCGCCGGGAATTGCAAGTGGCATGTCTCCATCAGCAGGCACATTAACAAAAGACGACATGCGCGTTTTCGCGGCTTTTTATGCTTGGCCGTTTGACAAGGTTAATATCAGAAACATCAGGTTCTTAACAACCGAGAACGTCGATATCGGAACACCAGTATTAAACTGGATGATGTATTAATTTTTTTTCTATAAAAATTCATTGAGGTGAATTATATTCGAGAACAGATTCCCATTAACAATAAAAACAGAATATCTATTGCATTGGAATTGAGACAGCATTTTTTTTACTTTGTATTAGACGGTAAATTAACATATGCTTAGTCCCACCGTAAAGGTGTATTAAGAGAATTGAAGACGCTGCTTTATCCAGAATGGATGGCAGCGTTTTTTTTATATTAAACAACTGGTATCAGTGGTGGGGTATCTGCTGCTGTATGTAGAAGGGATTGCAGCCCTGGTATCAGGGGAATTTATATCAGGGATGGGTTCTTATGGTAGTTATTCCTGGATGTTTCAGTTTATTTTTGACCATAATAGGAATTATCGTATTTTTTTTGTTTTTGTTTCCAGGCATGAGAAACAAAAACTCATGAGGTGATTAAAAAAATGAGCAAACCAGAAAAAGTAATTCAGAACGGCAATTGCCGAGTTTCTATATTCCAAAACAGCATGTCTTGTTTTGATGGATGCCTTCCGTTAAGGAGTGTTGTATTATCAAAACGGTACAAAGATAAAGAAGGCATATGGAAAAACAGTAACACATTAGATGTCAATGATATTCCAAAAATGATTGTCGCTTTGTCACGAGCGTATGCTTATATGACCTGTATTGAAACAAATCCTCAAGATAAAGAAATGTTTGGTATGGGTTATCAGGAGGTTGATTCATTGTTTGCATATCATTGTTAATTTATTTTAATGCTCTTTTTGTATATCTCAAGAATTCATCTATTACCCGTTTCCATACTGATTCCGGTGTTTCCAAGTCTTCAAAGCAGCCGTTTACGGGTGGAGTGATCGTAAAAAATTTTTGTTGCGGAAATTTTCATTTAGGAAATTTGCTCCTCTTTTAGGAAGATATGAGGCCGTAATCCGAAAGATTTATATAGTAGAATCGCTACCACTGAGTAGTGATGCCAATGAACTCCAACCAAGACTATGCAAACAATCCTCCCTGGTACATGACTATCCAGATGCCTGGTTATAAAAATGAGAACGAATCATCCCTAATAAACCGAAACATTTATTTTGATCCTCTATCTGATATGCAACATGAGAAGATCGATCAGGCCGACCGATTGCTCAATCACACCGCTAAGGCGTTGCTGACCCGAACCTCCCTGGAGCGATCACATTCCAGGGAAAGAGACGATGAGATAAGCCAAGTACGCAACCATTTGGCTCAGTTCAGCGACATGCCTTTCGGCGTTAATCAAGCCAGGGACGGTATGCGCTGGAGTATGGAGCAGAATCTGATGGCTCTCTCACGCGAAGACCGCCAAGCGCAGATGTCGTTCTGGAACGACTTGTGGACGATGTCCCGTGAGCTGCTCACGTGCGTCGATTCGCATGAGAAACTCAACCGCCGTAAGAACATGATGAATCCGCCGGTCATTGAAATGATGTCTCAAATTCCATAAAGGTGATCTGCTATCCTCGATGAAAAACTACTATTTGAACTAAAACCTATTTTCGGAGATATTATTGACCGTCTCTGGCGCGTCTACAACCTAGGCGATGCCGAAGAACGGCAAGAAGTGGAGCAGATGGTGCGGCAACTGCATATGGAATCGCTCCGCAGGCGTATTGATGATGAAGGCATCAACCTGCGTCCGCCCCCGCCAGAGGTTATCGAAGGTGAGTATCCTGTGGGATGCGTGCTCTATAACGGTGAGTTGCGCGGCGATTTTGGACTGCGGGAAGATGAATGGCTCCAGCACGTCGCGATCGTGGGCCGGAGCGGTAGCGGAAAAACAAACACGGTTTACATGCTTATCGCTAATTTATTGCAAAAACGTATTCCCTTTCTGATTACCGATTGGAAGAGGAACTATCGCCCCATTATTTCTCCAAACAGTGAATTTCCCGTGTTGGTCTACACGGTAGGCAATCCACTTGTCCCTTTCCATTTTAATCCTCTGATTCCCCCGGAAGGTACGGAACCCACCGCCTGGCTCAAAAAACTAATTGAAATTCTGGCTCGGGCCACGTTCGTCGGCGAGGGCGTCATGTACTTGCTGCAACAGGGCATTGATAAACTCTATACAGAAAGCGGCGTCTATTCCGGAAATGTTGTGCGTTACCCCACAATGAAGGATCTCACAGATGTCATGGGTAAGATGAATGTTTCGGGCAGGGCCGCCAACTGGATGGCATCAACTCAAAGGGCGCTTTCGGCGTTATCGTTCGGAGCCATGGGAAGCGTGCTCAACACCCAATCCAACACTGGTCTGGCCGATCTGCTGGACAAACCGGTCATTTTAGAACTGGACGCGCTCACATCCACTGATAAATGTTTCTTTATCGAATCGCTCTTGCTCTGGATTCACCATTACCGATTGAACCGAAACGAACAACGCGAGAAGTTCAGACACGCCATTATCATCGAGGAAGCACATCACATTCTCAAGAAAAAAGAAGCCAGCGCTCAGGAAAGCGTTACGGAAATGTTATTGCGCGAAATAAGAGAATTAGGCGAATCTATTACACTTGTAGATCAACATCCATCACAGATTTCATTACAGGCCCTTGGTAATACATACTGCACTTTCACCATGAATTTGAAATCGCGTGAAGACGTCAATGCCGCTTCAGGGTATCTGATGTTTGATGGAGAAGAGCGCAAATGCCTGAATCGGCTCGAAGTCGGTCAGGCCATCGTTAAAATGCAGGGCAGATGGACCAAACCTTTTTTGATTATTGTCCCACATATTAAGCAGAAGCAACAGGTGGTTTCAGATGAAGATCTGCAAGAATACATGAGACCATATTCCACAGATTCCGTTGAAGAAGAGCCACTACAAGGCAATTCCATGGAGATTTCGCTGGAATCACTGCCGGATAGTAAAGAAGATGAAATCCCTTTGGATGATATGAAAAAAGCTTTTCTGGAAGATATCCAGGAGAATCCATTGTCAGGAGTTGTACAAAGATATAAGCGGTTGGGACTGAGCCGAAGGAAAGGCAATGTAGTCAAGGAAGATTTGCAAAGCCGGGGAATCATTGCGCCAGTGGAAATCCTGACTCATAAGGGAAAAGTCGTCCTGTTAGAAATCAAAAAGTTCAATCATTATAATCCCATTCAATTACAAAATCATTACAGAAATCCTGGCATCGTTCATGAATACTGGCGATCGAAAATCGCGGAGTTTTATCAGCAGCAAGGTTATTCAATCATTTCAGAACACCAACTGGAAAGCGGTGATTATGTCGATCTGATTGCAAACAAAGGCAATGAGACTATCGCCATTGAGATCGAGACGGGTAAATCGGATATTGTTAAAAATGTCCAAAAGAATCTGGACGCCGGATACGAAAAGATTGTAATCCTTGGCGTTGATATTGAAAGCACTCATAGAATCCACACCAAACTTGGAGAGTTGCATAGGCAATACTCCAATCGAATAATAATCAGCAATTGCGCTGATGCAATAAGAACATAAAACAAACAACTAAGACAAAAACCGCAAAAATATCGAAGAGTGATCATGCCGAAAGGCATCCTCTTTGGTACTGATGCAAAACCGCTGGATGAACCGGAACGGGGCCGAAAACCTTGTTCCGGTGATTTCAGCACTGTCCAGCTGTCATGAAATGAAAGGCTGTGAACGCAACTAACAGATGTAGAAGGTTCTCTCTTTCTTGGTAACACCCTTTATCAAAATCCTGTAACCGCATGAAACCGTAAAGGAACCGGGCGGAACCGCCCGTTTTGAATAGATCCGCCCAGACTTTTCTGGGCAATTTAATTTTATACCCAAATTCAATAATGCCTGGACACTTCAGGAAACAAGTGACCTGAAGGTCCATGCAAACAAAACATTGGAGAAAGAAAAATGATACGACCAGCCAACCAAACAACACCCACCATCCACGTCATGACTTGTGGCGTGCAAGCCGAATTGACACCTGAAGAGATCGCCTGGGCTCACCAAGAGCTCATGAAAAAGATGAAAACGCCCGATCCAGACAATCCTAATATGTGGGTAACTGAAATTAATGGCCACAAGATCTGGGGCATTCTGGATGAAGGCGCGGGTCCAAACGGGGAAAACGTATTTACGATCCTTTTCCCTTCAGAATATTAAAGGAGGTGAAAGCGATGATCGTACGTGGAATCATAACCCAGGAAGAGAAAGAGCGCATCAAAAAAGCGTCAACCCAACACCAGTTAATTCATGGCCAATCCGGAGAATTACGGATCTGGACCGAAGAAACACCCGACGATAAAGCGCTTTGGGTGGAATTGGATGTCAATGAAGAAATGATGGAATATTTAGAACGAACCGGATTTTTCGATGAAGCTGACACCAAGTCAAATTAGCCAAAACGTTCAGGAGGTAAAACCATCATGCAAAACAGTGAAATCAAATCACGTCAACATTTTCAATTTCAACAGAAAGGAAAAACCAATCATGAGTATACAGGAAATCAAATGCCCTCATTGCGGGAACAGCGATATTGGGCGCATTCAACACTGCACGACATTTCCCAGCAGCTACTACCGCAGATTACTCCGTGAGAAAGACGACTCCATCTGGGCTGACGATTACGTCAACGATGTCGTCGAAAATGTAGAGGCGTTATCAAAAACACTCTTATGTGAAATCTGTTACAAATTCTTCCCCGATCCCGGCATTCAGATCGAATAATTGTTTTGTCGCCAGTTAACCATTCAAGAACCCGAACAATTCCCGAGGTGAATAAGCGGAATTATCCGGGATTTTTCATTTTAAAGGAGGAATAAAAAGATGATCGTTACGCTTGAAACAGTCAGAAACGTGCTGAAGGAAGCCTTGGGCTTTAACAGCTTCGTCGCCGGTTTCATCAAGTCGATCCATCAGGACGATACCATACCAACCGCTTGTATCCGCAAGGATGGGGTGTTGATCGTCAACCCGCAATTCGTTAACCGGTATATCGAGAGCCAGCCGGACTTGTTTTGTCTGGTATTTCACGAAATCCTGCATCCTTTGTTCGGCCATTTCATTTATAAAACCGGACAATTGGAAAACATCGCCGCTGACGCCATTATCAATGCGGCGATCAGCCAGCTTTACCAGAATCACTCCCAGCAAGGTCATTTGTTCACCAAACTCTATCAGTCAACTGACCTCGAGGGGCTGTTAAGACCTTCCAGTACGATGGAGCATGGCCGCTATCACTGCGTGTACGACCAGTTGTATAGCCCTGGCTGGCATTGTGACTCCTTAACCACCGGAGAATTGATCCAAACCCTCAAAATCCTGACTCCAGGAGACCAATCGGACAATATCCTATTACTTGGAACGCATGGATTTGGCCAGTCGCCTGATTCAGTCAGCATTGATCCCTTCGATCATGACGATCTGGCATCGATAGCTCTGGATATCCAGAGTAGCCTTAATCGGCAAAAGAGCAAATTCCCCGGTCATGGTTCGATGCTATTGGATTTGATCATGGAAGCGCTCACA
Source organism: bacterium (assembly GCA_963662285.2). Taxonomy (GTDB): domain Bacteria; phylum Hinthialibacterota; class Hinthialibacteria; order Hinthialibacterales; family Hinthialibacteraceae. Next base: position 1,188,966 of record CAXXMV010000008.1, read on the forward strand.
ACCCGGATTTCCATCAAACGGGCGTTGTTAAGCCGGTTCACAACCAAACAGAAAGTTGACCGTTTTAAGATCACCAGCCAATCCCTACGCCTGACCACTTCACCTTTCCCCGTCAATCCTTCAAAACGCGACCTGGTTTTATTGTCAGCAGGAATCTACCCCTTCCATTTCCATAACCGTATTATCACTCAAAAGCACCGCCATGAAGGCCTCGCAGTGTATTTAGACGTATCCAGCAGCGTCGAGGATTATTTACCGAAGATTATCGGTATTCTCAAACAGTTCCAGAATGAAATCGACAGTATTTTCTTGTTCAGCAACGAGGTCGTGGAAATCTCATTTCATCATCTGCTCAAGGGAGAGATCACAACAACCTGCGGAACCGATTTCAATTGTATCGCCGAATCGATCCTGAAACGGGGATTCAAAAAAGCCATTATCATCACCGACGGATACGCTTGGATGAGCGAGAATTTGAAACAGAAATTGGAAGAAAAAAAACTTTCCACATTGACCATTCTTTTCGATAGCAATCAAAACTGTGAAGCATTCGCACCGTTTGGCGATGTGGTCCAACTAAATGATGTCTGCCTGTAAAGGAGGTAATTCACGATGAAAGTCTATGTCACCATCGAAACATATCAATGTATTGTTGTTGACGTTCAGGTCTTCCGAAACGAAAAAACCGCCGGGCAATTGGAGGAAGCATGGCGTAAGGAGCGGAAGATCACCAGTGAAGATGAGCTGGAGCATGAATCCGGTGAAGGAAACGAATTTCACGTTGAAGAATGTGAATTGAAACCGTAATACGTAACTGAATCAAAGTCATTAAAAGGGGAGACGTCTCGAATCGGGGTGTCTCCCCTTTTTGTAAATACCACCAATTCAATAAAAAATCAAAAATAAAAGGAGAAACGATCATGTTACTCGAACCACTAGGAATCTACGGATGGAAAAAACGGGATGAGAATTTGGTATTAGCGTCGCTTTTAACGGGTGATCCCTTATTGCTTATCGGGAATCACGGATGCGCCAAGACTCATATCGCCAACAAGATCGCCCAGGCGCTCGCCAAGCCATTTCTGGCTTACGATGCGTCCAAGGCGATGTTCGAAGATGTGTTGGGTTATCCCAACGTGGAGAAGCTGCAAAAAGGGATCGTTGAATACGTCCCCAGTCCGGTCACGGTCTGGGACAAGGAGATCATCCTGATCGATGAATTGAACAGAGCGATTCCGGAACTTCAAAGTAAATGGCTTGAGCTTATACGCAGCCGCAAAATCATGGGCTTTGAGACTAAGGTCAAATGGGTCTGGTCGGCAATGAATCCAATGAGTTATGCGGGCGCCCAAGCACTTGATGAAGCGCTAATTGGCCGGTTCGCGCTGTTCCTCTATCCGCCGGACATCCTGCAGATGGACGAATCAGACCGGATTCGGGTTACCACCCATATCAACGGGGATGACGCCCCCAGTTTGAACGAATGGTCTTTAAAGCAAGACATCAAGACGGTCTTCCAAGTAGAGGTTTTGAAAACCGGTATCAAAATTCAGGATATCTTAACCAAAGCGGCGGAGTATTTCTACCAGCTGCGCAGCGAAATGAGCGCGCTTTCTGAATTCCTGGCGAAATTCGCCTGCCTGGTACTGAAAGAATCCAAAGAAGAGATCACTTTGGATGGCCGGAGAATGGGATTCATTTACCGGAATATATTAGCCAACCGATCGGTGGAAATGGCCCAAAGGGATATTTTAGGGCTATCGATTCCTACCCTGGCTGAGTCAGCCAAATACGTGGTGCAGTCCAGTATCCCTATTGGGCTGAATGAGGCCTCTGTCAATCGGGAAGAAACGTTGCATACGATCGATGTTTGTTTCGATCTTCTCAGCCAGTATTTTGATGAGAATTCACAGATATGGAAAGTCGATCTGATTTACGAGTTGTTTACTACCCCTGATTTAATCCGTAAAGCCCAGATTTTGCTCACTGAAGAATTGGGAGATTTGGTTCATTCCAAGGCCTGGAACGATCTGGCCGATCGGGAAGAGCACATCACCTTATTGGCCTATACCGCTTTACAAGCTGAGACAGAGTGTCCGGGAATCATACCCAAGGAGCTGCTGGATAAATTAAGCCGCAAAATCGACCCCAAAGACCTCTCCACCGAGTCATTCAAGTCATTAAAAAACGAATCAATCGAGTGGCTCGATGAAATTGAAAATCTAATTCAACAACGATCTGGATTGGAACGGTTGATCGCTATTCAGCGGGTAGAAGCATTAGTAAAGAATGGAATCGTCACCCAATCGGATATAGAAGAGACCAAACAGCGAATCGAAGGGGATTTGCGAACTTATCAAATTCTCATTCAAAACGCAAGGAAAGCATCAAGCGCAAAGGAGGCGGCAGCATGATTAATTCAGTTAAACTCTGGTTGGAAAACGATCCCGTCATCCCTCAACTCAAACGCTTGCATTATGAAACGATCAATGTTTCATTGTCCGATGTTTTGCATAAAGGTATTCAACCCTGTAAATGCGGCTCAGTCGTTGTGGGTCATAGTATGCCTTCAATGATTAAAGATATTCTTGATCAGGAAGAGTATCGAATCAAGGAATTAAAGCCGTTAGGATTGAATCAAGACATCGACAATCACCTCACCGGATATTTGAGTTTTATGTCCAACCATTTCAAAGAACTGATGAAATGGACTCATTCCAATGTCTATTTTGTGGAGTCGTTACAGCCCAAAGAAACCATTGAGTATGCCAAGCGTTTATTACGAACCCAATGGGATCGTAAAATAGTTCGAAATATTTTGCGGCATAGAAACATGAGTTTCAATGATGTTCGACGGTTGATTAAGCGAAAAGATCCAACCATCACATTGCTGAAGAATGTCGATTTGGATGAACGTGATTTTAGCCGAATTTTGGATGTGGATGATTTCAATGACTATGACATGTTGTTGGTTAACAATGCATTTTACCAACAGTATTTTCGCTCGATTCATGTATTGGATCAGATAACCGATAACTATGGGCATCTGCGATTGGTCGATAGTATCTCTCATTTTACAATCACGCTCGACGCCTCCGAATCCACAATCGATTATAACTGTCATTGCCAGGATGAAAAAGTCCGTTTTACTCCTGATGTTAGCAAGGACAATGAAGAACGTAAAATCGCTCAGGCGTTTGCCAAGCAATGGCGAATCGATGAGGGGCGATATTGTTTCACGACAACGATTGACCGGGTCGAAAAAATGATTGGACAGGATTCCATTCGGATTTATTTTGATCAGCTTGAATATGAGAAACCGGAAGCATTTCCTGAATCCTTCGCACCGATCGCCGATATTCGGATTCCTCAATACGGTCTTGATAACTATTTTACTGAGAATTCCACGATTCCAGATATCAAAGGAATTCTTCAACAACATGGCATCGGTGTGAGTGGACGTAAAGAATCCTTACTCAACAAAGCCGCTCAGCTGGTGGAATTGGTTTATCTGAAAAAAGAGGCTGAATTGGATGCGTTTTTTGCTGCTACCCGGTTTATCTTCATCCCTTTTAAGGACAAATTCGAAAAAAATGAACAACAATACCAGCCGTTTCCAGTGTTGGATAAGGATAGCCTGAATCAGTTTGTCCTGGCCATGTACATCACACGGCATCTGCGGGGTAATACCATCCTGGACGCCGGTCACTGCAACGATTCTTATTCGCTGGTTGCATTGGCGAAGGCCCTCATCCACAAAAACATAGATTTAGATGGGATGTTCTTGAAAATGGAGTAGTGCTTTGTCACGATTCGTGCGCTAACACAATCAATCGAATAAAAAGGGCAGGATGAGATGGATGTTTATTCTCGTCCGGCTTTTTGATTTGGTCACGCAAGCCCCGGCTTTATGCCGGGATTTTTTATGTTAAAGAAAGGAATTTCGATATGAACACCGTTACTTGTCAACTCTGCGGAGAATCGATTCAAGGAGCCTTGTATGGGCACTTGGGTGAACAACACAGCATCGCAGCTCAAGAATACCTAACCCAATATCCAGGCGCTCCCTTGGTCGCTCCGGAACTGCTCAGTCAGATCCAATCAGGAAAAGTTGTTAAACGAACACCAGTTCAAGCAAGCGAGGAATTCCGCATACATGATACGGTTCTTAGAAAAAGAAATGGGGCCAGCCCCATAGTGCCTAACCTCGATCCGCATTATCAATTCCCACCAGAGGCCGCCTATCTGATCCAATCCATCAACCACAAAGAACATGTGATGATCGTTGGTCCTACCGGCACGGGGAAATCTTCACTGGTTATGCAGCTCGCAGCGCAGTCCAATACGCCCTTGCGCCGCTGCAACCTCAATGGCGAGACCACGGTATCCGACTTTCTCGGACGTTGGACGGTGCGCGGTAAAGAAATGATTTACAGCGAAGGCATCCTGCCCACCGCTATGAAGAATGGCGATTGGCTGCTGCTCGATGAGATCGATGCTGCCCTGCCCCAAATCCTCTTTGTGCTCCAGAGCGTTCTGGAAGAATGCGGCAAACTGGTGCTCATGGAAAAAGATGGCGAGGTTGTTGATCCCCATTCCGATTTTCGTATCATCGCCACGGCCAATACGATCGGTAATGGAGATGAAACCGGGCTTTATGCCGGTACTCAAATCCTCAATGAAGCTTTCAAAGACCGCTTTGCCACAGTCATCTATCTGGATTATCCGGATGAGAAGACCGAAACCGAAATACTCGCCAAGAAAATCTCCAATCTTAAAAAGACTGACATTGGGAGATTCGTTAAATGCGCGCGCCAGGTTCGGGAAGCCGCAGAGCGCGAAGAGTGCTATTGCAGTTTTTCCACCAGACGGTTACTCGCATTCGCCAGGAAGTACGATCACCTTGGCAACCTGACAAAAGCTCTTGAACTTACCGTTCTCAACAAACTCTCCCGGGACGATCGGCGCGTGGTCGAAGAGATCGCGCAGCGGCATCTGGGAGACCTGATGAGCGCAAATCCCTCGAAAGGAGCCAGTCAATCATGAGAAATCTCAATGGTTTAGAAACAACCTTAGAGCGCGTCGGGCGGATACTGTCTCACAAATACAACATCACTGTCCGGTGCAAAGCCAATGAATGCAAGACCGATGGCCGCACCATCTGGCTGCCGGCGCTTCCGGACAACATTTCGATGTCGCTTTGGACGCTGATTCGCGGCGAGCTCGATCACGAGACTGCCCATATCCTGTATAGTGACTTCGCCGGCCAAATGAAAGGATTCAAACAGAAATGGGGCGACTTTGGATTCGATCTGCTCAACGTGATTGAGGATGTTCGCGTCAATTACGCCATGCAGAAAGAATACCCCGGCTCACGGCAAAACATCATGCACAGCATTGATGAGATCACTAAAACCCATCCCATCACGCAAATGCCGTTGCCTGTTCGCTTCCTTTGCGGCCTATTCCTTGCCGGAATGGGACTCTCGTATGACCAGTACGACAAAGAGGCTATCGAATTAGTTAAACAATTCAAAAGTGAAGCGGAGCGATTCAAATCCCTTCGTAGTACCGATGAAGCTTGTGAGATGGCGGAAAACATCCTTGAACATCTCATACACCAAGCAGAACACGAAAGCCAATCATCCGATACTCAGCAATCAAAGGGGAAGCCAGGAAAACAAGATTCATCATCCCAATCCTCTTCCTGTGAAGCCAATCAACAATCACCAGAGGGAAATCAGCAACCTTCACAAACCAGTTCATCCAGTGGTGAAGAACAATCCAGCAACCGTCAAAATGGCGCCAATGATCATCAGGATGATCCTGGAGATCAACAAGATAGTTCTCAGTCGAATGCACATTCGAGCTCGAACAGCAGTCAGAAAAGAGAACCTGGATATGGAAATACAGGCTCCTTGGACCAGGTTTTATCGGGAGAGTACTCATCCGCTGGACATCCATTTGAGATGCAACAAACCATTATGGAACATGTCCAGGAAGAAGTTAGTCAGGGAACACACCAACAATACAGGGTATATGATCCATCCCTGGATAAAGTAGTCGTACCGAGAGCACTCGATAATGGGGAGACCTATCAGAACCTGAGCAATACCGTCCGGCCCCATGTAGGAGCTCTTCGCCAGCAGTTGATTCGGATATTGCGGTCTCGTGATACCCGATTTTGGGTAAGTGAGCAGGAAGAAGGACAGGTCAATAGCAAGAGGCTTTACGCGCTGCTCAACCAGGGCTCGAATAAAGTATTCCGACAGATCAAGGAATGTGAATCGGACTCCGTAGCAGTGTCCCTGCTTATCGATCTATCTGGATCGATGAATGGCCCCCGGATTCATCTTGCCCGCCAGGTCGCCATTCTGTTTGCCGAAACGCTCAACCAGCTGCGTCTCCCCTCAGAGGTGATCGGATTCACAACTGAACCGGCTAAGAGGACATTTTCCAGGTTACAGCAAGAGACGGGAATGGATATACAGGAACTCTCAAAACTCTATGCCAGGTATTTCCCTTGCGTCTATTCCATCTTCAAAGCATTTGAGGAACCGTTCCGGTTACTCAAACCTCGCGTTCCCGCCATGAACGCCTTGGAATACACACCCATCGATGACGCCATCCTTTTTACCGCTAAACGTATCATCATAAGAAAGGAAACCAGGAAAATCATCCTCGTCCTGACCGATGGCGAGCCGTACAGCGGCAATCCAACCATGTTGCAATCCGTCATCAAGCATCTCGAAGAAAACCTGCTGAAATGCGAGAAGGCGGGAATCGAGTGCGTTGCAATCGGTATCCAGACCGAATACGTCAAGCGATTCTTTAAAGAATACGTTGTCGTTCAAAACCTGCCTGAACTCCCCAAGGCGTTTTACGCCAAGTTTTCGGAACTCCTACGCCGAAACCGCCAATAAGCAGAATCCAATTCAAACTCAAAACAAAAGGAGAATTTGTTATGGATACGTCTGTCCATAATCCGCAATGCTTCGCCCTGTTTGATCCTATCGCGCCGGAATGCGCTTCCTGCGGGATTCAAACAGATTGTATGAGAGCGCAAGAGAAGCGTGTTAATATCCATGCTTCCGAGTGCTCTAAGCAAACACCCAGTACAACGGCCACACCGAAGGCAAATCCCAAACCCCAAAGAAAGAAGGCTCAACCCCAGTACCAAGCCACATCTTCCAATTACCCTGCGACTGGCGATGAACAATACATCCCTGAACACACCCGCAAGCCACTGGAAATACCGCCAGTTGGATCACGGATCAAGACTTTCTACAGGGGCGAATCCTATGAAGCCCTCATCGTGGATGATCCTTCTAACAGCCGTTCGGATGGTCGATCGATTCTGTTCAACGGAACCGTCTATCGAACGCTCACCGCAGCCGCGCATGCCATCGCCCCCGGAATAAACTCCGGATCGGTGTGGCAAGAAGCATAAAACCAATTGAAAGGATCAAAATCATGAATAACAACGGAAACAAATCAACAATAAGCAAATCGAATCGCAACGTAGGCCCTGGTCTTCGAGACATCCTAACGGAACAATCGATCTTTGATAGCAATTTCAATGATCTGCAAGAACACGTTAAAGCTGCCCGTATAGGTGCTGCGATCCTGGAACTGATCGATATCGTCGAAGCCAAATACCAGCCGGTCATATTCAAAAGTGTGGCCGCCTATCGGGCCGTGTCTCAGGAAGAATCGACTGAAGAGATTGGACGTAAACTCACTGAACTTGAACGGCAAAGGACACAGCGGGTAAGAGAAACACTAAAGCCGAAAAGACGGTGGTATTATTTGTTCCTGCGATAAAGATATCTTCAATGCATTGAAGGGGATGAAAGATTCCCCTTTTTTTTGGGGATTATTGTCTATATGGAAAGGAAATAGTTAAAACATGTATTGTTTATAAACACGATGTATCATTTTTTCAAGTTGAGATTGATCTAGTAACTCATGTCCAGGCAATGTAATTAAAAAGGAATTTATTTGAGCGCGAGTGTCATCAAGGCTCATGACAGACCTTTCTTCAAGAAATCCTTCATCTATAAAAAATTCTCTTAAGTCTTTACATTTATCCTTACGAAATCCAGCGACTGTTTGGTTCTCCAATTCTTGGATCAACTTCTGAGCGTCTCCATCCTGATGTTTGGTTAAGTTGCTAACTTCATCAAGAAATCGGTCACTTACCGCTCCGGAATCCATTAACGCAGAGCGATCAACAGGCTTGCCTCTCCCTACCCTTAAGCAGCGTGCAAGCACCTCAAAAACCTTACTCATCGCAACTGCACGTTTATAAATTCGAGAATCATCTGCTACAATTTGATACCCATATTCTTCCCCTAAACTTTGTAATTGACCCCAACGATTCAATCCTCGATCCAACAATCGGCAGAGCACATGAGGATCATCGATTACATGCCAAAGATGCATATTTCCGATAGGCTCCCAGGGATTGAATTCGGGGGCGCCTAAAAGTCTCCCATATTCTTCATGACTGCATTCACCAGGGTCGGGCGAATGATAATGTTGTGGAGAAGGAAGATCGAACTGAGGGAGCCTTTCGGAATCCAAGAAGTTACGCACCTCTGCCAGATCAATGGGTTTATGTGGGATCCCACTATCCTGCAATGTATATAACCATTTTCCCACTTCATCATGTTGAGCGGTGAAATAAAAAATTTGCCGTCCAGCGCGACACAATTCTAATACCGAATCAATGATGGTTTGCGCCCGTATATCATCGCTATTACCCAAACTCTCATCCATAAGCAAGGGAAGCATTAATCCCGTTTCTTGTCGCTCAACAAAAGCCAAGCGAACCGCCATCATAATTTGAAGTCGGGTTCCGCTTGAGAGTTCCTCCAGGGATTGCCCTTTTTCAAGTGATGTATCAAACGCTCTAAAAGAAGGAGTGTTTTGGTTATCGAGAAGTAGGCGATAACGCCCTCGAGTGATTTTTAAGAAAATGCGTTGCGCGTGGTGAAAGACTTCTGGCAAGTTGCTGGATCGATTGGATTTTTCAATCTCGTTTACCAATAGTGAACCTACTAAGGATATGTAATTTTTTTCACGCTCATGACGCAGTTGTTCCAGAATGGTTTCATCTTTAATTAGTGTACGTTCAATATCATCCTTGTTTTTTGCATCTTCTATAGCTCGTCTGATTCCTCCAATGTGATTGTTTAATTCATCCAATCGTGCTGCCATTTCCTGTTGTTGTACGAGTTCATTATTCAGGTCGTCTTTGTCTCGCTCTCGCAATTCAGGATATTTTGTGAGCGATTCATAAGATTGCCGCTCTTCATGTTCGGCCAGTTTCAACTCGTCTTTGGCGCTTAAGTATTCATCTAGGTTTCGGCAATATTCGTGCAGGGTCACTTCATCTCCCTGTTGGATTTCTACTGTCTCGAACAAAGTGTTATATTCAATTTTCAGTTCTTCCATCTCCTTTTGATTGTCTTTCAATTTCTGCGTTGCCATACGGAAGGATCCTTTAGCCTCATTAAACGATTCGCGCCGTGAGTTCAATTCATCAATGGCTGCCATGGCTTCTTCTACGGTTTGCACTGTTTTGTTCGAATAAGGTGATAGATCCTGTTGTACTGCGTCTAGGCAAGTTGCATATTGTTCAATAGCATTTTGTCTTTCAGATTCCAAAGCATTTTGCTGATCGTGAGCCCGTTGCCAATTAACGATGTTGGCAATTAAGTGAGTAAGATGAGCATCAGGCATTGCTTCCACGGAAAACCTGAGGGCTAATCCAAATTTTTGTAGCAGACGGTTTCGTTCTTCTCGTAAGGAATCGAGTTCTTGCTGATGGTTATCGATCTTCTCCTGCAACTGCACCCATCTCATTGCCTTTTCCTGATCAACATTCATTTCAGCGAGTTGTTTATGAAGAAGCCTGGATTTTTGCATAACACTTTTAATAGACCACGTCTCAGGCGGTTCCAATTCTAATTCTTCATATTCCTTTCGCCAATCAAGCCTTTTTTGCCGGTTAGGATGGGCAGAAAAAATCCAGCCAAATAACACAAGACCCAAAAAAATCAAGACGCCTTCTAGCACCATCGTATAAGGTGGGGCCAAGATCGGAACATCCAACCAAAGCAGAACACAGCCAGCTGTAAGCATTGCTCCAGCGATCATCATGCCTAGCAGAAACCAACGATAATCCAATAGGCCGTTTCCCTCTGTAGCGTTCAGCCAGCGTACCAATATATCAACGCCTTGTTGAACTTGTTGAAGCAAAGAATGCTTTTCAATATCCCCTACCCATTGTTTTAATTCGCCTTCCGCGAGCTGCTTTGCGCGGCACATTTCTGCTTTCCGGGAAAATTCTACAAACTCATCCAGCGCAGATTGATCCAAACTTTCAAGACTTTCTAAATCAATGGAGGGATCAACACGCTTCCTTGCATCCTTTTCCAAACGTTTTGACTTATCAATTTCTCGATTTAATCGATCTATTTCATGTTGAATGCTTTGCAAACGGTTGGCCCGTTTTCGCAGTTGACCTAAAAGATGTTCTGGTACACCATCTTCCGGTAATTGGCATTCTTCTAATTGCTGTTGAGCATCAGCGATATCATGTTTAGCTTGCTGAATCTTTTCCCGTCTTGATTCTCGCCCATGTTTGTTTTTCTCCAGGCGTTTGATTTCATCACCGATCAGCTGATCCATACCACGCGGATAGGTCTGAAAACGATCCAACGCCTTATGTTTCTTTAATCGGCCTTCATGGTAATCAATTGCTTTCGTTAGCCATTCGGAACGTTCCTGCGCTGTACGCGCCTGGTATCGTTCTTCTTTAAGTTTTTTCAATTGATTTTCTTCTTCTCGTAGTGACTGTTGAGATTGCCGAGCAGTATGTAATTCTATTCTGACTTTTTTGAGTTCGCTCAATAAACTTTGAGGTCTCGATATTTTTTCTGAAAAGCGTAGTGAATCACCTGCCTGCCGTACGTCATATCCACCTGCTGCTTCACGAATTATTTTTTCGGCAAACGTTAGATTCCTGTCTTCAATTAACTCGTGCAAAGCTAGATAATATCGATTTCGGACATCCGAACCAGGAAATCCACGAGGAGATTCGGAGTCGATGCCATTGCACTGATAGTGAAATTTGTTCACATCCAGTTCTACTATCCACTCATCATTATCGATATCTACCCAACCAATCACAGATGGACGAAGAGGACTCATTGTATCTGGCCATAGCAAAAGTTGGATTGCACGAGCAGTCGTACTCTTTCCGGAAGCGTTCGGTCCATAGACCAAATTTATTCCTGGACTTAATGCATCAAGAACAAAGCCACCATTCTCAAAACCAGGCATACGGCGTATGTCAATCTTTCGAAAGTGCATCACAGGTTGTCCTCCCTTTGCGCAAGGAGACTCTCCAGAAGCAAATACCCTTCATTAATCAGCATCTGACGAGCCAAAGATTTTGATGGATAATCTTCTTGCATTGCAATATCTGAAAATGCGTTATTACGAAAGACCTGCTCAATACGTTCATGAGCATTGTGGATCAGATTAACAAACTGAGTTGGGTTGGTAGATTCCAAATCGATTATCATCCGGGCTAATATTCCAGGAGGATCGTTGGATCTTGATAATTCATCCAGATTGAGAGTTGGGCGGGTCTGATTTTCGATTTTTTCGATTCGCACAGGAATTCCCGAATGTTCCAGGGAAAGATCTTCCTGCATTCTTTGAGACAACTCAAAAAGCTGAGCATACAATTGCGTTCGCCCTGTGAGTTGGATACGAAACAGTAGCAATTCTAAAGGACCGAATTCTGTATGGTGCTGCTCGATAAAGTTCCGAATTGATTCAGTGCATTTCCAATCCCAGTCTTCACGGTTTACAACGTCCGTAAGGTCTATTGTAAGGTTCTGGTAACGTACATTCGAAAGAGGGACTTTTTCTATCTTTACGATCTTCTGGTTGCATAGTTCAAGAAGCCAAGGTCCATGTGTACCGATTTCTCCAGGATCAAGTGCTTGTGGGGAGCCGGGAATTAAAATCGATGGCAATCCTGCTTCTTGTAAAAGATTAGGAATATGAGTATGGCCGACTACCCATAATACAACCGGTACTTGCATTAATTCACGTCGTTGTACGGGTGCATAGTTGCTTTGGACTTGATCCACATCGGCATGCAATAAACCTATCGTTGGGACAGGATTTATTGCGTCCGATTCTAGCGATAATAAGGGATTTATTTTTACGTGTTCAGATGGAAATGACCATCCAATAATATTAAGAGGACCTTTCTCATTATTTGAGATGGAATGTTGCTCCCATTCACCACCTTTTCCAAGCAAGTGATAAAACTCTGTTCCCACATAGGATTCCAAACGAAAAAGAACGTCGTAATCGTGGTTGCCAGCAATTGCAACAGTGTGGATATTATTTTCAGCAAGGAGTTTCAAACCCGATTCAAGCGGTCCAAAGGCCTCATAATAACGATTCTCATGATCAACAATATCTCCAGCCAATAACAACACATCCACTTTATTTTTGATGGCGCGATCAACGATGAAATTCCACATATTCGCTGCCGAGAATTGTTTTCCTTCTAAATCGGAGGGAATTTTGGTGGAGCGCCTACCAATGTGGATATCAGCTGTACATAAGATTCTCATATTGTATTTCTCATTGTTCATAATATTAAGTATGAATCGGAATAGACTCTCCTAATTTCTCAAAATCATTGCGAACTGTCAACCAAAAATTACGGTTGATAGATAAATTGGCCAAAATCATGAATAACAACGCCCAAAACAATCAGTAAATCGAATCGCAATGTAGGTCTGGCCTCCGAGATATTCTCGCAGAACAATCGATCTTTGACAGCACTTTCAACGATCTACAAGAACACCGTTTGCCCATTCGCGTTTTTCAATGTATTTACTACGGATTCCCGCATAGCAATAATGGATATTTCTCTGGAACCAAGCGAACGCGCTCCTTTATGGCTTGTGGTCGAAGTGATCAATTTGCCTTTGGATTTTTTATCAATTAACGAATAGAGCATCCAACAGAATGAGTGGGCATCAATCAGACGAACGGAATCAAGACCGGCTACTTCAGCAATGAGTGGGCGTAACCGATCAAGTGTCTCATTGAAGGTCGAATAGTTCTCCCAACTGCACTGGCTGCGAGTCTTAAACTCGATTTCCAACTCATGAAACGCTCGATCAAAGCCGGTCGGGTGAATCGGCATGAACCGATCCATATCTTTGAGAAAAAACAGATAGGCCTGAAGTCGATATTTCTTCTTTGTAAGATTGCTAAATGTTTCAAATATCTCACCCTCATTTTCATTTCCGCGATAAAGCCCAAACAATAATGTCTCAATTTCGTGGCGAAGAAAGGGCTTTTGCTGAGCTTCCAGAAAAAGATAATGGATCCGTTTCGCATGTCCGAAACGGTTCTGCCAATCAACAAGATTGTTGACCAAATCTCCAGACTGGATCTCAATCGCCTTAATCGTATTGCTCAGGATGCTGCCTGAACCTATAACGTCCTCGTTCCAGGTGTCATGAGCCAAAACGCTTAGAGCGTATTTTCTCACTCGCGGTTTATAGTTTTCCCAATCGGCAGCCGGGCCTTTATCAAAGCTGATGAAGGGATAACCAGATCGCTTTTTCACAAGATATTTGAAGCGGTCGAAGGCGTTTCGAACGGACTGAGGGTTAATCGTTGGATTGCTCATCCAGCCTCCTCCAGTTCCACTTGGGCGGCGGCGTTGAGAACTTCGTAGAGGCTCGATTCAAGAAGACGTTGGCGGGTGGTGTCAGAATTATTAAGTTCGGCTTCCAGACGGTATGGTATTGTCGGTTTATTTATTATTTCTAATGAAAAAATTAAGGAATTAAGAATTTTATGCATTAAGCGCCAAATAGTTTTCTCATAATCAGATAAATGGTTATGAGGCATACCTGTGCGTTCAGCAATTTTCTCTAAAATGGATTCAAGTGAATCACCTGTTATAGTAATTCCTTTTGATTTCCATTTTTCATCGAAAGGAAGAGAAATTTGATCCCATATTTCCTTCAAAATATCTTGTTTTGGAGTTTTTGTTCTTTTTCCATGTGGCATGATTATTCTCCAATATGCTCAACAAACCATTCCCATAGATATTTCGTTGCGCCCTCTGCATCCACTTGTTTATTATCAATTTGTCTGTGAAACATTCCTAATTCACCTATTTTCAAGAAAATTTCATAGCCATTATCTTCAACTGAGATTGAATCATTAAATGAATTATCATGATCGAAATCTAATGTATTCTCATTATAATAAATCTGCTCGCTGCCCATCATGCTGCCGATCCAGATTTTGCATGATTCCTTTGATTCTCCATCCACATATATTTTTGCATTAAATTTTGCGTTGGTGATATGGTTGATATCTGTTTCAACATGCTGATTTTCTGATTCAAGTGCTTTTAATGCTTGCTCAAAATATTTTTCTATATAATCAAATGAATCTCTTAAAAAACGATCTTTATCTCTTTGAGAGAATTTTTTCTTTATTTTTGTTTTAGGAATAGGAAGATTGTACACATCTGCTTCTTTGGATAGTTCAACATTATTTTCTAGCGGATCTTGCTTTCCGAGTTTTTGGTTGATGATTTCAACAATCTTTTCTGGAGTAAAATCCCCATAATTTAAATATCCGATAGTCGCAGGTAATCCAGGAATCTCAGTATCATCAACTCGCAATGGCAAAATATATTCTCTGTTTTCTTTAAATGCCCTTGCTTGGGCATTTTGCCGTTCATGATTTGTCCAAGCCTTTTTCGAATAGTGTTCTGAGATGATCATCAAGCAATATTGCGCTTTATTTGAATAAACATCTGCTAAATACTCGTATAAGTCCTTACCCCACAACTTAGCCAGTTCAAATTCATCATAGAATACGCTTATATTCTCTTGCTTAAGCAAACGAGCAAGAGTCTCTGCAATATCTCTGTTTTCACCTGCAAAGGAGATAACTATATCGTATTCTTGCATTAAAAAACCTCTCTTCAACTCAAAATCTACCCACAGCCTTCCTTACAGCATCTTCCGGATCGTTAAAGAAATTAATTTGGAATTTAGAGAATAATTCCGGCGGCACGGTATTGATATCACCGGCATTGCTCATTGGGAGCAAGACTCGTTTTGCTCCTGCATCCAAGCATACTTGGAGGGTGTCTGCTAAATTGTTGACTTTCGTAATTGTTCCGCCGATAGACATCGATCCAAGGATTACCTGAGATTCTTGCACCGGCAGACTGAGAGCACCTGAGCAAAGCGTAACAAAAGCAATCAGAGTAAGACCCGAACTGGAACCAATACCATGGAGATCTTGAACATTCAGGTGATAATCCCGTTCCTTGATACTGATTTGGCTGCTAACGTTCTTCGCATTCGCTCTGAAATAATTAAATGCTAGCTCGATTGCTTCTTTGGCTTTACTGTTCGTTCCTAAACCCGATTTCTCATATTTGCCAGAACCTTTGATTACCTGGAGTTCTAATTTAAAAACTCCTATTCGTCCTTCATTCCCCTCAAAAGCACCGTATAAATGGCCTGGTTTACCTTCGCCCTCCGGTATTAATTTATCTCCTGTCATTTCTGGAACGGAAACATAAAATTCCTCTTGGCTCTCATTATCGATATAGGAAAAATTAACGTCATAGAATTCCATGCCTTGTATCTTTTTTAACTGCTCTTTTACCCGGCGTCTTCCAATCAGAGCATATTCAAGAATTTCTTGGGAATCTTCTTTAGAACATTCTCCATCTGGATATAGCAATTTCATGAGGCCGGAGAACGTTTTGTTAATCGCTATGATATCGCGCTGGTTAAGGTCTTTTCCCATAAGAAAGTGTGTTCTGATCGTATCTGAGAAATTACGCTTGCGCATTTCACGGAAATATTCTGCCATATAGTCAACAATTAGGCCGTATGAATCGGTAATGAATTCAGGCCGCATTTTGGGGATTTCCCAACCGGGAAGATAATGATGCATCCGATCAAAGAATGCGCTGTCGTTATTCATGGCTTCAGGGAATGGCGCGAAAAGATGTGATGTTGCGAGTAGAGATTCAAGTGGCTGATTAATATTGCCAACAAAAACCATTGAAGCGTTGGCGTTCTTTTCCTCCTTCCCTCTGGCAAACGAACCGGACGCCATATAATCCTTCATAATCTGGATACCATCTTTGTCTTTGAATGTGATCCCAGCAACTTCGTCGAACGCAACTACATCCCACAATCCCACCAAACCGATTGTTCGCTGAGCCATATTGTAGAAGAGGTTGGCTACTGTGGTTTGGCCTCCTGAAATAAGGATAGAATTTGGAGAAAGTTCTTTATAAACATGAGATTTCCCGGTTCCACGCGGACCAAGTTCGCAGATGTTATAGTTATTCTCAACGAGGGGAATCAAACGAGCGAGCAGATGCCATTTAACCTGTGGTTCAAGTTTAGATGGCTCCATACCGGTAGAACGTATTAAAACGTCAATCCATTCATCCTTGGTGAATGCTTTACGCCCTTTGAATATCTCCTCGATCTCCATGTTAGGCATTTGTATGGGCTTTAAACTCTGAATCAGAAACGGACTTGCATATTTGTCTTCTTCATCCACAAAGTATTCCATCTGAAGAATACACCAGATGCCGCCGCCAAGGAGTTTATCAAAACGTCGAATATAATCAGTTGGGACGTTGACACCCTTGATTCCTAAATTGGAAAAGGTTGCTTCATAGATATCCCTTTTCTCGTTCAATTTCACGGATACGTGATCAATAACAGAGTATCGCCCAGTTTCACGAATTTTGGACTTCACCTTTTCGGCTTCATCAGGGCGGATGTAATTATCGGCGAGAATTGATTTGACTTTTGTTAATCCTTCATTGATGCTGGTCTCGTCATCGGTGGCGCAGTACATCCCCAGCAAATATTCCAACACATATACTGGGACGTTGTTGCAATCCTTCAGTAATTTTGTGAGGTCTTTACGCACGACGCGTCCGGAGAAGTGTTGGTTAAGTTTTTGATCAAGCGTATCCATAATCAGTCCTTAAAAATCATCGAAATCACTCATGATTCCGACGTTTACGTCAAATGGGATCGAATCATATTCCATTTGCGTTTCATCATCGATCAATCGTAGCTGATATTTGCCATTTTTAACGCCAGTCATTAATTTAAGCCGAATTGTAAATGTCCGATTATCGGCTTGATCTGAGTCACGATCTGCATGGAGAATCTCTTCGGTGGATACTGCTTTCCCCTCTTGATCCCACAATGAAACTCGAAGCAATCGCGGGAGCATCTTGGAAGATATCTTTTCTGTTTGGAAGAAATTCAAAGTAAATATATTATTGGTGATCTTCTTATTAGTATTCGTTAACGTCAGGTCTACTTTCTGAGTCTCTTTCGCCTTTTGTGATTGTTTTCTGGCATGAGTGTATTGAAGAACCGGTATGACAATTTCTTGTAACGATGTTCCACCATGAACAAATAGGCTGCCACCGGAGTGCTTGAATCGGATATTTCCTCTTGGCGCATAAGCAACCAAATTTGATTCTTTTCCGAAGATTGATTTCAAGGAAATTTGCAGCGAACCTTCTACCGGCTCGCCTTGTTCGGCTAAAAGAAAACGCCGGTTATTTATAATACCATTAACGCCTGATTTCTGGATTTTATCACTTTCATGGATCTGGCTTTTTTGGAAAAGAAAACCGTGATCGGCGGTTATAATCACATTCGTTGTATTGAGTGAGTTAACGATTTTTCTAACGCCTTCAATGATCTCTTGGATTGCATCATCGACAGCACTGAAGATTTTTGATTCCGTTTCCGGTTTTTCTCCAATCGCGTCAATGGTATTGTGATAGAGATAGACAACCCGGCAATCCCGGACTAACTCACGAGATTCATCTTTCGAAGAAGAGAGCAAATCACTTAGTTTTATCGCCACGGAACCTTCGAAAGCGTTTTTTAGAACAGAATCGCGATGAGGAGTAGAAGAGGTATCGATCCCATCAACACAAATCTTGTTCTTATCGCTGAGGGAAATCTCTTTATTGGGAAGCAAGGCTGCCATGCCCAATCCCGTGAACGAGGGAACGCAGCCCAGCATATAGTCCAGCGATGCTTCCCCTCGAAGTTCCTTCATTAGTTCCGCTTCTAACTCTTTTGCGATTTCATAGCGGAAGGCGTCGGAAATGATAACGAAAATTTTCTTGCGGTCGTTCTTTTGAAGCACTCTATTTTTAATGTAAAAACGGTAGAAATCTTTTTGTTGACGAATGCCGTCTATTAGCCAGCGTTCTGTCAGGTTTTCCTGGATAATATCCGACCAAGTATGAGAAAGGTTTTCCAGGAACCAATTACAATAAAGATCGTCAATTTTGGGCGAGAGGTTTTTAAGAATATCGCTGCTAACCTTGTCATAATACTTGAAGAAATGACGGTAGAGTTGATCGGCTCGGTAATAATCACCTGTATACTGTTCGATCATTACTTCAGGCGGTAGTTTCGGAAATTTTCCTGTGAATCGATGTTTGAAGCGGAATAGATGAATCGCTGCTTCAAGCGCCATGTAGACATCCAAAAAGGAACTGTACCAATGCAAGGTTTTCCGCATTGAGATCCACGACAACCAGGTCTCGTAGTCTTCTTGATCATCCAATAGTTTATTAACAATGCCTAAAATGATGATCTTGTCAAAGAATTCAAAGGTATCGGCTTCCAGGCATTCTTCTGGTTGCCAGGATTCAATCTGTTTCTTTATCTCTAATTCATTGAACGCCTGGATGGAAAGGTAATCATACAGTTTCGCGTGTTCTTTATGATTCTCCCAATGATCGATTAGGACTTGGGCGTTATTGCGCTTGTGGAGCATAAAATGCGCCCAGCCGTTTGGAGTGGATCGTTTCAATTGAGTCGCAGTGACGGTTAGTACAAGGTTAAAGAACAGTTTCTTCAAAGTTGGCGTCTCTGATTCGTATCCCAAGTATTCTTTGACGAATTGCCAAAAGACGGTTTCTCCAGGAAATTTGGCGATCTGCTGATAACGCTCATTATCTTCTTCATCAATCTTATCTAAAAAGATTGAAAAGAGGATCGATTCAAAATCGATCATTTTACAGCGGCAGACAACCGCCATCATGGCCAGTTGGATCTCTTTTTCAGAGCCTAATGGAACATCTATATTCTTCAGGGCTTGATTACGGGCTTTGTTATCAAAGAATTGGAGGTTTTCTTTGATAATGGGTTTGAGCGCAAGCATCTCGATGCCTAATTCATCCATAATGATGGAGGAACGGTCTGCGCTGAACTCTTCTGAATAGAGCAAGATATCCAGTATCCAGTTTTCCCGGAAATCTGGTTTTGGAGCAGAAGAATAAACTACATAATTCGATTCGGTATCTTTTTCTTCCAGCGTATGTTTGATCTCGAAATAATTGTTGTCGATCACAAGCAGTTTTGCATCTCCGAAATCGATTTTATCCAGATCGTTTTGGAATTCCCCTTCATCATCGTACCAGAAGAGAATGCGGCGCTTGTATGGATGCTTAATAGGGGCTTCGAAACGTTTTGCTAATGCTTGGTTGACTTTTTCCAGATTCATAATGATTTAACGGTACGATCCCCCTCGCGTAGTAATCGATTCAATAATTACGATTTTTTTTTCATGGTTAATCGCGAACACGATTCTCCAGTCGTCAAGACGATATCTCAAACAATGGGACAAAGCGCCTTTGAGTGATTTTATATTATTGTGTTGAAACTCACCTGATTCGAGTTTCTCTAAAACGTGATCAACTCGATTCCGTGTTTTACTGTCGAGATGAAGATAGGCTCTCTTGGCTTGAGTGGTTAAGCGGATTTCATACATTTTTTTGTATGTCCCGCCATGAATGCGTCTCGCCTTTCTTTAATTGTTGAATCCCTTCTTCGATATCTCGTCTCATGCCCGGGTCACTGAGAAGTTCCATCGTCGCGTCCCATTCATCACGGGAGTGCAAGTATTCCGCGTAGTCAACTACCTGCTCCAACTTTTCAGGGGATAAACACTCAATGGTTTTTTTTAATCGATCTTCTAATTTTTGAGTTGCAATGCTCATGGCTCACCTCACAAATGAATTTAATCTATATTTTAGCAGTAAGTTCTTGGAATTTCGCATAGTTTACCTTCACGCCGTCATCGAGGTCGATTTCGATCTGCATATCCGCATAGTGGCGTAGGAGTTCGTCGTATTTACGGAGTTCTTCCTGTTGTTTTTTTAGCCGGGTGATTTCCTTTTGGGCGTTGCTTTTATCGCGGGCATTGGCGTTTTCTGTTGTTTGGTTCAACTGTTGCAGGCGGATTTCTATTTTGCCTTGATGCTCGTGCAAGTAATCGGTTCTCATGCGGGAAAGTGTTGATTTATCGTAGCGGTGCATGTAGATCAGTGCGTTGAAGGCTTTTTGCTTGCCAGATGTGAATAACCAATAGATGGGGCGTTTCTTGTAGACTTGGGTATGATCTTTATAGAACTGTCCCACGAAATACCGGCGGATGGCTTCCACTGGATTCTCGTTGCTCTTTTGTCCGAACGTGGCTGCGATGTATTGAAGGTTCTCTTGCAGGGATGCTTCGCCGAACGAAACCTTCATGAACTCGACAAAACGGGAAACGATGTCATCTTCAAAGTAGTCCGCATCAAGGATGGGGATAATATTATCATCATCGGCGGGGAAAGTGGAATACTTGGATATGTCAAACTCTCCCCCTGCATAAGCAAGACCTTCTTGATCCAGCGAATAGCGTCCGAACATGCAACCAACAGCATAAGAGATAAAAGACTTGATATCCCGTTCCCGGTCGGCGTTACGGATGGTAATTTCTTCATCAGGCACATCAGGTGTAAGTTCGTCTTGCAGCCCATAGATGTCGATGAAGATGCGGTTTAGTTCTTCTTCGTTTGATTTAAGTTGCTGGAACTGCTGCTCAGAAAACTTATTCCATTTATCAAAAGAATTCTTTAATGAGCTATCTTCTTTATGTTTCAAAAGCGGATGAGTCTCAAAATCCCAGGAAGTCTCAAAAGAATTCCAGTCATATTTCGAGATAGATATATTATTCTCAATTATAGGAATTATAGTGTTTTTGATTTTATCCGATACTGTTTTTAGCGGTAAATTGCCTATATTCCATGCTTGAAAATTCAATGTAGGATTTATCGCTTGAAGGAAAGATTTCGTAACATCTGTATTTAAAAACGAAAGTAAAATCTTTACCGTATTCACATCAGAAAATGCTGCTGATCCTCCTGCATCAAATAAACAACCACATTCAATAAACCTTACAGAGAAATCTGAAGATGATACAGATGACCAATTCACATTTGCTTTAAAGATATAATCATCATTAAATGCATGAGCCGGTATTTTACCATTTTTGTCTTTCGTATTTTTTATAGAAAAGCCGTCATTTTGCCAGTTAACGACATATTCAAGATTTCCGTACCATTTTCTAAATGATCCACCTTTAAGATAAGGAAACCATTTTTTCCCACTTAACTTTGCTTCTTCCTTTGAATTAAAACCTATTCCTAAATCATTTTCATTTATTTCATGCCATGCTCTTAGAAATAATTCATTGTTTCCAGTGATCATCCCTGCTCTTGGAGTTGCAACTTTATGTATAGGAGATTCTTTTTGAAAAATTTCTCTAACTGCATTACTAACCCAATAGGCGATAGGCGAGCCAGGGATTTTTTGGAAGTCGGATGTCACCGTTGAGTAACGGTATGACACGGATGGATTTTGAATGGCTTCTTTGAAAGCAGAAATATGCTCGTCGTATGTTCTTACGTGGGAAAGATCAAAAAATTCACCGGCGAGGTCTTCTTGTTTTGATTTCTTCAACACAAAAGAGACTAATGGAACAAAGGCGGAATCGAAAAAGAAATGATATTCTGGCTTAACCAAACTGATTATTGAGGAGTTATCAATAATATGCTTTCGCATCCATTCATAGGATTGAATAAACATCCAGACAAACGGAGTAACCAAACCAATATAGCCATCTTCTTTGACAAACGAGAACATCCTTTCAGAAAATGCGGCAAAAAGATCAGCTTTAGTATTTGGATAATGTTTTTTAACATAATCCCCTAAAAGAGTGTTTAAATACTTACCGCCAATGTAAGGAGGATTCGTTACGACAATATGATACTTGGTTGTAAGAAACTCAGATAGTTTCATTAAGTGGTTCAACGCAGGTTTTGAAAAATCATCCAGCAAAGAGAGACTGTCATCAACAAATTCAGGTTGATCAAACAGTGAACCATGATAATTCGTCTGAGGTTGAATGAGAGAACCTAGCACCTTACCGTGTTGAAAGTCTTCTAACAATTGCGTATATGCAATCTCAAACGATTCGATGCCTTCCGAATTTTCAAACGCCAGAATATTAAGATTGATTTCTTCACTCAAAATGCGCCGGGATTTACTCCTCGCTTTCATCATTAGAGTAAAACAAGTCAACTGAATCGCTCGATCATCGATATCTAAGCCAAAGAGATTCTTCTCCAAAATCATTTTGGGGACGTCACGTTTGTCATATCCCTTTTCCAAATAGATTTCATAGAGCAAGTCGAAAGCATAAACCAGGATATGCCCCGATCCGCAAGCCGGGTCGAAAAATGTAACCTCTTCTGGATTAACGTTTTTTAGGATTTTTTTTGAGGCGACGCTATCATCATTAGGTTTAATATAATACTCCATTGCCGAAGAAAGTTTGGATTGAGAATTCGCTTCCAACCATGCCCGTCCCAGGCTATTATCGACCATATACTGAACAAGCCATTTTGGAGTAAAAAGCTGCGTTACAACCGGGATTTGGTCGTTACGATATTTCTTCTTGGCTTTGATCGCCTCATCTTTTCTCTCCGATATGTAATATTGATATAGCCAACCGACGATCTCAACTTCCCGCCAATCCTCTTCAGGGATATCTTCAACCATCCGACGTGTAACTGAACCGGCAAATAAGAGATTGGAGGGAAACAGCAGTTCGCTATAACCTTTTACTTCTTCAAAGAGAAACGGAAGGCTTTTGTGAAGCGCGTTACATTGGGCGATTATCAATCGCTTATAGAGTTCATCGTCCTTATGTTCCTGTTGCAAGCGATAAATTTCTTCTTTATCAAAAGGAAGGTCAACCTCTAAGGCGTGAGTGAGTATATCCGGCTGTTTCTTTTCGAGATCATGCGAAGAAAACACTCGAACATTCGTAGGCAGGTAATCATTAACCTCCATAAAGCGTAAAGCAATAAAACGGTTGAACCAGGTATAAGCGATCTCCTCCATCACCGTGTCGAAGCCCTTGGATACGATTTGCTGAACCAGTTTACGCCGCTGATCCCGAATCTCTTTATTATGAACTTTGCCATCAATTACAATACCGTCAGAAGATTCCTGCTCCTCCTCACAGATATTCTTCGCCGTGATGCCGTAATAAGCCGCCCGTTGAGACGCCTGTTCGATGAGCAGTTTCCGCGCTTCAATAGCAAATTTTTCAATCGCTTTTTTATCCATAATTTTATATTTAGTGATTAGTGTGTAGTGTGCAGTGGATAGTTTTAACTACCTACAATACACTCCCCACTATCCACGGTCCTTTAATAAAGTCTGATTTCCTTGTTGTCTTTCAAGATGTCTTCCAGTTCCTGCCGAATCTCTTTAATCCACTGCTCTAACTCATCCTTATTGTGAATTGTCTTCGAACCCGAAACCAGAGATTTCAAGGGAAGATTGTGAATTGCAGGAGTTGGAGGAGTCTCATCATCTAGGCCTTCTTCCGGTTCCAGTTCTTCGATCTTCTTCAATGCCTGATCGACCAATATCTCAAGATGGCCTTCAACCGCCGCGACTTGGTTGCAATCCTGATATTGCTCCAACTCCAGAGCCAAATCATCGAAAGGTTTCAAGAATTCAGCGTGCCGAGAATCGTCAACCTGATTGCCAATCAGTGCATCCACAATGACAGACCGCTGCGACTTCAGCAGTTGCTTTTTCAGTGTAATTTGTTTTTCGAGCTGCCTCTGGTAATCCTCGGAAATGAACTGTACAAGGGATGGAAGATCCTTGATCTGACTGTAAGGACTCGGAGAGGAAAGAATTGATTCTATATCTTCCAATTTTCCCTTAGATTCATCACTCAAATAGAGTTTATTGCGCTCGAATTGGCCCACAAGTTTGGAAGCATTATCAAAGATTTCCACCATATTACCAAAGAAGCCTTTGACCGGTTCCAAATCATCGTGAAGATCGAGCAAATCATCTTTACGGGAATCTATCGCTTCGAAGAACGACTTGTTCTCTTTATTATCCAGAATGTTTTCAAACTGAGAAATACACTGATCGACAGTTGCCTTGCCCGGATAATCCCGCTTCTGATAGTGGATGCGTAAGGCTTGAAGCTCTTTTAACTGAACGTCCAATAATGTGCGTATCTTTACAGCTAAATCGTCTTCATCTTTTGGATAACTCGAATGCCCGGTGAGTTCTTTAACCGTTTTCTTGACGTTCTCTATAAGTAGCGTACCCACCTCTTCACGCAAAGTAATGACCAATTTTTCAGCATAAGGCGCTTTGATTAAATAATTGTGGAGAGTATTGTCTTTTCGATCCACAATCTCGCCGCCGCAACGGCAAATAATCTTCTTCGCAACAATCATACGGGCGACTAAACCAGAAACGTCAAGTTCGCCCCAACCATACGGCGCACGGGTGAATTTGTTTTGCAGATTTTTAAGCGTTATCTTATGGTTCATCTGCGTTTCCGTGTCGATAAACCGCTCTAATTCCTCCAGTGCAAGGCGGTTGGTTCCAATCTCGAACAAAGTATTTTCTTCAATATCGTTTGCGCTGAGAATGCGTATAACATCTTCCGGATTGCTAATAGGTTGGGTGATGTATTCAAAATATTTGTAGATATTCTGCACTAAATTTTGAAGCGCAAACTCCATTAATTCTTTAGATGATTTCCCGGTAAACTTAATATCCTGGCCGCCAAAGAATATTTCCGATCCTTTAACAGCATCCTCCAATTCCATGAGGACGCGGTTTCTTGCCTGATCGGACTCATAATTCTTGTCGCTGAGAATTTTCTGTATCGATTCTGGATTGCTCATGGAATTTTTTTGGCGAAGATATTTCTCGGTTTGCTTAATAGTGCGGATTTCATCTAAGTAAGTGTCTCTTAGAGGAAGCCGCAACACAACACAATCACCATGTTCGATAGTTTTCGCCATAAGAACCTGGCGATCCATATCAGACCATTCATGATTGGGCGTAATCACCCATAATGTGATTTCGTTGGTCTGCGCCCCTCGGATTCTGTTATCAACCTTTTTGTTGAAACTGAAGACGCGGTTCTTTGTATATTTGAATTTATTCTCTCGATAGATTCCCTCAAAGACTATTTCAGAAACATAATCAACGATTTCAGATTCATCGATATCAACCTGTTGGATTTCTCTATTTACGTCTTGCTCTTCATGAGTAAGAAAATTGTATTCATCTCCATTTTGGTTAATGAGTGTTTGTTTTTTTAATCGTTGCAGCGATTCAGTAATCTGCTTTTTGAGTTCGATCTTATCTGCATCAACATGATTGAGAGAAAGCGTAGTAAGGTTTTCTATATTTTTTCGAACCTCTTTGACATATTTGATCATAAAAAGGATTTTAAGTAATTCGATATCTTGTTTTTGAAGATTGGAATTTTCATTTGCTTGCAGAAAAACTCTCCGAATATTGGAATCCAAAAACGCTTCAAGCGCATTGTAAAAAGCATTAAGTGGTACAAGTGATCCGATTTCATTTTCCCGTACAGAAACCGCCGCATCTTGAAAAGCGCTAAGCATCGACCGTTCACCTTCAGAAAGATGCTTTCCCGTAGCCCCCATCCGCCGTATTTGCTCAAATACTTTTTGCATCAAATTAAATTGATAAGGAATGAATGGATAGAGATCAAGAAACTCTCCAACCGTCGCATACGATTTCATTTCCGCCGTGTTAGCGGAGAAAGAAACGAGATTCTTTACGATAGCGCTTTTGTCACCGTAAAAAGCTTTTAGTGTATCTTCAGCAACTTTAGTCTTGGTTAAAAGACGCTTTTTGATAACCTCATCTGTATTGGCGGAAGAGAGATTCAAACGAGTAGAAAATCTCCCCATAATCTTTGAGAAATCATTTCCTTTGACTTTGGTAAGTGAATCGATGGCTTCCTGAGACGTTACAATAATCCAAGCCCGGCCACGCAACAGTTTGCCAAGGTCTTCCGTTACGGTTTGAAGATTTAGCATTAAATCAGTATTGTTACCAACATATTGACCGACTTCATCTACAAAGAAGAGAATCTTGTGGTTCGATCCCTTGGAATCGCAGTATTCTTTGACGTTCTTGCAGAATTTCTCGATGCTTAGGCTGTAACTCTTTTCACCATCATCAAACCATTTACTAGCTGACTCTTTTGAAAGCCCGATGGCCTTGGATAGCGCATCAACAATGTTATCCCGGTCATAATAAAAAATATCCCGGCCTTCTTCCCAAGTTTGATCTGCGGTCTCGGAATAGGATTGCTTGAAGGCATCATAAGTACCTTCTCGCTGCATAGTGCGCTCCATCTCCGCCAACCAGGGGATTTCTCCACTAAAGCCTTGTCGTTCGTTAAAGACTTTGTTGAAAACATCGACAATAGCGTCTTTTCTGGATTTACTATCTGATGATGACTTAGAATCTATATTGAAAATAATTACTTCTAAATCACCTTTCTCAACAGAACGAGTCATGTCTCCATAGAGAAGAGGATCTTCGATTTTCTCTTTGAAATACCCCAAAGCATTTTTATCTTTTGTCGGTCGATTTTCCAAAAGATAGGAAACGATTTTCAAGAAATGAGATTTACCAGAACCGAAAAAGCCCGAAATCCATACCCCCATCTTATCGGTCGGTGAATCGAGTGATTTGGTGAAGGATTCATAAAAATCATGGAAATGACGGTTTAATTCGCGGGTAACAACATATTCAGAAAGTTCCTGTTGGATTTCATCTTCTTGTTCCTGACCAATAGTGATTACCCCCTTGATATCCCGATCTATAGGTTTGGTGAACATGTCGATGATTTTCATGTTGTTTCTCCATTATTCAATTAATTTGAAAGCACGGTAGTAATTATCATCTTTGAATAGACCAAACAATTTCAATTTACGCTGGTCGTATTCACCTGGAAAGAACATCAATAATGGCTGTTTCTTAATGACACTATGAAGATTGTTCAAAACTGTATGGGATCTTAGAAGAGGATATGATCTCCCAACGCCAGTTAAGAAAATAAGTTGAACATCATCTGTTATCTGCTTATTTATACTTTTGATAAACGCATCCGGCTTTAAAATCGGTTCAAGCCGTTTTGGGATATTTTCAAATCCAACTTTTTTTTCATCGAGCGATATTTTATCAAAAACATTCCTATTTCCAAGAATCTTCAGAATAATCGAGTACAAGTTGATTTCTATTGTTTTTATGTTAATAGACGGGCTATTAAGTTTGGTAATCAAGAATTCTGTATGATCTCGAACAAACAATTCATCTTTAGGATCATAATCAAAAATATGAAAACCAATTTCATTCCCTAATCCCTTGTTCTTCAAAAAGACAAGATCTGTAATTTTGGGAATAATTAAGTCAAGTTTTTCATGAATATCCATACCGGAATCCCTATCCTGCTATGCATTCAATCAATTCTTTATTAAAGGAAAGCAAAAGTTTCCCTTTAAAATCAACAGAAATAAATAATTTTTGAAGCGTTTTACTCTTTCGATCATTAATTAAGCCTGATTGATACAGTATTTGAACATAGACTTGGATCAATTTTTTAATTGTCTTTTCTGTCCAACCTTTTACCTCACGTATTGTTTCTTGTTTATATTCAAAGAAATCCTCAATATCCTTAAGAGTAAGTTGCTGTTTATGTGAAGTCAAACGACATGCGATTGTTTCAACAACAAATTCCTTAAAAAGCCGATCTGATGAAGCAATTGCCAAAAGATTTGTTATTTTGGCTTCATTGACTGAACCTGAAGCAAGACAATCAACAAGGGATTTATCCAGTACACTTATTCTCTTATGGATTGCATTGAACCGCTTGGGAACACTTTTGGTACTGCTATATTGAAACAGGTTAGATTCAATAATTTTATTCATTGCTACTTTTGGATCATTGGTATCTTTCATCAACAGAGCGACTTGTCTCGTTTCAAATAACAAAAACGGATTACCCGTTAAAGTTGCAGAATAATTACGATCAATCATTATAATGAAAATTTCCCCAAATGTTCTTATATTCTATTTTTCGTATGGATTAGATTTATCAGCGGCTTCACCTGCTTTCACCCATTCATCAACTTCGGTTTTTTTAAACTTCCAAAGTCGTCCCATACGATGGGCAGGTATTTTTTTTCTGAAATCCAGCGATAGACCGTATCGCACTTAATTCCGAGGTGAGACGCAATTTCATCCACAGAAAGCCAACGATCACTTGACACAGACTTACTCCAAAACAAATAGAAATAAAACTGATCTGATTAAAAATGCAATAGATGATAAAAATCCTATTATAATCTTTAGGCAATGTCTACTGGTTTAACCAAGTTTAACCAAGTTTAACCTATATTCTGCCAGTAATTCTGATCGAAGCGGTCGCATTTAATTTCGATTAAATACTCTAATTTAGAGTTTATGTCGTAGAGAATAATCTTTGCCTACCTTGTGTCTTCCAACAGAATATCAATATCATCAAAACCATCTGAATTTATTCTCTTGGATCCTTTGTAAAAATGACATATCGACTCAGCATGGATAGGCTAAAACTCCCTATCATTTAGTATAAGGATTGCGGGCGAAGCCAAGAGCGGATGTGTTTCAGTGAGCCAGTTAACGGTCCAAGAGATATGGAATTGTTGGGCTCATGCGTCATCCGCGTTTTGCAATAATTCCTTAATAATTGAGGCTGAATCGTTATGACCTCGCAAAATCCCTCGAATCTGCTGAACTATATTTGCATGCAATTGCCTCATGGCACAAAACCTAGAACAATTGGTTTAACGATCGCCTTAGCATAATGGTTGATAATGTGCACACTCCCTTGTGTTAATCTAATTCACAGTTTTAGATAGCTAAAGATCACAATAAGTAGTTTAGTTATCTTTATACTCGTTTCTGCAGCCCCAACATAATCGACCATACCCCGATACAGGCGCCGTGATACCTTTTATTCTCATAGGGAATCGAATTCTTGAAGTTGATGTAATCCATATTTTCAATATATTTAGTAAGATTTTGCGTAACATCGGATGTCGAAACAAAAGCCCGGTAACGGTAATCGGCGGCTTCATCTTCAAATACGTCTGCGTCCGGGAATAACTCTTCAATATCGCCCTTACAGCGCGCTCGGACTATGCGGTGGTCAGGATCGTTCTTGTCGACGACAATGGATATGAATGATTTACTGGTGAATAACCACATGAGATGTGTTCCTCCTGGTTGTTATTTCATTCTAGTCGTTTTCGCTTTTTGGATTGTTTTCTGTTTTGTTTCGATGAAAGTGAATTCATACAATTCATCTTCTAAATTTACAATTAAATCCACTTGATTTGATTCATTCTTTTCGGGGCATTTGGTGTTTTCGATTACGACGATTCCCCCAAACGTTGTATCCGGTTGAACTGTGGTTTTTTGTAGAATTGCGGCGTCGAGATCGGAGATCGTTTCCTTGTACCTGGATGCAACCTGCGCCATTTCAGCATTGGTCTGAGTTTGAGCCTGCATTAGTGGCGTTCAACGATCTCGCCGCTCCACTCAGCCCCACGCAGAACATCATGAGGGCGTATTGTTGCCGAGCGATACGTTCCAATTCTTCATAGGTATAGACTTTGAGATCGTCTCCATTTACTTTGGCCGTAATGTTTTCTGTGGAGAAATTGATCGGCTTGTCCGTTTTGTTGGATAAGGAGATCAAAAATTCTGGTTTTACCGAAGAATCCCTCACCCGGTTGCATAATCCCACGGAAAGGATATTGCTTTTCTGGGAAACGATATGTTCCGCCCCTTTCACATATACGATTTCCTGGTCCGGAGACGGTTGGGGAACCATGACGACCATTGTGGCGCAACCTTGCATAAACTGAAAACAGCATCCGGTTAGAAACAAGGATAGTGTGGAATATCTCATTGCATTTCTCCTTCAAATTATGAAATAATCATCAGATTTATATAAAGATACGATTGAATAAGCGCTTCTAGATGATTACTCCACGCTGAACGCCGACAGGTGACAGAGCGAGTCAGAGTACCATACCCCGACGCCGGTGCAGCTTTCGTCCTTGATGGTTAGTTCGTTTCCCAGGCCGATGGATGGATCGCATATTTCAATGGAGTTTTGGATGCGCTCCAGAAACTCTTGCGCCGTTCTTTGGGGGCATACCGGTATGTCGGATTGATGGATCGAATCCATAAAATAGGAGTCGGAGAGGCGCTCCCAGCATTGATGGAAACTTGCGGAATGATCAAAACAGTCCATCCCGATAATGTGGTTTCCGCTGCCGACAACGACGCCTACTGCAGCCTCAGGCAAAACGAAGCGGTCTTTGTATTCTCGAATTCGTTCGCTTGACTTCTGATAGGCATCGGTGATCGATTCGGTATTGGAACATGCCTGGTGTTCCTTTAGATTCATGGACACCTCTTCCCACACCGCACCCTGATCGCTATAAGCGGCTCCAGAACTTGCCCGGCATTCTTGAACGCTCTGCAACTTGCGGCTGCGCAGTTTGGGATGGGCGTAATGATCGGACTTGAAATCCTTCGTGGTAAACCGCCAGCGGCCCCGCTCCACACAACTGACCGGAATTCGTAAGGTAATATGGGCCGCCACAAGGATGCTGATATTCACCACCCGGTTCTGTTTCGCCCCCACTAGGATTTCTCCTTCCGGGATCAGGATGGGTTTATCGTTCTGATTGTGGATCATCAATTCGTTGACCTGTCCCTGTTGAGAGACCTCCTCGACAATTGCTGTTTTCGAGTCAATCGCATTCTTTAACAGAATGTAATCGGCGTGAGTCAGATTGCTGGATACGATGGGGAAAACGGTCAGGTTGCAGTAATAGACGCCTTCCTGAATTTGTAATCCCGTCATAGCGGATCGTATTTTATTCTCGATGTTCTTGCCCTGATCGTTTCGAATCGTATCGGCTTTTGATTCGAAAAGATTTAAGATCAGATGCGTCTCCGGGGTGACATCTCTTTGCAGAACATGACGAAGACGGCGCTGCAGACCGGTAATGACGGAGGCGTTCTGGAATCCCTCCAGATTCTCATAGAGAATGCGCATGGATTCCTGCAGGGCTTCGACGTCGCTAGTTGGTTTTGCTTGGGATTCGAAGATCGATGCCCCCTTATCCGCCAGAAAGACCTTCAGGTTTAGTGAGAATCCATGCATGCGGTCGCCGCGTTGGTTTGCGTTCTGGGTGGGAATATAGCCGTCGATGAAAACCTTTCCCCGGTCGATGAGTGGAGCCAACCAGACGCACGTTCGGCGCTCGACAAACCCCACATCCTCGAAATCTAGATTCTTGACGCAGATAGCATTCAGATCGTGAGAATTTTCGGAATCTCGTTCCAGGTAGACCTTCTCGCCGGGCAACAGACGCCCATGTACGTACTGCATGCCGGAAAGCCTTGTTTTGATTTCGCCAATACATTTTTCCTGCGCTTTATTTGATACGTTCATTCTGTTCCTCCATTTTCGGTTGATCCGCATTCGTATATGCATTCTTCTTCAAGACGCTTGTCAGGCGACACACGCTTCCTGGATTTGCCATAAGATATTGGATTCGTTGCGGTGATTTTGTGTGTAGGTGGTAATCCACTCGTATTCCCCGAATCGGTCTCCTCTGGCTATGACGGCGATCAATTCACAACCGGGGAACGATAATTCGAAATACCATGTGGCTACTCCGGCCTGTTTGCGCTGTTGGTAGGCAGGACGATATCCCCGCACCCACATTTCCGAATATGTCAATTGGGTACTCCGGCAGAAACAATCAAAAGCGACTTCAAGTTCCATGGTTTTACCTGTGAACTTTTCAATCCGCTCCAACGCATGGTCTTTGATGGAAAAGAATCCCACCTTGCTGATCCGTAAAAACCTTTCACCATTGATCGCCATGATTCCATTCCTCCTTCGTTCGATCTTCACTGAACAAAAGCAAGAGGAGTGCCAACATATTAAATTGATGAGAGATATACTTATGACAGGCTTGAAAATATGAAGTTAGGAAGAGAGTATAGGAAGATGTGTAATATTTAAATCATCTTATAAAATCGAGTGAATAGGTCATTTTTTGAGTGATATAATCAAATAATGAATAATTGGAATAAGGAATTATTCTGATTCCGTGACTGCTGACAAACCAGATTTTCACCCTCTGAATTTAGTTTATTTCTAAAAGAATGCTTGATTAGATTCATCCATAAAGGGAAAATTGTTAAAAAGAGATTGAGCAAGCAATATGAAATGGTTCGCATCCTTTTTCATACCATCTACAGACTGGATACAGATCGAGATTAGCACGGTCTGCAACGCCGCCTGTATTTATTGTCCCCGCACGACACATCTTGACCACTGGCAGAATCGGTTTATGACTCGTGAGACATTCCAGAAAATTGTACCCGCCTTATCAAAATCCAATATGGCCTACCTGCAGGGATGGGGCGAGCCCTTTCTTCATCCCGACATTTTTAAATTCATCTCACTTGCGAAACAGGCGAGGTGTTTGGTTGGAACGACCACCAATGCCATGTCGCTCGACAGTGATAAAATCTATCGCTTGGTTGAATTGGGCGTCGATATCATTGCGTTCTCACTAGCGGGCGCCAGCGAAAAGAACGATGTATTTCGCAAGGGAACGCAGTTGAACAAAGTTCTTGAAGCCATTAAGTGTCTCGATCGGATTAAACATGAGATGGGCGCTTCTCGACCCTCTATCCATATTGCTTATATGCTGCTTCGCTCCGGTCTAGAAGATATTGATGATTTACCATCCCTTCTATCCGGCTTGAATATTGATCAGGTCGTTATCACCACCTTGCCTTATGCGCCCTCACCCGAAATGGAAGAAGAAATGCTATGCGCGTTGCAACCCGTTGAACGTCAAGAACTAAAAACACGATTACAAGCCATCGCCGAAAAAGCAAAACGGATGGGCGTTCCAATTAATTATTATTTGAGGGATTCAGATAACAGCGTTTCGGTATGTACGGAAAACATCGAAAAGGCGCTCTTCATTTCCGTAAACGGAGAGGTCTCCCCGTGCGTGTTTACGAGGATGCCACTAAATAATCCCCTCAAGAAACCGGAGGATGAGAAGCATACTCGCCAACAGATCGTATTCGGCGATATAAATCGCCAATCATTCAAAGAAATCTGGAATCAGAAAGACTATCGTGATTTTAGAAATTCCTGTTCATCCGGACAATTATCCCAATCCTGCCGCCATTGTCCCAAACGGCATGAAATACTCTTCTGATTTTTTCCTTATACTTGTTCACTTTGGGCTTCTATCACCGGAATTCAGCGATGATGGCAATGTCTATAGAAGATGAGTCGGCAAAAAGTGGATGAAAGACGAAACCCACACTATATCTTGTATATAAGTCTTATGGATACCCACTAAGTATTGTGGTCATAAAAACATTTTTTGACTTTTTACCGTTTCGTCATAAAAGATTAATCCAGTCATTTATTGAACATCATTGCATGCAGTAGATTTATTCTTCAGATACCCATTTTCGCAAAGTATTAACAGCTACGACCAAAGCCTGCGCCGCTTGAGACCAGTTTCCTTCGTAGAGTTTCAGGACATGCTTCATATAGGAGATTTGAATTTCGGATGCAGGCAATACCTCAGTACAGTCTTTGGGGCGAAACATGAGCAGGTCTTTAGCCGTTCCCAGATCGCGAACGTGGCCGTATTCCGTATCGACTCGCATTTCTTCCTTTACGACTTCACCAAAGGGCTTTTTCAGATAAACAGCCCGCTTGAGCAAGTTGATGAACTGGCGGATGTTTCCCGGCCAGTCGTATCCGTAAGCGGTCAGCCAATCCTCTTTTGTTAGAGAGTAGGAGTACTTCTTTTTCTTCATCTCATAGAGAAGATTGTTGGCGATTGATTTCATATCATCGAGTCGATCCCTGAGTGGAGGGACGTAAATTTGCAGGACGTTTAACCGGTAATAAAGATCAGAACGGAAACGTCCTTCTCGAATCAAAGCGGGAATATTCTGATTGGTGGCGGCTATGATCC
Organism: bacterium; assembly: GCA_963662285.2. Taxonomy (GTDB): domain Bacteria; phylum Hinthialibacterota; class Hinthialibacteria; order Hinthialibacterales; family Hinthialibacteraceae. Next base: position 1,223,416 of record CAXXMV010000008.1, read on the forward strand.
TCACATCTACGGATTTCGATCCCATAGTGCCGAGCGGTGTGATAGTCCCCTCCTCCAAAACGCGCAGCAATTGCGTTTGAACCGACATCGGGAGTTCGGCGATTTCATCCAAAAATAGAGTTCCCCCATCGGCTTTTTCAAAAGCGCCCTCTTGATTGGTATTGGCTCCTGTATATGCCCCAGCAACATGACCGAACAACCGGTCGTGAGCCAAATCGGAACTTGCGCTTAACATAGCGCAATTCACCGGGACAAATGGACCGCTGCGCTTACTGGCTTCATGCAGATTCCAGGCCACGAGTTCCTTCCCCGACCCGGTAGGACCCAGAATGAGAACCGGCTCGTCAATGGGGCCGATCTTCTGCACCAGCGACCGCAGGTGTTTCATAAGTTTGCTTTCACCCAAGGGAACGGTGTGTGATCCGTAAAGGCGGTAGGCATCCACTTCTTTATAATCAGATTCGGTAAGGGGAACGATCCCCGCCAGTTTCTGGATGGCCTGGATATAACTCGAACGGTCGCCGTATTTGAAATAACGGGCCGCGCTCGCCCGGATCAGGTCGTGCCAAAATTGTTCTTCTTTGGAAGGTTTCTTTTTGTCGGAAACGAACTGATAGGAAAGGATCAGGAGAAATTTTGATTGATCGTTCAGAGAGATGTTATGAAAAATCTGGATGATATCGGTATTGCTTCTGGCTTTCTGGAAAACCGGCTTGCAAACATCTCCTAGCGCCTCTTCATACTCATTCAGATATTCCCTCCCACAGTACCATAGAACGGTCCGTTTTTTTCGAGTCAGTTGAGTAACCCTTTCGAGAACCTCACCGATGGATTCGTTCACGCCGACGCCGCAGATATGGATTACATCGGGTATCTGGGATTGTCCCTGAATCCCTTCCAGTGAAGTAGCGATCCGCCGGGCGCTGGTAATAACAATATTGGCTTTCGGATGGATCTGCAAAAGCATAGCCGCCGAACAAGCTCCATCCATTCCATGTGTGGTCAATATACAGTGATGTTGTTCGCGAGTCGCCATGAGAAACCTCTCAACGTAAAGCACATTTTGATCGTTTGCATCAATTATTGATAACTCTATCATGGCATCAATAGAAACAATACACTTCCTCTACTATGATTCAGTAAAATAAATATCACTTCAACAATCAGAATTTCCTATAGATAAGCAATACGATCTCTTCCCTTTGTTCCTTTTTATTTTGTAGCGTATTATCTGGTATGCCCTTTGCAAGAAGTGATTGCAACTTTATTGAACGGAATGAGACATGAATCCTATTATCCACCAACTTACTCGGATATGCAAAGAAAACCTTCTATCTGAAAAATGGCTGATTGTTTCTTCTCTCCGTGTTGGCCATCAGTGGCTGGATCAAGTTGCCAGGAACGGTCAGCCGGTTGTGAACATGCGACTGCAAACGGTATCCCGCATGGCCTTTGAGTGGATCGAAATGGATTCAGGCGTGGATTCCGCCAAAATGTTGGCGTCTCTTGCTGGACCGCTGATCCTCCAAAATATTTGGCGAAACGCGGCCAAGGGAGAATTGAAATACCTGAACGATCTTTCCCCCAATTTGAAACTCTTTCAGAAATTATACGAAACCATCGAATCATTACGCCTGGCCAATCTATCCAGCGGGGAGATATGCAATAACCATTTTGAATGTCACGAAAAAGGTGACGATATCGCTTATTTACTGGGCCAATACGAACGATACCTGGAGCGGAACCAGTTATTGGATCGGGCGGAACTCCTCAAAAAAGCGGTATTGATGGTATCGTCAAATCGAGACGATACCATCCCCTCCGATTCGATCTTTATCGTCCCGGATACCTTGGAATTATCTCATCTGGAAAATGAGTTTTTGCGGTATCTTACTCAAAACCAGTGCATAACTTTGCCGAGTGCATCCATCCTCGAACGCACGGAGGAACCGGCGTCCGATCTCGATTTACTTCGGTGGCTTCCCGCTCCCGTGGAAGCGCCAGCCGCTTTTCAAGATGAAAGCGTCCGCATTTTTTCCGCTTTGGGTGAAATCAATGAAATTCGGGAAGTTCTTCGCCGATGTCTCGCCGATGAAATCCCCCTGGATACCGTGGAACTGCTGTATACCGATGTACATACCTATCTTCCCCAAATATACGAAACCGGTTTGTCCGTATTGCCTTTAGACCCGCAAAATTCCATCCCCATCACTTTTGCGGATGGGATTCCCGTTCGCTATTCACGTCCCGGACGCTTATTGCATATCTGGCTGGAATGGCGTCAGTCCGATTATCCCCAAACGCTCTTGCTCCAAATGCTGGAAGACGGCTTGCTGAATCATCCCCTGTTTGATAACGGGAGCGTTCAGGCCGATTCATGCATACAATCCCTGCGCTCGATTGCGATTGGATCGAAACGGGAGCGCTATGAATCCCGAATCCAACAGACGATTCAATCTCTTGAAAGGCAAGTGAAAGACTCGTTTTCCCCGCACGAGTCGCAGGAAATCGAGGGAACCGAGTATCAGCAAAAACTCAGACAGGAGATTGAGTTATTCAAAATCCTGTACACTATCGTTTCGGATTGGTTTTCCATATTACCCCCTCTGCATGCCAATCCACTCGAACAGATCGATTCGATTCACGCGCTGTTAGCGGATTATTCTCACAATTCCACGGAACTCGATCGCAATGCCCGGAACCGAATCATGGACGAATTGGAAACCATGGGGAGCTGTATCCAGGAACATGAAGAAAACAATGAAATCGACATCCAGGAGTGGTTATCCTCTCTCCCCACTCAACTAAGGGTTCTTGGCAGTTCTCCCCGCGAAGGGCGCCTACATGCCGCTTCTATCACGAATGGTGGGAATAGCGGAAGAACGGTTACTTTTATAGTCGGCCTGGATGACGCCCGTTTTCCCGGTTCGGTCTTTCAAGATCCGTTTCTGCTGGATCGCGAGCGGGAAACCATGTCTTCCGCCCTGCCGACTGCATCGACCCATCAGCGGGATACCCTCGATCGGTTTTATCAGCTTCTTGGACGTCTCCAGGGACAATTGACCCTCAGTTATTCGTCTTATGATCTCAGCGACGATCGCGAGATGTTTCCCAGCAGCGTTGTTCTCAATGCCTATCGAATCCTGTCCGAAAACCGGGAAGGAGATCCCTCCTCGCTGGCCGAATGGCTGTTTCCGCCTGCGTCCTTCTCGCCGTTGGATTCTCGAAAAGCGCTAAATGAATCCGAATTGTGGATGCACCGCATGAACGGGCAAAAGTGCGGCCATAATTCCCTGGCAGACGCAATGCGGCGATATCCGCATATCGGCAACGGTTTAACGGCCCAGGCCGCCCGATGCAGCCAGGATTACACGGAATACGATGGTTGGGTTCCCGAATCGGGCAAGGACCTCGATCCCACCTTACCCCATGGGATTGTGATGTCGGCGTCGAGATTCGAAACCTTGGGCCAATGTCCATTGCGGTTCTTTTTTGAAAATGGACTCAAACTGCAACCGCTGGACGATATCGGCGTCGATCCCGACCGCTGGTTGGATCCACTACAGTTTGGATCGTTCTTGCATGAGATGTTTGAAACCTTCATGCAGGAATTGATCGATAAAAAGGAAAAACCAAATTATAAGAATCACTGGCCGCGCTTAAAAAACCTGCTTGGCGAACTGGTTCAGAAATATCGGGATTACATCCTTCCTCCTAATGAGAGCGCCTTCACTCGCCAGCGCCTGGAATTCGAACAATGCGCCGTTATTTTTCTGAAAGATGAAGAGACGCTCTGCCAGTCGCACACCCCCGTTTATGTGGAAGCCGCCCTGGGGATTCCTTCTCCGAAATCGTCCAAAACCGTTTCCACGACGCCCCTGCATATCCTCTTGCCGGATGGGAAATCCTTTCGGGCGAGGGGGATTATCGATCGCGTCGACCGGATTGGAAACGAAAGTGAACATATGTACGCCATATGGGATTACAAAAGCGGCGGTACGTATAAATACGAACAGAACGATCCATTTCGCCAGGGCCGGGTGATTCAGCATTCACTCTATTACGAACTCATGACTCTCTGGTTGAGAGACTGTGTCTCGCCCCATGCGACGATTAGCCAATTCGGATATTTTTTCCCCAGTGAGAAAGGGAAAGGCGAACGAATCGCCTGGACCGAACCGGAACTCGCTGAAAGAGGAAACATGTTCCAATCGCTCTGCCAGTCGATCGCCCACGGGATATTCGCGCCGACCAACGATGAAAAAGATTGCAACTTCTGCGATTTTCAACCTATTTGCCAGGACGTTGCCTCGATAACTCGAAGCAGCGATAAAAAACTCCGTAATCCCATGAACGTTTGGCTACAGCCCCTAAAGGAACTCCGTTGCGATGAACGATAAGATTTCAACTCTGCCCGATTGCCGGGAGCGCGATTCCATTCTGGACGACCTGGATGTCAACATCCTGGTGGAAGCAGCGGCGGGAACCGGAAAAACCACCAGCCTGATCGGTCGGATGATGAATTTGATCCGAGAGGGGAAATGCACAGCCGAGGGTATGGCGGCAGTCACCTTCACGCGGAAGGCCGCCGCCGAAATGCGTTCCAGATTCCAGGTTGAATTGGAGAAAACTCTCCGCTCTGAATCCGGATTGGTTCATCAACGGATATCGGACGCACTCGGACAAATCGAGCACTGTTTCATCGGAACCATCCATTCCTTCTGTGCGCGCCTTCTTCGCGAACGTCCGGTGGAAGCGGGCGTGGATATCGCCTTCCGGGAGATCGATGATCTGGAAGATCGACTGATTCGCCGCGAGGCATGGGATGAATGGGTAGCCGGTCTTTATGCCTATGATGATCCCATTTTGACGGAATTGCAGGAAGCGGGATTGGAAATCGGCGCGCTGGTTTCCACGTATCAGAAAATGGCCGATTATCCCGATATTGATGAGTGGCCCGCTCCCCCAACGCCCATGCCCAACCTGCAGCCAATCCGCGAGGCTTTGCTCGATTACGCAGCCCATATGGAACAAATGAATCCAACTCTTCCCGACGATCCAGGGAACGACGAAATAATCCCGAAATACCGAACGATTCTCCGGTTGGTAAAATACCACAATCTATCCGATCCCGTCTCCTTTATGAAAGTTTTGGAGGAATTCAAAAAGTCCAAGATCATTCAAAAGCAATGGCCCGGGGGAAAGAATCAGGCTCTTGCGGAGCGCGACCGATGGGACTCGTTTCGGGAAACGTACGTCATTCCCACCCAACAAAAATGGTATGCCCGCCGGTATGAAATCAGTCTGCGCGCCATTTTGCCTGCCATTAAAAGATACGAAGGAAAGAAAAAGCGGGACGGCGTGCTGAATTTTCAGGATTTGCTGCTCTTAACCGCTTCGATGCTGAAACGCTGGCCGTCGGTTCGGCGGTATTTTCAACAACGAATATCCCGTCTTCTGGTGGATGAATTTCAGGATACCGATCCCATCCAAGCCGAAATCATGATGTTGCTGACCTGCGAGGATATCTCGGAGAAGGATTGGAGGCGCTCCCATCCACGAGCCGGTTCCTTGTTTGTCGTGGGAGACCCGAAGCAATCGATTTACCGGTTTCGCCGGGCCGATATTGTAACCTACAACCAAGTCAAAAAAATCATCCAACAGAATGGCGGAAGGATTCTTCATCTATCGTCCAATTTCAGAACCGATCCAACCATTCTCGATTGGGTCAACCAAAAGTTCCAATCTCAATTTCCTGAAACAGAAACACCCTATTCGCCCACCTACGTTCCGCTCCAACACGGGAAACCGCAAACCACTCTCCCAGATGAAGAAAAAATAAAAAAATTAACGATTCCTCAGGACAAAACCAATAAGAACGATTGTTCCCTTTATGAATCCTCGTTCATCGCCCGATGGATTCATGAGGAAATTCAATCGGGCCGGGCCCAGCCGGAAGACTTTATGATCGTTACTTACTTGACCAAAAATCTGAATCTCTACGCCCGGCAGTTGGAGAAATTTCAGATTCCATGCCAGGTTACCGGAGGCGACGCGCTGAACCAAGTGGAAGAATTGCGATTACTGACCCTCTGCCTGACCGCCATCAATCAACCCTGGAATCCCATCGCGCTGGTGGGCGTCTTACGCAACGAACTATTTGGTTTCAGCGATTCCGAACTGTATGCGTTCAAGAAACACGGAGGGGAATTCTCATACGGAGATACAATCCCCAGCGGTCTACCAGCTGAGGTTTACTCCAAATACAACGATGCGTTTACACAATTGCGTTTATACCGAAGTTGGATCAAAACATTGCCTCCCTCCACAGCCATAGAGAAAATCTGCGATCGTTTGGGATTGTTCGCCTGCGGAAGCGCTTTTCCTGGCGCCAATCTACGCTGCGGTTGCCTGGCCAAGGCCATAGCCGTGATCCGGTCTTCTCCGGATCGATTTATCTCTATTGGCGATATCGTCGATTTCTTCCACCAATTGATCCAAAATGAAATCAAGTTGGATGGAATATCCGCCTCGCCGCCCCAAAAGTCCTTCGTGCGCATCATGAACTTGCACAAGGTGAAGGGATTGGAAGCGCCGGTCGTGTTTCTGGCCGATCCTTCCGGAAAAACCAACCATGAGGCCGATCTTCATATCGACCGCCTTCAGGACGCCGCCAGGGCTTATTTGAAGATGGAGCAGGAAAATCCACAGTCCTATCATAGGAAATTACTCGCTCAACCGGCCGATTGGGATCGATACAGCGCGGAAGAACAACAGTTTGGAGATGCGGAGAAAATCCGTTTGTTTTATGTGGCCGCCACCCGCTGCAAGCGGCAACTCATCATTACCCAGCGGGAAAAGGGCAACCATCATAATCCCTGGAATTTCTTCAATTCCTATCTTGAAAACGTTCCCATTGTGGATTCTCCCGTAACATCGCCCCTATCAAAACTTGATCCAACATCCTGGAAGCAAAGCGATATCGATTTGCAGATGGACTCTATAAGGAAGCGCTGGGAGAAAATTATCGTTCCTACCTATTCCGTTAATGCCATCAGCCGAATGGATCGCGATGAGGAATGGGAGCCTTCCTCCCGCGAGGAGGGAATCCAATGGGGAAACCTGATTCATGCCGTTCTCGAAGCGTTGATTCGAAATCCCGATTCAGCCCTGGAAAAAGTTGTGGCAAAATCCATTCGAAAACACAATTTGAATCCCGGCTGGCACGACGACGCGATTCGCCAAATTCAGACGGTTCAACAATCCAGCATCTGGCAACGCGCGCTCCGCTCCCCAAAGCGCTTTGCGGAAGTTCCGATCCGCATACAAGGAGCAAATCCTTTGCAAAACGATAAACCGCTGCTTCTTCGAGGCGCGATCGATCTGATCTTCCAGGAAAAAGACGGATGGGTATTGGTCGATTACAAAACCGATGGCTCGGCCCAAAACGACGTAGAACCGCTCGTTGAAAAGTATCGGAGGCAAATCCAATCGTACGCCTGGGAATGGGAACGAATCACCGATAATCCAGTTGTGGAAAAGGGGATTTATTTTACGGAGATCGATCGGTTTGTAGAAGTGAATTGAAAATAATAAATTCCGAATCCTTGAATAAAACGCGAATACGTGTCAACCATTCACTGCGCCCTGCACCCCATACCGCCGTTTTCTCGGTATAACCTGCAGGGGGGATCAGTCTCTTTCATGCAAGTTCCGCCTAAAAATCAGATGTTCTACCTTCGCATTGATATCGTGCAAAAGCGTCTTCGCTTCCCGCATATCCTCTAAGAGGATTTCAATCTCATTCAAACATTCCGGTTTTCTTTGCGTGTTGTGTCTTTTTACCATTTTGGAGTGATGAAAGCACAACTCATATATATACTTTTCGGTTTTCATCGAAATTCATCCGCCAACTGGTGGATATTGGCCAGTTGGCCGGAGGTTTAAAAATGAACCAAGACCAAGAAAACAAGAGAAATACTCTGATCGCAGAGAGCAAAAAAATGATTGATGAGACATTAAACCGGCTGTGTGATCAACTCGACAAAGGGTATTCGAACGCCATGCTTCAATATTTGAAAGTGATGTCGTGCTTCTATAAATACTCAACCGGAAACCAACTTTTGATCTATTCCCAAAATCCGAAGGCGTCCAATGTAGCAGGATTCCGTTCCTGGAATAAATTGAATCGATATGTGAAGAAAGGGCAGAAAGGCATTTGCATTCTTGCTCCCTGTGTCTACCGCAAAAAAGAAAAAAGCAAGAATGATATAAAAGAAAGGGAAGGCGATAAAGAAAAAAAAGTAGTAGGCTTTAGACCTGTTTACGTTTTTGATGAATCCCAAACCGACGGTGAAGACCTGCCCGAACCGCCTACTGCTATTGGAAAAGCAGAAAACCTCATTCCTCTTATAGAAAACGTAATTGCTGATAAAAGTATTAAATTGAAATATGAGGAAAATCGTTCAGTGAAAGGAACCTCTTATGGAGGAACAATCATTATTAAATCCGGAATGTCGTCAGCCGAGCATTTCTCCGTTTTGGTACATGAATTGGCTCATGAGATGCTTCACCAGAACACTGAAGGGAAGAAAATAGTTCGATCTACCAAGGAATTAGAGGCTGACGCTGTGGCTTGCGTTGTCTGTGAACATTACGATATTCAAGCGATTCAATCATCCTCGGATTACATTAAGAACTGGAATGGTGATCGAAAAACACTTTTCGAACAGTTTGAGCGAATAAGAAAAAGCGCCTCGGATATCATTTCGTGTATGGAAAACTTATCCAAATCGCCCAAATAATGCACTTTTTTTTGCAATATCCCAAAAAATCCAAAAAAAATTCATAAAACTCTTTTTATCTTTATATCTAATGGGTTGTAACGGCAGCGTGATCAGCGACAAAAAAAACATTTGAGGAGGATTGATATGTACACTATCAACAATCTAAACAGTCTCATTAGAGCATTCATCTGGGATATGGAGAGTGTTTTAGCCACTCCAAATTGGAATCGATGTTACGATATGGCCTATGCAGCTCTTGGTCTACCAGCACCCCATGCTGTTGATCCGGAACGCGGCAAAATCTTCAAGAAAATTCTCTCTGTGGTTATTGATACAGAGAAGACCAAGAATCTAAACACCTACCGTACTGGGGATTGCGAGAAGAATTTCCTGCAAGCCTACAGCAGCGGACACATTTCAGCTGAGGAATTCTGGCCGATCGCCTGTGAATATGGTTTTGGGCTCAAACCAACACCGGAAAACATCGAGGCAATCCGGACTGCCCAGACTTATTTGCTCAGGGATAAAAACAAAAATGTCCAATTTATTCCTGAGGTGGTGGAGGTCATGACAAGTATGGCTAACGTCATGCCCCAGTACATTCTTTCCAATACGAACCAGGAAATCTACGACGGTTACAAGGATTCTTCGTTTATGGACGCGATTCAAGAAGAAAATCGTCTTTTTTCTCATCTCATCGAGTGCCGTAAGCCTTCAGACAAGGCGTTTCACTTTGCGATAGAAAAATCTGGATTTCAACCGCCCGAGCTGCTCTTCATCGATGATAAGTTAGAGAATGTGGAAGCCGCACGACGCAACGGGATGAAGGCGATTCAATTCAACGGTGTAAAACAACCTATCAGTGATTTGATCACAGCGTTATTGGAATATGGAATCGAGGTGAACGAATGCGTTTCTTAAACTCAAACATTCTTCAAACACATGTACGAGAAGATGAGAACCGATCTGTGAAAGTATATGTAGACGAAGCTCTTAGCGACGCAGATTGGATTACTATAACCTCATCAAGGAAAGAGAACGAAGGAACGGTTCGTGTACTTGATCATGTTCATCCAAATGCCCTTGAAATCATCGTATTTCTTCGTTATGGAATGCTGGAAATTGATAGTGTTACGCATGAATTTTCTCCAGGCGAAGCTGTCATGATTGAACCGGGGGAGAAGCATTCAGCCCATAATCTCAAAGAACACGATTGCATTTGTATTCTTCTTGGCAAAGGAAAACCACAAAAAAAACCTGTAATTTAGTTTTTTATTAAATCTCGCTTTTTGCATGATATTTCCTACACATTATGTTGCGGCTCTCTTTTTTAATGAGAGAGCCGTAATGTTTTTCTCTTGGAGGGTAAAATCACCAAGCGCCAGTCAGATTTACAAAAACCTATGTGTGTAAAAAAAATTTGAAGCCCGCGCAAGAGATTATGTAACACACGAACATTTTGAAATCAATGCGATCCAATCGTTTTTCTATTACACCAACACATGAATGGAGATAAAAAAGCGCTCATGGAAAGATTCGAGAAAAATAATACGATGCGCTTCAGCGATTATCTAGGAGATGGAGAAAATACAAAATCAATAACCAAGATAGGGATGATATGATATCACGCTTCGATCATCCGGATCTTTATACGGCATAGAATAATCAGATTCTCACCGGTCTCCCCGTCACCTGTTATCTGCAAGGTTTCAAAAATCTCGATCGGCTCGATGACCTCTACATTGTCCGATACGGGATACGAATCCTTGATCAAATCGAAAATGTATTGTCTTGATCCCTGTTTTGCGAATTCGGTCGAGGAGATTTCGATCATTTTTCCGATACAGAAAATATTGTCCTCTTCGGAGAAGGGATAATGAACGTATTCGATCTGTCTTTCCTCAATATTCATATTGTTTTCCTAGAACGAAATTGAATCGTCCCTCTGTTGGGGCCGTTCCGCATCCATGGGGATATAGGCGTCACACTCAAACGTATCCTCATCATCTTGGTCAAGCCGGTTCAAGTTGCACATGGGCTCTTGCGCAGAATCGTCTTTTAGTCGGCATATCACACAGAGCGACGGCATTCTTATAAGATCTGGATTGAGACAATCCCCGTTATCATCAAAATATTCAAGTGACATAATTCCTTCTCCCCGTGTTTCAGAAAATCTACTGTTGGATTTAGAATAGACCAATCTGCTGATTTTGAAAATCTTTTCGGGAATTGTCGGCTACATGCTCAGTTAAATCCAGGGTCAGATCGAACGTTTCACATATTATAATGATTGCCGAATAGGTTTGTCAGATCACGAAAAGACTCATCTGCGCTTTTTATCTGCTGTTTTGTTTTTTTTACGAATCTTTTGTTCAGGTTTAGCGCAGCATTCCAAGCTGATTTCGTTCCTCACATTCCTGCAGGCCGATACGGTCAAACGGGATCGGTTTGAATCCTGTTTCCCAGGCGGGTGAATCCTTTGGCAGTTGGAAACCGGTCTTTGGTTCTCCAATCTGTTTCCGGTCGTTGGTCACAAAGTTACCATGAATATCAAATAGTGTCTCTTGCGCATGCCAGGTGATATCGATCCAGTCACCCATACAAACATTGTGAGCAATCACATTGCCTTCAGGCGGAACGCCCGTGAAGGCGTAACCAGCGATGGCGGCGCCGCCGGGTGAACCGTAATAGGCGTCAAGAGTCTTCATTTCGGGATAGCGCTTCCGGTATAGATCGAGAGGAACAGAGTTCAATCTGTCGCGCATGGTTTTATCCACCATATCGCGCCAAACCTGACTTGTATCCAGGCCACGGCCATCCGCCCGAACTGCTGGATCGCAGTCCACAAAAAGATTGTTTTCGACGTGATGATCGCGTCCGCCGCCAATAAACATCGCCCAATGAGCCTTATAGAACACATTGCCGAACACTTCCGTCCCGCTTACGCAATCATCCATATACACACCCATTGATCCCATTCCCACGCCGCCGGTTTCGTGGATGTAATTATGACGGATGCGGTTGCCCCGGAATGTATAGTCCCGTCCTGTGTAGATTGCGCCGACATCACCAGTCTCCAAAGCTATGTGATGGATGTCGTTAAATTCAATGAGATGATCATTGCCCCAAAACAGGATGGCGCAATGGGGATGGTCATGAATTAGATTGTTCGACGCGCGCAAGCCAACTCCGGTCATGGAGACAGCGGGCACATAGCATTTCGACCAGCGTCCCAATCGAGCGAAATGGCTGTTCTCCACATAATGACCGCCGGGGGTGAGTGTTTGACGGTCTCCGCCCTCTAAACTGACGCCTCCGTCTCCTGTATCAAAAATATCGCAGTTTTGCACTCCGTGGTTTTTGCCATTGTTAATCGTGACAGCCCAGTCGCCGATATTGCGTAACAAACAACCCGCAATCTGATCGCTTTCTCCACCGTTTATCTCGATAGCGTTTCCCCGGGTTCCTTCAAACAAAATACCGCGTAAAGTGATATGGCTTGCGTCTTTAAGTATTACAAGGGGCCGTTCCAATAGTGAAAATAACGCTTCGCCGGATTCAATCGGGCTGGGAGGCCAGAAATAGAGTATGCCCGCCTTTTTGTCCACATACCACTCGCCGGGCTCGTCAAGTTCCTCCATGATGTTGAGGAAATAAAAACGCTGTTTTTTGTTAAATCCATAATTCCCATAAGGTTCCGCCGTTCGAAGGAATCGGCGCGTCACGTCTAATTCGGCGATCCGCTCATAACTGTTTGCCCAGTCATAAGCCCAATAACCATGAATCCAAATGTTTTCCTTGCTCTTCCATCGTGAGGGCCGGTCGCTTTCATAAAAGAATCCTCCCTCAAGCGATCCGATGTTCGTTCCGTGGCCGTCGTCTGAGCCTGTCTCTCTGGGAAAGTCTTGGATGTGTTCCCAATTACCCGCATTCGGCCATCGCGCCAGTGTCATCGGACGACTGTCAAAAAACAACTCTCCATGAGCGGGCAGAGTCAGCCTGCCGAATCCGCGTGATTTCAACGCGCCTAAATCATGGATGCCCTGGATGCGTAGATCGGCCTGCAGAACGTTGTTACTCGCAGATTCGTCGAGACGCGCGCGAATGTCAGCATCCATCACCTTTTTGAATCCCTTAAGAACACGCCCACCGAGTATTCGCACATGTTCGTTTTTGTAAGCGCGCCACACAATGGGCGCATCAGGCGTTCCCGAATCTTCGGCTGAAAGTTCCAGTGATTTGCTTCTGATATAGTCGCCGCCGCGAAGCCAGATGGTTAAACCGTTATCGGGCAGGACTGCATTACGCTTGATTTCCCGTACCGCGTCACGGGCTCGTTCCAGCGTAGCAAATGGTTTTTGCTCCGTCCCTGCATTATGATCGTCTCCCTTGGGCGATACGAAGATATCCGCGTTAGCGGTTATGCTTAAAAGCCATAACGCCAAAATCACCATGAAACTCAGCGTTTTCGAAGAATGCTTAATCTCATATCTTTTTTCAGACAAACACGATCTGTCACAATACGTTATCTTCATTTGGATATCGTCTCCCTTTTGTTTGTTCCCGAGTCATGGATCAATCACAGATTGTGAATTGAAAGATTTAACTTATTTGTTAACATCCGGTCATTTTAATGCATCAGCATTGTACTGATCATATCCCTCTTCCATCCATTTCCAAATCGCCTCATTCCATTGTCCGACGCGTTTTTTCTCCTGTTCTGTCTGTGCGAATGATTGAGCTTTATTTATCAGAGCGCCAAGTTGATTCATTCGATCTGCTGTTCCCAAGCGCGTCCAAGCGACATTTTTCCAATCGATGCCGTTGCGCTTATACAGAGGCGGCGGATAGTTCTTGGGATTGCAGGCGATCTCTTCAATTAGTCGATAAAATTTCTCCATCGGTTCTGCAGCCGCGCCGAAATACCGGACAAAAAATTCATTCAAGATGGCGTCCTCATTCTGGTCTGGATCATCCCAAATTTTAGCGATCACATATCCTTCCAGCATGTCCTGTTCGCCGCACACGAAAATCCCCCGAACGCCGTCTTTGATGAACATCCTCATTGTCCGCACGGACTCATGCACCATCATGTTAGGGAAACATTTCCATTTGTAAATCAAAGCCGGTTCCATCGGATGATGGTAGTAGTTCCATAGAAAGATCGGTGCTTTGGTTTTTTTCAACCAATCCTTATATAGTTTCATATCGTTTTCGCGAATCTCTTCATGAATGGCGTAAAGGCACGTGTGCAGACAGGGAGCAACAGATACATTAGGCTCAATATCGAAACCTTGGGGCGGCAAGGCGTAGTTCCAATAAGCGAGCGTCGCGATGTATTTATCGGGATGAGTTTTACGCACTTCCCTTGCAACGGCGTTTACGAAGGAAAAGAAATAGTTGCTGACCGTGCCGCTGCTGAACTGGCCGGTATTCATGTCCTTACCTGAGTTCAACAACGCCTTGCACCGTTCGCATTGGCAAAAGTTCGAATTGTCATCCGGAACAATCGCGAAATAATCACCTACCGCTTTCCAGCCCTCGGGTGCGTTCTTCTTGCCATCAAAGAAATCCCTCGCCTTCTGAGCAACTTCTTCGATCAGCAACGGATTGGTATAACAGAGTTGCGTTCCACGACCCGGTCCTTGCGCTTGGTACGCTGGATTTTTGAACATGGCTTGAATGGTCTTGGGGTGGAACGTGTGGTTCCCTGCCCATTTCTCCCCGCCAAGACGCAAGCGCCGCCAAAACAGATATTTCTCAGATTGTGTTGTGGAGCCCCACTGGCCTTTCATGAACGGCCAATTGCCCGCCCAAAGAGCATCGCGATATTTTAGGGCTGGAGATCGTCGGATGTCTGTTCCCTTGACCGTAAGCGATGACTGCGAGGGAATAACGACGCTCGAGTCGTTTGGCCCATACCAGCGCACATTACAGAACTGTTCGATGAAATGATAGGCGGCGTAACACGTCCCTTGGTCGTCGTAAACTCCCGGAAGTTCCATCTCGCCCGTGCTGCGCTCCGGATATCCTACGGTTTTCCAGTAATCAATACGCTGCCGGGTATCTTCCAGAGTATTCCCGCAATTCATCGGACGGCCGAATTCTCGCCGATTAGCCGCTGTATCCTCCCAATCGCGCCCAATAAGGATCAACGTGTTTGTCCGAAAAGCAATGAGGTATTCCTGCGGAGCAAAATCTTCCCCTTTAATCCCCAACTCACGTGTGGCCGCGCTTTCTCCAACGAGCACACGGGTTCCTTCGATTTTTTCACGATCGGTGCGAATAGGCAATTCTGCACCCGTAATCTTGAGAATGTGGAATTGAAGTTCTAACGCCGCAAGATGCGCCGCCGGTGTCGGATTTTCCGAAACGACAATAGAGCACGCAGGTTCACTATTGCGCGTCAGACAAAATTCGGAATCTGCATATTCTGAGTTCGCATGCAGGGTGAATCCAGCGAATAAAGCGCCTATCAGTATACTCAGACACAGAATGAATGATGTTGTTGATTTGACCATTTCCAAGGCTCTTCGAAATTACGTTTTCCCAAAACAGTTTTGATTATACGATTTGCTTTAACAGTCACAACCAATCTTCCATCATACCAAATCACCTTTACAATAGTTCAATTTTCAACTCATAATAACCATAGATTTCTTATTGGATACACTCAATCAGCAAAAAGGCGGATTTCAGTGTAACGAGGAGACACCCTTGCAATGCGATTTATTGATCATCGATGAGATGTCGATGGTGGACACGATCCTGATGCATCACCTGCTCAAAGCCATTCCTCTTCAAGCGACTTTTTTGATGGTGGGGGACATCAACCAATTACCTTCCGTTGGCGCGGGGAACGTTCTACGAGACATCATAACTTCGGGAAGGATTCCAGTAGTCGAACTCAATGAGATATTCAGACAAGCAAAATCGAGCTCAATTATTGTCAACGCCCACATGATTAACGCCGGCAAGGCGCCAATCCTGAAAAAAGATAACGAGGAGTTGGACGATTTTTATTTTATCGAACAGGAAAATCCGGAAACGGTGATTCAAACGATCAAAAAATTAGTTAAGGAACGCATCCCCAAGCGATTTAATCTGAATCCAATCGACGAGATTCAGGTTCTCACGCCCATGCAAAAAGGCTCAGTAGGCGGAGTGAAAATGAACGCCGAACTGCAAGCCGCTTTGAATCCGTCCACCCAGGAAATAACTCGCGGGGGCCGAACATTCCTGGCGGGCGATAAGGTCATGCAGATTAGGAACAATTACGATAAAGATATCTTCAATGGTGATATCGGCCGAATCCGGTCGATTGATTCTGAAATGCAAGAGGTCAAAATTGATTTTGATGGGAGGGAAATCACCTATGAATTCTCTGACCTCGATGAGATCATATTGGCCTACGCCGTATCGGTACATAAATCGCAGGGCTCTGAATTCCCGGCGGTGGTGATTCCGTTACTGACCCAGCATTACGTCATGCTGCAGCGCAACTTGTTGTATACGGCGGTGACGCGGGGCAAGAAACTGGTGGTTCTGATCGGAACCAGAAAAGCTTTGGCGATCGCCGTGAAAAATGATAGGACGCAGAAGAGGTATTCGCATTTGAAAGAGAGATTAAGTCGAGCATAGTCAGGAAGGAAAAGTGACGTGGGACCGATATCAAATAAACTGAAAAAGAAATTCTCAAACAAAAAGAAATTGATTTTATTCGATGAAGTCAGGGAAATCGCATCCCAATCCGAGCAATTAGCGAATACAATCAAAACCCCGGATCGATTGAAAGATTACGATCCGCTTCATGCGATTCATATCACCGCTCAAAATCTGGTTTCAGTTTTCGCCGAACAAATCTCAATACTCCCTGAATTAAAATTGTATCATAAAGAGGTTGCCAAAGCAGAAGATCGGTATATCCCGGGTTTCCCGCCGATAAGTCCTATTACGAATTCTTATTTTACCATGTGGGCTTTTTATGATTATTGTTTCGGCGACGATCGAGAGAGTATTGCAAGCATATTGCTCGATTTGTCCGGTATCTTGCACTTGAGCGCTGAGTGGTTGCAGGTTATTGAAACTCAAAAGCGCTCGTGTATGGGTGTTCACGAACATTGCGGTTTTTTCGAGGATAAAATCCTTTTGAAAACGTTGATAACCGGCGAAGAGCGGAAGTGTATATGCCCAGCAGGATACAGAGGAGAGGAAGGAGAACTGTGGTTTGCCCGGATTGTTGACGCTCCGTTTTCCTGGCTGGATTATAGCGTGGTTTTTACGACTCCGTATCTTTTACGGGGACATAACAAGGTTCAATGGTTAGAATATTTTGAGAGGAATGGGATTACGGAGAGCGATTCGGAGGCGCAACAGAACCTCCAGTTGTTCATGAAACAAGGCGACGCCATTTTTTATTGGCATGATTATATCCTGAATGGTTATGATGGATACCGAGATAATGTGATATTTCTTCGCGGCATTCCGGATATGCCAACCACGTTGCCGCATGGTGGAATGTTTGTAGATTAAAACAAATTTGCCGATCTTTTCGATTCTTGAAAGATGTTTCGGATCGTAATGAAGAACGATATGAATTGGAGAAAAAATCTTTCACTAACAGAATAAAGAACTAGATCATGGAAAAGAAACGAATGCCCAAAACAAAGAAAGAATGGTTGACGGATATCGCTGAGGCATATAAAGACGCAAGAGAGGCCATACCGTTTGGAAAATTTTCTCTTGGGAGGCCTTTAAAAGAAGATGAACTCTTTCATCTAGCGCCTCAAGTGTGTTTTAAATTTCGGGGAATCAAAGCATCGGAGAAAAGAAAGAACGAAATCGTTGAAGGGACGTTGGCGAGTTATATTGCAACTATGGACGGTGGAGAGGGTGGCAATATTTTGAAAGAATCGCCAATGTTTGGTTTTTGTTTTTGTTACCTTGCAGCCCACTATGTCGCCGATCTGCTCGAGGATGAAAAAGTCGCCGCCATTATGGATTATTGTGTGGAAAGAGTAGAAACTTTAGAATCTTTAATCTCTGATAACGTTTAGGGGATGAGCGATGTGGATAATCGACATACGCCATTGGATAGATGAAGAAACAGAAGAGGCTGCCGCGCCACAGTTATCTTCCAACGTAAAAGGACTAAAAGAGGTCATCCATTTTGCGACCTCAAAAGCCGCTGGCATTGACGCAGAATTACCCCGCTGCTGGCATCCAGAAAATAAACGTTGTGATGGTTATCTCATTGCGGAGATCGTCAGTCCGGAACGAATTCATTGGGCATGCACGGTTTGTGAATTTGAGGGTGAAGTGTCTGGGTGGAGAGAGTTGAGATGCAACAACTTGCGTTCCAATCAAAAACGGTTGCATTAAGGGAAATCAAAGATATTGATCGATGTTTTCAACGTTGTTGTTCTGGTCAAGTGATGGAATCGAATCCTCCGATCCCTGGCTGTCAACACGATTTTGTTCGTTCGTGTGTACATAGGTTTTCTGCATCTGTTTTTTTAATCTACTCCCGGGCCGAAAGGTTGGAACAACCCGTTCAGGTAGATTTATTTCTTGCCGTGATGTCGGATGTAGAATTTTTCGTGCTTTACGCTTCACAGGCAGGAACGATCCAAATCCAACTAATACAATTCGCTCGCCTCTCAAAAGCCCCTCCGAAATCAGATCAAGAATTTTGGAAATGATTCGCGTCGATCCTTCCAGTGTCAAATTAAATTCCTCAGAAATACTTTTGGCCAGCAGATATTTGTTTAATGTTCTCTTTGTCATATCAGAGATTATAATCGAGGGCTTTATATAATTTTCGGTAAGAAATAGTGCTTGAATAAAAGAAACGTTCCCCTCATCGGTTGTCTGATCTATCGAAGACAACCGACTCGAGGTGATAAAAATAGGAACAAGAGCAATTGTAACGGAAAATAATGAAGTATTGATGGCAATACATTGGGATGGATATCCGGAATGTTTTGGAAGAGAACTTCTTGAATGCAAGAACTATGCGGAAATTTTTGAATTAGGAAAGAAGCATTCCATTAATTTTCTATCCGAAAAAATGAAGTCCTATCTTCAAATAGATGGACCAACCAAAGATTCCAAGTCTCGAAATTCAAAAAAAGAAACTCAATACGCGGATTATCCTGAATGGCAATATGAAAAGATAGGCAATGTTTGGATGTGTCGGCCTGTAAAGGGATTCTGGCCTGACAGCCGTCCGAAAGATGAATATAAACCGGTGGTTTCTTATCTCTTCTAATCCGGAATAAACAATCATTTTTCGCTGGAATTTGGGATTTTCAGGTTTCTTTACGATAAGGGAAAAGATTCAACAAAAATTCAAATTTTATAATAATAATCCATTATTTCTGCCTATCTTAATAAATGAATCCATTCATTGAGGAGAAATCATGAACGTTAAAGAAAAGTACCTTAACTATCGGAATGGGAACAATTTAAAGGTTGGGAAATTTAATGATCGTGTTAAATTGCAACATTTTCTGCGTGACAATCTTGATGCTATTTGGAATGAAAATCCAAAGTTCACCTATGGTGGCTTAATCAGAAACAACATGACGGAGTATGCGATCGCTTTCGCGTATTATGATTGCCGTCCTACCCAATTTTGCCGTACGCGCTGCTATGGACTGCGGATTAGTGGAATACATGATTATTACATGCTTCGTTTAGGCGTGCTCACTTCCGAATCCTTAAAAACAGGAGATTCACGATACTTAAATCCTGTGATGGATAAAATCCGCTCGCTCAATTACATCAAAATCGGACATTGGGGCGATGCCACATTAGAGCAAATACCCGTTCTTGAGTCGATAATCAGCAATAATCCGAATACGACTTTTTGGTGGTACACGCGGAAAATCGAAATCGCTCTTGCCGCAAACGCATTGGGACTCTCAAACCTTCGTTGTTATCTGAGTCTTGATCCCACATCGAAATATCCTGCCAGGGAAGAATATTCCTATGGGATTACTTATACGCTAGGAGACGGTCTCCTTCATGAAGAGCATGATCAGATCATCAATGACAATCGTTTGATTACAATATTTCCAAAAAAGAAAGGAAAATCCATTGAAAATCCAATCGTATATGGGATAGAGAACCACTCGAAGATTTGCAAAGAGAAAAAGATGGAATCATCCCGTAAAAAAGATTTTTGGATTTGCCATTCCTGTTGTGGCAGGTGCAATTTTCTACCTGAGTTATAAATGATCATCACGGTTATAAGGAGATTTTAAAATGTCTAAGATCGAATGGACTGAAAAAACTTGGAATCCCACTACTGGTTGCAGTCGTATTAGTAGTAGATGTCAGCATTGCTATGCGCAAAAGATGGCGAGAAGACTCAAGGCGATGGGGCAACCGAAATATCGAGAGGGCTTTGATGTGGTATATCACAGAAAAGAATTGGAACGTCCCGCGTCGTGGAAAAAACCTAACATGGTGTTCGTGAATTCGATGAGTGATCTTTTCCACAAAGAAATCCCCGTGTCTTTTGTTCAAGACGTATTCGAGACCATGAATAGTACGGATCTCCATACCTATCAAGTGCTAACGAAACGTTCTGATCGTTTGCTGGAAATGAACGACGATTTGAAATGGAATAGAAATATCTGGATGGGGGTAAGCGTCGAAAACGCTCAGTACCAACATCGTATAGAAGATCTTCGGCAAACCAACGCTTCTGTAAAATTCTTATCATTGGAACCTTTACTCGGGCCACTGCATGATTTGAACCTGGAAGGAATCGATTGGGTAATCGTCGGTGGAGAATCCGGCCCAGGATTTCGTCTAATGAAACCAGAATGGGTACGCTCTATTCGCGATCTATGCGTTAAAACGATTACGCCATTCTTTTTCAAACAGTGGGGCGGTGTTAACAAAAAGAAAGCCGGTCGTATATTGGATGGGAGAACCTGGGATGAGATGCCAGCAGTTGTTACAAGTCGAATAAATTAGGGTATTTATCTATTTTAGATGGTATACGGATGCAAAAGAAGTGTACTGACTTCGATATTATCTAATATATAATTTAATATCTAAGTCGATAATTGCATATGAATCAGGGAATTACCCGCAATTATTCAGTAATTATTTTCAAAAATCAGTTGAATCCATTTTCTCCAAAAATCCCCTTAAAATAGAAAATTTGTTGTGATACGTTGTACCTTGATAAGGAGGCGAATCATGGATAATCAAACCTCAAAAAAGAGGTCGAAACGGGTTTATGGAACTGGTTGTTTGTACCAACGAAAGGGCTTTTGGTACGTGAGCATTCGGCACGAAGGCAAGCAACTGGTAAGGGCGGTTGTAGAACCAGTCACCAAGCAAAGGGCGACTAATAAAATTCAGGCGGAACATTGGGCGCAGGAAATGATTTATCGCATAACTCATGGAGAAATGGGGATTCCACAGGAGCGAATCAAAAAAAGTAAACTCATTCTCTTGACAGGCCTGGATGAAGTTTACTGTCAAGCGTTTGAACATCAATGGGATTCAAAGAGAAAGCGGCACCATCGAGTTGTTTTGGATCGATTCATCAAACACTTTCCCTATGTTCGGGATATTACTCACGAATCACTGGGGCAATATGCGGCTGAAAGAAAGAGTGCATCGATTCGTGGTTCTGAACGTTCGCCTGGAACCATTAACCGGGAACTCTCTGAATTGCGAAGGCTCCTGAATTGGGCGATTCAGACCGATATTCTTGAAAAGAACCCACTTCATGGATTTCCGTTTTTGAAAGAAGATAATCATCGAGAACGGATTTTGACAGACGCCGAATTAGAGCGCTTACTGACAACTCTCAAGAAAAAAGAATTTGCGGATTTCCGTCCGAATGTCATTATGGCACTATACACGGGGATGCGCCGGGGAGAGATACTGAATTTAAAATGGACTGATATTGATGAGACGAAAATGGAAATCGATCTCTTGAAAACAAAAAGTGGAAAACGGCGGAGGATTCCCATTCCGGATATTGTATGGAAAGAACTCAAGAAACTTCCGAGGAATTCTGAATACGTTTTTCCTTCACCGACTAAACCGAATCAACCACGCAAGAAAATTTGGGATCGATGGACGGCGCTATTAAAGGTAAGCAAAATCGAAAATTTCCGTTACCATGATCTAAGGCACACATGTGCGTCACGTTTGCTGGCGAATGGTGCAGACTTGGCGGTTGTCAAGGAAATTCTGGGTCACACGACGATCGTTACGACGAGCCGTTATTTGAATGTGCTGCAGGAGGAAAAAAAGATTGCTTTACGTAACTTAGAACAAAATGTGAGTTAGAATCATCTAAATATCTGTAGTGTGATCTGATCAACTATAGGATTTCATGGTTATGCTCATTTTTTTTCAACAACATCACCTTTTCAATTTGTCAAAAGTGTCAGATTTTGTCTCACCTATTTCAATTCAACTATTACCCCAACAAACAGTTGGATTTCATTAATTCCTGCTTAGGAAAAGCATTTCAGCAAGATTTTGGGGAAATTGGATTTGTTGATTAGTTTTTTTAATTTGCGTGGAATTCCTCCTGATTGCATCTTGTGATTTTTCATTTCTTCGCGAATTGTATTGCTATCAATTTCCGCAAAACGTTCTTCCAGGCTGCTTCTGCCATTCAAGATTATCTCCAGGTATTGTTGGTTTTCCAGATTTTTGACCAGGGGCGTATCGGATAGCATAGTCTTTAACATCTTGCTCATCGAACTGGTTCCGGTTTTTTTACAGTGGTTGCGTTTCAAATCTCGAAAGAAGCGTTCCAGCAGATTGTTTGTCCTTTGCGGCTGAATGATGACTGTCCCATCCGCTGTATCGACAGGGATAGCATCGGCGAAAAGTTTATCCCAGTATTTATCGATCTGCGCCAGCATTTTTTGTAAGTCGGAATCCAATGTCAGTTTGTAAGTACTGCACAGCCTTTCGCAAAAATCATTAACCCTTTTTTCAATAGTACTGATGTCAGTATCTTCTCCATCATCATTGAGGCCTTGTTTCTTACCGGGGATAGTGATGCGCATGGCTCTGCGTAGCTCATCAAATACCTGGATTTTGCGCTGCATGCTGGAGGCGGTATTCCGTAGAACAACGTCATCGGTTATCTTCTGCAAAGCTTCCGCCAATTGTTGATGCCAGGAATTTACCGGGAATAACGATGCCGGAATTTTGCTGAATACGGAATGCATGGTTTTCAGCCTTTGATAAAAATCCAGCTGCGAGCGGTCAAATGGAAATCCCAAACCATCCCCTTGATGTCTGGCATCTAACACCCAGATGATCAAGGCATATACCATTGGTAGTAATTCCGGTGGTTCATCATCCCGCCCTTCCATGCATGTGGCGAGTGCATGGAGCCAATTTTGATCGCTATTCAAAATCGGCTTGAGTTCTTTCGCCGCTTTACGCAACAAACTTTGCGCGCCGTACTTTTTCAAATGCTTCCGCAAAATATCGTTTTCGATTCCATAAAGATCGTTTCCCAGATCGCGCAAAAAATGGAAATGGCAAATGAAAGCAGGAACCTGTGGGAACACGGTTTCGATGGCCAATGCCATCCCTTTTCCCATATCACTGACCACTGCTTGAGGACGACCGTAACGCGCTTTGATCCGTGAAAGGAAAGGAATTATTTGCGCCGAATTTTCCGATGGCAGTTTGATATTATCCAGAACAATTTGGCTGAGGCCATCCAAAACGCTTATCAGATGAGGGCTGTCACCTTCACAGGTCCCATCCAAATGGAGAATATACCCTCCTCGCAAAGCCATATTCTCTTGTATCTCGCAACTGTTTTCCCGATGGATCACAGCCAGATAAATGATGAACTTTTTCGCCAGATACTCGATTTCGCTTTTAGAAATACTGATATTTTTCTGGATCAATTCTTGTTGAATCTCTTCTTCACTACGGCAACCAAGGAACCAGGTCATCCCTACATGGATCAAAACATCATACCCGAACTTGCATCGGGGCGGCGCCAGGGCTTGCAACTCCTCAGAAGCATAGATCGTTTTAGCGCCGCAAACATCGCAATGCAAAATGATTTCCTTCGCACGCCATTCACCCATATCCAAAGTGACCAGAGTCCTGCGCTGAGTTTTCAGAACCTTCAAGCGCTCGCCGCAAGAACAGCTGCGCTGATATGAACAAAAGACAATTGTTGGAGAAGACGGAAAAAGCGTTGTTGACGAAATCTGATCCAGCAATTGATGACGATATTTTTTCAGACATCGGATGAGCTCGTAGCCGCAGTTTTTTTTTGCAGACCATGATGTTCGAAAAAAAGATGAATCGATTCGCACGAGATGGAAATCCCCTTTTGTAGAAGCCTCTTGCGCAGATCCGCCGCACTGAGATGGGGATGATTGATTTTTTCAACCAGCAACTGAACCGCTTCTGCATCGGTGGGGAATACAGTGGATTGTTTTTCGCCCCAACTTTCTCTGTGATCTTTTTGGGCGTTCAATATTTTTTTCTCCGCAGAAAAATAGAACAATCGCCCTTGGAAAGTTTCCCGATGTAAGCCGGACGCCTCACGAAAATGCGACAGAAATGAATGCGGTGAAAGACCCACCAGATGACCAATCTCTTGAGCGGAAAGTCCCATGTGTGAATGCTGGACAAGATGGATCACGGTCTCTTTAAGGTTTCCGAATTTTGAGAATCGGATGGATTCGTAGCGCCATAATCCATTGGCGTCAAACTGAGCCACGTCAGGCAAAACATAATATTGCCCGTTGTGGTTGTAACTGGTGTGGGTCTTCCATTGCTTCAGTCGCCGCCGCGCGGTAGGGATGGATCGTTCAAGAATCAAAGCAAGTTGATCGATTTTCATAACCTTCTTTTTCCGGAAAATCTGAAGAACAGCATCATCGATATTGTTTTTTGGAGACATCATTTTTTACCTCAATGATAAAGTATCTGCTATAAGCGCATTTTATACGTATACTTTATCATATTTCCAGAGTAAATGACATCTTTTTTTGAAGCAAACATGGAATTTATTGGGATTTTTTAAAATAGACAGCGAGAAATTGCAATGCATATACTTGACCAGATAAACCAATCACCGCAGCAAGTATTTGACTTTGTTTAACTTAGAAAAATCCAACCTTTTGTTGGGATCATAGCAATTCAATATATTCGGTTCAATCTCAAATTCACCCAAATGTTCAATTAGACGGATGCTAATAGCGATTGACTTTTAAAGTGAAGCATTTGTTTTTCAATCATAGGGTATAACCAGATTATGAGCAGCTTTGCATACACCTCAAACCAAAGGGCAATTGGTATAATATTTCAAAACATAGAATTTCGGATCAAGAAATCTTTTTCTCCGAACCGATTTGGCCTACCGATCTGTTTTAAAAGTATGGCGATGTTCTTGAAGAAACACTTAATTCTACAAAAACATGGAATCCTGCTTTTTCAACTCACGAACCGCATCCTTAACATTCTGAGCCCGGTCATTCGCACAAACCAGAATTCCATCGTTCGTCGATACAACAATCGTATCCTCCATGCCAATCACACATACCGCCATCTTCTCTTTACCCGGTTCGTTATAAACAACTACGTTTTTACAATCAATCAGTACTGGATCTCCGATTGGCGTGTTCCGGTTATCGTCACGCCTCCGGATTCGGGCAAGTGAATCCCATGCACCAACATCATCCCAACGAAAGTCTCCCAACGCGGCAAACACGTTATCCGCCTTCTCCATCAATGCGTAGTCGATCGATATATCCGGTAAGGATTCGAAAATCCGGGCGATTGATTCCTCATTGTCCGGTTCTTTCCGGATAGCATCGGTTAAACGATCGACGCCATCCGCCAGTATCGGCTCTGCTTTACGCAATTCATTCAGAAATGTCGAAATTTTCCAGAAAAACATCCCGCTGTTCCAATAATAAAACCGCGATGCTTGATAACGTTCCGCATCATCGAGACTTGGTTTTTCTAAAAACCGCTCCACTTTATAGATCGGAATACTCTGAAATTCGGAGAAGGGTTTATTCAATTGATTGATTTCGATATAACCGTATCCGGTTTCAGGCCGGGTGGGATGAACGCCAATGGTAATCAATGCATCATTATCGTGAGCGAATGTAAGTCCCGCAATAACTGTGTCTTTAAACCGCCCTCCATCACCGATCAAATGATCGGCGGTTGTGACCGACATCAAATAGTCTTTCGCCTCTTCCCCAAACCGGGCCAAAATATGGGCAATCGAAAAAACGAGGCATCCCGCCGTGTTGCGTTTATGGGGTTCTCCGATAATATTTTCAGGCGGAACCGACGAGATTGATTTCTTGACAGGCTCTACTAATTGAGTGTTTGTTGCTATGAAAATCCGATCATCGGAAACAATCGGCCGTAACCGATTAACCGCTTCTTCAAGCATCGAATCCGTTTCGCTCGCTAATTTCAGCAACTGTTTCGGACGTTTCTTCCGGCTGACTGGCCAAAACCTTTCACCCGCTCCCCCCGCCATGATTACGGCAACGACTGGACGATCCATGTAAACGCTCTCCTGACTATTACTATTTATTTTGTATATGCAATGATGATATAAGGTAGATTATGCAAGTAATATTTACTTAGTTGATCCGTTGGGCCGCCACAAAATCAGAAAAATTGGTTTCTGGAGTGGATGTGGATTTGTCTTCTATTTCATCTTATAGTGCACTATCTCTTCTTCTAATTTGGAGATTTTGTCTAACAAATCAAAGACAAGCCCAATCCCATTCAGGTTGATTCCAAGATCATTTCGCAATCTAAGGATCTTCTGTATACGGGGAACAACACTTACATCAAAAATAAGTTTGGGTTTTTCATGAACCGGATCGATCAGACCCAATGTAACGAACCGGCGAATCATGTTTGGATGAAGATCGACATCTCGTGCGACTTCGTGGATATCCAGTAATTCAGCTATACAGGTTTGTGTGGTTACAACAATCGAGTATTGAACGTTCATTTTAGGCTTCAATTCCGGTTGGATCGTGGATTAAACGATGAATTTTCTTTTAATTTCGTATAAAGATCTTCTTCAGTTTTTGTTAGTTCATTAGGAATATAAACTTTGAGTTTGATCAATAGATCTCCCCGGAATCCGTCTCTTTTAGGTAATCCCTTTCCGCGGAGACGAAGTTTATGTCCACTTTGCGAACCTTTTGGAATGGTGATTTTTCCGGTATCGATAAATGTTTTAAAGTCAACAGTGGCGCCTAGCGCCGCTTCCCATGGTGCGATGGGCAATACTGTGTATAAATCGCTTCCTTTAACTAAAAAGCGTGGATGGGGAGATATGTGAACTCGGAGAAACAAGTCGCCTAACGGTCCTCCTCCCATTCCTTTTCCACCTTCTCCTGCTAACCGCATGATAGAACCCTCTCTAACTCCGGGCATAATTTTAACATCGTATTTCTTCTTCTTTTGCTCATACTGTCCTTGACCGATGTCTTCATTAACCGTTAAGAAGAAAGGTTTCGTGACGCCATGAAAAACTTCTTCCAGCGAAATCGTAAAATCGGCTTCGTGGGATGCGCCGGCTCTAGACCGAGATGCGTTCTGTTGAAGGTCGTCCGATATGCCTTCTTCACCGAAGAGTATCTTAAAAAAATCGCTAAAATTAGTTCCATCCCCGCCTTTGAAGAAAAACGTATGGGAATGGGTATCCGGTTTCTTGGTTTTGAACTGCGTTTCCCAACTAGGAGGCGGTTGAAATTCATCACCAGCTTTCCAATCTGAACCCAACGCATCGTATTTTTTTCGTTTTTCAGAATCTTTCAAAATCCCATAGGCTTCATTGATTTTCACAAACTTTTTTTCTGATTCGGGTTCGTTGTTTACATCGGGATGATATTTTCTGGCTAGTTTTCGATACGCATGCTGAATCTCCTTCTGTGATGCCGTTCGTGGAACACCGAGAATGCTGTAGTAATCCTGAAATGATACTGCCATAATTACCTGCTTATTCGTGGAAAATCAACTCACGTTTTGAATCCAAATGTTTTCTAAATATGCATGAATTATATCAATTAATTCAGATAAATTTCCTGACTTTATTACAAAAGAGTCAACGTATTCCTGAAGAAATTTATATATCTGACAAGGCGGTTCATAGAGAGCGACAATGAGTACACGGGAATTTATACTTTTAAAACATATAAAACAAGAGAGAAGAGCAATAAGCGATTATTGGGGTGCATAAATGGCGATTATATCTAAATCCGTTTTTTTGAGTCATCGTATCGAAATCAAGATATCGTTCAACACGAACTTTATACCCTTCCTCAATTAATGCGTCATGATAAAGTATTAATGAATGATTATTATTTTCAATCAATAGGATATTCTTCATTTTACTATCTCGTTTCTGGATTAAATGTGAACCACGCATTCTGATTTTGGCGCCAAGAATAAATTTTTGACTAACGGTTCGTTATACTCCTCATGACGTGTTATCAATTTTCAATTTCCCGTTCCGCGTTTCGGACAACATGAAGTCCCTCTTTTTTCCAAGGGTAGCCTTGTTTCCCTGGTTGATTGTGGTTTGTCCGATTATCTTCCTGGAATCTCTTATGCAAGACCTTGATTATTTTTCTCTTGATTTTATTTTTCCCATCTTCACTGTCCATGAGATTCCATAGGCATTCCATGATTTCCCGCTCAAGATCCAGTGCATCATCCTGGTTGTCGCTCAATGCAAGCGATATGGAATAACACATCTCCTCACACGAAAATAGAATTCTCTCAAACTTTTTTGCATCTATTACTTGCTTCATGACGTGCACCACACATTTCAAAAAAGACTTGATATTCCAAAGATTTAAATATTTCCTAACGCATGCATTTAATGGAATTTATATTCCGCAATTCTGCAGACCTTCTCTTGCGGTATCAGCCAAAAAGAACTGGCGTATGATACCAATTAAAACATTTAAATCGAAGGGTTTTTTGAGGAATCCAATGCAATCTCTAGATTTTGCATCTGATACCATTGTCTCATCGAGGTTACCTGAAATTAGTAACGACGGTAATTTAATGCCTTTCATTCTCAATTCATCTATGAGAGCCAAGCCTGTAAGTTTCGGCATATTAAAATCCGTTATAAGTAAATCAACTTTCTTCATATGTTCACGATTGCTTGCTAATATGAACAATGCTTCTGTACTGTTATTTACCTTTGTTACTTGAAATCCTTCATCACTTAGAGAACGGGATATTAATGAAAGAATAGTTTCATCGTCATCGACTATCAGAATGTGCTTTTCATAGATCGTTTCTGTTTTAAGCATGATAATCTATTACCTATAAGAGTTAATATTTAAATTATAGTCCTCGCCCGATAATTCAGATATCATCAAAAAAATCTCACCTATAACAATAATACTGTATCAAACAAAAGTAAAATTCCGGTAAAACTCCGGTAAAAAATAAGTAAAGCATCCGAGGGAACATTAAAAAAAACGGCCCATTTCCGAAAAAATGGGCCGCTTTGACTATGCAAGATCAATTACTCCTGACTGAAACTTACAGGACCTGAGTTCCGGAAGGGTCCATAGAATTGTTTGTTATCCGTTTCAATAACGGTTTTCAGTTGAAAAACCAGAAATTCGTAGGACTGTTCAAACTGTGGGCCCGAACGGAAATTAGACGCTGTAAAAGACGATACTGTTTGTTTCCAAGCAAACTTAGTATCCAGCCCATTTCCAGTTCTCCCTAGATATGCAATGTCTGCGTTGTTCACTTTTACATAAACATGAATATCTTTGACATTATTACTGTCTGGGATATCGCTATTGTCAAAGTTCCAGCGAATAACGAGTTCTTTCGCGTTTTCCGGGTCTTTGTCTTGCTTGTTGGACACGTCGATTAGCGAATCCGCATCGTCTGTTACAGTAACTGCCGGAGCGAGCGTGACCATTCCGCTCAGGAACGGACCCAGCGGAAACTTGCCGCTGCGCAATGCGAATATGCCGAATTGGTGTGTGCCATACGGCGCGTTATTCCAACTGAAGGTGTTGGCGGAACCGCCGCTACCCGTTCGCCCGATGTATTGGCCAGGGCCACTAGGAGCAAACGCGTCTATTTTATAGACATGGTAGTCGATCGTGTTATCCGAACTCTCCGGCGGTATGACCTGCCAGCCAATTGTCAGCGCCCGCTTTTTCCTCGCATCGTAGTCAATCCCTCCGCTTAAATCAGTCACGGAAGTGTCATTGTCATAAATACCGATATTCATCGGAATAGTTGGGGCAATGTATGTGAGCGGTAAAGAATATTTCCAATCGCTCGGTTCACCATTGGCGTTAAGACCACGCAGGTAGAAGACATAAACGCCTGCATCTTGTTCGGTCAAATTCAACAGTACGTCCTGATCCGGTTTAGCGATATTGCCGCTAAACTTTGATACGTAGACGCCGTCGCGATAGGTGTGCAGCATATGGAATTCGTTCCCGCTGCTTGGCCAGCTCACCTTGATTTGCGATTGATTGATTTGCGCGGCCAGTACGGACGATGGTTTAACCGGTGGTGAAATTTGCATCGCGGTTGGCGTCGGCAAAACCGGTATCGGAGTGCTCGTTGCTGTTGGCAAAATCGTTATCGGAGTGCTCGTTGCTGTCGGCGGAACCTGTATTGGAGTGCTTGTTGCTGTCGGAGTTGAAGGAACCGGCGTTTCCGTAAAAGTAGGCGTAGGTGTTGCATTGCTTATAACGCCCACAATCGCGTTGGAATCCAGAGTGACAGCGCCATTTATCGCCAAGGCTCTGCCGTCCAGCGTTGCGCCGGTATTGAAGGATATTGATTGATAAGCCAAGATGGTTCCCTTAAAGACAGAGGTTGTACCAAAAGTTGCCGAAGTGCCGACCTGCCAAAAGATATTTGAAGCTTTGGCGCCTCCGGTCAGGATAACCTTGCGGCCGTTTGACACGGTGAGCGTACTGGCTATCTGGAAGATAAAAATGGCGTCGGGTTCACCAAATGCGTCAAGAGTAAGATCTCCCGACGATATTTCAAAAGAGGACGTAGTTTTAAACAGGCCCGGATAGAGCGTCCATCCGCCCAGATTTCCAGACATGGTGACTAGCGCCGATCGTCCGGCTACATCATTATATGCGGCAGTTAGGTCTGCTTGAGCCTGGGATGCTGTATCATCGCCGGCATATATCGTCCCGCTCACTATGCCGGGAGGGAATCCAGTTATTTCCGAACCAGGACTCACTCCAATATCGCCAGTAATCGTAGTGCCAACACTGACGACGTTGGTAATCGTTGAACCAGCCAGAACTGCAAAATCGCCTGCCGATCCTAGATCAACTAGTTCTTCGCCTTCCATTGGCGTCAATGGCGTCGTTGTGGGAGTCGGTGTTGTTGTTGGCGTATTTGTCACCGTTGGAAGAATGGGCGCTAATGTTGGCGTCGGCGGTTGCGCCGTATTAGTTGGCGTCGGTGTCGATGGCGCTAGGGTCATCGTCGGCGAAGGCGTAGCGGTGGACATCGGTTTATTGGTCGGTGTTGGCTCCGGCCGGTCATCCACTTGTATAGAAATTTCCTTTTGAACCACTCCGCCCTCCCCGTCATCCGCTAGGAAAGTAACCTGATGCATGCCGGCTTGGTCGTATTGTGGTATCCAACTAAATAAAGGTGAAACAAATTTGGCTCCATTTGGGAGAAAGAGCGCTGTTATGGTCACAGCATCAGGCCCGCTGAAAGCGACATTAAACTTTAACAATTCTCCCTCACCTGTAATTTGGTCAACGGCGACAATGTAACTAGTTGGCAATGGCGTCACCGTTGCAATTGGCGTTTGGGTTGAAACCGGAGTATTGGTCGGTGTTGGCTCCGGCCGGTCATCCACTTTTATAGAAATATTTCGTTGCTCCACTCCGCCATGCCCGTCATCCGCTTGGAACGTAGCCAGATGAGTGCCGGCTTGGTCGTATTGTGGTATCCAGTTAAAGCGAGGTGAAACAAAGGTAGCTCCTTCAGGGAGATTAATGGCTGTAAGAGTCACCTGATCTCCATTCGGATCAGTGTATTCGACAATAAATTTTAATAATGCACCCTCTTCTGTAATTTGGTCATCGACGAGGATGGTGGGAGTATCATTAGGCGGCCACGGTGTTGTCGTCGGTGTGTTGGTATTAACCGGCGTTGGCGTTGGCTCATCCGGCGTTGGCGTCGGCACGTCCGGCGTTGGCGTCGGCACGTCCGGCGTTGGCGTTGGCTCATGCGGCGTTGGCGTTGGCTCATCCGGCGTTGGCGTTGGTGCATCCGGCGTTGGCGTTGGCGCTTCCAGCGTTGGCGTTGGGGCTGGCGCTTCCGGCGTTGGCGTTGGCGCTTCCAGCGTTGGCGTTGGGGCTGGCGCTTCCGGCGTTGGCGTTGGCGCTTCCAGCGTTGGCGTTGGGGCTTCCAGCGTTGGCGTTGGCGATTCCAGCGTTGGCGTTGGGGCTGGCGCTTCCGGCGTTGGCGTTGGCGCTTCCAGCGTTGGCGTTGGCGATTCCAACGTTGGCGTTGGAGTCGGTGCTACTGGCGCTATAGGCAACGTAATGATGTTGTTGTCCATTGTGACTGCGGCTGTTCTCGCCAAAGCTCTGCCTTCCAGCGTTGCGCCGGC
The DNA here is from genome assembly GCA_963662285.2 of bacterium. Lineage (GTDB taxonomy): Bacteria > Hinthialibacterota > Hinthialibacteria > Hinthialibacterales > Hinthialibacteraceae. Next base: position 1,255,864 of record CAXXMV010000008.1, read on the forward strand.
ATTGAAAGTGATTGCTACTTGAGCCAAAATGGTTCCCTTAAAGACGGCCGTCGTACCAAAAGTCGCCGAACTGCCGACCTGCCAAAAGATATTGTAAGCGCTGGCGCTTCCGCTCAGGATAACTTTGCGGCCGTTTGTTACGGTTAGCGTGGTTGCCATCTGGAAGATGAAGACGGCGTTGGGGTCGCCCTGGGCGTCGAGAGTGAGATCTCCCGACGATATCTCAAGCGAGGACGTCGATTTATAGAGGCCCGGATAGAGCGTCATCCCCCCCAGATTTCCGGCCACGCCGGTCGGCGCCGTTACTCGTCCGGCGGCGTCATTATACGCGGTAGTTAGATTGCTTTGGGCCGTTTGCGAAACAACAGTGCCCGCTTCTATATCCCCGATTATTACGCCAGGACCGAAACCAACCACTGCAGAACCTGGAAAAACTCCAATATCTCCAGTAACCACGGTGCCCACACCGGGGACGTTAGTAACCGTAGAGTAGGCCAGAACCGCGAAATCGCCTGCTGATCCTAGTTCTACTGGATCTTCAGCCGCTATAACGGTTGTCGCAAAACTCATCAGCAAAACTCATCAGCAAAAGAATACATAATCCGAAGATATGTAGTTCTCCCCTCCGAAAATGAATCTCGCGCGCCCCCGAATTCATACGGTCTACTGCGTTTTCTTTCAACATGTTTTTTTTCTCTCCTTTTTTATATTTAATTACGCTATGATTTGCCTGGAAATTCGCGTGGTATTACTAGTACAATGGATAATCTGGCTAAAGACACAAAATGTAATATGACACACAAAAGTAAATTCCAGGTAAAACTCTCGTAAAATCTTAGTAAAGAAATTAAGGGATTTGATTGGATGCATCCAATGATCGAATGTCCTGAAAAAGTGCTAAAAGAATATTCCATAACATGTAAGACCATTTATCTCATGATATGTAGAATAGAAGAAAGTAATGTGTTATGATATAAATTCTATTATTTGAATCACATGATCCTGGGGAAATGCCCATGAAAGTAGCCGAATCCATCTTGAGATCACTCCAGCAGCCCGTTCTCGTTTTGGACAAAACTTTACAGCCCCTGATCGCCAACCCTGCTTTTTTTCAAATGTTCGGTCTGCCGCCAACCAGTTTGGATGGTGAATATATCTCTGAATTAATCTCCGGAAAGATTTGCAAACCTTCTTTGCGGACAGTTATTGAATCTACCAGCACAAATGACAGGAACGGGGGAGACAGTGTGGTTGTATGTACGCTACGGATGGGAAAGCAAATTTATCTGTTGGTGAATGCCCGTTACATTCATGAGAGCGATCTGCCAGAGATGATTCTTTTGGAATTGCGTAATATTACAAGAAAAAAAGAGGCCGAGTTAAAAATCCAGGAATTAAACGATGCGCTCCAAAAACATGTGGCCACTGTGGATGCGATAAACAAAGAACTGGAGTCGTACAGCCATTCCGTGTCGCACGACTTGCGCACACCCTTGCGGTTTGTAAACCGGATTGCGCATTTACTGCTTCATGAACCAGGAACAAACCTCTCGGATACTGCTATTCAACAAGTAAACATGATCCTGCAAGCCACAACCGAAATGGGACGGCTGATTGAGAATCTGCTCGTATTCTCACAGGTAAGCCGTGAGCCACTTAAAAAACGCAGCGTGGATCTGCGAAAACTGTTTCTGGAGACAGTGAAGGAACTTGAGAACGAGCAGGAAGACCGCGATGTTGAGATCGTGATTCAAGATTTGACGCCGTGCCATGGCGACCGAATCCTCATGAAAGAGGTCGCGTCGAATCTGATGGCAAACGCCCTGAAATTCACTCGGCAGCGCAATAGGGCAAGAATTACAATAGGTTGCACGGAGACAGACGAAGAAACTATTTATTTCATAAAAGATGATGGAATCGGATTTGACATGAGTAACTCTGATTCTCTCTTTCATCCATTTCACAAACTTCACACAGCGGCAGAATTCGAGGGGACAGGAATTGGTTTGGCTCTTGTCAAGCGTATCATTGAGCGGCACGGAGGCCGGATATGGGCGAAAGGCGAAATCGATAAGGGCGCGATTTTCTATTTTACCCTGGGAATAAGACAATCCGGCAATAGAATACATGAGTAAAATACGGTAAGGCACAACTATGGCTTCAAAAAAGAAAATTTTAATCGTGGATGATGATCCACAGATCGTGCGGGATATCCAATCCCATCTTGAGAATCTTGGCTATGAGGTGGCAACCGCCAGGGATGGGCTTTCAGGGCTGGAACTCGCCCGATCGATTTTACCGGACCTCATAATACTAGACATAACCTTTCCTATTTCCACCATATCAAGAAACCACACAGTTGATGGTGTGGAATTGCTTCGAAATCTGCGAGAGTCGAGCAATGTTCCAATCCTCATGCTGAGCAGTACAAACATATCCGCTGTTAGAGTGATGGCGCTCAATATTGGAGCGGATGATTATGTATCTAAACCATTTGAAATTCAAGAACTTAGCGCTCGGATTGAAGCGATTTTGCGCAGGACTGGACAGAATTTGTCAGAGGAAAATGTTCTGAGTTTTCACCGTTTGCGGTTGGATCCTGGAGAAAGGCATGTTTGGAAAAATAACCAGCTCGTTGAACTCACCGGTATTGAGTTTGATATCCTATATATGCTTGCCCGACGTCCCAACCATGTATTCACCCGTGACACCATCATTGAGCATGTTTGGGAAAGTGAAAGTTGCTGCGTTTCAAAAGCCGTCGATGTTCACATTGGACATATTCGAAGGAAAATTGAAGATAATCCAAGCAGTCCTGCATTCATAGTTACCGTGCGTGGAACCGGTTACCGGTTCGAAGACGAACCCGTGTAGACAGTTTTCATCTTTCAACCTTTTGGAACGTCAAAAATATGGGGTTTTTACCCTTTCTTCTTTTATTTGTTGTTTCCCTATAAATTCAATTCATTAATGAACCTTTACCGAAAGTTTACCCAAAAACCATCTCGGAACAATAATATTGTGACATGAAGGTTCACAATATTATACCAATGGTAAATAGAAATATACGTTAAAGGAATCGGATAACCCACTACTAACGGACTAATTCCACCTTTTACAACGGATATTCTAAATTTCAATTGGTATTATTACCATATATTCTTTTCAAGAAATTGAGAATTTCCAGTGACTAGTAATGGATTTATAGACATTCTCGTTGTAGAGGATAACGACAGCGAGCGGGCATCTATCGTGGAATCGTTACAATCATCCATTCCTGACGTCTGTGTTGTTGCCGTTTGTAACGGCAAAGAAGCTCTGGACTTTTTATTCTGCCGCGGCATCTGGAGTGATCGTGTTGGTGAAGATCCTCCTAAACTGATTTTGATGGATCTAGTGCTGCCAGAGTCGGACGGCTTTTCCGTACTCGGCCAAATACGGTCGATCGAACCAGAAAACGAATTCACTCTCACACCGGTAGTCATTTTCACAGATTCTCAAGAACGCCATGATATCACAAAAAGTTACCGTTGCGGCGCTAACAGTTACATTATAAAACCTCTGAGTTTTCTCGATTTTCAATCTGTTGTGAAAACTGTTGGTCAATACTGGATGGACTTTAACAAGACACATTCCTAAATTCTAGCCAATGATATTTGAAATCAGGTTACTGGAAATATGAACATCCCCACAGGTTATTATTCTTTCGTAAAAGGAGAATTGACATGAAAGCATTGAAGAGATCGGTCGTGTTATTACTGGTAGGTGCGTTTTTGGGCGCCTGTGTATGCGGATGCAGTACCATAAAAGGCGCAGGGAAAGACGTGCAAAGTATTGGCAGGGGTATCGAAAAAGCATCCGATAATGCTACTAATTGATAAGTAAGATGTCCATATTTTTTCTGTTTATACGCTTAAGAAGATTCTTAATAGCGAACGGTATAGATATCGCAATCAACATGTGGACGCGTCCCGGCTTCAATCTCATCTCGTACACTATTGTCTAAACCAAAATAAAGGAGAAGTGAAAAATGTTAGAGACATTAATAATCGTCCTGATTGTATTGTGGTTACTTGGTTTAATTACGTCGTACACGATGGGCGGATTCCTTCACGCACTTTTAATCCTTGCGGTTATTGTGATCGTGGTTCGTGTTATACAAGGTCGAAAGGTACTGTAGCAATCTTGGAACGCTTCCAAGTTTCAGAGCGCTGTACGGATCGGTTCCCACAGTTTGCGGCGCCGTTTGTTTTCATGCATCACCTAACACTGGAAACGCCGAATTACCTAAGGGATCGGGGAAGCCAAGGGTATCCAGGAAATGAACAACGCTATGGCCGGTTCGGGCGGAGAGGCCATTGTTAAACTAAGAATTGCTGAAGCGCTTCAGGGAAAGCGCATCATACTGCTGCCGGTGTCCGAGGGTGGGATGAATCTCAAGACCACCGATATCAACCGGCTGATCGAGACAATAGGCATCAAAGCGCTTTCCGGGAAGGAATGACGATGGTGAAGAAAACAAAGTCAATCAAACAAAATAAAAATCCACAAAACAACTTGTTTTCTCAGGTTAGAACTCTATTAAGTCTAAATAACTTTAGAGGCAAAGAAGATGCCTTTTTTAATAAAGTTTTTAATACTTGGGATAATCTGTGGAGTTTTTTCAAAAAGGTATTGAAGCGGAATATTAAAAAGTAGCCTATCATAATTTGAATTTTCACAGTTTTCGATTTTGAAGAACCGGATAAACCAGGCATCGATTCATAGAAACAAATTCTGAAAAGAAAAGAGGCCGAAATGGGTGACAAAGGAAAAAGAGATAAAGGCAAACGCGATGATAAGAAAAAAAGCAAGGACACACTGAAGGAAAAGCGGCAGAAAAAAAGAGATAAGATAAAACCGATTTTCCCTGAATGATGCAATAGGAAAAACAAGAAAGTGGCGGCCATGACATCTGTTATCAAGTATTATGAGGGAATCAGCTCCGTTGCTGTAATTGGCAACTATCTGCCCCGTCAGTGCGGCATTGCAACCTTCACTACGGATTTGGTTGAGAGTTTATCGGCGGAAGCCCCCGAAATTCACTGCTGGGCGGTTGCCATGAACGACAAACCCGAAGGATATGCATATCCAGAAAAAGTGCAATTTGAGATTAACCAGAACAAGTTGGCCGATTATAGCGTCGCAGCACAATTTCTTAATATCAGTCAGACGGATATTGTATGCGTGCAGCATGAATACGGTCTTTTCGGAGGGCCGGCTGGAAGCCATCTGTTGAAACTGCTGGGGGATCTGCGCATGCCGGTTGTGACTACGTTGCACACGGTTTTGAAAGATCCCTCGCCGGAATATCGCGCCGTTATGTGTAAACTATCCGATCTGTCCGATAAACTGGTAGTGATGAGCCACAAGGCCTATGATTTCCTTAAAGATATCTATGAGGTATCCGAGGAGAAAATTGCTTTTATCCATCACGGTATTCCCGATACGCCATTCATCGATCCAAGTTATAACAAAGACAAGTTTGGTGTGGAAGGAAAAAAAGTACTGCTTACATTCGGCTTGCTGTCTCCAAATAAGGGCATTGAGAATGTCTTGCAGTCGCTTCCGGCAATCATAAAAAAACATCCTGATGTGGTCTATATTATCCTGGGAGCAACCCATCCGCATATTCTACAGTTGCATGGGGATGAATACCGAATCATGCTGCAGCAACTGGTACGCAAACTCGATCTCAGCGAACATGTCATCTTTCAAAATCGTTTTGTTGAACTAAAAGAGTTATGCGAGTTTCTCGGCATCGCCGATATCTATGTTACTCCTTATCTTGATGAAGCCCAGATCACCTCTGGAACCCTGGCCTATGCCATGGGCACGGGAAAAGCCGTCATTTCGACGCCGTACTGGTATGCTACGGAGATGCTGGCAGAAGGCCGGGGTCGAATTGTGCCCTTCCTCAATCCAGATGCCATAGCGGAACAGATCACTGGACTTTTGGACAACGATATCGAACGGCACGCTATGCGTAAAAAAGCCTATACATTCAGCCGTGAATCGGTCTGGAAGGAAGTCTCTCGAAAATATCTACAGGTTTTCAGTGAAGTGCGGCAAAACCGGACTCAACATCCCCGTCCCCGGCATTCCTATGTAGAAAACATCAAGGCCATCACAAATTTTGAACTCCCGGAGATCAAACTCGACCACCTGAAATCGTTTACCGATGATACTGGCATTCTGCAACATGCTAACTATACTATTCCCGATCGCACTCATGGCTACTGCACCGATGACAATGCCAGAGCGCTGCTGGTCGCTGCAATGGGACAAAACTATTTGCCAACGAACGGCTTGGGACTGGATTTTCTTAGCGGTCATTATCTTGGATTTCTTCAGTATGCCTATAACGATGAGAATGGGCGCTTTCGCAATTTTATGACTTATTCGCGGCAGTGGATGGAGGAGATCGGATCTGAGGACTCTCATGGCAGAGCGATCTGGTGTCTTGGCAAAGCGGTAGATTTTCTTCAAAATCCCGGGCATCTCGCAATGAGTACGACTCTATTCAATAAGGCGCTGCGTAATGTTGAGAATTTTCATTCGCCCCGCGCTATTGCTTTTTCCCTGGTGGGTATGCATGCTTACCTGCATAAATTTTCCGGTGACAGCGATGTACGCAGGATTCGGGAAATTCTTGCTAATAAACTTTTCAATCAGTTTAAAAACAACAGAACTGATGATTGGCCCTGGCTTGAGGACACTCTAAACTATGCGAACGGCAAACTGCCTCATGCCCTGCTGTTGTCCGGCCAGTGGATGCAACGCAGTGACATGATTGATATGGGTCTCCAGTCTCTCAAGTGGCTGTTTTCCATCCAGACCGAAGACGGCCATTTTACCCCCATTGGTAACAATGGCTGGTATCAAAAAGACGGTTCCAAAGCCCGTTTCGATCAACAGCCAATTGAAGCGAATGCCATGATCGAAGCTTGTGTGGAAGCCTTTAATGTCACTCAGGATAAATCATGGTTCGACAGTGCTGTTCTATGTTTTAATTGGTTTTTGGGACACAACGACCTTAACTTACCGCTTTATGATCCCAAGACGGGCGGTTGCCGGGATGGCTTGATGGCGGACGGCATCAACCAGAATGAAGGCGCCGAATCATCTCTTGCCTGGCTGCTTTCGCTAATGACATTGCAAAAGTTTTATGCCGATGAGATTTTAAACCAGCCATCACCAAAGACGACTGATTAACAAAAGGATCTACCATGCGTATTGCTATGCTCTCGCCCATTGCCTGGCGCACGCCGCCCCGGCATTATGGGCCATGGGAAAACGTGGCCTCCCTTATTACGGAGGGGCTTGTATCATTCGGTCATGATGTAACCTTGTTTGCAACTGCGGATTCTAAGACCAGCGGTAAACTACATGCGGTTTGCCCGCATGGCTATGAAGAAGACCGTTCTTTGATACCCAAAGTCGGGGAATGTCTTCACATTTCAGAACTTTTTGAACATGCCGATGTGTATGACATCATCCACAACCATTTTGATTTCCTGCCTCTGACTTATACTGGTCTTACTACCACCCCGGTAGTGACCACTATTCATGGCTTTTCATCTCCCGGGATTTTGCCGGTTTACAAAAAATACAACGGAAAAGTGTTCTATGTTTCCATCAGCGATGCCGACCGATCACCGGATCTTGATTATATAAAAACTATCCATCACGGCATTGATATCAAGCAATTTGATTTCCAGTCTCAACCGGATGATACCCTTCTTTTTTTCGGGCGCATTCACAATGACAAAGGCGCCCGTCAATCTGTTGAAATTGCCAGGGCAAGCAATAAAAATCTGATATTGGCGGGTATTATCCAAGACCAAGCTTATTATGACCAATATATCGCACCTTACATTGACAATGACAAAGTGATTTATGTCGGCAGCGTCGAACCAGTTGAACGCAACCGGCTACTCGGTAAAGCCTGCGCGCTATTGCACCCTATCCAGTTTGATGAACCGTTCGGTCTATCAATTATCGAATCCATGGCCTGTGGAACGCCTACGATCGCAATGAATAGGGGAAGTATGCCCGAATTGATCGAAAATGGTAAAAATGGTTTTTTAGTAAACAACGTGAACGAGGCCATTGAGGCCGTTGCGCGTATTAACGAGATCGACCGCGCTTACTGCCGCCGCTATTTTGAACGGCATTTCACGGTCGACCGCATGGTAGATAAGTACATACAAGTCTACGAAATGATTCTTGATTCATCACAGGTGAAAATTACTCAAGGAAATCGATAGCCAGACAGATGCTGAATCTATAAAAATACTTTATAGGACAAACCCGTATGAAAAATCACTATCCAATAATAACACGCTATAAAAACAACCCCATACTAACAAGGAAGGACGTACCATATCCAGTAGCGACTGTTCACAATGCAGGCATCGTCAAACACAACAACCGCTACATTATGCTTTTCAGGTCTCATCTGCTAAATGGCCGCTCTATCATTGGCCGCGCCGACAGTGAAGATGGTTTTTCATTTACGGTTCATCCCAAACCCTTTCTCGTACCTGATACGGATAATATTTTTGCTGAATATGAAGCGTTCGGAGTGGAGGACTTGAGGATTTCCCCGGTAGAAGAAGAGTATCTACTGACCTATAGCGCCTATTCCCGTCATGGCGTGCGGATTGCCTTGGCGCGAACCAAGGATTTTGAAAAGGTGGAACGCGTAGCCCTAATTACCCAGGCCGACCTTCGCAATGTAGTCCTTTTTCCTGAGAAATTTGGTGATCGGTATGTACGATTAGACCGGCCGCATTCCGAAATTTCACCCTGGTCGATCTGGATTTCCTATTCTCCCGACCTCGTGTACTGGGGAGATTCCCAGGTGATTATGAAACCGGTGGCCTATCACTGGGATGAAATGAAAATCGGCCCAGGCGCAGCGCCATTTAAGACCAGTAAAGGCTGGCTTCATATTTATCATGGCGTATTTAAGACTATGTCAGGAACGGTCTATCGCCTCGGCGCGGCCCTGCATGACCTCAAAGATCCGGCGAACATTATTGGTGTTTCCGATCAGTGGATATTGCAGCCTGAAGATCCTTGGGAGATAAGTGGCTATGTGCCCAATGTTGTTTTTACATGCGGCGCTGTTCCTGAAGATGATGGTACGGTAAAAATATACTGGGGCGGTGCGGATACAGTCATGTGCGCCGGTACGGCCATTATTGATGAATTGCTTGAACTCTGCCTTAAAGATTCAAGGTCGCCATTGTAGATGATTAACGTCAAAGGAATACAGACTGGAATAGCAATATCAAAATAGGCTGAATTTGAGATTCTATCGTGATTAAAAGATCAGCGGTTCAGTATATTAAATAGTAATCGATACGAAGGACTCAATTTAAATGCACTCTAAAAAACACCACAAACTGAATGTTAAAAGAAAAGCAAATAAGATCGTCGGGGATACATCACGGGTAATCACCCGCCTTCATCTTCCCGATAAAAAATATCGTATTACTAAAATTATTCAACGGATAATGAGTTTACCCGATCAGGAAGCAGAACATGTAATTGCGCAAATAATGGTTGATTTTTCTGGACGGCACAAAGACATTGAACATATTTTTGCGCGACACTTGAATGAGGTAAAGGATTATCTTCCGCAGGATACAATGCCCAGTGATGTCCAAAAAGCCCTCATTGGAGCATATTTCACAAAGGAGTACTCCATTGAATCGGCAGCCCTATTCAATCCGTCCATCGTTCCCCATCCCGATCAACGCCATTTAAATGAAGGCAGTTTACGTTTTGTCATGAGCCTGCGCGCAACCGGCGAAGGCCATATTTCTTCTATTGTCTTTCGTAGCGGCGTCCTTGATCAGCACAATACTTTCCTTTTCGACTCAATCAGTAATTTTGTGGAAACGCCGGATGTTCATTCAGATCCTGCTTATAAACGCCATATTTTTCAGTTAAAACTTAACGAGATGGAGGTCGGCAATGAGATAACCGCCCATATTCTTGACCAGATGGCGGAAGATTTTACATATAAAGAATTAATTGAAAAAATAGAAATACTACGCGCACAACCGCAATTTCCTGAAACAATCCAAAACAGTACGTTCGAAATCTTATACTGGCTGGCGGATTCCAATTATGAGGTGAATTTTCAACCTGATCATCGCATATCCGAGCGGGTAATTTTTCCCGTTTCGAAAAACGAAAGCCGAGGCATTGAAGATGCCCGTTTCGTGCAATTTTTTAATGACGACGGGGAGTTCACCTATTATGCCACCTATACAGCATATAACGGTATAACGATTTTACCCCAATTGATTGAAACAAAAGATTTTATCAAATTCAATATTTTAACGCTTAACGGTAAGGCCGTTCAAAACAAAGGCATGGCGCTTTTCCCCCGAAAAATTGGTGGCCGATATGCCATGCTCTCGCGTCAGGATGGTGAAAACAATCATATCATGTTCTCCGACAATATCCATTTTTGGCAGCAATCTCAAATCATTCAGGAACCTGAATATCCTTGGGAATTCATCCAGATCGGCAACTGCGGTTCCCCCCTGGAGACCGATCAAGGCTGGATTGTGCTCACTCACGGTGTCGGACCCATGCGCCAATATTGCATAGGCGCCATGCTGCTCGATCTTGAAAAGCCTTCTAAAGTTATTGCCCGGCTGGATGAACCATTACTTATCCCGCATGAGGAAGAGCGTGAGGGTTATGTTCCTAATGTAGTATATTCCTGCGGCGCGATCATTCATAATAACGAGTTAGTCATTCCCTATGCCATGTCCGATATCAATTCAGGTATTGCAACCGTCCAGGTAAGAGAATTGATTGACTGCATGTATGCACGCAGTAACTTGACGATATAAGATTGCCGCTTATAAGCCCCATTGATCAACATAAAACTGATGTGATTAATCAATGGACGCTATAACTAAACATGTTGAATCCCAAAACTCTTATAAATGAAAAGTAAATGTTCTTCCAGACTTCCGCATCTATTGAAGATCACAATTATCATATTCCCCCAATTCAAGATCGGATGCCATCGGAATTAAGGCAGAAAGAAATACGCCAAGCCTTGGAAGAGGTGTTGAACCGAAAGAGCGCTAGTATACTGTTGTAAACCTGTTTTTGATCTCTTTTATTATGTATGAACAATTAGTTGTTGTGAAATTGATGTATTCCGAAATGTTGGGAGTTGTAGATCGTTCAAAATTATAGAGTTAAAGATCTAAGTATACGTTTGCAAAACACATATACCTATTATGTGTTTGCATAGGCAGTTTCAATTCCCAAGTGCAACCAAAGTTGAATCCTCATTAACATTTTGGTTTGGTTTTTATAATATCCACAATAATTCCCTTTCGACCTTCAGGGCGTAAGTTCTTAACCACTTACCTTTATTAAGGACTTGCTTAACCTCATCGCTCGATCGCTTGCTTGAAGTCGGCAATCAGGTCCTCGGGTTCTTCCAGGCTGATGGATACACGCGTGTAGCGTGCGAGGATGCTGCGGTCCGTCTCCTCTTTTCGCGCTTGACAGCCAAACGGTATCATCGGTCCTCGACAACTGCATCAGAGGGCATGGCAGGCGCTTTGCTGGCCCTGGCGTGGAGCAGCATCGCCAGCACTGCGATGACGCTAAAAGCCCACGAAAACCGAGCCGATAGCATCACCGGCGCGCCGACGAGAACGAGCAGATAACTCAACTCAAGTGAGGCGGGCACGTACCGAGGCCACGTCGGCCAAGAACACGCGGTCTCGTCTCGCGAGACTGAGGGCTCGGTCCTACCTGCTTCGGACTTAGTTCTGCACCCTATGAGCATGGCTACCAGGAGAAGCACTGCTCCTGCTATCAGTGAGGAGAATCCTGGTCTGTTGCCGAGCAAGAAGAACTCAAAGACTGGACCTATGGCGGCGTAGAGCAGACCGAATGTGACAACCCGATCCATTCCCATCCCCGGCTTCGGCGTCGGCCACCGGCGCGACGGGAGCCAGACTGCAATGGAGTAGACGATGAGCAGCAAAAAATAACAAGGAAGTGACGCCCTGGCCACAGCCGCCTTTTCCCTGATCCGCGAACTGTAGACCTCAAAGAACTCGACCACCTCCGGCATATAGGACTGAAAATCGGGGTAACGGCCGCGCTGGTTTTCGTACTGCTCCAACGTCTCTAGCAGTTCCGGCATCCAGAAGGCGCCTCTCTTCAACCCCTTGGCGAGGGCGCGACGCCCGGCCAAGAATCCCTGGCGCTCATGCAGGTAGCGGATGACAGCCGCCTGCACCAGCAACTCCCTCACGATGGCGGAGTGGTGTAACTGCCCGTAGGCTTTGGCGAAGTACCCCACCAGGAAGGGCTTCATCCGATTGACGGGCTCCTCGAACTGATCGAGGTACAGATCTGATGCCGGGTTCACGTAGGAGTGTGAAAGCTCATGGACGATCCCAGAGGCAAATCGCAGTCCGCGTACCCCCTGGTGAAACACCGGTTTGCCTTGGCCGTGCAGCCCGCCAAGAGGCGAGATGAACACGCGGAACTCCCGACCGGCCTGGGAGCCAAAGTAACTGTCAAACCAGTCGACTTGGACCCCAGCCTTGAGCGCGCGCTCGGCGCGGGCGACTGTCTCAGCATAGAAGGGGCCTTGCTTCTCGACAAAACCGGCGAAGTCGCTTTGCGTGGCGAAATCGCGGGTTTGGGCGAGGAACTCGTCAATAAGCTCCGGAGTCCAGCGCTAGTGCAGCGTCTCGGGCCAGGGATCGAGCGGCAATCGCAGTCGCAGGTTGGCGACGTCATCCATGTGCACCGCGAGGCTCAACTGGATCCCGTAGTCTACGTTTCGACCCTCCTTGAGACGGATCGCGAGCCCGACGACCGGATGCTCCCGGAAGCGCCCGAAGTGATTTTGCACCTCCGTCTCGTAGTGCGAGGCCGCGTGGTCCCCACCATAGTCCAGGTATCCCGCGAGCCGGTAGATGATCGCGAACAGCTCGACCCGCGGGTCAATGCTCACCTGCAGGGAAGTGGACGAGGATGCCGATTCGCCGATGGCCACGACCATCGCCACGAATAGGATCAGGCTCAGGGAGGTACGCCGGCGCTCTGGCCACGCTGCGCCACAACTGGTGATTGACTTCATGTTGCCCTCTCTTGGAACAGTCTTTTCCTTTTGATCTAACAAAAATGCGAACGGTTCGGAATCGCAAAAAACATGTTCTATTGATACGCAAAATCTTGTTCATTTAATTATGGATTTGATGATTCTGGATTGCAGATTCATTATTCCTAATCTGATTTTCAATAGCGTCCGCCATGAGTTTGGCTAGTTTTTCAAATTCCTCTTTTGCTTTATCCGCATTGAAACTGGCGGGGTCGCCAAAATAACCTAACGGAGTCACTCGACGCGCGTCAGTTACCCAGGCAAGGACATCGTTCATCGTTAGTTTAGTGGGGGTCAGCGTTCGCGCCATTTCTACATCGACGAGTTGAGGAAAAATGCCGCCATTGCGCCAGTTTCAAATTCTTCCGCATGCAAACTTAAATATTCGCTGGGCGAATCGTCTGAGGGTGGTTCTTTGTGTGCAACGATAAAATCCTCTTCGCCAGTCAATTGAAATCGCCCAAGATCGTACTCAGGCAACAGGCAATATGCGTTTACGTTTTGGCGTCGGCAGGCGTCGACAATCGCTTGTAGAATCGTTATTCGATGCGTTCCATCGTTGTGCCAATTGATGTTATAGATTTCTGTGAATCCCCAACTCTTTAGAGAATTAATTGTATCGTAGATCAACGCTTTCATGGTTGTTTCACGTACAGTAAATGTCCCGGGGAAGACATGGGTCGTTTTGTTGATTACCCAATAGAACGGCGGGGCAATGAGCGTTTTTATTCCGCGCGAGTCCAACTCCCGCTTGACTAACACACAGTTGATATAGCCGAGGTAAGTGTCTACGCCATTAGCCATGTGAGGGCCGTGTTCTTCGATAACTGCGGTTGGGAATAAGATAATCGCATCCTCTTGCGCCGCTTGTTCGACCTCTTGCCAAGTCATGTCAACCATGGTTTCGTGGAAAATCGAATGACCGCTTATCTCGGTACTGGTATTATTGCTCGCCTTAGATACCGGAACGATTGACAATAGCACTATTGCTAAAAGGGAACATTTCTTGAATTGAAACGGTTTCATTTCTTTTGTCCTTCCAGTTGTATGATGTGTTGATTTTGTTTAATCCTATATTTCTAATATGAAACATAGTTTTTCCATCACAGTATTAAAATTAACTTTTGTCAATCAATTCCATTGCATAAAGAATTTCCGTATTGGGATCAAAATTATAATTTTTCAGAATATCGTATTTTATTTCATAATCTGGACGAAATACTCTCCCCATTTTGGGATCGTCTCTGAAGTGAGTTGAATAAAGATGAGAAATTCCTCCCTTTAGCCAAGAGTAATTTAATGTAAACCCAACCCAGGCCCCACAAGCGTTACCAGCCTGGGATGAAGGTATACCAACAACCTTTCCTCCGGCTGCCCAATGATCGTACATAAAAGCATATCCAGAACTTGTCGTTAATGGGGAACAAAGTAGTAAAATATTTTGAGGCCGATAGTACCCGGAATAATCTTCCGATTGATATTCTTCCCAGAAAGTAACCGCCATAGAGGCTTCATCCTCAATTATTCGAATAGAATCTTCACGACTTAAATTGTCGCCTTGTTCGGGATAGGCGGAAAAGTCGTAATCTTCTTCGGTTAATTTGATTGGTTGATGTTTGTTGAAATCATCAATATTCCATGCCGGATATTGTTTCCAGAAAAGAGGTGAATATTTTCTGATAATGATGCTTCTTTTGTCACTGAATGATATCAAGGCTTCTTTACCATGTATGAAATAGAAAAAGATTGTGGAAATAAATGCATTGCCTCCTTGATTCCTCCTCAAATCAATAATCAAGTTTTCTGACTGATTCCTTTTCATTACCTCAACGAGCTCCCTAAATAATTCGGTGGCTGAAGGGATTCCGGCTACTAGCTCTTTTTTGCTTAATGGTGGAGGAGCGTCATTGAATTTTCGATATAACTGATTTGCCAATCCTCTACGGAGAGAACCTTGAAGCGCCATTTCCATCTCAAAAGTTTCTCTGTACGTATACATATTTTCGATCAAAAGAAGGATTGTTTTCTTTTCTTCATCCATAAAACGGTATACATAATTGCTCTTCTCGGTAGATGGAAGTTTGACGGATGTTGTGGGCATAATCAGATTGTCTTGTCCTCTATTATTCGGTTCTAAATCAAGTTTGGTTTCAAATCCTTGCGGATTTAGTAAACCAACATGGATAGTTTCACCTTTCCACTCCGGTATAAGGTGCTCCAACAATTTTTTATGCCAGAGCGAGCCGTCATAACCCAAATATCGCATTAACTGGAATTCATTGTCAAATCCTTTGATTTGGGCTTGTCGTTTAAGCAATTCATCAATCGATAAATTTTCCACAGATAACAGTTTGGATCCGATCAGATGCTTATCTTTGAGATCAATCACGCTTGCAACGTATAATTCATCTTCCACGGCTTGGAAATAAAGTGGAATCCCCCCTGGGGATTGATTATCTAAATTAAAAGGAAGCCAAAATGAGGTATGTCCATCACCTGCTGCTGCCATAAATGGGCATAGGTGTCGATAAAATTCAAGTTGTGTCATACCGTCTTGAGGAATTGTACGGATTATCTTCTGCATTCTCCGGTGAAATGCGATCTTACCGCCGCCAGGAAGATAGGGATCAGGATGAGTCGTCTCCAGGATGGATGCCATCTGCCTTACATCGTCAACCAGGAAATCCCGGCTTATCTTCTGATTTAGATTTCTTTGTATGAAACTGATCCACGGTTTCCAGACAATAATTAGGGCAATCAGCACACAGATAAAACAAGCCAGTCTTCTAAGCCGCTTGTTTTTGACAAATTGAAGCGTCAAGCCCACGAATATCCCAAAGCCCATAAATAATCTGAAACCGGTCAGAAAATCCCGGAGTACAAAACCAGAAAACAGACTCATACCAATCCCCCAAACCAGCCAAAAGATGAGAGGTCGATATTTTTTTAAGAATAGTTGAATGTTCATTAGTTTGATATCAGGAATAATCAGATTCATTTGAATGACCTCAATGTATTAATGTCGCCTTCATTTTATTCATTTATAAAATGAGACGTCATGACATGGTACAATTTCCCCGGAAAAGCGTTTTCAATCTGCTCGATGCTTTTCAACCCGAAAACAAATGCAATAGTAATGGGATCTGCTCTATAGTCCGTATGGCCTTCATAAAATCCATAGCGCGTAATGTAATATGGAACCATTTCACTGAAATGAAAAGAGGTAAGTTCCTCTTCTGGCACAGCCATTTTCTGATCTGAAAGATGGGAGTACTTATCTTTTAAAAAGGCTTCTTCTACTGATGAGAGTTTTCTTTGAATGTCTATATCAAACCGGCCCCTTACATCATCGTGGAATATGGAGGCTTGCCACCCTTTCATACTTTCTGCTTTAAAATTAACTTGACAACCATTATAAAGAAAATACTGGATATCAGAAAACCTTCTCATATTCCCATGTTTATACTCCTCGAGGATACTATTCCAAATATGAAAAAGCGGGTTGGCTAATTGCGGATGAGCCAGATTCAGTCGTTTAACTAATTCGTTATCGCCTTGCAAAACAGAAATAATATCTTCATCTTCCGCCATAAAACCAGCCCCTGAAAATCTGCCTGGCCGACCAATATAATTAATAACGGAAATGGGTATCCCTGTTATCGTATCCCTTTTATTTAATTCTGCTTGGGAATGAAGTCCTGTTTTAGCCAGTTCTGGAAAATCACCGGTATTCACTGACAATTGGCTATCTTTCCCATACATACTCTTTATTTTATAGATATAAATTTGTATCGGAAAACCGGTTTTTGAGGCGAAACGTATGTTGTAGTCGCTCAAATCACATGTATTTTGTGAATTCACAATCACTTTGACGATAAATCTCAGCCAAATTAGTTTGAGAAGAAAGATGAAAGAGATAAATCATTGAGGATATTAGTTTATAGGGCTGATGGTCATTTTCTATTAACAGAAGCAGATTTTTATTGGGTGTATCTGGTAATAGACATAGCTAGATAAGCTGAGCGCTACGTCCTATTTTTATGAATCTTTGCATGAATAATAATTCTGAATCGAAAATGTTGAGTGATTCTACTTGGAACCCTTTGGTTCCTTCTATTTGTAAGGATACCTTCTACTTTTTTCTCCAAATATTAATCGGTCATCAAAAAGCGCTTCTATTAGTGAAAGTGCCTAATGGATTAATCTCGATAGTAAAGTCGCAATAGTGAGCGTGCAGTTGTATAAAGTGATAATTCAGGAATTCTTGAAAATCGTATTGTTATAAAATTGTTAGAATCTTACAATTCATGATTCTCATCATTAATGAAATCAAATAAATACAGCCACCCGTCTACGGATGCAAAAGAGGTGTACTTTCATCTCGGTTAAATAACTTTTTTCAGTCGATGCTTTATCCGTTGATTTGCGAATCGCCATAGGTCAGATGAGATAAAAAGATCGTGCTTTCCATGGCGATTTTGCTCAATATAGAAATCGTTTTTCAGAACGAAACCTGTGGTTGATCGTTTAATGCCCGTCATATCGGCTATCTCTCGAAGCGAGAATCCATTAGCGGCCAAGATAAACACTTCTTTGACGATCCGACTAGTCTTTTTATCGATAACAATCTGCTTTTGTTCCATCCGATATCCGAGCGGTGGACGGTTCATAAAGCGGTTATAGGATTTTGCTTTATCAATTCCTCGCCGGATTCTTGCCTGACGCAATTCCGTTTCAAACTCAGAGAAGACTGCCCGTATTTTCGAAAACGCTTTCTCCGATGGCGTCTCACTTTTGCATTCATTGACGAACTGAATCGTTATCCCTTGTCTTTGCAGGTGAGTCGATAACCAACCATATTGGAATACGTCACGAGAAAGACGGTCGGATTCGGTGGCGATGACGGCGTGAACAGACGGATTGATCGCTTCGATCATCGCCATAAGACCGGAACGATCGAACAACCGCGTTCCACTGCTCTGATCCTCGAAGATTTCAAGAAGCTGTAACTGATTCTTCTCGCAGTATTTTTCTATTTCCGAACGCTGACCATCGAGTGAAAATCCTTTTCCCTGCTCACCGGTTGAGACGCGAATATACCCATATACTTTTGGATTCATTGACGACTCACCACTCGTAACACGATGTCGCCACGATCGATGAATACTTCCAGTTTGTCTCCTTTCTGGAGACGAAGCGCTTTTGCCACTCCTGAGGGGATAGTAATCGTGTACTGGCCGTTACTATCTTGCCGTCGTAACACAACCATGTTTTGAGAAAGCCGTTTCCCTCTCTTTTTGTAAAAAGTAAGGTTTGAGTTCATTGAAAGAGCCATGCACGGATTATGCATGGCTCTATATATAAATTTATGCTTAAACTGCCCGCTTACGGAATGTCCAGGAAGGTAGACCTTCTTGGACGATTGATTACTACACATCAGTCGTTTCGCTTCTTTCGCTATTTTCGCATGACATTAAACGAATTGAATTGACGGACCGGCCTGCCGTAGGACGCTGAAAACATTCAGCTTTTCTTTTAGATTCAAGATACTTGACTGCTTCCTTGATTTCGCTCGATTTTTTATGCCGCCGGAAAAGATTGTGAATGTCGGTTAGTGTGCATTCATTAACTTCCTCAAGATGTTCCATAATTCGATCGGCGATTTCGTTGCGCTCTTCATCATCGAAAATAATCCGCACTGATTCTTCTGCGTAACGCCAGAATGCAAGAGCGGATTCCAGGTGTTGCACGTCAATGCTCGAACTCCGGTCAATCAAAGCGTAAAGAAAAGACAACCGGCGCAGTTGGATTTCTGCACGACCACAAATTTGTCCTTCGATACCGCATCTTTCTGCAGAGAACTCTTTATAAATTGAACACCACAATTCGCTCGCAGCTGGAGTCAGATCCAACGTTTGTTGCGCTCGAGCGTAAATGAGAACATTCAGAAGCCAGTTTTGATAACGGGCAAGTTCTTCATCACAAAGGCGTTCAGGCAGAGGGACTAATTTCGACCGGTATGTAAGAATCCATATAAAGCGATTAGCGAAACCATTGGCTGCATCAACCCGGCGGAGAAGTTTTCTTAGTTCCTGGATAGTGATATGAGCAAGAATGACCAAGTGCGCGTCTGTAGTGGATATGTTTGATGTTTTCGTTAATGGCCCACAGTCTCCAGACTCCCATAGACATCGCAAAATTGTGTTCAATTTGTCGTTGCTCTTCCGAAATGATGATAGCGTTCCAGCGAATTCTTCCTCAACGATCAACAGTCTTTTGTCTTCAATGCCCGGATCGATAATTTCAGTTCTATCCTGAGAATAGATTTGATCTCGAAGCGCGAAAACAATTCCTTCGCCCGTACTCATTGGGCCGGGGGACTGGGCGCATTGTGTCCACTGGCTGGAGTCGAAATCAAACAGACGCTTGATGGGCGCCCATGATGTTCCTTTTCTTGCTTTCGAGCTTTTTCCAACGATCGCGGTAAACAAACGGCCCGAATGCTTTTTATCACCGATATAAAAATGCGGGCTAGAGCCAATTTCTCCGGCGAATCGAGTAAGAAATCCTCCCAATAAGGCCGTTGAATTTGCTTCGCTGTAAGCAGTTACTGAATTAATATACTCACCCAACATTCCTGGCGTCGCTTCCTTCGAGAGGATCGGCATTCCATCGATGGGCAGATCAATTGTTGAATGATTATGATCATTATTCTCTGTTATGGTCATAGTAGTCTCCTATACCATATCCCCTTCCACCAGGGATAAGAAATCAGCCTGTAACAAAATCTCCTAAGAAAAAGACATCTTCGATACCATCAATGGAAGGATCGGGATACCATTGAAAAAATGGCGAACAATAAATAAAAGAGTTGCTTCGTCCGAGCGATGCAAGCAACGGAACCTTTTACAAATCTTTCGGAGAATCGATTTGTACGCCGATTCGAATATTACTAGTCCACCGCAGTTCTCTGGAGATACTAAGTAGCCGTTTAGGATGATTGGTAATCAAAAAATAAACAGGACGCCCCATACGCGTCATCAACAAATGCGCCCCATAGATTACATTCACAGGAACGCCTGGATGATAAAGATCGTCCATTGAGTCTATCAACACGGGTTTCGAAGAATTGTTATTATTCATGTCATTCAGTACAAAACCAGGATCTTTCGCAAGGGAATCTGCATTAAATGGCAGCATAATAACTGGATGCCAGGTATGTACATCAATGGGCCTTTGTGTAGTCAACATGGTTCTATCCTCCAAGTTATCGAGTTAAAAATCTTCTTCATCACAGATATCGATAGTGGCAACAATTTCGTCATCATTTATCGAACGAATTTCAAGGTGCAGGTTTGCGAGAATACTCCCAGACCGGAAAAAGGCGACCTTTTTACCGTTAAAAAAAGCATGAAGCGATCCTGAAACTACGGCGTCAGCGTGTCTGTCATTCAGATCGGTGATCTTGACGCCACATGAGCCCATCTCTTTCATAATCTCGGTTTTTAGGTTCTCTTCCCAAACGCTCTTAGAACCGATGATCGATTCGAGATCGCGTTTTTCCGATTCTTCCCATTTCCCCTGGAAGATGGTTGAAAACTCCATCTTTACACCTTCATAGCGCATCCGTTTCAAGCCATGGTCAGAAAAAAACGATCCGATCTCATCCCATTCTTTAAAGGCTTGAAATGGAATTGGCCGATTGTTGAATTCACGAAATGAGCGCTCACTGTTCTTGGATTGATCTCTTCTACGAAGATCCTCGATACGTGAGCTCTCTTTTTCAAAGCGTAAACGGTCAAATGATGGCTCATTTCTACGCGGTGTTTCAAAGCCGGATTTTGAGATGGGGCGTTTTGTCGGTTCTCTACGGATTTGACTTATTCGACGAGGTTCTGTTGTTTTCTCTGAAAAAGATGCGGTCTGATGCGCATCAACATACGCGTCAGAATTATCATTATGACCACCGCATCCGATACAGACAAATCCTATCCATAGAGTCCATACGATCGTAAATCCAATTATTACAGAGTGTTTTTGTGTTTTCTTCATGATTCGTATCCTTTCATTGATTTCCTACTCAATTAGATATAATTGAAAATCTCTTTATCTCGATTTTTTTTTCGATCCGGTAGATTTTTTACCGGACCTTCTTGTAACGCTGATTAAATTTTCCTCCCTTGTTCTTTTTAGATAGAAAAACATGGAACTTTTTTTAAAAAATCATTAAAGAACTTATCTATGTTGATATAGATGGAATTTCTTAAGGAGAGAAAAATGTTTGGAAAATCAAAACCAAAAAGAGGAATCATCCCTGAGTGTGAATTTTGCGCATTAGAACATTGTGAATGCTGTCCGTATTACAACGAAGAGGATAAAAAACAATATGAGCGGCAAGAACAGCGCAGGCATCCCCCCAAATCGCATTTTTCTGGAGGGCCCTTCGTTTTCCCGGATGAAAGTGAATCGAAAGGATCTAAAAAAGATCGTTCCGATAGAAAAGTGTTTCCAGATTACTTAGATGAATTCTATCAAAGTTATAAATCGAAAGTTTCCGACAAACCATTAGATCCAGAATTTGAAAAAATGATACTTGATGTATTTTCTCCACTTTTGAATCATTCACCAAATAAAGACGAAGAAAATCCAGAGGAAGATGATGGATTTGATAATTCTGGGAAGGAATTTAACCCGGACTTCGCGAAAATGCTTCAGGATGCTTTTTCTCCTCTTTTAAATGACTCAGCAAAGGATAATGAAGCAAATCCTAATGAACGTGATGAGTCAGGTGATGAGGATTCTGAAAATGAGGATAACAGAGCTGATAGTGATGAATCAAATGAAGATGGCTATTTAGATGCTTATGAAAATTGTGAAGAGGATTACTACTCTGATTACGATGATGCTTACTATTACGAGAATGAATACAATAGCGATAACGAAAGTGATTCTTAATAATTGACCGTAGAGGAGATTTTGAATAATGATACTGAATGTGACGCCCCAATATCCACCGGAGATCGGCGGCATGCAGGTTTTTGGCTATGAATTAGCAAAACGACTTCAATTGAACGGAATATGTTACAGAACATTGACAACCAGACCCGTAACTGAGAAAAAAGCGCAAGAAGCGTACAAATTCGACGAAAACCATCCCATAAAAGTTGATCGAGCCTTGCCGCCTGATAATTTTTTCAAGCGCCTTCATTTTCTTCGCGATTACGCTTCATGCCATGATACCGATGCGGTTTATTCATCCCAAATCGCATACACCCCCGCGTTCGATGATATTGCTCCAGTAATCTGCCGTAGCGCTGGAAACGATATACTGCGAGCTTGGGAAGGTCCATGTGATTTGTCGAATGGCTCTATGGATCATTTATCCATGGAAAAACAACGAGTGATGAGGAGAAAAAATCGGGCATGGGCACTATATGCAAGCCGCAAATGCCGGGCGATCTTGTGCAACAGCGAATGGACTAAGAGCCAACTGCACCAGAAAGGTTTCGATAACCTTCACGTAGTAAAAGGCGGCGTTGATATAAATACTTTTCGTCCTCTCGTTCCGTATTTTCGTTATATCCATATCTATGAATCGAAAGAATTGACACTATTTATTGCAGCCCGGCATGTTCTTAAAAAAGGAATCGATACCGCAATCGAGGCTATCGCCAAAATCAATAATCCCAGTTTGCATCTATACATTGCTGGAATCGGACCTGAAACCAGGAATTTAATCTCTATGAGCCACGAGTTGGAAGTGGACCGGCAAGTTACTTTTATCGGACCATTAAGTCACGAAGAAACCGCTCAATGGATGGCGTGGTCTCATATAATATTAATGCCCAGCCGTAATGTTTACGATCCGCGCAAGCGCGCTATGGATTATGAGACCATGGGGCGGACAATCTGCGAAGCCTCCGCATGCGGTGTACCAGTGATCGCATCGAACTGTGGGGGTATCCCGGAAATGGTTAAGGATGGTGAAACCGGAATTCTTGTACGGCCAAACGATCCGGACCAATTGGCGGAAATGATAATCCATCTTTCAGAACGGCGCGAGCTGATTGAGCGAATGGGGTCGGCAGGGCGCGAATACGCCGTCAATGAATTATCGTTCGATATTGTATACGCCAAAGTAATGCATTTCATTAACGAAGTGACAAACGCAAGAAAAGAAAACATGGGGCAAGGGGACGCCTTATCCCCATGCCCGCAAAGTCCGGAAGCGAGTTTGGCGGCGAATCAATCAATACCGGTCTTTACGAAACCAGATTCCCCAAGCGATTAATGCCATCAGCAGAAATCCCAGGGGATGGATGCATACCCACCGTTCAAAAACCAGGAATATATCCTGGATCGGCATGATTGGTTCGGGTGTTGGATGCATAATTCGAGTCTCCTTTCCGATCTTCGATGTATTCCGCCTTCGTTACCGGGGCCTGATTCTGGGGTTGAGTACTGCCAAGGCGCAGGAGTTGGAACTCGCGCAAATCGGCTACTATTTCGGTGACATAGCGCGTCTCGCCGTTCTTATCATAAGAACTGGTGATTACGCGCCCGCGAAATTCCACCGGTTTGCCCTTGCCTTCTCTTACTAGGAGAGCACGAAGTTTTTCCGGTGCGCGAAAAAGCACGCAAGGGATGAACTCCACTTTGGCTTGCTTGGCTTCACTGTCGTAGCCAGATTGACAGGCCACGGTAAACTTGAGCGTTTCCTGCTCTTTTCCAAACGTGACGGCGTTCTTAGCCAGCCGTCCAGATATCACTGCTGTATTCACTTCTTACACCTCGGTTTGTTGATCCGCTTCCGCCGCCTCCTGACCGATGTCTCTTCGAGACACCTTTAATAACAACATGCTTCTATATTTATTTTTCGGTTCTTCAACATAGAGATAGGAAAGGTCGGGTGTTCGATTTCAAATACGATGCCCTGCAACGATGGATGAAACAGGGTGTCCTCCATCGCCGCGAGGATTTAAAACAAAAAGGGTGAGAACATGTACGAAAACCTAAAAAAAACCCAAGTAAAAGAAGAATACGTTGCCGATAGGCAAAACGAAAACGCAGACAAGAATTCGAGTGCGCCAATCCAGGTGTATGACGTCAAAAACGTTCGGGCCGCGGTATTCGAGAAAGTTGTTACAACCAAAGAGGGTAACCAGAAGAAATACCTGAACATATCGTTCGGAAAGAGGTATCAGGATAAGGAAGGCAAATGGAAAACGTCTTATTCGCTCGATCCGGATGAGATTGAACCGGCCATAGGAATTCTGTGTGATGTGAGAAAATTTCTCAAAGGCCTTGAAGACAAACAACCAGCTCCGCCCTCCGGGGCTGGCTCTTTTTCTTTACCGTCACAAGAAGTCGCAACCGTTTATTTCGCGGAAATGAATGCGCCGGAATGGCTGGAGACTATATAAGTGGGGTGAGATGAATGGAAGCGAAAAATGCGGATATGGGTGAGAGTTACCCGTCATCGGTTCAGGAATGTCAATTTGAACCAGTAGGAGATTGGATTGCGCGTGAGTTTGATTTTATCCCCACACATGCGGTTTCTGTATTGTACGAGCTGGGACGAGATCAGTTAGAACGTCTAGACCGGCCTGATATTAACGAACAACTCATTATTTTCCCCGCAGGATGGGTCGTAATGTTTCATCCGCGTGAATTGGAAATTGAACGATTTATCAAGCAGAATCCGGCGATTATTGCAGATTGCGGCTTTCTTGTTTATGACTCTGAGTCTTTCGGAATTCTTCTTGGAATGGATAAACCAGGTTTTGTTTTCTATTCAGAATGTTGGGAAAAACTCCAGAGAACACTCTTACGGATAAAATGATTTTTTTTATTGAAACATTTGCCAGGTATCACTTAAACGTGGGTGATACCTGACTCAGGTATTAAACAAAAATGAATGAGGTGAACTGAATGGGATTGCACACATTCGTCCATACCGGCGGGCGAGAAAAAGAATTTATCGGGAAATGCAAAGCGTGGCTTAAAGAGAGAAATTTGTCTATTCACGATGTGAATATTTGGAAAGTTGGCGATAAGGATGGAGATATCTGTTGGGATTATTGCCAATCTCGAATACTGGGAAGCACGATTTCGCATATTCAAGGGATTAAAAAACCATTCGCGTATCATTATAACGACGATTTTGATTTTATCCATGATATGACGCCAGAAGAGACAAAAAGAATGGGTGAGAGGGCATTGGCGTTTATTGAGAAATGTATGAGAGAACTGCCGCGATGCCATAAAATACCGGGCAATTTTTATCTTAAAAATGGCAAACTGAAATATGAATTTGTGAATTCGCATAAAATGTTGAACGCCTCTTTGCCTCAAGCGAGATGGTTTATCATGGTGGGGGAATGTGGATTTCCAACGGTATCCAGTTATCATGGGGAATTACCAAAAAACGAACAAAAATATCATACCGATACAGAAGCAATACGCGCGATATTTGGGAAAATATGTAATTTTGCCAATTCCGATCTGTCGTGATGATTTCATTGGAATATGCAGATGATCAAAAGATTTCGTTTTAAGAGAGACATAATCCAATTAAGAGTTACACCTTCCGGAATTAAACGGCAGTTCAGTGGACGGATGGCTAATCACACCAACAATACAAAAAAAGATGGCTGGAACGAAATAATCCGTCCCAGCCTTTTTTATTGATCTGCAATTGCGCGTTAACTTAATTTAATCTGGAATATCTGGGAAAATTCCTCTTTGTTTTTTTCTTTTTTCGGTTTTTTAGACCTTTCGTGAAGCATTTGAAGCGCGACTGATGGGGGCAGATTTTCTTCTAAAACAAGAACGATCGGAATGATATGGGTTTCGGCGAATACGAGACTTCCATAAATCGTCTCATGAATCATCTTTTCAGTAATTTCTCCATCAAAGGCATTGCATAAGGAGCGATATAGTATGTTTCCATTGTCAAAATCGAATTCAAAGGTACCGTGAATGTTCCCTCGATTCGCCCGTGTGACTAATTCAATTATTACCAAGTATTTATCAACTTGCGTGGACACAGGAAAAAGGGTATAGAAACACAACCGGTTCTTGATTTCATCGATATACGCAATACAAATCCACGTGAAAGAATCATGATTGAACATCATTTCCAATCCATTCTCACGCTCCATTATCCTCGCTTTTGGATCAATTCCTTTAATATAGTCGGCTACGGCATTAGTGAGTTTATTCATTGGAATTCCTCCTTTTTCAATTTCAGTCAATAATACAGATAGACCTATTTGGAGCGTTTTTATGTTTACGATGCGATTTAATTATAAAAAAAATGGATTTCAATCCGTTTTGCTATCATCTAAGTACTATTTCATGGTGGGGAGTGTGGATTTTCATCTGTAATTAACATGAAGATATACAGTTTCTCCTATTCCATTCTGTTGTAAGATGCTTTATAAACTCATTTTAGGAGAAGAATGCTGCAATGAAGCGTATCACCATCCAGAATCAAACGGCCAATTCTTTGGGTTGGCAATATTCTATAAGTGTCGAGAACGGCGGCGATACCGTTCTCTATACGATCAATCTCGATCAGGATTACTATCAGCGTCTTACGCATGGAAAGATCGAATCGTCTGCATTGGCAAGATTTTCTGTAGAATTTCTGATACGAAAGAACCGTATTGGTGCGTTTTCGAAAGCCATCAATATTCGGGCGATTGCAGAATTGCTTCCTGAATTTGAACGTGAAATACAGGCGGATTTGAAACGGACGTGCGACAATGAATCACACAATCGATCATAGCAAGATGCTAGGCCGCTACATCGAATTGCGAGATATACGCGATAGGCTTAGACAGGAAATTCTTGAAACAGTGCCTCATAGCGTTCTTCAAGAAATAGGAAAGTCTTTGGGATTATACAAGCGGAATCGAAAAAAGAAGCATTTTGAAGGCCACAAACGAGAAATTGAGAGAAAATTTGTATTTGATACCGGGTCAGAAGGCATCTTATTAACGGATTACACGATCCATAATTGTTATCGAAACAGAGTGAGTATTGTCGAAGATTTTTTGAATGAGTGCGCCTATGCGGATAATTCTGATGAGCGGATTTTACTGAAAGTTTTGGTCGAAGCGCGTTATACGATTGTCAAAGTCATGGGTATTACGAAAGGCATCGGTTTATTCGTTGAAGATTTTGAGGCCAATCAATTCTTCCTGATGGATATTGGATTGAGCAAATGCGTTTCCAAAGGCAATTTTTTAGCGACTCGAATTATTTCTTTGGATTCGATGCAAATGACGACGGGAGCGGCGCTCCCGTTTTTTGACCAAGAAAGTTTAGACAAGGTTTTCAAGATTTATGAGACCTATCTTGACGATTTTACTTTAGATAAAATCACTCAATTATCGCCTACAACTAAAAGCAAAATTGAAAGACGAATTATTCTTTTAGGCCTTCAGAATGGCGCAGTAAATTTTATAACAAGCCAATATTGACTCAAGGATGTTTTGTTCTTATCGAAAAAAATGTGCGGTTGTCTTTCGTGATGAAGACACCCGCACGTCTTTAGAGGTGATATGATATGGACAAAATAAAGGAACCAATAGACCGTTTCAGACCCGAACCGGACGATAGGGACCGGATCATGATAGAGATAAGTGATCGCGATCATTTCAGAGCGGCGATGGAAGCCGAACTTGGACCAATCAACTAATCCTGTGATTCAATGCATCAGTACGACTGATATTCGCAGTTGTAGAAGCGATAAAAGCATATAAACCGCATGCAAAAGCGACCAACTTAAAAGGTACTCTTTCCAGATAATCTTGGATTGACACGATCGCTACATTTAGTCCACACGATTGAAACTCTTCTTCAAATTTAACTGCTTGCTCCTCTCCAACCGTATAGAGAATAGGCATACCAATTTCCATCAGAATATGATCAATGACATCAATTCCTATTTCTTTTCTCATGGCCGATAACATAGAATAAGTGAGTGGAAAAGGACAAGAAATGGATTCCAAATGTTGTATCATTGAAATTTGATCAGACAACGTACAATCACAAGTCTCGTTGTTATCTCGGATGATAAGCGTAAGTTTGTCTGAATCGGCAATCATTTCTGTTAATGCCATGGATAATATTCTTGAACGATAGGAACGATAAAGTTCAAAAATATCAGACAAACTAAGATATACCAGCTGATAAATTAAAGACTCGGGTAGATAAAAGACTGGGGTCATTACTGTCGGTGTTTCGGATATGGATACATCCTCAAGACATTCTCCTGGAATTATTAGACCGCCCCTTACAGCTAGAAACTTTAACCGGAACGCCGATATTAGTTCAAAAGGCAGACCTGTTTTCCACATCGCTTTCCGCGCTAACAATCGTTGCTCATTGAATTCTTCTGGCATGTAATAACACGCTCCGGCGCCGATTCCGATATGAATATCGGCTAATCCTCTGGCTCGAAAAATTTTAGCGATTTCTCTGAAAACGTGTCTCGTAAATTCCACACAGTTGGTTTTCTTCTTCAATTCAACTGGATGAGATGTTTCACTAAGCAATTCTGAGTAAAAATCCTCGCTGTTCCATCGCAAAATATTTTCAGAACCAATCCCCCAGAAAATACTACTCATCAACATGTTGGAGATGAGTAACCTTAAGGGGAATTCAAGCATGGCGTTTTCGAATTGCGGATGCAATTCTTTCACATACTCGATCAACGCTTTAATGAGTGTGAGTTCAGAGAACGTTGGGCACCAATTTACAGGATCATAAAGATATGGAGATAGTATGGCGTCAAGGATAAGGGGCCAAATCTTAATGTTATCTTGCTCTCTAGAAATATCTGTAAGAACAACAAGCGTTTTGTATGGAATCGATTTCTGATGACTATACCAATCAAGAATCTCATATATATGAGTAGTAAGATCATATGCTTTCAATTCATTATAATCTTTCCGGGATATTGATTTCTTTATCGATAATTTCTTCGCTATCCTCGCGAGAGTGAATTTAATTGGGATTTGATGAATGTTTTTCTGTTGCAGCATGATTTTCCTCCTGTTTTTTTTGCTTGTCATGTCATACTGTTCATCGTTCCATCATTAAGGGAACTAGGAATCCTTCCAAAATGAAAAACAATTATTGTTTTTCACCGTTAATTTCCAGAATTTTCTTGATGAGGCATCCCTTTACAATATCCGGTTGGGGTTCATCAAATAATTCATTTTCACATTCGTATTTGATCCCGAATTTTGTTTCTGCCATCACTTTTAATTTGCTCGGTAGTTCGATATCTAGCAATTGCTCAGCCAGATCGCCTTCCGCATAAAAATCACAGTTAAAAGAACTTCTCCAAGAATATAATCTGACTGTTTCTCCAATACGTAGACCAATCGCTTGGCAATCTTTTTCATTGGCGCTAACAAATTCTGATGACAATTCAAATTCACAGGTGAAATCGATATCTTCCATTCTTTTAGGAATTTTCTTGAAACGTTCAATAAACTTTTCTAATTCCTTATCATCAAAATGTTTTGATTCATTCTTATTTAACTTTTTTGTTGTTGTGGTTTTTCTTGACATGATTTTTTCCTCACATTCCATAGTTTCAGATTACGTTTAATACGCTCATAAATTGGAGATAGATATTGTTTAGTTATTCATTGAATTTAATTACAAAAATACATAATTTTGTGTGGTATTTTTGCCGCAAACAGGAACAAGCCCAGTTATATTTATGTGGTGGATTCATTCATTAGTAACACTAATAACGCTATTTTTGATTTTAACTTGATTCCCATGGGGCGGTTTTAACCCTGGAAAACCGCTCCATGAGTCGGAAAAAGGAGGTTAAAAAGAAAATGAACAATCGACATGAACCGGTATACAGCAAAAAATCTGGCCGATTTCAGGTCAGTGTATGGAAGAATAAAAAGGTTATTCGGAGTGCGCGCTATCATGACACCTACTTTGTGAACGATAATAGGCGTTGCATTCAATTCAATCGATACAATCAGCACGCAGGAATGTGGGACCAGCAGAAAATTTTTTGCCGGGAGAAAGATGTTTTTAATCTTGCGCAATTGATTGGTCCGCTTTGCGGAATAGAATCTTCGCGCGCATCCAAGAAGGTTTTTGATCGGCTCAAGTACGACCAAAGCCTGGATTTTTTTATTGATAATTAATCATCCTCTCACTGGTAGTTCTCAATAGAAGAGAGAACCACCAATGAGCGTGTTATCTGGAGCGTGATGAAAATGAAACCAACCTTAGAGCACTATGTGACGCAAACACCAATGAAGAAATATCTGTCAGACAATTTCCACACAGAAGAAAAACAATTTCCATCTCCTGCTATAGGTTATAAAATATTTACTCAGCACAAAAGAGAATTTGCCTCTAGTCCACTCGAACAGAGAACATCTCAACGCGGAAAAGATTTCCTAAAATTAAGGCATTGCGCTTTGCTCCATAAATTTCTTGTTAAAATATTAACGGAGCATCTTCAAGAGAAAATGATCGGAGAGCCCGATCAAATAAATTTTGAAAACATAATTTTTGATCTGCATATAGCCAAAAGAGGTCTTAAAATAATTGAGCGATTATATCGTGAGTTGGGATTGCCGATCGAGAATGAGAAATAATTATCTTAAGGTAATATTTTAAATATTAAAATTATTTCTGTTTTGTCGAATTTTTCTCATCTTTTTTCACTTTTCATTTTTTTATGAAATCGCTTCATGTTCTTTGTGTGGTTGTTTTGATTTTTTTCTCGTAGGTTTCCCTCTTATCACCGTTTTGGGGCGGAGTTAACGCGTGAACTCGCCCAAAAGGCGAATAGCGAGGTGAAACCAAATGGAAAAAAACAACAAAAAACAACCCATATACAAAGACAAAGCAGGCCGATTTAAGATTAGCGTCTGGAAAAGTGAACGCGCTATTGACGATAAAAATTTTCTTATGAGTAAAGTCGTCGATACCTCAAAGGCATGTATTCAATACAGCCAGTACAATAAAAACACCAATTCGTGGCAAACCCAACAAATCTGGTGCTTCTGCAACGACGTACACAACTTGGTCAAACTGCTTGATCGAATCGGCGAGGGCGAGGAATCGCCCGCCCTCAATTAGAGGAATTTTCCTCTATACCACGAAAAGAGCCTTCCTCTGACCGCCGGATAAAACTGTTTAGTAAATTTATCACATATTTTCATTCTTTTTCAGATTCCGGTGTCTCTCATATTTATGAGAGAGCCACCGCAAAGAGTGGTTTGTTGTGAGGTGAATATGAAAAATGAAAAAGAAAGCATACGAGATACAAAAAGAGAACACACCACGTTTTACCCGGCAATGCGTATGTGGAAGCATTTTGGAGGTTGCCTATAATCCAGATTTGAACATTACATTCTGGAATTGTTTTAACTGTTTTCCGATGTATGAAAGAGTATATGGCGAACAGAGAAAAGAATTTGAGGATGGGTTTTATCGCTCTATGGGAAAAAATAATATTGAATGTTTTCGGATATAGACAACATCATTTTCTTTTTGCCACATAAGCCATCCGGATGTTTTCCCCCACCTTCGCTCCTCCACATCTCCAGGATATCAGGATTGGCTTGTGTTGGCATTTTTTTTCTTTTTTTGTCTTCTTCGCTGTTTCTTCGATCAAGCCCTTATTCAGTATTCACTCGGCTTTTTTGTTTGGCCGTCGATGCGTAATGGTTACGTAGTCTTCATAAATGTTCGCTCCTTCCGCCCCCGTTTTTCGTTCGTCTTTCCGAGTGGAGACGTCCGAAACGTTTCCGGAGGAGCGAAAAAAATGAATAACGACTACGAAACCATATCAAAATACGACGACATATCTATTGTCGGTAGCCTCGATATGTATTCTAATGATTTGGGGCTTGATGAGATTGAACAGCAGCGCAGTCTTGAGCGCGCAAGCAGGCCTGAGTTAGACCCACTTTTTCTGGGTCTACCATAAAAGGTATCTTTTTATTTTTTTCCATACATCGTGTGGACCTCGTCTTGCATTCGAAGCATCGAATGTCTGATGGTCAAGAACGATTCTCTCAGAACCCGATCGATATTCGCTTACGCACTATCCGTCTCGGATTATCTCTAAATCTGAATACAAGATATGTCTTAGGTATAAAGGGCGTAATTGATCGGTATTCGTTTTGCTCTTTCGATCAATCTCCGTAAACCGTTCGATGATCGCTAAGGCTCCATCGGTCACGGTTTCACCTTATATATATATTGTTGCCTTTTGGCTTATGCGCTTTCGCGCAGGCCAAAGGTATGTCATTGGAATATTTTGCCGGTCGATGAACGTTCTAGGCTCCATCGACCTTACGAGTTTGAAGACAGGAAGGATCACCCGTATCTTGATCCGCAGAGCGGATCGTCGGGTGATATGGAAGAGAGGATTCGCCATTCGGCGCATTCACGCTTTACATGGAGAACAAAGAAGCGGGAAGAAGAATCCACTGGAAGCGGATTCCACAATGATGGTGGCATAAGGTATCTTCGGCCTGGTTCGCTGGAGCGAAGGCCCGAAGATATTGAAAATATCGCTTAAGAAGAGGAATCGGAATACGCTGAGCGCTTTTTCGATCCTGGGGAGTTCAGCCGAGATGCTAAAGCATCGGCTTTTTGGAAGATAATGGATGCTCGCTAGACGCTCCATCTGATACATGGTTATTGCATATATTGCGATTGCTCCGACCGGAACGCTTGCGCTTCGGTCGGAATGAGGGCCGGAATTCGCGGCGTGCTCTTCCGGGAAATGGGGGCCTGGATACTGACGCATCCAGCAGAGAAGAGCAGTTCGATGGTCGCACACTGCTCCATTGCCGCAGAAGATACTGGATATGGGCGTTCGCCCGTATCCTGCGGAATTACGGGTGAGTAGGGGAAGGTCTTCGCCGATCTTCGCATTCGCGAAGGTGGCGGAGGTTAGGGAAGGAAGAGGAGGAATTGCCTGAGGGCGATCTCTTCGAGAAGAAGATGCCGTAATGTCTAGCTAGGCTCGCTTGAGCGAGGGCCGGGATGTTTCATGCTATGGAATTGGATAATCCGCTCAAGCGTAGAACGCTTGTCGCTGAAGAAGGGAATGCAAAGAAATGACTTGATCGATAATAAATCGATCAACCAGAAGATAAAGAGAAACCGGAATACGCTAATGCTTTACCGGATGATTTTTTTCACAACCGAGATGCTTACGCATCGGCTGACTTGTAGATGACGATGAACGCCAGAGGCTTTATTGCTCGTGCGAGGTTGGTGAACCGCCCACCCGAATCTTGATCCGCAGAGCGGATGTTCGAGCGAGCAGGGAGAAGGATTCGCCATTCTCACGCATTCGCGAGGCTGATGCGGAGGGGATGACGAACGAAGAGGCGAGAGGAAGAATCCATTGCAAGCGGATTCTTCGATGACGAGGTCTGAGGTATCTTTGGACGGATTCGCCGGGGCGAAGGCCCGAAGATATAGGAAGAGCGCTTAAGCGCCGGGGAGTTTGATGCTCTTGATGAGAAATCGGAAAACGCTGGACGCTTTTTCGATCTTGATAATCTCAGCCAGGATGCTGCGCATCGGCTGATTAGAGCCGGTTGATGGACGCCGGAGGCTTTTTCGCCGGTACGGAGTTGAGATAAAGGCGCTTACCCGAATCTTGCGGATGTTCGCCATTCTGCGCTTGTGCGCTGGGGATGGCGAATGATGATGCGAGGAAGAATCGCCCGAGGGCGATCTCTTCGAGAAGAAGAAACAGAGAAGACCGGCCAGTCTCGCTTTGGCGAGGGCCGGAGATATTCCATAAATGGGATAAGCTGTTCAAGCGTAAAACGCTTGTCGCATAAGATCTTTATCGTGCTTGTCGCACTCGATAAAGATGGAGAGAGGCCGGGAATACGCTACGCTTCCCGAGGCGAGAGAGAAGGGGAATGCAAAGAGATGACTTGCTCGATAGAGAATCGAGTAATCGGAAGATGAAGAAAATCCGGAATACGCTAACGCTTTTCCGGATGAATTATTTCCAGCCGGGATGCTATCGCATCGGCTGAGGAGAAGAGGACGATGGCCGCTAGGCGCTCCATCATGTCCGGTATTTTATATATTAATTATTGAAACCGAAACGATGCCACGTTGAATAAACAATAAGAACTATGGCTTTCTCGTCACTTACAAGAATTGAGCACATAATAGAGGAATATGGATTGATTGCTCGTAACAAAGGCATCACGGGCTTGTTGATATTTAATTTATTATAGAACGATATGTCAAAAAGGATTCTAGTTTATTTAATGATTTGATTTATGAATATTTTGAATTGGTTTGTATTTATATTCTGCGAGCCGCAAACCTCTTATCGTAAAATTTTCCCTTCCCGACTTATATATTTTTTAATTTGTGGTAGAGAAAACTTTATCGAGAGGTTCGCTTACTTCTCGCCGACTGATTTTATTTCTCCGATGTCTCTTAAATTTTGAAGAGCCATCAAGTAAATGGTTACTTTGGAGGATAGAAAATGAAATACGAAGACATTGAGTTAAACGCGTGTGTGAGTGGAGACGGCGAGGAAGCCCAGGAGTTGGGGCTTGACAGTGTCGAGCAGGAACGTTCGTTAGCCAGGGCTTGTACGGCAGAGTTACAGTTTGAATTTGTCGATATCCCATTAAAGTCATCAAAAGAGATGATAAGCGAATACGAAAAGGAGCGAATGAAGCGAAAGATTCCTGACTGGGAGTCAAAGCGTGTCCAAGCATTTGGCCGTAAGATGAGAGTTGAATGTCTTTGATTTTCTTTCTTTTTTTTCCTTCGGCTCTCTTATATATGAGAGAGCCTTCAGAAAGAGAGGTTTATTGGAGTGTGAGATACATGAGGAATGAGATGGAATTGATTGGAGATCGGTGCGTGAATCGGAAAAAGTATTGGGAACAGTATGTTCCACTACTTATAATGAGTTGCGTTCGATATGAGATTATACGTGAACGTATAACGGAATTATTTAGGATGAAGATGGTTCCGGCGTTAATCGAGAATGGGAATATTCTGGATTTAGAACAGATTAACGGGGAACTAAAAGTGATGATCTCTTCGATTGAGATATTAGAAGAATTGTTCAAGAAGAGATACTTGAAATGAATCCCAGAATTGATTTTTCAGGGAATATTTTTTCATGGGTCCGTTGGACCTATTTTATTATTCGGGAATTTTTGGTCCTTCGGACAGATTGGATATTACCCGTCCTCTCACGAGGACGGGAGGATATATTGATTTAGTTTTTTTTTGTTTTTCTTAGCCACCACCCCACCCCTTCGGGGATGTGATGATATTAATTATTTTATGGGTTCTGTAAGTACCCCACCTAAAGGTGGGTATATATATATTTTTTTATTTAATTGTTTGATTGTTTTTTACTGCAAGCAGTTTTATATTTTTTTCTCCTTAAGGAGTTGTGATTTTGATTTCTAGGTAGGAGGGGGGGGGGTATAACCCCCAGAAATAGAAATCATCCTCTCGAAATAGCGCTGTTTTAGGGCTTTTTTTCAAGATTTGCTTATCTCAAATATTTTTTTAGTTCTAATCAATATTGAGAAAATTATTCAAAACAAAATCGAGTAGGGTAAGGTAGGAAGAACACTCCTACCTTATCCCTCTCACAGAACCGTACGTACGGGCCTCGTATACGGCTCCTGTTGATTCTCCTTCGTTAGGTCGAAACAGAAATCCCGGTTTGCACAGACGCCATATCAAAAAGGCCTTGTTTCTCCAGCCACTTGTTAGGCATGGAGAGGCTGGATAGTGGGCTTGCTGCGTTTCTCCACGATCTCATTTTAATGAATTGGAATTCGCCTTTATAGCCTAACTGTCTCAGTCGGCGATGCAGCCTTTTTGGCTTTTTCCACAGACTGAGTTGTTTGGCCCTTAGGCGTCTCCTGATCCATTTCATCAAGGATTCTAACACTTTTTTGCAATTGGCGATCCTGAAATAGTTGGCGAATCCACGGATCACCGGATTCAAGTCTTTAATAACTTTTTCCAAATTGACCGGAGAATTGCGCCGGGAAATCTTTCTCACCTTTTCCTTCAATCCTTTGACCTTGTCCTCCTGGATGCGCGTATATCTCGTGTGAATTACAACTCCAAGAAATTTCACGCCCATACTACTATGGACAATATGGGTCTTTTGCTGATTGACGGTGAGTTTTAATTCCCTTTCCAGGTGTGCTGTGGCCTGTTCGCGAGCGTTCTCCGCAGCGCTTTTCGAGCGGGTTAATATCAGGATATCGTCGGCGTAACGCACTATACGGTGGTTTCGATTTTTCATAAATTTATCGAATTCGTCCAGGTAGATATTGGCGATCAGCGGGCTGATCACTCCACCTTGCGGACTGCCCACCGTACTGGCCTGCCATCCTTCATCCGTCATAACTCCACTCTCCAAAAACAGACGAATCAAATGCAAAATGCTTCCGTCCGTAATCCGCTTGCGAATTCCTTGAATGATGAGGTCGTGATCCAGCGTGTCAAAACATTTCGACAAATCCATGTCGACTACCCATGACAGACCGCCTTCCCGGATAAACATCGACGCTTTGGCTATTGCCTGATGGCAACTCCGTTTCGGGCGATACCCGTAACTCGACGGGTGAAACTCCGGATCGAAGATCGGTTGCATGATATTCAACAGGGTCTGTTGCACTACCCGGTCTCGGACTGCGGGAATACCGAGTTTCCTAATCCCGCCATTCGGCTTGGGAATTTCGACTCGTTTGACCGGCTGAGGCCGGTATCTCTTCTCCCTCAGTTCCTGAGACAACGTCGTGATATTCTCTTCCAAGTTATCAGCGAAATCCTCGATGGACTGCCGGTCTATTCCGGCCGCGCCTTTCGCGGATTTCACCTTCTTGAATGCCTCGTACAAGTTTCGTTGCGACAGCATCCGATCATATAAACTGTAGTAGATTCTCACGGCGCTTGTTCCTGCGTTCCCTTCTTTCGTTTTCTGCGCTTCACTTCCGGTAATTCACTTGGGCGTAGTCGTCTTCTATCCTTCTCAGGCAATGTGCGACTACCGATCCAAGTTACTCCAGAGAGCGGCCAAGAAAAGCAGACCACCTTTCACGGTTTACCGCTTTCCAAGAGCCCACGATGGTTTGAGCTCAGTTCCACGTTTCTTACGAGTTCCAAGAACCTTCAAATCAACTTCCTCCCTTCGCAACTGCAGCGGTTTTTGGCTCGCGGCAGCTCCCGCCGACGATGCGACAGGTCATCCCGGTTTTCTCCTCCAGTCGGTTACCCGCTTTCTCAGGCCGGGATTTCTGCACTACTACGGATTCATCTGCCACCTCACACCGCTTCGGTCCGCCTTGAGTTTCCTCTTGTACTTTCCTATCCTCTTCGGACTCGTCATATAATGAACCTGCCGATTGGAACGATATGAGGCTTCCCCAGTTACTGACGGTTCCCTGTCAGCAGCCCCACCCTCAATAACGTAACGGGTCTGACCAAGTACCGGGCGTCGCGCTATTTTGCACGCTTACCCACCCGCGCCGCCGAATCAGGTTCGCTTGCGCTGTGTGCCGCTCACTTCCTATCGCTTCCTTCAGACCCCGCAGTTTCCCACAACGCCCTTGCGATTCGGATTGTCTTCCCCTTGGTCGGGGTGACGCCTGTTTCTTTCAACAGGCCGGGTTCGCCCGCTTCGCTGGGCAAACAAAAATCCGGGGAATTTAACCCCGGAAAAAATTTGCTTAGATTTTATTTACTCTAGCCAATTTCAATAGTCATTCGATCTCCCTTGAAGATTGCACCGGCGCGACATCGACATACTTGGCGTCATCGATTTCTTTCAAAAAAAGAAAAATCATCAAAATCGCCATTCCAATCATCATAAGCGTAAGGATGAGCGAGGATAATCCAGGGATGGATTGTTCTTGTCTATCCATCCCCTGAAAATCACCAAATGTTTTTATGAATGGAGGTGAATAATCATTGACATTGGTGTTTTCATTATTATCCGGTGGATAATCCGGTTCATTGGGATCGAAATTATCATGTGGATTCATGATCTTCATTTTTTCCATTTTCGTGAGTATCGCTGGCACTGTCATCGCTATCCAAGAATGGAAATGGATTTTGATCTTTTCGCTGTGGTGTTGACGACATTAAAAAAGATGCGATTGCGACGATGATAATGAGAAGGATGCCGCCTTTCTCAAACGCGAAATTATTGACGCCTGGAAATACTTGTGAGCCGACTAGCGCGATTGCCATCAATGCGATAAGCATAACGGATGTTTCGTTCCAACTTTTATTCATGTTCTTTATTCCTTTCTCGGTTTATTTGTGGTTCATCATGTAGATTGAGAAAATATTTTGTTTATCTTTTCAATCATTCATGACGTTTTGGGATTCAAAAAATTCCATAGCGCGGTCACCTCCAGCCGCCCTGCTAGAATTTCTTTTTTTAGTGATTCATTCTCTTTCAATTTCGGAGTGATTTTTTTCCGAAATTCATCGTCTTTTGTCACGCAAAAGATACGATCAGCTTTAGTCTTCACACATTCGATTAAATTACTGAAATAATTCGACTGTCCCGTCTCAAACTCAATCGCCAAAATGGTTTCTTTATTGAACGCGCAAAGATCAATGAGATGGGAAGAAGGAGCAAGCGCAAATTCTCGTTTGACATCAAAGGCTTTGTTTTTAAAAA
The DNA here is from genome assembly GCA_963662285.2 of bacterium. Lineage (GTDB taxonomy): Bacteria > Hinthialibacterota > Hinthialibacteria > Hinthialibacterales > Hinthialibacteraceae. Next base: position 1,294,803 of record CAXXMV010000008.1, read on the forward strand.
ACTTTTCAATGCGATCAACAGCAAAAGCATGAACAAATCCGCCCTTATGGACAGGTTTGTTCAATCCGACTTTTCGCCAACCTTCTGAAGATAATTCAAAGGCCTTCCAGGGGCCAATTAATTGTTTGACCAAAATCTTTAATGATATGAGTTGTTCAACGCCTTTATTGAACGCGTCGTTACTAATCTCAAGTCGTTCTTTTAACTCACTGGAATTCAAATACGGATGATTGGCGATTTCGATAAGAATTTTCTTCGCGTTTTCACTAAATTCAGGTTTATCTTTTTCCCGTGTTTCTTTTTCTGACTGATCCTCTAATGCCGTATAATGGTATTGCTTTTTTCTTTCTTCGTTTTGTTGATCCCATTCCGGCTTATCTACAATGTCGGGATGTTCGAAGGGGAATCCCTGAAACATGACTGCGCCCTGGCTGCTAGTAGAACTAATAATAAACTGCCCCTCCTGAAGCATGGCAATCTTATTAGCATTTTCGGTTCTAATACCGAGAAGATGGGTCATAGAAATCGCCATATTAAAATTCTTGGTGTAACCGGTGATTTTGTTTTCGATCGAGGTGATGTATTTGGGATCGACACCATCAAGCGTATGAAATGCCATAACAAAGCCGAGCTGATTTTCTCGTGTAAGATTGATTTTGTTGGCGACTGAATCGATCCGATCGCCACTGTGCTTCTCCATAAATTCTTGGGCGTCATCAATAATAAACACCCAGAATTTTTTTTCGCGTTCGGGTAAATCCTGGTTATCCAAAATAAATCGATCAGCCAAATGAGTAATAATTAATTTTATTTCCTTAACTTGGCCATCACCGTAGTTAACAATAGTTGGACGATCACGCATCGATTCATACATTCCCTGGCGAGCGTGAAATACTTTATTTTGTGACCATAGACGGCGTAAAACACTCTCGGCGCTGTCAATGTATTTTTTTTGGTGGGGTTTGACTCCCGGAACCTGGTTTAAAACTTCCTGTAAATCGCGGATAGTAGGAAAACCTTGTTTCCGGATGCGTTCTGGCGGCCATTTACACGATAATATATTGACTGCCTCCACTAGAAATCCAATGCTGTTTTGCAATGAAAAAATCTCGTGGATGGGAGATACCGCTGCTTGAAACCAGCGAGGAAGGTTTTGATAGTTACTTGATTCAAACAAGGAAAGTCGTAGTTCATCCCAAAAAAATGTTGTGAAAATTGGGCCACGTTCTCCTACAACGTTTTCGAACTGGTTACGCTTTTTCTGGAAAATAGTCAGGTTAACGCCATGGCACAATAGTTGCATACATAGATGGCGAAGTAATGTCGATTTTCCCGCACCGGTTCCAGCAAGGATGGCCAGATGCCGTACAATATCGAAACGATTCAAGGCGCAAGGCTCTTGTGTTTTCATATCCACACCAAGAAAAATTTCTCCAAAAGTTACCGGATCATTCCTTACGATTGGACGAATGAGATTGGGATCATATCCAAAAAGATTCAATCGCTGGGCGTACTTGATAATCTTTTTGAAAATTGCCAAACTCGGTTTACGCATAAACTGCTTTGCTTTTATGAGCAAATAGTTATTATTTTTTGCCGCTGGATGGTTGATAATATTTTCAATAATCAATTTCGCTTTTTCCGCATTAAATTCATTAGGAGCACCTTCATTGTTTTGAGGGCGGGAACTATTGTTTTTATTTTGATTGGGCATTTTTTCTTCTTCCTTCCTTTATTGATTGGTAATTCGGGGATGATTTAGGTTTTCAGTCAGGTAAGGTTTGATCGCATCCAAGCAATCGATCTTATGCACCGCGATCAAACGATTTTGAAACGGAAGTATGATTCCGCAGTACCGGCAAACCTGGTGCATACATGCGCCACAGATTTGATGGGCTTGTGCACAATTGTTGCAATAAAGCCGTCCGCAGCAGAAACTCATTCCAACGAATTGTTTCTCCGGTTTGTGCAAAATCTTTAAACAGGTTGGACAAAAACATTTTGGACGAACATAGTAACGGGCTTCCCCGCCGTCATTGGTCTGAACGGTCACATGTCCGGTAATATATTCCACCCAGAAGTTATGGGAATAATAAATGGGATATATTTCCAGGCTGCTCTCAATAATGAATTGAGGGTCCACACCATAATAATCACAGATCGCTCGAAGATGTTCTCGCTTCAGAACCAAGCGTTTGGATTGTTTCTGATGATGGGATCTTTGACTCTGGGATGACGCTTCCGCGAACGGTTGTGAGATCCACCTAAGAAAATTCTGTAAATCTTTCCAGGACATAATCAATCTCCCTTTTCTAAAAAATAATTATCTACTGTCATAGATAGAAAATTTTCAAGAGATTTTTCTTTTTCAAATTATTTTTTATCGATTTTTTTTACATGAAGATGTATGACTAACGCAAATATATAATTTTTGATTACAGAGGATTATAAATTTTTGATCCTAAGTTGAGTCAATATTTTAATTAAAACTACCTACCAAAAATTTTCTTCTATATTTTTTCCATTAATTCTGCAAAAAATCATTAAAACATCCTATCTATAGAGACAACAGCATTAGACAACATTCATTTCTATGAAGGGAGTAATTATTACCATGTCTCAATCCCCAGAAACAATGAACCAAAGCAATCAAGCTCAGTCGATGGATGAAACGATCGAGCAACTTAAAAAAGCAAAAGAAATGCTCGAATCAAGTTCATCCAGTGATGATTCAGAGGACGAGAAAGCGAGTCTTGATGAGAAAGCGCTTCTATCATTAATCGATTGCTTACTCAAAGTGTGCAGTCACGTTCGTCTATCGGGACGCGCATTTCTTTCCGTAGCCAATTCACTGCATAAGATCGCCAATTTATCGTCGCCAAAATCGAAAAAACGAGTTGCGATTGAAGGAATTTTATCCGTACAACTCGCTTCGTTGGGTATGTTGGGATTTGAAACTATAGGCAGTGATGAATGGGAAGGCTCTGAATTGGATCTATCCTGCCAACGCGTCCTTGAAAAACTGCCCGCAAATTCCAAGCGACCGCACAAAACTATCGTGAAATTTGAATCTTATGGGTTGAAATTAAACGGCTTGATGATTTCACCTGCCGAGGTTGTCGCCGCCATAGATAAAGCTACGCCAAAGGAGAATGAAAACAATGACAATGACTCAGATTAATCAACTCAAACGTTTCAAAAAAGGTGAGTTTCCTGTTGATCCTTATACTTGCTTTCTTGCCTTTGATTTTGGAAATTCCTCAACCAAGGTAATTCTTGTAAAGATACTTGAGAGCGGAGAAATCCTCTATCGTTTAGTCTTAGTTGATGGGTGTGAAACCTGCCCAAGCAAAGCCGTGGTGGGACCGGACAATGATTTAGTATTTGGATTAGAGGCAGTCAATTATATATTGACCGAAATAGTCGCATCGTACTCTGTTGGCAAGGATCAACTAGATCAACCCAATCAACCGAGCATTAGTACAATCGTTGATGCGAAAGATGCGAAAGATGCGAAAATTTTCAGGTCGCATGATGTTTATCGAAAGTACATAGCGTTTATTTTCGACAAAGTTAGCCAATCTATCGATTATCTGGCGTATTTGCTTCCTCTTTTCGTTTCGTGCCCCGCAAATTTCTCTTCACGGCAAAAAGGGATTTTTCTTGATACTTTGAAAAAATGTGGATGCGAAAATATCCTGGGATTAGAAAACGAACCGACTCAGGCATTCAAAAAAATTATCACACAAGAAAATATTCATGGAAATATTCTCATTTATGATATGGGAGGAGGGACAACAGATGTTACTCTTGGTTATTATGATCCAGTAAAAAACGAATTTTCCATTCTTGAATCGCAAGCCTGTTCGATCGCTGGACATGATTTCACGCATATCATTACCAATGAAGTTATCCAGAGACTTTTTCAAGGTGAGTCAATAGATCCATGTGTGAATACAAAGATTTTTTATGAAGCCGAAGCCGCCAAGGAATTTCTTTCTGAAAACATAAACGCTCCCATGTTGCTTCCGTATGGAAAGGATATTATTCCATTCGAATTTAGCCGTGATCTTTTTGAGTCGCTCTCAGCCGAAAAACAAAGCAAAATTCTGAGTGAAATAGACCGGGTAATTAATGCGGGAAAACTCAATCATTCTCAGATTGATTTTGTCGTCATCACTGGTGGAGCGACTCTGACTCCTTTTGTGCGCCGAGAAATCACGCAACATCTGCCTAACGCCCGGCCAATCTACAGTCATGCTCCATTATTCGATGTTGTTCAGGGAAACGCGATCTCAGGAGTGCATGTCCTTCAGCAAGAAAAGCAGCTAATTCTAAGTGGAATGTACTTGTCCCCTCCGAAAGTACGCAATATTCTTAATCACGATATAAGTATAGTAGTAACTAACTCCAGTGAAGAATACAAACGTCGCAATTTTTTGCTCATTCCCCAAAAAAAAGAACTTCCTGCTCAGGCTTCTATTTCAAGATTTTGCCCACTATATGAAGGGCAAACTGAAGCCCATATACAAATAACAAAAGGGCTTCCTAATTCGGAATACGATCCTAAGGATCTGATTGGTGAAGCGGTTATCCCGCTCACTCCCGGCAACCTAAAACGAAAAGAACAGGTTGAAATTATCCCGTCCATCGACGAATCCAACGTTGTGACCATTATCGCTCGTGATTTTCTCTCTCCCAATCCAGAGGATCACGAAATCGTCATCAAACTTGACTATCTTTTGGAGGAAACAGCCGATTAAATTTCCGGCCCGAATGCCGTCCGGTGAATCCTTCAATTCGCCGGACGTGATGCGAGTCAGAAGAATATTCATTAACAAGAGAAAAAATGAATCCTATATACACCATAACAGATATTCAAATCGCGTTGCAAGTCTTACGATTTAAGCCGACCGATATCCCCATCGATCCGGCGAAAATTAAGCGGCAAAAATCAGTATGTGTCAATATAATTTCTAGCGATTTTGCGAATGTCAATCGCGCCTCTGGAGAGTGGGCGAACAAACAAAAAGAACTGAATGTTGCTTGCGCCATTCTGAATTCCACTTTCACTGTGATCAATGAGAATCCAGACAGTTATTTTAAAGATCAACCTTGCGCGGATTCTGCTACGCCGCGATCGAATTCTTCTCCGAATTATCAGCGGCCAAATCCAGAATACAACAATCCCCAGAACACATCATACGCATATACGCAACCTCAACATGCTCCTCCATTTGAACCAGCTAGTGAGCATTATCAAGACCGAAGGATCATGCTGGCTGCTTCCATCTTTGTAACAATGATTCTTCTTATCGTTATGGTCTTGTTCAGGCAGCCTTCTGAACCGAAATATGGCTACCTTTATGTCGAAACAATCTTTTCGGAAAAATTTAATTCAAAAATGTGGACTTATTTCTCTATCTATAAGAGTGGATTGCGTGGACAGCACGTAAATGACGCCGAGAGCAATCCGGTCGATCCGATCAGATTGCCTGTCGGCGCATATACATTGGTATTGCGCATCAAGCCAAATCCCTTGCGAATTAAAAACGTCAAGGTTCAACCCAATAAAGTAACACATATCGCCATTCGCGATGATCAATATCAATCGAAATATGAGGAGATCAGACCATGAATAAGATTATTTCCCCAATCCTTCTAACAATCGCAATCATGATGAACACAGGATGTGTGATAGTGCCAATCGCTGCTGCCGGTGCTGTTGGATTTCTTGGTGTCGCCATGCACGAACAAGGTAATTCAAATCCTGTGAAAAAGAAACGTTCATCCAATAACAAACCGTCTCGTTCCGATGAATTAACGGAATTTAGAATCGTGTCAAGCGAAACGCCATCATACGCAGATCGTCCGGTAGGAACGCAAATACCAAAAGCGCAGCTTGCAAACATCACAACACTCAAGCCAGTTCAACCACCAGCGGCAAAGAGAAAATTCTCATCCGATTTGAGTTTATTAGAATCCCGTGAAACCAACGGATGGACGTCTCCAACGAATATTTCATTTGAAGCAGATCCACCAGTCTCTCATAAAACAAACAGTCAGATTGATTACTCTGATGACTCGAATGTGAATGTATTTTCACAAGAAGATAGACGAAGCGATCTCTTACAAGCAGAAGAAGATAGAACCAATTTACGTGAAGCCGTTCAGTTGTTTAAGCAGTTCAAGTATGACGCTGCCTGTCAGTTACTTGAACGAATCGATCAGCAATTTCTTTCAAACCATGAAAAGGAGGAAACCTTGTTTTACCTTGCTCTTACATCTTTGAAATTGCGTGAAAAACGAATGGCGCAAAGGTGGTTTTCACTTCTTATTGAAGAAAATCCCCACATTTTATCTTCACCATTAGCGAGGGATTTATCGCCATCGCAAATCAGTTTTTTCAAACAAATGTTGTATTAATTAAAACCAATCACAAGACAAAGGAGCATCGACATGACGGATAACAATTTACCAACATTTTACATGACAGAAGACGAACTCATTCCTGAAGGCGTCTATCAAGCTGAATGCACCAAAGTGGAAAGCATCAAAGAGGGCAGATACATCAAGTTTACTTTCCGAATCTTGGATTTTAGCCTTGAGAAAAACTTTGCGAATGGACTCTGCGAAACACGAAGCAACCGATCTTCCAGTTTCGTACGCTGGGTTAGAACGCTTTCGGGTATTGAATTCTCTAAAGACCAATCCTTCAACTTGAATGAGTTGCAGCATGACATTATTGGGAACCATTGCTTTGTTCGGATCAAGCATAAAGAAAAAGACGACCGTGTCTTTGATAACGTCGTAGCGGTTTATCCGCACGATGATTCGCGATTTATAAAATCGTCAAAGGAGGAATGAGACGAATGATTGTACCCGCTACCTTGAAAAAAGTCATAACGCCGGAAGGGAAAGTTTATTACGAGGGTTTTTTCCCTTCTTGTATATCCAAGAGCAAAGAGGATCTTAAAGTGATCGGTTACGATGAAGAAAATGTTCCATCTGAATTGCGTTCTATGGCGTCAAAAGTTCCAGCGAAAGATGGTCATTTTTATCTTTTCATTGAAGAACTGACCAAGAAGTGATTCCGTACTGGATGGCCTTCGGTGAGGTAATCGCTTCGCCGGAGCCGATGCGAGACGGAATTATTATTAATGAGTAATGAGATGAAGAAACAAGGCATCAATCCAATATGTGACGAATCTGATGTTCCTCTCAATATGAATATTGAGCAAGCCGCTCGTTATCTTAATACAACTCCCCGTCAGTTACGTGATCTCGTTCGCGATAAAATTATTCCTCATTTTCGTGTTGGACGTTTGGTACGTTTCAACCGAAAAAAACTTGCTGAATGGGTTGAATCACGAATTGAAGAGCCCATCTTCTAGCCTAATTCAGTCATTTTGATTCCAACTAAAACAGAAAATCAGTCAAAAATCAGTCATTGCAAAAAATCAGTCAAAAATCAGTCAAAATGATATTTGCCGATTTCTCAGTTTTGGATAGCCGTTCGTAAAATGATGTTTTTGAGGGGTTTAGAAAGTGGGCCATATAGGAATTGAACCTATAACCTGCCGATTAAGAGTCGGATGCTCTGCCAATTGAGCTAATGGCCCATGGATGAATTCTTGAGTATAACTGTATAATTACTTGTTTCGTAAAAGGTTATTGTCGATAAAAGCATAAAACGGGAATTGCAACAATTAAGTATGTTAATAAGAGGTTTTTATTTGTCAACCATAAGTTAAGCCTGAAAGTGTTAATTATAGAAAAATTAACTCCTTATCATTTCTGCATTGCCGAACTAGTCATTCGGTAAATAAGAACTTATACTTCAAAAAACGTTTAAATTAATCTACTTTGTGCTATATTACACTCGATCTAATTTTATTATAGTCGGGTTGGCTGGTGAACTATGCTGTCACGCTTAATTGAAATGGTCAGTTTTATCTTGGCTAAGACCCTTGAATTTGAAGAGGACGATTGGGGTCTTTTACGGACGGAACTGACTGAACAACTCGAGGTTCGAGGCTTCAACGGCAATGAAATAGATATTGCTTTCGAGGTTGCCAATCGCATTCGTACGCGTGTTGAAGATGGACCTTTACTATCTTTCCCTATAAAAACCAATCGGGTTTATCAATTGCTGGAACAGATGAGGCTCTCGCGTGAATCTCGCGGCTACTTGATTAAAATGATGCAAGAGGGATTATTGACTCCCCAACAGCGTGAAGATGTTGTGGAACGCGCTTTCCTGCTGGATACGCATGAGGTCGAATTCGAAGATATCCAATACCTGGTCAATCAGGTTTTGGGTGGAGATGTCTGGCCGGGAGAAGATTCTGCGGCTATGTCTTATGTAATTCAATAATTGTTCATGGTTATTCTGCACCAAATATAATATAATTGATATTCATATCAAACCTTACCGCTCTCGAAATTATATCAATCTGCGTATACAATTCTTGTTCCTGAAGAAGCATTTCTGAAATGGAGGAGGCGATTGCGTTGGAATCCAAAAATAATGATCCTGTTTCGTTCGAAGAGCAAATGAGCCAATTAAGGCAATCGATTGATTCGATAGATTGCCGCATTCTTGATCTACTTAACGAAAGAGCAAAAGTCGCTAAAGAAGTAGGGCGAGTCAAAAATAATTATAAATCTGAGTATTACGTTCCTGCCCGTGAAAAAGCCATTCTGGCGCGTCTACGGGAGAAGAATCAGGGGCTTCTGCAAGGAGAAGCCATTGAATCGGTTTTTCTGGAAATCATCAGCGCCTGCCGCGCTCTGGAAACCAATCTTCATATTGCTTATCTCGGTCCGGAAGGTACTTTTCACCATAGCGCCGCCCAGGCTTATTTTGGCCGTTCAGCTGAATTTATTCCTGTCGAAACCATACGGGGCGTGTTTCATGAAGTTGAATGTCGCCGGGTGGATTATGGGATTGTGGCTATAGAAAATTCCATTGAAGGCAGCGTTGGTCAGACCTTGGACTATCTGGCTCATTCCAATAACCATGTGATTGGCGAAGTCTATATCCCCATTTCTCATAACTTGATAAGTCAAGCTGAATTGCATGACATTGAACGGGTATATGCTCACCCCCAGGCCATTGCGCAGTGCAGACGTTGGTTGGAATCAAATCTACCTAAAGCCCAATTGATTGATTCTTCAAGTAATGCAGTTGGCGTTCAGCGTTGCGTTGATGATAAAACATCGGCTGCTATCGCCGGCAACCTGGCGGCGGAAAAATATGGCGTGGCCATTCAAGTGCGGGGCATCGAAGATGTTGCGGGAAACACCACGCGCTTCTTTGTTATCAGTTCGACTCCCTCGGAGCGCTGCCAAAACGCCAAAACCTCTATGGTGGTTTTCCTGCGGGATCAGGTTGGGGCGCTGTACTCTATGCTCGAGCCATTCAAAAAGCATGCTATCAACTTGACCAATATCGTTTCGCGCCCCACCAAACAACAGGCCTGGCAATATATGTTCTTCATTGAATGTTTGGGTTATGTTGAAGATCAACAACTGGTCAATGCGCTGGATGATATTAAATCTAATAGTTTATACGTGAAGATTCTCGGTTCTTATACCCAGGAGAGTTCTTCTATTAAAGCATGATCTCTTTGTCTGATTATTGTTCTGGATGCTTATATTCTGTGATTGAGAGTGAAAATTAAAATAAAGTTATGGATATTCTTCCATTTAAGAGAATCGGGATTTATGGCGTCGGCCTTCTGGGCGGCTCCTTAGGTTTAGCGCTCAAAGCATCCTCTTTGGATGTTGAAATTACCGGCATTGGACGGTCTGAAGAACGCCTTCAAATGGCCTTGGATAAAGGCGTTATTGATAGTTTCACCTGTGATCCGGGCAGTGTATCTCCTTTGCTGGATGCCCTGGTTCTTTGCACGCCGGTTCGCCTGGCGCCTACAGCCTTGATTTCAACTTTACCATCTCTAACCGATGATGCTGTGATTACGGATGTCGGCAGCACTAAGAATATGCTGGTTCGCGCTTGTGAAGCAGCTGCGGGCGAGCGCTTTTTTGTGGGATCGCATCCCATGGCCGGGTCGCATAAAACCGGAGTATGCGCTGCGCGGGCTGACCTGTTTGACAATAAAATTTGCGTTGTTACCGAAACGGAACATTCCAATGCTCCTTCGGTTGATGCTATAGCCCAGTTATGGGAATTGATTGGCATGCGCGTTATCCGAATGAGTCCTGATGAACATGACCGTTTGGCGGCCCATTCCAGCCATCTGCCCCACATCATTGCAGCGGCCATGTGCCATGCCGCCTCAACTCAGGGTAAAGATATTGAGATGCTGTTAGGAGATGGTTTCCGGGATTCAACTAGAATAGCCCTGGGCGATCCTGACATGTGGGTTGATATATGCATCGAAAACCGTGAACCAATCTTAAGCGCCATTGAGTCGCTCCAATCGGTTCTCTCTGATTTCTATGAAGCCATAGACGCTGCAGACGAGAACGCTATCCGTGATTTTCTGACCGAAGCCAGGGATTGGAAAAAACAAAATAAGTGCTTTCTCCACATCCAAAAAGAGCAAGAATAAGAACGTATTCAGAATTACCCATCCACAATATACATAAAATCCATAGGCAATGTCATTAACTTAAGTTGTTTGACAATTCCCCTCATGCTAGTCACGGCCCTGAGCAGGAGAGAGTTTGGTTGTCCGACACTATTCGTTAGACAAAATACTAGCGTTGATTATACTCTTCCAGCCACGCAAGGTTAAAGCGGTAATGCAATGCGCTGCTGATTAGGTGTATCACGCCATCCGGAGTTTGGGTTATGGCCAGATATCCTTTGGGTTCAGCGTGAGTCTCGTCCATAGTAAAGGCGCCAGTCCATGCTCCACCATCCACAGAGTCTATTTCAGGAGTGGTTATCAAGCGTTTTGCAGGCCATGTTTTTCCTTCATCATAAGACAGTGCGGCGAACAGGCCGTATACGCGTTGCTCTTCGCCATTAGCGTTTTTAACAATTACGCCTTGAGGATTTTTCAGATTGTCGGAAGAGTCGGTGAAGGAAGCAAAGAATAGTTGACCTCCACGTAAGCGCTTAAGAACCAGTCTTTGTCCGCTGGAAATGGGCGGGAAGGGGCTGGCTGAGTATTTCCATGACTGCCCCATATCCTTTGATATACTCATCGGCATACGGTCATCAATATTGTTGCTGCGTCCCAAAGCCAGTAAGTCGCCGTTCAGGAGTTGGACGACTCCGGCGTGAATCCCGGCGATCCAGGCGCCGGTTTTGCCATCTTCAAACTCTGGCTCAGGTTTACCGAATCCCGGATCATTCCAGGTTGCGCCATTATCCTTGCTGACTAAAAGGGCGGTTCCGCCGCTTCCCCCGTGGACTGCGTCGCAGGGTTGGAGGAAATATCCTTCTTTGGTTTGGCTGAGTCCATGAATGATCTGGTTGCGATGACGGTGTTCAGGACTGATAAGACGGGGATGAGTCCATGTTAGGCCATTATCCCGGCTGATGCGATGAGTTGCGGCTAATTTCCCCCAGGTTCCATCGCTTTCCAATCCATTTATATGATAAATGGTTCCCTGTCCGTCATTGTACAAAGCGGAGCCTGTCATATTGCGGTCAGGCGCTTTGAAGAACTCTGATGGTTCATCCCATACTTCCTTACCAGCCCGTAGGCGGGAAGCCAGGATGGTCATTTCACGTCCCGCTTCGGTCTTGGTTGAAAACCAGACAGCTAACAAGTCGCCGTTGTCGCACCAGGTTATGCTGGGGCAATGGTTATGCCGATACATGGGAATGGAATCTTGATTTTCGGGGAAGCGTACAAAACGTATAGGGCCTTCGAAAAACGGTTGGTTGCTGGAAGATATTTTCGACCAGTCATACTCGCGGTTCGGCGCGTCCTTGGCCCATAATGGTTTATCTGGTTCCGGCAGCGGTTTAGTTTCGGGGATATCGGCCATGACGACGCGAAAACCTATCAACCAGTGTTTATCTTCCGGCAAGGTTCCCAGGCGATTAGCTGAGCGAAGATAGGGCGGCGTGGTATGATGGCTTCCGCCACGGGTGACTTTGAAGACTCCGGTAATCCGGCCTACCGGATTGGTCTGCGTAGTATTAACGTAGGGGCCATACCAGTCATGGCACCATTCTTCTACATTGCCGTGCATATCGTGTAATCCCCAGGCATTGGGCGGGGTTGATCCAACCGCCAGGGATACAGGTTCAGGCGTCTGCCACACATGCTGCTGGTTTTTGTGATAGGCTTCGGGAAATTGATCGCCTGTGTTGTATGCAGTGGTGGTTCCCGCGCGGCAGGCGTATTCCCATTCGGCTTCGGTTGGCAAGCGGTAGGTCTTGCCTTCTTTCTTACTTAACCACTTGCAATATTGTTTAGCCTCATGCCAACTTACATAAATCACGGCGTCATTATCTTTATCAGACAATCCATGTATACCCCGATAAGCGGAATGTTTTGGATCAAATTTCTCATATTGCTGGTTAGTTATTTCAGTGACTGACATGTAGAACGGATTGGTGATATCAACGCGGTGTATTGGTAGTTCATCGTGGTCGCCCTGTTTGCTTCCCATTTGGAATGAGCCGGGTTTAATGCATGTCATTTTTATTCCGGCGGAATTGACGAACGCTGCATGATCTGGCTTTACATGTTGATTCTGAGCGTTTCCCGCTTGAATTCCGATTAATATTATGATGAACAAATACGTATGTTTCATTGTATTTTCCTATCCTTTTATGAATGAAGTTATGACGACTTATACAAATCTAATGCATAATCCGTAATATAAAAAGGTTAGATCAATATTAATGCGGTTAACAAAAGTATATTCGTATTGAAAGCGTATATAGTTGAGCGTAAGATAATAAAATCCATTAACGTTCTTAAGAAAGATATCCAATGAATAACAAATGCCTGCTGTTATATGTATGTTCCATCTGGTTTGCGCTTACATTGAGCGCTTCGGGTCAGCAAGTCATCGACATTGCAGATGAGTGGAAATTCTCGACCGATCCAGAGGCGGCTGGAGAGCAACAGCAGTGGGCTAGTGTTGATTTCGATGATAGTAAATGGAAAATATTGAATGCGGGTATGCGCTGGGAGGATCAGGGCGTTGATGAATACGACGGTCATGCCTGGTATCGCAAATGGGTCACAGTACCCGATGTATGGCTGAGCCGTCCAGTCTATCTGGCTTTTGGGGGGATTAACGATTGCGCCACGGTTTACATCAATGGAAAGAAAGCGGCGGCTTTAGGTTTCTATGAGGATAGCAAGAAAAACCTGTCCGTGGCGCGCGACTTGCAGGCGGTGGACATTACGTCGTATATTGAGGCCGGGGCAGATAACCTGACCGCTAAATCCGGCGCCAAGGTTTTGATCGCAGTTGATGTGTTCGACTGGGGTAAAAGCGGTGGGTTATGGGTTTTGCCTTGCGCTCTTACTTTGAATCCTGAATCCATGTCGGCGGTCGAGGCCAGTTGCGCGGTTGATTATGCAGCTCAGGAGTTGGTAGTGCGCGTGCTGCAAGTTAATAAGCAGACCGATCCTTTGCAGGGCGACTTCAATATAACAGTCACTCCTGATGGAGATAGCGTTCCTGTCTTGAAAAGACGAATCCCCATAGCGGCGGATGCTATGCCCACCGAATTTATTTTGCCGTTGCCCTACTCGCCCGATGAAGTGAATTACACCGTTGATGTTACTGCTATATCGACTGAAGGCGAGAAGCTTGATGAAGTCTCCGCCAAGACAAAGGCTTTATGGCCCGCCTGTGTTGTTCGCGGTACTGAATACGCCGATGCGATTCCGCTGAATAATTTTGTATCTCAACTTTTCAATAATGAATGCCAACCCGGCGCCGCAACTATTGGCTTTACCAATCCCAAGGCGGGTTGGGTATTCTTCAGCCTCTCACGTCCTAGCGCGTTGCCGGATGAAGCGCGGCTTATGCTGGACGGTGAACAAAAACCCTTGGCGCTACGCCGTTACTGGCGTACAGGGGCTATGGAATCCATGCGTAGATTGGATGCGGGACGGCATACCTTACGCATAGAAAACGCTGGAGGGCGTCGCCTAGAAATCAGGTCGATTCCAGAATTGCTTTTCTGTTTCTACCCGCCAGTAATCGATGTTCCTGAACATGGTCCTTTTGGATTGGAGTTTTTTGAGAAGTATGTTTTCCCTACAGTTAACACTCTGGTTAAGGAACTTGATCCTGATCCATTCGACCACAATGGACGGCAATATACCGCGCTTAATGAGCCAGATGAGGTTGTTAAACAGTGGGTGCGCGACGGGCGTGAATGGATTGTGCGCGAGCCTCTCCCCGGGCTTGGTGAAGGATTGAACAAAAAACCACCCGTCCCCGCTGATGATGTATACAAAGTGTGGCGCGACAAACCCGGCAGTACTCATCCATTATCCAGCGGCATAATCATTGATGAGTTCTCCAACGTCTGGGCGGAGCAATTCGATGAATGGACTGCGGCGCTTGACTGTTTCAGTCAGTATCCGGCTTGGAACAACCGCAGATTTTATGCATGGGTTGGTGAGATTTACATGCATCATCCCGGATTGGCATTTCAGGAAGTTATCAAAAAATACGATCACCGCCTGGTGTGGGAGAATTATTTGAGTGAAGGCGCCAGTGAAATTGCCGCCCGCATTTACGTAATAGAAAAACTAGTCTCCACCATGCAGACCTGGCTGAAACAACAGCCCGACATTGGCCGTTATCTACTTATGTGTCCGGGAGTATTCTCTGCTGTTCCGGCCACGCTGAGCAAGAATCCCCACGCCGATTTTGGCGTCTTCCTGGACTGGCAGTTTAGGCTGATGGCGACTCATCCATATCATGCGGATCTGGCGGGCATAATTCCCTGGACCGCCCAATACGCCGACTCGGATGTACTGCAATGGACATACCGTTTGATGCGCCACTATTGCATTGAGGGAAAAACCGAACCGCTCACTACCGATCCCTACGATCTACAACATATCCGTAACGGCGATTTTAATGAGGGGCTAGAACATTGGACAATTGAAACAGCTGCGGATGGTAGTATCAGACCGGATCACATCAAAGATTTCGGCTGGATCGAGGGGCGGTATTGGAAAACCACTACAGGCGATAATCTGGTCCGCATCACGCGCAGCGCCCAGGGCAGCAATACGCTACGACAAACGATTAGGGGACTCGAACCGGGACGCCGCTACGCCGCTAAACTACTGGCTATCGACGCCGCCCACTGGACCCATCGCGAGAAGGCCGGGATTGCATTGCGCATTGATGGCGCAGTTCCTATTCCAGAGCATACTTTCCATACGCTGGTAGAAAGCCACGAGTCAGGCGCCGTCGAAGCCTGCGACCACCAGCAGGCTATGATCAACTACATCCGAGTCGTTTTCGATGCTGTTGCTGAAACAGCTACGCTTACTATCACCGATGATGTTTCCTATGGATTGCCGGATCAGGATTTGGGTTGCAATTTCGTTGAAGTGCAACCCTGGCGATGGGAGGAGTGAATCCAGGTTTTTTTCTAAAGAGTAGAAAAAAGAGCGGGATCATGAAAACCATTTAAGGTCATGACCCCGCACTATATTGTTATGTATATCTCTACAACGACTGCATTGATCTTACATTGATTAAAGACCAAAAGCCTTCTGCATCTGTTCGCGTACTATGGTCAAGCGTTTTACGTCACCACCGCCGACTTCGGCTGTAGCCCATCCGGTGAAACAGATGTCATCGAGCGCCTTGCGAACTTGATCCCAAGGAAGATCGTCATCGGGGCTGGCGATTTCAGCCCACTTGTTCTGGGCGCGGTTGAAGCCTTTCACATCGAGTTTAACGCAGCGGCGGCCGAAGGTGCGAAGCCATTCGCTGGGACGTCCGTATTTCCAGTGGTTGCCGAGATCATAGTACATGCCCACCCAGGGGCTGTTGAAACTGTCAATAAATTTAACGAAGCGCTCGGCGCCCTGATCCGGAGCAGCGTCGTGGTCATACATCATGTGGTTCCAAACGTTCTCCACCAGGATCATTTGTCCCAGCGCAGCTGACAGGGGAAGCATTTTTTTGATCTCTTCACGCGCCCGTTGTTCGGTCTCTTCAACGGTTCCGTCTGAAGCGTTACCGAGCACGATCAGCACGCCGCTGCCGCCCGCTGCATGGGATACGTGGATGCAGTGTTCGATGTTAGCCCGGCCCTGGTCGCGCTCTTCCTGCTTGGCGCTGGTGAGACGTTGCGACCAGTGCGCATGATTGATGGCGTTGTGTACGAAAACGCCTGATTTTTGCACTGCTTCACGGGCTTGCTGTGGAGTGAATTCTCCGGCCTGATCGAAATCGACGCCATCGAAACCAGCTTCTCCCGCCATACTAAGCCGATCAGCACCCGACAGTTTTTTGCCGTTCAACTCTTTGGGAATCATACCCAGTTTACACGACAACAAAATGCGCTTGCCCACCGGTGGGGTTACAATGCCTGAGCAACCCGCCTCTTCAGCGGCCTGCGCAACTTTCGCTCCGCTCATCACCGCCGCCGCCGAACCCGCCCCCATCGCCAGGATGCTGCGGCGACTGATAGAAGACGTTTGTTTGCATTCAGATTCAATTTTCATAAGTATTCACCCACTGATAGGAAATTTTATTGCAATATACTTTATTCATTCTATCATCAGGGATATGGTGATAGAAGTGAAATAGCGTTGAGAAAGAGAGAGAAATGGTAAACGCTATGCTATCCCTCATGTATATCAGACGCCCTGATATCCGCTTGAATCGCGGCGAAATTCCTGAATATAAGCCACGCCGATCAAGGCCTTGCTGATGGTAGAACGGTTAAGTAGATGCCGCATGTCGACGAATTCACCTTTTTCGACCACGTTCTTGATTTCATGATCTAAATTTACCGGACGATCAGGGAAAGGTATTGAATCGAACACCACGGCGTGGTTATGCAACAAGACCTGATTCTCTTTGTTAAGACTGGGATGCATATAAAATACTCTATCAACTTCTTCCCTGTCGTACTGAGATAAATCAGAGTCCTGTTCAACGCCCAATCCGCAAATCAAACCAGTGACGTTTTTATGACGGGGCGTTTCGTCAAAATCAAGCCATTCCGCAATGTTAGAAGGGTGCATTATATTTTCTCCATTATCTGGAGTGTTACCAATGACAGGTGAACGTTTTACGCCCGAACCATATACGGTGGGCATCTCCGCCCGTATGGCGACGCCCAGCACGCCCCAATAATCAGAGCGACGCTTATTAGCCAGTTTGTATAATGCTTGATAGAGTGAATCAATATCAACGCCATCACTGGAAGAACTCTCGAATAGCATTAGCTCATTAAAGCCACCGGCGATTGATACGTTGAATCCGGTGCGGATTGTAATTTGTCCGGTGTCATTTTTGGGGATCAAAAAATCCGGCGTATCGCTGCCGTCAGTGGGCAGCCAGACCATGGTTCCACCTATGGTGATCATCTCTCCCATAATGGGGAAATAATCATCCAGGCATTCTCCCAAACCGCCCAGGCCGATGGAATACCCGGTGCTGAAAAAATTCTTGGAACAGAGATGAGCGGGAGTGATTCTGCTCTCCAACACATCTTTAACATCGCCCAATATATCTACAGCGCTATAAACGTCCGGTTGGGGGATTATACGGAACAATCCGCAATCCAGTTCGACAGTCTCCAAATCATCCCAATTGTCAATCAGCGATTGTTCTTGAATAAGTCTGCTTAAATATTTTTCCGCTTCCTGAGTTGATTCAAAAATCGGGAAAGCAGATGCGAATCCCACCATTTCCATCACATCCCGACAGTAGGGTTGCAAGCGGACTATGGTCATCGCTCCCCCCGATTGGGTAAAGCGCTTGTGGATTGACAAGATAATGCGCAATCCCGCGCTGCTCAGATAATCGACCTGCCCCATATCTAAGATCATGAAAAGATCATCTGGTTCTAAAGCGGTCTTTAGCGTACTGGCGACATCTTTTGATCCTACTGCATCGAATCGACCTTGTAATGAGACATATATTATTTTATCGCGACGTTGGATATTAATTTCCATCAGTTGTGTTCCTCTATAGTGGTATGGGCTATTTAAGCAGGATTTGATCGCTATTTCCAGACAATCAAGACATAGCAGAATAACCGCCTGATGTAGACATTTCTGTGGTTATTTGAGATTATGGTTTTATTATGCGGCTATTTTGATTTTTTTTCTAAATTCTAACAAGCGGGGGAGAATATCTCGATGCGGATTTCTATATATTTCAGATTTCTAATGGTTGTGATTGCTGTTCTGGCAATTTCAAGTATGACATGTCCAGCGCAGGATGATATTTCTTTCCGCGAAGATGTTTTTGTAGGTGGTCAAGATGGTTATAACACCTATCGCATCCCGGCGATGGTTATTAGCAACCAAGGAACCGTACTGGCGTTTTGTGAAGGACGGAAAATGAGCGCCAGCGATTCTGGCGACATTGATCTCCTGGTTAAGCGCAGTGAAAATGGTGGAAAAAACTGGTCTAAGCAAATCGTCGTCCATGAAGAAGATGGCAACGCTCCCATAACCATAGGCAACCCCTGCCCGATTATTGAGCGTGATAGTAATACAATACATTTGCTATTCAACAGGAATAACAAGCGACTTTTTTACACCAAGAGCATAGATGACGGTCTTAGCTGGTCTTCGCCAAAAGAACTAACCAATATGCTAAAAAACTTTGATTATCCCCTGGTTCGCTGTGGAATTGGTCCAGTTCATGGAATCCAGATGAAAAACGGGCGGCTAATCGCAACTATATGGGTAAATGATTGTGAAGTAAAAGATAAAGAGAAGAACCCAACCAAGAGAAGATATCAATCCGGTATTATTTACTCGGATGATAGCGGCGTGACATGGAGAACGGGCGGCCTTGTCCCCCCCACCCTGAACCGGCTCAATGAGTGCACTGTACTGGAGAGACTCGACGGCTCTTTATTATTAAACATGCGCGCGTATCATTCCGGTTTTCGCGCTGTATCAAACAGCTCAGATGGCGGGATAACATGGTCGAATCCCGTGCTGGACAAGAACCTTCCCTGCCCGACATGTCAGGCCTGTATGATTCACGCGTCGGGAAGCGAAATCTTATTCTTGAATCCAGCTGCATCTAAAGAAGGTAAATTTCTTGGAGCAAGCCGTAGAAATCTTACATTACGCTTGAGTGTGGATGAGGGACGTACATGGGCTTATAGCCGCGTTATTAACCAAGGCGCCGCAGGATATTCTGATCTAGCGGTAACCAAGGATGGCGCCATTCTTTGTCTGTTTGAAAACGGGATTGATAATTACCGCGAGAAAATATCTATTGTGAAAGTCGATAGAAAATGGCTGACAACCAATTAGGGGGAAATAATATGAAATCGATACGATTGCTTTTTATTTTGATATTTACTTTTGGAATCATCACAAATGTCTTAGGCGACAATCAGAATATTCCATCCAAAGCGGAATATATCAAGAACGCCACTCCCTTAGAAGATGGCGGGATTTTTGATTTTTATACTGATGGCGAAAACGGTGAATTATTTCTTGATTCACTCAACACGAGATATGAAGACGCTGATACTATTTACGAGATAATAGGTAATACATGTAATCTTTCTACTAAAAGAAAAGGCTCTTGGAGTTTTTCAGGCAAACTTGAATTAATCCTGTCTTCCCATAAATTGGTAACTTCTGGTTTTCATATCACCGATCCCATCGCCTGGAAAAGATATACTCAATGTATTTATTCTCAGGGTAAAGTATTTGGAACAAACACTCAAACACGAACATCATTTAATAATCATATACTTGGTAATTATGCAAATAATAAATTACCCAAAACTGAATTATTTATCAGAATCACTCGTGACCACCAGAGTGATTTCTTTTTTTCTGAATACTCTTTAGATGGAAGAAAATGGCAATTTGGAGGTTCCTGCTATTTGGATATAAGCGGCGATGAAGCTATTTATACATTATCATGTTGGAGCCCCGAAGCGCCAGGTCATGTGATCGCTTCTAATGTTGAGATGTCGCCAGCCATTCCCTACACTATACGCAATGTTTCTAAATACCAATATCTCTATGGTGATTTGATTCATGTTTCGCTGAAAGTGAAGAATCCCGGTAATAAAACCACTCATATTGAGATCAAAGAAACTCCGCCTGTACAATGGAATATTTCTGATATTGCAGATGACGGACAATATAAAGATGGCATAATCCGTTGGTCTTTTGACATGCCTCCCGGTGAAAAACATCTTGATTATACCATCGCTCCTCCCCCTGATACGGTTTTGATCCCACAGTTTAAGGGAAAAATCAATACCAGCGAAATCATGGGTATAAATCAACTTTTTAAGAGCCGCTTGGATCCATCAAAATTCATTTTTAGTTTAGTCAAATACTCCTCTTCACTAGCGATTGTTCTTATCTTGCTGATCATGCATTTATGCATGTTTATTTTTTATCCACAATGGAAAGAGAACCTTGGTTTTTCTATATATCTTAGTTGTATAATCGGCTTTATTATTCTGGTAGGCGCGGGTGAATTATTTTCTAATAATCATTTCCAATATGTTGTACGTACCAGACTAATTTTCTTCATATTATGGTCGATAGCGTCAACTGCTTTACTATCATTTTTCAATCTTCTCTCTTTACCTGAATTACCAAAAAGGTTTTGGATATTTGCTGTATTATGGTGCATCTTTTTGTTTTGGATGTTTGTTATTTCAAATTCATTTCTGCCTGAAAAACTCGCGATATACTTGAATTTATCAATCTTCATAATTTTGAATGTAATAGTCTTAATTGAATGCCTCATCACCATAACCAAAGGAATACGCGCCAAACGGGATGGAATTTTAATTATCGCGTTTGGCTCGTTCATACTCTTATCCGGCGCGCTTTATGCGATTGTATATATGTATTCCAAAATCTTTAATTGGGCTAGTTTCGCTGCATTTTTTCGCTTATTTTATCTTGGTAATACCTTTTTGGGCATCACTGTGCTTTTGTTTCTTATCAGTATATCAATATCAATATCATACCGCTTTGCCCGTTCGGTTGGAGGATTAAAAACCCTAAACTTAGAACTAGAAGACCGGGTTGCGCATCGCACCGCCGAATTGGAACAAGCCAATCATGAACTACGCGAGCTGGATAAAATGAAAACCCAATTCGTCTCCCAAGCCTCGCATGATCTGCGTACCCCGCTAACAGCCATCAAAGGAAGCCTCGATAATCTGTTAATGGGCATCGCGGGCGCCCTAAACGAAAAGCAGCAGAAAGTGATGACCCGTGCTACAACCTCAGTAGACCGCTTGACCAACCTGATCAACGACGTACTAGACCTAAACCGCATTGAGACGGGCCGCATCGTATTAGAAAAAAGCGACATCCCCTTCAAAGCCCTAGTAGAGAATATAATAAACGAAAACCAACCCGCTGCCGACCAAAAACAGATCACCCTAACCGCCAACCTTGGCGAAGAAGTAAACTTGCATATTGATGGCAGCAAGATTGAGCGCGTAGTAGGCGAACTAATATCCAACGCTATCAAATATACGCCGGATTGCGGGACTGTTGATGTTGGTTTGTCGCTTGAAGATAATGTAGTATCACTTACAGTGAAGGATTCCGGCATCGGTATGACTGCTGAAGAATGCAAGAAGATTTGGGAGCGGTTTTACCGGACTTCGGCTTCGCAGAAATTCGCTAAGGGTTCAGGGCTGGGGCTTTCGATTGCCAAGGAACTGGTTGAGTTGCATGGGGGGACGCTTACTGTTGAGAGCAAAAAAGGAGAAGGGACAACATTTACTCTGATTATATAAATTGTTTCTATGCATCAACAGTTAGCTTATGATTATTTTCGGATACGGCTTGCCAGCTGAGAACTGAGCCTAGAATAAGAACTGCGCAACCCAGCCATAAACTCCATCCCGGCGCCACAGCAAGATAGAATGAAGTCACAATAGTGGAAAAAAGGGGCGTTAGGTAAGAACCTGCTGCTACCAGTACAACATTGCCTTGCCTCATGGCGCCGTCCCACAGACCATAAGCCAGATAGGTAGAGCATCCCAGGAAGACTGCTTCAATCATTGCTTGAGTATTCCATTGGCGCGGTTCATCTACAAAGCAACAGATGAGAATGAGGACAATGGCTGTTACTGGCAAAAAGATTGCTACTGCGCCGGTATTCTGTTCACCAGCGAACTTGTTGGTAAGAGTGGAATACAAAGCCCAAGATATAGCGGCGAGGATTGCTAAGGAGTATGCCAGGGGATTGCCGCCATAGTTATGAGCGAAGGACTGCCACGATACATTGGCCCCTTGAGATATCACCAGAAAAACGCCGCTGAGCGCCAACAGCGTTCCGGGAATTAGAATCCAGCTGGCTTTTTTGCCCAGAATCACCAGGGATAGCAAGATGGTTAATGCGGGCCACAGATAATTCAGCAGCCCTATCTCCAGAGTCTGTTCATGATTTGCGGCCAGACCGACTGCCAGAAAGAGAAGCAGCATGTAACTTACAAATAGAGAACCGCAGACGACCAGGTATTGCGTCGGCAGTTGTCGAATTTGCTTTCTCTTTCGGCTGCGCAACAGAAGTTCAACCACCGCTGCAACAGCTGCAATGCTATACACCGCCGCTGAAGCAGTCACCGCGCCCAGAGATTCGGAGAGGCTGCGGGCAATGGCCACAGTTGTACTCCACAACAGAATTGCGGCGAAACCTTTGGCTGTTGCGAGATGCCGTTTTTGGGTTACATCCATATTATTACAAATATCCAAGTTTCTGGTTGATATCATGCATAGCGCAATTCAGCCCTGCATTTTGATCATAGCGTCGATCTCTTTGTTGATGCAGTCGCAGGCTATATCACAGATTTTTATCACCATTTTATTAGAAATGCGGTAATATATCTTAGTTCCATCTCGTCGGCTGCTGACCAGACCGGCTTTTGCCAATGCGTTGAGATTAGCCGAAGCGGTTCCCGGTTTCATATCCAGCATCTCAGCGATATTACCTACGCTTCGCTCGCAATCTTTAAGTATATGTAGTATCTTAAGCCGTATCGGTTCAGACATCGCTTTGAAGCGTTGGGCGATGATCTGCATCTTTTCATCATTGATCTGCATTGGACTGTCCTTTTGTTACATCATCACTTGACTTTCTACTATACTATAGTACGATAGAATTATAGCAAGTCAAGTGATGACAATTATCGTCAAATATATTGGGAGCGGAAACATGAACATTATCAAGAATCTTATCATTATAATCGCCGGATTAGCTATATTGATCGGCCTGCTGTTATGGATGCAAGGGGCTTTCGTTGCTGACCGCATCGATCCTGGTTTGGATAAAGCAAACGAGATGAATATTGATAATATTCAGACAGTAACCGCCAGTTACAGAACTATGGAACAGACGGCTGATGCGGTGGGATCGATCCAATCGCGCAGCACAACCAATTTCGCCAGTAAGATTCTGGCCACTATTCTGACAGTTAATGTCCGTCCCGGAGACGCTGTCAAGCAAGGCGATTTGCTGATTACGCTCGATGACCGAGACCTGCGTTCGCGTATGCAGCAGTCCCGCAACGCTCTGGAGGCGGCGCAGGCGGCGTATGATAAAACAGTACGCGACCGCAAGCGCTTTGAAGCGCTGCTTAAGACCGATGACGTGACCCAGAACGCTTTTGATGAATCGGTCAGCGCTGAACATATCGCTCAAGCCAAATTGCAGCAGGCTCAAGGGCAGGTGCGCGAAACCGAAGTTATGCTTTCGTACGCCAAAATATATGCTCCTACGGGTGGAACCATTATAGAGAAATTCTGCGATCCAGGCGACCTGGCCTCACCGGGCAAAGCATTGCTCATGATGTACGATCCAAACAACCTGCGGGTTGAAGCGGCGGTCAGAGAACAATTATCAGGACGGTTGAAGATAGGGCAGAAACTTGCAGTGAATCTTGATGTTGTCAATAAAGAGATGACGGGGACGGTTGAAGAGATCGTGCCGTCATCCGATATCGCCAGCCGCTCAGTTATGGTCAAAGTCGCCATCACCCGCGAAGAAGGCTTATTTCCCGGCATGTTCGCCAGAATCAAAATTCCACTTGATCCGGTTAAATTTCTGGTAATTCCTCAGAAGACGGTTCGCCTGGTTGGTCAATTGGAACTGGTTTCGGTCAAGAAAGATCAACGAATCGTATCGCGGGCCGTGCGAACCGGTCGATTGTGGAATGATGACATCGAAATCTTATCCGGCATCTCAGAAGGCGACGAAATCGTAATCCATGAGGGGGCTTAACATGATGGAAAAAATCAAACTCTCTCCCTTCAGTAAAATTGTCGAGGTTTTTCTCGATTCAAATTTATCGATTATTCTGATTATCCTGGCATTTCTGGCTGGCGGGGCGGCCTTATTAATAACTCCCCGCGAAGAAGAGCCGCAAATCGTGGTGCCTTTCGCCGATGTGTATGTATCGGTTCCCGGCGCATCAGCCGAAGAAGTTGAGCGCCTGGTTTCCACGAGGCTGGAAAAACTGTTATGGCAGATTGATGGCGTAGAGCATGTATATTCCACATCGCGTACAGGTCAGGCCATTGTTACGGTGCGCTTCTATGTGGGCGAAGACCGCGAGCGCAGTCTGGTTAAGTTATATAACAAGATCGATTCAAACATCGATAATGTTCCGGCGCCGGTATCGGGTTGGATAGTAAAACCTATCGAGATCGATGACACCACCATCTTGAACCTGGCGCTTTATAGCGACGATGCGGATGAATACACCCTACGGCGCGTGGCCGAAGAGGTGATCGACCGCCTGCAAAGCGTCAAGAACACCGGGCATACCTTTATTGTGGGAGGACTGGCCCGAAGCGTCCGGGTTGAATTCGACCGGGAACGTTTGCAGGCGCATTCCCTGGGAGCGATAGAAATTATCGAGAGCATCAAGGCGGCCAACGTCAATATCCCTGCTGGTGAGATTGAACGTAATAATGTGGAAATACTCATCGAAGGGGGCAGCGTCTTTTCTTCGGTGGAAGAACTGAAGCATCTGGTGGTCGGAGTGTTTCGCTCGCAGCCGGTGCACTTGAGCGATGTGGCTGAAATTATTGACGGGCCAGCCGAGCGAACCAGCTATACAAGACTCGGTTTCGGTCCCGCCGCCCATCATAAGGTTGCGGATGACGCCAAGTATGACAAAAGCGTCTCTTCAGTCACCTTAGCTATCGCCAAGAAAAAAGATTCCAATGCGGTATGGGTGGTTGATGAAGTGCTGGAACGACTGGAATCCATACGCAAACAGGTGATTCCAGATAATGTTCATGTCCTTATAACCCGTAATAATGGAGAAACCGCCGACGAAAAAGTCAATGAGTTGGTAGAAGGTCTGATAGTTGCAATCATCACTGTTATCGCGCTGATTACATTCGTGCTGGGATGGCGCGAGGGTTTAATCATCGCTTTCGCTGTACCAATTACTTTTGGCCTGGCTCTGTTTTTCAATATGCTGCTGGGTTACTCCATCAACCGGGTGACGCTCTTCGCCTTGACTTTGTCATTGGGGCTGGTGGTGGATGATCCCATCGTTGATGTGGAGAACATCTACCGTCATTTCACCATGAAACTACGCAATGCGCGCGACTCGGTGTTGTATGCGGTCGATGAAGTCAGGCCGCCGATCATACTGGCGACGCTGGCGGTCATCATCTCGTTTTTACCCATGTTTTTCATCACGGGAATGATGGGGCCATACATGGCGCCTATGGCGCTCAATGTTCCACTGGCCATGTTGATGTCCCTGCTGGTGGCTTTCACCATTACGCCCTGGATGACCTACCATGTTTTCAAGGGCAAGTTTGATAGCGCCCAGGAAGAAGAGTTCGATCTAAAAAAGAGTCTGGTATATAAAGTATACCGTCCTCTGGTTCAACCTTTCCTTAAATCTAAAGTTTTGTCTTATAGCCTGATACTGGTGATTGTGTTATTGATGGCCGGTTCGAGTCTCATGGCGGTGTATGGCCTGATTCCATTGAAGATGCTGCCCTTCGATAACAAGAATGAACTACAGGTTCTGATTGATATGCCGGAAGGAACCACCCTGGAAGAGACCGATTCGGTAGTTCGGGAAATTGAAGATTTTCTCAGGCGGGTTCCAGAGATTACCGATTTTCAATCCTATGTAGGCACGCCATCACCCATAGATTTCAACGGTATGGTGCGGCATTACTATTTCCGCAAAGGAAGCAATCTGGCTGATATCAGGTTGAACCTGGCCGATAAGGATTACCGTAAGCAACAAAGCCATTCCATCGGCCTTCGCCTGCGTAACGATCTGGACGCTATCGGCAGGAAAAACAACGCCATTGTTAAAATCGTCGAAGCGCCGCCCGGACCACCTGTTATTGCAACCGTTGTGGCCGAAATTTATGGCGCCCCTGACAAGTCGTATGAAGAGATCATCGCGGCGGCCAATATAGTCAAGCAGAAAATGAAAACCATCCATGCCATGGTTGAAGTGGATGATTATGTAGAAGCGCCTCAGAGCAAACTGGTTTTTGAAGTTGATCGTCAAAAAGCAGCCCTCAACGGCATTACCTCCGAACAGATTGCTAAAACCCTGGAGTTAGCCTCTGGAGGAGTGAGCGCAGGCGTTATTCATGTCTCCTCAGAGAGAAATCCTTTGATCATTGAATTGCGCCTTCCCATCGAAGAGCGCTCCAGTTCAGCTGATTTAAGGCGTCTGGCGGTCAAAGGCGATTCGGGACAATTTATCCAGATCGCCGAATTGGGCAGGTTCGTAGAAAAAGAACTGGATGTATCCATTTATCATAAAAACCTTGAACCAGTGGTCTATGTGATGTCTGAAATGGCGGGTCGCGCTCCAGCCGAAGCCATCTTTGAACTGCAAGCTTATTTCAAAGAAAATCCGTTGCCGGAAGGTTTCAACATCAACTGGTCGGGCGAAGGGGAATGGGAAATAACCATCCGCGTCTTCCGCGACCTGGGTCTGGCCTTCGCGGCGGCCATGATCGGCATCTATATTCTGCTGATTATCGAAACCGGATCATTCTTTATGCCATTGGTGATTATGATTGCTATCCCATTGACGGTTATCGGAATAATGCCTGGATTTTATATTCTCAATCTATTGACCAACAATCCGGTCGGCGGGTTTGAAGATCCGACATTCTTTACCGCCACAGCCATGATTGGAATGATCGCACTAGCTGGCATCGTGGTCAGAAATTCCATAATACTTATTGATTTTATCCATAAATCAGTCAAAGAAGGCAAACCGCTGGAGGATGCATTGATCGAATCCGGCGCGGTGCGTTTCCGCCCTATTCTGATCACTGCGGGGACGACCATGCTTGGCAACTGGGTTATTACTCTCGACCCGATTTTCAGTGGATTGGCCTGGTCGATTATATTTGGAATATTCGCCTCGACCGCCTTTACGCTGGTGGCTATACCCGTGATTTACAATTTGATTTTTGCTAAAAAACAAGATATAACGGAGGCTTAATCATGAACATAGAACGAATTGTTAGAATTGTGGCCGGCTCATTTGTATTGCTAAGCGTATCCCTGGGATTGCTGCATAGCCCGTGGTGGTTCGCATTTACCGCATTTGTCGGCTTTAATCTTGCCCAATCAGGATTTACGCAGTTCTGCCCGTTGGAAATTATTCTCAAAAAAGCAGGAATGAAATCCTGCACCTGCATTAAGGAGGCTGATAATGCTGAATGATCTTTTATTCCTTATAATCGTACTGGGGTTTTGGTATGCGCTAATGAGATATATATTACCTGCATTAGGAATTTCAACTTGTATGACTGGAGCATGCCAATCCAAACGCTCTAATCGTGACAACGAACATTCAGATGGAGCTAAAAATGAATAGAAAAATTATCATTATTGGTGGAGTTGCTGCGGGTACTAAAAGCGCGGCAAAAGCCCGGCGGCAAGACCCTAATGCAGACATAACCATATATACCGATGAAGAATTCATCTCCTACGCTGGTTGTGGTCAACCATACTATATTGGCGGCAGTATCCTGATTAAGGATAATCTGTTAGCCAGAACGCCCGAACAATTTGAACAATTAACCAATATTAAAATTCGGGTGAAACATCAAGTTACAAGCATCAAGACATCATCGAAGACGCTAGATATAGTTGATCTCAACACGAATGAATCGCATAGCGTTGTTTATGACGCCCTGGTCATCGCAACGGGGGCTTCACCGATTATTCCTCCACTACCCGGCGTTGATCTACCAGGAGTATACGCCGTACGCACTATTCCAGATGCAGAAGAGATGCGTAATTTATTTGATTCAGGTAAAACCAAGAATATTGTAATAGTCGGCGGTGGTTATATCGGGTTGGAAATGGTTGAGAATCTGGCGGAACGCAATCTCAATGTAACCGTAGTTGAAAGAGAAGATCAACTTGCGCCGCTATTCGATAAAGATGTAGCCGGACATATCAGAAATACGCTGCTGCCCAAACATGTCACCATTATGACTGGCAAGTCGTTGGAAGCAATCAATGGAACTGCTGAAGATGGCGTCCAGTCTGTCGTCATAGCAGGCAAAACGCTTAAAACCGATATGGTGATTCTATCTATCGGCGTTCGTCCCAATGTCAAACTGGCGCAAGATGCGGGAATCGAACTGGGCGTAACCGGCGCCATTAAAGTTAATCAAAAGATGGAAACCAGCGCTCCTGATGTTTATGCCGCTGGCGATTGCGTTGAAACTATCAATCTGGTAACCGGAAAACCGGCCTGGATTCCCCTGGGATCAACCGCCAACAAACAAGGTCGCGTGGTAGGCATCAATATAACCGGCGGCGACGCCAAATTTCCTGGCGTCTATGGTACGGGGATTTTTCGCATATTCGACTTAAATGTTTCTAAAACAGGTCTTTCCGAGAAAGAAGCTAATAAAGAAGGCATCGATTATGAAGCAGTGGTTATCGCGGCAGATGATAAACCGCACTATATGTCTGGCCTGCAAAAGGTGATAGTGAAACTGCTCGCAGAACGTTCCACGCGACGTTTGATCGGCGCTGAAGTTTGGGGACGCGGCAACGTCGACAAAGTAATTGATGCTATTGCCACGGCTCTTCATTTCAAAGCTACGGTTGAGGATGCTATGCAACTCGATTTGGCTTATGCTCCACCTTATGCTCCGGCAATGGGTAATCTCATAACTGCCGCAAACGTATTGCAAAATAAGTTGGATGGAAATACCAAGGGCATCCTGCCTACGGAAGTGCAAGAGAAAGTAGACCGGGGCGATGATTTCATGATGATTGACGTGCGTCCTCCAGAGATGCGGGCGCAGATATGTCTCGAGGAATGCGTCAATATACCTATGGGACAACTCGTACAAAGACTGGATGAAATCCCCAAAGATAAAGAGATCATTACATCATGCATGATTGGTTTGAATGCGGCGCAAGCCTATCGCGTTCTCCGTGATCATGGTTTTGAGAATGTGAAATATATGGATGGCGGTCTTATCGCCTGGCCAGACCCGATTCCTTGTCCGATCAAGCAACAATAACTTTCTAATTATTTATTACCATAAAACAACAATAAACCAAGAAAGCGCAGATAATCCACTCTGCGCTTTCTTATTTGTAAACAATTCAAAAACTCAAATCAACTTGCAGTTGAATGATTCATGCATCTGTTGAATGAAACAATTTCACCTTGGAAACGTTCAGAGGGCAACTATAATTCAGTTTATGATATATCAAGATTCAAGATGAAAGGAATTACGATTTATGTCCCGATCCACTGTTTCGCTCCAGGAGATTTTACAAGAGAAGATCATGATTGTTGATGGAGCGATGGGAACCTCTCTGCAACAATGCGATTTGACGCCTAAAGACTTTGGCGGCACGGAATTAGACGGCTGCAATGAGAATCTGGTTATTACCAGACCAGAAGTGATAACCAAAATCCATAGAGATTATCTGGAAGCTGGCGCCGACATTATTGAAACCAACACTTTCGGATCTACCCGCATTGTCTTGTCTGAATACGGCCTGGAAGATAAAGGCTATGTTTTAAATAAAACCGCTGCAGAACTGGCGCGTAAAGTTGCCGATGAGTTTTCTACGTCTGATAAGCCGCGTTTTGTGGCCGGATCGATGGGACCAACCACCAAAAGCATCACCGTTACCGGCGGAGTCACTTTCCCTGACTTGGTTGATAATTTCTACCATCAAGCTAAAGCGCTTATTGATGGGGGAATCGACCTCTTCCTGATGGAAACATCGCAGGATACCCGAAATGTCAAAGCAGGTATTCTGGGAATTCAAAAAGCCCAGCAGGAATCGGGAACCTCTTTACCACTCTCCATCAGCGGAACCATAGAACCAATGGGCGCTATGCTGGCCGGGCAGGATGTGGAATCGCTTTACGCCTCCATTGAACACGCCAATCCATTATCCATAGGCATCAACTGCGCCACTGGGCCATCATTTATGACCGATCATATCCGCTCGCTGTCGGATATAGCCGAATGTTACATCAGTTGCATCCCCAACGCCGGGCTGCCTGATGAAGAGGGCCACTATAACGAAACTCCTGAAATGATCGCCGCCGTCCTTGAAGGTTTCGTCGACCAGGGGTGGATCAATATTTTGGGCGGGTGCTGTGGAACTACGCCGGAATATATCAAGGTCATGTCGCAGATGGCTCAAGGCAAGACTCCACGCCGTCCCAAGCCGCAATCTCGCTGGCATGTTTCTGGCATCGACTACCTGGAATTCACCGATGACAACCGACCCATAATCGTAGGCGAGCGAACCAATGTTATCGGCAGCCGGAAATTCAAACGGCTTATTACTGAAGAGAAGTATGAGGAAGCCTCCGAAATTGGCCGCAAGCAGGTGCGCACTGGGGCACAGATTATTGATGTATGCCTGGCCAACCCGGATCGTGAAGAAAATATTGACATGGAACGATTTCTGGAGTTTCTGATCAAAAAGGTTAAAGCGCCTTTAATGATCGATTCGACGGATAAAGAAGTGGTCGAACTGGGGCTTCAGTATTCTCAGGGTAAATCAATCATAAATTCGGTTAACCTGGAGGATGGCGAAGAACGTTTTGCGGAGATTGTTCCACTGGCCAGGAAATACGGCGCCGCACTTGTGGTTGGCTGTATCGATAATGATCCAGATCAGGGCATGGGTTTAACGGTTGAACGTAAACTGGATATCGCCCGGCGCTCGTATGATCTGTTGACGAATAAGTTTGGCTTCCCCGCGCGTGATATCATATTCGATCCCCTGGTTTTCCCCTGCGCTACGGGTGACGAGAATTACATCGGATCCGCTGCGCAGACCATCAACGGCCTGACTGCCATTAAGCAGGAAATGCCATTAGTGCGAACTATTTTAGGAGTCAGCAACATCTCCTTCGGCCTTCCTCCAGCTGGCCGTGAAGTGCTTAACGCGGTGTTCCTTTATCATTGCACCAAAGCCGGTCTTGATTTAGCCATCGTCAATCCGGAAAAATTGCACCGCTACGCTTCTATCCCCGATCAGGAAAAAAAGATGGCGGACGATCTATTGTTTAATCGTGGAGAAAATCCAATTGCCGTATTTGCTGCATTCTATAAAGATAAAAAAATTCAAAAGAAGGAAAAACCCAAAGAGAATCTAACCATTGAAGAATTTCTGGCCTTGGCAGTGGTTGAGGGCAGCAAAGATGGATTGACCAATGCGCTTGATGAGGCAATGAAGAAATATCCTCCTCTGGAAGTGATTAACGGACCCCTGATGAAGGGTATGGATGAAGTTGGCCGTTTATTCGGCAATAATGAATTGATTGTCGCTGAAGTACTGCAAAGCGCTGAGGTTATGAAAACCGCCGTCGATTATCTGGAAAAATTCATGAATCAGGCCGATGTAAATATCAAAGGCGTTATTGTATTGGCGACTGTCAAAGGCGACGTCCACGACATCGGTAAAAACCTGGTTGAAATCATCTTCAGCAACAACGGATACAAGATCATTAATCTCGGCATCAAGGCGCCGCCTGAATTAATCATTAAGGCATGTAAGGAACATAATCCTGATATGATCGGTCTTAGCGGATTATTGGTAAAATCGGCGCAACAAATGACTATCACTGCGCATGATTTACGCTCAGCTGAAATACATATCCCTATTATGGTGGGCGGAGCGGCATTATCGAACCGTTTCACCCGCTTGAAGATCGCACCTCAATATGATGGATTAGTCGCCTATGCCAAAGACGCCATGAACGGTCTCGACTTGACCAATCAACTGATGGATGATCAGTTGCGTCCCCAGATGGAAAAACATATTCAGGAAATGACCGAAAAACTTACGGTTCTATCCAATGAAAAAAATGATCGCTCATCCAAACGTACCTTGAAGGAGGATAGGATTGTCATCATGGATGACGTCGATATTCCTGCTCCTCCGGATTACAAAGTTCATGTTCTTGATAATACTCCACTGGATGAAATTTTCCCTTACATTAATTTGCAGACTCTTTACGGTAAACACTTGGGCCTCAAAGGAAACGCCAAACGCCTGTTTGAGTCGGCAGATGAAAAGGCCTGCTCTTTAAGAGAAACCGTTACCCATATTCAGGATGAAATAATCGAGAACAAAATTATCGAACCGCGCGCCATTTTCCAATTCTTACCTGTTAAACGGGATGGTGATGCAATAGTCATATATGATTCGATGTATAAATCTGAACGGCAGCGTTTCGTGTTCCCCCGCCAGAAGAGCGGCGATGGATTGTGTCTATCCGACTTCGTTTCTCAAAATCGCAAAGATTATATAGCCATGTTCGTTACAACATGCGGCGGATCGAAAATGCTGCAATCCTCTGAGAAATATAAGGAGAAGGGTGAATACCTTAAATCGCATACCATCCAGGCTCTGGCGATTGAATGCGCTGAAGCGTTAGCTGAACTACTGCATAAAAAAATCCGTGATATGTGGTGTATAGCTGATCCTCCGGAAATTACCTTTAAGGAGATTTTGCATGCCAAATACCGAGGCATCCGAGTCAGTCCGGGGTATCCTTCCTGCCCACGGCTGGAAGATCAGGAACTGCTTTTCAATCTACTGGAAGTGGAAAAACACATTGGAGTATCCATCACCGAGAACTATATGATGGAACCGGAAGCCTCGGTATCGGCTATTGTGTTCCATCATCCACAAGCCAACTATTTTACCGTCAATGAAAATGATCTGGCAGATTTTGAAGAACAAATGCATGGGTGCCAAGGGCAAGACCGCAGTGCGGTCAGCCCTTGATCGAACCACCAACGATATAGCGAAATTGAAGACGCACGGGCGGATTAATAAATGATTCAATTATCTAGAATTTCTTTTTATATTTACATGATCCCGCTATGCGCCATCATGTTGTGCGGACATCCCTCGTACGCGAATAACGTCGATGTAACCATTCTGCATACCAACGATTTCCATTGCACCTTTAATCGCGCCAATTCACTGCTTAAAACAATCCGATCTCTACGAAAAGCATTTCCTCATAGCATTCTGCTTGATGCAGGCGACATGTTTGAAAGCAAGGTTCCCAAAGTTATTACAAGCCGTGGACGAATTGTGGTTGATTTTATGAATCAAGCAGGATATGACGCCATGACGTTAGGCGATAATGCCTTCAAAATATTTCCTCTCGAAGATATTGAACGTTGTATAAAAAAATTCCGATTTCCTGTTCTATTATCAAACCTGGAAAAAAAAAGCGATGAAAATCCGCTCTCTCTGCCATATTTTATCTTTAACTGCAATGGCGCGAGGCTCGGCGTTATTGGCCTTTATGATGAAGAGTCGCTCGACGCAGCAGGAATAAAAATTCTCCCTCCCCCAAAAACCCTGCAACGATATATCTCTCTGCTTAAAAACAAAGTTGATTGCATCATTGTTTTAAGCCATTCAGGAATAGACAAAGACCTGAAGTTAGCCGGACAGATAGATGGAATAGATGTTATCGTAGGCGGTTCCAGCGAGGTTGAACTGCATAATCCTAAAAAAGAGGGTGATACGCTTATTGTACAGGCTGGTCATTATGGGATGTATGTCGGCGCTTTGCATTTAAGCATTGATACAGAAAAGAACGCCATAAGCAAATGGAAGGGCGGCCTGATCCCCACCTCCAGCGACTTGGATTAAGATACAACACCGATTTTCACAGCATCCCTAACCGTCATAATTAAGCCAAGATTTCGGGGGGCTGAATTGTTGGTTAAGCAGTGAATTTTATTTTCATCGGTCGGCCATCCAGCCAGGGGATGGGGGTTGGTTCTTGCAACTTTTTTACTCCTTGCAGTATAGGCGTGTTGGCCCGTTTGCAAATCCGGCCAACTCGCGCGCCACCGCTGTGATGGCGACGTTCTCCTTCTTGCCATTTTTTATCATATCCGTGTATTTTTTATGAAGGCGCCGCATCGGCTTTGTCCGCCGCCGCTATGACCCAGGCCGGTTGTCCGGCTCTTCTTTTGCTCAGCGCTTTGCCGACCTGAGGGCGATGGCGTTGATGCCACGACGACTCGACCAATATGCGCCGCACGCGTTTATTGCCGCTTTTGGTGATGGATCCCCGGCGCGTTTTGACTCCCGAAGAATTCTCACTCGGAGTCAATCCCAAAAATGCCATAAGCTGATTGAGATCATTGAAGCGTTCGAAACCGTAAAGTTCGCTCAGGATCACCATGGCAGTCACAGTATCGATGCCGCGGAAGCATCGCAGCCATCCCACTTTTTCCCGGTATGTTTCGCTCTGCGCAATCTGCTCAATTTCTTGCTCCAGTTTTTTGACCCGCTCTATGCAACGCTCCACCTCATACAGCAAATCGTCCAGGGGAATTTGCAGTTTGGGATCCTTGAATTTTTTTAACATTCGACTTATAAAACGCTGCAACTCTTTTGCGTTATTTTGTACGGTGCATCTCATTTCTGTTGAATTCTGTGGATCAATGATGTACATGAAATGTTCGTTTTTGTGAGCATCAATTCCTACGTAAATTGTATTATAATCTTTCATGACCGGCTCTTTTCGTATGCGGCTCTGTCGCAGCCTGCTGATAACCCGCGATCCCATGGATATTACCATTATCCATCTACGATCACGGGGCCGATCGTTCCATATGGTCTACGGGTTTAAATCACCACTCGCCAATTCCGCTTCTTTATTTTCATATAATTTTTCTATGAATTGAACTTTCTTTTTGTTCCTGCGTCCTTATCATAGAGCCATGAATACAAACGAACTAATAGATGATCGCATATATGTCATTCGCGCCCAATTAGGGGATGATGATGCGTTCATGACATTGGTGAATCTCTATAGCGGGCGTTTGCTTTACTATATCCGGCGTTTTCTGGAAGACGCAGACCGTTCTGACGATGTGCTCCAGGAAGTCTGGTTGACGGTCTATAAAAAAATCAACACGTTGCGCGACGCATCAGCATTTTCCGTATGGCTCCACCGTACAGCCAGAAACCGGGCCATCCAATTGTTGAGAGTTGAGAGCCGGTACGTCTTTGTAGAACAGTATAACGAATCGGATTTAATCGATGACGATCATGAAAGTTTGTTGTTTGATGATATTAACAAATTACATAGAGTTCTAACAACGCTATCGCCCGAACATAAGGAAGCCATTGTATTACGCTTTTTTGAAGAGATGAACTACCAAGAGATAGCAGACATCATGGGATGCAGCATTGGCACGGTACGTTCGCGCATCCACTACGCAAAACAGGAATTAAGAAAAAAGATGGAGGAATAAAAATGATGAATGACATCCAAGAAAAAATTATGCAAGCCAATGGAATAAAACAAAGCGAAATTCCTGAGCAACAACTGAAAGGAATCCGGCGTTTAATAAAGCGGGAAAAAATAGGGATTTTTATCACCAAGTTCTTTACTACACTTTTTTGGAGCGCGTCGCTTGTCATGCTGGGGGGGTATATGTATGCCGTAAAATTGATTCTTTTTCATCAAAGGGCTGAACTTGCAAGTTCCTCTATAAAAGAAACTGTAGACATCATAATGGTGCTAGAAACAATCCTGCCGCTTGTTATCATCCTTGCCGCTGTCTGCTCAGTCTTTCTTTACATACGCGCCAAATCAGTAAATCTGCTTCAGATCCATGAACGGCTGCACAACTTGGAAGAGATGGTGAAAATTCTTTTGTCTAAATGATTAGCGTAGCGCGTAGGATGGGCTAAAAGCTGCGAAAGCGACGTAACCAATTACAGCCGCTTATGCTACGCTGGCTTTTTTAGCCACCTTACTTAGTTAACTGATTCCCTCTTCTTTTCTAAACTGTTTTGATATTTGCTGCTTATTCTAGTACCACGGATATCACATCCAGGTTATTAATCTGTATAGTGATTATCCCGGCCGACTTCGCCGACGAATCCCTTATCGCAACGGATGATATCGCCGCCGCTGGTGACGCCGTTGCTGGGATTGTACGCCATCGACTTAAATAAGCGCGACGGCCAATGTAATGATGCATGATCCGGTCCCGCACTGCGCGTTAGCCACTGCCCGGTCGGGTCGGCTTCGTTGTTTTGCGCGCCAATTTCATAATCGTACTTGATGTTGCGGTATTGATAAAAACGCAACGGGTGGAAATTTCCCGCGTATAGTTCGAACTGATTGTGATTGGGGAAATCGATGAATGGATCAATCATCACCGAAGGGCTGACATAGGCAATTGGAGTGGTCAGTTGTTTCCAAACTACTATGCCTTTATATTCCACACCGCTTCCGCTTACTTGATTCGGTCCGCTTGGCTGTGAACCGTTATCTAGCATATACATGTTGATCGCCGTCGCATGAGCCGTCATGTCACCCTTCACACGCGCGATCTTTGCTCGCACTTGAGCGTTCAAGAAATTGGGAACCGCGATTGCGGCTAGTATTCCGATGATCGCTACGACGATCAGCAACTCGATTAGAGTAAATGCGCGTTTCATGATACAACCTCTCACGTTGGATATACTATCATATCTGATTGTTAATCCTAGAGAAAAAATCCATTTTTAAGAAAGGATCGGGTTGCTCCATTTTAACGATATTTCATAATCTACACTCAATGCATGTCTATCCTATACTTAACATGAAATGATGTTATATAATCAGTCATACCTTGATGTTGTCGATCTAAAGACGAAGGTTT
The DNA here is from genome assembly GCA_963662285.2 of bacterium. Classification (GTDB taxonomy): domain Bacteria; phylum Hinthialibacterota; class Hinthialibacteria; order Hinthialibacterales; family Hinthialibacteraceae. The sequence goes on from CAXXMV010000008.1 coordinate 1,332,134, forward strand.
TACTCTCAGGGAGTGACTAATATGAAAAATAATATTGCTTTTACTCTTATTGAACTCCTGATCGTAGTCGCCATTATAGGGATATTAGCATCAATTGCTGTTCCTAATTTCTTAAATGCCATGACGCGAGCCAAAGTTGCCCGTTCCATGGCAGATCAAAAGGCAATGCATACGGCTATTCAGCAATACATGCTGGATGCGAACGATAATCCTCCCCATTCCCATGAGTCTAACCAGAACTATTGGTTAACTACTCCAGTGGCATACCTTCCTGGATTCTTATATGATCCCTTTCAAGATACTCCATTAGCGCAGTCATTGTTCGGATCAGACCTCCAATATCATAAAAAGCAACAACATTGGGATCCACTTGATCGTAGATATTGGAGCAGCCTTTCTCTTGATACTTTAGATACTCAAAAAGAACCGGAACTTGAATATTGGTTGAAATCCATCGGAATTATCTTTGGCATGGGGCCATCCATGAAATATACGGGCTATTCAGGATTCACTTTTGGGGTTGCATTCATACCCTATGAACCAACCAACGGTTTGGTTAGCCTGGGGATCATCCGCTGTTATGTACCTGGAAAACCAAAAGTATAACTAAATCTATACGAATGTCGCTGGTCATGAATTGGTGAAAATTGCTATATCACGAATGTGAACGTAATTATTTCATGCACTCTAAGTCAATTTACACTCCACAAATACTTTATCTCAATTTAGATAAATAAGTAGGGTGGGCTAAAAGCGAAGCGTAGCCCACCAAAGCCACTTATGCATCATGGTGGGCTACGCCGCTTCGCGGCTTTTAACCCACCCTACTTCTATTTCGCTATTTATTCAGCATCCAGTTTTTTGTTAATGATGCGGCTAGTTTAAATGATGCCTGCCAAATATCAAATCCACCTGAACCATGAGGACGATCGGATGTAAAAAATAGCAACGCCCCATCATGTGATATTCCCGGCGCAGCATCATGGTAAGAAGTATTCATATTTGGTCCCAGATTTTCCGGCGTTTGCCAGGGATCATTGAGTGATAAACGCTGTGTCATCCATAGATCAAGTCCACCAAAACCTCCTGGACGATCAGATGTAAAAAAGAGACATAGTCCATTTTTAGTAATCTGTGGATTGCCTTCAATATTATTGGTATTGACGATTTGCCCCAAATTCTCTACGGCTTTCCACGGATCGTTTAGAGTATCGCGCGTTGCCACCCAAAGGTCGGATTTACCGAATCCACCTTCCCTTGGAACATCTTGCCATCCAGAAGAGAAATACAAAGAAAGTCCATCATTTGAAATACATGGATTAGCATCACTCTTAGCGCTATTAAATGTTGAACCTAGATTTACGGGAGGCGTCCACGGATCATTAACTGTGGTTCGAGTCGTAATCCAAATATCGATCGCCCCCGATCCACCGCTCCGGTCTGAGGCGAAAAACAAAGACAATCCATCAGAAGAGATGCTTGGCTCGCCATCAAAAGATGAACTATTAATCGCATCACCCAAACTTACAGGCTTCCCCCAGGGATCATTAATTGACTGTCGCTTTGATTCAAATATATCCAAACTTCCTAGACTTCCAGATTGGTTTGTATCAAAAAACATTGATAAGCCATCAGCGGTTAAGGTCATTGAACCGTCAAGAGAATCTGAATTGAATGTTGATCCCAGGTTCTGAGGAACTCCAAATTCATACTGCGCAAAAGCCTCTGATGCAAACAAGCAATTAACCAATAAGCCAACCAATAAAGATATTTCTTATAAAGTTCAGTCTTTTTAACATTTGCGCATGGATTACCATAACAACACCTCTTTTCATATCTTCTTTTTGTATTGTTAAAATATCTCCAAAGCCGTCGATGCATCATGGTGGGCTACGCCGCTTCGCGGCTTTTAGCCCACCCTACTTCGCTGCTGATCTCATCAATTATTGCATGTGGAAGGTAAAGATAATCAACTCTTGCCGAACACGACTTTATCGATCACTTTTTTAGTCCACATCACGGCCTGCCAGTCATATTTCTTGGTTTCTTCTGGTGTAGACGGATTTACGCCGCCCATGCCGGATTCGATTCCCCAGAATCCACTGAAGCCTGAATCCAATGATATTTGCAGTAGTTTCTCAATATCATAACGGGGATTGGTTCCATCGGGCTGCCAGCCAGTTTTAACCGAAACGCCTTTAGCGTAAGGCATGCATTCCTTTACGGCGGCATAGAAATCTGCGTCATCGGGATAGTTGCCATAATCGGGCAGCAAGCCGAAATTGGGGTTATCAACCTTCTTAACTAATTTTGGAAGCCATCCTGGAAATGATGATAGTCCGCCATGATTTTCGATGATTACATTAATCTTCGATTCCTCAGCGTATTCAAGCAACTGGCTGAATGATTCAGCGGCGCGGTTAATCGCGTCGGGGTCTTCCTTGGGCGACGCGCCTCCACCGTGGGCGTTGCAGCGGATGGCATGGCAACCGAGATATGCGGCGATGTCGATCCACTTGCGGTGATTGATCACTGATTGACGGAGGACTTTCTTCTCTTTGGCGACCATCGCACCTTCGTCATCCACCATTATCAATACATTCCTGACGCCATGATCGGCGGCAGCTTTGTTGAGTCGTCTCAAGTAGGATTCAGTTGGAACTTCAAAAAAATTATTGACGTACTCGATGCCATCGATGCCGAAATCTTCACGGCAGATACGCGCCACATCAGTTAATTTCCAAATCCCCGCCCTGAAACTGCGTACGATTGACCATGTTGCAAGTGAAATAGCATTCTTGTCGGGATGTGGATAAGCCAGGGCCGATTGCTGAAACACGCCTGGCAGTATACCCAAACAGGCGCCGGTTATGGCTGATTTCTGAATAAAACTACGTCTGGAAACAGGATTCATGATAATTCTCCCATAATCTTAATTTCTTATTAACCAATTTATTGTAAAGGAATAAATCCAATTGGTCATGTGACAGTAAAGTGTAATACAAATAAAAAATATTGTATTGCAGACTATCAATTATAACTAGCAAATTATATATTTATAAAAACAGATTATGTCCTAAAAAAAATAGGGGGATGATACATGTATCGAACGCAAGGCTTCACCCTGATTGAGTTATTGATCGTAGTCGCCATCATCGGCATTCTGGCGGCTATCGCGGTTCCTAATTTCATCAACGCGCAGACGCGGGCCAAGATCGCCCGCAACCACTCTGATATGCAGGCTCTGGGTACAGCTTTAGCCCAGTATCAACTGGATAATAATCATTATCCCCCTGTAACCAACTGCGCCGGTCCGGCTGACCGTCATGGCGAACGCTGGGCGCTTCGCGTTTTAACCAGCCCCATGTCATACATTGCATCGCTGCCCAGCGATCCCTTTAATCCTGGAGATAAAGAGAGCGGCAACGTTTCAGGACGCCATGATTATGGTTTATACTGGTATATGGATCGTCTTTCGCGGGGGACCTTCGGCAGCTGCACTCCGGAAAGCGCGTCAAGATTTTTTCAGAACGATGCGCAGAAGTGGTCTCTCAAAGGCCCCGGCCCTAACAAAATCGAGGATATCAATACAATGGTGACTGGTTTAGGTCAGGTAATCCTGGTTTATGATCTATCCAACGGTCTGATCAGCGCGGGGGATGTCTACCGTTGGGGACCATGATGAGCAGGTTTATATTATTCCCTCTCCCACCGGGAGAGGGTTAGGGTGAGGGGTAATTTTAAATATCATAAGTTAATGAGATTGGGTTAAGAGAGGGTTGATTATTAAAACACAACCCCCCTCTAACTCCCCCCAGGCTTGGGGGGAGAATATTACTACCAACACTTTATATTAATATTATCATCACACTTTTACAGATTATTTAATTCACAACGAGGCGATATGCAGAACTCTTTTCATTTTATTGACTGGGCGATTCTGATTGTTTATTTGGGGAGCATGGTAGGACTTGGCGCCTATTTCGCTCGCAAAGAGAGTACCACGGAGAATTTTTTCCTGGGTGGGCGCAACATGCCCTGGTGGGCGGTGGGCATATCAATCTTCGCTACCCAGCTGAGCGCCATTACCTACATCGCTATTCCAGGCCGCGCTTTTGAGACCGACTGGTCGTGGGCGGTGTTTAATATGGGCGCCCCGGTTGTCGGTCTGATAGTGATTCTCTTTTTCCTGCCAGCCTACCGGGCGCGGCGCATTACTTCAGTTTACGAATTTCTCGAAACGCGCTTTAGCCCGTCAGTACGCGCTTATGGCGCATTGACCTTCGTCATTATGCAGATCGGGCGCATCGCCATCGTGCTCTATCTTCCCGCACTGGTTTTGTATGAAGTAACCGGACTGCCAGTGGAATGGATGATCCTGGTGATGGGTGCGCTGGTAACCATCTACACCGTCTTGGGCGGCATCGAAGTCGTTATTTGGACTGACGTGGTGCAGACCGTGATTCTTATATCCGGCGCAGTGCTGGCTCTGATTTTAATTTGCATGCAAATCGACGGCGGTTTATCTGAAGTCATATCCATCGGAGCGCAAAACGGCAAGTTCCAACTGGCTCATTTTGATTCCGCTGTATCGAAAGATATCCTCTGGTTCCTGCTGATCGGCGCCATCTTTACCAACCTAGTTCCCTACGCCTCCGATCAAACCCTGGTGCAACGCTATTTCACCACTTCAACCGAAAAGGACGCGCGGCGCTGCCTGTGGCTCAGCGTGTGGATCGTTATCCCATCGACCATTTTATTCTTTTTTGTTGGAACATCTTTATACGCCTTCTACACAGTACATCCCGAACTTTTGCAGGAAGGCGTGGAATGGGATAGAGTCTTCCCCTATTTTATTGTGCGCCAAATGCCGGTAGGAGTTTCAGGCTTATTGATCGCGGCCATATTCGCCGGCGCCATGTCGAGCCTCGATTCCAGTTTGAACTCCATATCAACCGTATGCGTTACTGATTTCTATAAGAGATTCATCAACCAACACCTCAACGACTGCTTCTATCTCTCACTGGCCAGATGGATAACGGTCATAATGGGCGCCGTGGGAACGTTGATTGCGATATGGGTGGCGCGCCGCCTGATGGGCAACCCCGATCAAAAAGGCGCCTGGGATTTCTTCATCGCTCTGCAAGGCATCCTCGGCGGAGGATTGGCGGGCATATTCTGCGTTGGCGTCTTCACCCACCGGGCGCATTGGCTTGGCGTCGCTGGTGGAGTGATTATCAGCGCCGTCGTATTGATCTTCGTGAAATATAATCTGCAATGGCATTCTCAAACCTACGCCGCGGTAGGCATTCTGGTTGCGTTCGCCGCGAGTTATATTATTAGTAGGGTGATGCCGCTTAAACAAAATTCTATGCCCAATAAATAATAATTGAAAGATCAACCTGATGAAGAAAACCAGAAAAATACGATGTGCGCCATGCAACTCAAAGGATTGTAAAAAAGAAGGTAAGGATTGCTACGAAAAAGCTGAAGAACATCGTCAATTATATAAAGACGAAAAAATACTCAAGATACTCAAAGCATCCACCTCGGTTGAAGCGCGTCATTATTGCAGTGAGACGCGGTTGAGCGAAACCATTCTCTTCGCCAAGGAGATAGGAGTAAAAAAATTAGGATTGGCCTTCTGCGTCGGATTATCAGCTGAAGCCAAGTCCCTGGAGAAAATCTTCCAGAAGCATTTCGAAGTCATCTCAGTCTGCTGCAAGGTCAGCGGCATCAACAAACGAGAGTTCAACCTGGAGCAAATCAAGCCTGATGAACAAGAAATAATATGCAACCCGGCGGGTCAGGCCGAACTGCTCAATCAAGAGGAGACAGACTTAAACGTGTTGTGTGGATTATGCGTTGGACATGACTCTATCTTCAACATGAAATCCAACGCCCCGGTCACTACCCTCATAACCAAAGACCGCGTCTTAGCCCACAACCCGGCAGGAGCTATCTACTGCCAATACGTATCCCGTAAATTCTAATGGATTTATTCATCATAAACCCGTAACTCGCAAACCTGCGGGCTATTGTTGGGATCATCAGCCGTTGACGCCTTTAACACCAACCGCAACTGCCTGGCTTCAACGCGCGGGAAGGCGTGAACCATTCTACGCCTTTTATTACCCTTAACCTCAGCAACCGTTTTCCACTCGTCTCCAACTTTAACTTCGATGCTGTAATCGGGGCAGACTAGAGCATAATTCTGGAAAGTAACGTGCACCTTGTTGAACGGCTCGCGTCGTTTGAATGTAAGTTGAATCCACTGCGGGTAATCCTGATCTGATTGCGGACCCCACGAGTGAGGATGAGAATCAACCACCCGGTTGTAACCGTCAATCACATATTCCGGTTTTAGTTCAACATCCTTGATAAGTTCTTCATTTATCGCATCAGGCTTCAGGGTAAAAGTGTAGCACTCTTCACGTGGAACCCAGTTTGGACCGCCATAGGCGCGACAAACGCCCGGTCTCATTGTCGGGAATAAATCCCACTGGAGGCCTTTTTTAGGCGGTAGAAAAACATAGTAATATTGATCAGCATCAACAGTCGCATTCAAGTCAAAAGTCACCCAGCCCTTGCTGTTAGCAGGAACCGAAGCCGTCGCCTTACCCAGGTCAGTAGTTGATGAGAAATCCCTGAACGACGCCGCCTTACGCAGAGTCAAAGTAATCGGCGTCGCGTTTTGGTTTGAAGAACGGAGATATAGAGCGATTTTGGTTATTTGGTTTACGCCTGCTTTGAACATCACCGCACGTGGTGTATTCAAGTCGTGAATAAGGGGAGTACCTGAATCAGGGAATAAAGTTTTCAAGTCAGGTATTTTTTTTACGCTTGACGCGGTGACAGATGCATTCAAGGCCAGATCTTTGGCATCCTCATTTTTGCGCCCCATTACATAGGCGCCGCTTTTCATTAAACGTTGCTGAATCCCGCCTATATTATTTTGGCCTGCTTCGCGGGGCGACAGGTTATTAAAGACGCACTCAGCCGCCGCGGCGCCGACGGCCTGTCCCATCAGGCAGGTGGTTCGCATAACGCGCACCCCGCCCAAAGCGACATGCGACACTGAAATATTACGCCCCGCCATCAGCAGGTTATCAATATTTTTGGAATACAAGCATCTATAAGGTATGCTGACCTGCTGGCCGCGGTAGGCGCTGTAATACATCGGTCCCGATTTCCAAAAGCCGTTGGGGTGATGCACATCAATCCCCCAGCCGCCGTAAGCCACATTATCAGAATGGATGATCTTATCCGCGTAATCCCATTGGGTCAGAATATAATCGCCCACCAGACGGCGCGATTCGCGCTTGCCAGGGGCGTAGTTGATCCAATCCAAGCGACGGTTTTTGTTCTTCTCAATTGATTTGGCATCATAATTCTTGACGTAATTCCATAGACCCAGATTGATGCGGAACAGTTCATCGCGGATTTCTTCAGCATCATAGATGGTATCCTTCATGCCGCCAAACTCGATATACCATTGGAAAAAACCACCGTTTTCGTTACCAGGTTTATAACCTTTGCCTTTTTGATACTGGCTGTAATGAGGTGGATTAACAGGCATAGCGCGGAATCCTGAATCGGTTGATTCGAGTTTTATATCTGGTTGAGCGTATTGCCGACCATACAGACCTGAGCCATGCGTAAAGCGGTTCGACAATCCGCCATCCTGCACCCGATTGGGCATTTGAACCTGTTGCAAGGGGAAATGAGTTCCGGCTTTTTCAAAATCCTCTGGCGATTTCCACTGGGTGTAAGCCCACTCAGGGCAAACGAAGGGCGTGGAATCTCCCTCGCGGAAACCAGCCACGAAAAGAGTGTTGCCCATTGTATGCAGGTCAGTCTCTTCAGGCGCCAGCGACTCATTAAATTCATAACGCGCTTCACGTCCTCTACGGAACTGAGCGCCCGCCCAGAAACCTACCCAACCGTCGCCGGTGCAGTCGATAAAGATTTTTGCGGGGAAAAGCATCCGCTTGTTTCTGATTGCGTCCAAAACCAAGACAGATTGTATATTCTGACTATCATGCATAACGGTATTGATAGCTCTGGTGTTTAGATGCAAGTCGATATTGGCTTCAGCGCGTACCGTTTTTTCTATTTCAGTCGACCAGTCATGATCGAAACCGCGACCGGGTAGTTTATAGAAGTCTTCGATGATGCCAGTTTCGAGTGGATCAAGTGGAATCCGGCTATTGTCGCCGCCTGGGGGTACGTCAATCTCTGATGAGGCATTACCGCCCAACACCGGGCGATCCTGTATCAAAGCCACCAAACATCCCTGACGCGCCGCTTCCACCGCCGCAGCGCAGCCAGCCAATCCGCCGCCAACCACTACTACATCGTAATCACGAACAATAGTCGCCCGGCGGTATGGATCAAAATAACGGATTCTTTGCGCTTCCAATTGCGCCGGATCATCATCCGGCTTGAAAGATGATTGCATGGTTAAAACCAACGCGTCGCATCGCCCCCACCAGCCAGTGAGATCGTGCAGCGCAATCCTGGCAGCGCCTTGCTTAAGTTCGAACTGACCGCCATCGATCCACTGCCATGCAGCTTTATCGGATTGCCCGAAAGTGATTGTTGATGCGGCCTGGTTGATAATTACCTGAAATTTCCCCGGACTATGAGACGGCAGCCAATCCTTGCAGCGCACCCAAAGACGCCACGATCCATCAGCTGGAATGCTGGTTGTCGTTATGGCGTCTTCCACCGGGGCGTCAACCCCATTGGCTAACAGATACGGCGAACCCATGATATCAACGAACTGCGAATCATTGACCCACCCGCCAGTTGAATCGAATGATTCCGCTTCGAGCCATATAATATCATCTGTTGGAGCGCAATATGCACATGACATAAAACCTTGGGAAACAAATATAAGAGATGCTATAAGAATGATTGATAATCTATAATTCATGATATTCTCCTATCAGGCAATTATCTAAAAACAATCAAGATCATATATTCATTTATACAACATGAATCATAATAAATATAGAACCAGGAATTAGATTAATCGTCATAATAATGTTCTGATGGGCGATTCGTATAATCAAGATAAGATCATTGGATTGTTCTAATTGAAAAAAAAATCAAAATACCTGAAAACGGTTTATAATAACAAGGTCTTATGAAACGCACTCTTCACGAATCGAAATAGACAATAGAGGAAAATACCGATCATTCATCGTTGGTGAAATACTTTTTAAGTTGAAAGACGATAATGCAAAAAACATGTAAGGCTTTTACTTTAATCGAGTTGCTCATTGTCGTGGCGATCATCGGCATCCTGGCCGCCATTGCGGTTCCCAACTTCTTGAACGCACAAGTTCGGGCGAAGGTCGCCCGTGTGCGCAGTGAACTGCGTTCGGTCGCCGATGCGTGCGCCTTGTATCGTAGCGATCAGGGCCAGTTTCCGTTTCCAAAACTGAACACATACATAGAAAAAAGCGGTATTCATACGGACGTCAATATCGTCAAAGCCCTGCTGGAACTCACCACCCCGGTCTCCTATATGAACAGCGTCAACTTCCCCGATCCCTTTTTCAAAACCGGGGATGGCCACTGGAATAACACTGTAGTCGCCTATTCCAGTTACACCTATGTAAATTTCGGGGGCCGCTGGGGAAAAAACTGGTCCAATGATCTGCATGTGGATGCTTTTGCTCTATGCAGTTTCGGACCGGATAAGTGGGATAGTGGCGGCGTCTGGCCCGTTGTGCAACGCTCTCAAGGCGCCCCGATCTCTTGGGAAGCGTTTTACGAAGGCAGTAATGGACTGAACAGCCAAGGCGACATCGTTCGCTACGGCGGCAGTCACGGCTTTACCAGTTCCTCAGTGGGTGGATGATCTAAAACGGGGAATGCTCTAAAGTGATTGTGAATATCCCTCTATTTCCAGAATTCCCACCATTTTTTGATGGATTTTATCTGGATATCTTCAAGTGATGCTATGGTTTCTGATAGCAATTCGTTCAAATACTGGCTCAATCGGATGATTCCTTCATCATTGTTTGATTTTTTTGCGTAATCACAAAGCACCCGGAATTGTTCACCGAATTCACTACCTTCCAATACATTGGCCGCCCCAATTATCACATTACACGCTTGTTCGTTATAGGATGCGTTCTCTAACAAATTCCTGGCATATTCTAATTGCTCGATGAAAGGTGTGATGTCGGTCTTGATATTAATTATCGGTTCCTTCGCTTTTACAAAATCATCTTTTATCAACCGTCATAAAACCTCACCTAAGCATTTAACCCAAGATCACAAATTACCTTTTCTCACATTATTTATTTTTCTGATTAATTTAATCAAACGCTCTCTGCAATCAGAATTGGATTCCTTCTTTCAGACTAATAACGGCGCTTTGACGCCTATTCGGGAATTTACCAAAAACGCGTTTGTCCAAGCCCGCAGAAAAATTCATGCTGTTTTCAAGCGCAAGTCGATCAGGATGAATCCAATGATCAACCCTATCGCTATCAAATCAATTTAACCTGTGCTCTCTCTTGTCTTATAAACACCATTGTTCTCATATTTCAACGACGCCGTCCTCATCAGATTTTACGCGATCTTTTCCTTCTATTTCAGAAAACGATTGAGCCGATCCGCCCTAACTGATCAAATCCTCGCAAACAAGTTATAATACCTGATCAACAAACACACTATACTTGCTATAAGCCTAACGGCTTAACTTAATGACATTGATCGAGCACCTCACGAACTTTTCTGATTATATCAATCGGTGAGATCGGCTTTTGAAGAAAAGCGATGCCATTTTCCAAAACGCCATGCTGAACGATGGCATCATCTGTATAACCGGATATGAAGAGAACTCTTGCTTTTGAATTGAATGATCGAATTTGTTCGTATAACTCTCGACCGCTCAAACCTGGCATAATTACATCCGTGAGAATTAAGTGGATGGATTTTTCATAATTTTTGAATATATGCAAGGCTTCGATTCCATCCTTTGCGTCTAAAATTGTATACCCCCTATCTTGAAGTATACGTTTTATCACAGTTCTCGTAGCCAGATCGTCTTCTACAACCATAATTGTTTCATTATTTTCATGCGAGTCTTCTAAATCCTGATCCAAGTGGCTCGGTAAAATGGATTCATCCACATAAGGAAGAAAGATTCTGAAGGTTGTTCCCCGATCGGTTTCACTGGCTACCTTAATAATCCCCTCATTTTGCGTGACGATGCCGAATACGGTAGAAAGCCCCAGACCCGTTCCTTTTCCCGGTTCCTTTGTCGTAAAAAAAGGATCGAATATTTTCTCCTGGATAAAGGGGGGAATCCCGCATCCCGTATCGCTGACGGCCAACATAATATAGGTTCCCGGCTGATTGTCGACATATTTGAACACTTCGTTCTCATCCAAATATACACTGGCCGTTTCGATTGTGAGACTCCCTCCTTTGGGCATGGCATCACGGGAATTAACGGCAAGATTCAAGAGGATTTGTTCGAGTTGGCCCGGATCGGCTTTTATTGGACGGATGGATGGGTAGAGATTGATAATCAGTTCGATATCTTCACCGATCAAACGGTAAAGCATGTTGCACATACCTTCAATCAACTCATTCATATTTAGTATCTGAGGTTGAGTTACCTGTCGGCGGCTGAAAGCGAGTAGTTGACGAGTGAGCGACGTGGCTCGAACTCCAGCATTTTTTATCTCTTCGATTTCTTGTCGAACTGGATCATCCTGGGCGAGGCGTTTCAACGCGAAGTCGCTACACGATCCGATAACCATCAATAAATTGTTGAAATCGTGCGCCACACCGCCCGCTAATCGGCCAATCGCCTCCATCTTTTGGGATTGGATGAGTTCTTTTTCCAGTCTAATGCGCTCTTCAATTTCCTTCTTCAATTTTTCATTTGCTTCCAAATATTCGGAGGTACGTTCTTGCACTTTGATTTCTAGAATTTGGTTATGCTTTTGCAATTCCTTCCGCAGTCGACACAGTTCCAGATGGGTTTTGACTCGAGCGTAGACTTCCTCCGCCTGAAAAGGCTTCGTTATATAATCTACTCCTCCGGCATTGAATCCCTTGATCTTATCTGATGTTTCATCGAGAGCGCTTATGAAAATGATGGGAATGTCTCGGAGCGTATCGCTCGCCTTTAGTCGTTCGCAGACTTCGTAGCCATTCATTTCCGGCATATTTATATCAAGAATAATAAGATCCGGAGGATCGTTCGCAACCGCCTCCAAAGCCAATACACCGCTAACAAACGCTCGAATCTCATATCCTTGCTTCTTCAATAATTCGCTTAACAGCCGCAGGTTGGCTGGCGTGTCGTCCACAAGAATGACGTTCGCGTTGAGAAATCCCTCTGATGATTCCATTATTGTTTCCTTCCTTCATGTATTATGGAATATTCATTTTCGATCTTTAAGAATGCATTGACAACGGATGGATCGAAATGCAAACCCTTTTCGTGTGAGATAATCTCGCAGGTTTTTTCGTGGGAAAATTCCGGCTTGTAACATCGTTTAGAACGAAGCGCGTCGTAAACGTCCGCCATCGCCATGATCCGGCTCTCCAGAGGGATATCTTCTCCAGCCAAGCCATCTGGATACCCCAGACCATCCCATCGTTCGTGATGAGAGCGTGCGATAGCCGCCCCCATGGTGATAAAAGCATTGTTGGGATAATTGTTTTTTACTGCTTCAAGATTTCTAGCGCCGATGATTGTATGCGTTTTCATGATTTCGAATTCTTGCTCGGTTAGTCTTCCAGGTTTAAGAAGTATTGTATCTGGAATGGCGACTTTGCCAATATCGTGCAGCGGACTAACATGGAATAGATTATTAACAAAATCATCGGTCACTACATTCTTAAAACCATCCCATTTACGAAGTTCCAAGGCCAATGTGATGCAATAACCTTGCGTTCTCTCAATATGCCGACCGGTTTCGTCGTCGCGTGCTTCGGCTATTTTTGATATGGCGCGGATTGTAGCCAAATGGGCATAGGAAATTTCTTCCCGCGCCGCCATGATAACGCGAACCTGTTGGTCAACGAGTTCCTGAAGATGAAGGTTATGTTGATGGAGTTTGGCCTGATAGTTGCGAATTTTCAAATGAGTTTCGACGCGGGCGCGTACTTCCTCAATTTGAAACGGTTTCGTGATATAATCGACGCCGCCGCATTGGAAAGCTAATAGTTTATCTTCTGTTTCGTTCATTCCACTTAAAAAAATTATGGGAATATCGGTGAGTTCGCAAGTCGCTTTAAACTGTTGGCATACTTGATACCCGTTCATTTCAGGCATGTTGATATCGAGAAGCAGTAAATCCGGTGGATCTACTATAGCGGCGGATATAGCCATTTTTCCACGGGGAAACGCCCGAACGGTGTATCCATCTTCTTCCAGGATTCGCACTAATAACCGCAGGTTTTCGGGTGTATCATCCACTACCATGATGTTCGTGTGATTCAAAACCGTACTCATGATTCTTGCCTTTTTCTATCAAATAAATCATTCAAGGCGTAAAAATCGAAACCATCTGCCAATTCCATCAGATACTCCGACAGCGCGGCATCAATTTTTTCAACTTGTCGAATCAGATCGATCAGCTTATTTATATACCCCTGGTTAATGGCTTGCAGCATTTGTTCCACCAATTCGTCGGGCAATCCAGACAACGACTGTCTGATCGCTTCCTTCTTCGCCAAACGGCCTTCTTCGGTGGAAACGTCTCCAATCTCGTTCTCGTTCGTCGCGATGTAAATAAATTTCACATGGGCGTGTCGTTCGATCTCCTGATATAATTCTTCTTCCCTAAAAGGCTTGCGTATGAATCCATCGGCCCCCGCTTCAATCGCTTTGTTCAAGTCCTCCACCAGGGCGCTAGCCGAAACCATGAGAATCGGAATCTGTACTCCCGTTTCCATCGAACGGATGCGCTTCATGGTTTCACAACCGTCGATACCCGGCATAACCATATCCATAAAAATCATATCCGGTCGCCAATCTTTGAAAATCTCTATGGCCTTGAATCCATCTTCCGCTTCCCGGACGGTAAATCCAACATTAGATAGCATACGCGCCAGAAGGTCCCGATTTGTATCGCGATCATCGACTACCAAAACATGCAATGATTTCTGATCGGGAGCGATCCTCTCCACTCGACGAGTAGGTGATGTATGAACTTCTGTTTCACTTTTGTTTCGAATTTCCGCCTCAAATTCGAGCCGGAAAATGCTGCCTTCCCCCAACTCGCTCGTCAAAGTAATATCGCCCCCCATCATCCGGGCGTATCGACGGCTGATCGGCATTCCCAATCCCGTACCTACGCCTCGGTTCTTACCGCTTTCGGTCTGTTCGAATTGATTGAAGACTTTTTCAATCTCATCCGGAGTGATGCCGCATCCCGTATCTTCGACGTCAATGGAGATTTTGCATTTTGGATATGAATTGTCTTGGGAAGGCGGATTTTCATCTTCAGACCGCTCCATATAAACACGGATAACGATCTGTCCTTGATCTGTAAATTTCAACGCGTTTCCGATAATGTTAATCAACGCCTGTTTTATTTTTCCTTCATCGGCATGGAGTATGCGCGGGATGTCGTCGACTCGCTCAACACGCAATTGGATCATTTTTTCATCCAACCGGCCCTGAAACATCGCTTCAAGGTCGTCGAGAAGCGAATGAAAATCGAAGGTTTCGGGATTCAGCGTAATACGCCCCGATTCAATTTTCGACATTTCCAATACATCGTTGATTAAATCCATTAGATGTTCGCCGCTTCGATTGACAATCTCTATGAACTCTTTCTGTTGCCTGGTAATACCTGGTTCCCGATGCAATAGTTGCGAGTATCCCAGAATTGCATTCATGGGCGTACGGATTTCATGCGACATGTTGGCTAAAAAAATGCTTTTCGCTTGATTGGCCGCATCCGCGACTTCCATGGCTTTTTGAAGTTCTTCCTCGGCTTGCTTTTGGGCAGTCACGTCTTCAGTGACTACGACGGCGTGCGTGATTTTGCCATTGACGTTTCTATAGGGGTAATACTTGATACTGCAGAAGCGCCTACCTAATTTTGTAAGATTCAACCATACCTCATAATGAAGTTCCTCACCCTGAAAACAGCGCTCGAAACAGGGTTGAATATACTGCTCGAATGCATCCCGTCCCCATACATCCGAGGCTGAATGACCTATGATATCTTCGCGATTTTTGCATACTGATGTACAATATTCATTATTCACGGCTTCGTAAACGTAATCTTGCCGCACTAAACTCATCATAACACGGACCGCATTAGTGATGAATTCATAATGATGAAGTTTCTCGTCTCGTTTCTTGATTTCTGTAATGTCATTTCCTACACACAAAATTTCAGTGCTATTTTTCTCCTTATTGTAAAGCGGCTTATTAGTCCATGCTATCCAAACTCGGTCGCCATTACAACGCATATTCTCGTTTTCATTTGTTTTATATTTTTCTGGGTAAAGAATAAGATTTTGAATCATACTTTTCAAATCGCGCATCATCGAATCGGTTTCAGGAACAATAGTATTTATTACATTTCTTCCGATAATTTCTTTTTTAGAATATCCAAAAAACTTTTCTGCAAATTCATTGAAAAATGTGATATTTCCTTCAATATCCATTCTCAAGATGATGCTATTGGCATTCTCAACAAGCTCACGATATTTGTTTTCGCTGTCGCGCAGGGCCTCTTCGATCCGTTTTCTTCCAACGATTTCTCGGGCCAAACGACGATTCCAATAGACGATACAACCCAAGATTATAAGGGAAATAAGAGCAACCCACCACACCATTACCCAATCGACTTCGTGCTCTACTTCCACCTGAGTCCAACGGTCTAGAAAACGCTTTTTCTCGGATTCGGGGATACTCTGAAGAGCTTTATCCAGAATGACAATCAGTTCCGGCCAATCTTTTCTCACGGCAAATGAAAAATCGAGATTGTACGGAGTCGTGGCGGCAACGCGCAGGTTAAGCAAACCTAGTTTTTTCGTAGCATACCGGATGGTTTCCAGATCGCCAACAAACGCATCCGCTTTACCTTTGGAAACGGTTAGTAGAGCCTCCTCCAGATCGTTCACAAAAAGGAATTTTTTTTGGGGATAATCCCGGCTTACTAATTCACTCGACGCATAGCCTTCGATTAGAGCCACTTTCAAATCGGGAAAATCGCTAATTCCCTTAACAAATGGAGCATCTTCCCGCGTCAATATCACCAGAGGTACGCGTAGATACGGTTGAGTGAAAAGTAAGTAATCGCTGCGCGTCGGTGTTTTCACAATACAAGGCAGTACGTCGATCTCGCCCTTCCGAATTTTCTCCATCACGTCATTCCAATTCTCGGACGCCTCGAGCTGCATATCAATATCGAGTTGTTGGTTCAATAGGGTAACGTAATCAGATGCAACCCCATTGTGCATATTTGTTGTATCGATAAAATCGTAAGGTGGGTGATAGGGATCGACGCCCAGTCGCATTTGACGGCGCCGTGACAGCCATTCCTTCTCATCCTGACTAAGCGTCAGTTTAGGTGTGATATCTGTCGATTCCTGTTCCAGACTCGTCCATTTACGCCGGATCGTTCGATATTCCTCTTGCGTGATAGAAGCCAGCGCCTGGTTCAGTATCGAAAGAAATTCCGGCCAGTCTTTACGGATTCCGATTGTAAGAACAACCGGCGCTTTGGACGATTGTCCCATGACCTTAAGATTTGTAAGCAGGTCTTTTTCGATCAAATGAATTATGACGGCGCGATTTCCGATATAAGCATCCACCTCGCTTCGGGATACGGCATCCAGCGCGCCCCGTGTGGTTTCATACTCAACAACGATGATCTCAGGATAATTTTGTTGGATGTTTTTAATATTAAAGAAACCGCTTTCGATGGCGACTTTTTTACCTGCCAAATCATTCTCAGAATCGAAATACATCCCATCCTTCCGCCCGACGATAACATGAGGAACGATCAGGTATGGATTGGTGAAATTAAAGTATGGTTCGCGCTCCGGTTGGGGCGTGATATCCATTAATGCATCGAGTTGCTGGTTTTTCACCCTGTCATAGTTCTCAGCAAACGGAGCCGCTTCCAAAACAAGTACACCGCCCAACCGCTTATTGATAACCTTGATATACTCAACGCCGATGCCCTGGAGGCGGCCCTGTTTGTCCACGAAATTCAAAGGCGGCCATGCATCCATGATACCCACTCGGATTTGGGGATGTTCGGACAACCATACTCTTTCTTCCTGCTTCATAGAGAGAGTGGGTTCGGATTTCTTTGCACGAATAAAGCCCTCCGGCACTGTTGCGGTCTTTGCCATTCCCAGACGGTAAAAGGTTTCCGCCGCCCAGTTATACCTCGCCGGATTCACCTCGCCCAGTGGAATCAACTCCGGCAGAATCATGATATCGATCATCTTGGCTTCGTACTCTAATAACGCGCGATCGGTCGAGGTAACGTATTTGCGTTGAATGAAGTCAATCATCTCTTCTTGGTGAGACAGTGCATATTGCCATCCCTTAAGTGTGGCTCGGAGGACGCGTTCGGCGCGACCCGGATGACCGGCGATCTCCTTTTCGGTCGTAAAGAGATTGTCTCCATAAAAGTCCATTCCATACGACTGGGGATTTATGATGTTGACATCAACGCCCCATTTCTTCATGAGATAGGGTTGGTCAGTTATGAAAGTGGCGATTGCATCGACTTTACCAGATAAGAATTCGTTGTAATTAAAGTTATGTTGAATGGCGTTAACCTTCGATATTCCTCCAAGAATTTCCTTGATCGCGGCGTAAAGCGGCGCTTCGTATTTTACGCGCAGTTCCATCATGACCCGTTTCCCGATCATCTCGTATGGACTTACGATGCCGCTTTCACGCTTTGTGATAAAAATCAGAGGAGAATGTTGGAATATCTGACCCAACAAAACAACTGGCTCTCCTTCCATCCGGTAAAGCAGAAGTCCTGAATCGCTAATTCCATATTCGGCTTCACCGTCCAGAACCGATTCGACGTTGTATTTCTCAAAGTCGCGTTCCTTCAATTGAACGTTGAGTCCTTCACTCGCGTAAAATCCCTTCTCGACGGCGGCGTAATAACCGGCAAAGTAGTATCCACGCGACCACATATTCAACTGAATAGAGATTGTTTCCAGTGAATTATCATCAGTATTCGGCGAACCCCAGGCGGAGTGAGTATTCAAAAATGCGGTGAAGAAGCAAAACACAGTACAGAGGACGACGACAGTCATATTGAGGAGGAATCCAGGCGCTATCAAACGTACAAAACATTTCAACTTGCTGTGGTGGTATCCGTAATTATTCGAATGATATATGAAATGAGATCGGTTGAATGCCATATCACTCCGTATCCACAATAGAAAATAGATATGTAAATTATATTATATTATACCACTCTTTTAGTTAGGGGTAGTTTATTAAAGACTCCTCAGTATAAAGTCTGTAATACAAGAAGTGGGGGATATTTTCCACTTTTACGGATTGACATTGATCACACAAAGCACGAACCAGAAGATAATTAATAACGTGAGAAACAATAGTACCACACCGATATTACAATTCGTATTACAATACTATAAAACAATAGGGGATTGTAAAGGAATTTTTAGTAAAGCGACTATAAAGAGTCTTTTCCTCCTGATAATCAACACTGGCTATTTTAGCCTTTATTTATGGGCTTATTGTGGATAAACGATGAGTTTTTATGAGGAGTTTTCAGGAAGCCAACGACGAGATTTGAACTCGTGACCTACGGTTTACGAAACCGTTGCTCTACCGACTGAGCTACGTTGGCGTTTAGTTGATATATAGGCTTGAAATTTCAGTTTTTTAACGATAATTAGGTTATCAGCGAATATTGATCGGTCAAGCCGCTTAATCCGAACTTTTTGAGATTTTGCCTTGAGAGATTTGTACTTGCTTAGACGCTAAAGGCTTAGCAAATTCTGATTACATCAAATCTTATGCGGCAGCATCAAGGACTAACCGCTTTGCGGTCTTGCTCTTAGCGCGCAGATATTTAACACTCCTGCTGTAACGTTTGGATACAGATCAAAAAATGCTGATTTTTTTTAGGCAGTTTCTGCCGTTTTGGATGCTCAATTTTTAAATTCCTGGTGCGAATCATTTCTAAGGTTTGCTTACATGATCGCTTGGCAAACCAATAGGGTGGATCAAGTTCTTTTTCTCACCATTACCCGACCCCGATTGAGATCGTGACACTCAACCATAAAGAAAAGAGCATCCAGAGTTGACTCTCTTGCAGCCATTAAAAATTATTTAGACTTTTCTCCTTTTGGTCTAATTATCTCTCCCTTTTCTGAAATATCCGGTAAAATAAATAGTAGTCATAGTATGATGAGTCGGCAAGAATTGGATGAAAGACAAAATCAAGCATCAATTATTCTTAATCGATCATAATTCTGGAGACAAACATTGAGGGCTAACCGCATCCTTTTTGGATTATTACTTACCTCTAGTTATCTATTTACTTCGTTAACATCCCATTCTCAGGATTTTTCCCGATGGCGCTTTTTAACATCCGAAAACGGTCTAGCAGAATCATGGGTATCCTCAATTACAATCGCGCCTGATGGCGCCGTCTATGCTAATCATGGAGATATATTAGAATTTAGCATCTTTGACGGTTTTTCCATCCAAATAAAGAAATCCCCCGTTTCAACTGAGCGAATTTATAAAGATCAGCAAGATCAACTATGGACCGTCATTCCCGGTGAAAAAGGAGGAATTGCATATTTCAACCAAGAGCGTTGGCAAATATCCCCGATTCTGCAAAAGTCACGGAGAGATTTTCGTACGCGAATACCTTACTTACCCTGGGAAAACGAATTATTTCTATTATTTCCAGATACGTTACTCCAAACCAACCTGCAGCAAGATGATGTTTTAATTGTAAAACCATTGGAAGATACGTCTTTGGGACGGTTTAACGATATAAAACTGGTTGATCAATCCACCCTATGGATCGCCGGAGATAATGGATTGCTGAAATATGATCAAACGGACTGGCAAGAATACCTGATACCGTCTTCTCTAAACATTGGGCAATTGTCAAAACTCTCTTTCAACAAGAATGGCGAAATTCTGATGATAGGGAAAGATAAAAATACAGGCAAGGTTGATGCCATTCGTTTCAATAATGATAAATGGGAACGATTGAAAGTTGATATCAATGGTCTTTTTGGAGTTAGTTCCGGCAATGATGATGATATTTGGTATTTAAGCCATACGCCTGAATATTATAAAATTCATCATTCGTCTGATGGAATTCTTCAACTATTAGGCGAGCATAAAATACTCTCATCCAGAATTACTGATTATGCCGCTGATCCGGAGGGGAAATTCTGGCTGACGACAACTGCCGGATTAGCCTATTACTGCCCTCCACCCTGGAAACCACTGAGTCAATGGCCGGAAAATAAACCGGCTAATCTACTTTATGAAGATGAACAACAACGCTTATGGATACGAACCACAGATTCCATAAACATCTACGATAAAGGCGAAATTACATGTATTCCATTTGGTGATTTAACCAATCAGTATTCTCATCTCTCAGGCGACATTATCAAAATCAACGAGACAACCTATTATGTCAGTAATCATCAAGGAAAGTTGATCCAATTCAACCCCCTAACCAATTCGCTTACCTTATCTTCTTTACCAACCAAACGCTTTATCAATGAATACTATAAAAGCAAAAACGGAACAATTTATTATTTAACTTACGATGAGGCAACCCAAAAACACCAACTGGCTTCATTAACAAGCGATGGAGTTTTTACAGAACATGATAATACGATTGATTTCAATAATACAGGTAATTTTACCTGTATGCTTGATACCAGGAAATATGGCCTTCTAATCGCGGGGAACAAACGAATAACTGCGATTCGCAATGATGAAGATGTGCAAAAACTAGTCAGTTCATATCCTGGCCGGGGAGCATTCTCGCTTCTCGAGTTTGATGATGGCCGAATCTGGTTCGGGGAACGCGACTGTATACTTGAGTATGATGGCTTAGAATGGAAATATATCCGAAAAACCGGGCTAGAAACAGTACGTTCTATGATCCAGGCCTCGGATGGATCGATTTGGATTGGCTCTGGTAATGGGCTTCATCATTACTGGAAAGGAAGTTGGATTAAAAATGATAAATTTGACGGTTTACCAGACACGTCAATCTCAAATGTTTTTCAAGATTCGTTAAATACTCTTTGGGTTGCGACAAGTTTAGGGATTTATTATTTTGATGGAGATGTAGATCAACAAACTCCGGATACCTTTATTCTACCAAATAGCAATCCACAAGAAATCCTGGTCAATACCGATTCCTTCATCTCGTTTTCCGGCCAAGATAAATGGAATTTCACCCTCGCGGATCATTTAAAATACGCCTTCCGTTTTGATCAACAATCCTGGGGTGAATATCTCTCAGAAACGAAGGCCTCCACCGCGCATTTACTACCGGGGAAACATACTATCCAGGTTAAGTCAATTGACCGCTGTATGAATATCGATCCCACCCCCGCTCTCTTTTCTTTTACCATCAAGAATCCATGGTACAAAGAAACCAAAGCGCTTGTGATGTTTGTTATCGGATCAATTCTACTTGGCATATCATCCATTTACGCAATCCATCGCCACATAATGCTGCATCATTTGGTAAATCAAAGAACCCTAGAACTTTCCAATACTAATACTGAACTCAAAGATGAAATCGCAATACGTCAAGAAATTGAAGATAAACTACGCCGCCTACGCAACTACCTGTCCAACATTATCGACTCCATGCCTTCCCTGCTTATCGGCGTGGACGTCCATGGTAAAGTGACTCAGTGGAACAAAATAGCAGAACAAACCACGGGGATCACTTCCGCAGCTGCGCAGGGAAAAACCCTCTCTGATGTGTTTCCTCATATGGCTTCAGAGATGGAAAAAATAGCCGAAAGCATCCGCTCACGGGAAACCAAACGTGAACAGAAAAAATTTCATTTGTCCAAAAAAGGCGCACGCTATGAAGACGTGACCATTTACCCCCTAATCGCCAATGGTGTGGAAGGCGCTGTTATCCGCATTGACGATGTGACCGACAAGGTACGCATGGAAGAGATGATGATTCAGAGCGAGAAGATGCTTTCAGTTGGTGGACTGGCAGCGGGAATGGCGCATGAGATAAACAATCCCCTGGCCGGGATGATGCAGACCGCTGAGGTCATGAGAAATCGGCTTACTAATATAGAGTTGCCCGCCAATCACCGGGCCGCCGGAGAAGTCGGAACCTCAATGGAAACCATCCGCGCCTTTATGGAAAAGCGCGATGTGCCGGATATGCTGGATCGTATCAATGAATCGGGCAAACGCGCCGCCGTAATTGTAGCGAATATGCTCAGTTTCGCCCGTAAGAGCGGCTCATCTTTCTCAATCCACAACCTGGCCGAACTGCTTGATAATACCGTGGATCTGGCTGGCAGCGACTATAACCTGAAGAAGAAATTCGATTTCCGCCAAATAGAAATCGTCCGCGAATACGAAGACGACCTGCCCTTTGCGCCGTGCGAGTCTAGCAAAATCCAGCAGGTGTTCTTGAACATACTACGCAATGGCGCCGAAGCCATGCATGAAAAAATGGAAAAGGATATTGGCAAGAAGCCTCGATTCATTCTGCGACTGAAACACGAGCGTGAAACAGCGATGATCCGCATTGAGATCGAAGACAACGGTTCGGGCATGGACGAGGCTACCCGCAAACGCGTTTTCGAACCATTCTTCACCACCAAACCACCAGACCAAGGCGCCGGCCTGGGCCTGAGCGTGTCCTATTTCATCATCACCGAAAACCATGGCGGCGAAATGAGCGTTGAGTCCACTCTGGGACAGGGAACTCAATTCGTTATCCGTCTGCCAAATAAACTTAAGTAATTGCCATAATAATGTACTGATGAGAGCGTCGTATGACTTATAAAGAACAAGAAAATTGGTAGTGAATTGACTATTCACCTGGTAATCTCTTGGCTTTACCAATGGCTGCGATAAAGGAGCATGGATCATGAAGCCCAACAAGAACTATCTTAAATTCGGAATTTTGCAATTTATTCCGCGATCAATATGGCTTGTGATAGTTTACATGGCGCTGTTCTTGGCCTTCTGTTCTACAATATATATAGTCGCAAGAACTTATGTGATTAACAAAGCAGAACAAGAGATTGAGGATCTGCTGCTGCAACACCGGGGTATTCACCAATACATCCAACGAAACATGCATCCCGAACTCTACCGCCTACAAGATGCTGGCGAAATTCTCCAGTCGGTTTATTCTCCTGTCCTGTTTTCTTCTTCTTACATGGTTCGAAATATACATAACTATTTCAATGAAGAACAAGAAAAAGCCGGTCTAGACAAGATATATTACAAGATGGCGGCTGATAATCCACGCAATCCAGTTAATAAAGCAGACCCGAAAGAACAGCAGATTTTACGGATGTTTAATGAGAACCGGGAACTAACCGAATACCGGGATATCGTTGAGATTGACGGTCGGTTGTATCTACAGTTGGCGCTCCCTTTTCTGACTACAAACAAGGATTGCCTGAAGTGCCACGGTCGACGCGAGGATGCGCCTTCACAACTGCAAGACCTATATAAAAGCATGGGCGGCTTTGGAGATAAAGTAGGCAACATTCGGGCTATTGAGTCGATCCGGGCGCCATTGGATGATAGACTTAACATGGCGAACATCGTACTAATAGCCGCCGGCATTATCGGTCTTGGTTTTATGGCCCTGGTAGGGCTTAATTATCGGCTGCGGTCAATGGTCGCCATTCAAACAGGTAAGTTGCAAGATAGTGAAGAAAAATTTCGGGCAGCGTTCGAATCGGCGCAGGATTGTATCCTGATCTGGGATAAGGATTATAACTACGTTTATGCAAACCAGGCTGCTATCAATCATGTTGGTACAACACGGGATAAAGTTATAGGCAAGAACATCCGCGATGGTTTGGGGCATATTCCAGATTTCATGCATCTTTGGATGGACCGCATCGACCAGGTTTTTGAAACAGAGAAAGGTTGTTTGGTCCAGGATGAAACAACAATAAAAGATAAACATTATTTCACAGAGTCGGTCATCACTCCTATATGCAAAGAGGATGGTAAAGTAACAGCGGTGTGTGTAGTATACCGCGACGTCACCGAGCGCAAACAAGCGGAGAAGGAACTAGCCGCTTTCAACAAGGCCATGGTAGGGCGTGAGAAACGAATACTGGAAATGAAGCGCAAAGTGAATGAACTCTCTTCTGAACTAGGCAGAGAACCAGTATACGACGAGAAGACCAGTGTGAATGATGATATAGAGTCACAGAAAGAATGGGATAAGGAATCAGAGCATAACTCAGATATTGGGGACATCAAACTCATAAACAGGTTCGATATGGATGCGCTTAAACATGTCTTCGAGAGTTTCTGTGATTCGGTGGGCGTTGCATCAGCTATAATCGACCTGGATGGAAACATAATAATCAGCGCCAATTGGCAGCGTATATGCACGGATTTCCACCGCGTGAATGAGAACAGCTGCCTCAGGTGCATCAAGAGCGACACTGAACTAGCTAATCTTCTCAAGGAAAGGAAAAAGTACTCGCTATACAAGTGCCAAAACAGTATGACTGATGCTGCATCCCCCATAATAATAGAGGGACATCACGTAGCTAACGCATTTATCGGACAATTTCACACCAGCGATCCGGATGAGAAGGTATTCCACGCTCAGGCGATTGAATTTGGATTTGACGAGGAGGACTATTTACGCGCTCTCCACGAGGCTCCGATTATATCAGAGGAAAAACTTCCATCCATACTGAATTTTCTTACCAGCATTGCAGAGGTATCGGGCATAATGTACCTTGACAAGTCGCGTGCAGAGAAGACCTCATTATCTCTTCAAGGGAAACAGTCAGACCTCAAGGCGCAACGACAGGCCGCCCTGAGCCTCATGGAGGATGCAAGACGGGCAGAGGATGATCTAAGGCGCCTACGCAACTACTTGTCCAACATCATCGACTCAATGCCCTCTATTCTGGTGGGCGTGGACACAGAAGGGAATGTGACGCAGTGGAATTCCAAAGCCGTACAGGTCACCAGTATTTCGCAAAAAGAAGCTGTCGGTCAACCATTGGAACAGGTCTTCCCACGCTTGACTAAAGAAATGAGACGAGTACATGAGGCTATACAAAGCCGCAAAACTCTATTAAATCGCAAGCAGATCCACAAGGAAAACAACGAGACGCGTTATGAAGATTTAACTATCTATCCCCTGATCGCCAACGGAGTTGAAGGCGCAGTAATTCGGGTGGATGACGTAACAGAGCGAGTAAGAATTGAAGAGATGATGGTGCAAAGCGAGAAAATGTTATCGGTGGGCGGACTGGCTGCGGGAATGGCGCACGAGATCAACAATCCTCTGGCTGGCATGATACAGACAGCCGATGTAATGAGAAATCGTCTTACTAATATGGAATTACCATCCAATCAACTAGCCGCCCAAAAAGCGGGAATATCGATGGAGGCTATTAACGCTTTCATGAAAGATCGTGACGTACCGGAGATGCTGGAGCGCATACACGAATCAGGCAAACGAGCAGCGGAGATTGTATCGAACATGCTCAGCTTCGCCCGCAAGAGCGACTCCTCTTCCTCTACCCACAATCTGGCTGAACTACTCGACCAAACCGTAGACTTGGCCGGCAGCGACTATGACCTGAAGAAGAAATTCGATTTCCGCCAGATCGAAATCATCCGCGAATACGAAGATGTCCTGCCTCTTACGCCATGCGAATCAAGTAAAATACAGCAGGTGCTGCTCAACATCCTACGCAATGGCGCCGAGGCCATGCAGAAGGAGATGAATAATAACCGAGAATTGGATAAAAAGCCTCATTTCATTCTACGACTGGCGCACGAGCGTGAGGCAGGGATGATCCGCATTGAGATCGAAGACAACGGTTCGGGCATGGACGAGGCTACCCGTAAACGCGTTTTCGAGCCATTCTTTACTACCAAGCCAACCAACCAAGGCACTGGCCTGGGCCTGAGCGTATCCTACTTTATCATAACTGAAAACCACGGCGGTGAAATGAGCGTCGAATCCACTATCGGCGAGGGAACCAAGTTTATCATCCGCCTGCCATTGGAATGATAAGATATCAATGCAACTCCCAACCACCCACCGAACTTTCCCATAGTAAAGTAGATGAAGCATCTACGATCACCGCTTGGCCGTCCAGGCCGGATTGGATGCCATCGCCGTCGATCACGTCCGGCAAACCATCAATCAAAGTTCAGCCAATATACTTTTTATCCCTTGCGTAAATTATAATGAAAAACATTTCCAATTCATTCTCCATGAGTTTGCATATCAGACAAAGCATTATGAGTTTCATAGTAATTTAACTGATCAATCCAATGCCGCATACCTGAAATGCTTGTTACTATAAATCTTTTACCATTTCTCTAATTTCATCAAATTTACACCCGGCAAGAAATTTTCCATAATCGGTGAATGCGCCTTTGGATATATTGCGCCATGCAGACCAGGCGTTCCCTGTTTGGCCATACATCTCCAGTTGTTTGGAGACTAGCGCTGATTCGGCATCAATAAATTTCTGACGGGTTATGGCATCCCACTTGGGCATTTGCTTCGCCAATTCAGCCAACCTCTCGACGATGGTCAGCGTCAATTTCTCGCCATCCTTTTGAGACGCGTATTTTTTAGGATCGCGGCCGTACACTCCTTTGTGCGGAGATTCCCCTAATTGATCCAAATCAACACTGCCCGGATAGAGATGCATCATCAGTGAGGTCTCACCCCAGGCCGCGTGATCGCCGGTATAACTGTCATCAAGCGCCAACATATATTCCGGAGTCCCCAGTACAGGCGCTCCCAGAGCACGGCTCATACGCACCGCCGCCTCGCGCACGATTATCTGCTGTCCGGCGCCGTAATGCCCGGTCAACATTATGACCGCCTTGAAACCCTGTCGCACCGCTTCTCGGCAAAGTTGTTCGATCCAGGGACGGACAAGCGTGGAATGGGTTTCGTTTTCCGCTTCCATCACGAATGTATGCGGCTGCTCAAGTCCGCCAATACCTCCGTATAATGGCGGCGCCACCAGACCACCCGATTGCTGTGCGGCCAGCACGCAAAGGCGATGCGCCTTGAGTGCATCAACTCCGACATTATTATGATACCCATGCCATTCAATTGTTCCTAAAGGTTGATAGAGAATAGGCAGTTCTTCCATCGCTGCTTCAATCTCACGCGGCGCCAGATATTCCAACCGTACTTCGCGCACCTTATTTTCTTCAGAAGCAGATTCATCTATTTTCGAGTTTGCAGTCGCACCCACCAAAACGCCGCCCGCGACTGCGCTCCCGATAAACGCCCTTCGACCCGTAGGTTTCTCCTTCTTCACTTTCTCTTCCTTTGGTAATTAGAATTAGTTTTCATTTTAATAATGGGTATAATATCGTAATCATGTCACAAATTGGCGTAATAGCCACAGCCGCCATACATCATTGGTCTTATTTCTGATCGACATCCTTCTCCCACTTGGATAAATCTGATAGCAGTTTTTTCATTAGTTCCGGGTGTTTTAAGGCAACATCATTTTCTTCGCTTATGTCTTGATCCAGGTTAAATAATTCGGGTGAGCCATTTTTAATCCAGACCATTTTCCAGGAACCTTGACGCACGGCCCGGTCTCCATCTTTTCTAAAAAATAGAGTGCGTTGCGGCATGGATTTGTTATGGAAGAGAACAGGGCCTATCGTTGTGCCATCAATGGCATGTGAACTTTGGGGATCTGGTGGAATGGCGCCGACTAATTCGAGATAGGTTGGCATAATATCCATCGTCATGGCTGTTTCATGGGTAACGCTACCCGGTTTGATTCGACCGGGCCAGCGTGCGATAGTGGGAACCCGGTGGCCGCCTTCATAGAGATCGACTTTCTGTCCGCGTAGAACTCCATTATCAGAGACCTCGCCCTGGTGATGTCCTGCATAATGGCGATAGCCGCCGTTATCTGAAGTGAAGAAAACGAAGGTATCATCATCCAAATCATATTGCTTCAAAGCGGCAAGAATTTTTCCTACGCTTTTATCCACCTCTTCGATCATGTGCTTGACAACTTTGGTGACGTCTTTGTGGGTGCCGAGTTTGGTAAGATTGTCATAGTTACCATTCTCTTTGCGGTAAGCGGAATCTGTGGATGTCATCCAGGGAAAATGAATTGCTGAATGGGGAACATAGAGAAAAAAAGGCTCATCCCTATGTTGTTTGATAAAATCAACAGCATGATCAGTAATCAGGTGCGTATTATAACCTTCTTCAGGCGCCAGTTTGTCATTATGCCACCAGTCTACCAAACCCCAACGGTTAACATGAGAATGATAATCCTGCGCACTATGGAGATGACCACGGAATTCGTTAAAACCATGCTGGATGGGATTGTCGCTGGGTTGGGTTCCGAGATGCCACTTGCCGAAAATTCCTGTTGTATAACCAGACTCTTGCAGACGGGATGCTATAGTGATTTCGTTGACGATGCCCAGACCTCTGCCATTTTGGCCGATAGGGCCTTCGATGCCCATGCGTTGTTGATAGCGTCCAGTCAATAACGCCGCTCTGGTGGGCGAGCATACCGGACCATTGGAATGAAAGTCGGTAAAACGCAATCCCTCTTGCGCCATGCGGTCGAGGTTGGGCGTTCGATTGATTTTATTGCCATAGCATCCGATGTCGCCATAACCCAGGTCGTCAGCTACGATAAGAACGATATTAGGCTTCTTCTTGGCAGAGCAAACTTGCGGTAATGCTAATGCGGCGGAGGACAAAAGCGCTGATTTAATAAAATGACGGCGGGTTTGAGTTTGCGTGTACTCCATTGGATTCCCCCCTGGCAAAATGATATTGATGTATGCTGAATATATTAATACAATTAATTGCCCGTCAATAGGTGATTAATCTCCATTCATGTTATGATTGCTGTGCTATTATAATTTGAATAGATTAATTGTTGGAACATAGCAGGATTAATAATAGACAAATGAATAGTGATTATTCGGTTGTGAGTACTTTGTAATTATTTTTTGTCTGAATCTGGATAACCAGGATTTACAGGATAGACAGGATTTTTTATCATTGGTGTTTTTTTTCTATTTTTTATAATCGGGTTATCCGGGGCGCCTATCATGTGCATCCTTTCATCCTGGAAATCCTGATTCAGACATTTATTTATTCTATTTCAATTAGTGAGTATTGAAATATACCCAATCGCTTTAAGGAGCCTTAGCGCATGAAACGCCTCTCAATATTTATCACATGTTTCGCATTACTTTTTCTTCTTATCTTGAACGACGTACGGTGCGATGAAAACCTTTACGGAAATATGGAACTGCTGCGCGACAGTTGGGGCGTTCCTCATGTATTCGCAGCTACCGACCAAGGCGCCATGTACGGCCTGGGCTACGCCGCAGCCCAGGACCGCGGCTTCCAGATGTACTATTTCCTGCGCATAATTCAGGGACGGATGAGCGAGGCGCTTGGCATCATCGATAAAAAGAAAACCAGCGGCGTCGGACAAAACAATACGCTGGAGCATGACCGGGTGATGCGTAATTTTGGATTTGCATCAGCGGCGCAGAAAGTCATCAGCAACCTGGATGAAGAAACGCTTGGGCTGTTGGAGGCTTATAGCGCTGGCGTAAATGACTTTTTTGCCAAAAACGCAGGCAATGAACATTATCTGTTCGAGCATACCGGGCTGCAACGCGAGACCTGGGAACCAGAAGACTGCATCCTGTCCTGGTGGCATTTCGCCCAGTTCTTCGCCAAGAACGGCCTGCGCGACCAGCCCAGTTTAACATCACCACCGTCTCCACAGGGACGGGGAGGCCGCATTGTAGTGGATGACGATGCGGCAGTGGTTCGGCTTGAGGACGTATCCGAAGAATGGATTGAGAAAGTCAACACCTGGGTGGCCGAGATGGGGATATCGCCCGGTATTCCAAAAGGACCGGAGACGCCTGATCCCAAGTTCAGCCATGCCTGGGTGATTGGCGGTGAGAAAACCACTACTGGAGCATCAGTGTTGGTCAGCGATCCCCAGACTCCGGTATGGAATCCCAGTATGCTCTACGAATTCCACGCTCAAGGCGCCACCTTCAATGCGCGTGGCGTCGGCGTAGCTGGCAGCCCGATTATTCTGATTGGATTTAATGAAGACGTCGCTTGGGGAGTAACAGCCCTGGGCGCCGATCAGGCGGATATTTTCATACTCAAAACTGATGACGATCATCCTAACCAATATCAAGTGGATGGAGAGCGGCTTGATATGACCACCCGGCAGGAGGTGATTAAGATCAAGGGTGAAGATCCGGTTGCAATGCCAATCCGTGAGACCATCTTCGGCCCTATTGTTTCCGAATTCGTATGGCGCAATCCTGAAGGTCAGGAAGTGGCGCTGTGCCGGGTTCCCATGGCCGAAACTGACCGCGAAACCATTCAAGGCGCTCTGGGCATGATGCGCGCCCGCTCGTGCGACGAGTTCGCTGTAGCGCTGCCGGGTTGGAGGTTTCCTACAGCAAACTGCGTCTTCGGCGACAAAGAGGGAAACATCGGCTACTGGTCGCTGGGCGCCCTGCCCGTTAGGTCGAAATTGACTGGATATGATGGCGGACATGCGCAAGATGGCGGTACGCGTGATGGAATGTGGCGCGGCATGATTCCCTATGATATGCTGCCGCACTGCATAAATCCTGAACGCGGCTACCTGGTCAGCGCCAACCACCGGACCATTCAATCGTTCTACAAGGTTCCCTTCGGCAACATGACGGGCAGTTCAGGAGACACCGACCGTGGACTCAGGATCAAAGAACAAATTCTGGAACATCTAAGCAAAGAGGATAAATTCACCCCACAAGATGTACTGGATATTCATTATGATGCAGTGAACGTGTGGAAGCGCGAGATAATCCGCTTGGGATACAAAGTACTTAAGTCAACGCCTGATAAACTTTCGTCCAACTCACAGCAGGCGCTTCGCTATCTTCAGAATTGGTATGAGAACGGCGCTGAAACTGATATGTCAGTCGCGGGAACAGAACTTGTAAACCTTATGAATGTTATCTTCCGGGGTAACGTATCCCCATTGGTCAGCAAGTATGGTGGTGGAGTGGGTGGACTGGCTCGGTTCGCCAAGACGGTTCGGGCGCGGGACGCCGCTGATCCAGACAGTGCAGTTCCTGATGATGAAACCATGTTTGTGGATATGGTGCTCAATCAGGCCTGGCAAAGAGCTCAAGCCAAATATGGACAGGACGCGGCACAGTGGAACACGCTTGCCAGAGAAGCACAGTGCAACCAGAAAATGGGCTATATGGAGAGCCTTGACGGCTTCCCTTCTCTCGACGAAAAACACAATGTGAACATGCCTTTACTGAAGACCATCGACGGCGCCACGGTTCTTTCGCAGCGGGCGCAATCATACACGCAATTTGTACCATTGCACAATGCCGATGAGTCGTTATCCATACTGCCCATAGGAGCCTCGGATGATCCACGGAGCGCATACCGCTTCTCGACTTATAGCGACTGGTCGCAAGGCAGACTCCACCCGGCGCCGCTGTCGCGCAAGGCGGTAGACAAATTGGCGGTCTCTCAGGAAAACTTAAACCGTAACAAACAACAGACGCCTCAACGCAATGAGGGAAACAAACCGGATCGCAATCGAATAAGTAATCCAGATAAACAAGAACCAACTGCCAAGCAGCCCCTGCCAGGCAAGAAACCTGATGACCCGACTTTGGAAATGGCCATTCGCTACATGAATCGCAAGGAGCGAACCGGGCAGGAAATCAAAGATAAACTTGTAGAATTACAACAGTACATTGCAGACGACGCCGACCTGAAAACTGAATTAACCAGTGGTTTGGAATTGTTCATCCACTTGATGAGTGAATCACAGGCTGGTCGAATGCTGATACAATATGGGACGCCGGAGACGCTAAAACTGGTGGAAGCGTTTTATGAGAAGTTGAAAAAGAAGAAGCGGTAATGATAAGTAGATATGGAAACCTCTTTTTATTGCTATATAGGATTCTATTTGTTAGGACTATCGTCTATTATAAATTGTCTTATTTTGTAAATATTACCAGTATGCTAAGATTACAAATAGACTCTATAACCTGAGAACTGATCAGATAAATGCTAACAAGGAGACCGCCAGATGAGCAACGCAGCCATTCCATGTTGGAATTCTCAAGGCGTCATTCCACCAATCAATCCATCAACACCCACAATGATGGACCGATCACCTTACATTGTTCAACTGACCGATATAGTTATGCATTTTGGGATTTCTTCTCAGCGCCTTAGCATATTAGCAAGTTTCCTGGATTATCGTTCAACTCTGCATAATGCAGGACTTATCAATGGATTCCAATGGGTAAATGGAAGTTTTCTTGAAAACATAGAAACAATAGACCAGCGCTCTCCCAATGATATTGATATAGTCACTTTTTTTTATTTACCAGATGGTATAACGCAAATAAGTTTTGTTAGTCAATTACCAGATATTTTCAGGCATGATTTTACTAAACAAAAATATCATGTCGATTCCTATTTCGTTCCTTTGAATAGTGGATCGCCCGAAACTCTCGTAGAATTATCCACTTACTGGTACAGTATGTGGTCGCATCGACGGAATGAGCAATGGAAAGGCTATCTGCAGATTGATCTTGCCCCTACAGATGATCCGACCGCCAAAGCCAATCTAGATAATATGACGAGCCAGGGAGAATAGCCATGAATCTTCAAGAGTTCCGTCATCTTCAAGCCGAAAAAACAACTCTGGAAAAATTGATCGGCAAATTACCTGATTCCAGCGTCATTGAGCGAATGAGTTTGGAATCCCGAAAGAAGGAAGTTGAAAATAAACTGGATTCTCAGCCTGAACCACCTCTCGAACCAGTCCGGGCTAAACTGACATTTCGCGGCAAGCCGATCATTGGCAGCCATGGTATATTCGCCGAGTTCGGTGCGGCGGTTGTCAATATATTTGCTGAAACAGTAGCAAGCATCGGCGCAAGCCAGATTGAGCCGCTCGGTTTGCGCGGCGCAATTCCAAACCGCGAAAACTTTCGACTATTAATAACAGGTACTGCGTTGGGATCTTTCGGATTTGAACTGGAAGAATCACCCAAGGATAACATGCTATTCTTACCAGGAATGTCGCCAATCGAAGCAGCCATTGATAAGGTAAAAACAATAATGGAAGCCACACTGGGAACTGATGATGATTTATCCGAGGTTATTTCCGATGCTGATCCTCGAGCACTTGAAGAACTACGTACATTTCTAAAAACAATGGCTGATCATGAAGCCATTTGTACTCTTGAATTCAAGGATGAAATATTCAGGTTTTCTGATGTAGGACAGGTTCGAAGAAGCGAACAACGACTAAGACAGGATAATATACACGAAGAAGATGTGACAATTACAGGATCATTTCAAGGAGTGCTACCCAAGCACCGTACGTTCGAGTTTCTTGTTTCAGAAACGAATGATGTCATTTCAGGCAAAATTGGC
Organism: bacterium; assembly: GCA_963662285.2. Lineage (GTDB taxonomy): Bacteria > Hinthialibacterota > Hinthialibacteria > Hinthialibacterales > Hinthialibacteraceae. Next base: position 1,365,862 of record CAXXMV010000008.1, read on the forward strand.
CCAGCAATCGAGAATGCAGGAGAAATAAACCATATCCTGGAAAAACCTTCCATAATCAATGTTCATACAAAACGAGTTGGTAAAAGCAATCCTCGATATATCCTATTCAAATACAAAGAAGCGGCGCTACAGAGTTAGCTAATTGTTAAGATAACCAATTGTATCCCCGTCATTCTTCTTACGCAGGACTTGATTCACAAATCCATTGGTTGCCATTGAACGCCTGCCTGTCCTAGCAGGGTTCCTGTAGAGAGAGCAATATTGACTTGGGCTATCTGATAATCGATCAGGGCGCGTACTTCGCTCAGTTGGGCGGTTGCTAATCTTCCTGCAGCCAGTAAGACGTCTGTACTGGTTCGCACGCCTTGTTCAAATTGTTTGCGTTCCGCCTGGTAGGTGCGGGCGGCGAATAACACATCCTGACGTGAGGCCAGGATGCGCTGCCAGTTTTGCTCTAGTAGATCTATCGCGTTAAGCACTTCCTGTTCGATTAACTGGCTTCGTTGTTCTTTGGAAGCCAGTCGCTGAGTCAGCGCCAGTTTGGCGTAGCGCAAGCGGGCATTGGCGGCTTTGTTGCCCAGGGGGATTTCACCCTGCAAACCCAGGCTCCAATCAGTGAATTCTCCACTGCGAATGTCGTCAAAGGATTTTCCAAAACTGTTGCCCAATCCATTAATGTTAATGGTTGACTCAACGCCCAGGCCGGGTAATCGGGCGTTTTTGGAAGCATCGATCAAACTTTGATCAATGGCTGTTTGCAATTCAAGACCGAACATTTCCATGCGGTTGTTAATGGCAAATGCTACGAGTTCCTTGGGATCAAGCTGGATTTTTAGCGGCGTAGGGTCTGTTTGAGGCAGGATGCCGGTGATTGAATCCAAGGGCAAGTCATCGCGGTTCATGATTCGTTTGAGGTCGCGTTCATAAAGACGTAATCCGGTTAAAGCGAGAATGATTCCTTCACGTCGAGCCGCGACTCCTGATTCGGCGCGGATGATTTCCACCTGAGGCGCGGCGCCGGATTCCACCCGTAGTTGCGCTTCCGCCAGTTGACGTTCGGCCAGTTGATACTGTTGTTGACTGACAAATAATTCCTGCGATGCGCCGTATACTCTCCAGTATGCGCAATCGGCATCAGCCAGAATGCGAATGGCTTGTAGTTTGGTTTGCGCTTCGCTCATTTTTTCTTGCAACCGCGCTACACGGATGGAATGAGTATTAGTTTTCATTCCAGCGCCGCGCAGCAAGGGCTGTGATATAGTAAAGCGTAGATCGCTTTCAAAAGATGGATTGAGGATACTGAATTGATTGTCGTTGTCATATCTGCCATTGGGCTGACGGAGAGTGATGTTGCCGCCAGTCGGCAATGGTTGGCGCAGGCCTATTTCGAAATATGTATTAGATGATTTTGCGGTATCCAACTGTGATGCGGTCGGGGAGGTTGAGTCGCTGTACTGAATTCCGCCGAAGAAGGCCGCTTCGAATTTTGCCCGCCCTTCTAAATATTGTTGTTGGGCGAGAGAGGGATTGACCAGATCAACTTTGAGTTGCAGATTGTTGGATAGCGCTGCAGCCCGGATATCGGCCAGTGATAAACCAATGCAATCCTGATTGTTCTCATTTTCCAGCAGAACTGTTGTATATTGTTCAGCAGCTTGATCAATGGAAATTGGTTCAGTTTTTGATAATGCCTCTAAATTTACTGTGTCAATTTGACTGGAGTCAACATTGAGCAGGGCTTGATGCTCCGGCCCGGTCTCTCTGATAAATTGCTGCATACAACCGCTTAGAGTTGTTACGATAATAACAAGTAATATGAGTTTAGATTGAGTCTTCATTATTCTTTGCCTTCCAGTTCCGACGGTTGCATTTCGTTGCGCATAACGCCATCCCACAGGTTGATGATTCGTTTGCTATATGCAGCATTTCGTTCTGAGTGAGTGACCTGTACTATAGTGGTTCCTTCTTTATTCAAGCGGGAGAAGAGTTCCATGATTTCTTCGCCTTGTTTGGTGTGCAGGTTGCCGGTTGGCTCATCGGCTAGTATCAGTTTGGGATTGGATATAACCGCGCGCGCCACGGCGACCAGTTGCTGTTGCCCGCCTGATAGTTGACTGGGGAACAGGTCTTTCTTACCGACGATGCCGAATCGATCAAGCGTATCGCATACAATCGCCGCGCGTTCGGACGACTTGATATTACGGTAAGAAAGTGGAGTATCCAGGTTTTCATAGACAGTGAGTGAATCGAGCAGATGGAAACTTTGGAATACGAAACCGATGGTTTGCTTATTAAGTTCATTGCGGTCTTTGGGCTTGAGATTATGAACCGCATTACCTAACAAGTGATATTCGCCAGTCCAGTCGGTATCCAACATCCCCATAATGTGCAATAGGGTGGATTTCCCGGCGCCGGATGGCCCCATGATAGTGATGAAATCGCCTTGTTCGATATCTAAATTGATTTTTTGCAGGATAGATGTTTTGCCCGCTTTGTTCTGATAGAATTTCTCTATGTTGCGCATACTTATCAGCGGACCGTCATTCTGCAATAAGCAACCAAGATCAGTTTGGTCTTGATTTTTTGGTTCGGATTTTGATTTAAAAAACATGGTTACAACTCCTTATTCACTACGTAGGATAATCATGGGATCGGTTTTAGCGGCGCGCCATGCTGGCAGATAACAGGCCAGCAAGGCGATTCCCAGAAGAATTAACGGGACAATAATAAAAGTTAATGGATCAGTGGCGGTCATTTGATATAACATTCCCGCCATCAAACGGGTTACGGCATAAGAACCGAACAAGCCGATTATCAAACCAATAATAGTTAAGATAAAACCTTTTCTTACAATCAGGAATATGATGTTATGTACCTGGGCGCCGAGCGTCATGCGGATGCCGATTTCGTGGGTTCGTTCCTGAACCGCGAACGACATTACGCTATAGATGCCTATAATGGCCAGCAGAAAAGCCACCACCGCCATTACCGAAAGCAGAATCATACAGAAGCGCTGCACCGAGATTGATGCGTTTACTACATTGTTCATACTTTGAATCCACAGGATCGGTTGATTGGGATCGACATCCCAAATCTCACGCCGCAAGGCAGGCGCCAAGGCCATAGGATCGCCTTTGGTTTTGACCATCAGGGTCATCATGCGGCGGCTATCTTGATTCATGTTCTTGTACATAAATGGATTGAAGCCAATGGCGTTTAAGGCGCGGAGTTTCACGTTCCCAACGACTCCGATAATTTCCTGCAATTCTCCGTTGAGGCGTATTCGTCTACCCAAAGGTTCTTCATTGGGAGTAAATCTATCGACAAATTCCTGATTCACTATCACAACCGGTTTGCTTTCAGCTGTGTCGCTTTGGTTGAAATATCGCCCTTTAATCAAGGGGATGCCCATGGTTGGAAAATATTCATTGGAGATAGAACGATACTCCGCGCTGGTTCCTTGTCCGGGAGGCAACGGTTTCCCCTCGAAATGAAATCCATTATTGGAATTACTGGGCGTTAATGGATGAACATTGATTGCGGCGACTGATTTCACTCCAGGCAATGTGGAAACATTATTGATTAATTTATTATAAAAACTTACGCGAACTTTACTGTCCTGGTTTCGTTCAGAGTCGGGAAGTTCCATGTGAGCCGCCAATACATGGTTGGCATCAAATCCCGGTTTTATTTGCTGTAAATTATAAAAACTCTTGATTAATAGACCTGCTCCCATGAGGATTATCAAAGCTAAAGCTACTTCAGAAACCACTAATCCATTGAGCAGGCGGTGCCGGGATGAACCAAACGATGTGCCCCGTCCACTGTCTTTCAGGGTTTCATTAATTTTGGTTTTAGAAATTTGCCAGGCGGGCACAGCGCCAAACAGCAGCCCACTGATCATGGATAGAATCAAGGTGAATATGAGAATGGTTGAGTCGATGCCGATTTCATCGAATCCGGGGATTCCGGTGCTTCCCGTTTCGATGCCATGAGGCGCCAGATACCGTAATGCATCCAAACCCCACAAGGCGAACATCAATCCCAGGCAGCCGCCCATGATGGACAAGATAACGCTCTCGGTAATAACCTGACGAAAAATCCTGAACCTGCCAGCGCCTAACGCGCTGCGGATAGCAATCTCTTTGTTTCTCGAACTGGCTTTGGCTAAGAGAAGATTGGCGACATTGACGCAGGCAATCAACAGTAGAAAACCTACCGCCCCATAAAGCACCAGAAAAGCTGTTCTGACTTCCTCGACCAGCATTTCCTGCAATGGCCTAATGGCAATTCCCTTGTTGGTGTTGGAGTCGGGATATAATTCACTCAGACGGCTGGCGATCATATTCATTTCCGCCAGGGCTTGTTGTAATGAAACCCCGTCATTTAAGCGACCAATTATGCCATAGAAATGAGAACTACGATTTTGTTGGAGTTTATCTATCCTTAATGTAGTGTATACCTGAGCCATCTCTTCGATGAAACCCATCATGGGCGGCGCCACGCCAACAACAGTATGCGGCTCTTCGTTAATGATGATCTTCTGGTTAATGATATCTTTATCAGAATCGAAAAGGTTTTGCCAAAGTTTATGGCTCAATACTATGACGCGATTACCCGACTGAGATTCTTCGGGCAGGAAACTGCGTCCTAATGTCATCTTATCCAGGGTTGCAGTAAAAAAATTGGTTGATACTTCCACACCAACCAAGGCCTTTGGTTCACCTAAGCCGGTCAAACTGAAATGGCAATCCATATTCATAGCGGCCAAATTTTCGAAAACCGTGTTTTGCTCAACCCAGTCGAGGTAATCCGGCCCAGAGCAAGTGCCACGGTCTCCTGAACTCCAACGCGACTGAATCCACATTATTTCTTCGGGTTCTGCGAAAGGCAGAGGACTGAGCAGAACATTATAAATCAGGCTGAACAGCGCCGTGTTGGCGCCGATGCCAATGGCCAAAGCCAATACGGCGAAAATGGTAACGCTGGGATATTTCCATAACATGCGAAAACCGAAACGTATATCCTGTGTTAAAGATGACATTTGATACCCTCCAAGAAAGATTCTTTATTCACTGCGTAACGTCTCCATCGGATCGATTTTGGCTGCTTTGCGTGCGGGGATGTAACAGGCCAAAATCGAAATGCCTATCAGTAAGATAGAGATAAGTAAGTACGTTGATGGATCAGATGGTGTAATTCCGTAAAGAATACTGCTTAAAAATCGTGTAATAGCGAACGCAACCACCAGGCCAATCGTGATGCCGATCAGGATTAATTTAATCCCCTGCCATACAACCATTGATATCACATCACCGAATTGTGCGCCGATGGCCATACGAATGCCGATTTCATGCATCCTCTGGCTTACGGAATATGACATAATCCCATAGATACCGAGTGAAGAGAGAATCAGCGCAACAACCGATAACACCGATACGAGAACCATGGTGAATCGATCCATAACCATTGTATCGGCGATGAGTTTATCCATCGTACGGACATTTTCTATCGGCATATCAGGATCAATGGCCCAGACCTGTTGCCGGATGGCTGTTGAAAGCCGTTGAGGGTTGCCGCTGGTTCGGATAGCGAAACAGAGCGAACCGTCAGGGTGATGCAAGAATGGCACATACATGGTTGGCCGGTCTTCGCTGGTTAATCCGAAATGTTTGATATTGTCTACAACACCGACGATCTGGTATGTTTTAGAATCCCAGTCCGGTATCTTGATGAATTTGCCGATTGGATCGCCGATATTTTCATATCTCCGCGCCATGAATTCATTTATGATGATTCGATTGACGTCTGGATCTTCATCGTCGGAATTGAAATAGCGGCCTTTCAGCAAGGGTATCTTCATCGATTGAAAATACTCTGGATTGATATGCCGTATTTCGCCAAACTGAACATTGCCTTCACTCGACGCTTGCTGGTCTTGAATTTCAAAAGATAAGCCTGTTCCCCATGTAAGAGGAAGAATGCTGGGCGCAGCAACGGATTTCACACCGGGTAAGTTTTTAATGCGTTCCATGACATTCCGGTAAAAAGCGAGTTTTTGAGAATCTTCTTTATATTTGGAACTTGTAAGCGGCAGATGAAAGGTCAACATATTACTGGAGTCGAATCCCGGATGGATGCTTTGAACTCGAATAAAACTGTTCACCATCAATCCTGCGGCAATGAGCAGAATCAGCGAGAAAGCAATTTCGGCAACAACGAGATAGCGCAGAATTCTCTGGCTCTTTTTTCTTCCAACCGAGCCACGACCGCCTTCGTTCAACACTTCCGTTAAGTTGGTTTTTGTCATCTGCAAGGCCGGCGCCAGTCCAAAGAGAATGCCGGTTATGATGCAGATGGCGAAGGTGAATCCAAGCACATAAGGATCGATGCCCACGCGGGTAACGAAAGGCCCCAATTCAGAAGGCAGAAGGCTTTTTAATAAATCGATGCCCCACAATGTAATCAGCAGACCACATATCCCTCCAATAAAAGAGAGAATGATGCTTTCGGTTAACATCTGGCGGATAACCCTCATACGGGTGGCGCCCAATGATGCGCGTATAGTGATCTCTTTTTGCCGGACGCCCGCTTTGGCAAGTAACAAACTGGCCACGATTGAGCAGGCGAGTAAAAGAACGAAAGCAACCGCTCCATGAAGAATGATAAAGGTTGTCGTCATTGCCCGAACCAATCGCTCAATCATCGGTTCGGTAAAAATGCGGTAATCCTTATTGGTTTCGGGATATTCCCTGGCCAAGTTGTTGGAGATAATATCTAATTCAGCGCGGGCTTGCTCTAGCGAGACGCCTTCTTTGAGCAACCCCATAGCGTTGTAGCGACGGACGCCGCGATTTTCCTTTACGCGATCACTGGAAAGAGGAATCCAAATTTTTGCTTCCCCTTCCATGAATCCCAACTCGGAAGGAAGGATTCCAATAACCGTATAGGGGACGCCATTTAGAGATATTTTCTGGTTTAGGATATCTTTTTTGCCGCCATACCTGTCATTCCAATACCCATAACCCAACAGGACGACTTTATCTTTACCCGGCTCATTCTCTTCTTCAGTGAATTGGCGGCCATAGATCATGGGAATTTCCGTCGTATTGAAAATATCTGATGTCATAACATATGCAGAAATCCGATCCGGTTCTCCATGACCAGTTACGTTGAAGTAATCCACCGTAATGAGAGAAACTGATTCGAGCGTTTGGCTGCGCTCAACTAAATCAAGATAATTAGGGCCGGAGATGGCGGTATTATTTTTATCCTGCCCTTCACGAATCTCACAAACCCTTACCATGCGATCAATGTTGGGAAACGGCATTGGGCTAAGTAACATTGAATTGACCATAGTGAAGATGGTTGAATTAGCGCCGATGCCGATAGCCAAAGCCAGGATAGCCAGGCAAGTAACGCCGGGCGTTTTTAACAGCATCCTGATTCCGTACCTGATATCCTGCATAAGAATTGTCATTTTTATTGCTCCATCAGAGATTCTTTATTCACACCGTAGCGCATCCATGGGATCGACTTTGGCCGCCCGGCGGGCTGGAATCCACGCTGCCAGAATAGCAACCAACAAAATCGTAATTACGGATAGAGTCATTGTGATTGGATCATGGGGTTCTACACCGTAGAGTTGGCTGCGGATGAGACGGGTAAGCGCCAACGCGCATACTCCACCGATCAACACGCCTACTACTGACATTGATATAGCGCTTCGCAGAATAGGCCAGGCAATTTGACGGCGGGTGGCGCCGAGCGCCATGCGGACGCCTATTTCGCTGGTACGCCGCGCCACGTTATAAGCCATCAAACCATAAAGCCCGATGCAGGATAATAATACAGCCAGAAACGCAAGCGAGCTGCAGAGGATGGCGAACATCCATTCCTGGGCGATTCTTTTATCGCGAACCTGTTTTTGAGTGATCATTGAGACAATCGGAACATTGGGATCGACCGCCGCCATCGCCTTACGGGCGGCGGCGCTGATGCCCGACGGGGGTAGAGCCGTACGTAGAGCGAAATACCCCTGGTGGAGATCACTCTGACGAAATGTGTAATAAACGGTTGGAGGGATTTCTCCTTTGATATCAGTATATTTCGCGTCGGAGCATACGCCAATGATGTTCCAATCGACTTCGTTGGAGCGAAGCGTCTGACCGATGGGGTGGACGTCTTTCAAGTAGCTGTTGACAAAGGTTTCGTTGACGATGATCGATTTGGGCGCTCCTTCAACATCGGTGATGGTGAACGGCCTGCCGATTTTTATGGGGACGTTCATGGTTTCGAAGAAAGATTCGCTTACTGTCAGTTTGTGAGCCTTAGGCCGCGCACCATCTTCGGGAGGATTATCGGGCAGGGTGAAGAAACCACCGCCGGACATCCATCCGCCTAGCAATGCAAACTGGGTGATGGCCGCCGATTGAACGCCGGGGATGGCGGCCAGTTCGGTCTGCGCCTGGTCGTAATAGGCCGTTCTTTTCTCCTGTTCGTAACCGGCGTTCCCCGGAGAGACTTGCAGTAGAAGAATGTTGTCCATACGGAATCCTGGATTGATGTCAACAATGTTAACAATAGTGCGAACGTACAATCCCGCTCCGACGAGCAACAGCAGAGACAGGGCGACCTGAGCGATGACTAGCAGGCGTCCGCTTCGCATTCGCATGGCGCCGAGGACGCTTCGAACTTTCATACCGGATAGGGGATCGACTCTGGCGGCGCGGATAGCGGGAAGCAATCCCGACAAAACGGCTGTGAATACCATTACTACCAGAGTGAAGAACAGGACTCTTAGATCGAGTGAGGCGTCGTAGTGCAATCCCTCGCTCGTACCGGCCATCAGCCGTGAGATTACGTCTTTCCCCCACAGGGCGAAAACGATTCCCAAACCGCCTCCCAATATGGAAAGCAATAGGCTTTCGGTTAGTACCTGACGTACGAGCCGCCAGCGTCCGGCGCCGATAGCAGTGCGGATGGCGAATTCGTGTTGGCGGACGGCGCCTCTGGCCAACGAGAGACCGGCGAGGTTGGCGCATGCTATAAGAATGACAACCCCGACCACGCCTAAAAGCAGTAACAGCGGTTTCCGGTAAAAATTCTTTTGACTGATTGGACCCGCAGCGCCATTAATGATCTTCATTTTAGGTTCGGTTAACTGTTCATCGGCGGCATTGGCGAACGCGACGTCGAACGCGGCCTGGAACTGGGAGTCGTTTACTCCAGGCTTTTTGCGCGCCATCAGTTGCACCCACCAGTGATTGGCGTCTGTGTTCGCAAAATGGGGCGCCACTTGCGGCAGCGCATCCATCGAAACGTAGAATTCACAGGCGTCGCCGGGATGAATCCCCGGAAACCCGGACGGAAGAACGCCGAGAATGGTAAAGGAGTGACCTTGCAACAAGATGGATTCTCCAACGACGTTCGCATTGAGACCGAAATGACGTTCCAACCAGGGATAGGAGATAACGACGCCGCGTGCGTTTAATGCTTCCCGATCATCCGGTTCGAATAATTGTCCCAAGAGGGGTTTGGCGCCAAGGGTGGAAAAAAAATTACCGGACACTACCATACCGTTCGCTGCGAAGGATTGGTTTTGAGCGCGGCCAGTGATCATGCGAAGATCGGTGTAACAGAACACGTCCGCTTGTTCGGCGCAACGCTCGCGCAGATTTTCGTAGATGGGGAAAGAGACAGCGTTGCCAATGAAGCGACCTGGCGACTCTTCCGTGCAACTTCCACTGACAGAAAACCGCGCTCCGCCGCCCGACCATTCGAGTACGCGAAGTTCGTGTGGATTGGGAACGGGAAGCGAGCTGAGCAGAACGGCGTTAACCAGTGAAAACACCGCCGTACAGGAACCTATGCCCAAGGCTAAAGAGAGCACCGCGATTGAGGTGAAGCCCAGGTTCTTGGTCAACATACGGAATGCGAAACGTAGATCATACAAAAAAGTTTTCATAATATCAATTTTCCTATTCACAACGTAACGCAGTCATGGGATCAACCTTTGCCGCCCGGCGGGCTGGAATCCAGGCGGCGAGTGCGGAGACTGCTAACAACAAGACTGTTACGCCTATCATGGTTGCTGGATCGTATGGCTGGACTCCGAAAAAGACGCTGCGGATAAGGATAGCAATGCCCAGGGCGACTGGAGCGCCCGCCAATACGCCGATCAATGTCAACATCACCGCTTCCCGCAGAATTTTCAATGCTACATCGCGGGATTGGGCGCCCAGCGCCATACGGATGCCGATCTCATTCCTGCGCCGCGTCACGGTATAAGCCATCAAACCATACAGACCAATGCATGAAAGAAAGACGGCCAAAGCCGCGAGCGATCCGCATAAGATGGAAAACAAACGCTCTATCATTATCGATTCATCGAGTTGCTGCTGCTGGGTCTTGATTTTTTCCAGTGGAATTGTTTTATCCAATGCGGCCACGCTTTTGCGTACAGCGGGAACCAGCGACAAAGGCGGCAGGCTGGATCGCACCTCAAAATACACAGAAGAGACCGTTTTTTGCTGTTGGGGAAAATACATTATGGGCGACAAATCATCCCTCAGGCTTTTATATGATGTGTTACCGCAGACGCCGACGATCCGGTAATTGGTTTCACCAATACTGAAAGAAAGCCCCAAAGGAGATTCGTTCTCTAAAAACATTTTAGTGAACTGTTCATTGACTACCGCCACCTTGGAGCTGGACGCGCTATCTGAATCATCGAAACCACGGCCCAGCATAATGGGTAATTCCATAGTCGAAAAAAATGTATCGTTCACAACTAATTGACAGGCCTGCATGTGACTACCCGGTTCGGTCGGGCGGTCTGGAAAAGAGAAGCCATTCTCAGATGACCAACCGCCAGCGAAAGAGAGGTCTGAATAGGCCACGGCGCGTACACCGGGAATGCCGCTGAGAGAACGACGGGTATTTTCATAGAAATCCTTTTGCTCCTGATCGGTATATCCTGCCTGGGCGGCGTCCAATCGAAACAAGAGAATGTTTTCAGCATCAAAACCGGGATTGAGGTTTTTGAGATTGGCGAATGATTGGATTAACAAGCCTGCACCCATCACCAACAAGACAGTCATTCCCACCTGCACCGCGACTAATACCTTGCCAATGCGCAGCCGGGGAGCTGCGTTAGCAGCGCGATCCTTTAATCCTTCGGCGGGATCAACCCGCGCCGCACGCATGGCCGGAATCAAACCAAACAGAAGAGTAGTCAAAACCGCCAGCCCCAGAGTAAAGATCAAGACATTACCATCCATACCGGCGTCGAATCGCAGATTGCTTTCATATTTCAACAGAAAATCCATCAGAAGTTCTTTGCACCATAAGGCGACTAGCAAACCCATTCCGGCGCCCATAAATGACAAAACCATACTTTCCGTCAGCGATTGCCGTATCAAACGCCAGCGTCCGGCGCCCAAAGCGGAGCGGATGGCCATTTCGTGATGCCGCGCTGCGCCGCGCACCAGCAGCAGACTGGCGAGATTGGCGCAGATAATGGCTACCACCAACCCCACCAAGACCATCAGCGCCCAGAACGGTTCGGCCATGCGTTGACGCTGCATCAAAGGGCCGCGGCTGCCGTCCTCCAACCAGATGCCCGGTTGATCCATTGTGGTTGTAGAATCTTCGAGCACCCGCTCGAAAAGCACGGCCAGCGAGGCCTGGGCCTGGGCGTCACTGGCGCCGGGCGCCATGCGGGCCATGATCTGCACCCACCAGTGTTTGGATGATTCCAATGGATTGCCTGACGTAAGATGGGGTTGAGCTGCCATAGTGACGTAAAAATCTGTTGGATCGCCGGGTTGAGGCCCCACGAAATCTTGCGATAATACGCCGATAACAGTAAAAATTTTGTTGTTGATTGAAACGACCTCTCCCAATACATTGGGATCAAGGGCGAAGTATCGTTCCCAAAAACGGTATGTAAGCACAGTAACCGGATCAGCGCCGATTTCACCCTCTTCAGCAGCAAAGGTGCGTCCCAAGGCCATGCGCGAACCATAGCCGTTGAAGAAATTTTCTGAGGTCATCAGGCCATCCACAGTTGAAGGCAAACCGCGGACCTGGACCGTCGCCCGTGAGATAGAAAAAAAGGCGAAGACATCCGAAAATCCTTTCCCCTTTTCGCGGAATTCACGGTAGGCGGTGTAGGGAAAAGAATTTGAATAAACCAATCCCTTCGAGAAATTACTCATACCGCTTCCAGTGTAATAGCTCAATTTGGGGCTGCGTCCCGTCCAGTTGATATTGCGTAATTCGTGGGGATTAGGAACCGGCAGCGAACGCAGCAACACGGCGTTGATCATACTGAAGATGGTAGTATTTACGCCAATACCGATTGCCAATATCAACACGGCGACGATAGTGAAACCAGGCGTCTTAACAAGTTGCCGCAAGCCGTAGCGGACGTCCTGATATAAAGTGATGAGTGATAGGTGATTAGTTATAAATTTTGATTTGGTTGATTCCATTTTCTTTCTACCTTTATGTAGTTTTGATACTAAGAGTTCTATGTAACAACCTTATTCACACCGCAGCGTAACCATGGGATCGACTTTGGTTGCTTTTCGCGCGGGGAGCCAGCAGGCCATTATTGCTACCACTCCGAGCACCAGGGTGACGCCTACTAGCGTGACCGGGTCAGTTGGTGTGACGCCGAACAGAAGATGCGTCAGGACACGGGTTAGAACCAGCGACCCCAATAGACCTATACTCACACCCAACGCGATTAATTTCATTCCTTTCCCCAAAATGAGGAAAAGCACTTTGCCGTACTGCGCTCCAAGCGCCATACGGATGCCGATTTCCTTTGTGCGATGGGAGACCAATTGCGCCATCACTCCATAAAGGCCAATAGCCGCCAACAGCAGAGCCACTCCGGCAAAAATGCCAAGCAGTATAAAAATCAGGCGGCGGTCTGCAATGGAATCGGCTACGACCTGCTCCAGGGTGTGGATATTAGAAATGGGTTGATCGGGATCAAGTTTGAAGATTTCACTACGGATAGTCTCTACCAGACTCAGCGGCGGCGCTTTGGTGCGCACTACCAGATTGCACTGAAAGGAACTGAAGGCTTGCGGCATATAAATACGCTCCATGCGGTCTCGGTCGAGGCCGCGATGCCGGACATCTCCGACCAGGCCGATAATTTCCCACGAATTACCCAGGAATTGCACACGCTGACCGATTGGATTGTCATGGGGAAAAACCTTGCTGGCGAGAGTCTGGTTGATGATTACTGCTCGCGGCGCACTGGTAGTATTGTCATGTTCTGTAAAAATCCGGCCTTTTAACAGCGGGATACCCATTGTCTGATAGTAATTACCGGAAACGAAATCGTAATCGGTGCTGATGTAGTAATCATCCTGATCAGGCTGGCTTTCAGCGCGGACTGAATTATCCGTGGCGCCGCTCATGGGCAGGGTGGTCACCGATCCAGCCGCCTCTACTCCAGGCAGAGATTCCACTCTTTGAATTATCTGTCTCAGAAAAACGGCGCGTTGTTCTCCATCAGGATATTTCTGATCATTGAGGGAAATACCCATAGCCAGCACACCCTCAGGATTGAATCCCGCCGGAACGGATTGCAATTGATACAGTGTTTTCATTAGCAGTCCGCTTCCCGCCAGCAGCACCAGCGCCAAGGCGATTTCCAGAACTATCAAGCCTCCACACAGGAAACCGGAACTGGACCGGGAAGTACGCGTCCCTTCTTTTAGGGTTTCGTTTAAGTTGGAGCGGACTAGTTGCCAGGCTGGCGCAAGGCCGAACAACAAACCTGTCAGGATGGATGCCAGCAGCGCGAAGCCAAGGACATACGCATCAATGCTAATCTCTTCCACACGGGGAATGCTGGCCATTCTCCATTGCTTCAGCAGATCCACTCCCCAGATAGCCAGCAGTAATCCTAATCCTCCGCCGATCATTGAAAGCGTCAGGCTTTCGGTCAACAGTTGCCGGATCACACGCCATCGCGTACCGCCCAGAGCCACGCGCAGGGCGATTTCTTTGCGACGCACAGTTGTCTTGGCCAGCAGAAGACTTGCGACGTTAGCGCAGGCAATCATTAGGACGAAGCCGACCGCGCTGAATAGAATCCAGAGTTGAGGACGGATCTGACTGGTAAGTTCTTCATGCAAAGGGACGACCGCTACCCCCCACTTTTGCTTGTATTCGGGATAAAGTTCTTTAATTCGCTGCTTGATGGATTGCATTTCCGAACGCGCCTGTTCGACCGTCACGCCTGGCTTAAGGCGTCCAATTACTCTAAGACGATTATCACGCCGTGAGTGGTGCCAGGATTCACTGCCAAATACAAAAGGTACTATAACATCACACTCATTAGGGATTTTCGGTCTGGGAGGCAATACACCGATTACCGTGCAACTATCATTGCCTAAGCGGATTGAACTGCCAACTATATTCTCCGCACTGCCAAAGTACCGTTTCCAAAACCGGTGAGTCAGCATGACCACTTTTTCTTGCCCCGGTTTATCTTCATCGGGCAGGAATCCCCTGCCCTGCAACGGTTGTACGCGAAGGATGCGCAGGTAACTGGCCGAGACCTGAAGGACGCTTAGTCGTTCCGGTTGACCATTGCCTGTGATATTCATATTAACCCGGCGAACCGCCGAGATATTTTCCAGACTTCTATTCTGTTCTTTCCAATCATTAAATTCAGCGGCGGCGACAGAGTTTCGACCCCGCCCGTCTGAGGTTGGATCGCCCCAAAGTTGCACCAGCTGCCCCGGTTGATCGAATGGCAGGGCTTGTAACAATACGCCGTTGACAACGCTGAATATCGCCGTGACCGAGCCGACGCCAATTGCAAGAGTTAGCACGGCGGTAATCGTGAAACCAGGTGATTTAGAGAACATGCGGAAAGCAAATCGTATGTCTTGCCAAAGTGAATTCATGTTTTTCTTTCTATTGAGTTATATCTATCATTCACACCGCAGCGTAACCATGGGATCGACTTTGGTTGCTTTTCGCGCGGGGAGATAACAGGCCAAAATCGAAATGCTGATCAGTAATAGAGAGATAAATAAGTAGGTTGATGGATCGGTTGGAGTAATTCCATAAAGAATGCTGCTCAAAAATCGTGTAACAGCAAACGCAACGACCAGGCCAATCGCGATGCCAATCAGGATTAATTTAATTCCCTGCCAGATCACCATTGATACTACATCACCGAATTGGGCGCCGATGGCCATTCTAATACCAATTTCATGCCCCCTTTGGCTTACGGAATATGACATAATTCCATAGATGCCAAGTGAAGAGAGAATCAGCGCAATAACCGACAACACCGAAACAAGGATCATATTAAAGCGATTCATAACCATAGTATCGGCGATGAGTTTATCCATCGTACAGACATTTTCTATTGGCATATCAGGATCAATGGTCCAGATCTGTTGCCGGATAGATGTTGAAAGCCGTTGAGGATTACCGCTGGTTCGGATAGCGAAACAGAGTGAACTATAAGGACGATGCAAGAATGGTACATACATGGTTGGCCGGTCTTCACTGGTTAAACCGAAATGTTTGATGTTGTCTACAACGCCGACGATCTGGTATATTTTAGAATCCCAGTCAGGTATCTTGATGAATTTGCCGATTGGATCGCCGATATTTTCATATCTCCGCGCCATGAATTCATTTATGATGATTCGATTGACGTCTGGATCTTCATCGTCGGAATTGAAATAGCGGCCTTTCAGCAAGGGTATCTTCATCGATTGAAAATACTCTGGATTGATATGCCGTATTTCGCCAAACTGAACATTGCCTTCACTCGACGCTTGCTGGTCTTGAATTTCAAAAGATAGAGATTTTCCCCATGTAAGAGGGAGAATGCTGGGTGCGGCTACGGATTCTACGCCGGGTAAGTTTTCAATTCCTTCCATGATGTTGCGATAAAATGTGAGTTTTTTAGAAACTGTATATTTGGAACCTGTAAGCGGCAGATGAAATGTCAACATATTACTGGAGTCGAATCCCGGATGTATGCTTTGCATTCTAATGAAACTGTTCACCATCAATCCTGCCGCGATAAGTACTACCAACGAGAAAGCAATTTCCACAACAACGAGATTACGAAGAATTCGCTGACTCTTTGTACGTCCAACAGAACTACGGCCGCCTTCGTTTAAAACTGCCGTCAAGTTGGTTTTTGACATCTGCAGCGCTGGCGCCAGGCCAAACAGAAGGCTGGTTATGATGCAGACGGTGAAGGTGAATCCAAGCACAACATGATCAATGCCCACGCGGGTAACGTAAGGCCCCAATTCAGAAGGCAGAAGGATTTTTAATAAATCAATGCCCCACAATGTAAGCAATAAACCACTCAACCCTCCCAGAAAAGAGAGAATAATGCTTTCCATCAGCATCTGGCGGATAACCCGCATACGGGTGGCGCCCAATGATGCACGGATGGTGATTTCCTTTTGTCGAACGCCCGCTTTGGCAAGCAGTAAACTGGCCACGATTGAACAGGCAAGTAAAAGGACAAAACCCACTGCTCCATGAAGCACAATGAAGGTTGGAGTCATCATCTGGATCAATCGTTCTGCTATAGGTTCGATAAAGATGCGGTAATTTTTATTGGTTTCGGGATACTCTTTGGCCAGGCTGGTGGAGATAATATCTAATTCAGCGCGGGCTTGCTCTAGCGAAACGCCTTCTTTGCGCATTCCAATTGCATCACAGTCACGGGCGCCGCGATTTTTCTTTACGCGATCACTGGAAAGAGGAATCCATATTTTCGCTTGCCCATCAAAGAATCCTAAATCGGAGGGAAGGATGCCAATGACAGTATAGGGGATATCATTGAGGAATATTTGCTGGTTTAGAATATCTTTTTTGCCGCCATACCGGTTATTCCAGTACCCATAACTCAGGACGACGACTTTATCTTTCCCCGGTTCCTCTTCCTCTTCGGTGAATTGGCGACCATACGCCATTGGCGATCCAATCGTATGGAAAATACCTGCTGTCGCAAGAAATGAAGCTATTCGTTCAGGTTCTCCATGACCAGTTACATTGAATCTGCGCACTGTAATTAAAGAGATTGATTCATACGATTGGCTTCGTTCTTTTAAATCTAAATAATTGGGACCGGATATCCCTATATTATTCTTGTCTTTCCCTTCTCGAATCTCACAAATCCTCACCATGCGCTCGACATTGGGGAACGGCATGGGGCTGAGCAGTATTGAATTTACCATGGTGAAGATAGTTGAATTGGCGCCGATGCCGATAGTTAAGGCCAATATTGCCAGGCAAGTTATGCCTGGCGTTTTTAGCAGCATCCTTATTCCGTACCTGATATCCTGCATAAGAATTGTCATTTTATTACTCCATTAGAGATACCTTATTCACACCGCAATGTAACCATCGGATCGACTTTGGTTGCTTTTCGCGCGGGGAGATAGCAGGCCACTAGAGCCACGGCGATTAATAGGATTGAGACGCTGATGTATGTTATGGGATCAAATCCGCTTACGCCGAATAGTTGGGAGGAGATAAAACGGTGCAACGCCAGCGATCCAAGTAATCCCACGAATACTCCGATTCCGGCGAGGGATAATCCTTTTTTTAGAACAAGCCACAGCACATCGGAAACCTTCGCGCCCATGGCCATGCGAATGCCGATTTCGTGGGATCGTTGCGCTACAGAATATGAAATGACGCCATAGATGCCCAGCGCGGCCAGGAATAAGGCGGTTAGAGCGAATGTTCCCAGTAGTGTAGCAAAGAAACGCCGTCCATTGGAACGATCTATGTTAATATCCATCAGAGTTTGAATACCGGCCACAGGGAGTTCATTATCCATCAAGGCAATTTCATGCCGGATAGGATTCACAATATTCATAGGCTCGCCCTTGGTTCGAACAACCAGGGTAAATTCTCGCCCGTTCCTTTGCTCGAAAGGCAAATAAACGGATTCGCGTGAATTTTGGTCAACTCCGTAATGCTTGATATGCCGAACCACTCCTACTACTTCCCGCCAGGAATCATCATCACTAGGCGGCCCGCCTTGCGCTAAGCGCTTGCCAACCGCACTTTGATCGGGCCACCACTTTTGCGCGAAACGTTCATCAACAATTACGACCTGTTTTGAATCTTCAACATCATGTTGATTAAAATAACGGCCTTCGATCAGACGGATGCCCATAGAATTAAAATGATCAGCACTGATAACATTGAATTCCGCATGAAGGTTTTGCCCCGGTTCGGGGATGGGGGCGTGTTCCACATAATAGGTAGATTGCCATTGCCCCAGGATATTGGATGACAGGCTGGCATGTTGAACGCCGGGAATCGCGTTTACCCTTTGCAGAAGGCTACGATAGAACTCTTTGGTTTGAGCGTCTTCGGGGTATTTATGTTCGGTTAGGGATAAATCCATTTTGACGACGTTGCGTGGATTATATCCGGGATCGGCGTTTAGATAATTGACGAAGCTGCGCATCATTAATCCCGCTCCCACCAGCAACATGAGGGCGAGAGAGATTTCGGAGATAATTAGTAGTTCCCGGTAGCGTTTACGTTTCATGCCGCCAGTAGATGAGCGGCTGGTTTCTTTCATTGCATCATTCACATTAATGCGGGATGATTGCCATGCGGGAACCATGCTTAAGAGTAAGCCGGCGCCTAATGTGATGCCGCAAGAAAACAGTAATACAGTAGTATCGATACGGAAAAATTCGTCGGGATTCATGAGTGATTGATTGGGGATAATGCGTATAATCAAATCGCTGGCCCACAAAGAGAACAATAGTCCTGCAAGCCCACCAGCACAAACCAAGATCATGCCTTCGCACAAAATCTGCCGGATGATTTGCATCCGCCCCGCTCCCAGAGCGCTGCGCACGGCGAATTCCTGGTTCCTGGCCGAAGCCCGGATCATAAGAAGGTTACCGATGTTGGCGCTGACGATCAGCAGAACAAAAAATACCGCGCCCATTAAAAGCATTAAGCCCGGTTTTATATTTCGGGTGATTCTCTCTTGGTAATTAGTCAGTTGAACCGTGCAACCGCTATTGTTATCAGGATATTCTTCTTGTAATTGAAGAGCGATAGAATCCATATCCGTTTGGGCTTGAGCCAGTGAAATTCCCGCCTTGAGTTTGCCTATCGAACCACTGCCGGCATGATTATTTCGATTCAAAAACCATTCCTCCCGCTTCAATAATTCCATTGGAGTCCAAACATCATTGCTGGATGAACGGAATGGAGGAAAAATAAAATCAACTGGCATAACGCCGATAACCGTATAAGGCAAACCATCGAATAGTAGTTTTTGCCCCAGCGCGTCTTTGCTGCCCTCGAACTGTTCCTGCCAATACCCATAACTGAGAACAACAGTCCGTTCTGCATCCAAACTTATGTCGCTATCTTCAAAGGCTCTTCCCGCTATTGGTTTAACGCCGAGAATGGGGAATAAATTCGCTGTAACCTGTTGGGATGAAACAACCTCCGCCCGGTCAACGCCAGTACGGTTATACCGGGCGCCCCGGTAACAGGCCATTTCTTCAAATGATTTATTGCGATCCCGCCAATCCTGGTAATTAGCGTAAGCGGTCGACATCCCCCCGAATGTTGCATGTCTCTCCTGAAGATCAACCAATCGCTCAGAAGCTTCATAAGGCAGGGGACGCAGAAAAAAAGCATTGATGGCGGTAAAGATAGTAGTATTTGCGCCGATGCCGATGCCTAGAGTCAGGATGGCGATGAGGGTATAGCATGGCGATTTAATCAGCGCCCGGAATCCATAGCGTATATCTTTAAATAGAGATGTCATTATATTTACCATTTGAAGTGAGTATTTTTTTGTTACGGATTAATCTATAAATCGTGCGCTATCAGGAAAGCGCTTCGACGGTATCTATAGGTATTTGACTAGGAGACTTACGTAAGACGGTATCTTCCACAATCTGTCCATCGAACAATTGAATGTTGCGGTCGGCGTGTTTGGCGTAACGTGGATCATGAGTCACCATACAGATGGTCGCGCCCTCACGGTGCAGATCAGATAGTAATTCCATGACCGCTTCGCCGTTATGTGAATCGAGATTACCCGTCGGTTCATCGGCCAGAAGGATTGATGGGTTGCCGCATACCGCCCGCGCTACGGCGACGCGCTGTTGCTGACCGCCGGATAGTTGAGCGGGATAATGCTTCATGCGATGCGACATGCCCACCTTCTCCAAGGCTTCCACCGTCTTGGTTTTGCGCTCGCTGGATGACATGCCCCGGTAGGTCAGAGGCAGTTCAACATTTTCATAGACGGTCAAGTCGCCGATCAGGTTAAAGCTCTGGAAGATGAAACCGATTTCACGGTTTCTGATACGCGCGCGATTCGCTAGAGTAAGGTTAGAAACGTCCTCTTCATTCAGTAGATATTCACCTTCTGAAGAGGTATCCAGCAATCCCATAATGGCCAGAAGGGTGGATTTACCGCAGCCGGAAGGTCCGGCGATGGAAAGGTAGTCGCCTTTTTCAATGGTGAGATGAATCCCGGTTAGAGCGTGAGTTTCGACCTCTTCAGTAATGAAGACTTTCCTGAGATTGGTCATTTTTATAAGGCTTTGTTTTTCGGGCATTGCGGTCTCCTTGGTGGTTCAATCAAGGGCTGAGCGCAATGCGCTCTTGCCCTTGGCACCCAGTAATATCAATAACTTAAGTTATTGGAATGTATCCCTCACCCTAGCCCTCTCCCAGCGGGAGAGGGGACTTGGTTTATCGACAAAACTTTGGCGCCAGACATAATGAGATGAACGGAGTATTAACGTAGATTAATACGATCCACTTCGTCCCACTCGCTCATATCAGAAAGAATGATTTTGTCGCCTTCATCCAATCCATCCAGAACCTCGACGGTATTCACCGAACTGCGCCCCAGTTTTACTCTGACGCGGTTGGCGTTGGCGCCATCTTCGTTCAGTTTAAATATGCCGAGAGTAACATTGGGCTGAGCAAATACAGGTCGACCGACATAAAGAATATTGGTTAACTTTTCAATCTGGATATTACCATCCAGCGTCTGATCGGGGCGCGCCCCGTCCGGCAGAGGATCATCAAGGATAATGTCAACTTCAACGGTTCCCTCTCTGACCGATGGATCGATGCGGGAAACTTTTCCATTTAAAACCGTGCTGCGTATATCGATCTTGGAGGATAAACCAATCTTGACTTCCCTGGCCTGGTTCTGATCAATACGCAAGACCGCTTTCAATAATGAAGGATCGCTGACTTTGGCCAGATTGGTGATCGAACTGACCTGATGGCCTTCTTCGACCAGCAGTTGTTCCAGCACTCCATCGAACCCGGCTATCACCATCAACGACTGAATTTGTCTTTCTTTCAGACCCAGCGACGCTTGGGCCTGTTCGATCTGGGCTTGTAAAACATCCAATTGCGTTTGGGAGAACTGGCTTTGGATGTTAACCCGTCTTTTTTCGATTTCCTTTAGTTTTTCAAGTTCTTTGACGCGAACTAACGATACTTGAAGTTGTAGATCGGAGATTAATCCATCTTTGGCCAGTTGAGTATCCGACTTGGATTTCAACCGCGCTTCGACCAGATCAGCATCTACCCGCGCAGCTGCACTTTCGAGGTTCAGTAGGGTGTTTTCCAGTTCAACCTTTTTAGCCGCTAACTGCGATTCCGCTGATTTTACTCTTAACTTGGCTTCTTCGAGGGCTAATTCCAGTTCGGGATTACTTAGTTCCAGAATTATGGTGTCTTTAGTGACTGAGGTTCCGGGACGAACCAGAATCTTCTCCACCCGGCCCGCGGTTTCCGGCGCCACCCAGCGGATATCAATCGGAACCAAACTGCCCGGCCCCCGTACTTCGCGGATCATGTCGCCGCGTTTGACTTGCTCGACCCACAAAATCGCCCGGTCTACAGTAGGCGAAGCCGGTTCGAGATCTGATAGAGCAACCGTTATTCCACCGATTACCATTAGGGATATAACGATGTAAATAATGCGTTTAATCAATTTTCTTTTTTTTGATGATGGTCTTGGGATGTCCATATAAATACACCTCTTTTACCGTACTCTTACTCAAGTAATGTGCCAATTGATGTAAATAATTGATATCCATATACTTGAACATCTTAAAGCGATTCAAAGAAAACAAACATGTAATTATTAATGTCCGTCAGCGTACGGTTGGTTGTCCGAAAACGGACATTAGCCCTGATTTTTAATCCAAGTTTTTTGCTAACAACCCCCTCTTGTGTGAATTCTCCCCCAAACTTGGGGGAGAGGGGTTTTAGAGATATAACCAGTTATATTGTTTTGACTTGACTGGGTGCCAAGGGCAAGACCGCAATGCGGTCAGCCCTTGATCAAACCACTTAAGATAGGATGAAAATACCTTAACTTAATGATATTGCCTTTCATGGGCGCCCGATATATCAGGCGCCCTGAGAAATTGAAAAAGCTAAAGGGGATTTGTAATCGGGTAACCACAAGGGATTACCCCTACGGTTATTTGGGAGAGGTTAGGTTAGGTTTGATATCAACCACATTTTTTTAGGGTTAAATAGGCAGATAAAGTTTAGCGATGCATCCCTGACAATCAGTGCGGTTTTCGAGCATGAGGTTTCCGCCATGCGCTTCAGCAATCTGGCGGCTGATCATAAGACCCAAACCTGAGCCTTTCGGTTTGGTTGTAAAGAAGGGCACGAATAAGTTATCAGGATTTGAAATCCCGACGCCTTGATCTTCGACGAAGATTACCAGATAACGATTGGGTTTGGTTTGAATAGACCAGCCGACTCGAACATCGCCCCCGGTTTCCTCAACCGCTTCGATAGCATTTTTTATCAGATTTATTAGAACCTGATCCAATTGAGCGCGGTCTGCTTTGATTATTATCGAAGAGCCGGTTATTAGTGAAACGCATGGATTTGGTTCAAGGTTTACAATAGATTGTATCCACTCGGCTACATTGATCGGCTGCAAGTCGGGCTTAGGCAGTTTGGTCAGCTGGGCGTAAGAAGCCATAAAGCGATTCAAACCCTCGGATCGACCTGTAATGACATTCAAACCCTGGGCGACGTCATCTTCCCAATCATCAGGCCTTGGGTCGCGCGATAATAAATTTCGCAGACTATCGGCTAATGAATGAATAGGCGCCAGGGAATTATTGATCTCATGACGAAGCACCTGCACCAGGCGCTTCCAGGCCTGACGTTCTTCAGAACGTAATGCGCGGGTTAAATCCGACAGCACCACCAGTTGATGCGATTGCCCCTGAAGCCGGAATTCACCCCGGCGCAGTTCCCATCTTCCAATACCCCCCGGTAAGGAGAGTTCCTGGATGCGAGGCGACTCGCCTTCCAGTACTCCGCCAAGACCCAGTTCATCGGCGATTCTGCCCTGAAGCGCTGAATCAGGCGTATCGAGCAGTTGCTGCGCCCGGTTATTAAATAAGCGCAGTTTTTTCCGGTTATCAAAAGCCAGGATAGCTACATCGATTTCATCCATTACTTTCCGTAGAAGAGTAGTCGATTCCATAGCGCTGATGCGTTGCGCGCGCAGCGTATCGCCCAAGGCGTTAATTTCTCTGGCGACTTCCTGCAAGACATCATCTCCGGCGCCGCGTACTGAACGCATCGAATAATCGCCTTCATGATAAGCCGCCAATAGACTGGATATGGTTCGCATAGTGCTAACGATTCGTTCTCTCACCGCAAATGAGAAGCCAAACCAGAACAGCATAACGAACAAAGTAACGGTAAGTTGCAGCTTAAAACTATAATCTCCTGACCATATTAAGAACAACGCGATAAACGAACCGGGAAATCCGGCCAAAAGGGTGGATAATAGAATCCGGGTTTCATAATACAAAAAATGCCTGGCGGAGGGGATGCGCTTGGAATTTGGATTGCCTGATGGAGAACGGGGGACGTTATATATCATATTTTTCCATGCGGCGATACATTGCCGGGCGGCTCATTCCCAGCGCTTTGGCTGCTTTGCTTACATTGCCTTCGCTGCGGGCCATGGCTTTTTTTATCAGAAAGCACTCAACTTCTTCCAAACTCATATCCATCAAGCCGAGCGATTCCTGAGTTGCGCTTTGCAAACCCAGGTCTGGAGCGTGAATCGCATCCTTTTTAGCCATCAGGACAGCGCGTTCGATGGTATGATCTAATTCCCGGATGTTGCCCGGCCAGCTGTAATTCAGCAGTTTTTCCATGGCTTCTCTTTGGATATGCAAAACATCCTTGCGATATTGCCGGGCGTAACGTTTTAGAAAATGAGTGGCCAAAAGAGGAATATCTTCAAGACGTTCGCGAAGAGGCGGCAGAAAGATTTCCACCGTATTGAGCCGGTATAATAAATCCTGCCGGAACCGCCCCTGGTTTAATTCCACAGAGATATCTGCGTTAGTGGCGGACAGAATGCGTACGTTGGTCTTGCGCGTTTTAGATGAACCGATCCGTTCAAATTCTCCGGTTTCCAAAACGCGCAGCAGTTTCGGTTGTTCCTTAAAAGGTACATCAGCGATTTCATCTAAAAAGAGCGTTCCCTGGTTGGCTAATTCAAAGCGACCCACGCGATCAGTCTTGGCGTCGGTAAATGCGCCTTTGACGTGCCCGAAGAGTTCGCTGGCAAAAACGCCTTCGGATAATCCACCCACATTTACGGTAATTAATGGTTCATTGCACTGCTTTGATGCGGCGTGTAATGCACGGGCGACGACGCCTTTGCCAGTTCCATTCTCGCCCAGAATCAATACGTTGGCGTTTGATGGACCAACCCGCTCAATCAATTCCAAAACGGGTTGCATAGCTGCCGATTTGGCGATGAGGTGAGAGTCTTTTTTCTCACGCAGCAACTGGTTTTCCGCCCGCAGCCGTTTTCCATCACGCAATGCCTTACTGAGTGCAACCTGCGTTTTAAGAATAGTGAGCAGACGGGTATTATCCCAGGGTTTTTGAATAAAATCCCGGGCGCCCCGTTTCATGGCTTTGACCACAAGTTCAATACTGGCCCATCCGGTGATCACCACTACCGGCAGGGTTTCATCCATTTCGCGCAGTTTGGCCAGCAGATTAAGACCTTCTTCTCCCGAAGTAGTGTCACGGGTGTAATTCATATCCATCAAGACTACGTCGAAATCCCGCTCTGCAACAGATTTAATAATACCCGACGGCGACTGAGCTTCGTGAATATCGAATCCTTCACTTTTAAGCATCAATCGAAGAGCGGTCAACACATCGGGCTGATCATCTGCAATTAGTATTTGGAATTGGTTGGATTCAGAAATCATATTTTAAGGAAAAAAAACGATCCGTTCAATTTTTGATTCAACAGCGCCGATCCGGGCCGTGCTGTGCAGCATCAGGGTTGAATTCGTTAATTGGTTTTCAGAGTTTTGCAGTTCTTTTCTGATCGGCTTGACTTCAATCATTCCGCCATCAAATTCTCTTGGGCTGATAGAGCAAAATTGATCATCTCCATCTAAATCCTGTAGTATATAAATGATCATTCCCGCAGCAAGATTTTCTTGCACTGCCGAAATGAGCCTTATTGTGTTTGAATTACCCATTTTACTGAATGGAATAAAATTTCTTAGAGGATCGCCATTAAAGGAAACAGAACCATTTGACGGTATTTGATTTATATCTCGTACAACAACGTCCTTGGAATTTTTTTTGACATTCTCACTGATTTCAGTACGGCCTTGAATTTCAAGCAGAGCTAACTGTATAGCGCTTTTGGCTAGATACTTAACCCGCAATGATTGGATGCGGGATGTTTCGGTCGATATCCGGGAATTCACCATTAAGGTTAATATTAATCCAATCATAGTTAATAATACAAACACAGGTAGAACCAACAGCAGAGCGATGCCGCTATCCTGTTTGTTGCGGCTGCGTCCTTGCGTCCATTTTCCAATACTCATCATTACGTTTCTCACCTAAAATCTTTTGCTTTTGGCCTATGCGGTAATCAGATATCTTATAATACTCTGAATAGTATTATAGACCATTCTCATTCGTTATAATCAACTCAAAACTGCCGCCAATTATTAAAACTCATTTCTTTGGAAACGGATACTACGCCTAACACAAAAATTCTATCATGGAATTCTCCGACATTGGCGAATTTAATTGATGACCCATGTCCTGATGGATCGGGAATTTCAATGGCTAGTTTCAAATCAACGGATTGATCTACTGCTGGCGTTAGAATCGCTATATTAATTTGATGAGCGCCAGGCAACCATTGCCGGATATCAATATCTGTTGTCTGGGTTGCAATTACTTCATTATTGCTATTGAGCCATTTTATATGCAACGGCCAGCGGTAATAAAAGGGCGCTGAACCGACATTTTCAATGTTGAGATTAAGTTCATTTGTACTATTGCTAACTTGATTTTGGGAGAACCGCGCATTACGAAGCGCAAAGCGATATCCCAGTGAACGCTGCATGGCATCAATGTTCTTTTGATGAGTATCATCACTGGCCTGCATGGTTCCACCAGCAGGGCCTAAGTGAGAAAAATGGCCTTCCCGAATAAGCCGGATGCATTTTTCGGGATCAGCCAGAGTCTTAGTTATAGCGCCTGAACCGCCTCCGCAGAATTCACCGCCAATCGGTTGGGTTTCCCAAATAGACTCTGCCTGGGCGCTCTTGAAACGACTGAAAAAATACCAGTCTTCAGTTCCCTCAGTATCATCATAAAAACAATCATCACGATAACCAACCGGTTCCAGGGCAGTCCAGGAATTTGGATAACGCAGCATCATCTTTTTGTTCTTGAATGCCCCGGTAAAACTATCCACTATCTCGCGTTGCACTCTCTGCGGAGCAAACAACTCTTCATTAGGATAAGTGTGCCATTCACCCCAATGCCCCAGAATCCCGACATCCAAGAAAGCCACTCTTGGATCATTGTCATAGCGCTCACCCAATTTCTGAATCAAAAGTTTAACTTTTTCCAAAAATAATGGATTTTTATAATCTGGAGAAAATCCACCGCCATATTCTTCATACCGGGTAATGGAGACGCCCGCATCAATCAACCACTGTGGAGTTCCTATCGGGCGCCCCGGATAATCAAGATATATCCGGAAAACCGCTTTCATTCCCTGGTTGGTCCAATGATCCCAAATTTCATTTTCCCAGGATTCAAAATCAAACTGCCCTTCCTGAGGTTCCAGACTTCGCCAACTTCGATAAGTAAAAAACAGAGTCGTCGGCTGAGGTGGAGAATTTGACCCTTCTCCCCAAACCACCCAACCTTTCAGCGGATTGGCGATAACCTCATGGTGTTCCTGATATTCCAATTCATATATTTCATTGGCATTGGTTTGAGCGCCGCACAGAAAAGTTACTAACAGCAGGAGAATAAGATAGTTTCCAGGCTTAGAAATCATGGCAGGAATTCTTTCTTAAAGTGGAAAAAAATAGGTAACTATGCGCGTCGTAGGCGGTTTTGAAACCGCCGCGGCAGCCCATTATTTCCTCTAAAAACCGGTTCGCTTAAACACTCTCAGTAATGTTTGTTCAGCAATAAACAACAATGCCGGGCGTCCATGGGGGCATACATTGCGGCGCGGGATTTTCTGTAATCCCTGAATAATGCCTTCCATCTCGTGGATGCTGAGTTCATCTCCGAATTTCACCGCCGCCCGACACGCCAGGGTATGCAGCGCTTTATCTTTGTAATCTTCAGAACTGCCTTCATGCCGCACTTCACCCAGAAAATCCTTGATAAACTGTTCGGATTCTTCGATGGTTAACGATGAGGGGATGGATCGAACCACAAAAGTGCTTCCACCGAACGGCTCGATTATAAAACCAAGTGATTTTAAGAGGTCGGTTATATCTTCAACCAGTCCCACTTCATCCGGCGCGAAATCGAGCGTTATGGGAAACAGTAATGTCTGGCTGGCCAGTGGAGCGTTTTTTGATTGATTATGAAATTTCTCAAATAACAGCCGTTCATGCGCTGCGTGTTGATCAATGATGAACAGGCCGTCTTTACCTTCGGCCATAATGAAATTGTTCATCAGCTGACCCAGAACCACCAACTCACCAGCATCCTCCAGCGAGCGGGCGTCGAAAAGCATATCGGGCTTTTTGTCGATTTCAATCAAATCGCGGATAGCGCCTAACGTAACTCCTTCCGATCTAACTGGTTTAACATCCTCCGTCGGCGCCGCTGGCGCTTCTACCTCGTCAGGTGAATCAGGCTGTTGCATTGCGGTTTGCTCTACCACAGTAGATGATGAGATTACCTCAATGCCGCCGGGCTTAACCTCTTGAACCTCAGGTTCAGAATTTATGCCTTGGTCTTGGGCAGTGGGGGAACTCTCGTTTGGTATATCAGGTTCCCGGTTTAACTGTTTGATAACGGATGGCTTAAACGGCTCTGGCGCCGAATGAGGTTCGTGATAAGTCTGTGGTTCAGCATCATTAGTCGACGGCTGCTGAGGCGCGGCGTAAACCGGCGCTTTTTTATCCATCTCTTTAAGTAGTTGTTCAGTTTCTATAAGTGGATCATCTTCTTGTTTGACCTGATTAACTACTTCTTTTTTAACTTGCGGTTGTACATCCCACGCCTGACGAATCGAACCGTATACTGCTGAAAAAATAGCGTCTTCTCTGGCAAATTTAATCTCCTGTTTGGTTGGATGAACATTGACGTCAATCTCCGCCGGATCAATTTCCAGATATAAAAATACTACCGGATATCGTCCCCCATGAATCAGGTTGCGGTATCCATTCATCAGGGCGCGGTGCAGCAAGCGGTCTTTGATATAGCGGTTGTTGACGAAAAAGAAAACATGTTGAGCGCCATTGCGCGTAAGAGTCGGCCGGGAAATAAAACCTGACAGAGAAATGATCGGATTATCGAGACTTACCGGAATCATTTCATCCAGCACTTTTTTACTGAATAACTGTTGAATACGTTCCGCCCGGCTGGAGACACTGGGCAAATCAATCGAACGGCGGCCATTATGCGAAAAAGTGAAATGAATGTTTTCGTGCGCCAACCCATTCCAGGTTACCGCCGACAAAACATGATTCATCTCTGTGGCCGGTTTCTTAAGAAATTTACGCCGGGCTGGAGTATTAAAAAATAAATCGCTGATAGTGATGGAAGTTCCAATCCCCGTTCCGATATTTTGCGCTTCTTTTTCGGCGCCTCCTTCACTAATTATCTGCGTACCCCATTCACTGTCGGCTGGCCGGGTTTTCAAGTCGAGCCGGGATACAGAACTGATCGCGGCCAGCGCTTCGCCCCGGAATCCTTTGGTCAGAATGGCGTCTAAATCACTGGCATTATGTATTTTACTGGTTGCATGACGCTTGAGGCATATAGCCGCATCTTCCCGCGTCATACCACAGCCATTATCCGTAATGCGGATGGATTTCAATCCGCCCTGTTCGATATCCACATCAATACGGGTAGCGCCCGCATCAACCGCGTTATCAATAAGTTCGCGTACTATCGAGGCGGGACGCTCAACAACTTCGCCAGCGGCGATTCGATTGGCAATTTCTGGTGGAAGTATATGTATCATTTATCTCTTGTCATCTTAACGGTTTTAGTGATTTCTGTTAATTATATGCTTGAATTTCCCGGCGATCTAATTGGACAAAATACGCCGATATTTGCATTATGTCACTAATAATGCAACTGTCTAGCCGATTTCAAGTTACATTGTTCCGATTCCCTGTAGACATAACCATTATCAAAGTGCTAAAGTGCATCCGTGTAATAAATAAGTTTTGTAAAATCAGAAACAATAAGGAGACAATGAGATGAAATCCCGAATTACTATTCTTTTATGCGCTGTTGTAATGACGGCGGTAGCAATGGATTCGGTCGCTCAGATTCAAATTGGCGGTATCATGCGTGATGAGTACTCATTAGGACTTACCCCCTCAATCAAAAGCGCTGGAATGGGCGGCGCCTATGTGGCGGTTGATAAGAACTTTTCCATGAATCCAGCGGCGCTGGGCGGCATCCAGGGGATTGAAGGAACCATGTCTTATGGTTTCTATGATCACGACGCTGGGCCATCCGGTCATAGAGGAAAAATGGACGTCGCATTCAAAAATCCATTAGCCAGCGTGGTTACAGAATGGTTTCCCGTGCTTGAATTTTTGAACACTAACGGCATCCGGTTAATGTTGGATGGAGTTGGCAGCGATGGCGCAGGAACCTCTAAACTACGCGACGCCGCAGGAAACCCAATGGATATTGATTTCGATTCAATGACCTTCGGGATGCATTCTGGAGTTGACATCTGCGATTGGCTCTCTATCGGATCAGGTATGTATCCTTATGAAAAATCCAATGTAGAACTCACCGGACCGGGCGGAAAACTGGATGGCGAAGGCCTTTCCCAATTTGGCAGCATGCAATACGGCGCTATCGTCAGACCATGCGATTTCATCCACTTTGGCGCTGAATTTATTTACATCAAAGATGATCTGGAAGTAAATACCCCCGCCGGACACATGGGAGATTATTTCTACATCAATTATTTCGCCCTGGGCGCGGCCATCATGCCCTTTGACGGAACTATTATCGCTGTCGATTATTGGAACGGCGAGATCGAAGGCTCCATCGATAACACCACCCGCTTCGATCAGGACGTAGACCGCTGGAACGTCGGCGTACAGCAAAAAGTATGCGACTACTGCGACCTGCGCGTTGGTTCAAACAACGGCGGATTAACGGCTGGCGCCACTTTCCATATCAATGAAAACATGGAATTAGATTACGCCTACGTAAATCAAGCGTTACGCGACAAAGAAAACATCTTCGGCGACACCCAATACCACGGCATTTCCTTCACCGCTCGTTTCTGATTCTAACACAGGATGGGTCAGTCAGTACTGGCTCATCCTGTTATACTGATTTTCACCAACGGTGGCATGATCACCAAGATTATGGCTAAGAGTATCTAAAACCTTAAGATACAGCATCAAGGGCTGGACGCAATGAGCACCAGGAAAAGGACGACTCGACAGACGTGACATGCCAAAAATTCAACCCAATCTAGAAAAAAACTCATAAATCTGGCAATCTCTCCATAAATAGATTTATTCTATAACTCAGAGGGCTTCGATCATGACCAAACCAAGAGGGTTCACGCTGATTGAATTGCTTATCGTCGTCGCCATCATTGGAGTTCTGGCCGCCATAGCCGTTCCCAATTTTCTCCAGGCTCATACCAAGGCGCAGGTTACCGCCGTGATATCGGAGATGAAGGTCTTGGAACAGCAGTTGCGTATATACTGGTTGGATTTCGGACGTCCTCCAGTCTCGGATTACATCAAAGGCAAAAACAGCATCGTAGGCATCTCGACGCCAGTGGCCTATATGCCCAATATCCCAACCGATCCTTTCAGGGCGGACCGGCAGGATTACAAGGAAGCCTATGGCTATTTCTACAATTATTGGTATAACGAAGAAGACCCGTCCAAACGCTATAACCGGGGCGGCACGGAATGGAATAGCCAGGGCTGGGTACTGTATCTATACTCGCTGGGTCCCAATTTCGACGACAATACCCGTTGGGTCACCTACAACCCATCCAACGGCATCCGCTCCACCGGAGTAGTCCGCCTCTTCACCCCCAAGCGAACCGAGGATTGGCAGGATTTGTTGTAGTGATTCCAATGGGACACGTCGCAGAGGTGGTTTTGAGGATGAAATTTGTTTTGCTTTGTCCCATCCTACGCGTTAGATTAAAGGATGAACAGGATTTTTTATACGAGGGATGCCCGCTATCAATCCTATTCCAGGTTGCGCAGACATGAAACGACTATACGGATATCTTCATAGGATATCTCGCCATTGAGCAATTCGAAGATCGGCTTCAAGCGTTCTTCGTCAACCTGCATGGCGGCGTCGGTGATCCGTTTAGCTATATCAGGTTTGATCCAGGGCGAGGGATCGGTGATTTTGTTCTGCGCAATATAATCAAACAGGTATGTATAAACGGTTGAGATTTTACGGTCTACTTTATTAACTACATAATCCAAAGATTTTCCTTGCGCAAAAAAGTCATGCGCCTGGATGGCGGTTGGATTATTCATAACCATCTTCATATCGTGTTCACCACCGATAGCCAGTTTCTTTTTGCGGCTGCGAATGGCGCCGACATCACGTTGCAATAATTTTGCAATTTCACTGATGGTTTTTCGATCCATCAGATGCGCAATTAATTGATCATCCTCTTTTTGACTCCAAGGTTCGTAGGCTCTTTCGGAGTGTTTTGGTTCTGCAAAAGCAGCTGATGTTTTCTCTTTAGATTTGGCGAATGCTTCGGGGCGGGCTTTTTCCAAAGCCGCGAGAAACCGCTCGCCATACTTTTTGCATTTACTCTCACCCACTCCCTGCACGGCAAGGAATTGAGCCAGATTGGCGGGGATGCGGCGCGCCATGTCGCGCAACGCGGCGTCGCCGAAAACCACGAAGGCGGGCACATCGTTTTCATTGGCGATTTCGCGGCGCACCTCGCGTAATATTTCAAACAGATCGCGGTCCACGCCTTCCCAGGAATCCTTAGCAGCCTTAGAGAGTTTGGCGGCTTTCTTGGCTGGTTGCAGAAGCCGGGGCGTTTCATTTCCCCGGATAACCCGCCAGCCCGCTTCGGTAACATTGAGAACGTTATAGTCTCCGGTTTTTTGCAGGTATCCCTGAGATATCAATTGCTCGATCCAGTCGCGCACAATTCGTTTGTCATATTCGGATAAAAGGTTGTAAGTACTTAACTCGTCATGCTTGTTTTGCAGGATGCGTTTATCTTTAGAGCCAACTAACACCAGTGAGGTATATTCGCCGCCGAAACTCTGATCCAAACGCACTACGCATGACAATATCTTCTGAGAAATCACCAATGAATCTTTGACGCAATCCAATTCATCCAGACATACATCACATGCGGAGCAATTCGGTTTATCCAAATCCTGATCGAAATACTGCAACAGCGCCTTGTGGCGGCAAGTAACGCCCGTGCAGTAGTTGAACATATCATTGACTTTATCCAGAGCGACTTTCTTTAATTCCGGCTCTGCGTCGCGCAGGATACTACTCCATATTCCATAATCTTTACTGGAGTAAAACAGGCAGCATTCGGCTTCAAGACCATCACGTCCCGCCCGACCGCTTTCCTGCTGATAATGCTCCAGCGATTTAGGCATTCCAGCATGGATCACATAACGGACATTTGATTTATCGATCCCCATACCAAAGGCCACCGTAGCGACGATAGTATCAACTTTATCCAGAATAAATGCTTCCTGGTTGCGCTTGCGCTGTACATCGCTCATCCCTGCGTGATAGGGACGCACTGCATAATCCAGGCGGCTCAGATCGGCGCACATCTGATCCACATCCTTACGCCGGATGCAGTAGATTATGCCCGACTCATTTTTGTGACGATCCATAACAGCGCAGACCTGTTGGAGAAGGTTGTTGGAACGTTCGGCCTTAAACACCAGATTGGGACGGTCAAATGAGCCAATCAGTATTTCAGGATTTTCAAGCTGCAATTGTTTGGAAATATCATCCCGCACCATACCAGTGGCCGTGGCGGTATATGCGTGGATGGCGACTCCCGGCAGCATAGTTTTCAACTGCCCCAACTGACGGTATTCAGGCCGGAAATCGTGCCCCCACATGCTGACGCAATGAGCCTCATCCACTGCGATAAAAGATATCTTCTGTTTTTTGATAAAATCAATAAATCCATTGGCGAACATACGTTCCGGCGAGCAATACAATAGTTTAAGCGAACCATCCGCAATATCATCGAACACCATGTTGCGTTCCTGCGGCAATTGGGCGCTATCAATGCGGGCTGCTGAAACGCCGCACTGGATCAGGGCGTCGACTTGATCTTTCATCAATGAGATCAAGGGCGAAATAACCACCGCCATACCCGGCATAGTCACCGCCGGCGCCTGGAAACAGAGCGATTTCCCCCCTCCGGTAGGCAGGATAACCACCGAGTCGCGCCCGTCGCGGACGCTCTGCATAGCCTTCTCCTGCAAAGGCCGGTATTCATCATAACCCCAGTATTCTTTAAGCGCTTTTTGGATATTCCTCATATTCCCAACATGTTCCTTAAAATCTACAGATGATTCACATTGGTACAATTATGCCTCATACCAACTAAGCGGGCAATGTGACCATATTTATGTTTAGACCGAAAGCAAAAAAAACCGTATACAGCAAGGGTGAAAATCCTATGCTGTATACGGTGTATGGTAATTTTATGTTGCTATTCGCCTTGGGTTATTCAACCACCCGGCGGAAATCGAAGGTTGAGCAGACCAGTCTGGCGTTAGTCCAGCGTCCTCTAATTGTCTTGGTATTATCAGGCGAGTAGGCCACTAAACCAAGCAGCACTTCTTTTCCCGCCCAGTCGCTCAATAGCGCGTTGTATGAATGAGAGATTATATTCTCTCTTTCCCTGGTTTCGGCGTCAGCGAATTCGCGGGGTCTCTTGTTTTCAAAATCAAGTTTATCCTGTCTCTCATGGATTTCACCCGACTTGACCCATTCATCATCAGAGGTTCCGGTGCGTTCGTATACATCAATATAGAATTCAGTTGTAGTGGCCGTTTCGTTTTCATCCAGAGTTACAAAGTAATCAACCTCCAGCTGAATCCTTATTACTTTGGGCAATGTAACCTTATACATCCCTTTGACAAGATGACGGGTTGCATTGTCGTTGGCGGGGACATTGATATCCAGCGTAGTATCAACGCTGGACGGGTAACCTTCACGGTATGGTTGTCCGGGTGATAATATTTGACCTTGTCCGGCGCCTTCTGATGCTTTACTGCTTTTGGATTGCAATTGGCTGGATTTGATAATGCGTTCGTCCGTATCAATCCAATTGATCTTTTCGAACTCACGATTAAGAAATCCCATCTCGAAAATTTTATGTTCCTGCTGTTTGGCATCTTCCTGGGCGGTCGCCGGGAGAATTGACAGCGCTAGAACAAGCGAACTTAATATTAATGCATAGTAATTAGACTTATTCATGGTTTTCCTTTCTTGATCTTAATCAAACAGACTGAATTCATCAACAAAACTGTCTTTCGGCAGAAGAATACGGTGATCCTGGTTTTGCGTACTATACAAATGCAGTTTCTGATCCTGTAATAACATGAAATAATTGCCGCTGGGGTGAAACGGTTGCAACAACAATGGGTTGAATGATGGGCTTTCTATGTTACGACTTGCTATGACTCCAATATAAATTCTCTGATCATATGGATCTGAATCCATACTGTGAATCTTGGCTTGGATAGTTTCATTCTCGTCAGTTATAGGAAAATGAATTAACGTACCTATATGAGACTCTGGCTGAGACCATTGACTATCCAAGTAAGCAGCCCGTATGCAGTAAGGCGATTCTATTAGTGCTTCATCTTCATATTGCAGTGTTTCAATGCATTTTTTCTCATAATTCATAAAATAGTATGGGTAATACCATTTTGATGAAATTAAATACAAATTCACTGCTTTATTATACTTACCATTTCCCTGATTCTTATTAACTTGAATTATGTCAAAGAATAGATAACTAGTTAATACTGATAAACTTGTTGTTAAGTAAGATATACCTTGATAATCTTCGTTGATAAGTAAATCAGGATCGGTAAAGGCTTGGAATCTTTGTTGCTCCAAATCATAGATATATATATTACCATTCGTAGTTGATGCAAATGTAGATTTCAATGTGTTCTCGACCGAGATGATAGGATAATTTATTGGAGAATGTACACCCAATTTTGCTCCACTGTATTGATCATAAATCACGATTCGGTTTTCATCATTAATCAGATAAATATTTTCATTTTTAAGGATTGAATAAGGAGTTTGAACGGATAAACCATTGTGGTTCCAAGCGGACTTGTCGGGTCGATCAAGAAAATGGATATAGTCTTCTACCTGATCGGGAAGGTTGTATTTTCCAGCGAACCAGCGTACGCGGTCATTAATATCAAACAAAACCTTTCCTGCATCAATATCAATAACCGAATAAACCGCTGCGGATTGATCAACATTTTTATCCCAGTGAGCAGCCACCACAATTCTGGCTAATCCCTTATATTCAGAGTCCCTACCCCACTTGATAAAATGAACCGCGTTGGGCGTTTCAATGAACTGCTCAAGTTCCATTGTTTCGAAGTTATAGAGATACACCCCATCGTTTCCTCCAACGGCTAGGGTATCGCCATCATAAGAGAAAACCGCATCTTGGATAGTCTCTAGCGGTAAAGCCATTGCGATGTTACAACACAGGATCAGAAACATGCATGTTAGACGCAAGACTCTCATTTAGATTCTCCTTCTACCACCACTGCGTAAACCTGAATTTCGTGCGTGGCATACCATTCAAGTCGCCTAAACCCATATATAGATATGCCTCTTGACCACATTCAACAGCGCTTCCTAAGTCGCACTCGCTTGGATCATTATTAATTAGAAACGAGCTAACATATTTATTATCAGGCGTATTAGCATAATCATCTTGAATATCAAAACGCATTTCCGTGCTCCATTGCGTTAAATCGTTATTTAGACTTTTTGCAATATATAGATAATATTTGCCATTATCTATACCTCTTGATAGCAAGATATAGGGCTCGTCTGATAAGTATTTGCTTTTTGTTACAGACGGGAGTTCTCTATACTTATTAGTTGTAGAAGGTAAAAAAAGTGGAGTAGACCATCCTCCATTTGCAGGTTGACCAAAACTAGGAGTTGGGCTCACTGGAGGAATAAAGAACTTTTTCCAAGGACTATCTGTTGATGAATCATAACTATTCACACTCGTTTTCAAAGCACGCGCAACACAGATTGAAGATGGCCATTGAACCATTCCTCTAGTAGCTGCTTGTAGTAAGTCATATTCAAGTTCACCATCTGTATCTCTTGCTTCACAATACTGCAAAGATAAGTTTCTGTCATAAAAAACATACAAGTAGTTATCTTTTTCAATCAACCAGGGATGCCGTACTCCTACTCCATGTTGAGGAGGGGTATCAGTATCAAACCAATTATCATACGTTGGTTCTGGAATTGGCGTGCCTGGTCCTGGAGTACCTTCAGGATAAAGCCAATCTGTTTCTGACATAAAACACTCTATTAATGGACCCGGGGTTCTCTGTTGCCTTGGGGTAGGCGTTGTTGTCATCTCTGGCTTCATACTTACAATATCGAAATCAACTGCATTTTCAGAACGTGCATAGCCGATACGGGCGTAATTCGCATGAAGCCATATATTTGGATTGCTTGGATATTGATAAATCCCATAGGGTCTACCTCCATAATCATGCGTATCTTCTGCATGGAATACAGAATGGATGATCGGAGTAGACGACGCGTTTGCACCAACGTTATGCGAAAACAATGCATTCATACGGACATACCAGTCACCCGGAGTGGGAGTGATAAAATCTTCTTGGTGAGCTAATGGTTCTAATACAGGGAAAGGCGTTCCTGTTGCCTGGGGAGATGGAGTTTGGGTTCCAACGTTTCTGTACATATAATCAGAGATGTTAGAAATATCCCTGGTTGCCATCCCTTTATCATCATCATTGATCTGAATGGCAAAGGTTTTGGGAATCTGGTCATTATTCGAATTATATTGACCGCCCGTGATATAAGTATACCATTTACCATCGAATTTGACTGGAGCATATTGGTTGTCCGGCACTGGTGAAAGTAAATCAGAGAAAGTCGCGGTTTCATAATCATAGTTGACATACAACTTAGGCCTTTTAGAAGTGACTGACCCATCGTTTGTATAAATGCGAATTGCGTCAGTATCCGCACTTTGATCGCGCTTTAATAAGATGCCTTTTGTTTTAACATCATCTTCTGAATCATCAAGATGAGAATTTAGTATATTCGAGATATACAAATCCTGGAAATCACCTTCAAAATCGTAAGGTATAACAAGCCTATCAGAAGCGACGCTACTATCATAATCACCTCCGGCTGTAGTCCAGTTTGCGCCATTCTTAGCTACCGTCCAAGTTGCATAGTTTTCTTCCCAATCACTAGTAACTTTATAGGCAGTAAATGCAGCATCAGATGATGTTCGGTTCTGATAGATATTAAATTCAAGAGATGAAGAAATAATATCACTGCCATTTGGAAGTGAACTTATATCAAAGCCGAACAGCAACCGCTCATCATCGCTCCAACTAACGATACCAACAGAACCATTCACAGTACTACCATCCAACATTGTATCACGATCAGGATTAATCACGCCCAAGCCAGGATCAATAACCAACCCCCCCTTCGGGGGCTTTAGCCAAATCGCCAAGACAAGCAGACATCTCTGCTACACCGGACGCATCCTTGTTCAACTGCCAAAGTTGGTTGGTGCGGATAGCGCTTTCTTCATCAAACGAATAGATGGGGTCACCCATGCTATCTAAAACATATGCGGTTACTGGACTCAATTTGTGTACTACCTTGTCATTCTTTACAAACTGTAAGGGTTCATCCAAGTTTTCAGTGTAAAGATCAACCTGCTTTTCGCCGAGACATGCATCACTGGTAATCCACACGCTAGGGATGTCAAAACGCGCAGTAAGATAATCCTGCGCATCAAGAGTTCCTTGTTGAACATCACCCCTGATCTGTTTCATCAAATCCGCTCTGACAATAACATCCACTTTCAAGATATCGTGAATATACCGCACAGAGAGATCGACGTCAGGGAAAACGTTATACCAGTAAACCTGGTCGCCCTGCACCTCGATTTCCGACCAGTTCGGTTCGCCCCAGTCAAAGGCATGGAAGGCTCCATTACGGCGAACGCCCATACCAGAGAATGGTATGTGAAGACGTCGCCTTCATGCTCCGCCTGGAAAAGGCCATTAGCGTTCACCTTCAGATTCCAGATGCCCTTAATGACTTCATAATCCCAATCGGGATCATCGGAAAACTCCAGGTTGGTATTAACCTCCTGAAATATTCCCGCTTTATCCTGGTAATACTTGGGATAACTCAGGAACGTCATAGTTCCCGGCCCGGTTTGCTCAGCATACTCCGTTACTGGCTGGGGATAGATATCCTGAGCATGACTTACAGCCACCCCCGCGAATACGAGGCTCAACATACAGCTGATTCCTACAAGGCGTCTAATCATTGATGCACCTCCTGATATTGTTTGCACACAAAAATATGTGCAAATTATACGCAAAGCGTATTTTTCAGTAGTATTAAGAAAATACTGATAAGTCAGATAATCCGGGATTCCCCAAAAAAAAGCAAAAAGATACCCTGTAATAAGCATCATATAGAAAAGATGCATATCCAGAAATTTTATTGTAATATTTTATGAAACAAGAAATGCAATATAAACAAAACCAGATAATAGCCCCTATTTATCTAATTTTGTATAAATTATACTATATTTTAATTTATTTATATTGTCAACAATAAAATGTTTAAATATGCATTTAAAAATAACTCAATGGATACAATTATAAAGTACTACGTATATTGCAATACATCTCATAACATGTAAAAACACAAGGATATACATGGCAAGCATAATGAGGCATATTCAAACTAAACTTTATTGAAAAATCGAGAAAAAGAGTTGGAGTTGATCCAATTCCGCTCTTAAGCAGGAGAAGATCAGGTGAGAAAAATCTATCTCATTTCACATAAAACACAAACATAGTATCAGCGATGACGTCATCGGGTTGACGATTGGAAAATGAGATTAATTCGGGCATGAAGTATGAAGCTATGTACTGCCTTAACATGGTTACGCTGATGACATAGGTTCCCGGTTGCAAGGTTTTTTGTTGTTTATATTTCCGGTGGGGCACTCCATAAGCTTCCGGCAGCGTCTTGGGACCGAAATATAGTAGATAGGCGTCATTGATATTATGCTCCGCCAGATAATCCTTCAGCTCCAATAAATCCTGCCCCCAATCGAGGTTAGAATCTACTGCGTAATAATGTCCGTTCGACGGGCCGCCGATCAATGAGTTATAGTAGGTTAAATAATTGGGATGCACCGCCAGAACATCAACAAACAGCCATACTGCAAGACCGCATGACAATGCAATGCCAATCAGTGTATTGTTATCCAAGCGCCTATTATCTTTACGTAGACTACTAGGCAAGAGCGTCTTAAACGCGGCGCCGCCCATAACCACCAGCAGAAATGGAACCACTGGCAGCGCATGACGGTAGCCGATATAAGCCCGGTTGCATCCTATCAGTATAGCGGCGTAGACCACTGGTATTATTAATCCCAGGATTAACGCCCGCCGGCCGGGACGCGCCAGACGCAACGCCAGCGCGATAATTCCTATAAACAGAATTATCAAAAGCGGCAGGGGAGTCTTGGTTAGAAAGAGAAAGGGATAATACATATCCTTTTTTCTATAGGATGTTTCTCCCAGAAAGAAGGCGGGTGAACCGCGTTGCGCGTTAAGGCGGTTGGCGCAGAAGCCTTCCCAATGGCTGTAGGCGGGGAGCCATCCTGAAATCAAGCGCCAGTAGGGATCATCCGTGTTGGTTTGATCAAAGGGATAACGCTCTTCGAGACCGAGAATATAGGTCGCCGTCTGTATGGGTAGTTGGGTTTGCATCCACAGAAGACTGCGCTTCGGCTCGCGCTTGCCTTCAATGCTATCGCCCACCTCAAAACCATATACCGCCCATATCACCAATAACCCGACAAATAGAATAATCGCTGAGAGCATAGCGGAAAGCCAAAGCGAACGCCGCAAACCCGACTTTTTCTTCAATCCGGGAATCCACCGGAAACCAAGCGGTTGTGAATGGCGTTGAAATAGCAGGCTGAATCCAAAGAACAATGCAATAATCATAACCGGCCCGGAATGTTTGGAAGACCAGGTTAATCCAAAAGCAACCCCAACCGCAATCAACCTCTGCCAGCTAGGCTTTTTGACAAAACGCCAAGCCAAGTAGCCGCTCAATAAGAAGAATAACGTCGGCGCCGCGTCAGCGGTAGTCAAACGCCCATGAGCTATAAAGTTCGGCTCAAACACGGCTAAAGTCAAAACGCCTAAAGCTGGCCAATAACCCCAGATATCCCGGCTCCAGATAAAAATCAACAGACACAATAATATTGATAACGCCATCGATCCATATCGGCCAAGAGTCAAATTTTTATGGAAGGTTGCAGGATTAGCCTCGACAAAACGGTCGCCCAGTCCATTCCAGACGCCCTCTTTCCAGCATGAA
The DNA here is from genome assembly GCA_963662285.2 of bacterium. GTDB lineage: Bacteria > Hinthialibacterota > Hinthialibacteria > Hinthialibacterales > Hinthialibacteraceae. Next base: position 1,407,157 of record CAXXMV010000008.1, read on the forward strand.
TGATCGTAGGTCAGTTTGTAATCGCCGAAGAGATAAACCGGAAGGGCGCAAAGCATGTTCTGCAAGGGAGGCGAAAGACGGTTGCAACGGAAATCATTATGGTTCAGCGCATAAAGCCCGGCGGTCAGATGCCCTAATTCATCAACCGTGGCCGTCTTATTACGAATGCTATGAGCCATAATGACCCCATGAAGCAACAAGAGCAGCAGAACGGGAGCAATTTTTCCAGACATGGCCTCACACAGTTTCGCAGGAATTTTTATCGCTTTCATTGCTGAATTGCAGGTGATACAAACGTCCATACAAGTCGCAACGCTCTATTAATTCATCATGCCTTCCGATGTCAACAATGACGCCGCGCTCCATTACCAGGATGCGGTCGGCTTGCAGGATGGTTGATAAACGGTGCGCGATTACAAACGAAGTGCGCCCCTGCATCAGTTCATTGAGCGAGCGCTTGATATGCAATTCCGATTCGCTATCCAGAGACGAGGTTGCTTCATCAAGTATCAGAATCGGCGCGTCGCGCAAAAAGGCGCGCGCAATGGCGATGCGTTGACACTGCCCGCCGGAAAGCGACTCGCCCCGTTCGCCGATAATCGCATCGTAACCATAAGGCAATTTAGCGATAAATTCATCAGCATAGGCCGCACGGGCCGCATTCACTACCTGCTCATCAGTGTATGATTCATCGCCGCAAGTGATATTCAAGCGCACTGTATCGCCCAGGATCATAACATCCTGATAGACCATACCGATCTTACGCCGTAGGTCTTCCAGTTTTAGTTCGCTAAGGTTAATGCCATCAATAGAAATACTGCCGGATACGGGATCATAAAAACGCGGGATCAAATTAACCAAAGTGCTCTTCCCCGCCCCGCTGGGACCAACCAAAGCAATCTGCTGGCCCTTTTTGGCGGTGAAGGAAATATTCTTTAATACATCCTCTTCACCATCATAAGAGAAACTTACATTATCAAAACGGATTTCATTATCAAATGAATTCAATGTCTTGGCGTCTTCTATTTGCGGAAGAGATGCATCGGTATTAAGCGCATCAAAGATGCGCTCCGCCGCCGCGATGCCGTGTTGGATCTGTTGGATAGCACGCTCAATGCGTTTGATGGGTTGATACAAAAGAACCAGTGCGGCGACGTAAGTCACAAAATCGCCGCCGTTGATGGCGATGTCGCCTTCCCCGGATTTAAACATAATCAGCGCCGCCAGAATCACTACGCTGCATACCGCGAATATACCCAGGAACTCATTGATGGGAGACGAGGCGCCCATGGCCCGCGCCATCGACATGCTGGCGTCGAATACGCCCCGCGTCTCGTGCTCGATGATTTTGCGCTGCCGGGGGTACATGCTATAACCCTGGATCAGACGGATGGCGCTGAAATGCTCTTGCAGAAAGGCCCCCAGACGCGCCGTAATATCCTGCGCCTTGCGCCCGGCCTTGCGGTTCTTACGCGCAAAAAAGCGTATAGTTATAAAGATAAACGGGAATATCAAAGCATATAATAAGGTGAGTTGCCACTGCATCCACACCAGAAAAACCAGCGTGCCCAGCAGCATAACCGGATCAAGCATTAACCTTCCGAAAACATAAAAAACCGTCATCCCGACAACGCGCGTATCAGCGGTGAAATAGGATATCAGATAACCCACTTTTTGTTTGGTATAGTAGGCCGCATTGAAGTTCAGCATGTGATCGAATAATTCACGCTGAATATCGAGTATGACGCGGTTGCCGATCCACTGCACCATATAGGTATTGATATATTGAAAGATGCCTTTAATAAAAACCGTGAAAAGAATTAACACGCAGATAAAGCAGAGCGTCAATAATATATTACTCTCCGCCGACTCCGCAATCAGACTGAATAACCAATTTTTTACTGCATAAATATAACCAACCATACCACCCAAACGACCATCGGGCGGTGGAATCTTACCTTCTTTATCAAAAATAATTTCAAACACCGGCTTAAGGAAGATGGCCAGCATCAGGGTAGATAATGAAATGGCGATGCTACACCCGATAACATAAAACAGACGGGTCTTGTACCGCAATCCATAAGCGGCGAATTGGATGAAAATATCATTCTTACTACGTTTGTTTGCTGTGTTCATGGTTATTATTTAGCTGGCAAATTGAAATTAAGACTAGTACTCTAGTACTCTTACCACTAACAAATATTAGTTATATTTACGGATTGAGGATAAGACCAATAACGGGTGCCAAGGGCAGTGTATTTTCTGCCCTTGATTGAGTTAACCTCATTTATTCCCATAGTTCTTATCAACAATTCACGTTGAATACAGAATCAAATACAATTTATTGTACGTGTGGTTGGATTATAAAGAATTTAAGGATTATTTCGTTTTTATAAAGTTTTCAGTCAAGAGCAGAAAGGACGCTGCCCTTGGCACCCTTATATCTTTATTCACCACAATGAATTCTCGTAGGATGGGATAAAGCGAAAGCGCGTCCCATCTTTTCTTCCTGATAGATTCAATATTGGTAATCAAAACCACAAATTATCTTACCTGAAATATAGCGCAATGGAAATAGCGCAATGCCGTATAAACGACATTGCGCTTGAGGAATCAAATGGTTAACCAATCATATATTCAGAAATTAGAATGCGGACTTATGAAGGGTTTCGAGGAAATCTTTATTGCTCTTGGTTTTGCGCATACGCTCAATCAAGAGTTCGACCGCCTCACTGACGTTCATCTCGTTGAGCACTTTACGCAGCAACCAGACGCGTTCCAGATCAGCCGGTTCCAGCAATAGTTCTTCTTTACGGGTCTTGGAACGGTTGATATCAATGGCTGGATAGATGCGCCGTTCGGCCAATTTACGGTCAAGATGCAGTTCCAGGTTACCGGTACCCTTAAATTCTTCGTAAATAACGTCATCCATCCGGCTGCCGGTGTCGATCAACGCAGTAGCCACGATAGAGAGGCTGCCGCCTTCTTCGATGTTACGGGCCGCGCCGTAAAAGCGCTTAGGTGGAATAAGGGCGCTGGAATCGATACCGCCGGAAAGTATCTTGCCGCTGTGCGGCGCCGTCTGGTTATAAGCCCGCGCCAGACGCGTAATACTATCGAGCAGGATAACTACGTCATGACGGTATTCGACCAGACGCTTGGCCTTTTCGATAACCATCTCCGCAACCTGGATATGCCGCTCCGGCGGTTCATCAAAAGTCGAAGATATAACTTCGCCCTTAACCGTGCGCTTCATCTCGGTAACTTCTTCAGGCCGCTCGTCAATCAGCATAACGATCAGGGCTACGTCCGGATGATTGGTGGCGATGCTATTGGCGATTTCCTGCAGCAGCATAGTCTTACCGGAGTTAGGCGGCGCCACGATCAAGGCGCGCTGTCCCAGACCCATGGGCGTGATAAAATCTATAATTCGCGCCGAAAGATGCTCCGGAGTAGTTTCTAGTTTGATGCGTTGATTAGGAAAGAGCGGAGTCAGATTGTCATAAAAGATTTTGTCTTTGGCCGCTTCAGGCTCTTCGCCATTAATTGAAGTAACTTTCAACAAAGCGAAATAGCGCTCGCCCTCTTTAGGAGGACGGATAACGCCAGTCACGGTATCGCCCTTACGTAAACCAAAGCGCCTGATTTGAGATGGCGATACATAAATATCGTCCGGTCCGGGAAGGTAGCAATAATCTGCGCTGCGCAAGAATCCAAAGCCTTCAGGCAAGGCTTCCAGTACGCCGGAGCCTTCCATCTCGCTATTGTCTTCCGGTTCCTCTTTAGCTGAATGTTCGAGGATCTTATAAATCAGTTCCTGCTTACGCAGACCGCTGATTCCTTCCAAGTTAATCTCATGAGCTAATTTAATCAGTTCAGCGATGGTGTTTTTCTTAAGAACTTCCATCTCTAACTTTGGTTTACGGGTATGCGTAGTACTTCTACTCGATGCTGCTCCGTTGGAGTTAGCCGGATTGCCATACATTTTGTTACTGCTTCTGTTGTTGTTGCTGTTTCTATCGCTGCTTCGTCCGTCGGGAGTTCCGCTTCGCCGGGTATTGGTACTACGCGGCGATCGTGGCCTTTTAAACTGTGTCTTGGTTTCCATGATCCTCTTTAATCCTTTAACTTTTCATAAACTCTTCGATTTTGCATCGAAGGTCATTCAAATCTGTTTGGTTATTTATAACGGCGTCCGCCAGCCGTTTCTTTTCTGCTTCAGTCATCTGCGCCGCCTGACGGCGGTCAAAATCACCAGAGGCCGCATTTCGCGCCTCCTCAAATCTTTTACGGCGTACATCTTCTGGAGCGGCAATCACCAGCACGGCGTCAAACCGGTTGGAAACATTCCATTCAAAAATCAGCGCCGCATCCACTACCAGCGGCCCCGGTTCATCCGAAGCGCGGAACTGCTGGATTTCATGCTCAATCTGCTGCAACAAAGCGGGATGAACAATATCATTAAGACGTTGTAGACATTCAGGCGCTTGAAAGACTATGGCGCCCAATTTTTTCCGCTCTATTTCCCCTTCAGCATTCAAAATCGATGAGCCAAACTCGCTGATTAAATTATCAAATACAGGGGAATTACGCTTTAACAATCCATGTCCAATGCAATCGGCATCCACGATGCGGGCGCCGCAATCTTGCATAATCCGGGCGACCGCCGATTTCCCGGCGCCGGGATTGCCGGTTAATCCGATAACTTTACGCTGCGGCGCAATATCCCGCGAACCGATGGCGCTTAATGTAATAATATCATCTTGGCTCATTTATTATTTCAAATCCGCCCAGTTAGTTCCAATAATGGTTTCCACCGGCGTCGGGACGGAAAATTCCAAAGCTGTTTCCATTCTTTTACGGCATCGTTGGCAAATCTCTTCGGCGCGGTCTTCCCGTACTTCCAGAACAAGTTCGTCATGCACAGTTAAAAGTATCGATGCGATATCAGATTCTTGTTTTAATTCATGGTGCACGTCAATAATCGCCTTCTTCATCAAATCGGCGGCGGAACCTTGGATGGGAGCATTGATAGCGGCGCGGCGCGCATTGTCTTGAATCATGCGGTTGCTATCCCGTATGCCTGGAGTTGGAATTCGCCGACCATGAACCGTCTTAACATATAGATGCTCCTGAGCGAAGACAGTAGTATTATCCATATAGGTCTGAACCAGCGGGTAACGTAAAAAATATGTTTCAATATATGAAGTTGCTTCTTTATTATCTATATCCAACCGCTTGGCCAAACCATAGGGAGACATCCCATAGTTCAAACCGAAATTAATCTCCTTGGCTTTTCTCCGCATATCGGCAGTTACCTGATCTATCGGCACGCCGAATATTTCCGCCCCGGTACGGGAATGAATATCTTCACCTTGGGTAAAGGCGCTTAATAATCCCGGATCTTTTGTAATATGAGCCAGGATGCGTAATTCAACCTGTGAATAATCCAGCGATATCAAAACGCAGCCTTCTGCGGCAACAAACGCACGACGAACCCGCCTTCCGAGTTCGGAGCGAATAGGAATATTTTGCAGATTGGGATCGCTGCTAGAAATTCTCCCTGTATTAACAACCGCTTGATTGTATGTCGTGTGTACGCGTCCCGTATCCTTACGGATCAGTTTTTGCAGCGCATCAAGGTATGTAGATTTGATTTTTTGCCGATGCCGGTAATCCAGTATCTGGCGGGCAACCTCAACTCCATCCGCCGCCAGCTTTTCCAGGATATCAGCGCGAGTGGATCTCTTGCGCCCACTCAAAAGCTTAAGATCATCATACAGGATTTGCGCCAATTGCGAAGGGGAGTTGATATTAAATTCACGTCCGGTTGACTTGAAGATATCACCGACCAAAACAGCCATTTCAGATTCCATCTGATCCGATTGCTCTTTCAATACGGACGGATCAACCAGGATGCCCTTCCTTTCAATAGCGGCTAATATGGAAATCAATGGAATTTCAATCTCGTTATATAGAAAATCCATCTGGTATTCTTTTATCGCCAAACTTAGAATATTCTTAAGTTGCAACGCTGCGTCGCTATCTTCACATGCATAGGGAGAAACAATGTCAATATCGATATCAGCCATGCATTTTTGATCGCGCCCGGTTCCGATCAATTCAGTTATGGGGGTCATCGCCATACCCAATTCATCTCTCGCCAGATCGTCAAGTTTTCTGCCGCCTCTATATGGTTGTGCAATATAAGACGCAATCAAAGAATCGTCTCGTATACCGCGAAGATCGAAACCTTCGTTAATCAGAATATGCAGATCGTATTTCAGGTTATGCCCCGTCTTGCCGATCTCATCGGATTCAATAATTTTCCGCAGCAGCGCATAGGCCTCTTCGCGGGGCAGGTTGCCTGTTTGATTATGGCCAACCGGTATATACCAGGCCTGATGATCTTCAACGCTGATCGACATCCCCACCATCCGGGCGTCTAATATATTAAGGGACGTTGTTTCAGTATCTATAGCGCAACTGCCTTTTTGCATTACGCAATCAACTACTTGTTCTAATTGTTTTAGCGTAGAGACCGTCACATAATTGGCCTCTACTTTTTTCACCTCTTTTATTACGCCATCGTCCAGCTTTAATTCATTGGCGAATCCCTTAAAATCCAACTCTTCATAAATCGCCAGTAAATCATTTTTATCGACTGGCTTCATACGGGTGAAACCTACGGAAATATCAATCGGCGCATCGGTCGCCAAAAGGACCAGGTCGCGTGATTGAAAAGCGGCTTCTTTATTATTACTAATATTTTCCTGCCGCTTCTTGCCTTTGATTTCATCTACATGTTCATAAATAGCTTCCAATGTTCCGTATTGCTGAATCAAGGCAATAGCGGTTTTTTCTCCCACGCCGGGAACTCCGGGGATATTGTCGCTGGCGTCTCCCATCAGAGCGAACACATCAGCAATCTGCTCTGGCGCTACGCCGTATCGTTCTTTTACTTCTTCGACGCCATAAACTTTAGTTTTTCCCATAGGCGCCAGGCGGAGGATGCGAACTGATGAACTCACCAGTTGGAACAGGTCTTTGTCGCTGGAAACGATCATTACATCATTTCCCTGCTCCGCTAGATGCATCGCCATAGTTCCGATAAGGTCGTCGGCTTCATACCCAGGCAGTTCAACCTGTGAGATGCCCAGTTTTTCTGTAACTTTTTTTATATAAGGTATTTGCGCAATTAACTCATCCGGTGGTTTTAATCGGTTGGCTTTATAATCCTTAAAGACCTTATGCCTGAACGTCGGTTGAGGAAGATCAAAAGCCACTATCATATCGGTGGGCTTATAATCCTTCATAACAGTCCGTAAAGTATTGATATAACCGAACACAGCATTAGTAGCCATGCCATCCGAACGACGCATATCCCGTATCGCATGAAAGGCGCGAAAAAAAATTGAACTTCCGTCGATTAGTAGAATTTCACTCATGCTTTGTATTTCTAGGTGGAAAATGATTCAAGTTAGTTAATGTTAGAGTGATTTGCAATATTTGAATTTGGATTAAAGTAATCCATAAAAAAGTTGTTCAGAATCGATTACATCAGAATCGTATCAAAACAAATTAATTTCATCAAATTAATCAACTACCCATTCACAGCAAAGTCCATTCTTCAGTTTTGACTTATGAAACCGGGAAATGGAACAAAAAATAATAATTACATGAAACAATACTCAAAAATATGTTCGTTTATTTGAACGCCTGTTTTTGTAAAATCCAATCATTCAATCTTGGCGTGAGATTGAATAATATAGATATTATGAAAACCAGCCTAGAGATATTTTAGAACTAAAGTGCATCAAAGCAGTCGTTCAAAGCCCACAACAGACGAGACGCGAAGCAAGCCTACGGATAGGCATATACGTTTGATTATCGCTATATAGCGCACGCCAAGTAAATCTTTTGATGAAAAAGTACAACCCTAACAGTAGAAAAACATCAAATGATTGTCATGAAATAACTTGGGGATTATCCTCAATTAGGCGTGCCGGAAGCAAATCGTTAAGATCAACTGATATTAATTATATTCATTTCTTATTAAGAAACAAGGATTTTCTTGTAATTAATCATTTTTTTTTGAATATATTTTAAACTCATTTTACCGATTTATTAAACAAGGCGCAATCAACCCAATAATCCGAACCTAAAGACGCCTCTCCATTCAGCTGAACTGTAAAACATAGCAGTAGTTATTGTATACTGTTTAAAAAGAGTTGCGATATTTGAGATTAAGGTTATCAGAAAGATAAAATTTTGTCATAATTAGAGAGATTATCAAAAAAGTATATTCGATGCCAAATAAAATATTTTTTCCCGAAGCGACCATTCGTGTTTCAGGAGCGCTATTCAAGAAAGTGATAATGCATATTGCGGTTAAATACTGAAACTCATAAAATCTCTTTATAATTGGAGAGAATGGTGCCACATAAATGAATGAATCATTATTTAGTTCTCTATCTAAAGAAGCAGTAAGCATCAAGAAAAGCACGGTGGTGATGCGCGAAGGAGAAGTCGGTCAATGCGCATATTTCGTAGTGCAGGGGCGTTTATTGGTCGAAAAGGAAATTGATGGAGAAAGCGTCCCCATAGCGGAAATCGGCCCACGGGATATGGTGGGTGAAATGGCGATTCTTGATGACGCTCCCCGTTCCGCATCGGTTATCGCAATGGAAGACAGCATCTTAATCGTACTCAACAAACATCGCATCCGTTCATTGATTCGACGTTCACCGGCTGTGGCCGAGGTCATCATGAAACTGCTGTGTCATAAACTGCGCAGTAGACATTTCTCTCTAAGTCAATCCCACCAACTCAATGATCCCGACATTTGGCGTAAAACAACCACCATTCTCCTGCTGTGCGCCAAGGGAGACGACAATCCCGCGTCATTATATTTACAGTTCATTCAGAACCTGGAATACCTATTGGAATTACCTCCGGTTGTAATAAAAGATATCCTGACGCGACTTGAAGAGGCGGGCATAATTGAGACGCAAAAACAGAAAACTCTATGCATCAATGAAGAGAAATTAAAGATTTTTCAGGTTTTAAGCACTGAAGAGTACGCCAATATCCCTTTAAGGTCATTTACTTCAGCTAAGGAATATCATACGGCTCAGATACTACTGCAAGTCTTTCCCAATGACTCAGGAGGAGAAGAATTAATCGAAATAGATAAAAAAGACCTAGTACAGGCGCTGGCTGGTTCCCCTTTATGGAAAGAATTGAGACCGCACTATCAGGAGCAACGTTCCCGCGCCATTTTAGACCATCTTGTTGCGCGGAAAATTATCTCTCAAAGCCCCGCATCCAAGGAAGTACTGCAAATCACGCCGAGCATCCTTCAACAAGTGGAAGTCCCTCAGGAAATTATCATAACTTACGAGTCGCTTAAGAGATTATTGATTAAATAAGCCCTATCGACTGCTATTCCGCTTATTTATTCAGAAAACTCTGTTGAGAATAAGTGATATCACCTGGAGACATAAGCCCATTGGAAGCATCCCACGGCGGCGCTAACCACTGTCTATCCAACACATTAATTAATGCCTGATCAGGACCGGCGCTGCACAATCTCCACAACGAACCGCCAAAAAGACGCTTCCAGACCGGAGAAGGATTGCTCACTCCTCCATTGAAATATATCGTCGTATAATCATAGGCTAATTTCCCCCCGGTTTTGCCTCCCACAAAGTGCGATCCAGAGAGCATCTCAATCACATCTTTGGCTTGAAATACATCCGGCAACACCACGCTCATATAAGAAATTGGAGTGGTAAGCCGCGAGAGACAGGAAGACCATCCGTGGTCGCCTGATGGACATGGTTTATCCCAGGGAGCGGAATTATTGTCAAGAATATATATTTCGATAGCGGTTCCATTAGAACGGAAATCTCCCATCACTCTTGCGACCTTGGCGCGCAACTGCGCATTGAGGAAATTCGGCACGGCTATAGCCGCCAGGATGCCGATAATCGCCACCACGATCAGCAATTCTATGAGCGTAAAAGAATAGCGCCATTTATTCTGCATTATGAATCAACCTTCCCAAAAACATCTTTAATAAGAAAAAGTCTACCAGTTTTTCAGCAATAATAAACGCCTTTAAAAACGCTCTACCAGCGGCCAAGGATGAGAGGGAATTATCACATCCTCTACTCCAACTAATAACTACAAAATCGAGGCGCCGGAAACAGGACGGCAACGCTCAATCCACGGTACTTCAGCGCGCCATTTTGACATTTCCTGCTTCAACTTATCCACCACCTGTGATGTCGCATCACATCGAGTTAAGACCAAAATCGCCCCTCCCAATCCGGCGCCGGTTAATCCAGCGCCAAAGACGCCATCTAATTTTTTGCAGAAATCCACCATACGGTCAATTTCCGGGACGCTGCAACGATACCCGCCCGGTTGATAGGCCAGTTGCAGATTATCATCATCAGGAGATTGCAGCGCTTTTTGAGCCAATTCATCTAAATAAGCATTATCATAAGGATTGCGAAAAGGACTGGATACACCGTCATTCCAAAGAGACACTCTATCTCCGTCATGAGAGATATACATGAAACGTCCAGCGGCGCCAATATCGCCTTTTTGTAGAAGTTGAGGAAAACGCCGCGCCCGTTCGCATTCAGCAACGCCGAAAAGAAGCGCTTCACGAACCGGAAGAGATTGCCCGCTATCTCCATAAGTATTTTGTATTCGACGCCATACTGCGGACAAATGAGGATATTGCTGATTCAATTGAACATAACTGACCGAAACGGGAGTAGTTTTTAATGCCGTATAAAAATCACCCAGCGGCATCGCCAGATTATCGGGAGAGATATCTCTTAGATATTGCAAACGATCTACTAGATCAGGATGATTATCTTTGAATAATTCAAAGGCAACCTCATAAGCAGCGATACGCGAATTAAATTGTTCACGGGCCTGAGATGATTTTTCAGCCTGGACTCCGCTTTGAGCTATAATGATTTCGCATTCTTCAGGAAATGGAGAATATGCAGCCGTTAATGGCTTAAAACCTGTATGAGTTATATGGTTAAGGCGACCCAGAAGAATCGCCGCATGATCTCCACACCCGCCGCGCGTTCCAACATACCACTCCGCCTCACCGCAAATCTCCGCCAATTTGAATCTATCTATATCGATATCGTCCAGTTTATTACTATGAAATAATGCCAGCATCATACCAACCACCAGAGTTGATGATGATGATAATCCCGACTGGGGAGGAATATCCCCATAAACCATAAGATTCACGCCCCTGATTGAGGCATCTTTTAAATAATCCTGAAGTTTCAAAGCCCCTGCTTTTAAATAATTGCCCCAGAATCCCCGTTTTAAGGTTACCGATTCGATATAATCCATCCATTGCCCTCTATGGGAAACAGGCAATTCATCACCAATGCTGAAATCACAATCAGGATATAATGACGAAACATTCTTGGCGACTATACGATCATCATCTCTAAGAGAAAAACAGAAAAGCATCTCACGGGAAATCGATTTGTAATTACACCAACCACCCCGGTGATCAATATGCACTCCCATCAGATTAATCCGCCCCGGAATGCGAAGAACCGCAACTTTTCTTTCATTGGGATAAACTTGCTTAAAAGCAAGCAATAATTTGATTAATCTTTGTTTGGCGGCGGAAATAATTTCCGGTCTATTTCCATAATGAATTGGCATGATATTATCGGCATTTACGCCAGACATATCTTCGATAAAATGATCAATATCCTTGACAAATTCTGTATCCAATTTAAACATTAAGACCTCTCCCGCTCAATAAAATACCAATATTAAAACATTTTTAAATCAACACGGATAAAATAATATACTATTGATTATATTATTCTTAAAATATATGAAAGTTTCAATAATAGTAATATAGTCTCCAAGGGTTTTCAAGCAATTACTTGACGCTAGAATACTGTAATTGCTATAATAATTATGTATAGATTCAACTTTGTATACCTTAGGGTTTAATAAAAAATCAAAAAAGAATGTCGGAGGCGAAGAATGATGCTTTCTCGGTCAATAATAATTGGATGTGCCTTTCTACTAATATTTGCAGGATTATCTTACTCACAGGATCCTGCCAATGACCAGTTGTCGCCGCCTGAAATGCAAACTGCTGATGAAAATAACACCAACACCAACGCCGATGTCGGTGTTACCACAGGAATGGATTCAGCCTTGGCGCAAGCTAATCAGGCCTTTCTCGCTTTGTATAACCGGCAGTTTTTATTAGCTAAACAGCAATACGAAGCAGCAGCATCATCAAACGCCGAATATGATAAGATGGCTCAATTCTGCCAGAATATCCTTGATCGGCTTCGCGAAGTATATGACGAATATATGGAAATTTACGGAAAAACAATGTCCCAGACCTTCCGCATCGAACAATTAACCAAAGCAGAAGTCGATCGGATGTTGGATTTTCAAATGCGCCAAAACATAGCGGGACAAACGTTAGGTGAAATCGGGCTAATCGCCGATATCCCCGTTTCAGACCTGGGTCTGGATTTTGAAGGTTCTGATCAACTCTCACTGGCCGAATACGTCATGTGGGTTAAACCTCGCAGCACTAACGAACGAATTTGGCAACGCGCCCGCAAACGATCCCTGAAACGCTCTATGACTATGGCGCGGCAAGAAATCAAACAACAACAACGCCAGGAACATTTCTCACGTCTGGAAGAAGCCCGGCGGCGTAGACTTGATCGCCAAGGCCAAGGCAATATGGGAGTTGGGGGCGGTATGGCTGGCGGCGGCGACTTTGGCGGCGGCGGTGGTATGGGCGGCGGCATGGGCGGCGGTATGATGGGTGGTATGGGCGGCGGCATGGGCGGCGGCATGGGCTTTTAAGTTATGCTCAGCCAACCCATGTTTTGTTTATAAATTCAGAAAATTAATGCAGAGCGGCGATTTCGCCGCTCTCTTTGTATAAAGTCCTAATATAAAAAGATTCATAAATCACTCTGTCGATTAAACAACCGGGATATCATTAACATGACCAATCCAACTAAAGGAGAAAATGTTTTCTTCGCCGATCTTCATCACCCTGGAGGAGAAACAGAAGAAATCACCCGTTTATTGAACGAAATCCCAACCAACGCACAACGCATTTTCTTCCTGGGCGATCTATTTCATTTCTGGATCAATGAACAAAGTTTTATTCAATCAAAATATGAACCATTCCTCAATCATCTAGAACAATGGGCTAAACAAGGCCTTCAGTTATTTTTTCTGGAAGGCAACCGCGATTTCTTGGCCTCGCATTTTTTCGAAAACCAACCCTGGATTGACGTCCTGCCGAATCCGACTGTAATCGACATTGGCGGGCGAGCAGTATATATCGGCCATGGTGATGAACTATGCTGGAATGACTGGGCTTATCAATTATATAAAAGTATCATACGATCTGCTCCCATGCGATATCTTGCCGACCGATTACCAGCCCAAATCAGACTTCGCACTGCACTACGACTTTCACAGGCAAGCAACAAAATCGTATCTAACAAAACAAAATCAACCTTAGCCGTACCTCAACGCGCTTACGAATCTATCATCAATTCCGGAATTGACGTTATCGTTCATGGACACTTACATCAAACTTATCAACGTATAATCTCAGTAAACGGAAGACAAGGACAAGTTCTTGCCTTCGGTTGGAAAGATGGTCAACGCAACATTATCCACTTTAGCGACTAGAGCGGTTAACAAAAATTTTTGGGGTTATTATCACGATTGATCTAAAAAAAACCAATCTTTTCTTGCTTGTTAAAATTGCTATCCAGAACGTTATTATTAAAATCGCTCAAAATCTTCGATTGAGATATTGTACTATTTCAATAAACTACCTAATATAATACTTTCCGAAAGGGAATAATGCGATAATCCGCCACTGGCGATTAGAGCGATTAACAAAATTGTGCTGTTGTATAATCACGCGTGGTCTTCGAAAAAGCTTATCTTTTTCTGGATTTTTCGAATCGCCATCCAGAACGTTGTTATGCAAAACACTCTAACGGATAAAACCCATGACAACTCTTCGCAATAAAATATTAGAAATCCTTGACGCCGATGCACGCAATACTCCTGCTGAAGTAGCAGTGATGATTGGAGAAGAGGAACAAACCGTAGCCAATGAAATTGATAATATGGAAAAAGAAGGCTTGATCCTCGGCTACAGAGCAGTCGTCAATTCCGATAAAATTCTGGAAGACAAAGTCTCATGCGTTATCGAAGTATCAGTACAACCCGAACGAGGTCACGGATTCGATAAGATTGCCGAACGGATATATCGCTTTCCTGAAGTTAGATCTGTATTTTTAGTTTCAGGCGGGTATGACCTGTTAGTTATTCTTGAAGGAAGAACCATGCGGGAGATTGCGGACTTTGTCATCGAAAAACTATCGGTTCTTCCTAACGTACATGCAACTTCGTCTCATTTCCTTTTGAAAAAATACAAAGAATTGGGTACTATTCTGGTCCAATCCGGTCAAAGAGAAAGAATGCCTGTTAGCCCATAAATAAGTTGCAGAATAAATGCCTGTTAGTCATTAAAAGGTATAGAAAGAATGCCTGCTAGTCATTAGAAAAAGGCGAAAAAGAAATGAATGTAACTACATTACCCCAAACTGTTTATTCTAAATCACGCATCAATACAAGGGTGGAACAAACAGTTCCATCAGGCATACGTGCATTTTTTGATCTAGTCATAGGAAAAGACGATGTAATATCTCTGGGCGTTGGCGAACCGGATTTCGCTACTCCCTGGCATATTTGCGAAGCGGGAATCCACTCTCTTGAAACCGGGCGAACCAGTTATTCATCAAACAATGGTCTGCTGGAACTGCGCGAGGAGATATCTTTATTTTTACATAAAGCAACAGGCGCATCTTACGACCCGGTTGATAATATTATTGTAACCGTCGGCGGCAGCGAAGGTATTGACCTGGCCTTCCGCACATTACTTAATCCCAATGAAGAAGCCATCATAGTCGAGCCATCCTTCGTGTCATACGCTCCACTCACATTCCTGGCGGGCGGCATCCCCATCCATCTACCCACTTATGCGGAAAACGGATTTGCGCCTACTATAGAAGACTTAGAGAAAGCCGTCACTCCATCGACTCGCGCCATGATTGTTAATTATCCCAACAATCCAACTGGAGCAACTATTTCAGATAAACAGATCGATGAGATCATAGAATTCGTAATACGTCACGATCTTGTCCTTATCAGCGATGAAATCTATGTTCCATTAACTTATGAAAAGGAATGTAAATCATTTGCATCCCGTGAGAAAATACGGGATCGGTTGGTTCTGCTTCACGGTTTTTCCAAAGCCTGGGCCATGACTGGATGGCGCTTGGGAATTGCGGCGGGTCCATCCGATATTATTAAAGGCATGGGGAAAATTCATCAATATAATGTCATGTGCCCACCCACTGTAGCGCAATACGCCGCCATCGAAGCGCTGAGGCATGGTGATGAAGAGGTGGAAAATATGCGCAGGGAATATGACCGGAGACGGCGATTCATCACTCATCACTTTAACCGGATTGGTTTGGATTGCTTTGAACCTTTCGGAGCTTTTTACGCTTTCCCGTCAATAAAAATTACCGGAATGACATCACAGGAATTTGCGGAAAAACTACTGGAAGAAGAGAATGTAGCTGTAGTCCCGGGTAATGTGTTCGGAGAATGCGGCGAAGGTTTCGTGCGATGCTCTTACGCCACATCGTTGGATGAAATCAGAGAAGCGGTTAAACGTATAGAGAATTTCGTTAAACGTCACCAACAGGCATAAAACCAACAAGCCTAAATTAAATAAACCACTGTAGTCGAAGAGTTTATAGGAATTATTCTAAGGTCAGGTCGCCAAGTCTCCTCTCCCTTCCGGGAGTGGGTGAAACTGTAATACGTCTGCCTTAATCGTCTTTCAAGTCATAGAGTTTATCGAATGTTCCCTGATTCACAAGATGAACCAGGGCGCCGACTACCTTGGGATCAAAAGCTGTGCCGCTGTTTTCCTGATAGAATTTTATGATCTTGCTTTTGGTCCAGGCTTTTTTATAGACTCGTTCTGTTGCCAAAGCATCGAAAACCTCCGCTACCATCAAGAAGCGGCTATTGAAGTGTATTTCATCGCCTTTCAAACCTCGCGGGTAACCCTTGCCATCCATTCTTTCATGGTGTTCGTGTACATACATACTAACTTCCCGCAGGGATGGAATCGGCGCAAGAATTTTATAACCGATATAGGGGTGAGTTTTCATGATATTATATTCTTCATCCGTCAATTTATCCGGTTTGAGAAGAATTGAATCAGGCACTCCAATTTTACCGACATCATGCAATAAAGCGGCAAGACGAAGTGAAATATCATACGATTCATCAATACCCAATTCGCGGGCGAAGGTTATCACCATATCCGAAACCCGCTTGGCATGACCCTGAGTATACGGGTCTCTGGCTTCAAGGGCATTTGACAAAGATTTAACTGAATTAATCAAAAAATCCTGTAATTCCCTGGTACGTTCATTGACCTCCATCTCAAGATTTTCCTGATAAGATCGGTTCTGCATAGCCAAACGCCGATAATGCAAAGCCCGAGTTAAGGTAACTTGTACATAATCAAGATTAAAAGGTTTGGTTAAATAATCATAAGCTCCAAGGCGGATGGCATCGATGGCGTTATCCAAAGTAGGACGACCGGTCATTAAAACAAAAGGGGTCAGAGGAGATGTATCCAAAGCGATTGCTAAAAGATCGTGCCCGGTAACTCCGTAAGGCATATATATATCAGACAGAATCGCATCATAAACGTTTTCTCTATTCTGAATCCAACTGGCAGCTTCCTTCGGATCAGAGGTGGCATCGCAATGTACGCCTTTTTGACTTAAAAATTGAGTTAAAATATCACAAATAATTTCATCATCATCAATAACCAGAATACGAGCGCCAATGAAAAAACCGGCATCTTCTTCAGGAGTTATAAACTGAGATGTAGAAGTTAAAAAGTCCTTCTCTTTCATAAGTTTAACTAATTCCTATTTCAGTTTAATTAAAAAAAATCAACCTTCCATTTGCATGGAGTCAAGAAAGAACCTATTATAATTTCTTCTCTTATAAATGAAGTGTAACTTCTGCAAGCGTTAGTTTACAGAGGTAAAATGGTTTTAATCTTTTATCATGTTAAAATCACATAGAGATGGAAAGGAACGTTACAATGTTCGAAGGATCTGCAGTTGCGCTTATTACCCCATTTACCGAAAATGGCATTAATTTCGGCGCATTAGAGAAATTAATTGATTTCCATGTTCTAGCCGAGACCGAGTGTATACTAGTCTGCGGAACAACTGGAGAATCATCAACCCTGACGCACAGCGAACACAAAGAGTTAATCAAACATTCAGCAGCTTATTTAAAATCAGTCAGAGGTGACAAGCAATTC
Organism: bacterium; assembly: GCA_963662285.2. Lineage (GTDB taxonomy): Bacteria > Hinthialibacterota > Hinthialibacteria > Hinthialibacterales > Hinthialibacteraceae. Next base: position 1,424,654 of record CAXXMV010000008.1, read on the forward strand.
CCTTTACTAATGGCTGGTTCGGGCAGCAACAACACACGTGAAGCTTTAGATTTAACCAAAGCAGCCCAGGAAGACGGCGCTGATATATCACTACAAATCACTCCTTATTATAATAAGCCAACTCAACCTGGTTTATTATATCATTTTCAAACATTGGCGAGAGAAATTGACATTCCCCAGGTGGTCTATAACATTCAAAGCCGTACAGGCATCAATGTCAGCCTGGAAACAATGGTGGAACTGGCCCATGAAAAGAATATTATCGGAGTAAAAGAAGCCAGCGGCGACATCAATCAGATATCAGAGGTCTGCCGTTTGACGCCGGACGATTTTTACGTCTGGTCGGGAGATGACGGCCTGACTCTTCCTCTCTTGGCGGTAGGCGGCAAAGGAGTGATTTCAGTATCGGCCAATATCATTCCCAAAGACGTCCGCGCTATGGTTCACGCCTACTTAAAAGGCGATCATGCAGAAGCATTGCGATTACACAGAAAAATGACTCCGCTAAACAAAGCGATGTTTATTGAGACTAATCCCATTCCAGTAAAAACAGCTGTCTCAATACTCAGCGAATCACCAGAAACCGGATTGCCTCATTGCGGACTGTTTCGACCTCCGATAGTACCCTTAACCGCTCCAAGCGAAGTTATACTTAGATCGGCTATGAGAGATTACGGATTGCCCGTTGCTTAATCTGTTTTTTTTGTCAAACGCACCGATTGCGCAAGGTCCAGCCGCGATGATGAAGATGACCAATCGTTTCTTGATCTACATAATGGTATTTTTGATTACCGGCGGGTGTTTTTTGTCTATATTACCATCCGCCGGTCTTACCCAGGAAGAAATGCCTCCTCAAACATTGAGCGCAGAGGATATCAATTCGCTTCGAACCAAGATTTTCTCCAATGCTACGGATTTCAAACAAAGAACAAAAATCGCTTCCACATTGACCCGATTGCTGCAGATCAAAAACCGCAGCCGTCATGCACGACGATTATGCCTTGATTTTTATTCTTCTGCTGCAATTCAAATAAAAGACTCATCACCTTCATCATCAATCACCCTGGCGCAGCCCTATGAAGAATGGGCGCAGGCAATCGATAAAGGCATACGTCAAGAAACAATCTCAAAGATAGATGCCTATCTCAAAACAAATCCCGATGCAGCGCCGCATCCATATCTGGCGCTTTTAGCGCTTAAAGCCAATAGTATGAATCTGGCCTACTATGCGCTATTTGAGGATATATCCGATAAACTAGTCGAGACCAGTTCACTCTACGTTCTCGGCATCCTCGCCGCCCGTGAAAGCCGGTTTATCGAAGCCGAACGCTTTATGATCCGGGCGCAGAACGGATTAGGTTCACCACTCCTGGAACGATGGCTTCTGCTCGATTTAGCCAAAATATCCATCGTTAATAAAAAAATCGACGAAGCCCATAGATTTATTCAACAATTGCTCAATCAGAATCCAAAAGACGCTCAAGCCTTATGTATTATGATCATGAGCAACATGGATAATAAAAAAGATCTGGCCCGGCAGCAGTTATCCCAGTTAATCGATATCCTTTACCCGGATCCTTACCTCATCGCAGAGACGGCGAAACTGGCCATCAAACTGATGGAAATGGATACAGCGTCAAACATTCTTGAAAAATTTGCGCCTCAAGTCGAACCGAACCGTGACTTTTATGAGATATTCGCATTCGTCAGAAAGAATCAAGGCAAAGAAGACCAGGCTGAAGAATGGGCCGCCAAAGCTCGCCAAATTCAAGAATTTAGAGTTGCCGTATCTATGGAGACTCCTCTCGACAAAGAGTTGAAAGAGGCTGTCGATCTCCGGAATCAACGAAAAGCCGATATCGATAAATTAGAAGGCATGGATAGGATATCAAAGGCCTATTATTGCCTGTTAGATGCAGATCATGAAAATGCTATTGCTATTCTGCAACATCCCCAAGCAACCACATACGAGTCCTTCATCCTGGCCGATATCCAACGGAGGGCCGGTTTGATTAGAGATGCCGCAGGCGTCCTTCGCTCGCTGAAAACTAATCACCCGGATTTCAGGCCATACCAGGTACTTACGCTTCTGGCCGATTTCAATGTACGTCTGGGAGATACAACACAAGCAATCGCCTTATATACAGAATTAAAAAATCGCTTCCCTCTATCATATCAAGCCGAAGTCTCTAAGAGAGTTTTAAGCAATCCCAAAATACTTGAAGCCCCCCAATGGAATCAACCAATCCCCATATCTAACAGAGCATCTCGTTTCGCTCAGTATGCGGCGCCTTTCGCGTTGACGGAAATCAGGAAATATTGGGGCGACCCCATCTCGTTCGCTTCTTTAGCCAATCTACTTGGCGTATCACCTCACCGGGGAGTTTCGTTTGCTGAATTAGTTACTGTCATCAATTCATTAACTCGTTACCAGGTCACGCCTTTCACCGGCGTGAAAGAAGCCATTTTCGATTGCCTACAGCAAAAAATTCCCATTTTATACTGCCAGGGAGAAATGTTCAGCAATCAGTTGATCACTCGTTTAACCTTACTGACCGGAGCGGATGAATCCAGAGAGATATTCTATGCCGAAGGCATCACTCCCTATGAAACGCACATATTAACCGAAACAGAAACCATGGGAGGGATATGTTGCGCTCTATACCCATCAACCATGGAACCACAATGGAGCAATGAGACGCTATCAGCCATCGAAAAGGGTAAAGAATTTATAAAGCTGCACATGGAAGCATCCCGCATCCGCACCGATCCCAATTATGATGCTCTGAGTTTTATGGAACGACGTAATACAATCTTAAAAGAAACGACCCCACAATCAGTGGCTCTTCAACTTGCCTTCTGCCATTGGATAACCAAAAACCAGCCCGCCTCAATCGCCCTTCAGTATTTGAAAAAGGCTGAAGAATCATGCGGAGAAAATGCTATTTTCCAGTTCTTACTGGCTGAATTGAATTCCCGACTTAAAAAGCCTGAACAAACCAATACCGCTCTGGATAAAGCTATTAATCGTAATCCGGAGACGCCCCGTTTCGAACTGGCGAGAGTACGTATTTTAAGCCAGTCTGATAAAACAGAGATTGCGATAACAGAAGCGGAAAAACTCCGCGATCAGTTTACTGATGATCCTACTATTTCTTTTCAGCTCCTTTTGTTATATAAAGAATCCGGCAATACTGAAAAAATGATTGCAGAAGAAGCGCGACTCGAAAAACTTATTCACCGGAATATCAATATTGATCCTGAAACAGATGTTGAACCAATGCAATAACTTATTACAAGTAAAAAATTATGCATACAAAATCCTTCAGTAAATCAAATATCACCCTCAGATTTTTCTTCAGTTTACTGTTACTTATTTTTTGTTTGTCATCTTATGGTCAAACGACATTCACTAAATCACTTCAGATTGAACCTGGAGAGAGATGGTGGGGAGGCGCCATAGTTGATGGCCATATCATGCCCTTTGGAGATGATTTTTACTCATACGACATGCTGGGCGACACCAAAGGCAACCAGAGCCAGCCATTACTGATATCCAATCATGGCCGCTATGTATGGTGCGATGATCCATTTGAATTTGAATTTAATGAAGGAGTCTTAAAACTATCATCCTCATTCAGCGATTTCCAATCAGGAAAAGCTGGCCAAACCTTAAAAGACGCATATTTACATGCCAGTCAAGCATTTTTCCCCCCAGCCGGAAAGATTCCAGCGGAGATTCTATTCACTCAACCTCAATACAACACTTGGATAGAATTAATGTATGACCAGAACCAGGATGATATCCTGCAATATGCTGAAGATATTATCAAACATGGATTCCCCCCCGGCGTTTTAATGATTGATGATAATTGGCAGGAAGATTATGGAACATGGGAATTCAAAGCAGAACGTTTCTCTAATCCCAAAGGAATGATCGATAAACTTCACGCAATGGGCTTCAAGGTTATGTTATGGGTATGCCCCTTCATCAGCGCCGACTCTCCCGTCTACCGAGAACTTAAACGCAAAAGAGTACTGATGTCCGAAGACGACAATCAAGCCGTTCCGGCCATAGTACGCTGGTGGAATGGCGCCAGCGCATTGATTGACTTGAGCAATCCTGAAGGAGAGCAATGGTTTCACCAGCAACTGCAAAATCTGGTTGATAAATACCAGGTGGATGGCTTCAAATTGGATGCCGGAGACGCTCTATACTATACTGGAGATATTTGCGCATCACAGGAATTGCATGCCAATCAACATACCGAACTTTTCGCCAAAATCGGATTGGATTTCCCCATGAACGAATACCGGGCCTGCTGGAAAATGGCCGGACAGCCCCTGGTTCAACGCCTGCGCGACAAGAGCCACAGCTGGGATGACCTGCGCAAACTAATTCCGGGCATCCTAACCCAGGGCTTAGTAGGCTATGCCTATACATGCCCCGATCTGATCGGTGGAGGCGAATTCACTTCTTTCTTGAATCTGGATAAAATTGATCAGGAATTGATAGTACGTTCGGCGCAATGCCATGCCTTGATGCCCATGATGCAGTTTTCCGTTGCGCCTTGGAGAGTTCTGGATCAAGAAAAACTGGATATTTGCAGGAATATGGCAGTATTGCATACCCGAATGGCCGATGAGATAATCAATCTGGCCAGGCAATCTTCCAAAACTGGCGAACCAATTGTAAGGCACATGGAATACGCCTATCCAAACCAGGGATTCACCAACATTCAAGACCAGTTCATGCTGGGTGATGATATCCTTGTAGCGCCGGTGCTACAACAAAACACGGATGAAAGAATAGTACTTTTCCCCAAAGGAAAATGGCAAGGCGACGATGGCGCAATCATCAACGGCCCCTGCCGCATAACCATAAAAGCGCCCTTGCATCGTTTACCATGGTTCAAACGCCAACCAAGCCAATAAATATCACATATCACTAACCGCTAATTACTATTGGTTTTAGTATAGTTACCATCTTCCGGCGTCAGGGGGAACAATCTATTTACAGTTGTTAAGAGGTCCTGCACAACCAAATCTGGAAACTGATCGGAGTTTCTCAGAATTTGCATTGTTTTATATGGTTTGCCAGTTTTGACAAAACCCGTTTTACACCCGGCAGCCCATCCTGCCCGTAAACTTAATATATCGCTGGTAATAAAATAGGTCTCAGATAATACAAATCCAAACTTTTGCTCCGCCATTTGGATTATTGCTGGATCAGGAAATCCATTCGATTCTCCACCGGGACCATTTCCGGAACAAGTTAATATCTCTTCAACCCGCCCTCCTTCCTCATCAATAATACTCATCATTTTTTCATGTATTGCATCAACGGTAGTTCGATCAATCTTGCCAGGGAAAAACTTGCTTTGATCGCTTATAATTATAGGTTTAACGCCTTGTTGCTCCAGATGAAGCAATGATTCAGAAACAAACGGCAGAACAAGGCAGTCCTCTGGTTTTGCTATACCCTCATCAGTACGCACAGTAATAATTCCATCACGTTCAATCAGCAGATATCGATCCATTTTTCACCTTGAAAATTCTGGCTGGCTCTACGCCAGCTCCGAGATATTCACGATCCGTAGCAGTGACGATTATTTGCCCTGCAGGATCAATGTGACGCCAAAAACGCTCACGCCTATTATTATCCATTTCATGGATTACGTCGTCAATCAATAAAAGCGGCCAACTACCAACGCATTCACGGCAAAGACGCGCCTGAGCAAGACGCAAAGCCAATACCGCCGCCCGGCGCTGTCCTTGAGAACCGAATTGCCCCAGGTTTTTACCAGCCAGTATTAAAAGCAAATCGTCTCGATGAGGCCCGAACTGACTGCTGCCGCGTTCAATTTCCGACTGTTGAATACGGTTGAGTTTATCACGCAAATGTTTTTCAATAATGGCAATATCATCTTCAATATGCAGCGAATACCCCACTTGAAACGGACCATCATCCGCTAAAACCGCGTAATATTCCTCAACGTATGGCGCCAGTTGGCTTATGGTTCTGGTGCGTTGAGCAATCACTTGCGCTGCGTAGGAAACAAACGAAAGATTCCACACTTCCAGTTCCTTATCTCCAGCAGCGCTCCTTTGCTTTTGAAGACGTTTCAAAATCCAATTCCGTTGGCGTAATGCATGACGGAATTGCTGTAATAAATGTATATATGACGGATCGATCTGGGCAATAGCAATATCCAAAAAACGCCGCCGGTCCTGCGGACTGCCGCCGACGATGGAGAGGTCTTCAGGAGCAAAGAGAACCGTACGCAACTGGCCATATAAATCGCCAACCCGTGGAAGCGTAACTCCATTGATTTTTATAACTTTACGCTGTTTTTCCAAACCGCATTCGATAGTGCGTTGTTCGCCTCCGTCATCTACTACTCCCCGAAGAAAAGCAACTTGTTCATCCCAACGGATCAACTCTTCCTCACGCCGGGTTCTATGGGAAGTGGAAGTAGATAGAAATAAGACCGCCTCAACCAGGCTGGTCTTTCCCTGGGCATTCAGCCCCAGAAACAGTTGCATACCTGAATCGAGAGCAAGCGAAGTTTCCTGAATCATACGGAAATTGCGAACGAGCAGTGAAGTTAAAAGCATGGACATATTTTATAAATAAATTTTGCAATCATAACAATCAATCAACACATTTTACGAAGCGCTTTAGGAGGTAATAACCAAACCAATACTCCCGAACCGCGCACTGGATTCCCGAAGACATCCACCCTACAAACTGCGCCTTTTTTCATCTCAATATCCGATACTCCCGCCCCGGTGACCAGTGTTGATATAATCTGGCTGAAATCAGGTTCATGTCCGGTAAATCCAACTCTGGCATATTGAGGATTCTGTTGAATAATTTCTAGAATAACTTCATAATCCGCCCCCGGCGCCAAAAAATCAACTTCTTCAATCAGCGGTTGCTCTTCATAAACGCCAGCGACGATATCCGCCGTCTGACAGGCGCGAACATATGGACTGGTAAAGATAATATCTAAATCCGGTACAATTCTTTTCAAGCCTTGAGCGGCCTTTTCCATCTTTTGAATGCCTTCGTCAGTCAACCAGCGTTCCGCATCAGATTTTAACGAAGGGTCCATGCGATCAACAGCAATAGCATGACGAATAAAATAGAGTTCCATGGCATCACTCTTCCGGTATTTATTTATTCTAATACTCACTCCATACAACTCATTTAGGTCGCGCCTCTCGTGGGCGCCCGAATTACCCAACTCCCAAGATTTTCTAAATATTATCCCTGCTGAGATTGCCTTTTGGCTTTACGCGCTTCGCGCTCCGCTTTAATGCGTTCGAGTTCAATGCGTTCTTCTTCATCGCGTTTTTTCTTGGCTTCTTCCAGTTCGATCAATCGTCCAAACATGCCGCCGCCCCGCAGTTTATCCTTAACCTCATCAGCGAAGGGAAGGTTATGCCAGAAAAATTCACGGAATCTCTTTTCCAACTTAGGAATTCGTCTGGATTCACTCATAACCCAAAGGGTAAACGAATCCTGGAACCATTCTTTGAGGTCTTTGCGCTGCTCTTTTTTATTGAAGAGAGCGATCCATTTCCCAGTCATTCCTTCGGTCAACCAATAATGCATGGCATCCGCTTTGGCGTATTCCCAGCGATAATCAGATAAACCCAGGATCAGAGCTTTTATACTTGAACGGGGAGGAAAAGCGCTAATGCAAATCCGGGGGCCTGTGTCGCCTTTTTTACCGGGCGTGTAAGGCTCCCAACAACCAGCCCGCTGACCATAACCCGGATTAATGATAAAAAGCGGTTTAACCACAGATTCCTTACCCTTATATTTTCTATGAAACATTAAATGATCGCAGGGCAGAACCTCTTTCATGGCTGTTTGAAGCCATTTACGGTTCACTATGGGAGTATCCCGGCTGGGATTACAATAATCCTGCGCCAGAATGGTAATCATGTTAGCGCGCGGACCAACGCACATGCGCTGCATTTGAGGCACAGTCATAACCTCATAAGACAAGGCCACTGCGCCGGTTGCATGGGGATCAGGCTTTGCGCCGCCCAAAGACATTTCATCAATAGTGCTGTATTTCAACTCGCCGCGGGATATGGCTTCATACCATTCATCAACGAAATAGATGCCGGTATCCTCAGGCTTACTTTTATCCATATAGAGTTGTTGCCAGACATCCATCTTATCGGCCATAAGTTTTTCGTCCAACATGCCATAGCGCATACACAGCCGTTTTTCCCAGCACAAATTCTCTCTCGCCATTCTTTTAGCCATGTTGACGGTCATACGCCAATACACGCTGGTGAGAGACAACATGATATTACGCCGTTTATCAGGTTCGCATTTATCCAGGCTATCCAAAAGCGCTTTAACTTCATCGATTTCTTCTTCTCCATCCAGCACAGCGCTTAAGAACTCTCCCGCTTCAAAATTGATCAATGGTATAGGAGGAGCGGCTTCCTCTTCCTGCGCTTCAGCTGTGATCGCTTCTTCAGTCTGATCAGGTATAGGGATATCAGGTGAAGGAGGAGGTGGAGTTTCTTCTGTTGGGGGAAATAATTCCATCGATGTAGTTTTAGCCTGGACTGCTTGTTTGGCCCTTTCATCAGCGCCCAGGTTTGCTTTTTTAATGAATGTTTTGGTACGCTCTTCGAGAGGTTTGGTTTTCAATTTGGGTTGGGCAATAGCAGATTCAATAGCGCTATTATCAGGTTTGACAGATGGATCGCCATTCCCGTTAGTAATAAGATCAAGGTCATTTTTCAATTTGTCTATTTCAGCATCACGTCTTTTCAAAACAACCTGATATTTCTTAATCTTGACCTCAAGACTTTTTATATATTGCACCAACTGCTCACGCGTCAAAGGCGGCATCTCATTATCCTTCCCTTACTTCCAACCATATAAACTGAACACAAACATCGAAGCATGGAAAATAGTATACCATTAAGAAAGGATTTATTGAACGCAAAAAGCAAAATGAAATATGAACAATTTACCCTCTCCCAATCCAAATATACTATTGACGACCTCCAAAAGGAAGCAATGAATCACTTCTTAGTTATTAAAGACTCATTACAATACATAAGGACGCAATTTCAAGAACTACTCTAATTACCAATTATAATTTAATTCTACCGGAGAGATAAAACCTTTCATGAATAAAACTATTACTTTGCTTGCCGCAGGATTATTTTTGATCAGCATAATTCTACTGATATCAATACTACTTTTGTTATCATCCGATGAATCCGCCATAGAATCTGTTTCTCGGTCTTCACAGTCAGCCTCAGGCGCCATAACCGCTTCGCAGCCGGACAGCGCGCCAGAAGAACTCTCTTCACTCAAAACCAGCGCTGAAGTTTCAACCTTTACCATCGTTTGTCACATCAAAAACAGCTCAGACCAATCAATGGAGAATGCCTCAGTAACGCTAGAATCCATACCGGGATCAACTTATCAACATTCCGCATCCACCGACGTCATGGGAGTATGCCGCTTGATCGCGCTTCATCCCGGCCAATATAAGTTGAGCGCCAAAGCCGAAGGATATACAGCCGCCGAAGAAACTTTAACTATATCGCGGCATACTAATCGTAAACAACTGCGCGTTTTGGTTTTACAGCCGCCCGCATATACCCTATATGGCAGGATATTATCCCATGACAATACGCCAGTATCAGGCGCCAGGATATACTGCGCTTCCACCGCTTCAACTCAAACATCTTTCATTCCAGAAACAGAACAATTCAGTCAAGCCTCTCCCCATGCTGTTTCTCAACCAGATGGTTCATTCATTATCAAAAACCTCGCCTCCAGTAGTTATCTGTTATACGCCACAGCCGATGGTTGTCTGCCCAACTATAAGAAAATCCAGATCAAACATGATCACACGGAAATTACCCGCCTGGATGCCAAAGCCCGTTTAGATGGCATTATTAGAGATCAATGGAATAGAGCCGTCGCTAACGCTACTGTTACTATTTCCAGCCAGGGCGATGACGGAGTATTCAACAAAACCGTTATATCACAGGCGAATGGATGCTTCAAAATACTCGGATTACCTCCTCATAATTCTACACTTACCGCCTCAGCGGATGGATACCAGACCAGCCGGAAAGAAATCGATATTTCTCTCTCCGGCCATAACACAAATTTAACGCTGGATGCAGCATCCATAAGCATTACCGGAAAATTGATTCATGCAGATACAAAACAACCCTTGGAGAACATTTCTCTTGAACTATACGATTATCGAGTCGGCGCCGCTCATCCCACTCTGGTTCAAAAGATCATCAGCAGCGCCAATGGTTCTTTTCAATTCAAAGATGTGATTCCGGCAATATATACCATCCGGTTTGACCAAACGGATCACCGGCAATTCGTTCCACATGCTATCTCTTTACCACTCTCACTGCGTAACATTTCCAATGTTGTCTTTGAGATCGAGCAATATGGAACAGCAACAGGTAAGGTGACGGATCAGCACGGACAACCAATCGCCAATGCTGAAGTTGAGTTATTGACCAACAATTCAGACCTGACTCGAGTTATGACCGACCAGCAGGGACGATATATATTTCCCCGGCTATCGACCGCAAGACAAATCAAGCAATCAGAAGAAGAGTCAGGACGATTGATGGCCAGCCATCCCGATTACGCGGCAGGATGCAGCGACGCCTTCAAATTCAAAACCGGACAAAATCTGGAAAATATCGACATAACACTGAACCAAGGCATATCCATCAACGGCAAGGTCTTCAGCCAGCAAGCCAGGCCGATTCCAAACGCTTTGGTATTTTGCCAATCATTCCCAAAACGCGGCGACCGGCGTGAAACATATACCGATAATAAGGGGAATTACCTACTTACCCATATCCCCCTGAAATCGTTAGACCAAAGTAGTTTTACATCCATTGGCGCCAGCGCTGATGAATACGAATTGCTAATTCACACAGTGGAACTCTCCGGTCAGGATATTAATGGGAGGAATTTTGTCCTGCGCAACGCAAAGGAACTGGCAGGTCAGGTTCTTTTACCCGATGGCTCTCCCGCAGCAGGCGCCAAACTGATGCTAATGGTTAAGGACGCTTATCCGAAGATTACCTCATCGGATGATAATGGTTGCTTTCAATTCAAGAATATCCCCGAAACAAGCGAAGCGCATATTGCAGCGCTATATGGAGAGTCCCGTTATCAATATCCCGCAAAACTGCGCGAACAAAGAGATATGTTCGGCTACGGAGCTTATTTCGCTTATAAAGCATCGTTACAAGCGGGCGATAAAAATATCAGCATCCGGCTCCAACCGGAAAACGGCGTCATAGGGCAGGTAAGTGATAATGATAGCAGCGCACCAATTACTGATTTCAGGGCGGTATTATCATACCAAGCGCCCGGCTCTTCAAATCCTCTCACATGGTCAATAAGAAGCGGCCAATGGATCAGCCCAAGTCCAGGTGAATTCGGTTTTTCAGCGCCGTTAATAGGAGAATTTACTTTAACCATTACCAGTGAAGGATATCGCCGATATCGGAGTAAAATTAATTTTGAAGAAAATGCAATAGTAAAAACATTAGATATTAAATTAAGCAAAATAAACTAGTTATTTCTTGCCACCAATGCCTTGCTTTACCCATTCCCAAGCCAGCCGGGGATAATTTGATTTACCGAAAAGGATGCTGGCGGTCAGAAAACATTCATGGGTGCATGAGCAATTAGTCTCAATGATCCACTCACGGCAACGCTTCGCGTTTTCAGAATGCCATAATTTATAGAAGTCGGAATGCGCTTTTATGACATTTCCCAGATAGGGATGGGGATTGATTACTCCACTGGCGGAAGATAACTCCTTGTCGAGCATTTCGCAGAGATAGACGTCTCCATCAGAATACATTACCCCGATAGCAGAACCGGCCAGACAGGGTATATCAGATTTCCCCCGTTTGTCGATTTGTTCTATAGCCTTGCGGGTTAAACGGTTTTTGGCCCTCTGAACTCCCGCTTTCCACGAACGGTCCCGATCCAGATGATATCGCTCGCATTTCAAAGCGAATTCCCGGTATTTATCTTCTGCGACATTCAACAGAGATTGATCGCAAGTCTCGCCCCGCACATGGTTTACCGAAAGACGATCTACTCCCCACGAGGCAGTCTCATCATACAATGCATCCAATTCATCCTGATTGGCGGCAGTGACTGTCATTACGATGGAAGTTAACAAATTCGGGTGACGTTTTTTACATTCCAATAAGGTTTCCACAGTTCGATAAGCATTATCGAAGGCGCCATCCAAGCAGCGGATTGCGTCATGCGCCTCTTTCAATCCATCAATTGAAACGCCGATATCCACCACCAGACCGGGGCATAGCGTGAAGAGTTGATCAATGGCTTTCTCTACCCATTCAGGACGGGAACCATTAGTTATTATTCCCATCCGCCTGGTATTGGATAACTTATAAAACGCATGCAGCGCTTCGGGCAGGTCTTTACGCAGAAAAGGCTCGCCGCCAGTGACGCGCAGAAAGGGTAAAGATTTTATGCTAGCCGCAACTCGTTCTATTTCCTCAAGTTGCATATCCTTATGCTGGTTTATATCATTGATATAGAAGCAGTGACTGCACCTCATATTGCAGCGGGAAGTTATATAGAATATGAGATATTTAAGATATGGATTATTTATATTCATTTTAATTAATCAATAATTCTTCTATAGCGGCTAACAAAAATATATGCGCATTGAAAACTTTGGATTTGTTAAAAGTCCCATCTTTTGGGGACTTTTAACAACCGCATAGATGTACGTAGTTTTGAGAATCGCTCTAAAGAAGAAGGCGGCATAAGCCGCCTTTCCTCGAATAAATCTATTGTATGCTATAAACATTAAGCCGACTATTGAACACGAATTTTGTCGCCGGGGAAAATTTTTGGATTCTTGGCTGTAAAACCATTTAATCGCTTAATTTTCAAAACCGAGGTACTGTATCTTTTAGCAATCTTATCCAGGGAATCCCCCGATCTTACGGTATAATTAAGTTGTTTTGCCGAAGCAACGCGAACATTTCCAGAAACAGGAACTTTAATTCTGTTGCCAGGATAAATTTTGGGATTTTTGGCGCTGAAGCCATTCAAGACTTTCAAATTTTGCACAGTGGTATGAAAGTCACGTGCGATTTTATCCAACGAGTCTCCCGATCTTACTTTATAAGTAGAATAACTTGAGGTTGAGTTGTTGGGAGTTGTTTTTTCCGGAGTAGGCATCGCCTTTGGATAAGGTTTCTGCAAAGCGGAGGGATCAGCGGCGATGAAGACTGGTTTTGAAGGTTCAAAGAGATGCTGGCAAACGCCTTTATAAACCGCTGCGGCCATTTGGGTTCGATAACTATCGCTACGAATCAACTCGTGATCATCTTTATGGGAAATATAAGCAAACTCAATCAGAACTGATGGCATTTGCAGATGCTTAATAACGACGAAACCCTTATGCGACAACATGGGATAATCCAAAATCGGCATCCAGGGCAGTTTCTTAATTTCCTGTGTTATAGCGCCAGCCAGCAATACATTCTTTTCAGGAATGCTCTCCTTGGTCAATTTAGTCATTAACTCCGAAAGGCCGTCAGCCTGTTTCACATTAATAACCTTGCTCTCCCAATCTTCGATATCCGGGTTGTATGGAATATTATCGGCCTGATCATTGCCCATGTAATAGATCGAAAAGCCCCGCGTATTTCTTTGTTTACTGCGCACAATGGAATTCAAATGCAGCGAAAGGTATACATCGCCTTGATACTCTTTAGCCATTTGAACGCGATAGGAAAGAGATTCTCTGCGGTAATCATTTCTGGAATAACCCTTTAATCCAAATGGAACAGGTAAATAATCGCCATAGCGAGTCAAAAAAACCTTTGTCTTGGGATTAGTCATGAACTGCTTTTCCAATTGCCGGGCGATATCCAAAGCCATGTCTTTTTCTTTTAGACGGGGATATTTAGTATATCGTCCACCTGTGGCGCCAGAATCCCATGCACCATGCCCGGCGTCAATAACGACTACCTTGCCGCCATTATTCCTGAATTCCTGAATATCATCTTTTGTTGGGACTTTAGCATGATTAGGGATTTTGAGAGGCAAATCGATGGTAACAAGATCAGACCATTTATGCCAAACCATTTTAGACAGGTCTACAGACTCACGGCATGGAATGGTTAAGGTTAGAACACGTGAAGAAGAACTGTAATTAAGATCAATGTTGTTTAACAGGACTTCGCTATCAACGGGAAGTTGGTTTGGCTGAGAACCCTGATTAACACCACTAAGTTTAACGGTTAAAACCGGGTAATTACCGTTGGATTGACGCTGAATATCGACTTTACTGGCGCCACCGGATAATTCGAGACAGATGTGCGTATAATAGACGTAATCGGCGACAATAATTTCATTTAACGCCGAAGTCCTTACACGACCTTCCACATCTCCCGCAAAAAATGGGAGCAATAAAGTCAGCATCAGAAGACGTTTCCAAAGCTGAGTATATGACAAGTGCATCCTAGGAGCCTCCAATCTTTACTTAACTCCTCCCAGGGAATCAGGAAATAACATAAGTTTCAATAGATATTATATATTTTCATCAAATTACATAATTCAAACTAACATAGCACCTTTTCCAGATGATTACAATAGTAAAGTTATTATTTTTTTACGGTTACATCCTTCCGCTTGATGCTCTTTATAAGTCTTATACATATAACTACCCCCATTAGCGTATGATCGTCATATTATCAGTAAACTTAATTATTTACGGATAATAGCAGTATAGACATATTAAAAACGTTATAATATTATTACTTTTTAATAATTCGAGCGCCATCGCCAATACCGCAGATCATAGTTTTGCATGGTCGTCCGTAATGCTCTTCATACAGTGTAGTAATGGTTTCAATAAATTGATCAACTCGACCCCGTTGAATGAGATTCACCGTCCAGCCAGCGAATCCACCTCCGGTTAATCGGGAACCATAGCAACCATCAAAATTAACCGCTTGTTCGACTAACCAATCCAATTCAGGACAGCTGTTTTCAAATAAATCGCGCGAACTCTGATGAGACTGATACATCAATTCGCCTAGTTTATTGAGATCATTAACCTTAACTGCCGCGATTCCTTGCTGGACCCGTTGATTCTCAAAGAAAACATGGCGCGCCCTCATGCGTTGCACTTCATCAAGTACATCTTCATTACTGGTGAATTCTTGCATAGAAATATCGCGCAATAATTTAACCGGACGCCCCAGACGTTCGCCCAGGACGCTTGCGGCGCCTTCGCATTGCGCCCGGCGGTCTCGATATTCAGTTTCAACTAGTTCGTGTATGACTCCAGAATCACACAACACCAATTGAGGCGCTTCGGTGGAAAGCGCAATACTCTGATGTTCCAACGATTGGCAATCCAGACAGAGGAAAGAATCCTTTTTACCGAAGAAAGAAGAGAATTGATCCAAAAGACCGCAAGGCATTCCAACAAATTCATTTTCAGCCGCACGACATAATTTGGCCATTTCCATGGTTTCCATCTGGTAGGGATAGAGCGCCTTAACTATTAACGCCGTAGCAGCTTCTAGAGCAGCGGAGCTGCTAATTCCACCGCCAATCGGTAAATCGCCTCCGATCACAACCCTAAAACCACCAAATTTAACGCCTTTATTTTTCAGCTGAACCAAGACGCCTTTAAGGTAATTCGACCAGATATGAGCAGGGTCTTGTTGAATATCATTTAGCGAAAAAGTTGTTTCATCATCCATCGCTATTGAATAAAGCGTAACCATAGAATCATCACGCGGTTCAGCCTGGATGATAACCGTTTTATCGATGGCGACAGAGAAAACGTATCCTCCATTATAATCAGTATGATTCCCCAGAACCTCAACACGCCCCGGCGCCTGGCTGACAGCTTTTGGTTCGCTTTTATATCGCTCTTTATAGACAGACTCGCAGATGGCTTGAGCGGTCATTTATATCTCTCCCTTATTATGAAACTTAAAATTATTCTTCTGAATTGATCTTGTCTTTAAAAAATTCTACCGTACGACGAAGCCCTTCATCAGCATTAAATTCCGGCGACCAATTTAGATGCTTTTTGATTTTCTGGTTGGACAAACAAGAGTGCAGAACATCTCCTGGCCGCGGATCTGCATATATTGGTTTTTGAGTCGAACCAGCATGTTTTGCGATTAAATCGAAGATAGTATTTATATTGGTTTGAATCTGAGTGCTGACATTGAAGGCCGGGAAAATTGCAGCATCAATGTCCGCATCCATCGCAGCTATATTGGCGCTGGCCACATCTTCAACAAAAACGAAATCACGAGTTTGTTGGCCGTCTCCATAAATTAAGGCCTCTTTTCCTTTGAGCAGATGTTCGCAGAATATCGACGCAACACCCGCTTCTCCATGGGGGTCCTGGCGTGGACCATAAACATTGGCATATCGAAGCGCAACGAAATCAATGCCGAATTGATAGCGGTAATAGTACAAGTAACGCTCAACTACGTATTTACTTATTCCATAAGGCGAGACGCCATAAGTTGAACCTTCTTCGACCAGCGGCAGAGATTCCGGTTCGCCGTACGATGCCCCGGATGAAGCGTACACTACCCGTTCAACATTATATTTACGGCAATACTCCAACAGATTAATCGAACCTAAAATATTGAGTTGAGCATCCATCTCCGGTTCACGAACCGAGACTGAAACGCTCACTTGAGCTGCATGATGAAATACAATCTGGGGATGTTCCTTTTCGAATATTGACTCCAGATCATAACAAATATCCGCTTCGTACAGAGTGACTTCGTCAGGTAGATACTCCCGTTTTCCCGAACTGAGATCATCGACCACGGCAACGCTATGCCCTTGCGCCACTAAAAGACCAACAATATGAGAACCGATAAATCCCGCTCCTCCAGTAACCAAACAGCGCTTTTTACCCATTATACGCTCCCCAAAAAAACTATATATAACCAAAAACGTAACAGGTCAGCCATATGAATTAGTAACATTATAACTATGCTTTATACAAGGCTTTTTATTAAAATTCTCCCCCCAAGTTTGGGGGGAGTTAGGAGGGGGGTTGCGTTTCAACGAATCAACCCCCACCTAACCTCCCCCAGGCTTGGGGGAGGGATAACGCACTTCAATTGGCTGACCTGTTAACAAAAAACCTTATATGTTATCACAATACTACCGAGTAAATACTATTTTTCAGGAAAAATGCATGATAGCCGATAGAACATCGTCCCGTGAACCCCTGCGCGAAAGGAGAGTTTCCCGTCTTCGTATTGGTAAGGAATTGTTTTGATGATTTCTCCATTTCCATCTATGGCCTGGACTATCCAATTGGAGTATTGCGTCGTAATAAACAGGCGCACTGGAGTTTCACGGAGTAAGATAGGCGCCTTGCCGACATTGGTTACGCCCAGCATCCCTCCACCGGCAGGTTCACTTTGAAAATCTAGATTTTTAGCTTGCGAGACAACCGTAATCCATATTTCCTTTGAATCAGGCAGCGCTTTATCATCCAGACTGCTGGCGCTGACTACAGCGAAATCTTCTTCGCTTAGCACATCTAAATGCGCTAATTCGCCAAAACCAAGTTTACTTAAACGACCAATAACCGCCTGGGTTTGAGAAGCATCAATCAACACCAGACCACGTTTCACATCACGCCGCAGCATTGACTTGGGATTGGCTTCCAATAAATACGCGCCAATATCCTCCGGTTGAGTCGGGCTAAAAATTGAAGCCCTTGAGGAACGAATGCCTAACTTGACCGAAACTCCAACCGTTTCCACTAACCGGGTAGTCATGCAAGATGAGGGAGTTACAGGTTTATCGGCAAATATTATCGATTCGGGTACAGCCATAAAAACCTGCTTCGTGGCTGGTTTCAATCCCCCGCGGTGAAACAACAAGGCGGCGGAGGGCATCAGACCAAAGACGCATGGATCATTAAACGATTCGAAAGGCGCCGTCATGAAATCCACGTCTGGATCATGAAAAGAACGATAGGTCGAGGAGATGCATCCCCGCCATCCCTGAAAACAAGCCATGGCCGCCATCCACAACGGCAATTCCGCCCGGTAATCACCAGGCCAAGGATTGCCCCATTTGGAGACTACGAAAGGTTTTTGCGATATGCGGGAAAAAGCCAATTCAGAGAACAGATTCCCTTCCCTGACTGGATCAGTATCAGCCATCCGCCGGTTGCCATAAGCCTGAACCGGTATATATGGAGGATTCCAAATAGCTTCAGCATGAACGAAATCGAGCGATGCGGCTGGATTCAAATCGACGGTTGAGATGACGGAATTGGTGGATGTTATGGGCGCTTTAATGCTGAATTGCCGCAAAAAATTGAAGAAACCAGTGACGCTTTCCTCCATCACGATGGACAGAAAGCGCCGCATATTCGGGGTTGGCGATTTCCAGGTAAATTCCGGCGGTTCGTCTAGTTTTTCTTTTTGAAGCCATTTTCCCCAATGTTCATTAAACTGATCGCTATAAGGTTGAATCCGTGGTCGATCAAGGTTCAGATTATTATCATTAAACAACTCGGTTAACACAATGGAGGGATTGTCGCGGTATTGACTATCGATATAACGGCTGCGATGCGACCAAAATGCTTCAAGAAAATCCTGATGCAACAACTGCATTTCCGGAACAAAATAGATATAGCCTTTCAATCCGGGCGGCAGAAATTTCCAGGAGAGAATGTCATCTTCCTTTTTCAATTGCCGGGAAGTCAAACCGTCAAACCATGCATATATCCCACGGTTTTCCAATTGATACAAGAAAAAATCCAGACGATCCAGGGCTTCCTGATTTAATAATTGGTTTTTTGACGGATCAAGTTCAAACAGGTTCGGTTCAGCCCAACCAGCGTCAATCTGATGGAAACGAACCAGGTTAATGCCAAAACGGGATAATCGGTCTGCAATCACAGGCGCCTGTTCTGGCGTTGGAAAACAACCTGAGCCTGAAACAGTTGTTCCCCATATCCTGAATTCCACGCCATCCTGGAAAACGAATTTGCCGTTTTTAATATCTAAAAAGCCATGCTTCCCTGCGGGAGGATCAAGAAGAAATGAGAGATTGACCGGAGCGGCGTCCCATTGCATGGAGAATGGCCGCCAAGAATCTGCATAAGAAGTGCTTTGACAGAGAAAAACCACAACAATAAAACGCCATGCAATACTATTCATTAATAAATCCTGAAAAAATGAAATTACGATAATCTTATACAATTATTTATTCATCGTAATCAGCAATGACCTTACCAATATAACGAATTATCAACAGTTATTGAAAAGTTTTTTGAAGTCCTAATACCAGAGAAAGTTTTCTAGAACTGAATTATAAAGTTTATCCAGTTAGCCATAATCATTGAATTCACATTACTGATTATAAACAATAACTAGAATTAGAAGATTTAGTATCGAGATCAACACAGAAAACATAAGTCTCTCCGTTGTTTATAAAAGAAAAAGTGATGGTTATACATAAATTGCCAGACGCTAATGAGATATAGGGTTCACTGACATATTTTTTCATTCCGATCATAACAAAAAAGAAATACTGCTTTATAGAGTGATCAGTTCCTTTGGGCGCAGGTGAAAAGAGGGTTTGATTACGGGAGAAATAGGTCTCCTGTTTGTTCAATACAGTGTCAGTGATTTGCACTCCTTTATCGTTAAGAATATATATGCACTCAAATGATGGATGATTATTGATCCACTCAATCAACCTGGTTTCAAATTGATCGTAGTTGATCCTGGAGAATTCATAGATAAGGTGGGATATAACCGTATCGTAGTGTTGAAATTGAGCCATTCTATTTCCAAATTTATTCAGGGTGAATTTTTTAAAATTGATGGCTGTTTCGTCAATGACCGGTTGAATACTGGCGTTTTGTTCGGTTTCCGCCGGATTGGCGGGATATGCGAAAAAATACCCCTGAAGAATATCTGCTCCCAATTCCAAACAGTAAATAGGGCTTGCTGAAAAACGTTTTCAACTACCGAAGATTATAATCTTCGGTAGTGACTCAGGGCGATGTACGAACGGGATCACT
This sequence comes from bacterium, assembly GCA_963662285.2. Taxonomy (GTDB): domain Bacteria; phylum Hinthialibacterota; class Hinthialibacteria; order Hinthialibacterales; family Hinthialibacteraceae. The sequence continues at coordinate 1,444,795 of CAXXMV010000008.1, forward strand.
GCCGAATGAACTTTGATTGCTGAAAAAATTGATCCAGCGTCTCCATTTTGATTTGATAAGCGTTTGAAGCGCCTCTTGTATTACCTCAATCCACAAATCGATAAACAAAAAGAACCGATTTAAATTACCCAGTCGTGAAATCTTATGCAGATTCATTACGAACAGGTTCAATCCGATAACCGTCAGTGAGGTTTCTGCCAGTTTAGCCATGATTCTCGCCAAGCCGAAGCGACGTTTTCCCTCTCCAAATTTTCCTTCAATGGCAACACGATCTATTTCATCTTGCCGGGCGAGTTGCTTTTGTTCCCGGCGAATGATTTTATCTTTGACGGGACGTCCCATCGCTGGGCCGGATATTCTAATACCATATTTTTTGCAATAATCCCTATTACTTTTGTTCCGGTAAATTTGATCTACATGAACCGATTCAGGAAAGAAACCAAAATGGTGGCGAAAGTTTTTTATCGTTTGAATCAAATCTGTTGACTCGTTGAAATTGTTCCAATCAATTCTTTCCATAAACGCGAATCCATTGACCAGACTGAGATTTAGTTTTGCGCCAAACTCCGTCTCGGCATTGGCTTTGCCGCGTTTAATGGGACGCACATACGGAAACCAAATACTGACAATCCTGTCAGCAATACGCTTTTGTTTCGAGTCATACATGATTTTTTGTTGTCGATATAATTCGCTGATCACCAACAGCGCCCGATAGAGGTTCCGTTTCAAAACACCTAGGGAAACAGTCTGCGAGAGAGTTTTTATATGCGCCAGATTTCTATTCACATAACCCAATTGTTTACGAATGGCTCGACGAATTACTTTGTATGGATTTCTTTTTTTCTTGGAGATAGCAAGATATTCTTTACGTGCATTTTCACGATAGGTACGTGGTTTCTTGCTGCCGTCCGGGCGTTCCTGATGGAGCCGATCAATTATCGCTTCCGTTTTTTCACGCGCTTCGTTGAGTAAATTCAAATCGGTGGGGTAACGAATATCGGCTGGAGTGCAAGTCGCATCGATCAATAACTTGCCCCGGTTCTCAACCTCGAAAGTTTCATTGCCATCCTTATTGGACGTCGATTCATCTGATAACTTCATGGAATCTTTTGGAACGTCATCATCTTCATCTGATGATTTATCATCTTTGGGTTTCGCCGCCGCCAAGGTCATCGCTTCGTTAATTTTATTCATCGATTCGACGGGAAAACGTTTGCGGAAATGAACCATCATGGAAGCATCAAAAGGTTCTCCGGTTTGAAAACCGTCCAATCCGATAAAAAACTGGAGATAAGGATTTTCACGGATCTGTTCGACAGTTTCACGATCTGATGCTTTGAGTTCTTCTTTGATAACCAAAGAGCCAAATGCCATTCGGGCGGTCAGAGCCGGACAACCAGTCGTCGAGCCGCTTAACTTATTTTTGTATTCACGCTCAACCACCTCCCAGGGAATCATGGCCGCTTTTTTCACCCAGCGATTATCGGGATCAAGATAACCGCCAAAGGGCAAACCAAATTCGGGAAACATCGGAGTAAAAGAGTCGTTTTTATACATCTTTATCCACTCTCAAGTGCAAAGGTTTTAAGGGTTTTATGTAATTCCCCTTGCAGGATTCATAGAATGAGTGTAGCATAAACTATTCATTTGTCAAGACTTCCATCTAAAACAGCAAGCCCTAAATAGATTCTTCTATACATTCTATTCCTTCCGCTATAACCAACGCTCCGAACTTGTGAGATAAATTAATTAGTGATTTGACCATTTGCTGTTTATGGTAATGCTGGTGAATATCCTGAATGAGGGATCGATCAAGTTTTAGAATATCAGGCTTGATAAGCGTAATCCGGTCAAGATTGGAATGACCTTTGCCAAAATCGTCCAGCGCTATGAGCACTCCATGTTTTCTGGCTTGGTTGATGAAATTGAGTACAGCATCAGTGTTGCTAATTTTGCTTTCCAGAATTTCAATAACTATGGAACAATGATCCAAATTAAATTTATCGATGCAGTCCAAAATGTATTGCAGGTTATTGGATTCTTCGCTAATCAATGTTGTTTCGTAATTGATTGTTAGAAAAGTCTTGGATTTTTTATGATTTGAAAAAGTTTCCAACGCTTTTTCAATGCAAAGTTGATTAAATTCACCAAGAAGATTGTGCTTGTTTGCCTCAGAGAATAATTGATAAGGCTGAATAATTTGATCGTCAACAAATCCACGGACCAATGCTTCAAATCCTACGATTTTTTTCTTCTGGACCGAAACAAGCGGTTGAAAAAAGGGAATAATTCTCTTTTCATCTACAATTTTACGAATATCGATGAGATTCTGAGGCGCCATAAACTTTATGATTCACTTATCGTTAGAATATATTATAAGTCGCATTCATATAAAATAATTATACAAATTGTATTTGTATATGATAAATAATGAAGACATAAAACATATTAATTGTTTATTTTTAATGAAACAAGATAGTAGCAACTGTATAAAGAAGAGATTAACCTCAAAAAGTTCGATTTCATTGAAAATAACATACTCACACAACTCAATTCATGCGATATTTTGGGGGAGTTTTTTTGAATGAATTTGTGTAAAAAAACTATAACCTTGGAATATTTAAGTAAAAAAAACTATGAAAATTATACAATATTTATAAAAAAGTATTTGATTTTCCAATTATATGGACTATAATTATTCAAGTTTGATCTATAGTCTTAAGAAGTATTTGGGTTTAAAAGTAATTTTGCTGGATTGTTTTGGTAATTTATGTTAAAATAGAACAGTTAAAAAAGTTCTATTGGTTATGTAATTTAAAGATAAGTTTATTTTTAAATCCGGATAGTGTTTTATCATATTTTTTATTGGGCAATATTTTTTTCTTTTCCTCCAGGGTTGATGCAGGACTAGGTTGTGGTTTTTAGTAAACGCTTATGGATGAGCGTTTGTAAATAACCAGTCCAGGAGGAAAAAATGGTTCAAAAGACTACTTTGAATCAAGGGGCTTTATGGCTCCCTCGATTTCAATCGGAGATCCCTGTCAGTTTGTATATAAACGGCAAACAGGTTCCTCCAATTGAAGCGCGGGGAGAGATAATCAGTTTCAGCAGCGCATGCCTACAGATACGATGTGATAGTGAGATTCCCATACCATCGCGTGGAATTGTACGTTTTTCGGTGGATGGATCGAACGAAGAATTATCAATGAATGTTGATTTCGTTCAACGGGTCAAAGTATCACAGCGCATGTGGCCTTGGAGTTCAAAGACCAAATACGAGATGCAAGCCGCACTTCTGAATACTTCAGGAGAGGTATTAGAAAAGTTCAAATGTTTCATCAATACTCTCGTGTTTGGACGCCGCAACTCTAAAATGATAAGTGAAGAAGAAGCAACCAGCAAAGTTGCTTGATAATTGCATAGCCGATATGCATGCTTGACGCTTGTTGTTAGCGCCGGATTTGTCATGCCTTGCGCTTAAATTCCCTAATCACTTTCCAATTGACATTGTGGACAGAAGTGAGAGCTGCGTCCATTAATAACCGTTCGTTGGATCTCTGCGTTACATGTTTTACATGGTTGACCGGTTAACCGGTATACGCGGTGTTTATGTTGAAACTGGCCAAAGGTTCCATCCAGTTTCTGATAGTCGCTGGTTGATGATCCGCCTGCCGCAATAGACTCTTTCAAAACTTGCTTAATATTACGCAATAGTTGTTTAGCTTCATCATGACCAATATCTTCCGCCTTGCGCGCAGGATGAATGTTGGTTCGAAAAAGTGATTCATCCGCATAGATGTTTCCTATTCCCGCGATTCTACGTTGATCAAGCAGGAAGGTTTTAATGGCCTGCTTGCGGTTTTGCAGCATTTCAATAAATTGAGCAGAACGCAAATCAAAGGGATCAATTCCCAGATTCTTCCATGAAGGGAAATCGGGTAAATCATCTTTGGCCAAAAGAGCGAAATACCCGAATCGCCGGGGATCCCACTGGCGCAATTCATATTCTCCGTCATCAAAAAATATGCGTATATGAGTGTGCCTGGCCAATTCGCTTTTTGATGGCATCAACAATAACCGACCAGTCATTCCCAGGTGATGCAGCATGACGATACCGCTTGAAAGATGAATCGCCATGATTTTGCCTTTGCGTTCTACAGATTGAATTGTCGAGCCGGATACTTTTGACCGCAGCGCATAACCGGTATGCACATAACCTTTTCGTAGAACTTTGAGATTCTTTATCCGTCGTCCAAGAGTTAATTTTTCTAAAGATCGTTTAACTGTTTCAACTTCAGGCAGTTCAGGCATTTGATTATCTTTCAATATCTATATATATTTTCGATAGAACCACAAAGACCGCAATTAGAGAGGATTTCATCATAAAGTTCTGATTCGCTCTATATAAGATGAATTCAACATCATCATGGTTATTCATCTATAATACCCGCATGAAGAAAAATAACCACTATATCATGGATATTGTATATGGATGAATGCATGCCCGATCCTTGTTTTCAATAGGAGAATCCTGCCGTCTAACGTTTAACATAGGCGTTTTCATTGAATTTTCAATATTTATTCGGCTCGATTGGTATTAAATTGATAGTGAAAAGTACATGAATAAATGAGCATGGATGCTCGACTCTGCTTGACTCTTGTAGGAAAGGGTGGAAAATATTGGTTCTTCTCAGTTCAAAGATTTAAAGTTACGATAGTATTATAAATAAGCCTCTCTGATCTTTCAGATAGGGTAATGTAATAAATTGATTCGAGTATTAAATGAAACCTACGTCTTGCGCTCCGGTTGATGAATTTACCCCTACAGCCGAAATCCGGCTTGATGACCTGTATAAACCAATTGAGGAACAATTAAGCCTAACGCAATCTTTATATAACGATACAGTTCTTCAATCAGCTGAGCGTAATTATATCCATCAATTACTTAGTGAAGAAGAATCCATTGTTCAAAAAGAGTATCGTGTGGATATCGCCGATAAAATCGCCGAACACCTTCTTCAGAGTCGCGGCAAGTGGATTCGCGCTTCAATGGTATTGCTCTGCGCCAAAGCTTGCGGTGTGGAAAGCATTGATGTGCGGCAGTTAGCGGTTGCGGTCGAACTGGTTCATCTGGCCACTTTGATACATGACGATATTATAGATCAAGCGGACATTCGCAGAGGAATAGCATCCGTACAATGCGGATGGGGCAATTCCATCGCGGTGCTAATGGGTGATTTCCTATACTCCAAAGCCTTTAAACTTCTGCTATCCAGTGATTCCATTAAAGCGCAGACATTGCTTGCCAAAGCCACCGGTCAAATGTGCCTGGGCGAAATCAAACAACTTCGTTTCAATGGCAATGGCGCGATGACCGAACCTGATTACCTGGAAATGATTGAAAACAAGACCGCTTCGCTCATGTCAGCCGCCACTGCATCCGGAGGAGTTATTGGCGGCCTGTCTGATGAGATGGTTGAACGCTTACACGAATACGGTCATGCAGTGGGCATGGCCTTCCAGATTGCGGACGATATTCTTGATTATACCTCTTCAACCAGCGAATTAGGTAAAGAACAGGGTGGAGACCTCCGTAATGGGAAAACAACCCTGCCATTAATTCATCTTTTCCAGAAAGATGGAGAAAACGCCCATTCTATCCTCAATAGCAACGGTTCCATCGAACATAAAACTGAACAAATCCTTTCTTTGATGGAAGAATTCGGTTCTATCAAATATGCTTATGAAGTCGGTCAAAAATATGGTTCTCTAGCCAAAAAGAATCTTCAGGCCATCAAATCCGTGGCTGGAGAATCGGAAGCGCTGACATCATTAACCAACCTGGTCGATTTCGTGCTGAACCGCAAACGATAGATCATTATTCTCTTTACCCTCCACCATTCAAGAAACCAGAACAGACATATTTACAATATACCCATTGATTTCTGATGCAGTAAAGCAAATGATATCCTATGAACGCCCTGCTTATATTGCAGGAAAATTAATTTAAAAAATGGAGATATATTTCATGACAAGAAAAGCCATTGCGTTTTTAGGTAATGTCCTGATTTTACTATTTGCTTGCGCCAACATTCATGCGGCGGATAAGACCGTTTGCTCATTAGAAAAAGCCGGTAAGCATATCTATTCTCACGCCCATAATGACTACGAACACGAAAGACCTCTGCTGGATGCGCTGGAAAACAAGTTCTATAGCGTGGAAGCAGATTTTTGGTTGGTGGACGGAACCATCATGGTTGCACATGACAAACATGATAATAAGAACGAGTATACGGGAACGTTAAAGGAACTATATCTTGATCCACTGCAAAAACTGGTTGATCAAAAAGGCTCGGTGCATGGCGATGGAGTTCCATTTTATCTTTGGCTGGATATCAAGGATGGCGGCGACGAGGTGCGCCCTATTTTGCATAACTTATTAAAACAATACTCCATGCTCAGCGCCTTCGCCGATGATAAAGTTGAAGGCCGCCCGGTTACCGCCATATTAACCGGCGACGCCAAATCAAAACGCGCCTATGTAAGCGAATACGAAAAACGTTGGGCCTGCCGTGACAGCAACTATTATGATGAGAAAGACCCAAAAGCAGACCGGAAATGGCGCTGGTATGCATTAAAATGGTCTAATTACATCAAATGGTATGGCAAAGAACCAATCCAACCGGAAGAGTATCAAAAATGGAAAACCATTGTTGACGACATCCACGCCAAAGGACGCAAGGTTCGATTCTGGTCTGCTCCCGACAATGAAATGTATTGGCAAAAAGCGCTTGAGGTTGGCGTTGATCAAATAAATACAGATAAACTGGATGAACTGAACGCCTATCTGGAAACGGTAAAATAATATCATTGGGATATTTTATAACGTCTTTGGGAAGACCAGGTCGGGTGGCAAGGGCAGTGTATTTTCTGCCCTTGATTCAGATCACCTTATTTGTTTCTATTGTTTTTATCAACAATCCACGTTGAAGGTAGAATTAAATTTAATTTTTAGTGCTTGTAATTGGATTATAGAGAATCAATGTTCTTTTTGTTTTTCAAAGGTTTTCAGTCAAGGGCAGAAAGGACACTGCCCTTGGCACCCAGCGCCCCTACAATTGCATATTATTTATTATGGAGAACAAAATCATGAATTGGTTTTTAGTTCTATTCACTCTGTTGTCAGTGACTACTTACTCAGAGGATATTGCATTTCAACCTAAGGAAAACGGCGTCTATGCGTTTAACACGCCTTCGGTAAATGGTGTGTTAAATGCGGGCAAGATGCCGCAAGGCGTTGTTTCCCTGATTGATGCGAAGTCTGGAAAGCAGGTAGTGCTCCCTCCGGGCATCATGGGATACTACCGCTTGATGACCACCAACGACCGCTGGGGAACATCGTTCCGCCAATGGCCCAGCCAAGATATTTTGCTGCCGGACGGATCAGTGCAAATCACCTGGCCTCCGGCTGAGGATCACCCCATTGAACTGGTTGCGAACTATAAATGGGTCGGGTCAAATACGTTAGAACTGAAAACGGCGGTCACCAGCAAACGTAATTTACGCCGGGCTGAAGTGTTTATTGGTTCATATTTCAGCAATGACATGAATGCCTTGGTCTATGCAAAACCTACACAGCATTCACCCGAAAAACCGTCCTTCATTCCAGCACGGGTCAATGCTCTGCTGGATGGCTGCTATCTGGCGTTTCCGCGCGACTCCATGTCAGCCCAGTTATTCTTCGATGGCCGATGGGATAAAGGAGATAATCCCGCTCATTTCTCAGTGACCCGGTTTTATGCTTTACCTATGGCCATGAGAGTTGATCCCGCAACAAAGTTGGGAGTCCTGCTCATGGGACGCCCCGACACCTGTTTTGGAGTTGCGATGTCTTATGATAAAGACCCGCCTGACGGAGTGGCCAACCATAGTTCGCTTTATTTCTCTGAATTTGGCGTTGATTTAGCGCCCGGACAGACAGTACATTCCGTACACCGTATGGTGATTGATTACGACATAACCGAAGCGATGGCTTTGTCGTTTTATGATAAGTTTATTACGGAAACGGAGTGAATTGTATTTTAGGATTACGGTGATTCGGTAAAGCATGACCCACGCAAATCACCAGCCGCCGCTGGCGCCTCCGCCGCCGGACATGCCGCCGCCGAAGCCTCCGAAACTGCCTCCACCGCCGCCCATGCCGCCGCCGAAATGAGAACCGCCGCCCCAGTGGCTGCGTCTACCTCCGCCGCCCATCAGCATGTAGAGCAGAAAGAGTTTGGGGTTGCGCACGAAAAAGATAAACATGACTATGCCCATAATCATGGGCAGAAATCCACCAAGGGGCGAACCACGCTTGGAACCCTGTTGGCTCTTGCGGCTAGGGGCGGGACTAACCGCGCCGCTTATTTGAAACTCGCTCAACGGAATATTGCGGTCCTTGGCGATTTCAGCAATTAACGCGGCTGACAGGTTTAATAATCCTTCACCATATTTCCCCTGTCGAAAATAATCGGGCAGAAGAGTGCGACCCAGTTGTGATGCTTTTACATCCGGGATGACGCCTTCAAGGCCGTAGCCGACTTCGATGCGCCATTTCCGGTCTTTTACTGCTACCAAAATCAGCAGACCGTCATTCTCTCCCTTACGGCCTATGCCCCATTGTTCAAAAAGAGCCACAGCGGCTTCTTCAACCGTGCCATAACCGTGTTCTTTCAAATTATTTATGGTCACTACAGCAAGTTCAGCTTTGGTTTTCTGTTGCAGGGCTAAGGCGAGTTGATTTATTCCCTGCTCGGATCGCTCTGATATGACATTGCCAAAATCAGAGACGTAATTGCGCGGTTCAGGCCAAGGCTTCTGAGCGGCGACAGTATAACTTGCCGTAATAAAAACCAATAGCAAAATCAGCCCGAGGCGGACTTGAAGATTTCTGTAATATTTACTTGTCATGAAAGCATCCTCTCGCTTTATTTCGATTCCATACGGTCGATAACCTGGGCCAGTTTAAGCAGGACGTCAATATATTCGTTATAAACCGATAACGAGTTTCTTCCAATTGAAGACTTGCCGCTGATATGCTGCCAGACTTTTTGACAAGGCATTACGGTAAAATTATTACGCTCTTCCAATTCATGAAGAATATCGTTCTTGGTCGCTGGAGGATTTTCCATTCCTAAAAAGCGTAGAAGATTACGGAACACGGGAAACAACTGACGCTGGACTTCAATCAGAATATCCACCAATATTTTATCGGCGCCCTGATGTTCCAAGAGGAGTTCCCGCATACGGATCAATTTGCCTTTGATCTGTTCTTCTATCTTGATGCGCAAGTGTTCGCGGCGAATTTCTAAACACTCAACCTGATTCTTATCGCCATACAACATAAGATGCTTGTCTTGGATTTCTATGAATTCCAATGGGAAGACGTCACCGGAACGCTCGAATGTTTCTACGGCCAGACATAACGGCGCAGTTATCCTCTTTTTTAAGCTATCACGAATAATGGGGCGTAGAATATTGATTTCAGCTGATCCAAACGAATCGAACAGTACTAATGAGTTAATGTCAGATTGTTCGGGGATAAAATCATCTGTCACCACGCTGCCATATAGATAGATCGAGTCAATTTTTCGGGGAAATGCGGTTAGCGCCCGGTCGAATAATGATTCGACCGTCTCCCTGACGCCGCTTGGAATTTTATCGAGGTTCTTCAACATAATATTATAAATCTCCTTTTTTACTCTTGATCAAAAAGTTGTACAATTCATAAAATCTGACATTAAACAAATCCAGCGCTTTCAAAACGCATAAATTACTAGTAACCGATCTGGAGTAATTTTCATAATAACGTTCTTATTCAAGATAAGAAAAAGCCAGAAAAGGTTGGCTTTTTCTAAGTCCAAAAGTGGTAATCAACCAACAAATTTTTGAGAATCGATCAAAATGCAAGAAAATATCATTAATAATACGCGAAATGCTTCCATTTATCGCCTGGTGAAATAAAATAATCTGTTGTTAGACGACGATATATCTCCCAAAATGCCTATCAAGAAGTTAAAATATTGCAACATTGAAATTTGATCAGCCTCAAATATTGCGTTGCTTCCTTGGATGTAAGAGATATTTAATCCAGTCCTTATAGATACCCTAACAAAACAAACTATGGCTTTATCGATAGATTTAGGCCTAATTTAATAAAAGGATTTTGAACATGAAAAAAAATACTGTTGCATTACTCTTGATTGGAATACTGAGTTTTATCGCTATAAACAGTTCTCCAGCCTATTCTCAAGATGATCCCGCCGTCGAAAAGCGAATCAAAAAAATAGAAAAGGAAAATGAAACGCTTAAAGAATTAGTTAAACAATTACAAGACCGTCTGGATAAAATCGAAGGCCAAGAACCTAAGAAAACCAAAAAGAAAGATAGCGATAAACCAGAAGACGAATCATCCAATAAGAAAGAAAAGAAGATTGATGATAAGGAAAAAGAGAGCGACAAGCAAGAACTGGCGCCTAAACATAAAACCAGCGTCGCCGATATCAATGGTTATGATGAAGGAAAAGATGACGAAAGTTGGCTGCCATCGCGACTGGGCGAAAAATTCCGTTTTGGCGGACGGGTGCAGGTGGAATATTTCAATTCAGAAAATGAATCTCTGCTGCAATCGGCTATTCCCGACAGTCCGGGAGGCAGTTTCCACCTCGACGAACTGAGCCTTTATCTGGATGCGGACTTAAAAAACGACATTCGACTTTTCAGCAAGATAGATATTCATGGCGAAGATTATGGCTTGCTTGACGCATACGCTGATTTCGAAGATCTGCCTCTATCATCCGCATTGCGCGTTGGTCTTCATAAACGTTTCTATCGTCCCAACCGCTATACCGAAACATATCCAATAACAGGAATCGCATTCTGGCGCAGTAGAATCCTCGGCTTAACCTGGACCGGCAAATACGATCCAGTATACGCGCATCTCTCTATCGCCAATGGCCCGCAACTCGACAAACGCCAACTGATGGAAGACGAATCCTCCGAAATGATCAGTGATGATAACATTGATTTCGACCTCAATGGCGACAAGGAATTAAGCGCAGGAATTGGACTTAAACTTGATTTTGATAATTACGGTGAACTGGATATTATGGGTTTTGGCATGATCGGAGAACTTTCCGATGACGATATCGATTACCTTCAGGGTGACGTCCCCGGATACGGATTGTTTTTTGATGATAAAAAAGAACTGGTGGGCGCCAACTTGTCTTATGATATTAACAAATGGAATTTCTTTAGTCAGGCTATAGCGGGAACCGATGGAGAGATGGATCGATTCTCGTGGTACTCAGAGTTATCCTATCTCTTTGAAATTGATGGGATGAGATACCTCAACTCAATCCGTCCACTGGTGCGTTATGGAGAATTGGACAACAACCTGACTCCACAACCTTACGCCAAACGTGGATCTATGACATGGGATAGACAGCAATGGTTATTCGCCGTAATCGCAGAACTGGTTCGGAATGTTAATTTCAGAGCGGAATATGCACTAAACGACGAAGAGACTGGCGCGCAGGATGCCAATAACAACGAATTTCTGTTTCAACTCGAAGTTCGTTTTTAATGAAGTTCGTTTTGTCATCTGATCAAACGATGTAATTAAATATGCTTTTTTATCAAGTCATCTGAAACATTTTTTGATATAGTACGTATATATAAAGAAGACTTTGATTATTAATGGCATCTCTACGTTTTTGCGCAAAAATTGCTCGTTCGTTAATCTGGATTTGAGAAATATATGCGCAAACAATAGCGAAATCCTTCAAAATAAAGGATTTCGGATTGGCACGTTACCTGCTTTATACACTACCAGGTTTTACAGGTAGTAATTTAATTTCAGGCGTTCCCAATAAGGATGAATTTGAAGAAAAATTTAAGCAACATCAAAAAAAAAGTTGTTTTCATCCACCATTTATGATAATACGGCGTCATTAATGAACTAAATCTTTCATAAAACAGACTAATTAAATATCGCAAAGGTTGCATGTAAATACTGGACAAATATCACATATTATATGTAGATATTAGATGGGAATGGAATGAACGGACAAACAGTAAAAGAAGCAACAAGTTCCATAATGAGTTCTATAGGTAACACTGTTACCGATGTTTTCACATCAGCGGCCAATGACGCAATGAACGGTGCTTTTCAGCATGAAATTTCGTACATTCAAATACTGATTTCACTGACAGCCGCAGCGATTCTGGGAACCCTGATCGCATATCACCCCCGACGTCATGTAGAAGGAACCGGACCGGTTACCGACCGTGAACTACGCAACTCGCAAATCCTGATCTGCGTAGCGGGGGCCATTATGGTGATCCTTATCCAGGATAGTTTGGCCCGCGCATTTGGTTTGGTTGGTTTAGGCAGTTTCGTGCGCTACCGCACAGCGCTGCGAAATCCATTCGACCTGGCCATCATATTCATCCTCATCGGATTGGGGATGTCGTGCGGATTAGGCATGAACGATATATCAATGTATGAATTGGCGATCACAGTCACCAGTTTCGTCTATATCCTGCTCTATATAATGTCGTTCAATAAAAGCGCCTATCATCATACATGGCAATTGAGAATCGATAGCACCGATCCGCTCATAATCGAAAAAGCCTTTCGCAAAGTTGCAGAAAAACAAGGTTTTTTAGTTATGAAACTGCGGCGCAGCAGAGAAGCCGGTCATTTCCGCTGCCTCTTCATCGCCAAGCGTTCTTTCAACACTGATGAAGTGACGCAAGACATAAAGGATTTATGCGGGGAAAAAATAATCTTCAGCCGTTTCGACTGGCAACTGGAGAGAAAATAGTATTAACCGCCATTAACTATTCCGACAGATAATCAGCGAGTGATCGTGTGGAAGACTTCCGCTTTCGAGCAGGAGGTCTTCGCACGCCGCCGCCATCTGCACCATGATGGCATGATCGCGGGAACCTTCTTCATCGAAATTCCCCATAATGGCCTCAAATAACAGATGTAAAACAGTTCCGCCATAATCCCGTTGTTCGATAATTTCAAACCGCTCGCGTAAAGCAGGGATAATCCGTTCTGAACAAACCGCCTCAAACGCCATGTGTTGTTTCATAAATTCTAAAGAAGGACGTACAATTCGATCATTGGTTTGTTCTGGATTACGCAAATTAACAGTCAACTCAGAGGGGAAGCACTTAAGCAGCCGATTGGCGGCATTCAACTGCGCATCGCTCCATTGAAACCGGTCTGGTCCTATAAACTCGTTGGCGATGAATAAGCCCCCTGGTTCAAGCCGTTTTTTTAATCCATCCAGACATCTCTCCAGATGAACGAAATGATGCAAGGCCATCGAAACGAATACCGCATTATATTGCTTATCCAAATCGGCTTGATCGAGAAAATTGGCGTCGGCCACGGTATATCGTACTTTGGGGCTAAAACCTTCCTCTTCAGCCAGTTTTCTGGCTATCTCAACTGCTCCCGGACTGATATCAAAGCCATCCATCCGCCCGGTAATATCCCGATCAAGAATTAAACGTTCCAACTCGCCATGTCCACACCCGACATTCAAGGCGGATTTGACGGGTTTCTTAAAAAACTTATGTTTGATATAGTCCAACCAATCAAGGTCAGGAGAACCGGAGATTCGACGGTTAATGTAACGCGCCAGCATAGGCGAATCAAACCAGGAGAGACGCGTTGCGCTCTTTGCCTGACCCCAGAGTTCTTCTTCTCTCAAAGCCATATTGTCATAGTCGGATTCATACGAGGGAATGGAAGATTTCCGTTTAGGCATCAGTCTCATCTTTATATTCTTTCAGCATCTGTTCATAGCGGTAACAGCGTGCTTCCAGTTCTTTTAACTTAGTTTTATGCTGAGTTAAATCGCTGTCTTTCTGACTGAGTAGATTTTCCAGATTTCCAAGATGTTTAAGAAAATCAGCAATATTCTCTTCTTTGTCGGTCAGCATCTTTTCGAGATTATGGGCGTGTTCGAGCAAACCCTTGCGATGCTCTTCCGCATCGTACAAACGGGATTTCAGCTCTTCCAACTCCCGCTCTGATATATTGATGTTATCTTCTATATTATTTGACATGATCTTTGGCTAATATCCATTATTTCCGGTCTAAGTTCAATAAGTTTGCATCATTAGAGCGATGGTTAAAATAACGAGCATCAATGCGTTTGTTAACCGGTCTAGTATTTCTGTATTTTATCATAGTTTTAAGACTAAGCCTCCATCTGAAAGAGAGGTTTGCATAAAAACGTTAATATTTGTGTTTAAAAAAGGCAAAAAAGCAGGTGAGGTATTTCCAACCTCACCTGCTTATTAGATATAAACCGTTGTTTCGCTTTGTTTTAACCTACTCACAACGGATGTTTTTAGTGTGGCCGGTTAGGGTACACAGGGATCGGCCATAGATTTTGCTACTGCCGTCTACCCATAAGAACAGCAAAACTGCAATCCTTCACAATAAACGGTTGATAAATGGCCGCAATAAATCCCGAATCTATATTTACCTGGGAACCATATAATGGTGTAATTCTTTCGCCAAAAGTCAATCAGACTAAAAAGAGAGTTTCTTGCACTCGCCCACTGAGAGACTGCGAATTGTTGCTCAAAAAAATAACAGTTGTTGAAACAAAAGCAATTCCGGGAAAAACTAAAAGACAGACCCATTGCGATGAACCCCTAACCGGCGTGATCCATCCATGGATCTAACTTGCCTTCCCTGGCATGACATAATTAAATATCGGCTAAAAATGAAAAATCTTGATACATAAAAAGTCTAAATCATAAAGCAATTAGAACTTTCCGGTCTTTCGATTGTATTATTATGACTAAGTAGATTATGTATCAATCTGGATATCCAGTATTTAAAGGATGATCAGGATTTATCATTGGGCAACCTCGGTGGAAGGATCGTTATCGGGAAACCACAAGGGAATTGCACCCTACTATTGGTTTGTATATTTTTTTGCTAGTATTTATCAATGGATTTTATTTGAGAGTCGAAATAATTAAAAAGGTGAAATTAAAATGAGAAAATGGATTGTTGCGATTGTTTATATCTCGATTCTTCTTGGCTTCACGCCCGGCGTGTTCTGCGATGGCATCAAAGCCGGTTTTGCAAAGACAGAGATCACACCTCCTATAGGAGGCAATACGACTGGATACTCCTCTGCAAAACCTACAGATGGGGTTCATGATCCTCTCTTCGCCAAAGTTTTGATTCTTCAATCAAGCGGAACAGTTATGGCGATTGTTTCTTGGGATTCATGCATCTTCAATTCGCCTTGGCTGCATGATCAAATGGCTGATTTGGGCATTGATCACTTGCTGCTTCTTAACACCCATACTCACGCAGGCGCCAACCTGAATCAAATGGATTTCCCATCAACCGAAAATCCCTGGCGCAAAACCGTGGAGCAACGCACTTTGGAAGCCATCAAAGAAGCCCAGTCTAATATGTTTTCCGCTTTTTTCTCGGCTGAAAACGGTGCTATTCAACTGGGATATAACAGGCTGGTACGTCAACCGGAAGGACATTCTCTCACGCAGTTCGAGAATCCAGACCGGATTCCTGTTGGTCCGGTTGATCCAACGGTTGGAGTGATCCGCATTACCGATGACGCAGGCAAGAATAAAGTTGTACTGGTTTGCTATGCATGTCACCCGGTTGTTTTGGGTCCTAAAAACCGCAAAATCTCTGCTGATTATCCAGGCGTTATGTGCCGGGAAGTTGAAAAAGAATTGGGCGACGGCGTTCAATGCATCTTCATCCAAGGCGGCGCGGGAGATATTAATCCGCTGATCTTAGCCCGAACCGGCGATGCTGAATTGGATTTTCCACTGGTGGAACGGATGGGAACGCTACTCAGTGAAGAAGTTATAAAAACTTTCAAAAGAATGGAAGATGTTGAAGGAAAATCGGAATGTTTCTCTTATAAATCTAAAACACTTGAAACAACCAATCGCTGGGAGCCTGAAAGCAAAATGCCTATCAGCGTAACCTCTGTGTTAATTAATCAGGAAATTGGAATAGTGACAATGCCCGGAGAACCGTTTCATAAGTTCCAGGTTGATCTGCGCAATAAGTCAACCCTACCTCATACCTATTTCTTCGGGTATTGCTGCGACTCACCTCATGATTGGGCGCGTTACATTCCCGATCTTGAATCGGCGGCGCGCAGCGGGTATGGCGCAAGCGATACTACAATAGTTGAAGTTGGAACGGGAGAACGTCTGATAAATCAAGGTTTGGTCATGCTCTATGAAATGCGGGGTAAATTGATTGATAAACCGCAAAGGGTTGTTAAATAAAAACAAAGCACCATCAGTGAAGTGATTGGTGTGTTTGGGGTGGATTTTTGGTGGGTCGATGAAGCTGACCCACCCTACGCGAAAGTGGATTTTCATCGGCAAGCCGCAAAGGCTATTCAATAACATACAAAATCCCCATTGTTTCAGGTGAAACAATGGGGGTTTTAGCGTCATAATTTATTAATATGTAATACATATTTAATCTGTATTACATATATTAAACTGTATTACTCCTGTGTTTTATCAATCAGTAATATATTAATGGGCGCCATGGGATCCGATGGTGGATTGGTGTGGCAGGTTTTGCATTGATCCAGATCAGCATGATGGCCGTTGGTTTTATGTTCGGTGTGGCAAGGGATGCACAAAGCATGCATGGCTTCGAAATAACTACGGGCGGCATAGTTGTTCTCTTTGGAATTTTCAATATTTTTGAATAATTCTTGATGGCATGTGGTGCATCTTTTTACCGTTACTTTTGATTTTGATTGATCAGCCGGATGACATTGAACGCAGGATTTATTGCCCTTCATCTTTTCTACATGAGATTCATGATTAAAAATAGAAGTAGTATTATACATGTCGCTATGACATGACGAGCATGAACTGACGCCATCTTTAGGAAGGTTGGCGTGATGACACTTGATGCAGCCTTCTTTGGCGCCAAGCATATCAGATAATCTTTTGGCATGATCCTTATGATCAAACCTGACGAATTCGTTGGAGCGGTTGCCATCAATGGTGAGGATATCCAATCCGCGAGCTTCTTGTACGGGAGCATCCAAAGCGCGATAACCGGAGAACGCCGTTCCCGGTAATAGAGCAGCAGTTATGCCTACCACGAGTATGCTGATGGTAGAAAATACCAGGACATTCTTTCTGAAACTATCTCCCAGATATACATTGGATACAGCATCAAAGACTGGCGCAGAGTATTTGATTTTATCCTGAGCCGCTTCTGCATGATCTTCATCAATAAACAGCTTGAAATTTTCTGCGCAGAAGATGTAAACCAAAGCGGCGCCGCTTACCAGTGAGGCGCTGATCATGATCTCTATCCACGTCGGAAAATAAACTGATCCAGGTAATTTTTGTATAGCAATAAGACCTACGTCGAAGCGGTATAACACCATACCGAAAACAACCATGATGGAACATGCCAGCAGAACATCCGACCTGGCCCGCAGTGAAGCGAATGAAAGCAGGATTGCGGGAATCAAGGCGCTGACCATGATTTCAAAGGTAAAGAGCATGCTTTGCCAGGAAGGATCGAAAAGCAATCCTATTTGACCGCGGACAGTGAGATCAATCAAACGCAAAGCAACGTAAAGGAATAAGACAATAGACGCTGCTTTACCTAATCCAGCCAGTAGGTGTTGTTTGGGTTTATGATTAAAGAGCCATGTGGAGAAGAATGATTCCAAGGTCACCATCATCAAACCAAGGCCAATGGCGGTTACAAAGAACAATAACGGCAGCAAAGGCGAATACCAGAGCGCATGTAACCGATGAGGCATAATAAGGAATAATGAACCGAGAGAAGATTGATGCAGAGTCGAGAGAACGATACCCGCGATAACCAGGGGTATGGTAGCCCATTTGAGCATACGGTGGATGGTTTGCAGCAAGGGATGTTGCAGCCATTTATGCTCGAAAACCACTGGAGCGAACTCCAGCGCCAGTACGGTTAAGTAAAGCATCACGCACCAGGCCACTTCAAACAACACGGAATGGTGCTGCCAGTAAATCATGGCATGCCAGATGCGCCAGGGGATGCCCAGATCGAACATCAGCCCGATGCCTACAGCGTTATAACCCAAAAACGCCGTTAATACCGCAGGTCGCACAATGGGCTTGTATTTATCCAGGTGGAAGATATAAACCGTGGCGGCGATGACAAATCCACCGGCGGCCAGAGCAACGCCTCCCATTACATCGAAGACAATCCATAAGCCCCAGGGAACGTCATCGCTTAAATCGGTCACTACTCCCAATCCCGAAATAAAACGGGTGATAGCGAGGACGATGCCAACCGAAACCAATGCCCAAAGAATGGATTTAACTGTATTGAGTCTATTCATTATCAGTCTCTTTTAACTCAGTCTCTTTCAACTCAGACTCTTCACCATTGGCGAGTTTCATCCGCCGTTCAATTATCCAATAAGTTCCGGCCATAACGCCAGCCATGCCAAGAGCGACGGGAGGAACTTTACTCAATGCCGCCCAGGTCAGATCAGGCAACGGTTTGTCGCCTATGTCCGGCTTCCAGGCCAGGAATTCCAAAGGAACATTGGAGATGTAGAGAACAGATGTTCCTCCAACCTCTTTTTCACCGAAAACTTTATTGATATAGCCATCAGGATTATCAGCAATCCGTTGTTTGGCGATTTTAAGCAATTCATCGCGGTCGCCAAAGATAGTCGCCTGCTGTCTACATTCACTGGTACAGGCAGGCGAGCCGTCATCTTTGATTTGTTCATAACATAAAGTGCATTTTTGGATATAGGGAACGGGAGATTTCCACTCATAGCGTGGGATGCCGAAGGGACAGGCCATCATGCAATAGCGGCATCCGATGCATTTTTTCTTATCATAAATCACAGCGCCTTCGGGCGTTGTTTGCAGCGCTCCAACGATGCAGGCCGAAGCGCAGGCCGGTTTAAGGCAATGACGGCATTGCTTGCGGACAAAACTGGTCTGGTCATCTTTTTTAATATGCAAGACGCTGGTATATCGCTCGCCGGAAAGACCATCGCGGGAACGGTAATCTTTTTGGGGGATCGCCGGTAAGCCATTCCGTTTAGAGCATGCTTTAACGCAGTCGCCGCACCCGATACATTTTGTAACGTCGGTCAGGATGCCTTTCATATCGGTTTCACCTCGCCGTGAACCTGGATTTCCACATCGCGTCCTGCTTCCGGCGGGAATTTCCATGCCAGTTCAGAGGTAACGCGAATAAAGGGATAGAGGATGCAATGAGTTATTTTGCTGAAGGGCGCCAGAATCATTAGAATATTACCCGCCATTGAATGAAAGAACATAGTGGTTGCATAAGGGACGGGATTATATGGCCTGGACGCGATATAGCCTGTTGTGAAAATCATTAATAAAAGAATTAACAAGAAGTAATCCATGAAACCGCTGATCTGGCGGGTAGTGCGGGTGAAGATGCGCAATACCAGCAGAATCGCTCCCGATGCTAAAGCGGCTAATGTTATAATATCAGCGATGGATTTCGGTAACGCGGGCCACCCGAATCCAATTCCCGACCTCCAGAGATTTATATGGTCCATAAGAAATAATGGAACAATAATCAATCCGACATGGAAGATAAATGACGAATAACTGGTTAATGGCAGGTTACGGTGCAGTCGATGTATGGGAAACATCCATGATATAACTCTTAAAATCATTTTTCCATAAGCATTATCACGATCCCGCGCACGGTAGATCATCTGGATAATGCCCCAGACGGCAAAGACGATATGCTGTAAAAATCCCAGAACCATAATTATGAAACAGAGCCTGAAGATCGGTCCTTGTGCGTATGCCAATATTTCCTGCATATTGCATGCTCCTTTTTGTCAGAAAAAACGTACAGAATTGCGTTGCTTAGGGGTATAACGAATTATATATTAATCAGTTTTTTCATTTTCAGGAAAACGTATAGCGCGAAGAATGAGGTCGTGCAATCCAACGACTTTTGCGGGGATTTTGTAGTATTCGATGATTTCCTTAAGTTGTTTTTTACAATTGGCGCAAGGGGCAATTACCAGTTCGGCGCCTGTAGCTATTATTTGATCCGCTTTAATTTTGCCGGTGACTTTCATACGGTAATCGTATACCTCATCAACCGAAACGGTCCCGCCGCCGCCGCCGCAGCAGTAATTTTCAGCGCCATGCGGAGTCATTTCGACGAAATTTTTAATAAATGAATTAATAATCTCTCTGGGTTGATCGACGATCCAGCCGGAACGGGCCATGTTGCATGGATCATGATATGTAACGGTCTCGGTAATAGCATCGGGATCAAGTTTAATCTTGCCATCATGGATAGCGTTCATGGTGTATTCCATAATGCTGATAACCGGGATTTCTTCGCCTGTGTTAAAGGTGTTAACGAAGGCTTTGGAGGAGCGTGAAGCATGGCCGCATTCACCCGTCAGAATCTTTTTACCTTTTAAGCGCCGCACTTCTGATATTTCTTTGTCGATGATGCGCCCCAGGATTGAATCGTTATAAAACAAACCGTAATTGATGCCATCGAAATACTTGGTTCCGATGGTCCAGTTATCCTGGTCGCCGGCGGCGTAAAGCACCGCCGCATTTCCCATGAGCGTGTCCGGCTCAAGCAGGTAATCGCTGACTGCCGGGAAGAAGACATATTCGCGGTCTTCCTGATCAATGGGGAATTTGATTGTTTTGCCGGTTAATTCTTCCAATTCCTCTTCGAGGAATTCACAAGTATCAATCATGGCTGGAGCGGGTATAGCTGAGGTATTAGCTGATTTGCCCTCCAGTTGTTCACGGACGCTGACCAGAAGCGCTTTGGGAACGATGCCCATCTCGCTGAGAATATTACGCGCCAAGCGCATAATCAAAGCATGATCGACTCCCATGGGACATTCGAGGCTGCAACGACGACAGCCTGTGCAGTCATAAAAAGTGTCCAACATTTGATCAATAGTATCATCCTGCAAACCGGGGTCGCCCAGCATCCTACCGCGCAGCCAGCCACCGAGAGTGAAGTGTCTACGGTAAATATCGAGTAATATACGGGAACGTGCGCAGGGGACATCTTCGGGATCACCGGAAGCCTGATATATCTGACAGGTTCCAGCGCACCGGGCGCATTTGGTGGTAGCTTTGGAATAAATATCAATTAATGGCCCATAGTTGCTATGCCGTAAGATGGCTGCGAAAATTTCCAGGAATCGTTTTACCCGGCCATCCTCTAGAGGCGATTCAATATAATAGGGATATTTCTTGGGTTCTTTTTCAGGCGCCGCTTGCTTTTCTTGATCAAGTGATTCGACTTTAGAAGCCATGGATCACTCCTTCATATTGACTAGGTTCACTGAAAACAGGACAATAGTCCTATTCGTTTAAGTGGGTTATTAGCGTACTGTAATTGGAGTTTAGCCCCCAACCTGGATTTATTAAGGTATTGCAGAATACAATACTACGAATATTGGAAGATAATACAAGTATAGGCTCAGCTTGTGTTGATCATCCATAAGACTCTGTTTATACCTCTGTGAGACGTTCTCCAGAGTTGCGCAATTCCACTTCACCAGATTGAATAATTTCCCATAGTTAATCGATTCTGTCAAGTATACGTGAAACTTTACAATGATTGCAGGCGTTTGATTACACGCTGATTATTACTTTCGGTTTAAAGAAGATTACTAGCGTATCACCTGAATTTAGAATGGTTTGCATAATGAAGTTCATATTGGCAATTTGAAAAACTTGCATTGATTTATGATAATACGAAAATAATTTTGACTACTACTTTAATTGTTGTCATGGAAGTAACTGGATAAAATCGGTATTATTGATTTCTTGAATTGCGTAATGACGATATTCTGACGACAAAGAAGAAAACAAAATTAAAAGTGAGAGAAAAAATGGGTAAACAAAATAATAGGTTTTTAGTTCAATACTTGTTAAGCGCTTTATGCATCATTGCATTTTGCATGACTCCGACATTGGCTTTTTCGGATCAATCAGAAAATGGTAAGAAACCGATTGATCTGGAATTCATTTATAAAAAGGACGATCTGGGATTAAAACAAGTTGATCCCAATTTTCCCCACTCGTTACAGTGGTCAAAACAGGGGCATTGGTTGGCTTATTTAGTCTCTTCTACTACGGAAGCGCCGCATCTGGTTGTCTATGATCCAGCCCAGGACGCAACCAAATACTGCGTGACTCCATATACTATGAATGACGCTTTGATCAAGTTGGCGTCACAACCTGAAGGCATTGCTATTGATTCGGCTGAGCAAGTCGCCTATATACCTGAAGACGCGACTGAGGGCATCAAGAAGATAAATAGTTTTAGTTGGATGCAGGAAGAACCCACAATCCAGTTGGATGTTGAGGGCGATAAATATGAATGGAATATTGAAGAGAATTGCTTGAAGAAAGCTGACGAAAAGAAGGAACTGCCATCCGGAGTAAAGAATGATCTGGAATACTCACCCAATGAGCGATACGCGGCTTACACGCGGGACAATAATATATTTGTATACGATACCGAGCAGCGCAAAGAGTTTCAATTGACTGATGATGGAAGCGTATCGATTCTGAATGGGAAAATGACATGGGTGTATTGGGAAGAGTTGCATTACCGGCGTAGTTATAGGGCGTTTTATTGGGCGCCGGATAGCCAGTCAATCGCTTATCTTCAATTCAATGAAAAAGGGGTTTCGACCTATCCGGTTACTGATTTTTCTGATGCAGTTCCCAAAACCCGCAATATGTTTTACCCCAAAGTTGGAACCCAAAATCCTTTGATCCGTCTTGGCGTAGTCTCTCTCTCTACCCGTCAAACAAAGTGGATCGACTTGGGCGAGCCTTATGAATATATCGCCCGCGTTACCTGGCATCCCAACGGAGAGACATTAGCTGTTCAGACTTTGAACCGCGCCCAGACCAAATTGACGCTGTTATATTCCGATCCGGTCACCTGCACCAGTAAAATCATCCTGGAAGAAACCGACAAGGTCTGGGTTAATGCGCATGGCGGACCTTATTTTCTTGAGAAGAAGGATGAATTCTTATGGTTATCTGAACGTAGCGGCTACCGCCACATATATAAATATTCCAACGATGGGAAAAAGTGCAAGCAGCTCACCAAAGGCGATTGGGAAGCCAATCCAACTTTATGGACTATTTCGATTCCCATTGATGAAGAAAAAGGCCTGCTTTATTTCACTGCGTCAATGTTAAATCCTATCGAGCGTCATCTATATTCCGTGCCATTACGTGGAGGCAAAATCAAACAGTTGACCAAAGAAGCAGGCGTACACCGGGTCACCTTTTCAGAAGATAAAAAATACGCCTTCAAATATTTCTCTGATGTGAATACGCCCAACCGGGTGCAGGTAATCAACAACAAAGGCAAAGTTATCCATACGCTGGGCGAAACATTGCGGTCGGATTACGACCCTTACATCACCCAGATTCCTGAGATAATCGAGATGGAAGGACCGGAAGGCCGGACATTTTATGGCTCAATTTTGAAACCATACAATTTCGATCATAGTAAAAAATACCCCGTGATTCTTCATATGTACGCCGGACCGGCGGCTCAGGTTGTGATGAATCAGTTTGTCAGCCAGACTGACCTGGCCATGTGCAACCGCGGCTTCATCGTTTTCAGATTTGACACCAGAGGCACAACCGGAAGAGGCCGTGAATGGATCAACGCTATTCATTTGAATGGCTGCGATCTACCTTTGGAGGATTTAAAATTCGCGGCTGAGTACATCAAAAAACTGCCATACGTCAATCCTGAAAAATTAGGCATCTGGGGTTGGAGCAATGGAGGTTACATGACCTGTTGCGCCATGTTGAAGATTCCCGGTACATTCCAGGCAGGCGCAGCAGTAGCGCCGCTTACCGATCATAAACTGTATGACACGGTATATACTGAAAGGTTTATGGGTATGCCGGAAGATAATCCTGATGGTTACAAAGAGAGCGCTCCAACCAATTTCGCAGACGGGCTGGAAGGCAGTTTATTGCTGGCTCATGGCGTGAGCGATGATAATGTTCATATTCAGAACATCTATCATCTAGTCAATGCACTACTGGAAGCCGAGAAGGATTATGAGTTATACCTCTATCCAGAGCGCGATCATGGCATCGGCGGCGACGACCGCCGCTATCATTTGTTCAGCAGGATATTGGATTTCTTTGAGAGAAAATTGATGGATGAATAAGTGATGCCATTAACTATTATTCTTCTTAAAAGGGCGCGCGATTGTGCGCCCTTTTTTTGGTTTAAAAAGATTATAACGATAGACTTTTTTCTGGCAAAGAGTGATTATAGACAGACGTAATTATTAAAATCGTTTTAATAATTGAAGCAAAGAGTTATTACTCGAATGTCAAAGGAAGAGTTCTCGTGCGTGTTTCGTCCATTAAAAAATATCAATATCTTCTCTCAATAATAATTCTATTAATAAGCGTCAGCCCGGTATGGTCAGATGCGAATCAAATACCTGAATTGGAAGAGGGTTTTGTCTCTCCTCCAGATGCTTGCCGTCCCTGGGTTTATTGGTTCATCATGGATGGCAACCTCAACCGCGAGGGTATCACCGCCGACTTTGAGGCGATGAAGCAGGCAGGAATCGGCGGCATGGTGCTGATGGAAGTCAGCGTCGGCATCCCACGCGGCCCGGTGGAATTCATGAGCGATGCGTGGCGCGCTCTGTTCAAACATGCCGTAGAGGAAGCGGAACGTCTGGGCCTGGAGATTACGCTTAACGCCGGACCCGGCTGGACCGGCAGCGGTGGACCCTGGGTGAAACCGGAGCAGTCCATGCAGCACCTGGTTGCATGCGAAGTTAATGTTGCTGGACCATCAAGATTCCAATCTGTGCTGCCGCTGCCCAAACCACGCAAACCATATTTTGGAGAAGCAGGTTTACCGCCGGAAATGCTGCAAGCGCGGGATGCCTTTTACGCTGATGAAGTGGTGTTGGCGATTCCACAAACCAGTTCCGACTATCGTATTGAGGAGATAGACGAAAAAGCGCTTTATGTACGTGAACCATTCACATCAAAGCCTAATGTTAAGCCCTATCTGCCCGCGCTGGCTTCCTACCAGACAATTCCGCACAATGCGGTTATAGATCCAAAAGATATTATTGATCTTACTGATCGCTTGCAATCAGATGGCAGTCTGACCTGGGATGCGCCAGCGGGCAATTGGACAATTCTACGCTTCGGACGCCGAAACACCGGCGCCAACACCCGCCCCGCTCCCCAACCGGGACTCGGATTAGAAAGCGATAAGTTTGATCCTATCGCGCTTGACGCTCATTTCAACGAATTCATTGGAGCGTTGCTGGATACGGTTGGTCCACGTCCAATCGATAGAACAAGCGGCTGGACTATGCTGCACATAGACAGTTGGGAGATGGGTTCTCAAAACTGGACTGCTGGCTTCCGACAGGAGTTTATTGATCGACGCGGCTACAATCCATTGCTTTATTTACCTGTCTTTACAGGACGTGTTATTGAAAGCCTTGAGATTTCCGAGCGCTTTCTTTGGGACCTACGCCTGACTGCCCAAGAACTTGTTTTAGAAAACCATGCTCAGCATCTGAAGGAACTGGGACATGCCAACGGCTTCGGTTTATCCATTGAACCATACGACATGAATCCAACATCCGACATGGCTCTAGGTGGGATCGCAGATACGCCAATGTGTGAATTCTGGTCTCATGGTTATGATTTTGATTCAACTTTCAGCTGTTTTGAAGCCGTATCTGTTGCTCATACCATGAATCGCAAAATCGTTGCGGCAGAGTCTTTTACCGCTGGTTCAAAAGAGGCGTGGAAACTATTCCCGGCAGTGATGAAAAATCAGGGCGACTGGGCTTTGTGCACTGGAATCAACCGGATAGTATTTCACCGCTTCGCTCATCAGCCCTGGCTCAACCGTCGACCGGGGATGACGATGGGTCCATATGGCGTTCATTGGGATCGGACGCAAACCTGGTGGCCAATGGCTTCAGCCTATCATGGCTATCTGGCGAGATGTCAATTTGTTCTCAGGCAAGGCTCCCCCGTAGCGGATATCTGTTATTTGATACCAGAAGGCGCCCCCCATGTATTTAGTCCGCCTTCTTCTGCGGTAGAAGGTGAACTACAGGATCGGCGAGGTTACAATTTCGACGGCTGCGAGCCGATGGCTTTGATAAACAATGCAACGGTTAGAGATGGTAGAATCTTTTTCCCCGGCGGCGCTGCTTATCGCATGCTGGTTCTGCCTGCATTTGATACCATGACTCCGGCTTTATTGACGAAGATAAAATGCCTGGTTGAAGCAGGGGCAACGGTTGTCGGCTCTCCACCATGTAAATCACCAAGTCTATCGAATTATCCACAGTGCGATCAGGATATACAACTTACAGCAAATGAGTTGTGGGGAGCGAATAAGCAAACTACTAAAATTACTAAACGCCAGGTCGGCGCCGGGGTCATCTATTGCGGCGGAAAATTGGATGACAGTTCACCAGATAAACAGGATACATCCCAGATTAATCAAGCCCGCTGGATATGGAGCAATGAAGGAAACCCTGATATAAGCGTTCCCCCGTCTACTCGGTATTTCCGCCGTGTTTTTTCAATCGATGCAAATAAGCGAATTGAATCAGCCCGGATTGAGATCACAGCTGATAACGAATTTCAATTATGGATTAACGGCGCAACAGCCATCAGAGGTGATAATTTCAATCATGTTTACAGGTTAGATGTGGAAACTCTTTTACAACCGGGAAACAATATACTGGCAGTTGAAGCGGCCAATGGCGGCGATAATTCAAATCCAGCCGGCTTGATCGCTGCTTTGCATATTCAGTGTCGCGAAGGTGATGAAACCACTCTGGTAACCAACAAACAATGGCAGACCTGTCTCAAAGCCCAAGACGACTGGCATACACTGCAATCAGATAATAATCAGTGGACTAACGCCAAGGAACTCGGTCCGGCGGATATGAATCCCTGGCGCTTAAATGCATCTCAGGATGAATTACCTGAACTTTATCCGGAATACGAAGTCACAGCGAGTTTATTAAGCAAGATGGAGCTGCCGCCTGATTTTGAAGCGGACGCTCCTATCCGTTATACTCACCGGCGCGCCGGTAGTAAAGATATTTATTTCGTTGCCAATCGAACGGCAAACCAGGTTAAGGCGACATGCCGTTTCCGCGTGACAGATAAACAACCTGAGTTATGGAATCCACTTAATGGTGATATTCGATCATTACCCGAGTTCACACAAGACAATGGCCGCATAACAATACCGCTTATTTTTGAAGCGCATCAAAGTTTCTTCATTATTTTTGATAATAATAAATCAAATCTAATTAATGATAAAACAAAGAGTAATAACTTTCCAACCATCACGCAAATCGCCCGAATTGACGGTCCCTGGGATATGTCATTTGCTGAAGAATCGGGAGGTCCCGGGAATGTAATTTTTCAGACGCTTGATAATTGGAGCAAGCGACCGGAAAAAGGCATTAAATACTATTCCGGTATTGCAGTCTACAAGACGTCCTTTGACCTTCCGCAGAAATTAGTACTCGGCCAAAACCGACTTTCATTAGACCTGGGAATTGTCCACAATCTGGCGCAAATATATCTCAACGGAAAGGATATGGGTATATTATGGTGTAATCCCTGGCAGGTTGATATTACAAATAATGTTCAAGACAAAGATAACAGACTGGAGATTCACATCAGCAATCTATGGCCGAACCGCTTGATTGGTGATATGAATATTCCAGTTGATCAAAGGATTGCATGGACGACCTGGAATCCATACAAGAAGGATGACGCCTTGCTGCCCTCCGGATTATTAGGGCCAGTAACACTTAATTTTATAAGCGAATAGCCGCCCAGGTTTTGAAATTTAACCAGTTTTCTTGATATAGAGTCTTAACCGTTCTTGTCAGTCTTGTTCCAGATAACAGAATGCCTCTTGTTTAATAGTATCGGCATGAAGTTTAAGAGTATTATGGTTAGCTTGATTAGCAACATCTACAACTCTGATGGCATTAGACCATTTTGCTTCACCGGGAAGAAGTTCAGATAAAACATTAGTCGATTCTTCAAAAAAATGTTCATTGATCATATTACTTTCTCTATCAGGAAAAAGAGCAAGATAAAGCATGTCCATTTCAACCATCTCACTAAAAAAATGAGTTCCAAGAGATACGTCGGGAACCAAATTATCTCTCATAGTTACAATTTCACAAATAATCGATACATTGTTAATATCGACAAAAGATACGGGAACGCCCAATGATGGAGTCGATGTTCCCCAACGTCCGGGTCCGATAAGCATGATGGTCGCTGGATTTTCTTTTTTTTGTAGATGAGTAAGTCTACCAATCAATCTGGCAATATGGTATCGCTCAGTCATTGTAAGTTGACCGTAAACAGAGGGAACCACATAAATTATTCGATCAATATTCGCCAAACGGCTGCGCCCGATGACGGGGCCTTTTATGCGAAGGATCAAGTTGTTTTTATCAATACTAGCCGGAGGTTCAACAATTGTGCTGCCTCCCTTGATTTCCAAAGGTCGACACTGAACCAGATTTATTTTATATTCATCACAACCAATAAAATTAACAGTATATTCAATGTCAACCGGATATTGGTAAGCATCACTAAGAATGAGCATTATTTCGTGCATGTCATCTGCAAATGAAGTTATTGATAGTAATTTATCAAATGTCAGCATCTTATAATATTTACTGGTCGATTGATTCCTGTTACTTGAATGATAGGGATTATCAATTTCAGAAGCGCATAAACTAATCGAAATATCCGTGCTATATTCTGCAATCTCATTAAAATCTTTCGATATTACCTGATTGGCTTCCAAGTCGAGCACATCAATTTTTTTCTGAGTAAATTTATAAGAATCACTTTTTTCGGTTTCAGGTCGTTTATCAGGAGCGCTTAGCGCAATTAATCTGGTATAATCATCATCGCTTCGATCCACTGCGCGAGTGCCCAATCCATATACCAGACGCAATAATCCTGCCTCTGATTTAATTGCTTCATCCCAGACGAATGGATTGAAAGAATAACCCACCCCCGCCGCATGGGGATAAAACATATTACCATTTATAGAACCGGAAACCCGCTGCACCAAAAGCGCCATCTGTTCGTCTTGTTCGAGAATGCCTCGATTAGCGCGATATTTGAGCGCTTTCTCGCTCATGCTGCTGGCATAGATTATTCGCACGGCATCCAAAAAGCGTTTCAGTCGTTCTTCGGGAGAACCCTGATTGGTGCAAAAAACGCTTTCATATTTCCCGGCAAACATATTCCCGAAACCATCCTCTAAAAGACTGCTGGATCGCACAATAATGGGCGACAATCCATAATATTCCAGCATTGCCTTGAAGCGTTCTATCATATAGTCAGGGAATTTTCCGGCCAAAATTCGCTTCTTGGCTTCCTCGATATCATCCATGAAAGTAACAGTATTTTTCTGTTTCTTTCTTACCCACCAGCAATCATTCAAAACAATATAAGAATAAAAAACTTCCGAGCCGATATAGAATGAGTCATGCGATTCGATGACGTCTTCATATTTAGAAAAGTTCTGTTTAAGAATCGTGCGAGCCAGTATCATACCGACCGTTTTTCCACCGATAAATCCTGTGCCGATCATTCGTTCTCTAATGCGCATTAAATCCTGTAAAGTTAAATATTTTTCCGCCAGTTTTGATAATCGCACATCCCTGCTTATAATCATTCCCATAAGCAGTTTAAACATTTCATCAACTCTGCGTTTTGAACCTTCACCCCGGTTGAAGGCCTTTAGGACTTCATCGGCTTCGACAAAAACCCGATTCCAGACGCCGATTTGATACAATGCCGATTCCAATCCAGACTTTGTTACAGAAGTTAAGATATCGGCCAATTCGATGCTGCGGGTAATAGGAATAAATTGATCGCCTTGCCAGGCATGTAAGCGGTAAATAGTTTTTGATATACGATTGTTAACTTTCAGAGGGTAAACATACAATTTTCCTTTATGACGGTATACATCAAGAAACATTTGGGTGCTTTTTGATATGGGATCAGCAGCATGAAATGAGTGGTAATTGCGTAGTACTGCAAAGTATGCAATCGCTTTCATTTTTATGAGATAGGGACAGGTAAGCAGAAAGAAATTGCCTAGCATCCGGTCACTGTAGCAATCATGGGCCAGTTCCGAAAGCGTATCGAATATATAATAACCGCCTTCCCCATTTTTCTCTATCACATCATGAATCTTGCTGATAAACACCTCAAATCCTTTTTGGGGACTAAGGCTATAGATATCGATGTTATCATCATCAATAACAAGAGGTTCATGGGCGGCAAAACGGAAATAGGTTACCCGTTCTTTTTTGGATATGGCGCCGCGACTGAAGGGTTCAACAAAAGCGCGATAATCGTTTATACTGTCTACCTGCCATAAAATATTGCCTCCCGGATTCACATCCTGCAGAACATCATCCAATGCCGGTAATCCTGTACTATGCCTTGCGCAATCGTCCAACATGGCAATTTCTCCGTTGCATACTTTTTAACATAACTGTATAAATAAAGAGTAGAGTAATTCCCCGTAACTTTTCAAAAATTATTCAAGTATTTTTTGTAATAAGAAACCAACATCATAAAATCAAGTCAAACAAGGTTTGTATTCCATCACGCATCCATTTTCTCAAGATAGCAAAAGACTTCCTGTTTAATAGTATTGGCATTAAGTTTAAGCGCGTTATTGTTTTGCTGTTTATCAATATCGATAACTTTAATTACATCAGACCATTTTGATTCACCGGGAAGCAGTTGCGAAAAAAGATTGGTTGATTCATTGAAAAACCGTTCATTTAAGATATTTCCTTTTTGATCAGGAAATAAAGCGAGATAAAGCATATCCATTTCAACAATCTCGCTGAAAAAATGAGTTCCAAGAGACACATCAGGGACTAAATGGTCTCTCATAGTAACGATTTCACAAATCATTGAAACGTTATTGATTTCAACGAAAGAGACCGGCACTCCAAGCGAAGGCGTCGACGTTCCCCACCGTCCAGGACCGATAAGCATGATGGTCTTGGGATTATCTTTATTTTGCAGATGATTAATTATTCCGATCAATCTTGCGACATGATATCGTTCAGTAAGAGTAAGTTGGCCGTAAACCGATGGCGCCACATAGATCAATCGATCAATGTTTTCCAAGCGGCTGTTGCCGATCACAGGTCCTTTGATATGAAAGATTAAATCCTGGTCATCAATAGCAGAGGGAGATTCAGGCATTGCGCCGCCGCCATTGATTTGCAGCGGCCGACACTGAACCAGATTGATTTTGTATTGATCACTACTGATAAAGTTAACTGTAAATTCTATATCAACCGGATGATCATAAGCATCACGAATGGTCTTCAGCAACTCGCGCATATCAGCGGCAAAGGATGTGTTGGACAAGAGTATATCAAAGGTCAGCATTTTATAACTATGCTGCTTCTTATTAGCATTATCGGAGCAATAGGGATTATCAATTTCAGTAGCGCATAACCTTATTGGAATATCGGAACAATACTGAGCAATTTCATTGAAATCTCTCGATACTAACCGGTTGGATTCCAAATCAAGCACATCAACTTTTCTTTGCGCGAATCTACAGGCTTCATCATCATCAGATTCAGGGCGTTTATGGGGAGCGCTTAATGCGATGACCCGTGTGTAGTCATCATCTGATCGATCTACGGCGCGGGTGCCCAGACCAAATACCAGACGCAATAAACCTGATTCCGGTTTTATAGAATCGTTCCATACAAATGGATTGAAAGAATATCCAACTCCGGCAATATGCGGGTAGAACAGGTTTTTATAAAGAGAACCGGATACGCGCTGGACTAAAAGCGCCATCTGTTCATCTTGCTCGAGTATACCCCGGTTAAATCTGTAGGCGATGGCTTTTTCACTCATGGTACTGGCGTATACGGTTCGCACGGCTGAAAGGAAATCCTCCAAGCGTTTATGCCGGGAACCCTGGTTAGCGCAAAAGACGCTCTCGTATTTACCGGGAAAGGCATTGCCGAAGTTATCTTCTAAAAGACTGCTGGAACGAACCAGAATGGGAGACTGACCGAAATAATCCAGCATATCGGCGAATTTTTTAATGATATGCTCTGGAAAAATCCCCATAAGAATGCGTCGCCTGGTCATAAAAGCATTTGAAACAATACTATCCAGATCACTTTGCTGCCATAGCATGCGCCAGCAGCCATTCTCAACCAGAAATGTATAGAAGACGTCAGAACCGACAAAGAAGGAATCGTGCATTTCCAGTTTATCAGCCAGTTTTTGGTTATTTTTCTTCAAAATGGCGCGCGATAAAAGCATTCCAACTGATTTGCCGCCGATCAGCCCGGTGCCGATCATTCGTTTTCCGATTCCAAGAAGGTCAGAAAGAGTAAAATATTTTGAAATCAAATTGAAGATTAGCGTATCCCGCGCCAGAATCATCCGCATCAGATGTTGTTCAATTTCGTTGACATCTTTTTCAGTGGTGTTACCGGTTCTCTGTTTGGCCAATATCTCTTCCGCTTTATTAAAGGTCCGGTTCCAGATATCCAACTGAACGCTGGCTGATTCAATCCCGGACCATGGAGTGGAAGTTAATATCTCAGAGATAGTCAGACTATCAGTCACTGGCAGAAAATCATCGCCTTCCCAGGCATGAAGCATGAACATCTTGGAGGAATAGCGTTGTTGAACTTTAAGCGGTCTGACGAACAATTTCTCCTTATGACGATAAATATCCAGAAAAAGTTGCGTGGTCTTCACAATAGATGATGTGGCATGGAACGAATGATGATTTCTCCGTAATGCGAAATAAGCGATGGTTTCCAAATCATAAAGATAAGGACAAGTCAGCATAAAGAAGTTTCCAAGCATCTGGTCGCTATACCAGTCCACCGTAAGATCTGAAAGGCAATCGAAGATATAAAACACGCCATTACCTTTGTCCCGGATAACTTTATGGATTTCTGCGATAAAAGTTTCAAAACTATTAGTCGGATCTATATGATAAATATCAGCGCCAGACTTTTCATCAAGAATTGCCTCATGTTTAGCGAAATGAAAATATACCAGTTTTTTTTCCTGTGCTATAGCATTGGCGCACAACGGATTCACGAATTTCACATAATCTTTGATAGAACTCACCTGCCACACAACGTTGTCGCCTTGAATAAGACCCTTCAAGATGCGATCCAAGCCAGGCAAGCCAGTACTAAACTCTACATCACTTCCCATCATAACATTTCTCCATCTTGTTGTTATTCAAAATCAATTACAAACAGTTTACTACTCTGATTGCCAAAAAGTCACTTTTTCAGGTTAATATTTTAATTATGATAATAATAGGGAAACTTAGAACAAATATCTAAAATATCCGGAGAGATGTCAGGTTCTGAATCCAAGAAAATGCCATACATATTGCTATCTGCAGCGAGATAATATAAGTTACGACAAGGTGGAGTGGAAGCAACAGCAGATGACCATGCGGAAATTTCCTAAATTTCGTCTGGATACTATTCTGATCCCATTTTTAATGGGTATAACCCTCTTTGTAATACTTCTACCCGCAAAATATTCGGGATTGAGTTCCAGCGACTCAACCACTATGTTCTATTGCATACTGACTATGGCGCTTATCATCATCGCCGGATCATTCCTACTGGTGCACGAAAACAACCGCCTGCATTTTCTAATCATGCCATACTCCATACTGTTAAAAGGCTTTTGGCTGCAGAGAGCCGTTGATTTCATCTATAAACATAAGCAATGAAACATCACAAGTGAGAGAGATTTGGTTTGCTTATTCACTTACTATTTGTTCTTCCATAGAGGCGACCTCAGGATAGCGCCATAGATTATCCTTCCCGAAGATAAATCCATAATGCATGCGGAACCGGTCGTTAAAATTCACTTCAAACCAGGGACTGATGCTTCGTTCTTTGGGATTTTTAACTATATGGACATCCATAGCAGGCATCATTCCCTGCACCAGCAAAAAGACTTTCTTACCCGTTTTTTTGTTCTCCGCCATATCCGCAATCATCACGGCGTGGTAGGCGTAATTAAAAACGTCGCCAATCCGCATATCCTTGAATCCTGAAACTTTGTTCATGTCTTTATTCATTGACATAGTCCCGGCGTAAGAGAAAATCATATCCATATATCTTCTGAAAGAATCATACGATTTATTGGCCAGACTCGATTTTTCCCAGAAGGACCGATTGTTTTTCACCCCTACCTGGTAACCTTCTCGCCATTTTTTATAATCGATTCGGTCACCGTTGCAGAAGTGAAATCGGATACTATCGTACTGACCTTTTGAGTATAGATATTCCGCCCGAAGCCTCATTATGGCATCGGCGCATTGCTGCAAATCACGTTTGCCGACATCTATATCGATAATTGCGTGGTGCGCGGTTTGATTCTTCCAGCGTTTTCCATTGAATAATTGAACCGCAGTATCGGGCTTTTTTAGAGGAAGATGTCTGAGCCATTCCGCATAACTGCCTTTATCCACCGCCACCCGCTGGAAACCTTGGGGCGGCGCAATGCGCATGTTGATAGACTGCTTTGCATCATAAGACTTTGATTGATTCTTCAACCAGGGATATTCAATAGATTCTATTTCAGCATAAACGCATTGATTCAGCGCAAATGCCATGATGATAAACCAGACTATTTTCATAATTCCATCCCGCAATAGATAAAATAACGCGTCTTGATGCATGTAAAAATTTGACGAATTATTAATAGAACGTATTGCCTAAATAATTAGTAAAAATTATATTTTAATTGGAATATTGTTAAATCGAAGCGCACTCCCCCCATCTAACTCCCCCCAGGCTTGGGGGGAGAATGCGTTACTAAATGCTTTGCATCTATAATCAAATCATACTTCATCCGGCACGGTGAAAGGCATACGATAATCCCGGTCCTTATCCCGGATAATGGCGTCTGCCTTTTCATTATTGGTGATGCGCTCTGTTTCAGGATCGAAGCGTAGAGTTTCCTCAGTACGATAGGCGGCGTTGGCCAGATGGCAATGCGCTGCTGAGATATGGCCTTCGATGATTTCGGCGTTGAGGTCTTCCTGCTTATTGTTGCGCAGGGCGGTGATAAAGTTTTCGAAATGGTTTTCTCCGCTGCGACGTCCCTTGCCTTTTTCACGCTTTTCACCCAGATAAACCTGATAACCGCGCTCGAAGCCATGAGTAGTCATAAATCCTTCGCTTCCAAAGAAGATGCAACCGACCACGTTTCGATCATTGCCATCAGCGCCGTTAATTTCACCAAGTTCATTGTTGGTATGCCAATGCCGGACTTCAAAAGCCATCATTTTATTTTTATCGGGATATTTAAACGTAGCGTGCAGTACATTGGGAGTCTGCTGATCGTCTTGGAACATGAAATGTCCACCCTGAGCCTGGATGGTAGTAGGCATCCCGACATCAAGTCCCCAGCGGGCCAAGTCCATTTCATGAACGCCCTGGTTTCCTATGTCGCCATTGCCATAAAGCCAGTTCCAATGCCAGTTGTAGTGGAAGCGATTCTTAGAGAAAGGCTGCTCTGGTGCGGGGCCTTGCCACAGATCATACTCTACTCCTCTGGGCGGTTTGCCGTCCGGCGTATGACCTATAGTATTGCGCCATTTATAGCAGAGACCTTTGGCGTAGTAGACGTCGCCGATCTCTCCATCGCGGATAAGTTGGATTGCTTCCTGAAGAGCTTCGCAGCTGCGGCTTTGGGTGCCATGCGCCACAATGCGTTTATATTTACGCGCCGCTTCAACCAGTTTACGGCCTTCATAGACATTATGCGAACAAGGCTTTTCGACGTATACATGTTTGCCCGCCTGACAAGCCCATATCCCCATGATGGAATGCCAGTGATTGGGAGTTGCGATGGAAACTGCATCAAGTTCGGGGTTTTTCAACATTTCGCGGTAATCAATATAAGTCTTTATGTCGTGGCCTAAATCTTTTTGATAAATATTTTTTCGTTCTTTAAGTAAGCCGCCGTCAATATCGCTGATAGCCGCAACTTTGACATTTTTCTGCGCATCGAATCCCCGGATGTGGTCGTTTCCCCGGCCATGTATGCCAACTACTCCCATCCGAATTTCGTCGTTAACGCTTCCCACAGAATTGCGAATCAACAGATTAACGCTGGCTGCGGCGCCAGCAGTTGTTTTGAGGAAATTACGTCGGTCAGTTTGCTTCATGGTTCATGCTCCTTTATGAACGGTTTAATTTATAAACTGTTTCAGATCACACGCTACGACAATACCGCATCACATTGATTTTGAGAAGAAGTAGTGAATCAAAAAAAACCAGGGTATAAAAAAACGCGGAAGTTCAAAGCCCCAACTTTCGGGATTTTGAATTTCCGCATTAAAGTCCTTTATATTGGTAATCTGCCAAGTAATTGACAATTTTCTGATCAGCCATCAGATCTGAATTTCTGGTTAATTCATCATGACAATGTCGCCATTGCTGGACAGACCGTTGGATGAAGAATAAGGATAGCCCATTCCCAAGGCATTATTATAAGCGCCGCGCTTACCATCTGGACCAGCGCCCAGCAAAACGTAATTGCCCGGCTTTAAAGAACGTAATCCGACTTGATTCAACAATGCATCGTTTCCAGGTGTGAAAAACGACAGACCGATGTCGCCGCCTGGAATGGCTGGATCCTCATCGGCGTACATGTAGGTATATGGAGGAATCAAGTCGGCAGCGATAAGGGCGCTGTTGGAATCCGCTCCCGATGTCGGAGAGAAAAATGGATCAAGAGGAATTGAAGATAAATAAGCAACCGGTGACGTAAGTGGCGCGAATAGACCAGCCATGCCCCCACGATCATCATGAGTACCGCCGACCCCATGAAATACTTCAGCCATTCTCTTCTGACCAGCCTCTGAATCATCATCCCAGAAATCAATCAGAAGACAACCTTTATCAATACGGAGTTGCTCTATGGCGGTCATGACAGATTTCATATCCGCCTGCGCCCGCGCAATTTTAGCGCGCATTTGGGCATTCAAAAAGTTAGGTACGGCAATGGCCGCGAGAATGCCAATGATGGCGACGACGATCAGCAGTTCAATAAGCGTAAAACCTTTGTTTTTCATAAAATATCTCCCCATATAGATTATTTGCATATAGAAGCCAATTTTAGAATTTTAAAAAATAATAACAACGTCAATAGTATGGATTTGCAGATATTCTATTAGGTCAATTATATAAAACACAATGTATCTAAAATTGCTGTGATTATCGAGCGCTCAATCATAAAGAGAATCAAAATGGTTTTTTCTTTCCGCTTGCAATAGAAGATAAATCTGGTTACGCTCTCTTTCAACGCTGGTTATGCTTAAATATTGTAAGCTCGTTTCTTGTGCAGGATGATATGTTTCCAATAAAAATTGAACTCTGATGGAGTATAAGATGGTTTTGTTGTCAATTGTAATCCCCGCATATAACGAGAGCAAAGATATCAGTGATACTATCCATAGCATTTTCAATGCAATAGAACAAAGCAACTGGCGCCCCTATGAACTGATAGTTGTTGACGATGCCTCAACCGATGGAACTGCGGAAATCGCACAGGAACTTGGCGCTCAAGTAGTGGTATCCGGCAAAAGAAATATCGCAGCATCGCGCAATGCCGGGGCTGCCGTTGCGCAGGGAGAATATCTATTATTCGTAGATGCTGATACCACTATAAACGCTGATTTATTAAATGAGATGGAGAGCGCATTGCAGGATGGCGCTATCGGCGGCGGGGCGCAAGTGGCATGGAGCGAACCATCCGGCTCGCGGTTGGCTGACAGGGTATTGGCTTTATGGAACTGGATATCACGCACCTTCCATTCTCCCGCCGGTTCGTTCTTCTTTGTAAAACGGGAAGCATTTGAAAAGGTGAACGGGTTCGACGAAGAATATTTTGTCACGGAAGAATTGCATCTTGGCAAAAAATTAAAGAAAATAGGACGCCTGGCAATTCTATGTGGAGCGGTAGCCACTTCTCCCAGGAAATTGCACCAGTTCAGCATGCGTGAACACATTCATCTATTAGGGCAAGTCATCTTTAAACGTGGAAAAACATTTCGCAACCGGAAATATCTTGATATCTGGTATACTCGACGAGATTAAAAAACTGACTATAGAAAGAGATTTATGATGAGATTAAGTATAATTGGTTGTTTATTGATGGTGATTTTTTGCGTATCAACTCAAGCGGAGACTGTAGCCGAAAAACTGGGATATCCAGCCGACGCGAAATTGGTCATTATCCACGGCGACGACGTAGGCATGTGCCATTCCGCCAATACCTCGGCTGCTGATGCGCTCGAAAAAGGGATCGTTACTTCGGGCAGTATCATGGTTCCCTGCCCCTGGTTTCTGGAAGCTGCCGAATATTGCCGCAAGAATCCCGAAACCGATCTGGGCATCCATCTCACCCTTACCTCTGAGTGGAAACACTACCGCTGGCGCCCGGTCGCGGCTTTGCCTTTGGTTAAGGGATTGATCGATGCTGAAGGATTCATGCATCATGGAGTACGGTCGGTTTACTCTAACGCATCGGTTAAAGAAGCCGAGGCTGAAATTCGGGCGCAGATCGAATAAGCCCTGTCCAGCGGCGTCAAACCGACTCATATGGATTCACACATGGGAACGCTTTATTACAATCCTGAATATCTACAAATGGCATTGCGTTTGTCGGAAGAATACGACATCCCCCTGATGTTCTTCAAAGCCAATCAGGAATTTCAATCGGCGGTCGGCGAAGACAATAAAGCTGTTTTCACTCAAGTATCAAAAATGATGGAGCGCCGAGGCATCCCCCTGCTCGATTCCATGCCGGAAATCGGTAAGACCAGCGTCGATGGAATAGAAGCAGCCTATAAAGAATTATTCCGTAACATCAAGCCGGGATTGTCTCTGGTAATACTACACCTAGCCGATGAGTCAAAAGAATATAAAGCCATCACCGGATCATATCCCAAACGTTTGCAGGAATACCGCATCTTCACCGATCCCAAGATGAAAGAGTTTATCGAAGAACAAGGCATTATCCTGATTGGCTGGAAAGAACTGCTGCCTCTATGGAAACAGCGGGAACCACTGAAATAGGTTGCAATCCAGTAATCGATATGTTATTTTCAGTAATGCGACGAAGTCATTTTTATCAAAGAAAATGAGGGCAGGGATATGTCTGATTGTCAACAAATAAACCGCCGGAATTTTATGGGGCTAGCCGGAAGCGTTGCGTTCGGGATGCTGGGAGCAAAATTTGCTAACGCATCACAAGAGAATAAAAAACTGAACCTTGTCTTCCTTTTGGTTGATGACCTGGGATGGACGGATCTGGGGTGTTATGGCAGCCAGTATTATGAGACGCCCAATATCGACCGGCTGGCTTCACAAGGCATGCGCTTCACCAATGCTTATGCTGCGTGCACCGTCTGTTCACCGACACGGGCCAGCATTATCTCCGGCAAGTATCCGGCGCGGGTTCGCATAACCGATTGGATAGCGGGTCACAACAAGCCTTACGCCAAGTTGCGCGTACCGGAATTCAACTATCAACTGCCGCTGGAAGAGGTAACTATCGCTGAAGTGATGAAACAAGCGGGCTATACCAGCGCCAGTATGGGTAAATGGCATCTGGGCGGCGATCCGTTCTATCCTGACAAGCAGGGATTCGACGTAAATGTAGGTGGAGATCATCGCGGACAACCGCCCAGTTATTTCAGTCCGCACCGCATCCCCATTTTGAAAGACGGTCCCGAAGGCGAATACATGCCGGACCGGCTGGCTAAAGAAGCGGTCAAGTTTATCGATGAAAACCGCGACAAGCCTTTTCTGCTCTACCTGCCCTTCTATGAAGTGCACACTCCATTGCAAGCCAAAAAGGAACTGATTGAGTATTACCAGAAAAAAGAAAAACCGGGCAAACAAAACAACGCCAAGTACGCCGCCATGATCCACAGCACCGATGAAGCCGTCGGTAAGATAATGGCTAAACTGGATCAGTTGGGCATCACCGATAACACCCTGGTGATGCTGACCGGAGATAATGGCGGCCTGATCCCTGTAACCAACAATGAACCACTGCGCGCCGGTAAAGGCTCCGCCTATGAAGGCGGAGTGCGTGAACCATTGCTCGTGCGCTGGCCTGGAGTAGTCAAACCGGGAAGCGAATGTCATGAGCCTGTCATAAGCGTCGATTATTATCCAACCATGCTGGAAGCAGCTGGCGCTACAGCCGATCCCAAGCAAAAACTGGATGGCGAAAGCATTGTTCCACTGCTGCGCGATCCAGACGCCAGACTGAAGCGCAATGAAATCTACTGGCATTATCCCCACTATCACCCCGGCGGCGCCAAACCCTATGGCGCAGTCCGCCAGCGGGATTATAAACTGCTTGAGTTCTATGAAGACGGTAAACTGGAACTCTACAATCTCAAAGAAGACATCGGCGAAACCAAAGATTTATCCAAAGAGATGCCCGACAAAACAGCAGAACTACACAACCTATTAAAAGCCTGGCGGTTGGATTGCGACGCTCAAATGCCGCACCCCAACATAGATTACGATCCTGAACGGGCCGACAATAGAGCAGGACAAAAGACGAAAAAGTAATTTAACGCTCAATAATGGAGTTCCAACATGGTTATTACCCGTGAAATAGCTTGGGAAAAATTGTGCCAGTGGACTGAAGGAGATGCGCTGAGAATCCATGCCCGATTGGTGGAAATCGCCATGCGGGCGGCGGCGCTGCAATACGGCAATGAAGGCGACGTGGAAGAATGGGGCGTCACCGGATTACTGCATGACGCTGATTACGAAAAATGGCCGGAGGATCACCCAGACCGCATCGTGGCATGGCTCAGGGAACGCGGCGAAGAAAAAATAGCTCACGCCATCTCAGCCCACGCCACTTCGTTCAATGTCCCCTATGACACCCAATTAGACAAAGCGCTGCTGGCATGCGATGAACTATCGGGCTTCATCGGAGCCTGCTGCTTCGTCCGCCCCGATGGAATCCACACCCTGGCTCCCAAAAGCGTCAAGAAAAAACTGAAAGACAAAAGCTTCGCCGCCAAAGTAAACCGAGATGAAATCAAAGCCGGCCTGGAAATGATAGGCGCCGATCTGACCGAACATATCCAATTACTGATAGACGCTTTCAAACCCCATGCTGATGAACTGGGCATTAATGGGAGTGGGTAAATAGATTAACAGAATATGCGTTGATGATCATACAATTTGTTTACAAAATTCCCCTCTCCTTATATTAGGTGGCTTGATCAAGGGCTGACCGCGATGCGGTCTTGCCCTTGCCACCCACCTCACCCACCTGATGTCAGGTAGGTTTTGTTGTTTTCAAGTATCTCATCTTATTTTCGTAATCTTCGCAACCCATCCACCGCCCGGCGCCAGTTTGATTGGCAAGGTTGTTTCAGGCGTGATGCGTTTCAGGCGCATTTGATAATCTATAGCGCGTCTGTGTGCATTGGGCCCGTCTTGCATTATCTCCGCTTGATAGTCGCCTTCTTCTAAAAATGAGAAATCTATGTTCTTTTCCCTGGCATCCCAATCGGTGATTGCGGCGACGTACCAGGTTGCTCCATTACGGCGGGCTATGATGATGTAATCGGAAAACTTGGCGTCCAGGATTTTGGTTTCATCCCATTCGACGGGGATTTGGGTAAGAAACCTGGTGCATCGATCCTCTTTGTAATAATCCGACGGGCTATCGGGGATCATCTGCAACTGGCTCTCCATAACCACTGCTAAAGCGAAAGCGTTGGCGCGGGTTCCCTGCCCCATCGGCCTGTCTCCAACGGGTCGATGGTTCTGTTTCTGGGCATTGTTGAGAGTGCCGGGGATATAATCTACCGGACCGCAGACCATGCGGATAAAGGGCAGCATGTTGAGGAATTCAGGACTGACATGCTTCGAACCGCCGTTGTATTCAAATTCCATGAAACCTTCGCGGGTTAAAACGTTGGGATAAGCGCGCCTCAATCCAGCCGGTTTATAGCAGCCGTGAAAATCGATAACCAGTTTGCGCTTAGCCGCTTCACGGGCCACCCGGTGAAAGAAATTGACCATCTTCTGATCGTCGCGGTCCATGAAGTCAACCTTGATGCCTTTGACGCCCCATGCTTCAAACTGATCCAGGGCCTTTTCCAGTTGATCATCCAATCCCTTCCAATAGACCCAGAGGACAATATCAACATCTTTCTCTTTGCTGTAAGCCATCACTTCATCTATATCAACATCCGGATTGACTTTCAGGATATCCTGCCGGGTCGACCATCCCTCATCAAGCAGGAAATAACGGATGCCGTAATTGGCGCAGAAATCTATAAAGTACTTCATGGTTTCGGTATTGACGCCCGCATCAAAATCTACATCAAAAATATTACGCCGCGCCCACCAATCCAGGATAATCCACCCCGGTTTAATCCATGAGACATCATCGATCTGCAAAGGTTTACCCAGCAGATAAACCAGCTGGTTGGTCAATAAATCCGCGTCCTGTTCAGCGATAGCCAGGATGCGCCACGGGAAGGTCCGGGCGCCATTGGTCTTGGCGATAAAATCTTCATAAGTTTTCACCCGACCGTTGCTGGTTTCTTGACGGGGATAACCGGGCAAGATACCTGATATACTGGCATCTCCATTGCCGCGCAGCCACAGACCTGGATAATCATCTAAATCAGATTCAGCAATTAATACATTGAGTCCTTTATCTGTACGAATTAAGGCGGGCAATCCGCCAAAATCGTCTGAAGACAATTCAGGAATCGCTTTATTAATATATGGTTTTTCGTAGTTGGATTGAAATGTAGTGTCTTTGGTTAAGTAGATTCGGTCTTTATCTGAAAAAGTAAAATGTACATCCTCACTCTCGACTACAATAGAATCGGGCAATTCGGTTTCCCAACGATATGCAATCCCCTCATCATAAGCGCGGAAGGTAAGCATATATTTTTGCTCAAACACCAAACATAGTTGATTATAACAATCCTTGATCTTGTCAAATTTTTCTTTAACTACTGGAGTGATGACCTGATTCACAGATTCACGTTTGACTGTTTTAATCCGGGGATTTTTTCCTAGAGTCTGGCCATTTTTAATTTGCATGGAAATCTGAGATGGGGAAATTACCGGCTGCGAATTCTTTTGAACTGAAAAAAGAACATTGTCATCAATTTGAATTTTTAATTGAATAGTTTTATCCGGGTTATTCAACAAATATTCTTCCGCTTGAATAACCATAGGCATAATCAAGAATGTGATTACGAAAAAAATATTTAATCTATTGACTTTCGGTAAATAGCGCATCATAGTCTCCAATTATTGATAACTCAGTAAATAAGAAAATGTTAACTCTTATAGATATTATAAAAAAACTCATAACAAATCGAGGCGTAGAATAGAAAAGCGCGTCAAATCAACCATTCCCGTTTCTTTCTGTTCACAGCATTCTGCATGTTGTTTTCCATCGGTTATGATATATTCATTATTATTTATGGAGGTATAAAGTTTTATGAGCCATTTTTCACAAGTATTTTTGTTTCTTCTGCTAATTGTATGCATTTTCTTATCTCCGGTTGTTATATGCGCCGCTGATAGTGACGTCATTATCAATGAAATTCACTACCACCCCGATGGTGATTTTGAAAAAGAAGAATTTATTGAATTATATAATCGAAGCGACAATTCTATTGATTTAACAGGATGGGCATTTTCGCGCGGGATTACCTACCTTTTCCCGGATGGAACGCAAATAGCTGCTCATGGATATCTGGTCATCGCCCGAAATATGGTGGAAGCCAGTAAGTTTACCTCCAGATCAACGTTGCTGGGTGATTATGAAGGAACTCTTTCCAATAATGGTGAGAAACTAACCTTGTATAACGCTAATGGAGAAATTGCAGATTCTGTACAATACAAGGATTCTTCCCCCTGGGTCACAAGCCCCGATGGCTCCGGCGCCAGTCTCGAAAGAATATCGCCTTTCGCAGCGTCAGATAATCCCTATAATTGGACGGGAAACAAATCCAGTTTATCCAGAAAAGTTAGCGCCGCAAAACAGAACAGCGTTTATTCAGAAAATCTACCGCCCGCTATCGAGCAGGTTACCTGGAATCCTAATTGCCCGGCGCCGAATAAACAAGTAACCGTTCAAGTACATATTACCGACCTGGATGGGATTGCCGATGTTACCCTGTCATACAAAGCAATCAGGCGCACTAACCAGAATGCATCAATCAGAAACCTGCCCATGCAGCTGGCTGCGGGAACCGCTAAAGATGGAACCTGGACAGTGAATATCCCCGGCCAAGTTGATAGAACTCTGGTTCGATTTACTATTCAAGCTGTGGATACTGAGGGAATAGAGCGCATTGA
The DNA here is from genome assembly GCA_963662285.2 of bacterium. Lineage (GTDB taxonomy): Bacteria > Hinthialibacterota > Hinthialibacteria > Hinthialibacterales > Hinthialibacteraceae. Next base: position 1,489,428 of record CAXXMV010000008.1, read on the forward strand.
TCCCGCTCCCACCGAAGCGCGATTAACCCATTCATATTTCCATTACGACAACAGCGAAACATCAACCATCCCCATCGTTTTATTATATGACTTCGGCGCTGCTGATAATGAAAATGATTTTCGCAGCGACTCGGCTTTTATAATTCGTTACCCCGAAAAAGATGATTGGGAAGTTTACGACTTCATCAACATTACGCAACGCAACCGCTTGGGTGAAGGTTATGACGTTCGCTTCGTCAAACACTATGAACTAGAAGATATGAGCGGTTTCAACCTTATCTTCGAACCAAAGCCCCGTTATTTACTGGCTGAATGGTTATCATATAAAATTTATGAATCCCTGGGAGTCATTATCGGCAAGACGGATCACTACCGCTTCATTCGCAATGACGCCGATAAAGGCTATTTCCTGATGTTTGAGCAGGCCAACCGGCATTACATATCCCGCCACGGTCTCAACAATGACGGCAACCTTTATAAACTGCATTGGAGTTATGACCGCAACACAAGCGCATCTCATATCTCCGAACTGCATGAAAAACGCACCAATCTCAGTGAAGGCAAAGATGATATTATCGAGACTGTGCAAACCATGCATGAACTCAGCGGGAACGCTAAAAGATTGTATATTGAATCTACCTGTGATGTTGATCAATTTATTAATTACTTCGTCGGCTGCCAGTTGATTTCTGATTGGGATGGATATTTCAACAATCATTTCGTCTATCATGATATCAATGAAACAGGGTTATGGTACATATTCCCCTGGGATAAAGATAAAACCTGGGGAGACTCAGACTACTACCATAATGTCCTGCCATATTATGACGTCTATGATATGCCCGTGCTGTTCGGAGTATATGGCACGCCAAAATCAGGTAAAGGAAGCAATACATGGTGGCGTCCTCCCGGATATTTCAGCGGAGGGATATTAGACGACCCTGATATGCTCAACAGATATTTGCACCGCTTGGGATATGCGGCGAAACATCTATTTACCGAGGAAAAGTGGTTCCCCATCATCAATGCATTAGAAGAAAAACTGGAACCAGAAGTTCGGTACAGCGCTCAAATTAAAGGTGAAAATGTCAATAACATGTTGAAACAGTTCCATGATGAAATTGAATCATTCCGCCTTCAGGTGACCAACCGTAGAGAATTTATACTCGAAGAAGTTGAACTACTAATCGGTCCGGTTTCTGTCAGCGACTGGCAACTTTACTAGGGAAATGGTGGGCTACGCTGGCGCTTTTAGCCCACCCTACCAGTGCTGCTAATCCATATTTCATAAGACTGGCTCAACCACTATTTATGTGATTGAGCCAGTTCTTCATTATTCATAAATAAAAGATGCGCTTACAATAGCATCATCAGATGATTGCATTCTCACCCAATAAGCATTGAATCCTTCGGGGAAAGTATAAACTTTTTTCTCTTCCGGTTTTACTTTGAGTTCTTTACAGCAAACCCAATGCCCTTCGCCGGTGATATCGACCTCGACTTTAATTGATATAGTAGATTTTGATTTATGGCTCAGGATTAACTGTTTATGATCATATCCTGTCATAAGGAATGGATCGGAAGGTTCACCGCTTTTCACGCTGGTGTTATACCAGGGGCCGCCTTCCCCACGCGGCTTGCCGAGTTTCCATAGATCATCAATTGTACCAAACCACAGCGCGCATTTATCATCATCAGACTTTATGATATGAGGGTTGTCATCAGCATTATCGGCGATTCCTGCAATCACCAACATGCCGCGCCATGAGCAAAGATCCATGATTAGGTAGTCAGAAGAAGCGACAGGGCGAATCTTGGTAAAACCGCCAGAGTTCTGACGGGGAAATTCATAGATATTTCCCTGGCAATTAAAAAGGCTTCTTTCCGTGACAATCTCCCGAACTGAGCGGGGCCATCCGGCTTGAGTAGGTTTCTGTAAATCAGTATGTCCTTTGGGCAGTCTATAACGCCGACCTGACGAATCGATAACCAACACGGAAGCGTCGTCCGTTGTAAAGACAGGTTGGCCTATAGCATTATTTTCTTTCAACCACTGGTGAGACTTGGGATTATCACGATGTTGTAATTTCATATCCGGACCGATTTCATAATACCCGGTCTCTTCTGTCTTTCCGGGCGTAACCTGGCTGGCAGCGAAATGGAGAGTTCCCAAGTCTTCGCCTCTTGGCCTGATAATTCCTGTAGAGAAAGAATCATTCGATTTGGCCAACCCATCAAATATTGTATCGGATACGGTTGATCTGGTATCATTGTCGGCGAATTGATAAATCAGGGAAACCTTGCTGCATAGTTGATCGCTTTTTACTCTGATCCACTGCGCATCCAATGATTGATCGAATATATGATATGCATAACCTGATGAAGGAACGGATACTTTTGGTAATGGCGTCCACTGATCGGTTCCTGTTTTATCTATTTCAAAAGTAAAATTTACTGTTTTACCGGCATTATGGCTGATATGAACATTGTGATGATCAAAACCATTGAAAAGAAATGGTTCGCTGTACTCATCGGCTTTAATAGCATCGTCAACCCACGGTCCTCCACGGCCTATTACCGGACCAAAACTGGTAATCTCATTGGGATCAACAAACCATAGGTTAGAGTTTGATTGACCATTCATTGTACCTTTGTTATTAAAAATATCATTTGACTGAAAAGCGGATAGAGCGGCGTCATCACATCCAAAAACAATTTTTCCATTCCACTCGCAGAAATCACCGACAATTTTCAGGTAACTCGATAAGGGACATATACCGGCAAGGTTCTCTGCTGAAAACGTTTTGGGGAAACTCCAAAACATGCCATGCATGGTCATTAATAAATAGTCATCATTGATATCACGAATTCTTGGCCATTCAGTATGCCAACCATGAGCGCCATCATAGGTATGGCTGGCTTTTGGCAGGCGGAACTTTTTCCATTGACCATCATCCAACAGCATCAGAATAACTGAACGGTGATCCCAACCTATCGACCAAATAGGATCATTCACATTATCATTGCCATATATTCCTCCTGGTCCGGTGACTTCGGTGAATTGATTGCGCAATACTACATTCCAGTCTTTGCCATCCCATTGCGCCAGACAACCAGATGTAATATCAGGATAAATAAGCGCATCTGCTGAACGCTCGCCATTATTGGCGTATACCAGACGTCCTTGAGAAGAATACAAACCTTTACCGTGATATCCGGGTAGCAATGGTCCGGCTATATCCGCAGGTTTGGCGGCATTGCCATCAGGATTAATGGTTTTGACTTCCAGCGAATGAACGTCGACTTCGTAAAAACCCTCTTCCATAGTGGCGAAATATATTTTATTGATGGGATCAAATAAATGCCGCGCATTGCCTGTGAGACGCCCCGGCATTATTTCAGGTTGAATGACGCGAACCTTGCCATCTTTATCAATGACGTATAATCCGATAAATAGTTGCCGGGATTCACGGTGAATCATCCGGTTGGCATGGGTGCCGCCTACGCTTTCCGTCCTGATGATTCTATTTAATTGATCATCAATTTCATACAGTTTATCGGATGAACCAAATGGCTTATGAGGACCATAAGTTATATACCACAGTTTTCCCGCCCAGGGAACAACAGCCCCGACGCCGCATTCGCCTTCCTGATTGTAAGCCGCGAGATGTGGATATATCCCACTGAATTCAACATAATCTTCCGCAGTAGAAATTGTTGTATTAAAATGAACAACAATCGTTACTACAATTAATAATTTAAGCGCATGTAAACAAAATAGTCTCATTATCTTTCCCTTTTTTTAACTTATTTGTTGTATTAATAAATTAAATTTTTTTATGGATTATTGCTAATAACCTACTTTATCATTATAATCATAATAGACATGTAACTAATAAAATAAAAATAAATCATAGTTAAATTATTTATTAAAAATATCTATTACACGGTTAGAAAAAAATGTAATTTGCAGTAGACAATATTAGCTTATCACATATAATCTTAGATTAATAATTAATTTTTTGAAAGGATTTATATAAAATGACTGCTAAACCCCTCGAGACAACAATTCTCCAAACATACTCTCTTGATGAACTCCTGGATTTGATAAAAAGCAAAACGAAAATGGAGGCGGAGCAGCAGTTACAAGAAGCGCGTTTACTTGTTAATAAACTAATTAAAACCATGGGCGGCTCAAGTATATCTCTATCAACAATAGATTCAGCAAAACCTAAAGCTAAAGGACGTAAACGGGGACGCCCCAAAAATTCCGCACCTCAAATTTCAGACTCAGAAAACATTAAATCAAATAACGCTAAACCTGGGCGAAGAAAACTATCACTGGGTAAATATATACAAAAAGTCATTGGCGCCACTCCAATGTCAATCAAAGAGATCCAAGCGGCGCTGAAAGCCAAAGGATATAGAAGCAATTCAAAAGACCCCAAACGGATTCTATATTCAGAATTAAAAAATCAAGTAAATAATAATGTGATTCAAAAAGTTGATCGTGGAATGTATGTCAAGGTATAGACTCGACCTTTGCATATTCGATATTACTGAAGGGCGCAAGTGTTTATTTGCGCCCTTGCTGATTTTAAACAGTTAATAAAAGTGGCGCCTCACAAGAAAAAAGTATTATAATACTAAAAGCAAGGCCGATAATAATAATGATTTTTCACTCAGACTATTGATAAAGGCTAAATAATGAAAGTAGTATGCCAGAAATGCAACCGGATACTTATAGACAATAAATGGATTGTTGATTTGCCTCCCATCGAAAAGGCTTCTTATACTATATGCCCTGATTGCCAGGGGAAGAAAAATGATGACAAAAAAACAACTCATGGTATGGTTTTTCAGGAATATAAGCACCAGAAAGACAAATCCCGATAAGAGAATTCTTTCATAATCCTATAAGATATCAATAAAAGAAACCGCCCGGATAGAATCATGTGGGCGGTTTCATAAACATCTACTATATAATATCTTTCGTCTATTTTGCTGCTTCAGGAGAAGGCGGCTTTGTTCCGGCGCCGCCTTTGGCGAAGAAAATAATAACTTCGATGATTAAGCCAACCGCCAACAGCATAATGACCGAACCAACAATAATCAGAGTCGTCTTGCCTGCACTGATAAAACTGGATAGATTCAAGATCAAAGCCCAAAAAGTGATGCCTAACATGATGACCATGGGGATGGCAGTTACCCATGAAGGCCGACGTTTAGCAACCAGATAAACGGTCGCCGTTAACAAAACCAGACCCGCCAACAGTTGATTAGTGGTTCCAAATAGCACCCACAACGACATCCCCAGATTGGATACCACTAGTATCCAAATGGCGAAAATCGCCGCAAAAGATGAAATGAAGCGATTTTTCAGAAATCCCAAGTGGAAAGCATCTCCCATTTCTTCAACATTATAACGCAGGATACGCGTACCCGAATCGAGCGTGGTCAAAGCAAAAGAGACGACTATTAAAGCGATGAATGTCGCCGCTAATTCCAAGGGAATGCCCAGCCAGGAGATAAAATTGGCGGCCCCTTGCACAAAGACGGAGAGTTTCGCGCCCAATCCTTTTGCGCTATCCCATGATGAATAATGCAGCAACCATGCATCCTGAGTTTTGAATCCCGCAGTACAGGCAATTGCCGCGATAATGCCCAGCGCTCCTTCAGCCAACATGGCGCCATAGCCTATGACCCGTGCATCGGACTCTTTGGCTATCTGCTTGGCTGTGGTTCCCGAAGCGACTACGCTATGGAACCCGGAGATGGCGCCGCAAGCAACAACCACGAACAACATAGGAATCATCTTCGGTAATGCAGCATTAGTATTTATTGCCGGCGCAACAATCTCCGGTTGAAATACGAACACGGCGATATACATCAATATCATTCCTATATAGAGAGCGAATGCGTTAATGAAATCTCTTGGTTGCAACAGCAGCCAAACCGGAAGAACGGATGCAGCGAAGGCATAAGCCAACAAACTATATAAAAGCGTCGTATAACTTATATGAATGGGCAAAAATGTTCCCACCCAAATGCACACAAATGTCAGAACGGTTCCGATAATACTGACAGGTAGAAGACCGATCAACTTTTTCCTCAACAAAACGCCGCAGATCATAGCAATGATCATCAACATCCCGGCTGGGAAAACGGCTCCTGGATAGGTCTGTAATTTCTCTGAACTGGCTTGTAATAATTGCGCAACCACAATTACGAAAACCGCCATAGCAAGCGCCACAGCAAAGAATATTATCAGCAAAAACAGAATCTTCGCCCGCCGACCAACCAGATTTTCGGCTACTACGCCAACCGATTTTCCCTTATTGCGAATCGACAACACCAAAGCAGACATATCATGCACGGCGCCCATCAGTATCGATCCAACCACCAACCAGATAACAGTCGGCGCCCAGCCCCAGATAACCGCCAGAGACGGCCCCAGGATAGGTGACAATCCCGCTATTGATGCAAAATGATGATTAAAAACAATCAATTTCGAAGTGGGCACATAATCCATGCCATCTTCATAGGTATTAGCGGGAGTTGGATTTGAATCATCCAGTTGAAAAACTTTACGCGCCAGAAACCGCGAATAAAAGCGGTATCCAATGATCATTAGAATAAATGAGCCAATAATCGGAATCACGGAATTCATTTTAAAATGCTCCATTTCTATTTGATATGCAATAATAAGGTAAATCACCGATGAAATGCATTTCACCGACTGTACCATAGAGTGGTATACAAAAAAATATCATATTGCCGTAAACCGCTCTGACCATCATAATGTCAGAACGGTACAAAATCAAATTCAAAGAGGCCTTAGTTTCACAGAAATAGAATGTTAGGATTAAATTTACTAAAATTTATCAATCTCTTTCTTGAGGCGTTACAGAAATGAAGAAAACCACCTTTACCCTTACTCTACTATCCTGCATCTTATTAGTTCCCTCACTATTCGCCGAAGACTGGCCCACTTACCGCGCCAATCCTGAACGCAGTGGATTCATATCACAAACACTTTCAACAGAAATAAATTTACTGTGGACCTATAATCCCGCCCATGCGCCACAACCAGCCTGGCGGGGACGCGACACCCGCATGTCATTTGATTACGCCTATCACACTGTAATCGCTGACGGTCGGTTATACTTCGGCAGTTCAGCGGATTGTAAAATATACGCCTTAAATGCGCTAACCGGAGAAGAAGAGTGGTCGGTCATTACCGACGCCCCGGTGCGATTCGCCCCGGCATTATGGAACAACCGGGTATACGCTGTAAGCGACGATGGCTTTCTCTATTGCTTGAACGCCGACGATGGAAAAGAACTATGGAAAAAACGCGGCGCCGCCGATGCTCGTATGATCCTGGGCAATGACCGCATGGTTTCCAAATGGCCTGCGCGCGGAGGCGCCGTTATCAAAGATGGCGTCGTCTACTTTGCCGCAGGAATCTGGCCTTCTGAAGGAATCTTCATTTATGCGCTTGACGCCGCAACCGGAGACATCCATTGGCTCAACGATAAATCAGGCGGTATGGAGATGGATCAACCGCATCCCACCGCACGCGCCAAAAGCGGCGTCTCCGCTCAAGGATACCTGGTCGCTTCCCAGGATAAACTTTTCATCCCGACAGGACGAGCCGTTCCCGCCGCATTCGACCGCAAAAATGGAGAATTCCAGTATTTTCACCTGCAAGCCAACCGGGCTGAAGGCGGCTCGTACGTTATGACCGACGGTCCTCTGCTTTTTAACAGTGGAATCGGATTCAACGCCGCATCCGGCCTTCCCCAAATAAAGACATCTAGATTGTTAACCAAAACACCGCATGGCATCGCGCAAGCCTCTAATGACCAGGTTTCTATCTATCAATGGTGCATCACGGAAAAAAAAGATAGAAAAGGCAATCCCGTCAAATTTGATGACTTAAAAAACATTGCTTCCATAGAGGCGCCCTTCGCGGGAGTCTCACTGATTTGCGCTGGAAACACAGTTGTCTCTGGAGGAAAAAACGGGGTATGCCTGATTGACCTGAAAACCAATTCCGTCAAAAAAAAGATTGCGGTAGATGGAACGCCTTACGGTCTTGCAGCAGCGGATAATCACTTATACGTCAGCACCGAAAAAGGAACTATTTACTGCTTTGGCATTGAGAAAACTGACACGCCTAAAATAATTGTCAATCAACCTGATCTTACGCAAAATTCACCTACTAAAATCCAAAAAACCGCAGAGCAGATCATAAACCAGACTGGCGTTACCGATGGATTCTGTCTTGATCTTCAGTGCGGCGACGGCTCTCTGGCGCTGGAATTGGCCCAACAAAGCAACCTTCAGATATACGCCATAGACTCAAATATTGAAAATGTACTAAAAGCCCGACAAAAACTTGATCAAGCCGGTCTATATGGCGTCCGGGTTACGGTTCATCATGCCAACCCGAACCAAACAAACTATCCAGACTATTTCGCAAACCTTATAGTATCAGGCCAATCCTTTAATACCGTTAAAAATCCATATATCAAAGAAATGCAGCGCCATCAGCGTCCCTATGGTGGAATCATTTTTAATGTTAACCCCGATTCGACAGAAATTTTGGTGCGCGGCGCTTTAGAAGGCGCATCGAATTGGAGTCATCAATATTTCAATGCGGCTAACACCAGCTGCTCAACCGATCAACTGGTTAAAGGTCCGTTGGGAATGCTCTGGTTCAGGGATTCCGACCAGATCATGCCGTCGCGTCATGGCCGGGGCCCCGCTCCTCTGTTTTATAATGGAACTTTGTTTGTCGAAGGCATGAACACGCTAAGAGCCATCGACGCATATAACGGAAGAACTCTATGGGAATATCAATTAGAGGGAATTCTTAAATCCTACGATCAGGAACACCTGATGGGTACGGCGGGAACCGGCAGTAATTTCTGCGTTACTGAAGACGCCGTATATATACGGCAAGATGATCGCTGCTTCTGCATTGACTCTACAACAGGTAAAAAAATCCGGGAATTCTCAGTTGAACAAATCACCCAATCACCACAAGATAAATGGGGATATATCGCTTATGTAAATGGCATCCTGCTCGGTTCAGTATTAAACCAGAAACATATTGTAAAATGGAGATATCTTGAAGGTGATATGTCCGAACAATTCACCGAATCGCACACCCTCTTTGCATTGGATGCGAAAACTGGAAAGACAAAATGGATTTATAAAGCCAAAGATTCAATCCGCCATAATTCAATCGCCGCCAGTGAGAATCTGGTCTATTTAATCGACCGTCCACTGGCCATAATTGACCGGCTCGATTACGAGCAGACCAAAAGACGGGGAGAAGATAAAACTGAAGAAAAAACTCCAGAACATAAGCCCGGAGTGTTGCTGGCGCTGGATATTGACAGCGGCGTAGAAACATGGCGCGAAGAGCATAATATCTATGGCACCATGTTGGCGTTAAGCAGTGAGTACGACGCACTGCTGATGAGTTACCAACCAACCCGGTTTCGCTTGTCTTCAGAAATCGGCGGTAAAATGACTGCCTTTCGCGCCTCCACTGGGGAAAAATTATGGGATAAACCAGCGGAATACGGTTCACGTCCACTTATAAATGACGCTGTCATCTACGCTCAACCCGGCGCCTGGAATCTGCTTAACGGAGAAAGGCTGCCATTTGAATTTTCAAGGTCTTATGGATGCGGAACGCTGGCAGGTTCTACCAATATGCTGGTATACCGTTCAGCTACTTTAGGTTACCGCGACCTACAAAAAGATCAGGAAACGCAGAATTACGGCGGGATACGCCCGGCTTGTTGGATCAATGCCATTCCCGCTGGAGGATTGCTATTGATGCCCAACGCCACTGACAGATGCACCTGCAGCTACCTAAATACTGCTTCTGTTGCGTTACAGGAATTGAAATAGGAATAATATTGATAATTGAGAGTGTTGGGCGCATCAAGATATCAACGCGACTTGGCGTACATGATAAGTATAAAGGTAAAGAGACTGGAGAATCCCTTCATAAAAGCGCAACGTGTAAAGCCCAGGCCATAGCCCGTAATCCAACGGGAAAACTCGCTGTGGATAAAATCTGACATTGCTCCGTTATGGAAACGTTCTAAACGTTCTATTTCGCGGCAGGCATACATAAAATCATCGCGCTTTTTCCTGTTGCCCGATTTATCATACTGGCCGGATATCCATTGATATTGTTCGCGTAATTCAGAATAGCGCGATAATTTAATCAACTGAGCTTCATTGGCGACCGAGGGACGTTTTAACCATCCAGAGTATTTCCAAACTGCATTATTGAAATTACAATTGGTCAACTGGGCGCCGTCGAAGATGGCATTACCCAAATCACACACAAACCGAATACGGGCGCCTTCATCATGAGTGCGCTTGAGGTTGAATGATTCCCCGAAATTGGTATTCCAAAATGATACTTTACCCGAACCGAAATTAACTGATTCCATATTCAACACATCTACGTCAAAATCAGATAATTGGAAAGAAACGCGTCCTGAAAGAAATTTGGTATTCTGAAAAGCAGCTTCTCGGCCTTTAACCTTCATTCCCTGAAACGAAGTTTGAATATTTTCAAAAAGACAGTTGAAGAAATTGAACGAATCAGTTTTGAATTCTGAACGATTCAATGAAACTCTCTTGGAACGAAACTCTGAATCCCTGCAACTGAATAACTGCGCTTCAACATTATTGTTTAAGAACAGAAATCCATCGCCATTCAACTTTGATCGCTCAAGCAAGACTTTATCACTTTTGAAATCACAATCATTAATAGATAAAAGATGATTGCTCAAAATACCGGATAAATCAACAATTTCATCCGCTTGGAAATGATTCTTCTTGAGAAGCAAATCACCGCCATAACATTCCAAACCGGATAAATCCACCCGGCTGCCATTGAAACGGCAATGCTCTATAGAGAGATCGCCATTAATAACATTACCGCTGCCAAAGAAGAATTTATCACCGTTCCACCTATTTTTCCTGAATAGTACTTCACCATCCCATTCGCCCTGAGTAAATTCTGCCGTCTTACAATCCAACAGCGAACTTTCAAAAGAAAGGCGCCCTTTGGTCTGTTTGACATCCTGGAATGATAGGCAATCAGAAGAGATGTTGGCGCTTCTGAAAGTAAAATCATTTGAGCCGATGCTTCCGCCGCGGTATATTATCGAAGGGGCTTTCAACTGAGCGGAATTATATGTTGTAATACTGCTTTTAAATGAACAAAAGACGTATGTAATTCTTTTTTTAGCGCGCCATTTTACATTGGAGAAATCTATCTGTTCTCCCTCAAATTGACAACGATGAAACGCTAATAGATCACCGTCAAAGGCAGAATTCGCAAAGGATACATTTGAAGCGTTAAAACCGCATCGGTGAAAATAGAGGATCGAACCTCCAAAAATGCAATCTTCAAACGACAAAACCGGACCGTCCACATGGATATTCTCGAAACGGACGCCCTGAAGGAATTTACAACCTCTAAAAGATACAATTTTTGAAGTGGTAATATTGCGTATGGTTAAACTGGATGGGAAGACAAATCCATCAAAACTATAATCTTGTGAACGTAATTTGTTTTGGATAAGTTCTAGAAAAACTTCTTTAGGTTTGTTGGGTTCTGGAGAATGACCTATGCAAAATCCAGAGCGGGATCCTAGCCACACCTGTTCAGAGCAGTTCCAGCCATCGGCTGGACTTGAATAGGCGCACTTTTCCCGCACTTGAATTAATGGATACATCAACCGTTTACCTGCGGAATAATCCAAGAAGAAAAATTAAATTGTTTAATTAATCCCGCATATTTCCTTCCTCCATTACCCCAGGGTAATGGAAGCATCAAAAAAAAATAGGATAACTCAACCAAAATATTATCAGCCATAACTATTAAATCAAGTATATATTGTAAAATCGTATTCCAAAGAATACTAGTGAAAGAGTACCCGAATACAAATCTACATTTATACTATCGATACAATTTATCACAAAAATACAGATGCCTCCAGATCTAATAGATTTTCATAAATCTAATTCATTCAGAAAATTAAATGAATAAATTTGATAATTTAAGAGTTATTTACACTGGTCGATATATAATTCATAAACACATTTATCTAAATTAGAATCAGAGAGAGAGAAAACTTTAGTCAATATCATAATAAATAGAAAATTATATATCTTTATTAGGATATATTGATACATTATATACATAAAAACATCCTTTAATGGACAAAATAGGCCTTATATTATCCGTTTTTTTATTTGTCCCTTACAGCCCTGAAGTTCTTATGTAATCACATTTTTTTTTGAATTAAAAATAATATAACATATAATACAATTGATTTCGGCAAAAATTTGACAATCTTAATCAATTATCCGAGTTTCTATTATGGAATCGTTCGCTGTTAATAAAAAGCCGTTTGGATCTATCATAAAAATCCAAACTTCAATTGGAGCATTAGACATCCAAAGTCTAGATGGATGGTTCTCTAATCCAGAATCAACCAAAATACCTATATATATAGATTTAAGTAGTATAGATGCTATTGACGATTATCTGTTGGAGTACTTATTATCACAAATCAAGCGATTAAGCCTTTTGGGCGTTCCAACTACATTAGTACGCAACAATCCCGATATTCGTAAATTGATAAGAGAATCTGGATTTGAACGGCCAGTAATGATACTCGACTTTTTAGATGAAGCGACTTTTCCGCTTGAAGCTAATGTCAAATCTAAACTTAAACTGGATTTTGAAGAAAAAACCATATCATCTAATTGCCCCAAGTGCTCAAACATTCTCCGTGAAGGAGCTTACCGATGTTTGAAATGCGGCCAGATAATCGCGACAAGACGACACGACCGCCATCCGGTAGCAATTCCTTTCTTATATGGCAAAGCAGTAGGAAACGAGTTCCTGAATTCCAACTGGCTTGGCGGCGTATCGGAAGATTTAGACATGGAATCTTTTTCCGGCATGGGTTTCTTTTCTCCCAGGGATATTCCAAAGGGATCAGAAATTCATTTTATATTCCCGACATTGCGATGGAAAAAAAAGCAGAAGATTGATCGTTCATCCTTAACAATCTTCACAGGGCGCGTCAAAAATTCCACCCCAGTTGATAATTGGGTCAGAATCGGTATTGCTCTATTCAATATGTTTGAATATGCTGGCCGTTTCGATGTTAAAACGGAGGTGCAAGGTGATGCGCGATTGGTTTAATAAAATATATTATATTTTTCTATTTATATTATGGATAGTAATCCCATTGTCTATATCCATCGCCGAAGAAAAATTATCGTTGCCTGTCGATCCTATCGTCGGTCCACGGGATATCCTTGAGATTCAAGTATTTAATGAACCAACCATGTCTATGAACGTGGTTGTTTCCGCATCAAGCCAGTTCTCCTTTCCTCTACTGCGCCGGGTTGATGCTACGAATATGACTCTGGACGAACTGGGCCAACACATGGAAAAACGTTTGCTCGAAGGACGCTACCTGATCGATCCATCAGTTACGGTCAGATTCGTTGAGCAGAATTTTTTTGTCGTAACCTTATCGGGCAATGTAATATCGCCTGGAGTTGTTCCTATTTATCCGGGTATTAGATTGCGGGAATTATTTGCGCAACGTGGTGGAATCAATAACCAACTGGCTGGACCATACATTCATATCCACGGTGACAGTAGTCGCGAATTCAAAATCCCACGCAAACAACTCGAAAATGGCGCCCCCGATGAGATGCGGGAATATAATATCGAACTGATGCCTAAAGATGAGATCATTGTTCCCAGCGCAGATGAATTTTTCGTACTGGGCGCCGTCAATAAACCTGGAAGTTATAAACTAACTCGCAAAACTACCATAGGAGAAGCGCTTGGCATGGCGGGAGGCAGAACGGAAAATGGCGGCAACACTCTTTTCTGGCATAGTCATCTCGCAAACGGAGATCCAGTGATTACGACATTCACCTACTCTCAATATCAGCAAAACGAAGAAATCCGCGCTTCCATCATAAATGAAAGCGACAGCATCTATATTGCTCAAGCAGACTTTGTTTTTGTGGGAGGAAAAGTGAATAAACCGGGAATGTATCCCTGGAAACCCAAAATGACCCTGCAAAGCGCCATCATTGCAGCCGAAGGAAGACATTTCACCGCCAGCCGCACCATCATTCTAATTAGAGAAGATTCAAACGGTAAACAAGAAAAAACCAGTTATCATTTATCCGATCTTAAGAAACAGGATGTGCAGGTATACCCAGGAGATATTATCTATTCGACGGCAAACGCTTTGATTAATATCCCGTATACTATAAAACAGATCAATCCTTTTTCTTTTCCTTTACGAATGCTAGACACGGGATTGCTTGAATGATGTATCGGCTAAAAGCGAAAGAAGAGTAATAGGGATTGTTTCCTGAAATATGATATAATCGCTATAATTACTATAAAATGCTTAATTCTCTTAAATTTGTTATAAAATGGAATTCTTATGGAAAATGAGCCTATAGCATCCGAAAGCATACCTATACCAAGAAGAACGGATGTCCCCAGTGTTCAGGATGGTGATGAAGGGATGGAGTTAATCTTCGATCCCTTATGGTTATTGCAGGTCTTTTACCGACATCATACAGCCGCAATTCTGATTTTTTTCACAGTCACTTTCATTAGTTTATTTTTCTTTCTTAAAGAACCACCCCAATATAACGCCAAGGCGCGATTAAAGATTGAACCTAAAAGACATATATTCAGTTTCGAACAATTGACTAACTTTGAACTTTTTTCGGCTGAGTTTTATGCCACGCAAGTTAAATTACTCCAAAGCCGCAGTTTGATCAGAGAGATAATTAATACCCAAATTGGCGTTAATGAATTTCTGACTCAAATGCAGTCGAACTATAACATCTTCCGCTCTATTTTTGGAGGAACAAGTTCCGCCAATTCTCCACCTCCCTATGTTGCGGACTCCATTTCAACAACGACAACTGAAATAGAAATAATGGCAATCGATTTATATATGAAACATTTCACAGTATCTCCAGATCGAGTAGCGCCGCAGATTTTTTCTCTATCCTTTACCGCGCCTGATCCTAAATTAGCTGCTTTTCTCGCCAACTACCATACCCAGTTGTATATCAAAAAAAATACAGATTCAAATGTCTTATATACAGACGAATATATTAATAACTTAAAAAAACAGATAAAATCGCTTGATGAACTGATCAATACTAAAAACGAAGTGATCCTCAATTATAAAAAAGATCATGGATTCTTTCAGATTCAAGGAATTAGTTCATTTGATCCGATTCAGGATATTGATGATCGCCTTTCTCGCGTCAGGGAACAATTGGACAACTCCAATGATACCCTGACTGCTGCGCAATCTTCTTATGAATTCCTATTCGAACCTGACCAGGTTGGCAATATCGATGCTATTCGTGAAGATGTAATCATTTCGGATTCGCTAGATAAACTTCGCGCCCGCCGTAATGAACTACTGCAAAACTGGGCTGAAATCAAAGATAAGTACCTGGAGAAACATCCTCAATATATCAGCATTAAAAGTAAAATTGAATCTGTAGAACAAAGCATAGAAAAAGAAATCTCTATGCATGTAACGCGAGCCAAAAATGCTTTCGACGAGGCTTTCGCCACCACTACCAAACTCACCAAAGATGAGCAGGATTTAATCAAGGAAAAATATCGCCGCGACCAGGAATGGAACCAATTAAATAACCTGGAAAAAACCAAAGAGCAGATGAACAATCAGCGCGCAAAATATTTCAACGATCTTCAAAACGCCGAAAGCAGCCGTGACACTCAACAGCAAACCCAGAATAGAACCTATGCGATTGTTGATAACGCCGATGTTCCAACCAAACCTATTAACCGGCAATGGTTTAGAATATTGCTGCTCTCGTTCGCCGCAGGAATCAGTTTATCCATCACTGGAGTGTTATTGATCGAACTTCAGGATAAAAAAATCAGAACGCCGCAACACATTGAACAGGCGACGGGAATCTCGGTCATGGGATGCATTCCCTTTTTCAAGAGTTCATCCCTATCTCCTGTAGAAGGAAGATTGAGCCAGCATGAAACGCACACTCCCGCCGGGGAATCCTTCATCGCGCTTCGAACGAGATTTCTTTTTTCTGAGATGATCAGCCAGACTCAAACAGTGCTAATCACCAGCGCCATGAAAGGAGAGGGTAAAAGTACAGTAACTGTAAATCTGGCTATTTCATTATGCACATCTGGAAAAAGAGTCGTAATCATCGACTGCGACTTACGTAAACCAAAAATGCACCGGTTTTTCGGCGAATCCGTCGAACCTGGTTTGTTTGATATTATTAATGACGCCGATAGTATAGAGAATGTACTATTCGAGACTGATGTACCTGGATTATATATAATCCCCGCCGGATCCTTCTCCGCTAGTCCCAGCGAAGTATTGTCTTCTCCCAGTTTCGATGAAATCATTGAGACGCTTAAAGAAGAGTTTGACTTTGTTCTGCTTGATTCACCTTCTGTTTTGGCTACTCCAGATCCGACAATTATGGCGCCCAGGGTAGACATGACTCTTCTAGTTATTCGCAGCGGGAAGGTTGTGCAGGATGACATTTTATCCGCGCTGGATCATATCAAACAAACTGGCGGTTATGTTTACGCCACCATCTTAAATGGCGTTCCTTCAGTAGAACGCAGCGCTTACTCACGGTATGGTTATGGATACACGCATCAATACAATCCAGAAAATAACGCTCAAACAAGTTAAAGAAATTTTGCATAATTAATGAATATGCATGAGGTTAATGCAATATGTTTGATACTTTTCTCCATTTCACCGGATCGTTTATAATTACTATGTGTTTTTTGATGTTCTTATTAAGCAGGTCGCCAAAACGGCGTGATAGCGCTCCACGTTTCTGGGATTCTGAAAGCAAAATGCGAAAATCGCTGTTTACCATAATCTTCGCTTTCTCTCTAATCGCAGCAGTTGTATTTGGCATCGCTAAAGAATGGATAGATAGTCTGGGTTTCGGCAATGTTGAATTCAAGGATTTCTTCGCTGATATTGCTGGAATCTGGGTTGGCGTTTTCTTTACATACAAAAAATCAAAAAAAGAAAACCGGATCAAACGAAGCCTCTCGTTTCAATCCCAAAGCCAAGTTACATCCAAAGATGGTTGGAGCCCAAACCAGGCCCCCATCTTCACCCCGGATGACGACCGGGATTAAAGAGAGTAAACTACATCTAATATTTTTCCGGCGTTGAAACGCCAGCTGGCGAATTACCTATGCTCTTTTCTTCAACCACTACGTCGTTACGTTCGATCCGCATAGTACATCCCGGATCACCGGTCTGGTTAAACAGTACTCGCGCCATCATGCCTTTATAACGAATCACAACGCCTTTGCGGTTCTCTTCATCAATTCTCTCAACCATCGCCTCCTCATTTCCACTTGATAATGATGCGTGCAATACATGGAGAAAGATATCATTTTCATTAGCTGCGGTTGGCGACGCCTCAATGCGCCAGGCGCCTGATTCAGGATCGCTCTTACTATCTGGTGGATAATTCTGTCCATTGACCCAGTATTCTTTTCCCTGACCTCCAACCAGCTGCGCATTATGCTCCTCAGGAAATATTGTATAACCAACCAATCGACCACTCTTCTGCTCAATGGTAAATTGATTCCCTTCTTGAAGAGGTTTGTTGATGCTATGCAGATGCCATGTTTTCTTGAAGTCTTTGTCAGTTGACTGCACCCTGTCAAAAATCACAAAAAGATCAGGTTGAATATGAACAAACTGCCGGGTGAACCACTTCATCTTTTTAGGATTATAAGCGCGAGCAGCGTCGCCGCAGATATAGGTAAAATTTTCCGAAGCATAAAACTGCGTGATATCGGCAATATCCAAAGCAGGATTTTTATCGAATTCTCCCACCCGGGTAGTAGTCGTTCCACGCAATTGCCCGCCATCATTAGAGCCGCCTTCTCCACCGGGCGCCCATACCTGAGATGAGAATGTCTCATCTGGATCGAATACGGTTATACTATTATGGGCTATAGTTCTGCAATAATAATTAGTACGGTGCCCACTATACTCATTCACGCCGCTATCAATAGCCAGACTGCCGCCTTTATGAATCACAAATGTATTAGCGTCTACATGCTGATGTCCGGCGTAGAAATCTCCGCATTGAAACAAGGAGAACGTATCATCTTTCGAGGTCCAACCGGAACGGCTCACCACCCAGCCCAGTTTTTTGAAATGCCGCGCCAGAGGCAATGATTCAGGTGAGCGAGGCGCCAGTTTCGGATCGCGCCACAGGATTTCTTTCCATGCTTTTTGCCCGTAGTTCCATTCAATCTGGTCGCCCAGCCATTGGGCGTAACCATCCTGACAACGGGCGCCCACCAGATGAATGAATGATTTAAGGTTCTCGCCGGGAGATACTCCTGACGGGCAATCCTCCGCTTTTACTAATGAGTCATCATGCGGTCTCAGACAATACAGATGCCATAGTGATTGAGTTTTGAAATATGAAGAATTCTTGAACAGGTCTTCGCCAGCGGCGACTCTCCACATTTCCGCCGTATACGCCAACGGAAGCGCATAGCCCCAATCGTTATAAGAAAATCCTTCCGCCTGACCACCATCTTCTCCGGCGATTTCATCGGCGGCGGGGATGGCATGATTGATCAAAAAATCCTCGCCTATCTTCAAAAACCTATCGGCGGAACGATCATCAACGCCGTCGCCATGCAGGACTACTCCGATATAAATTACCGCCAAAGTTTCATTAATGAAGTGATTATTGAAGTCGCTATGGCGCCATAAGGTTAAAACATAGTCGCCCATCGCAACAAAAGTCTTGGCGTAACGCTGCTTCTCCGCATCGCTTAATTGGTCGTAAATCCAATCATAACAGATCACGGCAGCGCGAATATACTCTGGAGTCATATATTGGTTGCGCGGCGGATTGGCGCTTAAGGCTTCGAGATACTCTTTGGTTTTATCAGCGTACTGCTTATCGCCTTCAACGATATATAAAAAAGCAGGCAGCAGCATGTTGGTCATGTGGCTGTAATCAACGCCCGCCTGTTGTTCCAAAATCCAACGTGAGCCAAGGAGTTTATCATAAACCGGTTTGTACTCATTCTGGCAGCGTTGTTTTATATCGGATACCATATCCGTGGTGATATAAATTCTCGGATGACCGGTTCGGATTTCAGCAGCGGCGCACAACATCGGCGCAACAACAAGCAACGCAAAAACCACTTGCAAAAGATAACGTTTCATAATGAATACCTCTCCTTATGCAACATTCAAACCTTCATCTTCAACTACCATAATGATAGGACGAAAAGCATCCGGTTGTTATGGGGCAGCCAGGGTTCATTACATTGATACTCACCAGTAGGGATAGGATTCATATCCAACCAGGGGCGGTCAGTCCAGGGCCAGGAGCGCGTGATGCCATTCACCACGGCGCCAATCACCGCGCCATTGGGACAAGCCGGTAACGTATTATATCTATGATGATATTGAGGAACAAAATAATCGCCAACCCCTTCCATCATCGAAGCATTAAATGGATTAAGCCCCAGAATCCAATGTATTTGATTTTCGGCGATAGTGCGCCCTTCATGCAAACCTAACTTATCCAACAACATTCCATCATAGGCCGCATCGAGCAATTCACGGCTTCCGCCGACATACCAGGAATTGATCTCTTCATATTCCATGAAGTATATCCTTTTGCCATCACTACCGCCGCGTTGGATAATTCCGAAAAACTTGTCGCAACTATTCTTGAGTTGTTCTAATTTATTTTGCGCCATATCTTTGATCGGCTCGACAATATCATGATCGGGAAATCTGATAGCCAATTCAGCCAACTCGCGGAAATGGGATACTCCCTTATCACCGGCCTCAATCATTTTCAACGCCCGATCAAATATTTGTTGTTTATATTGCTCTTTCTGCGTTGCATCATACAAAGCGATCACCACCGGTAACGGGCCGCCTCTTTTCTCGAAAAATTTCTCTGCAATCTCAATATATCGTTTTGAGTCCGGCGCATGTTTGGCCAGCAATGCAAAAGATACCGCCAAGTGGGTTGCATCGCCATTCCAATCATTCACAGGTCGTTCATCTCCCGTGTTGATCTTGTTATCGGTTTCGTCTTCCGGGATGCCCCAATAGCGATAGCCAGTACTGACCTGTCCAATCAAGCGCATTGTGGTAAGGTCGATGCATTTCTCCAGAAAGGCCGCGCCCCATAACGCTTCATCCAACAAATCGCATACTCCATCACCATTGCGGTCAAATTGATCGAAATAATCCTTCTTGCAGTCATAAGCCTGAATCAGTGCATAGAACGACTCGGGCGTGTATCCGTTGTATTTGTTATAGTCGCCTGCATCATGCCAACCGCCGGACAGGTCGCGATACGTCCCATCAGCAAACACCGCATCATCCATGTGACAGGCGGCGTGAAAACCGGGGATTGCCATGCCGCAACGCTGATAATAAAAGAACTCATAAGCAGGCCGGGCAGCCTGCTCAATAACTACCGAATCAGCGATAGTAAAAGGAACAGAAAAAATCTGGTTGCTTCTTATTTTAGCTTTAATCACATAATTGCCGGGAGTTTTTACATCATTAAAATCCGCCCGCCAATAAGTGCGGTCAAAATCAGCTAAATATCCCAGCGATTCCCATCTGGCTTCTTTGATAACTTTCTGAGATTCCAAATGAATGAGTTGAAATGTGGTTGGCGCAGGTTGTTCTTGGGATGATTGCTGTAAGAGCGCCATTTTCGCTTTCGATCCGGTCTCGTAACCAATTTGGTCTACCAGAATCAGCGATTGTTCACGACGAATCAAATCAATATTAACTTCATCTATATAGAACGGTTTATTATCTTCAGTAATGATCGCCAGCTGAGCCTGATGAGCGCCGTCGGGACGCATCGACTCAATAATAAGTTCCCGCCATCCAGCATCCTTGGCGCCGGTTTGACAAGATTGATCAATATATATCAATTCAACTGGACGGCGTCTTCCAAAACGGGAAAACCAACGTACTTCCAGCGAGATTTCATGCTCATCCAATGCATTGAACCATACGCTGGCTCGAAAAGTTTGGATATCTCTATCCATGCGGTAAGCAATAGTACGAACGCCATAGACTCCGGATTTATTGCTTAATTGCCGCTTTCCCTCCCCCGCGTTGAAACTGCTGTAGTATTCAGTTCCACTGGTTATTTCCTCATCACTCACCATCACCTTGAGCGATGATTTGCCTTGATAAGCGAATTCATCAGTGATTTTTAATGCAGAATGCAAGTCATCCGTTAATCCAAGAGGATACCAACCAATAATATTTAATTGACTATTCTCGAAGGATGGATTTGGAGCTAGGTTTAAGCATAGCTCAGTTTCAGAGAATGAATGTGATGCAATAAAAAGAAAGACGATAAGTCTGAAAAACAATCCATATCTGTTTATCATTTTCGAATTCACTCTAATCTCCTCCAGAAGTTCCCATTCTTGCGCCGCCGCCATAACGACCAATGTCACCCAGGCTGACCAGACCATTCGATGAAGAATACATAGCAAGGTTTCCCCCTTTTATATTTCCCACTGCATAATTCAAGGGCGCCCAAACGCTTCCGCTATCGATTTTATCCGGACCAAAACTGGCTATGCCATAGCCTTTGAAAAAACTATGATTTGAAAAAAACGTCCCGGCGCTGGAATCATTACGCGCCCAATTTCCGTTATAACTTACATAAGTATAATAGCGGAAATTGGATGGGCCGCCGGTTCCCCAGTTTCCTTCTCCAAAAGGGTCTTGTTGTTCGATAGAAGTCATATATGCCACAGGCGTAGTCAAGCATATCAAACTACCGGTGGTATATCCACCCCGGCTATTGGGAAAATTGCCATAGGGATAATCATTCTGATCAATAATATATGCCTCACAAGCTGTACCGATAGCCTGCATATCTGCGCGCACTCGAGCAATTTTAGCCCGTATTTGAGCATTGAGAAAATTTGGTACTGCAATAGCGGCCAGTATGCCAATGATGGCGACCACAATTAAAAGTTCGATTAAAGTAAATGCTTTTAAATTCACTTTTCTATCCATTAAAAAATCCTTTATAACATTTCTAAAAAATATACGCCCAGGTGAAATCTCTTCCACCCGGGCATCAAACTATAAAGTATAGTGGGCTAAAAGCCGAAAAGTAGGGTGGGCTAAAAGCGAAGCGTAGCCCACCAAAAACCACTTATGTATTTCCAACAAAAAGCAAAGCGCAGCCCACCACAACCACTGATGTATTTCCTAATAAATCGACCAATCAACCACGCTAGTCGGACGTTCAATGAAATAGATTCTTTCAACGCCAGCGCCATTCCAGGGGAAAGTAGTATGATTGGAAGCGAACCATTGCAATGCTCCATCATCATAATCAATCGCCAGGATGCAGAATCCGATCATATCTCCCACAGTCGGAGGGAAGACTTCGTTTGCGAAAGCGCCTGTCATGGAATCCCAGGGGATGCGAACTTCAATGGCGTAATTACCGTCATCTTCCAATTTCCCGGCATATTCAACCTGATCGAATAAATCCTGCGCCAGCCATCCTCCAAATGCATTCTTATATAGAACATTGGAGTCGCCATCATCAATCGCCAGAGTCGGAATGAACATTTCATTGGTGTCTAAACTATCCGGCGATTCAGCAAATACAAACTGTAAAGCATCAGCGCCATTAGGATCAGGGCCTACAAATGAATTAATATCATCCACTGCGCTTAGCGCCGCATAGAAGTTTTCATCATCCCACATAAAATAATAGGTTCCATTGAAATCATCTAACGGAGTTACTTGTTGCGCACTATCATTATTAATACCGCCATGAACCAAATCAACGAAATATGGATCATTAACGCCATTCAAAGTATCAGAATTAATTACTATAGACTGGGCGCCGGCATATTCTTCAGCGGATACCTGCCCATCAATGGTTATGCTCTGACCAGCATCTAGACGAACCGCATTAACCGGCCACCCCAGTTCTTGTTCTTTGGCGTAAATAGTCACGAAAATATCATCCAGATAAATCGGTTGTCCGGCTGCTACGTTAGAGAAGAGTTCCAGGGAAATATACTCGCGTTCATGAGGTTCATTGTTGAGTATCAAAGTTTGTTCAAACTGAACCCATTGATCATTCTGATCTATGGCAATGTGGCCGGAGAGGTTTTCCTGCCCATCGACTTTCTCGTTCAGGCGAACCCACAAATCGGTAAGTTCCGTCCCACTTGGGACAAAGTACATTCCCTTTACTGTGACGCGGGCATTCTTGGGAATGGCAGTATTATAACCATCCAGTTTCTGCCAAATGGCATGGTATCCGCCGACGCCATTAATGCGCAGAGCGTTGTCGCCCGAATAAACAACATCGGATTGCACAATAAAGTCAGTAATAACGCCTTCGGTGTTACGAATTATCCAAGGTTCCAATCCGCTCTCGAAACTGTTATTTAGAATATGTTCATCCAGAAAGCGGATCCAATCAATTTCGACCAAAGCATCTTCTGCAACGGAATTGGGGAAATCAAACCTAATCCGGTTTATTTCGCCTTTCCAATCTTGCTTATCGACATCAATAAAAGCTGTAAACCATTCATTGTTTACCGGAACTGAATACACGCTTGAACCATGCCCGCCTACTGTCGGGAACCAGAACATTTCCGGCCCGGCCATACCAGCGCCAGTATTGATTCTCATGCGGATTGCCGCGCCGCCATACCGTGGAGCGGGGAAAGGACCATTCGGACCAAACAGGTATGGATCATCTAAACCAGCAGGATAAGTCAATGTCAACAGGCCATCCGCAACATTGATATTCTCCACCAGATTGCCTTCATTCCAACCCTGATCATCGCCATCGGTATTGAATTCCCAATTGGCGTCGGGGAAAGTCTCCAACACAACGATATCTTCCGGTTCTTGAACATCGATGAATATATCATCGACATAGAAAACCTTACCGGCAGGATTTTTGGAATAGAGTTGCGCTTTGAGCGAGGTCCGTTCAGCAGGCTCCATATCTAAAACCAGCGTGCTAGAGAATTGCGCCCACTGATCGAATGTTGTTATTTCAATTGGAGCACTAGTCAGTTCAGCACCGCCATTCGATTCACGAACGCGGAACCAGAACGTCGAGTCGGCGTCCCAACTATCCGCCGGAATATTATAAGCCCCGAACACGCTGACCAGAGAACCTTTTGCAATATCTACGCCATTAAGGATTTCCTGTTCCAAGGCATGATAATTTGAATCAGCTGTACCCAGACCAGTTATTTGCAAAGACGCATACTCAGAGAATGAAATATCTCCAGTGATTCTAAAATCATCTTCCGTCCCGGCGCCGATCTGTTCCCAGGGGCTGAAACCATCAAAATAATATTCTTCAAAATTATTATTCTCCACCCCGTAATCAACCAGGCGGATCCAGTCAATTTCCACTTTGTAATCCAGGATAACATTATCGGCCAGGTCAAAGCGGTAATTATTGATCATCCCCTGCCAAGGCTGCTGCTCATTTCCTTCCAGCAAATTGACATATACAACGAACCATCCATTATCTTCCGGCCACCAATCAGCAATATTAGAGCCGTATGGTTTATTCCCATGTCCGGGTAAACCTTCTACCGGATCTGCAGGAAAATAATAAATATTCGGACCCGATCCAAAATCTTCGGGATAGACATCAACTCCTTCATCGACGAATGACCAGCGCATTCTCATCTGTACGCCGGTCGCCCG
Organism: bacterium; assembly: GCA_963662285.2. Taxonomy (GTDB): domain Bacteria; phylum Hinthialibacterota; class Hinthialibacteria; order Hinthialibacterales; family Hinthialibacteraceae. Next base: position 1,514,327 of record CAXXMV010000008.1, read on the forward strand.
GTCGCCGTCATAAGGACCGAATGGGCCATTTACATAAGGATCGCCTGTCCCGGCCAGCACGGTTGCAACCAGCGAACCGTCAATAACTTCTAATGAATTTATCCCGTTTCCAATACTCCAACCTTCGCGATTGCCATCAGTGTTAAATTCCGCCGCCGTTGTATACAGCGGCATACATAGCACTGCCATGACTCCAAATGTTAATAAAACCTGAAATACATGTCTTGTTCTTAAAATGTTTCGATTCATTTCTTTTCTCCCTAATAAATTTTTCATCAATGCATTTCAGCAATGCATTGATAATCACTATAAATCCATCATCAATACTAACATTTCATATTATTATGTTTCAAGACTGGTCACAAAAAAATCACACAAATACCGAAAATTTCCATAACAATGACTGATTATGGTTAATTTTGGCAAGAATAATATGATTAACGAGAATTTCTCTATCTTCACCGGTCTTTATCCCATGTAAATTGGTGGAAAATAGCCATTGAGCATTTTTTTTCTTGACAACTCAATTGATTTTTAATAAATTAGATTTAGCGCTGAAAGGAGGTGGTCCATCTATGCATTATGACTGTACGGGTAGTACATGTAGCGCAGGTGGCTGCGGAGGTGAGGAGAGCTAACTTTCCCATTGCGCCTCTGTTATTAAACGGAACTTTCTTCGCATTAAAAGGAATTTAACTAAAGACGCTTCGCGTCATGATCCTGTGCGCTATTCCTCAACGCGATGATCTTTTCAAATAACAGGGATTATCGGTAACGGATTTATTGTCAGTCGAGCGCCAAGGCGATAACGGATTGTATGATATTTAATTACAGACGTTATCCACCGGAACATGCTCTCCTGGCTTTCCAATCCAAGCAGTTTACCGCAACGGGGGCGATCAATTCAGATCGCCCCCGTTTTTAATTTATTGCCATGTAGGCTGGGTCGCGCTTTTCCGACACACCGATAATAATTAATCGATTCGGTGGGTCATAAAAAGCGACCCACCCTACGGTACTTAGATTATTTATCTTCTTCGAGAATCCCCATGCCGCTGCGATCCGGATATTTCGGGCGTCGTGCCGGAATATATGGATTGCTGTTAATCTCTTCAATCATCAGATCGATAGCTGCATCCAACTGAGGATCGCCGCCGTTAATCATCTTCGAGGGATTATCAACTATTTCAATATCAGGATCAACGCCATGCCCTTCGATGCCCCAGGTGCCGTCAACGTCAAAGTAGGCGAAATTGGGAACAGAAACACGCCCTCCATCAACCAAAGGAGGCATTCCAGAGATGCCGACTAAGCCGCCCCAGGTGCGCATACCCACCAATTTACCCAATTCGGCCTGACGGAACAAAGCGGGGAACATATCGCCGCCCGATCCAGCCAAACCATTAATCAACATGCATTTAGGACCATGATGGGCGCTGGTCGGCCAGGGGATGCTATCTCCATCACGCAACGCCCAATAGTTTGTGATAGGTCTTTTTAACAATTCGATAAAACGGCTTGGCGCCTGTCCGCCGCCATTCCACCGCTCGTCGATAATCAAAGCCTCTTTGGTCATCTGTCCATAGAACTGCCGGAACAGATTATTCTGGCCATCGACGCCGGTATTAGGCACGTAAATATAACCGACTTTGCCGCCTGATTTCTTATCTACATAAGCGCGGTTCTTTTCGATCCACGCCCGGTAGCGCAGATTGCCATCATTAGAAAGCAATTTGATGACTACATCACGCGAATCATCATTCTTCACAGGTTCATCACCAACGGTCAACACAACAGTCTTGTCAGCCAATCCGATAAAGGCCGCCCAGGGATCAAGATTGGCATCAATCGGAACGCCATTGACAGCCAGAATATAATCGCCTTCATCGACCTTATCTTTGGCAACATGGTTGAAAGGACTGCGCGCATCGACATCCCATACCGCGCCTTCATAAATCTTCGAGATACAATATGCGCCTTCTTTCAACTCCAGATCAACGCCTAACATGCCAACCGATTCGCTGGGCTGACCTTCAACATCACCGCCGCCATAGTAGGCATGTCCGACATTCAATTCAGAGATCATCTCTTTAATGACAAAACTGAGGTCTTCTCTGGTGGCGCAATCATCCAGCATGCCTTCGTAATGCTTCCGGACCGCTTCCCAATCCACGCCGTGCATGTTCGGGTCATAGAAGAAATCGCGGTACCTGCGCCAAGCGTCGGTAAATATTTCACGCCATTCTTCCCGTGGATTAATCATAGTACGCAGTCCAGCTGCACTGATGGCGTCTTCCAGTTTCTGATCAGGCTCAGCCTTGATAACATGAAAACTGGAACCTTTTCTGACCAGCATCTTCTTGCCGTCAGCGGTCATGTCATAACCACCCATATCATCCAAAACCGTTTTTTCTTCCTTCTTCTCATCAGAAAGATCAAACAGTTTAATAGAAGTCTTGCCGCCGCTGTTGCGCAATCCGCTGCGGCAATAAATCAATTTATCTTCATGGTTAACTGATAAAGCGTAGAAATTCCCATGCTTGACCGACAATTGAAACGCCCTGCGCTCAAAGCCTTCTATATCGATCTCCAGAGGCTTTTCGTCTTCTTTTTTCTTATTATCTTTTTTGTCTTTAACAGCCTCTTTATCAGCATCCTTGTCGCCGTCTTTATCCTTCTGGTCTTTGGCGTCTTTATCATCTACATCATCATCTTTTTTCTTTTTATCTTTGGCTTTTTTATCACCATCATCTTTACTACCATCTTTGTCATCATCAGAGTCGTCATCTGAATCCTTGTCTTTATCTTCTTCGTCCTTACCCTCTTTATCCTTATCCTTCTCATCTTCCCATGATTCTTCATCACTCTCAAACAGATAAGGGTCTTTTACATCTGCGCGGAGAGGAACCGCATAGAGCAAATCGGTATCGCTATATACGAACGATTTACCCAATCCCCAACCGGCGTCTTCATAAATCGGACTATCAAAATTGCGGTTGCTGGCGAAAAACAGAAAGTCGCCCTTACGGTCAAAAGTGGGCGCCGTATCGTTGAACATATCGCTGGTAACCTGATAAGACTCTTCCTTCTTCAGGTTATACAGAAAAATTGAGTTGAGCTGGTTCCGGGCGCCTTTTACATAAGCAATCCAAGCGGAATCATGCGACCAGTTAATACCGGGATTGCTTCCCCAGCGGTCTTTATCAACAAAAAGGGATTCTTTATTATCAATATTATGTATATAGATCGATCCACTGTTATCGGTGAAAGCAATATTCTTCGAGTCAGGCGACCAAGTTGGATTGTAGCGGTATTTCTTACCGCCCGATGTCAGCTGCTGAGTCTCTTCCTTGCCATCGGATTGCATGATGTAAAGTTCATACTCTCCTGATTCATCAGAAAAATAGGCGATCCAGCGGCCATCAGGGCTCCAACTGGGGTAGCGTTCCGCCGCTCCGCTGCTGCGCGTCAGGTTGCGCACAGCGCCTTTTTTCTCCGGCAGCGTCCAGATGTCGCCGCGCGCTGCAATCACAACGCGCTTACCGGTTGATGATACGCCCCAACCACGAAGATGCCCGCTTACATCGGTTCGCTTGGAACGGATTTCAGGACGGGCGCCGGGAATCATAACAATGATGGATTTTGATTGTCCGGTGGATAGATTCAACAAATATAGGTTTGATCCATTCTGAAAAACAATCTCCCCTTCACCATTGGCGCCGGGGCCAATCGATGGAAACTTACAGTCAAAATCTTTGAAAGTAGTAACCTGCTCGCGTTTTTCGGTGGTTGTATTATAAGACCAGATATTCAAACGATGATTCGGCCCGGCATCGCTAAGATAATAAACCACGTTGCCATACCACATGGGATAAGTGTCTGTTCCTTCAAAATCAGTTATCTTCTTGGATTTATAATCTTTGAGGTTGAACAGCCAGATATCAGTCGCCATGCCTCCACGATACCTTTTCCAGGTGCGGAAGTCTCTGCTATGCGGCGTATAAGCCAGCCACTCGCCATCGCCGTTGATAGCGCCATTGGCGCCGTAAGGCACGGGTAACTTATGCGGCATGCCGCATTCGGGCGACACAGTAAACAATTGGCTCTGACGCCCCAATCCAGCTAATCCACTGGCGTAAAAAAGCAGTTCGTTCTGAGGAGTCCAATCACAAAGCATTTCATTGGCGGGGTGATGAGTCACCCGAAAGGGAATTCCTCCCTCTACGGCAATAATATAGATATCTCTATCGCCATCATAATTCCCAACAAAAGCAATTGATTTCCCATCTGGACTAAACCGGGGAAACATCTCCTCTCCGGCGGGGCTGGCTAAAGGAGTCGCCATACCGCCCTGGCGGGAAACCAACCATAAATCATTAGCGTAAACAAATACAATGCTCGATGCGCTGACATCAGCGTAACGCAGCATCCCCGCATGGGGGCGCACCGCCGCTTCCACCGGTTCAGCATCGCCAGTTTTACTAGCCAACGCTATCATCTGTGTCCGTGCGTCATCGCTTTGCTGATCCAATGGCGCCAATGATATAAGTTCGCCTGTATTTCCTGTTGATACAACAAGACATAACAACCCAACTACTAAATAAAAGTATTTCATCACTCTCCTCCATTTATTATTAATATAAACATATGCCTATATCCATTTTATTAGTTTCAATCTAATTTCAAACAATTAAAAACCCGAAGATTGATTTTAGTCGTTGATTTTTAGTCGTTTTTCCTTAACAATGCCTACTAATCTGATTTAATTCAGTCACTCTAAATCAACCTGAGACATAGTTAAAAATATGAATAATAAAACAAGTTCAATATCAATGCCGCCATCCAACGATAATCGTGAATTCACTATACCCGCTGTTATTTTAGGAATTATTCTCTCTATTGTAATGGGAGCCGCCAATGTCTACCTGGGGCTGCGGGCAGGCATGACCGTCTCCGCCTCCATCCCCGCAGCCGTCATATCTATGGGTATACTGCAAGGCGTCTTCCGCCGCAAGAACATCCTGGAATCAAACCTTGTCCAGACCAGCGCTTCCGCTGGAGAGTCGCTGGCGGCTGGCATCATCTTCACCATGCCCGCCATGATTCTTTCCGGGCTGTGGGAAACCTTCAATTTCTGGACAACTTCAATTATTGCTTTAACCGGAGGAATGCTGGGCATCCTTTTCATGATCCCCATGAGAAAAGTCTTCGTGGTCGACAGCCAGGAATTGAAATACCCAGAAGGGCTGGCCTGCGCGGCAGTGTTGCAAGCTGGTCAAGGAGAATCCGACGAAGCCTCATCAGGATCGCTATTGATTCTTATGGGATTGATAATCGGTGGATTAGTCAAATTCTGCGTATCATTCCTGGGTTTATTTAAGTCCATCACCGAGTGGGCTTTTTTTGCGTCCACCCGCGTCTTCTATTTCGGTTTCGATATATCTCCCGCGCTGGTATCAGTCGGCGTAGTGGTCGGGCTGCCTATCGCCATCCAAATTTTCATCGGCGGCTTCATCGGTTGGCTGGTAGCCATACCATTAATGACCGCCGATATTTCATCCGGCCCGGCTCTGGATGCAGCATGGGATTTATGGAGCTCCCACGTCCGCTACATCGGCGTTGGAACTATGGTGGTCGGTGGAGTAGTATCGATATGGAAAGTACGCCAGGGTCTGGTCTCCGCCGTAAACGAGATGGGCGCCATGATGCAAGAACAAAAGTCGGGCGTCGAGATCGATAAGAAGAACGCCAACATAAACGGCGGCGCAATATTCCTGCTATCCCTGCTATGCATCCTTCTCACAGCGGGTACATACTATTACCTATTGCATGGCGCCCTGGCTTTCACATTACTGATTACCGTCATCATGATTGTGATGGCATTTTTCTTCACCGCAGTAGCCAGTTATATTGTGGGACTGGTGGGCAACTCCAACAGCCCGGTATCAGGCATGACCATCTCTACCATCCTGGTAACAGGCGGCATAATCTATCTGGCCGGATACACCGGAACCCAGGGCATGATCGCCACCCTCGGAGTAGCCGGTGTCATCTGCTGCGTAGCCTGCACCTCTGGCGACGTCTGCAACGACCTCAAAACAGGCCATATACTAGGCGCCTCGCCTCGCAACCAACAGATCATGCAGATCATCGGCGTGGTAGTAGCCTCATTCGTGCTGGCCCCGGTCATGACCGTCTTGCATCAAGGCTCCATCAACAACGGAACCGGCGGCATCGGTGGACGCGACCTCGCCGCGCCCCAGGCCAAACTCTTCTCATCACTGGTCGATGGATTCTTCGGCAACGGCGTCCTACCCTGGGACATGGTCTTTATAGGAGTCATCATCGGCCTGGCGCTCATGATTATTGATTTCATACTCGAACAAAACGAATCAGAATTCCGCCTGCATATCATGCCAGTAGCCATCGGAATCTATCTACCACTAGGCCTATCGGTTCCCATCTTCTTCGGCGGAATCCTCAATTGGCTGCTAACCGGAAAAACCAAAGAATCCACAGCATTAAGCCAGAAACGTGGATTACTAACCGCCTCCGGTATGATCGCCGGCGAATCGCTCATGGGAGTGCTGCTGGGCTTCATCACCTATATGGAAATAAAAACCTGGTCGATAGGCGGCGCCTTCGGCGACATTTTATCAGATATTCTATCCATAGGAATTCTATTCCTAACCATGTTCTTTATATATAGGGTTTCAAAACGACGCGCTTAAGAATGGGCGGCCAACGCGTAGGGTGGGCTAAAAGCCGCGAAAGCGGCGTAGCCCACCAAAAACCACTATTGACAATTATTAATGATCACTTACACTCCTAATTGATTATGAATACTAGTCTGACTGATCCCGATTCATGGTTGTAATGGTTTTTATCTTGAAAATTCCCTTTTCCCTTCGGTTGCCATTAGATGCCAGTTCCCCATAGTTGTCTGACAACAGTATAGGAGGATAAGGCGGCAGACAACCACGGCGCGAACGTGCCTGAATCTCTCCGGACGTATATCAATAAAAACCTCAAAAATGTAAATAAACGATCAAGCGCTTGTAGAAACAGCCTGTTATATTGATTCCAATGAAATGAGAAAGAATTATGAAAAGGTTTTTTGTATTAGGATTGTTTGCGTTATCCGTATGCTCGCTCTCAGCGATCTCAGTGATGGCGGCTTCATCCATGACGGTAGAAACCAGCGTTTCTTTATCAGATGCGATCGACGCTCCATCAGTTATTGATTCCATCCAGACCATCACTCTTACATTCAGCGAGCCGCTGAATCCAGAGACCGTTGCCGACGGAGTGAAACTCTACAAGGTGCAATCGACCGGGCAACTGATCGAAGAAACGTGTATCTCCAGTTTTGATCATTCCACCCCTACCATCCTGACGATTACCCAACCGGACGGCGCCGCATTCGCAGAAGGCGAGGAATACAAAATCGCCATAAGCAACAACATTCAATCCACCAACGGAATGAGTTTGGGAAAAGACTTTACGGGGTATTTTGCCACTAACTATTCATTCATCTTGGGCAGTGAAGGCATCCCGGAATTATACGGTCAGCGATCTTTGATCATTTGTATCAGCGATATCCATATAGGAGATGCCAGAACAATCGCCGGGGGATATAACGGATTCGAAAAGAATAAAAAAGCCTTTGTCAATTTTTTGAATCAGATTCGATTTTCTCCCAATGTAAAAGAATTGGTAATAGCCGGAGATATGCTGGATGAATGGGTTGGCCCCATGACAGACGACCCCTTAAATGGAATGACGGAGTCCGGGTTTTTGGATTCGGTTGCCGCCGCCAACCAAACCGTGATTGACGCACTAAACCACATCATCCAGGACTGGAACGTCAAGGTAACCTACATCCCCGGAAATCACGATATGCTTGTCTCTTCGGAAGACATGCAGCGAATTTTTCCCGGCATATCAGAAGCGAGAGACGCACAAGGATTAGGCGCTTATTCCCCGGTGGATCATCCCGAAATCATTATTGAACACGGACATCGGTATGAATTATTCTGTGCGCCCGATCCCATATCAAACCGGTCCATAACGAACACCGATTCAATCTTGCCGCCGGGATTTTTTTTCACGCGATGGGCGTATTCGTCGATTATTGAACATCCTTCGTCCACAAATCCATTACCCGATATAACTTTCGATGCGGGGGATGAGAACCAATCCGCGTTGGCTCTGTATTGGAATATATGGAATTTAACAATGACCGATTTCCCTGTAACCGGTAATCTGGACGACAAGGTGATCAAAACCAATATTAACGGCTATACGGAAACATATGCGATCAATCAATTAATCCCCTATAACCTGGATGGGAATGGCCCGCTTGAAATGAAACTATACAAAGAAATCTTCGATTCCTGGGACGAAAGGCAAACCATCAATCAGATACCGGTTAAATATGGGGTAGAGAAAGCAATTTCCGACGAAACCGATTTAGTAAAGGGCGATTTTAGAGCCTTTAACAACCAGGCAATCCTGCAATACTTTCATAATGAGGCTTCGAATAAGAGAATCGTCGTCTTTGGGCATACCCATGCGGCATGTATCGAACCATCGTTTAACCTGAAATCCCAAAAAACGATTTACGCCAACTCCGGAACCTGGCAGGATTTTGGTGATCCCAATTTACCATCCATGACTTTTGTGGTAATCACCCCTCAGAAAACGAGCAATTCCACGCCTGAATATGTAACGCTGTATCAATACTCGCAAAGTGGAGAAATCACGAAATTCCCCAATCAGGCCGCCATCACAAACCTGGAACCGATGTCGAGTTCAAGAAATGGGCAGAATTACAAATAATCCAGGATTAAACGAAAATCGGAGGGGAAAGTCAATCTACCCTACGTTGCTATTTCACATATTAAAACCCTCAGGCATCACCAGGTAACGGGCGCCAAGTGCCCAATGTCATTAAGTTAAGCCACTTGTCCCCTCTACCACCGGGAGAGGGTTAGGGTAGGGGTACATTCCAATAACTTAATCTAATGATATTACTGGGCGCCAAGGGCAGTGTTTTTTTCTGCCCTTGATTGAATCACCTATTATTTCCAGGGCAAAAAAACGATTCACTAGGAAAACATATCCATCAACGCTTACATCATAGTGGGCTAAGTCTCGTTTTTTTGCTAACCCTACTTGAGACTCATCGTTGAGCACACCATAAAACATTACATTGTTTTAAAACCACAATCATTCCTAAGAAAATCAAGATATTTATTGCTTCCACCCCATTTGTTGAATCTCGAATTATCCAATTTTCGATACCATCCTCTTGGATTCCAATTTTGAGATATTTGTAAATCGTCAAGAAAATTCGTCCAATGACGAAATCCTATTTCAGTATTAAAGAAAAAAAGTAATGGATATAGTTTTGCTTTTGGTGTTTTAGGCCACAATATCTGCGATGAATCGAAAAAATCCATATCGCTTTTAGCTTTCACAATTCCAATATATTTAATACCGCATTCAGGATGTACGCCTATTGTGGATACAAATAAAACAAGATCATTAACATTTGTTTTGTCATAACTAGGTTGAGCACGTTTCGGAATGCCCCAGCAATTAAATAATCCATTGGAAAATGAAATGTTAAAGTTTTTGTCTTTCTTAAAAAACTCTTTTTCCTTAGAATTTTGGGGAAGATTCACCATCAATTCTTCTTTTGTTCGTTTTTTGCTGATTGTGTAATTAATATCGACACTACCTTCTTGTCCAATGTGCATTATAAAAATGTCCATAGAGTTATCCTCCAGTTTCATGATTATATTGATACATAAATACGAATCTATATCTTTGCGAGTCTATTACAATTTAATTTATAAATTAAATAGGCATTATAAAAACAAGATAGACGCCAAGGGCAGTGTCCTTTCTGCCCTTGATTGAATCCACCTTTTTTATTCCCAGAATTCCCACCAACGATCCACACGGAAGACAGAATCATCATTCAGTTCATAGTTACGATAACTGGAAAACATCCAATCTTCCGGGGAAGATACAAGATTCCGGGTAACTGGATTCATGTGGCAATAATTCAATTTCTCATGCAGTTTTTCAATGGAGAAAACATTGTAATCATAAAACCGGGGCATCCACAATTGGTGAACGTTCATACCTCTCTTACGTAACATTTTCAACAACCGTTTTGCACTATACCATTTTAGCGCTTGCATAACGGACGAGATACTTATGTCTGCTTGAGGAGCAATCAGAAAATGCGCATGTTCTGGCATTAAAACATACCCCAAAACCATGAATCCTTTTTGTATTCTTGCTTTGTTTATGGCTTCTATTGCAACTTCACACGACCACTGTTTCGAGAAGAATGGTTTTTTATCATAACAAGATGTGGTAACGAAATGGATATGACCGGATTCATTAATCCGGATGGGGTGGATAATTGAGCGGAACTTATTGTCGACTTGTAACGAATCATAGGATTGATTTCGTTTATCCATGATTATCAATCAAGGGCAGAAAGGACACTGCCCTTGGCACCCCCACTTCTCATTTTTTAACTTTATAACATATTTCAAAACATAGTAACAGGGCAGCAAAGCGCCAAGTATAAATCCTATTCCTCAGGCCGAACACCCAACCGCTGATTAACTTTAATCTCCTCCAACATCTTCTCTGTACCATCCACCCAACGAACGCGAATTGATTTAATAATCTCCGCCTCGCCTAATCCGAAGTGTATATCAGCGCTGTTCTGCGAAAGAAAACTATGGCTCGAATAGAGTTCGGCGATCTGTTTTCCTGAAGACGCTTCAATCTCCACCCGCGCTCCATAGGCGGGCATTGATTTATTGTTCTGCACAGCGATTTGAATCCAATTGCCGCATTTGCTGCGGTTCTCTAAAAAGAAGGGCTTGCCGTCAAGATTATTGATCACGATATCCAGGTCGCCGTCGCGGTCGAAATCGCCCACAGCGCAGCCGCGCGACACTCCGGTCAATTGGCTGGCCGGGCCTATTTTATCTGAGACATCCACAAATCTTCCCTTGCCTTTATTATGCATAAGTAAATTTTTCTGCGCATAACCATTGAGGAATTCCAGTTCATCGGCCAGTGGATAAACATGCCCCGCCGCTACGAACGCATCCGGCCAGACATCGTTATCGAAATCCTCCAGCAGCATCCCGAAACTGACTTTGGGTGGAGTCCCCTGTCCTAATCCAGTCACAAAAGTCGCATCGACGAACTGAAGGCCGCCTTCGTTGCGGTATAGGATGTTATATTCCTTATGATAATTGGCCACAGCAATATCCAAATCCAGGTCGCCGTCAATATCACGCACCGCCACGCCCATACCGCCCTGTTCTTTGCCCCCATCGCTCAGGCCGACTCCAGCAATCAGAGAGACTTCATCGAAAAATCCCTGCCCGTCATTTTCATAGAGATGATTGCTGGTGGTATCGTTGGCGATGTAAATATCCAGATCGCGGTCGTTATCCAGATCAGTGAAAGTTACGGTGAAAGCGCGGCCAGCGGAGAATGAATTAATCCCGCGCTCTTTTGTTACGTCCTTAAACGTACCGTCGCCATTATTTAGAAACAGATTATCGTCAGCAGGTTTATAAGCCGAAGGTCCGATAAAGGCCATGTGTCCATGAAACGGCGCCAGCGTGCCTTTCTTGTCAGCAATTGCGGTAGAAAAAACAGCGTACTGCCCCACATAAAGATCAAGCAAACCATCGCCGTTGATATCAGCGAACGCTGCGCCGGTGCTCCAGCCGTTATTCTGAGCGCCCCCCGCGTTTTCAACTTTATTAAACTTACCGGCGCCATCATTAAGATAGAGTTGATTAGGTCCGAAATTAGTCAAATAGCAATCCAGGTCGCCATCATTATCGATATCTGCGAAATAGGCGCCAGTTCCAAAACCGGCGTCTCCCAGGCCGCTGGCTTCGGTTGCATTGCGGAACGTTCCGTCTCCCTTATTGAGATACAACTGGTTGCGCGGCGAGGATTCATCGACCTTGCCCATAACATCAGCGCCATTGACAAGGTAAATATCATCCCACCCATCGCCGTTGATATCCGCCACAGCCACCCCGGCGCCTTTGGCCTCAACAATATATTTTTTCTGAGCTGCGCCATTCTTCTGCTGAAAATCAATTCCCCGCTCCAAGGCGTTTTCAACAAACTCGAATTGCCCGAACGCCAACGGTGCAGCACACATAAAGCATATTATTAAGAGCGCTAATTTCCTCATTATGGATTCCCCCAAAAACTCAGTTCGACAACAGTGATCCTATTTCAAAACTTCGCTGCTTTGTTCCATTTTCTCGATGGCGGATTGTAAATTATTTTTGATCCGGGGATCTTTATTGCCCAGTTCAATCGATTTCTCGAAGGCCTTAACCGCATCTTGGTAATTCCTCAGGAACATCTGACAAACCCCGATGTTATTATAATACTCAGGCTGAGTGGGATTCTGTTCCACCGCTTTTTGAAACGAGTCCAGGGCTTGCGTATAATCCCTCTGTTGCAAATAAAGCATCCCGATATATCCATAAATCGTTGTTCGCGTCGGTTCAATTTCCAAACCTTGCTTAAAAGCCTCTATAGCTTTTTCTATATTCTTCTGACGCATATACAGGCCGCCCAGACCAAACCAGTTATCCGCCTTTTTAGGGTCGCGCCGCACCATACGGAGCGCAATTTTCAATTTATTCTTGAGTTCCAATTTTTCCTGATATTGCTTCAATGCTTTTTGCGATTCATCGCGCCGCCCCGCTTTAGCCAGAGCCTGCCCCAGCAGACGATAGCCCTCAGGCTCGGTCGGATCAATTTTGATGGATCGCGTCAGTTCTTCTATAGCGGTTTCATATTGCTTCAGTTTCACCAGCGTATTGCCCAGCCCGAAATGTCCATGATAACCATCCGGAGCAATCCGGCACATCTCTTGAAAAACGGTTTGCGCTTCATCCAGGCGCTGCATTAAAATAAGCAGCTCGCCCAACAGCCTGCGGGGTCGTAGATATTGGGGATCAGCGTCAATAGCTAATTTGTAATTCCGCTCAGCCTCTGGAAACTCATTAACCATCTTTTGATAATACACTCCGAGCATGGTATATGCTTCAGCACTGGCAGGATCAAGTTGAACTACTCTTTTCAACTGCTGCACCGCATCTTCCATTCGCTCCAGACCAATCAACTGCCGCGCCGCCCCCAAATGCCACGCCGCATTATTCTCATCAAGCGCTATGGCTTTCTCATACCAGGATAAAGATTCCGCATAAAGATATTGTTTCTCAGCTTTCTGAGCATGATAAATATACACTTTAATATTCGACAAAGGATTATCATCCCCACCTTCGGCGGCAAGTAATGCGCTGCAATTAATGGACATAATAAATGTAATCAATGATATTTTAATAATGCTTTGCATGGATTCACCTTTTCAATATCACCTACATAATCAATATTCTAAACCATAACGCCAGATTCAAAATATGTTCTTTATTAAGATACCACATTCTAAGCATATATGAAACAATCATAATATAAAAAATTCTTCATTACCTAGCTTGACTCTACCCCTGGGGCGGAGATTATAGTGTTCATATCACACATTGGACAATGAAAAATGTTTAGTATAGGCGAATTTTCACGCATAACCGGATTATCGATCAAAGCCTTGCGGCTCTATCACCAAAAAGAGATTCTAATACCGCATGTGATTGATGCTTCAACCGGATATCGCTACTACAACCATAATAATGTCGAGACGGCGCGAGTCATTAAAGAACTACGCAACATGGAATTCAGTTTAAGCGATATTCATACAATCATTCAAACTGATTCTAATGATAATGAAATTGTTGCAGAATTAATAAAGCATAAACAAAATCTTATTAAAAAGATTGATGATCATTCCAACATAGTTAAGAAACTCGATCTGATCATCAAGAACGAAAAGGAGGCTCAAATGGCGCTGCAAAAGGAAAATCATGAAGTTGAAGAAAAAGTAGTGGATAGCATCCTCATTGCCAGCATTCGCTACAAAGGAAAATACTGTGATTGCGGTCAGGCATTCGGCAAAATCTATAGAAAAATGGGTCGGCTGGCCTCAGGCAAACCGTTCAACCTCTATTACGACGCTGAATACAAAGAAGATGACGCCGACATCGAAAGTTGCGTTCCGGTTAGTAAAGCAAAAGAGTCCGGGGGAATAGTTATTCGCACTTTAGAAGGAGGTAAATGCATCAGCCTGATCCACCAAGGCCCCTATGATGAACTTGGGCGATCCTACGAAAAAATCATCGCTTACGCAAAAGAGAAAGGCTGCAAAATTTCCATTCCCTCGCGTGAGATTTACATCAAGGGTCCGGGAATGATTCTCAAAGGAAACCCTAAAAAATACATAACCGAAATCCAAATTATGATTGAGGATGAATAAATCTAAAACATATCAGCAATCGTCAGCCAGACGGTTTGATAGGGTGACAGCGTAATGCAGCCGTTTTCCGGGTGGAGAATGTCTTGATTAATCAGGTTGATATATTCAGATTCGCCTTCCAAAGAAGGAATCTGCCCACCTATCGGCGCCGATATTTCTTCAGAAGTAACATTACTGATGCAAACAATCGTTTCCAGTTTATCCACCGATGTACGACTGAAAGCGAACAACTGGTCGCCCAAATCATAAACCTTCTGACCTCCATCGGGATGGAAAGCCTCATGTTCAATACGGATTTTCAATAATCTTACTAGTTCATTGAAAACTTTGGCATTGACAGTATCCTCATCGCTCAACAATGCCAGCAACTCCGATTCGCGCCATTTCTTACGGTTGATCGAACGCGCCTGCCCTGTTCGATCAACATTAACAAAATCATTGGGTGTTGCGACCAGACTATGAAAATAAAGCGCCGGGATGCCTTTCAAACCCATAGGTATTGTCTGCGAACACAGAAAACGCGGCGCATGAAATTCACAGTCGGGTTGTCCCGGTTCGGCCAAAGCCGCGAAATAAGTTATATTCAACTCATAAGGACTATCGCTGCCATCCTCATTGCGCTTACTGGAAACGAAACCACCACATTGCTGGACTTTAGCAACCAGCTGCGCAATATCTTCCTCAGGCAACAATCCCTCCAAGGGACGCACTCCGATCCCGTCATGCGAAGCGGTGAAATTTAGAAAAGTACACCCTTCCGGGGCATCGGGAAGATTCATGGCCCAATCAGTTAAATATCGTGCGCTACCGCTAATCAGCGTATGCAATAACAACGGCGGAAGGCTGAACTGATAGACTATATGGGCTTCGTCGCCCGAACCGAAATAACTGATATTTTCTTCATGAGGTACATTGGTCTCTGTTAAAATCAGCGTGTTAGGCGCTATCATTTCCAGAAAATCGCGGAATAACCTGACCACTGTATGGGTTTGTGATAAGTGAATGCACGAAGATCCGATCTCTTTCCAAAGATATGCGATGGCGTCCAACCGGATAATCTGCGCTCCCTGGGAAATATAAAACATAAGAATATCCAGAAACGCAAAAAGCACATCCGGATTAGCGAAATTCAAGTCAACCTGATCGTCGCTGAATGTGGTCCAGACATAACTTTCTCCGGCAGGCGTGACAACACGGGTTAATAGGGGACTGGTTCTAGGTCTGACAACCGCCTCCAGGTTAGCCTCAGGATCGCATTCAATAAAATAATGCCGTGCAGGAGCGATTCCATTGAGAAAATCCCGGTACCAGGCGCTCTTGCTGGAGCAATGGTTAAGCACCAGATCAAACATAAGCCTAAAATTTTCTGCTAAAGCGCTTATGTTATCCCAGTCGCCAAGTTCGGGATTCACCGCCTTATAATCTATCACGGAAAAACCGTCGTCAGAAGAATATGGCGAAAAAGGCAATATATGAACCGCATCAATAGCGCCTTTTAATCTGCCATCCAGAAAACGTTTAAGAGTTACTAACGGTTTCTCGCCTCTGGCTTGAATCATATCGCCATAAGTAATCAGGACGCTGCTTCTTTGATCCCAACGAGGCTCTAGTTCAGGCAAGTCGTATCCTAACGCATAACGGCCCACCAGCATCGACAATCGTTCCATACAATCTTGCGTGCGGGAACCATATAGTTCATTCATGTGATGCTGAATCCGGCGAATATAAGGGCTGGAAAATGATTTAATCATTATATGTCACATCCCACATTTCTTATTCATCGCGCGTGCCAATGATATTCGATACCAGAGAATTTAATTTTCTACGCAGCACCTGATAACTGAAAAACTTTTTGGCTAAATCAAAATTATGGTTAACCATTGCTTCCCGGTATTCACTATCTTCCAATATCTTGCGAATTTCATCAACGGCGCTTTGCGTTACAAAACCCTCCATAACCGGAACTTGAAAACCTTTCGGTTCTATATCCCGAATGAAGATTGAATAACGATTGACGAAGACTGGTTTCTTGAAATAGAACGCTTCTAGTAATGCATTGCCAAAACCTTCATAAAGACTGGTATAAGTAACCAGATCGGCATGAGGATAAAGGTCCCACAGAGTATATATTTTTTCCCCATCGTTGTTTAACTGCCGCTTTTCTCCAATACGGGTTTCTATAAAACAGATATCAACCCCCTCTTTATGCGCAGTATCACGCAGCATATTCATATATTCAAAACCTTCATCGCCCGCCTCATGCGAGATTACCAGTTTGTATTTGGGATCATCCAGCATTTTTACCAGCTTAATAGCATGCTCAATACCCTTACGGGGCACTATGCGGGTTGGCTGTAATATCATCACATCATCCGGTTTGAGACCAATCTCAGCACGAATATCTGATGAATATTCATCTACGGTTGGCGCTGGAATTTCAAAATCAAAAACATTAGGCACCAGGGTGGAAGAAACTCCTTTTCGCCAGGATAATTCCTCCTGAGCGGATTGATTGATTACAGCATGTTGTAAATCAATTTCACGCGGCGGAAAAGACATTTCCAGATAATCATTGATTGAGTTAACCAGAAAACGGGTCCTCTCCCAATAAAAATCATGATGATGGGCGATTGCAGGTATACGGGTTTCACTTAAAAATTCGGTAACCGCAATACCTAAAGGTACATGCATGGGGATGCTGACAACATTTTCAAGCACCAGCAATGAAATATCATAGTGATCTATGAATTTATAAAGAGTATATTTGAGATATAAAGCTAAATCCCATATCCGGCGGGTTACGATTGGATCGCGAGTTGTATTATTCCATATTTGACTGTTTATCCACTCTACTTCCGGATGCCCGAAATAGGCTTCAGGTACGCAATAACTCTCTCCCGGAGCGCGATCCAAACGTCCGGCATACCAAAAATTCAGGTGTTGCTGATCATCATAAAGCACTTGCGCCCATTTGGCGCTCTCCAGAGTTACGCCGTCTGTTCCAGCAAAACGGGTTGAAATGAATCCGATTCGTTCCGCCATAATATTTCACACCATAATTATTTTCTGTATATAATTAAAATGTAGCAGATATTCTGTAGGATAGTAGTGTAAATTTATTTTTTGTATTATTAGGTAATATGGATACATCTATAAAGTCTATTCTTGATTCACTGCAAAAATACAAAGAATCGCTTTATTCACTAAGCGAATCGGTTCTTGCCAATTTGGTAATGGTAGGAGAAATCCCCGCGCCTACCTTTAATGAAGAAAACCGCATTCAATTTTTTTGTAATCGCCTAAGTGAATGCGGTCTTCAGAATTGCTCTACAGATGAAATGGGCAACGGATTTGGCATTCTACCTGGGAAAAATTTGCTTTCTGATAAGAATATACTTGTCGTGGCTCATGCCGACACCCTGGTATCAACTGAAATCGACCACACTATCTCTATCCAACCAGATAAAATAACCGGACCGGGTTTGGGTGACAACAGTCTGGGATTAGCCGTCATCGCCACGCTTCCCACGATTTTTGAGAGTTTAGATATTCACTTAGAGTCAAACTTAATCCTTATGGGATCCGTAAAAGGTTTAGGCAAGGGCGACCTGGAAGGTCTGCGCTTTTTCTTAAAGAATAATCCGCGGCCCATCCAGGCTGGAGTCTGCCTGGAAGGCGTTCAACTTGGACGGCTTAGTTATAATTCGCTAGGGATGTTTCGCGGTGAGATCGCTTGCATTGTTCCTGACGAATATGACTGGACCCAATTCGGCGCTTCCGGCGCCATTATAACCATGACTGACCTGATCGGGAAAATCAACTCCATTCCCATACCACGGAGACCTCGAACCACAATTTTGTTAGGTTCAATTCGTGGAGGAACCGCTTATAACACCTTAGCGACCCGGTCGCTGCTCCGTTTTGAAGTTCGCAGCGAATCAGATGAAATCGTCAACGATTTAGAGAACCAGATCCATGATATCGTCACTGAAATGATGTATCAGTCTCATGCAGATATATCAATGAATATCTTCGCCAGACGAAAATCCGGAGGAATACTCTTTCGTCATCCTCTGGTGGAAACTATGCGGGAAATCATGAAAACGCTGGACATTAAGCCGCGCATCACTCCCAGCATCTCCGAACTATCCGCTTTTATTGATCATAACATCCCCGCCATTACCCTTGGAATAACACGGGGCGAACGCTCTGACGAAATTTGTGAAACAATACAAATCGAACCGATGTTCACCGGCTTAGCTCAGTTAATCGGAGCGCTTTTGGCCATTGATTGCGGAGTTTGCGATGAACAACAATAATTGGCTCAAAAACAATACTTTTCATCACTCCCAATTCTGGGATATCCTTCAGATGATTGAGGAGAAAGAACGCCAGAACCTTACCATCTCGCTGTGCATACCCACCCTGAATGAAGAAAAAACCATTGGCAAAGAGATCGTAATTTTCCATTCCGAATTGATGTCCCGTTATCCTTTGCTGGATGAAATCGCCGTGATTGATTCAGGTTCGGTTGATAAAACTATAGACGTCGCTTCCAATTTCGGCGCCGACGTCTATCTATCTTCAGAGATTCTTCCCGAACTGGGCGAAAAACGGGGTAAAGGCGAAAATCTCTGGAAAGCCATCTATCAACTCAAGGGCGATATCATCGTCTACGTCGACGCCGATATTAAAAACATCCATCCCCGTTTTGTTTATGGTTTGGTAGCGCCTTTGATCTATAATCCACAGATTAAATACGTTAAAGCTTTTTATGACAGACCTTTAGCAGAATCCAATAAAATACGGCCTTCTGGAGGCGGTCGCGTCACCGAGATATTAATCCGCCCCCTCTTCTCTCTATTTTTCCCGGAATTGACCGATATCATTCAACCGCTTTCCGGCGAATACGCCGTCAGACGCGAGGTCTTGGAAAATATTCCCTTCCCTATTGGATATGGAGTTGAAACTTCTCACCTGATTGATGTATACAAGCGTTGGGGAATGAAGGCCTTTGGCCAAACTGATCTTGATCAACGCGTCCACCGCAATCAGGAAACCCGCGATCTGGGCAAAATGTCATTCGGCATCCTGCAAACATTTCTATCCCGCTTAAAGGCTTTGGGGGTGGTTAAAGATATTCCTGAACTAAACAAAATCCTCCACCAATCATCTGTTAAGGATAATATTTATCAACGGGATGATTTCTCCATCCAGGAAGAAGAACGCCCCCCCATGATTGATGTGCCAGCCTACCGGGAAAAATACGGTCTGAATAAATGACAGTTCCCAATCATATCGCTATTCTCCATTATCACCTCCAAAAAGGCGGCGTAACCAGCGTTATCCAAAACGCTCTCAAAGCGGTTGGCCATAAAGCCAGTTTTGATCTTTGCAGTGGAACTAACCACCTATCAACCCAAAAAAACGTTCTTTTAGACGAAGGTTTTTGCAAGCGTATAATCGAGTTGCCATCTCTGGGATATGCTCTTGAATCATCAACTCCAGACGCCGCGCCCGATAACGCTTCATCTCTTGTCGATAAATTACTTTCATCGCTATCGTCAGGCGGTAATAACCAGCCTGATATATTCCATATTCATAATCACTCTCTTGGAAAAAATCCCGGCTTCAGCGAAATGGTCTATCATCTCGCTAATAGAAATGACCGGCTCTTACTGCAAATCCATGATTTTGCTGAAGATGGACGTCCGGGAAATTATGCTTTTCTACGCAAACATATCGGCGGCGGTAAGCCTGATCTAATAACCAAGATGCTCTACCCCCAGGCGTCTCATGTGCATTACGCGGTTCTTAACGGGCGGGATCATGATTTCCTGTTCAAATCGGGCATACATCCTCAACGACTGCATTATCTGCCTAATCCAGTTGCAGCGCCAACCGAAGGCGAGTCGCAAAAAATTGATAAGCTAAACTACGACCGATTATTGGTTTATCCCACCCGCGCCATCCGACGCAAAAACATTGGTGAATTATTGTTATGGGCGGCTATGTCCCAACCGGGCGACCTCTTCGCTATAACGCTGGCGCCTCAGAATCCCAAGGCGCTGCCCATTTACCAGAGGTGGATATCATTCGCAAAGCGATTAAATTTACCAGTCGAATTTGATATCTGCGCCCGACTCGACATCCCATTCACCAGCTTGATGTACTCCGCTGACGCGCTTATAACAACCAGCATCGCCGAAGGATTCGGTCTCGCCTTTCTGGAACCCTGGCTCTACAACCGCCCGCTCATAGGCCGCAACCTGCCCAGCATAACCCAGGATTTCTCACTGCAAGGCATTGATCTATCACACCTGTATAATGCATTGCGTGTCCCCATCGAGTGGATTGGAGAGAAAACGCTGCGCCAGAAAATCTCTGTAGCGGCTGAACTATATTTCAGCCAATACAACCGCCCTCTACCTCATGATTTCGTCGAACGAGTTATGCAATCAATGATCACCGGGCGACGGGTGGAATTCGGCAGATTGGACGAAGAGTTGCAGGAAATTGTCATCCAAACAGTTCACGAATCACCAACCGCCCGGACTGAAGTAGACCCACCCCAATTGAATACCGGCTTCAGCGAATCAATCATCAAAAAAAATTCTAATATTATCCAAGAAAAATTCAGCTTGGAGAAATATGGCAACCGCTTGTGGGACATATACCTAACCATTGCCAATTCAGAGCCTTGTCCGTTAGAATCGTTCAATATAGACCGATTACTGGATTGCTTCATGCAACCATCCCGATTCAATTTATTGCGCACTTCATAGGACGAAGCCATGGATGCCATATCTTCTAAACTAACAAAAATCATCACAGAACTGTCATCGCCGCTCGCTCCAATCCCCACTGGTATGCAAGAAAACCTGGAACCTTTAAGCGGCGTCCGCGCCGTGCTCTTCGATGTATATGGCGTATTATTCATTTCGGGCGCAGGTGATATCGGCTTCAATGAGCCAATCGACAGCGACAGCGCCTTCCAAAGCGCCCTGGTCTCTGCTGGATTCCATTGGCTACGTGAATACAGTGAAAAGCATGGCCCGGTATTACTTAAAAGCGCTATCAAACAAACTCACGCCTTAAAAAAAGAGAAGAATATCGAATATCCCGAAGTTGATATCCTGGAAGAATGGGAAAAGGTAGTCGTCAACCTAATCAATCAGAACATAATCCAGGGAGAAATCACGGAAACCTCGATAAAACAATTGGCTCTAGAATATGAGTTGCGCGTCAATCCGGTATGGCCCATGCCCCACCTCAAATTCATATTAAATGAGTTGCAGCAATCGCCTATGATGATGGGGATCATCTCAAACGCCCAATTCTACACGCCATCCTTATTTAAAATCTTTGCAGGAGGACAACCCGAAACTATAGGTTTTCAAGAGCCGCTCTGCATCTGGTCGTACCTCTGCGGCGAGGGCAAACCATCGCTTCGCCTGTTCCAAATGGTTAGCGACCGCCTGCAAAAACAATGCAATATATCCCCCCAGGAAACCGTATTTATCGGCAATGATATGCTCAATGATATCTGGACGGCGTCACAAGTAGGCTTCCGCACCATACTATTCGCCGGAGACCAACGCTCCCTGCGCTTAAGAGAAGACGACCCGCGTTGCGCCTCGCTCAAACCAGACAGGATAATCTGCGATCTGGCCGATATATGTAGAATTTTGCCAGATATCACCCCTTAACATATCGATAGATATGCGTCCCATCTTTGGCTTCCGGCTGAATAGTAGGCAATGGAAAGGTATTGGCGATCACTCGGCATCCAGGTTTCAGTTGGGGCCACAGTTCGCGTTCAAACCGGGGAAGATAGCGTTTTTCCAAGTACATAAAGACTACATCCGCGTCTCGCAGGTCTGCTTTCCAATAACTCTGATAATAGATTACGCCACCGCCCATTAACCGGGCGATCACATAAAGGTATACCGATAACTCATAACCGATTGCCTTGGCGCCAGCCTGAGCCGCCGCTCTGATAAAACGCCCGTCGCCGCAGCCCAGGTCAACCACCGTCTCACCCGGCTGCAATCGAGCCAGCGCCACCATACGCTTTAAGGTTTCCCGGTCCGTAGGCAGATAGGGCGATCCAGTAAACATAGCGTAAACCGAGGGAACTGTGCATATTATCAGAGGTACCAGCAACCATGCTGAATGGAAGCCAAACTGGTTAGCCAGAGTGCCCGCCGCCAAAACCACTATAATCAATACAATATACTCAACCACAATTTCTTCACTTTCAGCGTCGTTTTACCTATCAATTACTCTTTTAAATAGTGTAAAATGGAAAAAATGTAAATTGCACCATCCATAGAGGAGAATAAAAATGAAATCCAATAATTCAAATCGCCGCGAATTCATAAAGCATAGCATCAAAACCGGCGCTGTGATCAGCTCTTTGAGCGGCGCCATGAGCGTCAGTTCTTATTCACGCATTATCGGCGCCAACGATACGGTTCGCATCGGTATGATCGGAACCGGGGGACGCAACCGCTGGCATGTGGGATGGCTGCACCGCGTTTCATCTGTAGAGAAACTATCGGTAGTGGCGGGTTGCGACATCTGGTCGGAAAACCGCGAACATGGCGCCAATGAGATCAAAAACCGCTTTGATAATGAACCCAAGATGTTCAAGAATTACCATGAACTATTGGCTCAGCCGGATATCGACGCGGTGGTCATCGCCACCCCGGATCACCAGCACTGCACCATGCTGATGGATGCGGTTAAAGCGGGCAAAGACGCCTATGTTGAAAAACCGATTGGCATGAAACTTGACGAATTGAACGCCGCCGCTGACGTGGTTAAGAGTTCTGACCGTATCGTACAGAACGGTTCCCAGGGACGCAGCAGCGCTGGCGCCGCAGCAGCCAAGGAATTCATGCAATCAGGCAAACTGGGCAAACTACTGCGCGTCGAAGAGAGCCGCAGCCATTACATTCCATACTGGAACCACTATCCCAAACCTAAAAAAGAGTCGGACACCGATTGGCAAGCATTCTTGTTCAATAGACCATATCGTCCATTTAATGCAGATCAACACGCCAGTTGGATGGGATACCGCGACTTCTCGTCCGGCACGGTCGGCGGCTGGATGAGCCATCTCAGCGATTTCATCCATTACCTGACCGACTGCGGTTTCCCGGTGACCGCAACATCCCAGGGCGGTATCTATGCCACTACATCCGAGCCGCAACGCACCTGCACCGATACGGTTACCGCCATCCTGCATTACGCTGAAGGCTTCACTACCCTGTTCACCACCCATTTCGGCAATGCTTTTAATGATTACACCATCTTTTTCTGCGAAAAAGGAACCATGGTCGTCAATGACCCGGATGGCAACACCAACGGCATCGGGGCGCGCATCCTGGGCGATGGCAGCGATCATGCTGAGAAAATCAAGAACGCTATTGAACTGGATAATACCACCGAAGAGGATCACATGACCAACTGGATACGCTGCATCAAGTCGCGCAAACAACCCAACGCCCACATGGGTTATGGCTATATGCAGGGCGTAGCCTGCATCCTGGCCGACCGCGCTTATGAAGAGGGATGCAATATGAAATTCGATGCCGCAAACAGAGAAATAATACCAGCATAACCAAATGAGGTATAGATAATGAGTCAAAGGCAAAAGCGGCGCGGTTTCCTTAAAAACGCGTCCGCCGCAATGGGGTTGCTAATTGTCAAGCCGCAGTCAGTACGCGGCAGTTCGGCTAATTCGAGAATCGAACTGGGTATTATCGGCTGCGGGGGCCGTGGATTTTTTATCAGTAAAAAATTCATAGAGAATGTGGGGCCGGATATCAAACTGGTATCAGCCCATGATTATTTCTCCAACCGTTTGGAGAGATTTCAAAACATATTTGATATTCCAGCCAATCATTCTTTCACGGGATTAAACGGCTACAAAGAGATACTGAGTTCCAAGGTGGACGGCGTTATAATCACCAGCCCACCCTATTTTCACCCACAGCATACAGCTGACGCAGTAGAGGCGGGCAAGCATATCTGGTTGTGCAAACCTGTGGCCATCGACGTCCCCGGCAGTATGAGCATCAAAGAAAGCGGGCGTAAAGCCAAAGGCAAATCGACATTGCTAGTCGATTTTCAAACCCGCAACAGCCCTTTCTTTATCGAAGCGGTGAAGCGGGTGCAAGAAAGCGCCATTGGAAAACAGGTCTGCGGCCAGGCCTTCAACCATTTCCCCTGCGGCGGTTTAGCTCCCACTGACGGCATGTCGCCCTATGCGGCGCGTTTGCGCAATTGGGGAACAGATCCGGTTATATCCGGCGACGTAATCGTCGAGCAGGCGGTTCATGCTATGGACGTGGCCAACTGGTTCGTTGGCTCTCACCCAACCAAAGCTTTTGGAACCGGCGGCCTTAAAGCCAGACTGAACGC
The DNA here is from genome assembly GCA_963662285.2 of bacterium. Taxonomy (GTDB): domain Bacteria; phylum Hinthialibacterota; class Hinthialibacteria; order Hinthialibacterales; family Hinthialibacteraceae. The sequence goes on from CAXXMV010000008.1 coordinate 1,539,207, forward strand.
CGGGAAGAACTGGGATCATTTCCTGGTCACCTATTTCTACGGCGATGGCCCCAAGATCGAACTCAATTGCGCCCAATTCACTAAAGGCTACGAAGACCTGGGCGCCCGGATATACGGTCAAATTGGCGTGGTAGACGCCCACTACCGCTCATCCGTCTGGGGAACCGGACCAATTGAGATCACCGGCGAGAACGCCTGGGAAGGGACGCAGCTCGACAACACCTGGGATATCGGGGTCAACAACAACTGCCGCGATTTCGTCGACAGCATCCGTAGCGGCGATTATATCAATCACGCCGATTATGCAGCGGACAGCACATTAACTGCTATCCTGGGTCGTGAAGCATCCTATCGCGAAGAGGTACTGACCTGGGACGACATGATAAAAGAGAACAAAAAACTGGAGATCGAAGCAGAATCCTAAAAACGGTAGTTCGATTATTGTTATAACGTTAATTGGAAAATCAAAGGTTTTCGATAACAACCCCCTCTTGAATTCTCCCCCAAACTTGGGGGAGAGGGGTGTTGGAGATATAAGCAGTTATATTGTAGTTCCTATGTTATACAAAACACTATGGTTTAGCATCCCTCTCCCAAGATTGGGAGAGGTTAGGTGAGGGTTGATATCAACAATCTTGGTAGAAGGTTGCAAATGACGTAGAACAGATATCAATAAATCATCCGGCGTTTATATAATCCTAAAGGAGAGTTCAATATGCCAGGCATCGGTTATCACACAGACGCTTTCAACAGCAGTAACTGGAGTTTTGAGCAATGTCTATCTTGGGCGAAGGATCACGATCTGAAGTTCATCGAATGCGGCGTGATAGATGGATCGGCCTATCTCCAGGCGCTGGGATTCTTTCCCCATTTATCATTGCTGGAAGACCCTATCCTATGGCGTAAGAAGATGGATGAATATGGCGTACGTTTCAGCCAACTGGACGCCGCTTTTCCATTGAATGTGATGGATGGCCTGACTATTGGCGTACAGTATATATTAAACGCTATACGCTGGGCTAAATTGACGGGATGCCCCTGCATTGATACCACGGACGCAGCATGCAAACCAGAAGGCCAAAGCGACCTGGATGGTATGCATATTCTTAAAGCCGCTTATAGAGAAATCCTCAAAGTGGCGGAAGCATACGATATTAAAATCAACATTGAACCGCATGGTTATTTCACCACCAAACCAAAGTTCATCGACGAACTGATGGAGGAATTTAAAAGCCCCTGCTTCGGTCTAAACATGGACACTGGCAATACATTTATCTCTGGACAGGACCCAGTGGCCTATCTGGATCAATTCAAAGACCGGGTCAATCACGTTCACGTTAAGGACGTCAGCCAGGAACTGGCCGAAGCGCTTAAAGGCAACGCCACTGGAATCGCCATGAGTCAAAGCCCGGTCGGCGGCGGCGTCAACGCCGACAACATCAGCCAATGCATCAAAATCCTGGTTGATAATGGATACGACGGCGTATTCAGCCTGGAATGCGAAGGCGTAGTACTTGAACAATCAGTATCCTGGATCAAAGGTCAGTTATCTTAAACTTAATTTCGTAGGGTGTGTCGCGCTTTTTGACCCACCGGAACAAGCTGAACTGTTACCATAGAATAAACTTAGGAGAATTATTATGTTCCGCTTAACGAGACTGATATTATTAATAGCCTGCTTAGCTCTGCCCTTATCACTGCAAGCCGCCGATGAGAAGCCTATCCGCATGTTGATTTCCGGCGGCGGCGAATGGCATCCCTACGGCCAAGGTTCCGGCGCTTTCATAGACGCAGTGCGCAAAAAAGGCAACATTTTATGCTCTTACTCAGAAGACATCCGCTCCCTGCGGAAAGACCATCTCAAACATTTCGATGTATTGGTCATCTACAATGGAGTCTACTACAAAGGTGAAGGTGAAGAACAAAAAACGCCGACGCCCAAAGGCATCCCGGAAAGCATCACCGAATTCGTCAAAAACGGCGGCGGGTTGATCTGCGTGCATTCCGGTATGGCGTCCTTTTCCGATTGGCCTGGCTATTTTGACCTGATCGGCGGCGTTTGGGTCTGGGGAACCTCAACCCACGACGCCTATGGAACTCTCAAAAGCAACGTAGTCTCCGACCACCCCATCGTCAAAGGGTTGCCCAAAACTTTTGAATTTCAGGACGAGTTCTATCACACCCTAAAACTACAACCCGGCATCAAGGTACTGATCGAATCAACCCATGAAAAGAATGGCGAGACCGTAACCGAACCTCTAGCCTGGGTTGCAAAAGACACCCCCGAAGAACGGGTGGCGGTTATCCTTCATGGCCACGACATGGGTTCATGGGGCGACCCCAATATGCAGCAATTGATGACCCAGGCTGTAGAATGGGCCGGGCGCAGGCGGTAAGCATTGCTATATGTGGATAATCCTAAACGGGGCGTATTAGTGCGTCCCGTTTTTTTTCTAATAAATGAGGGAGAGAACATGCGTTCTAGATTAACCGATGAACAAATCAGCCATGTTTTTATTCGGGCGCTTCAGGATATTAATTTAGTCGAGTCGGATGATACCGCATTGATTTTTTATGATCAATCATATCTCGAAGAACGAATTAAAAATTTAGTTTTGCAATTCCCAAAAACCACATTACACAGTATCGCAATAAAAGCAAATCCACTTGTTAAAATACTAAAACAAATTGAGAAATTAGGCGTGGGTTTAGAAGCGGCTACGTTACCAGAACTATATTTAGCGGAAAAATCGGGTTTTACATCTGACCGTATTGTTTTCGATTCACCAACAAAAACTATAGAAGAGATAAAATACGCCTTGAATTTTGGTTGTCATATAAATGCTGATTCTTTGTATGAACTTCACCGGATTGATGAATTACTAAAAAATTGTAAGAGTAAAAGTACAATCGGCATACGAATAAATCCACAAGTTGGAACTGGAGTTATTGAATCAACAAGCGTCGCCGGGGAATATTCAAAATTTGGCGCGCCTATAAGAGAGAATCGTGAAGAGTTGATTGATAAATTTTTAGAATATGATTGGCTTACAGGAGTTCATCTTCATATAGGTTCTCAGGGATGTTCTGTTGAAATGTTATTAAGTGGGATTGAAATTGTTTTGGATTTTGCAAAAGAAGTAAATGATATTATAGAAAGAAAAAAAACCGGGCGGAAAATTTCGATTTTTGACATAGGCGGCGGGTTGCCGGTTTCTTATCATAGAGATGACGAAACAGTTAGATTATCCCTTTATGTCAAAGAAATGCGTAATCAATTTAAAGAACTTTTCAGTAATGATTTTAGATTAATAACTGAATTCGGAAGATATATACATGCGAATACCGGTTGGGTGGCAAGTAAAGTTGAATACGTCAAGAGAGATTCAAATGTAAATACAGTTATGATCCATGTTGGTGCGGACTTGTTTCTACGTAAATGTTATAGACCGGAAGATTGGCATCATGAAATTTTGGTTGTTGATGATAACGGGAAAATTAAGAGTGGTAAAGATGATAATAAATATGTAATAGCCGGCCCTCTATGCTTTGCAGGAGATATAATCGCTAAAGATATTGAATTGCCTGTGGTAGAGCAAGGAGATTATATAATAATACAAGACGCAGGAGCATACACTTTGAGCATGTGGTCAAGATATAATAGCCGACAAATTCCTAAAGTAATCGGGTATATTGAAGACGGTGAGAAATTTGAGATAATCAGGGAACGAGAGAGTCTTGATAACATTATGGACTTTTGGTCATAGGTATATGCGTCATTATAAATAAGACTCAATTAAAATAAATCGGTGGGTGAATAATAGTAAAAATATGTTAAATCTGAGAGGTGCAAAAACACCTATACCGACAATTACAACCACATCACTTTATGTTAATATAAAGCAATCAATTTACTGCCAATTAATAATGCAAATACGGAGGATGAAACTATGTCTCTCGACGCCATTTATCCCGCTACTGGAGAAACGATTAAAACATACCCTGAGATGCAACCAGAAGAGGTTAAATCCATCCTGCAGCAGTCGCAAGACGCTTTTGATGGGTGGCGCAAGACTTCATTCACCGAGCGCGCGGCCTGTCTGAAAAAAGCCGCGCAGATACTCGAAGATAATGCGGAAAAATACGCCCAACTCATGACTCAGGAGATGGGCAAGACCATAAACGAAGGCATCGCCGAAGCCAAAAAATGCGCCTGGGTATGCACCTATTACGCCAACAATGCAGCGGCGTTTCTGGCCAACGAAAGAATATCAACCGACGCGGGTAATAGTTTCGTCTCTTTCCAGCCTATTGGAGTTGTGCTGGCCGTAATGCCTTGGAATTTCCCCTTCTGGCAGGTATTCCGTTTCGCCGCTCCAGCGCTAATGGCGGGTAACATCGGCGTATTGAAACACGCTTCCAATGTTCCAGGATGCGCCTTGGCTATAGAAGAGATACTGCATCATGCGGGGATTCCGCAAAACGTTTTTCGCACCCTGCTGGTGGGCAGCGCGCAGGTTGAAGCCATTATCGAGAATCCCATAGTCAAAGCCGTTACCCTGACCGGCAGCACTCCAGCCGGAAAAGCCGTCGCCCAAACCGCTGGCCGTATGCTCAAGAAATCCGTGCTCGAACTGGGGGGCAGCGATCCCTATGTAATACTGCAAGACGCTGATCTTGATCTGGCCGCGTCCACCTGCGTCACCAGCCGCCTTATCAACTGCGGACAAAGCTGCATCGCCGCCAAAAGATTTATCGTCGTCGAACCTATCGCCCAAGCATTTACCGACAAATTCGTTGAAAAAATGGCGCAGGTTAAAAGCGGCGATCCCATGCTGTCTGAGACCCAGATTGGCCCTATGGCGCGGCATGACTTACGCGATGAACTACACCAGCAAGTGCTCGCCAGCATTGAGGCAGGCGCTCAATGCATCCTGGGCGGTGAATTACCTCAAGGCCCTGGAGCATTCTATCCCCCCACAGTTTTAACTAACGTCAAACCGGGTATGCCTGCTTATGATGAAGAGATATTCGGTCCTGTGGCCTCGATCATAACCGCCAGGGATGAAGACGACGCCATTCGCATCGCCAATGATTCCATCTTCGGCCTGGGCGCCGCAGTCTTCACCCAAGACATAGCCAAAGGCGAACGTTTGGCCGCTGAATCAATTGAAGCGGGATGCTGCTTTGTAAACTCGTTCGTCAAATCCGACCCCCGCTTGCCATTCGGAGGCGTCAAAGAAAGCGGATACGGCCGCGAATTATCCCATTACGGCATCAAGGAATTCGTCAATATCAAAACGGTTTACATCAAATAAAGCACCGTAGTACAACGACATCGGGAGATGAATGGGCGCCAAGGGCAAGACCGCATCGCGGTCAGCCCTTGATGAAACCACCTAATATATGGAGATAGACCCATGAACAACAAGTTAAACCGCCGCGACTGCTTAAAATATCTGGGACTCTCTACAGCGGGCTTGATGCAATCCCCGTTTTCATACGCCAGCGCAACAGACGCCGCTAAAAAATGGAATTTCGTCTTCATCTTAGTAGACGACATGGGTTGGAGCGATTTAGCCTGCTATGGCGCCGATCTGCATGAGACACCCAATATCGACAAGTTTGCGGGAGAGTGTATGCGCTTCACGGACGCCTACGCCGCCAGCCCGGTATGTACTCCCACCCGCGCCTCCATCATGACTGGCAAATACCCGGCCCGTTTGCACATGACGGTGTGGCGCGAAGAGACTCTCAGGCCGCCCAAGAAAAACCGCAAACTCATTCCACCTCATGCAGTGAGCGATCTTCCCCACCAGGAAATCACCATCGCCGAGGCGCTGCAATCCGCTGGCTATCAAACCGCCCACATCGGCAAATGGCACCTAGGGGGCGCAGAACATTACCCGGAAACCCAGGGTTTCGACGTCAACATCGGCGGAACGCTGTGGGGGGCGCCGAATACCTATTTCTATCCCTACAGCGGTTCAGAATATTACGGTCATCACCGCTATGTGCCCGGTCTGGCCTTTGGAGAAAAAGGCGAGTACCTCACCGACCGCCTTACCACCGAAGCCATGAATCTGATAGACAAGATGCAGCATAAACCATTCATGCTCCACCTGGCTTATCATACGGTTCATTCGCCCATCGAAGGCAAGCCGGAATTGGTAGAGTATTATCAGAAAAAACTTAAAGAAGGCCTGAACCATAAAAGCGCAACCTACGCGGCTATGGTGCATTCATTAGATGAAAACGTAGGGCGCCTGCTAGGCAAGATCGATGAACTTAATATCGCTGATAATACCGTAGTCATCCTGTTTTCTGACAACGGTGGAGTAAGCACTGAAATCAGAGGAAAATTCGTAACCAGCAACCACCCGCTGCGCTCCGGCAAAGGATCACTTTATGAAGGCGGCATCCGCGAGCCATTACTAATCAAATGGCCTGGAGTAACCAAGCCGGGCAGCGTCTGTCATGAGCCGGTATGTTCAACAGATTTTTATCCCACCATGCTGGATATCACCGGATCATCAGGTGACTCAAACCATAACCCGGATGGCATCAGCATCTCCCCGCTGCTCAAGAATCCCGCCAGCCAACTGCCGCGCAAAGAATTGTATTGGCATTTCCCGCATTACTATTCCACCACATCCCCTGTAAGCGCAGTGCGTCAGGGAGATTGGAAACTTTTGGAATATTACGAAGACGGCCACCTTGAACTATACAACCTAAAAGAAGACCTTGGAGAAACAAACAATCTTGCGGAAAATAATCCTACCAAAGCCGTCGAATTACAGACGCTGCTATCCAACTGGCGTAAAAATGTTAACGCCCAGCTGCCAGTGGTTAATCAGGATCAACAATAAACGAAAGAATGCTTTAATCAATAATAATCGTACGTTTGAAAGAAGTACGCATGTTATGTCGCGGCGAATCGTCGGATGCAATTGCGTAAAATGTATGTGCGCCTATGGGTGGACGATGGAGCCAAACAAACGGAGGCTGACTTTTTGCGCCGAGCGACTGCTGATCGCAATATAACTCGATTTGCTGAATGCCGCTTTGGTCGGCTGCGTTTACGTCTATCTCAATCAGCTTATCTTCCCGGACCTTCGCGGAACGTATCTCCACCGATGGGGCAATGTGATCTTCAGTGGTTTGGCATTGAAAAAAGATCGGCTTATCGATTTTGTAAGTAAAACGTTGTTTATTCTCTACTTTTTTAATGATGTTTTTATTTTGATCCAACAACGTGATAGATTTTAAATCGGGTTCAACGAAATAAAAATCTACGGTTGATGGCTGATTTTGCAGCGGTGATAGTTGATACTCATTTCCTGATAATTTAAGAGCATGAATTGTCGAATCATCGGCGACACTCAGATAGAGTTGGATTTTATCACTGAATGATTCCAATGCGTTTTGATGAATGGATATAATGCTTTTGTTGCCCATGACTATAGCGTTTTGCGCAACAACCGGGGCGCCCTCTTTGAAGGAGAGTTCCAGCATCGCATCAGTATTGCTCGCTTGCATGTTACTCAAGGCGATAAAACGAATAGAGGGATGGTTTGCATGTTCAGCAACGATTCCCTTCCAGCCATCAGGTAATTCAAGATTATAGGATCGAGTTCGTTTTGATATTTCATCAATGCGTTGTTGCGAGGTATCGGTATAAATGGCTAACGCCAGATCGTGAGCGGTTTCATTATTAAGAATCTCCTGATCCTTGATCGGGGAAACGAATACTCCATCGCAAAGATCGCGGTATTCCGGTTTACGCGCCCAGTTGTAACCGGGGGATCGATCCAAAACGATGTTTTGTTGCTCGCCATAAACCACCATAGCCATTGAATCATTGACGCTCCACCATGATGAGCGCCGTTCCTCTGGTTCGCCTAATATTGTTGAACCAAGTTCATCTGAATAATTTCGATCTCCGGTTAAGCCGTCTCTAACATAAAAATAAACCGGCAATCCAGACCATGTCATCCGCATATCTTGTTTGGCCTTAAATTGCGAAAAGAAAATAGTCGGCCCATCATCGAAAGAGAAGAATGAATAGTAACGATCTCCCTGCGGTGCGTTGGCTACGCCTGATGTGTTAAAACCTGTATCACTGTAATTGTAGGTGAACAGTGTTTCCGGTCTTACTGGTTTAATTGGTTTTCCATCTCTATCAGTGAAGGTATACGAACCCATCAGCGACATGGGATGAGCATAAATCAAAGGCTCATCTGTCCCAAAAGGATATACCAAGCCGCACAGCCCGGTTCCGTAATAAGATGAATGCGGTCTGTGTGATGAGATGCTTCCCCAGGCGAAAGATGAAAGATGATCTGATGTGCGGTGAATCAGGTTTTGCTGAGATCGATAATGATACGAACCTTCCAAACTGGCCAGCGCTTCATCCAATGCAACAGGAGCGCATCGTGGACCTCTAAGTTTATGCATCAGATAGGCCATGCCCGCTTTAGCCCATGAGTTGCGGTGATAATCGTATTGCCGGACGGCTTGCGATTGCCTCTTTAATAATAGCGCCGCTTGCTCTTCCAATCTTGCAGCCACGGGGTCTTGCTTGATCACTGCGCCATAACAATAAGCCAATAGACCGGCGCCGTAATAGGCGTCGTATTCATTACCGTGGGGCGAGAATGGTTCGCCGATAGGAAGGAATAGAGTTTTGACCCATTGCATCACTCCGTCATAGCCATTTCCCGCATAGTTGAAGGTTTCGGGGATTCCTTTGCCTGTCAGTTGACCGAGTATTTCAATGTAACTGCGTCCTTCAAACACTAAATCGCTGGCATACCATATATTGAGCCAGCCATGATGGTCTCCGGCGTAGTCTTGATAAAGATTCCAGCCTTGCGCCCATTCACTGATGGGGCGCCCTTCAGCCATAACGGGATTGGCGAAATCGTGCATAGTAGAGACCATATCGATTCCATTGCCCGCAATTATGTCCCAATATAATTGCCCATCACTACGGTGAGGCAGCAAATAAGCGGCGCCCATAGTGCTGGAGAGGTCTTGTTTGACTTCATCATGATTACCGCCCTGGGGAACTTCCCAGTGCTGAACCAATCTTTCCTGGGGAGCGCCGCCGATCATAACGTATTCAATCAGCGATTTGGTCTCATCATCCAACTGCGGCCATAGTTTGGCAGCGGCCATAGTTAACCAACCGACTTCATCCGCGCGCCAGGAGAATCTCCGGCGCCATTTATCGCCATCCCTGAAATCATCCCGCGTGTTGGGCAGATAGGCATAGGGCGCATCGACGTATGTACTGGTCAAACAGCACCACCGCAACGATTGAATGGTGCGCTGCAAGAGAGTTTCGCGCGGGATATTCTGCTTACCAAAGGTCTTCTTATCAGTTTCAGTAAGCAAAATCGAATTACAAAACTGAATCATCCCGTTGCCGGGAATCACGATAATAGTAGCGTAAGGTTCGTCGCGCCAATTGGGGTATTTCCTGAAGTCATAAAAACCGGCGTTGGGAATGCGCGATGAATCATCCACCCATAATGGTTCGAATACATCTACAGACGATTCAACTATACTTAAATAAAACCCCATCAATTCATCTTCAGTCATTGAACTGGCAGACTGGCTGGCGCAAACAATCGAAAAACAACATAGTAGAACGAGCGACATTTTTTTCATTGATGAACTCCTGATTGTATTCAAATAGAAGGAGAATTGCCTATATCCTTGTTTGTTTAGAGTGATTTATACAATAACAAACACACACATTTTTGATAACCGCTCTTTAATATATTGACGTGAATTAATTATTATACATATCTCTAATATATCTCCATACGTTAAACGCGTTGCGTTATAATAAAATCATGATACAATCATTCAGTTGTAAAGAAACAGAGAAAATATTTCATCGAGAAATTTCGATGAAATTTCCGGCAACAATACAACGTGCCGCTTTACGTAAATTACGCATGCTAAACCGGGCGCAAAACTTGAATGATTTATTAGCTCCTCCCGGAAACCGACTTGAAGCATTAAAAGGAAGCCGAAAAGGTCAATACAGTATACGAATCAATGATCAATGGCGCATTTGTTTTAACTGGGATAAAACAGATTGTTATAACGTCAAAATTGTTGATTATCATTAAAGACAAAACGGTAAAAATTCAAAAACTGTTTTTATGACAACAATAATTAGTGGATATTCATAAGACTTATATACAAGATATAGCGTGAGTTTCGTCTTTCATTCACTTTTTGCCGACTTAGCATTAAAGGATTCAACCATGCCCCCTAAAAAAATGCCTCCGATTCACCCCGGCGAGATACTTTTGGAAGAGTTTTTGAAGCCGATAGAGCTTAGCCAGAACCGCTTGGCTTTGGATATTCGGGTTCCGGCCCGGCGGATCAACGAGATCGTGTTGGGGCGAAGACGGGTTACGCCGGATACGGCATTGCGATTGGCGCGGTATTTCAACACATCACCCCAATTCTGGCTTGGCTTGCAAATGGATTACGACCTGGACGCCGCCGAAGACAAACTCGCTGGGACGATTGAGAAAGAAATTCAACCCCTTCCGTCTGCATTGGGACGCGCAGTATAAAAATTATTAATCGTATTAATCGTATTGATCATTGCTTCTTTATGAGCGTGATTATTGGTTTGGGTGGAATCTTCATTCCTGCTCCCAAATAGAATCCCGGTTAAGTGGTTTTGTTTCCCTTGATGTGGATGCCTATAATCGAAAGTTATAACATCAAGGGCTGACCGCTTCGCGGTCTTGCCCTTGATGCCAACATAACACCCACTTAAACGGAAGAAACCAGACCTACCGGTAATACCACCAAACATATCTGAATAACTTTGTTTGAGATGTTCTTAATGATTATTTTCTCAATCCGATCCGGTTAAAGGGAATCTCTTTGAAACCTAACTTAAATGCTGGCGAATCGGGTTTCAAATTAAAATTCTGTTTTTCGGCATCTACAAAATGCGGGTCTTGATCGATCATATTATCTTCTAATTTAATGAACTCACGGGCTTCTTTATATATTCCATCCCATTTGCCGCCCCAGCTGATATTACGCACGATGGTATTGCCTATCGGGGCTTTGGGATTTTCGTTGAGAATATTGATCAATTCAGGATAACGTTCGCTGTAAGGCGGTTTGTTATAGGCGATGCCCGATATGGTGTCTTTCTCATTCGCTTCCTTGATCCATCCGTCCGCATGATCCGCACACCAACCCAAGGCTCTGGCGTCGATATGCAAAGCCGGATCGCAATCCACGAAGATATTATTTTCAACCGTACAATCCCTGCCGCCGCCTATAAAGGCCGCCCGCGTCACCTTATAGAAAACATTACCATACATGGTTGCAGATGCGAACATGTCATCCAGATAGACTCCAACGCACCCGCGATCCTCGAATCCTGTGATGTGATGCAGGTAGTTGTAGCGGATCATGTGACCGCGCATGGTCCAGTTGCGTCCGGCGTACATGGCGCCTGCGTCATTTGATTCCATGCAGACATGATGCATTTCGTTGAACTCGAATATATGATCGTTGCCGCCGAACATGATGCCGATATGAGGAGCGGTATGGATCAGGTTATGCGATGCCCGGTTGCCTACGCCGTAGATAGAAATACCAGGGGTATACATACGGTTGATCCGTCCATAGTGGTGGATATGGTTGTTATCGGCGTATAGGCCGCCGGGAGTCAGCGTAGTGCGGTCTCCACCAGTGAGGGATATCCCCCCGCCGCCGGTGCGATAGACTTCGCATCCGGTAACGCAGTGTTCGAGTCCCGATAGAGAAGCGCCGCCGGCGCCGGTATTCCTGATAACGCATCCGGATAGTTGAATGCCTTTCCCGCCTTTGGCCGTGAAAGCCGTACTACGCGACGCTTCCAGGGTGAAACCGTTAAAGGTAACGTAAGACGCATCATTGATTACTACCAGGTTGGGAATAATAGACATGACGGTATTGGCGTCATCAATTGATTCCGGCGGCCAGAAATAAAGAACGCCCTGCTCACGGTCGATATACCACTCTCCGGGCGAGTCCAATTCACTGAGCATATTGAACGCGTAATACCACTGACCTTTACGGTATCCATAGCCATGATAAGGCTTCTTCAGCGATATAATGGAATTGGCGGCGTCAATCGATTCGATGGGCTGGCGTTGATCCGACCAGTCCCAGAACCAATAGCCATGCAGCCAGGGGTCTGACTCCTTAATCCAGCGCGTGGGACGTTCGCCGTCGTATTTGAATTTCCCGGTTTTGCTGCCCTTATTGCCGTGAATTTGATGTCCATCCTCTACCACAAGATCAGCTATTTTCACAAAGCCCTCATTAGGCCAACGTGATAAAGTCATCGGTTTATCATTGAAGAACAGTTCAGCGCCGCCTTTATCGGCTTGACCATAATCGGTGATGCCCAGTGATTTCAAGTCTGCGCTCACCACGCATCCCCGCGCTTTTTCATCCAGCCGCTTTAATGTCTCAGTATCCGAGACTATCTTAAATCCAGTAATCAGCGAGCCGCCAACCAGACGCGCATTCTCTCCAGGATATGACGTATAAATAATTGGAGAGTTCTCCAAACCTGAATCGTCTTTGTTCAATTCAAATGGTTTATCGAGGTAATAGATGCCTTCACGCACGATAACCTTTACGCCCCGGACCGGAAATGATTTCTCTTCCTTCATTGCGCGTATTTCATCCCGCGCCCGTTCCAATGTGGCGAACGGGCCATCGGTTTTAGCATCGTTAGGCTCTGGCAGCCGTCCTTGCCACGAATCATTTCCAGTTTGTGAAACATACAAATTAACCTGACTCAAATCAGGGCAGGCGGGCGCTGAACATAGCGCTATCAATAAACCGATAAATACCGTCCATACAATATTTTTATCATTAATCATGTTGTCACCTCTCAATTTGATTTATTCAACTATAGAGCGCAGAGTGAGGGGAATATCCCCAATCACTTACGTTAATAAAATTAAGGGCGCCCGTTTTCGTACCGATATTCGTTGTTCGGAGCAGCCACTTTTTTATGGTTTATGATCGGGATTAACCGCTGTTCGTTTTCTCATTGCGCGTTGTAGGTCTTCCTTATTTTTGCGTGCATCAATGTAGTCGGCCTCCCAGAAGAGGATTTGGCTGGCGCCCAGTTGGTCGGCTACATCGAATTCGCGGTGTACGTCCTCAATCGAATTCGGAACCCAGGCGTACAACCACACGTCTACTTTGCCTTCCGTCTCTTCCTTGAGCGCCTTGTAGGCCAGTTCGGATGAGCCGCCGTTCATGTAATAGCCAGCTGCTACTATCGAATCCACTAATCCTTCCTGCGCCCAGGTTCTGACGTCGAGCAGCATCCCGCGCAGGTTCCCGTCGATTTTGTTGTTTAATCCGCGATATCCCCAAGGCTGCATAACCATTGCGCTGATGGAAATCCCCGGCCGTTTCTGGGTCGCCAGCGTGCGGACTTCGCGCATGAATTGCGTATGCGGTCTCGCGCGAAGCCGCACCCAGCGTTCGTCTCCATTGGGAATCGAATGTGGATCAACGCCGTATCGTTCGGTGAATTCGCGCACTAGAGGTTCTTCATAGCCCCGGTCGGCTACGCCCTCCGCATCGTTCTGCGGGTCGTCGCGCACGTCGCCTGTGCGAATCCAATCCAGAAATAAGCCGTCTACGTCATAATTGTCGAGAATCTCGGCGACGATGCCGAGTTTATAGGTTATCACTTCCGGGAACGCGAAACTCTGCTGGCTGCGGTAGAAATCACCATTCCGTTTACGCCAGCGTGTCTCTTTGTGCTGTTTGCTGAATCGGCTTTCCAATCCCCAGCCGTGGTCGTCCTCGTTGATTGATAACCATGCATGGATCTCCAGCCCGATCTGGTGGCCATACTTCACCGCTTCGCGTAATGTGTCAAATTTGCTGTAGTCGTTGCGTTCTAATTTATCGAGCAAGGTCTGGCGATCTTCGGCTGATTTACCGCCAGTAAACCGCTCCGTCAATTTCACATCTTCCGGCGCGATGGGATGCCAGAAATTGTCGTTGTCCCATTTGCCTTGGGGTTCCATCAACTTACTGTTGTATAGCGACCGGCCGCCATCCAGCGCACGCCAGTATACCCGCGTCCAACCGCAAGCCTTGCAGGCATCCAGCATGCGCCGCACTCCTGCAGCGCCCCATTCCACCCCATCGCGCATCATCCAGTCTGGATGGGTTAGTGGTGCGCTCAGTACAAGCTCTCTCGGCGGTGGTTCGACGGTATTTTCTTCCGCGTTAACCAGAGTAATAAAGCAGAGGAATGCTCCCGCAATAATCCACATCGCCCAGGAATTTCTAAATTTCAACATTTTATGCGCTCCGAGAATAGTTTTTTTTGTTGGTTGACGTTATTGGATTAACGTAGGTGTATTCAAGGGTAGAAAATACACTACCCTTGGCGCCCGTTTTGATCTTGCCCTTGGCGCCCATCTTATGTTGTGTAGATTTTGTTGCTTTTATTAATCCGTTTTATCGAATTGGGGAATCTTCAACGATTCGCCATCTTTGAGTGCGGAATTGTGGGCGATAATTCCCGGGACGGTCATAGCCAACGCCTCATAAACATTGACCAGAGGTTCCCGATCTTCGAGGATGGCGGTGATGAATTCGTTGGATAACTGGCCATGAGAGCCGCCGTGTCCACCAGGAGGAACTGCTGGCGGCAGGGCTGGACGCGTGATATCGGGCAATGATTGCATTTGACCATGATAGTCGACGCCTTCCATCCAGCCGCGTTCGCCGAAGACCCGGCCTCTTTCCGCAACCAGACCTGATATGCCCTTGCACATCAGTATGCGCGATGAGCCGCCTTCACTGGTTTTAAACAGCGCCACTTCATCGGTGAAGGTATTGTTGTATTTATTAGCGCCCGGTTTGTAGGCATCGTAACCAGCGTTTGAACCGCTGCATGATACTGAGGTGAAACGTCCGCCCGTCACTCCGATGTAGTAAGCAGCAGAGTGGGTGGGATACCAGAGCGGCGGCGAGCCTTTGCGCCATTCTTTGTATGAGCCAAGCGTTGTTGGACCGTAATGGTAATACTCGCCTTCCGAATAGATCAGTTTACCGAATCCCCCGGCTTTATATATTTGGCGCATGGCGTAACAATCCGGCCGGAAGCAACTGGTTTCCGCCATCATGTATTTTTTGCCGCTCTTCTGCACGGCTTCCACTAAACGGCCTGCGTCTTCCAGCGATCCAAAGACCGCAGGCACCGCTGTCATGACATGTTTGCCATGATTGAGTACTGTGATGCAGTGTCGGGCATGACTTGGCGCATCCGTCGCTACAAAGACGGCTTCGATCTTTGGATCTTTGACCAACTCTTCCAACGAGTCATAAGATTTACCGCAACGGCATCGCTCCATTAATTCTTCGCGTCGTTCTGCTATCAAATCGCTGACCGCGATGACCTCGACGTTGGGGTGATCCTGGAATCCGAATTGGGCGCCGAACTTGCATACTCCATAACCGACGATGCCAACCCTGATTTTACGGTCGGAAGTCGGCGTCCATATTTTCTCCTCAGCGTTTGCTGTGACCGTCGATAAACTGTGCGCAACCGCCGCTCCAAGAGTAACTGTTCCCATTGTTCCAAAAAAGTCGCGTCTTTCCATCGGTTTCATATTAAACTCCTTCTTATATACAATAAAAATAGGGAAATTATTTTAAAACATTAATGATAAAACTACTCTATCAAAATAATCTTAAAAGGTAGAGAGCGCCAAATCAATTAGAACGATTAATTGTTGAAAATGGGTAAATCGTAGGGATCATATTTTATGTTAGGCTAGATGTTTGAATCATTCAATAAGTATTATAAACCACTTGTGCGGCGCTATTGATTTCTGTTATAACAGGATGAGTGGGCTAAAGACGAATTGCAGGCGCCAAAACCATTTGATATCTTTTTGAAAATATGGAGACAACATGAATACTAAGCGAATGATAAATATAACTACTGTGTTATTCGCATTATTGTTGCTGGCGATAACGAATAATACCGCAGCGGATTCAAGCGATCCTCTGGAACAATATAACGTTGTATGGGATGCGCCAAGTAAGGATCATAATGGTTCCATGCCTATCGGTAATGGCGATATAGGTATGAACGTCTGGGTTGAGCCGGATGGTGAGATAGTCATGCTGCTCTCTAAAACCGATGCCTGGAGTGAAAATGGCCGCTTGCTCAAACTAGGTAGGGTACGCATTAAACTGTCTCCCAATCCTATAGTAGAAGGCGCTCCATTCAAACAGGTCTTACGGTTGCGTCAGGGAGAAATCGTCATTGATGCAGGTGAGGGGGATAAGGCTGTAATTATTAAAATCTGGATCGACGCCAATCATCCCGTGGTGCGCGTTGAAGCCGGTAGCGCCGCTCCATTTACGGTGCAGGCGTCGTTGGATATGTGGCGCACCGAACGCCGCCAATTGCTCGACAAGGAACTCAACAGCGCCTATGGATTGCAAAGCGCTCCATTTCCAGTTTACGTCTATCCCGACGCAATCATCAGCGACCGGGATAATCAAATCGTCTGGTATCACCGCAATGAAACATCTATCTGGCAAAACAATCTAACCCACCAGAAAATGGATGGATTTATCCAGCAATCAACTGATCCGCTTTTGAATCTAACCTTTGGCGCTTGCATCACCGGAACCGGATTAGTCAGTAAAACTCCAACAACCTTACAATCAGACAAAACATACAAGCATCATGTTCTTTCGGTTTATCCACTTTGCGCGCAAACAGAGACCGCTGATATTTGGCAAAAGCAATTGGATAAAAATATTTCCAGTTATAGTTCAGATAATATAAAAAAAGACCGCGACGGTCATCAGGCATGGTGGAATGAATTTTGGAACCGCAGTTGGATTCGTATTTCGGGAGCGCATGAAACCGAAGCCGTCAACCGGGGTTATGTCTTACAACGCTGGATCAGCGCCTGCGCCGGACGGGGCGCCTATCCCATCAAGTTCAACGGCACGATTTTTACTGTCGATGGCGATGGATTTGATGCTGATTACCGCAGGTGGGGCGGGCCGTATTGGTGGCAGAACACCCGGTTGCCCTATTGGCCCATGCTGGCCAGCGGCGATTTCGATATGATGACTCCACTGTTCCGCATGTACCGGGATATGCTTCCTCTGGAGGAGTACCGCACCAGGCAATGGTTCAAGCATTCAGGGGCGTTCATCGGTGAAACAGTCTATTTCTGGGGGATGTATAACAATGAGAACTATGGCTGGAAACGCGATAAAGATATGCCGGTTGGCCAATTGGTGAACCGCTATATCTGCCGTGAATACACCGCTTCGCTTGAGTTACTGGCTATGATGCTTGATTACTATGACTATATTGAAGACGACCAATTTTTGCAGGACAGTCTTCTTCCGATGTGCGACTCTCTGTTGAAATTCTGGGATGAACATTATGCCAACGATGAAAACGGCAAGATGAAAATGTATCCGGCGCAGGCGCTGGAAACATTGCAGGACGCTGAAAACCCGGCTACTGATATCGCCGGGCTGCAATGGGTGCTGCAACATTTACTTACCATCAATAAAGATAAAACCGGGTTGGAACGACTGGCTTTCTGGAAAGGTCTGCTTGATAAGACGCCTCCATTGCCGATGGGCGAGAAGGATGGCAAAAAGTATATTCTGGGCGCAAGTAAGATAATCGGCGGGCGCGGCAATTCAGAAAATCCCGAACTATATACCGTTTTTCCCTTCAGGCTGTTCGGCGTCGGTAAGCCGGATATTGCAACCGGGCGTCTCACCTTCGATCTGCGCGAGGTTCAAGGTAAAAACGGTTGGCGGCAGGATGATACGCAAGCCGCATTTCTGGGATTAACCGAAACCGCCGCCAGTTATCTCGTTGAAAGGGCCAACGACAAAGATAAAGGCAGCAGGTTTCCCGCCTTTTGGGGGCCGAATTTTGATTGGATACCAGACCAGGATCATGGAGGCAATTTGCTGATGGCGTTGCAAACCATGCTGCTTCAGGCTGATGATGGCAAGATTCATCTTATGCCTGCCTGGCCCAAAGAGTGGGACGTTGATTTCAAATTGCATGCGCCGTATAAAACCGTGCTTCAAGGTTCCATTAAAAACGGTAAAATTGAAAACCTGAAAGTTTATCCACCGGAACGCCGCAAGGATGTGATCATCGTGACAGCCCGGTAGATAAGCCTATTGTTTTTAGAATCATCCTAACTTTATATTGGGTGGTTTGATCAAGGGCAGTCCTTTTTTTTCTGCCCTTGACTACACCTACGTTAATCCAATAACGTCTACCAACAAAAAAACATAGGATAAAACTGTAGGGGCGTCCTTCATGGGCAATGTCATTAAGTTAGACGAGTTGTCACCTCTCCCGCCGGGTGTAAAGGCCTGGGACATGGGAGAGGGCTAGGGTGAGGGGTAAATAAGGATCACTTAAGCTATTGATATAGCTGGGTGGCAAGGGCAAGAGCGCATTGCGCTCAGCCCTTGATCAAGCCACCACTGATAGGATGAAATTCCTTAACTTAATTACATTGCCTTCATGGGCGCCCAATATGACAAACTACAACAAATACCAAAAACTCCAAAGCGGAAGCCAAGGGCAACCCATTTCTTATTCATAAATAATCAAAACGATAAACGCAATGATATATTTCCCGTATTATGCTTCAAATTGATCAACAGAGCCTTCTGATCAACAAGATAACGCCATCCCTGCTGTTCAAATAATGTATCAAGTTTATCCAAAGCGCCGCTTGATTCGATAGCAACCTCGCTCGGAGGCTCATCAACCGGAGCAATAAGTATTGCCGTGTTGCGTCCCTTTTTGGATTGAACGGAAAATTCAAGATATTTCTCTGATAATGCATTATTGGTTATATCAGCGTTGGCGCTTATGCGGATTTTATCGACGCCAGCTTGACCGGGAAAAACGGTTCGGATATTCAAACTGTTGCCTTGCAGCGCATGAAGGTTAGTCATGATGTTTTCAGGATTAATCCACGCGCCATTGGCCCTGGTAAAATATTCACCGTAACTATCCGGCAGCGTACCGATGTATTCACCCTCAGTCATTTGCTGAAGCATGGCGGAATTAACAATTCCGGTAGCGATCTTCAACCAGGGATATGAATCATCAAATGGCGCCAGTTCCTGCAAGGCGTACGAATAAACCAACCCGCACCACTGCACCGGAACGCCTAACCAAGTGTGATGAAAAAACGTAGTACCAAAAATCGGGATAGTAGCATAACGCTGTAATGGACGATCCTCCAGATTCCATAAATAATGAAAAGGTATACCGCTTTTCGCCCAATAAACCGCCTTATCAAGATACTTACGGTTCCCGGTTATTTGAAATGCATCAAGGTTCGCTCGCGCTCCATGAGCCGATACCAGGATATCCGCCGCCGCTATGGGACACTCCCATCCCTGCGCTCCACGGGGGACGCTGCGTCGGTTCAAGGCTTCTAATGCTTTTAGCCCGCTTCGGGTGACTGCATCATCGCCTGTGATTAACGCCAGACGCATCAGAAACATTGCATTGGGTGAGATGGTTCCAGAAACTACCTGCCCCTCACCACCCAGCATCTGGCGATCTTTAGAAGGATGAAATCCCCATCCACCTTCAGGATTCTGCGACGCCCGCATACTAGAAGCCTGACGCATCCATTGAGGTAAAAGCGCTTCGGTCACTCCCCAATAGAAAGCAGGCTCAAACCGCATTACATGACATCCAGCGGGAGAACCTAAACCTGCGACGCCTTGAGTTTCAAGTATGTGTTTATGAACCAGCTGAGAACGCTGGCGTGCTGTCTGCTGATCTGCACCGCCTGGATTCAGAAAAACATCCAGATCAAGCAACGCCAACATTCCACCGGAACTAAGCGCACTCCATCCGGCGCAATGCCCCCAACCCTTGGCGTCTTCATTCCAGCATGTATGTAAATAAGCCTGGCGGCTAAGTTGAATTTCCTCCGCATAACTCCTTGGCGCAGGCATAGGATCAGGAAAAGGATTGCCGCCATAATGATTCTTGCCATAAATCTGCAACCATGCATCCAATGCGTCATTGGGATCATCGCTTTTCGATAAATACAACACGCTACCGATAGTAACCGGGCGCTCCTGTTGCATGATGTATGGTTCAAAAGCCATGTCGTGGTTTTCCAAAGTAAAATCTGGAACATTCGGGATGAACAATCCGAAGAGACTATTCTCTTGTCCATAGAGCCGGTTAGGAACGGCAAACTTAAGCGAATAACCACGCCGCCCTGGCGCCCATTCCAGATTAGCAGGCCACAACAGCGAAATGAGATTTCCTTGATGAGTCAGCGACATATATGGAATGGTGTTCTTGTATGGATGCGGGATATACTGGTCGCGCACCGGAGGATGAGCGACGGCATCACTGGAAGAGACCGCATCCCGGTCCAGATATTCGATGCCCGGCAATACCGCCATATCTTTCGCACCGCCAAACGAGGCTTCCCCGATATACATTTCCGGTCCGGAGAAATAGAGCAAACGGCCTCCATTTGATGTAAGATAGTATTGATAACGAAAAGCGTCTGGAAGATTACTCAGTTTTTCTATAGAGCCGGTAAAGTTCCATTCACGTCCATCCCGGTCAATAATTGTTTTGCTGAAACCAAGTCTTGAGATATTGTCGCTATCACCTTGAAACTGCAATTTATCCACCATAACCGGGTACAAACCTATTGAACCATCGTTATGAAGTATCTTGATCAACGATAAATAAGGCATAACCGCCAGTTGAGACTTGTTTTGATCAAGGATCAACGCCGAACCATAACCCATTTTGGTTTGAAAGAGACTGATTGAAAACTTATCACCTTCGATGACAACCTTATTTTTATCTGCTGAATCGCTGACAATGGTTATGAGTGATTGCAACGCTCCAGCGGATTTATTGGATTCATCCCGGTCGCCCGATTCCCATTGGCACGAAACGCTCTTCATGCATTCTTCATTTATTTTTATATCCCAGGAGGCTTCCCCTCTTTCAAAAGGCGGGATGATAAGCGTCTTGGTTTGGGGAGCGTCATCATTGCCGTCCAGCCCAGTCAACGAAAGTTTCACCATTCCTTCAGCGTCTCCCTCATTGCGGTAACATGCCGTCAACTGAAAGGCTTGGCCGGGATTCGCTATAGGCTTATTAGGGTGAAAGAATACCGGTTTAATGATTGCCCCGGCGCGGTCGATGATCTTAAAGGAAGCAAGCCTGATTTTCGCCTTAGCATCAGTTGGATCAAGCCGCAAACGGATTATTTCACCCTTCCATTCGACATGGTTGGACAAAATCATGGTATATGAATGAAATTGGCCATCTGTACTCAAAGGCAGTTTTTTGCTTTTTCCCTCAGTGAAATTCGGATCATCCCTGGTCGCCCAAAAAAGTTGCAGCTGGGCGCCGCTGGTAACACTCATCTCAAAAACTATGGCTGCGTATTTTGCTGCATCAAAGTTCAACGCATTACTTTGAATATATGGATCAGCAGCGGTGGATTCAAATTGAAGGCCCCGCTGCGTCTGTTGTAATTGGCTTACATCATGCGCAGGGCGCCAATCCGAGGTCTGATTCAGATTACGCAAGACATCCAGCGCCATGATGTTCATAGTTAATCCCAGAGTAAGAATAGCAACGAGGGTTATACGTTTCATGCTGATCTCCTGTATACTTTTTAGTGATGATACATAATATCATTTTTTCTTAAGCGGATAAGAACGTTATTATGCATATCTCTCTGATTTTGCATGGCGAATTTGAATCCCCATACAACGAAAGATCTTGAATATTTGAGATTTACCTGTAAATTGGATAGCTTATAAAAGATGGACTATTTTATTGATATTATGTTCAATAAAAAAATTCTGGTTTCCTTTTTGCATTTTATGTTTTGATAAAAATCATTATTTATATTCACGTATTCCCCGAATAAATGTATAATTATATTCCTGTTATGGATGTAGGGTCGCTAAAATAATATTATTAATGAGGTCAGTTGGATGTTATCAAAATATCGCGGCGATTTTTCGTCAAAAACTCTGGAAGATAGTTTAAAAAAAGTTCTTGATACCCGTCAAGAAGAAGAGACTAAATTTAGAGCCAAGCATGTATATAAATGGACTATCATGTTTTGCGACGCCTCCCGGACTCTAAAAAAAGCCACAGATATCAGTGAAGAAAAACTCAAAGAACTCACGGCTGAGTATCGGGAAGTTATTACAAAGATAGCAAACAAATATGATCCTCCATATACCGCATCCGGCGATGGACCACAGTTGGTGATTTGCTTTGATTCTCCTGAAACTGCGGCCAACGCAGCCATAGAAATCCAGAAAGAACTCAAAGATTGGCGTTACCGTGATGATGGCGGCGCCTATTTCCGCCCGTCAATCGGTTTGAATTCGGGAGATTTCGTTATCAAAGATGATGACCTGAAACAATCCAACGCCTGCAACCTTGGCAAACGAGTCGAAACCCAAGCCAACAAAGCCCAGATTTTCTTATCGTATTCAACATATGAAGAACTTAAATCATACAGTAATTATAAAATTGCGTTTGAAAAAGAAGCTCTTCTCAAAAATATTCCTGATCCGCAAAATATTTACAATTTATCCTGGCAGTCATCAACCATTACAGATGTAGCGAAAAAAAATAATACAGACGATAAAGACGAATCACACTCTACCCCCTCTCCATCCGGGATTTTGGAAGAATTGGATGATAAAGTAAATATTGCTGAAAAATTCATGGGCATATTGATCTGCGACGTTGCTGGTTCTACCAAGAAATTCTGGAACCTGGGAGACCGCGAAGGCAATTTACTTATCGATATTTTCCGTAAAGAAGTTTTTATAATCTTAAAGAAATATAAGGCGGTGCATATCGAAATCCGCGAAGGGGATATGATCGTCGCTTGCTTCTCTCTTGATAAACCGATTTTGAATGTTATGGCTGGTATAGAAATTCAAAAGAACTTTTTCAGAAGAAATGTCGGCCTGGGCAGCAGAAACCGGGAAAAGATCGAATCGTCAATTGGTCTTCATGTCGGCAATTTCGCCGTAAGTAATAGCGAGATTGTTCCTAATATGGATTTCTTTACCGCTAAAGGAATGCAGGATATGGCTGGCGCCAATGATATCTGCATCTCGGAAGAAATGGCCAACATGATTAAAGAATACACTCACATGCCATTGGTTGAATCAGGAGAAACCACAGTAAAAGGAAAAGACGAACCACTTAAAATCTTCAATTTAGAGTGGTATAAATCTTCCAAATAAAAAAATATTTCCTGTAAAACAACCGAGAGTATAAGAACTGACTGCGATCTTTTTAATATCACAACATCATCCGCCTTAGATATTACATCGCGTCGTTTCTTTTACATCCACGCTCTTATGCAAAACTGGAGATTATCAAACATGGACGAATCTGCAAATACAGATAATTTCACTCAAAGCGTCATCAGCCGGATCAATCCCCAAATATATTCAACATTATCCTCGGAACAGATTGAGGCATTGGCGCAAGCAGTATATTCATGCCGCCCCACCAAAAAACACTTAATAAATTTCCGGGGTTTTATACCTTTTTTCAAATCACGCTATTATTTCGTCTTCCTTTTCGGGCGCGACCGGCGCGCTGAGTCGCATGAGGTGCAGCATAACATGAGAAATTTATAACGCCGAATCCGGCGTCTTCAATCCCCCAATACTCTTTCTTTTCAATGTCAACTTAATGAACTGTATAAACAAACAGAACAGTTTACATAAAAAAAACGTGATTTCGAGAACCGTTCTATTGCAAGCCTTCAACCAAATCCTCACTTATTATGGTGGGACACCAGTATTTTTCTATATGCTCAATCACCAGTTGAGTTCCTGCGTCGTGAGAGACCTGCGGAGAATCTTTGGGGTCATACATTGCATCGGTTAAGTCGCGCACCAGGATGCATTTTTTGCCCCAGCGCGTCATCTGCCGGATGGCGAATGAACGTCCCAGGATGCACATGTTGGTATGCACTCCCATGATGAGCAGGGTATCAATGCCTTCCTGCTCGATAAAGTTATATACTTCACGGCCATTATCAGATATACCGTCATATTTCCCAATGTCGATATGCTTGCTCTGCCGGGTCCAGGCGTGATACCAGGGCGTTTCGTCGGTATCGCAGCCACCATCTGAATCATCGATGGGCAGCGGATGGGTTGGTATATCCAAGGCTTCCGGCAATGGGAAGACCCGCGCCAGTTGCATCCTGCGGCGTTGCGGCCAATCGAGGTAAAAACTCAGGGTATCGGACGGCGCGTGGATGATCTGGATGCCTCTATCGCGGGCTGCATTAACCACTTTGTTCATCTTCTGGGCGATGACTTCGCACCGCTCAGTGGCGCCGTTGCACCAATGCTTGTCCCACATATCGCAAATGATTATAGCCGTTTTGGCGACAGGCGTCTCTTGTTCAAAATTAATTTCCTCCCACTGATCCTTTTGTTCGGTGGACTCTTCACGGCTGCGTAATTTCAACTGAAGCGTTCCCTTGGGACGAGTGCGCTTTTCCGGGATTTCCAATTCGCTTCGCTCGACTTCACATTGAGACGTCCAATACAGCGCATTGGCCAGCATGCGTTTGAATGAAGCGTTTTCGAAATCCTCCACGCCTCCCAGTTGAGTATAAAATACCCGGCCTCCATTAATGGTTCGCGTCCAGGCGGCGGGTTGCGGCTCTTTTTGCGTGGGGATTGTTGCGGTCATCAGCAAGTCGGCGTCATCAGAGATCGGCCCGGTTTTGTAGAGGCTGTAGCGGGAATACAAGGTTCCGATCCCGTCCAGTATGGGATGAGAATTTTTAGATTTTATGGTATTGGCTTCCATAGTAGGACCATTACCGAAATGGTTATGATAATTGCCGCCCAGAATTTCTTTATCGAACTCCAGCCAGTTCTGGAAACCATGACTGGCGGTGCGCACCGCAACAATGGCATTACCTGATTTACAATAATTCTTCACCATTTCCAGTTGTTCACCATCAATCAGCAAACGGCGGGTGAAAAATAACGCCGCATCGCAATCCTCCAACGCTTCCAATCCGGGCAACTGCTCGAATCCAATCGCTTTAAGCAAAGTGCATTCGATATTGTAATTACTCTCCAGATAGGTTTTGAATGCTGTAAGCGACGCATCAGAGTTATACTCAGCCGATCCTGAAACCAGACAAACGCGCAGTGGTGGAGTTTCGAAATCAGCGTTTATAGAATTTACTGGCAAAAAATAAAAAACTATCAGAGCCGCTATAGCAAGAAGGAAATTACATTGGATGCTCGATAAAACTGAATTCCCGGCCTCATATTTCATGGTATTTCCACCCCTATCTATTATTATATAATTCCAAATCTTCGTCTCAAACTAAATCAATAGATTTTATGTTAATATAAAAAAGTTCCTAGGTTCCACCAACGACCGGAGAACAATTTACGCCGCCGCCGAAACGCATTATATCGCCGTTGCTCATAACGCCGTTGGAAATTGCATATATTTTAAATCGGGTATTCAATAATCCGCGGCTCCATTCCAGCGGCCAGGCTCGTCCCCCGTCGTAATCCTTGTCTGGTCCTTTGGATGCCAGGCAGTATCCTTGAACTTTCTTATTTTCTCTATCAGGGCGCACTAGGTATTGTTTCAACGTATCTCCATAATAACCATCATAATTAGCGTATTCATACCAAGGTCCAGGAATTATTGATACAGGTATATTGACCGTAGTAGAAATATTTTCATTATTCTTCAGGATATAATCGATATCCATAAAAGGATCATTGTAATCAGCGCTGGAAAGATATGAGACAGGGGTAGTCAACTCGATCAAATGGGTTTCGCTGCATTCAAACAATTTAGGCCAGGGATGAAATTTGTAATCCATTTTGTATTGTTCGATAGCAAGAGCAATGGCGTTATGATCGGTATGGACGCGGGCTACCTTGGCGCGAATCAGCGCATCATAAAACCGGGGAACTGCTATGGCGGCCAGTATTCCAATAATGGCGACTACAATTAACAATTCAATAAGCGTAAAACCAGCCCGATGCTTCATGATTTCTCCTTGCAACATTAGAAGCAGTATCAGATTGGATATCTCACTTACAAAATAGAACGATTCTCCTATCACATCGGTAATGGTGAAACATAGTGGGATACGCTGACGCTTTTAGCCCACCCTACCTGCTTGATGCGCAAACTTATTGCACTAAACCTTTATTAGACATGTAAATATCGCCCGACGATTTCAATCCATTAGAAGCGCTAAAAGTGATTTTATACGCTTGATCATGCGCATAACTCCAGGCTTGTTGATCAATACGATCCGGCCCCAAACTCGTCATCGTATAAATCGTTCCGCTGGGTTTCCAAATGGCTCGAGGAGATTCCACCCCGCCGTACGGACCAGCGTACTGAAAAAAAGCCATGCTTTTGGGATGCATACCACGAGTGGCCGAGGAACCAAAATAGGGGTCCAAGGGGATTGATGAAATGTAGGCAACCGGCGTGGTCAATTTCGAGTAGGATAAATATTCATTCTGTGAAACGCCGCTCACTCCCGGCACGCCGCCACTGTCGTAATCGGGAACGTAGGAGTTGAAATCCAATCGATACATCTCCATTGCGCTGTTCAACGCTTTCAAATCGGCGTAGGTGCGCGCCACTTGAGCTCTCATCTGCGCATTCAAAAAATTAGGTACGGCAATGGCCGCCAAAATCCCGATAATCGCAACCACGATCAGCAACTCGATTAGCGTGAAACCTTTCTTTTCAAAAAATCCTTTTCGCCAACGGTAAATCACGGTTGGTTTCAGATTATTTTCTTCGCATTTATCAGATACAAGAATATGGTTAATCAAATGACTTCGTATGAGAGTCACCTTCTCTTGCGGGGAATAATGCCTATGGATTGTCTTCATTTGGATTTCCTCCGTTTAACTATACGAGAACGATTCTCAATATTGCGTGCGTTAATACTGGTTTTGTTAACAGCAATAACTTAAACGATGGATAATATCATTTCCAACTTAGACAATACAAGCCTACCTGGCTAGGGTGGCATCAAGGGCCAATGTCATTAAGTTAACTGTGTTGTCCCCTCTCCCGCCGGGAGAGGATTAGGGTGAGGGTTATTTACAAAACAACTTAGTTAATGACATTGCATCAAGGGCGCCCACGAGGAGCGCTCCTACGTGATTTATATCAATACTCACAATCCATAGAGAGTTCTTGCATCACTCTATTCTACAGATTTAGCGGCGAAAATCTCCTTGAAATAATCTGCTTTATCTTCATTGCGGATCAAGTCGATATATTTCGGGCCTCCGCTGTATTCGACCATAACCGTTTTAAAGAGGTCGCCTGAAAGAAGCAGTAATTCGATTTTACGCGTTGCTACACTGTCGGCGATAGCGTCTTTGAGGCGGTTGAGGCTGAATTTGCGGTTGTCTACGCCGATGATTTTAGCGTCTTCAAACAGCCCCGCTTTATCCGCCGCGCCGCCTGGAATAATTCCGGTTATGGTTCCATTGTCAGATACTTTCATACCCAGTGAGGAGAGCGACGGGTCTTTATCATAATCGGTCGGCTCATTGGCATAGACGATGCGGTATCCAAGACGGTCAAGCACGGTCAAGGGTAAATCATCATGCCAGCCGCGCACACCGGTCTTCGATCAGGGCTTTCCAATCGTAGGACATCACTTGATTGAGTAAGTCAATGACATCCTCTTCCGTGAATCCCACCCGGTTTTTAGAACTGTCATACCGCCCCAGAAACTTACGAACGAAATCATCCAGACATAGTTCGCCATCGCTCTCATCCCGCAGAATGCCGTCAATTTCATACCACAGCAGGGCGCCTTCGAAATAGTAATCCTGCGCCCGGTTGAGCCGCGACCAATATTTCCCCCAGCGGCGCCGTAGGTATGAGGATGACGCGGTATCTTCGAGATTGGTGGATCGCCGTCCTTTTTGCTGCATCAACGAGACGATGGTTTTGCCTACGCCGACCCATTCATCCTGCAAACCGCCTTCGAATGAGCTGCGTTCGGCGGTCTTAAAAAGACCGGAACGCGCCGTCAGAACCACGCCCAGGCATTGATCGAGACCTTCATAAACCCAAAGCAGCCTTGTGTCCTTGGGGGTGTTATGATCGGGCGTGACCATCCCCGCCGGGCGGTGATATTTACCGCACCAGCGGTGTCCATATTCGTGGGCTAACAGATGCCCGGTCACGCGCAGATTTTCGAAGTCGAGTCCACGTTCACCAACAGCATTGAGACTGGATCGTAGATGCTCTAAACCGAGGAAAGGGAAACTATCGCTGAGAATAAGCAGAAAATGATAATCGTAATTGTGCTCGGTTCCATATAGAGCCATAGCCTGGCTGACCAGGGTTTTGAATTTATCAACTGTTTCCGGTTCGGGGTGGATGGCTTGTTTTGATTCGGAAATCAAATGCAGGTAATGGGGCGTCCCGTTTTCGGGGGTTATATCATACTTGTTGTAATACTCTCCGCAGATCAACGGACTATCAACCAGCTCGCGGTAAGATATCCGCTCAAAAACTGGATGTGATGCAGTATCATCTTTAGCGATCAGCGAGGAAGCCCATTGCCATTGGTCTGGTAATTTGAGTGTGAGATCGACATCAACATCGCTGATGTCATGACCGGATGGATAGAGCAGGCAGGTGTTCCAGCAAATAACGCCGATTTGAGAGGTTCCATGCGAATCGACGCCTAACGAATTAGCGTTGGCTTGATTGCAAATATAGGTTGTCTCGACCACCATCCGTTTGGCGTTTTTAGGGACCTGGGCGATGAAATGAAAAACATTATGGGGGTCGCGATGCCATGAGACCGGTTTTCCATCAAGCGTTTTGACGCTTATTTCGGCGAGATTCTGAATGGGGCTGGTGGGGCCGTGTACGCCCTCAAGCCATTGCGGGTAATAGAAATCAAACTGCCCCTGCGACACGCCGTAGGTGGTGGAGGCTTTGAGCAACCCACGGGGCAGATCGATTGCATCGACCTCAGCCGTGATAACCACAGCATTGGATATTGACGGCAGCAGAAAAATAGTAAGTAATATGGAGATAATCAGATAGCGGTTATTACGAATCAATTTCATGGCTTCAGGTTCCTTGTCATTTAGATCATGGAGATTGCTATTACCATATGATAGTAACATAATTCAGTTCAGGAGATAATTGATGTGATCATCATATTTTAATTATTGAAACGCAAAAAGAGTTCTCCTTAAGCGAGCCTGTGCTGAATACGCAGGAAGGGATTTAACATGAAAACAGGTTATTCTTTATTATTGGCGACTGGATTGATTTTTGTCTTTGCTTTACTCCCATTGGCCGGGGAGGAAATCAATCCAGACTCTCGAATCAATGTGAGCGGCGTGTTTCCCCATTTGGCTATGGTGGCTGATCATACGCCTCGCACTGAAGCGGGAACCGGCGCCATGGTTCCCTGGGCGAACCGATTGTGGATTATTACCTATGTAGCGCACATGAAAGGCACCGGCTCTGGAACCGGGTTATATGAAATAGACGAAAACCTGAATATGCACAAGCGGCCGGAAAGCGTGGTTGGAACCTACGCCAACCGCATGATTCACACCGAAAGCCAGCAGTTGATTATCGGTCCCCATATCATTGATACCGAAGGCAATGTGCACACGATAGACGGAGTGAAAGACCACCGCTTGACCGTGACCATGCGGCATCTGACCGATCCGGCGCATAAGGTTTATTTTCTGGCTATGGAAGGACAACTGTTTGAGGTCGATGTTCATACCCTGCAAACCACGCTGCTCTTCAATCTGCTGGATGAATTAAAGGTTCCCAAAGACGCTAAACCCCATTTCAAAGGTGGTTTCACGGCGCATGGGCGCGTATTCGTGGCTAATAATACATACGATGAACGGGATTATAACAAATCATGGAGCGCGGGACGTCTGGGCGCGTGGGATGGAAAGACGTGGACTGTGATTGATGATAATCCCTATACCGAAGTTTGGTGCCCCACGATCATTTGGTAATGCTGTTTTCGCCACTGGCTGGGATAACGCTTCGGTTATACTCAAAGTGCTTACGCATGGAAAATGGTCTACCTATCGTTTACCCAAAGCCAGCCATACCTTCGATCAGACCAGTTGCACAGAATGGATGCGTATCCGCGAAGTGGAAACCGAACGGGCCTTGATGGATTGTCATGGCATGTTTTACGAAGTTCCTTACCATGCCTATGATGGGAAAATTTGGGGCATTCGACCTATATCGACGCATCTGCGCGTGATCCCGGATTTCTGCTCGTGGCGCGGCATGTTGGTGTTAGGCGGAAACCAGTCTACTCCTATGTCATTCGGAACGGATAGAAACTTAGTCGCCGGGCAACCGCAAGCCGGTTTATGGTTTGGCAAGACGGACGACTTATGGAGTTTTGGTAAACCTTCTGGCAGTGGAGGCGTTTGGCGTGACCTCTTCAGTGAAAAAGGGCGAACATTCCGATCCATTCCTGATGCGGGGATTTGATAAAAAAGTTGTGCATTTTAAGGCTGACTCAGATCAAGTTCCAGCCTTAGATAGAGCTCCAATTTTTACTATTGAAGTAGACTTTATGGGTAATGGAACCTGGGTTCCCTAATAAAACTATTCCAGTTTTCGACGGTTATGCTTTTCACGCTTTCCCTGATGGTTTCAGCGCCGAATGGGTGCGCATAACCGCAAGGCAGGATTGCGTGGCTACCGTCTAATTTCATGTATTCGTAAACAGGGCTTTGGAATAATAAATACTGAACATACTTTGAAGAACAGTTCTCACCAGTATAATAAGCGAAAGCAAAGAAAGGGATTTATACATGAAACGTTTAGCATCTTTCACATTATTAATATTTTTAGTTGTTTTTTTCCGTTATGGATAGCCGCGCTGATATGAGTTTAGCGTATGTTGATTTATTTGACGGTAAAAGCCTGGATGGTTGGAAAGCCAACGAGAACCCCGGTTCTTTCATTGTACGCGACGGAATGCTGATCTGCGAAGGCCCCCGCTCCCATCTGTTTTATGATGGGGATGTTGAGGGCGCGGAATTTAAGAATTTTGAGTTGGTTGCTGAAGTGATGGCTACCCCCGGAGCTAATTCGGGCATCTATTTTCATACCCGGTACCAGGAAGAAGGATGGCCTACCAAAGGTTATGAAGTGCAGATCAACAACACTCATCGCGGCGAGGGAGAATACCGCGAACTGAAAAAGACCGGCAGCCTCTATTCGGTGCGCAATGTTTATAAGTCAATCGTAAAAGATAATGAGTGGTTCACGCTGCGCATCAGCGTTATCGGCGATAAAATTACCATCTTAGTAAATGATGTTATAGTCATGTATTACACTGAACCCAAGGTTCCGGTTCGTTCAAAAGAAAAAACTGAACGAATACTCTCCAGCGGAACTTTCGCCATCCAATGTCATGATCCAAACAGCAAGGTTTATTTCAAAAGCATCAAAGTGGCGCCCATACCTGATAGCAAAAACAACAAAACATATGATTTCAGTTCCATAATTGTTGATGACCGCTATAAACAAATCCAGCAACTACAGGAAGGCAACTTTCCCCTGGTTGATTTCCACGTTCATCTCAAGGGTGGTCTTACGATTGAAGACGCCATTTTTAATTCATTTAAAGTCGGCATCAATTACGGCGTTGCGCCGAATTGCGGAGTAGGCTTCCCTATTACTGATGATGCCGGGATAGACCAGTTCATCGAAAGCATGAAAGGCAAGCCGGTGTTTTTGGGGATGCAGGCTGAAGGCCGCGAGTGGGTCAATATGTTTTCCAAGGAAGCCATAGCCAAGTTCGACTACGTCTTCAGCGACTCGCTGACATTCACCGACGATAAGGGACGCCGCATGAGATTATGGATGAAAGATGAAGTCTTTGTTGATGACAAACAGGACTTCATGGATATGTACGTGCGGAGCATCGAGTCTGTCATCAGCAATGAGCCAATCGATATTTTCGTTAATCCCACTTTCCTGCCGGAATGCATTGCTGAAGAATATGACGAACTGTGGACCGAAGAGCGGATGATGAAAATAATCGATGCGGCGGTCAAACATAACGTGGCCATCGAAATCAACGCCCGCTATAAAATCCCCAGCGTCAAATTCATAAAACTGGCCAAAAAAGCGGGCTGTAAGTTTGCTATGGGAACCAACAACATGACTCCCGAACTGGGGCGGTTGGAATACAGCCTGGATATGGTCAAAGAATGCGGTCTGACCTGGGATGATATGTTCATGCCGAAATCAGCAGGGTGGATAGAGAAATAGTATTAGTAAATTTAGCCCTCACCCTAGCCTTTTATCGCGCGGATAGGGCGCTTTGTTATACGACATTTATGATTAGTAAGAGTACTATAACGAAAAGGAGTATAACCATGACAAGAATGATTGCATCAACAATAGTATTTCTCGCATTAGTCATCGCTTTGCCCGTTGCCGGAGTGTGTGAAGATATCATCGCTCCCGGCGCCAAAGTTGAAAAACTGGCGGGTGATTTCAAATTCACCGAAGGTCCGGCGGTCGACTCGAAGGGTAATGTGTTTTTTACCGACCAACCCAATGACCGGATATTGAAATGGAGTGTTGATGGTAAACTGACAACCTTTCTACAGCCCTGCGGCCGATCCAATGGCCTCTTTTTTGATAAGCAGGATAACCTGCTTTCCTGCGCTGATAATAAAAATGAACTTTGGTCGATTGACCCCAGCGGCAAGGAGACTGTCCTGGTCAAAAACTATCAGGGTAAACTGTTAAACGGCCCCAACGATTTATGGATCAGGCCTGACGGCGGCATCTATTTCACCGACCCATTCTACAAACGCCCCTATTGGGATCGTGGTCCAGTCGAGCAAGACGGCCAATGCGTCTATTTCTATAAACCATGCTGTAAGAAATTTATCCGCGTTATAGATGATTTTGAGACGCCTAATGGAATTATCGGGACGCCGGATGGCAAGACGCTTTATGTCTCCGATATCAGAGGCAAGAAAACCTACTCTTACAGCATCACAATGGATGGAACGCTGACTGACAAAAAGTTATTCTGCGAACTGGGATCAGACGGCATGACCATAGATAATGAGGGCAATGTCTATCTAACCGGCAAAGGCGTCACCGTTTTCAACAAAGCAGGCCAACAAATATCTCATATCGATGTTGCAGAAAATTGGACCGCCAATGTGTGCTTCGGCGGGAAAGATATGAAAACGCTGTTCATCACCGCCAGCACAGGTTTCTATAGCATTAAGATGCGGGTTAATGGAGTTCGATAATTAGTTAAAAGTAGGGTGGATTAAAAGTATTCGGTAGGGTGGGCTAAAAGCCGCGAAGCGGCGTAGCCCACCATGATATATGATAAACCTTAAAAAAAGTGAGGATTATTACCATGAATCGTCGAGAATTCTCAGCTATGGGTGCCAAGGGCAGTGTTCTTTCTGCCCTTGACGAACAACTATAGAGAAAGGGAATAGTCCTTATGATTCTGTCTCCTGCGTGTAAAGTTAATAAAAATATAGAAATTTATAAAGTGAACTCAATCAAGGGCAGAAAATACACTGCCCTTGGCGCCCGATATTATCCTATCCTAAGTTAAAAAAGGTGGGTTAAAAGCGAAGCGTAGCCACCATGATTAAAAATAAACCTTAAAAAAAGTGAGGATTATTACCATGAATCGTCGAGAATTCTCAGCCGCAGCAGCTGCAGCAACGGTCGTCGGCATATCTTCTGCAAATGCCTCCACCAATAAAACTGATCAACAGTACATAGAGTTACGGCATTATCAAAGCCTGTATGGATCAAAAAAGGGATTGCTGGATCAATTCCTGCAAGAGGCCGCTATCCCTGCTTTGAAAAGATTGGGAATTGGGCCGATCGGCGTTTTTTCGGTTAAATATGGAACATCCAGCCCGTCCGTATATGTGTTGATGCCCCATGATTCATGCGAATCGGCGCTGAACGTTAACCGTAAACTGTTGGATGACAAGCAGTTTCTTAAAGATGGAGCGAATTTCCTCAACGCTTCGTTATCTGATCCTTCTTACATGAGGATGGAAAGCAGGCTGATGAAAGCCTTCAGCCACATGCCTAAAGTAGAGGTTCCAGAAGCAGTTAAAGGGAAAAGTTCCCGCATTTTTGAAATGCGCACCTACGAAAGCCATAGCGAAATAATGTCCAAGAAAAAGATTGAAATGTTCAATGAGGGCGGCGAAATCGCAGTATTCCGCAAGACTGGTTTACACCCGGTCTTCTTCGGAGAATCGCTATTCGGTCCGCAATTACCCAATCTGACTTATATGCTGAGTTTTGAAGATATGGAGACCCGCGATAAGAATTGGAAGCAGTTCGTCAGTTCACCGGAATGGAAAGAACTAAGCGGAAAGCCGGAATATAAAGATACTGTATCGAATATATCGGATATTATCCTGCAACCTAAAGGTTATTCTCAGATATAGTGGTTTTGATGGGTCGATAAAGCCGACCTATCCTACGCATAAGATAAGGCGGACTGGGTGACAAGGGCAAGAGCGCATTGCGCTCAGCCCTTGATCAAACCACTAACGATAGGGTGAAAATTCCTTAACTTAATGACATTACCTTTCATAGGCGCCCTGCCGGGCGCACATAAGATAAGGCGGTGGATCAAACGATCCACCGCCTTTTAATTACTGAATAATAAATAATCACTGAGGATTATTATTATAATTTATCGAAGCAGTTCCCATGAAGCTGCGGATGAAGCCGGGCCATGGAATACTTCAAAATCATCTGAGAATACAACATTGCCAGCTGCATCAGAGATAACGACGTTATCAATAGCAACAATCTCACCAGCGCGAGTTGAAGGAGTGATGCCTGCAAAACCATCAGCGCGGTTCTGTGGATCCGGGAAATCCCAAGCAGTCATGGCGAAATCATCAATTGAACCAGTAACAGTAGTTCCATCAGAAGCCATGCTGAATGCATATTGAGTTCCAACTGCCCATTCAAACTCTTCCTTTACGGCGCCCCAAGCGCGATTGTCGTTCAAAAATTCAACGCGATTAAGTTCTTGATGAAGAAGAAGGCAAATACCGCGATCATTAGCGCCATCAGGAGCAGTTCCATCAGGCTGAATGTGCAATGCCAGGCCGGCGCGGCTATGATCATGAGTAGGATCGCTCCAGCTCAACATAGTAACGTCAGCAGAGATGCTTCCACCGCCAACCAATGCTTCGCCATACCACATATGTTTAGGATCGGCGCCATTAGTAGCGATTCCATATAGTTGACCATCATTAACTACATAATAACCGGCGTTGCCGGCAACCCAGTCGCTGCTTGTGCCCAATGCGGCGGGAGCTTCGCCTGTACCTTCAAAGTCGTCGGAGAATACAACTGTTCCGCCAACGGAAACTTCAAAATTATCGAAGTATACAACTTCTCCCAGATTAGTACTGGCCGTAACGCCTGCGAATCCAGTCGTACGTTCTTCAGGATTAACAAAAGCCCATTCGGCTACATCGATCATATCGGCTGCATTATCTCTGTTTGTGACTGAACCGGTAATAGTATCGCCGCTAAAAGTGATTACAAATGTATACCAGGTACGGGTTGTCCATGCAAAAGGCGTCGCCGGACCCCAACCACGCAAGTCGTTCAAAAACTCAACGTTGTCATACATCGCGTTTTCATCGTGAAATAACAGATTGACGCCGCGATCATGAGCGCCATCAACAGCTGTTCCATTTGGCTGAAGGCGTCCAACGATGCCAGCGCGGCTTGGATCGCCGCCCTTCCATGTCAACATGTTGACGTCGCATTTAACGGTGTAATCGCTTCCAAAATCCTGGTCGACCCAGGCATGTTTGGGATCGCCGCCGCTGATTGATGCTCCGCACATAACGCGGTTGCCATCATCTTCAACGATGATATATTGTCCATATTCACCAACTTGCCAATCATTTCCCAACTTGTAATGAATTCCAGCGAAAGCGGCGCTTGAGAAAGCAACGCAAATCACCAAAGTCATTAATGCTAAACGTTTACTCATGTGAAAATACTCCTTTCAAAATAAAAAAACATAGTTATGGGAAATATAATTTCCCTTTAATCCCCAAAAAAAACAGATAGAGCATCTACTACTGAATACAACTACGTAATATAAGGTAAACGATTTATGAAAGGAAATGTAGGATTATATGCAAGCAGAGACATGCGCCGCCCTAAAATCACTTTATATGATTTTATCGTAAGCATATCTCCAAAGCATTCTCATTCCCAAACATGCTTCCCTTTTCATAATAATCAAGGTAAACATCTTAAAACGCAAAAACCTCCCAGGTTTTCTCGTTTTCAATAGATTTATAAGTAAAAGCAAATAATACCCGTATAAATTCAAGATATCAAATATTAACAGTTTAATACAATAAATCATAATTGGGGTAAATGTCAAGTGAAAATACCCTATTTTATCGGTCATAGGATTGATGGAAAAACGGATAAATTTGACTCGAAACGTTATTTAAATAAAAATTTTTAACGAATGCCTTACATTAACGTTCCCGTAAGTATTAAAAAATACGTACTACGTACTTTTTTTCTAATAACTCTCTAGTTCGCTATATGAAAAAAAAGCAAAAAATTAGCATTTTCGATGACCAAACGTGATAATAAAAGAATGTTTGTTTGATAATCGACCTATACGCTAGAGCGATTAATCTTGCCGTCGTATACGATATCGCCCTTACTGGTTAAACCGTTAGAGGATTGATAATAAAAGGGGGGATCAATCCCGTTAACAGCGCGGTCGGGTCCGAAACTTTGCAGCCAATAGCGGCTAACCTGCTGAACCATCTTATTCTTGCGGCTTACCATAATGACTTCACCCCAATAGACGAACGATTCATCATAATAATTCTCGGGAGGCCGAATCCCTTTTTGAAAGGGGTCTTTAATAGAACTTGAAATATACGATGTAGGAGTGGTGAGGGGACGATACGCCGCAATACACGATATGCCCGATTCATATAGAGGGATGGGTGGATAGGCATTATGATCAAGACGATACAAGGTAATTGCAGTAGATATAGTCCGGAAATCCGCGCTGACGCGTGCGATTTTGGCTCGCACTTGCGCATGAAGGAAATTGGGCAAGGCAATTGCAGCGAGGATGCTTATAATCGCTACCACTACCAGTAGTTCAATTAGAGTAAATGCTTTTTGGTTAATTCTCAGAGATATCATTACTCCACTCCTACTTCATAAACTAATGAATCAAGGGATATTTTCAAATAATGGCGCTTTGAATAAATCCTGTTCTTTCAAAAAGTTATAAATGTAAGGATGCATCTTGATATGCTGGGGAGAATATAACAATAAAATTTTTTCGTCCATCAGGTGAATAGATATAAATCTGCTCTGCTCCATATGTTTTCAGCTAGCGCTTACGATTGAATTAATTTTGTATTTTCCGCCCAATATGTAATCGTAAGTATTAAAAATGAATATTTCTGTAATCCAAATCATAAATAAAGTTTAAAAAACAATAATACTATTCGATTTCAATAATTATTGCATTTGTTTATTTAAAAAAAATGCTATTTCCACACAAAAATAAGTAACTAAATATTAAGTACTTACCTATGATTCAACCATTATAAAATATTCTTTCATAAATACTAAACATCTTAGATACCCCCCCCCAAAAATGCCCCAACGAATAATGGCATTTTAATTGCGAAATCAGGGATTGAATAAAATATCTGCTATAGTGATTTATAAACAAATCATTATAAATAATAAAAGAAAGAAAAAGGGGATCAGAGATCTATGTTTATTCGAAAAAACCTTAATCAATTGATTATCAAAGGATTTTTAGTCCTAAGCGCAGCCTTGTTGTTCACCATTCCTACGCATGCAGTAGATATAGGCGGTGAAACAATCGGTATAACGGCTGATTTTACTTACGGCTCCAAATATATGTGGCATGGTTATGATATTTTAGATGACCATGCGGCTTTTCAACCAAGCCTTACATTTGATTACAAGGGATTTTTCGCTGGCGTATGGGGCTCGTGGGCTGAGTCATCCGGTTATGAAGATTTAACTGAAGTCGATCTGTTCGCCGGTTATGGAAGAAGTTTGTTTGCAGATGACTGGTATGCGCTGGACGCTGTATTTTCCTATACCTATTTCATTTATCCTAATATCAACAATGATGCAGATGCCCAGGAAGTGCTGCTGGGATTTTCCATGCCCAACCTGCTGCCTATCGGTGAATCGGCTCTGATTCCAAGTTACTCAATTTATTATGATTGGGCTGGCGTGCAGAGCAGCGACAAGATCGACAATGGATGGTTTCAAGTTTGGGGATTAAGTTATAGCCTGCCGGTTCCCGCCCTGATTCCAAGCCAGGAAGAACAAGCAATAGATCTATCTTGGGATATTACCTATAACGATGGCGTATTTGGTTCTGATTCCTGTTGGAGCCACTCAACTATTGGCGTATCAACCACTTTCGAATGGCGTAATCTTTATTTTACTCCAGCGGTAAACTACCAGTTTTCGTTTGATGACAGCGTCAACGACGAAGATGAATTGTATGCGCTTCTAAGCGTAGGCATTGCTTTTTGATATAACTGATAAGTCGGCAAAAAGTGGTTAATCAAATTTTGATTCACTAAAACATAAGACATTAAATAGAAACGAAATAAAGATAACTGGAGATTTACTATGAAGATTAAATCCATTCAGGTCAAAATCGCGTTTTGGGGTGGAATTTGCATTTTGAGTTCGATTGCTCTCGTAGCCATTTTTTCAATCATTACATTCCGGTCAGCTTCGATTACAGGAGCGCAGGAGCAAGCGACGGTTATCGCCAAAGTGGAAGCCTCCTCAATTCAGGCGGAAATTGAAAGCGCTCTAAATTCGGCGCGAACTCTGGCGACATCGTTAACCGTCCAAAAAATCAGTGAGCAGAATCCACTAACCCGTGAAACGGTTGACGGAATGCTGCGTCTGGTAGCCGAGCAAAATCCCAGTTTTCTGGGAGTCTACACCCTGTGGGAACCCAATGCATTCGATGGAAAAGATAGCGAGTTCATAGATAAACCCGGCCATGATAGTACCGGACGTTATATTCCCTACTGGTGCCGTGACGAAAAAGGAAACATTGGCGTCGATCCACTGGCCGACTACGAAGTATCCGGTGCGGGAGACTATTATCAAATTCCCAAGAAATCGAAAAAAGCAGCTTTGCTTAATCCCTATCTGTATAATGTTCAAGGCAAAGACACTCTGCTGACATCTCTGGTTGTTCCGATAATTCATGAGGGAGTTTTTTACGGCATCGCCGGAGTGGATATTGGATTAACTTTTCTACAATCACGCGCTGATCAATTGGATATCTATAACAAAACCGGAAGATTGACGTTGATCGCCAATGACGGGACGCTGGCCGGCATCACCGGAAAACCGGAACTGGTCGGTAAAACCATGAAAGATGTTGGCGATGGATTTGAGCAGAATCTCTCCAAAGTGCAACAAGGCGAAACAAGCGTTGAATTTGTAAATGGAAACCTGGAAGTTTTCATGCCTTTGAGAGTAGGCAAAACAACAACCCCCTGGTCGGTTGTGGTTCATATCCCAGAGGATATTATTACCGCCCAAGCCACAGCCATGATGTGGAAACAATTGGGTTTATGCATTGTCTTTCTTGGCGGTTCCTTGATTTTATTGTGGTTTATCGCGAAAAACATTGCAACACCAATAAAGAAAGCCGCACATTTTGCCCAGGTTGTCGCCAATGGAGATTTGACTCAACAGATTCACATTGATCAAGAAGACGAAGTGGGTCAGTTAGCAAAAGCATTGAATACGATGAGCCAGAATTTGAGCCATATCATGTCGGGTATTCAATTGGCGGCCGAACAAGTCGCCGCCAGTTCAGAACAACTATCGGCTTCGTC
This sequence comes from bacterium, assembly GCA_963662285.2. GTDB lineage: Bacteria > Hinthialibacterota > Hinthialibacteria > Hinthialibacterales > Hinthialibacteraceae. The sequence goes on from CAXXMV010000008.1 coordinate 1,579,365, forward strand.
GCAAAGTCTGTCGCAAGCGGCCACTGAACAAGCCAGCAACCTGGAAGAGACCTCAGCTTCCATTGAGGAACTGACCGCCTCGGTCGAACAGAATGCCAGCAATGCCGCTCAAGCAGATGGCGTGACGCGAACAGCAGCCAAAGAGGCCAATGAAGGTGGAAATGCTGTAACTGAAACAGTCGAAGCGATGAAGCAAATCGCTACTCAAATTTCAATCATCGACGATATCTCCGATCAAACCAACCTACTGGCATTAAACGCTGCCATTGAAGCGGCGCGCGCTGGTGAAATGGGTAAAGGCTTTGCCGTAGTGGCCGTTGAAGTTCGTAAATTAGCGGAACGAAGCCAGGAAGCTTCCAAAGAGATCAGTGAACTGGCTAAAAATAGCGTGATTCAGGCCGAAAACGCTGGTAAATTGATTCAAAAAGTTGTTCCTGCCATTCAAAACGCATCGGAATTGGTTCAGGAAATCTCATCCAGTTCCACCGAACAGTCGCATGGCGCCGAACAAATCCGTGCAGCTATTACCCAACTTGATCAGGTTACCCAGCAAAACTCCGCCACCAGTGAAGAATCCGCTTCAGCCAGTGAAGAACTATCTGCTCAAGCGCAATCCCTGCAGGAAATGGTTAGCCAGTTCAAAATTAACTCATCAAATTCATCAAAACCTTCTATTAGAGGAATCAGAAAACCTACGCCAAAACCACGGGTTGCCCTACAACAACCACAACGGTCACAACAATGGGAAAACCGCTTGCTGCCTGGTTATCAGTCGCAAAGAAATGATATTCATGCAGAATTCGATGATGATCATGAAAAATTTCGAGATTTCTAAAGCGATTCACAATAAAATCTCTGCTTAGAATCATATCTAGCCTTCAAAAAGCCTATCTATACAGGCTTTTGAAGGCTATTTTTGTAAGATAATCTTTCTCATACAAGTTCATGCATATTGAAAGCGCTATAATGAGGAATAAACTGATAGACAAGTATACCTAAGGAGCCTAGCGCAATGAATTCAACAGACAATATCCTCATCATCGGAGGAGCAGGTTACATCGGCAGCGTCGCGGTTGAGACACTTATTAATAGTGGATACCAGGTCATAGTATTTGATAATCTAGAAAAAGGTCACCGCGATGCGGTGCACCCATCAGCCCGGTTTATTGAAGGCGACCTGCGGGATGCAGCGGTGGTTGAATCAGTTTTTAGTTCTAACCAAATTCAAGCGGTAATGCATTTCGGCGCCTACAGTCTAGTGGGCGAATCGATGATTGATCCGGACAAATATTTTTCAAATAACGTGGTTGGCGGCCATATTCTACTGAATGCAATGCGCGATCATGAAGTGGGACGTATTGTATTCTCCTCTACCGCCGCCACTTATGGCCAACCCAAAGAGTCTCCCATTAAAGAAGAGAGCCGCACCGAACCGATCAATCCTTATGGACGCTCTAAACTGGCTTTTGAATTTATGCTTAAGAGTTATGAAGAAGCCTATGGCATCAAACACGCCGTGCTGCGTTATTTCAACGCCGCCGGGGCCAGTGAAGCGTTTGGCGAAGATCATGATCCCGAAACCCATATCATCCCTCTGACTCTGCAAGTGGCTTTAGGCCAAAGAGAGCATATCGGCATCTTCGGGACGGATTTTGACACCCCCGACGGTTCCTGCGTACGCGACTATATTCATATCCGCGACCTGGCCGAAGCTCACCGCCTGGCTTTGGAATATATCAGAGATCAATCCATAACCTGCAATCTGGGCAACGGGCTGGGCTTCTCGGTTCGTGAAGTTATAGAAACCTGCCGCGAAGTCTCCGGCCATCCCATTCCCGCCGTAGAGACGGATAGACGACCCGGCGATCCGGCGCATTTGACCGCATCAGCGGATAGAGCGCGAAAGAATCTTAAATGGGAACCTCAGATTCCTGAATTGAAAGATATCGTTGAATCAGCATGGCAGTGGCATAAAAAGCATCCTAATGGATATAAAGCTTAAGTAAAACTATTCCTTAAAAGAATACACGCAATCAAAAGTGATATCATCAAGGGCTGACCGCATTGCGGTCTTGCCCTTGGCACCCATATCCTGATGGATATAAGGCGTAAGGCGAACTGACATAATGACCAACTTTCAATCCAGTGAGCATCCACACCGTAGATGGAATCCATTATTAGAAGAATGGGTATTGGTTTCACCTCATCGCGCCAAGCGCCCCTGGTCGGGCAAAGTTGAAGCAGTCCAGTCTCAAAACTTGCCGGAATTTGATGAAGAGTGCTATCTTTGTCCGGGCAACACCCGTGCAGGCGGTAAACAGAATCCTGATTACCAATCGACCTTTGTGTTTGATAATGATTTCGCCGCTCTGCTGCCCGATTCTCCAGCGGCGCCGGAAATAACCAATTGCAACGGGATTATCCGCCAACAACCGGAAACCGGATTATGCCGGGTGATTTGCTTTTCTCCCAAACATAACCTGACTATGGCGCAGATGAGTCTGGCCGAAATTATCGGAGTGATTGATGTCTGGAGCAAACAGTTCACCGAAATTGGCGCTCGTGAAGATATCTCAAGCGTGACCATTTTTGAGAATCGCGGCGATATTATGGGGTGCAGCAATCCTCATCCCCACGGCCAAATCTGGGCCAACCGATCGATACCCAATATTCAGTTACAAGAATTAAATACCCAGCAATCATATTTTATGCAACATAATTCACCCATGTTAATAGATTATGTGGAATGGGAAATTGAGCAAAAGGTTCGCATTGTTATTGAGAACGATCATTTTGTCGCCCTGGTTCCACACTGGGCGGTGTGGCCCTTCGAGACCATGATTTTACCGCGCCGCGCCATGCAGTCGATTACTGAATTAACCAATGAGGAAAAGAACTCATGGGCTGATATCATAAAACAATTATTGATCCGTTACGATAACTTATTCGAGATATCGTTTCCCTATTCGATGGGAATGCACCAGAAACCGACTGATGGACAGGATCATCCAGGGCTGGTTTTTCATCAACACTTTTTCCCTCCCCTATTGCGCTCGGCGACCATCAAGAAATTCCAGGTGGGCTACGAAATGTCCGGCGAGCCGCAACGCGACATCACAGCCGAACAGGCAGCGGAACGGCTGCGAGAATTACCTTCAGTGCATTACAAAAATCGATAGATGAGGATGTCCAACTTCGAGTCGATGCGTCCGGCAAAGTTTACGAAAATAAAGAGGGTGCAGCAAGATTATACTGCACCCTCTTAGTACGAAAGCATCCATTACTGGAGAATGGTTTATATGGCTTCTTCGGCGCGTTCACCGGTTCGGATTCTGATTACATCTGAAATCGGGTAAATGAAGATTTTTCCGTCGCCTACCTGACCAGTGTTAACCGCACTGCGAATCAAATCAACAACTTTATCGGTCAGATCATTTTTAACCACTGCTTCAACTTTGATCTTCGGTTGAAAAGAGACAGTGTATTCACGTCCCCGGTAAAGTTCATGATGTCCTTTTTGACGGCCAAATCCGCGTACTTCACTTACCGTCATTCCAGTCACGCCCAACTCTTCTAATGCTGCACGAAGTTCTTCTAATTTATGAGGTCGAATAATCGCTTCGATTTTATTCATGATCATTTTTCTCCTTGATTGATCGTTAGGCTATCGCCATATTTACTGACTGACAGAGGTTAAGTCGCTCAATGCTTATCGAGCCATGACGGTGAAGTCGGAGTAAGCCGACGCGGCGTGTTCGCCAAAGTCCAAGCCTTCCATCTCTTCCTGTTCGGTGACTCTTAAACCAATTGTTTTGTCGATTACTTTGAAGAGTATGTAGCATGTACCGAATGTCCAGACGAAGCATGCGCCGATTCCGATCAACTGAGCGAATACTTGAGTTAGTCCACCGCCAAAGAATAGACCGTTGACGCCGCCGAATGATTCTTGCGCGAACAGTCCGGCCGCCAATGTTCCCCAGGCGCCGCAGACGCCATGTACTGAAACCGCGCCCACTGGATCGTCTACGCCTATGTTTTCCCAGGCGATGACGGAGATAACAACGATGATGCCGGCGAGAAATCCAATGATGATTGATGAAATAGGACTAACGTTTGCGCAACCAGCCGTGATAGCAACCAATCCGGCCAAAGCGCCGTTTAGCGTCATGCCTGCGTCAGGCTTCCCGAATTTGATCCAGGCGGTAAGTAATGCGCCGATCGCGCCTGCTGCTGCTGCCAGGTTTGTAGTGACTGCAATAATCGCCAGGTCGCCGCCAACAGTTGTTGTACTGCCCGGATTAAATCCAAACCAACCCAACCAAAGGATGAAAACGCCCAATGCTGCGATGGGGATGTTGTGTCCGGGAATAACTTGCGGCTTACCGCTGGATGAATACTTACCAAGACGTGGACCAAGAACAATGGCGCCAGCCAAACCAGCCCAGCCGCCAACTGAGTGAACTACTGTCGAACCGGCGAAATCGATGAATCCAACATCCAGCACGCCTTCCAACCAACCTTCGCCAGCGAACAGGCTGCCCCATGCCCAGGAACCGAATATGGGATAGATCAATGCTGAAATCACCACTGAGTAGACCAGATAGGCGTGGAATTTTGTTCTTTCCGCAACCGCGCCGGATACGATGGTCGCCGCTGTAGCGGCGAACACAACCTGGAATATCCAAAAGGCGTAGGTCCAATAGTTATGTGAACCGTCTGCATTGAACATATATCCTGACAGGAAGAAACCATCAGTCCCGAACCACCCGGTAGTAGTGGTTCCAAACATGATGCCAAATCCAACCATAAAGAAGATTATTGATCCTATGCAGACATCAAGAAGATTCTTCATGATAATATTTACTGCATTCTTGGCTCGTGTAAAACCGCATTCCACCATGGCGAAACCAGCCTGCATGAAGAAGACCAGAAATGCCGCAATACAAGTCCAGAGAATATTACCGTCATCCTGCGTGACGTATGTTGGGCCTTCCTGGGCGTCTTGAGCGAACGCCGTTACATCTAATCCGGCTGCTAAAATTAATACTGCTAATATCAGAATACTTATGCCCTTGCGGCTTTTAATAAAGGAATACATAGGTGAAACTCCTTTCGCAACTTCGGCGGAAAAATCGGTTACGGTTACTTATGCGATTGCTGGATCAAACAAGAGTGCTCTTCTAACTCCCGGGAAAGCTTAGTAGAGAGCCTTGAATTGATTTCTAACTTTGTTTTCTTTAAGTGCAATCGCTATGCCAAAAGGGATTGCACGCACAAAAACAATGCGTAACTGCAAGGAGTTTAATAGTTTGCGAATATTGATAGGTACTGGAATTATGCAGTGTTTGAAAAATGAACTTTGTTGACTGTCTGAATAATCAGTCAAACTGTTCAGATCGAGGCAGGAAATATTGCTGTACAATTTTCGATATAAGCTATGTTGGAATTTAACAATTACTACTCCCGATCACCAGTTTCATCATTGATATATTGGAATACCTCTTCAATGGAAACATTGAATATCCTGGAGATTTTGAAAGCCAGCGTAAGCGACGGCGAATAACGATCCGCTTCGATGGCGATGATGGTTTGCCGCGTAACTCCCGCCCTCTCAGCCAGCTGCTGCTGAGTCATCTCACCATTCTCAAAACGCAGCCGCCTGACCTGGTTCTGCAAGTTGTTACGCGACATGTGCTCCACCCATTCTCTCTTGAATCAAACAACTGATAACATGAACCAACTGAAATAACACCACCCACCCGACGAATATCAACGGTATAACATTGACTGAAACCGAACCGTTCGACCCCACCATTCTCCATGCCACAAACCAAGCCGCCAGAAAATAAAACCAGCATACGCTGTGAGCCATAAAAATGGCGTTCTTGAATATAACCAGATCACGTTCATCCATCTGCACTGGCACATTCTTAAATCTCTTCTTAAAAACAATAGGCGCAAACCACTGAAAAAAAGGAATCGACCACATAATACTGGTAGCGGCCAGCCATACCACAATCGAAAACAAAGTCTTCTCACACAATCCATCCCAATAAACCGCCGAAGCCACAACCGAACCTAAAACCAGTGCGCTGAGAATAACAATCATAGCTCCAATATAACTCTCATATTCCTTCTTCATGATTGATGCCTCCAATACTGAATTTACTATCATTTCCAATTCAAAATATATAGTAATGTATATTTTACATAATGTCTAGTATTTTTTACATTTTATTTTGGGGGAATTGTATGAGGGATTTGGTGGTAGATTTGAAAAAAATCATGAATTTGAATGTAATTATGAGTAGGGATTAGTTTGATTGGATAAACAAATGATAAATTCATATTTTCTGGATTTTTATTATTACTTTGCTTTTTATGTCGGATTGACGCTAAGTAAATCGCTCCACACTTCATCGAAAAGAAACTGGATCAAGACGGATTTTTCATTTATCGGTATTGCTGCAATTTATTCATAACTAATTTTACACATCTTTTGAATATCATCTTTAATATTATCCATGTACATAAAAGGTAAAGAATAATATCCCAATATTCGCTTCTTACTTGAAGATGTCTTCCGTTTAAACATATGCTCATCAAACAAAAACTTATCTGTATAAGGCTCGCATACAGATAAGTCTAATATTTCAGCACTTCTTTTCATTTTTTGATCATAAGAATGCAACTCATGAGCCCCAATATCCAAAGCAGTAGCTATATGAATTGCGTCGGCAGGTTTTAGTGTTGGGATTTCTTTGTTTTTTAATGTTTTTCTTAATACATCTCTTGCTTTAATGGTAATAAATTGGTGAACATCAACTAACTTTATCGGGCTTGATAACGGATTCCAGAGACTATTGATTTTATCTAAACTTTCATCGGTTAATTTTACTTTGTCGACACTCAAGTATGCGACCTCGGTCATACTAAAGACTGAAGTATAAATCTCTATGCGTCCGTTTTCTGCCTCCTCTAATAATGTGGCAATTATTGGTGCTCTTTCAGAATAACATTCTTCTTCATCATCAAGTAAAGAGACAAATACATTTGAATCCCAATAAAATCGAGGAATATTATTATTGCTTTTTTTAGGCATCTCTTATTTTTCTAATGGCCCCCTCTGGAGATTTTCCTTCCAACAAGCCAGAAGCACATCCAATAGCATCCCTCCAATTACCGGCATCTTTAATTATTTCAATTTTTTTCACGTCTTTAATACTTGTAGGCAATCCACTTTCAGAGTCTCTTGTAACAAGTCCCTGCACAATAGCAATCTCTCCCCAAGAATCTCTCATTACATCCTTAAAAGAAGAATTCAAAAAACAATTAACTACGTTGTTTCTCAACAATTCAAGCATGGTAATTTTATAATTTGGGTATCTGAATATATTTTGCACACGGCCTTGTATTGCACCAAAAGATTCCAGAGGGATAACTTTATTTTGTTGAGATTTGAGTATATCAAAATAATTCTTATCCAAAGAATGGGTTGTTTTTTCTGTACTAAAATTGATAGATTTAATACTCCCATTAATCAAACCGGTGATACCAACGACAGGTTTTCGCAGGTCTTCCTCAATATCGTTTATTTTCCCAGTCTGCGCATTTTCCCCTATTTTTTCAAATTCATTTACAATCTGATTTATGATAAAAATATCATCTTCTGTAGAAGGTTCACCCTCAATTGTCGCAAGTGCACTACCGGCTTTTAATTCTCTTATAATCCAATTGATAGGAGTGGCGCTTACGTATTTTTTATTCAGAGAGTGAATTAATTTTTTAAATTCCTGCATTGCTATAGAGAAATCATCAAGGCTGACCTCTCCATTCAATTCTATGGTTAATTTATTATTACTCATTTTTCCTATTTCGTGTGGCATTTCTTTACTCTTTTGCCTTCTAAACACTTAATGGCAAATTAGGTTCGTTTAAAATCTTCTACTTTGCAAGTAATGTATTTTAAAAGTAAAAAATGCATAATATATTTACATATATCCTGTAGAAACACGCAGAAATATATCGTTAAAATCAAGTTTCTCAAATCCAACAGTGTTCATCTGCGAATCGCACCTGATATGATCTTTTCTACCATGATTTACAACATCATGTCTAGAGAATTCCCATACAATTTCCAAATAAACACTAAATTAATCTATTATAATTATAGCGTTTTTCCTAACTCAATTCCACATTATCTACTCAAGATTCTTCCATACTACGTTTAACACAGATGTATATAATGAACAGATTTGTCAAGTATTTAATTATTTTTTAAAAAATTCACTCACAGAAATAGTTCAACTTTGCTCTATGCTTCTATGCTATATATACATATTATTGTTAGTATATAATAATTCAAAATAATGATGTGGGGAGATTAAAATGAGAATCAGGGGTTTATTTAGAACGTTGGTTGTTTTTTCAATATGCTTATTCGCATTCAGCGCTTGGGCGCAACATGAAGCATCGCGCTTTGCGTCTTTTCATGCCGACTGGCCGGAGACGCTGGAACTTGATATTAATATCATCGTATCGGGTGAAGCGGGCGCCTTTACCGTGTCTGAGACTCCTCCAGTTGGATGGGAGGTCAGTAGGATTCTTTCCAGCGGTGATTATGTGGATGGCGTTATCAGCTGGGAATCTTCTATTCGCAGAGCGGGTTTGAATAAAACACTGACATACACATTAACTCTACCCAGTCTTGATGCAGCAGTAGGCGTCTTTGAGGGATATGTCAACGATGTGAAAATCGGCGGCTTTCAAATCTTTACGCCGGGCAAAGTGAATCCCGACATTCAAACGCCGATTAAATCAGGTTTGAATTATAACTATTTGGTCTACTTGCCCCCATCCTATGAAATACAGGATGAGCCTATGCCGCTGATGTTCTTTCTACATGGCGCCGGGGAACGCGGATCGAATATGGAGTTAGTGAAAGTTCATGGTCCTCCCAAAATAGTGGAAAATCCATCAATGAAAAAATCACTTTTCGGCGACGCCGAGTTTCCCTTTATCCTGGTTTCTCCTCAATGTCCAGCAGGAGGATGGTGGGAGAACGAACCTCTGCTTAAAGTGGTTAATGAAGTTCTGGAAAACTATGCCGTAGACCTATCAAAAATTTATATCACTGGCGTAAGCATGGGTGGATTCGGCAGTTGGAGTTTTGCCAGCGAACATCCTGAACTGATTGCAGCGGCGCTTCCAATTGCTGGAGGTGGAGATGTATTTAATTGGTCAATTAAATCATACGCATCAAATGTGGATAATCTCAAAGCCGCCGACGCCAATAATCTGGTTGATATTCCGGTCTGGGCTTTTCATGGCGATAGCGACACAGTCGTTCCGATTGAACTTGATCAGGAAATTGTCGATCAAATTACAGAATTGGGCGGCGACGTTCAGTTTAAAGTCTATCCCGGAGCGGGTCATGTTGACTCATGGACGCAAACTTATAATAATCCTGACATCTATCCCTGGTTATTATCAAAGCAAAAAGGATCGACCGATTCTTATATAAATAATTGGTCAATGTTTAAGTAAACGGGCTTTATGCAAGTACATTACGCGGTGGGCTTGATTAGAAATTCAGCCCACCGTTTTATTTCTAATTCTATCGGAGGAACATCAAGTGAAACGCTATTATATTTTATTGTTAGTTATTTTCTCGTTAGTCTGCGCTTACCAGAGCGGCGCCGCGCAATCTCAACCAATCGGCGGTCAAGCTTTGGATTTGAATGATTCCAGTAATACGGTTGAATGGAACGCCCGATGGATTCAACACCCCATGTTCCGTAATATTCCCTTCCGCTATCAATACCGCAAGGATAAGGAAGCGGATGTATCGGGATATGAAGAGAAAGACCCCAGGAACATTCATACTCTGTTCCGTAAGGTTTTTGAATTAGGCGACCAAAAGATCAAAAGCGCTAAATTGTTTATTACCGCTGATGATGTTTATAAACTCTATCTCAATGAGGAGTTCATCGGTCTGGGTCCGGCGCCCGGTTATCTGTTCGCCTATCCCTATAACGCCTGGGATGTAACTGAGGCGTTGCAATCCGGTAAACTCAATTGCCTCGCAGTTCATGTTTATTATCAGGGGCTGGTCAACCGCGTATGGGGCAGCGGCGATAACCTGCAAGGCTTGTTGGCGCAACTGGAAATCACTTATCAGAACGGGGAAACCGAAACCATCATTTCAGATGGGTCATGGAAATATCATCAAACCAACGCTTATGATTCAGACCGGACTCTGGGTTACAAAACCCAATTCGCGGAAGATATTGACCTGCATCAGATAATGCCTGATTGGAAAACGGTTTCCTTTGATGATGGGGATTGGGAAAAACCATTCGTGCGCGGCAATCCCACTCCGGGGCAGTATACCCTGGCCCCGCAGATCACTCCGCCATTGGCTTATGAAAAAGTTTGGCCCGAAAAAATTATTAAAACTGGTGAAGGCAGATACTTCATCGATTTTGGAACCGAATTGACCGGAACCACCTGTTTCCTCGTTTCAGGATCAGACGGGCATAAAGTGGAAATCCGCCACGGTGAAGAACTCATCAAAGAAAATGAAGTGCGCTTTGAAATGCGCGCTAGCTGCAAATATCAGGAGTTCATAACGCTGGCTGGACGTCAAAATGACCTGATCGAGTTTTTTGATTATAAAGGCTTCCGTTACGTCGAAGTGTTGAACTGGCCGGAAGAACTGAATAAAGATAACGTATGGGTGCTCAACCGTCATTATCCCTTCCCCCAAGAGGCTTGCTCGTTCACCTCGTCCAACGATCTATTAAACCGCATCTGGCAGCTATGTGAAAATGGCGCCAAGCAGGGCGCGCAGGATACTTACCTCGATTGCCCTACGAGAGAAAAAGGCGGCTACCTGGGCGACGCTTACGTTACAGGTCAATCGCACCTCTATCTAACCGGGGACGCGCTGGTTCTCAAAAAGACCTTGCAAGATTTCGCCTATTCGGCCCGCCTCTGTCCCGGTTTGATGGCTGTGGCGCCGGGTAATTTCATGCAGGAAATCGCCGACTATTCCCTGCTCTGGCCTATTATCGTTGAGCGCTATTATCTGTGGAGCGGCGATGAGCAATTCGTGCAATCAATGATCCCCATTTTGGACGGCCTGCTTGAGTGGTTTGCGCAATATGAGAATGAAACTGGTCTACTGGAAGCCGTCCCGGAAAAATGGAACCTGGTTGATTGGCCCAGCAACCTACGCGACAACTATGATTTCGATGATAAAAAGATCGAGGGCGTTAACACGGTACTTAATCATTTCTACTATGGATGCTTACGGAGTTCCACCTGGTTATACCAATACACCGAAAAATCAACGAAAGCGCTCTCTACTAATAACAAAGCAACCCGACTAAAACAATCCATGCAGGATCAATTGATGAATCCAGCCACGGGCTTATTCGTCGACTCGGCGGGGTCATCTCATTCGGCGTTGCATTCCAACGCCCTGTCTCCCATGTTCGGCGTTGCGCCAAAAGACGGGACTGATAAGCTGCTTGCGTTCCTGAGAAAGAAACGCATGGTCTGCGGAGTATATTTCGCCTCGTTCCTGCTCGAAGGTTTATACAATGCCGCTGAGGTTGATCTGGCTTATGATTTAATCACCTGTAAGGATATACATTCCTGGAACACCATGCTTGAGGCGGGCGCCACGACCTGCATGGAAGCCTGGGGACCCGAACAGAAATGGAACACCAGTTGGTGCCACCCCTGGAGCAGCTGCCCCATCTTCATCGTGGCGGGCGAACTAATGGGATTAAAACCGGGTAAACCAGGATGGGCGGAAATCGATTTTTCTCCCAAGCCACCCAAAGACCTGGAATCAGCTGAGTTGACTATCACAACTCCCAAGGGCGCGATAACAACCTCGTTCACGCAAACGGATAATGAGATCGTATATAAACTACTGGTTCCCGAAGGCAGCGCAGCCAATGTTACCTTCATAAATGCCAAGAGCATCATGCTTGATGGCAATCCAGTTAAGGCCAAGCAGCGTATAGCCTCCGCTTCAGTCATATATAGTAAACTACCCATGCGCCTTCAGCCCGGCGAACATACCCTGAAGGTTTATCGTTAGAGCTAACATGACAGTTCAGTTATATGAAGACTATGCTTTATACAAAGTGATTATTAGAATTTTTATAAGGATTTGTCGGGTGGCAAGGGCAGTGTATTTTCTGCCCTTGATTCAATTCACCTATTTCATTTCAATAATTTTTATCAATGTTTCACTAAGAACACAGAATCATAATTAATAGTATCGATATTGTGATTCAAGCGTCTACAATTCACTATAAAAGGATAAATAATCATAAGAATTATTCCTTTAATACACAGTATTTAAGTCAAGGGCAGAAAGGACACTGCCCTTGGCACCCACATAGTCTTTAATCAAAACAAAACTTGTGGGTAAAGATCAGAGGCTTGGGGGAGGGATAACGCACTTCAATTGTCTGACCTATTATGATCGAACATGGTAATATACATTACGTGAAGCAATCAAATAGATTAAGGATACATTACTATGACCAGCATCAGACTTGCATTATTAACAACCATCGCGCTTGTCACGGTGAGTCATACAGGAGTTGCGCAAGAAGCCAAGCAGCTTAATAAAGTGTGGGATACCTTCAGCGACTGCTGGACGGCGACGGATAGTCTTGGGCGGCCTGTCGCCGATCACGCCATCACTGGCGACGTGCGACCAGAAAAAACCGTGGCTCTTTTCTATTACATCTGGCATGGTCAACATACCACCCGGCTTTATGATATAGCCAAGATTCTTAAGCAAAATCCAGAGGAGCCAGTTTGGGGCCCGGTTCACGCCTTTCATCATTGGTCAGAGCCGCTCTATGGATATTACCGGGCCGATGATGAATACGTAGTGCGGAAGAATGCGCAGATGCTGGCCGACGCTGGCGTCGACGCTATCTTTTTCGACGTCACCAACGCGCTTCCCTACACCGAGATTTACATGAACCTGTGCCGCATCTATGCGGATATCAGAAAACAAGGCGGGCGCACGCCGCAGATCGCCTTCCTTACCAATACCAGTTCGGGCAAGACGGTTCAATCGATCTATGAAGACCTATACGCCAAGGGGCTGTACCGTGACCTATGGTTTTATTGGAAGGGTAAACCGATAATCCTGGCTAAATCCGAAGAGATGACCGAAGAACAGCGGGAATTTTTCACCATCCGCCGTTCTTGGGCCTGGCAACCGGGACAGGATCAATGGCCCTGGCTGGAACATTATCCCCAAAAAGGCGGTTGGAGCGAGAGTCCTGATAAAATAGAACAAATGGTTGTCGAAACCGCCCAGCATCCCCTCAACCACAATGATGGTCTGGGGCTGGGCAAAAGTTTTCACAATGGCGTTCAACCGGCGCCGGGCAACTATCAAAGCGAAAAGGGTTATTGCTTCGCGGAACAATGGAAACGCGCCCTTGAGGTTGACCCTGAGTTGATCTTCATCACCCAATGGAACGAATGGATCGCCATGCGCTTTCTGGCCGATAAGCCCATGATGCTGGCCGGCAAGCAATTGCAGTCGGGCGATTCGTATTTCGTCGATTTATTCAGCATGGAATTCAACCGCGATATCGAACCGATGAAGGGCGGCTATCAGGATAACTATTATTACCAGATGGTTGACGGCATCCGAAGGTTTAAGGGAACGCGCAAGCAAGCGCCGCCATCCGCAGCCAAGACCATCGACTTGAAAGATTTTTCAACGTGGAGCAACGTGCAACCCGAATACCGCGATGATATGGGCGACACCTATCACCGTGATCATCCCGGCTATGGCGAGCTGCATTACACCAATACTACGGGACGCAATGATTTCAAGATAGCCAAAGCCGCCCGCGACAATGACAACATCTATTTTTATATAGAAACGGTTGAGCCTATTTCTCCAAAAACGGGAACCAATTGGATGACGCTCTTGGTTCAATTGGACGATTTGACCAAACCATCCTGGGAGGGATGGCATTACCTGGTTCAACCATCTAGCGACGCCAGCGATTCTCCATTAGCGCTTTATAAATCAAAGGGTGGATGGAATTGGGAAAAGGTTGGCGACATTACCTATCATCTAAATAAAGAACGCATGTCGCTAAGCATTCCACGTAGTATGTTAAGTATTCATAATGATATCAACATCCGATTCAAGTGGTCGGATAACATGCAGGAACATGATCCACTGGATTGGATACTGAACGGCGATACAGCGCCCAATGGACGGTTTCAATACCGGTATGCAACAACAGCTACTATAAAGAAAGCCCAAAATTAATTTATAGATATCAATAGATTCGGAGAAAATCATGAATAAAACATCCTTCGCGAAACATCTTTGTTTAAGCATCTCTCTCTTGTTTATCCTATCATATCAGAGCCATGCGCAATCATCCGTCAGCGATTTGTCCATCGATTCACTGCAATGTGAATACCTGACCAATCCATGCGGTATTGATGAGACGGCGCCCCGGCTTAGTTGGATAGTGAAATCTGAAACCAGGGGGCAGAAGCAGACCGCTTATCAAATTCTGGTCGCATCAAATCCCGACATACTGGCATCAGATAAGGGAGACTTGTGGGACAGCCGCAAGATAGAGAGCAGCGAAACCGTGAATATTGTTTATTGCGGTAAAAATCTGCTTTCGCGTAAGGTCTGCTATTGGAAAGTGCGCGCCTGGGATAAGGATAGCCGCGCCTCTTCGTGGAGCAAGCCAGCGCAATGGTCTATGGGTCTCCTTCAGCCAAACGATTGGAAAGCGGAGTGGATCAGTTTCAAAGACGATGCGCCCATCCAAGCGACTCCACAGAATATGGAACTTCCCCCCGCCCGCTATTACCGCAAATCCTTTTCACTCAATAAAACAATACAACGCGCCACTATCTATTCAACGGCGCTTGGAATTTACGAACTGCAAATCAATGGTGAACGCATCACCCGGCAAATGTTCACTCCCGGATGGTCTGATTATAACCAACGGGTTTACTACAACACGTTTGACGTAACCGGGATGATCAAAAGAGGAAAGAACGCACTGGGCGCCATCGTGGCGGATGGCTGGTACAGTGGATACCTGGGCTACGCCCTGCTGGTTGGCTATGGCCCCGACAAATGCGGACGTTACATCTATGGCAAGACGCCCAGTTTGATGACCCAGTTGGAAATTGAATATCAGGATGGCTCAAAGTCTATCATCAAAACCGATAAAACCTGGAAAGTAAGCACTGGCCCCATTGTTCATTCCGACATGCTGATGGGTGAAACCTATGACGCGCGTCTGGAACAAAAAGGTTGGAGCACATCAGAATACAGCGATATTACCTGGGATAACGCTATCAGGGCGGAGGAAAACGGCAGTCTCAAAAAGACATTCTACGATCAAGGCGGGGCGCGTGAAATTGACTTGGGTTTCAGCACTCCAAAAAAAATCCAAGCCTATCCTTCCGTTCCAATACAACCTACTGAATTAATTAATCCGGTTGAAATCACCGAACAGGCGCCCGGCGTTTATATTTTCAACCTGGGTCAAAACTTTTCCGGCGTCGTACGAATTAAAGTCCACGGCGAGGAAGGTTCTAAAATCCAAATCCGTCATGGTGAAATGCTGCATCCCGATGGCCGCCTGATGACCGAAAACCTGCGCAAAGCCAAAGCGACTGACGAATATATTCTGCGGGGCGATGAAGGCTATGAAACCTGGATGCCGCGCTTCACCTATCATGGATTCCAATTCGTCGAGTTGACCGGACTGACTGAAAAACCAACCCTCGAAACTGTCACCGGCATCGTCATCCATTCCGACACGCCGATGGTCAGTTCGTTTGAATGTTCCGACCCCATGGTAAATAAACTTTTCAAAAACATCACCTGGACCCAACGCGCTAATTTCTTCGAGATTCCCACCGACTGCCCGCAACGCGATGAGCGGTTCGGCTGGACTGGCGATGCTCAGATCTACGTACGCGCCGCCTGCTATAACGCCGACGCCGCCGCCTTCTACACCAAGTGGCTCGACGACCTGGAAGAAGCGCAGTTGCCCAATGGCGCCTATCCCGATTACGCGCCTTATCCCATGATGCATGGCAAACCGCAGCGGGGATTCGCCACGGCCTGGATGGACGCGGGAATCATCTGCCCCTACACCGTTTATAAAGTCTACAACGACCTGCGCGTCATCGAACGGCATTACGACTCAATGCAACGCTTTATGCAATTCCGTCAGACCAACAGCCCCGACTACCTGGGCGTCAATATCGGTAATGGCTGGGGCGACTGGCTGTCGCTGGATCAGAACACGCCCATTGAATATATCGACACGGTATATTTCGCCAACAGCGCCAAATTGATGTCTGAAATGGCCGCCGCTATTGGTAAAACAGATGACGCCGAAACTTACCAAAAGTTATTCCAAAACATCAAAAACGCTTTCCAGGAAAAATATATCGATGCGGAAGGCAAACTGACCATCGACAACCAAACCACCTACGCCATCGCGCTTGACGTGGACCTGATTCCCGACAAATTCCGCCAATCAGCGGCGGATCGGCTGGTTGAACTGATCGAGCAAAACGAAACCCGCATGAGCACCGGATTCCTGGGAACCCGTCCGCTATTGCCCGTGCTTACAGATACAGGTCATAACGACCTGGCCGTACAACTGCTGCAAAGCCGCCGCTTCCCATCATGGGGCTATGAAGTAGCCAACGGCGCGACGTCGATCTGGGAACGTTGGAATAGTTATACCAAAGACAAGGGGTTCTTCAGCGTCTCCATGAATTCATTCAGCCACTATTCATTCGGCGCGGTATGCGAGTGGATGTTCCGCGACCTGGCCGGGATCGACGCGCAAGAGGGCGGGTTTAAAAATATCATCATCAAACCTAATCCCCCCACGCCGGGATCAAATCCAGAGCACAAAGCGATCAACTGGGTCAAAGCGCAATACAAATCAAACCGGGGTCTGATCAAAACCCAATGGAAACTAGAAGCCGACCAGTTTCAACTGGACGTTGCGATTCCCGCCAACACTCAGGCGACGGTCTATTTACCTGCTGTTGCGCTAAACAAAGTTATGGTCAACGATAAAAACGTAGATAAAGCCGATGGAGTAAGCGTGACAGGTATGGAGGAGGATCGGACCATACTGACCATCGAATCTGGACAGTACCGCTTCGAATCAACCATGAATGTTAGTGCTCCAAAGAAAACAACATCACTGTTCCAAGGCAAGCCGTATAAAGGCGGAGATACTTTCGCCGATACATGGGTCGCCACCGACGACCTGGGTAGAAAAGCGCCCGACGCAGCCCAATGCGGCCCCGTAAAAAAAGATAAATGGGTGGGAATCTTCTATTGGACATGGCACACGCCAGGACGCGGCGGCCCCTACGATAACACCAAGATACTGGCGACCGCCAAGGATGGCGCAGTAGAATGGCCGCCCACACAAGGCTCGCATCACTGGGGCGAACCGGAACTGGGTTACTACCTGATGACCGATCCCTTTGTCATCCGCAAACACGCCAGCATGTTAGTCGACGCCGGGGTTGATGTTGTATTATTCGACACCACCAATCCACCCTTCACCTGGAAGGATCAATACGAAGCCTTGTGCCGCGAGTATACCGCCATGCGTCAAGAAGGCGCCCGGACGCCTCAGATCGGTTTCATCGGCCCCTTTGGCAATCCATGTCCAGTAACCGATATCCTGTGGAAGGATTTGTATAAACCGGGCAAATGGAAAGACCTGTGGTTCGAGTGGGATGGTAAGCCATTTATATTAGCGAACAAAGAATATATCAAAGATAAAGAGATGTTGGATTTCTTCACCTTCCGCCGCCCCATGCCTGATTACTGGATCGGACCCAGCGGGCCGGATCAATGGAGTTGGCTGGAAGTGCATCCTCAGCACGTTTTCAAAAACAGCCAGGGCGAAACGGAGCAAATGAGCGTCGGCGTCGCCCAAAACGCCATACCTAACACCCCCGGCCCTGCCCCCATGAGCCACAAAATCGGCGCCATGGGACGCAGCTGGAGCAACGGCAAAAAAGATCCGCGCCAGGATGCGGTAAACCTGGGACTCAATTTCGACGAACAATGGAACCGCGTCATGGAAGTAAACCCAAAGTTCGTCTTCGTAACGGGATGGAACGAATGGATCGCAGGCCGTTATTATAAATGGTCCAAATACACCGATGGTGATTGCTACTATCCCGGCGGCATGTTCGTTGATCAATACAATCATGAATACAGCCGCGATTGCGAACCAATGCGCAGCGGACATACCGACAACTACTACTATCAACTGGCCAGCTGGATTCGGCGCTACAAAGGCGTCAGAGAACAACCTACAGCCCAAGGTTCGAGCGAAATAACCATCGATGGTTGCTTTAATGACTGGAGCAAGGTTACTCCAGAGTTCCACGACGCAATCGGCGATACCAGCCACCGCGACCATCCGGGATACGGAGAACTGGTTTACCAGAATGATACCGGCCGCAACGATTTTGTAATTAGCAAGGCGGCCTATGATGAGAACAACATGTATTTCTTCGCGCAGACTTTGGAAAACATCACGCCCCATACAGACCCGTTCTGGATGCTGCTACTGCTTGACGCGGATCAAGACGCCAGCACTGGCTGGTTAGGCTATGATTTCATCATCAATCTCGAAACGCTGAGTTCAACCAAAACCACCATAAAAAAATGGAGCAATGGAAACTGGCAAAATGCTGGGGAAACCTCATATAATGTCAATGGCAACGGTTTGGAATTATCCATCCCCCGATCCATGATCGGCATGACTGGAGTAACACCGTCACTAGATTTTCATTGGGCGGATAACATCCAGAGTTTCGCTGATGTATCAGAACTGGGCGTCAATGGAGACAGCGCCCCCAACCGGAGATGGAACTACCGCTATCAAACAGCGCAATAATAACGTAGGGCGCGCCCCTTGTGGGCGCCCGGAATACGCATCAACCACGGGTGAAAGCATAATCGGGTAACCACAAGGGTTACCCCTACATTTGATGATCATTCCTGGTAGTTAGACACGATGGGTGCCAAGGGCAGTGTATTTTCTGCCCTTGATCAAGCCACCCAATATAAGGTGAACTGAAAACGTTTTCAACAATTTTATTTTATGTCGGGTATTTAACATTGTTTTTAACATATCAAGCAATCTAAACTATACGGAGTCTTTCCATGAAATTTCCTTTCGAGCAGGTTGAGTCGCGTCTTAAAGAATTTTCGCAACGTCAATACTACTATTCACGCATCGAGCGCTGCCAGAATATCCGAATCGCTAATGACGACATCGGCGATCCATTCGACTTTGCCGTAAAAAACGGCCAATGGAAAAAGTTCAGCGCCGGTCAAAAATGGCCTGATATAGATTCATATTACTGGCTGCAAGCGCAGGTCTGCACGCCTGACGATTTCCCCAAGGCGCCGCTGCTATTATTGATGCGGCTTTCAAAAGACCTGACCCTGCATACTCCTGAGGGCATGGTATACGTCGATGGAAAGATGCGTCATGGCATCGACCGTATGCATGACGTGGTGCGGCTCAGCGAGTCAGCTGTCGCAAACCAGAAATATCAGATAGCCGTGCGGGTCTATTCCGGCTCGCCCATGATTGACCTGCGGCCCGCATCCGTCCAGCCCGCCCAATTGGAGGAATGCGCTGTGGCTTCGTTGAATCAGGCGGCCTATGATTTTTATCATCAAGCCCGAACCATGCATCAAGCCATTGCCACCATGCCCGATGATTCCTACATTCGCGGTCAGCTGCTGGGTTTATTGGTCGAAGCCTTCAACCGAATTGATTATTGCTACCCCCGCTCAGACGAGTTCTATGCATCAATCACCAAATCCTTGCGCTTGCTGAAAAGTGAACTAAAAAAGATCGACGTCCCGCCTTTACCCGAAACCGTAACCGGGGTGGGACATTCCCATATCGACGTAGCCTGGTTATGGCCGCTAAGCCGCACCCGCGAAAAATCAGCCCATACTTTCTCCACCGTACTCGACTTAATGGAACGCTATCCCGACTATAAATTCGTGCAAAGCCAGGCTCAGCTCTATGAATACATCAAACAGGATGAGCCGGGGCTTTATAAAAAGATCAAGCAAAAAATCAAAAACGGCCAATGGGAAGCCGAAGGCGGCATGTGGGTTGAAGCCGACTGCAACCTCACCTCCGGCGAATCGCTGGTCCGGCAGTTCTTGTATGGCCAGCGATTCTTTGAAGATGAACTGGGCGTCAAATGCAAGACCCTGTGGCTGCCGGATGTTTTCGGCTACAGCTGGGCGCTGCCCCAGATTCTCAAAGGCGCCGAAATCGAAAACTTCGTCACCTCAAAAATTTCCTGGAACCAATACAACCAGATGCCCTTCGATCTGTTCCGCTGGCGCGGCATGGATGGCAGCGAAGTGCTGACCAGTTTCCTGACCGCGCCCTGCCACCAATGGTTCTACACTTACAACGGCTTGATGGAACCCGGTGAAATCAAGGGAACCTGGCAGAATTTCAAACCAAAATCGCTGCACAACGAAGTGCTGCTATCCTATGGATACGGCGACGGCGGCGGCGGCCCGACCGAAGAGATGCTGCAAACCGCCCGATGCCTCAAAGACATGCCCGCCTTCCCCAAGACCCGGTTGGGCCGGGTTGATGAATACCTGGAGAGGCTCGAACCAACCCGCAGCCAGGCCCCGGTTTGGAATGGCGAACTGTATCTCGAATACCACCGCGGCACCTATACCTCGCAGGCGCAGAACAAACGCTTCAACCGTCAATCGGAATTACTAATGCAGCAGACCGAACTGATCGCCAGTCTGGCGGCGCTGGCCGGAACCAAATACCCCCGTCAACGCATACGTAAAGTATGGGAAAAGATTCTGCTCAACCAGTTCCACGACATAATTCCCGGATCATCGATCCACGAAGTATATGAGGAGAGCACAGAGGATTATCAGTGGATACGCGAAGAGGCTGAGTCCATTATCGCTGAGTCATGCGCTAAACTCACTAAACCAACCGGTAAGCAGAAATGCTATTCCATCTTTAACACGCTGGGCTGGATGCGCTTTGAGCCGCTGCTTCTTGCAGGAATCGAAGCCGATTCCATCCTTGACTCGGATGGCGATGTAATTGAAACGCAAACTATTGAGAGGGTGGATGGCGAAAAGCAGTTGCTGGCTGATTGGGATTTTGAACCATTCAGCGCCGTCACCATTCAAGAAAACAAAACAACATCCGAGTCCGGGACGGATGAGTGCGAATCCAGTTTCCGCATCACCAAAAAACTGATCGAAAACGAAGTGCTGCGCGTCAATCTCAATGCTTACGGCGAGATAACCTCAATCTACGACAAAGAAGCCCATCGCGAAGTTCTGGCTGACGGCGAAAAAGGCAATGTCTTCCAAGCCTTCGAAGACAAGCCGCTGCAACACGACGCCTGGGATATCGACCTGTTCTATCAGGATAAAATGATATCAACCGGCGAAAAAGCCGAGATAGAAATCATCGATAACGGTCCACTGCGCGCCACGCTTAAAATTCGCAAGACCATACTCAATAGCGCGATCGAACAGAACATCTCGCTCTACCGCGACTCTAACCGGATTGATTTTGATACCAAAGTTGATTGGTTCAATAAAGACACTCTGCTCAAAGCAGCCTTCCCGGTTGCGATTAACGCCAGCGCGGCGACCTATGATATCCAGTTCGGCAACGTGCAACGCCCCACCCATTTCAACACCAGCTGGGATTGGGCCAGATTCGAGACCTGCGCCCACAAATGGGTCGACCTATCCGAGGGGTATTACGGCGTCAGCCTGATCAACGACTGCAAGTATGGCCACGACATCCACGACCACACCATCAGGTTGACTTTAATCAAATGCGCTGGTTTCCCCGACCCGCTGGCTGATGTGGGAACTCACCGCTTCGCCTACAGCCTCGTTCCTCATATGGGTGACTGGCGCGACGCCTGCATCCCCCAGATGGCCTATGAATTCAACTCGGCGCCCCTGGTGCTTGAGGGATCATGGAATCACCCGCTGTTGCCCGAAGATCAACCATTCATCGAAGTGAACAGCGCTAACATCATTGTCGAGTCGGTGAAATTCGCCGAGAAGGAAGACGCGCTTATCGTTCGCCTTTTCGAATGCTATAACAAACGCGGTCCGGCAACCCTGACATTCAACCAACCACTGACCAAAGCCTCACGCTGCAACCTGCTGGAACGCCAGGAACAGGAGATTGATAGAGAAGGCTATTCGGTTATGCTGAATATCAAGCCTTATGAGATAGTAACCCTGAAGATCGAGTTCTAACCGTAATTACGCAGCTAATTCATCATGAGCGGTTTCCCGTTCTGACCACAGAACGGGGACTGCGTCATAGTTCCTAAATGCTTCAATTACATTTGAAGAAACTTCCGTATTAGCATCATTGAGGAAAGAGTACAGTTTTGATTCTGGAGACCGGGTTTCCCTGGTATCAATCCATTTATAAAGCAGCGCTTCTACAGAATCTTTTCTGGGATTGTTTATGGTTTGCAAAATACGCTCAGGTTGTTGACGTGATTTAGGAATCACAAAATCAAACATATAATCAAAACCACTTTTACCTGAAAATTTAACTTTTGGCGTATAACGGATCTCCGTCAAATCCAGCCAATGCATCACATCTTCAAAAAACAGGCTGGTGATAACCGGCGATGCTGTATAGAATAGGTCATTAACCGATAGCATGGCTTGAATTATATTATGCTTACGCAAAGGAAAATTATCCTTCGTAGCATGGATAACAAGTTGTTCTTGATCCACCTTTACGCCAAATCCAGCCAATGTCGTATCCAGTAGTTCCTTACGTCTTGGAGAATTCAGTTGACAACCTGAACTAATAAGATCATTAATAATATATCCGTCATCAGTCAATAAATAGCCGCCATTCTCTTTACGCGCATAGATTTGCAGGCAATCGTTATGCCGATCAAGATAAGGCGTAGTGATTTCACACCATTGATCATTGACTTGTTCGATAACAGTCTTATCTTTAAGCCAATCAATGTGCTTGTTTATAAGTATTTGAATCTCATCTTTCATGTCAACAAATCCGGTTGAATATCTGGTTTATCAATTATATTGCAATACTTCATAAAAGACTGAAACGAATCATTCTGTATCTTAACCATGCAATTATTTTTTATTTTTCTTATCTCTCAAGAAGAAAGTTCTTGTATATTTGATAATGCTCAGTCTCTTGATACTCAATGACGCTTACTGGACTATGATCGAAACTGTATATCTGAGCATCTTCGTAAGCCAACAAAATGGGGGAATGCGTCGCTATTATAAACTGCGCGTGTCCTCCTTTGACGTTTTCATGAATAATATCCAGCAACTCAAGTTGACTTTTGGGAGATAGCGCTGTCTCTGGTTCATCCAGAAAGTAGATACCCCTTATCTTGTAGCGGGAACGAAAATAAGACATCATTGATTGGCCATGCGATTGCGTGACTAGAGACTTTCCTCCATAATATTTCAATTGCCCAGGATCGGAGGCCGCCCAACTATCGACTATACCCCTGAAATCGTTAAACAGTTCTGAACCGAAGTACGATCCAGGCGCCATTCCATTGGCCCACTCTAAGGAGATACATTTGTATAATTGTCTTTCATACGGGTTAAACTGGTAACGTTCATCTTCAGACTTGCGCCAAATATGAATATTGCCCGCAAGGGCTAACGCCTCCAATAAAGTGGACTTTCCCGTACCATTCTCTCCCACGAAAAGAGTTACCGGAAATTCAAATCGCAATTGCTTAGTTTGATTGAAAACCGGCAAAGAGAAGGGGTAATGAAAATTCGATGGGTACTTTTCATGGTTCAATGTGACGCTAATTATGTGATTGCTCATGGTGTATTTCTATTTCCTTCAAGCAGATTGAACCCTTATTATATTTCTTTATAAACATCTAACAAGATAATCACCCGCGCCACGGGATAAAAACCAGAGCCGCAATGCAGGAGATACACCCGAAAAAACTGTAGTTCAACAATGATTTTTTCTTCTGCGTTGATCGTTGATAAGAATTATTGAAATTGAAGAGGTGATAGCGCCAAGGGCAGAAAATACACTGCCTTTGGCGCCCGCAACTCCTATCTACCAATCAGTAACCGAACCATCATCGGCGTCATAGGTTTCGGGATTGCGCCAGTCGTGATCTATCTTGTCCGCCATTAGTTCTTCATCCAGTTCGATGCCTAAACCGGGAGCGGTGGGCAGCGGGATATATCCATCAATCACCTGGAAAGGCTCTGTTATGTAGCCGTCTCCCAGGGATGATTGTTCCTGACAGAGGAAATTGGGAATCGAAGCGGCCAATTGCAGCCCCGCAGCCAGAGAGATCGGTCCCAGTGGATTATGGGGCGCGATTCCGGCGTAATAGGCTTCAGCCATTCCCGCAATCAGGCGCACTTCGGTGATGCCTCCCGCATGGCACATATCGGGCTGCAGAATGCTGGCGGCGCGCTTCTCCAGAATTTCGCGGAAGCCCCATTTGGTGAAGATGCGCTCTCCAGTGGCAATGGGGATATGGGTGCTCTTGGCCAAATCAGCCATGATATCAACATTCTGACATTGCACCGGCTCCTCAATGAAATAGGGCTGATACGGTTCGAGAGCATGTATAAGCACCTTGGCGGTCTGCGGGGGAACCTCGCCGTGAAAATCTATGGCGATGTCGCATTCCTTGCCGCCCGCTTCACGTAGAGAAGCGAACCGCTCCGTAGCGTATTCAATGAAGCCGGGATTCTCGATAATTCGGGTGGCGCGTTTTCGGGCGACTCCGGTTTTGAATGCCCGAAATCCTTGTTTCATACCGCGTTCGATATCTTCCGGCCTGCCAGCGCGTCCATAGACTTTGATCTTACTGCGGGTGGGGCCGCCCAAAAGTTCATAAACTGGAACGCCCAGTGCTTTGCCTTTGATATCCCAAAGCGCCTGATCGATACCGGAAAGAGCGCTGGTGAGAATCGGGCCTCCGCGATAAAATGCCTGACGGTAAATGGCTTGCCAATGATGAACCACCCGGCGTGGATCTTTGCCGACCAGGTATGGCGCAATCTCCTGCACCGCTGTAGCGCAGGTTTTAGCGCGTCCTTCGAGGATCGGTTCTCCCAGTCCGGTAATTCCGGCGTTAGTATGTATTTTGAGAAACAACCAACGCGGCTTAACCAGGAAGGTTTCCAGTTTGGTTATCTTGAGAGCGCCTTTAGGATCAATAAGCGCCGCGCCGGATTTGGCGCCGCTTTTATCTGCGTAAGGATCGTTCTGGGCATTAAGAGACTGAGGTATTGCAGCGAGCGCTCCGGCGCCAAACATGTTCCGTAACATTGACCGCCGTGATAGGGCGTTGCCTAAGCTGGTTTTTCGCGTCATTTTGATGATCCTTCCTGATAGAAACTTGTATAATAAGTTCTGATTCGCGTTTACAAATCCTGTAAAAATAGTCTCTTATAAGACCAAACGCGACTATAATAGAACATGTTTTTGAGTAATGCTCTAATATTAAAAAAAAACTGGCGCCCAGTATAGAGACAATACTTATTTATATGATAATATGATATTTATACCAATGGAGAGGTTGCAAAGTTCATGACA
The DNA here is from genome assembly GCA_963662285.2 of bacterium. GTDB lineage: Bacteria > Hinthialibacterota > Hinthialibacteria > Hinthialibacterales > Hinthialibacteraceae. The sequence continues at coordinate 1,605,101 of CAXXMV010000008.1, forward strand.
AACAAATGCTATAACCGCGGTTTCACCTTGATCGAATTGCTAATAGTTGTAGCCATCATCGGCATTCTGGCGGCTATCGCCGTACCAAATTTCCTGAATGCGCAGCTCCGCGCCAGAGTAGCCCAGGCCTATGGAGATCAGCGCGCTTTAGCCATCGGATTTGATATGTATGCGGTGGATAATAACAACAGGTATCCATATAGAGGCGGCAATCTGTGGGAATCATACATAATCTATCCTATGCTGACCACGCCGGTAGCCTATATGAACAGCATACCGCATGATCAATTTACTATCAAAGACTCTCCACAGCGCGTAGCTCACGGTCATTATTATCCCGCCTGGAACGTTCATGCGGTGGTTATCGCTAATAGTTGGAATCCGGGCTGGGGCGGTTATCCCGTGCTCAATGCAGTAAAGAGCGGCTCTCGAATATTGATGGTCAGTTCCGGGCCGGATAAACACGAAGATATAGGCTCCCAGGGCGGCGGCCTTCTGGCCTATCACATGAGCAATGGATTGATCTCTGAAGGCGATATCTACCGATTCACGCCTGGAAATAAAGGCGATTCATTCTAGATATCTCTATAGTTATAAGTCTGTTTAATATCTAAAAATCACAGCATTATACTAATAATAAATGTCGGATAATCCTCTTTCTATGCTACTTTATAATCAGAAATGTTGGACGTACATACTTTCTAATTCGCGTGATTATAAATGAGCATATTTCAAGAACCGCTCCAGCAGAGCAAAAATCATAACTATTGATGAACACGAACGAATTTGAACAGTTGGCTCAGGAGCATCTCAGGCCGCTATACAGTTATTGTTTAAGCCTGATGTGCGACGCGCACTGCGCTGAAGAATTGGCGCAGGAAGTATTGGTGCGCGCCTTTCAGGCTTGGCCTACCTTAAGAGACCACAGCCGGTTCGCGCCCTGGCTGCGCGGCATCGCCCGCAGATGCTCGTGGAACCTATGGCGCAGCGCCAAACGGAATCCACTGGATCGCAGAGAAAACGCCGATGACAGCGAATTGCTCGATACGATTGTCGATGAACAGGGTACGCCTGCCGACCAAATGCAAAAAAATGAACTGAAGCAATCATTATTGAAAGCATTGAAGAAGTTATCTCAGCGTAACCGCGAGGTGGTTATTCTGCGCTATTTCGAAGAACTATCCTATGCGGAAATCGCCCTACGCCTGGGTATTACCATAGACGTAGTCGACCAGCGCCTGACCCGTTCAAAATTGAAGTTGCGCGGGATGCTGCAATCGGTGGAGATATATTAAAATGACCATGAAACCAATAAAAAAACTACATGGATATCTTTCCCGGTACGTCGATGACTGTCTCTCGCATGATGAGAAAGCATTCGTAGACGCCCATCTGCAATCAAATAGCAAGTTGCGCGAGGTAGTCGATTCGCTGCGCTCCATATCACATATTCTAAATAAGGCTTTCAGGGAGATTGAACCAATGAACGCCGTGGAACTCCGCTTACAACAATTCGTAAATAACATACCCCATAGGGCTGCGCATTATCCAAAAAGAAAATGGTTCTCAGACTGGAGCGGTTTTTTCGCCAATCACAGAAAACTGCAATACGCCGGTATTGGCGCGTCAATCTTGATCCTGACCATGTTAATCGTTCCCGGATTGATTGAACCCCATTTAAATTCATTGAACAAATTACCATCCATACAAACAGAAAAAGACCTTGCTTTAGGTAATTACGTAATACAAGAAAATCGCGACAAAAAAGGCGGCGCCATGCGCGGTGTAACGGCCGGAGTAAGCCTCGGCGAACCGCTCCGCCGCAGCAAAGGAATTGAGAAATACGATTCTAATGAACGGTTTGGCAAAGGATACAGCCTGGGAAGACCTTTATCGCCTAATACTAAAGGCGGCGCCTTCGGAGGATTAGGCAATGAAACTAATGCATTAGTATATGATTCCAGGGGTATGGATAATGACGGTGATGGAATAAGAGAAAAATATATCACAGATCAACCATCACCAGGCAATCAAATTGCCCAAGCTGACGCTAAATCCGATAAACCGCCCAAGGGAGAAAAAGGCGAACAGGCCATAATCGATGTCCGCAAAATCACCCGCAACGCCGATATGCAGGTCGAAGTTGCAGATATAAAAGAAGCGCAGAAGAAGGTTGAACAGATCGTAACAGAATCGGGAGGCGCCGTCGCCCATCTATCAACCCGCGAAGACGAAGACCGGCCTAGTGCGCAATACACTCTCTGGATACCATCCGCCAAACTGGATGCAGTGATTGAATCATGCAAACAATTAGGTAAAGTGCAAAATCTGGAAATACAGATCCAAGACATCACCGAATCATATTTCGATCAGCAAACCCGCATCAAAAACCTGCAACGCCAGGAAGAGCGCTTATTGAAACTCTATGAACGCGACACGGTGAAGATGGAGGAACTGCTCAAGGTTGAACAAGAGATAGCGCGGGTTCGCATCGAGGTCGAGAACTTGCAGGGACGGCAACGGCTCTGGGATCGGCAGATTCAATTCTCCACCCTATCCCTAAGTTTGCTTCAAAAACCAAAAGAGAAGCCCATCGTCGAATCTGAAGCGCAAGACGTATTCACCCCCATCCGCCGCGCATTCCAAGACGCCATCGCGGTTATCATGTATTCCTGTTCGCTGCTGGCAACCCTGGCGGCCTGGATATTCTCCTTCGCATTATTCATCGTACCCTGGCTAATATTGGTCGCAATCATCTGGTATATTATAAAACGCCGCATGAAGTAGACGGGTAAAACGAGAAACATTATAGAGTGGGTAGCATCGGCTTCTAGCCGGTACGCCAATCCCTTCCTATTTGGCGCACCGGCTAGAAGCCGGTGCTACCCTTTTTGATGCTACCTGTATATAGAATCTTTTGTGTATCTAAACAATATCCTGCTTCTCAGCATCCCAGCGCACTTCCCGTCTTTCCATGTAGGATTTAACCGACATAACGCAGGTTGCGGTTTCGATGAAGGCTTCATCTTCGTTGCATTTGGCTTTTTTGCGGCTGCGCACGCTATTGAAGAAGTCCTGCATGTGGCTGGGTAGTTCAGGAGTCTTTTTAGGATCAAATTTCATCATCGGTTTGTTGGAATTCAATTTACCCGTTTCGAGTTGCGAGGCGTATTTAGCCGATGAACCGTCTGGATAGACGTCAAAGGTGCTGACAGATTGGGCGATGGAATCAAAGCGCAGCATGCCTTCTTTACCCCGGAACTCAGGCGGCTGAACGAAGGCGCTATTCATGCTGCAATCAAACGAGACATTACAGCCCTTCTTTTCGTACTTATAAATTGTGCTCCAAGTATCAGGCACTTCACGCCCGTCATCAAGCAGGATGTTTTGTCCGCTGCACATGCATGCTTCCGGGATGCCCAGGCGCAGCACGGAATGCACGAAATCAATTTCATGCGACAACAGATCGCCCGCAATGCCAGTTCCATAAGGCCAGTAGCAGCGCCAATGCCAGAAATGCTCCATATTAAAGGGAATCTTGGGACATTTTCCCAGCCAGCGCTGCCAATCAACATCCTTTATAACCTCTTTAGGATCAGGACGCTCAAAACGGTCATACCACCCATACCAACGCCAGATGTTTTGTCCCATAGGCCGGTTTTCAAAACGTCCGATTTTAACCAAGGTTACCGGACCGATAACGCCTTCTTTAATCAACTCTGCGGCTTGTACTCCAGAGGTCATGGAACGGGCCTGATGCCCCAGCTGCATGATTGTGTTGTTCTTCTTAATGGCGGCCAGCATCTCTTTGGCTTCGGCGATAGAACGGGTCCAGCCTTTTTCGATGTAGATATCTTTGCCTGCATTGGCGGCGTCGACCAGGATTTGTTTATGCCAATGGTCTGGCGTAGCGACCACTACGACATCGACCTTTGGATCAGCCAGCAGGTCTTTGTAGTCGATATAGGTCTTCACCTCAGGATTCATGCTTCGATCAACGCCTTTATCCCGGTGTCCTTTATAAACATCGCAAACCGCTACCACCTTGGTTCCTTTGATACCTCCACCTTGCTGCCTTCCCGCCACTTGAGTCAGAAGCGTGCCGCCCCGAACTCCGATGCCGATATGTCCTACGCCTATTACATCGTTAGCGGATTTAGCGGCCAGAACCGCAGGAGCGCTTGTGGATAAAATAGTCAGAGCGGTTGCTCCGGTTCCAGTAGTTCCAAGAAAATTTCTTCGCGATAGTTTTTGATTCATAATATAATTCGCCATTTCGACATATATATTATCAAAAATTCAGGAAACCGTGATATTAATAATACTAATCCTTGTTGATTCTGTAATCATAGTCAAGTTGCGTATTGAACGCACTACTTTATTGTTCTTCATTAAAGTAGTACAGGAACACTTCAAGCAGTTGTTGACCGAATAATTCCCAATCCTCGCCGAAAGGTTCCTTTTTTAATCCTGCTATCCAGTTGCAATTAAGTTCCTGGATTATGGCGTTGATGCCGAAGCGCTCCAGGAAGCCTTCGCCCAAAGAGCCTGGATTATGAAAATTGCCGCCGGTAGCGCCTTCGGTAAACCAGGTCTTGGCATATAAAAGTTTCTCGAAGCGCTTCATATCGGCCAGATATTTATCCAGCGAAATATTGGGACGGCTGATATGCAAGTTGCCGCCTTCGTCATTATGAAAATCGATTGCCAGGTCAGGTCGCTTGCCTTTATCTATCATTGATCTGATCCAGGATTCCAGAGCATGATTTTCGGGCGAGAGTTTGACATCCGCCGGTTTATCCCATTTACGGTTCAAGTCCATACCCAGGCTGTTGAAGCGGGTCCAACCACGGGCCACGCCATCCTTGTTCGACATCGGCATAATATATACGCAGAATTTTTCACGATAACGGCGTGATGCTTCGTCATCTTGCAGAAATTTATTGATTAAACCTTGCGCCACCCAGTTGCCTCCAGGTTCCCAGGGATGCGCCCTAGCGCGAAGCAAGACGCTGTGAGGCGCATTAGGGTCGCCTACCCGTATAATCTCCAGTTCGCGGCCTTCGACCGTATGGCCGATTGTCTCGATTCCAACCAATGGATTATCTTTAATCTTGCGTTTAAGTCTCTCCAGATCGCTTATTCTATAAGGTTCAAGCCGTGCGGCGTACATGTTTTCCTGCTTCATGTGAACTGTGAATTTTATCAGGCTTTTATCAACGAATTTTGCTGGAATCACTTCCCAATCCTTCCCATCAGGTGATAGAAAGCAGATTGATTTTTCCGATACAGGAATCCCACGCTTGCCATTCCAGACATTATGAAAATTATGCAGTATGAATGTAAGATCAGAATCTTGGCGCCCCTGTATCTGGAAATGCCAGTGACCATTAGCACGGTTAGTCGAGTTGCGCTCTAAATCGTATTTTAGATAGACATGGATATTCAAGTCTGCATCAACCTCCCAATGTAGAGGAGAAGCGTTCTCGAAACTGGTGTTAATGTAATAAAAGTCGGGATGCAATACAGGATCAACGGTTGGTTGAGGCTGGGCGGATGCAATAGTGCTAATTGTGAAGAAGTATAAGATTGAAGCGATGCAAAAGAGTGTTCTTTTTATCATGGTAATGTTCTCCAAAATTTTATGTGATTACTCATTATCCAAATATTTAATACTAAAAACGGCAGTTAGATAATGATATTAAAGTCAATTGGAAAATCTATAGTTTTAGCAAACAACCCCCTCTTGAATTCTCCCCCAATTTGGGGGAGAGGGATTATGGTATATAAACATATAGATCGTTTAGACTTAGCTATTCAAAAACCTTGGTAACACATCCCTCTCCCAAGATTGGGAGAGGTTAGGTGAGGGTTGATAACAATCACCTTAGCAAACAAATTACCACTATAGTTATTGCACCTTCAGGGTGAAGAGGTAAGTAATTTTCTCGATTTTTTTTGTCTGAATCTGGATAGCCATGATGGAAGGATGATCAGGATTTTTTTTATATAGGGTCTTGACCTAATCAATAACGCCCGCCGAAGATGGCCGTACCGATGCGAACTATGGTTGAACCTTCTTCGATGGCTACCTGAAAATCATTGGTCATTCCCATTGATAATTCCAGTGGATTGTTTTGACCGACGATATCATCGTGGTACTGCTGCCCCAGCTCACGCAGATTCCTGAAATATTGCCTGACCTCTTCGGGATCATCCACAAATGGTGGAATGGTCATCAAGCCCTTGCATGATAAATGCGGCGCATCCTGAAGGGCGCCCAGCAGCTTTTCCAGTTCACTGATATCCGCGCCGAATTTACTTTCTTCGCCGGAAAGGTTTAATTGCAGCAGAATAGATATAGAGGTATCTCGTTTGGCAGCTTCATCTTCCAATGCCTGAATCAACTTCGGGCTGTCCACTGAGTGGATTAATGTAAAAAGTGGAACAACCTTCTTCACTTTGTTGGTTTGCAAATGACCGATCAGATGCCAATCAGCTTGCAGATCATCCAGTTCTGCGATTTTACCTTCTGCTTCCTGGATGCGGTTCTCACCAAACACCCGCATCCCCGCCGCGTAGGCCTCACGCACCGCTTCAGCCGGCTTGGTTTTACTCACGGCAACAATAGTAACCTGGTCAGCGCGGCGCCCTGATCGAATGGCGGCGTCATTAACTTGCTGCTGAATCTTTTGAATTGATAATGCTATGTTAGTCATGATGTTTCTCTCATTAGTTATTTGGTTAGCTACGCTATCGCTTGTAGCCCACCTTACGAGGTTCTGTGTTATACCGGGCGCCCACAAGGGGCGCGCCCTACATAAGCTTTTTGTATATCCCCCTCACCCTAGCCCTCTCCTGTGGGGAGAGGGGACTTCATATTTAGCATAGTCCCTAAAAAGAACCGGGGGAACGCCTTTCGACGTTCCCCCGGAATTAATCGGTATGTTAATCGTTTAACGCTTTACCGGCCAAGCCAACTCAACATCTTTGTTAACGTCAATGTTAAATGTGTATGGCGGGCTGACAGGATAGGCAATTGTGTCTTGGCCATCAATTACATAAGAACCATCGTAATCAAGACCAGCCGGTATTAATGCAGGTGCAAATCGCGTAGAAGCTCCGCCTACATGTACTCCGCCGAATCCGTCAAACATAAAGATTCCAACTCTACGACCAGTCTTGGCGACTGTTGCGCCGCTTTCATCCAAACCATAAATGGTGGATTCACTGATCTCGATTTCGAAGTCGCGGGCGATATTAATCGGGAAGCCTTCTGGAAGATTGCCAAATGGCAGCAGACCTTGCAGATGTGCAGGCGTTCCGGCTGGCTGATCAGCGAATGGAGCGAATTCAATCATTCCGTCGCCCATCAGGATGCCAAGGCCGATCCACTCCGTACCTTCTGCGTTAGGAATGAACTCGATATCCTGCATAACTCCGCTTCCGGCAAACATCGGAACCACAGGCAGGTTTTCGGTTTGCAGCGCAGGAGCGTCTCCCACAATGTGAATAGCTCCAGCAGAATCAAGAATGTAAGCGCCGGTTCCAATCAAGTCGCTGCTGTATTGGCTATTGCTTACGTCAATATCTTTGCCGCGCCAGATCTTAAGACCGACAGCAGTAGAGCCTGGTGAAAGTGTATTTACTGTATCGAGCGCTTCAAGAGCCGCGCCTTCAGCGTAGATTTTACCTTTTTTGGTCAAAACGTAGAATCCACCGTTTCCTGCTGGTTCTACATCAACTAGTGATGTTAGGAACTCGCCGTTAGGATTCTTTTCGGTTGACATGAAGAGCACCGGAACGATATCGGACTTAAAGGTTCCAAAGTTAATCGTTTCACCGTTATTATCGATATCAATACCACCGTTGTTTGGACCGCCAGTTGCGCCAAGACGTCCATTGACTGGCGGAACATTGCCAATACTGCCGCCCATCAGGAAGTAGACGCCCTCAGAGCCGTTGCCGTTTGCTTTAATCTCGCCAGTAAATTCAAGGTCTTTGGCGATCGGGAAAGGCTGTCCTTTGATGAAGAGGAATGGTCCAAGAGCATCAGGATCAATCTGACCATCAAATTCTCCCGGTTTAACCAGTTGTCCAATTCTATTGGAGATTCCAATATCAAAGTTATGAACCGCGTTACCGCGAGGATAGGTTCCTCCCAGTTCGTCTAAGGAGACGAGACCGAGATCAGGATTAACCTCGATAACGGTTGGCGTCGCTGTTGGTTCGCCCACGATAGGAGTTGCTGTCGGCTCTGGAACTTTTGTAGGAGTCGGAGTTGGTTCGACAACGCCAGTCTCTGTTGGAGTAGGCTCAACAACGCCTGTCTCTGTTGGAGTAGGTTCTGTAACTTCCGTTGGAGTTGGTTCAGGAACCTCCGTTGGAGTTGGTTCAGGAACACCCGTCTCAGTCGGAGTCGGAACTGCTGTTTCGCTGACAACAATTACTGTCGTCATTACATCAGCGCCTATCAAGTCGTCGAGGATGTTACCCAGTGATAGTGAAACTTCACCAGCTGCCTGGGCTGTATACTGGATATTAAGCAGTAGGCCATCTCCATTTACTGAAGAAGCGCCGCCTGCTGCAGCGATGCGAACAGCACCGACAGGATTATCTAGCGTATTACCAAGGACAAATGCGAAATCGCTGGTTAACGTTCCATCATTTTGAACAACTGCAGAACCAAGAATTGCATTTGATTGCAGTATATCAAATCCGAATGCGTCAACATTTACAGCATTCTTGATTTCAATAGAAACGTTGACTGAATCGCCTGTATTGACCGCCTCAGGAGCACTGAGAATCAATTCAATGTTCTCTGGAACAGGCGTTGCCGTTGGTTCAGGAACAGATGTCTCAGTCGGAGTCGGTTCAACAACAGCTGATTCTGTTGGAGTAGGTTCAACCACTGCCGATTCTGTAGGAGTCGGTTCCACAACAGGGGTTTCTGTTGGCGTCGGCTCCACAACAGCAGATTCTGTTGGAGTAGGTTCTACTGGAACAGGAGTGTTCGTCGGAATTTCGACAGGAGTTTCAGTAGGCGTCTCTACTGGAGTCTCTGCCGCGGTTGTTGGAGTTGGCGTTGGAAGCACGGGTATAGGCGTAGATGTAGGCACTATAACCGGTGTTTCCGTTGGAGTTTCAATCGGGGTCTCCACTGGCGTCTCAATTTCCTGCGCCATTAGAATGCCCGGACTAAATCCAATAACACATCCCAACAATAAAAAAGCGATTACTATTTTCAATCGATTAGTGTACATCAATGTTGCCTCCATTACTCGCGCCCTCGTTTGTGAAGACAAAAATAGTCTCTAACATGCTAACAATACTAACAATAGACGCAAACGTCTACCCTTATTTTAAAAAAACATATAAAAAAAACTCCCCAAGGGTGATTAAGGGAGGATAATCACTGCATTTATTGATTTTGGAACGCTACTATTAATAATTTCAGTTTGGGTAATTTCAGTTTTCTCATCAATAACTATGGCATCATCGAATGATATCGTGGTCTCGCCGCTGGCGCCGGAAGCCACTTCAAAAACAATATCCACTATCCGTGCATCACCATCAAATCCAAAACCGGTTGGTGTTGGATGGATGCGGGAAAGAAGAAAAGTAATGATGTCGTCAATTTTACCGTTTTGATTGCTAACTTCTGGCGATTCAAATATTTCCCCGCTTTCACGAATAACGCTTAGATCAGAATTGGGGTTGCATGTCCAGAAAAGAGTTGCTTGATTAATGTTTCCTGAAGCAACCTCAATATCTTTGTCATCAATCTTATTCGCGCTATCGCCTTCGCTGTTGAGGTCGAAGTAAGACATACCATCGCTGGTAGTAGACTGCCCAAAGCGTTCCGCCAAAGTAAGGATATCGGCAATATTTTCGCGCCCATCGAAATTAAGATCGCCTTTTGATTCACTTATATCAACTATTTTCAGTTTTGTGTTATCAAATGTTAAATCGCAACTAACGCCCATCAGATTAGTAGCGCTTTTCAATACCAAGGTTGCAGTAAAGCGGGTACGCGTCTCTCCATCGACAACTACTTCTGTAAATTCAGGAGTGGAATCGATAGTAGACGCAAATTGGGAATCTTCGCCTGTAATCTTAAAATCTAAAATTAGCGAAGCTTCATCATTATCGCCGGCATATACATTGGTTGAGAATAACATCAAGGTTAGAAGTGCGAATGAAATATAAAGCGGTTTATTGCGGATATGGCGTCTCACGAATTACAGACCTCCGGACGTTTCGTTGTTGGGACTTTATTATAAAATAAACTCCCTGGGGGAAATGGCGGGGCCGACGAGACTCGAACTCGCGACCTCCTGATCGACAGTCAGGCATTCTAACCAAACTGAACTACGGCCCCGTTTAATGACCATTTCCGCCGGGGAGTTTAACGCTATGGGCAAGACTGGAGTCGAACCAGCGACATCCTGCTTGTAAGGCAGGCGCTCTAACCAAACTGAGCTACTCGCCCTGGTTAATCTACTTAAGTCAATATAGCGATAATCCCATTGAAATGTCAAGAACAATTCAGCTCAAAAGCATACTTTATTTTGCTGAAGCATTCCACCGCACAACTCTTGATACCTCAATATCCTACTAACTGCTTTAATCATATCGAAAGCATGTTATGATAGGGTTGGCGGTTATTGCCTGTAACAGTGACGTAGTATAGGCGGATTTTTGTTTTCGTCACCCCTTCAAAACTTATTTTTTAACTTTTTTTTAAGAAAATTATGAAAAATATACGCCGACAAGAAAAAAAACACCGTATTAATACGAAAGATCGATTTATTAGCGTCTTAAAAGGTGATTCTCCCTCAAAAGAGTACTCTCCTTCATGGTTCCAGCGGCGCGAACTTTTTTTCCCTTTAATCATTATTTTTGTCTTTTTTATGATCGCATTCGTTGTAAAAATTCTTGTTACCGTTCAAAATCTTCCTGATGAATCTTCTATACCAAAACCTGAAATAAATCAAATAAATGCTTCTCCTACGCCTGATTCATCCGATTCCGAAGAAGAAATGGATTATGAAGAAGCCAAGAAGATTTTTGGAAATTCATAATATTATCAAGAGAAAACGCCGTATTCTTCTTAGAAAGCTAATTTTAAAACTTTATGAAACGTCTTTGGAAATTTCAAAAAGTTGCTGATCAAGCAATTCAGCAACTAAGCGCTCAAGGAGACATCTCCCCATTACTGGCGCAACTGCTTGCTATTCGAGGCATAGATACTGCCAGCGCCGCCCGTACATATCTCTTACCTAATGAATATGATATTCCAAGCCCTTTTCTTTTTAATGAGATGCAGCCAGCAGTAGAACGCATCCTGCAAGCCATAAAAAACAATCAACGCGTTCTGATTCATGGCGATTATGATGCTGACGGCATTACAGCATCGTGCATTATGCTGCAAACCCTGAGCGCTTTGGGGCTGGAAGCGGAGTATTTTTTACCTGACCGTACGAAAGATGGCTATGGTTTGCAGACTCAAACCATATTAGATAATGCCTCTTCATTTGATTTGTTGATTACGGTCGATTGTGGAACCTCTTCGGTTGAAGCGGTTAAAGCGGCCAACCATGCCGGTCTGGACGTCATTATTACCGATCACCACAGCCCCGGTGATGAACGTCCCCCTGCTCTAGCATTAATCAATCCCATCCAACATGGGGAGCAGTATCCCAGCAAAAACCTGGCTGGCGCCGGAGTAGCCTGGAAACTGGCTGCGGCATTGTTCGAAGCCCATTCCCGTTCAGGCGAAGAAGACTCGTTGCTTGATCTGGTGGCTTTAGGCACTGTGGCGGACGTAGTATCCATTGTCGGAGAAAACCGCACACTGTTAACCCACGCCTTTGAAAGATTCAAGTCTATTAATCGTCCTGGTTTAACGGCATTGATGGACCTGGCCAAAGTTATCCCCTCCCGCATTGGAACACAGGAACTCGGCTTCCGTATCGGACCAAGGATCAATGCCGCCGGGCGGATGGAGCATCCCCGGCTGGCTCTGGAACTGTTGTTGACCAACGACGAAATACATGCCAAAGAATTAGCGCAGTATCTAAGCCAACTGAATACCAAGCGCCAAAGCGTTGAAACTAAAATACTTAATGAGGCGGTTGCTTTTATTGAAAGCAAAGGTTTACAGGATCGATCCGGGCGCGTTCTGGTAGTGGCCGGAGAGGGATGGCATCTTGGCGTACTTGGCATAGTCGCCGCCCGTTTGGTGCAAAAATATCAAAGACCAACCTTTCTGCTCAGCCGGATCGAAGACAAATACGTCGGTTCCGCCCGTAGCGTGGATGGCGTAAGTTTAATCCCTTTACTTGATGCGGCGCGTCCTCACTCCATATCCTGCGGGGGGCATGCCGGAGCGGCGGGAATGAAGGTAACTCCTGAGAATCTCGATGCTTTTATTAATTCAATTTATGACGCTGTTGATGATTTAGATTTTCACTCTGGGCCTTCCCCACTGTTATTGGATGCTAAATTACCCCTGGAACAGATTGACGCCCCATTCATGAACGAAATGCAGCGCATGGAGCCATTTGGAGAAGGCAACCAAGAGCCGGTCTTCTATTCTCAAGCCAAAATCGGCGGCATGGGCGCCAGAATTGTCGGAAATAATCATTTAAGGCTTAGCCTTCAGCACCAAAGAGGTACAATTACCGCAATTGGTTTCGGGCTGGGCGACAAACTGGAAACCCTGCAAAGAGGAGATGTGGAACTGGCTTTCTGCTGCCGTTGGAACGAATATAACGGGCGGCGCGATATAGATTTACATCTCAAAGATGTTCGACCGGCCTCCAGCGCATCCGGCGGATCGCCTGCCAATATACCAGGCGGCGCATCTCCGGAAATGAGCATTAAAGAGCAAGTCTGGAACCGTGAACTGCTGGGCAAAATTTACAAATTATTAGAAAAGTCATGCAACGATCAAAGAATCATCATCCGTCAGAATACAGATGTGTTGGCTCAGATGGTTAAAATATCGCATGCCGATTTTGATAAAGCATTGACAATATTCGCAGAAATAGATTTGCTGACCATAAATGACGGAAACATAATCATTCATGAAGCGCAGACGAAAAGCCGTCAACTAACCGATTCTAAAACATACCGTTTATTAACAGAGAAAAAATAGTGATTTTTGTACTTTTACCCGCTTATAACGAAGCCGATAATATTTTCCCATTGCTCAAAACGATATCCGATGAGGCATCAAAGAAGTTCGGTGATAAATATGAGAACTGTTTTCCCGTTCATGCTGTTGTGGTTAATGATGGCAGCGATGACGATACGGGAAATGAGGCGCGGCGCTTCTCCGGACCGATACAGACCACTGTATTGGAGCATAGCCATAACCGGGGACTGGCGGCCGCTTTACGCACCGGCATAGATTTTATCCTCGATAAAGGCGGCGCAGATGACTGGATAGTCACTTTAGACGCCGATCAAACCCACCACCCGCGATATATCTTTTCGCTGGTGGATAAACTTGAAGAAGGCTGCCAGATTGTAGTGGCTTCACGGTACGCTCCAGGAGGCAAGGAATACGGCGTGAGCCTATGGAGAAAGTTCCTAAGCCACGGCGCCAGAAGAACTTATCACCTTTTCTTCCCCGGTATTCCACTGCGTGACTTTTCATGCGGTTTTCGCGGATTCTCTTACACATCCCTGAAATCGGTCAGCGATATGTGGGGAGAACGCCTGATGGAAAGCCCCGGATTCGCCTGCACCGGCGAGTTGATGCTCAAATGCCTGGCCCATGTTGATCCAGACAAAATCGCCGAAATCCCCTTTGAACTGCACTACGAACAAAAAGGCGGCGCCAGCAAAATGCCAACCTTCAAAACCATCCTCGGAACGTTGCGCTTAATCTTCAAAGCTAATAAATGGCTGAATAGAACTGAATAGACATTAAGGCGTATTACCACTTTTTTAAATCAGTCAGAGAGGAATACAGCGTAGATACCTCTATTATAATCAAATACTATTCTTTATAATATTCACGTATAATAAACTACTTGTTGCGCAAAAAACCAGGAAAGTTACATAATGAAAACCATATTAACTACTGACATTTTATGCCAGGAAGCAAAGTTGTTTTCTAAAAAAGAGTCCATTCACGACGATAAGTTTTTATATGGAATAACCGATGGTAAAGCAGTCGGCACATATCTTGAGCATAAATTCCAGAAACATCTACATAAAAAATATGCATGTATCGACAGTTCCTATTCATGAAGATACTTATCGACAAAATTGAGATAGGCTTCGGCGGCGGTGATTTGGTTGACTTTCTTCATGAATCCATGACCTTCGTCATCGAATACTAAATACTCGACTGGAATATTGTTTTTCCTCGCAGCCACAACAATCTCGTCGCTTTCCACCTGCAGCACTCGAGGATCGTTCTTTCCTTGAGCTACTAACAAGGGTTTCTTTATATTGGCAGCATGGAAAAGAGGCGAGATGTTGCGTAGGCGCTCTTCCTCTTTGCTTGGATCTCCCAATTCCGCATACATGGACTCGCGATAGGCTGCCCACCAGGTAGGAATGCTGTTCAGTGTCCTTACCAAGTTTGTAATACCGCAGACATTGATCCCCAGATCGAAAGCGTCAGGTTCGAAAGTTAGCGCTGCGGAGACCATATACCCTCCATAGCTCTCTCCCATGATTCCGATATGCTTTGAATCAATCCAATCAAGAGATTCCAAATAGCGCCGACCGAATATGCAATCTTTCAGGTCTACATCGCCGTGTTTTTTATCGTCCAAGTGAAAAAAGGTCTTTCCATATCCTGAACTTCCACGATTATTGACTGCTAACACTGCGTAACCGTGGTTTATTAAAAACTGTAACAGGGCATTGTACCCTTTTCGACTTTGTCCCCCCGGCCCACCGTGAACATACACTAATGCTGGCACTTTGTTTTCCTGTGATGACTGCTTTGGCTTGTATAAGATGGCTGGAATCTTCAGATCGTCGAAACTTGGATAACGGACTACTTTCGATAAAACCAGGTCGTCTTGGTTGATTTTGTCGCTCAACGAAGTTGTCAATCGACGGTAGGGCGCGTTATTCTGTAAATATAGAATATATAGGTTGGATGGAGATGTATCGCTATCAACATAAAATGCCATGTATTTGCCACTTCGTGAAATGGATATACCATGAATATCCCCTTCCGGGATATCAGGAAGTGGAACATTTTTTTTAGTTTTAGTGTCAAAAATGGTGACTTGTGTTTGTGCGTCAGCGTTTACTGCAGTAACCTGGTAGCGTCCGTTTCGAGAAAAATAACAATTCAAAATATCCCATTGCTCTTGTAATATCAACGTTTTTTTTCCACTGTTCAGATCGTATGCCCATAAGCGATCAAATTCACTTCCTTCATTACTGGTGTAATAGAATTCCTTGCAGTCTGGAGTAAATGTCTGGATACCATGGCTGATATCACCTTTGTGCGGAGAGATGTATTTTGGTTCACTATTGGGTGACTGCACGTCGAATAGGTAGATATCGTTGTCTGCGTTGTTATGGATTTTTAGTAAAGCTATCCATCTTCCATCTAGACTGATGGCTTCGGGACTATAACCATCATTGTTCTCAAAGATCATTTTTCGTTCAAATGTATCGATGCAGTATTCGTACAAGTCAAAGAATTTTGAATCACGTTCGTTGTTTGTGATCCAAAAGCGTTGATCGTCGCCCGCCCACCCCTCGAACATCGCCTTATTGTTTTCTCCAGGAGTCAAATCTATGGATGTTCCATCCAGCAGTTGAACGTAAATATGATTGAGTTCGTTTCCTCCCTTATCGGAAGTATATAGAAACCTGTCGTCGTTTGGAAACCATGCATGTCCCCATTTATAGTCTTTATCGGATTGAGTTAATTGTACTGGTGGTCCACCGGCAATGGGTTGACTGTAGACGTTTATGACGCCACTTTTGTCAGTATTGATCAATAGGCGGGTTTCATCCGAGGAAAACGACGCCTCAAAAATGGAAATAGTGTTGAAGAAAGTATCAGCATCGTATTGTTTAACTTCAAGTGAATTCGCATTTAATATGAGAATGACGGAACAGAAAGTGAAAATTGGAATGCGCATATTTCTCTTCTCCATTTATGATGAATCGGCAAAAAGTAGATGAAAGACGAAACTCATTCTACATCTTGTATATAATTCTTATGAAAATACACTAAGTATTGTGGTCATGAAAATCAATTTAACTTTTTACCGTTTCGTCATCAATATTTAGGGTGTCAATATCAGCCGACGTTTAATTTTGATTTGACTTATGTATTAGAACTTATTGAATATTACAAACACTAAAAACTAAAATATAAGTAAATAATCTTATTTTAGCGATTTAGTGGTCTTATCGATATATAAAAGTTTTGTGGAAATTCAATTTGTTGATTTCTTGATAAACGCTAAGTGAATAACTTTGCGTCCATCAACTTTTGTTTTAGGATTGTAAGTCAACAAAATATTTTTCAATTCAGATATATTTTTATATGCAAATTCATTTGTTGAAAACGTAATCTTAAGTTTTGAATGATCATATCCCATCATTTCAGATAATTCATGTAATCTTTGCCTGTAACTTTCAACAAAATCTTTACTATCGGTGCTTGTAATTGGTTTAGAAGCAGTAATCAGTTCGATAGGAATTAAATAAGTTAAATGGGTTGCATCAGAATTATAAAAGGATTCATTGATGCTTACAATCATTCGAGCAAAACATAAATTAAGCCATCCTCCAGCGAGAATGATTTTTTTAGTAAATTCTCTTTTGTTCGAGAAGTGGAACATCCCGCCGGTAGCAATATGAATATCTGAATTGCCTAGAGAATCTAATATAATACCTTTAATGGGATTCCAAAATAGTGATTTTTCATCCACTGGTGCGTGTTCAATCAGATTAAGAGGATAGCCGGGAGCTTCAAAAAAAATGTGCTTATTTAGTTTCTCTTCATTCAAGAAAGGTATAAATGATTTACCTAATTCCTCATTCATGTACAAGTTATGAGGATGCACTAAAAGGAAATAGGGATATTTATCATTAAGTGGAAATTTCTTTGATGGTAGTGGAAAAAAACTGAGTTCAATACTATGACTATCGCAAATGCTTATTTCCATAATTGCATTATCTTTTGATTTCAAATTGTCCTTTTGATTGATTATTTTCGCTTTCTGTTTCACTGCATAAGAATAATAAAACCAAGGATGTGGTTGTAACTGTTTTATTGCTTGCTCAGCAGAAGGAAGAACAATGTTTAACACTATATCGAAATCATCTATCTGAAAACTAGTAGACAAATTTTCATCCAATGACCAAATATCAAAGTATAACTTATCATTTTCAGTCCTAATTCTACTAATGCCCAAATTATTGATATTCTCTGCATACAGAGAGTCTATCTTTTTAATCTCTTGGTCAGTTAAAGAGAAGATATGAGAATTAAAAAATATGTTTAATGTAGTGAAAATGGAGAGAATTAATATTCTATTGATTCTCATAATATTGTCTTTTCCTTTTTTCTACCTGAGATTTCTCACATAAGATGAGATTCGAAACTTTTTTCAGATGAATTGGTCGATTTTCCCATAATGTCCGGTTCTTGTCAACAATTATTTGATCAATGTTGATTAAATTCAAAACACGAATGTAGGGATTATTACTGCCAACAACTAATTTTCGAATCTATCTGAGAAATCCGGTTATTCACCAACAACAAGCCTAAACAGTTATCATTATTCAATAACTAAAACTGATATTTATGACGAAACGGAAAAAAATAAAAAAACAGATTCCATGACAACAGTACTTAGTGGATATTTATAAGAGTTTCATCTTTCATCCACTTTTTACCGACTCATCATCAATCAATATATTTATGCCAATCGCTCAAGCAATTATTTTTTAATAAGTAATCCGCTTTGCAAATCTTGCGGGCGGATCGGATGTTGATATTCCTTGCCCGTCTTCTTTGGTGGAGTGAACGATAAGACGGATTCAATATCTGGTTTAGCGACGGGTTTAGAACTGACTATTTTTTTGAGGTTTTCAATTTTTGCGATAGTTTTGTCTCCCTGTTTTGAAATGCTTTTGATGAATGTCATGCGGGTTTTTATGGAAGAGCAAAAGAATTTAAACAGTGTAATTGATGCGTGACTGTTGATATCAAAGGTTTTAGAGAGAACATCCGCGATTTTGGCAATGCAGTGTTCCAACGTTGAAAGAACTTTCCGGTCTAATTGGTTTGTTATTGCAGCGTCCATGATTTTTCTCCTTTTCCGAATTGGATATGCAGATACATACGTAATATGGCAAGAATCATGCCAAAAGATGAACGCCTGTTCAGTTTGGGGTGAATTTTGTCTGAATCTGGATTTGCAGGATATTTCGGATTATCAGGATTTAATATTATTCGTTGGCAACATGGATCAACAATCCACTATTTATAATCCTGATAATTCTTGGTTTTAGATTGGCTGGTAAGCAGGTCTTCAAAATTCCAGAGAGATAATTTTCCTCTTTTATCTAGAATCATCATCTCTTCTTCGGCTTCAGGGTGAAAGCGAATTGGTTTCATTATAATGACTTGGAGGCCTTGCTAAAAACTGCTTCCGCATCCCGGAGTTGGGTCAATCCTTGATCAATTTCCTCGCAACGTTTGCGAATCGTGGCTTTCCACTCGGGTGATAATGATTTTGAGGGTTCGACATCAAGGCTCTCGATCAGTTTTTCAGCGATAAAGGCGCGCATGGCGGGAGGTAACTCGAGCGCATCCAAAACGATCTTTTCGGCATCTGCGTTCATTGGATTGATTCATCTCCTTGTCGTTTGAGAGTTGATTTTTCTGGTTCATATTATAGCATATAGCGGTTAACAAAAATATATGCGTATTGAAAACTCTGTATTTGTTAAAAGTCCCATCTTTTGGGGACTTTTAACAACCGCATCAACGCACGTTATTCTGAGAATCGCTCTAGAATAAGCATCTTATTTCCTTAACCAAAAGTGGCTTTGGTGGGCTACGCTTCGCTTTTAGCCCACCCTACCCGGTGCATCATCAAGCCTGCTTTGCTTCATCTTTATTGGTGTAAATGAAATAGAGGTTGCGGAAGTAGATCAGGCAATTGAAGAGGTAACCGAAGATGAAGACCGGGTCGGCGCGGTGGATGGCGTAGGCCAGGGTCAGCAGGCATCCAATGATACTGAGATACCAGAAGGCGATGGGGATTATGCTTTTCTTGGCAATCTCGCTGGCGATCCATTGCACAATAAAGCGGGATGCAAAGACCGCTTGCCCCAGAAAACCTATCGCCATCCAAATGGTGAAGCCCTGTGATAATATCTCGTTCCATTTGTCCGCCATGATTTATATCAACCTTTATATACGTTTTTGTCTATATTAGAATCGTCTTCAACCTATGATGGCTTTGCAAGATAATGGATCAAGGGTTTTAGGATAGACGTTGATGAATCTTGGTGGGCTACGCTTCGCTTTTAGCCCACCCTACGCACTACATTCTGGAGATTAATTATGGAAGAGAAGAATTTCTTCTCAACGTTAAATGATCGCACCCTTAAAATTCTAAATAAACGCCCGGTTTTATGCCATACTCTTTTAGTTCCTGCTTGCCTGCTATTCTTCGTAACCCTGGTTGCTTATGATGCGCCTCCCCTCGGATATCCTGTCTTCACCTCTTTTATCTATATGGGAAATTCTCTGCCAGAATCTTTATTGAGAGAATTTTTTAGGTTTCTTCAATTATTCACCGCACGGTTCATTCCACCATCAGGAATGGCGTCGTATCAATTTATTTGTCATGGCGTTCCAAATTTATTCATGTTTTTGTCAATTTTGATTCCTCAATTGTTGCTTTGGGCGTATCGTACAAGAAGAAAAATACTTGCGCTCTTTATTCTTGCCATAGTTGTACTCGATATTACGGTCATATACGCCAATGGTTATTATTCAGTAGTGTGTTTTAATTGCGTCATGAAATTGGCAGGAAACCAAACTATATCTGAAGAGGAACTATACCTGCAATGCGGCCGTCCTTTATACACCACGCAAGTTATATTGAATAATGAGGAAAGAACTAAAGAGGTATGGGGATACTATACCAATGGCTTTTCGGCGAAGCATGTTGTGTATAAAGATGACGGGATGGTCTTTGTAATTGGTCCAACATATCTATGGTTGGATTGATGGATTTTGATTGGTTAAGGTTTTTTGCAAACAACCCCCTCTTGAATTCTCCCCCAAGCTTGGGGGAGAGGGATTTTGAGATATAACCAGTTATATTGTTTTGGCTTAGTATACAAAATACTGTGTTCAAACATTCCTCTCCCAGGATTGGGAGAGGTTAGGAGAGGGTTGATAATAACAACCCTCGCAGAGGAATCACTGGCGATATTAGAGTCACCTCTAGGGTGAAAATTAATACAACATATAATCCCGGATGGCTGTCACCACTGGATCGGATGTTACAATGTAAACGGCGGTGGGATTATCATCACTCTCGCTGGCCAGAATCAGAATTTCTTCATCGCCGTCTTGATTCAAATCACCTAGCACATCTATTGAAGCAGCGAACATGTTTCCACTCTGACGTCCATAAAAGATGGGTGAGGCTATCTGGGTGATATCATCCACAACGGCTGGAATATTAATCTGATCATTGGCGAGCAAATGCAGCGCTCCGGTTGCCGCTCCATCATTGAACGGCGCAATGGCGAATGGCGCTCCAAGCAATAATCCATGCCTGGAACATGCCATGGTCTGACCTAATTCGCTATTATCGAAAGCTGAAGTTATCAGGGTGGTCAGTTCCAGGTTATCGGGCGTGATCTCTATTTGTTTGGAACCGCCTTCCGGCATTGAGATAACCGCCACGGTTCCGGTAGCCGATCTAACCGATGGAAGCGATCCCCGTGGAAAACCGCAGATTAACTCTGCAAATCCATCGCCATTAACATCGCAACCAACCATTGAACTTATTTTATGCATACTGGCGTTATCAAACAAACGCAGCGTCAGGTCAATTGTTTCACTGGACATTTGATCCGCTAGCTGGATGCCGGGCATAAATGCGGCGCCGGGAATTATAGAGATCGAAACGCTGGCCGGATCAGTGTCAATCCGGGTTATCAGAGCAATATCGTCCACTCCATTTTTGGTGAAATCTCCAATCGATTCAAATGCTGTTGCATATCCGGCGAAAGTATTAGTCTGTTCAGGATTGATGTTGTTAAATATTGTCGCTGAATACGCCATATCAAGATTAAGAGTGCTGATAATGCGTTCCGGGTATTCGATCCTTCCAAAGATAACATAAGCTGCGCCTAATAAAAGATTATCTTCCAGGTCTAAACGCGCAAAGAGCGGGCTGGGGATAAGTATATCGGCTGATGCATCTGAGTTGATGTAGCCGCCATTACCTAAATAAGCGCCCAGGTTTTCTCCCGGAGTTCCTTCGATAATCAATAAAAACTGGCTTTCGAGACTTGTGGATACTGATTGGATGCCGAAACCGCCTTTTAAGACATATATCCGGCCTCCACTGCCATCGAATGGCGCTCCAATCACCAGATCGGCCTTGCCATCACGGTTAATGTCTCCCGGAGCGGCGATGGACGTCCCGAAGCCCGATCCATGATTGCCTTGAATGACAAAACCGTATGGTAATGTTGAAGATAGATTTACTACCTTGGGGTAGGTGCGTTTTCCGTAAATAACATAAACTTTATCGGCGACCGGAGCGGTAATGGCGAAATCAGGCAGTCCGTCTCCGTTGATATCTCCAATGGTTTTCACTTCGCTGCCCAGCGCGCCATTTATCGAATCGCCGGTAATGCGTATGGTTCCTTCTGGAAGATTATTCATATCCACCAGCTGGGCGGATGCAAATGTGCAGCCAATTCCTGTCAATAAAAGCAGTTGCAAAAATCTTTTCATTACTGTTTCCTTTCGAGCCTGCAATAAAACGGTATCATAATAGTTAGAAGATGTCCTATAAGTATTTATAATCGTACAAAACAGCCGCAATCGGTAATTCTACCTATTTTTAGGAAAATGATGCAGTACCTTGAAAACAAAACCATATTAATCGCATCCGGGCCGACTTTCGCCCCCATAGATGCGGTGCGTTCTTTGACCAATCGTTCCACCGGGCGTTTGGGCAGCGTCATCGCTTATACCTTGATGAAACGCGGCGCCAAGGTCCGATTTCTTGCAGGAGAAACCAGCCTGACCCCCGCCTTGCTCTATCCCGGAGAGAATATGTCCCGTATTGAGCAAGAGAGCTTCACCACCGTTCCACAATTAAAAGAGTGCATTCAGCGCAATTTATCCCGGTATCCAATCGATGCGGTATTGATGGCGGCGGCGGTTTTGGATTATATCCCGGTCGATGTGCAACAAGGTAAGCAACGGTCTGATCGGGATGAATGGACTATCCGTCTGCAACGCGGCGAGAAAATCATCGAAAGCATCCGCCAATGGTCGCCCGGCGTTTTTCTGGTGGGATTCAAACTGGAAGCGCAAATCTCTTTGGATGATCTGACCGGGCGGGCGGCTGATCTGATGCAGCGCTCCAAAGCCGGATTGGTGGTAGCCAACCGGGTGGAAGATATCGGGGGCGAACAGCACGTCGCTTATCTTATCGACCAAGATCAAGCAAGTGGAAATTACCGCGCTTCATCACCATTATTGACCCGTGAAGCCATTGCTGAGGGATTGGCTGATAAATTAGAGCATTATTTCGCATCTCAACCAAAATAATTGCGGAGGAAAATCATGGCGCTGAAAGATAAAAAGATACTGCTTGGAGTAACCGGAGGCATCGCAGCCTATAAAGCAGCCTACCTGATCCGCTTGCTTAAAAAAGAACAGGCCGATGTCCACGTAATCATGACGAAAAGCGCACAAAATTTCATCACTCCCCTGACTCTGGGAATCCTCTCTGAAAATCCCGTGGCGACCGAAATGTTCGACGCTGCCTCACGCAATGAAGTGCGTCATATATCATGGGCGGATTGGGCTGAATTGGCGCTGATTGCTCCAGCCACCGCCAATATCATCGGTAAATCGGCTAATGGAATCGCTGACGATATGCTATCCAGCATCATCCTGGCTCTGCAATGCCCGGTAGTTTTCGCGCCAGCCATGCATCATCAGATGTGGACGCATCCAGCCGTCCAGCGCAACATCGAAACGCTCAAAGGCTTCGGTTATAAAATCATTGAACCGGACGCGGGAGAACTCGCTTCAGGAGACATTGGCGTAGGCCGCATGCAGGAACCGGAAACTATCGTTGAATTTATCAAGCAATTATATAGCAGTTAGCGAGTAGTTATTAATCCAAATCATCTCTCTTGCCGATGAACTTCGGCGGGAGGCAAGAAAAAGGCTAAGCCAGTTATATTCCATGCAACTTGACCCCGCATTATCCTTCACATATACTTGAGTAATCAAATACATGTGAAGGATAATAACATGCACCAACTCACGCTCCAAGCAAGATTTTGTATGAATTACACAGCAGTTCACACAAAAATATCAAAAATGATAGATATTCAATTAAGCCTCCATGGAATCAGTTTTACAGAATTCATGATCCTTTTTCATTTAGATCAAGCCATAGAAAAAAAAATGAGGCGGATTGATTTAGCTGAAAAAATTGGACTCTCAGCATCCGGCATCACTCGATTGGTGGCGCCCATGGAAAAAATCGGGCTGGTTCATAAAGAAAGTAATAAACGTGATGCAAGGGTGAGTTTAGTCAAACTATCCTCTGCCGGAAAAAGAATTATTCAAGAATCAACTGTCAGTTTTAATACAACTGCACAGGATATTCTTGCCGATTTAGAAGAAAGCAGCATCAGTGATATGTTAAATTCACTCAAGATTCTTGGTGGGAATATTTAATAGCGCATAGGGTGGATGGATCAATTTTTAACGAGTTGGCTCTGGCGTGGGTGTATGCAACAGGAAATTTCCGCATGTTCTTTTTGTTTAGGATGAACCGAAATCTCCACATCCTGGTCGAGAGCGGTTAGGAATTCCATCAAGCGGCCTAGCGAAAAGTTGCCTGAACGGTTTCTCATCAGGGCGGAAACGTGAGGCTGTTTAATTCCAAGAACCTTGCCTGCTTCAATTTGCGTAAGGCTGCGTTCTTTTATGATGTTATGAATTTGCAGCGTCAAATTTGCTTTAATCAACTCCTGCTCTGGATTAGCAAAACCCAAGTCAGCAAAGATATTACCGTTGCTTTCTTCAATTTGTACTGCTTCTTTCGTCATTTCAATTCTGCCTTCTTTTTGTAGTCTTCTTTGGCTTCGGACTTTTCTTCATTAAAGGGACTCGGCCTACTGAACATTTCTTTTACTGCCGGGAGGATTTTCGGTGGAGCGTCTAAGGCATCACAAAACTCTTCCCATTTTTCTGGTGATAAGACAAACTTGGTTTGTCGATTTCCTTGGAATTATCCATATTAGACATGATGTTACATCCTCTGATTCATTTTTCTTTATTAGTATACCAAGATATGATCCCATTGAGCTATCTGTAATCGCTTGCTCACCAGATCGATGCCTTCTCAATAAACAGTTTATAATATAAGTCCAAGAAATTCAAAAATTTCTTGACTGTTAAGAAAATACTTTATAAACTTTGGAAATCAGTGGATGATTTATTCGGATACAAAGAGTTGATAACGGGTGGGGATATGACAGATATATTCAATAGTTGGAGAAAAAGGATAGAGGGTGATGGCCCAATTGAAAAACATATATTACTTTTAAAATTGAAAGATATTTTAGAAAACTCACCTGATTTTGGTGTAAGATCAAATTTCGATTCTTCTTCACCTCAAAGGCAATGGTTATCACAAGTTAAGGCTCTTTTATCTCGTTTAGGATTCGAAAACAAAATGAAATTTGAATCATCTTTTAATTCTCTTCCACATTCATGGAAATATGCGATTATTCGAATACAAGGGCAAGTCTTAGATGCTATTGAAGAAATTAAACTTGATTTGGAGTTAGATGATCGTAGCGAAATCGGTAGTGCTTATGCTCCAGGTGATGTCTATAGGTTTTATGCTGATCTCAAAGAAATTATTAATTCTGCTAAAAGCCAGATCATGATAGTTGACCCATATTTCGATGGGGTTGCTTTTAAAGATTATCTTTCAACTATCAATTGTGATATTAATATTCAAATTCTTGCTAATAGATATTCAAAGGATATTAATTCTTATGTAAGCAAGCATCAGGATCAATATAGTACAGACATATATATTAGAAAAAGCAAAGAACTACATGATCGTATTATATTTATTGATGATGATATTGCATGGATAATTGGCGGCTCAATCAAAGATGCAGGTAAAAAAGCCACATACCTTATCCCTTTGCAGCCATCATTATCTGTTAAGAAAAAAGAAATATATGCTGAAATTTGGCAGAGAGCACAACCTGTTGAAGCAGATGCCTAATAAAACAATAATTATGATAAGCGGATCGAGTGCAAGGCGAAGCCAGCCCTTGAAGAATGCATAAAATAGAAAGTTATAATATCATAGTCTGACCGTTTGTTGGTCTTGCCCTTGATGACCATGCGCCTATTGGAGTGAGTAAAGTGGATACCTTTAAGCAATTTCTTTTAAAACAAGAAAAAATTGAGAAAATTCTTCTTTACGAGCATGAAATTTATAAAAGTATTCCAGGAACTAAAAAATCCTATAGACAAGATTCTGAAAACACCAATACCATGATCCAAAAACATTCACATATCTATGCAAAACCTAAAGGAGGCGGAAAAGAATTGTACGCAGTAAATATTGATGGTAGTGGTCATGATGGTTCTAGTGGTATAGAAATCCCTTTTGTACAAGCTGATTATTTGAGATCAATTGGTTACGACATCAACTCCAGCAATATTCTAGAAAGTATGATTTTAGATAGTCTTAACAAAGAGCAGTTTTCACTCGTTATTTTTGTATAATAAGAGAACACTATTACGTCGGGTATTAGGATAAACTGTTGAGTTGTGAAAGTGTTTTTTCGGAAGTTTAATCCAAGGAAATAATGAAAAGCAGAGATAAATAAAGACGGTGATTTTGCCCGAGGCGGGACTCGAACCCGTACAGACTTAGTCTACTAGTTTCCTAAATACTCCTTATCATGAAAGAAATATTTAGGAAAACTAGCGTGTCTACCAATTCCACCACTCGGGCTAATTTTCCGAATAATATTATATAAGGCAATATCCATACCAAAACATAATGCGCTGATTTTTTGTGGTTTGCGATTCTATTTACTATCACCTAAGGATTTTTTGGCACACAAACAAGGAAAGGATTGTGCCAAAATGGATATCATTAAAAGACGTATAAAAAAGTGTGGGTGACAATGCATCCTACGCAACATAGGACAATATTAAGATGAGCGTTCTGAATCGCCTTGATACCGAACTCCGCCACAATCAGTATCCCATATTCAAATGTTGCGCTTGTTCAGCCAGTTGATCGAGGGCTTTTCTGCGTTCCGCCTGGTTTTGTTCTTTATATTGCTGCACATCCTTGAACAGAATCCGTCGGTGGGTTCCAACTTTGCGGAAAGGGATTGCTCCTTCATCCAACAGCCCGACCAGGAAAGGCCGGGATACATTCAGTAACTCCGCCGCCTGTTGGGTCGTAAGTTCCGTCTGCGTGGGGATCATTGTTACTGTGTTGCCCTTCGCCATTTCTTTAAGAACATTTACTAAAAGATGTATGGCCGAGGCGGGTAGAATAATATCTTCGCTTGTTGCGCCATCTTCTCTAATCTGGATGGGTAAGTCTTTGCTTGTTTCCGAAAAGCATGCCAAACGTTGGCTAGATTCCTGAGCCAGACTGGTTTCCGCTTGTGTTGGCGTAATTGATTCAAAGGAACCGGAGTTTTTCATAGCAGCCTCCAGAGTTTTTTTGTCTGTTATTACTACAATATAACTCTAAACGAAATAAACGCAACAAATAAAATAAACGAAAGCAGATTGAATTTCATGCAGGGGATAATTCTGAGCGCTCACGCTTAAATTTAAATCCCTCGCTTGGCGTTAGGCAAAGCGAAGCATACCCTTGAGGATTTTGCAATATCATAAGTTATCGCATCAAGGGCTGACTGCGATGCGGTCTTGCCCTTGGCACCCACCCTTGAAGATGACACGTAATATGGAATTTACAACAATTATTCCGAAAAAATCTCCATCAAAGCCTGTTCCACAGGCGTCAAATGAACCAGCAGAGAACGTTGCAGCAGGGATGAGTCGAGGGATACGTCTTGGGCGCGGGGGCATGATGTTTTTATGGTTGACATTTTTACCGGGTTGATCAGGGATTGGTCGTAATTGCGCAGTCGGGCTAGTTTTTGACCGAAGGCTACGCGGGTTATTCTTTCTGGTCCTCCGATATGGTAGGTTCGGGCGGTGATTTTTTTATTGATCAGGGCTTGGATGGTTTTTGCTACGTCGCCCGCATAGGCCGGGGTGCGGTATTCGTCTGAGAAGAGGGTCAGTTGGTCGCCGTTTTGAAACGCGTTATCCATCCATTGCAGGAATGATCCTTTTCCGATGGGGTTGCAGGCGCCGTACATCAGCGCAGTGCGCAGGATTACATGATTGCTCCAGCTGCGGCGCACAATTTGTTCAGCCATCAGTTTGGTTTTGCCGTAATAGTTGACCGGATTGGTTGGCGACTGCTCGTTGTAGGGTTGATTCTGGCCGTCGAATACCAGGTCGGTGGATATGTACACAAACAGCGTCTTGGGGTTGCATAAGCGGCGCAGCAAACGATCAGTCCCCCGGACGTTTACGTCATAGGCTAATTGGGGATGCTTCTCGCATAAACCGGTATTAGCCAGAGCCGCTGCGTGGATAACAACATCCGGTCGTGCATAGCGCAAACAATTTTCTATGGTGAAGGGGCGCCGCAGATCCATTTTGATTCCACGGCAGTGTGGGATATCAATGCGGTGGTCTGAGTAGGTATAAAAAACCTTATGCTGATGACGTAAGACTGACGCCAGGTTCCATCCTAAGAATCCGCTGGCGCCGGTAATTAATATGCGTTTTGGTTTATTTTTCAGTGTGTTTATCATTTTAGTGGATATTTCACTTAAATCACTTAATACGTAATTCTTTATTTTCCAATGCCTTGGCATCATCCCACAGTTTATCCATCTCTTCCAGGGATGCTTCTTTGAGAGTTTTATCGGTTTTGGCTATCTCTTTCTCTATGTGCAGGAATCTGCGTTTGAATTTTTCATTGGCTTTATTGAGCGCTTGTTCAGGATCAACGTCGACATAGCGGGCGACGTTGACTATGGCGAATAACATATCGCCCAGTTCCTCTTCTATTTTCAGGCGGTGTTGTCCGGTATAGGCTTCGCGGAATTCTTCCCATTCCTCTTCGAATTTGTCGAAAACTTCCTCGATCATCTCCCAGTCAAAGCCGACCCGCGAGGCCCGGTCTTGAATTTGGTGGGCCTGCATCAATGAAGGCAGCGATTTGGGGATGCCTTCAAGAATGGATTCCCGCTCCGGCTTCTCTTTTTGCTTGTCTTCTTCCCAATTGCGCAGCACTTCTTCGGCGGAATGGGTTTCCCGGTCGCCGAAAACATGAGGGTGGCGATGAACCAGTTTCTCGCAGAGGACATCGAGCACCTGTTCAATAGAGAAGCGTTCCTCTTCTTCGGCGATACGGGCGTGGAAAATCACCTGCAGCAGCACGTCGCCGCATTCTTCCACCATGGCTTTGTCATCGGCGGCGTCGATACTGTCCAGAAATTCGTAGGCTTCTTCAATTAGATACTTTTTGAGTGAAACATGAGTCTGTTCTTTATCCCAGGGGCAGCCGTCATCAGCCCGCAAACGGGACATGATTTCGACTAGTTCCAGGAATTTTTCAGAAATTGGATTGCTTTGACACATACAAGAACTCCTTAATATTGAAACACTAACTATTGGAAATGATTTATTAAAAGTTAAAAATGCTGTATAACATCCGATAATACTATTACAGTTTCACTCCGTTTTGCTTTTGATGGAAGGAAGATAGATTATGAGAATATTGATATTTGCGCTATAATATCATAAATATTTGAATGATTTCTACATAGCAAATAAAAGGACTCCTGTTTCCATGCGTGATTTATTGTTCCATGCCTGCGCGGCAGCTTTAGTATTAGTTTTTATATTGATTCTAAGTTTTGAATCTTCCGCCGATTTAGTCGTCTTCAACAATGGCGACCATCGTTATGGCAAAGCCACTGAACTAAAAGATGGTTCAGTCATGCTGAATGTCAATGGCACCATTAAAATTTTCAAGAAAGCTCAGGTTAAAGATGTATTTATGGGCATTGATCCTCCCAAGGCTGGTGAGATACGCTCTGTTTCTGATTTTACTTCCAAAGGTGGACCTGAAATTATTGGCGTTACCGGTGCAATCACTCATCAAAACCGGATTAAGACTCTCGGTGGTAAGATGGTGACCATGGATGTTGAAGACGGTTTTGATGTAAATGTTATGCAGATGTTTCCTACAACTTACAGTTTCTTCAATCGCCGTGGATGTTTTGTGGCTGGAGTACTGATTAATCCCACTACTCGTAGTTGGCGCGCTTTACAATTACGCGCTCATTTATTCGATGCGAAGGATAAAATACTCACATCAAAAGACTTCTATATCTTTCGCATCCCGGCAGCGACGGCAAAAGGTCCTGGACAGCGTAAGTTTGAGATGAATTTCACCGATGTCGCCTATGAAAGAATTGAGCGCATGAGGCTGGTTCGTAAATTCTGAATATGTTAAATTGATTTATCAACCGGAAAAAAGTCCAGAAACAGCAATCATCAAGGAGTAGTACAATGCGAAATTATTGTAGATTTTATGTTAAGCAACTAATTCTTTTATCAGGGTTTATAGTTCTTATGATTTCACCCGTAACGGCACAGGAGATTTATGAATATTTTCCCGAAGACGCCAGTTATTTGGATTTCGCTATAGTTGATATTAATGACGCCATTGTACAATTAAAACCGGGACTTTATGAAATGGATAATCAACTCCGGTTTAATAAAGATTCCAATATTATCTTCGAAGGTTCGGGCAGCGGCCTGGGAGAAGACGCCACCATTCTTGATTTCACAATCTATTCAGACTTTGAAGAAGATTCACGCGCTCTGGGCATTAGAGGTGGAGTTATTATCCGCAACCTGACCATAATGAATGTCAGAGGCCGGGCCGCCGATTTGAGGACTGGAACAATAGAAGTTCCTTCTGATGATGAAGTGATTTTTGAAAACGTATGGTTCGTTGATTGCAACACCGGCCTTAAAACAACTGGCGGACGCACTATTGGAACCGCCGAAAAACCAATGCTGGTAAAAAACTGCGTCTTTCTCACAACGCCCGAATTTCCCTATGAACCAAGCGACTCTCCTCTGGATTTCAAGGATACAACATTCGCGCTAATCGATCATTGCGACTTTTATAACTATAATGATATGCTGCAAATGAATATCAATGATCCGGTAGCGGCGCCCAACGATGGACCGGGCGTAACTATCAAAAACTCAATCCTGCTTTCCAACAATGGCCCAGATGATGACGATATAGATGTCTCGGCGGGCAAGTTGATCCTGCAAAACTCAGTTCTATGGGACGCCGTTTCGAAGAATAAGATAGATCGGTTGGGTGATGGAGTAATCGAAGAGAGTAATAATATCATCTCTGATCCACTATATACAAATGTCGGACCAGCCATAGCTGCCAATGAACTGGATTTCAGCCTGATGCCTCTATCGCCAGCCAAAGGGATCAGCGATGACGGACGTGACGCCGGATCAATCGCCGAAGAATTCGTTCAGATACACTTATGGCAATTATATTGATTTATTAAACGACATAATGTCCTATCGTCGCAGACGGTCAATGATCGCCATACGGGGTTTCGTCTTCTTCCTTTGCGCAGAAACAACTGGTTGCTCTTCTTGAGGTTCTTCTTGAGGCTCTTCAACTGGTTGCGGCGCAGGAGGCGCTGACTTAGGTTTAACAGCCTGGCGTGATTCTTCAGCAGCGACTAAAGATGATTGACCCTCCTCAGTTGGACCGAGTTCATCTTCCCTCGATGCTACAATCGCCGTCATTTTTTCGCGCTCAACTGTAGTCAGGTCAGATTGCCCGCGGTATCCGATAGGGGGATTTCCGATAAGCGCAAAAGCCATCTCCCAATGGCTGATGCGGCGCAGGTTAGTGCACTCACCATTATGCAAAGATTCTTTGATCTGGTTATAAGCGCCATTCAAACGCCGCCGGAATTTGGGGAACTCTTTCTCAACGCGCTTTTCAAGAATGGCCTGGACATGCTGTAATTCCTGTTGGCTATAACCAAGATCATTTATACTTATTTTATTATGAGCCAGCATATCCTGAGTGATGCGGATACGTTCGAGTAAAATAATGTCTTTGGATGTAGTGAATTCAAGATTGATGCCCTGCTCGGATATATCATCCAACAGAATTCGAACATTGCGTTCTCCATGTTCAAACTCACGTTGCAGCATCAAATGATTGTTGCCCAGCGGATCTTTAAGGTGATTTAAAAGAACCTGATCATGCGCCGCCGCCAGGATCAGTTGCCGCATATTGCTGATATGACTGGCGAATATTTCAGCCGAAGTCAGTTTCCAAATCGGTGACGGACCATCCTGCTCCGCCTTTTTTTCAGATTCAATTTTATCAAGAAATACCTTCAGACCATCACGGGACTGCCAAAATGCGCTATGTCCGGATAAGACGCAGGTAATGTCCAACTCTGGATTAGCTGAACGAAGAGCTTTCTCGATCTGATCAAATTTTACTTTAATCTCCTGGAATATATTCATATCCACATCCCAGGGATGTTGAGTTCCGGTAAGTTCCTTGAAAGAAACATCGCAGATTGAATGATTCGATAGATGATCTACCAGGTCGTCGGAGATCAATACAGCTGGCTTCTCGGCCATAAAGCACCTGAATTATTAAGATATCGCCAGAAAAATCTAAAATAATAAAAATGAAGGAATCTATCCCCCGGAAAGTACAGATTAACAAAATAATTTAAACTCAATACGCAAATTATTTCAAGCGATTTGCTTATAATATATGCAACAAATATTGTAATTGATATATTACGTTACAATACCAATTAAAACAATAAGTTAGATTCTCATATTGTAATACAACAATCAATCGTTTCGTTCGAGTTCATATAACCGCTTGCTGTATAGGTTCAATATATCACGCCTTTTGATTGTTCCTAAAAATTTATTTGATTCAGGATCAAGAATTGGAATCTCGTCGGTCACCAGTTCAGTCAATTTTCGCAACACGCTATGCAAATCTTCATCCGGTACGGCGTATTCAAAATCTGGATTAGCTATATCCATAGCGATGATAAGGTCGCGCATATCTTCTTCTAGCAACAAAGTGCGCAGCTCATCAAGAGAGAAAACGCCGACAATTTCGCCCTGCTGATCCGTCACAGGGAAAACATTCTGCGAGGTTTGCAACACGCGGGGCAGGATTTGCCGAAGAGCCATATCATACGATACGGTAATATCACCAGTCTTGGTTTGAATTTCATTAACCTTCAATCCGGCCAGAACATCGGTTCTATATTCACCCAAGTGCGCTGGAGAATCGGATTTGGCATAGACCTGCTCTTCATAAAGCGAACATCTATCGGTCAAGATATAAGTGAGTGAAGAAACCATCATCATGGGAACCAGAAGATCATAGGAATGAGCCATCTCGGTCACCATAAGCAGACTGGCGATTGGCGTTTTGGCGATGCCCGAGAAGAATGCCACCATTCCCACTAATGCGAAAGAGCGTGGATCGGATATCCAACCGGGGAACTGAGCGTCGAACATATATCCAAACGAAGCCCCCAGCATACACCCGATAAACAGCGATGGGCCAAAAACGCCGCCGCTGCCTCCTGATGAGATAGTGAATGAGGTAGCGATGATCTTGGCGAATACCAGGATAAGCATGAATGATATTTCCAGCTTATAGTTCAAAGCCTGATGAATCCAGCCATACCCGCCTCCCAACACTTCAGGACGCATCAGCGCCAGGCCGCCCAATAACAGACCGCCGATCATCGGCAGGAAATGAGGTTTTATCGGAATTTTTTTGAAAAAATAATCACGCGCGCCATAAAACACGGTTACATAAAGGATGCCAACTATGGCGCATAAGACTCCCATCAAGGCGTAAGGAACCAATTCCCACGCCGCGAATGTAAATTCTGGAGAATGGAAAACCTGAGTCCTGCCCGGTAAGAGTAGTAAAAACCGAAAAGGAGACCAGTGATGCGATAATGGCCGGGATTAATCCTTCGGTTTCCATTTCCTGGTTACGGTACAATACTTCAATAGCGAACAGGGCGCCGCCCAGTGGAGCGCAGAAGATCGCGCCGACTCCGCCAGCCGTACCTGCTATGAGCAGCGTCCGGCATTCGGTTGCATCCAAGCGCAGCACTTGAGCAAGCCACGAACCGAAGCCTGCTCCAATTTGAGCGATGGGACCTTCACGTCCGGCGCAGCCTCCAGAACCGATGGTAATGGCTGAAGCGATTGTTTTGATAATTGGAACCTGCCAGCGAATGCGTCCCCGGAGGCGATGAAATGACTTGATAAAGGCATCCGTCCCGTGGCCTTCCGCTTCAGGAGCGTAAGTGAAAACCAGGAATCCGCCGAGAAAGCCGCCGATCATGGGAACAATGGGCAGCAGCCAATAACGCAACCCGGTCGCGGGTTGCAGAATGACGGCGTCTTTAGCCACCTCTTTAAGCGACCAGCCCAGGCCTTTGACCATGAATAAATCCATGCAGCCGAAGACCAGAAAATTAAATAGAATGGCGCCCAGGCCGGCTATTACGCCGACCAATCCAGCCAGTATTACCCAACGTCCCGTACGGATCGCATGAAAGTAGAAAACCGGCCTTTGGTGTTTTGCGTGAGTATGTAACTCGTTCATCTAGGATAGCTTCTATCTGGAGAGGAATTCTATTCTATTATAAATGTAACGCACTTGAATATTTCGTCAATCCATAGATATGCCAATTGTAACATTTGTTTAAATAAAGTTGGGATTTTGGGATAAACTGAAGTTTTGGTTTGTTACTCAGTCTGGACAAAAAATAGAAGGTGATAGCATCAAGGGTAGAAAAAACACTACCCTTGGCACCCAATTCTTCTTTACTTAATAATACGTAATTATCATCAATATGTTGTGTATTATGGATGGTTGCAATTTGCTCTATAAATTTATCGACATCAACAGTTCTTTCTCCGTTTTGGCTAACAAGCAAAACCTTGGCACCATAGGCGACAAGCGGAGGCAAACTATCTGCAGATGGAGATGCGTTGGCAATATTGCCGGCAAGAGAGCCTCTCATTCTCGTTTGTTTGGCACCAATCGTGGAGATAGCCTCAACCAATGCGGGGAAGTGCTTTTGCACAATGCTGTTTTCTTTCACTTCGTTTATTTTTTGGTTAGCTCCGATGACAACAGTTTTTCCATTCTCTGCGATTCCCTTTAATTCAGGCAATTGGTCGATGTTTACCAAAGTAGTGGGGATTGCTTACAGCGAAGTTCTATTACCACATCCGTTCCACCAGCAATCAACTGGGAATTTTTATTGCTTGTCAGCATTTGGCAGGCTTCGCTCAAACTCTTCGGGTTCAGCATAGTAACATTAGAGATGATATCTTTCACATCTTTGCTGCCTTTGTGAGCCTCACTGGCTCTTTCCGGTTTTACTAATTGTTTGCCGAGATAAACTTTTTCCAATGTCAACGGAATCTCGTAGCTGCGTTTTTTGGTGGCGTTATTCAGAGCGTTGGCGATGCAGGCAGCACCGAGTTCCAGAGTTGGTTCGCCGATGCTTTTACCGCCGTAAGGACCGATAGCATCGGGATTTTCCACGATGATAGGCGAAATCTCTTTGATGTCTTTGATGGTTGGAATGATGTATTCGTCAAAGTTTTTGGATTTCACGACACCGTTTTGAATATTGTAATGCTCCAAAACGCCGTAACCCATACCTTGGGTAACACCACCGTAAATTTGACCTTCCAAGCCCAAGTGGTTGATAGCCTTGCCGACATCGTGAGCGGCGGATATTTTATTTACCGTGATTTTCCCCGTGTGCGTGTCCACAGTGATGTCCGCAACTTGACAGCCGTAAACATAGGTAAAATAAGCGTTGCCTTGTCCGGTCTCTTCTTCCCAAGAAACCTCGGGAGCTTTGAACCAACCGTAAGCACTGAGGTTGTATCCGGCAAAATATGCGGTGGTGCAAGCATCTTTGAAGCTGATTTTGTTTTTGCCGATTATTTCGCCATTTCCCCATGTGGTGTCATCGAGAGAGTCAACTCCGAGTTTGTCTTTATTGGCATCGAAAATTCTTTGTTTAATTTTATTCGCTGCGTTCAAAACAGCGTTTCCGCCCATAATAGTGCCACGAGAGGCAACTGTTGGACCTCCATCATTTATGGCTGCAGTCGATGGTTCGAGGAAGTGCATATCTTCGTATTTCATTCCCAGACACTCTGTGGCGACTTGGGCGAAAGTCGTTCTCAAACCTTGTCCGTTTTCGTTCAGACCAGTCCAGACATAGCCTGAGCCGTCTTGTTGCACGGAAACAATGGCTGATGTGGCATCCGTTCCTTCGGCACCGAGAGCACAGCCTCTGAACGAACAAGCAAGACCCACGCCTTTTTTGTATCTGTCGTTTTCTGCGTTAAACTTTTTGTATTTGGCGATTTTTTCCGAATATTTTATGTCGTCGGTGGCTTTCTTTATCACTTCGCTCAAAGAGACTTTGTGTGAATCCAAGATTTGTCCAGAAGCGGTAACTGAGCCTTGAGAGTATCCGTTTTTGGCTCTGATTTCCAGTGGAGAGAGTCCGCAGAGTTCGCCGATTTCATCCATCAGAGATTCTTGAGCGAAAATGATTTGCGGAGAGCCAAAACCACGATAAGCAGCGGTGTAGGTGTTGTTTGTGTAAACCGCTCTGATGTCTGTGCTGACATTGTCAATCTCGTATGGACCCGTGGCTTGCACCACGGAACGCCAAGTTACGAAGAAACTCTGTGCCGAATAAGCACCGGAGTCTGCCAAAATATCGACCTTCATTGATTTAATTTTGCCATCGTTGTTGAAGCCGACTTTGTATTTCATCAGATACGGATGTCGCTTATAGCTCTCTTTCATCGACTCTTCGCGAGATAGGCTAATCTTGTGTGGCTTGCCGGTAAGCATAGCGAGCATGCTTACTCTACAAGCTACTGCGTTTACAGTGTCGTCTTTTCCACCGAAAGAGCCACCGAGATTAGAACAGCGAACATCAACTTGGTTTAGCCTCAAACCCAAAAATTTTGCAACTTCGCGTCTGGTTGTGTGTGGGTTTTGCACCGAGCCGTAAACTTTCACGCCCTTGCATGTCGGGTCGGGCACAGCCACCAAACTCTCTGTCTCTATGTAGCCGTGTTCGTGAAATCCTGTTTTGTATTCTCTTTCTATCACTTGGTCGCATTCAGCGAAGCCCTTTTCCACATCTCCTTTGCGGAGCGGATAATGCACCACGACATTTGTTTCATATTCTGGTCTTACCAGTGTTTCATCTTTTGCTGATTCTGTGATGTCAAATACGCCTTTTCCAGCTTCATACTCTACCTCTATCATATTGGCAGCGAGGTTGGCAATATTTTTGCTGATAGCACTGACGATGGCTACCACATCTCCAGAGTAATAAACTTTGTCCTTACAAATTACGAATTGATCTTGACGAATGGGACCTATTTTGTCCTGCCCAATGACATCTTTATGCAGAGCGATTTTAACTACTCCCTCCAGTTTTTCAGCTTTGCTGATGTCGATTTTTTTAATCTTTCCACAAGGTATGTCAGTGTACTTTTGAGCCATATAGAGCATATTCTTAAGTTGTATATCATCCCCATAGATGGCTTTGCCGGTTACTTTTTCATACCCGTCTAGTCTTACGACTTTTTTTCCAACTATGTTCATCTTTTCTCCTTGTAAGATAATTTCCCGTTAAAAAAAAATAAGCGAACAGATTGACAAGAGAAATTTAAGCGAAAATATTTTGACAGATTGGACAACCGTTTAATCTAAATCTTGTTTGTTCCATAGATGTTTTGTAGAGTTGATTAACTCGCATTACAATAATTTTGAGGTTAGATGAATAGAAGATTTTTTGTCTGCTTGGTTGCGTTGCTTGTTTGCGGAGCGTTGCCGGGTAGAGAGATAAAAGATATACCGGTTCCTTTTGGGTCTAAATATGTCCGACTTAACGAGAGGACAGATGCTGCCTTCGGTCTGATAGGTGGAGGAGGAATTTCCAGCTCGAAATTAGTATATACTGTTACCGAAGAGAAAACAAAATTTTTTTTTACCGCCGGAGCTCTTTTTGAGAAGCCTTTTACCCAATATTCCGTAGTGCGACTTGAATGTCTTTATGCATATAAAGGATTTTGTGTTGAAAGGGCAGGATATGATGAATATACGGGAGAAAGTACAGAGATTAATAGCGAAGTCAATTTAAGCTACATAGAAATTCCGTTGCTTTTTTGTGTAGGAACAGACAGGCTGAAAGATATCAGCTATTATCTTTTTGGTGGTCCGCAATACTCGTATCTCTTTTCGGCATCCTATATTACTAACAGCACTAGTGGCAATGGTTCGCACGGAAGTTTGATGCAAATAGACAATTACGATTATGGGGTCGTTGCTGG